>NZ_CP192513.1:4475000-7244433 GCF_050613165.1 Streptomyces sp. P6-2-1 | reverse complement strand
TTCGGTGCCTGCTCGCTGTCTGGTGATGACGTGTCTGACCTTCAGTGCACCACTGACGCAGCAGAGTTGGTGGGGTGGATCTCGGGTCTGGAGTCGGTGACGGTCTTTGCTACCTATGCCTCGCTGGGGCTGGGTGTTCTGGAGCGGAGTCATCGTGCGGGACTGGGGACGTGGGACCTGGTGGTGGTGGATGAGGCGCACCGGACGTCGGGGGCATTGGGGAAGGCGTGGGCGGGGGTTCATGACGATGGACGGGTGCCGGCGCTGCGTCGGTTGTACATGACGGCTACGCCGCGGTTGTGGGAGGCGGCAGATCGCGAGGGTGCGGAGGGGGGTGAGTTGGTTGCGTCGATGGACGATGAGTCGGTGTTCGGGCCGGTGGTGTACCGGTTGTCGCTGTCGGAGGCGATCGAGCGGGGGTTGATCGCTCGCTACCAGGTGGTGTGTGTGGACATCGCCGATCCTGGGCTGCCGGTGGTCGAGTTGGCCGGTGGAACGGGCCGGACTGCGCGGGTGCGGGGGGCGCGGTTGGCGGCTTTGCAGACGGCAGTGTTGAAGGTGGCTGCGGAGCGGCGGCTTGGGCGGTTGCTGACGTTTCATTACCGCACGGGTGAGGCTGAGGCGTTCGTTAGTGGTCTTGGTGCGGTGGCCAAGGAGTTGCACGAGAGCGATCCCGGGCTGTATCCGGGGGCTGGTGGGGTGTGGGCGGACTGGCTGTGCGGGGAGCACCGGCCGGCGCACCGGGGTTTGGTGCTGGAGGAGTTTGCGTCTCGGCCTGAGGTGGAGGCGGGGGCGGCGTGGGTGCGGGTGTTGTCGTCGGTGCGGGTGCTGGGCGAGGGGGTGGACACCAAGGAGTGCGATGCGGTGGTGTTCGCGGACGTGCGGGGATCGGCCGTCGACATCGTCCAGGCGGTGGGGCGGGCGCTTCGGATGCAGCCGGGGGAAGGCAAGGTGGCGTCCCTGGTCGTTCCCGTCTTCCTGGGGCCGGGTGAGCTGCCTGACGAGATGCTGGTCTCGCGGGCGTACGGGGAGCTGGTGAAGGTCCTCATGGCTCTTCGGGCGCATGACGCGCAGGCCGTGGAGCAGCTGGCTGCCCCGCAGGTGGCTGGTGGCGGGTCGGCTGGTGGGGTGGTGGAGGCGGGGGGTGCGGTGAGTGGGGTTGCCGCGGAGCTGTTGTCGTTTTCCAGGCCGCGGGATCCGGCGCAGCTGGCTGCGTTCATCAGTCTGCGGGTGCTGGAGCCGGAGGGGCAGTTTTGGCGGCGGGGTGTAGCGGCTGCGTTGGCGTATCGCAGTGACCATGGTGATCTGGCGGTGCCGTTCGAGTACCGGACGGTGGATGGGTTCGCTCTGGGTGGGTGGATCGCCCGGCAGCGCGGTGCGCATGCGCGTGGAGAGCTGAGTGGGGAGCGGGTGGGGCAGCTGGAGGAGCTCGGCATGATCTGGTCGCATGTCGAGGTCGCGTTCGCCGAGGGGCTGTCCGCGGCGCGGGGGTGGGCCAGGGAGCATGGGCATTTGCTGGCGCCGGCGGACGCCATGTGGGAGGGGTATGCGGTGGGGGTATGGCTGAAGAATCAGCGGGCGGCCGCGCGGGGCAAGGGCGGGATGAGTGCGGGGCGGCGGCGGGCTCTGGAGGACATTGATCCGTCGTGGTGTCCTTCATGGTCGGTTGCCTGGCAGCGGTGCTTCCATCTGTCGCGCCTGCATGTTCAGAGCGGCCAGGTGCTGCCTGAGGAGCCGGGACAGGTGGTGGTCCAGGGCGAGGACCTGGGGCAGTGGGCAGGCGTTCAGAGGCGTGGCTGGGACCGGCTCGGGGCGGCGCAGCAGTGGCTGCTGAAGGAAGCTCTGCGGCTTGGCCCTGTGAACGCCGGTGAGCGGGGTGTGGTGCCGCGGCGGACGCGGGCGGAGGTGTGGGCGGCGAATGTGGCTGCTGCCCGCCATTACCGGGAACGGGAGGGACATCTGGAGGTGCCTCACCGGCATGTCGAGAAGGTCGGCGGGGACGAATACGCGTTGGGGGTGTTCGTCACTAACAGTCGCTCTCGGCAGGATCGGCTGGCGCCGGAGCGGGTCGAGGAGTTGTCTGCACTCGGAATGCGCTGGGGGTGATGCCTGGGCTGACGTGTGCAGGGAGATGTGGTTTTATCCCCGATCGCCAATGGTCGGCCGGCGGAACGTAAGGAGCACCTGCTCCAGGAAATCAAGGGCACGGCGGATGCCACTGGTGAGATCGAATGGGACGTCTCGGTTGATTCCACCACCGTGCGTGCACAGCAATACGCGGCGGGTACTCGTACCGATCCGCCGGCGTGTAGTGGCAGCCCGGCATTCGGCACATGATCCCGGAGAGGATCGACAGTCGGGCCGCCCGGCTGTGCAAAGGTTCACGCGTCGGATGCGGCGGGCGCCCTCAAGGTGAAGGTCATCGGCTGGTCTCTGGTCTGGTGTTCTGAACTGCAGGAGGACGGCAGTCCAGAACACGGGCGCGGACTGGGACGGGGTGCTCCGCAGCCAGCTTTCTCTGATGGCGCTCGATTGTTTCCTTGTTGTGCTTTGACCTGCAGTTTTCTCTGCTGTCAGGATCCCAGAGGTCGCAGTCGAAGAAGCCGACGAGGAAGATGCCGGCGGTGTGGGGGCGGCGCAGGTAGCGGTCGACGAGCTGCTCTGGAAGGGCGGTTTTCAGTTCGGGGTTCCAGCAGCCTTTGCATTCGATGACCACCGTGATGGGTTCGGTTTGTGAGTGCAGGGTTGCCTGGATGTGGATGTCGGTGCGGCCGGCGCCGGGGCCGCTGCCCGGGCGGTCAACCTGAACTTCGCGGTTCAAGACGATCTGCCGACCGGTGAGGTGGAGTTTCAGGAGGCCCATAACCAGGTCGCTGAAGTCTTCCTCCCAGGCGGGCCACATCTTGTTGATGCCTTTGGCCGTCGAACGGCTCCACAGGAGGATGGCCATCCCGTTGGGTGCCGAGAGGGCTTCTTGTACGCGGTCGAGGGCTTCCATGACGACGTCCAGGAGCTGGGTCTCGTCGTTGATCACGCGTAGGGCGTGGTCAGTGGCCAACTTGCGCAGTTGGGATGCTGGCAGAGGCTCGACCTGTTGTCTGGCGGCCTGGCGTGCGGTGCGGCGAGCCATGGCACTGAGCCGCTCCGGGTTGTGCGCAGTGCCGGAGGCGGCAAGACAGGTGAGCTGGTCGGCTGCTTGGCGGGTTCCCTTGCTGGCGATCAGCCGGGCTACTTCGTCGGCGAAGTCGTGGATGGCCTTGGCGGGATTGTGTGGGGGGACAGTGTTTTCGGGATCGGGCTCGGGTCGAGAGTTGCGGAGCTCGTGTCTCTGGCACAGACGGGCGTAGAAGTCGGCGAGGTCGTCTTCTGTGAGGGCTGCCATTCCGGACGTCGTATAGGCGCGATCGGGCTGGGTGACCAGGGTGTCAACCAGTGCGTGGAAGAGTGCGCTCTGTTCGTCGAAGGCGCGGCGTACGTGCGGCCAGATGTCCGGCAGGGTCGTCGACTGCATCTGGGTGTGGACCATGGTGATCCAGCGTTTCTTGGTCTCTGGTCGATCTGTGGTGGTTGTTTCCAGAAGGGTCTGTGCCTGGGCGAGGGCGGTGTCGTCTCCGACTCGGATCAAGGAGGTGAAGACCGCTGCCCAAGATTCGTGGGGGCGTCCAGGTGCGGCGGCCCAATCCCGGACCAAATCAAGAGCCTCTGTCGCACCGCGCTCATAGAGGAACTGTGTCAGTTCGGTGAGCTCGTGAGACTCGAAATTGTCCAGGCAGGAGACGAGGAGGGTGCCGAACTCGACGCCCGCGTGGCTGGCACACCGGTTGAACAGAGCGCGATGCAGTTCCTGCTCATCTGCGAGAGGCGTCATCGTGGCAAGGGCCAGCGCCCAGCCGGCCCATCGGGGAGTGTCGGAGATGGGAACTGCGCTTTCCCATTCCGCAGCCGTCACCAGTGCGGCGGCTGTCAATTCGGGCACGCGTTGCGATGCCGCTCCCCAGACCGGCGTGTCATGGGTGTTCCATGGGGGTGCTGTGCTCAAGACACGCAGACCTAGTGTGGCGAGGTCCGTGCGCAATGCGGTGCCTTCTGGTGGGCAGGAAGGAGCTGTGGCGGCTGCACTGAGGTCTGCGGCATGATTGGACTTGCTGCCATCGGCTGTTTTGGCGAGTTCGACAAGGACGGCAAACCAGGTGGCACGGACCTGGTCTGGTGCTGCGGTGCGTACGGCGGCAAGCGCCGTGGTGAAGTCGTTTTGGTCGAAGGCGTGTTGGCGGCGCTGCTCGTTCCTTCGTTCTTCTCTGTCGCGCAGCCATTCGGGGGGCGGGTTGTCCCACCATGCGGTGCTCGCATGCAGTTGTGGGTCAACCTGGCGGGCCCGTTCGACAGCCTGGCGCAGGCTCTCGTCGGCGGGGCGAGGCCGGTTGGTGAAGAGTGATTGCGCGGCTCGGCGTGCAGGGTCTGGGAGGTCTGTCCACCTCTCGGCCCAGTAGAGCAGATCGTCGTCAGGGAACAGGCCCGCCTCAGGGGTGTGGATATGACGTTTGGCGTGATCTTCCTGGCCGTGCAGGAGCACGTACTCGGCAAGGTGGTGCCGCAGAGGAGGGTCGGCGTGCAGGGTATCGCTGAGGTTCTCGAGTGATACGTATGCTTCTGGCCTGTAGAGCAGGTCGGGATGGCTTGCAAGCGTGAGTAGCGCGTGGCCAGCCTTCTGGTGGCTGAGAGATTGGTTTGGGTGGTCGAGGTCGGCTTGGCTGATGAGCTGGATGGCCTGCTCAAGTACGCTGAGGGCGATCATCGCCTTGGGGGTGCGGGCTTCAATCTCTGCGGTCGCCCAGTCCAGGGCTTCATCCGCGTCGTGGGGTGCGATGAGCTCGGTGAGCTGGTCGGCTCGCCATACGTATCGCTGGGCTGACCCGAGAGGGAGTCGGTCGAAGAACTCCGTCAAGGGCAGATTGAGCGCACGCAGGCAATTCAGGGCGGCCGCTGCAATCACCTCGTCATCGTCACGGGACAGATGATCGAGTCGGGTGAGCGTGTCCTGGTCGTGGCCGGATCGCCTGGCAGTCACGTCTAGGGCGAACGAGCGTAGACGTACGGATGTGGCAGTGTCCTCCGCGAGCGTGATCAGGGTCGGGGTGAGGCCCGGAAGCTGGCATCGGTCTGTGATGGCCAGCGCCAAAAGGGTCTCGTCATAACGCATTCCCGGCTTCAGGGAGGGGGCGAGCTGTTCAGCCAACTGGGGGTGGTTGAGCCGGCTCAGGCGATCGGCTTCGAAGCGGTCGTAGATGTCGTGGATGTCGTAGGTGTCGTTGCGAGCCGATTCGAGCAGAGCCTGGGTGACTTGCCGGCGGCGCGCGGTCGGCAGGGCGGGTAGGTCGGCCAGAAGCGCGGTCCGCAGGTGGTGCGCGATGAGGTCATCGAGCAGGTTGGGGTCGTCCATACATAGGCGGGCGGCGACCTCTTCATGTTGGGGCAGGATGTGGCGGGCCTCGCCGCTGCCGGCCCACAGCAGTTCTGCTCGCACGGCGGGGGCAGTGTGGTCACGGAGAAACTCAGCAGCTAGGTGTTCTTGGTAGGTGCGGTGTGTAAAAGTCCATCGCTGTCGGCCCACGGGGGTGAACAGCCCGGACTGGGTCAGGTACCGCAGTTCTTCTCGTCGGCAGGGCTGTTCGGGGAAGCTACCGGGGACGGTGGGACCGGACAGGGTGTCGAAGTCGATCTCTTCCGCGGCAGGCTCGTGATCGACGAGGGCTGTGGCGCTGCTGAACTGAAGTGCAGCTGCCACCCATCGGGCTACTTCCAGAAGGTGGTCTGCGGCCGGCCGGCTCTGGTGTTCAGAGCCTTCCTGGCGGGTTTCGGTACACAGTCTTCGGCAGGCTTGCTGGTAGGCCTCTACCACTGTCTCGGGCAGGGGCTCTCGGTTCTCGCAGGCTTTGAGCAGCGGGATCAGTGTCACGGGCTGTTGCGCAAGGGCTGTCAGACCACGGCTGTTGATCATCTCCGTGAACTCGGCGCCGTCCAGGTGGTGAGCCTCGGCTGCGATCTGCATGTCCTGGAGGCTCAGCGGTGCGAGGGCCATCAGTGTGACGGCGTGCTCACCCGTCCACAACCGGCGCAGCTCGTCTTCAAGGCTCTCGGGCCAGCGTGTGGTACGGCAGGTGATCCGCAGCCGAATCCTGGCCCGTTGCTGGAGCGACACCTCTGCCAGTTTGTGCGCGAGGACCTTGGCCAGGCCGGGGACGTCACTCAGGCCTTCGTCAAGGCTGTCGAGCAGCACATAGTGCTCAGATGCTTCCTCCGGGACCTGGAAGGCGTCAAGGAGAGCGCTGCCAGCGGTGGAGATGTCGAAGACGTCTTTGCCCAGGTTCAGCCACGTGACCGACGCACCTTGCTCCTGGAGCCTAATGCGCTCCTGTTCCAGCGTTACCGACTTGCCCATTCCCCGCTCCCCCAGGAGCACCACGACTGGAGCATCCAGCTCGTCCAGGTGCAGCTGCGGGTCTGCATAGTGCCAGTCGGCGAGCAGTGCCCGCTCTCGGCTGCCGGTCTCGTGCAGTGGTCGCAGGGAACGTCGCCACGCGTATCGCATGCTTCTCATGATCCCTTGCCGACCCTGGTTCGGTGGAACCCCCAAACAGGGAGGCCGGGCGCAAGGTGCCAGGGGCGGGCTCGGGTCATGACTCAGCGGAGATCCAGTCCGTGGGGATGAGGGCGACGCCGCCTCTCCAGTTCTCGACGACTGCCTGCTGGAACCAGTCGTCGCGGAGGTTGACGTGGTCGCAGACGATGACCTGGAGGGCTCCCTCGTTTTGCTCGACGGCCTGGGAGATGAGGGAGAAGTAGGCGCGGACGGCTTCCCAGTCAGCGTCCTCGACAGTGACCGCGTCGTGCACCTCTTCGGGGAAGAACGCCTGGGTGGGCTGGTCGAGCATGAGGAAGCCTGGGACCGGGCGGTTGTGGCGGTGCAGGTAGGTATGCAGGGCGAGGTGAGCGACGAGGTGGTAGCCGATCCAGTTCTTAGCACTGCCGATGCGAGTAAGGGGGAGCCGTCCGGCGGGGGTGCGCAGGACGACGTTGAGCAGGGTGGGGCTGATGCGGACCTCTTCGGCGGTGTCGGCGTGCTCGAGGCCGAGGGTTCGCGCCCAGGTGGTCATGAGGTCGGCGACTTCGTTCAGCCGGTTCTCGGTCTCGGCGCCGACTTCGTCGGCGTCCACGAGACGCTGAAGGGCTTCGGCCTGTTCGGTCAGTCTGTCGCCGTGCCGCAGGAGGTCGCCGAGGTCGTCCTTGCCTTGGGGGCTGGTGCGCTGGAGTTCTTGGAGGATGCGTCCTTGGACGTGGGCGAGGTAGGTGCGCTGGTCCTGGGCTTGGCGCAGTTGCCGGTCGCTGGCGTTGAGGGCTTCGAGGGTGGCCGCGTTGTTACGCAGGCTTGCCTGGATCTCTCGGGTCTGTGCTTCGAGTGCTTCGAGGTGCTGGTTCCGGGCGGGCTGCAGTGCGGCCAGATCGTCCAGTTCTGTCTCGAGGCGGCGGGTGAGTTCCTGGAGGTCGGAGACTTGGGGGTCTGGGATGGCAAGGTGCTGGGAGCACAGGGGGCAGGTGTGGGCGTCGCCGTCGTGGGAGGCGTTGCCGAGCAGGCCGATGGGCTTGAGGCGGCTGCGCTGGACGTGGAGTTCGCTGGTGAGGGCGGTGCTCTCTTCCTTCCAGCTGTCGAGGATGGTGCGGGAGTTGTTGATCTCCTGGAGCTGGCTGCGCAGGGCGCGGCGTTCGGCGGCGAGTTGTTCACGCCTGGTGTCTGGGCCGGAGACGAAGGAGGCGTCGGGAACGGCGTCGAGGGCTTGGCGCAGCAGGGTGTCGAGGGTGGTTGTGGTGGGAGCTTCGGGGACGGTGTCGATGAGACCTGCGTCGGCTGCCATGCGTGCCAGGGCGATGCGGTGGGCTTCGCCGCCTTCCACGCGGCGCCGTGCCTCTTCGATCTGCTTGTTGACCCTGCGCAGTGCTTTGTTCAGTTCGGCGAGTTCGTGACGGCGGGCTGCCTGTTCGGGGCCTGCGGCGCCGAGAAAGTAGGGAAGGGTGTCCTTGATCGCCTGGGCGATTCCCTGCTCCCCCTGGCGGTGGAAGAGGAGGTTCTGGTTGGCGATCTCGTTCTGCTTCTGCAGGCACAGCAGGACAGCCTGGGCGATGGAGACGTCGAAGGCGTGGCGGCCGGCTCCGGCGGGGGGCTGGAAGCGGAATTCCTCGATGCCGATACGGGCGCTGAGCTCGGTGCGGATGGCAGTGGCGTCCGCGTTGACGTGCATCTGGTCTGCCGGGGGAATGTCGAGTGTGTGGTCGCCGATGACGAGCATCGCCTTGTTCGTCGAGGCGCCCTTGGGGGCGGGGCGGCCCAGGAGGAGACGGGTGGGGCCGATCTGTACGAGGAGCGCGTACCAGGCGGTGGTGTTGGTGATGACGCCGTCGGGAAGGGTGAAGGTCTGTCGGCCGAGGCAGTACTCGACGATGCTCAGGACTGCGGATTTCCCGGTCTCGGACTCTCCGGTGAGGATGTTGAGGGTGCCGGGGCGGAAGCGGACGATGCGGGGGGCGGGGCGGCCGTCTCGGTGGTAGAGGGCGAGGGCGATCAGGTGCATGGGGCAGGGTCCTTATCGGGTCAGGGCCTTACGCCCAGCAGCGTGAAGAGGGTGGCGGTGTCGGTCGCGGCGAACCAGCGGCCCACGAGAACTGCGGCGCGTACGCAGGTGGCGGCTTCGTCGGTGGGCTGTGAGGAGTTGGGTTTCACCGGTTTGCGGGTGGCGCGCAGGCCGCCTCCGGTCAGTGCCAGGGTGCCGTGGCGGATGCCGAAGCGGATACAGCCTTGGGTGTAGGCGTGCAGAGCGGGCGCGCGCTGAGGGAATGCTGCGCGGATCATGGTGTTGTCTGCCAGCCATCCGGCGAGCTGGGTGCGGGTGTCTCGCGGCAGGGCGCTTCGGGAGTCGGGGGGCAGGACCAGTGGCAGGATCAGGAACGCGGACGGCCAGGGCAGATGGGATTCCGGCTCGGTGGCGGCTGCGGCGTACGCGGCAGCACTGTGGCTGAGGATGTAGGCGCCGAAGGCGGGGTTGAGGAGGGCCGCTGCTTCAGGAAGCTGGGTGGTGGTCATGGGCTACTCCCCCTTCGTCTGCGTGCGCGGGGGTGTCTTGAGCAGGTCCTCGAAGCGGGGGTGCCAGCCCAGCGGCTTGGGTTCGTTGCGGGCGTTGTCGGCGAGTGCGTGCAGGGTGCCGCGGGCGATCCACCGTTTGCCGAGCTGGCGGAGTTTGATGTCCTGCGCCGCGGTGAGGGTGGCGTCGAGGATGGTCTCGCCGATGGCCTGGGCGTCGTCGCCTTCTTTGCCGGCGTCGAAGCGGTCGGCGTACTTGGCGAAGATGAGGTTCCATTCCTGGCGCAGGTCGCTGTCGAACTGGGTGAGTTCCCCGGGGGTGACGTGATGGTGGTAGAGCCAGCGTGAGCGGTGGGCCCAGGCATGGTGGTACTCGCCGATGTGGGCGCGGATGCTGCGGTTGCCGAGGCCGATCAGCTTGAGCTGTTCGACGAAGACGTGGCCGGTGTACTGGGCGATCTCCTGCTCGGTGAGATCGTCGAGGCTGTCAACAACGGGCAGGGCGGTGTGGGTGTACTTGCCGGAGACGTAGTCGATCTGAGTGCGCAGTTCCTCGGCGCTGACGGACATGCGCCGGGCGGGATTGGCGTGGTCGAGCATGTCGAGGGACACGTTCCACCACCAGCCTTTCAGTTCCTCGAGGATCGCCTGGCTCTGCTCGTCGTTCTTCCAGATTCCGATCACTTCGCGCAGCGTAGAGTCCACCTCTGACACTCGCGGCGCGGAATCGTCGAGGACGATGGCGCCTACGAGGGCAGCGCGGGTCGGGGCGGTGCAGGCCATGAACCGGGATCGCCAGGGCAAGGTGGTTTTGGCGCCGTCGGGATCGCCGGCGATGGCCTCGAGTTCTGCCAGTGCAGCGGTGACATCCCGGGCGTCGTGTCGGAGTTTGGCCAACATGTTGCCGGGCGAGACGGTCTGGGTGGTGACGAGCCGGAGCATGGGAAGCTGCCCCGCCGGCAGGTGCTCGAGCGCGTCGCACCAGGAGTTGATAGAACGCCACAGGTCGGCACTGGTGGATCCCAGTTCGCCGGCGTGTCCGTGGTGTTTGGACTGGACGAGCTCGACCGGCGTGCCCTGGCGGAGAATGTCGATGTCGTCGAGCATCTCCATGCGGAGCTCGGTCTGGGGGTCCTTGAACCATCGGCGGGCCAGTTCCACCAGGGCCCATTCGCACTGGTAGAGGTAGCCGACCATCTGGCCGGCCGCGGAGTGCGGCATCTTCTGTGTCACGATTGGCGTAATGATAGTTACGCACGGTCATGTGGGGCAAGGGGGACCCCTGGTAGGGCGGCAGGCCCTGCACAGCGCGATGCGGATGCGCCGCTTCTGTGCGCCACTGCATCCCGGCGTCGGGGTGGCGACGTCCGTGGACAACCTGTAGCTCCTGCCCTGCTGCATCCCCATCTTTTAGAGCGTGTCTCTTTGATCGGCTGGTCGGTTGATCGGATGTGTCTGTCCGGTTAGTGATCACTGATGCGATGTGGGACCAGATCGAGCCGCTGATGCCGGCCGATCCGGTCCGCGGTCGGCGGTGGGCCGATCACCGCCGAACCCAGGAGGCCATCGCGTGGAAGTACCGCACCTGCTCGCCCTGGCGCGACCTGCCCGACGAGCTCGGCTCGTTCCAGACCGCCCACAAACGCCTGCTCGAGTGGGCTTTGGACAGCACCTGGGAACGCATCCTTGCCGCGCTCCTGGCAGCGGCCGACGGCGCTGACGACATCGGCTGGACCGTTTCGGTGGACTCCACCGTCTGCCGAGCGCCCCAGCACGCCGCCGGAGCCAGGAAAAAGGGGCTCCAGACCGGGCCGAACCCTACGACCACGCACTCGGACGCTCCCACGGCGGCCTGAGCACGAAAGTCCACCTCGCCAGTGACGCCCGTGCACGGCCCCTGGCCCTCCGCGTCACCGCAGGCCAGGCAGGCGACGCCCCGGCCTTCGAGACCATCATGGCCGCCATCTGCGTTGCGCGAAACGGCCCCGGACGACCGAGGACCCGCCCTGATGCCGTCCTCGCGGACCGCGCGTACTCATCCCGCGCGATCCGAAGTCACCTCCGCCAACGCGGAATCCACGCTGTCATCCCCCAGCCCTCCGACCAGATCGGCCACCGGCTGCGGCGAGGCAGTGCCGGAGGTCGACCGCCCGCCTTCGACACCGAGGCATACAAGCAGCACAACTCAGTCGAACGCTGCATCAACCGGCTCAAGCAGTGGAGCGGCCTGGCCATGTGGACCGACAAGCTCGCTATCGCCTACCAGGCCGCGCTCCACCTCGCCGCGATCCTCATCTGGGCACGGCGATAGCCCGCTCAGCGATCGACCACCCAACGTGCTTCCGCAGGCCATGAGCCCGTGCCAACGACGTGCTCCACGAGCCTGAGTGCCTCACCGATGGGGACAGTGTCCTCATCCGGATACTCGTCGCCCTGCCCGTTGGAGAGGATGAACCCGTCACTCGACCTTGCAGTTCCGGGATCCACGGCATGCTCGCCGGGATCGCCCTCGTCATCGAGCAGCATCACCATCGCGCGCTCGGTATTCGTCATGAAGGCCAGCAACCGTCCAGACGAACTGGTCAGCCACATCTCAAGCTGCCCGCTGTCGATCCTCGACCGAAGAGCCTCCACCACCCCCGCCGACGACACAGGAACAGGGCTGTCGTCATTGATCACCCAAGACTCGATCACGAGCACGACGATCTCACGGACGGATCCAAGAGACAGGCCCTAGTTGTGGGATCATGGCAACTGAGCGGAAAATTGAGGGGGTTGACCTTGACTGACGTGCTGATCAGGCGTGGAGTTGCCGGACTGCCGAGCGTGTCCCGCTCAGAAGTGCCCGGGAACTACCCGTACGAAGCGATCAGGGTGGCGAAGCTCATCCGAGCCGCTGGCTTGACCGTCGAGTTCGAGGACGAGAAGCCTGACCGCACCTACCTGACCCACGACGCCGCCGAGTTCTGGCTGCCGATCATCGAGTTTGCCAGGGACGTCGGGAAAGAGACCCTGATCGCAACGCTGTCTGGCTTGGTCTCCTCCTACGCGACGATGAAGATCCTCAGGAGGGGCGATTCATCCGGTGAAGAGCTGGCGGTTCCGTCCCCCGTTCTGCACGTGGAGGTGACCCGGCAGGGTGACCTGACCACCAAGCTGGTGCTGGACGGCCCGGCCGACTCAGTCCTCGAAGCGATCACCAGGATCGAGAGGTGGGGTTCTGAGGATGAGCGGCGTCAGCTCCCCGAGGGATGAGCACGAGGTCTTCCAGCAGTGCCAAGTCGACCTTGAACGGGCCAAAGCTGCGAGCCACCCCGATCCAGCTGCGCTAGAGGTCCTGCGGCGGCTGAGGGGAGAGCTGCGGCGGGTGATGGACCGTTCCGAAGGGTACGACCTTGCCCTCTTCGACCGAGCTCATGAGCTGCTGGACGAAGTCGGCGGGTTTCTGAGGCGGACTTATCCGAAGGCTTGCACCATGGCCTACCGCGACGGCGTCTACTACCGGGAGTGTCCAGTCGATCTTGGGCATCTTCGGGTTGGGTTCAGCGTGGAGACACGCGTGGACGAGTCGGAGTGCTCGATTTGTGGACTTGATCCTGACGAATGCGATCACATCCCCGGTGAGACGTACGAAGGCCGTGAGTGCCTCATCCTCATCACGAAGGCCCAGATCCTGGCGGCAGCCCTCGTAGCCAACCCGAGGTTCCGGGACGCGCGTTTCGGCAGCCTGCAGCTCGGCACATCTACCGAGCTGCGTGCTGCTCTTGGGCCGAATTTCCGGCCTGGAGTGAGGCTCAGCTGCGATAAGTGCCTCGCGGGATGCCCTGGCCTCAACCGAGGCTTCGATGGGTCGACACACGGCTGATCGATAGTAACCAGCCGCACGCGACTCGGCGCTGCCGCAGAGTCGTGCTTTGGCGTTTTGGGCTTCTCGTGGTGCACTCACGAGCTGCTTCACCTCCGCCGGTGACACCAGCTCGCCGCCACTTCAAGGAGACAGCCCCTACACCGCGCCTGCTCGGCCGAGCGTGGTCGACCACGGTGTACATGACTATCGTGGGCGTTTTCAGCTTTCGCCGTTGATCGAAAGACGTGGCGACGCTGTAACGCCTTCGATCTTGAGGTGCATGTGGCCAGGTGGCAGGGCTGCTTCAAGTTCGGAATGGCTGGACGACGTTGCCTCACGTCGGCTCGCGGTCGTCGGTAGCCCCGCCCTCCGCGCTCCGTCTGGAGCCGCTGGCGGCAGAACGTCTGCCACTGGCCCAGAACATCAGGGCCCCGCCCTTCAGCCGCTGCTCGACGCCGGTCGCCAGGCGATCACCCGAGCCGGGCCAGAATGGTCGACAGCGACGGGCGCGCTGCCGGTCCCGTCCAAATCTGCCGCTGCCATGCCCACGGCGTCGGCCGCCAGACGGGTATCGGCTTCTAAAACCGTTGCTTTCCCCGGTGTGCCGGCCTCCTGCCTGCGTCGGCAGTCCACCTGGCGCAGCAGGGCGAACGGGAGGATCACCTTGCGGTGGCGATGGGATGCCATGCTGCGGCGCAGCAGATCCGCCACAGCCCAGCTGACGTCCATCAACCCGAGGGTTTTGTCCTCAGCCACTGGCCCTCCTTGGGTCCGACGGTCGCCCATCAGCTGGCTCCCGATCTTCATCTCACTCGGTCAACGGGCTTTGTGATGATCGGGATCCATGCCTTGGGTTGGGGTGGCGTGCCAAGAGGCGTTTTCGGCGGGACGTGTCCCGGGTGCGTCGCGGGGTCCTTGCCTGGACCGCATGGCGCGATGGGGGCAGTAGATCGCCGATGGGGTGCTCCGCTGCCGCGGGCCGGTTCGGGTGGTGTCTCTCGTGCTGCGGTTCAGTGGCCGGGATGGTGCCTCGTTTTGTGCCTGGGATGGTCAGAGGCCGAACTCGATGTGCTCGATGGTCAGCATTCTGACCTCTTCCAGGCTGGCGGCGCGGGTTCCGCTCTGCTGGAAGTACACCTCTTTCAGGGCTTCGGCGACCGCCTGGCGCATGTGGGACTCACCGCGTTGTTGAGCCGCGAAGATCTGCTCGGCGTGATGCGGCGGGAGCGCGAGGGTGAGAGAGCGCTCGCGGGCCTCGTCGGTCGTTCCGGCCGGGGCCTCGTAGCCGAGGCGGGCTCTCACGTCGATCATCAGCCCCTGGCTGGTGGCCGCCGCTCTCTTCGCTCTGTCCTTCACTTTCGGTTGCCATCGCGTGTGCGTCTCGGTGTAGAGCCGGGCGGCGAGATCGGGACGGGGCTTTTTGATGTCTCCCTTCACGTACCGCTCGACGGTGCGCTGGGAGATGCCGAGAAGGCCGGCGGCTTCCTTGGTGCCTTTGAGTTGCTTGACCAGGAACCGCATCTGGGCGCCTGCCGTCTTGGGGACGGGTCGGGTGAGCGCTTTGTCCAGGACGTTCTCCAGGCCTTCGCCGACCGTCTTGGTGACCACGGCCTACTCCCCCGTGTCCGTGCCGGCGGCGCCGGTCTTGATGTTGCGGGCCAGGTTCAGCAGCGGGTTGCCGGTCTGTTCGCGGATCTGCTCGGCCCACAACGGAGTCCGGGTGCCTTCGTGCTTGACCATCCCGGGCGAGAGTCCGATCCGGAAGCTCCCGGGGATCGTCTTGCCTTCGGCGGTGTAGGGCAGGACGTCGAGCGGGGTGGGTCCGTCGGCGGCGTAGACCGCGCAGTCCGACAGTACGGAGACAGGGTATCGGCCGGTTGCGGCGGCGAGGGCGATCATCTTGCGGTGCATGCCGATGCGGGCCCGGGAGATGACCGTGGCGCGGATGTCGGGACGCCAAGTGGGGCGGGAGAGTGCCGGCCACGGCCGGCCCGGTGCCCATCCGTCGCCGGATGCCTTCTGCTGGAGCTTGCCGAGGCCGAACTTCACTGTGCTCTTGACGGCGTCCAGGACGATCGCCGCGTCGGGGTCGCGCTGCTTGTGGCCGTCCATCGCGTTCAGGAACTCAGCCGGGGAGAGTCCGTCGGGCACACCGAGGTCGGCCATCGTCTCGATGTAGGCGTCGCGGAGTTTCTTGTACCAGGCGTCCAGGTAGCGGCCCGAGTCCGGGCGCAGCCAGCCTTCCAGGGGCTGGACGGTGTAGCCGAGTTCGACGGCGTAGGCGACGGTAGGCGTCATGTACCAGGCAGGGCCCTGGGGGTGCTCGCCGTACTGGGTGAACGGGCTGGGCAGCAGGTCGCCCCGCAGGTTGGTCCACTGCTTGCCGACCATGACGCGGTCGAGGTCGACGTGGGAGAGGTCGACCAGCCAGGAGCCGGGGACCTTGGAGTCGAAGTCCGGATTGACGGTGTGGACGGGCGGGGTCGCGAGTCCGACGACTGCGCCGTTGGCAGCCGCGGCGAACGCGAGGTTGACGTCGATGCCGACGAGGTGGCTGCGCATGCACTCGTCGTCGGTGAGCGGTCGTGCCCAGTCGTACGCCTCCTCGAAGATCCGCTCTTCGGGGCCGCGCTGGTGGAAGCGAGGCAGGTGCGCGAGAACCGGGTGACCGTTGATCGCCTCGCACGGCGGGGGATCCATCGGCTCGGTCCCCAGCGAGCCGGGGTTGTGGACGCTGTGCCGGCGGCCCTCGGCGTCGGGGGCGGAGGCACGGGTCGGCGGGTGGAGCGCGGTCATCAGCTCCAGGCCAGTGACCGCGGTCGAGCCGCGTGGGGTCATCACGCGGCGGGCGTACAGGCTCATCACACGAGCCAGGTCGGCCGGCGTCAGGTCGGCGGCATGGCCCCACGAGCGGGTGTCGAGTGCCTTCCAGGTCGGAATACACAGCTGGACGCACAGACGACGGTGGCCCTTGGCCGGGCGGTAGATCCGGGCCCAGGGGCCGAACCCCCTTCGGGTCAACTGCCATTGGGCGTCCTCGATCTGCTTCACCACCGGGTGATCGGCCGCGAGACGGCCGGCGTGACGCTCCTCGTCGCTCAGGTCGACAGGCAGACCGAAGTGCTCCAGCGCCGTAGAGGTGAGCACGAGGAGAGGGTCGGCGTCCCGGCCCGAGCTGTCCAGACGGGGCGCACCGAGCCGGCTCTCGGCCAGCGTCCATTCCACGAGCTCGGGCAACGTCCTGGCGGGGACATCGAGGACGAGGCCGTCTCGGCAGTGAGCGAGCAGTGCGCCGTCGTCGACGGCGAGGACGGCGAGCGGGCCGTGGGCAAACTGCTCGTCGGGAGTGTCGGTGGCCCGCGGGGCGGCGGTTCGAGCGGCAGGCCGGCGAGGAGCCCGTGCAGGTGGGGTCGGGGCCGTTTCCGGGCGCGGCTGGGCGGGAGGCGCGATGGACGCCGGGACCGTCGTTTCCGGCGCGGCGTCTGAGACTGCGGCGATCTGCCTGTCCGCAGGCTGTGTCGCACCGGTAGTGGGCTGGGGGTATTTCTTCGCCCATCCCTCCAAAAGCGCCAGGTACGGGGCCCGGCGCGGCGGGCGCGGCTCGCTGCGCCCCGCCTCCCAGTTCTTCACCGTCTGCGTCGAGGTCTGAAGGGCGCGGGCGAGATCCGCCTGCGTGACACCGGCTGCTGTACGCAGGCGTGCCCGCTCGGCGGGTACGGGGATATCCGGTCCTCCTGCGAGCAGCGCCTCCACTGCCGCGAACAGGTCCTCTTCTGCCGGTCCCGAAGACATATGCTCACCTCCACCCGAAACCGTATCAGATTTAACCTTGGATTTATCCTTGGCCGGCCGTTCGGGAGAGGTGTCTGCGGGTGCCTGCTCTTCGGCCACGGTGTCCCGTGCCATGAAGCCGTGACCCCGCGTCGTCGAATCCCAGTAGATCCAAGATTCACCAGGCCTGTTCAGAGCTCCCCTCCTGCCACGGCTAGAGCCATGAACACACATACGCGGGACACTCACCGCTCCGCCCCGTAACTCCATTGGCCGATACCCCGTTGTCCTGCCGGAGGCCGCCTGTGACGGCCCCGGCTCCGGCGTGGCCCGTGACCACGTCATGAACTGAGAGCCGAAAGTGGCTGAGCAGCAGCACAGGGTCTTCCCGGCGCGTGTTCGCTTCTGCAGCCGGGTCACGGGACCGTGCTGGCGGAAGGACGACCCGTGAACCCCAATCATCATGCGAAGAAGCAGGCCAAGGAGCTGACCCGGCACAACGGTCTGTCGTATGCGGCGAACCTCGCGCAGGTCGTGCGTGAGATGACTGCGGTCGGAGCAGCGCAGTCCGCAGGTCCGTACTCGACCGGTGGCGGCGGCATCGTGCTTGAGCATCGGTTCGGCGCCGTGCTGTTGTCCCATCTCCTCACAGGCCGGCCGGTGCCGGCGCTTGGTGATCACATCACTCCCACACACGTACGTTTCCAGGGCCATGCGATCAGCCGGGTGGACGACATCCTGGTTCGCGGGCGGAGCTCGGCGGGGGCTGAGCACCTTCTGTCGGTGGGAGTGCGTCGGCGGCCGCGGCTGGTCGCGAGCGACGCCAAGTCGGTGCAGCTGGTGGAGGCGTTCCTCGATGTTGTGATCAGCCAGTGGCCTCTGCTGCGGAGCGGTCGGCGGAGGTTGGCGCTCGCGGTTGTGCCCGCATGCCGTCCGGCGCACCAGCTGGCGGATCTGGCCGTCGTGGCCGCGGCAGCGCCGAGCGCTGGGGAGTTCCGGCGCCGCATGGCCCAAGGCGGCCACGCGAGCAAGGAGGTACGTGACCGCTTGGTGCAGCTCGATGCGCTGGTGGCCGCTGCCTTGCCCGCGGGGCGCGCCAACGGTTCTATGCAACGGCCGACCGAGTTGGCATGGCGTCTGCTGAGCAAGCTCTCACTGATCGAGCTGCGTCTGGAAGGAGCGGACCTCTCCGATAGGACACAGGCCGTCGGGCGGCTGCAGCGGCTCACCCCTCAAGGGCTTGCCTCGGAAGCCGATGCGCTGTTCTCACACCTTGCGGAGCTCGTGGGCATCTACGCTCCGAGCGGATCAGAGGTCGACCTGGCCTCGCTGAAGGCAGACCTTGAAGGCCTTCCCTACTTCGTCTCTCCGGCCGGCCCTGTCATCGCCGCAGGGGTGGCTTCCGTTCCCGGTGTACCGGCTCGCCCAACCGCGGCATCCGGAGCGAGGCGTACGGCGGCGAGCGGTCGGCAGGACGTCGTGGTGTGGAGTCAGTCGACCGTGAGTGGCAAGGCTGTGCAGCCTGTGCTGGCCGGCAGCACTCTGGTGGTGCGCGATGGCTACTGGCTCCTGGGGTTCGACGCGGTGACAGGTGAGCCGACGCGGCCGCTGCAGACAGCTTTCAACTCCCCGCCGGTGATCGGTGGCGGTCAGGTCTTCGTGGCGGACCGGGAACGCAGGATTGTGTCCGTGGACCTGCGTGCGGGCAGAAAGGGGCAGCCGCTGCCCGCTCACATGCTGGATGCCGCGGCTGTGGTCGATCACGGGACGCTGTTCGCCGCCTCTCCGAATGCGCACGTCCATGCGGTTGACCTCGTGTCTCACGTGCTGTTGTGGACTCTGCCCGTCAGCGGACTCCCGATCGCTCCACCACAGGTACACGCAGGCAGGCTGTTCCTGCAGACCGGGACGCGTGGCAGCGCCGGCGGCGCTGCCGAGGACAGCAGCCTGTGGGCCTTCACCGCCGCCGGCGCCCTGCAATGGGTCCACGAGCAGCAGGACGGTGTTCTGCTGCACTGGTCCGTTCTCGGCGAACGCGTGTACGTGGTCAGCCGACACGAGGCCGACTCGCACAGGATCACCGCTCTGGACGTACTCAGCGGACAGACCTGCTGGCAATCTGCCTTCACCGGGGAACTCATCGGGCGGCCGGCGACAGGACATCATTCCCTCTACCTCACCACGGCGGATGGCGTGATCGCCCTGGACACAGGCACCGGTCGCGATCGCTGGCGGACGGCGCCGGGCGCATTCGGACGAGTAGCAGCAGCTGCTCACGCCGATGCCGGTGTCGTCTACGTGGGGCTGTGGCAACCCCGGTGCCTTATTGCTCTGGACGCAGACACAGGGGCGGAGCTGTGGCGGAAGAAGACCGCTGGTTCGTTCACCTCGGCTCCGTTCACCGCCTCAGGAATCGTCTACGGCGGCCATCGCGGCGGGGTCCTGCACGGCTGGAATGCCCGCTCGCAAAGGGAGGTATGGCGTGCCGAGGTGATGTGGGATGAGGCGCGGCAAGGCGGCCCGCTGCTTGTGGACGGCAGGGCATACGTCACAGGCAGCAACGGCAGGATCCATGCTCTTGCCCTCCATACCTGAGCGTCGTCTCTCAGCCGGCACTCAGCAACACCCTGAAGACGGGGCTTACCGAGCGCACACATATCAGACAGGCCGCGCTCCTCGCGGGTACGCTGCTTACTGATCGTTTCAGAATGAGGTTCGGAGGCGTCGCAATCAGAAGATGCTGCAGGCGAGTTGGAGCAGGCCGAGGTGGAGGTCGGCGCGTATCTCGTAGCGGATCCGGAGGCGTTTGAACTGGTGGAGCCAGGCGAAGGTCCGCTCCACAACCCAGCGCGTCTTGCCCAGCCCCGAGCCGTGCGGAACACCTCGACGGGCGATCTTCGGTGTGATGCCCCGAGCTCGCAGGATGCGGCGGTACTTGTCGTAGTCGTAGCCGCGGTCGGCGAACAGCCGGCCCGGCCGGTGCCGCGGCCGCCCGACCAGGCCGCGGATGCGGGGGATCGCGTCCAGCAGCGGCGTCAGTTGGGTGACGTCGTGCCTGTTTCCACCGGGCAGGGTGACGGCGAGGGGTGTGCCGTGGCGGTCGACGATCAGGTGGTGCTTGCTGCCCGGCCGGGCGCGGTCGACCGGCGAAGGTCCGGTGTGAGCCCCCCTTTCAACGCCCTGATGTGCGAGCCGTCGATCGCGCAGTCATCCATGTCCAGCAGGCCGGCCTTGCGCAGTTCAGCCAGGAGGACTTCGTGCAGGCGGGGCCAGACGCTGGCCTCGGTCCAGTCCCGCAGCCGCCGCCAGGCCGTCACTCCACTGCAGCCGGTCCGCTCGGCGGGCACGTCTCTCCAGCTGACGTTCTTGCGCAGCACGTACACGATGCCTCGCAGGGCGGCGCGGTCGTCTGCGGGCAGGCGCCCGGGATACCGGTGGCGCCGTGGCGGGCGGGGTGGCAGCAGCGGGGCGATGCGTTCCCACAGATCATCAGGCACAAGATCATCCGACACCCGTACCACTCTGCCGCCACCAAGCCCGACCGCCAAGCCCTCACGCCGAACTCATTCTGAAACGATCAGTTACTGGGACTCCGAACCGCACCCTGAGGACCTCCGTGCCGCCCTCACCGGCCCTGTCATCGGACTTGCCGGCGCCCGCGTCCAACCGATCGGCGACGGCTGGAGTCTGAACTACGGGCATGCCCGTCTCCTCGCCCACCCCGTGGCATTCAGGCCCTGAAGATACGAATCCGGCGCAGGAAGGTGTCGGGATCGGCGGTACATGTAGACAGGTGCGCCGCGTCGGGCCGCCAGGCCGGTTTCAGGGTTCAGGTCGAGCCTGTGGGCGAGAGCTGCTGCCGGCTTGCGCAACGACGGCAAGGTCGAGGTTCCTGGCCGGGCACAGCAGTTCGCGAGCGACGACGGGTGGGGCCGTCAGCGTGACGGTCCCCGAAGCCCAGTCGGCGGCTGTCTTGTAGGCAGCGATCGCGTCCTGCTCCCAGTCCGACAGCGTGTCCCCGATATAGAGCCCGATCGAGTCGAGCCGCACGGGAGGCAGTTGCACGCCGATTGTCACGGTCGGTTCGGCCGAAGTGACTTCTGCGACTGGGCGATGCATCCGAGCGGCTCTTTCATAGTGCTCGTCATCCGGACTGGGAAGGGAGCAGTCCTCTCTGGACCGCCAGATCGACCACATCCATGCAAGTTTGGGGGTGGACCGCCTGAGATCACTCAGGGTTGCTGCGGTTCGCTCCATCACGGCCAGGTCGATGCGCCCTCTGCGCTCCATGCACCGGCGCTCCGTGTATGCCGCGGCGCGGATCAAGTCCGCAGATGCCCAGTGCTGCAGCCAGGGGTGGGCTTGAAGGCTGTTGATCATCTTGGTCAGGTCGGACTGGATGGTGCGCCAGTGGTACGCGTTGAAGTTCGCACCCAGGTAGTCAGGAACGTACTGAGGGTCTTCACGGTTCTGCTCTTCCTCAGCTTCTTCGTCGAGCAGTTCACGGAGGGAGACCAGATCGATGACGGCGTCGCGCAGCCCTTCCTCGCGCGGGTCGTCGGCCTCCACCAGACAGCAGCTGCACATACGTGATGCGAGGTCCGCATCGAACAGGGCACGGCGCTTTTCGGCTTGTTCTTTGCGGATGGCCACGCTGGGGCATCGAAGGTCGCTGTGCACTCTGTCGGTGTTTTGCAGCGCGATGATGTCCATCGGTCGCCCGTAGTACTTGCCGACCTGGATCCCAAGGCTGCCCATGTAGCCAACCGGGATGTATTGCATGATTCCGTTCATCACCGGCCTACCGTAGGGCGGCATGCCGCACCGCATGGTGTGATCGAAGCAGCTGCTCCGCGGATAGGGGCCGGCCCGCTAGAATTCCTCCCCCTTCATCTGCCACCTCTCTGGTCCCGGCCCGCATACCTGCAGGCCGGAGCTTCCAGGAAGGTGAGCAGCGCTTCGCGGCGGTTGACGTTGAGGTCGAGGTGGTGAGGGCCGTCGGCGGAGCGGCCAGCCAGGATGGCAAGGGGCCGAAGTACCCGCACGCGTGCCATGAAGTCGATGAGGAAGCGGCGCTTTTCGAGAGTGTCTTCGCTGACCCGTTCGGACCGCGGGCGCGAGTTGTGCAGCGGGGTGTCCGACGGCTCGGTCAGCGGATCCAGCGGAAGTCGAGGGCTTCCAGTGCGCGGCGTTGTTCGAGGGTGAGCCGCAGCGGGTCGCGGCGTTTGGCTGCGATCCAGGGCGCCAAATGGAGTCCGGTGTCGGGACAGAGATATCCGTAGGGGACATCGAGGTGCTGGTGGCTGCGCCAGAAGGCGCGTGCCGCGAGCAGCCCTCTGGTGAAAGCCCGTGCCGCGTAGCCGCGGGGGCGGCGCAGAAGCAGGGCCAGGGGGTGGCGCAGCGGGAGTGCGCCGAGGAGTTCACGCTGGCCCGGGTCGAGGGTGGGCAGAGCGTCGATCTGCTGGTCGAGCCAGCGGGTGAGGGCCGTGTCGTCGGTGTCGGGGCGCAGGTCGGGGAAGGGAAGGTTGCCGGCGCGGGCGGCTGTAAGGGCCTGGGCGTAGGTGTGGTGCCAGTGTTTTGGCCAGGATGTGCTCCACCAGGGGTAGATCTCGTTGAGGGCGCGTTGGTAGCCGTAGGGCAGGGTGCGTTTGTTTGCTTCGCGGCGGCGGTCTGCGATCCAGCGGCCGAGGCGGATGCCGCCGAAGGATTCCTCGGGGTGCGGGGCGAGGTGGCCGTGGTGGTCTTTGTAGTCGCGGGCGATCTGCAGCTTGCGCTCGATGCTGTGCGGGGGGTGGGGCCAGATCATGCCTAGGGTGTCGAGCTGGTCGATGCGTTCGGGCAGGAGCATGCGGTTGATGCGCAGGGAGCGCTGCCGTCCGAGCCACCAGCCGAGGTAGAAGCGGTCGGGGCCGAGGTAGCGGCTGGGGACGTCGAGGTGGCCGTAGGTGTCGAAGAAGAGCTGGGCGCTTTCGAATCCGATCTGCCATGCCCGGTTGGGTGCTCCGGTGGCCTGGAGGCCGAGCAGGGGGATGATCTCGTCGGCGCGTTCGGGGCCGGCGGCGACTCCCGGGTCGTCCTCGTAATCGCGGTAGAGAGCCCATTCGACACGGTGGATGACGTGCTCGTCGTAGGTGCTCAGGGCGATGAGGACCTGGTAGAGGAGGCGGTAAGGGGTTCCTTTGACGCCTTCCTCGAGCTCTTGTCCTGGTTCCATGAAGACGGGGACGATGATGGTGGAGATCTTGTCGTCGCCGGGGCTCTGGCGCAGTGCGCGGCCGACGGCCTGGGCAATGTCGAGTGAGCTCTGCTTGGAGTCGGCGAAGAGAATCGAATCGATGCCGGGAACGTCAATGCCCTCGCCCAGGCAGCGGCAGTTGGTCAGGACGGCTCGGTGAGGGGTGGTCTTGTTGCCGGGACTGTTCATCTCGACAGAGGCGAAGTTCTCCAGTGCGTGTCGGCGGGCAGCGGGAGCCTGTCTGGCGTTGACAGTGCCGACCACGAGGGGCGCCCGCGTCTCGGGGGGCATGAGTGCTGCTGTCTCGTGGAGGGTCTCGGCGAAGATTCCGGCGGATGCGATGAGGCGGTGGAAGGTCAGGGTCCGCCGTAGGTCGTAGCGTTTCTGGGCGCGCAGCAGGGCGATCTGGGCGGCTGCTACCCGTACTCCTTCGGCGCCTGCGGATGCGATGGAGGCGTATCTGAGGACGCGGTGCAGTTCGGCGTCGCTGATCTCGACGGCGACGATGCGGTAGTCCGCGAGCAGGCCCTGGTCGATCGCTTCGGCGAGTGAGATGCGGTAGACGACGGGGCCGTAGAGGCTGTGGTCGTCCATGGAGGCCACTTCGCAGGTGGGGGATGCCTGCGAGCCGGCTTTCTCGTCGAAGATGCGCGGGGTGGCGGTCATGTAGAGGCGGTGGCGGGCGGGCAGGGCGTCGTTGTCGTGGACGACGCCCCAGGCTTTGTGGCGGTTGCCGGCGGTGCGGTGGGCCTCGTCTGAGACGACGATGCCCCAGCGCGGCAGGTGGTGGTCGCGGTGGGCTTGGGCCAGGTGGTTCAGTGAGTGGTAGGTGCAGAAGACGTTCACCGGACCGTCGCTGCGAGCCGCACGACGGGCGAGTTCGCCCGGGTCGTGGATCATGGTGAGGACGCCGCGCAGCGATCGGACGTGGGTTTCATCGCGCCCGCAGTAGCCCAGGTAGATCCCCTGGCGGCCTTCGTTCTGCCAGACCGCGGCCGTCTGCTCGAGAAGGTCCAGGGTCGGCATCACGATCAGCGCGTTGCCCTGGGGAGCGGTCTCCTGGGCCGTGTTGAGGGCGACGAGGGTCTTTCCCGTTCCGGTGGCCATGATGACGCTCACGCGGGGAGCGCCGGCGGTGAACTCATGCACGCAGGCGTCGACGGCGAGTGTCTGGTGGCCGCGTAGTGGTGTTCTCAGGCCGTTGCTCGTCAGCGTGGCCACGATGCCCTCCCGGCAGCGGATCGTCACGTTGCGGATCAAGGTTCGGACTCGCGCCGGGGAAGCTGTCGGGGTGTTGCCGCCGGATTCACCCGAAGGAGTTAGAGGCTCTTGACCGGGTTGCACGGAGGCTGGCGACGATAGGGCGCAGGCGTGCGGGACGGTCACGGAAGAGGGGTACGGCGTGGTGTTGCAGATGCCGGGGTTCTACGGTCCGCGTCAGCCTCTGCCGATGCGGGTCCTGCCTCTGCCCGGTGAGTCGACGGGGTCATTCGTGAACCGGCTGGCTCACGCCAACGGGCTGGGCCTGGCGGACTTCCTCCAGCGGGTGGGCCTGGGCACGGGATCGTCGTCGCAGGATGCTGCCCGGGTGGCGAAGTACCCGCAGTGCACGGAGATGTACGTGAACGGGCCCGGCCTTGAGTATCTGGCCATGCTGGCCGGTGAGCCGGCAGCCGTGCTGCGACGGGTGCTGCCCGGGCTGGCGCCGCGTCACCGCCTGCCCGGCGAGGGGGACGCGGTGTGGAAGTGGCCCTGGCTGCCGCCGGAGGGGCATCTCGTGCGCTGCTGCACGAGATGCGCGGAGGCCCGCGGGGTCAGGGAGTCGGCCTGGTGGCTGATGCCGGACAGCTGGCGGGTGTGCGCCCGGCACTCGCGGTGGTGCGACGACTCGCGCACAGAGCCGCTGGACGGGCTGTCCTTGACGGAGCTCCCCGAGGTCGTCGAGGCGCATCTGGAGCGTGGCCGGCTGCAGAGACAGTTCGGCAGGTCGGGCGAGGAGTTGTTCGCCGACGCCTTTCAGGTGGCGGCGGAATGGTGGCGGACGATGCCCACGGTGCTGCGCTGGGTCCACCGGGCGTGGGCGTGCGATCTGGAGGACCGCAGCGCCCGGGTGATGCCGCTGGTGATCTACCCGGAAGCGGCACAACTCGCTCAGTTGATGGTTGAGTTCGAGCAGTCGGACCTCCGCGACACTGACGCCCGCACCCGGTGGCTCGGCGACGCCGAGGCACTGATGGATTCGTGGGAGCTGGACGTCCAGGCGGGCAGAGGGCCGCTGCTGGACTGGCTGCACCGCCACCGGGCACGAGCGAACCCGGAAACACAGCTGGCCTCCGGACAGCGGCGGACACGGCTGCCTCTTGCACCGGGACACCGCCGGCTCGCCTCACCGACCGGGCCGTTGGGACAACGCTCGTGCTTGTCGTGACCCGCTCCTCAACCGCCGGTCCAAGTCGCTCCCCGGCTCCGTGCAGTGCCGGTACCCGCGTGGGCGGGCTCACGTGCTGGGACAGCGTGCGTGCTCAGACAGCCGGGACAGTGCTCGAAGGGCAGCGCGTCATGCGGAGCAGACAGGGTCGGTCGAGATGGGGGCGATATTGCGGGACGTACGTGCCTGGCACCTTGACCAGTGGGGTGGGCTGACCGTCTCGACGGCGGCCGGCCTGGGGGGTGTGGCCCTTGAGGAGAGGCAGCCGCCGACGGATCCGGTGGCGTATCACGGGCGGCAGGGAAAGATCACGGCGTGGCCGTCGTCGGCACGGTCGAAGGTGGTGTGCGGGTCTTGGCGCCGGCTGCGGGTGGCGGTGGAACTGGACTTCGACCCGGATGTTGGCCGCTTCAGCGGGGAGCCGGTGGAGCTGCACTGGCAGTCGGGACGTGCCAAGTACCGGTGGCGTCCGGACTTCGTCGCAAGGATGCGGGACGGTTCCAGGTGTGCCGTGGTCGTGCAGCCGCCGCGCGGGATCGGGCCGCAGTGGCGAGAGCGCCTGGCGGCGCTCGACGAGGTCGCACGGGCCGCGGGCTGGCAGGTTCAGGTGCGGTCCGTCCTGCGGGGTACGCGGATGGAGAACCTGATGTGGCTCGCGGACTACCGATTCGCCGACCGGGTGGACCCGGAGCGGGAGCAGGCCGTCCTTGATGCTTTTCGGCGCAGACGGCCGCTGTTCGAGGGCACCCGTGCGTGCGGGGTCCCGGAACTGGCTGCTGTCGATCTTGCGTATGGGCTGATGTGGCAGCGGCGGCTGCTGTTCGACTGGGACCAGCCGTTGCCTGAAGGTCCGCTGGTGTGGACGGCGGAGGTGACGGCATGACTCAGCGCAAGCTGTGGGGCTGGTTCGACAGCGACCGGGTGCGTCTGGGCGACCGGGTGCGCTGGCGGGGGCGGGAGTTCCGTGTGATCGCCTTCGCCGGCCTTGGGGTTACTCTGCAGCCGCTGGCGGAGCCTGCCGCCCTGGTGGAGGCCTTGTACGGGGAGATGGCCGGGTCGGCGGACTTCGCCGTGCTGGACGAAGCGGGAGACGCTGTCGAACGAACTAGGCTGCCTCCGCTGGGAAGGGTGCTGCTGGCTGTCGGGAAAGAGGAGCGCAAGCAGGCGCTGATGTGGCACCGGCACATGAAGGAGGTCGACACCGGGATCCGGCCCGGCCGTCGTGTCCCGCGGGCGGGATACGACCCGGCGACCACCACGATGGAGCAGCGGCTCAGACGTAAGGCGGCCGAGCTCGACGAGCTGGACATCAGCATCAGCTGGCGCACGCTGGACGACAAACGGCGCCGGTGGAAGCAGGCGGATGAGAACCCTCTGGTCCTCATCGTCGACGGGCGTAAAAGCCGGGCACCCTCGCCGGGCGGGAGAACCGACCCGCGCCTGCTGGAGATCATGCAGGAAGTGACCGCGATCCTGGCCCGCCAGTCAGGTGGCCGGATCGGGCGGGCATTCGACCTGGTCGAGGAACGCGTCGAAGCCCGGTATGCGAAAGAGCTTGCCGATCCCCAGGAGGCGAAGCGTCTGCGGCTGCCCCGTTCCACGTTCTACAAGCGGATGCACGAGCTCGGACTGTCGGCCATCCTCCTCGGCACGACTCGGCAGCGGGCCTCTCAGGCGAGCAAGCCCAAGAAGCCCTACACCCCGTCGTACGCGGTGCGGCCCGGGCAGATCATGCAGATCGACACCACCCCGCTGCGGATCAAGGTCCTGGGTGACGACGCGGAGGTCGTGTCTGCGGAGATGACGATCCTGATCGATGTCGCGACCCGCAGCATCGTCGCGCTGATGATCGTGCCCGTCTTCACGGGCGAGGGAAAACCCGGGCAGCGGGTCGGAGGCAGGGCGACAAGAACGTTCGACCTGGTCCTCCTGCTCGCCCAGGCGTATGCGCCCATGCCGACACTGCCCGGCTGGGACCCCTTGACCGCGGCCAAGGCCTCGGCGCTGCCGTTCATCAAGCTGCGTGAGGCGGATCCCCGCTTCACTGAGGCCGCCGCGGCCCGTCCGGTGATCCATCCCAGGACGATCATCGTCGACCAGGGCAGTCAGTATTTGAGCCAGCACTTCGAGGACGTGTGCAGCTTCCTTGGCATCACCCTTCTCTATGCCCGCAAGGAGCAGCCCGACGACAAGCCGATCGTCGAGCGGGTCTTCTCCTCGTGCGCCGACTCCTTCAGCCAGCACGTCGCCGGCTGGACCGGCCGCAATCACGCGGTGCGCGGGCGGGGCATCGAGCGCCAGCCGCTGTGGACCATCAACGAGGTCCAGCAGATGGCGCACGAGTGGGTGGCCCTGGAACACCAGCAGCTGCCGCACGAGGGGTTGCAGCACCCGGAGCTGCCGGGCGTGACGCTGTCTCCGAACGAGATGTACGCGGCGCTGGTTCCTGGAGCCGGCTACCGGCCCAGGCATCTGTCAACGCAGGACAACCGTCAGCTGCTGCTGCCTGCCTGGGTGACGGTCACCGACAAGGGCTTCGATATCGAAAACCGCACCTACCAGAACGAGGCGGGTGAGCTGAGGCTGCTGGCCGGCCTGCATTCTGGGCTGGCCGGCCCGGGCAAGGGCGGCCGGTGGGAAGCCCGCTTCAACCCCTACCGCCCCGATGTCGCCTGGCTGTACGACCACCGCGGCCCGGGACGGTGGATCAAGGCGGACTTCGTCCACCGGCGGCTGCTCACCGACGTCCACTGGACCGTGGACCACTGGGAGGAGGCCACCGCCGTGGTCCTGGCCGACGGCGGACGCAAAGAGCACCAGGTCGCGATCGCCCTCGCTGTGAAGGAACGGCGCCGTCGCACTCGCACCGCTCCCCCGCGCCACACCCGCACCGGGCCGTGGATCCCCTTCCAGGGCCCCGAGCTGGACGTCGAAGAGCCTGCGGCCGACCCGTACACCGGCATCGGTGAGATCGACCTGGACGCGATCACCCCCTACGCATCCCTGCCGATCCCGGCGCGGCCGACCGCCGCACCGGCCAGCACCGCCCCTCTGCCCTCCGACAGGGAAGGGCTGGCTGCCCTGTTCGCGGACACCGCGCCTGACGACAACGTCGACAAGGCCCCTACCCGCGCATTTGACCCGGGCCTGCCCGGAATCACCGAAAGCGTTGAAGGAGAGATGTGAAGGCCACCGCGGTGCTCCAGAAGCAGCAGGAGGAACGGGCCCTGCAGCGGGCGCAGCTGGCGCCGATGCGCCCGGAATGGATCTACCGCCGGCAGGGGTGGAACAGCTTCACGCGTGAAGACATCACTCAGCCCGGTCTGGCCGAGCATCCCCCGCTGCCAACGGAGGACGCGCGCCTCAGCGACCCCCGCCTGGCCTACCACGCCCACCTGAGGCTGGTGTCCCACCAGGGCTACGACGAGGTCTTGCTGGCATCGTTCCGGGCCGTGATGGTCAACAGTGAGCGGCGGGAGGGGATCCTGGACCGGGTGATCGACGGAATGAGCGGCACGGGCAAGTCCCTGCTACTGCGGGCCATCGGCCGCACAGTCCAGCGCGACATCGAGGACCGCACCAAAGGTGCCCTGGTCGCGCAGACCCCAGTCGTCCACATCCTGGCGCCGGCCGACACCGACAGCAAGGTCAACTGGGTGTGGGAGATCGCCTGCTTCCTCGGCCTCAACCCCGAGCCCCTCAACGAGAACGAGCTCCTGCGCATGCGCAGCTATCCCGACCTGACAGCGTCGGTCAACTACGTCCTGGAGAACGCCCTCACCCGTCTGCTGCTCGTCGACGACATCCAGCGTGTCCAGCCCCACCAGCTAGCCCCGGTCCTGCACTACTTCGACTACCTGCGCAACCGGCTCGGCATCACCACGATCTTCTGCGGCACCGGCGCCAGCGACATCGTCCACGAAGCCCGCGCGATCGCCGACCGCCACCAGGTCACCGTGCAGAGGCACCTCACACGCCGCGCAACTCACAGCCCCGGCCAGCAGGACACCTCGCAAAAGGACTCGGCGCACTCCTTCCTGCCCATCACCTGGCTCGACCCGATCCCGTTCAACGCCCAGGACAAAGAAACATGGCTGCAAGTGTTGGCCGGGTATGAGAAGCACCTCAGCCTGCACAAGCTGACCAAGCACGCCCTGACCGAGCACCACGAGTACCTCCACAACCGCACCGGCGGATACTTCCTCGCCCTGTCCCAGCTGATCTGCCAGGCAGCCACCCTCGCCATCCTCACCGGAACCGAGAACATCACCCGCACCGAACTCGACGCCATCCACATCGGCCGCGGGCACTAACTACGGGAAGCGATGCGCCTGAGGGAGCACTGGGACAAGATCTGCAGGTGCTGGCCATGCGGCAAGAACAACATGATGCGTGCCGCAGACAACGTCCTGCGTTACACGGCGGTAGTGTCCATACACCGGTCTGCGAAGGACTGGACCGCGTGCCGGAGACATCCCGGATGCTCCGTGGCACCAACAGAGGGTGCGGGGCACCCACTTCGCACTTCATCGTTGTTCTTGACGCGCATTGCGTGGTGATCCAGCTGGCCGGGCAGCACCGAAGGATTCACCGTGCCCTCCTCACTCCGCCGCCGGGCTGCACACCTCCGCGCCGCCTACACCGGTGAGACCTATCCTCTCGCCACCCCCGGCATCGCCCGACACGGCGCCGGCAGCGGCCTGGGCCTCGACACATGCACGGCGCCGCAGCGCCGGCTGCGCCCTCCTCGCGCTCGGCCTGCTCAACCACGGTCCGACCAGTACATGGCCTCGCCATGTCAGCCTGGCCACGTCACTCGCTACACCCTCGTCGTATCACCCCACCACGACGATCTGGTCATCACCGGCGGCACCGGTCTCGAGCACGGTTCCTCTCGGCGCGGGGCGGGCCCACGATCTGGAGGCCGACGGGAAGCCCGGCAGGGGTGAAGCCGGCGGGGACGGAGTGGGCGGGTGCGCCCAGCCGAGGTCTTCGTTGCGCAGGCAGTGGCCCAAAGCGCACGTCTGCAGGCGATGAGGTGTGATGAGGTTGTCTCATGGGGTCTCGACCTAAGCGCCGCAAGATGCGCAACAAGAAGCAGCGGCGTCGTTCCAGTTCCGCGCCGCCGGTGACCGACCCGCGCGTACAGATGCTGGTGAATTCCGTGGCGGAGTTGACTGCGCTCATGGCCACCCTTGATGGAGAAGATCCTGCAGCGGCTGCCGATGCGGCTTTCACCACGGCGGTCGACGGGTTTGTCGAGAAGGTGGTGCGGTTCGACGCGATCCGGCTGATCGAGGTGGCTCGTCAGCGGTTCCTGCCGTTCACGGTTTCGGGAAACGTTCCGAACGCCATTGAGGCGAACACCGCGCATCTGGAACTACTGGCGCTGGTTGCCTACGCCCTCCAGCAGGGTGCTGAGGCACGCGTACCGGCTCCAGCCGGATTCCAGGAGATGAGCCGGTACATCGCCGGGGCGACAGCTGCGCTCGACAATATCCTGCATCTCGCCCAGTTGCGATCGTTTGCTGCCACCGACCCGGATGACCAGCTCGCTTCGGTGTCGCTGCTCATTCGCAGCGCCGAGGTCTGGATGCGCAACTCGTCCTACCCAGAGATGGCCACGACAACGAACCTCGCGCTTCTTGATGGCAACCCAGGCGTCCGCGCTGCGTTGAAGGAGCATCTCGGATTTGACGCTCACGATGCCCTGGCTGTCCTCAACGCCTGCAACGACCTGCAAATGGATGCCCTGAACCACCGGCTGCAGACGATGCGTACCGCCGTGACGGATGCCATGTGGCCGCGACGCAGAACGGCCAGCTCGACGATGAGGTGAAGGAGTCGGCCAGGTCCAGCCTTCTGTCCGTGTTTGAACCCACCGCCGACCAGGCCACCGTCTCCGTCGATGACATCACCGCACGCACAAGCATTCCCGCAGCACGTGTCACGGCCGTCGTCGAGCAGTTCCGGCTCGACCTGAGTGCGACCCCTGCGGCGGATGTCATCGATGCCTTCACCACCGGCAGAAACCCCCTGCGCGCCCGCCCGCTCCTGGTCACCGACAACGGGCGGCTCATGCTGCCGCATCCGGCGCTGCACGTGTTCGCAGTGAGGGAGAACCTGCAGGGGTACCTGAAGACGCTTGGGCCGGTGTGGAGTCAGTACGCCAAGCACCGCGGGGAACTTCTCGAGTCCCGCACCCGCCGTGCACTGGGCCGGGTGTTCCCCGGCGCCCGCTTCCGCGACGCGTTCGAGTACTACGTGCCCGCCAACGACAACGAGGCCCAGGCCGCAGATCCGGCGAAGTACACCAAGCGCGTCGAGGGCGACCACCTCATCGTCCTCGACGATGTCGCCGTCATCGTCGAGGACAAAGCTGTCGCGCTCAGCGCACTGTCCCGCGGAGGGAAGAAAACACGCATCCACACTGATCTGACCGGCATCATCACGAAGGCAGCCGAACAATCCGGCCGCATGCGCGACGCGATCGAACGAGACGGCGGTCTTCGTGTCGAAAAAGAAGGCTGGGTCGACCTCAGCGGCATCCGCGAGATCCACACCATAGCCGTCAGCCTCGACGACATCTCCACCGTCCTGACCGCCACCGCGGAACTCGTCCGTGCCGGGCTGCTCAGCATCGACAACATTCCCTGGACGGTGTCCCTGCACGACCTTGAGCTCATCACCGAGCTCGTCGTGCACCCCGCACAGTTCCTGCTCTATCTGCGCCGGCGCCGCGATCCCGACGTCACCGTCATGTTCCACGCCCCGGACGAACTCGACCTCTTTCTCTACTTCTTCGAAGCCGGCCTGTTCGTCGAACCCGACCCGGTCCAGGTACGCGCGGCGTTCCCGTTCCTTCCCGAGCCGACCGCCGCCGATCTCCGCAGATACAGCACCCAAACGCCTGCGCTTGTGACCAGCCGGACCGACGCGCTCGACGCCTGGTTTCACGCCAGAACGCATGGCAGCTCGGGAGCCGGCACCACGCCCAAACCCGCGATGGCGCCCGCGCCGCTGCTGCCTCTCGCCGAAGAACTGCGAACACACGACGTCCAAGGTTGGCTCAGCATCGGAGCGACGCTACTGGCCCTGGAGTCGACCACCCAGCGCAAGGCGGCGCGGTACGGCGACACCCTCCTCGACAACCCGAACCCGTCCGGGCAGGGCCGCAGCCTAGCCATGCCGCTCACTCCCGGCGCCGACCCAGCCGAGGGATGGCTGCTGGCATGGGTCACGCAACCAGCCGGGCACAACCCCGACGCCGTCGAGAAGAGCGCCCGCGGCTACCTGCGTGCCAAGAAGTACCAGCTCGGCCTGCCGCGAGGCGTCGTCTTCCTCTACGACGAAGCGACACGTGAACTCGCCGGGGCTTTCTACGACGGGCACATCGGCCCGCTCGACGCAGCCCTGACCGCAACGGTGCACGCCCTGCGCCCCGCGACAGATCTACGAACGCTGCATCCCAACGCCAAGCGGCCTCCACGACGGGGCAAAGCCACAAAGTAACCGGCGAAGTAGGCCATCCCGTGCTCTGGTGGCCTATCGGTCGATAGATCCTCCGTTCCCGCACCAGAAGGGCTGCCCATGAACGTGACCACTCCCCCGTTGTGGGCCGATGATCTCAGGTTCGAGTCGAACAAGGTCCGTCAGCTGCTGGTACCTGAGGGCGCTCTTAAGTTGTCCGAGCAGGACGGAACGCTGCAGGTGTCGAGTGTCTTCGGCGTCTGGCCGGCGTGTCATGCGGGCCAGGAGCTGGCTGCGGAAGCTCTGACAGCGGTAGTTCCGGCGGGCGGCGGTAACGTTGCCTGGCTCGGGAGATTGCAGGCGCATGGCCCGGAGACGGTCGTGGAGTCTTTCAGGGGCGCCATCGGTTTCCGCCACCACGACGAGCCGCACAGTCTGCGCCGCCCTCAGGTCGGGGCGCTGCATGCGGTCATGGGGCACTGGGCGTCAGGGCTTGGGGAGCCAGGCGTCGTGGTGATGCCCACCGGGACAGGCAAGACGGAGACGATGCTTGCCCTCCTCGTGGCCGCGCGGCCTGAACGGTTGCTGGTGTTGGTGCCGAGCGCGGCCCTGCGGGACCAGATCGCAAAAAAGTTTGAAACGCTCGGTGTTTTGCAGCAGGAGCAGATCGTGGCCCCCGGTGCACTGCGGCCATGCGTGGGGCGACTTGAACGTGGCTTCAAGGATCCGGCCGAGGCTGAGCGTTTCGCGCGGGCATGCAATGTCGTCGTGGCCACCCCCAACATCCTGAACCGCGCCACGCCGCAGGTGAGAGCCGCGCTGTTGGGGTCGTTCTCGCATCTGATCGTGGACGAGGCCCATCACGCTGCCGCCGCCACCTGGGCAAGCGTCATCGACGAATTCGCGGACCGGCAAGTGCTGCTGTTCACTGCCACACCATTCCGGGAAGACGGACGCCGGCTTCCGGGGCGGATCGTCTTCCGGTTCCCATTGCGCGAGGCACAGCGGGACGGGTACTTCCGGCACATCACCTACCGGGCCGTGCTGGGGCTGCAGGACGTAGACGAAGAGCTGGCCACACAGGCGGTCGCGCAGCTGCGGGCAGACCTGTCGGCCGGATTCGATCACCTGCTGATGGCTCGGGCCGGGAACATTCGCTCAGCTGAACGCATCGCGGAGATCTACCAGCGACTGGCTCCAGACTTCGCCCCCACGGTGGTGCACCAGGACATCAGCACGGCCCGCCGCAGAGCAGCCGTGAAGGCTCTGACGGAGCGCACGTGTCGCGTCATCATCTGCGTCGACATGCTCGGCGAAGGCTTCGATGAGCCGGCGCTGAAGATCGCAGCCATGCACACGACTCGCAAGAGCCTCAGTCCTATGGTCCAGTTCATCGGCCGGTTCACCCGTGCCACAGCGGGGCTGGGCGAGGCCACCGTGTTCGTCGCCCAGGAGCCCCACAACGGCACCTCGCCGCTGCGCCAGTTGCTACGGGAGGACGCCGACTGGAACGAACTACTGCGCGATCTGACCGACCATCCAACCGTCACCGCTGAAGAGAACGATGCCTTCGACGCAACGTTCAACGGCGCTCCGGACGAAGTCGCCGTCAGCGTGCTCGAGCCGAAGATGAGCGCCATCGCCTACCGCGCGGCCACGTCCGAATGGACCCCCGAGGCTGCGCTCACGCTGTTTCACGGCAACGAACGTGTCCTGGACGAGACCATCGCCCTGGGTGGAGAGGGCCTGCCTGTCGTCTGGTTCGTCGTCGAGCGCCGTACACCGGTGCGCTGGGGCGCGCCACAGGCGCTGGAACAGGTCGTCTACGAGCTCGTGGTGCTGTACTTCGACACCACACGGCGGCTGCTCTACATCCACGGCTCGGAGAAGTCGAGCGTGTACAAGGATCTGGCCGAGGCAGTCCTCGGCACGGGTCACGAGCTCATCAATGGCGGTCGTACGTACCGGGTTCTCGCCGGCGTGGACCGGCTTGTCCCGACGAACGTCGGGCTGAAAGATTCCCGGGCCTACTTCACGCGCTTCTCGATGCATGTGGGGAGCGATGTGTCGAAGGGATTCGACACGGCCCAGGAGCACAAGAACCAGACCCATATCGCCGCGTCCGGCTTCGACCGGGGCGAGACTGTCGCAATCAGCGCTGCCGCCTCTGGTCGGTTCTGGTCTCCTACCACCGCCCCCAGCCTGAAGGCATGGACCGAGTGGTGCGATCACCAGGGCACAAAGCTCCTCGACAGCACGATCAACCTGGAAAGGATCTTCGACGGCTTCATCATCCCCGAGGACCTCACCGAGCGTCCGCCGTATGTCCTGCTGGGAGTCCAGTGGCCGTGGCAGGTCTACACGGGTACACGCGACAGGCTTACGGTCACCTACGGTCAGAGCAGCTACCCGATCACCGATGTCGACTTCGAAGTAGACAGCCACTCCCCCACGGGCCCGTTTCTCTTCTCCGTGACGGCCAAGGACTGGCGTGTGTCCTATCAGGCGTCCTACGAGGACAAAGGTCTCGTCTACCGCCCGCTCGGACAGGATGCTGTGGTCACCTCGAGAGGCCCGAGCGCTCGTCCGAAGTCGTTGGAGGAGTGGCTGAACGCCAACAAACCTGACCTGTTCCTCGAGGGTGACCGCCTCATCGACGACAACGGCAAGCTCATCAGCCCCAGCTACCAGCGCCGTCCCTTCGATGTGGATCTGTTGACACCACTGGACTGGACCGGAGTGGACTTCACCAAAGAGTCTCAGGGCGCAGGGCGACTCGTCGACTCAATCCAGTACCACGTCTCATCCCACCTGCAGGCCACCGGCTCCTTTGACGTTCTCATCGACGACGACGGCGCAGGAGAGGCTGCCGACCTCGTCGGTCTCACAGTTGACGGGAAGTACCTCGACGTGACGCTCGTGCACTGCAAGTACTCGAAGGAGAAAGCAGGTAAGCGGGTGAAGGACCTGTACGAGGTGTGCGGTCAGGCGATGCGCGGCGCCAAGTGGCGGCGCGGGGCGGTACAGCAGCTGCTGGCGCATCTGAACGACCGCGCCGTGAAGTACGCCCAGCGCAACAACGGAATCTCGCCGTATGACGTCGGAGACGCCAAAAAGCTGTTCGCGATCCGCGAGCGGGCTCACATGCTGGAACCCCGCTTCCACACCATCGTCGCCCAGCCTGGCCTGCAGGCCGGCCAGGCCACCAATGACCAGCTGCTTCTCCTGGCGGGCACGGAGAAGTACGTCCGCGAAACCACGGCCGGCGACTTCACCGTCTACTGCAGCCAGTAGCCGGGGCTGACAACGCGCCGTACAGAGCCTCTCGGAGTCTGCGCGGCGTACCTGACACCGCTCCAGACCAGCTGCAGTCGAGCGGCGTGACAGCCTGCTCGCTCAGCGGGTGTAGCGGACTTCGGGATAGGCGATACGGCCCGGGTCGTCGTGAGAGAGGAGTCCGGCCGGGTCGATCAGAGGCACCACTGCTTCGTAGAGGTCGTCGCCGGCTGGGTTGGACTGACCGTCGTAGCGCTCAGCCACGGCGAATCCTGCGCCTGAGACCAGGTCTGCAAGCTGAAGCGAAGGGTGGTTTTTGGACTTTCCTCTCACAAGCTCGCCCAGATGGACTCCGTAGGAGAGGTAGCGAAATTCGGGAAGCGTACGGCCGCGTGCTTCGTCTTCGATGCGGTCCAGGTTGGCGTCGGTCATGGCCCGCTGATCATCAAGCAGGAAATTGACCCGCCCCAGCTCCTTGGACCGGTTAGCGATGATCGCCGCCGTCGCGGGGATCAGGGGTTCGAGCGACTGTCCAAGAGCTGCGTCGGGGCCGTGGGCCTCCTGAAGGTACTCCGCGGCCTCTTCCTTCGTTGTGCGCAGGGCGGCAAGGGCTTCGGTGACTTTGCGTCGTCGGGACTGTGTCCATGCCTCCTCTACGAGGTTGTGGAAGTCCTCGACAGTGACGCTTTGGTCATGGTTCTTCGCCGCCGCGAAGGCAACGGTGGTAGACAGCAGGCGCCCGAAGAGCTCCGGCCCCAGAGCTCGGGGGCCTTCCGCGAAAAGGCTACGGGCCATCTGGCGAGCACGGTCTGTGTTGAGGATGTCGCGCCCTTGCTCGGCTTCCTTCTCTTCAATGAAGAGGTCGATCAGCTTACCCACGATGAAGTAGTGCTTGTCGACCAAGTACACCGATGCCCGCTCGTGCAGAGCCCCTCCGGGTGCGAGCATCGTGGCCAGTACTGCTCGGCGTGGGCTGTGGCGCGGCCCGGTGAACCCCTTGGAGAACTTCACTTCGGCTGCCTGCAGGCGCGTCGCCGTGCGTATCTCCTCCACGATCGGCGCGGCCTCGTCGTCGCTGATGGCGACTGTGCCGATGGACAGGTAACGGCTGCGCTGCTGACCGTAGAGCTGGTCACCGTCCCAGCCTGATTCGTCCAGGGCCACCCACTGCCCGAGGTCCTCGGTTTCGTCGGTCGGATGGGGCCGGTTACGGCGGGCGAAGTTTGGTCCGAGCAGACCTGTTCCAGGATTCGGCTGGCGAGCGAGTTCGTTCACTGCGCCATCGTCTGCCAGCTGGTTCGTCATCGGCAACAAGTTTGGTCATGGCGCGGCGACGTCGAACTTGGCCTGCGCGGCCCGTCCATCGGTGGCTTCCGTGACCCTACCTCTGCGGAAACCCTCACCATCGGGCCTGTCAGGTCCTACTCTCCGGTCATGAACAGCCAGGTCACCCCGCCCCTGACCGGATCCTTCCGGCTCGGCGTCTTCGACACCTCAGTTCTCACCATGGACATCCTCGCGGCCTTGCAGCGGGACGAGCCCTCCTCGTTCCTCGCCGCGATGCAGTACGGAACGCTGCGCGGGTTCATCCCTCACTACGTGTGGGCGGAGGTACCCCGGGTGCTCGCCGACCGCCGACGCGAGGGCGAGAACTTCGACCTGCGGGTGGCCGAAGACCTTTGGTGGCGTCAGTACATACCACTCCTGCACGTTGTGCCCACTCACGAGCTACCCATGACCTCGGCTGCCCATAAGGTCGCCCGCATCGACCCCAGCGACGCCGGGGCGGCGAAGCTGATGGACCTGTTGAGCCCGGTGGTGCTGCTCGCCGCCGACCGCGACCTGCTCCGCCAAGACCTCGGCCCCCGGGATTGGGGACGCGTCCGGGCCGGACTGGGGAAACTCGGCGGCGCCGAGAGCAAGGTCCGGCTCAACCTGACTCTCACCGTGCACGCCGGCAGCGGGGTCGCCCGCTTGGCCCGGCTCGCGTGGAACCACCCCGTCGCGGCTGTGGCCATCGCGACTGCGGCCGGGATCGGCACGTACCAGGCCCGAAAGCGAATCACGCCGGGAAGCCGTCAAGGGCTGGCCGAGTTCGGCAAGGCCCTGACGATGGCATTCGGGCTGCCCTTCGTCGAGCACCAAAGGCACGAGGAGGCGTGGAAGGCGGCGGAGTACGGCTCCTCCGGCGTCGGCTTGCTCTCCCAGGTCGCCCGCACCCTGGCGTGTTCTCCGGAGCCGCTGACCCGCAGCGCGATCCTGGAGCGACTCTCCTCGCCACTGGCGGAGCCCCACCGACGGCAGATGGACGGGCTCGGCCGGCTCCTACACCGCTTCCCCGCCTTCCACCAGGCCGTCCCCGGCAAGTGGCAGCTCGGACGCAGCAACCTACAGCTCACGGGCTGAGGCCCGACGGGCCGCCGCCCAAGCAAGGCCGTCAGCTGGGAACCCTGAGCCAATCAGACCACGGAGGCGGGAAAGGCGATCCGCACGACCAAGGCCAGCACAGTCCTGATGCCCTGCGTGCGAACCCACAGTGGAGCAACGAGACGACGCGGGTCGGAGTCGGCGAAGAGCTCGGTCCTGCCCGGGCCCCTCGGTACCCCGGTCAGAGTCAGGGGACCGCGGAAGAAAGGCGACGTCGGCCGGCCTGGGCTCGGCAGGTCGGGTGTTCAGGGCCCCGCGCCGACGCCCGGAAGAATCCGTCCTGTACAGGTACTGCTGGCTTCTGAAGAAGGGGAGCGCCACCACCTGAGCAGTAGACTCGCCTATCCCCCACTACGCCTCTGACCTGCACAAACAGGAAGGTAGTCTCATTGGATTCTCGCAACACTTACGAGAATCCCATTCCTTCAACGGAGCCGCAGGTCACACCCCTTCAGCTGCAGGCACCGCTCAAAACTCCCCTGGTCAGACGCGTTCCCTCACCCCTCTCAACTGTCCAACCCAAGTCACGGAACATCAGATCAGAGCTGCTGCGACCATCCGGCAAGAAACAAGAACTCACAGGCGTATACGGGCGGCGTAATGACCGACCAGACGACGCGTCACCTCGGGACCCAAAAACGCCGCACCGGTGGCCACGATCCGGACACCGCAGACCAACCGATCGAGCGGCGCGTCCTTCAGCAGGAAGCCACTGGCCCCGGCCCGCAAGGCCTCGTAGACGTACTCGTCCAGGTTGAAGGTGGCTACCACAAGGATCTTGACGGGCCTGCGTACCCCCGCACCGGCCAGCAGGCAGGTGGCTTCGAGGCCGTCGAGGACGGGCATGCGGATGTACATCACAACGACATCAGGCATGGTTTCCCGGACGAGTGCGACGCCGGACTTCCCGTCGCCGCACTCACCCACCACCTCCATGCCGGGCTGGGCATCGATAATGGTGACCAGGCCGGCGCGTACCAGCATCTGGTCATCGCACACCACAACGCGGATCGGCACGCTCACAAGGTGCCGACCGCCGGTACCCGGGCCCGTACGCTGAACCCACCGTCCGGCACCACGCCGGCAGTGAACTCACCGCCCAAGACCTCGACGCGAGCACGCAGCCCTTCCAGGCCGCGTCCAGCACCGATGACCACCGTGCCGCGTGAGCCACTGCCATCCATATCGACCTCCACGGTGACCTCCCCTCCCCGTGCCACACCCATACGAAAACCCGACCCCCGTGACGTACTTGAGGGCGTTGGTGAGTGCTTCCTGCACCACCCGGTAGGCGACGAGGTCGGCGCTGCCTGTCGAGGTGGGTGGGATGCCGTGTTCGGTGAATTCCACGGGCTGGCCTGCCCGGCGGGTCTGCTCGACCAGGGTGAGCACGCGGCCGACGGCCGGTGTTCTCGGCTCCTCGTGTTCCTGTCTCCCGGTGGGTTTCCCGGGGCCGGAGTCGGGGTTGAGCAGGTCGAGGAGGTGGCGCAGGTCGGCGAGGGCCTGGCGGCCGGTGTCGCCGACGGCGGACAGGGAGTGTTCCAGCCGGTCGGGAGCGGCGGTCAGGTAGCGGGCGGCCTCGGCCTGGACGACCATCGCGGTGACGTGATGGGTCACCACGTCGTGCAGTTCTCTCGCGATGCGTGTCCGTTCGGCGGTGCGGGTCTCGACGGCGATGTGTTCGCGGCGCTCCGCCTCCGTGAGACGCGAGGCGCGCAGCCAGGCTCCGGCGGCCCACGCCGCGGCCAGCAGGAGGTAGAACGTCGTGAACTCTTCCGGGGTCTCGCCGTCACCGCCGAGCCGTGCGACGGCGAGTGCGAGCGGTACGTAGGCGACGGTGAGGAGGCCGGCGGTGGTGCGCCGGCCGCGCTCCAGGCGGGATCCCGTACTGATCAGCACGAAGGGCAGGGCGGTGCCGGCCGCCGTGTGGTAGCCGCGCAGTTGGTCGAGGGCGAATCCTCCGGCCACCAGGGCGAGGCAGACGCCCGGCCAGCGCCTGCGGAACGCGAGTGGGAGGCATTCGAGGGCGAGGACGAGAGCGGCGAGTGCGTCGAGGGGGCGGGTCGGCAGATCGCCGAGTTCCGTCCCGTGACCGCTCAGGCCCGGCAGGAAGGGCCCGGCCAGGAGCAGGAGGGCGAGGGGGAGGTCGCGGGCGGTCACATCGAGCCGCCGCCAGGCCCTGACCACCCGCCGCATGTCCGTCACCGTGCGAGTGCGGCGAGGGCGTCGACGCGGTGGGCGCGCTTCATCGGGACGATGGTGCCGCGCCGGTACGCCAGCCACAGGAAGGCGAGCATCACCAGTGCGCCGAAGACCACCGCGTAGAGACTGGCCTCGGGGCCGAGTAGAGAGACTGGCCTCGGGGCCGAACTCGCCACCGGTGATCAGTTCGGTGCCCGAGGTCGAGGCGTTGAGCATCCGTGTGCGTCGCCGCTGCCCGACACCTCGGTGCCGAAGATACCGGCCTCGGCGAAGTTCCATCCGAAGTGCACGCCGATGGGCAGCCACAGGGAGCGGGTGGCCGCGTAGGCGGCGGCGAGCATGCCACCGGCCTCGACAGCGATGGCACAGGCACCCAGCAAAGTGGCATTCTCGTTGAGCAGGTGAGCCGCTGCGAACACCACGCCGGACAGTGCCAGAGCGAGGTACGTACCGAGGCCTCGTTCCACGAGGCGGAAGAGCAGGCCGCGGTACATGAGTTCCTCCGTGACGGCTGCGCCCGCCATGAAGCCGAGCAGCGCGAGGGCCCCGCTCAGCGAACCGTAGCCGTGCACCTCGTAGTCACCGAGGAAGGAAAGGTTCGCGATGACGCAGCTGAACATCACGATACCGATGAGCAGTCCGCGCAGGAGCGCCCCCTCGCTCCCTGCCCGGCCAGTTCGGTGACCAGGCGTCGCTCCGCGCGTCCCACGACCCACCGGTAGACGAGGACCGCGAGCACGACCGCTATACCGCCCAGCGGGATCGCGAGCCACGGGTTGTCCCGCACCCCCGTCAGTGCCCGGCCGCCGATCGCGCTGATCACCACGACGGCCAAGATCTGCCACACCAGTTTCACGACGACTCCCTGTTCGGTTCCGTTCCGGCCACGAGCGGGGCGCGGCGGCTGAACGCAACGGTAGGGAAACCTTGATCACGGATCGTCACCACAAGGGAGACAGTTGGGCGTAGCTCTCACGAGGGACAGACGAACGCACGGACACACCTCGGCCGTCGCGGTCCCAGTCCGCACGGAGGCAGGCTGACGGCACCACCCCGCTCTGTTCGTGGCACGGCGGAGTGAACTGACGTATGAGTCTGTCGTGTTGATAGCTCTGCTCCGCAACTCGGTTGCCAGGAGGGGAACATACGGTGACGCGGGCATTGACACCTCTGGTGGACGACCGTCACGCTCGACCTTGCTGACAACGTTGTCCGAGCGAGGCTGTCGTCGTCTCGCCGGGAGGTCATGAGGCCAGGAAGTGGGTGCGTGCCTGTGTTCGGGAGACCCGGCCGTGGACTCGCGGCGGTCATCGCCGCTCTGGTGCTGGTCCCGTTGGGCGGGCAGCCGCTCGCCGTCGCGGCCGGCGGTCCGTCGAACGATCCGCCACCGGCGGGCGGGTACTGGGCTGCCTCGTACGAGCCCGGCACGTCGCGGCCCGCCGGATTCCCGGCGGCGGGAACGACGCGTAACCTGCGGGGCGAGACGGCGAGTCCTACCGCGCACGTGACCAAGGCGCGTTCGGACCACGCGAACGCCACCAGTGTCGACGAGAACGTCAACGGTCTCTTCGACCAGGACAGTTCGACCAAGTGGTACGCGAGTGGCAGCGGCCGGCCGACGGGCGACCGGCCGGTCCACGTGATCTACGCCCTGGGGTCGGCGCAGGCGCTCTCGGGGTACTCCCTGACTTCTGCCAACGACGCCCCGCCCCGTGACCCCGCCGCCTGGACTCTGCTGGGCAGCAATAGCGCTTCCGCCGCCGAGAACGCCGACGACAGTTCGTGGAGCGCGCTCGACGACGAGAAGGGCCAGCGGTTCGCAGCCCGCGGGCAGAGCAACTTCTACGCGCTGGACGCTCCGCGCAAGTACCGCTACTACCAGCTGCGGCTGACGGACACCTGCGCCGAGCGGTGCGAGGGCGCGACGGGTGACCGCACCAAGCTCCAGCTCGCCGACTGGACCCTGCGCGGCCTCCCGGACGCGGCGACCTCGCCACTGGGCGTCTCGGTCGAGAACGCCGACTCGGGCGGAGCCGCCGACGGCTCGTACGCGCTGCGGTACGCGGGGCTGGTGCCGAGGTCGGGTCCGGCGAAGTCCTCGGTGGTACTGCGGTCCGGCCTCGACGTGCCCCTCGGCGAGGACGCGACGCTGAGCTGGGCGGTCCGGCCGCAGGACGCCGCCTCCGCTCACGTGAGCGTCGACCTCGTCCACACCGATGCGCATGGACGTCATCCCCGCGTCCTCACTTCTCCCGGCACCGGGCAGCGCCGCGAACCGGCGGCGGCCCCAAACGGGTGGAGCACGGTGTCCGTCGATCTCGGCGGTCTCGCCGGGAGGCGGATCACCGAGGTCAGGCTGCGCTACGACGATCCAGCGGCGAAGGCCGGTGCGAGGATCTCGGGCTGGATCGACGCCATCCAGCTCGGCAAGCCTCTTCTCGACGCGTCGACCACGTGGAGCTACCTCGACGCGCCGGGCGTCGATCCGGCGGCCGGGAACGCGGACCGTACTGCCTGGACCCGGCCCGGTTCCCCGCCGGGAGGCATCCCGTGGAAGACGGCCGCCGGTCCCTTCGGTGCCAAGAACCAGGGCACCGACCTCGGCCCGGACTTCCCCGTGCGTACGCGACTGAATCTGTACAAGGACGGCTCCGCGGGCGACACCGTCGAGGCGTACTTCTTCCGTACCGATTTCACCCTGGACCGGGCGATGATCGACGCGACCGGCGGGCTCGTCGGCAGCGTCGTGCACGACGACACGGTGACGATCTACCTCAACGGGCGGCGCATAGCGGGACGCAACGACGGGGCGATCTCGAAGAACCTCCAGTACCAGACCCCGGAGGGCACCTCCGGGCAGGGCGACCCCCTGCGCACCGCCTTCGTCGTCCCGGCCTCGGCCTTGCGCGCGGGCACCAACACGCTCGCCGTGGAGGTGCACCAGTGCGATCACACCAGCTCTGACGCCTACTTCCGCCTCGACTCCCTGGCCCCGGCCCAGGGCTCGCTGCCCTTCACCGACGACCAGCTCAGTAGCGTCCACGACTCCGATCGGCTGCCCGCCGCTCCCGACGGCGGCGACTACTTCACGTGGCTGCTGCGCTCGTTCACCCAGGCGCGGGACACGCACTCCCTCATGGGGGAGAACCAGGCCCTGCCCAAAGGCACGACCTACGACGAGCTGACCGCCCTGAACGACCGGACGGTCGTCGACATCAACAACGCGCCGGCCGACGCCAGCGACCCCGAAGTGCACGAGGCGCTGATCGACGGCAGGAGCAGCCCCTACCAAACGATGGCCGACGGCTTGGGAACGCAGCTCGGAACGCTCTACTCGCAGGCGCTGAAGAACGGCGAGCTGCCGCGTACCGAAGCGTTGTTGTCCGGCCGCGTCGAACACACACCGGACTCCTCGGCGGACTGGTACCAGACGGCCAAGAACACCTACCAGTACAAGCGTCCCTTTGTCCGTATGGGCTTCGGCGACGAGGACGGCCTCATCAAGCCGTGGGACAGCCGGGGCGGCTACGACGGCCTGGCGAAGGACGGCTCCTTTCCCAGCGGGCACACGAGCCACGGCTACGCACAGGGCATCGTACTGGCCACCCTGCTGCCCGAACTGGCCCCGCAGATCCTGGCCCGCGCCTCCGAGTACGGAGAGCACCGCATCCTGCTCGCCTTCCACTACCCGACCGACATCATGGGCGGCCGGATCGTCGGGGAGCGGACCGCGCAGGGCCGCTGGTCCGACCCCGGGTTCCGTACTCTGCTGGAACAGGCGCAGGACGAACTGCGGGCCGTGCTCGCGCAGAAGTGCCGCGAGTCGGGGGCCGGTGACAGCCTCTCGCGGTGCATCGCGCACGATCGGCCCTACCTGCCCACGGGCGAGGCGGTGGATGTTTACACCCAGCGGCTGACCTACGGATTCCCTCGGATCGGGCCGGAGGATCAGCCCCCGGCCGTGCCTGCGGGTGCCGAGGACCTCCTGCGCACCGCCCTGCCGAAGCTGTCCGCCGCGCAGCGCCGTACCGTCCTGGCCGCGACCCAGCTCCCGTCCGGGTACGCCCTCGACGAAGACGGCGCCCCGGGCAGCTGGCAGCGGCTGAATCTCGCGGCGGCGATGACCGCGATGGTCGCCGTGCACCGGGACGGGACCCTCACTGTCAACGGCGTCCACGTCAACCGGGAAGGCATGCCCACAGACGGATGAGCGGCGGAGGACGAGCGGCCCTGGTCGCGCGGGCGGCCCTGAAGAAAACCGCTATGTCGGAACCCTGCTCATGCCCGCCCCGGTCGGAATCCTGACCGGGGCGGGCGGGCCGAACGCCTCATCAGCCGCCCAGCCCGCCCGGACACCTCCGGCCGAGCGGCCAACGCCAGGGCTGCCTGCGGGCGTGAAGGCAGGGTCTCTTGACAACGCGGCGCCGCGAAGTCGGCCGAGGTCCAGGAGACCTTGTTGGCGCGGTTGTACGCGAACTTCCGCCTGACCAGTGAAAACCTCCCCCACGGGTGCGGGACAACAACTGCTCAGTAGGTGGTCACCAGGGGCTTGCCCTTTTCCACGACGTAGGTGGAGAGCATCATCGTTGTCTCTTTGCCGGTGTTGACGGCGTTGTGGATGACTTCGGTGGTGATGAAGAACGGGTCGCCTGTTCGCAGGTGGAGGGGTGGGCGGTGGTCGTCGAATTCCATGCGGACCTCGCCTCGTACCAGGTAGCCGACCTCCACGCCCGGGTGGCTGTGACGGCCCGAGGCCTCGCCGCACGGGATTTCCACGAGCGTCTGTGCGATGTCCCAGCCTGCCGCCGGTGAGGGGTGTTCCTGGAGGAGGACGCGCGTCACCTCGTCAGCCGCGGCGGCCGGTGAGGCCGTTGTGACGAGGGCGGCCATCGCCGCGCCCGTACCCGTCAGGACAGTTCTGCGATCCAGCATGAGGCGTCCCTTGTTCGCAGGAGCGTGTGTGCTCTTTCCGTGCACCGTAGGAGCACATACCCTCCCCCACGTCACCTTCTTGCAGGGTTACTCATTACGTGTGACGCCTGCGGGGCCGGTCGACGGGCGCGCGGGCCGGGATTACGGCAGCGGCTCGTGGTTGACCCACACGACCTTGTACGGATGACGGGACTGCCAGCGGGTGATCAGCTCGGCCACGCCCGGCACCGCGAAGCTCGCGGCGAGGGCCTCCGTGTCGGCGAAGCCGATGCGGACGACCGCGCTCGCGACGAAGACGGGGCTGTGCTCGTCGCCGGGGACGGGGACGTGGTGGCGGGCGGCGAAGGTCTCGACGAGGCCGGATTCCCGCAGCACGGTCTCCAGCTCCTTCAGATAGGCGTTCAGGTCGTCGTCGGGAATCGCGGAGTCGAAGGAAACGATCATCGTGTGGTGCATCATGCCCCCATTGAACGGGGAGTTTTCCCCGAGCGTCCAAGACCCCTTCGTTCTTGATCGATGCCTGCGTGGAATGGAGGGGTCGGTTAAGGTCGGTGCTATGGCGGAGATGGAGACGCGGGAGCTGGAGTACTTCCTCGCCGTCGCCGAGGAGTTGCACTTCGGGCGGGCGGCGGAGCGGCTCGCGATCGCGCAGCCCGCGTTGTCGAAGGCGGTGCGGCGACTGGAGGGGCGGCTCGGGGTGCGGCTGTTCGATCGGTCCAGCAGACATGTGGCGCTCACTCCGGCGGGCGAGGCGCTGGGCCGGGAGGGACGGCACGCGCTGGACGCGGTCGCCGCTGCCGCGCGGGCGGCGCGCCGGGCCGCCGCGCGCGAGACCCGGTTGCGGCTGGTGATGAAGCCCGGCGGGGACGCCGATCTGCTGTCAGGGATTCTGGCCGCGCACGCGCGTGTGGACGGTGCGCAGCAGGTCGACATCCTCTTCGGCGGGGCGACCGACCGTGCCGAGCGGGTGCGTACCGGGCTGGCCGATGTCGCTCTGCTGTACCTGCCCTTCGACGATGCGGCGGGGCTCGATCACGAGACCTTGCTCGTCGAGGACCGCGTCGCCCTGCTGCCCCGGAATCATCGTCTCGCCTCGCGGGAGCGGCTGACGCTTCAGGATCTTGTGGGTGAGACCCTGCCGCGGTGGCGGGGGGCGGGCTGGACGGGGGCGCCGGAGGGTGCCGTGCCGGGCCCCGAGGTCGTGGACGGACCGGAGATGGCGCAGTTGGTCAGGCTGGGGCGCACGCTCGCGTTGTTGCCGCGCTCCCTGGCCGAGCCCTCGCACCCGGATCTTGTCTGTCTCCCGGTGGTCGACGCGCCGCGCAGCGCGCTCGTCATCGCCTGGGCGGAGCAGGATCGTCGGCCGCTCGTGGCGGCGTTCGTACGGGCCGCCGTGGAGGCGGCGGGGACGCGGCACCGTGCGGGCGGGGAGGAGGAGTGAGCCCGGCCCGGGGAGGTGGTCAACTCCGGTCGCGTGATTTCCGCCGGACGTGTGGTCGGGGCCGGAAGGAACATGGGGGCCGGCGGGGAGGGGCAGGGATCGGGCTGTTCGTACACGCTCCACAGAACCGAGAACGCTCATGGGACTCATGCGTCCGCGCAGGACCGCCGTCGCTCTGGCTGTCGGGGTCGCTGCCTCCGGGCTCGTCGCGGCGCTGCCCGCAGCTGCCGCTCAGGGCGCGGCGCCGCGGCCGTCCGCCTGCCGGCCCGCCAACCACCTCGCGAAGATCACCGAGGGGCCGCACAGCGCGGGGCACCACCACTACCGGGTGACGCTCACCGCGCCGCGCGGGTACGCCTCGTGCACCCTCGCGGGTTCGCCCGTCGACGTGCGGTTCTCGCATGACGGGAAGGACAGTGGGCTCCGTGCCGGGCGGTACGGGGAGCAGGGGCGCAAGGTGGTGCTGGAGTACGGTCGCCCGGTGCACTTCGACATCCAGGTGCCGACGGACGCGCGTCAGGTGGCGGCCGACGAGGTCGGGTTCACGCTCCGGGCTCCGGGTGGGGAGATCCCGGGGACCTCGGTCGCGGACGGGAGCCTGAAAGTGGCGCGGGGGACAGTGGTCGGGCCCGTTCGGGCAGGGTGACGCGCGAGGCCCCCCCGGGGTGCTCCCCCGGGGGGGCCTCGCGTGCGTGGTGGGATCAGGCGACGTCGAAGCGGTCGAGGTCCATGACCTTGGACCAGGCCGCCGCGAAGTCCGCGGTGAACTTGTCGGCCGCGTCGTCGCTCGCGTAGACCTCGGCGAGGGCGCGCAGCTCCGAGTTGGAGCCGAAGACGAGGTCGGCGCGGGTGCCGGTCCAGACGACTTCGCCGTCGGCGTTGGTGGCCTCGTAGGTGCCGCTGCCGTCGGCGGCGGCGCGCCAGGAGGCGTCCAGGAGGTTGACGAAGAAGTCGTTCGTCAGGACTCCCGGGCGGTCGGTGAGGACGCCGGCGGTGGAGCCGCCGGTGTTCGCGCCGAGGACGCGCAGGCCGCCGACGAGGACCGTCATCTCGGGTGCGGAGAGCGTCAGGAGGTTGGCGCGGTCCACGAGGAGGTACTCGGCGGGGAGCCGGGCCGCCTTGCCGGTGTAGTTGCGGAAGCCGTCGGCGGCGGGCTCCAGGGCGGCGAAGGACTCGGCGTCGGTGTGTTCCTCGGTCGCGTCGACGCGGCCAGGGGTGAAGGGGACCTCGACGGCGTGGCCGCCGTCGGCCGCGGCCTTCTCGACCGCCGCAGTACCGGCCAGGACGATGAGGTCGGCGAGCGAGACGTGGCCGCCGGTCGCGGCGAAGTCGCGCTGGATCGCCTCCAGTCCTGTCAGGACGGTCGCGAGGCGCTCGGGGTCGTTGGCCTCCCACTCGCGCTGCGGGGCGAGGCGGATGCGGGCGCCGTTGGCGCCGCCGCGCTTGTCGCTGCCGCGGAAGCTCGACGCGGAGGCCCAGGCGGTGAAGACGAGGTCGGAGACGGAGAGCCCGGAGGCGAGGACCTTCTCCTTGAGGGTCGCGATGTCGGCCGCGGTGAGCGGGGTGCCCTCTGCGGTGGGCAGCGGGTCCTGCCACAGGAGGGTCTCGGCGGGCACCTCGGGGCCGAGGTAGAGGGACTTGGGGCCCATGTCGCGGTGGGTGAGCTTGTACCAGGCGCGGGCGAAGGCGTCGGCGAACGCGGCCGGGTCCTCGTGGAAGCGGCGGGCGATCGGCTCGTAGACCGGGTCGAAGCGCAGGGCGAGGTCGGTGGTGAGCATGTTCGGCGCGATCTTCTTCGCCGGGTCGTGGGCGTCGGGCACGGTGCCTTCGCCCGCTCCGTTCTTCGGCTTCCACTGGTGGGCGCCCGCGGGGCTCTTCGTCAGTTCCCACTCGTAGCCGAAGAGATTGTCGAAGAAGCCGTTGCCCCACTGGGTGGGGGTGCTGGTCCAGGTGACTTCGAGGCCGGAGGTGATGGCGTCGGCGCCCTTGCCGCTGCGGAAGGTGCTGCGCCAGCCGAGGCCCTGCTGCTCCAGCGGGGCGGCTTCGGGGTCGTCGCCGACGAGGTCGGCGTCGCCCGCGCCGTGGGTCTTGCCGAAGGTGTGGCCGCCCGCGATGAGTGCGACGGTCTCCTCGTCGTTCATCGCCATGCGGCGGAAGGTCTCGCGGATGTCGCGGGCCGCCGCGAGCGGGTCCGGGTTGCCGTTGGGGCCTTCGGGGTTGACATAGATGAGGCCCATCTGGACGGCGCCGAGGGGCTCTTCGAGCCGGCGGTCGCCGGTGTAGCGCTCGTCGCCGAGCCACGTGGTCTCGGGGCCCCAGTAGACGTCGTCCTCGGGCTCCCAGACGTCTTCGCGGCCGCCGGCGTAGCCGAAGGTCTCGAAGCCCATCGATTCGAGGGCGACGTTCCCCGCGAGGATGAGGAGGTCGGCCCAGGAGAGGCTTTGACCGTACTTCTTCTTGACGGGCCACAGCAGGCGGCGGGCCTTGTCGAGGTTGGCGTTGTCGGGCCAGCTGTTGAGGGGGGCGAAGCGCTGCTGGCCGGCGCCCGCGCCGCCGCGGCCGTCGCTGATGCGGTACGTACCGGCGCTGTGCCAGGCCATGCGGATGATGAGGGGGCCGTAGTGGCCGAAGTCGGCGGGCCACCAGTCCTGCGAGGTGGTGAGGACCTCTTCTATGTCGCGCTTGACGGCGGGGAGGTCGAGGGACTGGAACGCGGCGGCGTAGTCGAAGTCCTCGCCGAGCGGGTTGGCGACCGGGGGGTTCTTCGCCAGGATCTTCAGGTTGAGCCGTTCCGGCCACCACTGCCGGTTGCCGCCGCCCTGGGTCGGATGGGGTGCGCGGGCGGTGTGCGCAACGGGGCAGCCGCCGGACTCCTCTGTCTTCGGGTCGGTGACGATGGCGTCGTGGTTCTCGGTCATGGACATCCTTCCGGACCTGTGCGGTTCCTTGGGTACGTGCGGGAGTGCGCGCGGGGGCAGAGGTGTGGTGGGTGTCCTGTCCTGGGCCTCCGTGTCGCCTCCGGCTCGTACCGGAGCCGATCCTACGATGGACTTTGTCCAAGTCAAGAAAAAACCTACCCGGTGCATGACAGGTCCGGGGGCGAAACGACGGCGAAACGACGGCAGGGGCGCGCGGCAGGGGCCGGGCGCCGGGGCGGGCCGGTGGCGCGGTCCGTACGGCCTCTGCGGGGAGGCCGGCGGGCCCGCGGTCAGGACGAGGCGCGGATCACGAGTTCCGGGTCGAAGACCACCGCGACGGGCTCCGTGGCGCCGGTCTCGATCTGGGTGTGCAGGAGGCGCGCCATCTCCGCGGCCATCTCCTCGACGGGCTGGCGGATCGTGGTGAGGGGCGGGTTGGCGGTGACGGCGGCGGTGCTGTCGTCGAAGCCGACGACGGAGACGTCGGCGGGGACGCGTCTGCCGCGTTCGCGCAGGACCTGGCAGGCGCCCTGCGCCATGAGGTCGTTGGCGGCGAAGACACCGTCGAGATCGGGGTGTTCGTCCAGGAGGCGGCGCATCGCGGTCTCACCGCTGGCGAAGGTGAAGCCGCCCTCGGCGTACGGGACCCAGGCGCGTCCCTGGCGGGCCATCGCCTCGCGGAATCCGGTGAAGCGCTCCTGCCCCGCGAGGACGTCGAGGGGCCCGGTGATGGTCGCGATGGCGCGCCGTCCGCGTGCCAGGAGGTGGGCGGCGGCGAGTGCCGCGCCGTCACGGTGGGCGAGGTCGACGTAGCTGAGCGGGACGGGCAGCGCGGGGCGGGCGAAGAGGACCGCGGGGACGCCGGTGTCGGCGATGCGGGCGGGGAGCGGGTCGGCGGGGTGCGTGGTGACGACGAGGGCGCCGTCGGCGCTGCCCTGGCGCAGGTACGCGATCGCCTCGGCGCGGGCCGCCTCGGTCTCGGCGAAGAGGAGGACGGGGTGGAGCGAGTGCGGCCGCAGGTAGCCGATGATGCCGCTCACCGCGCGGCCGAAGAAGGGGTCGGCGAAGACGCGGGCGGCGAATCCCGGGTCCGTGTCCTCGCCCTCGACGCCCGCGCCGGAGACGACGAGGGCGACGGTTCCCGCCTTGCGGGTGACGAGGGAGCGGGCGGCGCGGTTGGGCGTGTAGCCCGTGGCGGTGATCGCCTCGCGGACCGCGCTCTGGATGCCGGGGTCGACATTGCGCACGCCGTTGACGACGCGCGAGACGGTGGCCCGGGACACCCCGGCGACGCGGGCGACGTCCTCCAGGGTCGCGGCCCGGCCGCGGGTCTGCGGCTCTCTGCTCATGGGAAGCAGCGTAACCCCTGGGAGAGCGCTCTCCCCTCCCTTCGCCCGAACCCACGCCAAAACGCTGCTCAGCCGGCTCGGCGAGGCCCGGAATGCCGTCAACTCCTCGTGGGCGGACGGCTGGAGCGACGATGGCATCACGGAAACATGACGTTCATCTTCTCTTGACATGCCTTCGACGACAGCGGAACACTCCCGTTGGGAGAGCGCTCTCTCACATCCGTCACCCCGTTCCGCCCGGCCCCTGACGACGGGGCGGGACGGGGGCGGGTGAGGGCGCTCCTCCTCCACACCCCCACGGACAACAGGAGGTCTCCGCATGTCGAGGAGATCGCGTTTCCGCAGATCGGCCTACGGGTCGGGACTCATGGTCACGGCGGGACTGCTCGCCGCGACGGTGGGGCTGGTGCTTCCGCAGGCGTACGCCGGTGACCAGTCCTCCGCTTCGGCCCCCAGCTCGCAGGCCGCCGCCTCCACCTCGTCGCACGCCGGGATGAATCACGCGCAGGCCGCTCCCCGGGCCTTCGGTGACGACCCCGACGGCGACGGCTACATCCCCGCCGACCCGCCGGTCAGCGCCGAGCCCTCACAGGCCAACCCCCCGCACCGCTACTTCCACGAGTTCCAGGCGCACTGCTCGGTGACGCACACCGCGCCGGACGACCCGATCGTCTTCCCCGGTCAGCCGGGCGCCTCGCACGACCACACGTTCATGGGGAACGTCTCCACGGACGGCAACTCCACGACCTCGTCGATGGACGCCGCGGAGGGCACCACCTGCGTGGCCCCGGGCGACAAGTCCGGGTACTGGATGCCCTCGCTCTACAAGGGCGACACGAAGATCCTCCCGGTGGACGTCCAGACCATCTACTACAAGTCGGGCGTCACCGACTACACCAGCGTGCGGCCCTTCCCGAAGGGCCTGCGCTTCCTGGTCGGCAGCCCGATGCAGAGCGCGGAGGAATTCCGCAACCACAAGGGCTTCGTCGAGGGCTGGGAGTGCGGGGAGAGCTACTTCAACACCGAGTTCCCCGCCTCGTGCCCCACCGGTCAGGATGTCCAGCTCAACATCCGCTTCCAGGCCCCCAGTTGCTGGGACGGGAAGTACCTGGACACGCCCGACCACACGAGCCACATGGCCTATCCGGTGGTGAAGACGGGCACGAACGACAACGTGTGCCCGGCCGACCACCCGGTGGCGCTGCCGATGATCGAGTTCAAGATGGCGTGGCCGGTCAACGGTGACACGTCCGATCTGCGGCTCGCCAGCGGCGCGGCGCACACGTTCCACTACGACTTCTTCAACGCGTGGGACGACGCGACGCTCGCCGCGATGGTCGACCACTGCATCGTCGGTGGCCTCCAGTGCGACCCGCGGGGCTACGACGAGACGCATCCGGAGGAAGGCGCGGCGCTCGACGAGAACTACGAGTTGCCGAGCTGAATCCGGTAGCGCGGCGCCGGGGTGGCGCACGTTCACGGGGGGGGCCACCCCGGCACCGAACCGCCGAACCGGTGCGTCACGCGCCGTCCTCGGCCGGTAGGCACCAGCAAGTCCCGTCTCCCCCTTCCCCTTTCCTCCCTTCACTTCCCCCCACTCCCCCACCCACGGACTCCGGAAGGAGCCTCCTCTCCCATGCGCAGAATCACCCGCACCCGCGCTCCGCTCGCGGTGGCCGCCGCCCTCGCCGGCGCGGCTTTCGCCCTGCCCGCCCCCGCCGCCCACGCGGCCGGTGACGTCGTCAAGGTCACCGGTTCCCAGGGGAACTGGCAGCTGACCGTCAACGGGCAGCCGTACACCGTCAAGGGCCTCACCTGGGGCCCCTCGCCCACCGATGCCCCGCAGTACCTGCCCGACGTGGCCTCGATGGGGGTCAACACCATCAGGACCTGGGGCACGGACGCCAGCAGCAAGCCGCTCTTCGACGCGGCGGCGGCGAACGGCATCCGGGTCGTGGCCGGTTTCTGGCTCCAGCCGGGCGGTGGCCCCGGCAGCGGCGGCTGCGTCGACTACCTGACCGATACGACGTACAAGAACGACATGCTGGCCGAGTTCCCGAAGTGGGTGGACACCTACAAGGACAACCCCGGCGTGCTGATGTGGGACGTCGGCAACGAGTCGGTGCTCGGGCTCCAGAACTGCTACAGCGGTGACGCACTGGAGGCGCAGCGGGACGCGTACACGTCGTTCGTCAACGAGCTGGCCGTGAAGATCAAGGCCGTCGACCCGAACCACCCCGTCACGTCGACGGACGCGTGGACGGGTGCCTGGCCGTACTACAAGAAGAACACCCCGGCGCTCGACCTGTACGCGGTCAACGCCTACCAGGACGTCTGCGGGGTCAAGGACACCTGGGAACAGGGCGGTTACGACAAGCCGTACATCATCACCGAGACCGGTCCCGCCGGTGAGTGGGAGGTGCCGGACGACGCGAACGGGGTGCCCGACGAGCCGGACGACGCGGCGAAGGCCGCGGGCTACACGCGGGCCTGGCAGTGCATCACGGACCACGAGGGGGTCGCGCTCGGGGCGACGATGTTCCACTACGGGACGGAGTACGACTTCGGCGGGATCTGGTTCAACCTGTTGCCCGCCGGGGACAAGCGGCCCTCGTACTACGCGGTGAAGGAGGCGTACGGGAAGTCGACGGCGGACGACAACAAGCCGCCGAAGGTGGACGCGCTCCAGGTCGAGGGCGGGACCTCGGCGGTCGCCGCGGGCAAGCCGCTGACCGTGTCGGTGCCGGCGAGCGACCCGGACGGTGACGCGCTGAGCTACGAGGTACAGGTGGGGTCGAAGTACATCGACGACGCCTCCGCGCTCACGACCGTCGACGCGGAGGATCTCGGCGGCGGGAAGCTGAAGGTGACCGCGCCGGACCGCACGGGCGTGTGGAAGCTGTACGTGAAGGTCAAGGACGGCAAGGGGAACGTGGGCGTCGGCACGACGTCGCTCAAGGTCGTGGCGCCGCCGGTGGGCGGGACGAATCTCGCGCTCGGCAAGGCGGCGACGGCCTCTTCGTTCCAGTCGGACCCGACGGGCGGCTGCCCGTGCGGGCCCGACAAGGCGGTCGACGGTGACGCGGCCAGCCGCTGGGCGAGCGACTGGAGCGACCCGCAGTGGCTCCAGGTCGACCTGGGCGCGCCGACGGCGTTCCGGCACGTGCAGCTGGACTGGGAGTCGGCGTACGCGAAGGCGTACACGATCCAGGTCTCGGACGACGGGAGCGACTGGCGGACCGTGCACGAGGAGACCGCGGGCAACGGCGGGATCGACGACTTCGACGTGAGCGCGACGGCCCGCTACGTGCGGGTGAACGGAACGGAGCGCGGGACGGGGTACGGGTACTCGCTGCACGAGTTCGGGGTGTACGGGGACTGAGGGCCTCTTGTCGCGGTACGGGGCCCGGTGGCCGCGTACCGGTGCGTGAACCGCGCCGCTGAGGCGGTGGCGCGGCGCCGGGCGGGTCTCCCCGCTGCCGTCCGGTGCGTGGGCGGGTGTGGTGGGCCGGAGGACGGCTGACCGCACCCGCCTTGCGCGTTCGCGGTACGTTCCTTCACTTCTTGGTCACAAGCAGTCGGCGAGCGAACGTTTTTCGCCACCTCCTGAAGGTGTCTCTGGCTGGAAAATCTCCCCAAGTCCGCGCGGAGAAAGTGTTATCCAGGCTTTTTCGACCGGTCGGTGCAGGTGCTGTAACGCCCAAGTGAAGGGACCTTGTGCACAACTCTTGACGCTATCCAGGGGGTGGGAGAACGATCTCCGAAGAGCGCCGAACTTCGCGCTCACTTCCCACCCGCACTGTTTGTGCACCACCGCGTCGGCACCCGTGTGCCCGCGGTGACTCATGCCCAGGAGACCGACATGGCTGTGTCCCTGAGTCCGGGAGCCGTTCGCGGCGCCCGACCACCTCGAAGAACCCTCGTGGGAGTCGTCGTACTGGCCCTCGCGGCCGCCCTGCTGGCCCTCGTGCCGGCGACGGCGGCGCACGCGGCGCCCGTGCTGCTCTCGCAGAACAAGAACGTCACCGCCTCCAGCGAGGAGAACTACGGCACCCCGGCGACCGACGCCGTGGACGGTGACAACGGCACGCGCTGGTCGAGCGCGGCATCCGATCCGCAATGGATCACCGTGGACCTCGGCGAGACGGCCTCGGTGAGCCAGGTCGTGCTGCGCTGGGAGACGGCGTACGCGAAGGCGTACCGCGTGGAGTTCTCCTCCGACAACCAGAACTGGACATCGAAGTACTCGACGACGAGCGGCAACGGCGGCACCGAGACGCTGGACATCAGCGGTGACGCGCGCTACGTGCGGGTCTACGGGACCGAGCGGGCCACGCAGTACGGCTACTCGCTGTGGGAGTTCCAGGTGTACGGCACGACGGGGGGCGGTTCGAACCCGGGTGGCCCGATCACCGGGGGCGGTGACCTCGGCCCGAACGTGAAGGTCTTCGACCCCTCGACCCCGAACATCCAGGGGCAGGTGGACTCGATCTTCCAGCAGCAGGAGTCGGCGCAGTTCGGCGACGGGCGCTACCAGTTGCTGTTCAAGCCGGGCACGTACAACAACCTGAACGTGCAGCTCGGGTTCTACACGTCGATCTCGGGGCTCGGCCTCAAGCCGGACGACACGAGCTTCAACGGTGACGTGACGGTCGACGCGGGCTGGTTCAACGGCAACGCGACGCAGAACTTCTGGCGCTCGGCGGAGAACCTGGCGCTCACGCCGGTGAGCGGGGACGACCGCTGGGCCGTCGCGCAGGCCGCTCCGTTCCGCCGGATGCACATCAAGGGCGGGCTGAATCTGGCGCCGGCCGGCTACGGCTGGGCGAGCGGCGGGTACATCGCGGACAGCAAGATCGACGGCGCGGTCGGCCCGTACTCGCAGCAGCAGTGGTACACGCGGGACAGCACGGTCGGCGGCTGGACCAACGCCGTGTGGAACATGGTGTTCTCCGGGGTGGAGGGCGCGCCTGCGCAGTCCTTCCCCGACCCGCCGTACACGACGCTGAACAACACTCCGGTCTCGCGCGAGAAGCCGTTCCTCTACCTCGACGGGAACGACTACAAGGTGTTCGTCCCGGCGAAGCGGGAGAACGCGCGCGGGGTGTCCTGGAACGGCACGCCGCAGGGGCAGTCGGTGCCGCTGAGCCAGTTCTACGTGGCGAAGCCGGGCGTGTCGGCGGACACCCTGAACCAGGCGCTCGACCAGGGGCTCAACCTGCTGTTCACGCCGGGCATCTACCACCTGGACAAGACGGTGAACGTCAACCGGGCGAACACCGTGGTCCTCGGTCTCGGCTACGCGACGCTGATCCCCGACAACGGGGTCACGGCGCTGAAGGTCGCCGACGTGGACGGGGTCAAGCTCGCTGGCCTGCTGCTCGACGCGGGCGCGGTCAACTCGCCCTCGCTCCTGGAGGTCGGCACGGCGGGCTCGCACGTGGACCACGCGGCGAACCCGACCTCGGTCCAGGACGTCTTCGCGCGGGTCGGTGGCGCGGGTCCCGGCAAGGTCACGACGGCGTTCGTGGTCAACAGTGACGACACGATCATCGACCACACGTGGATCTGGCGTGCCGACCACGGGGCCGGCGTGGGCTGGGAGACCAACCGCGCCGACTACGGCCTGACCGTCAACGGCGACGACGTCCTCGCGACGGGTCTGTTCGTCGAGCACTTCAACAAGTACGACGTGCAGTGGAACGGTGAGCGCGGGCGGACGATCTTCTTCCAGAACGAGAAGGCGTACGACGCGCCGAACCAGGCCGCGATCCAGAACGGTTCGATCCAGGGGTACGCGGCGTACAAGGTCGCGGACTCGGTGACGACGCACGAGGGCTGGGGACTCGGCAGCTACTGCAACTACACCGCCGATCCGGGCATCAAGCAGGATCACGGCTTCCAGGCCCCGGTGAAGCCGGGCGTGAAGTTCCACGACCTGCTGGTGGTCTCGCTCGGCGGGATGGGCCAGTACAACCACGTCATCAACAACACGGGCGGGGCGACGAGCGGGACATCGACGGTGCCGTCGACGGTCACGTCGTTCCCGTAGGAGCCGTGTGGCCGAGAAGTGGTGAGTGAGTGAGGCGGCCGGTCCTTCGGGGCCGGCCGCTTCGGCGTGCGCCCGGGGTGGGGTCAGGCGGCGGGGACGGTGTCGTCCTGCCAGCTGGTGAGGCCGTCGGCGAGGTGGAGGACGCGGTCGGCGAGGGCGAGGAGCTGGGTGTCGTGGGTCGCGACGAGGGCGGTGACGTGTTCGCTGCGGACGACGGCGCGCAGGAGTTCCATGACGGCGAGGCCGGTGTCGGCGTCGAGTTGTCCGGTGGGTTCGTCGGCGATGAGGAGGGCGGGGCGGTTGGCGAGGGCGCGGGCGATGGAGACGCGCTGGCGCTGGCCGCCGGAGAGTTCGCCGGGGCGCTGGTTGGCGTGGTCGCCGAGGCCGACCAGGGAGAGGAGCATCGAGACGCGTTCCTCGCGCGCGGCGCGGGAGACCTTGCGCAGGCGCAGGGGGACCTCGATGTTCTCGGCGGCGGAGAGGATCGGGACGAGGCCGAAGGTCTGGAAGACGAAGCCGACGCGTTCGCGGCGCAGCGCGAGCAGGCCGTTCTCGTCGAGGGCGGAGAGGTCGGTGTCATCGACGACGATGCGGCCCGAGCCGGGGGTGTCGAGCCCGCCGACGAGGTTGAGGAGGGTCGTCTTGCCGGAGCCCGAGCGGCCGCGCAGAGCGATGAGTTCGCCGCGCGGGAGGTCGAAGCTGACGCCGCGCAGGGCGTGGACGGCGTTCTCGCCGCTGCCGTAGGAGCGGTGGAGGTTCTCGACGCGGACCATCGGCGTGGTGGGGGTGGTGGTGTCGTTCTCCGGCATGGTGTCCCCCTGCGGCGGTGGTGCGCGCGTGGCGATGGTGTGCGGGCGCTGGTGAGGTGCGGGCGGCGGTGTCGCACGCCGGGCGGGGCGATGGTAGCAGCGGGCTTTTCGGGGGTGGGGCGGTATGCGGGGCGGCGGCGAGGGGAAGAGCGCGGCGGTCACAATAGCGTGAAGCTTTACCCTGAGGCTCTTCATCGGGGGTGACGTGACCGGATAGTTTGCGGGTCGCGGTCCCCGTTCGGTGGCCATTTTTCTCTTTGCACCCCGGGGGCGGGAAAAGGTTGACGCTCTTCGTTCTGCTGCGCCTGCGCGCGCACCGGGTCCTCATGGGCGCCTCGCTCGTCGTGGTCCTGCTCGCGACGACGCTCCTCGCGACGCTCGCGCTCTTCGCCCAGTCGGTCGGTGACGGGGCGCTGCGGCACGCGCTCGGCGATCAGGGGGGTGCGGGAGCGGCGCTCGTGGTGAGCGCCGAGGTACCCGCCGGTCAGGAGAAGGCCGCGGACCGGGTGGTGCGCCGTGAGGCGGCAGCGAGTTTCGACGGGCTCCCCGTGACGGTGCGGGCCTTCACGCAGTCGGGTACGTACGCGCTGCCCGCCGGGCTCGGTGGGCGCCCTGCGCCGGGCGGCAAGCCGGACCTGACGCAGTTCGCCGCGCTCGACGCCTCGCGGGTGCGGGTGGTGGCGGGGACGCTGCCGCACGGTGCCGCGGCGTCGGGGCCACTCCCTGTGGCGTTGCCGCAGCGCGTCGCGCGGCAGTGGGACCTCAAGCCCGGCTCCGTGTTCGATGTGACCGACAGGGCCGGGGGGAAGAGGCTCGCGGTGCGGGTGACGGGCGTGTACCGCCCGGCGGACACCACGGACCCGTACTGGCAGGCCGATCCGCTGCGCGGGCGCGGGGCGCGCACCGTCTCGTTCACGACGTACGGGCCGCTCGCGGTGAGTGCGCGGGCGGTGGCCTCGGGGCGGCTCGCCGCGGGGACGTCGTCCTGGGTGGCCGTCGCGGACACGCGGGGGGTGCGGACCGGGGACGCCGGCGCTCTGCGGCGGGCTTCGGTCGCGGGAGCCGAGCGGCTGCGCGGTGCGGCGGCGCTCGGCGGGAACGCGCAGGTGCGCGACGGGGTACCGGCGCTGCTCGACCGTTTCGCGACGACGCTCGGGGTCTACCGTTCGACGCTGCTGATCGTCGCTGTCCAGCTCGTGCTGCTGGCGCTGTGCGCGCTGGTCCTGGTCGCGCAGTTGCTGTCGACGGAGCGGGCGGGGCACACGGGGCTGTTGCGGCACCGGGGGGCTTCGCGGGCGCGGGTGGTGGGGCTCGCGGGCGCGGAGGCGCTGGCGGTCGCCGTGCCGGGGCTCGTGGTGGCGCCGTTGCTCGCGGGGCCTTTGGCGCGGTTGCTCGTGGAGCGGTCCTCGCTCGCGGACAGCGGGCTGCGGCTCGCGTACGGGGCGACGCCGCTGGTGTGGCTGGTGTCGGTGGGTTTCGCCGTGGTGTGCGGGCTGGTCCTGACGGGCGCGCTCGCGGCAGGGAGCGGGGCGGGGCGGGGCCGGGCGGGGGCGTTGCCGGGGTTCTTGCGCGCGGGCGCGGATCTGGGCCTGCTCGTCGCGGCGGGGCTCGCGTTGTGGCAGCTCACGAGGCAGGGGCCGCGGGAAGGCGGCGGGGCGGGACCGGACTGGTTGCTCGTGGTGGCTCCGGCGCTCGCGCTGCTCGCGGGCACGGTGCTCGTGCTGCGGGTGGTGCCGCTCGCCGCGCGGCTCGCCGAGCGTCTCGCCGCGCGGGGCAGGGGGCTGCCGGGTGCGCTCGTGGCCTGGCAGTTCAGCCGTCGTCCGCAGCGGGGCGCGGGCCCTGTGCTGTTGCTGGTCCTCGCGGTCGCGATGACGCTCCTGACGGTCGCGCAGAGCGCTTCGTGGAGCGGGGCGCAGGACGATCAGGCGGATTTCCGGGCGGGTACCGGGGTGCGGGTCGTCGATCCGACGTCGGGGCTCGCGGGTGACGCGGGGACGTACGGGGCTGTGCCGGGGGTGCGGGCGGTCGCGCCGGCGAACCGGGCGTCGGTGGATCTGCCGCAGGGGGGTGGGGCGACGGTGCTGGCGCTGGACACCGCGCACGCGCCGGACAACTTGCTGTTCCGTGCGGACATCGCGCCGGGCGAGGGCGCGGTGAAGGGCCTGCGCGTCGCCGGGGACGAGGCGCGGGCGGGGCTGGCGCTGCCCGCGGGGACGCGGCGGCTCGCGCTGCGGGTGCGGTGGGAGGACAGCCGTACGGGCAAGGCGCCCAAGGGCTTCGCTCCGGCGCTCACGGTGACGGTCAGGGATGCGCAGGGGCAGCCGTACGTGCTGTCGGCGGGGCGGCTCGGTGGTGGTGGCGCGGTGCGTACGCAGTCGGTGGACCTGGTGCCCGAGGGACGGGACGTGCCGCGCGGCAGGCTGTGGCTGAGCGGCTTGCGGGTGTCAGGGGAGCTGCCGCCCGGTCTCGACGCGCGGGTGCGGCTGAGCGTCGAGCGGGTCGGGGCGCTGACGGGTACGGGCGCCGGTGCGGGACGGACCGTTGCGGTGCCCGATGGCTTGCGGTGGCAGGGCACGAGTACGCCGGTGGTGGAGCTGACGCCCGGGCGTGCGGTGCCGTTGCGTCCCGAGGCGGCCGCGGACAGGCCGCTGTCGGTGACGGCGCACCTCGCCGCGCCGGGTGGGTCCTCGTGGGCGTCGGCCGCGGGGACGGGCGTCGATCTGGAGGTGTGGGCGGGCACCGGCAAGGCTCCCGCCGCGGTGCCCGCGCTCGCTTCGGAGGCGTTCTTGACGGCGGCGCACGCGAAGCGGGGTCAGACGCTGACGGTGCCCGTGAACGGTACCGAGGTGCGGGTCCGGGTCGTCGGCACGGTCGCGCACGTGCCGACGACCGGGGACGAGGCGGCCACGACGGCAGGGGCCGCGGACGCCGCCGCGGCTTCCGGGGCGGATTCCTCCTCCGGCGCGGAGGCGCAGGAGGAGGGTTCGGGCGGGGACGAAGCCGACGTCGCCCTGCTCGTGGATCTGCCGACGCTGAACGCGGTGCTCGCGGGGGCGGGAGCGACGCCGCTCCCGCCGACGGAGTGGTGGCTCAGTACGGCGCGGGGGCGCGCGGCGGCGGTGGCCGCGCGGTTGCGGGACCGTCCCGGCAGTGACCCCGCCGATGTCCTCGTACGGGACGAGGTGCGGGAGACCCTGGTCGGTGACCCGCTGGGCGCGGCGCCCCGTACGGCGTTGTTCGCCGCCGCGCTGGCGGCCGCGGCGATCGCCGCTGTCGGGTTCACGGCGGGGGCGATGGGCTCGCTGCGGGAGCGGCGCTCGGAGCACGCGGTGTTGCGCGCGCTCGGGCTCCCGGGGCGGAGGCTGGCCCGGCTGGCCTTCTGGGAGCAGGTGCTGCTCGTGGGGGTGGGGCTGGGTGCGGGTGTCGTGCTGGGGGTCGTGCTGAGCAGGTGGCTGGTGCCGTTGACGGTGCTGACCGCGCGCGCGGCGCGGCCGGTGCCCGGGGTGCTCGTGGACCTGCCGTGGGGGCGGGCGCTGCCGCTGCTCGCGGGGATCGCCGCACTGCCCCTGCTCGCGGTCGCGCTGTTGTCGACGCGCCGTACCCGGATCGCGGATGCGCTCCGCCGGCTGGAGGACTGACGTGACATCCGTTGTCGAGGGGCTCCGGCGGGTCCGTGGGGTGCCCGCGCCGTGGACGCGGACCCGGTTGCGTACGGCGCGCGGGGCCTCGTGCGCGTTCGCGGCCCTCGTGCTGTTGACGGCGTTCCTCGCGGCGTATTTCCCGCGCGCGGTGCAGGCGAACGAGGACCGGGGGGTGCGCCGCGCGGTGGCGGAGACCGCCGCGTCCCGCACGACGGTGGACGTCGGGCTGATCCGGCCGGATCTGGCGCCGGGGGAACGGGCGAGGACGCTGACGTCGGGGAGTGTGGCGGAGGGCTACCGGGCCTTGCTGAGGACGGTGCCCGCGCCGGTGCGGGTGGATGCGGGCCAGTCCTCGTACGGGGTGCGGACGAGCAAGGACCTCCAGGCGACGGACAAGGACCTGCCGAGTCCCGACGCGGTGCTGCCGCGGTTCACCGCGGCGGCGCAGGCGGGCCTGACGGAGCACGCGCGGCTGACGTCGGGGCGGTGGCCGCGGGCGAAGGGGACGGTGTCGGAGGACACGGAGCGGGTCGAGGTGGCGGTGAGCGGGGCGACCGCGAAGGCGCTGGGGCTCAAGACGGGGCGGCTGCTGCACGTCCAGGGCGCCGATCTCGTCTTCGTGGTCGTGGGGATCGTGGAGCCGCGTGATCCGGAGGGCGCCTGGTGGTCGGCGGAGAGCCAGTTGCGTACGCCGACGATGACGGCGACGTCGGGGCGGCCGCCGCAGAAGTACTGGCGCGCGGGGTTGTTGCTGCCGCCCGCCGCGGGGCCCGCGCTGCTGGGCACGCTGGGGCAGCCGGAGGCCTACTGGCGGCTCGCGCCGCGGACGGACGGGCTGACGGCGGGGGTGCTGCCGCGTTACACGGCGGCGCTCGGTTCGCTGAAGGGCGGGCCGGATCTGCTGCGCGTGAAGGAGGCGGTGGAGGCTCACGCGGTCGTCTCGACGGATCTCGACGCGGTGATCGCGGCGCATCGCGGGCTGTCGCGGGCGCTGTCGCCCGTGGTGACGGTCGCGGCGGTGGGCGCGGGTGCGGTCGCGGCGGTGACGGTGGCGATGGCGGCGGGGCTCTCGGCGGGGCGGCGGCGCGCGGAGTTCGCGCTGCTGCGGGCGCGGGGGGCGTCGCTCGCCGGGCTCGGCGGGCGGTTGCTCGCGGAGTCGGCGTCGCTCGCTGTGCCCGCCGCGGGGCTCGGGCTGCTGGGGGCGTGGGCGCTGGAGCCCGGGGCCGGGCTGTGGCCCTCGGTGCTGGCGGCGGGCGCGGTGGCGGTGCTCGGCTGTGTCGCGCTGCCGTTGCGGGCGCTGGCCTCGCACCGGAAGGCGGGCGTGCACCAGGAGCGCGAGGATCTCGCCGCGGCGCGGCCGGGGCGGGGGCGTACGGTCGCTGAGCTGACGGTCCTGGCGGTGGCGGTGCTCGTGCTGTTCGCCGCGCGGCGTGGCGGTGGTGGGGCGGGGGCGGTGCCCGTGCTGCTGGCGCTGGTCGCCGCGCTCGTGCTCGTGCGGTGTTATCCGCTGCCGTTGCGGTGGGCGGCGCGGGTCGCGGGGCGGGCGCGGGGGCTGACGGGTTTCCTGTTCTTCGCGCGGGCGGGGCGGGCGGCGCCGGCCGGGACGCTGCCGTTGTTCGTGCTGCTGATCGCGGTGACGACGGCGGGGGTCGGCGGGGCGGTGCTCTCGGATGTCGCGGGGGCGCGGGACCGTGCGGCACTCGCGACGGCGGGGGCGGACGCGCGGGTCTCGGCGACGGGGGCGCTGGCCGCGTTGCCGCGCGGTGTGGATGAGGGGGCGCGGAAGGTCGCGGGTGTGAAGGAGGTGGCGCCCGTGCTGATCGACGAGACGGTGGCGCTGCCCGTGGAGACGGGGGCGCAGAGCACGCGGCCGCTCGCGCTGATGGCGGTCGATCCGGCGTCGTACGGGAGTTTCCTGCGGGCCCAGGGGCTCGGTGGCGCGCCGGTGCCGCCGCGCGCGGAGCGGGGCGGTGTCGTGGACGCCGTCGCCTCGGCGCGGGTCGCGAAGGTCTTCGGTACGAAGCCGCGCGAGATCTCCTCGCTCGCCGGTCACGTGCGGGTACGGGTGACGCGGGTCGCCGACGGGCCGCCCGCGCTCGGCGGCACGGACTTCCTGCTCCTGGACCGGGCGGCGCTCGCCCGGCGGCCCACGACGGATCTTCTGGTGGCGGGCGAGCCGGACGCGAAGGCGTTGCGGAAGATCGTGGACGGGGCGCGGCCGCAGCCCCGGTTGCGGCTGCGCGCGGAGGCGCGGGCCGCTTACGCGGACTCGCCGTTGCAGGAGGGTGTCACGCGGTTGTTCGCGGCGGCGGTGGGTGCGGCGGCCGGGTACGCGCTGCTCGCGTTGTTGCTCCACGCGCAGGCGGGGGCTGCGGAGCGGACGGCGTTGCTGGTGCGGTTGCGGGTGCTGGGCCTGTCGCGGCGCGGGACGCGGACGCTGACGTTGCTCGACGCCCTGCCGCAGACGCTGCTCGCCGCGGGGGGCGGGGTGCTGGTGGGCTGGGGGGCGATCCGTCTGCTCGCTCCGGTGCTCGACCTGGAGCGGCTCGCGTTCGCGAGCGCCGACGGGCGGGGCCCTGAGGGGGTGGTGGCCTCGCTGCACGCGGGTGCGGGGGTGCTGTTGCTCCCCGCCGCGGGGATCGCTGTGCTCGCGGCGCTGGTCTCGCTGGGGCAGGCCTGGTGGCTGCGGCGTACGAGAATGATCACGGAACTCAGGGCAGGAGACGCATGATGGGCGAGCCCACCGGGGCCGGGGCCGGAGCGGTCCCGAGTCTGAGCGAGCTGGAGCGGCGGGCCGCCGAGCGGCGCGATACGCGCGCCTACGGGCACGACGCGCTGGTGGCCTGTGACCGCCTGGTGCGGGTCTTCAGTGCCGACGGGGTCGAGGTGCAGGCGCTCCAGGGGCTTGATCTCCTGGTGCACGAGGGTGAGTTGATGGCGCTCGTGGGGGCGTCGGGGAGCGGGAAGTCGACGCTCATGAACATTCTCGCCGGCCTGGACCGGCCGACGGCGGGCTCGGCGACGGTGGGGGGTTTCCCGCTGCTCCAGATGGGCCGCAAGGACCGCTTGCGCTATCGGCGTGAGGTGGTGGGTTTCGTGTGGCAGCAGACGGCCAGGAACTTGTTGCCGTTCCTGACGGCGGCGCAGAACGTGGCGTTGCCGATGCAGCTGCGCGGGGGCGGCAGGGGGGCAGCGACGCGGGGGAAGCGGGCGCGGCGCGCCGAGGAGCTGTTGCGGATGCTGGAGGCGGGGGACTGCGCCGACCGGCTGCCCGGGCAGTTGTCCGGGGGGCAGCAGCAGCGGGTGGCGATCGCGGTGGCGCTGGCGAACGAGCCCTCGCTGCTCCTCGCCGACGAGCCGACCGGGGAGCTGGACTCGGCGACGGGTGCGCAGGTCTTCGCCGCGTTCCGGCGGGCGAACGAGGAGCTGGGCATGACGGTCATGATCGTCACGCACGACGCGGAGGTCGCGAACGAGGTGAACCGTACGGTCGCGATCCGCGACGGGCGGACGTCGACGGAGGTGCTGCGGCACACGGAGATCGGCGCGGACGGGCAGGAGTCGGTGTCCGCGCACGAGTACGTGACGCTCGACCGGGCGGGGCGGCTTCAGTTGCCGCCGGACTACACGTCGGCGCTGGGTCTGCGGGACCGGGCGATGCTGGAGCTGGAGCCCGATCACATCCGGGTGTGGCCGGACCGGCGTGGGGAGAGCCGGGAGGGCGGGGACACCGTAGCGGGCTGAGGCCGCGGGGCCGGGCCGTGGAAGGGGCGGGACGGGGGGAGATCCCTGGTCCCGCCCCTTCGTCGTGCACCGCTTGCCCGCGCTTGCATTTATAGCGCGTGCGCAAGTATTGTCTGTGCACGTAAGCAGCTTCCGCACATTTCCGGGGCTCGCAGATATCCAGCTTTCGAAGGGTTCCTCCTCATGCCTTTGGCGCTCCTGGCCCTTGCCATCGGGGCTTTCGGCATCGGCACGACCGAATTCGTGATCATGGGCCTCCTGCCCGAGGTCGCCGACGGCTTCGGGGTCTCGGTGCCGACCGCGGGGCTCCTGGTGACGGGCTACGCACTCGGTGTCGTGATCGGCGCCCCGATCATGACGCTGCTCGGCACCAGGGTGCCGCGCAAGCGGATGCTCATGCTGCTCATGGGCCTGTTCATCGCCGGCAACGTGATCTCGGCCGTGGCTCCGGTCTTCGGCGTGATGCTCGCGGGGCGGGTCGTCGCCTCCTTCGCGCACGGCGCCTTCTTCGGCATCGGCTCGGTCGTCGCGGCCGGTCTCGTCCCGCCCGCCAAGCGGGCGGGAGCCATCGCGCTCATGTTCACGGGGCTCACCGTCGCCAACGTCGTCGGCGTCCCGCTCGGCACCTACGTCGGGCAGGCCGCGGGCTGGCGGGTCACCTTCCTGATCGTCGCGGCGCTCGGCGTCGTCGGGATGCTCGGCATCCTCAAGCTCGTCCCCGAACTCCCGCGCCCCGAGGGCGTACGTCTGCGCCACGAGCTGTCGGCCCTGCGCAACGTGCAGGTCGTCCTCGCGATGGCGATGACCGTGCTCGGCTTCGGCGGGGTCTTCGCCGCCGTCACCTACATCGCCCCGATGCTCACCGAGGTCGCCGGTTTCGCCGACTCCTCGGTCACCTGGCTCCTCGTCGTCTTCGGCGCGGGCATGGTCGCGGGCAACCTCGTCGGCGGCCGGTACGCGGACCGCAGGCTCATGCCGATGCTCTTCACCGTGCTCGGCGCGCTCACCGTCGTCCTCGCGCTGTTCACCGTCACCGCCCACTCGCGGCCGGGGGCCGCGCTCACCCTCTTCTTCATCGGCGCCCTCGGCTTCGCGACCGTCCCGCCGCTCCAGAAGCGGGTGCTCGACCAGGCGTCCGGGGCCCCCACCCTCGCCTCCGCCGTCAACATCGGCGCGTTCAACCTGGGCAACGCCCTCGCCGCGTGGCTCGGCGGCCTCGTCATCGACGCGGGCTTCGGCTACACCTCGCCCAACTGGGTGGGCGCGGCCCTCGCCTTCTCCGCCCTGATCCTCGCCTTCGTCTCCGCCGGGCTCGACCGCAAGCGGCCCGCACCCGGCGCACCTGACGCACCCGCGGCCCCGCGGATCGCCGGTACGGAGCGGACCCCGGCCACGCACACCCCTTCCCTCTGACCGCCTTCCCCCGCCGGGACGAACGCCCCTGACGCAGCGTCGCCCGGCCCCGTACAAGAAAGAAAGCACCACCATGAGCACCTTCTCGCCCACCGTCACCCTCAACAACGGGGTCGTCATGCCCCAGCTCGGCTTCGGGGTCTTCCAGGTCCCCGACGAGGAGACGACCGCCGCCGTCACGAGCGCCCTGGAGGCCGGATACCGGTCCGTCGACACGGCCGCCGTCTACGGGAACGAGCGCGGCGTCGGGCGCGCGCTCGCCTCCTCCGGCATCCCGCGCGAGGAACTGTTCGTCACCACGAAGCTGTGGAACGACGACCAGGGCTACGACGCGACGCTGCGCGCCTTCGACGCCTCGCTCGACAAGCTCGGCCTGGAGTACACCGACCTGTACCTCATCCACTGGCCGACGCCCGCCCGGGACCGGTACGTCGACACCTACCGCGCGCTGGAGAAGCTCCTCGCCGACGGGCGCACCCGCGCGATCGGCGTGTCCAACTTCCAGCCCGCGCACCTGGAGCGGCTCGTCGCCGAGACCGGTGTGCTGCCCGTCCTCAACCAGGTCGAGCTGCACCCGGGGCTCCAGCAGCGTGAACTGCGTGCCGCGCACGCCACGTTCGGCATCGCGACCGAGGCGTGGAGCCCGCTCGCGCAGGGTGCGCTGCTCAAGGAGGACGCCCTGACCTCGCTCGCGGCGAAGCACGACCGCAGCCCCGCGCAGATCGTGCTGCGCTGGCACCTCCAGAGCGGGAACATCGTCATCCCCAAGTCGGTGACGCCCGCCCGAATCCGCGAGAACCTCGACGTCTTCGGCTTCACGCTGAGCGACGAGGACATGGCGGCCGTCGACGCGCTCGACCGCGGGCTGCGCACGGGGCCGCACCCGGACGAGCTGAACTGACGTCCCCGGCGAGCGGGCGAGGGGCCGTACGCGGTGCTGCGTGCGGCCCCTCGCCCTGCGCGGCGGCGCCCCCCGAGCGCCCCGTCCTCGGTCGCGCCCGGCCCGCGCCCTCCGTACGGTCAGTTCTCGCTGATCCGCAGGACCTGCTTGCCGCGCACTCCCCCCTTCTCACCGCGCGCGTACGCCTCCGTCGCCTTCGCCAGCGGGAGCACCGCGTCGACGTGGACGCGCAGCGCGCCCTCCTCGACCAGCGCGGTGATTTTGCGCAGCGCGGCGCCGTCCGGCTCCACCAGGATGCCCGTGTACCGCACCCCTGCCGCCGCCGCCCGCTCCTTGATGTCGCCCCCGCCACTCGAAGGGACCGTGATGAGCAGGCCGCCCGGGCGCAGGACCGCGAGGGAGCGCGCGCTCGTGTCGTCCTTCGCGCCCACGAGGTCGAGGACCGTGTCGACGCCCGAGACGTGCTCCTCGAAGCGCTCGCCCCGGTAGTCGACGACCTCGTCGGCGCCCAGCGTGCGCAGCCACTCGTGGCGCGGCGCGCTCGCCGTCGCGATGACATGCGCCCCGATGTGGTGCGCGAGCTGGACCGCCAGGTGGCCCACGCCGCCCGCCGCCGCGTGGATGAGGACCCGCTCCCCCCTGCGCAGCCGCGCGGTGTCCACGAGCGCCTGCCAGGCGGTGAGCGAAGCGAGCGGCAGCGCGGCCGCCTCCTCGAAGTCCAGACCCTTGGGGATCGGTGCGAACTGCCGCGCGGGCGCGGTGACGTACTCGGCGCAGGCACCCGCCGTGCGCGGGAACCACGGCATCCCGAGCACCGCGTCGCCCGGCTTGTACAGCGTCACGCCCGTACCGACCTCCTCGACCGTGCCCGCGACGTCCCAGCCGGGCACGAGCGGCGGGCTCGCGAGGCTCGCGGCGGCGCCCAGGCCCTCGCGGGTCTTCCAGTCCACCGGGTTCACTCCCGCGGCCCGCACACGCACGAGGATCTCGGTGGGCACGGGCGCCGGGCGCGGCACGCGGTCAAGGCGCAGGACCTCGGGGCCGCCGAAGCCGGTCTGGACGAGGGCGCGCATGGTGCGCTCGGGGCGGTCCTTGGCGGTGCTGTCCGTCATGGGCGGGTTCCTTCCGGGGACTGTCACGGGTCCGGTGCGGCGGTACGGGGCGAGCGGCGGCGCCGCGTACGTGCCCGGTGATCCTTTCGCCTCCATGCAACACCCTCGTGCGGGCCCGGCGCGGCCGGGGCACGATGGGGGGATGCTCCTGGTGACGCTCGTGGAGGTGTCGGGCGCCGTGGCCGCGACACGGTCCCGCTCGCGCAAGACGGAACTGCTCGCGGAACTCTTCCGGGCCGCCGGGCCCGAGGACGTGCCGCTCGCCATCGCCTACCTCTCGGGCCGCGTGCCCCAGGGGCGGATCGGCGTCGGCTGGAGCACCCTGCGCGAGGCGCCCGCGCCCGCCGCGGCGCCCGCGCTGAGCCTGCACGACGTGGACGCCGCGCTCGACCGGCTCGCCGCGGTCGCCGGCAAGGGGGCGCAGGCGGAGCGGAGGCGGCTCGCGGGGGCGCTCCTCGGCGCGGCGACCGAGGCGGAGCAACGCTTCCTCGTCGGTCTCCTGACCGGCGAGGTGCGGCAGGGCGCGCTCGACGCGATGGCGGCCGAGGGGCTCGCCGCGGCCGCCGGGGTGCCCGCCGCCGAGGTGCGGCGGGCCGTCATGCTGCGCGGGGCGCTCGTGCCGGTCGCGCGGGCGCTGCTCGCCGAGGGCCGCGAGGCGCTCGCGGAGTTCCGGCTGACGGTGGGGCGCCCCGTACGGCCCATGCTGGCGGGGACGGCGGCCTCGGTCGCCGAGGCGCTCACCGCGCTCGGGGCGTGCGCGGTGGAGGAGAAGCTCGACGGCATCCGGGTGCAGGTGCACAGGGAGGGGGAGCGGGTCTCGGTGTGGACGCGGACCCTGGAGGACATCACGGAGCGGCTCCCCGAGGTCGTCGAGGTCGCGCGGGCGCTGCCGGTCGCGCGCTGCGTACTCGACGGCGAGGTCATCGCGTACGACGAGGCGGGCCGGCCGCGCAGCTTCCAGGAGATCGCGGGCCGGACGGGCTCGCGCACCGATGTCGCGAAGGCGCGGGCGCTGGTGCCGGTGGTGCCGGTCTTCTTCGACGTGCTGCTCGTCGGCGAACGGGAGTTGCTCGACGCGCCGTTCGCGGAGCGGCACCGTGGACTCGCCGCGCTCGTCGCGGAGGAGAACCGGGTGCGGCGGTACGTGGCGGAGGGGCCCGACGCGCTCGCGGGGGCCGAGGACTTCCTCGCGGGGACGCTGCGGCGGGGACACGAGGGGGTCGTGGTCAAGGATCTCGGTTCGTCCTACAGCGCGGGGCGGCGCGGCGCCGCGTGGCGGAAGGTCAAACCCGTGCACACGCTCGACCTCGTGGTGCTCGCGGCGGAGTGGGGGCACGGGCGGCGCACGGGGAAGCTCTCGAACCTGCACCTGGGGGCGCGGGGAGCGGACGGGGAATGGATCATGCTGGGCAAGACGTTCAAGGGGCTGACCGACGCGATGCTCGCCGAACAGACGGAGAAGTTGCTGGAGTTGGCGGTCTCCGACGACGGTCGCACGGTACGGGTGCGGCCCGGGCTCGTCGTGGAGGTCGCCTTCGACGGGGTGCAGCGTTCCTCGCGGTACCCGGCGGGGCTGACGCTGCGCTTCGCGCGTGTGGTGCGGTACCGGCCCGACAAGTCGCCGGAGGAGGCGGACACGGTGGCGGCGGTGCGGGAGGCGGGTGCGGCGCGGCTGGAGTGACCGGCGGGGCCGGAGGGGGCGTGAGGAGCCGGAGGGGGCCGTGAGGAGCCGCCTCGGGAGCGCGCGGCGGAGACGGTGACATATGCCGGGGGCACCATCGGTGCGGGTGTTGCCAAACGCCTTACACGGCGGGCGAGGCTGTGTCAGAGTCTTCACGTCGCCCGTCCGTGAGTACGCCGCATCGGAGCCGCCCATGCCCCCGCCCGCCACGGACCGTCCCGCGCCACAGCTGTGGCAGGACGGCCCGCTCACCGGAGGCGCGCCCTCGGTGGTGCGGCCCCGGCGGCCCGGCGACGGGCCGGCTCGGGCGACGGCACCGCGCTCCGGGATGGATCAGGGTGAACTCGACGCGCTGCTCGGGGCGTTGCGCGAGCGGCGCACCGCGGGCGCGCTGCCGCCGCACATCGGCAGCGCCGAGTGGGACCTCCTCACCGACGGCGCCCGCTGCTCCGCCGAGTTCGCCGCGATCCTCGGGCGCGACCCGGCGCTCCCCGCGCCCGGGCTCGACGAACTCCCCTCGTACGTCCACCCCGAGGACCGGCCCGCGCTGACGGCGCTCATGACCGGCTGCCTCGTGGACGGCAGGGCACTTGACGGGACGTTACGGCTGCTGCGCGCGGACGGCAGCGAGCGCACGGTGCGCCTGCTCGGCGAACCGGTGCTCGACGCGGAGGGCTGCGCGGCCTCGTTGTGGCTCGTCGTCCGCGAGACGACGCCGGGGAGCGGGCGGCGCACGGTGCCCGCCTCCCCCGCCGAGGCGCGCGAGGAGCACCGGGTGGCCGTGGCCCTGCGCGACAGCGTGCTGCCGCCGTGGCAGGGCCCGGTGCGGTTCCCTTCGGGGGGCGCGCACCAGGGCCCCGGCGCCACGGCGGCGACCGACGCGGCACCCGCCGCCCGCGCCGCCGCGCCCGTACGCAGCCCCGCTCCACCGGGGGCACGACGGCCCCGCCGCCGTTCCTCACCCCCTCCCGGGACCGCCGCGCGACACGACGAGGCGCGCGGACGGGTGCTGGATCTGACAGTGCTCAGGGCCGCGGTCCCCCCGGGCACGAGCAACGGTCACTGGTACGAGGCGGCCGAACTGCCCGACGGATCGACCCTGTTGGCCGCCGGTGAGGTGGCCGGGCACGGTCTCGCCAGGACCACGGACACGGCGACGCTCCTCGGCGCGCTGCGCGGCATCGCGCTCACCGGGGCGGGTCCCGGTGCGCTGCTCGACGTGCTCGGCCAGGTCGTGGGCGCGGGTGCGCCCCGTACCCCCCTCGCCTCCGCGCTGTGCTGCCGCGTCCAGCCCGGCTCCCGGCGCGTGGTCTGGGCGCAGGCGGGGCACGCGGCACCCTTGCTCTTCCGCGAGGGCACCGGGCGGTCCCTGGAGCGGCCCACGGGCCATCTCCTGGGCGCGCCGCGGGACATCGGGCACGCGGAGCACCACGCCGTGCTCGCCCCGGGCGACGTGCTCGTCCTGCGCAGCGGTGGACCCGTACTCGCCGCTTCCCCCGCCGCTCCCGCGCCGGACGAGGCCGACGCCCTGCTCGCGCTCGCCCCTCGGCTCGCCGGGGTGACCGCGGCACGGGAGGCCGCGCGGGTCGTCGGCGAGGCGCTGGGCACCGGCTCGGGCACGGGTGTGCCCGGGGGTGAGGGCTGTCTGCTGATCGCTCTCGTACGGGAGTGACGCGCCGCCACACGGGGGCGGGACGCTCTCGCGGGGGGCCGCGGGGTTCCCGTACGGGCTCCTCGCGCAGCGCCGGGTTCAGGCTCCCGCGACGCGTCCCGTGCCACGGTTCCTCCCCGGGCCCTTCGGCATGACGCGCTCGATGTCGCCGCGCAGGACGTCGATCTGGGCGTGGCCGGCGAACTGCCCGGTGAGGCGGTACATCTGTCGCAGCCGGTCCCAGGTGCGCAGCGAGGACGTCTCGCCGATCGACTGGAGTGCCAGGCGGGCGTAGACGTCGGCCTGTTCGGGGTCGTTACCGAGGAAGCAGGCCGAGGCCATCGAGAGGTGGTCGAAGATCTGCGAGCGCTGGCGTTCGGCGTTGCGCAGGGCGAGGGCACGTTTGGCGTGGGCCTGGGCGACGGGTGCCGCGCTGGGGTCGTGCTCGGCGAGGGTGCGGTAGGCGAGGGCCTGCATGCCGTACAGGTCGGCCTCGTCGAACATCTGCATCCAGCTCAGGTGCTCCCCCGCGCCCTTGTCGGAGACGAAGAGTTCCTCCGCCTCACCGAGCGTGCGGCGCATCGCCTGGCCGTGGCCCATCGAGGCGTGCGCCCACGCCTCGATGGTGCGGAACATCGCGCGGGTACGGGGCAGGGCGCCCTCCCCGGCGCCCGAGCCCGCGAGCTTCATGAGGTCGAGGGCCTCCCCCGGGTCGCCGAGGTGGATCTTCTGGCGGGCGGCGCGGGAGAGCGCCTCGCTCGCGCGGGGGCGGTCGCCGCCCTCGCGGGCCGCGTGCGCGGCGATGAGGAAGTACTTCTGCGCGGTGGGTTCGAGGCCGACGTCGTGGGACATCCAGCCCGCGAGGACCGCGAGGTTGGCGGCGACGCCCCAGAGCCTGCGCTGGAGGTGGGCCGGGTGGTGGTAGGCGAGCATGCCGCCCACCTCGTTGAGCTGGCCGACGACGGCCTTGCGCTGGAGGCCCCCGCCGCGGGAGGCGTCCCAGGCGCGGAAGACCTCGACGGAGTTCTCCAGTTCGTCGATCTCCTGGGAGCCGACGGGAGCCGCTTCGTAGCGGTCCCAGCCCGCCGGCTCGGCGTGAAGGGGGTCGCCCTCGCGCGGCCGGTCGGCCGCGAGGACGGGGTCGGTGTGCAGCCAGTCGTGCATGGCGGTGCTGAGGGCGGAGCCCGCGGCGAGCGCGGCACCCGCGCCCACCAAGCCGCGTCGGTTGAGCATGAGGTCCATTCCCGTGAATTCGGTGAGGAACGCGGCCGTCTTCTCGGGCGCCCACGGCACACCGTCGGGGTTGTCGACGCTCCCTCCGGTGCGCGCGCTCCCCGCGCGCCCGCGCCTGACCAGGCCGAGGTCCTCGATGGTCACGACACGACCGAGACGCTCGGTGAACAGGGCAGCCATCACCCGCGGCACGGGGTCCCGCGGGATCTCGCCCACGTCGATCCAGCGCCGTACGCGCGAGGTGTCGGTGGCCAGCTGGGGGTGGCCCATCGCCGCCGCCCGCCGGTTCACCAGTCGCGCGAGTTCGCCCTTGGACCAGCCGGTCATGCCGAACAGGTCGCCAAGGCGGGTGTTGGGTTGTCCGCTCACGTCAAGCCCCCAGGTTCTCGGCTGATTTGACACTAACGGCCGGTCACGTGCGGAGCGAGTATTCGCCAGGGTTCGCCAGGGTGCGCCAGATGGTCTGCCACGGCGGCCCGGGTGTCGGGTAGGAAGCGCGCCAACCCGGCCCGGCGCCCCGTCAGCACTCCCCAGGGTGCCGCGGGTTCACCGGGCCGGGCGGGCGCGTCCGATGCGCGGGCCCAGCAAGGGCTCGCGGGCCCAGGAAGGGATACGCCCGCCCCATGTACACCGCTCAGTCGCCTGTCTCCGCGCCACCCCGTGCGCCACGTGCGCGCCAGCCCGGCGCCCCGTTCCTCGATCCCGCCCGGGCGGCCGCCGTGCCCTTCGGCGCCGCTCAGTCCCGTACCCGGCGGACGCAGGGGGCGCCGGGCCCGCAGCGGCTGAGCGGCAGGCTCGATCTGTCGGGGCCGCAGGGCGAGCGCCTGCGCGCCGCCGTCACCGCGGTGCACCGCATCTGCCCCGACTTCCATCCGGTCCAGCTGCTGCGCCGCAACGGGCACTCGGTGCTCCTCGCGGGCACGACGGGGCGGGCGACGGTGGTCGCGAAGTGTTTACTGGACCGCTCGCCGGTGTGGGCCGGCCGCATCCGGCAGGAGATAGCCGCCTACCGCTCCTTCGTGCGGCAGCGGCCGCCGGTACGGGTGCCGCGCCTCGTGGCCGCCGACCCGGACCAGGGGGTCCTGGTGGTGGAGCGGATGCCCGGGCGCCCGGCCGCGCTCCAGCGCCACCCGGTGCACGCTCCGGCGCGCGCCGATCTGCGGGCCGCGCTCTCGGCGTTCACGCGGGTCAACTCCTGGCGTCCGGCTGCCGGGACCTTCGAGACACCCCTGGACTACGGGACGCGCCTTGCCCGCTTCCACGAGCTGGGGATGCTGACGGACCGTGACCTCGACGACCTCCAGAAGCTGCTGCACGGCGTCGCGGGCAGTGCGGGCCGCGCCGGGATGTGGCAGTTCAACCACGGGGACGCGCTCCTGTCGAACGTGCTCCTCTCACCGGCGGGCCCGGTGCTGCTCGACTGGGACAGGGCCGGCTGGTACCTGCCGGGCTACGACCTCGCGACGCTGTGGTCGGTGATCGGGGACGCCCCCGACGTGCGACGGCAGATCGCCCAGCTCGCGCAGGCGGCGGGCCCCGCGGCCAGGGACGCCTTCCTGGTGAACCTGATGCTCGTCCTGACGCGCGAGATCCGTACGTACGAGAGCGCCGTGCAGCGCACGATGCACGAGACCGCCCCGGTCACCGTTCCCGGGGTCCCCGCCTCCGGCGAGGAGCAGCGGCTGCTCCTGCGGCGGCTGCACGACGACTGCGCCACGGCGCGGCGGGCGGTGCGCGCGGCGGTCGGTACCCGCTGAACGGCCCGCCCGGCACGGGTGGCCCGCGGCACGGTCCGGCCGCGGGCCCCGGGGCGTGCACGAGACGCCCGAAGTGTGCGGTGAAACGTTTCTCCACCGTGCGCGACCGAAGGGGTGGAATTCCCCGGTCCTGGGAGGTGCCCTCTGGCACGTACTGCCGGAGGCTGGTCGTGGGCGAGCGGTATGTCGCCGCTGGCAGCGGAGCGGACGGCCTCGCACCCTCCATTGGTCCACTCCTGTGGTGGCACCGCAACCGGGGCCTGACATGGGGATTCCCGCTCCCGGATCATGATTGACGGATCGTCGGCAAGCGGGTACCACTGGCACGTCCGGTCACGAGACTCCAGCGCGTCCACTCCCCCAGGAGGCTGCTTTGCGAGGAATTTCCCCCGTCCGTTCCAGACGGCGGACGGCGGCGGTCGCTCTCGCCTCGTCCGCCCTGCTCCTGCCGCTCCTCCCCACGACGCCCGCCGGAGCCGCGCAGTCCCCCGCCGGGGCCGCGCAGTCCCCCGCCGCCCAGGACGCCGGGCGGCTCCAGGGCGCCTTCACCTCCGCCGCGGCCACGTACCACGTCCCGAGCGAGGTCCTTCTCGGCGTCTCCTACCTCCAGTCGCGGTGGGACGAGCACGGTGGCGCGCCGAGTGTCAGCGGCGGCTACGGGCCGATGCACCTGACCGACGCGCGGACCGCGCTCGCCGCAGTCGTGACGCACCCGCACGGCGAGGGCGCCGAGGACCCGCGCGGCGACACGAGCCGCCCGCTCGGCCCGACCGCCCACCGCACCCGCACGCGCGCCGAGAAGCTCCCCGCGCGCCTGGAGACCCTCCCCAAGGCGGCGTCCCTCACCGGTATCCCCGCCGACAAGCTCCGCGGTGACGCGGCGGCGAACGTCGCGGGCGGCGCGGCGCTCCTCGCGGCGGCGCAGCGCGCGCAGGGCAGGCCGCTGAGCCAGGACCCGGCCGACTGGTTCGGCGCGGTCGCCGCGTTCTCGGGTGCCGAGGACAGCACGGGCGCGGCCACGTACGCCGAGGACGTCTTCGCGGTGATCCGCGACGGGCAGCGGCGCACGACGGACGCCGGGCAGTCGGTCGCGCTCCCCGCGGACGCGCGGGCGAAGGCGCAGCCGCAGCAGTTGCGCGCGATGGGCCTGAAGAAGACGGACACGGGGAAGACCGAGTGCCCGCCGACGGTGGCCTGCGCGTGGGTGCCCGCACCGTACGAGGAGTACGGGGACGGCGACTACGGCAACCACGACCTCGCGGACCGCCCGAACGACCAGTCCGTCGACTCGATCGTCATCCACGACACCGAGGAGACCTGGGACAGGACGCTCGACCTGGTCCAGGACCCGACGTACCTCGCGTGGCACTACACGATCCGTTCCACGGACGGGCTCATCGCGCAGCACTTCCCGACGAAGGACGTCGGCTGGCACGCGGGCAACTGGTACGTCAACGCGAAGTCGATCGGCATCGAGCACGAGGGCTTCCTCACCGACCCGGACGCCTGGTTCTCCGAGTCGATGTACCGGTCGTCGGCGCGGCTCGTGAAGTACCTCGCGAAGAAGTACGGCATCCCGCTCGACCGGCAGCACATCCTCGGCCACGACAACGTGCCGGCGACGACGACGTCCGGGATTCCCGCGATGCACACGGACCCGGGCCCGTACTGGGACTGGTCGCACTACTTCGCGCTGCTGGGCAAGCCGGTGCGTGCCACGGCGCTGCCCTGGTCGGACGTCGTGACGATCGCGCCGAAGTACGAGGCCAACAAGGTGGCGTACACGGGCTGTTCGGCGGATGACCCGGCGGCGGCCTGCCCGCTCCACGGGTCGAGCGAGCTGTGGCTGCGGCAGTCGCCCTCGGAGGGCGCGCCGCTCCTGAAGGACATCGGCCTGTACCCGAACGGCGAGGACGCGACGCCCGGGGTCAACGACGTCGGTGCGCGCGTGTCGAGCGGTCAGCAGTACGTGGTCGCCGAGCGGCGCGGCGCGTGGGTGGCGCTCTGGTACAACGGGCAGAAGGGATGGCTCAGGAACGCGCTGCTCCAGCCGGTCGCCGTGCCCTCGCAGGGCCTCGTGGTGACGCCGAAGAAGGGGCGCGCGGACGTGCCGGTGTACGGGCGTGCCTACCCGGAGGCCTCGGCGTACCCGGCGGACATCACGCCGCAGGCCCTCTCCCCGTTCTCGTACAAGCTCCTCGCGGGGCAGCGGTACGTGACGGGCGGGAAGGTGCACGGGGAGTACTTCTCCTCGCCGACGTTCGACACGACGGGCCACAAGGTGGTGCGTGGGGAGAACGAGTACTACGAGATCCAGTTCGGGCACCGGGTGGCGTACGTGAACGCCGACGATGTGACGGTGTCGCGCGTGCGCTGAGTTCCCGGGTGAGCGGGGCCGGTCCTTCGCGGGGGCCGGCCCCGTTCGCGTGCGCGGGGTCCCTCACTCCCAGGTGTAGGTCTCGCCCGCGACCGCCTTGAAGGTGGTGGTGCCGCCGGGCAGGAGGTCGCTGCGGACGGTGAGTTCGCGGGTGCGCGAGGCGGTGAGGGCGATGCGGGTCGCCCTGCCGTTCGCCCAGCCGATCTCCAGTGTCGCGCCGCCCCGGGCGCGCAGTCCGCGCACCGTGCCGCTGTCCCAGGCGGCGGGGAGGGCGGGCAGGACCTCGATGACGTCGTGCTGGCTCTGGAGGAGCATCTCGGTGATGCCGCTCGTGGCGCCGAAGTTGCCGTCGATCTGGAAGGGCGGGTGGGTGTCCCAGAGGTTGGCGAGTGTGGAGTCCTTGAGCTGTTCGGCGAGCATGGTGTGGGCGTGGTTCCCGTCGCGGAGCCGCGCCCAGAAGTTGATCTTCCACGCCTTGGACCAGCCGGTGCCGCCGTCGCCGCGTGCGGTGAGGGAGACCTTCGCCGCCTCGGCGAACTCGCTGCCCGGCTCGATCTGGCGGCCGGGGTGGAGGGCGTAGAGGTGGGAGACGTGGCGGTGGTCGTCGGTGCGGCCGTCGAGATCGGTCTTCCACTCCATGAGCTGCCCCCAGGAGCCGACGCGCAGTCCGGGGTCGATGCGGTCGATGGTCTCCCGCAGGGTGGTGCGGAAGGCGGGGTCGTCGCCGAGGGTCTGTGCGGCTTCGAGGGTGTTGACGAAGAGTTCGCGGACGATCTGCTGGCTCATGGCCGCGCCCGCGGTGAAGTCGCCGTGCTCGGGCGAGAAACTCGGCGTCACGACAAGGGTGTTGTCCCGCGGGTCGGTGCGCAGGACGTCGATCCAGAACTCGGCGGCCTCCTTCATGGCGGGGTAGGCGGTGTTGCGCAGGTAGTCGGTGGAGCCGTCGAAGCGGTAGTGCTCGTAGAGCTGCGAGGTGAGCCAGGCGGCGGCCTCGGGGAACCAGAAGCTCGTCGGCCAGTCGTGGACTCCGGTGAAACCGAAGGGAGTCGTCTCGTCGTGGACGACCCAGCCGCGCGCGCCGAACATGGATTGCGCGGTGGTGCGTCCCGGCTCCCTGAGGGCTTGCACGAAGCGGTCGTAGGGGGCGGTGGTCTCGGCGAGGTTGGTGGCCTCGGCGGGCCAGTAGTTCATCTGGAGGTTGATGTTGACGTGGTAGTCGGCCGACCAGGGTGGCTCGGTGCTGTTGTTCCAGGCGCCCTGGAGGTTGGCGGGCAGGGAGCCGGCGCGGGAGGAGGCGATGAGGAGGTAGCGGCCGTACTGGAAGAAGAGTGCTTCGAGCGCGCGGTCCGCCGCGCTGTCGCCGCCGGTGTAGGCGGCGAGGAGGGCGTCGGTGGTCTGCTCGGGCGCGGACCCCTGGCCGAGGTCGAGTTCGACGCGCGAGAAGAGCGCGGCGTGGTCGGTGGTGTGGCGGTCGAGCAGTTCGCGGTAGGGGCGGGCGGCGGCCTGGTCGACGGCGGTCGTGACACGCTCGTGGGGGTCGGCGCCGCGGTAGTCGGGGTAGGTGTCGGCGTAGTCGGTGCCCGCGGCGAGGACGAACCAGGCGCTGTCGGCACCCGAGACGGTGAGGCGGTCGCCGTCCGCGGAGACGGTGCCGCCCTCGGTGCGCAGGCGCAGCTGGGCCTCGAAGCGCATGCCGTTGTCCTGGAGGGTGCCGCGGATGGTGAGGCGGTCGCCCTCGGTGGTGGCGGTGTAGTCCTGGCGCGGTGAGGTGTAGCGCAGGGTCAGCGAGACGCTGCCACCGCGGTCCGCGGTGAAGTGCCCGGCGAGTACCTGGTCCGGGTACGAGGCGAAGACGGTGCGGTGGAAGGTGGTGCCGTCGTGGGGGTAGCTGACGGTGGCGAGGGCCTGGGCGAGGTCGAGGGTGCGGGTGTAGCCCTCGGCCGTCCCCGGGGCGCCGTCGATGTCGATGAGGAGGTCGCCGAAGGTCTGGTGGCCGCCGTAGCCGATGCGGGGCTGGCCGAGGCGGGCCGCCGCGTCCTCGGGGGTGACGCTCGTGTGCGCGTCGATGTCGGCGCGGACGGAGGCGAGGGCGTCGGGGCGGGGGTTCTCCCAGTTGCCGTAGCGGTAGCCGGGGGTGCCGGGGCCGCCGGTCCACAGGGTCTTCTCGGCGAACTGGATGTGTTCGGTGGGCAGGGTGCCGAAGACGCTCGCGCCGAGTGCGCCGTTGCCGACGGGGAGGGACTCGGTCTCCCAGTCGGCGGCGGGGGCCGTGTAGCGCAGGACGGGGTGGCCGGGGTCGGCTGCGCGGGTGCCGTGGCTGCCGGTGCCGTGCGTGGGGGCGGCGTGTGCGGGGGTGCTGAGCGGGCCTGTTCCCGCGGCGAGGGCGCCCGCGACGCCGAGGACGGTCTTCACTGTCGTTCTTCGTGTGGGGCCATGCGACATGCCTCGGGACGCTAGACGTGGCCCCTGTGTTCGACAAGAGCGATGACAAACCACACAGAACCCCCGTATCCGCGTGACAGGAGGTCCGCAAGTGGAGGGGATCGCTCCGGCCGGTGGGCAGCGCATTCCGGACAGGGGGAAGGGGGCCGTCCGGGTGGGGCGAGGGGGGTGCGCGGCAGGTGCGGGGGCGCGGTCAGCCCTGCTGGAACATCGCGGCGGGCAGCGGTTTGAGGAGCGCGTAGAGGTCGTCGGTGATGGGGCGGTCCCAGGCGGCGATGGTGACGAGCACGTTGTCACTGCGGTCGAACTGCACGCAGGAGATGCGGCCGTCGGAGAGCTTGAGGCGGCGCACGATGAGGAGGTTGTCGCCCTGCATGACCGGCATGTCCTCGACGTCGACGACCTCGACGTCCTCGTCGTTCTCCAGGGCCAGGAGGAGCTGCGCGACCTCGAAGGGGACCTGTTTGTCGGCGAGTTCACGGGCGGGCGAGCCGGCCGGGAGGTTGCCGATGATCATGGCGGGTCCGCGGCCGCCGAACAGGTCGTACTGGAGGAAGACTCCCTGACAGCTGCCGTCCTGGGCGGGCAGCAGCCCCGCGACGAGGTTCCCGGGCCAGTCCCCCGGGTCCATCGCGAGGACGTCGAAGTCGGGGCCCGCGGGCGTGGCGGGAGTACGGCGGCGGAGGAACGACATGCGGCCTATGGTACGTGTCCCGCTCCGGTCACGAGCGGGCACCCCTGCGTAACCGGGGGGCTCGGAGAGGGGGTGCGGGAGTGGCGGAAAAGGGGTGGTGGGGCAGGGGTCGCGCGGGGCGCTCCCCGGGAGGGGCGAGGCGCGGCGCGAGGGGTACGGGGGCGGGGGCGACCGCTGTCGGCTCGCCCCCGCCCCCGTATCACCACTTGTTCCCGTGCCGCGGCTCAGGCGGCCGCGTCGGCCTCGCTCTCCGCCTCGTCCTGGGCGGTGAGCGGGACGACGGCGACGGGGGCGGCGGCGTGGAGGAGGACGGCCTGCGTGACGGAGCCGAGGATGCGGGCGGGCTGGAGGAGGCGCCTGCGGTGGCGGCCCACGACGACGAGTTCCGCGCCGTTCGACGCGGCGACGAGGTGACCTGCGGCGTCGCCGGCGGCGACGGAGACGAGGGCCTCGACGCCGGGGTGGGCCGCGCGGTGCGGGTCGAGGTGGTCCTTGGCGAGGCTGAGGCACTCGGCCTCGGCGGCCTCCTGGTCCTCGACGGTGGGCGTGTAGTCGCCCACGGCGGTCCAGGCGAGCGTGGGCCAGGGGTAGGCGACGACGATGTGCACGGCGGCGCCGCGCCGTTCGGCCTCGGCGAACGCGAAGGTGAGCGTCGAGTCGTCCTTGAGGTCGACGGGCAGGCCCACGACGACGCGCGGCCCGTCGGGCACCTCGATCGTCACGTCCTCGGCCACGGCGCGCCCCGGGCGCGGGACGACGACGACCGGGCAGGAGGCGTCGCGAGCGGCGGCCATCCCGTTGGAGCCGAGCAGGAGACTGGCGAACCCGCCGCGGCCGCGCGAGCCGAGGACGAGGAGCTGGGCGTCGGCACCCATCTCGGGCAGGACCGCGTCGGGCGCGCCCTCGACGGTGACGAACTCCAGGACGGGAAGCTTCCCGCCGCGCTCCTCCAGGTCGGCGCGCAGCCGGTCGAGCACGGGGTCCCCGACCTGTTCGGGCCCGGAGGCGAGTACCTCGGGCTGGGTCCAGGCCGCGTACTGGCGCACGTGCACGATCCGCAGCACGGTCTCGCGGAGCCGGGCGGTCTCGATCGCCCAGTCAAGGGCCCGAAGGCTGTCCTCCGAGCCGTCCACGGCCGCTACCACCGGCAGCTCACTCATGATGTCCTCGTTCCCGGCGCCCCGCTTTCACCAGGCACCTCTTGAGCCCCTACAGCTCCAGCCTTCCCCGGTGGAGCGGGATGTGCCAGGGCCGAAAGACCCCACCGCTGGCATCATCTGCCAGCCCTTGTGCCCCCGCATCCGCGCGGCACACGGACAGGCTTGGCATATGCCGGAGGCGGGCCTGTCACGCGCCGTCGAGGAACGGCAGGACGTGGGCGAGGAAGGCCTCGGGGCGGGTGGCGTGGATGTGGTGCCCGGCGGGGACCGTGACGAGGCGGGCGCGCGGCAGGCGCTCGGCCAGCGCGGTGACGGTGGACTGGTCGACGACGCTCGTGGGGCCGCCCGCGAGGACGAGGGCGGGGACGTCCGCGCGGTCCATGTGCTCCCACCAGGCGGGGTCGGGGTGGTTGCGCGGGTGCTCGGTGGCGAGGACCATCCGCCAGTCGAAGCCGAGCGGCCCGGTGGGCCGTTCGGGCACGGGACGGGGCGGGACGAGAGGCAGCGGCGCGGGGACGTCCTCCAGGACGAGGCGGCGGATCAGCTCGGGGTGCTCCTGCGCGAGGAGGCAGGCGATGACGCCGCCCAGCGAGTGGGCGACGAGGTCGACGCGCGGGAGCGAGAGGGCGGCGAGGAAGGCGCGTACGTCCTCGCGCAGAAGCGGGAAGGAGTACGTGCCGGGGTACTCGCTCGCGCCGTGGCCGCGCGGATCGAGCGCGAGGACGCGCCGGTGCGCGGCGAGGGGGCCGAGGACGGGTGCCCAGTCGGCGGAGGACTCACCGCGCGCGGGCAGGAGGAGGAGCGGGGGCGTCTCGGGGGAGGTGCCGGCGGGCCCTGCCTCGCGGTAGGCGAGGGTGAGGCCGTCGGCGTGGACGGTGCGGAGCGGGGGCAGGGGCTCGGGAGCGGGACGCGGGTGCATGACAGCACCTTGACCGACCGGGGTCCGGGGCGGGGCGTGGTTTCGCGGCGAGCGGAGCCGGGGCGCGCGTCCCGCGGGGCCTGAGCGGCTCTTACGTGTCCCGGGTGGGGACGCGGCGGCTCGGGCGGGCCTGCGGGCCGAGGCGGGCGACGGCGCCGTGGATGTACTTCGGGGGCATCTGCCAGCGCAGTTCGCCGGGGACGGCGCGCAGCAGGCGCGCGGTGGAGCGCAGGCGGCGGGTGACGACGGCGGGTGGCGGGGCCTCGCGCCCGTAGAGCTGGTGGGCCCAGGGCGGCAGGGAGCCGTAGGCGAGGGCGGAGACGCGGCGCCAGAGCAGGGCGCGGGCGGGCAGGAGCGGGAGGGGGACGGGCGGGCGGCGCAGGAAGTCGTCGACGACGCGGGCGTCGGCGCCGACGGCGAGTTCGCTCTTCACACTGCGGAAGTAGCTGTCGAGTTCGCCGACGGTGGCGGGGACCTGGGCCGGGTCGAGGCCGACGAGGCGGGCCCCGGTGCGCTGTTCGGCGACGTACCGGTCGGCGCCGGAGTCGTCGAGCGGGAAGCCGGAGCGGCGCAGGGTGTGGAGGTAGGAGGAGACCTCGGCGCAGTGCACCCAGAGCAGGAGCGCGGGCTCGTCGACGCCGTAGCGTTCGCCGGTCGCGGGGTCGGTGGCGCCGAGTCCGCGGTGGATGCCGCGGACGCGGGCCGCGGCGCGTTCGGCGGTGGGGGTGTCGGCGTACGTGGTGGCGGCGACGTAGCGTGCGGTGCGGATCAGGCGGCCCCAGGCGTCCTGGCGGAAGTCGGAGTTCGCCATGACGCCGCGCAGGGTGCGCGGGTGGAGCGCCTGGAGCCACAGGGCGCGGACGCCCGCGATCCACATGGCGGGGTCGGCGTGGAGCTGCCAGGTGACGGTGCCCGGCCCGTAGAGGCCGGGGTCGGCGTGGAGCTGCTGCTCGGCCACGGCGGGACCTCCGGGGGCGCGGGTGCGGTGGGCAGGGCCATTGTGTCCCTGCGGAGGCGGCCGCGGCCCGGTGGGGTACGGGCGCGGTGGTTCAGTGGGCGGCCAGGGTGGCGAGGAAGCGGGTGCAGGAGGCGGCGCAGGCGCGGCAGGCGGCGACGGCCTCCTCGGCGCCCGGCAGGTTCGCGCAGTGGGCGGCGCAGTCGAGGCACGCGGTGCGGCACCAGTCGATGCGGAAGCGGAGTTCGTCGTCATCGGGGTCGTGGAGGGGTTCGGCGCCGAGGAGCCTGGCGGTGCTGTCGCAGACCTCGACGCAGCGCAGGGCGCGCAGCACGGCGGGTTCGGCCGCGGGGGTGCCGCAGTGGCGTGCGGTGGCGGTCGCCGCGGCGCGGCAGGAGGCGGCGCAGGCGAAGCGGTCCTCCAGGTAGCGCACGAGGCGCGCGCGGGGCCAGGGGTCCTCGGGGGCGGGTGGTGTGCGGGGCGCTGCGGACGCCTGTGTCACGGCGGTCTCCTCTCGGGCGGCCCCGGTCCGCGGGGTGGGGTGCGTGCGTTCGAGGGGCGGGTTGCCGCGTAGGGGGCGGGCAAACGCGGGTACGGCTTCGGGGTGGGGCGGGGGGGCGTGCCGGGGGGACGCGGCGCGGCCCCAGGTGTGGCGGGCCGTCACCCTGGAAAGGGTCGTGTCCATGACATACACGTCCCCCGACTCCCCCACCACTCCCGGCTCCCCCGCACCGCGCTCCCCCGCCCGCCGCCCGGTGCGCCAGCTCGCCGCGGCCGCGGTCGGCAACGCGGTGGAGTGGTACGACTGGTACGCGTACACCTTCCTCGCCACGTACCTCGCCGACCAGATCTTCCCGAAGGGCGCGGACAACTCGCTCGTCCCGCTGCTCTCCACGTTCGCCGTCTTCGCCGTGGGGTTCTTCATGCGCCCGGTGGGCGGGCTGCTCATGGGCGCGGTCGCCGACCGGCGGGGGCGGCGGGCCGCGCTGACGGTGACGATCCTGCTGATGGGCGGATCGAGTCTGCTCGTGGCGCTGACCCCGACGTACGCCGCGGCGGGGCTCTTCGGCCCGGTGGTGCTGGTGCTCGCGCGGCTGCTGCAAGGGCTCTCGGTGGGCGGGGAGTTCGCCGCGTCGACGACGTTCCTCGTGGAGTCGGCCGGGCCCGGCAGGCGCGGGCTCTTCTCCAGTTTCCAGTACGTGTCGACGACGGCCGGGCAGCTCATCGCCTCCGGGGTCGCCGCGCTGCTCGTGCGGGTACTGAGCGAGGGGCGGATGGAGTCCTGGGGATGGCGGCTGCCGTTCGTGCTCGGCGCGGTGCTGAGCCTGGCCGGGTTCTGGATCAGGCGGGGCGCCGAGGAGACCAGGAGCGCGACGCACGCGGCCGCGCGCCCGCCGCTCTTCGAGGCGCTGCGCCGCCATCCCCGGGCCTCGCTCCTCATCGGCGGGATCACCGCGGGAGGCACGCTCGCGTACTACACGTGGACGTCGTACCTGCCGACCTACGCGGAGCTGAACGCGGATGTGGCCAAGGGCGACGCGCTGCTCGCGTCGACGCTCGCGCTCGCGTTCTTCGCGGTGCTCCAGCCGCTGGCCGGGCTGCTCTCGGACCGCTACGGGAGGCGTCCGCTGCTGCTCTTCTTCGGGCTCGGCTTCGCGCTCCTGTGCGTGCCGCTGCTGCGGCTGCTCACCGGTTCGTTCCTCTCGCTGCTCCTGGTGAGTTGCGCGGGGATGGTGCTCCTGACGGGGTTCACGTCGATCTCGGCCGCGGTGAACGCGGAGGTCTTCCCCGCGCGGGTGCGCGCGGCGGGGATCGGATTCCCGTACTCGCTGACGGTGGCGCTCTTCGGCGGCACGGCCCCGTACGTCGGGACGCTCTTCAAGGAGTGGGGGCGGGCCGGGCTCTTCCCGTGGTACGTGGCGGTGCTGTGCCTGCTCTCCTCGGTCGTGTACCTGCGCCTCCCCGAGACGGCGCACAGGCCCCTGGAGCGCTGAGCCCGGCCGCGTGCGCGGCCCGGCCGCCTCGCGCGCGTACCCGCTCGGCGCCTTCCCGTACCGCCCGCACCCGCCGCCGACCCGATCGGCGCCCGCGGACTTGCCGGGCGCCGGTGGGCGGGCCAGCGTCGCAGCGAGGGCCCGGAGCGGCACGCGGGCGTTCTCCGGCTCGGACACGGGAGTGGGCACCATGAGTACGCGGAGCAGGCAGGTGGCGATCGACCTGGGCAGTGCGCGGCTGCGGCTGCGTGATCAGCGGCAGGCGTGGTCGGCTCCGCACGTCGCGATCGTCGACGAGGAGGGTTCGGTACGGGCCTGGGGCGATCAGGCGCTCGCGATGGCGGGGCGCCTGCCGCCGCGCCTGCGGCTCGTGCGCCCGGTCGAGGGCGGCGCCGTGGCGGATCTGCCGCTCGCCGCGCGGCTGCTCGGCTCGGCACTGCGGGCGGCCTCGGGCAAGTCGCGGCGGCTGCGCGGGGCCCGCGCGGTGGTGTGCGTCCCGGATCATGCGACGTCCCTGGAGCGGCACGTGCTGCGGCAGGTGTGCAAGGACGCGGGCATCAACCAGGTGCGTTCCGTGCCGCACTCGGTGGCGGCGGCCGTGGGCGCCGGGGTGAGCGGGAGCCCGGCGGGTGCGCTCCTGGTGGACATCGGGGAGCACCGGACGTCGGCGTCGATGATCGCGCTCGGCACGGCGCTCGTGACGCGGACGGTCAAGCGGGGCGCGGGCAGCGTGGACCTGTGGCTGATGCGGCACGCGCGCGAGGAGCACGCGCTGACGATCGGGGCGCAGGTCGCCGAGGAGGCGAAGCTCGCTGCGGCGCTGGAGACGGGGGCGCGGCTGCCGGTGCGGGGGCAGGACAGGGACGAGGGGCTGCCGCGGGTCGGGGAGCTGACGGTGGCGGAGATCCGCGCGGTGCTGCGCCCGGTGTACGAGGACGTGGCGGGGCTCGTCGCCGCGGTGCTCGACGCCTCGCCGCCGGAGCTGGTGGACGACGTCTTCGAGCGGGGTGTGCTGCTGCACGGCGGCGGGGCGCGGCTCTACGGGCTCGACGGGCATCTGCGGCAGGAACTGGGGATGCCGGTGCACCTCGTGGAGTCGGGGGCCGATACGGCCGTGGAGGGTGCGTGGCTGCTCGCCGCGGAGGGGCCGGTGCTCGAACTGGCGTGAGGGTTCGTCCGATGGTGCGGAGAGGTGAGGCGTATGACGGCTGCGGCGGGGCTCGCTGTGATGATCGTGGGCGCGGTGCTGCGGTTCGCGGTGACGTGGCGGTTCGACCCGGTCGATCTGCCCGTGCTCGGGAACATCCTGCTCGTGGGCGGTTTCGCGGCTCTCGTGCTCGGTGTGGTGCTTGCCCGCAGCAGGCGGCGGCTGGCGCTCGCGGTGGAGCGGGCGCGGGATTCGGCGGCGTGGTCGGCCTCGGGGAGTGACGCGTATCCGCCGGAGCCGTACTACCGGGACCAGTACCCGCCGCACTGAGCGGGCGGGGTGCCGCGCGGACGCGGGACCTCCCTTGCGTGCGGACGCGGGACGCCGCCGCACCCTTGCCGGGTGCGGCGGCGTCGCGTGCGGGTGCCGCGTCGTGGTGGCGGGTCAGGCGGCGTGCCGGGCGCGGGCGCGGTGGCCGGCGACGAGTTCGGCGTAGCGGCGTCCTGAGGACTTCACGGTGCGCCCTTGCGTCTTGTAGTCGACGTGGACGAGGCCGAAGCGCTTGTCGTAGCCGTAGGCCCACTCGAAGTTGTCCATGAGGGACCAGGCGAAGTACCCGGCGAGCGGGGCGCCCTTGCGGGCGGCGCGGGCGCAGGCGGCGAGGTGGTCCTCCAGGTAGCGGATGCGCTCGGGGTCGTCGACGGAGCCGTCGGAGCTGACGACGTCGGGCCAGGCCGAGCCGTTCTCGGTGACGTAGATCTTCCGTGCCCCGTACTCCTCGGTGAGCCGGAGCAGCATGCGTTCGATGCCGTTCGCGTCGATCTCCCAGTCCATGCCGGTGCGCGGGACGTGCAGGCGGCGCACGGCGCGGGCGTAGGGCTGGGGGCCGCCGGGGTCGTCGGTGACCACGGCGGGGAAGTAGTAGTTGAGGCCCAGCCAGTCCAGCGGCTGCGCGATGGTGTCGAGGTCGCCGGGCTGCTCGGGCAGGGCGACGCCGTAGACGTCGACCATGTCCTCGGGGAAGCCGCGGCCGTGCACGGGGTCGAGCCACCAGCGGTTGGTGTGGCCGTCCATGCGGCGCGCCGCGGCCGCGTCGCCCTCGGAGCCGGTGGCGGGGTCGACGGGGTTGAGGTTGAAGACGATGCCGACCTCGGAATCCGGCGCCGCGGTGCGGATCGCCCGGGTGGCGAGGCCGTGGCCGAGCAGGAGGTGGTACGAGGCGCGGACGGCGGCCTCGATGTCGGTGAACCCGGGGGCCATCGTCCCTTCGAGGTGCCCGATCCACGCGGAGCACAGGGGCTCGTTGAGCGTGGCGAAGCGCTTCACGCGGTCGCCGAGCCGGTCCGCGACGACCTCGGCGTAGCGGGCGAAGTGCTCGGCGGTCTCGCGGTTCGGCCAGCCGCCCCGGTCCTGGAGCGCCTGCGGGAGGTCCCAGTGGTAGAGGGTGGCGAAGGGTTCGATGCCCTCGGCGAGGAGGCCGTCGACGAGCTTGTCGTAGAAGTCGAGGCCCTTGGCGTTGACGGGCCCGTCGCCGCCGGGGATGACGCGGGGCCAGGCGATGGAGAAGCGGTAGGCGCCCGCGTTCAGTTCCTTGATGAGCCCGATGTCCTCGCGCCAGCGGTGGTAGTGGTCGCAGGCCACGTCGCCGGTGTCGCCGCCCGCGATCTTGCCGGGGGTGTGCGAGAAGGTGTCCCAGATCGAGGGTGCCCTGCCGTCCTCGTCGACGGCGCCCTCCACCTGGTACGCGGCGGTGGCCACGCCCCAGGTGAAGCCCTCGGGGAGGGCCGCGTAGTCGAGTCCTTCGGTCACGGGGGTCCTTTCGGCGCGGCTCATTTGACGGCTCCCGCGGTGAGTCCGGTGACCAGGTACTTCTGGAGCAGCAGGAAGCCCGCCACGACGGGGACGCTGACGACGAGGGACGCGGCCATGACCTGGTTCCAGTAGACGTCGTTGAGCGTCGAGTAGTTCTGGAGGCCGATGGCGAGGGTGCGGGTCTCGTCGTTGGTGAGCACGGAGGCGAAGAGGACCTCGCCCCAGGCCGTCATGAAGGCGTACACGGCGACGGCGACGATGCCGGGGATCGCGGCGGGCACGACGACGCGGAAGAGCGCGCCGAGCGGACCGCAGCCGTCGACCATCGCGGCTTCGTCGAGTTCCTTGGGCACCGAGTCGAAGTAGCCGATGAGCATCCAGATCGCGAAGGGCAGCGAGAAGGTCAGATACGTGATGATCAGGCCGAGTCGCGAGCCGAAGAGCGGGATGCCGGTGGCGTTGCCGACGTTGACGAAGAGGATGAACAGCGGCAGCAGGAAGAGGATGCCCGGGAACATCTGGGTCGAGAGCACCGAGACGGTGAAGACCCGCTTGCCGCGGAAGTTGTAGCGGCTGACCGCGTAGGCGGCGAAGACGGCGATGATCACCGAGCAGATCGTCGCGATCCCGGCCACGAAGAGCGAGTTGTAGAAGTAGTGCGCGAGCGGCACCGTCTTCCAGATGTCGATGTACGGGCGGAAGGTGAGGCCGCTCGGGACCCAGCGGAACTGCCCGGTGACGTCCTTGAGCGGCTTCAGCGAGCTGGTGATCATGACGAAGATCGGCAGCGCGACGAAGACGGTCAGGAGCGTCAGGAAGATGACGCGCACGGTCTGGAAGGACCGCGGGGGCGCCATCGGGGAGCGGCCGGTGTGGAGCGGCTGCGGGACCTTGGCGACCGGGCCCTTGTCGTGGGGGCCGTCGGTCTTGGCGACGGGTGCGGCGCTAGACATCGGAGCCCTTCTTCTTCCGCGACGTGAGGAACAGGTACAGCCCCGTGACCACGAGCAGGAACAGGAGGAGCAGGACGGACATCGCCGAGCCTGTGCCGAAGTTCCAGGTCACGAAGGACGACTGGTAGATGTGGATGGAGATGAGGTCGGCGTTCTTCGGTGCCGAGTCCCCGAAGAGGAGGTACGGCGTGTTGAAGTCGTTGAACGTCCACAGGAACAGGACCAGGACGAGGACCTGGTTGACGGGCCGCAGCGAGGGCAGGGTGATCTTGCGGATCTGCTGCCAGGTGCCGGCGCCGTCGAGTGCCGCCGCCTCGTAGAGGTCCTTGGGGATGTTCTGGAGCGCCGCCATGACGATGAGGAAGGCGAAGGGCCAGGTCTTCCAGACCGCGACGACGACCAGGGAGATGAAGCTGTTGTTGCCGATGAGCCAGAAGGAGCGCTCGTCGGTGAGGTGGAGCTGGTCGTGCAGGACGTGGTTCACCATGCCGTTGTCGTGCTGGAGCATGAAGTTCCAGGTGATGACGGCGGCGTACATGGGCAGCGCGTACGGGGTCAGGAAAAGCGCCCGCAGGAAGCCGCGGCCCCGGAAGTTGTCCTGGAGGAAGACCGCGGCAGCGACGCCGATGAGCCAGCAGAAGGCGACGGCGAGCACGCAGAAGGCGCACGTGACCCAGAACGAGTGGAGCAGGGCCTCGCCGACCGGCTTGTCGAATTCGACGGCGAGTTTGAAGTTGTCGAAGCCGGCCCACGGGGCCTGGCCCCAGTTGCGGATGTAGAACTGGGTGAGTTCCTTGAAGGCCATGAAGATCCCGACGACCATCGGGATCATGTGGATCAGGAGTTCGAAGAGCAGGGCGGGCAGGAGCAGCAGGTAGGGCAGTCCCAGGCGGCGGAGGCGGTCGGGAAGGATCGGCTTGCGCCGCTTCTTCTTCCCGACCGGGCCGGGCCCCACGACAGGGCCCGGCGTCGCCTGCGCGTCAGGCAGGGTGTCGGTCATGGTTCAGTTGCTCACTTCGGCATCTGCTGCTCGGCCTTGGTCAGGGCGGCCTTGACGTCGGCGGTGGTGATCTCCTTCTTGCCCGCCGCGTCGGCCCACAGGTCCTTGATGGCGGTACCGACCGCCGTCTCGAACTGGGCCTCGTTGGGCACCTGCGGGAGCGCGGTGGCGCTCTTGAGCAGGGTGTCCTTGATCGTGCCCGCGCCGCCCTGGCTGAACGCCGCGTCCTCCTGCGCGTCCTTGACCGGCGGCACGGAGCCCCACGTCTTGTTGAGGAAGGTCGACTCCTCCTTGCTCGTCATGAACTTGACGAACTTGAGGGCGCCTTCCTTGTTCTTCGTGTTCTGGAAGACGGCCATGTTGATACCGGCGACCATCGAGTTGGTCTGCTTGTCGGTGCCCGGGGTGCCCGACTGGACCGGGACGGGCGCGACGCCGTAGTCGTCGGCCTTCATGCCGTGGGCCTGGAAGGTGGTGTCCGCGGCCTGCCACAGGACCATGCCGACCTTGCCGTCGGCGAAGTCGTTGAGGCTCTGGTTCTGGTTGTACTCGGCGTTGCCGGGGGCGATGATCTTGTCCTTGGCCATCCAGTCCACGTACTGCTTGACGGCGGCGACCGCCCCGTCGGACGTGAAGGTCGGCTTGCCCTCGGCGTCGAAGAAGTCGGCGCCGTGCTGCTTGCCGAGGACGAAGGCCTGGTGGATGTTGTTGGAGAGGTTGCTGCCCTCCAGCGCCGTCCCCCACGTGTCGCCCTTGGTGAGCTTCTTGCCGTCCTCGACGAACTCGTCCCACGTGGCCGGGGGCTTCTCGATACCGGCGTCGGCGAAGAGCTTCTTGTTGTAGTAGAGCGCGTAGGCGAGGGAGTACAGCGGCACGGCGGCCGGGTTCTTCCCCTCGGCGCCCGTGGAGCCGACGGCCGAGTCGACGAAGCGGTCGCGGCCGCCGATCTTCTTGAACGCGGCGTCGTCCCACTCCATGAGGGCACCGGTGGCCTGGAGCGAGGCCGACCAGGTGTTGCCTATGTTGAGGACGTCGGGGCCCTCACCGGAAGTGGTGGCGGTCAGGATGCGGTTGAGGAGGTCGGACCACGGAATGACCTCCAGCTTGACCTTGATACCGGTCTGCTTGGTGAACTTGGCGAGTTCCTTGGTCAGGACCTTCTTGTCCACCGCCACGCTCGCCCCCTGGTTGGAGGCCCAGTACGTGAGGGTCTTGGGCGAGGAGTTGCCACCCCCGCCGTTGTCGCTCCCGCCGCCGCAGGCGGTGGCGGTGAGCGCGAGGGTGGTGACGAGACTGGCAGCGGCAGCGGCTCGCAGTCTGCGCATGTCGGTATGCCCCTTTCCGGGGGGTGGCCAAGGAAGAGTGAAGGCGTTCAGTCCCTGAACGGCCTCACGACTTAATTTAGGACGTGAGTTAAAACCTGAGAGAAGGTCGCGTCAAGGGCTGCGGCGGGGGTATGTTGCCGTCCGGGAAGGGGCAAGATGGTGCAACGGCACAGACGAACCGTGCGTGACCTGCGAAGAGGCAACCGCGCAGCTGTTTTGCAACGGTTGTATTTCGACGGCCCGATGAGCCGTCAGGCACTGCTCCCCGCGACCGGCTTGAGTTCGGGCTCCATCAGCAACGTCGTCACGGAGCTGACCGCCGACGGGCTCCTGGAGGAGGCGGGCGTCGTCGAGTCGGACGGCGGCAGGCCGCGCACGCTGCTGCGCGTCGCGCCCGGTGCCGGGTACCTCGTCGGGGTCGACATCGGCGAGACGAAGGTGCGTACCGAGCTGTTCGACCTGGCGATGTCCGAACTCTCCCGTACGGAGACGAGTCTGACGGGTGTCGGCTACGACGTCGACCTCATCGTGCGCGCCGTCGCCGAGGGGGTCGCCGCCGTGCTCGCCGAGGCACGGGTCCCCGCGGACCAGCTGCTGGGCGTGGGCGTCGGCGTGCCGGGCATCGTGGAGCGGCCCGAGGGCGAGGGCGCGCTCGTGTACGGGCAGACGATCGGCTGGGACGCGGTCCCGCTGGAGACGCTGCTGCGTACGGCGACCGGGCTCCCCGCCGACGTGGGCTTCTTCGTCAACAACGGCGCCAAGGCGCTGGGGCAGGCCGAGTTGTGGTTCGGCGGCGGCCGGGGCAGCGAGGACGTCGTCATCGTGCTCTTCGGCTCAGGTGTCGGCGCGTGCATCGTGACGCGGGGCGCCATCCAGGGCGGGATGCACGGCAGCCCGAGCGAGTGGGGACACCTGACCGTCAACGTCCGTGGCAGGCGCTGCCGTTGCGGGGCACGGGGCTGCCTGGAGGCGTACGCGGGGGCCGAGGCGCTCCTGGAGCGCTGGCGCGAGGTGGGTGGCACCCTGCCCGAGGGGGCCGGCGAGGAGGAGGGCGTCACCGCGCTGCTCGCGGCCGCGGACCCCGCGGGCGCGGGCGGAGCCGATCCGGTGGCCGTCGCTGTCCTGGAGGAGACCGCCGAGTACCTCGGCGCCGGGCTCTCCGACCTCATCAATCTCTTCAGCCCCGAACAGGTCCTGATCGGCGGCTGGGCGGGACTGCAACTCGGCCCGCACATCCTCCAGTCGGTACGCCGCCACGCGGACAGCTTCGCTTTGCGGCGCCCGGCGGGCAAGGTCTCCATCGGCCTCGGGCTGCTCGGCGCCGACGCGGTGACGGTCGGCGCGGCGACGCTCGTGCTGGCCGACTTCTTCGCCAACGGCGGGCGCAGGGAGGCCCCGCTGCGGGAGGAGGATGTCGCCGAGGCGGGGACCGAGCGACGGGCGGCCCACGTACTGGGCGGCAACTAGGGTCCGCCCGGCACTTCCCGTCTGCCGCGCCTGTACGAGGCCGACCGGGGCCGTCCGCCATGCGCGAGCCCCACGGTGAGTGGACGTCGGACCGGTAGCGTCCCGGGTCGCGCCCGGAGTTCGCCGCGTGCGCTGAACGCCCGAGCGCCGGTCGCCGGTAGGTGGCGGCAGTGTCGATGCCGTGCGGTGTGAGCGCGACCCGCCCCACGCTCACGCCTTCCGCCGCCCCGCTGTCGCGCCTTCACGCCTTCACGCCTTCGGCCGCACCTTCGCTCGGCCGGTGGCCCCATTCGGGTGTGGGGGCGGGTGAGTCAGGCCCGTGCGCTGCGAATCCGCGGGGACGGGATGCAGGGTGGTCGGGTCCGTCGAGCCGCCACCCGGCCCCGGCCCGGCCGAGACGTGCACGGAAGTGTGACCCCAGGTGAGGCGGGGGCCGGTGCGGACGGGTCACGTGACTTGCGCCGGGGGCGCGGGCGCGCCACGTTCGTACTGTCCTGTCCCTCCCCGTTCGGAAAGGCGCGGTGCCCTCATGCGGATCACCGTCTTCGGCGCCTCCGGTCGCGCCGGTCGCGCCTTCCTGCACGCCGCCGCGCGCGCCGGGCACGAGTGCACCGCCGTCGTGCGCGATCCGGCGCGGCTCGCGGGCGCGCCCGCGGCACGGGTGCTCCGCGGCGGGCCCTTCGACGAGGACGAGGTGAGCGAGGCGCTGGCGGGGGCCGACGCCGCCGTCATCGCCTACGCCTTGCGCGGTGGGCGGCGCAACGTGCCGCTGTACTCGCGCGGGACGCGCACCATCGTGGACGTGATGCGCACGGCGCGGGTGTCCAGGCTCCTGGTGCTCTCGGAGGCCGCGTACGGTCCGCACACGGCGGGGCCGCTCAACCGCACCGTCTCGGCGCTGTACCGGGCGACCGCCCGCCCCGTGATCCGCCAGCGCGAGGAGCAGGACGCGATCATCGCGGCGAGCGGCCTGGACTGGACGATCGTGCGGCCCGTGATCCTCGTGGAGGGTCCCGCGCACGGGCACCGCAGGGCCCCCTTCACACCGCACCACTCGCGAGCGCCGCGCACGACGTACGCGGACCTCGCGCACGTGCTGCTCGACGCGCTGGACGACCCGGCGACCTACCGGCGCGACCTCTATCCCTGAGGCGCGCCGAGCGGCAGCGTGCTCTCCTCGCGCCACTCCCCCTGGGCCGTGTACACGGTGAGGCTCAGCTCGCGCACCTCGGCGTGCAGCGGAAGCACGGCGCCGTACGTCTCCTCCAGCGGCCCGTACACCGCGCGGTCGGTGCCCGGCTCCGCGTGGGTCGCGAGAGTGAGGTGCGGCGGGAGCCCGGCGGGCCCGAACAGGCCGCGGTACGGGACCGCTTGGGGCCAGGCGCGGCGCAACGCTGCGGTCAGCTCCTGGAGCACCGGGTGCGGCTCGGGGGCGAGGTGGAGGACGCCGGGGAAGTGCCCGAAGCGGGTGAACCGCAGCGTGAAGGGCGGGTGGGCCGCGACGAGGGCGGCGAGCGCCGCGCGGTGCGGCGGGCCGAGCGAGGCGCGCGGCACGAAGGGGTGCAGGACGCTCACGTGGGCGGGGAAACCTGTCGTGACGAGCGCGTCGGCCGCCGGGACACGGATGCTGAGCGAGGTGTCGCCCTCGCGGTCGCCCCAGTCGGGGGATGCGGGGGCGGGCTCGGTGGCGGGGGGTGTCGCGGGCACGGGGCATCGTCCCACGAGGCGGTGGGACGGGTACGGGGCGGGGCGGCCCCGTACCGCCGTGGCCGCCCCGCCCCGTACGCCGCTCCTGCCCGTGCGCTCAGTGGACGGCGTGGAGCGCCGCCGTGTGCTCGCGGACCTGGTCCGGGGTGAGGTAGACGTCCGTGTGCTCGAACTCCTGGAGCGTGCCGGCCTTCTGGTCCTGGAAGCCGGTGCGGACGAAGTCGTCGCCCGCGAGCGCGTTGAGCATCCAGTTGGTGAGGACGCGGGTCTTGGCGACGCCGGTGCGCAGCGCGGACCAGTGGTAGCCGCGTGCCACGGCCTGGGCGGGGACGCCCCGCATGTTGAGGCCGAGCGGGCGCGAGACCGCGTCGTGCCCGCCGAGGTCGACGACGAGGCCGAGGTCCTTGTGGACGTAGGGGCGCAGGGGCTGGTGGAGGATCGTGGCGAGGACGTTGTCGGCTGCGACACGGCCCTGGCGCATGGCGTGCTGCGCGGTCGGCGGGCAGATGGCGTCCTCGCCCTTGGTGAGGTCGGGCACGGCGGCGGCGTCCCCGAGGGCGAAGACCCCGTCGATCCCCGGGACCTTCAGCTCGGGGGTCACGGCGAGCCTGCCCCGTACCGTTTCGCGCTCCAGTGTCGCCATGAGCGGGCTCGCGGCGACGCCCGCGGTCCAGATGAGGGTGCGGCAGGGCAGTGTGCGGCCGTCCGTGAAGGTGACCTTCTCGGGTCCTGCCTCGGCGATGGAGACGCCGAGCGAGACCTCGATGCCGCGCCGGGTGAGGATGTCCAGCGCCGCCTTGCCCAGCTCGTCGCCCAGTTCGGGCATGAGTTTGGGCGCGATGTCGATGAGGTGCCACTTGATGAGCGAGGGGTCGAGGCGCGGGTAGTGCTTGACGGCGCTCGTCGTCAGGCGCTGGAGGCAGGCCGCGGTCTCGGTGCCCGCGTAGCCTCCGCCGACGACGACGAATTGCAGGCGCGAGGCGCGTTCCTCCTCGTCCTCGCTCGCGTCGGCGAGGTCGAGTTGCGCGATGACGTGGTCGCGGAGGTAGGCGGCCTCGGCGAGCGTCTTCATGCCGCGCGCGTTGTCGGCGAGCCCGGGGATGTCGAAGGTGCGGGTGATGCTGCCGGGGGTGAGGACGAGGATGTCGTACGGCTCGTAGATGATCTCCCCGGTGATCTTCTGGACGATGCACACCTTCTTCTCGGTGTCCACGCCGATCGCGCCGCCGGGCAGGATGCGGGTGCGGTGCTTCTCGCTGCGGCGCAGCGAGACGGCGACGGACTGCGGGGTGAGGACGCCCGAGGCGACCTGCGGGAGCAGTGGCAGGTAGAGCTGGTACTCGAACGGGGCGACGAGCGTGACCTCCGCCCGGCCGGGCGGGATGCGGCGTTCGAGCCTGTGGACGCACCCCACTCCGGCGAAACCGGCGCCCACTACGAGAATCCTGGGTCGTGCCACGATTGCGTCCCTTCTCAGGGGTCTGTGCGGTCTCCGGGCCGGTGCGTGCGCCCCCGGTCCCGGACGGCTTCCGCTCGCCTGCCCGCTCAGCGGCGCCTGTCACGGACCATCTTCGCGGAAGGGGCGGGGGCGCGCTTGTCGAACGGGGCGGAAGGGGGCGCCCTGCGGACGCGGAGCGGCCCCGTACCCGGGTGGGATACGGGGCCGCCGTGCCGTCCCGCGTGTGTGCGGGGCCGTGGCGTCCAGGGTCCTGCCTGCCGGTCAGCCGGTCGTGGCCGCGAAGACGTGCAGGATGCCTCCCTCGGTGGTCTCGGGGAGCGTGACGCTCGCGAGGGTCTTGCCGCTCGTGAGGGGCACGGGGGCGGTGGCGAAGAGGTAGGCGTGGACGGGGTCCTTGCCGCCGCCGAGCGTGTCGCGGTAGTCGGAGGTGACGGCGACGGTGTTGCCGTAGGAGGGCTTGTCGCCTCCGCCGCCGAGGGTCCAGTCGGAGAAGCCGATGTCGGCCTGCTGGGTCGTGCCGTCGGTGTAGGTGAGGGTCATGGTGCCGTGAGCGTCGCCCTCGGCCGCGCTGCCGAGCAGGCTCAGGCGGGTCGCTCCGTCCCCGCCCCGGACGGTGAGGGTCTGGCCGCCGCCCGCGACCTCGATGTTGTCGGGCTCCCCCGCGCCGGTGTCGGGCAGGGTGAAGGTGAAGTCGCCCGAGGTGACGGTCTTGCCGGGGACGGCGCCGCCCGCCGCGAGGGCGGGGGCGGAGTAGCTCCAGCCTTCGCCGTCGAAGTTGGCGCCGGGCTTGGCGTCGTCCTCGGAGACGCCGTCGTTGTTGAGGTTCCACAGGAGGCTGTTCTTCGCGGCGACCGTGACGGTGAGCTTCGCTCCGGGCAGTTCCTTGCCCGAGGCGTTGCGCAGGGTGACGGGGATCGTGCGGAAGCCCTCCTTCGCGCCGTCGGGCGCCGTGACGGAGAGCGTCGTGCTCGCCGTGCCGCCCGAGGGGACGGCGAGGGTGCCGGAGGCGGGGCTCACGGTGAGCCCTTCGGGCGCTTCGGCCGTCCAGGTCACCGTCTCGGCGCGGTCCTGAAGGGTGCGCACGGTGAGGTCGGTGCGCGCCTCGGTGCCGCCCGGCGCCGTCTTGAGGGCGCTCGGGCTCGTACTCGTGAAGTACGTGTCACCGCCGCCGGGGAAGGACGGCGGGGCGTCGGCCGCGGCCGTGCCCCACGTGGTGTCGGGGTGCGTGCCGAGCGTGTAGTCGAGGGTGCCGCCGTGCTGGACGAGGGTGTCGGGCACCCAGGTCCTGGTGCTGGGCCTGCCGTTGACACGCAGGCCGTGGATGTAGGTGTGGCCGGCGTCGGCCGCCGGGGCGTTGACGGTGATGCGCTTGCCGTGTCCGGTGCGGACGACGGCGCGGGGGAAGAGCGGCGCGGTCAGCACGAGGTCGGCGCGGCTGGGGTTCTGCGGGTACATGCCGAGCGCGGAGAACACGTACCAGGAGGACATGGTGCCCGCGTCGTCGTTGCCGGGGATGCCGCCGGGGGTGTCGGTCCAGAGCTGGTCGATCTCGGCGCGGACCGTCTCCTGGGTCTTGGTGGGGGCGCCCAGGTAGTTGTACAGATAGGGGGTGTTGATGTCGGGTTCGTTGGTGGGGTCGTAGCGGGTCGCGTCCTTGGCGGAGAAGTCGAACTTTCCGTCCTCGTCGCGGAAGAAGGCGTCGAGGCGGGCGGCCGCCTTGTCGTTGCCGCCCATCGCGCGGGCGAGTCGGGCGACGTCGGAGTAGACCATCCAGGTGTAGCGGGCGCTGCTGCCCTCGACGAAGCCGTTGCCCGTGCCGGGCGTGAAGACGCCCGCCCAGGTGCCGTCCGCGTTGCGGTTGCGGATGTAGCCGCCCTCGGGGGTCGCTGCGGGGTCGAAGACGTTGGTCCAGTTGCCGGAGCGGTCGAGGAACTTCTGCTGGTTCCCGCGGTCGCCGGTGGCGCGGGCGAGTTCGGAGAGTCCGTAGTCGGCGGCCGCGTCCTCCAGGGTCTCGGCCGCGCCGCCCCAGCAGTGGCAGTCGTCGGCGGGGACGTAGCCGAGCTTGAGGTACTGGTCGAGCCCGGGGCGCTGCCCGACGCACTCGACGTTGCAGCCCGCGCTGTCGGAGTCGTTGGCGGTCGGTACGGTCGCCGCCCGGACGAGGGACTTCAGCGCCCCCTTGACGTCGAAGTCGGTGCCGCCGAAGGCGTGGATGCCCGCGAGTGCCGGGGCGGCGGGGTCACCGGACATGACGCTGGTCTTGCCGTGCTGGAGGAGCCAGCGGTCCCACTCGCCGCCGCGCTGGGAGGCGTACTGGTAGAGGGACTGGGCGTAGTCGCTGCCGGCCTTCGGGTTCAGGAGCGTCAGGAGCTGCACCTGTGCCCGGTACTGGTCCCAGCCGGAGAAGGTGCCGTACTGGGCGTGCTGTCCGCGCGAGAGGCGGTGCGTCCTGTCGTCGGCGCCCGTGTAGCGGCCGTCGGTGTCGCTCGTGAGGGTCGGCTCCAGCATCGAGTGGTAGAGCGCGGTGTAGAAGGTGCGGTACTGGGCGCTCGTGCCGCCGCCGACCTGGATCGCGCCGAGCGCCTTGTCCCAGGCGCGGCCCGCCTCGCGTGCGACGGCCTCGAAGGTCTTGTGTGCCGGGTTCTCGGCGCGGAGGTTGGCCTCGGCGCCCGCGTCGCTCACGTACGAGAGGGCGACTTTCGCGCCGACCTCGCGGGTGCCCTTCGGGAAGGTGACGTAGGCGCCCGAGCCCTTGCCGGCCACGGGGTTGCCGCTGGAGCTGTAGCCGGTGCCGCCGCTCGCGTCGGTGGTGCCGGGGCGAAGGGTCGTGTCCTGCCAGGTGCCGGTCTTCGCGAAGGGGGTGTCGAAGTGGATGGTGTAGTGGAGCGTGTAGAGGGCCTTGCGGTTGTTGGCGCTCTGCGGGCCGCAGAAGTTCCCCGCGTCGATGGAGCCGGTCACGGTCTTCTTCGCCGGGTCGATGTGCACGCGCGCGTCGGCGCTGCCGGACTCGGCGTTGGAGCCGCGGACGAGGAAGCTCGCCGCCTTGCCCGCGGGGAAGCCGAAGCGGCCCGAGCCGGTGCGCTCGGTCGCGGTGAGGGCGGCCGACGCGCCGTTGGCGAGCTTCACCTCGTAGCGGCCCGCGCTCGCCTTCTCGTTGTCGTGCGAGAAGGCGGAGGCGTAGACGGAGTCGTCCGTGTCGGCGGTGGGCGAGGTGGTGACCTCGCCGGGGTAGGGCATGAGGGGGACGTCGCCGTTCGCGCCGGAGCAGCCCACGCCGTTGAGGTGGGTGAGGCTGAAGCCGCGGATCGACGTGGCGTCGTACTGGTAGCCGCCCGGGGCGGGGTTGGAGACCTGGTTGCCGCGCGTGGTCTGGGGGCTGAACGCGAGCATGCCGAAGGGGCGGACCGCTCCGGGGTAGGTGTTGCCCGCGTTGGCGGAGCCGATGAGGGGGTCGACGTAGGCGGCCGGTTTCCCGACCAGGGCGGTGTGCCCGGCCTGCGCGGACCGCTCGGGGGCCGCGGTCGCCGCCGGGGCGAGCGCGGTGAGCCCCAGTGCGGTCGCCGCGGTGAGGGCCAGGAGGCCACCGGCGGCGCGGGCGGGACCTCGGTGCACGGAACGTGCGGGGGTACGGGCGGAGCTTCTGCGTCGCGTCACTGCTACTGACACCGTTCCTCTCCCCGGGGTGACCGGGATGGGCGGCCGGACAACGTTGTCAAGCGCGAGCGATGCTCCACCCGGGGCTGAAGGGACGTCAAGGGGCGGTACCCGAAGATCACTCCGGGCGTTCGACCGGTCGCAGTCCAGGAAGCGCTCAACCGGGAGAGCAACCCGAGGTTGACACTCTTTCGATCGTCAACCTAAGGTTGCCTGTATGACGGAGCAGACACCGGCACATCGCGCAGTACGGCTCGATGATCTGATCGACGCCATCAAACGGGTCCACACCGGCCCCTTGGACCAGCTCACGGACGCGGTGCTCGCCGCGGAACACCTCGGCGAGGTCGCTGACCACCTGATCGGCCATTTCGTCGACCAGGCGCGTCGTTCGGGCGCCTCGTGGACCGATATCGGCACCTCGATGGGCGTGACACGCCAGGCGGCGCAGAAGCGGTTCGTGCCGAAGGACAGCGGCGAGGTCGCCGCGCTCGACCCCGAGCAGGGCTTCTCGCGCTACACGTCGCGCGCCCGGAAGGTCGTGGTGGCCTCGCAGACCCGGGCACGGGAACACGGGCACACGCGCATCGCGCCCGCGCACCTCGTCCTCGGTCTCCTCGACGAGCCGCAGAGCCTCGGCGTCGTCGTCCTCGCGGACCAGGGCATGACGCCCGCGACCGTGCGGGAGGCGGCGGAGGCCGCGTTGCCGCCGCGCGGCGAGGAGGACCTGCCGACGCTCATCCCCTTCGACGCCGCGGCGAAGAAGGTGCTGGAGCTGACCTTCCGCGAAGCCCTGCGCCTCGGCCACAACTACATCGGAACCGAGCACCTGGTGCTCGCCCTCCTGGAGCACGAGAACGGCGAGGGCGTCCTCTCGGGCCTCGGCATCGAGAAGGAACGCACGACGGAACTGATCGCCGGCCACCTGCGGCGCATCCGGGCGCAGTTGGAGGAGGCGCGGCAGACCGAGGGAGGCTGAGCGAAGGAGAAGGAGAGCGGTCCGCACATCCGGAGGCCGCCCGCTACCCCAGGTTGACAGGGGTGCGGGCGGCTTCCTCACCGTTCGGGCGGCTTCCTCATCCTTCGGCGGCTTGCCCGCGCTTCGTTCGGCCGCCCCACGCTTCGGCGGCTGCCCCCGTGCTTCGGCGGCCTGCCCGCGTCCCGCGGCCTTCCCGCGCTCCTGCGGCTCTCCCTCCGCCCCGGCCGGGAGGAGACACGCGTCCCGCACGGGGCGAGCGGAGCTTCCTCGCTCCGGGCGAACGGCACTCGCGGCTGGTCGGCCGTCAGGAGGGACAGGCGCTGCGGACGCTGGAAGGACGGTCCGGCGCCGGACGCGCGCTGCGCCCGGCGGACACGACGCCCCACAAGGTCACGGCCGGGAACTGACGCCTCCCGCTGTCCGGGCGACCGGGTGCTGTGCGGACGACCCGGTGCCCGGGGTCAGTACGGGCGGGTCGGCACGAAGTCCCGCGGGGAGACGGCGGGGGCGGCCTGGGCGCTCCCGGCCTGCCCGGGCTCCTCGGCCGCGCGGGCGAGGCGGGCGAGGACGGCACGGTGGCGCAGCCGGAGGACGGTGGCGAGCGCCGCGTCGCGGCCGGGGGCGCGGGCCTCGTCCAGAGGGTTCGCGGCGAGGACGAGGAGAGTGTCGGGGCCCCAGGGGCGCAGGTCGAGCGTGACGCGGAAGCGGCCGAGCCGGGAGCCGCTGATCTCCAGGTCGAGCGTGCGGGGCTCCTGGGCGTGGCGCACGGTGGCCCGCAACGGTTCCCGCCGCCGTCCGCGCCTCGCCCCGTACGAGAGCACGGCTCCCGGCTCGGGCCACACCCCGCCCGCGGCAGGGTCGGCCGCGCGCCCCGTGAGGCAGGGCCCGAGGCGCCGCGCGTCGGCGAGGACCCGCCACACCTCGGCGGGCGACCGGGCGATGAGCTGCTGCCGCAGAGCCATGACGCGCTCCTCGTGAGGGTGCGGGAGGGGCGTACCGGGGGCGCGCCACCGCGTGCGGACCACGGTAGGCACGGCACCCGGCGGGGGCGCGGTGCGGGCGCCGGTGGGGTGACGAGGAGGGGCGCCGGTGCGGTGACGAGGGGGTGGGCGCGGGCGCGGTGACGAGGGGGGGCGCGGGCGCGGTGACGCGGGGGCGCGGGCGCGGTGACGCGGGGGCGCGGTGACGCGGGGGCGCGGGCCGGGCGCCGGCTCATCACATCGCCGTCGGCGCCGCCTCTTCCCTTCAGTCTCGGCGGCTCGGTGCTCCGCGCAGGACGCAGTCTCCGCACAGGCCGCCTCGCGGGGTCCGGTAGAAGAGGCAGCAGCTGTTGCGCTGGTAGGCGACACCCAGGTCCGGGTCGTACAGGTAGGTGCCGTTGTCGCCGAGGCCGTCGGTGCGCAGGAGGCGGGCGGCGAGGGGCCCCGCGTCGAGCGGGGCGTCGGGAACGCGGTCGAGAAGGACGCGGACCGTGCCGGTCAGGGCGGAGGCCGTGTTGCCGCGCAGGAGGTGCGGGGAGAGGCCGTAGCGGGCGCGCAGATGGGCGTGGAGCGGGGCGAGGTGGGCGGTGAGGAGTGCGTGCAGGCCGGGGACCGGGTCCTCGTCGGCCGGGCGCGCCGCGGGCTCGGGCACCCACAGGCGGGGCGAGCCTTCGGGCGAGAGCGTGAAGCGGAGCCGGCCGGGGCCGAGGTCGGGGACGCCGCCGCCCAGTGCCACGGTGCCCAGGGCGAGCGACCACAGCCGGGCGACGTGCCCGAGGTGCACGGTCGAGGCGGCGACGCGCCCAGGTCCCGTGCCGAGGCGGGCGCCGACGAGGGCGGTCCAGTCGTCGAAGGCGGCGCCGGGGAGCGTGGCGAGCGGCCGGTAGGAGGCCGCGTCGGGTGGGGGCGCGGTCGCCACGGCGAAGTAGGGGCCGAGCGTCGCGAGCCGGGCGAGGAGGCCGGCGGTGGTGGGGGCGGTCATGCGGTGGTGTCCGTTCCCGGCGCGGGGCGCGCCGCGCACGGGATCGTTTCACAGTGCCGGGTGACTGCCGCCCCGGGCGGGGGCGCTCGTACGCTGAGGGCGGACGCGACCTGCGCTCCGGAGGGCCGCGGCCGTCGCCGCGGACTTCCGGAGGTCGCGCGGGGACGGCCGCGGCGCGCCCGTACGACTCGGGTACGGCGCTCGTACGACTTGGGACGGAGCAACGCGCACACCATGAGGATCGATCTCACCGACACCACTTCCAGCGACATCAACAAGGCCCTCGTGTCCGCCCGCCGGGCGCTCGGCACCCCGACCGTGGGACGGGTGCTGACCCTGCTCGTCGTCACGGACGAGGAGGACGCGTACGACGCGCTGCGCGCCGCAGGGGCATCGGCGCGCGAGCACCCCGCGCGCATCCTGCTCGTCATCCGCCGTACCTCCCGCTCCCCGCACCGGCGCGCGCTCGCGCGGCTCGACGCCGAGGTGCGCGTCGGCGCGGACGACGCCGGGGCCGGCGAGATCGTGGTGCTGCGGCTGTACGGCGAGGTCGGCAAGCACGCCGACTCGGTCGTGCTGCCGCTGCTGCTCCCCGATGTGCCGGTCGTGACCTGGTGGCCGTACGGCGCCCCGGAGAACCCGGCGGCCGACCCGCTGGGCGCCCTCGCCCGGCGCCGTATCACCGACGCGTACGCCTCCGAGGACCCGGTGGCCTTCCTCGGCGGGCTGCGCCGCTCGTACACGCCGGGTGACACGGATCTCGCCTGGACGCGGCTCACGCTGTGGCGCTCGACGCTCGCGGCCGCGCTGGACCAGGTGCCGGGGCCCGTGCGCTCCGCCGTGGTGGAGAGCGAGGCGGACAACCCGAGCGCCGAACTGCTCGCACGGTGGCTCGGGGTACGGCTCGGGGTCGCTGTCGAGCGGGTGATCACGGGCGGTCCCGTGATCACGGCGGTGCGGCTCGGCACGGCCGCCGGGGAGCTGAGCGTGGAGCGGCCCGAGGGCCCGCTCGCGAGCCTCGCGCTGCCCGGGCGCCCGCCGCGCCCGCTCGCCCTCAAGGTGCGCGCGCTTCCCGAGCTGCTCTCGGAGGAGCTGCGGCGTCTCGACCCGGACGAGGCTTACGCGCAGGCGCTGCACGCGGAGGCGGGGGCAGCGGCGACGTCCTGAGTCCGCGACCCACGAGGCCCCGCTCCGGCAGTACGCCGGGGCGGGGCCTTCGTGCGTCGCCGGCTGGTCCGTCCGCGAGGCACCGCGCACGACGTGAAGCACACCACATACCCCGCGCTTTGCATTAACCCGCGCATGCAATTATTGTCGACACAGGTAAGCGGCGAAAGCCCGTAGAGGGCAAAGGCGGAGGATCGGTCCCGCCCGCGCCGCGCACCGGACAGGCACAGCCACCCCCACAGGAAGGCACTCGCGTCATGCGTCTGCGCACTCTGCTTCCCGGCCGTCTCGGTTTCGGGACGGCCCCGCTCGGCAACATGTTCCGCGCGATCCCCGACGAGGAGGCCCGGGCGACCCTGCGGGCCGCCTGGGACCAGGGCGTCCGGTACTACGACAGCGCGCCCTTCTACGGCGCTGGGCTCGCCGAGATCCGGCTCGGCGAGATGCTCGCCGAGCACCCCAGGGACTCGTACGTCCTCTCGACGAAGGTCGGCCGCGTCATCCTCGACGAGGTCGAGGACCCTGCCACGCGCGACCTCGGCGAGAAGGGCGGCCTCTTCGAGCACGGCCGTCCGAACAAGATCGTCGACGACTACTCGGCGGACGCCACGTACCGCTCGATCGAGGACAGCCTCAAGCGCCTGGGCACCGACAGGCTCGACATCGTGTGGGTCCACGACATCGCGCAGGACTTCCACGGCGACCGCTGGCTCGCCCAGTTCGAGACCGCCCGCACGGGTGCCTTCCGCGTCCTGTCGAAGCTGCGCGAGGAGGGCGTCATCAAGGCGTGGGGGCTCGGCGTCAACCGCGTGGAGCCCGTCGAGCTGACCCTCGACCTGGACGAGCCGCGTCCCGACGGCTTCCTCCTGGCGGGGCGCTACACACTCCTCGACCACGCGCGCGCCCTCCAGCGCGTACTGCCCACCGCCACCGAGCAGGGCGTCGACCTGGTCGTCGGCGGCCCGTACAGCTCCGGTGTCCTCGCGGGTGGCGCGCACTTCGAGTACCAGAAGGCGCCGCGCGAGATCGTCGACCGCGTGCGGCACATCCGTGAGCTGACCGAGCGGCACGGCATCTCCGTCAAGGCGGCGGCGCTCCAGTTCGCGCTGGCTCACCCCGCCTCCGTGGCGGCCATCCCGGGAGCGACGCGTCCCTCGCGCATCGCCGAGGACCTGGCGGCACTCGACGAGCGCGTGCCCGCCGCCTTCTGGGCCGAACTGCGCGAGAGCGGGCTGCTGAGCCCCGAGGCCCCGCTGCCCACCGCCTGAACCACCCCCCCCCACCCGCACAGTCCCCTGTCAGGAGCACCACATGGCTTCCACTTCCGTGAGCCGCGTCGTCCCCGCGGACCCCGAGACCGTCTGGCGTCTCGTCGGCGGCTTCCACGCGCTGCCCGACTGGCTCCCGTACATCCCCGAGAGCACCCCGCGCGAGGGTGGCCGCGCGCGGCGGCTGCGCAACGCGGACGGCGGAGTGATCGTCGAGCGCATGACCGCGTTCAACGACCGCGAGCGCCACTACACGTACACGATCCTCGAAGCGCCCTTCCCTGTGCGGGGCTACCTCTCGACGCTCCGCGTGCACGAGGTCCCCGGCGCCCCCGGCAGCGCGGAGGTCGAGTGGACGGGCCGCTTCGCCCCTGACGGGGTGAGCGAGGAGGAGGCGGTCGCGCTCTTCACGGGCATCTACCGCGAGGGGCTCGACGCGCTGTACGCGGCGCTCACCGGCTGAGCGCCGGAGCGCGGTGGGCCCGGCGCCCCCGTCCGTGGCGGGTCCTCCCCGGCGTACGGTCGGCGCATGGACGCAGGGGGCCGGCCCACGCCCGACGAGAGCGAGGTGCTTCGTCGCGCTCGTCGAGGGGCGGCCGGGCCGGGACGAGGCCGGCCGCGGGCCGCCCGCCGGGTGGCCGACGACGACGCGGGGCACGACGACGTCGCCGGGTGGGCGCTGGGCCTCCGCCACGGGATCGCCCTGCCCGCCGACACGAGCGGCGCCCGGCTCCACGAGGACGCACAGGTCCGTGCGTGGCTCGCGAGCCGCGGCGGCGCCGGTCGCCGTGAGGGGGCCGCGCGCCCGCGACCAGGGGTTCGTCACCGGGAGCGGGTGGGCCCGGCCCCGTATCGGTAGGGGAGATCCCGTCGCAACAGGTGCGCGAACGCGCCCGGCGTCCCACACTTGTCCCTGCGCTGTGCGTCCGGCCCCGGTCCCTCGTGTCCGAGGCCGCGGGCACCGCGCGACGGAGACGCCCACGCCACCGGAGGCACCGTGAAGATGCTCATCAACGTCGCGGAGACCGTCGTCCCCGACGCCCTGCGCGGCCTCGCCGCAGCGCATCCCGAATTGACCGTGGACGTCGAGAACCGGGTCGTGGTGCGACGGGACGCGCCCGTCGCGGGGAAGGTCGCGCTCGTCTCGGGCGGCGGCTCGGGGCACGAACCACTCCACGCCGGTTTCGTCGGCCCGGGGATGCTCGACGCGGCCTGTCCGGGCGAAGTCTTCACCTCGCCCGTGCCCGACCAGATGGTGCGCGCGGCCGCCGCGGTCGACAGCGGGGCCGGGGTGCTCTTCCTCGTGAAGAACTACACCGGCGACGTCCTCAACTTCGACATGGCCGCCGAACTCGCCGAGGAGGAGGGCATCGCGATCGCGAAGGTCCTCATCGACGACGACGTCGCCGTCACCGACAGCCTCTACACGGCGGGACGGCGCGGCACGGGCGCGACACTCTTCGCCGAGAAGATCGCGGGCGCCGCGGCCGACGAACGCCGCCCGCTCGCCGAGGTCGCGGACCTCGCGACCCGCGTCAACGCCGCCTCACGCAGCTTCGGCGTCGCGCTCTCCGCCGTGAGCACCCCCGCCAAGGGCGGCCCGACCTTCGACCTGCCGCCCGGTGAGCTGGAACTGGGCGTCGGCATCCACGGCGAACCGGGCCGCGAGCGGCGCCCCATGATGACCGCGGGCGAGATCGCCGACACCGCCGTGCACGCCGTGCTCGACGACCTCGGCGGCGACGGCCCCGTCCTGCTTCTCGTCAACGGCATGGGCGGCACGCCGCTCCTGGAGCTGTACGGGTTCACCGCCGAGGTGCACCGCGTGCTCGGCGAGCGCGGTGTCCCTGTCGCGCGCTCGCTCGTCGGCAACTACGTCACGTCGCTCGACATGGCGGGCGCGTCGGTGACGGTGTGCCGCGCCGACGAGGAACTGCTGCGCCTGTGGGACGCGCCCGTCGCCACGGCCGGACTGCGCTGGGGCCGCTGAGGCCCCGTACGTGCCCACAGGGCAGAGGACGACACGAAGGGGTGACGGACGGACATGGGCCAAGAAGACAGGGACACGAGCGGTACGGGCGCGCTGGACGCCGCGTTCTTCCGGCGCTGGCTGGACGCCGCCGCCGCGCTGATCGACGCGGAGGCCGAACGGCTCACGGCGCTCGACTCGGCGATCGGCGACGCCGATCACGGCGCCAACATGCGGCGTGGCTTCGCGGCCGTGCGCGAGTCGCTCGCCGCCGAGGAGCCTGCGAGCCCGCAGGCGGTGCTCGCTCTCGCGGGGCGGCGGCTCGTCTCGACGGTCGGCGGGGCATCGGGACCGCTGTACGGGACGCTGCTGCGCCGGACGGGCAAGGCACTCGGCGAGGCGCTCGGGGAGCGCACGGAGCCGGACCGTGCGGAGTTCGCCGCCGCCCTGCGCGCGGGAATCGACGCGGTCTCGGCGCTCGGCGGCGCGAAACCGGGCGACAAGACGATGCTCGACGCGCTCGTCCCCGCGGCCGAGGCCCTGGGCACGTCGTGGGAGGCGGGGGCCGAAGCGGCGCGCGAGGGCGCCGCGGCGACCGTGCCTTTGCGGGCGCACAAGGGGCGGGCGAGTTACCTCGGCGAGCGCAGCGAGGGGCACGAGGACCCGGGCGCCGCTTCGGCCGCCCTCCTCATCGGGGCACTCGCCGATACGGCGGGGAAGGCGGACGTGTGAGCGCGGAGCAGGCTGGCGTGGGGCTCGTCCTCGTCTCGCACTCGGCGGAGGTCGCGCGGGCCGTCGCGCACCTCGCCGCCCACCTCACGGGCGCGCCCGACGAGGTAGCGATCGAGGCGGCCGGAGGTACCGAGGACGGCGGGCTCGGGACGAGCGCGGACCTCGTGGTGCGCGCCGCGCACGCGGTGGACAGGGGCGCGGGGGTCGCGATCCTCGCCGATCTCGGCAGCGCGGTGCTCACCGTCAAGGCGCTGCTCGCCGAGGACGGGGAACTGCCCGCGCACAGCGTGCTCGTGGACGCCCCGCTCGTCGAGGGCGCGGTCGCCGCGGCCGTCGCCGCCTCGGCGGGCGCGGACCTGGAGGGGGTGCGCGCCGCGGCGGCCGAGGCGTACGACTACCGCAAACGGTGAGCCGGCGGACTCAGGGCGACGTCTCGCGCAGGTAGCGGGCCACGCGGTCCCTGCCCGCCGCGCGGGCGGCCGCCGGGTCCTCGACCGGGCGGACGCGCGTATCGGGGAAGAGCAGGTACAGGACGTCGCCCTGCGTGCCGGCGGCCTGCGGCGCGCCGCCGAGACCGAGCGAGAGCGCCGCGGCGTAGGAGGCTTCGCCGATGACGTCGACGGGGCCCGTGTCACCGACGACCGCGTACCGCACCCGCTCGCCGTGCACGAGCACGGCGAGCGTCCCGCCCGTGACGCCCGCCGCGGCGGGGCTCCAGCGCGCCGAGGGACCGGGAACGACGACGTACGGGACCTCGTCGGCGCTCAGCGGGCGGCCGTCCGAGCCGTTCCACGCGGTCGTCTCCTGGAAGTACGGTCCCGAACCCGCGTGGCACACGGGCCCGGGGCGTCCGTCGCAGTCGATGTCGAGGTCGGCGGTCCAGTGCAGCGCCCCGCCCACGCCCGCGCACACGGGCACATCGGGCGGCCGCGCCGCGTCCCGCCGGAAGAGCCCCGAGGAGAGCTGTCGGCAGGAGCGGGCGGCGCGGGAGCGGAGGGCGTCGGCGCTCGCCCCCGCGGGACGGGGAGCCGCGGCGGACGAGGACGACGGCGAGGCGGTGGGGGTGCCGCTGGGGGGTGGGGTGGGGGACGCGGGCGCGGTGGGGGCCGGGGGTCTCGTGGCGCGTGACGCGGGTGCGCCGGCGCCGGTGCGGGGTGGGGGTGAGGCGGTGGGGGCGGGCCGCGTGGGGGCGGCGGGGGCGGGAGGGGCTGCGGGGAGCGGCGCGGTGAGGGTGGGGGGTGCCGTCGCCGTCGTGTGGAGGCCGGGCGGGCCCGGGTGCGGGGGCGCGGGGTGCGGCGGGGGCGCGGCGGCCGCGGCGGTGCGGGGGCGGGCGGGGGGTGCGGGGGCCGCGCAGGCGAGGGGGACGAGGGCGAGGGTCACCGTGAGCAGGGCGTGGCACGACCTGCGGGCGGCGGCTCCCGGCCGCGGGCACGACGGCATCGAGGACGTCAACCGGCCTCCAGCGAACGCACGAACGGATGAACAAGCCGTCAGGGACGCTAACCCCCTGTGACCCCGTCGCCGGGCGCGGTGGGGACGTGACGCGCGAGAGGTCACCCGGGTACCGGCAGGGCGGCGCTGAGGGCGACCGCGGCCCGGGGTCGTGAGGCCCCCGTACCGCCGGTCCTGGTCCCTCTCCGCACCGCCGAGCCTCGTCACCCTCCGTACCGCCGAGCCCCGTCACCCTCCGCACCGCCGGGCCCCTACCCTCCGGCCTGCCCGTACCGCCGCCCCGTCAGGCCCGTCGTGCCCCGTGCCGCCGCGGTTGCTCAGGCGCCCGCTCCCCCGTCCACCGGCAGGATCGCGCCCGTCACCATCGACGCCCGGTCGCTGAGCAGCCACGCCGCCGCTTCCGCCACTTCGCGGGGCGCGCCCATGCGGCCGATCGGGACCGTCGCGGTGATCCTGTCGACGACTCCGGGGGTCGCCGCCTCCCACTCGTCGATCATCTGCGTCGCCGTGCCGCCGGGAGTGATGCCGTTGACGCGGATGCCGTCGCGCCCCCAGGAGACGGCGGCGCTCTCGGTGATGCTGTTGAGCGCGCGCTTCATGGCCCCGTAGGCGGGGAGCGCGGGATTGGCGCGGCGGCTGCCGATGCTCGACGTGTTGACGATCGCTCCGCCGCCGGAGCGGCGCATGAGCGCGGCCTCGGCGTTCATGGCGGTCCAGTGCGCGCGGAAATTGACGGCGAACTGTTCCTCGATCACCTCCTCGCTCGTGGTGTCGAGCGGCCCCGGCCGCTGCCCGGCGGCGCCGTTGTTGAAGGCGCCGTCCAGACGCCCGTGGAGCTGCTCGACGCGGTCGACGGCCGCGCGGACGCTCGCGGTCTCCGCGAGGTCCAGCGTGACCGCGTCCGCGGTGCCGCCGCCCGCGCGGATCTCCTGGACGAGCGCGTCGAGCGCCTCCTTACTTCGTGCCGCGAGGACGACGGAGGCGCCTTCGGCGGCGAAGAGGCGGGCGGCCGCCGCGCCGATGCCGCGGCTGGCGCCGGTGACGAGGACGGCCTTGCCGGTGAGCAGGCCGATGGGGCGGTGTTCCGTGCTGTGTGTCATGGCCTCAGCGTCGTCCGGGCGCCGGGCCGCATACAGGCACAAGCGGTACCAGGATGACCCGCCGGGCGCGGAGCACACTGGGCGTATGGACAAGCAGGAACTGGGCGCGTTTCTCCGCAGCCGCCGCGAGCGGCTGCGCCCCTCGGACGTCGGTCTCCCCTCGGGCCCGCGCCGCCGTACCCCGGGGCTGCGGCGCGAGGAGGCCGCCGTCCTCGCGCACATCTCGACGGAGTACTACGTGCGGCTCGAACAGGGGCGTGCGCCGCGCCCGTCGGGGGAGGTACTCGCCGGGATCGCGGGCGCGCTGCGCCTCACCGAGGCGGAGACGGCGCATCTGCACGTACTGGCCGGGACCGTGCCCGTGCGCGACACGGCGCCCCTGCGCGAGGTGCGGCCGAGTGTCCTCGCGCTCCTGGAGCGGTTGCCGCTCACGGCGGGGTTCGTCCTCTCGGCGACCTTCGACGTCCTCGCGTGGAACGATCTCGCCGCCGCGCTCATGGAGGATTTCGGGGCGCTCGACCCCACGGACCGCAACCTCGCGCGCCGGGCCTTCCTCGCCGCAGAGGACCCCGGGAAGCCGCTGTACGGGATCTCCGACGCCGCCGAGTTCCGCCACCACGTCGTGACGGAGCTGCGGGCCGCTCTCGCCCGTTACCCGAAGCACCCGGGGGTGACCGGCCTGATCGACGAACTGCGGGCGGGTTCGCCTGACTTCGCGCGGCTCTGGGAGCGGCACGACGTGCGCGGCGCGCACGTGCTCACGAAGACGTTCCGCCACCCCGTCGCCGGCGCGATCACCGTCGACTGCGATGTCCTCGGCCTCGACGGGAGCGGCCAGCGGCTCGTGCTCTACAGCGCGCCCCAGGGGTCGCCGAGCGCCGAGGCGCTGGCGTTCCTGGGGGTGCTGGGTGCCGAGGCCGGCCGGGGCCGTCCCCGTTGAGCCCCGGGCGGTGGGCCCGGCGTGCGGCTCGGGCGGGGTCGGCCCCGGCGCAGGCTCAGTGGGCGAAGCCCCAGTCGAGCACCTTCGTGGCGTCGTCGAAGCGGCCGGTGTCGTCGCCCAGGATGACGCCGATCAGGGTGCGGTTGTCGCGCTCGGCGGCGAAGACGACGCAGTAGCCGTCCTCGGGGCCGCTGCCCGTCTTGACGCCGAGGGCACCGTCGTACGTGGTCAGCAGCTCGTTGGTGTTGATCCAGGTGTAGTAGCGGGTACGGCCGTTGGCGGCCGGGGCCTCCGTCTCGTACTGCGTGTTCTTGACGACGTCGGCGAAGACCGGCTGGAGCATGGCGCGCTGGCCGAGCTTGGCGAGGTCGCGTGCGGTGCTGTGGTTGTTGCCCTGCGAGATGCCGTCGACGGAGTCGAAGTGGGTTCCCTTGAGGCCGAGTTGCTGCGCCTCGGCGTTCATCTGCGCGATGAAGTCGCTGATCCGCGCCTCCTCGGTGTCCCCGTTGCCGAAGTGGTCGGCCAGGGCGCGGGCGGCGTCGGCGCCGGAGGGGATGAGCATGGCGTGCAGGAGCTGGCGGGCGGTCAGGGTGTCGCCGGTCTGGAGATCCGCCGTGCTGGCGCCCACCTCCTGCACGTAGTCCCGGTACTCCTGCTTGACGGTGATCTGCCGCTCCAGCCACTCGGGGTGCTTGAGCACGACGACGGCCGTCATGATCTTGGTGGTGCTCGCCATCGGCACGCTCTCGTCGGCCTTGGCCCCGGCCCACAGCTCGCGTTCCTGACTGCCGTCGCGCGCGTCGAGGAGGAAGGCGTGGTCGGCCTTGATGGCGGGCCCGGCCTGTTCGGCGGGCGCGGCCTGCCCGGCCTGCTCGCCCGTGTCGGCGGCCGCGGCGTGCGGGGTGTCGTCCGGAGTGGCCGCCTGGGCAAGGCCTGTGGCACCGATCGGGAGCGCCGCTCCCACGAGGGCGGCCGAGGCGATGCGGACACCGGTGCGGTGAAAGCGGTTGGGGCGGGCGTGTGCACCCATGAAGTCTGTTTCCTCCTACCGGCGCTGACGCCGGACCGTACGTGCCCGGGGCCCGGCGGGCGTGACACCGGCCGTGACGCCCGGGAAGGCCCCCGAGAACGCCTCGGAGACACACCACGCCATCACGCGGAGCGCGTCCGCTCAAGGAACCGCATGATCTCGTCACAGGGCCCACACGCGGCGGTCCGATGATCGTCATGGAGTGGGGTGATGCGGTACGGGGCGGGGCGTCCGGCTCAGTGCCGGATCAGGCCGCCGACGGGTACGGGCGCGACGTGGCCCGTCGGCGGCCGTTCCCGCGCGAGGGCGAGACCGACGTCGACGAGCGAGGAGCGGACGAGCGCGGGCACGTCGCCGAGCGGCGTCCACACGGATTCGGCGATCTCGCCGTCCGGTTCGGGGCGCGGGACGCCGCCGGTGACGCGTACCGCGTAGAAGATGCCGACGTTCTGGTGGTCGGGCAGCCCTGGCGCCGGGCGCTCGGCGGCGGGGACGACGCGGGAGTCGACGCCGAGGAGGCGCTCGACGACCGCCGTGCGCCCGGTCTCCTCGGCCACCTCGCGCAGCACCGCGTCGAAGGGGTCCTCCGCGTGCTCGACCCTCCCGCCCGGCAGGGTCCAGGTGCTTCCGCCCGACGGCGGGACGTGCCGGGCGAGCAGCACCAGGCCCCCTCGGAGGCAGACGGCGTACGCGGCGAGACGGAGGCTCATGCCGGGACCGTACCGCGACGGCCCGTCAGCCCAGTGCGGCGAGGACCACCTCGGCGAGGGGTCCCGCCGAGGCCGGGTTCTGACCGGTGTGGAGGGTGCGGTCGCTCACCGTCTTCGGGGCCCAGGGCTCGCCCTCCCGGAAGTCGGCGCCGAGGGCGGTCAGCCGGTCCTGGAGGAGCCAGGGGGCGCGGCTCGCGAAGCCGGACTGCTCCTCCTCGGCGTCGGTGAAGGCGGTGAGGCGGTACCCCGCGAAAGGGCTGTTCCCCTCGGTGTCCGCGGTGGCGAGGAGCGCGGCGGGGCCGTGGCAGACGAGGGCGAGCGGGTGGCCGGAGGCGAGGGCGCGGGTCAGCAGGGCCGCCGAATCCGCGTCGTGGGAGAGGTCCTCCATCGGGCCGTGGCCGCCGGGGTAGAAGACGGCGGCGTACGCGTTCGGGTCGACGTCGGCGAGGGGGCGCGGGCGCAGCAGCGGCGTCATCGTGTCGAGCGCCGCGCGCAGCCGGTCCGCGCCCTCCTCACCGCCCGCGAAGGAGGAATCGAGACTGACCGGGTCCACGGTCGGGACGACAGCGCCGGGGGTCGCGACCTCGACCTCGTACCCGGCCTCCGTGAACAGGCTCCACGGCGCGACGGCCTCCTCGGCCCAGAAGCCGGTGGGGTGACGGGTGCCGTCGGCGAGGGTCCAGTGGTCGGTGCCGGTGAGGACGAGGAGGATCTTGGGCACGGGGGCTCCTTGGCAGAGGGTCAGGCGGTGCGGGCAGGGGCAGGGCGCGGCAGGGACGGCAGGGGGACGGGGCTCCTGTTCCCCGCGCGGCGCGTTTCACCGGGTCCCTGCCCGCGCGGGTGGCCGAGGCCCCCGCGGGGCTGGGCCGGACGGATGAGGTCGTCACCTGCGCGGCGGCAGCCCGGGGCGCCGCGGGTGCGGAGGGGGCGGCGCGGACGTGGGCTGGGCAGCGGCCCGCACGGTCCTCCCGTCGCGCGCCCGCCCGGGCGCCGCCGTGCCGCGCCCGAGGACGGTCCCCATGCCTTGCGCGACCCCCCTGACAGCGACCGTGCTGGGTGCCTGCGCCCTGCTGACGCTCGCCCCGTGCGCCCACGCCGACGGCGCCCCCGCGCGGGACCCCGTGACAGTCCGTGCGCAGGGTTCGACGGTGCGGCTCACCACGTCGGCGTGTCCCCGGGGCGGCACGGCGACCCTCGTCCCCGTGGGCGGCGGCGCTGCGGACGGGGGCTACGCGGTGGACCTGGCGCCCGGCGGCCACTCCCGTACCGCCTCCTGGCTCGCGGTCGACGACGGACGGTACGTGGCGCGGGTGCGCTGCGCCGACGGTACGCGGGTGAGCGGGGCCGAGGTGGGGGTGCCCGGGCCGCTGCCGTCCCCGAAGGCGGCGCCGGACCCCGAGGGCTCGGGCGCGAAGGACGCGCCCGCTTCGCCCGTACCGCGTCCCAGCGGGGCCGCGACGGCGAGCGCGTCGCCCGTGGACCCGTACGCGGACGCGGGGATGGCGGATGCGCCCGCGGGGGTGCCGGGTGAGATGCCGAAGGGCGGCGTACGGGGCGGGCTCGGCGGCAGCGCGAAGGCGGAGCGTGACGCGCCCGGCGCCTTCGGGGCGGGGATCGCGCTCCTCGCCGCGGCGGGGGTGGGCACGGCGGTGTGGTGGCTGCGCAGGAGGGTGTGGGGGCGGTGAGGGGGACGCGCCTCAAGCCCGCCGTTCCCCCGGCAGCGCCTCGGCGATCCAGCCGACGGGCAGTTCCTCGTTGTCGACCGTGACCGCTTCGACCGCGTTGTTCTCGGGGTTGATGTCGGCCTCGACGCCCTCGCCCGCGAAGCGGGGATAGCCGCTCGTGCCCTCGGCGCCCGTCGGGCGGACGACCGCGCGACGCAGTTCCGTGCCGTGGTCGAGGTGCCCGGCCTCGTCGGTGAGCTGGGGTTTGAGCACGACGGTGTACGTGGGATCGGCTGGCGTCGACATCATGGGCCCGGAGTGTAGGGCGGTCGCGCGCGGGAGCCGGGGCGCCTCGCCGGTCCCGCGCCCCGTACGACCGGGGACCGTGTGCCGATTCCGCGCCGCCTGCCGCCGCCGCGCGGGTCGGGCGCGCCCCCCTGCCCGTACCCCGGAAAGAAGTTCGTGCAGGGGATCTTGACGGCCCGGCGAAACCCCTCTGTAATGCGTTGCGAACCGGTTCGCGAACCGGTTCGCAACGAAGAGCGTCCCGGGGCTCGGCAGTCCGCTCCGGGGCGGTACCTTCGCCTCACGCATCGTCAGGACGTCGTCGTCAGGAGGCCGTGGTGAACATCGGCGAGATCGCCCGCAGGGCCGGGGTGTCGCGCAGCACGGTCTCGTACGTGCTCAGCGGGAAGCGGCAGGTCTCCGAGGCGATCAGGGAACGGGTCATGCGGGTCGTGGAGGAGTCGGGTTACCGGCCGAGCGCCACGGCACGGGCCCTCGCCCACGGTTCGACGCGCACCTTCGGTCTCGTCATCCCGCCCACGAGCGAGCATCTGCTCGTGGAGCAGCTCCGTTTCGTCGGCGCGGTCGCCGAGGCGGCAGCCGCGCACGATCACGACGTCCTGCTCTCGCCGAGCGGCGAGGCGCACGAGAGTGCCTTCGACCGGATGGTCGGGGAGCGCAGGGTGGACGGCGTGATCGTGATGGAGACGATGCTCCACGACAGCCGGGTCGCACGGCTGATCGAGGAGGGGCTGCCGTTCGTCACGATCGGCAGGACGGGGGCCGAGGAGGCGCACAGCTGGGTCGACCTCGACTACGCGGGGCTCGTGACCGAGGCGGTGACGCGGCTCGCCGCGCTCGGGCACGAGCGGATCGCCCTGATCAACCGTCCGCAGCGGCTCCTCGACCGGGAGTACGGGCCCGCGTTCCGCGCCCTTGACGCCTTCGAGAAGGCCGTCGCCGCGCACGACCTGCGCGGCATGGCGGTCTGCGCCGAGGATGCGGAGGAGTCGGGGGCGGAGGTGACGCGGCACCTGCTCGACGCCGTGGTGCCACCGCCCACGGCGATCGTGACGGTCAACGAGCGCGCGCTCGACGGCGTGGTCGCCGCCCTGCGGTCCGCGCGCGTCGCCGTGCCCCGCGATCTCTCGCTGCTCGCCGTCACGTCCGAGGAGCACGCCCGCGCCCACGAGCCGCAGATCGGCGGCGCCGACGTGCCCACCACCGAAATGGGCCGCAGCGCCGTCGAGGCCCTGCTGCGCCGCGTCACCCACCCCGAGGAGCCGCTCGCCCACGTCCTGCTCAGCCCGCCCTTCATCCCGCGCGGCACCGAGGGCCCCGCCCCCGCTTCCGCCTGACCCCGCGGCGGGGCCCGCCCCGTACCGCAAGCCACTCGCCCGTACCGCAAACCCGCCCTCGTACCCGCGCTCCCCGGCCCTCCCGGCGCGCCGTCCGCCCGGAGCACCGGCACCGCACCCGCACCGCCCGCGGCTTCCTTCCCGCGCCTCCGCACCCGCCGCGGCACCGCGCGCGTGCGCCCTCGCGGCCCCACCGGGCCGCGCGCTCCCGCACCACCACCACCGCGCACCCGCGGCCCCTTCAGCCCACCGCACGCGCGGCCCCACGCGCCCGTCCCTTCGGCGACGGGCCCCGTCGCCGTGCCCCCGAGAGGACCCCGTCATGCCCCGTACACCCCGACGCCCGTCCCTGACCCCGCGCAGAGCGCCCCGTACCGCCCGCCGCGCCCGCCGGATCGCGCTGCTCACCACGGCGACGGCGACCGCCGCCACGCTCCTGGCCGCGTGCGGCGGGGACGGCGGCGGGAGTTCCGCCGCGAAGGATTCCTCGGGGCGGCTCGTGCTGACCGAAATGGACTACTACAACACCGACCCGACGATGAGCGCGCTGCCGAAGCTCCTCGACTCCTGCGGCAAGAAGGCCGGGGTCACGGTGCGCCGCAAGATCGTGCCGGACCTGCGGACCAAGCTCATCCAGCTCGCCGGCTCGCACGCGGTGCCCGACCTCGTCCTCCTCGACAACCCCGACCTCCAGCAGCTCGCTGCCACGGGGGCGCTCACCGATCTCGGCGCCGCGGGGCTCAAGACGGACGGGCTGTACGAGAACGTGGTGGCGGCCGGGCAGTACGAGGGAAAGCTCTACGGGGTCGCGCCCGGCGTCAACTCCCTCGCGCTGTACTACGACAAGAAGCTCTTCGCGGACGCGGGCCTCACGCCGCCCACGACGTGGGACGCGCTCGCGAAGGCCGCGCGGAAGCTCACGTCGGGCAAGCGGCACGGGCTCGGTTTCGCTGTTCCCGCGACCGAGGAGGGGAGCTTCCAGTTCGAGTCGTTCTTCCTGTCGGCGGGTGCCTCGCTGGCGAAGCTGGACTCGCCCGAAGCGGTGCGGGCCCTCACCTTCCTGAACACGCTCGTGAAGGAGGGCTCGGCGCCGAAGGACGTGCTGAGCTGGACGCAGGCGAACGTGCAGGAGCAGTTCGCGAACGGCTCGCTCGCGATGATGGTCAACGGCCCTTGGCAGCTGCCGCAGTTGAAGAAGGCGGGACTGTCCGGAGCGGACTACGGCATCGTGCCGATGCCGGTTCCCGCGAAGGGCGACACCCCGTCAGGGGCGCTGGGCGGCGAGGTGTGGGCGGCAGGCAACAACGGTGCGGAGAAGTCGCGCAAGGCCGCCGAGGTCATCTCCTGCATGGTGAACGAGACGAACAGCCTCACGTGGTCGAAACTCACGCAGTACGTGCCGGCCGCGAAGAGCGCCGCCGCCGAACTCGCCGGTGAGCAGCCGCAGATGAAGCCGTTCGTGGACGGGATAGCGGGCGCGCGGGGGCGCACGGCGAAGCTCGGCGCGAAGTACCCTGCCGCGTCGCAGGCGCTGTGGACGGCCGTGCAGGCGGCGCTCTCCGGGCAGAAGAGCCCGTCCGCCGCGCTCGCCGCCGCGCAGGCCGAGGCGACGCGATGAGCGCGCGGTGGCGCCGGGTGCCCGTGCCGACCCCGGGGGCCTGACATGGCGTACGCGCTCAGCGAGCCCCGCACGGCGTCCCGGGCACACGGAGGCAGGTCCCGTCGGGCGCGCAGGTCGTTCCTGCTGCGGACCGCCTTCCTCGTCCCCGTGGTCGTGTACACGGCGGTGTTCTTCCTCTACCCGCTCGTGCGGAACCTGCTGCTGTCCTTCCAGGACTACGGCATCGAGTCGGTCTACAGCGGTGAGGCCCCCTGGAGCGGGCTCGCCAACTACCGGCGCCTGTTCGACGACCCGGTCTTCCACAAGGCGGTCGGCAACACACTCGTGTTCGTCGTCGTCTCGCTGCTCGCGCAGTTCGTCATCGGGCTCGGTCTCGCCGAGTTCTTCCGGCGTTCGTTCCCGCTCGGCGGGGTGCTGCGCGCGCTGCTCCTCGTGCCGTGGCTGCTGCCGCTCGTCGTGGCGGGGACGGTGTTCCGGTGGATGCTCGACACGAGCAACGGGGTCGTCAACCAGGTGCTGCTCGCGCTGCACCTCGTGCACGACCCGGTGCCCTGGCTCAACGACCCGGGGTACGCGATGGCCGGGGTGCTCCTGTGCAACATCTGGATCGGGGTGCCGTTCAACATGGTGATCCTGCACGGCGGCCTCCAGGCCGTCCCGGGTGTGCTCTACGAGGCGGCCGCACTCGACGGCGCAGGACCCGTGGCCCGGTTCCGGCACATCACGCTGCCGCAACTGCGCCCTGTGATCGGGGTCGTGCTGACACTCGGTCTCGTCTACACGCTGAAGGTCTTCGACGTCATCTGGGTGATGACGAAGGGGGGCCCGGCGAACGCCACGCAGACGGTGACGACGTACGGCTACCAGCTCTCCTTCGGCGGGCTCTCGCAGTTCGGTCTCGGTGCGGCGGCGGGGAACCTGCTGATCGTCGTGGCGACGGTCTTCGCGCTGCTCTACCTCCGCTCGCTCCGGGGCGAGGACCACTCGGGCGACCGGGGCGGGGCGCGCACCGGCAAGGGACGGAAGTGACCCATGACCACTCACACCGTGCGCCGGCGCCGGTCCCCGGTCCGTACGCTCGTCGCGCTCGTCATCGTCGCGGTGATGCTCTTCCCGCTGTACTGGATGGTCAACGCGTCCTTCCAGACCAATGAGCAGCTCGCGCGCCGCTCGGCCTTGTGGTTCCCGCTCGGCGGCACGCTGCACGGCTACCGGGACGCCTTCGCGCAGCAGGGCGGGCACCTGCTCGCCTCACTCGTGGTGGCGCTCGGCGCGACGGCGCTCACGCTGCTGATCGCGGCGCCCGCCGCGTACGCGCTCGCGCTGCTGCGCGCCCCGGGCGGGAAACCGCTGCTCAGCGTGCTCCTCGTGGTGCAGCTCGTGCCGGGGATCGTCATGGCGAACGCGCTGTACAAGATCTTCGGTTCGGCGCACCTGCTCGACTCGGCCTTCGCGCTGATCCTCGCCGACTCGACGCTCGCCGTGCCGTTCGCCGTGCTCGTGCTGCGCGCTTTCATGACCTCGGTGCCCGGGGAGCTGATGGAGGCCGCGGCGCTCGACGGCGCGGGTGCCGTCCGTACCTTCGTGCGGATCGTCCTTCCCCTGGCGCGCAACGCGCTCGTCACTGCCGGGCTCTTCACGTTCCTCTTCGCGTGGGGCGACTTCCTGTTCGCCACGACGCTCAACCTCGACTCCGATACGTGGCAGCCGATCACGGTCGGGCTCTACGACTACATCGGTGCCGGGACGAACACGACGAGCTGGAACTCGGTGATGGCCACGGCCGTCATCGCCTCGCTGCCCGCCGCCGTGCTCCTCGTCTTCGCGCAGCGGCACGTCGCCGCCGGGCTCACCTCGGGCGCGGTCAAGGACTGACCGCCGCGTGCCCGGCACGGTCGAGGACCGACTGCCGCCGTACCCGGCACTCCCACACCTCACAGCGGAAGGACCGTCTTGTCCCTGAACGGCTCTCTCACCCCCGCCCCCTGCGGCACCCCCGCGCTCTCCTGGACGAGCGCCGAGCACACCCTCCTCGTCCAGCCCTGGGGCGCCGACAGCGTCCGGGTGCGTGCCGCGCGGCACGCCGTCGCGCACGACCTGCCGGGGGCACTGCTCGACGGGCCCGAGCCGGTCGCCGCGCAGCGCGTCGACCACCCGGACGGCTCGGCGACGCTCACGGTCGGGGCGCTGACCGTGCGGCTCGACGCGGAAGGGCTGCTGAGCTTCCACCGCACGGGCGGCGGCGAGCTGTTGCGCGAGCGGCGCGGGCACTTCGCCTGGCCGGGCCCGCGCCAGTTCACGCCGGTGGACGGCCACCACCACCGCCTGGAGCAGCGCTTCGCCGCGTACGAGGACGAGCGCCTGTACGGGCTCGGGCAGCACACGCACGGGCTGCTCGACCACAAGCACCTCGTCCTCGACCTCGTGCAGCGCAACGGCGAGGTCTCCATCCCCTTCGTCCTCTCCTCGCGCGGCTACGGGCTGCTGTGGAACCAGCCGGCGGTCGGGCGCGTCGAGTTCGCCGCGAACGGCACGCGGTGGGTCGCGGACGCGGCCGAGCAGCTCGACTACTGGGTCACGACGGGCGAGGACCCCGCGGCGCTGCTCGCGCACTACGCGGACGCGACCGGGCACGCGCCCCGGCTGCCCGCGTGGGCGCTCGGGCTGTGGCAGTCGAAGCTGCGCTACCGCACGCAGGAGGAGCTGCTGTCCGTGGTGCGCGAGTACCACGAGCGGGGGCTGCCGCTCTCGGTCGTCGCCGTCGACTACTTCCACTGGCGGCACCAGGGCGACTGGAGTTTCGATCCCGAGGACTGGCCTGACCCCGCGGCGATGGTCGCCGAGCTGGCCTCGCTCGGGGTGCGCCCGCTGCTCTCGGTGTGGCCCTCGGTCAACGCGCTGAGCGAGAACTTCACGCCGATGCGGGAGCGGGGGCTGCTCGTGGGCACGGCGCAGGGCCAGCCCTTCCACCACTCCTTCCCCGACGCCGGGTTCGGCGGCCGCGAGCTGCCCGTCGCCTTCTACGACCCGACGGAGCCGCGCGCCCGCGACTACGTGTGGGAGCGGGTCAAGGAGAACTACTACGACCTCGGCTTCCGCACGTGGTGGCTCGACGCCTGCGAGCCGGAGATCTTCCCCGAGCAGCACTCCCACCTGCGGTACGCGGCGGGCGAGGGCCGCGCGGTCGCGAACCTGTACCCGCTCGCGCACGTGCGCGGCTTCTGGGAGCACACGCAGGCCGAGAACGCGCGGCGTCCGCGGGACGCGGAGCACGGCGAGGCCACGGTCTCGCTCGTGCGCTCGGCATGGGCGGGCAGCCAGCGCTACGGGGCCGCGCTGTGGTCGGGGGACATCCCCGCGACGTTCGCCGCGCTCGGCGCGCAGATCCGCGCGGGGCTGAGCGCGGGGCTGAGCGGTGTCCCGTGGTGGACGACGGACATCGGCGGCTTCCACGGCGGCGACCCGGACGACCCCGCCTACCGCGAACTGCTCGTGCGCTGGTTCCAGTTCGCCGTCTTCTGCCCGATCCTGCGCATGCACGGCCACCGCGACCCGCGCGGCGCCTTCTCCGCCGGGCACAGCGGCGGCCCGAACGAGCTGTGGTCGTACGGCGAGGAGGCGTACGCGATCCTGCGCGCCCAGCTCGGCCTGCGCCACCGCCTCGCCGGATACCTGGCCGCGCACCTCGACGAGGCGGCGGCCACGGGGCTGCCCCTGCTGCGCCCGCTCTTCCTCGGTTTCCCCGGCGACCCGCGCGCCTGGGAGGCGGAGGACAGCTTCCTGTGCGGTCCCGACCTCCTCGTCGCGCCCGTGACGCGGCTCGGCGCGCGCGAGCGCGAGGTGTACCTGCCCGCGGGCGCCGACTGGACGGACGCGGCGAGCGGCGAGACGTACGCGGGCGGCACGACGGTGACGGCGAAGGCGCCGCTGGAGCGCGTCCCCGTCTTCGTACGGGCCGGGGCGGACCAGGCGCTCGGCGCGGTCCGGAGCGCGTGACCCCCTACCCCCTGATCCCCCGTCCGGCACCCGCCGGGCGGGTTCCCCTCCGAAGGAGCACGACGTGTCCCCCACACCCGCACGGACGAGGCACCACCTCCTGGGAGCGCTCGGCGCGGTGACGCTGCTCACCGCCTGCGCGCTCGGCCCAGGCTCCCCCGCCTCGGCGGCCTCTCGGGCCGCCGCCCACTCCGTCACCGTCGACCTCGCCGACACCTCCGGGCCCGTCACCGGGGTCGGCTCCGGCTTCCTGTACGGCCTCACCGAGGACGGCAGCGGTCCTGGGGACGACCTCCTCGCCCCGCTGGAGCCGACCTCGGGGCGCGGCGGCGGGGCGCGGCTCGACGGCGGCGGCTGGGCAGGCGACGGCTACACGGCCGGGCCCGGCTACGAGCGCCGCGTCACCTCCGCGCTCGCGCAGGCGCGACGGCTCACCACGGCGCCGTACCACGGCACGTACGACCTGCTCGTGAGCGATGTGTGGGGCGCGGACACGACGCAGGCGCCCGACACGGTCTACCCGTGCGCGGACGGCGACTGCGGGAACTGGGAGTCGTTCCTGCGGCGGCTGGCCCAGGACGTCCGCGCCTCGGGCCTCGACGTGCGGCTCGACGTGTGGAACGAGCCGACCGGGGCGTTCTTCCCGCCGGGCTTCAACACGGAGCAGTACTACGGGATGTGGGACACGGCGGTACGGGTGCTGCGCGAGGAGCTGCCCGGGATGCCGCTCGTCGGGCCCTCGCTGTGGGACTACAGCCCGGGCAACATCGGCCCCTTCCTCGACCACGCGAAAGCGGCGGGGACCGTCCCCGACGTCCTGAACTGGCACTTCAGCCAGGACCCGGTGGCGGACGCGGCGAGCGCGCGCGGACTGCTCGCCGCGCGCGGGCTCGACGGCGTCGCGCTGAGCATGAACGAGTACCTGCACGCCGACGAGCAGCACGCCGGGCACCAGGCGTGGTACCTGGCGCGTCTTGCCGCCTCGGGCATTCCTTCGGCCTCGCACGCGATCTGGGACGACTGCTGCGCCGCCGGCACACTCGACGGGGTGCTCGCGCGGGACGGCTCGGGCGCGCTGCGCAGGACCGGGCAGTGGTGGGTGTACGAGGCGTACGCGAAGCTCGACGGGGTGTACGCGCGCACGACGGCGGACGGGCCGCTCGACGCGGTCGCCGCGGTGGACGCGGGGGCGCACTCGGCCGGGGTGCTGCTCGGCGCCGCTTCGGGCGGCGCAACGGACACGGACCTGACGCTGCGCGGCCTCTCGGGGCTCGGCGGCACGACCGTCACCGTGCGGCGCGTACCCGACGCGGCGCCGCTCGACGCGCCGGTCACCGTGAGCACCACGGAGGTCCCCGCCGGGACGGACACCCTCACGGTGCCGTTGCGCCCGGAGTCGGGCCAGGACGCCTTCAGCGTGAGCATCACGGGCTGAGGCACCGCGTACCGGGGGCCGTGCGCGACGCGGTCCCCGGTACGACACTGGTCGCATGGCGATTCGGCGCAGCGCGGGCCTGCTGGTGCACCGCGGGACGGACGAGGCGGGTGTCGAAGTGCTGCTCGGGCACATGGGCGGTCCGCTGTGGGCCCGCAAGGACGCGGGGGCGTGGTCGATCCCGAAGGGCGAGTACGGCGAGGAGGAGGCGCCGCTCGACGCGGCGCTGCGCGAGTTCGCGGAGGAGCTGGGTGCTCCGCCTCCGCCGGGCCCGTACACACCGCTCGGTGAGATCAGGCAGAGCGGCGGCAAGCGCGTGACGGTGTGGGCGGTGGCCGGGGACTTCGACCCCGCGGCGCTGCGGCCGGGGACGTTCACGACGGAGTGGCCGCCGCGCTCGGGGCGCCTCCGGGAGTTTCCCGAGCTGGACCGGGTGGCGTGGTGCGGGCCCGAGGAGGCGCGCGGGAAGCTCGTGAAGGCGCAGGCCGCGTTCGTGGACAGGCTCTTGGAGCACGTGGGCTGAGGCATCGCGTGCCGCGCGCGGGGCAGGCGCCTCGTACGGCCCCGTTTGCACGCCTGTCGCAGGCGCGCGAGCGTGGGAGTGGACGAGTACCTGCCAGGAGGAGAGCCATGCCCATCGCGACGGTGAACCCGGCCGACGGCGAGACGGTCCAGACGTTCGAGGCGCTGTCGGCGGACGAGGTGGAGGAGCGGCTCGCGCGCGCGGAGCGCACGTTCGCCGCGTACCGCACGACGTCCTTCGCCGAGCGCGCCCGGCTGCTGCGCGCCGCGGCCGACCTCCTGGAGAAGGAGGAGGCGGAGATCGGGCGGACGATGACCCTGGAGATGGGCAAGACGTACGCGGCGGCGCGCGCGGAGGCGGCGAAGTGTGTCAAGGCGATGCGCTGGTACGCGGACCGCGCCGAGGGGCTGCTCGCGGACGAGCACCCGGAGCGGCGGGACGTGGAGGACTCGGGGGCGCGCGCCGCGCGGGTCGTGTACCGGCCGCTCGGGGTGGTGCTCGCGGTCATGCCGTGGAACTTCCCGCTGTGGCAGGTCGTGCGGTTCGCCGCGCCCGCGCTCATGGCGGGGAACGTGGGGCTGCTCAAGCACGCGTCGAACGTGCCGCGGACGGCGCTGTACCTGGGGGATCTCTTCCGCCGCGCGGGTTTCCCTGAGGGTGCCTTCCAGACGCTCCTGGTGCCGTCGTCGGCGATCGAGGCGATCCTGCGCGATCCGCGCGTGAAGGCTGCGACGCTCACGGGGAGCGAGCCGGCCGGGCGCTCGGTCGCGTCGATCGCGGGCGACGAGATCAAGAAGACGGTCCTGGAGCTGGGGGGCAGCGACCCGTACCTCGTCCTGCCTTCGGCGGACCTCGCGAAGGCGGCGCGCACGGCGGTGACGGCGCGGGTGCAGAACAACGGCCAGTCGTGCATCGCCGCGAAGCGGTTCCTCGTGCACGCGGACGTGTACGAGGAGTTCGCGCGCGCGTTCGTGGAGGGGGTCGCCGCGCTGAGGGTCGGTGACCCGATGGACGCGCGCACGGACGTGGGGCCGCTCTCCAGCGAGCGGGGGCGCGCGGACCTGGAGGAGCTGGTGGACGACGCGGTCGCGCAGGGCGCGCGTGTCCTGACCGGCGGGAAGCGGCCGCAGGACCGCCCGGCGGGCTGGTTCTACGAGCCGACCGTGCTCACGGACATCACGCCGCGGATGCGCATCCACCGCGAGGAGACCTTCGGGCCCGTCGCGACGCTCTACCGCTTCGCCGACCTGGACGAGGGCATCCGGCTCGCGAACGACTCGTCGTTCGGGCTGAGTTCCAATGTCTGGACGCGGGACGCCGCCGAGAAGGAGCGCTGTGTGCGGGACATCGAGGCGGGCGGGGTCTTCTTCAACGGCATGACGGCCTCGCACCCGGCGCTCCCGTTCGGCGGCGTCAAGCGTTCGGGGTACGGGCGCGAGCTGGCGGGGCACGGGATCAAGGAGTTCTGCGATGTGACGACGGTGTGGGAGGGCCCGGAGGACTGAGGGCCCTGCGGGTACGGGCGCGGGGCGCACGCGCGCCCGTACCCGCGGCGCTGTCAGGCCCCCTCGTCCCCCTCCCCCGCCTTCGCCTCCGCGAGCCCCGCGAGGATCTTGTCCGGTGTGAGCGGCAGGTCCCTGAAGCGGACCCCCGTGGCGTGGTGGACGGCGTTGGCGAGGGCGGCGGCGGTGCCGACGATGCCGATCTCGCCGATGCCCTTGCTGCCCATCGGGTTGAGGTGCGGGTCCTCCTCGTCGAGCCAGTCCGCCTCGATGTGCGGGACGTCGGCGCAGGCCGGTACGTGGTAGGCGGCGAGGTCCGCCTCGACGAAGGCGCCCGATGCGGGGTCGAGGAAGCTGCCCTCGGTGAGGGCCATGCCCAGGCCCATGACCATGCCGCCCCGGAACTGGGAGCGGGCGGTGCGCGCGTTGAGGACGCGGCCCGCGGCGTAGTGGCCGAGGAGACGACGGGCGCGCACCTCGCCGGTCACGGTGTCGACCTGGACCTCGGCGAAGTGGGCGCCGAAGGCGTGCCGTGCGTAGGGGGAATCGGCGTCGGCGATGCCGGTCGTGTCGGCCGCGGTGGTGAGCCCTTCGGCCGGTACCGAACCGCCGAACTCGCCGAGGGCTTCGAGGAGTTGCGTACAGGCCTGGTGCACTGCCCAGCCCCAGGACGCGGTGCCCGAGGAGCCGCCGGCGAGCGGGGCGCGCGGCAGGTCGCTGTCGCCGAGGGCGAGGGAGACGCGGGCGAGCGGGGCGCGGAGCGCGTCGGCGGCGATCTGCGCGAGGACGGTGCGGGCGCCCGTACCGATGTCGGTGGCGTTGATCCGTACCTCGTACGTCCCGTCGGGACGCGCCGTGACCTCCGCCGTCGACGGGGAGACGAGGACCGGGTACGTCGCGGCGGCGACGCCGGTGCCGAGCAGGAGGCGCCCCTCGCGGCGCACGCCGGGGCGCGGGTCGCGCGCCCCCCAGCCGAAGCGCTCGGCACCCGCGCGCAGGCACTCGACGAGGTGGCGGCTGCTGAAGGGGCGCCCCGAGTCCGGTTCCGCCTCGGGTTCGTTGCGCACCCGGAGTGCGAGCGGGTCGATGCCCGCGGCCTCGGCGAGTTCGTCCATCGCCGATTCGAGCGCGAACATCCCCGGGGCCTCGCCGGGAGCACGCATCCAGGAGGGGCTGGGGACGTCGAGGGGCAGGACGCGGTGGGTCGTGCGGCTGTTCGGCGAGGTGTACATGACGCGCGCGGGCACGGCGGCCTGTTCCACGAACTCCTTGATGCGCGAGGTGTGCGTGATGATCTCGTGGGCCAGGGCGCTGATCGTGCCGTCCTCGGCGGCGCCGATCCGCACCCGGTGCAGCGTCGGGGCGCGATGGCCTACGACGGCGGGCAACTGGCGCCGGGGCAGGGCGAGTTTGACGGGTCGGCCGACGTGCAGCGCGGCGAGCGCGGCGAGGACGGACTGCGGGCGCGGGGTGCCCTTGGAGCCGAAGCCGCCGCCGACGTGCGGGGAGCGGACGGTGACGTCCTGTTCGGGGAGGGCGAAGAGCGTGGCGAGCGCGGTGCGGACGGCGTTGGTGCCCTGGCTGCTGTCGTGGACGACGAGCCTGCCCGCGTCCCAGGCGGCGACGCTCGCGTGCGGCTCCATCGGGTGGTTGTGGAGGGGGGCGACGCGGTAGGTGCGGTCGATACGGACGGGGGCGCGGGCGAAGGCTTCGGCGAAGTCGCCGCGTACGCGGTCGGTGGGGTTGCCGCCGTTCGCGTCGTGCGGGCGGTAGATGCCGGTGTGGCCCGGGCGCAGTGCCACGTCGTGCGGGTCGGTCTCGTAGTCGACGCGCAGGGCGAGGGCCCCGGCACGGGCGGCCTCCAGGGTCTCGGCGACGACGAGCGCGACGTACCAGCCGAAGTGCGGGACGCGCGGGTCCTGGAGGACGTGCAGCGTGGGGTCGTCCGGCGCGGCGAGGCGGCGGGCGTTCTCGTGGCTGAGGACGGCGAGGACCCCGGGCAGGCGCAGGACCTCCGTGTCGTGGATCGCGGTGACGCGCCCGGAGGCGACGCTCGCGGGGACGGGCCAGGCGTGGGCGAGGCGCGGCGGGAGGTGTTCGGCGGCGTAGCGGGCGGTCCCTGTGACCTTGGCGCGGCCCTCGGCGCGCGGGACGTCGGTGCCGAGGACGGGGGCGGGGGTGTTCACGGCTGCGGCTCCGGGGCTCTCTGGGCGGTGGCGAGGTCGGCGAGGGTCGCGACGGCGAGTTCCGTGGCGAGGGGGACCTTGAAGGCGTTGTCGGGGAGCGGCTCCGCCTGGGCGAGTTCGGTTTCGGCGGCGCGGCGGAAGGTCTCCTCGTCGGCGCGCGCTCCGGTGAGGACGTCCTCGGCCCGCAGGGCGCGCCAGGGGCGGGGTGCGACGCCGCCGAGCGCGAGCCTGACCTGCTGAACGGTGCCGTCGGGGCCGAGGCGCAGCGCGGCGGCGACGGAGACGAGGGCGAAGGCGTACGAGGCGCGGTCGCGGGCCTTGCGGTAGGCGGAGGGGGCTCCGGCGGTGGCGGGCGGCAGTGTCACCGCGGCGATGAGTTCACCGGGGGCGAGGGTCGTGTCGCGTTCGGGGTGCGCGCCGGGCAGGCGGTGGAGTTCGGTGACGGGGAGGACGCGGGTGCCCTCGGGCCCTTCGACGGTGAGTTCGGCGTCGAGCGCGGCGAGGGCGACGGCCATGTCGGAGGGGTGGGTCGCGACGCAGGAGGGCGAGGTGCCGAGGATGGCGAGGTCGCGGCTGTGTCCCGCGAGTGCCGCGCAGCCGGTGCCGGGGGCGCGCTTGTTGCAGGGCTGGGCGAGGTCCTGGAAGTAGGGGCAGCGGGTGCGCTGGAGGAGGTTGCCGCCGGTCGTGGCGGCGTTGCGGAGCTGTCCCGAGGCTCCGGCGAGGAGGGCCTGCGAGAGGACGGGCCAGCCGGTGCGGACGCGGGGGTGGGCGGCGAGGTCGCTGTTGCGGACGTTGGCGCCGATGCGCAGGCCGCCCTCGGGGGTCTCCTCGATCGCGTCGAGGGGCAGCGCGCTGATGTCGACGAGGGTCGCCGGGGTCTCGACGCCGAGTTTCATGAGGTCGACGAGGTTGGTGCCGCCGCCGAGGTAGCGTGCGGCGGGTCCGCTCGTGTGGGCCTCGATCGCCTCGGGGACGGTGCGGGCGCGGACGTAGCCGAAGGGTTTCACCTGGCGACCTCCGCGACGGCGCGCACGAGGTGCGGGTAGGCGCCGCAGCGGCACAGGTTGCCGCTGAGCCGTTCGCGGATCTCGGCCTCGTCGAGGGGTACGGGTCCGGGCGGGCGTCCCGCCGGGGTGACGTGCGAGGGGTGTCCCGCCGCGGCCTCGGCGAGGACGCCGAGCGCGGAGCACAGCTGGCCCGGGGTGCAGTAGCCGCACTGGTAGGCGTCGTGGGCGAGGAAGGCCTCCTGGAGCGGGTGGAGCCGGTCCCCGTCCGCGAGTCCCTCGACGGTGGTGACCTCGGCGTCCTGGCACGTGACGGCGAGGACGAGGCAGCTGTTGACGCGGCGTCCGCCGATGAGCACGGTGCACGCGCCGCACTGGCCGTGGTCGCAGCCCTTCTTGGTGCCGGTGAGGCCGAGGTGTTCGCGCAGCAGGTCGATGAGCGCGGTGCGGTGGTCGAGCGCGGGGACGTCGTACCCGGTGCCGTTGACACGGAGGGTGAGGTCCGAGTGGTGGGGGGCCTCGGCGGCGGGGGGCTCGGCGGGGGCGTTCTCCGGCTGGGGCACGGGCTTCCTTTCCTGGGGGTGCGGTCGGGGGCGTCCCGCGGGACGGGGCGGGCACGGGCGTCCCGCGCCTGGTCACGGGGTGGGGCGGCGTGGTTCCTTGTCAAGACTGCGGGGGCGGGGGGTCAGGGGCCCGCCGGGCACGGGCGGGCGCCCGCCTCGTCACCCGACTGCCACACGTGGCGGCGAGGAGCGTGACCCGGCGTGTGTGCGCGCGTTGGAGAGGGCACAGCGGTCACGGGGTGTGGCCGCTGCCTCTTGGAAGGAACACAGACATGTCGCGTATCGCGAAGACCGCCGCCGTTCTCGCGGGCACGGGTGCCCTGGTCGCCGCCGGCGCGGGCCTCGCCGCCGCGGACGCCGGCGCCGAGGGCCTGGCCGCCGGTTCCCCGGGCGTCCTGTCGGGCAACGCCGTACAGGTCCCCGTCCACATCCCGGTCAACCTCTGCGGCAACACGATCGACGTCGTCGGTCTGCTCAACCCGGCGTTCGGCAACACGTGCGCCAACGTCGACGGCGGCCACGACGGCGGCTACGGCGACGAGGGCTACGGCTACTGAGCCCCTCCCCCGTGTGACGGCGGGCCGACCGGGCACCCGTGCGATCCGGTCGGCACCCGCCCGTGGACGAGGAACGGCCCCGGGGCGCGAGCGCGCCCCGGGGCCGTCGTGCGTGCCCGTACCGCGCCTCAGGCGTACTGGTAGATCCCGCTGTGGTCGAGCAGGTCGGCGGGCTTCACGCGCCACGGGGGCATGGGGTCCTCCAGCGTCGGGACGCGGCCCCGCTGGGAGTTGCCGAGCGGGAGCGGCCGGTCGGGCAGGTAGCCGGAGCGGGGGTTGGCGCGCTGCCAGCGGGACCAGACGAGGTCGATGAAGGCGTGGTGGAGCCAGAAGACGGGGTCGTTGGGCGAGGCGCCGCTGAGCATCGTGCCGCCGACCCAGCGGTGGACCCGGTTGTGGTTGTGCCAGCGGGCGCTTCCCCTGCCGCTGCCCCAGCCCTCCAGCTTGTTGCGCAGGCCGCGCGAGGAGGTCGAGTTCCAGGGCGACGAGTCGTAGGTGGTGTCCGAGGTCGCCTCTTGCAGTTCCCGTGCGGTGGGCAGCTCCAGGGGGTCCTGGGGGCGGCCGAAGGCGCGGCGCAGGTAGGGGCGGTCGTCGGTGGACTCGGTGAGGGTCCAGTCGCCCCCGGCGTGGGCGAAGGCGCCGGTGGTGACCTGCTGGTCGGACGCCCGGCCGTCGCCGCCGAGGAAGTCCTTCTGCCACAGCGCGGCCCGCGCTGTGCGGTCCTTCGTCCAGTCCCAGTAGGGGACGGTGACGCGCGCGTCGATCTTGCGCAGATCGCGTTCGAACTCCAGGAGGAACTGGCGGTGCCAGGGCAGGAAGGAGGGCGTCATGTGGGCGGCGCGGAGCCCTTTGGCGCCGTCGGACGTGTAGTAGCGGATGTGGGTGCGGACGTAGTCGTCGTAGCGGCCCGAGCGTTTGAGGGCGAGCACGGCGGCGACGAAGCGTTCGCGCTCGGCGGCACTCAGGTCGCGCTGGTTCTTGCGGGTGTACGTCATCGGGGCGGTCTCCTGCGGGTCGCGTGCCTGCGCGTCGTTCGCTCGCGCGTCAGGCGCTGTACGCCGGGGTGCTCAGCTGCGCGCCGCCGAGTTCGTCGACGGCCGCGCGGGCGGCGGCCCGGGTGCTGGGGTACGAGGTGAAGTGGTCGACGGAGCTGACGAAGCCGCCGTCCGCGCGGGGCATGAGGTGCAGGGCGCGGCCGTCGATCGTGGCCCAGTCCGGGCCGTAGGTGAGGCGTCTGCCCCGGTAGGTCTCGGCCGCGCCGGGAGCGGTGACGGTGGTCCCGCCCGAGGTGCGCAGGAGCGGGGTGAGAGCACCCGCGGTCCCCGCGAGCCCGGCGAGGGCGAGGAGCGCGCCGAGGAGGCCGCGGCGGCGCGGGCGCGCTGGTGCGGGAGGTGCGGGTGGGGCGGGTTCGGGGGGCGTGGGGGGTGCCGCGGGGAGCGGTGCGTGTTCGAGGGGGCTGAGTGCGGTCATCGGGGCGTGGCTCCGTCGTCGTTGTCGAGTGCGCTGGTCGGGGCGGGGTGCCGCCCGCTGGGGACAACGAGCGGTACGCGGCGCGGTTGCTCGCCCGTACGGCTTCATCGGTCACAAGCCGAAGACGGGAGGCGCCGGGGAGGGGCCGTGAAAGGGCTCAATTCCTGGTGAATCGCTCTGGATAACAAGGAATCCCGCACTAGGAGTTGAAGGCAGCGAGGGGTCAAAAACCAATCCGTGCACAGGACTTGACGTGTTCGACACGCCGGGGAAACATCGTCACGCACAGTCCACGACCCTTGGAGTGGCGCAGATGCCCTTTCCCCCCACGAAGTCCCCCAGTGATCCCCCCACCGGTTCTCCCCACAGAGCCGTCCGCTCCCCCCGGTCGCGCGGCCGGCGCCGCGCGACCGTGCTGACCGCCGTATCGGCGCTGCTCACGCCGCTGTTCCTGCTCGCGCCCACGGGGCAGGCGACGGCCGCGGATCTGCCCGGCGGCGGGGACCTCGGCCCGAATGTGAAGGTCTTCGACCCCTCGACCCCCGATATCCAGGGTCAGGTCGACACGATCTTCAACCAGCAGGAGTCCGCCCAGTTCGGTGACGGGCGCTATCAGCTCCTGTTCAAGCCTGGAACGTACGACAACCTCAATGTCCAACTCGGTTTCTACACCTCGATATCCGGGCTCGGCCTGAGTCCGGACGACACCACCTTCAACGGTGACGTCACGGTGGACGCGGGCTGGTTCGACGGGAACGCCACGCAGAACTTCTGGCGTTCGGCGGAGAACCTGGCGCTCAACCCCGTCAACGGCACCGACCGCTGGGCCGTCGCGCAGGCCGCGCCGTTCCGCCGGATGCACGTCAAGGGCGGGCTCAACCTCGCCCCCGACGGCTACGGCTGGGCCAGTGGCGGCTACATCGCCGACAGCAAGATCGACGGCGAGGTCGGCCCGTACTCGCAGCAGCAGTGGTACACGCGTGACAGCACGGTCGGCGGGTGGACCAACGGGGTGTGGAACATGGTGTTCTCGGGGGTGAACGGCGCCCCGGCGCAGTCCTTCCCCGAGCCGCCTTACACCACCTTGGACTCGACGCCCGTCTCGCGCGAGAAGCCGTTCCTGTATCTCGACGGCGACGACTACAAGGTGTTCGTCCCCGCCAAGCGCGAGAACGCGCGCGGCACCACGTGGGAGGGGGGCAACCCGGCGGGCGAGTCCCTCTCGCTCGACCAGTTCTACGTGGTCAAGCCGGGTACGAGCGCCGACACGATCAACGAGGCTGTCGAGCAGGGCCTGCACCTGCTCTTCACGCCCGGCGTGTACCACGTGGACAAGGCGATCGAGATCGACAGGCCCGACACGGTCGTCCTCGGCCTCGGGTACGCCACGATCGTGCCGGACGGCGGGGCGACCGCGCTGCGCGTCGGTGACGTCGACGGTGTGAAGGTGGCCGGGCTCCTGGTGGACGCGGGCACCACCAAGTCGGACACGCTCGTCGAGGTCGGCACGAAGGGTTCGCACACGGATCACGCGGCGAACCCGACCTCGCTCCAGGACGTCTTCATCCGGGTCGGCGGCGCCGGTCCCGGCAAGGCGGACAACGGCATGGTGATCAACAGCGACGACACGATCGTCGACCACACCTGGATCTGGCGGGCCGACCACGGCGACGGGGTCGGCTGGGAGACCAACCGCGCGGACTACGGGTTCACGGTCAACGGCGACGACGTCCTCGCGACGGGTCTGTTCGTCGAGCACTTCAACAAGTACGACGTGCTCTGGAACGGTGAGCGCGGCCGCACGATCTTCTTCCAGAACGAGAAGGCGTACGACGCGCCCAGCCAGGAAGCGGTCCAGGACGGCACCACGAAGGGCTTCGCGGCGTACAAGGTCGCCGACTCGGTGCAGACCCACGAGGGCTGGGGGCTCGGTAGCTACTGCAACTTCACCGCCGACCCCTCGATCCAGCAGGACAACGGTTTCCAGGCCCCGGCCAATCCGGGCGTGAAGTTCCACGACCTGCTCGTCGTCTCGCTCGGCGGCATGGGCCAGTACAACCACGTCATCAACGATGTCGGCGGCGCCACGTCGGGCACCGACACGATCCCCTCGCAGGTGGTGTCCTGGCCGTAAGCGGCCCGGCACTCAGCCCCCGAGGACAGCCGGGGCCCGGTCACCTTCGCCGGACGGTGACCGGGCCCCGGCCCGTGTCGTGGCACAGGCCGCGGTACGGCTACGGGGCGGCGCCGCTCAGCGGCCCCCCGTGACGCGCAGGACCGCGCCGGTCGCGTAGGAGGACTCGGGCGACAGGAACCAGGCGACGGCGGCGGCGATCTCGGAGAGTTCGCCGACGCGGCGCAGCGGGACCCCGGCGGCCATGCGCGCCGGGCGCTCCGGGTCGGGGTGGAAGTCCGTCACCACGGCCCCGGGGGCGACGGAGTTGACACGGATGCCGGAGGGGCCCACCTCCTTGGAGAGCCCGATGGTGAGCGCGTCGACGGCGGCCTTGCTCGCCGCGTAGTGGATGAACTCGCCGGGAGAGCCGAGCGTCGCGGCCCCTGAGGAGATGTTGACGATCGCGCCCTGGAAGCCGTCGCGCTCCCAGTCGCGCACCGCGCGGCGCGCGCACAGCAGGCAGCCGAGGACGTTGACATCGAGTGCGCGGCGCATCCCGGCGGCGTCCGCGTCGGCGAGCCTGCCGATCGGGCCGCTCACGCCCGCGTTGTTGACGAGCCCGGTGACCGGGCCGAGCGCGCTCGCCGCGTCGTCGAAGAGCCGTTCGACGTCGGCCTCGTCGGCGGTGTCCCCGCCGATCGCGACGGCCTTCACGCCCCGGGCCCGCGCGTCGGCGGCGACGGCCTCGGCCTCCTCACGGCCCGCGTGGTAGCCGACCGCGACGTGGTGGCCCTCGTCGGCGAGCCGGGCGACGACGGCGGCGCCGATCCCCCGGCTGCCGCCGGTGACCACGGTGACCTGCTGACCGGACATGGCTCCTCCACAAGGCTCGCTCGCTGGGCCCCTCAGCCTAGACGGGCCCCACCTGCCACGACGCCCGGCCCCGGCGCGCGCGGGGCGTACCGGGGCCGGGCGGGCGGCGCCGAGCCGGGGAGGAGGCTCGGCGCGGGCTCAGCGCCTGCGGAAGGACTTCAGGTAGCCGCCGGCCGGGGTGCCGACGCCGGTCACGTCGTCGTAGCCGGGGACCGCCTTGAGGGAGGCGTCCTTGCCGAGGACCCGCAGCGTGGTCCTCGTGCCGTCGCTGTCGTCGTAGCTGTTGACGTAGTCGGTGCGCACGACCGCGAGCCCCTTGCCCTTGCCGAGCGGGGTGTCGGTGACGTCGTGGTAGGCCGAGGTGCCGTACCGGTCGTAGATCGCCGGGTTGGCGAAGCCGATCGGCACCCCGTGCTGCGCCTGCTGCGCGAGGGCCTGGACACCCGCCACGACCGGCGCGGCGAGCGAGGTGCCGCCGATGCGGTACTCGTCGTACCGGAGCGAGCCGTCGGGGAAGGTCTGCGTCTGGCCCACGAGGAAGCCGGTGTTCGGGTCCGCCACCGCCGCGATGTCGGGGACGGTGCGCATGGCCTTCCCGCCGCCCGCCTTCGCGAGCTTCCCGGGCACCACGCCGCGCTGGTAGAAGGGCTGCGCGACGAGCTTGCTGGTGCCGCCGCCCGCGCCCGAAGTGTAGGTGCCGGGGAAGCCGGTCCAGGAGTCGCCGTCGGCGGAGAGCGGCGCGTTCTGCGTGCCCCAGCCGGTCTCCCACTTGTACGTGTCGCCCTTGCCGACGGCGAGCGAGGTACCGCCGACCGCGGTGACCCAGGCGGAGTTGGCGGGCATGTCGACCTGCTTCGTCCCGCTGGAGGCGACGTTGTCGCCGTTGTCGCCGGAGGAGAAGTAGAAGCCGATGCCCTCGACCGCGCCGCGCTGGAAGATCTGGTCGTAGGCGGCCGCGCTCGCCGTCGTCTCGTTCGACTCCAGGTCGCCCCAGGAGTTGGAGACGATGTCGGCGAGACGCCCGTCGACGATCTTGCCGAGCGAGTCGAGCAGGTCGTCGTCGTAGCAGGAAGCGGCGCCCGCGTAGACGATGTTCGCGTCCGGGGCCACGGCGTGCACGGCCTCGACGTCGAGGGTCTCCTCGCCGTACCAGCCGGAGGCGCCGCACTCCTCGGTGCGGTTGTAGTCCCCGGGCAGGACCTGCGTGAGCTGGCCCTTGCGGTACTTCTTGTCGCCGTTGCGTTTCGCGTACTTGCTCGCGTCGGCGGCGATGGTGGGCGAGGCGTAGGCGTCGGTGATCGCGACGGTGACGCCCTTGCCGGTCTGCTTGCCCGCGCCGTAGGCGGCACGGAGCTGCTTGCCCGTGTAGCCCTTGACGGCGTACGGGGCCTTCGCGCCGAAGGCGGAGGGCAGCTTCTTGTCCGTCTTGGAGCCGAAGTACGTCGAGAAGGGCCCGGCGTTGCGGAAGACGGCGTCCGGCGGGGGCAGCGTCTCGTCATGCCGCGCCTTGTGCGGCGCGTTGTCGAGGCCCGTCACGGTGAGGACGGCGCCGTGCAGCGAGGCGGGCACCGAGGGGGTCGTGAGCGGCGCGTGGTAGGTGTGGCCGCTACGCGCGTAGTTGTGCAGCGTGGTGGAGAAGGCGCGCTCGACGGCGGAGGCGTGTCCGCTGACGGTCAGGTAGTTCTGGTTCTGCCCGGTGACCTTGAGCCCCGCGCCGTGCAGCCAGGCGGTGATCCCGCTGATCTGCTCCGCGCTGGCGCCGTAGCGTTCCTGGGTCTGCCTCGCGGTGAGGTACTTGCCGTACTGGGGCGAGGAGGGGTCGGAGACCTCGGTGGCGTAACGGGCGAGGCCCGCCGCGTCACGCCCGGCCAGGTAGACCCGGAAGGTGAGCTGCTTGCCCGCGGAGAGGGCGCCGCGGTCGGCGGAGCCCTTGGCCCAGTGCGGAGTGAGTCCGGCGAGGGTCTGCCGCGTGGAGTGGCCGGAGTCGGCGGACGCGGCGGGGACGGCGAGTGCGAGGCACCCGACGGCCACGGGCAGCGCGGCGGCCCGTACGAGTGCGGCACGCGAGCGGGGACGGACGGGTCTCATGGAACCCCCTGGGGTGACGGAGGGACGCGGTGCGGTCTTCCAGGACGCGGCCGCACGCACCGTCCACCCTCTCGATCAAGTGTTCACGTGGGGTCCATGTGTTGGTCTGGGAAGTGCCAAAGACGAACCACAAAGACACCAAAGCGGCCATCAAGTGCGCGACGGGAAAAGGGATATGACACGCTTTCCGGTATCACACGCCCGCCGCGCCCTCCGGTCGGCGCACGCGTGACGGCTCCCCCGGGCGCGGTCTCTCAGCCGCGGTACCGCTCCGCCAGGGCGCGTGCGTGAGCGGCGAAGCGGGCGCGCAGGGTGGGCGGGGCGAGGACTTCGGCGTCGGCGCCGAGGCGCGTGAGCTGGTCGAGGGCGACCTCCTCGGACTCGGTGGGGACCGTGACGGTGACTCGGCCGTCCTGGTCCGGCGGTCCGGGCGTCAGGTCCTCCGTGCTCGCGGGGCCCAGCACGTCGGGCAGGCGGCGCAGGCCCTCGGGGGTCAGGCGCAGGGTGACCGGGGTGCGCAGGAGGACGCGGGCGAAGCGCTCCGCCTCGGTGCGCCAGTGCGCGGCGAGGTCGAAGGAGGCGGCGCGTGTGAACGGCTCCCCCGGTGCGAGCGTGGTGAGGCGGTCGACGCGGTACGTGCGCCACGCGGCCTCGCGCGCGCCTTCGCCGGGGACCCGGCCGACGACGTACCAGACCCCGGCCTTGAGGACGAGGCCGTACGGCTCGTAGTCGCGGCTGACCGTGCGCGCGGGACGGTCCTCGCGCGCCGGGCGCGCGTAGCTCAGGCGGACCGTGCGGTCGTCCCACACGGCGCGGGCGAGGGCGGGCAGGAGCGGGGGCGCGGCCGGTTCGCTGAACCAGGCAGGGGCGTCGAGGTGGAAGCGGCGCACGGAGGACTCGGCGGCGGCGCGCAGCGAGGGGAGCAGCGTCGCGGCGAGCTTGAGGCGCGCGGTGCCGGCCGCCTGGGCGAGGCCGAGGTCGGCGAGCGCGGAGGGGAGCCCGCCGAGGTAGAGGGTTTCGGCCTCGGTGGGGTGCAGGCTCGTGAGCCGGGTGCGGTGGCCGGGCGCGAGGTGGTAGCCCCCGGCGCGGCCGCGCTCGGCGCGTACGGGGATGCCCGCCTCCTGGAGGGCCCGCGCGTCACGGATCACGGTGCGCTCCGAGACGTCCAGTTCGCGCGCGAGCGCGGCGGCGGTGAGGCCGGGCGAGGACTGGATGAGCAGGGCCATGCGCAGGAGGCGGGCGGCACGCATCGGTTCAGCTCACGGCCGCGTTCCGGTCGTCGACCTCGGCCTGGGTGTGCGCGAACCACGCCGCCTGGTCCTCGCCGAGCGCCCGCTCGACGCGGAAGAGCGAGAAGCGCTCCAGGGGCGGCAGGGCGTCGAGCGCGAACCAGCCGACCTCCAGGGACTCCTCGTCGGCGACGTGCGCCTCGCCGCCCGTGGCGCGGCAGCGGAAGGTGATGTCGAGGAACTGGCAGCGGTCGCCGTTGGGGTACGTGATCGGTTTGAGGGTCTCGACGAGGACGACGCGTTCGGCCGCGCAGTGCACGCCGGTCTCCTCCAGGACTTCGCGGACGATGGTCTCGGCGGGCTGCTCGTCCGGTTCGCAGATCCCGGCGGGCAGGGCCCATCTGCCGGTGTCGGCACGCCGCCCGAGGAGGAGGCGCCCGGCGTCGTCGATGACGACGCCGTTGACGCCGGACAGGAGGAGAAGGTCCTGGCCGATCTTCTCGCGCAGGGCGAGGATGAATTCCGGAGTGGGCATGGGCCGAGCCTATCCCGGGCGCCCGGCCGGTTTCCCGCGCGCGTGAGCCCCCGCACCGGGCGGCGGCTCACGCGCGCGCACGGGCGGGGGCTCAGCGGGGGCTCAGGCGGTACGACGCCTGCGGACGGCGCCCGTGAGCGCCCAGGCGAGGCCCCCTGCCGCGATGACGACGAGCGCCGTCTCGGGCGCGGTCCCCATGCGGGTCGCGGGGGTCTCGGAGGTGCGCAGCGGGACGTCGTCGACGAGCGTCGCGGGCACGAACATGCCGGTGCGCTGGACGATCTTCCCGTCGGGGCGGATGACGGCACTGACCCCGCTCGTGACCGGCACCGTGACGCTGCGGCTGTGCTCGACTGCGCGGACGCGGGACATGGCGAGCTGCTGGTAGGTCATCTCGCTGCGGTCGAACGTCGCGTTGTTGCTGGGCACGGAGATCAGCTCGGCGCCGTGGGTGACGGTGTCCCGCACGGCCCAGTCGAAGGCGGCCTCGTAACACGTGGCGATGCCGACGCGGGTGCCGTCGATGGTGAAGACACCGGGGGTGGTGCCGCGGCTGAAGTCCTGCGCGACCATCGTCGTCCAGGAGTCATTGATCTTGTGCAGCAGGGAGCGCATCGGGAGGTACTCGCCGAAGGGCTGGATCTGCCGCTTGTCGTACGTGGCCGTGGGGCCCTTGCCCGGCAGCCACAGGACCTGCTCGTTGTAGAGCTTGCCGTCGTCCTTCTCGACGACCGCGCCGACCGAGATCGGGGCCTTGACCGCCTCGGCCGCGCTGTCGATCGCGGCGCTCGCGTCCGGGTTGCGGAAGGGGTCGATGTCGGAGGAGTTCTCCGGCCACAGGACGAAGTCGGGGCGCTTGACCTCGCCCCGGTTCACGCGCTCCGCGAGCCGCTTCGTCTCCTTGACGTGGTAGTCGAGCACGGCACGGCGCTGGGCGTTGAACTCCAGCCCCGCGCGGGGCACGTTGCCCTGGATGACAGCGACTCGTGCCGTACCCGCCTCCGCCGCGTCCGAGACGAGCGCGCGCGAGGCGAACGCTCCGGCGAGCGGCAGGAGCACGGCGACCCCGGCGGTGAGCGCGGCGGCGCGGGGCAGGACGCCGCGCGCGCGGCGCTCGTACAGGGCCCGGCCCACCGCGTACAGGCCGAAGCCGCACAGAACGACGGCGAAGCCGAGCACGGGGGTGCCGCCGAGCGCGGCGAGCGGGAGGAAGACGCCGTCGGCCTGGCCGAAGGCGACCTTGCCCCAGGGGAAGCCGCCGAAGGGGACGCGGGCGCGGGCGGCCTCGCCCGCCGTCCACAGCGCGGCCGCCCACAGCGGCGCCCCGGGCAGCCGCGTGACGACGGCGATCCCGGCGCCGACGAGGGCCGCGAAGACGGATTCGGCCGCGGCGAGCGCGAGCCAGGGCCCCGAGCCGACCTCGACGCCGGTCCAGACGAGGAGCGGGAGGAAGTAGCCGAGGCCGAAGAGGTAGCCGAGGCCGAGCCCCGCCTTCCAGCTCCGGCCGTGCAGGACCCAGGCGAGCAGGGCGAAGGCGGGGAGCGCCAGCCACCACACGGTACGGGGCGGGAAGCTCAGGTACAGGAGCACACCGGCGACGACGGCCCCCGCGGCGGGCGCGAGGCGCAGCAGTCGCCGCCCGGCCCCGGACGCGGGGGCGGGCGGCGAGGCTTCGTCCGGTGGGGAAAGGGTGACGGTCACGCTCCGGAGTTTACGGCCGGGGGCAGGAGGTGGCCCTGTGGCGTGGGTCTCGGGCGGGACGGGGGGTACGAGAAGCGTCCGGCCGGCGCACGCGCCCGCGCTGCCCGGCCAGGCTCACGCGCCCGCGGGTGCCTGGCCGGGACCGCCGTGGGTTCCGTAGAGGTGGAGGCGTCTGCGGATCTCGTGCACCGCGGACTCGGCGTCGTCGACGGTGAAGGTGAAGGTGCGGCCGTCGCCGAGGCGCAGGACGACTCCCTCGCCGCGGCGTACGACGACGGCGGTGCCGAGTTCGGGTCGCCAGCGGTAGCCGTAGCCGCCCCACTGGCGCGGGGTGACGGCGGGCGCGAAATCGGCCTCGACGACGTGGGCGAGGGGGATGCTGCGCCGCGGCACGCCGATGTGGCCGCAGCGGACCTCAAGGGTCGCGTGGTCGACACGGACGGCGACGCTCACGAAGGCCAGGGTGCCGAAGAGGATGAGGAGCCCGGCGAGCAGGCAGCCCACGACGGACATGGCGAGGGCCGCGACGCCTGAGGTCCAGGTGGAGTTGACCGCGAGGGCGATGCCGAGGGCGACACAGGCGACACCGGCGAGGGCGAGTACCCATTGCACGCGGTTTGTCGCGGTACCCGTCCAGACATCGGGGTGGGCGCCGGTCTCCGCCGGGCCCGTGGGCGCGTCGTCATGGGGTGGATGCCTCATGGCGCCGAGCGTACTCAGAATCGGCGCGGGAGGAGGCCCCCGCGCACGGGTGCGTCCGGTGGAACCGGCCACACCCGGCGGCTCAGCGGGCGGCGCCGACCCCGGCGAGGAGACGGCCCTCGGCGTAGGCGAGCGCCTCCGTCGGCAGGGGTTCGTCGACGCCGCCGAGGAGGACCGTCAGCTCGCCCGTTCGGGTGAGGTCGGGTGCGCCGCCCCCCGCGCGGCGCAGGGCCTGCGCGGCGACGGCGGGGGCGGAGCCGAGCAGCGTGGGCGGGTTCCCGCCGGGACGGGTGAGGGCGGCGGCGATACGGCTGCCGACCAGCTCGTAGTGGGTGCAGCCGAGGACGACGACGCGGACCCCGGCGGGGGTGCGCGCCGCGGCGTCCGCGATCGCGGCCTCGGTCGCCGCCTCGTCGGCGTGCTGCACGGCGTCAGCGAGACCGGGGCAGGCCACCGCGGTGACATGGCCGCCGGGCGCGAATTCGGCGATGAGGCGGCGCTGGTAGGCGCTGCCGGTGGTGGCGGGCGTGGCCCAGATCGCGACAGGGGCGCCGAAGGCGGCGGCGGGCTTGATCGCGGGGACGGTGCCGATGACGGGGAAGGTGTCCTCGAAACGGGCCCTGAGCGCGGGGAGCGCGTGCGTCGACGCGGTGTTGCAGGCGACGACGAGCGCGTCGGGCCGGTGCGCGGCGGCGGCCTCCGCGGCACGGAGCGCGAGGCGCGTGATGTCCTCGCCGGTGCGGGGCCCCCACGGCATCGAGGCCGGGTCGCTGGAGAGCACGAGGTCCGCGTCGGGCCGCAGGCCGCGTACCGCGGCGGCGGCGGGGAGCAGGCCGATACCGGAATCGAGGAGCGCGATCTTCACTCGGCCACTTTATGTCATGAGGTGACGCTTCCCGCCGTCGGCGGCGGCCGCGCAGGGTGGCGGGGGGCCGGGGGTGGCGGGGGTGGCGTGGGCGCGAAGGGGGCGGTCAGGGGGCAGCCGCTCTCGCGGGCGCCCGCGGTGCGCGCGTCGTGCGGGGACGTCCCCTCCGCACGCGCCCCTCGGCGGCCCTCCCCCGCTCCCTGCGACGGTCCCGCATGTCCGGTCCTCCGTCCCTCCCCCGCTGGTGGCAGACTGCCGCGCGTGAGTGCCGTCATGTGGATCGCCGTTCTGTCCCTCGTGTCCTGGGTGTGGATGCTGCTCGCCCAGGGCTTCTTCTGGCGCACCGATGTCCGGTTGCCCAGGACCGACGGGGAGCCGGAGCGGTGGCCCTCGGTGGCGATCGTGGTACCGGCCCGGGACGAGGCGGAGGTACTGCCACTGAGCCTGCCCTCGCTGCTCGCGCAGGAGTACCCGGGGCACGCGGAGGTCGTGCTCGTCGACGACGGCAGCACGGACGGGACGGGCGAGCTGGCGCGGGGGCTGGGGCGGCGCGAGGGGGCCCTGCCGTTGCGGGTCGTCTCGCCGGGCGAGCCGCCGCGCGGGTGGACGGGGAAGCTGTGGGCGGTGCGGCACGGCATGGCGCTCGCCCGCGGGAGCGGCCCCGACTTCCTGCTGCTCACGGACGCCGACATCGCGCACGAGCCGGACAGCCTGCGCCGCCTCGTGGCCGCGGCGGAAGGGGCGGGGCTCGACATGGTCTCGCAGATGGCGCGGCTGCGGGTCGCGAGCGTCTGGGAGCGGATGGTGGTCCCCGCGTTCGTCTACTTCTTCTCGCAGCTCTACCCCTTCCGCCGGGTCAACAAGGCCGCCTCGCGCACGGCGGCGGCGGCGGGCGGCTGCGTGCTGCTCCGTGCGCGGACCGCCGAGGCCGCGGGCGTCCCGGACACGATCCGGCAGTCCGTGATCGACGACGTCGCCCTGTCGCGCGCGGTCAAGCGCTCGGGGGGCCGCATCTGGCTCGGCCTCGCCGAGCACGTCGACAGCGTCCGGCCCTACCCCGCGCTGCGCGACCTGTGGCGGATGATCTCGCGCAGCGCCTACGCGCAACTGCGCCACAACCCGCTGGTCCTGCTCGGCACCGTGCTCGGACTCGCGCTCGTCTACCTCGTCCCGCCGTGCGCCCTGGTGGCCGGGCTGCTCGCCCCTCACGCGGCGACGGCGCTCGCGGGCGGACTCGCGTGGCTCGTGATGGCGGGCACGTACCTCCCGATGCTGCGCTACTACCGGCAGCCGTGGTGGCTCGCGCCGCTGCTCCCGGTGACGGCCTTCCTGTACCTCCTGATGACGGTGGACTCGGCGGTGCAGCACTACCGGGGTCGTGGCGCGGCGTGGAAGGGCCGGACGTACGCGGCGCCGGAGCCGGTGGACGCGCGCGAGGGCTGAACTCCCCGTCCGTGGCGGCGCGTCCTGCCCTCGTCCGTACACGGCCCGCGAGCCGGTCGAAAGGCGTCCCGCACGCGGGCTCACGGACGGGTGGCCGCCTGCGGGAACCGGGGCTCCGGAAGGGGTCGGCGAGGCGCCGGGCAAACCCCGGGTAACCCCGTGGGAACATGCAATTCACGTTAATTTTCGGCAATCTGATGACCGTTTTGGTCGCCTTCGATCGCATTGCGGGCAGGGACCCGACAGGGACGCACAAAACAACCGTCTTATCGGTCTCCCCAACCAGCACATCGTGGGCTTAACTTATGTGCCATGACCTCCCCCCGCCCCACCTACGGCAGCGGCTACTATTCCGCGCCGTCTTTCCCGGACACTCCGATCTACGACTCGCTCGTAGCGGAGCGGGGCACACCGCAGATCGCGCCGATCCGGGTGCCGTCCCTGTACGAGCCGAGCGGGAGTTCCCTGCCCGCGCTCCCCCCGGCGCTGCCCGCCCTCCCGGCCGCGCCCGCCCCCGTACCCCCGCCTCCCCCGGCGTACTACGGCCAGCCGCCGCAGCAGCAGCCGGCGCCGCAGCAGCCCGCGCCGCAGCCGTACATCCCGCAGCAGCCCGCGCCGCAGCGCGGCGGCTACCCGGGGGTCCCGCAACAGGGCGGCTACCGGCCGGCGCCGCAGCCCGCGACGGGGTACGAGGCGATGCGCCCCGCGGCCCCGCGCCCGCCGCAGCCCGCCCCCGCCCCGTACCAGGACCCGTACCAGAGCGGCCCCTACCGGCCGTACTGAGCGCGGCGACCGCCGCCACCGTCCGGGAAGCGCGACGCCCGGCACCGTTCCGCCCCCACGGCGCGCGGTGCCGGGCGTCGCGCGTACGGCGCCGCGGTGAACGGGCGTCGCACGGCGGAGGAAGGCGCGCCGCACGGCGGGCGGACAGCGTGCCGCCCGGCCGGGGATCACGCCCCGCCCGGTGGGAAAATGACCCTCATGCCCGCAGTCTCGCTCGTCTCCGTCCATGTCCACCCGCTCAAGGCCGCCCGTGCCCTCGATCTCCCCGAGGCGGTCGTGGAGCCCTGGGGGCTCGCCGGTGACCGCCGCTGGATGCTCGTGGACGACGAGGCCCGTCAGCTGACCCAGCGTGAGGAACCGCGCCTCGCGCTGCTCGACGTGCGACGGGCGGACGGCGGGGGCCTCGTGCTGAGCGCGCCGGGCCGCACCCCCTGCCACGTCCCGGTCCCTGCCGCGGACAGCGTCGTCGTGCAGCTGTTCCGGAACAAGGTCGAGGTCGTCCCGGCCGCGGCCGTCGCGTCCGCGTGGTGCACCGCGTACCTCGGCCGCCTCGTGCGGCTCGTCCACCTCGCCGCGCCCGCGACGGCACGTCCCGTGGACCCGGCGTACGCGCGGCCCGGCGAGACCGTGAGCCTCGCGGACGGCTACCCGCTGCTGCTCACGAGCCTGTCCTCGCTGGACGCGCTCAACTCCCTCATCGCCACGGACGGGCTGAGCGCCGAAGGCCCGGTACCGATGAGCAGATTCCGGCCCAATCTCGTCGTCTCGGGTGCGGCACCGTGGGCGGAGGACGGCTGGGGCCGGGTGCGGATCGGCGAGGTCCTCTTCCGGGTGACGAAGCCGTGCGGGCGCTGCGTCGTGACGACCGTCGACCAGGACAAGGGCGTGCGCGGCAAGGAGCCGCTGCGGACCCTGGCGCGGCACCGCAGGAGGGGGGGAAAGGCGATGTTCGGCATGAACCTCGTTCCGGAGTCGGCCGGTTCGGTACGGGTCGGTGACCGGCTGACGGTGGTCGAGGCGGGCGGCGCCGAGACGGTCGCATAGCCTGCTGCCCGCCGGGAACGGGTACGGCGGGACGAGACCGCGGGGGCGGGGAAGGGGGGGGCACGTCGTGCGAGCCGTGTTCGGGCTGTGGGCCTGGCGGCACAATCCGCTGTGGCGCACGAGCGACCGGGTCGAGGGCTGGGCGGGCCTGACCACCGTCGTGCTGCTCCTCGTCCTCGTCCCGTTCGCCGGGGCGCAGGCGGCGCTGCACACACGCACGGCGCTCCTGCGGACCGTGGAGGAACAGCGCCACGACCGGGTGCGGGTGAGTGCGACGGTGCTGAGCCCGGAGCGCGGCACGCGCTTCGACACCGATCCCGAGACCGGCCCCGGCCGGGTCGGCGAGGTCCGGGTACGGGCCGCGTGGACGGGCCCGGACGGGGTGCGCCGCACCGGGCTCGCCAACGCCACGCTGTCGGCGCCGCGCAAGGGCGACACCTTCCCCGTGTGGACGGACGCGCGAGGCCGCCTGATGCCGCGTCCGCTCGACGCGGCGAGCGCCGACGCGCACGCCCTTCTCGCGGGCGTGGGGGCGGGCACCGCGGCCGTCGTACTCCTGGAGGGCGGGCGGCGGGTCCTGGTATGGCGGCTGCGGCGGGCCAGGCTCGTGGCCTGGGAACGCGAGTGGCGGCGCACGGGCCCCGACTGGGGGCGCGCGGGCACCGGGAGCTGACGGGGCGCACGCCCTGCCGAGCCCGGGCACGTGCCGGTGGCCCGGGGCAGGACACGGTCAACTCCCGCTGTCCGCACACGCTACGGTGGACCGCGCGCCGTCCGCAGGACACGCGTCATACTTCCCGCGTACGCACGAGGTGGGGGCACAGCAGCACATGGCACAGGGCACGGTCCAGGTGACGCACACCGGTACGTCGCGGTGGCGGCGCCGCACGGGCGAGTACGCCTCGCTCTCCGCCGCCCTGGAGGCCGCGGGGGACGGCGACGTCCTCAGCATCGGTCCGGGCACGTACCGGGAGAACCTCGTGGTGCGGCAGGCGGTGACGCTGCGCGCCGTGGACAACGCGGCGGGCCCGGTCAGGATCGCGCCCACGGACGGCATCCCGCTCACCGTGCGCGGCGCCGCGCTCGTCCAGGGGCTGCACATCGAGGGGCAGGACTCTGCCGTACCCGCCGTGCTCGTCGAGGACAGCGCGCCCGAGCTGGAGGGCCTGCGGATCATGACGCGGTCCGCCGTCGGCCTGGAGGTGCGCGGCGGGGCACGGCCCACCGTCCGTGCCGTCACGGTCGACAACGCGGGCGGCCTCGGGATCGCCGTGCTCGCCGGGGCGAGCGGCATCTTCGAGGACTGCGAGGTCGTCGCCGCGGGGCAGTCGGGCATCGTCGTACGGGACGGGGCGCACCCGCGTCTGGAGCGCTGCCGGGTGCACCACGCCTCGGGGGCGGGCTTCGCCGTGACGGGTGAGGGCAGCGGCCTGGAGGCGATCGGCTGCGAGGTCTACGAGATCAAGGGCTCGGCGCTCCAGCTCAGCCAGCGCGGCACCGCCCACCTGACGGACTGCGCGCTGCACCGTACGACGGCGAACGGCGTCACGCTCGACACGGACGCGGTGCTCACGCTCGCCGACTGCCGCCTGCACGACATCCCGGAGAACGCGGTGGACCTGCGCTCGCGCTCGGTCCTCACGCTGACCCGCTCCTCCGTCAGCCGCTTCGGGCGCAACGGGCTCTCGGTGTGGGACCCGGGTACGCGCGTGGACGCCAACCAGTGCGAGATCCACGAGTCGACCGGCGACTACCCGGCGGTGTGGGTGAGCGACGGCGCGACGGCGGTGCTCGACTCCTGCCGGGTGCACGACGTGCCGGACGCGCTCTTCGTCCTGGACCGTGGTTCGCGCGTCGACGTCGTGGACAGCGATCTCGCACAGGTGCGCAACACGGCGGTCTCGGTGAGCGACGGGGCGATCGCCCAGCTCGACGACTGCCGGATCACCAAGGCGTCGACGGGGGCGTGGTTCCGCGACCACGGCAGCGGCGGCACGCTGAGCGGCTGCACGGTCACGGACGTGCAGACCGGCGTCATCGTCACGAAGGGCGCCGATCCCGCGGTGGAGCGGTGCACCGTGGCGGGGGCCGCCGAGTCCGGGTTCTACGTCTCGGCCGACGGGCGCGGCACGTTCACCTCGTGCAAGGTGAGCGACAGCGCGGGGTACGGCTTCCACCTCATCGGCGGCGACCGCACGACGCTGCGCCGCTGCCGCACCGAGCGGTGCGCGCGCGGCGGTTACGAGATCGCGGAGGGCAGCGGGGGCAGCCCGGTCGTCGAGGACTGCGCGAGCGACGAGAGCGCGGCGGCCCCGGCAGCGCCCGCCGCGACGACTCCCGTACTGCCGCCGGTGGGCGGCGAGACGCGCGTACGCGAGACGGCCCCCGTCGGGCTGCTCGGCGGCGTACCCGCACCGCGTCAGGAGACGGCGGGGACCGTCGCGGACGAGAAACCCGCGCGCTCGCCCGAGGACGTGCTCGCGGCGCTGGACGCGCTCGTGGGGCTCGACAGCGTCAAGCGCGAGGTGCGCGCGATGACGGACATGATCGAGGTCGGCAGACGGCGCCAGGCCGCCGGGCTCAAGGCGGCATCGGCCCGCCGCCACCTCGTCTTCACCGGCTCACCGGGTACGGGCAAGACGACGGTGGCGCGCCTGTACGCGGAGATCCTCGTGGCGCTCGGGGTCCTGGAGAAGGGACACCTCGTGGAGGTCTCCCGCGTGGACCTGGTCGGCGAGCACATCGGCTCGACGGCGATCCGCACCCAGGAGGCGTTCGGGCGGGCGAAGGGCGGGGTGCTCTTCATCGACGAGGCGTACGCGCTCTCCCCGGAGGACTCCGGGCGCGATTTCGGGCGCGAGGCGATCGACACGCTGGTCAAGCTCATGGAGGACCAGCGGGACGAGGTCGTCGTCATCGTCGCCGGCTACACGGCCGAGATGGAACGCTTCCTCGCGGTCAACCCGGGTGTGGCCTCCCGCTTCTCGCGGACGATCACCTTCGGCGACTACGGCCCTGAGGAACTGCTGCGGATCGTGGAGCAGCAGGCCGAGGAGCACGAGTACGAGCTGGCGGACGGCACCGGGGAGGCGCTCCTGAAGTACTTCACCGCGATCCCCAAGGACGCCGGTTTCGGCAACGGCCGCACGGCCCGGCAGACCTTCGAGGCGATGGTCGAACGCCACGCGGGCCGGGTGGCCCAGCTCCCCAGCCCGGACAAGGCGGACCTGACCCTGCTGTACCCGGAGGATCTGCCGGAACTGGGGTGAGGGCCCGCGGGCAGGTGGTCGGAAGCTGACGGACGGGTGCGCGTGCGTGTCCGCGTCGTGCGTCACGCAACGCTCGTGGACACCCTCGTCCTCGTCTCCGCGGCCGCCACTGGGCCACACCACCAGGAGGAATCAGTGTCCAACTCCCGACTGCGCACCCCCGAGGAGAAACTCGCCGAGGCGAAAGAGCTGTCGAGCCTCCCGCGCATCGTCGTGATCTGCGGCTCCACCCGTTTCATGACCGAGATGAACGAGGCCGACCTGCGGGAGACCGCCGCCGGGAAGATCGTCGTCAAACCGGCCTGTGACATGAAGGCGCCGCACGAACTGTGGTCCGATCCCGCCGATGCCGAGGCGCTGAAGGCTCGACTCGACGATCTGCACCGGGCGAAGATCCGGCTCGCCGATGAGGTGCTCGTCGTCGGCGACTACGTCGGGGACAGCACCCGGGCCGAAATCGCCTACGCCCGGGCGCTGGGCAGGCCCGTACGGTTCACGCATCCCGGGGTCGACCCGGGCACCTGACCGCTCCCGGCGGGCGGGGCGGACCGGGTGTTCAGGTCCCGGCCGCCCCTCCGCCGGGCTTCGCGCCCTCGGCCTGCGTCCGCGTGCGGTCGGGCTGGCGCGGGACGGGGCCGGTGGGGCGGAGGCGCTGGAGCAGGGCGGTGCGGGCCTCGGCGAAGGCGGGGTCGCAGGGGTAGTCACCGTGGCCGTGGATGGGGGGCGGGAGGGGTTCGTCGGGGGTGCGGCCGTAGACGAGGGGGTCGTGGAGGGGGGTGTGGTCGACGTCGGGGACGCGGACCGGACCGCCGATGGGGTCGGTGGCGCGGTAGAGGTTGGTCCACTGGGCGACGTCGGTACGGAGCCCGGCGAGGGCCGTGGGGCCGAAGTGGGCGGGGAACCAGCGGCCGTAGAGGCGTTCGAGGGGGGAGCCGTAGGTGAGCAGGGCGATCCTGCCGCGTGCCCGCGGCGGCAGTTGCCAGGCGGCAGCGGCGGCGAGCACGCTGCCCTGGGAGTGGCCGGAGAGGACGAGTCGGCCGCCCGTGCGGGCGGTCCACGTCGCCATGCGCCACGTGAGGTCGGGGACGGCCCGCTCGGCGTAGCAGGGCGGCGCGAAGGGGTGCGCCGCACGCGGCCAGAACGTGCCGACGTCCCACAGGATGCCGATCGTGCGGCGGGCGTGCGGATCGCGGTAGGCGCGGCGGCCGAAGGCGAGGAAGAGGAGCGCGGCGAGGCCGGTGAGCCAGGAGCCGAGCGCCTGGCAGGTCTGCGCGAGACCGTGCACGGCGGCGGGCAGTCCGCTCGTCGCCTCGCCCGGCACCTCGCCGCTCGTCCAGGCGCCGACGAGCGCCGCGGCGCCGAGAAGGAGGGTCCCTGCCGCGCCGAGGCCGAGCAGGGCGGGAGCGCGGTCGGTGAGCGCGGCGGCGGCGCGGGTCAGGGCGATCGCGCGCGTACGGGCCTCGTCGTGCCGTACGCCGGGGTAGTCCGCGTCGACCCGCGCGGCCTCGGCACGCGCGCGGCGCCACGTGGCGATGCCGAGCCGGGCGGCGAGCAGGAGCAGGAGGAGCAGCATCGGCGGAAGCACGGCGGCCTGCCAGGAGAGCAGGACGGGCGGTCCCGCCAGCGGGCTCGCGCCTTCGCCCGGGGTCGCGGGGCCGTCGAGCCAGTCGGCGACGCGCTGGGCGAGACCGCCGGTGAGGACACCGCCGAGGGCGCAGGCGAGGAGGGCGGTCGCGGGGCCGCCGTAGCCGCTCAGCGCGGTGCGCGAGTCGGGGGCGCTGCGGTGGAGGAGGGCGGCGACGACGGCGAGGGCGAGGACGAGGAGCCCTTGGGTGAGGGTCAGGACGCGGAAGAGCGCGTCGCCGGGGAGGGTTCCTGCGGAGCGGTCGGCGGGGCGGTCGGCGAGGGCGTAGCCGAGGGTGGCGAGGAGGAGGGCGAGGGCGGCGAGCGGGAGGGCGCGGACGGTGAGGCGGTCGAAGGCGAGGTCGACGCGCCGCTCGCTGCGGCCCCTTCGGCAGACGGCGGCGAGGACGACGGCGCCGAGGGCGACGTACAGGGCGCACAGGAGGCGCCCGGCCAGGACGGGCCCGTCGTGCGCGGCGTCCTGCGCGGTGACGGCGGTGCCGACCCCGGCCGCGATGGTGAGGAGGGCGGCGGCGGTGTGGGCGGCGCGCAGCCTGGCGACGATGCGGCGGCCGTACCAGAACCCGGGGCGGGCCAGGGCCGGCGTGTCACGCGGGACCTTCGCGCCCCGGGCCGTGGGGGTCGCGGCGGCCGCGTGGCCGGTGCGCGCGGAGTCGTTGTCGTGCTCGGCGTGGTCGGGGTCGTCCGTCGTGGGAAGGGGCCGCTGGTTCTCGTACGCGCTCCATGTCTTGTGCGCGAGGAACCACAGGAGCAGCACGAGCGCGGCGGGGACGAGCGCGGCGAGGGCGAGGCGGCGGCCCGGCTGGGTCCACCAGTCGCCCGGTGAGGTGTGCGGGGAGAGGAAGCCGAGCCAGGCCCGGCCCTCGGCGCAGGCGGCGGTGCCCGCGCACTGCCAGGCGGTGAGGTCCAGGGCGACTTCGCAGGCGGCGGCGACAAGGAGGACGGTGAGGCTGAGGCCGATGAGGCGGACGAGAGCCCCGTAGAGGCGCACGAGGCGCGGGCGGCGCAGGGCGCGCGGACGCATCCAGTGCGCGAGGTTGACGATCATGAAGGGCAGGAGGAGGAGCCACAGGGCGCGGCTCGCGTCACCGGAGGTGAGGTCGCACCAGACGTACGCCTCCTGGACCGGTGCGTCCTCGCCGGACCCGGCGGCCTTCGGCGCGTCCTCGCGGGCACGTTCGTCCTCGCGCGCGGGCGGCGTCTCGCGCGCGGGCGGCGTCTCGCGCGCGGGCGGCGTCTCGCGCGCGGGCGGCGCGTCCTTCGCCCGGCGGTAGAGGGCTGCCGTGTCGTCACCTGCGACGCGGACCGTGTGCGGATCGTCGAGCATCTCGGCGGGGGTGGTGCCCCCGACTCCGTGGACCAGCAGTTCGAGGGCGGGCTGCTCCCCCGGGGCGGACTGCACGCGCGGTTCTCCCTGTGAACGGACGGACGGGCGGGGCGGGTTCTCGTACGGGCGGGTTCTCGTACGGGGCGGGTGGTGCGCTCGGCGTACCGTACCGCCCGAGGCTGTCATGTCCCGTACGAGCATGGCGGGGCGGGGGCGTGCCCGGAAGGGGTCCGGCGCAGAGTCCCCCGGTCGGGTGAAGAGCGGAGGGGAACAGGCCCGCCGGGGTGGGGGTCCCGACGTGGGAGGATGGCGGGGGCGCGACGGAGGGGGCGGGACGCGCCGGGGCACGGCGGGGGCGCCCCCACGCTCCGTCGCGCGGGGCGGAGCCGGGCGCGGGACCACAGCAGCGGAAGGACCGGGCGGACGTGAGCGAGAACCTGAACCTCCTCGCCGAACAGCGCCGGGCCGTCATCCTCGACGAGGTGCGGCGGCGCGGCGGAGTACGGGTCAACGAGCTGACGAAGCGGCTCGGCGTCTCGGACATGACGGTGCGCAGGGATCTCGACGCGCTCGCCCGGCAGGGGGCGGTGGAGAAGGTGCACGGCGGGGCGGTGCCGCCGGCCGAGGCGAGCAGTCACGAGCCGGGCTTCGAGGCGAAGTCGGGCCGGGAACAGGGTGCCAAGGAGAACATCGCGCGCGTCGCCGCCGAACTCGTCACCCCCGGTACCGCGATCGCGCTCTCGGGCGGCACGACGACCTACGCGCTCGCGCAGCGGCTCGTCGAGGTGGCGGAGCTGACGGTGGTGACGAACTCGGTCCGGGTCGCTGATGTCTTCCACCGGGCGCAGGAGGGGTGGCAGGGGCGGGCGACGGTCGTGCTGACCGGTGGGGTGCGTACGCCGTCGGACTCGCTCGTGGGCCCGGTCGCCGATGCCGCGATCGCCTCCCTCCACTTCGATCTGCTCTTCCTCGGCGTGCACGGCATATCCGGGCGCGCGGGACTGTCGACGCCGAACCTCGCGGAGGCGGAGACGAACCGGCGGCTCGTGGCGGCGGCGCGGCGTGTCATCGTCGTCGCTGACCACACCAAGTGGGGGACGGTGGGCCTGAGTTCCTTCGCACCACTGAGCGCGGTGGACACGGTGGTGACGGACGAGGGGCTGCCGGACGAGGCGCGCGAGGAGTTGGCGGAGCGGGTGGAATCGGTACTGGTCGCGGGCACGCCGCCTCCGGCCTGAGCCCCTGCGGGCGCGGCCGCCCCCACCCGTTGGGGAAGACGCCGCTCAGCTCGCGGGGCCGCCCGGCCACGTACCGCTCGCCAGGAACGTCTCCAGGGTCGCGGTGTACGGGGTGATGTCGAGCCCCTGCGCGGCCAGCCACTCGTCCGCGTAGTACTTGTCGAGATACCGCTCGCCCGGGTCGCACAGGAGCGTGACGACGCTGCCCCGTTCGCCGTGCGCGACCATCTCAGCGACGATGCGCAGGGCGCTCCACAGCCCGGTCCCCGTGGAACCGCCCGCCTTGCGGCCGAGGACACGTTCGAGGAAGCGCACGGCGGCGATGCTCGCGGCGTCGGGGACCTTCATCATGCGGTCGACGGCGCCGGGCACGAAGCTCGGTTCCATGCGCGGGCGGCCGATGCCCTCGATGCGCGAGGCGCGGTCGCTCACCGCGTCCGGGTCGCGGTGGGTCCAGCCCTCGTAGAAACAGGAGAAGTCGGGGTCGGCGACGCAGACCCGGGTGTCGTAGCGCATGTAGTGGACGTAGCGGCCGAGGGTCGCCGAGGTGCCGCCCGTGCCCGCCGTGGCGACGATCCAGGCGGGTTCGGGGTAGCGCTCCTCGCGCAGTTGCTGGTAGATCGACTCGGCGATGTTGTTGTTGCCGCGCCAGTCGGTCGCGCGTTCCGCGTACGTGAACTGGTCCATGTAGTGGCCGCCGGTCTCGGCCGCGAGGCGGGCGGATTCCGCGTAGACCGTCCGGGGGTCGTCGACGAAGTGGCAGCGGCCGCCCTGGAACTCGATGAGCCGGCACTTCTCGCGGCTCGTGGTGCGGGGCATGACGGCGATGAAGGGAACGCCGATGAGGCGGGCGAAGTACGCCTCGGAGACCGCGGTGGAGCCGCTGGACGCCTCGACGACGGGGGCGCCCGGCCTGATCCAGCCGTTGCACAGCGCGTAGAGGAAGAGCGAGCGGGCGAGGCGGTGCTTGAGGCTCCCCGTGGGGTGCGTCGACTCGTCCTTGAGGTAGAGGTGCACGTCCCAGTGGGCGGGGAGCGGGAAGCGGAGCAGGTGGGTGTCGGCGCTGCGGTTGGCGTCGGCCTGCACCTGCCGGACGGCTTCCTTGAGCCAGGCGCGGTAGGAGGGGTCACTCCGGTCGGCGTCGAGAGTGCGGGCCGGGGCGTCGGGCGTGGACGCCGGGGCCTCGGGGGTGTGCGCCGGGGGGCCGGGGCGGTTCTGCTCGGGGGTGGGCACGACGCCGCTCCTGGGGAAATGGGCGCGGGAGGCCGCGCGCGGGCTGATGGGGCCCGATCCTAGACCCCCTCGCACCACTTCTCACCTGCATAAACACCTCTTTGAGCGACCGAAGCACGGGCTTGGGGGCACACGGTCTGCGGGCGGGAGCACGACGGGCTCACGAGGACGTCCGCAGTGCGCGCCGGGGCTCGCTCCACCCCGTACACATGCGCCCGCGCGCGCCTCCACCAGGGGTCCCGGGCCCTGGTGCGGGGCCCCTGGGCCGTGCAGACTGCACCACGGACGCGCGCCCCGTGGCCACAGCCGACGGGGGTCGCCGCGCGTGACGCGGGAGGCGTGTGGTGGTACGGGCCGTGGCGACGAGTTGCGGGGTCCGCTGCCCCGGGTCACCCTGGACTCACCTCACTCTGGGTCAACCGGCGATGACGCTGTGAACCAGCCGCCGTACCGGTCCCCCTGTACGTCGGCGGGAGTGGGAACCGCCGGCCGCGAGCATCGTCTTCTTCCGGACTCACCTCGGGGAGTGACAGCCGTGATCAGCCAGCCCAGCAGGCACTGCGCGGTGGAGCTTCAGGCCCTGCCGTCGCGGATCGGCCAGGTCCGCAGAATCGTGTCCGCCCAGTTGCGTTACTGGCACCTCGACGCCTTGATCGACCAGGCGACGCTCGGGGTGACCGAATTGCTCACCAACGTGCACCGGCACGCGGAGCCCGACAAGACGTGTGCCGTGGAGATCGAGTTCCTGCTCGGGGTGCTCACCGTCTCGGTGCGTGATCGCGACCCGAAGGTGCCTCAGCTGCGGCGCGCCCCTGACACGGAGACGTGCGGACGCGGCCTCGCGCTGGTCGCGGCCGTGAGCGAGAGCTGGGGCGTGCGCCCCGACGAGCGCGGCAAGGTCGTGTGGTTCACGCTCGCGGCCGCCGACGAGGGGGCGCCGGTCCCCGCGGTGGCTCCGCGCCACCCGTACGGGGCGGGCGCGGAGCCGTTCGCGGAGGTACGGGCGGAGGAGCACGCCGCACGGCGGAGCATGCGGGCGGCCGCGCTGGGGTGAGCGCGGCAGGCCGGGAACCGTCGAGGGGCCGAGGGGCGGGTCAGCCGGACGCCGCCTTCCCGCCCAGCGGAGCCCGACGCGGCGACACCCTGCGGCGGCTGATCCGCCAGCCCTCCGCGGTGCGCACGACCGTGTCGTGGTAGGTGACGGAGCCGCAGGAACCGTCCGCCAAGACGCCCAGTCCCTTGGAACGGGCCTCCACCCGGCCGTCCGGCGCCACCGTGACGACGATGTTGGTGACGTGGTGCGCGACGGGGTTGCCCTCTCCCCGTGCCCATGCGGCGTCCCGGAAGGCGGTGATCCCGGTCAGCGACTCGCCGCCGAAGTCGGTGAGGTCGTAGACCACGTCGGCCGTGAACAACTCCTCCAAACGGTCCAGGCTGCCCTCGTCGACGAGGTGACCGTGCAGGGAGATCAGTTCGGTGATGGCCAGGCGGTCTTCCAGTGCGAGTGACACAGGACTCCTCTCCGGTCAGGGCTCCCTCCGGCCCGAGCCGAAGAGCGCCGGACCGGTAGCGATGCGGCGTCGGCACGGCTCCGCTCCGCCACCGCTGCTCGGGTACCGGGGCGGGGCCGTGGAGATCGTGATGGTCCCTTACCGAGGACCAGCCTGCCACCGACTTCGTGTCCCCGTACCCCGATGTGCCCCGGTCCCCGCCTTCGGCGCCCCGGCCCGCTCCCCGGACGGTCAGCCGCCCAGGGCGGTGAGCGGGTCGTCGAGGACCGGTTGCCACGCGAGTTCGGCGGCGCCGACGAGGCTGCCGCGGTCGAGCGCGGTGGCGAGGACGGGGACGCTGCCGCTGCGGCCCCACAGGCTCCGGTCGGCGACGACGGCGTGGAGGCGGTCGGGCGCCGCGGTGAGAAGGGTGCGGTGGAGGCCGCCGAGGAGGATGCGGTCGGGGTTGAGGATGTTGACGAGGCCCGCGAGACCGAGGCCGAGGCGGTCGGTGAGCATCTCGACGGCGGCGCGCACGGCGGGCTCCTCGCCGTGCGCGGTGATGAGGTCCTGGGCCTCTTTGAGCTGCGAGTCGCCCGGGGTCCTGCCGAGGGCGAGGAGGAAGGCGCGCGGGTCGGTCTCGACGTCGAGGCAGCCCCGCGATCCGCAGTAGCAGGGGTGTCCCCCGGGGCGTACGACGAGGTGTCCGACCTCCAGGGCGAGTCCCGAACCGCCGGTGTGCGGGCGCCCGTCGACGACGAGGGCACCGCCCACGCCGCGGTGCCCGGTCGCGACGACGAGCAGGTGGCGCGCGCCGCGCCCGGCACCGTGGCGGTGCTCGGCGAGTGCCATCAGGTTGATGTCGTTGCCCGCGAAGGCGGGGACGTCGAGTCCGGCGGCGCGGACCTGCGCGGCGAAGATGTCGCGTACGGGGGCGCCCGCGGGCCAGGCGACGTGCAAGGGGTTGAGCGCCGTGCCCTCGGGTTCGGCGACGGCGGACGGCACGGCGAGCCCCGCGCCCACGCAGCGCCGGCCGGTCTCGCGCAGCAGGGCGAGGCCCGCGGCGACGACGGAGCCGAGCACGTCGGCGGGATCGGCGCCGACCATCGCGCACCCGGGCGAGGTCGCGACGAGCTGCCCGCCCAGGCCGACGAGAGCGGCACGGTAGCCGTCCGCGTGCACCTGCGCGGCGAGGACGACGGGGCCCTCGGGGTCCAGCGCGAGCCGGTGCGAGGGGCGGCCGTGCGAGCCTGCCGGGGCGGCGGGACGCGCGTCGACCCTGATCAGACCGAGGGACTCCAGCTCGGCGGCCACGGCGCCCGCGGTGGCGCGCGTGACACCGAGCGCGGAGGTGAGGACGGCGCGGGTGGGGGCGCGCCCGGTGTGGACGAGTTCGAGCGCGGGCCCGAGCGCGCCGCGACCGCGTTCGAGACGGGTGCGCTCCCCCCGTGCCCGCTCCGCCGGGGTCCGTCCCCGCGCGGTGAGTTCCCCCGGGGCCCGCTCCCGCGCCGCGCGCTCCTCCGGAGTCCGCTCGCCCCGGGTACGGTCCACGGCCGCACCGTCGACCCGCACGCTGTCCGGGGTGCGGGCCCCTGCCTCCTTGCCGTTCATGTCGGCGAGTCTGTCATGCCCCGTCACCCGCGCACCGCGCCCCACCTGTGCCGCTCCGTGCCGCGCTCACCCGGGCAGGCCCGTCATGCGCAGCGTGATGTTGAGCCGTCCCCGGGCCAGTCCGTCGCCCGGGTCCCCCGTGCCGGGACGGACCTTGGGGACGCCGTGGTACGCGAAGCGGGAGGGGCCGCCGAAGACGAGGAGGTCCCCGGACTCCAGCTCGACGTCCTGCCACGGCCTGCCCCGCGTCTCGGTGTTGCCCAGGCGGAAGACGCACGTGTCCCCCAGGCTCAGGGAGACGACGGGCGCGGAGGCGCGCTCCTCCTTGTCCTGGTGCATCCCCATCGTGGCCCCCGGTCCGTAGAAGTTGACGAGGGCGACGTCGGGCTCGAAGCGCGTGGCGGCCTCCTCGTCGTCGTACGCGGCGGCGATCGCGCGCCTGCCCAGGTCGCCGAGCCAGCCGGGCAGCGGGAGGACCGGGGCGCCGTTGACGTCGTCCGCGGTGCGGCTGTACCGGTACGGAATCCAGTGGCGGCCGAGGCAGAGGCTGTCCACCGACATGACGCCTCCGCGCGGCAGCCGCGCCTTGCGCATCGGCACGGGCCCCCGCGCCCAGTCCCTGCATGCCTCGACGAGCGCGCGGCGCCGCTCGGGCGGCAGCCAGTCGGGCACGTGGACGGCGCCCGGGGCGAGCGTGGTGCGAAAGCGCGGCAGGAGCGTGGCCATGCCGTCCATGCTCGCACCCGGGTACGACAACGAGCCGGGCCCGCGAGGGGCGAGAGGGGGCACGGCGCCCTCGTACCGCCGGCCCTTGTTCGCGCCCCCGATGCGCCCCCTCCTCCCCCTTGTGAGCCGTCCGCACCCCCCGTACGCTGATTTTGTGTCGCTCCTGAACAAAGTAGGCCGCGCGCGTTCCGGCCGCCCGCGCCCCGTCATCGCCGACGGCTCCCCCGGCTCGCTGCTGCGGCTGCGCGCCGCGATCACCGTCTTCTTCGCGCTCGACGGCTTCGTCTTCGCGGGCTGGGTGGTGCGCATCCCTGCCATCAAGGAGCAGACGCACGCCTCGGCGAGCGCGCTCGGTCTCGCCCTGCTCGGCGTCTCGGCGGGCGCGATCGTGACGATGGCGCTCGTGGGGCGCGCGTGCGGGCACTTCGGGAACCACCCCGTCACGGCCGCGTGCGCGGTGCTCGTCTCACTCGCGATCGCGCTGCCGCCGCACATGCACACGGCGTGGTCGCTCGGTGCCGTCCTGCTGGTCTTCGGGATCGGGTACGGGGGGATCAACGTCGCGATGAACAGCGCGGCCGTGGACCTCGTGAACGCGCTCGGACGCCCCGTCATGCCGAGTTTCCACGCCGCCTTCAGTCTCGGCGGGATGCTCGGCGCGGGCCTGGGCGGTCTCGTCGCCTCGCACCTCTCCCCCTCCTGGCACCTCGCGATGCTCGCGCTGATCGGCCTCCTCGTCACCGCGGCGACCACCCCGGCCCTGCTGCGCCACCGCGCCCCGGGCACCCCGGCCCCGTCCCGCCTCGCCGAACCCGCTCCCGGCGCCGGCCTGCCGGAGCCGACCGGCGGCGGGGCGGCGGCGAAGGCGCCCGCGCGCGGCAGGATCACGGGCGTCGTCGTCATCCTCGGCGTGGTCGCGCTCTGCTCCTCGTACGGGGAGGGCGCGATGGCCGACTGGGGCGCGCTCCACCTCGACCAGGACCTGGACGCGAGCGCGGGCACGGCCTCGGCGGGGTACTCGCTCTTCGCGCTCGCCATGATGACGGGGCGGCTCTCGGGCACGGTGCTCCTCGAACGGCTGGGCCCGACCGTCACCGTCGTCGGCGGCGCCTTCGTCTCCGCGGCGGGGATGCTGATAGCCGCGCTCGCACCGACGCTGTGGCTGGCGCTGGTCGGATTCACCGTCATGGGCCTCGGGGTCGCGAACATCTTCCCCGCCACGATCGGCCGCGCGGGCACCATCGCGGGTCCGCAGGGCGTGGCGACCGCGTCGACGCTGGGCTACGGCGGTCTGCTCCTCGGACCCCCTGTCATCGGTTTCATGGCCGACTGGTTCTCGCTGCCGACCGCGCTGCTCAGCGTCTCGGTCCTGGCGGCGCTGGCGGGCGTCGTCGCGTGGACGACGCGACGGGCGGGCGAGCCCCGTACGGGGCGCGAAGACGCGGCGGCCGCGGAGACGGCCTGAGCCGCGGGGCCGCCGCGAAGGGCTCCGGGCCCCGTCGGAGGCACGAGGCCGTAGCGGGCCGGCCCTTGGACCGGCGGGCTATCCCGAGGAAGCCGCTGGGACGGACCCGGCCGAGGTGTACCTGCGGTGCGCGGGGCGGTGCGCCGCGTACGAGACGCGCGCCGGAGCCCTCGCCGGGGACGGCGGCGCGCTGACGCTCCCGGCGAACCGCCGCCCCACAGGCACCGATCGTGTTCCTCGGTGTGCCGGGGCCGCTCACGCCCGTCGACGCGGGTGCGTCAACGGGGCTCGGCCTCTGCCCGGACCGCCGCGACGAGCGGGGCGGGGCTCGGACCGCCGGGCGGCACCGGTGTCGTCCCGGGCCGCGCGGCGGCGGACCCCGTACCGCTGTCCGAGAGGCGGCCGGGCGCGTGGGCGCGGTCCTGAGGGGGCTCGGCGTCGTCGCGGACGCGCGCGGGCAGGAGTGCCTGGTGCGGCCGGGCAGGCAGGGCGCCGGTCCGGCGGCGGAACGCGAGGGCGGTCCCGCGCGAGGAGCCGCCGCTGCCGCGCCTCGGGGGCCCGCGCGCGTCGGTGCGGGAACTCATCGCCGCCGTGCCCGCGGGCGCGCCACCGGTCGTCCGGCCTGCCGCCCGCAGAGCGGGCGGAGCTTCACCGCGCCGACGCGGGAACCGGGCCGCCGTCGGTGTCCGGCCAGGCGCCGGGCATGCTCGCCGGGGTGGACAGCGGTCTTCCCGCTGCCCCGTCTCCGGTGGGCATCGCGTCGGAACGGGAGCCGCCGCGGGGCGAAGGCGGCCCGGGCCTCGCGCGGGGGCTCCGTACGAGAGCGCCTCCGTTCGCGCGCCCCGACGCCTTCTCGTACGGGGGCGTCCCGGCCCCTTTCCCTGCGGGAGGGGCCGGGACGCCCGGCGTCGTGTCAGCCGCGGGCCCCCGCCCCCGTGCCGTCCGGGGTCTCCTCGGCCGCCGTGTCGGCGGCCGGGCTCGGCTCGCTGCCCGAGGCGGAGGCGCCACGCTTGCGCGGCTGCGGGTCCAGGCGCTGGAGGGCGCGGTTGGCGAGCGGGTGGTTGCGGACCAGCTCGGCGAGGGTGAGGGAGCCGCGTGTGATGCGCGCGAAAGCGCTCCACGCGGGGCGGACGGTGGTGAGGGCGGTGTGGAAGAGGCCGGGGCGCCGCTCGAAGATGCCGAGCAGACGCTGGCCGACCGCCATCTCGACGCCGAGGCCCGCCTTGATGGCGAAGGCGTAGTTGAGGGCCTGGCGGCGGGCGTCGACCGCGTCGTGCGCCTCGGAGACGCGTACCGCCCATTCGCCCGCGAGACGGCCCGAGCGCAGCGCGAAGGAGATGCCCTCGCGGGTCCACGGCTCCAGGAGCCCGGCCGCGTCCCCTGCGACGAGGACACGGCCGCGCGAGAGCGGCGAGTCCTCGGTGCGGCAGCGCGTCAGGTGGCCGCTGGAGACCTTCGGTTCGAAGCCGGAGAGCCCGAGACGGGCGACGAAGTCCTCCAGGTACCGCTTGGTCGCCGCGCCCTCACCGCGCGCGGAGATGACGCCGACCGTGAGGGTGTCCCCCTTGGGGAAGACCCAGCCGTAACTGCCGGGCAGGGGGCCCCAGTCGATGTGCACCCGGCCCTTCCAGTCGGCGGCGACGGTCTCGGGCACCGGGATTTCCAGTTCGAGGCCGAGGTCCACCTGGTCGAGTTTGACGCCGACGTGCGCTCCTATCCGGCCCGCGCTGCCGTCCGCGCCGACGACGGCCCGCGCGAGCAACGTCTCGCCGCCCTGGAGGACGAGGGCGACCGTGCGCCGGTCGGGCACCGCAGGGCCGTGCTGCTCGACGCGCTGCACGACCGCTCCGGTGCGCAGTTCGGCGCCCGCCTCCTGCGCGGCCTCGACGAGCTTGAGGTCGAACTCGGGCCTGTTGACGAGGCCGAAGAGCATGTGCCTGGCCTTGCGCGTGCGCTGGTACTTGCCGTCGAGGCTGAAGGTGACGGCGTGCACCCTGTCCTGGAGCGGCAGGTCGAAGCCCGGTGGCAGGCTGTCCCTGGACGGGCCGATGATGCCGCCGCCACACGTCTTGTACCTCGGCAGCTCCGCCTTTTCGAGGAGCAGGACGCGCCGCCCCGTGACGGCCGCCGCGTAGGCCGCCGAGGCTCCGGCGGGACCCGCGCCGACCACCACCACGTCCCACACCCGTGAGGTGGCCGCCGAGTCCTGAGCTGTGTTGTCGCTGCTCACGATGTGCTTCCGCTCCCCATCCCGCTGTTGACTGCTGTGCGTGACCCCGGTTTCCCGGGGCATCCTACGGCCGGGCGGCAGGTGGTCCGGCTGTGGGAGTATCGAGAGATCGTTCGCTGTGCACACACTCGCGCGCGAGCCCTGTACCCGCTACAACGTCGCAGCCCCCTGGAGGGTGCCCATGTCGCCGAATCCGCTCGCGGAATCCGTCGCTTCCCTGATGCCGCACGCCCGGGAGGAACTGGCGCGGTTGGTGGCTTTCCGGTCGGTGGCGGACTTCGAGCAGTTCCCGCGCTCCGAGTCGGAGGGCGCGGCCAGCTGGGTCGCGGACGCGCTGCGCGCGGAGGGCTTCGACGACGTCGCCCTTCTCGACACGCCGGACGGTACGCAGTCGGTGTACGGCAGGCTCGCGGGCCCCGAGGGCGCGCCGACGGTGCTGCTCTACGCGCACTACGACGTGCAGCCGCCGCTCGACGAGGAGGCGTGGCGGACGCCGCCCTTCGAGCTGACGGAGCGCGAGGGGCGCTGGTACGGGCGCGGCACGGCCGACTGCAAGGGCGGTGTCCTCATGCACCTCCTCGCGCTGCGCGCGCTCCAGGCGAACGGCGGCGTGCCCGTCACGGTGAAGGTCATCGCCGAGGGCTCCGAGGAGCAGGGCACGGGCGGCCTGGAGCGCTACGCGGAGGAGCACCCCGAGCTGCTGCGCGCCGACGCGATCGTCATCGGCGACTCCGGGAACTTCCGGGTGGGCCTGCCGACCGTGACGACGACGCTGCGCGGCATGACGATGGTGCGGATCTCGGTCGACACGCTGGCGGGGAACCTGCACTCGGGCCAGTTCGGCGGGGCCGCGCCCGACGCGCTCGCGGCGCTCGTGCGCGTACTGGACTCGCTGCGGGCCGAGGACGGCTCGACGGCCGTCGACGGGCTCGAAGCGGACGCCGAGTGGGACGGGCTCCAGTACGCGGAGGAGGACTTCCGCGCGGACGCGAAGGTCCTCGACGGCGTGGAGCTGATCGGTTCGGGGACGGTTTCCGACCGTATCTGGGCGCGCCCTGCCGTGACGGTGCTGGGCATCGACTGCCCGTCGGTCGCGGGTGCCACCCCGTCCGTGCAGGCGGCGGCGCGTGCGCTGGTGAATCTGCGCGTGGCGCCCGGGCAGGACACCGTGAAGGCGACGGAGCTGCTGAGGGCGCACATCGAGCGGCACACGCCGTGGGGCGCGCGCGTGGCGGTGGAGCAGGTCGGCCAGGGCCAGCCGTTCCGCGCGGACACGACGAGCCCGGCGTACGGGGCGATGGCGCGCGCGATGGCCGTCGCGTACCCGGGCGAGGAGATGCAGTACGCGGGGCAGGGCGGCTCGATCCCGCTGTGCAACACCCTGGCGGGGCTGTACCCGGAGGCGGAGATCCTGCTCATCGGGCTGAGCGAGCCCGAGGCACAGATCCACGCGCCCAACGAGAGCGTGTCGCCCGAGGAGCTGGAGCGGCTCGCGGTCGCTGAGGCGGTCTTCCTGACGGAGTACGCGACGAGCGGACGCTGAGGAGTACGGGGCGGGGGGCCACGCGCGCGCCGAGCCGCGCCGCTCGCGCACGTGACGGGCGGCCCGCCCACGTGACGGGCCGTGCCGCCGGGGCACGGCGCCGCGCCTTTGGGTGCCCGTGCCCGGCGCTCAGCCCTGAGCGTAGCGGCGTGTGAAGCGGGTCCGGGCCGCGCACGCTCCGGGCATGGAGATCTTGACGGTACGGCCCGGCTTGCATGTCTTCCGCTTCCCCGTGGGACAGGCATACCTGTGGCACGGAAGGGACGAGGACGACACGCTGACCCTGGTGGACGCGGGGCCGGTGGGCGCGGGTGAGGAGATCGCGGGGGGCATACGGGGGCTGGGGCTCGATCCCGCCCGTCTTGCGCGCGTCGTGCTGACGCACGCGCACGAGGACCACAGCGGCGGAGCGGCTGAACTGGCCCGCGCCTACGGGGCCGAGGTGGTCGCACACCGCTGGGAGGCCCCGTACGTACGCCAGGAGACGCCCTTGCCGCCGCCGGACCTGACCGAGGAGGAGCTGCCCCTCTGGGAGGCGACGCGGGGTCTGCCGCCCGCGCCACCGACGCGAGTGGACCGGCTGGTGGAGGACGGCGACCCGCTTCCTTTCGGCGGCGGCGCACGGATCGTGCACACACCGGGCCACACCCCGGGCAGCGTCGCGGTCCATCTTCCCCTGCACGGCGTCCTGTTCACGGGGGACACGGTGGCGGTGACGGACCGGGTGCGCCTCGGGGTCTTCTCCATCGACCGCGAGGCCGCCCGCGCCTCGCTCCGCCGCCTCGCGGTCCTGGGCCCGAGCGTGCTGTGTCCGGGGCACGGCGAGACGGTGACGGAGGACGCGGCGGCCGCGCTGGTGTACGCGGCGGAGCGGGACGGGGGGTTGTAGGCGGGGCGGGGGTGCAGGCGGGGCGGGGGCGACGCACGGCGGCGGCGCGGAGGCGATGCCGGCCCGGTGAGCCGCTTGCCGCCGTACCTGCGGACATCCGGGCGGGGAGCCGTTCCCCGGCTCAGTCGGGCAGCGGTGTCCCCCGCTCCAGGTAGGCGATCGTCCCCGTGCGCCGCGCGCGCAGGGCCCACCGGAGGCGCGCGTAGCGGACGGGGGGCAGGAGCTTCGCCGCTTCCTCCTCCGTGACGAAGCGCCAGTCGCGCAGTTCCGGGCCGGGGAGGGCCAGTGAGGCGTGCGCCGCGTCGGGGAGGCGGCCGCCGTCGAAGAGGAGACGCATCCCGCCGAAGGCGGGGGGTACCGGGGGTTCCCAGTCGACGACGAGGAGGCGGAGCGTGCCGCGCAGGCGGATGCCCGTCTCCTCCACGACTTCGCGCAGCCCCGCGAGCGAGGGTGCCTCGCCGCGTTCGACGACGCCGCCGGGGAACTCCCACCCGGGTTTGTACGTCGGGTCGACGAGGAGGAAGCGGCCGGTCTCGTCGAAGAGGAGCACTCCCGCCGCGAGTGTCTCCGCCGTGGGCTCGGCCGTCTGCACGATCGGGCAGGCGGGCAGGGCACCGGAGGCGAGCAGCCCCGCGAGCGCCTCGGCGGTGGGGCGGGGGCCGCGCGCGTCGGCGGGAAGCGGGTGCGCGTCGGCGGCGAGCCACTCGGCGAGCGCGGTCGCATAGGCGGTGTCGGCGGAGCCGATGACGCTCGCGGGGCGGGTACGGGTCGCCGTGACGGCGAGGTGGTCCCCCTGCGCCGCCTCGACCCGTACCGCCTCCGTACGCACCGGTTCCGCCCATGCGTGCAGGATCGTTTCGTCAGCCTCGATCCGCACATGGTGCACAGCGATCGCGCGCGAGGCGAGGCGACCGAAGAGGTGGTCGCGCCGCTCCTGCGCGTACAGCGGGAGCGGCACCACGAGCGCGCCGCCCACCTCGTCGAGCAGCGCGGCCGCCGTCTCGACGAACAGGCGGCGCCACAACGGCAGGTCGAGCGGGTCGCTCCCCTCGGGCGGCGGCACCGGGAGCCGCGCGAGGAGGTCGCGCGGGTCGAACAGCGTGCTGTCCGGGAGCACGGCGCACACCTCGCGGGCGACGGCCCGCACCGCCGCACCCGACGCCCCGTTGATCCAGACGATCACGGTCCCCCCTCTCTTCGTGGCCCCCTGTGGCTTGCCCGGTCCGCACAGGAACGAAAACCCCCGGGGGCGCGAGCCTCCCCGCGGGGGCACACGAGGGCGGGTGACGATCCGTTTCGGGGGCATACGCCTTGGCACGGACGAACGAGATCGGCTGGAGCGGGTGGAGGTGCGCCATGACGCACGCACAGGTACTGGAGCGTTTCCCCGCGGGCGGCCCGCGCGGCAGCTGGCCGGCGGAGGAGCGGGCGGCGCGGGAACGGGCGGCGGGCAGGGCGGCGACGGTCGTCATGGACCTCGCGTCGGACGACTACCTCGTGGTGGTCGAGACGGACGAAACGACCGGGAAGCTCGCGGCCTGACGGGCGCCACGGGCCGGAGGGACGCGTGGGGCCACGGCATGGACGGGTGCGGCCCCAGGGGGCGTGAAGCGGCGCGCGAGGTGCGAGTGGAAGCGCGGGGGCGCACCGGCGCACGCGGTGGGGCGCTCGGGGAGCGCAGGGCGTGTGCCCTGGTCGGCGCGGTGGTCAGGACCGTATCGCGTGTCCCACGGGAGACGGATGTTTTCCCCGATATCGCCCGAACGGCCCTCACGCACGGCAATCTGTCCCTCGCGGACTGTTCCCTTTCAACGCGAGGACGCACCATGTCTCAGGTTCCCGACGCGCCCCTTGGCATCGGCACCGGCCCGCTCAGCGCAGCGCTTCAGGAGGAACTCGCCCATCTGTGGCGGGACCTCGACGACGCGCGGCACGGAGCCGTCAACGGGTACTGGTCGATGCGCTGCGACTGGCTCGTGAGCCGTATCAAGCGGATCACGCCGCTCGTCGGCCCGACCCCCTATCAGCACATCCAGACCCCGCTCCTGGAGCAGGGCATCTACCAGCGCGTGCACGCCGAACTGGGGATGCCCGCGCCGGTGGACATGGACGAGGTGGCGGCCCGTCACGACACGGAGGAGGCGCTGCCGGCGAGCACGCGCTGACCGGGCCGGGCCCCCGGCGTCCCGACCGCACGTCGAAGCGTCTCTCGTCGTCCTGTCGAGGCATGCTTCGACGTCCGGTCGAGTCATGTTCGGCGCGGCCTCCGGCACGGCCCGGCCCACTTCCCGGTGCGGGTCCCGTCGGCATCCGTACGGGACCCGGCCGCGTTGCGGTGCGGGTTCGCCCCGGGCGGGACGGGTCCGCTCAGGCGGGACGGGTCCGCTCAGGCCGCCCCCGTCCCACTCCCTTCGAAAGGCCCCTGCGGGGCGAGGTGGCGCAGCGCGCCCGCCGCCGCGCCCACGAGGCCCGCGTCCGTGCCCATCTGCGCGGGGACGACCTCCAGGCCCTGGACGAAGGAGAGCGTCGCGTACTCCTTGAGCGCGGCGCGCAGCGGGGTGAAGAGCAGGTCCCCCGACTTCGCCACGCCGCCGCCGATGACGGCGATGTCGATCTCGACGAGCGTCGCCGTCGCGGCGATCCCCGCGGCGAGCGCCTGCGCCGCGCGGTCGAAGGAGGCCCGGGCCACGCGGTCGCCCGCACGCGCCGCCGCAGCGACCCCGGCGGCGGTCGCGTCCCCGTCGGCCCCCGGCTCCCAGCCGTCCGCGAGAGCACGCCGGGCGATGTTCGGGCCGCTCGCGATGCGCTCGACGCAGCCCCTGCCACCGCACGGGCACAGGTCCCCGTCGAGGTCGACGCTGATGTGACCGATGTGCCCCGAGTTCCCCGTGGGCCCCGGGCGCACCTGGCCGCCGAGAACGAGTCCGCCGCCCACTCCGGTCGAGACGACCATGCACAGCGCGTTGTCGTGGCCGCGCGCCGCACCCTGCCAGTGCTCGGCCGCCGCGATCGCGACGCCGTCCCCGACGAGGCTCACCGGGAGGTCCCCCGTCACCTCGCGGACGCGCTCGACGAGCGGGAAGCCGCGCCAGGCGGCGACGTTGACAGGGCTGACGGTGCCCTCGCTCGCGTCCACGGGCCCCGCACTGCCGATCCCGACCGCCCGCACCGCGTCCCAGTCGGAGGCGTTCCTGAGTTCGCCGAGAACCCCGGACACGGCACCCATGACCGTCTCGCCGTCCTCCTTGGCGAGCGTCGGCCGCTGCGCGCGGGCGAGGATGCTCCCCCGCCCGTCGATCAGGGCGCCGGCGATCTTGGTGCCGCCGATATCGAGTGCGGCGACGAGGTCCGTGTGCATAGGAGTCCGTATCTTCCTGGTGAAAGCGAGGAGACAGGGCGAGGGTCATTCTGTCCCCGATCATTCTCTCCCCGGACTGACAACGTTGTCTAGGTTCTATGCTCAACGCCACGGACTCCCGACCAGACAGGACCCTCTCGTGGCACAGACCGCCCGCCGACCTGCCCCGCGCTACGGCAACCGCCCGACGATGAAGGATGTCGCGGCCCGGGCGGGCGTGGGACTCAAGACGGTCTCGCGCGTGGTGAACGACGAGCCGGGCGTCACCCCGGACACCGAGCGACGGGTGCGCGAGGCGATCGCGGCGCTCGGTTTCCGCAGGAACGACAGCGCGCGGGTGCTGCGCAAGGGCCGCACGGCGAGCGTCGGTCTCATCCTGGAGGATCTCGCCGACCCCTTCTACGGACCGCTGAGCCGCGCGGTGGAGGAGGTGGCGCGCGCCCACGGCGCCCTGCTCATCAACGGGTCGAGCGCCGAGGACCCGGAACGGGAGCGGGAACTCGCGCTCGCGCTGTGCGCGCGGCGCGTGGACGGACTCGTCGTCATTCCGGCGGGTGACGACCACCGTTACCTCCAGCCGGAGATCGCGGCGGGGATGGCGGCGGTCTTCGTGGACCGCCCGGCGGGCGGCATCGAGGCGGACGTCGTGCTGTCGGACAGTTTCGGTGGGGCCCGCGACGGAGTACGGCACCTGCTCGCGCACGGGCACAGGCGCGTCGGCTTCATCGGCGACATGCCCCGTATCCACACCGCGGCCGAGCGTTTGCGCGGCTACCGCGCCGCGCTCGCCGAGGCGGGGATCACGCCCGACCCGGAGTGGGTCTCGCTGGGTGTGACCGATCCGGGGCGGGTAAGGGACGCGGCGCACGCGATGCTCGCGGGGCCCGAGCCCGTGACAGCGGTCTTCGCGGGGAACAACCGCGTGACGGTGACGGTGGTCCGGGTCCTGGCGGAGCACGTGCGCCCGGTGGCGCTCGTCGGCTTCGACGATTTCGAGCTGGCCGACCTGCTCGATCCCGGGGTCACGGTCGTGGCACAGGACGCCGCCCAGCTCGGGCGCACGGCGGCACAACGCCTCTTCGGCCGTCTCGACGGCGCGGCCCACGAGGCCGAGCGCTTCATCCTGCCGACGCGGCTCATCCCGCGCGGCTCGGGCGAGCTGCCTCCGGCGGTCTGAGGAAGTCTCATCCTTGAGTAGAGGGTGACTCTTCCCGCGTACGCCCCGCGAAGGCTTCGATGCGCTCCCTCTCCAGTCCGGTGCGCGTGGTGATCTCGTCGCTGCCGAGCGCTTCGCAGTCGGCGCCACGCAGGAGGTGGCTCGCGAGCGCGCGGGCGGTCGCGGGTTCGTCGAGGACGTCACCGCCGCTGCGGGCCGCGTAGGCGGCGAGGCGGTCGGCGGCGCGTTCCCAGTCGGCGCGATAGAAGGCGTAGACCGCCGCGTAGCGGGTCGGCAGGTGGGCGGGGTGCATGTCCCAGCCCTGGTAGTAGGCGCGGGCCAGTGCGCGCGTCACGAGGCGGTGGTGCAGGCGCCAGGCGGCGTGCACCTGCTCCGTGGGCCCGACGGGGAGCACGTTGGTGGAGCCGTCCGAGAGCCGCACACCCGTTCCCGCGGCGGCGAGTTGCATGACGGCCTTCGCGTGGTCGGCCGCCGGGTGGTCGGGGGCCTGGTGCGCGGCACTGACGCCGAGGGCGGCGCTGTAGTCGAAGGTGCCGTAGTGCAGCGCCGTGACGCGGCCCTGCCCGGCGTCGATCATGCGGGCGACGGTCGCGGCGCCGTCGGGGCCGAGCACGGCCTGCGCGGTCTCGATCTGGATCTCGAAGCCGATGCCGCCGGGTGCGAGTCCCCTGGCCTCCTCGAAGGCACCGAGGAGGCGCGCCACAGCGGTGACCTGGGGCGCGTACGTGACCTTCGGCAGCGTCAGGACGAGGCGTGCGGGCAGGCGGGGCGCGGCGTCGAGCAGCGCGGTGAGGAAGAGGTCGAGCGTACGGATGCCCCGCTCGCGCACGGCGGCCTCCATGCACTTGATCCTGATGCCGAGCCAGGCGGGGACGCGCGCGGGATCGGGATCGGCGCAGGCAGCGGCGACCAGGCGCGCCGCGCGCACCGCGTCGGCGTCCTCCTCGGCGTCGGGCCGCACCCCGTACCCGTCCTCGAAGTCGATCCGCAGGTCCTCGACGGGCTCACCGCGCAGTTTGGCGCGCACGCGCGGGTACACCTCCGCCGCGAGCGCGGGGGCGAGGCCCACGGCGGCGGCGAGCGAGGCGGCGTCCGGCGCGTGCGCGTCGAGCGCGGCGAGCGCTTCGTCGCCCCACGTACGGACGGTGTCCGCCCCGAAAGCGTCGGCAGGCACGTACACGGTGTGCACGGGCTGCCGGGTGCCGGGGTCGCCCGGGTAGCGCCTCGCCAGTTCGGCGTCGACAGGCGCGAGGAGGTCCGCGACCTCCTTCGCCGCGTGCGGGCCGAGCGTGCCGCGTACCGGCTCCTGCGGGTTCATGCGGCTGCCTCCCGTGCTCAACAATCCGTTGAGGGAAGGTAAGCGTGCCCGTACGAGGGCGTCAACGGCACACCGCGCGGCGGGTCCGTGGGCCACGGGGACGGCCCCGTGTCCGCCGGGGGGGCGGGACGCGGGGCCGTGGTCGCTCGTGCGAGAAGGTGTCAGCCCTTGCGGGCGTTGACCTCTTCGGTGAGCTGGGGCACGACGTTGAAGAGATCACCGACCACGCCGTAATCCACCAGCTCGAAGATCGGGGCCTCCTCATCCTTGTTGATCGCCACGATCGTCTTCGACGTCTGCATCCCCGCACGATGCTGAATCGCACCCGAAATACCCGAAGCGATATACAACTGCGGAGACACCGTCTTACCGGTCTGACCGACCTGGTTGGCGTGCGGATACCAACCCGCGTCCACCGCCGCACGCGACGCACCCACCGCCGCGCCCAGGGAGTCCGCCAGGGCCTCGATCAGGGCGAAGTTCTCCGCACCGTTCACCCCACGACCACCCGAGACCACGATCGCCGCCTCCGTCAGCTCCGGACGCCCCGACGACTCACGCGCCGTCCGCGACGTCACCCGCGTCCCCGACGCCGCCTCCGAGAACGACACCACCAGCTCCTCGACCACCCCAGCAGCCGCAACCGCCTCCACCGGCGCCGAGTTCGGCTTCACCGTGATCACCGGAATACCCCGGGACACCCTCGACTTCGTCGTGAACGACGCCGCGAACACCGACTGCGTCGCCACCGGACCATCCGCACCCGCCTCGACGTCCACCGCGTCCGTGATCAGACCCGAACCGATCCGCAGCGCCACACGCGCCGCGATCTCCTTGCCCTCAGCCGACGACGACACCAGCACAGCCACCGGAGACACCGCTTCCACCGCGGCCTGGAGCGCGTCCACCTTCGGCACGACGAGGTAGTCCGCGTACTCCGCCGCCTCCGACGTCAGCACCCGCGCCGCACCATGCTCACCCAGCACACCCGCCGTCTGCCCGGCACCCGCACCCAGCGCGACCGCGACCGGCTCACCCAGACGACGCGCCAGCGTCAGCAACTCCAACGTGGGCTTGCGCACCGCGCCATCCACGTGATCGACGTAAACAACAACTTCAGCCATGACAACGCTCCAGCCAGAGAGAGGGATTTCGAGAAGGGCTCAACAGAAGGGCTCAGATGAACTTCTGGCCCGCGAGGAACTCGGCCAGCCGCTTGCCACCCTCACCCTCGTCCGTCACGATCGTCCCCGCCGAACGCGCCGGACGCGCCGCCGCCTCCTCCACCCTCGACCACGAACCCCCGAGACCGACCTCGCCCGCCTCGACCTGAAGATCCTCCAGATCCCAGGACTCCACCGGCTTCTTCTTCGCCGCCATAATCCCCTTGAACGACGGATACCGCGCCTCACCCGACTGGTCCGTCACCGACACGACCGCCGGGAGCTGCGCCTCCAGCAGCTCCGACGCCGCGTCACCATCACGACGGCCCCTCACCACACCGCCCTCGACCGACACCTCGGACAACAACGTCACCTGCGGAACCCCCAGCCGCTCCGAGAGCAACGCCGGAAGCACACCCATCGTCCCGTCCGTCGACGCCATCCCGCACACCACCAGGTCGAACCCGGCCTTCTCGACCGCCTTCGCCAGCACCAGCGACGTGCCGAACACATCCGTGCCGTGCAAGTCGTCGTCCTCGACATGAATGCCCTTGTCCGCACCCATCGACAACGCCTTGCGCAACGCGTCCTTCGCGTCCTCCGGACCCACCGTCAACACCGTGATCTCCGCGTCACCAGCCGCGTCCGCGATCTGAAGCGCCTGCTCCACCGCGTACTCGTCCAACTCCGACAACAGACCGTCCACATCCTCACGGTCCAACGTCAGGTCATCGGCGAAACGCCGGTCACCCGTCGCGTCCGGCACGTACTTCACACAGACAACGATCCTCAAGCTCACGCCGGCTCTCCTACTGCATCGTCGGTTACTCGGCTGCGTCCTGCCCGCAGCATAGGCGCCTGAAGTGGCGAATCCCGGCTGGGGCGGCGGGCGCTCCGACCGAAATATTACTCACCAGTAGTACACAAAGAGCCTGCCCGCTGAGCAAGCGCTTTGTGCTGTGACCTTGCCAACGCCGCCCCGGCACCACGCCGCCGCCGCGCCGTGTCCGTACCGGCGCCGCGCCGACGCCACCCGAAGGGAAGATCCCGGCTCAGAACATCCGGGCGAGCGCAGTGAGGACCTGGTCGCGGTGCGGGGCGCCGCTCGCGCGGCGCACCTCGTGGCCGGTCGCGTCGAGGAAGAGGACGGTGGGGGTCGCCTCGATCCCCGCCGCCCGGACGAGGGCGAGGTGGTCCTCGGCGTCGATCTCCACGTGGGCGACGCCGGGGACGAGCCCGGCGACCTGGTCCAGCACGCGGCGGGTCGCCCGGCAGGGCTGGCAGAAGGCGGTCGAGAACTGCACCAGCGTGGCCCGCTCCCCCAGTCCCTCGCCCCCCAGCGCCCCACTCGCGAGCAACCGGGCCCAGTCCGGCGCCGACCCGTCCCCCGCAGCGCTCTCCGCCACGGCGCCGTCCCCCGCCTCCGTCACGCCTTCACCGTCCCGCTCCCGCACGTGTCTCGCGCCGCCTTCCCTCGTCATGAGCGTCATGAGCCTCTGCCCCGCCTGTCACTTTCTCAGCACCCGTCCCGTGCGGCCGATTCCCGGCCCTCGGGAACACTTCCGTCCCCGCGTGTCGCGCATGGCGCCGCGCGTTCGGGGAAAGGCAGGGGAAGGGCCCGATGGCCGGGGCGGAGTCCGGGTTCCCGGAGCGGACGTGACGTGAATCTCCCGCGGTTCGGGCACCAGGGCTGGCTCCTCGTTCGTTCATCGGGCACGATCTGCGCAATGCCGCAAACCTACGGCTGCGTAACTTCACGCCGGACCGCTCGTCCCCGGGGGCCGGCAGAGATGAAGGGTCCTCGCCACACATGGCAGAGCTCGTCTACCGTCCGGTCATCGGTCTCATGCGCACGATGTTCGCGGCGCTCGACCTCAAAATCGACTGCAAGGGCTCGGAGAACATTCCCCGGACCGGTGGCGCGGTCCTCGTCAGCAACCACATCAGCTACCTCGACTTCATCTTCGACGGCCTCGCCGCGCTGCCGCAGAAGCGGCTGGTGCGGTTCATGGCCAAGGAGTCGGTCTTCCAGAACAAGATCTCCGGACCGCTCATGCGCGGGATGAAGCACATCCCCGTCGACCGCAAGCAGGGCGAGAACGCGTACGCGCACGCGCTGGACTCGCTGCGCGCCGGAGAGGTCGTGGGGGTCTTCCCCGAGGCCACCATCTCGCCGTCGTTCACGCTCAAGTCCTTCAAGACCGGTGCCGTGCGGCTCGCCCAGGAGGCCGGGGTGCCGCTCGTGCCGATGGCCCTGTGGGGGACGCAGCGGATGTGGACGAAGGGGCGGCCGCGCAACCTGAAGCGGTCCCACCTCCCCATCACGATGCGCGTCGGGGAGCGCTTCCACGCTCCCGCCGACCAGTACGCGGGCACGCTGACGCGCCGCCTGCGCGAGCACGTGCAGGAGCTGCTGGAAGCGGCGCAGCGCGCCTACCCGGTGCGGCCGAAGGGCCCCGAGGACAGCTGGTGGATGCCGGCACACCTCGGCGGCAGCGCCCCGACGGCGGCCGAGGTGGCGAAGGCCGAGGCCCGCTGAGCGCCGCGCGGCGCCGTCGTCCCCGTACCACCGCTCGGTACGGGCGAAAGCGGAGCCGCGTACGAGAGAACGGCCTGACCCCCGACGTGGGGGTCAGGCCGTTCTCCGTGGTCGCACCGGGGTGCGCGGGTCAGCGCGTCATCTCCTCGCGCAGCGCCGCGAGGAAGCCGTCCACGTCGTCCTCGGTCGTGTCGAAGGCGCACATCCAGCGGACGGAGCCCGCGGCCTCGTCCCAGTAGTAGAAGCGGTAGCGCTTCTGGAGGCGTTCGGTGACCTCGTGCGGGAGGCGGGCGAAGACGCCGTTGGCCTGGACGGGGTAGAGGATCTCGACGCCGTCGATCTCGCGCACTCCGGCGGCGAGGCGCTGGGCCATCGCGTTGGCGTGCGCGGCGGAGCGCAGCCACAGGCCGTCGGCGAGAAGCGCCTCGAACTGGGCGGAGACGAAGCGCATCTTCGAGGCGAGCTGCATCGAGAGCTTACGCAGGTGCTTCATGTGGCGGATGCCGTCGGGGTCGATGACCACGACGGCCTCGCCGAAGACCATGCCGTTCTTCGTGCCGCCGAAGGAGAGCAGGTCGACACCCGCGTCCGTCGTGAACGCCTTGACCGGGGCGCCGAGCGCCGCCGCCGCGTTGGCGAGGCGGGAGCCGTCGAGGTGGACCTTCATGCCGCGCTCGTGGGCGTGCGCGCAGATCGCGGCGATCTCCTCGGGCGTGTAGAGCGTGCCCAGCTCGGTGGACTGGGTGATCGAGACGGCCTGCGGCATCGCGCGGTGCTCGTCGTCCCAGCCGTACGCCTCGCGGTCGATCAGCTCGGGGGTGAGCTTGCCGTCCGGGGTCGGCACCGTGAGGAGCTTGAGTGAGCCGACGCGCTCGGGCGCCCCGCCCTCGTCCACGTGGATGTGCGCGGAGTCGGCGCAGACGACGGCGCCCCAGCGGTCGGTGAGGGCCTGGAGGGAGACGACGTTGGCGCCGGTCCCGTTGAACACGGGGAACGCCTCGGCGCGGGGGCCGAAGAGGTCTCTGATGATCACCTGGAGGTGTGCGGTGTAGGCGTCGCCGCCGTACGCCACCTGGTGCCCGCCGTTGGCGACGGCGAGCGCGGCGAGCACCTCGGGGTGTGCGCCCGCGTAGTTGTCGCTGGCGAAGCCGCGTATCGCGGGGTCGTGGTGGCGGCGGGTCGCTGTGCCCGCCTCGGTCAGGGCTTCTTGGTCAGCCACAGGCGCTGTCCGTTCACTTCCTGTGCGGGGCGGTCCCAGACGCCTGCCACGGCCTCGGCGAGGTCCTTGACGTCCGTGAAGCCCGAGAACTTCGCGCTGGGGCGTTCGGTGCGCATCGCCTCGTTCACCAGCGCCTTCACCACCAGGATGGCAGCCGCGGCGTTCGGCCCGGCCTCGCCCCCCGCCTTGCGGAAGGAGTCGGCGAGCGCGAGGGTCCACGCCTCGGCGGCTGCCTTGGCGGCCGCGTAGCAGGCGTTGCCCGATGTGGGCCTGGAGGCACCGGCGGCGCTGATGAGGACGTAGCGTCCCCGGTCGCTGCGGCGCAGGGCCTCGTCGAAGGCGAGTGAGGTGTTCTGGACGGTGCGGATCAGGAGCTTCTCCAGGAAGTCCCAGTCGGCGAGGTCGGTGGTGTCGAAGGAGGAGGAGCCGCGCCAGCCGCCGACGAGGTGGACGAGGCCGTCGATGCGGCCGAATTCCTTCTGGATGCCCTCGGCCCACGCGGTCGTCGCCGGGCCGTCCAGCAGGTCGACGGTGTCGGCGGTGACCGTGGCCCCGCCGTGGGCGTAGCGGGCCGCGTCGACGCCCACGGCGAGGCGTTCCGGGTCGGCGTCGGCGCCGACCACGATGGCGCCCGCCTGCGCGAGGCGGAGCAGGGTCGCGTGGCCCGCGGGCCCGCCCGCTCCGGCCACCGCGATGACGGCGCCCTCCAGCGAACCGTTCCCGGTGCTGTTCCCGATACCGTCCATGCCGGTCACCTCCAGGCCGTCCTCACTCATGCGGCGGCGCCTTCCGTGCTCGTCGCCGTGATGCCGCGGGTCGAGGCGATCACGCGCTTGAGCTTCTTGGAAAGGGCCTCGTAGAACATGCTGAGCGGAAACTCGTCGGGAAGCACGTCGTCGACGAGTTTGCGCGGGGGCAGCGACAGGTCGAGGGCGTCCGGGCCCTTGGCCCAGCGCGAGCCGGGGTGCGGGGCGAGGTAGCGCGAGACCAGCTCGTACCCGGCGAACCAGTGGACGAGCTTGGGGCGGTCGATGCCGTCCCTGTAGAGGGTCTCTATCTCGGTGCACAGGGCGTTGGTGACCTGCGGCGCCCGTTCCCAGTCGATCTTGAGCTTGTTGTCGGTCCAGCGCACGACGTCGTGCTTGTGGAGGTACGCGAAGAGGAGCTGGCCGCCGAGGCCGTCGTAGTTGCGCTGCCGCTCGCCCGTGACGGGGAAACGGAACATGCGGTCGAAGAGGACGGCGGTCTGCACGTCACGTGCCTGGGCGACCCCGTCGGCCTCCAGGGCGACGGCCTCCTTGAAGGCGGTCAGGTCGCAGCGCAGCTCTTCGAGCCCGTACATCCAGAACGGCTGCCGCTGCTTGATCATGAACGGGTCGAAGGGCAGGTCGCCGTGGCTGTGGGTGCGGTCGTGGACCATGTCCCACAGGACGAAGGCCTCCTGGCAGCGGTCCTGGTCGGCGAGGAGGGCGCGGACGTCGTCGGGCAGTTCGATGCCGAGGACGTCGACGGCGGCCTCGCTCACGCGGCGGAAGCGGGCGGCCTCGCGGTCGCAGAAGATGCCGCCCCAGGTGAAGCGCTCGGGGGCCTCGCGGACGGCGATCGTCTCGGGGAAGAGGACGGCCGAGTTGGTGTCGTAGCCGGCCGTGAAGTCCTCGAAGGTGATGCCGCAGAAGAGCGGGTTGTCATAGCGGGTGCGCTCAAGGTCGGCGAGCCACTCGGGCCAGACCATGCGCAGGGCGACGGCCTCGAAGTTGCGGTCCGGGTTGCCGTTCTGCGTGTACATGGGGAAGACGACGAGGTGTTCGAGGCCGTCCTCGCGGCGCGCCGCGGGCTGGAAGGCGAGCAGCGAGTCGAGGAAGTCGGGCACCTGGAAGCCGTCGTCGGCCCAGCCGCGCAGGTCCTTGACGAGCGCGGTGAGGTAGGCGGCGTCGTGCGGCACGCGGGGCGCCAGCTCCTCGATCGCCCGCACCATGTCGTCGACGGCCGCGCGGACGTGCTCGGCGCGGGGCGCTTCCTCGGCGTCGAAGTCGACCGAGCCGTCCTTGCGCTGCCAGGGGCGGATGCGCTCGACGGCGTCCTTCAGACGGCTCCAGGCAGGCTGGTCGGCGAGCCGTTCACCGGAAGCCTTGCGCCCTCCCTCGGTCGCCCGCTCAAGAATCTCCGTCATGCCACACCCTCCACAGAAGAAACCGCTGTACTCACCACCGTAGGGGGCCGAACGGGACCTCCACAAGGTCACCCCGGGAAATAATCCCGTCCACACGGCCGTCCGCCGATGTTTTTCCGGCGACCTCAGGGTTCATACGCGCGTTCCGTCAGTTTTCCGCCGTATACATGTCTCCGGCTCCACCCTGGTCGCTTCCGCCGGTACGGGGGCCGGGCGGCCCGGCGTCAAGGGCGGTACGGGACGCGCCCACGTACGGGCGAGGTCACGGCTCGCACCCCCGTGGCGGCGGTACGACGCACGGCGACGCACCCGTGCCGTACGCCCCGGAGGCCCCCTTGACCCGCCGCACCCTCGTCCTCAGCGCCGTCGTGACCGGTGTCCTGCTCGGCATCAGCGGACTCGACGCGCACGGACGCGCCGCCTCCCCGCCACCCGCCCGTTACGCGCCAGGGCCTAGGGTCGAGCGGGACGCCCGTACGGACAGCAGGGCGGCGTCCCGCAGCGAGCGCCAAGCGCCTGAACGGAAAGCGAGTCCACCGTGTCCTTCCTCGCCATCGGCCATCGCGGAGTGATGGGCGTCGAGCCGGAGAACACCCTCCGCTCCTTCGTCCGCGCCGAGCGGGAGGGGGTCGACCTCGTCGAACTCGACCTGCACCTGAGCAAGGACGGGGCGCTCGTCGTGATGCACGACGCGGAGGTGGACCGCACCACGGACGGCAGCGGGCGCATCGCCGAGCGGACCCTGGACGAGCTGCGAGCGCTCGACGCGGGGCTCGGCGAGCGCGTACCGGTCTTCGAGGAGGCGCTCGACGTGCTGCACGGGCCGCTCCAGGCCGAGATCAAGGACGTCGCCGCCGCCCAGGCGCTCGCGGACGTGATGCACGCGCGGGGCCTCGTGGAGCGCGTCGAGGTGATCTCCTTCCACGACGAGGCGCTCGTGGAGATCTCGCGCCTCGTGCCCGGGGTGCGGACGTGCCTCGTGGCGAGCCGCTTCGGGCCCGAGGTCGTGGAGCGGGCGACGGCGTGCGGGGCGATGGGACTCGTGCTGAACATCCGGCGGCTGACGGTGGAGACCGTGGAGCGGGCGCGCGAGGCGGGGCTGCGGGTCACGGCGTGGACCGTGAACACGCCGGAGCGTTTCGCGCTCGCCCGCGCGCTCGGGCTCGACGGTGTGACGACGGACGAGCCGGAGATCGTGCGGGAGGCGCACAAGGCGGCCTGAGCGGCCCCGGGTGGTACGGGACGGGGGCGGCCCACGCGCGTGGCGCGCCGCCCCCGTACCGGGCCCGCGGTTCAGACCAGCGGCTTGACCAGCAGCTCGAAGGCGAGCCCCGCCCGCTTCGGGACCCCGAAGCGCTCGTCGTCGTACGGGAAGGGCGTCAGCTCGCCGGTACGGCGGTAGCCGCGCCGCTCGTAGTAGGCGATGAGTTCCTCGCGCGCCGAGATCACCGTCATGTGCATCTCGGTGACGCCCCAGTCCTCGCGCGCGATGCGCTCGGCCTCGGCGAGCACGGCCTTGCCGAGGCCCGCGCCCTGGAGCCCGGGGCGGACGGCGAACATGCCGAAGTAGCCGTGCCCCTCCTGGCGGGCCACCTGGCAGCACGCGACGAGTTCGCCGTCGCGCTCGACGGCGAGGAGCAGCGTGCCCGGCGTCTCCATGACCTCGCGCAGCGACTCCGGGTCGGTGCGCTGCCCTTCGAGGAGGTGCGCCTCCGTGGTCCAGCCCGTCCGGCTGCTGTCGCCCCGGTAGGCGGACTCGACGAGCGCCACGAGGGCGGGGACATCGGCGGGCCCCGAGGGGCGGAAGGCGAGACCGGCGGGTGCGGGAAGGGTCGTCATGACGGGCTGGCCTTTCGGGGCGGAGGTACCGGGAGGTGGCGGCGGTACGCGGACGGGGCGCCGTCCAGGGTAACGAGCCAGGGTCTGGGCGTACCGGGCGCCCGAACGGCGGTCCCGCCGGCCCGTACCGCGGCCACGCGGACCCGTGGCGCCGCCCCTCGTCACCCCTCCACCGCCACTCCGCGCGACATCACCCGATCGGAGCGATACGGTCGAAAAGTCATAAATGGGACGTACGCCACACCGGCGCCGTCGTCGTTGACGCGCGCCGCTCGCTCGTCCCGGCTCTCGCTCGCCCTCGAAGGGGATGTCATGAGCACAACTGCCACCCGGGACGCGCCCCCGGCCACGAGGGGCCACCGGGCCTCCCTCGCCGTCGATCCGCACGCACTCGCCGCCGAGTTCTTCGGCACCCTGGCGCTGGTGTTCTTCGCGGTGGGCGTGGCGATCTTCGCCAAGCCCTTCGTGGGGGTGCTCGGCATCGCGCTGGCCTTCGGCTTCGTCCTGCTCGCCCTCGTGTACGCGATCGGCCCGGTCTCGGGCTGCCACGTCAACCCGGCGGTCACGCTCGGGATGGTGCTCGGCAAGCGGATCTCGCCGCTGACCGGCATCTGCTACTGGGTGATGCAGCTCGCCGGTGGTGCCGCTGGTGCCGCGCTCCTGGCCTGGCTCGCGAACTCGGTACCGATCTTCAAGGCGGACGGGCGCGGGTCCTTCGGGACCGACGGGTACGGGGCGAACTCCCTCGTGCACATCTCGGCGGGCGGCGCCTTCCTCGCCGAGACGATCCTCACCGCGCTGCTCGTCTTCGTCGTGCTGTGCACGACGCACGGCAAGGGCGCCAAGGGCCCGGCGGGGATGGCGATCGGTCTGAGCCTCGCGGTGATCCACCTGCTCGGCATCCCGCTCACGGGGACCTCGGTCAACCCGGCGCGGGCGCTCGGTCCCGCGATCTTCGCGGACAACAACGCGATGAGCCAGGTGTGGCTCTTCCTCGTCGCCCCGCTCGCGGGCGCGGTGATCGCGGTGGTGGTGCACTTCCTGACGCACGGGCTGCCGGCCGAGCACGAGGCGGGGAGCCCGCCGGTACCGGCCACCGAGAGCCCCTCCGGCTCCCCCGCGGGTGCGGCGGGCGCGGCGGAGACCGAGGCGGAGCGTCGCGACAAGGACCTGGAGTGAGGCACACGCGCGCCGGTGCGGCGCACGGGCGGGAGGGCCCGCTTCCCGAGGGGAGGCGGGTCCTCCCGTGCGTCCACGCCGTCAGTCCCCCGCGGCCCGCGCCGGGGCCCTGAGCGGCGCCGCGGGGCGCAGCGCCGTGATCGCGAGGGTCACGAGGAGGTTCGCCACGAAGGCTATGAGGCCTCCGTTGACGCCGTGCCAGGGGTCGTGGTCCGTGGCCCACAGGAGCGTCATGACCGCGAGTCCGACGAACATGCCGCTGACGGCCGCGCTCTTGCCGAGCCGGGGCCAGAAGAGTGCGAGCAGCGCCGTGGGCACGAGCTGGGCGATGCCCTCGTACGACAGGACCGAGAGTTCCACGAGCGTGCTCGGGTGGATGAGGGCGCCGAGGAGGGCGAGCAGCCCGGCGAGGAGGCAGACGAGCTGCGAGAGGGTCTTGGCGCGCTGGTCGGCGCGCGTGGCCTCGGCCTCGTCGCGGTGGCGCAGCGGGTGGCGCGGGTCGGCGCCGTTGCCGCCGCCGAGGACGGTGCGGCCCCACAGGGTGCCGATGGACAGCATGAAGACGCTCATCGGCACGATCGCCGACAGCGCGCCCGCGACGCCGATGACGGCGACGGCCCCGGCCGGGAGCGAGTCGGTGACGAGCCGGTAGAGGGCCAGGTCGGGGTTGCCGAGCTGCGGCAGCGCGAAGAGCGCGACCGCGCCGACCGTCATGGGGATGAAGAGCAGCAGCTGGTACCAGGGCAGCAGGATCGAGTTGCGCCGCAGGGCGTTGGCGCTGCCCGCGCTGAGGTAACCGGAGACCGTGGTCGGGAAGACGGTGATCGTGACGGCGTTGAGGAGCACCGTGCTGATGAACCACGCGGCGCCCTTGCCGCCCGACGCGTGCCCGGGGAAGGTGAGCCACTCGGGCTTCTCCGCGACCATGCGGTCGAGGAGGTGGCCCACGCCGTCGGTGTAGTGGGCGGGGATGTAGACGAGCAGGAAGACGACGCTGCCGATGACGAGCACATCCTTGAAGACGCTCACCCACGCCGAGCCGCGCAGCCCCGAGACGAGGACGAACAGCTCGGCGACGACGAAGGAGACGACGGCGGCGACCTTGAGGTCGACGCTGCCGTACGTCATGGCGTTGACGACGACGCCCATGCCCTGGATCTGCACCTGGATGTACGGCACCAGGAAGACGGTCGCGACGAGGGCGACGAGGATGCCGAGCGGGCGGGAGCGGAAGCGGTGCTCGGCGATGTCGGCGATCGAGACGAGGCGGTGGCGGCCCGCGTAGGTCCACAGCGCGGGGCCCGCGAGGTACGCGACGGCGAAACCGACTGTCAGGTAGGCGACGAGATAGAGGATCGGCGAGCCCATCGAGTACGTCCACCCGGCGGTGCCGAGGAACGAGAAGCTCGTGTACGTCTCACCCGCCATGAGGACCCAGACGAAGAGGACGCCGAGGCCGCGCCCGGACAGGGACCACTCGGCGAGGCCCTTGGCGCGTCCGCGCGCGCTCCACAGACCGATGAGGACGGTGGCGAGCATGGCGAGGCCGAAGACGGTGGTGGCGAGGACCGCGGAGCCGCTCATGGCCTGCGCCCTTCCGTGCCGGGGTCGCCCGCGAGCGGCTCGGGGGCGTCGGCGCGGTAGACGGGGTCGAGACGGGCGGTGAGCCAGATGACGAGGGGGCTCAGGAACGTGGCACCGATGACCCAGGCCCACAGGAAGGGCAGGCCGAGGACGCGCGGTTCGACGCGGTTGGCGACGAGTGGGGCGAGGACGTAGAGCAGGGCGGGCACGAGCAGCAGCCACAGTGCGGGACGGCGCACGCGGGCGGTCTCGGGCGCCTCGTCAGGAGGTGCGGGGGGCATGGGGATCGGGGTCCTTCGTCGGCGGGCCTGCGGGGGTGTGACGGCCTCGCGGGGAGCGGGGCCGGGCGTACTCTTCCCCGGCGCGGGGGCGGGGTCAACCCGACGATCTTGGCCCGGCGGTCTTGGTACGGGGCGGCGGCTCAGCCGTCCGGTGTCCAGCCGCTCGCCCGCACCACCTCGGCGGCGATGTCCGGCACGGACCGGCCGTCGGTCGCGATCCGCACCGTGCCCGCGGGGGCCTGTGCGTCCAGGCGGCGCGCCATGCGCAGGCTGCGCTCGATGTGCGCCCCGGCCTGGGAACCGGCCTCGCGCGCGGTGAGCCGCTCGCGCACGGTGGACTCGGTGGCGGTGAGGAGGACCAGGGTGGTCCTGACCTCGTCGCCGCGCATGGCCCGTACGAGCATGGGTGCTTCGATGACGCTCACGGTGTTCGTGTAGATCAGGCGGCGCCGGCCGAGAGCCGCGTAGTTCGCCCAGACGGCGGCGGTGTTGCGCTCGGTGACGGCGGAGCGGTGCGGGTCGTCGGCGGGGGCGGGGTGGATCTGGTCCATGCAGTCGCCCTCGATGAGGCAGTGGGCCGCCCCCGCCTCGCGCAGGAGGACGGAGACCTCCTGCCCGACGCTGGTCTTGCCGACACCCGCGCCGCCGCCGATGAGGAGGAGTTCGTACGTGATCACGGCGGGCCACTCTCGCAGACCCGTCCCCGTGCGTCAGCCGGTTTTCCGGCCCCGGCTCAGTAGCGGGGTCCGCCCAGGCGCCCTTCGAGCTGGCCGAGGAGTTCGCCGAGCAGTCCCACGAGCCGCTCGCGCTCGTCGTGCGGCAGTCCGCTCAGGACGGTGGACTCGAAGGCGAGCTGGTCGGGCAGGAGGTCGTCGACGAGCGCGGCGCCCGCCCCGGTGAGCGTGACGCGGCTGACCCGCCGGTCGTGCGGGTCGGTCCTGCGCTCGACGAGGCCGCGTTCCTGAAGCCTGCGCAGCCGCTTGGTGACGGCCGCGCCCGACGAGTACGTCTCGCGGGCCAGCTCACCGGGGGTCAGTTCGTCGCCGGTGCGGCGCAGCGCGCCGAGCACGTCGAACTCGGCGCGGCTGAGCCCGCCGCGCCGCAGCGGCGCGTCCTCGGCCTGCTGGAGGAGGGCGGCGCAGCGATTGACCCGGCCGATCAGCTCCATCGGCGCGGTGTCGATGCCGGGGTGCACCGAGCGCCACTGCCGTACGACGGTGGCCACCGAGTCGTGGTGAGCGCCCGTGGGGGCCGCGGGCGGGTCGTTCGCCGTGGTCATACCGGTGTGTCCTCCTCGTGGGACCGCTCGTGGGGTACGGGCCGCGGGTCCTGGGGGGCGGGCCGCCGGGCGAGCAGGCCCTGCCGTGTCACTGTCGCCGCGAGCGTACGGTGTCCCGCGCGCTCGGCGTCGAGCACCCGCCGTTCGGGCACCGCGCGCTGCCACCACTCACCCGCGGCCGTGTCGGCCGCCGCGCGCAGCGCGACGAGCGTGGCGGCGAGGCGGCGGCGCGCCCGCTCCAGGTCGACGGCGCTCGCCCCCGTACGGGCCAGGAGCGCGTCGGTCTCCTCGCGCACCGCTTCGGCCCCGGCGAGCGAGCGCTCCAGTGCGGCGCTCGCGCGGCGGTTGGTGACGAAGAAGGCGACGACGAGGCCGACGACGGCGCCGACGACGGTGTCGCGTACGCGGTCGCCGACGAGCGGGCCGGTGCCGTGGTTGCCGCCGAACTCGCCGATCAGGAGTGCCATCGGGGTCACGCAGAGGGTGCCGAGCCAGTAGTTGCGCGGCATGAGGGCTTCCGCGCCGAAGGCCAGGACGATGATCAGGACGACGATCGCGGCCGGTGTCGCGTGGGCGAGGGGCGCGATCAGGGCGAAGACGCCGACGCCGACGACGTTGCCCACGGTGCGCTGGATCGCGCGGGTCCAGCTGAGGGTCACGTTGATCTGGAAGATCGCGACGGCGGTGACGATCGCCCAGTACGGGCGGTCGCTGCCGAGTCCCCGGGCGAGGAGCCCGGCGAGGAGCGAGCCGAGGAAGGCGCGGGCCATGACGGGGAGCAGCGGGGAGCCGGGGGCGAAGGCGCGCAGGACGGGGTGGGCGGCGCGCGGGCGGCGGGCGCGCTCGATGTCGATGCCGGCCAGTTCCTGGAGAGCGGCCTCATCGAGGTCGGTGGGCCGGGGCAGTGGCCCGGTGCCGCGTATCCCGCCCGCCTGTTCCCTCAGGAGCGCGGCGTCCGCCTCGTGCGGCGCGGCGAGCGCGGTCTCGGCGCGGACGAGGAGTCGTTCGAGGTCGCGGCGTACGGGGGTGCGGCGGCCTGTCGCGTAGAGGGACTGCCAGCCGGCGTGGAGCGCGGTGACGGCGGCGGCCCGGGCGCGGTCGCGCGCGGGGGTCGCGCCGGTTTCGGCCGGGGTCGTGAGGAAGGCGGCGACGGCTTCGAGCGCGCGGGCCGTGGCGCGGCGCTCGGGTCCTGTGGGGCGCAGGAGTGCGGGGGCCATCGTGACGCACCAGGAGAGCGCGGCCGCGCCGACGGTCAGGGCGAGGTGTCCGGGGATCGCGGCGAAGGTCTGCGGCACGAAGAGGGTCGCCGAGCTGACGAACGCGAAGATGACGGGTCCTGGGGCTCCGATGCCGGTGCTCTCGCACAGGGTCTTCTGGACGGCGGCCATCGCGGCACCGACCGCGATGAGCAGCGGGACCGAGCTTGTCGCGGCGGAGGTGACCATCGCGAGGGCGACTCCGGCGACCATGCCGAGGATGACCCAGAGGACGGCGCGGGCGCGGCGCGCGTAGGGGAGGTGGTGGCCGTAGAGGGCGCACAGGGAACCGGCCATCGTGTAGGCGGCGAGGTCGAGCCGGTCGAGGGCGAGGAGGGTGAAGAGCGGGATGATCGCGGCCGATGAGGCGCCGGTGGCGGGCTTGAACCACATGTCGTTGAGCCCGCCGACGCGGAGCGCGCCGGCGAGGGGGAGTTTCCTCGCGCGGGGTCCTGGCGCCGGACGCGTGGCCGGGTGCTGCCCGGTGGGGGTGGAGGGGACGGGGCGGGGACGACTCATGACCACAAGCTTAGCAAGTGTTTTACTAGTAAATGATTACGGCACGGAGTGCCAGTCTCGCGGCCCGCTCGGGGCACTCCCCGCACCCCGTCACGGCGGGAGTGCCGGACGACCGGGGCCCAACACCCCCGAAAATCACTCGTAGGGGCCGGGGTTTCCCCAGTTGAGCGCGCCGAAGTTAGGATGAGCCTTGTGTCCTACGAGCTGACCCTCAGTGCCCAGACTCTTCGTGCCGTGCCCTTCGGCACCCGGGTGGGGGCTGCCGCCGAGGCCGGCTTCCAGGGCCTCGGCCTGTCCGTGGAGCAGTACAGGGACGCGCTGGAGGCCGGCTGGACCGATCGCAGGATGGTCGACCTGCTCGCCGCGCGCGGCCTGCGCGTGACGGAGATCGAGTTGCTCACCGCCTGGGGCGGGGGCGCCGACCGGCGGGCCAGGGAGGACGACCTGCTCGCGCGACGGCTCGTCGCGCTGTTCCGTCCCGAACGCGTCCACGCCACGGTCTTCGCCGCGCGCCCGCTCGACGAGCTGGCCGCCGGTTTCGCCCGCGTGTGCCGCGAGGCCGCGGCGAGCGGGGCGCGCGCCGCGCTCGAGTTCCTCCCGTACGCGGGTGTCCCGACGATCGGCGCGGCCTGGGAGATCGTCGACGCGGCGGGGGACGCGAACGGTGGCGTCCTCGTCGACTGCTGGCACTGGGCGCGCTCCGGCGCGACCGCAGCCGACCTGGCCCCCGTCCCGGCGGAGCGGATCATCGCCGTCCAGCTCGCCGACGCGCTGCGCACCCCGCTGCGCGACCCCCGCTACGAGGCCCGCCACCACCGGCTCCTGCCGGGCGAGGGCGGCGGACACGTGGCGGGCATGCTCGACACGCTGCGCGCGCACGGCGTACGGGCCTCGCTCGCCGCCGAGGTCGTCTCGGACATGCTCGACGTCCAGGACCCCCGTCTCACGGCGCGCCAGGTCCACCGCGCCTGCGTCGGCGTCCTGGAGGAGGCCGATTTCCCTGGCCTCCCCGTCGACGGCGTCCCCGCCCACTCCCCCGCCCCACCGGCAGACGACCCCGCCCCTGCGGGTCCCCCCGCGCCCGCGCCGCACGGCCGCCGCCGGATGCCCGGGGCGCTCTGAGCGGGAGATCCCCGGACCCGTGGCGCGCGCACGGCACGGATCACGTTCCGCCCACCGCGCCACGCGCCCCCTCGCACTCCCCCGTGTACCTCCGTGCGACCCCTTGGGTGCCGCCTGCCGTGGGCAGGTCCTCCGCGTCACGACTCTCGGCTCCTGACGCTCTCGACGGGGAGGTTCGCCGTGCACGCTCCGGGACCGGCCGCCTGGCTGCTCGTCGCGCTGTGCGCGGCCACCTCGGCGTACTGCCTCCTGCGGATGCGCGATCCGGCTCAGGGCGTGCGGGGCACGGCGGGCGGGGAAGCGCTCATGGGGTTCGCGATGGCGGTCATGGCGGTGCCCGCGGCCGTGCTCGAACCACCGGCGTGGGCCTGGCTCTGCTACACGGTCGTCTTCGGGGCCGCCGCGCTGCGCGCGCTGTGGGCGGCACGCGCGGGCTCGGCCCACCACGTGCACCACCTCGTCGGCACCCTCGCCATGATCTACATGGCCTGGGCGATGGCGAGCGCCCCCGCCGGGCACGCGGGCCACGGCGGCGGGCACGTCCCCGGCGGTGTCCCCCTCGTCACCGGGCTCCTGCTCGCCTACTACGCGGTGTACATGCTCTGGACCGGCGCCCGTCTCGTCCCCGCCGGTGGCCCAGCGGGCCCCGCGCCCACCCACTGGACGGGCCGCACCGAGGTCGTACGGGCCTGCCGGCTCGCGATGGCGACGGGGATGCTCGCGATGCTGCTCGCGGTGTGAGCCCGTACGGCGCGTCGGCCGCGCGGGCCCGGGGTGCGGGGCCGTACGGCGCGTGGACGGGTGAGCACGGAGTGCGGGGCCGTACGGCGCGTCGACCGGGTGAGCACGGAGCGTGCGCGACGGGTGGCGGAACCGGGGGTGTCCGTGGCGTGCGTCACTTGCCATGAAAGCCTGTATCTTCCGAACCGGCCGCCCCCATAGGCTGGACGCATGATGGTCCCGGTGGCCCTGCTCGTGCTCGGCGCGCTCACCGCTGTGCTCGCACCCCGCGTGATCGCCCGTGTCCCGTGGACGGACCGCGAGCCGATCGTGGCGCTGTGGCTGTGGCAGTGCGTCGTGGGGGGCGTGCTCATGTGCTGCGCCCTCGCGATGGCGCTCAGCGCCGCGGCGGCCTGGAAGGCGGTGCGCGGGCAGCTCTTCGCCTCCGCGCCGCACGGGGTGATCGACGCCTACGCGCTCGGCACCACGGGCCCCTGGGCGGGGGCGACCGCGCTCGTTCTCGCGGCGGGCGGGGCCTGGACGGCGGCGATGCTGACCCGGGAGATCCGCGAGAGCAGGCGGCGACGGCGCGCCGAGCGCGCGGCGCTGCGGACGCGCTCGCCGCGGCTGCCCGGCGAGGGCCCCGCCAAGGAGCGGCTGCGGGTCCTTGAGGGCGAGAAGCCGGAGGCGTGGTGGCTGCCCGGCACTCCCCCGCAACTCGTCATCACCACCGCGGCGCTGCGCCGCCTGGAGGGCCGCAAGCTCGACGCGGTCCTCGCCCACGAACTCGGCCACGCGCACGCGCGCCACGACTGGCTCCTGTACTGCTCGGGGGCGCTCGCCAGAGGATTTCCGCAGGTCCCCGTCTTCGCCGCGTTCCGCGACGAGATGCACAGACTCGTCGAGCTGGCGGCCGACGACGTCGCCTCGCGCCGCTTCGGCCGGCTGACCACGGCGCTCGCGCTCGTCGAGCTGAACGAGGACCGGGGCGTCTTCGGCCCGGCGCCCACGCCGCACGCCGACGTGCCCCGCCGCGTCGACCGGCTCCTGGAGGCCCACCCGCGCCTGACGGCCGGGCGCCGGCTCCAGTGGACGGCAGCGGGCGCGCTCGTCCCGCTCGTCCCCGTCCTCGTGGCGCTCGTCCCCGGCCTGCGCGCGCTCGGCTGAGGCGAGGGGGGGCGAGGGGTACGGGCCGTAGGCTCTGCGGACGTACGGGCCGCACGGTTCCCGCACGCCGGGCACACGTGGTGCGTGTCCCGATCCGCAGCCGCCCACCGAGGAACCCCTATGGCTCCAGCGACCGCCCGCACCCGGCCGGGGCACGGGACGCCCACGCGAGCACGCGGGCGCAGGGACACGACCGCCTTCGTCCTCGGCGTGCTCTCGGCGCTGCTCCTCGCGCTCGTCGCCGCCTCGTGGCGGCCGCTGGTCTCGCTCGATTCCTCGCTCGCCCGCTCCGCGCACCGCGCCGCCGTGCGGGACGGGGCGTTGACGCACACGTGCCGGGTGCTGAGCGACTGGGTGTGGGACCCGTGGACGTTCCGGCTGCTCGCCGCGCTCCTCGTGGTGTGGCTGCTGGGCCGCGGGGCGCGGGAACGCGCCGTGCGGATCGCGGTGGTGTGTCTCGCGGGCACGGCGCTCCAGCAGTTGATCAAGGCGGCCGTGGGCCGGGAGCGCCCGGTGTGGCCTGACCCGGTGGACTCGGCATCCTTCGCCGCGTACCCCTCGGGCCACGCGCTGACGGCGACGGTGGTGAGCGGGCTCCTGTGGTGGGTGCTGCGGGGCTACGGGGTGCCGCGTCCGTTGCTGGGGGCGGTGGGCGCGGTGCTCGTGGTGAGCGTGGCCGGGGTGGGGCTGACGCGGGTGTGGCTCGGGGTGCACTGGCCGAGTGATGTGGTGGGCGGCTGGCTGCTGGGGGCACTGCTCGTCGTGCTGGGGACACGGGGGTGGCGCGGGCGGGGGTCGCCTTGACCGGGTCCCGGGTCGCCCCGAGGATCTTCGTATGACGATCAAGACGGTCCTTTTCGACTTCTCCGGCACGCTGTTGCGCATCGAGTCCGCCGAGGAGTGGCTGCGCGGGGCGCTCGCCGCGACGGGGCACGTCCTGCCGGAGGCGCGACTCGTGGAGCTGGCGGCCGCGCTGGAGCGGGTGGGGGCACAACCGGGCGGCGCTCCGGGCGCGCCGGTGCGGTTCCCCGACGCGCACACGGCGGAGCTGTGGCCCGTACGGGACGAGAGCGCGGCGGCGCACCGGGCGGCGTACACGGGGCTGTCCCGGCACGTACCGCTGCCGGACGACGCGCTGCACGAGGAGCTGTACGCGCGGCACATGCGGCCCGAGGGCTGGCGGCCCTACCCGGACGCGCACGACGTCCTCGCGGGGCTGCGGGCGCGGGGGGTCCGGGTCGGTGTGGTGAGCAACGTCGGCTGGGACATCCGCCCGGTCTTCCGGGCGCACGGCCTGGACGCCTTCGTGGACGCGTACACGCTCTCGTTCGAGCACGGGGTGCAGAAGCCGGACGCGCGCCTCTTCGCGACGGCGTGCGCGGTACTCGGCGCGAGCGGCCCCGAGACGCTCATGGTGGGCGACAGCCGCGAGGCCGACGGCGGCGCGACCGCCCTCGGCTGCGCGGTCCACTTCGTCGACCACCTCCCGGTGACGGCCCGCCCGGCGGGACTGCGTCCGGTGCTGGGGCTGGTGGACGCGGGGGCCTGAGGAACGGCGGCCAGCAGCACCACGGAGGAATCCCCTCGCGCTAGCCGAAGTCCGAGCTGCCGTCAGTGAGACAGCAGTTTTTCACCATTTCGGTCGGTGAGTAGGTGCTCCAGGCAACTGTGGCCGACGGGGAGGGGTTGTTCATTTCGCCCCCCAGCCATCGGTCATCTTTCCTGCCCATCGGAGTCCCTATGAGCCACCTGCCGCCCGAGACGCACGCGCCCGTCCCGTCCACGCCGCCCGTCGGCCGACCCGGCTGGACCCGCAAGCGCGTCCTCCTCCCCGCCGCCGCAGTCGTGTTCCTCGCCGGAATCGGCATCGGGGGCTCCGGCGGTGGAGCGGACGAAGCGAAGACCACGTCGGACGCCAAGCCCGCTCCCACCGTGACCGTGACGAAGGCCTCGGAAGGCGGAACGAAGTCAGGGAGCGGTGACGCGGAGAAGGCGGGCACGGAGAGGGCGGGCGCGCCGGAGGAGGCCACCGCGAGGAAGAACGTTGACGAGGTCGTCTTCAAGGTGTGGGGCAGCGCCCCCTCCGGCGCCAACATCACCTACGGCAGCGACGGCGAGAACATCGAGGGCCACGGACTGCCGCTGACAAAGACACTCCCCTTCAAGGGCGATGCCCTGTATTACGTGGTCACCGCCCAGTTGGCCGGCGGTGGCGACATCCACTGCTCGGTGACGGTTGCCGGGAAGACGAAGCAAGGACACGCGCAGGGCGGCTACAACATCTGTTCCGCCCAGCTCGGCGGAGGTCCGCTCGGGGGCTGGAGCTAGCCGCCCGAGACCACTCCACGGTGGTGGCCCGCGCCGAGGACGCGGGCCACCACCCATACCGTTCGAAGGACGGCGGGGATCACCGGGGATGAGCCGGCCACATCCGCGACTCAGTCGAAGTAGTCCGGCTGGGTCTGGACGTTCAGTTCGCTGACCTTGATCTTCTTGGCGGGGTCGGTGCGGCGGTCGGTGATCTTGAGGACGTCGAAGCCCTTCTCGATGTCGTTCGAGTAGATCAGGCCGTTGTAGTAGTACGCGGACCAGGAGCCGCCCAGCGCGAGCTGGTCGGTGCTGAGCGGGCCGCGCTCGAAGTAGGCGATCTCCTGGGGCTTGCGGGAGTTGGTGAAGGCCCAGACGGAGACGCCGCCCTGGTACCAGGCCTGGACCATGAGGTCCTTGCCCTTGACCGGGATGAGCGAGCCGTTGTGCGCGACGCAGTTCTCGGTGTCGGCCTGGTGGCGCGGGATCTTGTAGTAGGAGCGGAAGACGAGCTTGCGCTTGTCGCCCTTGCCGACGATGTCGTAGATGCCGTCGGCACCCTTGTCAGGACCGACCTCCGCGTTGCAGGTGGCCGCGCCGCCGCCGCCGAGTTCGTCGGTGAAGACGACCTTGTCGGCCTTCTGGTTGAAGGTGGCGGAGTGCCAGAACGCGAAGTTCTTGTTGTCCTGGACCCGGTCGATGACCCGCGGCTTCGCCGGGTTCTTGATGTCGAGCAGGATGCCGTCACCCATGCAGGCCCCTGCGGCGAGGTCCTTCGAGGGCAGCGTGGTGATGTCGTGGCAGCCCGTCGTGGCCGAGACGCCCGGGTTGACGGGGCTGCCCGGGTTGCCGCCGTCCGGGAAGAGGACGGGGAAGTCGATGACCTTCGCCTGCTGCGGCGCCTTGCGCGGCACCTTGATGACGGAGATCCCGTCGTGCGGCGGCTGGCAGTCCGGGAAGCTGGCGCTCGGCGAGTACGAGGACACGTACACGTACACGTCCTTGCGCTCGGGGACGAGCGTGTGGGTGTGCGAGCCGCAGGCGGTCTCGACGGAAGCGACGTACTCGGGGTGCCGCACGTCGCTGATGTCGAAGACCTTGATGCCCTCCCACGAGGACTTCTCGGTCGCGGGCTGCGTCGTGCTGTTGCAGGAGTCGTCGCTGCGCGAGGAGTCCGTGGACAGGAAGAGCAGGTCACCGGAGACGGAGATGTCGTTCTGCGAGCCGGGGCACAGGACCTGCGTGACGGTGCGCGGCTTCTTCGGGTTGCTCAGGTCGAAGACGCGGAAGCCGTCGTAGTTTCCCGCGAAGGCGTACTTGCCCTGGAAGGCGAGGTCGGAGTTGGTACCGGCCAGCGCGTCCTTGGGGGTGTTGCTGAGGTGCTCGATGTTACGGGAGTGGACTATCTCGTCCTGGCCCGGTATCTCGCCCGTGGCCACGTCCTTCTTGGCGGACGCGGCGGCTTGGGAGCCGGCCGCCGTGCGGGACGCGCTCTCGTCGCCTGGCCCCGGCGTCGCGGCCGCGGGGCTCACGGCGAGCAGCGCGGCGAGCAGTCCCGCCGCCGCGGCGCCGACGCCGAGGCGTCTGCGCCGGGTGTGGGGGTGGTTGGACAGGGTCACTGCTTCCTCTTCTCCCTCTTCTCCGTTCGCCCACCGCGGCGGTCCCGCACTGACGGTGCGTGATCTCCGCGGTGGGCGAACGGAGTTGAATGGTTCGGGGACTGATCGAAGTATGGTGCTCCTCATGCACATATCAAGAGCGGGTAACAGGATCGTCATGGAATCTTCTGGTTCTCCTGGTGTCCGATGGGGCGTGTGGGGCCTGCGGGGTGTGCTCCCGCTGGCCCTGTGCCTGGGACTCGCGGCGTGCGGAGGGGGAGGTCAGGAGCCCGATGGCGGGGTGAAGGACCCGAAGGCGTCGGCCAGTTCGGTGATCGCGCCGGGGAAGCCCGGGGAACCGGCGAAAACGCTGTCACCCAAGGAAGCGGAATCGGCCAAGAAGGAGGACGACCGGCCCAACACGGCCGACTTCCGCTACGTGGCGATGATGACCACGCATCACGCGCAGGCGATCGAGATGAGCAGGCTCGCGCCGGACCGGGCGTCCTCGGCGGGGCTGAAGGCACTGGCCGAGCGGATCGCGGACACGCAGGGCCCGGAGATCGACGCGATGAAGGGCTGGCAGGCCACGTACGACCCGAAGGGGACCCGTGCTCCGCGGCACGAGCACGGCGCGATGCCCGGCATGGCGACGAAAGCACAGCTCGCTCAGTTGAAGGCGGCGCGCGGCGAGGACTTCGACCGGCTCTTCCTGCGGCTCATGACGAAGCACCACGAGGGCGCGATCGACATGGCGGGGGACGTCCTCGCGGGCGGCAACAACCTGCGGGTCGAGGAGATGGCGAACGACGTGGTGGCACAGCAGAGCAGCGAGATCCATCGCATGGAGGCGCTGGCGAAGGACTGAGCGGGTCGCTCGCGAAGGCACGAGGGGGCCGGCGGGCCGAGCGGGGAGCGGGGCGTCGGCGGGACCGAACCGTGGCCCGCCAGGGCGCGAGGACACGGCGGCAAGCGGCAGGCGGCGAGCGGTAGACGGCAAACAGCAAGCGGCAGGCGGCAAGCGGCAAGCGGCAGGCGGCAGGCGGCAGGCGACGAGAGCCGGGGGCGGGGGCGGGGAAACGGCACGGAAACCCCGCGGACATCAACAGAATGTTTAAGTTCCCTACGGTTCCAGCCAGTTGAACCGTCCCCCACACTCTGCCCTGTCCCCGTCCGCGCGGGCCCGTACCGGTCCGCCGTTCCCCAGGAGTGCCCATGCCGAGCGCACCACCGGCCGCCGCGCGGCCCGCGAAGGCCGTTCACCCCGTGGACGAAGTACCGCCGCCCGTCCAGCTCTTCGCCTTCGGGCTCCAGCACGTGCTCGCGATGTACGCGGGCGCGGTCGCCGTCCCGCTGATCGTGGGCGGGGCGATGAAGCTGCCGCCCGCCGATCTCGCGTACCTCATCACCGCCGATCTGCTCATATCCGGGATCGCGACGCTCATCCAGTGCGTGGGTGTGTGGCGGTTCGGGGTGCGTCTGCCGCTCATGCAGGGCTGTACGTTCGCCGCCGTCGCGCCGATGGTGCTCATCGGTACGGGCTCGGGCGGTCTCCCCGCGATCTACGGCGCGGTGATCGTCGCCGGACTCGCGATGGTGCTGCTCGCGCCGGTCTTCGGACGGCTGCTGCGTTTCTTCCCGCCGCTCGTGACGGGCACGGTCATCCTCGTCATCGGTCTCTCGCTCATGCCGGTCGCGGGGGCGTGGGTCGCCGGTGGCGAGGGCGCCAAGGACTTCGGCGCGCCGAAGAACCTCGCGCTCGCCCTCTTCGTACTGCTCGTCGTGATCGGCGTGCAGCGGTTCGCACCGGCGTTCCTGAGCCGGATCGCCGTGCTCGTCGGGATCGTCGTGGGCGTCCTGGTCGCCATCCCCTTCGGGTTCACGGACTTCGGTGGGGTCGGTGACGCGGACTGGGCGGGGATCAGCACCCCGTTCCACTTCGGCGCGCCCACCTTCGAGGCGGGCGCGATCGTCTCGCTGCTCATCGTCTCGCTCGTGTCGATGACCGAGACCTCGGGGGACATCATCGCGGTCGGCGAGATGACGGGCCGCAGGGCGGAGCCCGCCACGCTCGCCGACGGGCTGCGCGCGGACGGGCTCTCGACGGTGCTCGGCGGTGTCTTCAACACCTTCCCGTACACGGCCTTCGCGCAGAACGTGGGGCTCGTGGGGATGACGCGGGTGCGCAGTCGCTGGGTCGTCGCGGCGGCGGGCGGGATGCTCGTCCTGCTCGGGCTGCTGCCGAAGCTCGGCGCGGTGGTCGCCGCCGTGCCCGCGCCGGTGCTCGGCGGGGCGGGGCTCGTGATGTTCGGCACGGTCGCGGCGAGCGGGCTGCGCACGCTCGCCGAGGTCGACTTCAAGGGCAACCACAACCTCACCGTGGTCGCGGTCGCGCTCGCGGTGGGGCTGCTCCCGGTGGGCGTGCCGACGGTCTACGACCGCTTCCCCGACTGGTTCCAGACGGTCATGCACAGCGGGATCAGCGCGGGGTGCCTCACCGCGCTCGTCCTGAACCTTCTCTTCAACCACCTGCCGGGCGGAGGGCGGTCGCCCCATGCCCCTGAGCCGGCGGCCGGCGAGCCCGCCGAAGCCGCGGCGGACGGACTCGCGAAAGCCTCAGCGGACGGGCTCGCCGAGTCGCCCGGCCTCGCGGGCGGCGGCGTCGAGGACGTGGTCGAGAAGCCCGGGGAAGAGCGCGTCTAGGTCGTCCCTGCGCAGCCCGTTGAGCTTCGCCGTACCCCGGTAGACCTGGCGCACCACTCCGCTCTCGCGCAGGACGCGGAAGTGGTGCGTCGAGGTCGATTTGGTGACCGGGAGGGGGAACTCGGAGCAGTTCAGCTCCCGCTCCCGCGCGGCGAGTTCGCGCACGATGCGCAGCCGCAGCGGGTCGGCGAGCGCGTGGAGCACCGCGTCGAGCCGGATGTCGGCGCGCTCGGGGTGCGGCAGGTCGCGGCTTCCGGCGGCGGGGGTCGTCACTGCGGACTCCAGGCGGTGGCTGAACGGGGCGGGCACGGTACGGGCGGGCGTCGGGTGGCCCATCGTACGACGCGTGCCGGTGCCGCTCCCCTGCTGACGGGGGCGGCACCGGCACGCGCGGCCACCGGGCCGGGGGCGCGCGAGTGGCCTCAGTAGGCGCGGTGGTAGGGCTGCGCCACGTACGGCTGCTCGCCGAGTTCCGTCGCGGCGTGCGCGGCGAAGTACGGGTCGCGCAGGAGTTCGCGGCCGAGGAGGATCGCGTCGGCCTGGCCGTCGGCGAGGATCTTCTCGGCCTGGCGGGCCTCCGTGATGAGCCCGACGGCGGCGGCCGCGAGGTCCGTCTCGTTCTTGACCCGCTCGGCGAAACGCACCTGGTAGCCGGGGCCGGCCGCGATCGGCGCGGTGGGCGAGATGCCGCCGGTGGAGACGTCGAGGAGGTCGACGCCGTGCTCCTTGAGGGTGCGGGAGAAGGCGACGGTCTCGTCGGCCGTCCAGCCGGTGCGCGGGTCCGCGGGGTCCTCCTCGAACCAGTCGCTGGCCGAGATCCGGAAGAGCAGCGGCAGTTCCTCGGGCCACACGGCGCGTACGGCGTCGACGACCTCGCGCGCGAAACGGGTGCGGTTCTCGTAGGAGCCGCCGTAGGCGTCGGTGCGGTGGTTGCTGTACGGGGAGAGGAACTGGTGGATGAGGTAGCCGTGGGCGCCGTGGATCTCGACGGTACGGAACCCGGCGTCGAGCGCGCGGCGCGCGGCCTCCGCGAACTGGCCGACGATCTCGCGGATGCCGTCCTCGGTCAGCTCCGCGGGAACGGTGTGGGCGTCCGTGAAGGCGAGCGGGCTCGGCGCGACGGGCGTCCAGCCGTGCTCGGCGCCGACGGGGATCGGGGCGCCGCGGTCGACCCACGTGCGCTCCGTCGAGGCCTTGCGCCCGGCGTGGGCGAGCTGCACCCCCGAGAGCGCGCCCTGCTCGTCGAGGAAGCGCGTGATGCGGCGGAAGCCTTCGACCTGGGCGTCGTTCCACAGCCCGAGGTCGTACGGACTGATGCGGCCCTCGGGACTGACGCTTGTCGCCTCGGTGATGATGAGCCCGGTGCCGCCCACGGCGCGCGCGGCGAGGTGCTGGAAGTGCCAGTCGGTCGGCACTCCGCGCTCGGGCCCGTCCGGAGCGGCGCTGTACTGGCACATGGCCGCCATCCAGAGCCGGTTGCGTGCGGTCAGCGAACGAAGGGCGTAGGGCTCGAAGAGCGCGCTCACGCGGTTCCCCTCTCCTCGTGAAGTGGTGAAGTGGTGGGGTGGTGAAGTGGTGGGGTGACGCGGTCGTGGTGGAGCGACGCGGCGACCTGGGCGAGCATAGTACGAACACTCTCGTAATACGAATGTTCTCGTACGAAGGGCCCCGGGAACGTGCTCCGGCGGGGGCCCGGCGTCGCCGCTTAGCCTGGGGGCATGGACGGTACCGGTACGCACCAGACCGACTCCGATGGGCTCGTCCGGGCGCTGCGCGAACGGGCCGTCGTCCTGGACGGCGGCCTCTCGAACGAGCTGGAGGCCGCCGGGCACGGCCTCGCGGACGCGCTGTGGTCGGCGCGGCTGCTGCGCGACGAGCCCGCCGCGCTCACCGAGGCGCACCGCGCCTACGCGGAGGCGGGCGCGGAGATCGCGACGACGGCGAGCTACCAGGCGAGCTTCGAAGGCTTCGCACGCCACGGGATCGACGCGGCGCGCACGCGCGAACTGCTCGCGCTGTCGGTGACGGCCGCGCGCGCGTCCGGGAGCAGGTGGGTCGCGGCCTCGGTGGGGCCGTACGGAGCGATGCTGGCGGACGGCTCGGAGTACCGGGGGCGGTACGGCGTGAGCCGGGCGGAGCTGGAACGCTTCCACGGGCCGCGTGTCGATGCCCTGCTCGCCGCCGGGCCCGACGTTCTCGCGCTGGAGACCGTCCCGGACGCCGAGGAGGCCCGGGCACTGCTCGCCGTGGTGCGCGGGTGCGGGGTGCCCGTGTGGCTCTCGTACAGCGTGGCGGGCGGCAGAACCCGGGCGGGGCAGCCGCTCGACGCGGCCTTCGGGCTCGCGGCGGACGCGGACGAGGTGGTCGCGGTGGGGGTCAACTGCTGCGAGCCGCTGGAGGTGACGGACGCGGTGCGCACGGCGGTCGCCGCGAGCGGGAGGCCGGGCGTCGCGTACCCGAACAGCGGGGAGCGCTGGGACGCGCACGCGCGCGGCTGGCGCAGCGACCCGAGCTTCGTGCCCGGCCTGGCCGCCGAGTGGTACGCGGCGGGGGCGCGGCTCATCGGCGGGTGCTGCCGGGTCGGGCCCGGCGAGATCGGGGGCGTCGCTGACGTCCTGCGCGCAGGAGCGTGAGTCCTGCGACGAGGCTCACGAGACCGCCGGCGAGGAAGGTGGCGCGTACCCCGGCGCGGGCGAGGACGAGCCCGCCGAGCGCGGCGCCCGCGGCGATGCCCGCGTTGTAGGCGCCCGAGTTGGCGGCGAGCGCGAGGTCGGTGCGGCGGGGCGCGTAGCGCAGCATGGCGTTCTGCGCGGCGAGGAAGACCGGGCCGAGCGCGAGGCCCAGCAGGGCGAGGAAGCACACCGCGAGGACCTGGTGGCGGGCGGCGGCGGAGAGCCCGATGAGCGCGGCGGACTGTGTCACGACGGCGGTGGTGAGCGCGGCCCAGGGGAAGCGGTCGAGGAAGGGGCCCGTGGCGGCCACCCCGGCGAGGCAGCCCAGACCGAGGCAGAGGAGCAGGACGCTCACCGTGCCCGGGGCGAAGCCGCTCTCGGTGCCGAGGAGCGCGACGACGTACGTGAATCCGGCGAAGCCACCGGTCGCGGAGAGCGCGACGGCGACGAGTACGGTGCCGAACCGGCGCGCGTCGGGCTCGCTCGCGTAGGCGGCGGGGGCGGATTCGGGCGCGGCGGTGGGCAGCAGCGCCGCGATCGGCAGCAGTGCCACGAGGGCGAGAACGGCGAGCAGCCCGAAGGGGAGCCGCCAGTCGCCGTGCCGCCCGACCCACGTCCCCGCGGGCACCCCGAGGACGAGTGCGAGGGAGCCGGCGACCGACACGGTCCCGAGCACGCGCCCCCGTACCCGCGGCGCGAAGAGCCCGACGGCGACCTGTCCGAGCACGGCCCAGAAGAGGGCTTGCGCGAGCGCGGTGACGAGCCGTGCCGCGAGGAGCGGAAGGTAGGCGGGCGCCCACGCGGCGGCGAGGCTGGAGACGAGGAGGGCGACGAGGACGCCGGTGAGGAGGTGGCGGCGGGGGACGGCGCGGGTGAGATGGGCGAGCGGCACGGAGACGGCCGCGACAGTGAACCCGTAGCAGGAGACGAGCAGGCCGACCGCCCACAACGGCACGTCGAGACCGCTCGCGATCCGGCCGAGCAGCCCGACGGGCAGGTTCTCGGCCGTGTTGAAGCCGAAGGCGGCGAGCATGAGCCCGAGGAGCACGGCGGGAGCGCGCCACCGGCCTTCCGCGAAGACGTTCACGGGGCCACACCACACGCCGTGCCGGGAGGGGCGCAAACGGTTTCCGCGCCCCTCGTCGCCGGCTCCCTCGCGGGCTACGGCAGGCGCCAGTCCACGGGCTGGGCGCCCTGCTTGAGGAGCAGGTCATTGGCGCGGCTGAAGGGGCGGGAGCCGAAGAAGCCGCGGTCGGCGGACATCGGCGAGGGGTGCGCGGACTCGATGGCCGGGTAGTCGCCGAGGTGCGGGCGCAGATTGCGGGCGTCGCGGCCCCACAGGATGGACACGAGCGGCTTGCCGCGCGCGACGAGGGCGCGGATCGCCTGCTCGGTGACCTCCTCCCAGCCCTTGCCCCGGTGTGCGGCCGGGCTGCCGGGAGCGGTCGTGAGTGCCCTGTTGAGGAGCAGGACGCCCTGCCTGGTCCACGGCGTGAGGTCGCCGTTGGAGGGCTGCGGGACGCCCAGGTCGGCCTGGAGTTCGCGGTAGATGTTGACCAGCGAGCCCGGCAGGCGCCGCACGTCGGGGGCGACGGCGAAGCTCAGGCCGATCGCCATGCCGGGGGTCGGGTACGGGTCCTGACCGACGATCAGCACCTTGACGTCGTCCAGTGGCTGCTGGAACGCGCGGAGGATGTTCTTCCCCGCGGGGAGGTACGTGCGGCCCGCGGCGATCTCGGCGCGGAGGAAGTCCCCCATCGCGGCGATGCGCCCGGCGACCGGGGCGAGGGCATCGGCCCAGCCCGCTTCGACGACTTCGTTCAAGGGTTGTGCTGGCACGGCGTCACTCTATCGGCGCAGTGACGTACGTCCCAATCCGGGCTCCGCGTCCTGCTCCCCGGCGGGGGCGTCCCGCGCGCGGAGGGCTAGGCTGCCGCCCGCCCCGTCCCCAGCCGAGGAGATCCGCTCATGCCGCCGTACGACAGCACAGGCCGCGAGCCCGTCGTGGTGGGCGTCGACTCGGGTGGTTCCGGGGTCCGCTTCGCGGTGGCAGGGGGCCCGTACAGGGAGCCGAGGGTGCTCGTCTCGCGCGTACCCGTACGGACGGGGCCCGAGGGGATCTCGGCGGCGCACCTGCTCGAACAGCTCCTGCCCGCGGTGCGCGGCGCACTGCCCGAGGGGGCGCGGCCCGCCGCGCTCGTGGTGGGGGCCGCGGGGATGGCGACGCTCGGCGCCGACCTGCGGGGCGTGCTTCCCGGGGCGCTCGCCGATGCGCTCGGGCTGCCCGTGCTCGGGCTCGCCTCGGACGCGGCGACGGCCTACGCCGGGGCGCTCGGGCAGCGGGCGGGCGCGGTCGTCGCCGCCGGTACGGGGATGATCGCGCTCGGCACCGATCTGCGGGCCTGGCACCGCGCCGACGGCTGGGGGCACCTGCTCGGGGACGCGGGGAGCGGGGCGTGGATCGGGCGGGCCGGGCTCGACGCAGCCCTGCGCGCGCTCGACGGGCGGCCCGGGGGCTCGGCGGTGCTGCGGCGCCGGGCCGAGGCCGAGTTCGGGGCGCTGCCGGGGCTGCCGGCGCTGCTGTACCCGCGTACCGACCGAGCGGCGGTCCTCGCCTCCTTCGCGCCGCAGGTCGCGGCCGCGGCGGGCGAGGACGGCGATCCCGTGGCGACGGAGGTGCTGCGCGAGGCGGCGGGCCACATCGCGGCCTCCGCCGCGGCCGTCTGCCCTGCGGACGGCGTCGTCGCGCTCACCGGCGGCCTGTTCCGGACGGGTGCGCCCCTGCTCGGACCGCTCGACGCGGAACTGGCCCGCGTCCTGCCGGAAGCGGCGCGGGTGCCCGCGGCGGGCGATCCGCTGGACGGGGCCCTGCTGCTCGCGCGGGCCCTCGCGGGCGATGGCCTTCGACTGCCCGTGGACGACACGCACCTGACGGTGCGCCGGGCGAGCGCCTGAGCCCTCGCGGGCCGTACCCGAGGGGGCCGCGCGGCGCCAAGGACGAGGGAAGAAAGGGCAGGACACCGGCCCGTTCCCGTACCGACCGGAAAAATACGGACGGATACCGCGCACGCTCCCCCTGCCCGAACGACGAGCCGGTGGAAACCAGTACCATGCGGCGCCATGAGCACCCCCTCTGGGCCCGCATCCGGCCTGCCCGTACGCATGCCCCGTCCGCGCCAGTCGGGACGGCACCGCCGTCCCGAACCGGTGGTGGCGCCCGACAACGCCCCCGCCCTCGTCCTGGCCGTGCCAGGGACGCCGGGCAAGGAGGTCCGGCAGCTGGCGGACGAGGTCACCAGCATCGCCCGTTCCGAGCTGCCGGGACTCGACGCGCACGTCGGCTACCTCGACAGCGAGGAGACCGATCCGATCCAGGCCGAGTACCCGCAGTTGAGCGCCGTGCTCGCGCACGTCTCCGCGCAGCGCGCCGAGCGCCGCGCGCGGGCCGCCGAGGCGGGCGCCGACGTGCCCGCCGACGACGGCCCCGCCGCCGTCGTGGTGCCGCTGCTCGCGGGGCCCGACAGCGCTCTCCTGCGCCGCGTGCGGCAGGCGGTGAACGACAGCCGCGCGGTCGCCGAGCTGACCGCCGTGCTCGGCCCGCACCCGCTGCTCGCCGAGGCCCTGCACGTACGCCTCTCCGAGGCCGGTCTCGCGCGCGCCGACCGCGCGCGCCTGTTCACCGTGGCGACGGCGGCCGACGGCATCATCCTCGCCTCGGTGGGCGGGGACGAGGCCGTGCAGGCGGCCGGGATCACCGGCATGCTGCTGGCCGCGCGGCTCGCCGTGCCGGTCATGGCGGCGGCGCTGGACCAGGAGGGCGAGATCGCGGCGAAGGCCCGTGAGCTGCGCGAGGCCGGGGCGACCCAGCTGGCGCTGGCCCCGTACCTCGTCGGGCCCGAGCTGGACGAGGGCCTGCTGCGCGGCGCCGCCGAGGAGGCAGAGTGCCCTGCGGCCGAGCCGCTCGGCGCCTACCCGGCGATCGGCAAGCTCGTCGTCGACAAGTACACGGACGCGCTGGGCATCAACCAGGCCCGCCCCCAGGGCTTCCCGCAGCACTGACCCGCAAGGGCCCCCTGTCCGCCCGTCCGCCCCGTTGCCGCCCCGCGCGGCACGTGCTCATCCATCAGGGCCCGCTCCTGGCGTCGTACGCGCCGGAGCGGGCCCTGCGGTGTGTGCGGGTGGGCGGGGTGCGGTCGGCCGACGCCGGGCGGCCCCGTGCCCGGCGTGCTGCCTCAGGCGAAGACGACGCAGGAGGCGGCGGGCACCGCGACGGAGCCGGTCTCGCGGAGCAGCCCGGTGTCGGGGTCGACGGCGAAGCAGGTGACGTTGCCGCTGTGCTCGTTGGCCGTGTAGAGGAAGCGGCCGCTGGGGTGCACGGCGAGGTCGCGCGGCCAGGTGCCGCCGCACGGCACGGTGGTCACGAGACGTGCCTCGTCGCCCGCGAGCGCGAAGACCGAGACGACGTCCTCGCCGCGCACGCCGGCCCACAGCCAGCGTCCGTCGGGCGAGACCCGTACTCCGGAGCCGTAGGCGTCGCCCTGTGGCGCGAGCGGAAGGAGCGCGCTCTCCATGACCGCCTTGAGCGTGCCCTCCTCCGCGTCCCAGCGGCACACCGTGAGGGTGGGTGACAGTTCGTTGAGGAGGTACAGGTGTCCCCCGTCCGGGTGGAAGGCGAGGTGCCGGGGGCCCGAGCCCGGGCGCAGCGCGAACTCGCGGTGCACGACGGGAGCGCCGTCCACGAGCTTCAGGACGCGCACCGAGTCGGTGCCGAGGTCGACGGTGACCGCCCAGCGGCCCGACGGGTCGGGCAGCACCTGGTGGGCGTGCGGCTCCTGCTGGCGCTGCGGGTGCGGGCCCGAGCCCTTGTGCGTGAGGACCCCCGAGACGGGTCCGAGGCCGCCGTCGGCGCGGACGGGGAGCGCGGAGACGCTGCCGGAGTCGTAGTTCGCGGTCAGGAGGTGCCCGTCGTACAGCGACAGGTGCGTGGGGCCTTCACCGCGTACGGGGACGGGCGGGCCGAGCGGCACGGGCGCGTCCCCCGTGACGTCGAGCGCGACGGCGGCGCCCTCGCTCGTCTCGCTGACCGCGTAGAGCCGCTCCCCCCTCGCGTCGAGCGCGAGGAAGGAGGGATCGGGGACCGTCCCGGTGACGCTCCGCACGGTGAGCGCTCCGGTCTCCGCGTCCACCTCGGCACGCGTGATGCCCTGGCCGCCCCCGGCCGTGAATGATCCGATGTACGCCCGCGCGGCCCACGTACCGTCCACTGTTCCACCCCTCTTGACCCGGCGAACGCCCCCCTCCGGGACGCCCCGGGCGACGGTAGCAGCCGGGGGCGCGAGGGTCGGCGCTGGTGAGGGAAGGGATGCGGCGGGTACGTGGCGGGGCGCCGTCGTGCGGGACGCGGACCCGCCCGCTCGGGGCGACCGGCGGCCCCGGCCCGTACGGGAGGACCGCCGCGCGGGGCCCCGCACACAATCCCTCCCCAAACCGGCTCTCCGCCTGAGCCGCGGTCAAGGGCATACTGTTTCCCGTACAGCACAGGTGTACGACCACCCCTCAGCGGTCACACGACCAGCACGGAAGCCGCGCGGGCCTCCACGACGGAAAGGCGGCGATGGCCGTGACTCTTCTCGGCGTGATCCTCGTCGTCCTCGGGGCATGGCTGCTCGCCTCGCTGGTGCTCGGCCTCGTCCTCGCCCGGCACACCCACCGCGGTCTGCGCCGCAGGCTCGGCGCCGCTCGCGGGCTCGTGATGGTGAAGGTCCCCGACGCGGCCCCCGAGCGGACCGCCGGCCGCGCGCACCAGCCCCCGGCGACCACGGGGCGCGGCACCCGCTGACCTGCCTTCCCCCTGTCGTGCCGCCGCGTGGGGTCGCCTGATGACGAACCGCTTGATCGACCGGGCGCCCGGCGGGCTCACCTCGCGTGCGCGGCTCTTCGTCGCGACCCACGGCGTCCGGCTGGACGTCCGGCCGGTGGAGGGCAACCGGCAGTGGTGGCGCGAGCGTGGCGTACCCACCGAGGTGGTCGACCGCATGGCGGCGTACCAGGACAGGTGGGGCGGCGTGGTCCTGCCGCCCGCGCCGGAGTACGACGGCGGCCCGCGGTACTTCGATCCCGACGTCCCCGAAGCCGACGGGAGCGGCTGGTGGTTCGAGGCCGGGACGCAGCGCACGGCCGTCCCGTATTCCTTCCTGATCGCGCCGGACGGCGCCTTCGGCATCCAGGCGGAGCGCTGGGCGCCGCTTCACGCGAGCGTCGATGGCTGGGTCGAAGCGCTGGCGCTCGCCCAGCACGCGGCCGCGCACGCCAAGCGGATCACGCGGTTCACCGGTGACGAGGCCGAGGGGGTGGCGCTCGACGACTGCGAACCCGTGCGCGAGGTACAGGGGCTCGCCGACACCTGGTGGCGGGGACCCGACCGCCTCGTGGCCGTCCACAGGGGCGAGGCGGTCGCTCTCGACTTCCCGCGCGGGCGCGTCGCACGGGTCTACTCGGGGCTGGACGACTGGGGGCTGTACGGAGGCGTCCGTCCCGACGCGGGCTGAAACCCGCAAAGTCGCCCACTCCGTTCACTTCAGCAAATGGCCATGAAGCACCTCGCACACCCCACCGAGGCCGTCCGCACCCGGCGACACCGGCCCCTCACAGCCCGCACGCCCCGCACCCCCGCCCCCTTCCCTCGCACTCGCGAACGCCGCGCCCCTGAACGACCTCGCACACCCGATGTCCTGACCCCGCCTCACCCTCTCCCCCACCCAGGTCACCGTTCCCAACCGTCAGGTCCTGAACGTGGCCTCTTCGTGACCCCCCGGCTACCAAAGCGAGGCCATCGGCCGCAGCGGACGGCGTGAGCTGGGCTTTCCGGGCCGCACAGGGCCCCGTACGGCCCCCGCGGGACCCGAATCGGACCCCTGCGCGACATACGCCGGCAACAGAACCGACTTCATCTCTTGACAGGCCGCCAGCCCAGGCAGCACCCTTCCGGCATCAGCACGTGGGAACGCTCCCACGTCGGGCGTGGGAGCGCTCCTCCGGTGAGCCGCACGCATTCGCGCAGCTCGGCACGCCCGGCGGCCCGCTTCACCACCCGCTCCCACACGCCGCTTTCTCGACCCGGCACCGTTGCCGGAACCTAGGAGTAGTGGAATGCGCATTACCCGCACGGCCCCGGGCCGCGCCAGGAAGAGCGTGGTCCTCGCGACCACGACCCTGACGGCCTGTGCCCTCGTACTGACCGGTTGCAGCGACGACTCCGACTCCTCGGACAAGGCGTCCGACGGGGCGATCACCCTGACCGTCGCCGACTACGGCCAGTTCGGGTACAAGGAGGCGAAGCTCTTCGACGAGTACCACAAGCTCCACCCGAACATCACGGTCAAGGAAGACACCACGGCCAACGAGGCGGACTACTACCCGAAGCTGCTCCAGCAGCTCAACAGCAACAGTGGTCTCGGCGACGTGGTCGGCGTCGAGGTGGGGCGCATCAAGGAGGTCACGGACACCCAGGCGGACAAGTTCGTCGACCTCAGCAAGTCGATCAACGTCGACGACTGGGTCTCCTGGAAGGAGAAGCAGGCCACGGCGAAGGACGGCGCGGTGATCGGCGCCGGCACCGACATCGGCCCGATGTCGTTGTGCTACCGCAGGGACCTCTTCGAGCAGGCCGGGCTGCCCGCCGACCGCGAGACCGTGGCCAGGGCCGTCGCCGGTGGCTGGGAGGACTACATCAAGCTCGGCCAGGAGTACCAGCAGAAGGCGCCCAAGGGCACGTACTTCATGGACTCGGCGAGCGCCATGTTCAACGCCGTCGTCTCCTCGAACGCCGAGCAGTACTACGACAAGAGCGGCAAGGCGATCTACAAGGACAGCGCCAGCGTCAAGCAGGGCTGGAACCTGGCCGCCGAGGTCGCCGACAAGAAGCTGAGCCAGGGACTCGCGCAGTTCCAGGACCCGTGGACGGCCGCATTGCGCAAGGGCACGATCGCCACCGTGGCCTGCCCCGCGTGGATGGCCGCGCAGATCTCGACGAACTCCGGTGACGCCTTCAAGGGCAAGTGGGACATCGCCAAGGCGCCGGGCGACACGGCGGCCAACTGGGGCGGTTCCTTCCTGAGCGTCCCCAAGGGCGGCAAGCACGTCAAGGAGGCCACCGCGCTCCTGAAGTGGCTGACCGCGCCCGAGCAGCAGGCGAAGACCTTCAAGGCCGTCGGCATCTTCCCGTCGAACAAGAAGGCGTACGACATCGCCGACGTGAAGAGCGCGACGCTGCCGTACTTCAACAACGCGCCGATCGGTGAGATCTACGCCGCCGAGGCGCAGGCCATCCCCGAGGCCGTCCTCGGTGCGAAGGACGCCTCCATCAAGGACGAGATCTCGAAGCAGATCAACAACATGGAGCAGCGCGGCACCAAGCCGGCGGACGCCTGGAAGGCGGCCACCCAGACCATCGACAAGTCGATCGGCTGACGGCCCGCCCGGGGTGGCCCGCCGCGCGGCGGGCCACCCCGGGCGCCCCCTTTCCCCGTCCGTCCGTCCTTGAAGGAAAGGACAACCGTGGCCACCTCAACCCCCACCAGGCCGTCCGCCACTCCCCCGCCCCGAGCGGGGGACGAGGCACGCGCCGAGGCACGCCGCCGGCTGCGCAGCCGGTTGTGGCGCCTGGACGACAAGGCGTCCCCGTACGCCTACATCGCCCCGTTCTTCCTCGTCTTCGCCGCCTTCGGGCTCTACCCGCTGCTCTACACCGGCTGGATCGCGCTGCACCGCGTCGAGCTGACCGGGCTCGACCAGTCCACCTGGATCGGGCTCGACAACTTCCGGCGCGTGCTCGGGGACGGCGAGTTCTGGGACGCGGTCGCGAACACCTTCGTCATCGGCGTCATCTCGACCGTGCCGCAGCTCCTCGTGGCGCTCGGTCTCGCGCACCTGCTCAACTACCGGCTGCGCGCCTCGACGTTCTGGCGCACGGTGATCCTCACCCCGTACGCGACCTCGGTCGCCACGGCGGCGCTCGTCTTCGCGCTCGTCTTCCGCCCCGACGGCGGCCTGCTCAACTACCTGCTGCACTTCGTGGGCCTGGGCGACACCAACTGGGCCAACGGCCACTGGACATCGAAGATCGCCATCTCGGTCATCGTCATCTGGCGCTGGACGGGCTACAACGCGCTCATCTACCTCGCCGCGATGCAGGCCGTGCCCAACGACCTCTACGAGGCGGCATCGATCGACGGGGCCTCGCGCTGGCAGCAGTTCCGCAAGGTGACGATCCCCTCGCTGCGCCCGACGATCCTCTTCACCATCGTCATCTCGACGATCGGCTCGATGCAGCTCTTCGGGGAACCGCTGCTCCTGGAGGGCGGCACGCTCGGCTCCACAGGGGGCAGTGAGCACCAGTACGAGACGCTGAGCATCTACCTCTACAACTACGGCTGGAAGCTCGGCCACCTCGGCCCGGCGGCCGCCGTGGCCTGGTCGATGCTCGGCCTGCTGCTGCTGATCGCGCTGATCCAGTGGCTGATCGGCCGCTTCCTGCGCAAGAGCGCGGGCTGAGAGGGAGCGAATCCATGACCACGACCACACCCACTCCTTCCGTGCTCGCCCCTGGGAGCGCCGGCACCCCCGCGCCCCCAGGACCCGAGACCTCCGGCAAGAGCCGCTTCCGGATCGGCGCGGGCGAGCAGCTGCGCGGCGGCCCGTTCACGTACCTCGCCCTCGTGGTGGTCGGCCTGCTCTCCGTCTTCCCGCTGTACTGGACGCTGGTGGCCGCCTCGCACGATCAGCAGCGGGTGCTCGACAGCCCGCCGCCGTTCCTGCCGGGCGGCCGCCTGTGGCACAACCTCCAGGCGGCCTGGGAGCAGGCCAACCTCGGCAAGGCGCTCGTGAACACGCTCATCGTCGCGGGCTGCATCACCGTGGCGACGCTGTTCTTCTGCACGCTGGCCGGCTACGCCTTCGCCAAGCTGCGCTTCCGCGGCCGCGGAGTCCTCATGACCGCCGTGATCGCGACCCTCACCATCCCGCCGCAGCTCAGCGTCGTCCCGCTGTTCATGCTGATGTCGGACATCGGCTGGGGCGGGAAGCTGCCCTCGGTCATCTTCCCGACGCTCGTGAGCGCCTTCGGCGTCTTCTTCATGCGGCAGTACCTGATCGAGGCGCTGCCGTACGAGCTGATCGAGGCCGCCAAGGTCGACGGTGCGAACAATCTGCGGATTGTACGAAGTGTCGTCCTTCCCGCCGCGCGGCCCGCCATGATGGTGCTCGGCATGCTCACCTTCGTGCAGGCGTGGAACGACTTCTTCTGGCCCTTCCTCGCCCTCAACCAGGCCAATCCGACGGTCCAGGTGGCGCTGGGCCAGCTCAGCGCCTCGTACACACCCGACCAGTCGATCGTGATGGCGGGGGCGCTCATCAGCACCCTGCCGCTGATCGTGGTGTTCATCGTGTTCGGCAAGCAGATCGTGGGCGGCATCATGGCCGGCGCGGTCAAGGGCTGAGCCTCTTCCTCCTTTCCCCTCCACATCATGGGAGCGCTCTCATATGACCGCTGTACGATCCGAGTCCGGCTCTCGGCCGGGCGCGACGCCCGCTGTCTCGCCCGCCGTGTCCCCCACCGGCTTCCCCGCCGGTTTCCTGTGGGGCGCCGCCACCGCCTCCTACCAGGTGGAGGGGGCCGCGGCAGTGAACGGCAGGACCCCTTCGATCTGGGACACCTTCAGCCACACCCCCGGCAAGGTGCGCAACGGCGACACCGGTGACATCGCGGCCGACCACTACCACAGGTACCGCGAGGACGTCGCGCTCATGAAGGAGCTGGGGCTCGGCGCGTACCGGTTCTCGGTCTCCTGGTCGCGCGTGCAGCCCACCGGGCGCGGCCCGGCCGTAGAGCGGGGGCTCGACTTCTACCGGCGCCTCGTGGACTCGCTCCTGGAGGCCGGGATCGCGCCGGTGGCGACGCTCTACCACTGGGACCTCCCGCAGGAGCTGGAGGACGCGGGCGGGTGGCCGCTGCGCGACACCGCCGAGCGTTTCGCGGAGTACGCGGCACTCGTGGCGGGCGCGCTCGGCGACCGCGTGAAGATGTGGACGACGCTCAACGAGCCCTGGTGCTCGGCGTTCCTCGGCTACGGCTCCGGGGTGCACGCTCCCGGGCGTACGGAGGCGGCGGCGACGCTGCGCGCCGCGCACCACCTCAACCTCGCGCACGGCAAGGGCGTTCAGGTGCTGCGCGGGCTGCTGCCCGCGGACGCGCAGACCTCGATCACGCTCAATCTGCACCAGGTGCGCCCGCTCACCACGAGCCCCGAGGACGCGGACGCGGCGCGGCGGATCGACGAGGTGGGCAACCGGATCTTCACCGGGCCCTTGCTCGACGGCGGTTACCCGGAGGACCTGCGGCGGCGCACCGCGCCGCTCGTGGACTGGGACCAGCTCGTCAGGCCGGGCGACCTGGAGACGATCGCGACACCGTTCGACGTGCTCGGCGTCAACTACTACACGCCGACGATCGTGTCCGCCTCGGACGGCGCGGGCGACGCGCGCGACGACGGGCACGGGGCGAGCGACCACTCGCCGTGGACCGGTTCCGAGGACGTCGCCTTCCACCTCGCCCCCGGCGCGCGCACGGCGATGAACTGGGCGGTGGACGCCTCGGGCCTGCACACGCTGCTGACGCAGCTCCACGAGGAACACCCCGAGCTGCCGCTCATGGTGACCGAGAACGGCGCGGCGTTCGACGACTACGTCTCGCCCGAGGGACGGGTCGACGACCCGGAGCGCATCGCGTACCTGCACTCCCACCTGGAGGCGGTGCGGCAGGCGGTCGCGGACGGCGCGGACGTGCGCGGCTACTTCCTGTGGTCGCTGCTCGACAACTTCGAGTGGTCCTACGGGTACGCGAAGCGCTTCGGCGCGGTGTACGTGGACTACGCCTCGCAGCGGCGCATCCCGAAGGCGAGCGCCCGCTGGTACGCGGAGGTGATCCGGCGCGGCGGGCTGCCGGACTGAGGCCGAAGGGCCGCGAGGCCACCTGGCCGGGGGCCGGGACGGAGCGGGCGGGCGCCGTGGGGGTCGCCCGCCCGCTCCCCGGAGCAGGGGCGGGCGTCACGTGGGGGCGCCCGCCCCTCTTCCGTACGTGCGCCGGCTCTTGGTACGGGCCGGGCTCCTGCTTCTCGGCGGGGACGCGGCCGCGCTCAGCTCGCCGGGCACCCCCGTACGGTGTCCCGCGAGGCGTCGTCGATCAGGGCGCGCTGGGCGGCGCGGACCGTGGCGACGTCGGCTTTCATGACGGTGCGGTCGTAGGTCATGAGGCCGTTCAGTTCGCCTTCGACGTCGGCGATCTGGGTGTAGACGGCGCCGTTGCTGCCCTTGCAGGCGAGGGCGTGGACCTCGTCGATCTTCTTCAGGTACTCATCGGTGTACGCCTCCTTCTCGACGCCGATGTAGCTCTGCTGGACCGGCCAGGCATGGCCCGGTACGGCGAGTCCGAGGCCGCCGTACTCGCCGCTGACGAGGGCGCGGGTGCCGTCGGGTGCGGGGAGGTCGGGGCTCGGGTAGCCGTGCGCGTCGGCGATGTCGCCGTTGCCGCCGTCGACGGCGCCGCAGCAGTTGAGTCCGCTCATGTTGTTGACGAGGCGGCTCGGGTCCCACTTCTTCGCCTGGTCGGCGACGCGGGCCTGGTCGTACTGGCCCCAGCCCTCGTTGAAGGTGACCCACATGATGACCGAGGGGCTGCTCGCGTGCTGGTCGATCATCTGCTTCATCTCGTGCTCGTACTCGGCCTTCTCGCTCGCGTTGTCGGGCACGGCGGACATGGCCGGCATGTCCTGCCACACGAGGAGGCCGAGCGTGTCGGCCCAGTAGAACCAGCGGTCGGGCTCGACCTTGATGTGCTTGCGCACCGAGTTGAAGCCGAGGTTCTTGTGCTGGACGAGGTCGTACTTGAGGGCCTCGTCGGTGGGCGCGGTGTGCAGGCCGTCCGGCCAGAAGCCCTGGTCGAGGGTGGCCATCAGGAAGACGGGCTTGCCGTTGAGCACGGTGCGCGGAGTGCCGTCGACGTTCTGGACGGCGATGTCCCGCATACCGAAGTAGCTGCCGACGCGGTCGTTCCCCGTGGTGACCTCCAGGCGGTAGAGGTGGGGGTCGTCGGGTGACCACAGGTGCGGGTTCTTGACGGGGAGCCGGAGCGTGGTCCCGGTGCGGCCGTGGACGGTGGCGACCTTGCGCTTGCCGTCGTAGGCGGTCGCGGTCACGGGGAGTCCCGCGCGGGTGCCGTTGACGTCGACGGCGAGACGCTCGTTCTTCACGTCGGGCGTGAGCTTGAGCGAGTCGGTGTGCTCGGCCGCGACGGGCTCCATCCAGACGGTCTGCCAGATGCCGGAGCTGGGCGTGTACCAGATGCCGCTGGGGTCGAGGCGCTGCTTGCCGACGGGCGGGTTCTCACCGTTCTTCGCGTCGGTCGGGTCGTGGACGCCGACGACCAGTTCCTGGGTGCGGCCGGGCTTGAGCGCGTCCGTGACGTCCGCCGAGAAGCGGTCGTAGCCGCCCTTGTGGCTCGTCACCTTGTGCCCGTTGACCCAGATGTCGGCCTGCCAGTCGACGGCGTCGAAGTTGAGCTGGAGCCGCTGGTCGCGTCCGACCTTCCAGTTCGCCGGCACGGTGAAGGTGCGCCGGTACCACATGCGGTCCTCGTGGCGCTCGATGCCGGAGAGCCGCGACTCGATCGGGTAGGGGACGAGGACGCGCTCGGCGAGGTTCTTGCCGAGCGGCGGGGCCTCGCCCTCCTTTGCCGCGGCGAACTGCCAGGTGCCGTTGAGGTTCTGCCAGCGGTCGCGGGTGAGCTGGGGGCGCGGGTACTCGGGGTGCGCGTTCTTCGGGCCGACGTCCTTGGCCCAGCGGGTGCTGAGCTGGTACGTGGACTCGTTGGCGCCACCCGCCCAGAAGGCGCCGATCGCGGTGCCCCCGCCGTCGGCCTTCGTGCGCAGGCCGCCCTCGCCGTCGTAGCGCACGTCGACGGAGCCGCCCGCCCCGACGACGGGTTCCTTGAGCGACACGAGGAGTTTCGCCGGGTCGGCGGGGTCCTTGCGGACGGCGCCGAGGGGCCAGTCGGCGCCGCCGATGTTGGCGCTGAGGTGCTGGGCCACGGTGCTCGGCGGGGTGGCGAGGGAGTGGGGGAAGCCGAGTGCGAGGGTGCGGCCGGTGCTGGTGACGGTCGCCGATGTGGCGCCGTCGTAGGCCCAGTTCTCGGGGGTGAGGAAGGCGGACGGCGGGACGGGGGCCCGGGTGCCGCCGGGCGGGGTCCAGGAGAAGTGGAGGTTCGAGCCGCCCTCGTGCTCGAAGTACTCCAGCTTGATGTCGTACGCCTTGCCCGCTTCCAGTGTGACGGGCCGGGAGACCTGCTCCTTGTCCCAGTCGTCGACCCAGTGGTCGATGACGAGTGCGTCGCCGACCCAGAGCCGGAATCCGTTGTCGCCCTTGATCTGGAAGGTGTGCTCGCCGCTCCGCTCGGGGACGAGGCGGCCCGTCCAGCGGACGCTGACGTCGTCGGCCTGTCCTGTGGCCTGTTGCAGGCGGGACTCCAGGCTGTCGAAGTCGAGCGAGGGGTCGAAGGCGGTGGCCTTGAGCTGGGCGAAGTCGAAGGCGCCGGGGGCGGACTGGGTGTAATAGTCGCCCCGGAGGCCGTGCAGTGCCGCCGGGTCGGCGGTGCTGCTTTCCTGGGATGTGGAGGTGGGGTGGGGGGTGAGGGTGCCTGCCGCTGAGAGAGTGCTCCCGGCGCCCGCCGCGCTCGCGGTGGGTGTCGCCGACAGTCCGGCGACGCCCAGCAGCGCCGCTGCGCACAGGGCGAGGGACGAGAGTCTTCTGCGGTTGCGCACGTGCTCCTCCTTCTTGCCGTGAGGCATTGCCACGGGGGACCTCGTCCAAGGTCTCCCGATGTCATGTCGAGGAAGGGTGGCGGCTCGCCGCTCCAGTCTGTACAACGTTGCAAGGAGCGGCAGTTGGCATGAGAGCACGCCCTCTCGCCTACTGTCCAGGGTCATGACGGACGCGCCCGGTGCCGGACGCGGAGTGAAAGCGGAGGGGTTTTCGTGCGGGTGAGCCTCAAGGACGTCGCGCAACTGGCGGGCGTGTCGATCAAGACCGTCTCGAACGTGGTCAACCACTACGAGCACGTCACGCCGGCCATGCGGGAGCGGGTCCAGCGGGCCATCGACGAACTGGGGTACCGCCCCAATCTGACCGCCCGCAACCTGCGCAAGGGCCGGACGGGGATCATCGCGCTCGCGGTGCCCGAGCTGGGCAATCCCTATTTCGCCGAGCTGGCGGGGGAGGTGATCGACGCGGCCGCCGAGCACGAGCTGACGGTCCTGCTCGACCACACGCGGGGCGAGCGCGAACGCGAGGTGCTGGTCAGCCAGGGTTTCCGGGCGCGGGTCATCGACGGGCTGATCCTCTCGCCGCTGGAGCTGGAGCCCGAGGATCTCGCGGCCAGGGCGGACGACGTGCCGCTGGTGCTGCTCGGGGAGCGGGAGTACGCGCTGCCGTACCCGCACATCGCGATCGACAACGTGGCGGCGGCGCGTTGCGCCGTGCGGCACCTGATCCGCCTCGGCCGGACGCGGATCGCCTTTCTCGGGGCACGTACGGATTCCCCGAACAGGCCCGCCCAGCTGCGGCTTCAGGGCTGGCGCGAGGAGCTGAAGGCGGCCGGGCTCGAAGGCGGGGAGCGGCTCGCCGCGCCGACCGGGGGCTGGGACCGCGGTGACGGGGCCGAGGGCATGGCGCGGCTGCTCGACTCGGGGACGCGCCCTGACGCGGTGTTCGCTTACAACGATCTGGTAGCGGTGGGCGCGATGCGGGTGCTGCACGAGCGGGGCCTGCGGGTCCCGTGGGACGTGGCGGTCGTCGGCTTCGACGACGTGCCCGAGTCGCGGTACGGCGCCGTGACGCTCACGACGATCTCGCCGGACAAGAAGGCCATCGCGCGACTCGCCGTGTCCTCGCTGGTCAGCTCGCTGGAGCGGGCAGCGGCGCGGCGCGGGGGCACGGACGGGGACGCGCCGCCCGAGCAGCAGCCGTCCGTTCTCGCCCCCTTCCGCCTCCTGGAGCGCGAGAGCACACTCGGACGGCGCTGAGCGCAGCCCGCGGGGCGCCCCGTCCCGGCACCTTGGCCGGGAGGGGTTTACAGCCACCTTCCAACGATGTAAAAACCAGACGCACAAGCGGAGTCGGCCCCGCGAGGGGCCGACCGCAGTACGACCACGTTCCTTTCCCTTGTGCCCGTGTGCTCGCACGGGTCCGTGCCGCTACGGGAGAACACCATGAAGTCGTCCGCGTACCACCGCACCACCCTCAAGGCCCTCGTGGCCGTCTCCCTGACCGCGAGTCTCGCCCTCGCCACCGGCTGCGCGAAGTCGGAGGACGACGACAGCGGCTCGAAGGACAAGACCTCGGCAGGGACGGAGAGCAAGGACGCGGGGCAGGTCGTCGAGACCCCGGCGGCCGGCGGCGAGGGCTGCACGCTCGACGCCTACGGGGCGAAGAAGATCGACCTCGCCTCGGCGACGGTGGGCTTCTCGCAGTCCGAGAAGGAGGCCAACCCCTTCCGTATCGCCGAGACCGCCTCGCTCAAGGCCGAGGCGAAGAAGCGCGGCGTCAAGCTCCTCGCCGTCAACGCGCAGTCGCAGTTCTCGAAGCAGATCAGCGATGTGCAGGACCTCATCGCGAAGGGCGCCGACCTGCTCGTCATCGCCCCGCTCAACTCCGACGGCTGGGAGCCCGTGCTCAAGGCGGCGAGCGCCAAGAAGATCCCGATCGTCACGATCGACCGCAAGATCAACGCCGATCCGTGCAAGGACTACGTGAGCTTCATCGGCTCCGACTTCGTCGAGCAGGGCAAGCGCGCGGCGGACAAGATGATCGAGGCGACGGGCGGCAAGGGCGAGGTCGCGATCCTGCTCGGCGCGGCGGGGAACAACGTCACGACCGAGCGCACCAAGGGCTTCAAGGACCGCATCGCCGAGAAGGCCCCCGACCTCAAGGTGGTCTTCGAGCAGACCGGTGACTTCGCCCGCGAGAAGGGCCAGTCGGTCACCGAGCAGCTCATCCAGTCCAAGCCCGGGATCAAGGGCATCTACGCCGAGAACGACGAGATGGGGCTCGGTGCCGTCAACGCCCTGAAGGGCGCGGGCAAGAAGGCGGGGGCCGTCAAGATCGTGACGGTCGACGGGACGCGCAACGCGGTCCGGCAGATCGTGGACGGCTGGATCTCCGGGGTCATCGAGTCCAACCCGCGCTTCGGGCCGCTCGCCTTCCAGACCCTCGACACCTTCACGAAGGGCGAGGAGGTCCAGCAGGACATCGTCATCAAGGACAGCGCCTACGACAAGACCAACGCCGAGGCCGACCTGGGCAAGGCCTTCTGATGCTCTCCGTCACGGGACTGACCAAGGTCTTTCCCGGGACGCGTGCCCTCGACGGCGTGGACTTCACCGCCCGCGCCGGGGAGGTGCACGCGCTCATCGGGGAGAACGGCGCGGGCAAGTCCACGCTCATCAAGGTGCTCACGGGGGTCTACCGGGCCGACGGCGGCAGCATCGTCCACCAGGGCGAGGAGGTGCGGTTCGCGACACCGCTCCAGGCGCAGGAGGCCGGGATCTCCACGATCTACCAGGAGGTCAACCTCGTCCCGCTCATGAGCGTGGCGCGCAATCTTTTCCTGGGCCGCGAGCCGCGCCGGGCGCTCGGACTCGTGGACTTCGGCCGCATGCACCGCGAGGCCGCGCAGGCGCTCGCGGGTCTCGGGGTGCGGGTGGACGTGCGCCGCCCGCTCGGTGAACTGAGCGTCGGCACCCAGCAGATGGTGGCGCTCGCCCGCGCGGTCTCGGTCAACGCGAAGGTCGTCATCATGGACGAGCCGACGTCGTCGCTCGAACCGCGCGAGGTGGAGACGCTCTTCGGCGTCATCCGGATGCTGCGCGAGCGGGGCATCGCCGTGGTGTACGTGAGTCACCGGCTCGACGAGCTGTACGAGGTGTGCGACCGGGTGACGGTGCTGCGCGACGGCAAGGTGGTGCACACCGGGCCGCTCGCCGAGCTGGAGCGCCTGCGCCTCGTGTCGCTCATGCTGGGCAGGCAGCTGGGCGAGGTGCGTGCCGAGGGGGTCACGAAGTTCACGGGCCATCACGGGCGGGACGCGCGGCCGGTGCTCGCCGTCGACGGCCTGTCGGTGCGCCACCAGCTGGAGAAGGTGTCGTTCGGCGTCCGTCCGGGGGAGGTCGTCGGGCTCGGCGGGCTGCTCGGCTCGGGCCGCAGCGAGACCGTACGGGCGGTGGCGGGCGCGCTGCCCCCGGACGCGGGCGCGGTCACGGTGGACGGGACGGCGGTACGTACCGGGTCGACGCCCGCCGCGATCCGCGCGGGGATCAGCCTGCTGCCCGAGGACCGCAAGGCCGAGGGCATCGTGCCGGGCCTCTCGGTGCGCGAGAACATCGCGCTCGCCGCGCTGCCCGGGCTCTCGCGCTTCGGTCTCGTCGACGAGAAGCGCGTCGACAGGATCGTGGACACCTTCGTGAAGCGGCTGCGCATCAAGACCTCCGGCGTCGGCCAGAAGGTCGGCGAGCTGTCCGGGGGCAATCAGCAGAAAGTGCTGCTCGCGCGGTGGCTCGCGATGCACCCGAAGGTGCTGCTCCTCGACGAGCCGACGCGGGGCATCGACGTCGGCGCGAAGGCGGAGGTGCAGCGGCTCGTCGACGAACTGGCCGAGGAGGGGCTCGCCGTCGTGCTCATCTCCTCCGATCCCGAGGAACTCGTGGAGGGCTCGGACCGCGTGGTGGTGCTCAAGGACGGCGCGGTGGTCGCCGAGCTGTCGGGAGAAGCGGTGAGCGAGGACCGCCTCATGGCCGCGATCGCAGGCGAGGCGGGAAAGGGGGAGGGGGATGACTGAGCTGACGCTGCGCGCCACGCTCGCCGACCGGCAGCGGCTGCGGCAACTGCTCCAGGAGTACGGGGTCTACGCGGGCGTCGTCGTCCTCCTCCTCGTCAACATCGCCTTTACGCCGCACTTCCTGTCCACCGAGAACTTCCGCACCCAGGCCGTGCAGGTCGCCCCGATCGTCATCGTGGCGCTCGGCATGGCGCTCGCGATCGGCACCGAGGGCGTGGACCTGTCGGTGGGCGCCGTGATGGCGCTCTCGACGTCGTTGCTCTCGCTCTACCTCGGGTACGGGCTCGTGCCCGCGCTGCTCGTGGCGGCGCTCGGCGGGGTGCTCGCCGGGCTCGCGAGCGGGGCGCTCGTCGCCTTCGTGGGGGTGCAGCCGATCGTGGCGACTCTCGCGTTGATGGTGGGCGGGCGCGGTCTCGCGCTCGTGCTGCTGCCGCAGCTCAAGGACGTGCGCAACTCCGGGATGAACACGCTCGGCACGGGCTCGGTGCTGGGTGTCCCGTACCTCGTGATCATCGCGGCGGTGCTCGCGGTGGTGGTGGCCTTCGTGGTGCGGCGCAGCACGTTCGGGCGGCAGTTGCTCGCGATCGGCGACAGCCGGGCCGCCGCGAAGCTCGCGGGGCTCCCCGTGCGGCGCGTGCTCGTCGTCGTGTACGTGGTGTCGGGGCTGCTCGCGGCGGTGGCGGGCATCCTCGCGACCGCGCGGCTCCAGGCGAGCGACCCGACCTCGCTCGGCACGCTCATGGAACTCTCCGCGATCACCGCCGTCGTGGTGGGCGGCACCCCGTTGTCGGGGGGCCGGGTGCGGATCGGCGGCACGGTCGCGGGGGCGGTGCTCATCCAGTTGCTGACGGCCACGCTCATCAAGCACGACCTGCCGCCCTCGTGGACGCAGATCGCGCAGGCGGTCGTCATCGTGCTCGCGGTCTACGCGGCGCGGGAGAGGGGGAAGCGGTGAACGGCACGGTCGCCGAGGTCCCGGCCGAGGAGAAGCAGGTGCCGCCCGAGGAGCGGGGGCCCGGGCGCGGGGAGCGGCTGAGCGCGCTCGCGCAGCAGCACGGGGCGCTGCTCACGCTCGTCGTGGCGGTCGTCGTCGCGAGCCTGTGCTTCGACACCTTCCTGACCGGGGACAACCTGGAGAGCATGGCGCTGTCCTCCTCGTTCCTCGCCGTGGTGGCGCTCGGCATGACCTTCGTCATCGTCACGGGCGGCATCGACCTCTCGGTCGGTTCGCTCTTCGCGCTCGGCGGGGTGCTCGCCGCGTGGGGCTCGCGGTACGGGACGGCGGTGGCGCTGCTCCTGCCGCTCGCGGTGTGCGGCCTCATCGGCCTGGTGAACGGGCTGCTCATCGCGCGGGCGCGGCTCGCCCCGTTCATCGTGACGCTGGCCTCGATGCTCGGCGCGCGGGGGCTGCTGCTCGCGGTGACGGACGAGGGCGCGAACACGTATCTCGTGGACAAGTCGACGTGGTTCACGCACCTCGGGCAGAGCAAGCTGCTCGGTATCGGGGTCCCGGTGTGGATCACGGTGGCGCTGTTCCTGCTCGGCGGGGTCGTGCTGCGCCGCAGCCGCTTCGGGCAGTACGTGTACGCGGTGGGCGGCAACGAGGACGCCGCCGCGCTCATGGGCGTCCCCGTGGCCCGGACGAAGACGTACGTCTACACGCTCTGCGGGTTGTGCGCGGGCCTCGCGGGCGCGCTCAACGCGGCGTGGCTGGTGTCCGGAGTGACGATCCTCGGCAACGGCATGGAGCTGGACGCGATCTCGGCGGTGGTGATCGGCGGGACGCTCCTGAGCGGTGGTTCCGGCTTCCTGAGCGGCTCGCTCGTCGGCGTGCTGCTCCTGAAGGTCATCCAGAACATCATCAACCAGATCGGCTCGCTCGACTCGGCCTACCAGCAGGTGGTCTCCGGGGCCTTCCTGGCGGTGGTGGTGATCGCGCAGACGTGGCTGGCGCGCAGGAGGCGGCGGCTGGGGTGAGGCCGACGGGGGGCAGGGGGCGGGCAGCGGGCTCAGGCGCAGGTAGGCGGTGCCGCCGGGGCCGGGCCCGCGCCGCCCGTCCGGGCACCACCCGTAGCGGGCGTGGAAACCGGGTGCGCGCTCGTTGCCTTCCCACGCCTCCAGCACTCCGCCCGCTCGTCCCGCGTCCGCGAGAGGTCCACGGATGCCGCGCTCAGCGGGCCGAGGAGTTCGCCGCCTCGCTCGGCGCACAGGAGGCGGCGGTCGGGCGCACGCACCGCCCGCGCCCAGGCGGCGCGCCGCTCCTGGTACGCCTCGGCGGGCTCGGGCGTGGTGACGGGCAGTCCGCCCGCGCGCCGGCAGGCGGTCCTCGCCCGGGTGTGCGGGGCGAGGAGCGCGCCGGTGGCGGCGGGGAGGGCGGGCCGCAGGGCCGACGGGACGGCTTCGCTCATACGGGCGGCGACCCGGCGTCCCTGCGGCCTGTTCCCCCGTCCTCGTGTCCCGGCGGTGTCACTCCCCCAGGGCCCCCGCGACAAGCGCCGCCCACTGGCGCACCACGCGTTCCCTGCGCGGGGCGTCGTCCGTGAGGAGGCCGGCGAGGCCGAGGCCGCGGCACATGTCGAGGAGGCCCTGGACGGTTTCGCGGGTGCCGGGGCGGGATTCGTCGGCGTCGAGGAGGGTGACGGCGATGCGGTGGGTCTCGCGGCCGACGCGGGCTTCGAGTGCGACGACGTCCTCGCGCAGGGTGTCCTCCTGCGAGGCGACGACCCAGAGCTGGAGGGCGGCACGGAAGAGGGGCCCCGTGTAGAGCTCGGCGAGGGCGGCGACGACGGCGTGGCGGTCGGGCGGTGGCCCGGGGAAGAGGGCGCGCAGCGCCGCGGAGCGTTCTTCGGCCATGTAGGCGACGGCGGCCGTGAAGAGGTCCTCACGGGTCGGGAAGTGGTGCTGGGCCGCGCCGCGCGAGACGCCCGCGCGTTCCGCGACGACGGCGACGGTGGAGCGGGTCCAGCCGTGTTCGGCGACGCACGTGACGGCGGCTTCGAGGAGGCGTTCGCGGGTGGCGCGGCTGCGGTCCTGGCGGGGTGGTCCGCCGCGTGCCGTGCGTGTCACCGTGCCCATGCGGGGTCCCGTCGTTCGAGGAAGGCCGTCATCCCTTCGCGTGCCTCGGCGGAGGCGAAGAGCCCGGCCGAGAGGGCGAGCATGTCCGCGCCGCGCGCCGCGAAGTCCGCGAGCACTGTAGCGGTGGCGAGCCGCTTGCTCTCGGCGAGGCCCTGCGGGGAGCAGGCGCGCAGGGCGTCGAGTACGGGCCCGAGCGCGGCGTCGACGTCGTCGACGGCCTCGGTGACGAGCCCGACGCGGGCGGCCTCGGCGGGTCCGAAGCGCTCCCCCGTGAGGTAGTAGCGGCGGGCCGCCGTGTGGTCGATGCGGGTGGCGAGCGGGAGCGAGATGACGGCGGGGGCGAGGCCGAGGCGTGCTTCGGTGAAGGCGAAGTCGGCGCGGGGCCCGGCGAAGGCGAGGTCGCAGGCGCCGAGGAGGCCGAGGCCCCCGGCCCGTACGTGCCCGGTGACGGCGGCGACGACGGGCTTGGGCAGGGCGACGACGGCGTGGAGCAGGGCGAGGATCGCGGCGGGCTCGGGGGGTTCCCTGAGGTCGGCGCCCGCGCAGAAGGCCGTTCCCGTGTGGCCGAGGACGACCGCGCGGACGCCGGGGTCCGCTCCGGCCTCGGTGAGAGCCGTCGTGAGCGTCGCGACGAGGGGGGCGGAGAGGGCGTTGCGCCGCTCGGGCGCGTCGAGCAGCACGGTGCGCACGCCCCGCTCGTCGGGGCGCATCAGGAGGGTCACGACAACTCCGGTTCGTTCGAGGGGACTCGGTCAGTAGGACTTGGGCAGGCCGAGGGTCTGGTGGGAGACGTAGTTGAGGATCATCTCGCGGCTCACGGGAGCGATGCGCGCGACGCGGCTCGCGGTGAGGAGCGAGGCGAGCTGGAACTCCTGCGTGAGGCCGTTGCCGCCGAGGGTGTGCACGGACTGGTCGACGGCGTGCGCGCAGGCTTCGGCGGCCGCGTACTTGGCCATGTTGGCGGCCTCGCCCGCGCCGATGTCGTCGCCCGCGTCGTAGAGGGCCGCCGCGCGGCGGGTCATGAGGCGCGCGAGTTCGAGTTCGATGTGGGCCCGGGCGAGGGGGTGGGCGATGGCCTGGTGGGCCCCGATGGGCGTCTTCCAGACGGTGCGTTCCTTCGCGTACGTGACGGCCCGCCCGAGGGCGTAGCGGCCCATGCCGATCGCGAAGGCGGCGGTCATGACGCGTTCGGGGTTGAGCCCGGCGAAGAGCTGGAGGAGTCCGGCGTCCTCGTCGCCGACGAGCGCGTCGGCGGGGAGCCGCACGTCGTCGATGGTCAGCTCGAACTGCTTCTCGGCGGCCTTGAGTTCCATCGCGATGGCGGTGCGCGTGAACCCTGGCGCGCCGGTCGGGACGATGAAGAGGCAGGGCTTGAGCCGGCCGCTGCGCGCGTCGGCGGCGCGCCCGACGACGAGGACCGCGTCGGCGAGGTCGACGCCCGAGACGAAGACCTTGCGCCCGGTGAGCACCCAGTCCCCGCCTTCGCGGCGCGCGGTCGTGGTGATGCGGTGGGAGTTGGAGCCCGCGTCGGGTTCGGTGATGCCGAAGGCCATGACGCGGCTGCCGTCCGCGAGCCCGGGCAGCCAGGCGCGCTTCTGCGCCTCGGTGCCGAAGCGGGCGATGACGGTGGCGCAGATCGCCGGGGACACGACCATCATGAGCAGCGGCGAACCGGCGGCACCCAGCTCTTCCAGCACGAGGGCGAGTTCGCTGATCCCGCCGCCTCCTCCTCCGTACTCCTCGGGGATGCTCACGCCGAGGTATCCGAGCTTGCCCGCCTCGCGCCACAGCGCGCTCGGGGGTTCCCCGGCGCCGAGGGCGCGGGTGAGGTAGTCGCGGCCGTAGGAGCGGGCGAAGGCGGCGACGGCGGCGCGCAGGTCCTGGTGCTCCTGGCTCTCCACGATGTCGGAAGCGCTCATGGTGCGGGGTCCTCCTTCGGGGAACGGGGGGTGTCCTGCGTCTCGGCGGCGGGTTCCGTGTCCTCGATGACCGCGAGGAGTGTGCCGACGTCGACCTGCTGTCCCGGCTTGACGGGCAGCCGGGTGAGAACCCCGGAGCGCGGCGCGCTCACGCGGTGCTCCATCTTCATCGCCTCCAGCCACAGGAGTGGGGCTCCCTCGGCGACGCGGGTTCCCTCGCCGAGTCCTTCGGCGAGGCGGACGACGGTGCCGGGGAGCGGCGCGAGGAGGGAGCCGGGCGCGGTGGCCGCCGCGGGCGCGGGGAAGCGGGGCAGGGCGGTGAAGGCGTGCGCGGAGCCGCCGGGGGTGTCGACGTACACCTCGGCGCCGTCCTCCGCCCCGTAGACGGTGACGTGGTACGTGTGGCGGACGCCCTCTCTCGTGAGGTGGACGGTGCCGGGGCGCGCCTCCGGCTCCACGGTGACGCCGGGGTGGTCCTCGGGGTGGATGCCGTCGCGGGTGGTGCGGTAGCGGATCTCGTGGACGGTGCCCGCCGGCTCGGCGCGGTAGGCGCGCAGCGCGGGGGCCGAGGCGATGTTGCGCCAGCCGCCGAGACCGCCGGGAGCGCTGCCGCCGGGCGGTCCTGCGGCGGCGCGGGCCTGGGCGACGGCCGCGGCGAGCGCGGCGAGGTCCTCCCCCGCGGCGTCCTCGGGCGTGGTGAGTGCGGCCAGGTGGCGGTCGTAGAAGGAGGTGTCGGCGCCGCCCGCGACGACCTCGGGGTGCCGCAGGGTGCGCACGAGGAGGTCCCTGTTGGTGACGGGGCCGTGCAGTGTGGTGCGGGCGAGTCCGTCGGCGAGGGCGCGCAGCGCGGCCGTGCGGGTGGGGGCGTGGGCGATGACTTTGGCGAGGAGCGGGTCGTAGTGGACGCCGATCGTGCCGCCGTCGGTGACTCCGGCGTCGGTGCGCAGGTGGGCGGGGGTGCGGAAGCGGTGCAGGCGTCCGGTGCGGGGGCGCCAGTCGTCGGCGGGGTCCTCGGCGTAGAGGCGGGCCTCGACGGCGTGCCCGCTCGGCGCGGGCGGGACGGGCGGCAGGGGTTCGCCCTCGGCGACGGCGATCTGGAGGGCGACGAGGTCGATGCCGTGGACGGCCTCGGTGACGGGGTGTTCGACCTGGAGGCGGGTGTTCATCTCCAGGAAGTGGGCGCGGTCCTCGTCGACGAGGAATTCGACGGTCCCCGCGCCTGTGTACGCGACGGCGCGCGCGGCGGCCTCGGCGGCGCGGTGCAGGAGCGCGCGCTGTGCGGGCGGCAGGTGGGGCGCCGGTGCCTCCTCGATGACCTTCTGGTGGCGGCGCTGGAGCGAGCAGTCGCGGGTGCCGAGGACCCACACGGTGCCGTGGCGGTCGGCGAGGATCTGCACTTCGACGTGCCGGCCCCTGGCGAGGTACGGCTCGGCGAAGACCTCGTCGTCGCCGAAGGCGGCGCGGGCCTCGGCGCGCGCCGCGGTGAGTGCGGCGGGCAGCTCGGCGAGGTCCCGTACGAGCCGCATGCCGCGCCCGCCGCCGCCCGATGCCGCCTTGAGGAGCAGTGGGAGGTCCTTCTCGGTGGCGTGCGCGGGGTCGACGGCGGTGAGGAGCGGTACGCCCGCGCGGGCCATGAGGTCCTTGGCGCGGGTCTTGGACGCCATCGCTTCGATGGCCTCGGGCGGCGGGCCTATCCAGGTGAGCCCGGCGTCGGTGACGGCGCGCGCGAAGGCGGCGTTCTCGGAGAGGAAGCCGTAGCCGGGGTGCACGGCGTCGGCGCCCGAGGCGCGGGCCGCGTCCAGGACGAGGTCGGCGCGCAGGTAGGTGTCGGCGGGCGCGGCGCCGGGGAGGCGGATGGCGAGGTCGGCCTCGGTGGTGTGCGGGGCGTGCGTGTCGGGATCGGAGTGGACGGCGACGGTGGTGATGCCCAGCGTGCGGCAGGTGCGCTGGACGCGGCGGGCGATCTCGCCGCGATTGGCGACGAGGAGGCGGGTGACGGGGCGCGGGGTGACGGTCATGGGGTGGCTCCTCTCGCGGGGTCGTCGGGGTGTGCGGGCGGACGCGGCGCTCCGCCCCGTGCCTCACATGCGGAAGACACCGAAACCCCCGCGGTTGCCCCGGACTTCGGCGGTGTGGACGGCGGAGAGGCACAGGCCGAGCACGGTGCGCGTGTCGCGCGGGTCGATGATGCCGTCGTCGTAGAGACGCCCGGAGAGGAAGACGGGCAGCGACTCGGCCTCGACCTGTTGCTCGACCATCGCGCGGAGCGAGGCGTCCGCTTCCTCGTCGTACGGGCGGCCCTTCGCCGCCGCCGAGGCGCGGGCGACGAGCGAGAGGACCCCGGCGAGTTGCTGCGGGCCCATGACGGCGGACTTGGCGCTGGGCCAGGCGAAGAGGAAGCGCGGGTCGAAGGCGCGCCCGCACATGCCGTAGTGCCCGGCGCCGTAGGAGGCGCCGATGAGGACGGAGAGGTGCGGGACGCGGGAGTTGGCGACGGCGTTGATCATCATGCTGCCGTGCTTGACGATGCCGCCCTGCTCGTACTCCTTGCCGACCATGAAACCGGTCGTGTGGTGGAGGAAGAGGAGCGGGATGTCGCGCTGGTTGGCGAGCTGGATGAACTGGGCGGCCTTCTGCGACTCCTCGCTGAACAGGACGCCGCGCGTGTTGGCGAGGATGCCGAGCGGGTAGCCGTGCAGGCGCGCCCAGCCGGTGGTGAGGCTGGTGCCGTAGAGCGGTTTGAACTCGTCGTAGTCGGAGTCGTCGACGAGGCGCGCGACGACCTCGCGCGGGTCGAAGGGCTCGCGCAGGTCCTCGGGGACGAGGCCGAGGAGTTCCTCGGGGTCGTACCGGGGCGGCGCCACGGGTCCCGGCGCCGGGTGCGCCTTGCGGTGGTGGAGACGCGCGACGATGCGGCGGGCGAGCCGGAGCGCGTCGGGCTCGTCGCGTGCGAGGTGGTCGGCGAGACCGGAGGTGCGGGCGTGCATGTCGGCGCCGCCGAGCGATTCGTCGTCGCTCTCCTCGCCCGTGGCCATCTTGACGAGCGGCGGGCCGCCGAGGAAGACCTTCGCGTGGTCCTTGACCATGACGACGTGGTCGGACATGCCGGGGACGTACGCGCCGCCCGCCGTCGAGTTGCCGAAGACGACCGCGACGGTGGGGATGCCCTCGGCGGACAGGCGCGTGAGGTCGCGGAAGAGCGCGCCGCCCGGGATGAAGATCTCCTTCTGCGAGGGCAGATCGGCGCCGCCGGACTCGACGAGGCTGATGACGGGCAGCCGGTTGGCGCGGGCGATCTCGTGGGCACGCAGGGCTTTGCGGAGCGTCCACGGGTTGCTCGCGCCGCCGCGCACGGTCGGGTCGTTGGCGGTGACGACGCACTCGACGCCGCTGACGGTGCCGATGCCCGTGACGAGCGAGGCGCCCACGGTCCAGTCACTGCCCCAGCCGGCGAGCGGGGACAGTTCGAGGAACGGCGTGTCGCGGTCGAGGAGGAGTTCGACACGCTCGCGGGCCAGGAGTTTCCCGCGCTGGTGGTGCCGTGTCACGTACTTCTCGCCGCCGCCCGCGAGGGCCTTGGCGTGCTCCGCGTCGAGCGCGGCGAGCTTGTCGAGCTGGGCGGCGCGGCGCGCGAGGTGGGCGGGTGCGGCGGGGTCGACGAGGCTGGGCAGGAGGGTCACGCGCGGGTCTCCTCGGGGGACGCGGGTACGGGGCCTTGCGGCGGGGCGTCGTCCGGCGCGGCTACGGGGCCGGGGTCGGCTTCCGGCTGAGGTACGGGCCCTGGCGCGGTCTGCGACGGCGGTACGGGTCCCGGCGTGTCGCCCGGCTCCTCCCGTACGGACCCGCGCGGCGGCCGCGCCCCGGCCCCGAGCAGCGCTTCCGGTACGTCCACGTGGCGGGCGCGCAGCCACTCCCCCAGCGCCTTGGCCTGCGGGTCGAAGCGCTCGCGTGCCGCCGCGCCCTCGCCGAGCAGGCCCTCGATCACGAAGTTGACGGCGTGCAGGTGGGGCAGGACGTGCCGGGTGACGGTGAGCGGCGCGGTCTCGGGCAGGAGGGCGCGCAGGCGCTCGGGGGTGAGGTGGTGGACGAGCCAGGGCCATGCGGCGGGTTCGCGCGCCCATACGCCGAGGTTGGCGTCGCCTCCCTTGTCGCCGCTGCGCGCCCCCGCGACGTACCCGAGCGGGACCCGGCGCACCGGCCCGGGCGCGGGCGCCGGGGGCAGCGTGACGGCGGGCGGGGCGGCCGGGGGTAGGGCGGTGAGCGGGGGCGGCGGGATGTCGCGCGTGGTGCCGTCGGGCAGGTGCGCGGTGTGGCGCACGGCGGTCTGCGGGACGGCCGCCGCGCTGAACACGCCGTACGGGGACGGCTTTCCGGGGGGTGCGGTGAGGTGGAAGCCGGGGTACCCGGCGAGGCCGAGTTCGACGGCGGCCGCGCCGATCCTGCGCCCCACGGCCTCGGGGTCGGGGTCGCGCACGACGAGGCGGAGCAGGGCGCTCGCGGTCTCCTCGGTGGCGGCGTCGGGGTGGTCGGTGCGGACGAGTTCCCAGTCGGCGCGGGCGGGCGGGCGCTCGGCGAGGGCTTCGGTGAGCTGGGCGCGGACGAGCGCGGCCTTCGCGGGGATGTCGAGCCCGGTCAGCACGAAGACGATCTCGCCCCGGTGGCCGCCGAGGCGGCTGAGCCCCACCTTGAGCGTGGGCGGCGGCGCCTCGCCCCGTACGCCGTGCACACGGACGCGATCGGGGCCCTCCTGGGCGATCCGTACGGTGTCGAGGCGGGCCACGACGTCGGGGCCGAGGTAGCGCGCGGGCCCGGTCTCGTAGAGGAGCTGGGCGGTGACGGTGCCCCGCGTGACGGCGCCGCCTGTGCCGGGGTGCTTGGTGAGGACCGCGCTGCCGTCGGCGGCGATCTCGGCGAGCGGGAAGCCGGGGCGGCGCACGTCGTGGGCGGTGAAGTCGCTGTAGTTGCCGCCGGTGACCTGCGCGCCGCACTCCAGGAGGTGGCCGGCGACGACGGCGCCCGCGAGGCGGTCGTGGTCCGCGGGGTCCCAGCCGAAGTGCGCCGCTGCGGCGCCGCTGACGAGGGCCGCGTCGGTGACGCGCCCGGTGACGATGAGCTGGGCGCCGGCACGGAGGCACGCGGTGATGCCTCGGCCGCCGAGGTAGGCGTTGGCCGTGAGCACGCCCTCGCCCCAGGATTCGCGGCCCGCCGCCTCCGGGTGCGCGAGGAGGTCGTCCCCGGTCACGTACGCGACGGGAATGGCGAGCCCTTCGCGGCGCACGAGCCGCCGCAGTGCCTCGGCGAGTCCCGCGGGGTTGAGGCCGCCCGCGTTGGTGACGACGCGGACACCGCGCTCGGCGAGGAGGTGGAGGCACTCGGCGAGCTGGCGCGGGAAGGTGCGGGCGTACCCGGCGGCGGGGTCCTTGAGGCGGTCGCGGCCGAGGATGAGCATCGTCAGCTCGGCGAGGTAGTCCCCGGTGAGCACGTCGAGCGGGCCGCCGGTGAGCATCTCGCGCACGGCCGAGAAGCGGTCCCCGTAGAAGCCGGACGCGTTGCCGACGCGGAGCGGGCCGGGTGGGGCGGAGGGGGTCAACGCGGTTACTCCTCACCGGGGTTCGGGAGACGTGGGGCCTCGCAGAGTGCAGCATCACAGCGCACCAGGAAACAAGCAAGCGCGCTTGCATGATTTTCTGTGAGTCGGCGAGGGCGGCGTACGGGGCGGCTCGTGCGGAATTCCGCTTGCCCCCGGGCCGCCCCGGCCCCGAGGATCGGCCGGGTTCGCCCGCCCCTCGCCCGCCCCCGGAGCCGCCCCGTGGACCTCCTCGCCTCCCTCCCGCTGCGCACCCCGCGCCTGACGCTGCGCCCCTTCGCGCCGGAGGACACCGACGCGGTGCACGCCTACCAGCGCCTCCCGGAAGTGGCGCGCTACCTGTACCGCCCGCCCCGCACCCGCGCCGAGTGCGAGGCGACGATCGCGGTGCCGCCCGCGTGGGAGAACGACGGCGACCGCGTCCTCCTCGCGGTGTGCCCCACACGCCCGGCGCCCGGTGTGCCCGCGCTCGCGGGCGAGGTGAGCCTCAACCTGCGCGACACGCGCGCCCGTCAGGCGGAGATCGGCTGGACGCTCCACCCGGCAGCGGCGGGCCACGGCTACGCGACCGAGGCCGCCCGCGCCCTCGCGGGGCTCGCCTTCACCACCCTGGGCGCCCACCGCGTCCACGCCCGCGTCGACACGGAGAACACCGCGTCCGTCCGCGTCTGCGCACGCCTCGGCATGCGCCGCGAGGCCCACTTGGTGGAGAACGACGTGCGGGAGGGGGAATGGGGCAGCGAGTTCGTGTACGCGCTGCTGGCACGGGAGTTCGCGGCCGCCGGGGAGTGAACGCGGACCGAGGCGGTGCGGGGGCGCTACCGGGCCGCCCGGCACCAGCGTGCGGGCCGCCGCGGGCCCGCCCAGCGTGGGACCGGGGGAGGCACGAGCGCGAAGGAGCGGGGCATGCGGGCGACGGGCTCGTCGGTGTGGAGCGGGACCTTCCACGAGGGCAGCGGTTCGCTCTCGGCGGGGTCGGGGGTGGTGCGCGAGGCGCCGTACACCTTCGCGAGCCGCTTCGAGGGCGCGCCGGGCGCGAGCCCCGAGGAGCTGCTCGCCGCGGGGCACGCGGGCTGCTACAACCACGCCCTCGCCAACATCCTGGACAAGCGCGGCAAGCCCGCCGGCTCCTTCCGCACCCGTGTGGACGTGGACCTGGGCACCGAGGTCGTCAGCCCGCGCGTCCTCGGCGTGCGCATCACCGTGGACGCGGAGATCCCCGGGCTCTCCGATGCGGAGTTCCAGGAGTACGCGGCGCGCGCGGGCCGCACCTGCGCCATCTCCCGCGCGCTCGCGGTCGAGGTGACGGTCGAGGCCGCGCTGCGCTGAGCGCGGGCGCCTCCCCACGGGACACGCGCGCCGCCGCGCACGTCCCGCCCCGTACGCGCGCGTGGCCGCGGTGGGCGGCCACCGCGTGGACACCGTCTTGACGGTCCGTCGTGGCGCCGTGACACTGAGGGGGACGGTCACGATCGTCAGCGCCCGCGCGGAGTGTTCCGCGCGTGGTTCATCGGCCCCGGCCCGCTGACAGGCAACCCTTCGACCGCGATGGGGTGCCCCGGGTGACGACCTGGTCCCGCCACGGCGGCGGGACAAGCGCGGCCCCCGTGGGGTGGCCGGGAGGGGTGGGTGTCATGTCCGGAGTTCTGGCCCGGCGCCGCGCCGACCGCTTCCCCGCGCCCGTACGCCCCCGGCGCCGCACCCTCACCCGCAGGCTCCACATCGACCTGCTGCGCGTGTGCGGGGCGACGGGCCGTCCCGCCCGCTGACGGACCCCCGCCCCCGTCACCACCCCCGGCGCCCCGTGCGCCCCCTGTGCCGTGTCTTCCTCCCCCCTCGTCACCTGGGAGAACCATGTCCGGAACCCTTGCCCCCTCCTCGCCCGCCCTCCCTCTCTGTACCCCCGCGCCCGCCCGGCGCGGCAGTGGCCTGCCGCGTGTGCGCGAGGCGGTCGAGCCCGTCGAGCGGCAGCGCATCGGCGTCGCGGGCGGCCACGGCTTCTACCCGGCCCCGCACCGGTACGCCCTGTACCTGACACCCCGGCGCGCGGACGCGCTGCGCGTCGCCGTGACGGTGCGGCTGCTCGGTCTCGGTGAGACCCTCGCGGTCGTCCCGCTCGAAGGGCCGGGCACACCCGCGTACGAGAACCTGCGCTGCGCCTACGAGGCGACGCGCAGGCACTACGCGGGACCGCTCACCGTGCCCGCCCTGTGCGACCGCTGGACCGGGCGCGTCGTCAGCAACCACACGCCCGACATCCTGCGCGATCTGCACGGCCGCTTCGGGCCCGCGGAGACGGCCGAGTGCGGGGCGTGCGCGCTGCGTCCGGCCGCGCTCGCCGCCGAGACGGACCGGCTCGAAGCGGAGTGGGACTTCACGGGCGCGGTCCCGGGTACGGGGCCGCTCGACGCCGTCGCGGCGCGTTTGCGGCGCGACCCGTACGTGTGCGGCGAACGCCTGACGGCGGCGGATGTCGACGCGTGGTCGGCGCTCGTCGCGCTCTGCGCGCTGCCGGAGACGGGCGGCACACCGCACGAGGCACTCGCGAGGCACTCCGGGCGCGAGGTGCTCACCGCGTGGGCGCGCGGCCTCGCGGGGCGCCCGGCGTTCAAGGAGGCCCTCGCGGAGGCGTACGGGGTGGCGTGAGCGGAGGAGGTACGAGGTGGGGCGAGCGGGCCCGTGCGTGCCGCTCGCCCGGCCCCGTTCACCCCACGACCGCGCCCCCGCGGTCCCTGACCAGCGCCGCGAAGCGGTGGGCGACGGTGCGCCAGGCGGCCTCCGCCTCGGGGGCCTCGCGCTGGGCGTGGGCGTGGAGGCGCGCGGGGTCGGGGGCGCCGTGGCGGGCGAGGCGTTCGGGGTTCCACCGGGCGATGCGCGCGGCGCGGGCCTCGGGGTGGAACTGGACGCCCCAGGCGGCGGTGCCGAGGCGGAAGCCCTGGTAGGGGCAGTCGCGGCTGCTCAGGAGCCAGTGCGCGCCGGGCGGGAGCGCGGTGATGGCGTCGACGTGGTTCTCGATCGCGGGCGGGTGCGGGGGCAGCCCGTGGAAGAGCGGGTCGTCGGCGGCCTCGGGGCGCAGCGTGAGCCGGACGCTGCCGAACTCGGGGGTCCCGTGCTCCCCGCGCACCTCTCCCCCGGCGACGTGCGCGAGGAGTTGCCCGCCGAGGCAGATGCCGAAGTAGGGGACGCCTGTGTCGAGCGCCTGTCGGGCGAGCGCGCGGGTCGCCGCGAGCCACGGGGCGCGGGTGTCGTCGTCGGGGAGGTAGGCGCCGCCGAGGACGAGCAGCCCGTCGTGCGCGAGCCGTTCGGGCAGGGGTTCGCCCTCCCAGGCCCGTACGGCGTCGAGCCGCACCCCGCGCTCCGCGAGCCACGTCCCCCAGTTCCCGGCCCCGTCCCCGTCGAAGTTGCGCACCACGAGCACGCGCGGCTCCCGCCCCTCGCCGCCGTCGCTCTCCTGCCGCGTCCCGTTCACCACGTGCGCTCTCCGTCCCTGTCGGCCGTGCCGGTCGGGCCGAGCCTAGGCGGTTCGGGCGGAACGAGGCCGGGCGGCCGTGCCGCCGGAAATCCCGTGTCCGCGCGGCGGCGCCGGGGTATCGTGCGCGGCATGTCGAGTCCCGAGTCGGACAGGCCGGGGGCTTTCGGTCACGCCGTCAGCCCCCTGCGCCACTGAGCTTCCGCACCACCGTGCCGTGCGCTTCCGCGCCGTCGTGCCGCCGTGCTTCCGCACCGCCGGCCCGGTGAGCCGCTGAGCCGCCGCTTCCGCCGCTCCGGGGACCGACGGCGATGACGAGACGCCCTCTCGTACCTCGCCACTCCCCCGGAGCCGCTCGATGCCCTTCGCCCTGTACCTCCTCGCCCTGGCCGTCTTCGCCATGTGCACTTCGGAGTTCATGCTCTCCGGCCTGCTGCCCGGCCTCGCACCGGATCTCGGTGTCACGGTCGGGACGGCGGGCCTGCTCACACCGGCCTTCGCCGTCGGCATGATCGTCGGCGCCCCGCTCGTCGCCGCGCTCGCCCACGCCTGGCCGCGGCGCGCCTGTCTCCTCGCGTCGGTCCTCGTGTTCGGCGCCGCGCACGCGGTGGGCGCCCTCACGACGAGCTTCGCCGTCCTGTGCGGTACGCGCGTGGTCGCGGCGCTCGCGAACGCCGGTTTCCTCGCGCTCGCGCTGCCCACGGCGGCCGCACTCGTGCCACCGGACCGTACGGGGCGCGCGCTCGCCGTGCTGCTCGCGGGGACGACGGTGGCCACGGTCGCCGGGGTGCCCGGCGGCGCGGTGCTCGGTGCGCTGTACGGGTGGCGGGCGGTGTTCTGGGTGCTCGCCGCGCTGTGCGTGCCGGCCGCGCTCGGTGTGTTCAAGGGGGTGCCCACAGGGCGCGGCACAGCGAACGGACCGGGGCTCCGTGCCGAGGCGGTGGCGCTCCGCGGGGGGCCGCTGCTTGTGACGATGCTGGTCGGCGCGCTGGTCAACGCGGCGACCTTCGCGAGCTTCACCTACCTCGCGCCCGTCGTGACGGGTCCCGCGGGGCTCGGGGAGCGCTGGGTCCCCGCGGTCCTGATGCTCTTCGGGGCGGGGTCGTTCGCGGGGGTCGCGCTCGCGGGCCGTTTCGCGGACCGGCGTCCGGGACTCGTCGTGGCGGTCACGGGCCCGGCGCTGCTCGCGGGCTGGCCCGCGCTCGCCCTCGGGGCGGGGGCACCGGCCGCACTGCTCCCGCTGGTCTGCGTCCTCGGCGCGTTGTCGTTCGCCCTCGGCAGCACGCTGGCCACGCGGGTCCTGTACGAGGCGCAGGGCGCACCGGCGCTGGCCGGGGCCTGCGCGACGACGGCGCTCAACGCCGGCGCGGCGCTCGGCCCGCTCCTGTCCGGCCCCGCGCTCGCGACGGCGGCCGGCCCGCGCGGCCCCCTGTGGGTGAGCGCCGTCCTGGTCGCCTCGGCGCTGCTCCTCGCCTCGGCCACGTACCTCCGCGGCGGGTTGCCGGCCCTCGTGCGCCACGAGTTGCCCGAGCGGTGACCACGGCCCGCGAGGTGGGCGTGTACTCGCTCACCTCGCGGGGTCCGCTCCCGGCTCAGCCGGTGAGCGCGGCTCCCTCGTCCTTCTCCGCCGCGGGCACGGGCTGTTCGGGGGTGTCGGGCGTGCCCCAGATCATCCGCTCGGGGACGCGGGCCGCGCGGTCGCCCCTGGCCAGGACCGCGTAGAGCGCTGCCGGGATGACCAGGCCGATGATCCAGGAGATGTCGGCGCCGCCGAGCGGCTCCACGAGGGGGCCTGTGGAGAACTCGGTGGAGATGAAGGGGAGCTGGATGAGGATGCCGATGACGTAGGTGAGGATCGCGCGCCAGCGCCAGCCGCCGTAGCGGCCGTTGGGGTCGGAGAGGGCCGGGAGGTCGTACCGCTCCCTGGCGATGACGTAGTAGTCGACGAGGTTGATCGCGCTCCACGGCGTGAAGAAGATCAGCAGGAAGAGCAGGAACGTCGAGAACGAGTCGAGGAAGTTGCCGCGCCCGAGGAGCGCGACGACCGTCCCGGCGAGCATGATCGCGAGGACGTATCCGGCACGGCCCCGCTGGCTCAGCGTGCGCTGGGCGCGGAAGCCGGTCACGCCGGTGAGGACCGACATGAAACCGCCGTACGTGTTGAGCACGTTGATGGTGAGTTTGCCGAGCGCGATCACGAAGTAGAGGACGGAGGCGATGATCCCCGTGCCGCCGAGCCCGACCACGTAGCCGACCTCGTCGCCCGCGATGGCCCCGGCCGACGCGGCGGCCGCGAGCGCGCCGAAGGCCATCGACCACTGCGAACCGAGCACCGTGCCGCCGAGCGTGCACCAGAAGGTGGCGCGCGGGGAGGTGTCGCGCGGCAGGTAGCGCGAGTAGTCGGCGACGTAGGGGCCGAAAGCGAGTTGCCAGGAGGCGGAGAGCGAGATCGCGAGGAGGAAGGCGGGGAGGTGGAAGGAGTGGTCCCCGAGGAGGTCTCCGAGCGAGGCGCGCTGGAGGAGGCGGATACCGAGGTAGAGGAAGGCGAGCGCGCCGACGACGCTCGCGACGCGGCCGAGCCGGTGGATGACGCGGTAGCCGATGACGGCGGTGAGCGCGGTGGCGAGCGCGAAGACGACGATGCCCGTGACGTCGCCGAGGTGGGTGAGGTGGCCCACCGCCTGCCCGGCGAGGACGGTGCCGCTGGCGAAGAAGCCGACGTACATCACGACGACGCACACGAGGGGGACGATCGCGCCGTACACGCCGAACTGGGCGCGGCTGGAGATCATCTGCGGCAGGCCGAGGCGCGGTCCCTGCGCGGAGTGCAGGGCCATGACGGCGCCGCCGAGCAGGTTGCCGAGCAGCAGGGCGATGAGCGACCAGAAGGCGTCGGCGCCGAGGACGACGGCGAGCGCGCCCGTCACCACGGCGGTGATCTGGAGGTTGGCGCCGAACCACAGCGTGAACTGGCTGAAGGGGCGGCCGTGCCGCTCCGCGTCGGGGACGGCCTCGATGGAACGGCGCTCGACGAGTCCGCCGGGGGCGGGGGCGGCGGCGGGGGGCGGGGTGGTGCCGGTGGAACGGGGAGCTGACATGAGCGGGCTCCTGGTGACGGTCGGCGAGAGGCGGTGGCCGGTCGGCTGGGGGCGTACGGCGAAAGGGAGCCCGCGAAGAGGCCCCCACGTTGAATAAATATTTCCATTCAGGCTATGGACTGTTGAATGGATGTCAATACTCCGGCCGTTTCCGCGCCGAAAACCCCGCGCTACGCACTCGGGCATTTCGGTACGTACCCCCGCAGCTCGCGGGCGCGGGGCCGGATCGGTCACCATGTACGACGTGTCCGCCCTGCTCAACGACCTTCTCGCGGAGCCCGCCCTGCGCCTGCGCCCGCTCACCTCGCACTGCCACGCGGGCCCCCGCCCGATCAGCTGGGTGGCGACCACCGAGCTGCCCGATCCGCTGCCGTTCCTGCGGGCAGGCGAGCTGATGCTCACGACCGGGATGCTGGAGCGCTCGCGGCGCGAGTGGGACGCACTGCTGCGCCGGCTCGCCGCGCTGCCCGTCGCGGGTCTCGGCTTCGGCACCGGGCTCGTGCACCAGGAGGTGCCCGGGTACGTGGTCGAGCGGGCCGAACGGGCGGGGCTCGCGCTCTTCGGCTCCCCCGTCGAGGTGCCGTTCGTGCAGATCAGCCGCTGGGTCGCCGACCGCGTCTTCGCCGAGCGGTACGCGCAGGTGCGCCGCACAGCCGACGTGCAGGACGCCCTGCTGCGCGAGCTGCTCTCCGGGCGCGGCCTGCCGGGTCTGCTGCGGCGGCTGCACGGCCACCTGGACGCGGGCGCCGTCTCGGTGACGGCACCCGACGGGAGGCTCCTCGCGCGGCACCCGGCGGTGCCCGAAGCCCCGCCGCCCGCGACGCCCGGCACGCCCGGCACGCCCGGCACGCCCGGCACGCCCGGCACGCCCATCATGGTCGACGGGGCCCCCGTGGCACGGCTCGCGACCGAGCGGGCCACGGCGAGGCAGGACCTGCTCTCCTTCGCCGCCTCCGTCCTCGGTCTCGAAGTGGCCAGGCGGCAGGCCGTGCTCACGGGGCGCCGCGAGCTGCTCGGGCAGGTCGTGGAGGACGTCGTGCACCGCGCGGTGCCCGACGCCGAGGCCCGGCGCCGCCTCGCCGCGCACGGCATCGACCCGGCGGCCCCGCACGCCGTCGTGCTCGCGCGCGTCCCCGCGGGACCCGCGCGGCTGCGCGCGCTGCCGTGGACGCTCGGCCCGCTCCTGGACCGGGGCGGCGACGTACTGCCCACCGCGCTCGTCGAGGACAGCGTCGCCGTGTTCGTGCCCGAGGGCGTCGACGCCGACGCCACCGCGCACATCGTCCTGGAACGGCTGCGCGCGGCGGGTCCCGGGGTACGGGTCGGGGTCGGTGCCCTGCGTTCCGGGGTCGCGGGGCTCAGGCTCGGCTGGTTCGAGGCCCGGCAGGCGGGGAGCACGGGGGCCGGGGTGCGCACGGCGGCGCCGCTGAGCCTGACGGGACTGCTCCTCGGCAACCTCGACCTGCCGCTGCGCGAACTGGGCGACTCGGTGCTCGCACCGCTCCTGCGGTACGACGCCGAGCACGGCGGGGAACTCCTGCGCACCCTGCGCACGTACCTCGCCCACGACGCCCGCCCCGCGGCCACGGCCGAGGCACTGACCCTGCACCGCAACAGCCTGCGCCACCGCCTGCGCCGCGTCGAGGAGCTGACCGGGCGCTCGCTCGACCGGCTCGACGACCGCATGGAGCTGTGGCTCGCGCTCCACGCGCGCGAGGCGGGCGGTGAGGGCGCGGACTGAACCCTCGTACGGCACGGTCTAGTCGCCGAGCAGGTGGCGCGCGACGACGACCCGCTGGATCTGGTTCGTGCCCTCGTAGATCTGGGTGATCTTCGCGTCACGCATCATGCGCTCGGCGGGGAAGTCGCGCGTGTAGCCGTAGCCGCCGAGGAGCTGGACCGCGTCCGTCGTGACGGACATGGCGGTGTCGGAGGCGAGGCACTTGGCCGCGGCGCCGAAGTAGGTGAGGTCGGGGGCACGGCTCGCGGAGCGCGCGGCGGCCGCGTACACCATCTGGCGGGCGGACTCGACCCGCATGGCCATGTCCGCGAGCATGAAGCGCACGCCCTGGAAGTCCGCGATCGCCTGCCCGAACTGCCGCCGTTCCTTGACGTAGTCGACGGCGCAGTCGAGCGCGCCCTGCGCGATGCCGAGGGCCTGGGCGCCGATCGATACGCGCGTGTGGTCGAGCGTGCCGAGCGCGACGCGCATGCCCCGGCCGCGTGCGCCGAGGAGGCGGTCGGCGGGGACGCGGGTCCCGTCGAAGTAGACCTCGCGCGTCACCGAGCCCTTGAGGCCCATCTTGCGCTCGGGTTCCCCGTAGGTGATGCCCGGGTCGTCGGCGTGCACGACGAAGGCCGAGACGGAGCGCGAGCCCGCGCCCGGGTCCGTGACCGCGAAGACGATCAGGTAGCGCGCGACGCCCGCCGACGTGATCCACGTCTTGACGCCGTCGAGCACCCAGCCGCCGCCGTCCTCGGTGGCCCGGCAGCGCATCGCGCCGACGTCGCTGCCCGCCTCGCGCTCGCTGATCGCGTACGCCATGAGTGCCTCGCCCGCGGCGACCTCGGGCAGGTAGCGGCGCTTCTGCTCCTCGGTGCCGTGCAGGAGAAGGGGCGTGACGCCGAGCTTGTTCGAGGTGAGGATCGTCGACGAGGAGGCGCAGGCGCGGGCCACCTCCTCGACGGCGAGCGCGGCGGCGAGCGCGTCGACGCCGTCGCCGCCGTACTCCTCGGGGATACCGGGGGCGTGCAGCCCGGCGGCGGTCAGGACAGAGTACGTGTCGTGCGGGAAACCGCCGCGCTCGTCGACCTCGGCCGAGCGCGGGGCCAGCTCCTTGCGCGCGAGTTCGCGCGCGGCCGCCCGGAACTCCTGGTGCAGCGCGGAGAGTTCGTAGGTCGGCGCCTCGACGGCGGGGTCCTGGGATGCGGTGTGCGCCATGTGCGGTGCTCCTCGGTGGTACGGGCGGTGCGCGTCGGGCGGGGGCGGCGGGAACAGGCCCCGCCGACCGCTCCATTGGGCGCCGAACGACGCCCGGCGGCCAAGGTGCGCCCGCACAGCACCCGCCCGGTTCCTTGTGCACACGCACCTCGCGCGAGGGTGCGCGTCCGGCCTAGCGTCACCACCCCGAGGCCCCCGCACGGCCTCCCCCGCCCCCGCAGGAAAGGCACCCGATGACGCCGCCGCCCCGTGACGACCTCCCCTACCAGGGCCTGCGGGTCCTCGACCTGAGCCGGGTCCTCGCCGGTCCGTACTGCACGGCGCTGCTCGCCGACCTCGGCGCGGACGTCGTCAAGATCGAGCCTCCGCACGGCGACGACGCACGGCACCTGGGCCCCTTCAAGGAGGGCGAGAGCGTGTACTTCGCACAGCTCAACCGGGGCAAGCGCAGTCTGGCCCTGGACCTGAAGGACCCGGCCGACCACGCGCTCCTGCTGCGGCTCGCCGCGCGGGCCGACGTGGTCGTGGAGAACTTCAGGCCCGGGGTCGCCGCGCGGCTCGGCGTGGACCAGGAGACGCTGCGGACCCGCGATCCGCGGCTCGTCTACGCGAGCATCTCGGGGTTCGGGCAGAGCGGGCCGCTGCGCGAGGCGCCCGCGTACGACCTCGTCGTGCAGGCGATGTCCGGGCTCATGGCGGGCACGGGCACGCCCGAGGGCGGTCCCACGCGCGTCGGCGAGTCCCTGGGTGACCTCGTGGCGGGGATCTTCGCCTCGTGGGCGATCGGCTCGGCGCTCTTCGCGCGCGAGCGCACGGGCCGGGGGCGGTACGTGGATGTCGCCATGTTCGACGCGCTCGTCGCCCTCCAGGTCACCTCGCTGAGCCTGCTCAGCGCCACCGGGGCGCTTCCGGGGCGCGTCGGGAACCGGCACCCGGTGTCCTCGCCGTTCGACACGTATCCCACGGCGGACGGCAGCATCGCGCTCGCGGTCGCGAGCGACGGCGTCTTCGCGCGCTTCGCCGCGCTCGTGGGCCGCCCCGGCCTCCCCGCCGACCCGCGCTTCGCGGACGACACGTCCCGCACCGACAATCTCGCCGCGCTCCAGGAGATCACCGAGAAGTGGTCCCGCGCGCGAACGACAGGGACGGCACTCGCCGAGGCCCGCGCGGCAGGGGTCCCCTGCGCCCCGCTGTGGGACCTCGAAGAGGCCCTGCGGAGCGAGCAGATACGCGAACGGGGCGTCCTCGGCACCTTCACGCACCCGGTCCTGGGCCCCACTCCGTACCTGCGTCAGCCCGTCCGCTTCGGCACGGAGGCACCGACGACCGAGGCGGCTCCTTCGCCCGGCCTCGGGGCCGACCGCGACGGCGTTCTCGCGGAGTGGCTGGGGTAGCCGGTCGCCTCATCGTGACGGTCGCCCCCTCGTGACGGTCGCCCCTCGCGGCCGTCCCCTCATCGCGGCCGTCCCCTCATCACGGCAGTCGGCGGGGCGTCCCCGGGCCGAACGCCCGCCGGACGCCCCCGACGTTCCGGGTGTCAGGCCGCCGCCAGCACCGCGTCGATCTCGCGCAGGAAGGCGTCCAGGTCGCCGGGGTTGCGCGAGGTGATGAGCGTGAAGCCCTCCGCGTCGCAGCGGACGGCCTCCTTGTCGGCCCACTCGGCCGCGCCCGCGTTGCGGATGTCGGTCCGCAGCGAGGGGTACGAGGTGAGGGTCTTGCCCCTGACCGCGCCGGTCTCGACGAGGAGCCACGGGCCGTGGCAGATCGCGGCGACGGGGCGGCCGCCGGAGGTGAAGTCCCCGGCGATGCGCAGGGCGTCCTCGTCCAGGCGCAGGGAGTCGGCGTTGAGGGTCCCGCCGGGGACGAGGAGCAGCGCGTACTGCCCCGGGTCGACGTCGGCGAGCTTCGCCGTCGGCCGGACGGTCCTGCCGGGGTCCTTGTCGCCGACGAGGGTCCTGACCGGCCCGTCGTCCGCGGCGGCGACGGTCACGTCCGCCCCCGCGTCCCGCAAGTGCTCCACGGGGACGACGAGTTCGTCCTGTTCGACTCCGTAGTTCGTGACGACGGCGAGTACCTTGTGCCCGCTCAGGTCGGGCGTGTTCTCCGCCATGACGCTCCTCTCTCCTCGGGCGGGCTCAGCGGCCGACGGCCTTGCGCAGTTCCTGCTTGTTCATCGCGGAACGCCCGTGCACGTTCTTCTTCTTGGCCTCTTCGTAGAGCTGGTCGCGCGTGGGGCCCTCGGCGCCGCTGTGCGAGCGCTGCCCACCGCGCTCGTAGCTCGACTTCGGGTCGCGCGTGGAGACCTTGCTCGCGGAACGGGACTCGCCGGAGCGGGCCCGCTCCTTGTTCACGGTCCTGGCCGCGATCTCCTCGGCCCTGCCCTCGGAGGCGCCCCGCCGCTCCTCGCTCTCCTTGATGTGCTCGTACTGGCGCTCGCGTTTGCGGTCGGAACCTGCCGGCATGGTGCTCACCTCTCTCGGTTCGTGCGTCTCGGGTACCCCGCTCAGGGCTTGAGGATCACCTTCGTCCAGCCCGCCTCGCGGTCGTCGAAGTTGCGGTACGCCTGCGGGGCGTCGGCGAGGGGGAGTTCGTGCGAGACGAGGAAGGAGGGGTGGGCGCGGTCGTGGTGGATGAGCTGGGCGAGCTGCCTGTTGTACGCCTTGACGTTGGCCTGGCCCGTACGGACGCTCTGGCCCTTGAACCAGAACTGCCCGAAGTCGAACGGCAGCTTGCCCTCGCGGGTGAGGTCCGTGGGGGCGCCGTCGTCCTGGGGCAGGAAGACGCCGACGACGCCGATGCCGCCCGTGGCCCGTACCGAGGCGACGAGGTCGTTCATCGTGGACTCGGGCTTCTCGTGGCCCTGCGGGTCGTGCGCCTGGTAGCCGACGCACTCGCAGCCCCGGTCGGCGCCGCCGCCGGTGCGCTCCAGGATCTCCTCGATGTGCTCCCCCTCGCTGTCGTCGACGGGGATCGCTCCGGCGGCCTCGGCGAGCCGCAGCCGGTCGGGGTGGCGGTCGACGACGAGGACCTGGCTCGCGCCGCGCAGGACGGCCGAATAGGCGGCCATGATGCCGACGGGGCCCGCGCCGTAGACGACGACGGACTCACCGGGCGAGACGCCCGCGAGTTCGGTGGCGTGGTAGCCGGTCGGGAAGATGTCCGCCAGCATCACGTAGTCGTTCTCCTTCTCGGCGGCGTCCTCGGGCAGCACGAGGCAGTTGAAGTCGCCCCACGGGACGCGCAGGTACTCCGCCTGGCCGCCCGCGTAGTCGCCCATCGCCGCGAAGCCGTAGGCGCCGCCGGGTGTGTCGGAGTCGACGGAGAGGCAGAAGCCCGTGTAGCCGCGCTCGCAGTTCTCGCAGAAGCCGCAGCCGATGTTGAAGGGCAGGCAGACGCGGTCGCCGACGTGCACGCCGTACACCCCGTCGCCGGTCTCGACGACGACGCCGAGGTTCTCGTGGCCGAGGATGCGGCCCTGCTCCATCGTCGTGCGGCCCTCGTACATGTGGAGGTCGGAGCCGCAGATATTGGTGGACGTGACGCGGACCAGCACGTCGGTGGGGCGTTCGATGCGGGCGTCGGGTACGTCCTCCACCGCCACCTGCCGGGGGCCTTCGTAGACGAGTGCCTTCATCTCGTGATCACCTGATTCCGGCCAACGGCGACGGTCGTACGGGGTGGGCGGGGCGCCTCGCCGAAAGACTCGTCCGGCTCCTCGCGTCCCGTGGCCCGCCGTCGGGGGCCGCTCGCGTGCGGTTGTCGTGCGCTCGGGTGCCCGCGCGGCGCCCGTGCACACAGGACACGGCCGCCCCTCGCGGCACCTCCCTCCACCGTGCACCCGCACACCTCGGGCCGCATCCGCCGGGAGGTCCCGGACCGCGAAGGGCGCGAGCCCGGCGCGCGCGAGCCCGGGGTCCCGCACGCGGGTTCCGGCCCGCCCGCACCCCCGTGCGGCGCCCTCGCCGCCCCCGTGTCCCGGGCGCCTCCACCGTCGCTTTCACGCCAAGCTTCACTTCCGCCCGTACAGCCTCTTGATTCCTGGGCCCCCTCAGGGACCTACTGGTGGGCCGGACCCCGCACAGGGTCCTGACAACGTTGTCATAGGTGGGTTCCGGGCCGTGTCCCGGAGCCGGGGAGGACGATCCGATGCCGCACGGGTCCTTGGCCAGGACGCTCCGAGGGGGCAGACCCCCTTCGCACCGCCGCAGGTCGGGCGGGCTGGTCCTCGGGGCTGCCGCTCTGCTGCTCGTGGGGACGGCGCAGGGCGCGATCGCCGCGCCGCGCGAGGCCGCGCACGGCCCGCAGACCGCTTTCACCTCCTCCTTCGAGGACGGCGAGCACGCGCCCGACTGGCTCAGCACCGCCGATACCGACGCCTCGGGCACGCCGCGCCGCTCCGGCGTCGACGGCGCCTACAGCTCCGGAATCCCGGGGAACGTCACCGACCACGTGACGGCCGTGCGGGCGAGCGGCGAGAACACGGCGGGCGGGGAGGTGGCCGCGAACCTCGTGGACGGCCTGCCCGGCACGAAGTGGCTCGCTTTCGACACCGAGGGCTGGGCGGAGTTCGACCTCGACGCCCCGCAGCCCGTCACGCGGTACGCACTCGTTTCGGCCAATGACCACGACGAGCGCGACCCCCGCGACTGGACCCTTCAGGGCTCCACGGACGGCAAGGAGTGGAAGACGCTCGACACGCGCGCGGGCGAGAAGTTCACCGAGCGGGCGCAGTCGAAGACGTACGAGATCGGTGGCACGCCCGCCGCGTACGCGCACTACCGGCTCGATGTCACGGCGAACAACGGCGGCCCGGACGCGATCCAGCTCGCCGAGGTGCAGCTCTCCACGGGCGAGAGCGATCCCGAGCCGCCCAGGGACATGAGCACGCTCGTCGACCACGGCCCGAGCGGCTCGCCGACCGCGAAAGCGGGCGCGGGCTTCACAGGGACGCACGCGCTGCGGTACTCGGGCACGCACCGGGCGAAGGGGCGCGGGTACGCGTACAACAAGGTCTTCGACGTGAACGTCAAGGTCCGCAAGGACTCGGTGCTCTCGTACAAGATCTTCCCCTCCCTGCCCGAGACGGACCTCGACTACCCGGCGACGTACGTCGCGGTCGACCTGGCCTTCACGGACGGTACGTACCTGAGCGACCTGAACGCCGTGGACCAGCTCGGCTTCCGGCTCAGCCCGCAGGGGCAGGGCGCCTCGAAGGCGCTGTACGTCAACCAGTGGAACGACCGCAGCGCGCGGATCGGGAGCGTGGCGGCGGGCAAGACGATCGACCGCGTCCTCCTCGGGTACGACGCGCAGAAGGGGCCGCACGCCTTCCGGGGCTGGGTCGACGACATCAGCGTCAAGGAGCAGGCCGCGCCGCGGCCGAAGCCCTACCTCTCGGACTACGCGCTCACGACGCGCGGCACCAACTCCAGCGGTGACTTCTCGCGCGGCAACAACATCCCGGCGACGGCCGTCCCGCACGGCTTCAACTTCTGGACCCCGGTCACGAACGCGGGCTCCACGAGCTGGCTGTACGACTACGCGCGCTCCAACGACTCCGACAACCTGCCGACCATGCAGGCGATCTCGGCGAGCCACGAGCCGAGCCCGTGGATGGGTGACCGGCAGACCTTCCAGGTCATGCCCTCGCTCGCCAAGGGCACCCCGCCGACCGGGCGCACCGAGCGCGCGCTGCCCTTCCGGCACGAGAACGAGTCCGCGAAGCCGTACGAGTACTCCGTGACGTACGAGAACGGCCTGCGGGCCCAGGTCACCCCGACCGACCACGCGGCGGCGCTCCGCTTCACGTATCCCGGCGACGACGCCTCCGTGATCTTCGACAACGTCTCGGAGCAGGGCGGGCTCACGCTCGACAAGGAGCACGGCACCGTCACCGGCTACTCCGACGTCAAGAGCGGGCTCTCGACGGGGGCCACGCGGCTCTTCGTGTACGGGGTCTTCGACAAGAAGGTCACCGGCGGGGACTCCTCGGGCGTCAAGGGCTACCTGCGCTTCGCCGCGGGGCGGGACCGCACCGTGACGCTGCGCCTGGCGACCTCGCTCATCGGCGTCGACCAGGCGAAGGCGAACCTGGAGCAGGAGATCCCGGCGCGCAAGAGCTACGACGCGGTGCGTGCGGACGCGCGGGCGCAGTGGGAGAAGATCATGCGCACCGTGACGGTCGAGGGCGCGAGCGAGGACCAGCTCACGACCCTCTACTCCAGCCTGTACCGGCTCTACCTGTATCCCAACTCCGGCTTCGAGAACACCGGGAGCGGGAGCAAGCCGACGTACCAGTACGCGAGCCCGTTCTCCGAGATGCCCGGCCCCGACACGGCGACGCACACCGGGGCCAAGATCGTGGACGGCAAGGTCTACGTGAACAACGGCTTCTGGGACACGTACCGCACGACCTGGCCCGCCTACTCGCTCCTGACGCCGAAGAAGGCGGGGGAACTCGTCGACGGCTTCGTGCAGCAGTACAAGGACGGCGGCTGGATCTCGCGCTGGTCCTCGCCGGGTTACGCGGACCTCATGACGGGCACGTCCTCGGACGTGGCCTTCGCGGACGCGTACACGAAGGGCGTCGACTTCGACGCGAAGGCGGCCTACGAGGCGGCGCTCAAGAACGCGACCGTCGTGCCGCCGTCCTCGGGCGTGGGCCGCAAGGGCATGAAGACCTCGCCGTTCCTCGGCTACACCACGACCGACACGGGCGAGGGCATGTCGTGGGCGATGGAGGGTTACGTCAACGACTACGGCATCGGCCGCATGGGCGAGGCGCTGTACAAGAAGACCGGCGAGAAGCGCTACAAGGAGGAGTCCGAGTACTTCCTCAACCGGGCGCAGGACTACGTGAAGATGTTCGACAAGGACGCCGGTTTCTTCCAGGGCCGCAAGGCCGACGGCTCCTGGCGTCTTCCGGCCGACGAGTACGACCCGCGCGTGTGGGGTTACGACTACACCGAGACGAACGGCTGGGGGTACGCGTTCACCGCGCCGCAGGACTCGCACGGGCTCGCGAACCTCTACGGCGGGCGTGACGGGCTCGCGAAGAAGCTCGACACGTACTTCTCGACCCCCGAGACCGCGACCGCCGAGTTCACGGGCTCGTACGGCGGTGTCATCCACGAGATGACCGAGGCGCGCGACGTCCGCATGGGCCAGTACGGGCACAGCAACCAGGTCGCGCACCACGCCGCGTACATGTACGACGCGGCCGGGCAGCCGTACAAGACGCAGGAGAAGGTCCGCGAGGTCCTCTCGCGTCTCTACTCGGGCAGCTCGATCGGGCAGGGCTACCACGGTGACGAGGACAACGGCGAGCAGTCGGCCTGGTACCTCTTCTCCGCGCTCGGCTTCTACCCGCTCGTGATGGGCGGCCAGGAGTACGCGATCGGCTCGCCGCTCTTCACGAAGGCGACCCTGCGCCTGGAGAACGGCAAGAAGTTCACCGTCACCGCGCGCGGCAACAGCACGAAGAACATCTACGTGCAGAGCGTGCGGCTCAACGGCAAGAAGTGGGACTCCACCGCGCTCCCGAGCGACGCCGTCGCGAAGGGCGGCACGCTGGAGTTCGTCATGGGCCCGAAGCCCTCGTCGTGGGGCAGCGGGAAGAACGCGGGGCCGCGCTCGCTCACGCAGGGCGACGCGGTCGCGAAGCCCCGCAGTGACACGCTGCTCGACGGTCAGGGTCCGCTCACGGACAACACCTCGGCGACCGAAGGGCCGCTCACGCAGGACGAGTTGCCCGTGGGCGAGGCCGTGAAGGCGGTCCAGTACACGCTCACGTCGGCGGACCGTGCCAAGGCACCGAGCGGCTGGGTGCTCCAGGGCTCGGCGGACGGAACCTCGTGGCGGGACCTGGACAAGCGCGGGGGCGAGTCCTTCGCGTACGACCAGCAGACGCGCGTGTTCTCGGTCGCGCACCCGGGGACGTACCGGCACTACCGGATCGTGCCGGACGGCGGCGGGACGGGCGCGGCGGCGCCGCGCGTGGCGGAGGTCGAGCTGCTGGGCTGAGCGGGACGGCCGCGTGTCGCGACCCGGCCCCGGACCGTGTGGCGGTCCGGGGCCGGGTCGTGTGGCGGTCCGGGGCCGGGTCGTGTGCGGGACAGGGTCGCGTGCGGCCCGCGCCGGAGGCGGGGACGGTGTGCGGTCGCCGTCTGCGGCTCGGGTCAGCGTGCCGCCGCCTCCGGCTCCGTCCTCGCGAGGTCGGCGGAGTCCAGCGGAATCGGCGTGAACATCGCCGCCTCCTCGTCCGGGGTCAGCGCGGTGGGCCCGTAGATCCAGTCCGTGAAGGACCAGTCGTCGTGCGCCCGGGCCCGCAGGATCGCGTTGCGCCGCAGCCGCTCGGTGCCTTCCAGGTGCCACAGCGCGCCCCAGGCGCGCGCGGTGGTGAGGACACGGCGGCAGTGCTCGACGCGTACCGCCTCGTACGCGACGAGCGCGGCGTCCCAGTCGGGCGCGCCGTCGGCGGTGCGGAGCCGGTCGAGGTGCTGCCCGAGCACCCAGCCGTCCTCGATCGCCATGATCGCGCCCTGCGCCATGTACTGGAGCGGCGGGTGCGCGGCGTCGCCGAGGAGCGCGACGCGGCCGTGGACCCAGGTCTCGACGGGCTCGCGGTCGCGCATCGGCCACCGGCGGTCGCGCCACATGAGCGGGATGCCGTCGCGCACGGCGTCGCACGTCCCCGCGAAGGCGGCGTCCAGTTCCTCGGGCGTGCCGAACTCCTCAGCGCCGGCGAGGGCTCCGGGCGAGGCGAAGACGGCGACCTGGTTGAGCATCTCGCCACCGCGCAGCGGGTACTGCACGAAGTGGCAGTGCGGCCCGACGTGGACGACCACGGAGTCGAGCGCGAGCGCCTTTCCCGGCAGCTCCTCGCGCGGCACGGCCGCCCGGTAGGCGACGTAGCGCGAGTCCACGACGTCGTCGCCGACGAAGTGCTCGCGCGCCACCGAGTGGAGGCCGTCGGCCGCGACCACGAGCCCGGCTTCCTGCCGCGTGCCGTCGGCGAGCGTGACGCGCGCGCCGCCCGGCGTGTTCTCGTACCCCGTCACGGCGGCGTCGGTGCGCAGGTCGACCCCGGCGGCACGGCAGGCGTCGAGGAAGAGGCGGTGCAGGTCGCTGCGGTGGATGACGAGGTACGGGGTCCCGTAGCGGCGCTCCAGGGCACCGAGGTCGATACGGGTCAGTTCCTCGCCGTCGAGCGCGTCCTTCATGACGAGCGCCTTCGGCACGCAGCCGCGCGCCTTCGCCTCATCGAGGAGGCCGAACTCTTCAAGGATGCGGGTGCAGTTGGGAGCGAGCTGGATTCCGGCGCCGACCTCGCCGAACTCCTTGGCGCGCTCCAGGACGCGCACGGCGACGCCCTGCCGGGCGAGGGCGAAGGCGGTGGCGAGGCCGCCGATGCCGCCGCCGACGACAAGGACGTCGGGGGCGTCGCCGGGGTGTGCGGAGGGCGTGGTCTCCGGGGGTACGGGGGTGGTCATGGAACACGTCCTGTCAGGTACGGGGATGCCGGTACGGGGATGCCGGCGCAGGGGCTCAGAGCCAGGGGCCGAGGTCGGGGAGCAGCGCCCCGGCCGTGGTGGTGGTGAGCGGGTGCGGGCGGCCCGCGAGCCAGGCGGTGAGGGCGGCGAGCGGGCCGCGCACCTCGACGGCTTCGCCGCCGCCGGTGAGCGTGAACGCGTGCGCGGTGTCGTCCGCGTACAGCCGTACGGCCGGTCCCGGGGCGGCGGAGCGCTTGGCGGCGATGTCCTCGCAGAGCGCGGCGAGGAAGGGCGCGGGCAGCGCGTCGAAGCCGATGTCCGTGCCCAGGTCGACGGCGTGCACGCACACCTCGCGTGCCCGCATCCACGGCAGTTCGGTGGCCGGTACGGTACGCCCCTGCGCGGTGACGACGGGGGCGCTCCACTGCTCAGGGCCGAGCGCGTCCATCGCGCGGCCGAGCGCGGCCGCCGAGGAGCCGAGCCAGGCGACGAGGTCGGCGGGGGGCAGCTCCGCGCCGCGCGCGATGCCCTCGGCGCGCTCGTCGGGCGAGGCGTACATGGGTGTCGGCTCGCCCGTCGCCGCCCAGTGCGCGAGGTTGCCGAGCGCGTCGGCGTTCGCGGCGACGTGCGCGACGACATGGGCGCGGGTCCAGCCGGGCAGCAGGCTCGGCCCGGCGAGGCGCGCGTCGCCCGGGCCCGCGGCGGCGCGCAGGAGCGCGATACCGGCTTCCGCCCAGTCCCGGGCCTGTGCGGGAGTACGGGCCATCAGGCGGCATCCTCGGTGATGACGCGGTTCTCCAGCCTGCCGAGGCCCTCGATCTCGGTGACGACCGTCTCACCGCCGCTCAGGAAGCGGGCAGGCGTTTGGGCGTGGCCGACGCCGCCGGGCGTGCCGGTCGCGATGAGGTCGCCGGGGTTGAGGCGGACGACGGTCGAGACGTACTCGACGAGGGCGACCGGGTCGAAGAGGAGGTCGCCCGTGGAGTCGGACTGCATGGTCTCGCCGTCGACGCTGAGGCTCAGGCCGAGCTTCGGGCGGACGCCGCCGGGCAGTTCGTCGGGCGTGACGAGGTAGGGGCCGACCGGGGTCGTGGAGTCCCACGTCTTGCCCTGGAGCCACTCGCGGGTGCGGAACTGCCAGTCGCGGCACGTGATGTCGTTGAGGACGGTGAACCCGGCGATCGCGGCCTCCGCATCGGCGCCGCGCGCCCGGCGGACGGGTGCGCCCACGACGAGGGCGAGTTCGGCCTCCCAGTCGAACTTCTCCGTCTCGGCGGGACGCACGACGGCGTCGTTGGCTCCGACCAGCGAGTCGGAGAACTTCGCGAAGAGCGTGGGGTGTTCGGGCAGTTCCCGGCCCATCTCCTGGATGTGGTCGCGGTAGTTGAGACCGACGCAGACGACCTTCGACGGACGGGGCACGAGCGGCGCGAAGTCGGCGCCTTCGCGCGGGTACGAGGTGTCGCCCGCGGCGGCGGCGCGGCTCGCCCAGTCGCGCTCGGCGAGCAGGGCGCCGAGGTCGGGGGCGCCGAGGTCGACGAGGCGGTCGCCTTCGAGGCGGACGGCGCGGGTGGTGCCGCCGGTGCGGAGGGTGGCGAGCTTCATCGGGCGGGGGTTCCTTCCACGGGGGTGTGCGGTGCCGGGGTGTGCGGTGCGGGGCTGTTCTCCACGGTGCGGCGGTCGAGCCGCAGGGCTTCGAAGACGGGGGCGTCGCTGAAGCGAAAAAGGTCGAGCGCGCCGCCGTCGGAGTCCGTGCGGCCCGCTTCGGAGCGGACCGAGAAGGGCTGCCAGGAGGGGACGACGAAGAGGTCGCCCCGGCTCACCGACCAGCTGGAATCGCCGATCGTGACCGTGCCCGAGCCGTCGAAGACCTGGTGGACGGAGGACCCGGTCTCGCGCACGGGGGCCGTCTCGGCGCCGCGCCGTACGCGGTGCACCTCGGCGCGCAGCGTGGGCAGCACGTCGGCCCCGGTGGCGGGGTCGGTGAAGCGGACGGCGGCGTGCCCGGGTTCGACGGTGCCGCCGAAGCCCTCGGCCTCGACGGCGAGCTGGTCGGCGAGGGCGCGGTCGGTGTGCTCCCAGCGGTAGGCGAGCAGCGGGGTGCCCGGCCCGGCGGGGCGGGCTCCGAGGGGGCGCAGGCCGGGGTGGCCCCACAGGCGCTCGGAGCGGGAGCGCTCGGGCGTGGCGTGCTCGGCCTCGTCGAGCACGTCTCGGCCGAACTCGAAGAACTGGGCCTCGTTGGCGTACTGGAACGGGATGTCGAGGCCGTCGATCCAGGCCATCGGCTCGCTCGTCGCGTTGTGGTGGGCGTGCCAGTTCCACCCGGCCTGCGGCAGGAAGTCGCCGCGGCGCATCGCGACGGGGTCGCCGCCCACGACGGTCCACACGCCCTCGCCCTCGACGACGAAGCGGAAGGCGTGCTGCGTGTGACGGTGCTCGGGGGCGTCCTCGCCCGGCATGAGGTACTGGATCGCGGCCCACAGCGTCGGCGAGGCGAAGGGGCGGCCCCCGAGCGAGGGGTTGGCGAGCGCGATGGCACGGCGTTCGCCGCCCCGGCCGACCGGGACGAGGTCGCCCGCGGTCGCGGCGAGGGCGCGCAGCCGCTCCCAGCGCCACACGTGCGGACTCGCCTTCGACCGCGGGCTGAGCGGCATGAGGTCGCCGATCTCGGTCCACAGCGGGACGAGGAGTTCGCGCGCGAAGCCGCGGTACAGCTCTTCGAGGGCCGGGGTGACGTCGGGGCGGCCCTCGCCCGGCTCGGCGCGGAGGCGGACGGGCGAGGCGACGGACGGCTCGGGGGCGGTTTTCCGGACGGTCTCCGGGGCGGGCGGAGTGGCGGCTTCTTCGCCGCGAGGTGAGGTCGATGGCACGCCGCCAGACTCGTACGTGTCCGCGCTGCGAACCTGTAGATTCTGCTCTCCAGAATCCTTCGGCCCCAGGAGGTGCGGTGGAAGCGGTGGACAAGCCGTTCAAGGCGCCGCCCGCGTACGCGATCGCGAGCGTGGACCACGCGCTGCGGGCCGCGACGATGCTCCAGCTCGAAGGCGGGCTCACGGTCTCGGAGATCGCCGAGCGCCTCGGCGTGGCCCGCTCGACGGCGCACCGGCTGCTCGCGATGCTCGTCTACCGGGATTTCGCGGTACGGGACGCGCACCGCGTCTACCACGCGGGCCCCGTCCTGGAGCTGGCCGCGCACTCGCGCTCGCGTGTCGCGCGGCTCCGCGCGGCCGCGCTCCCCCACCTGCGGCGGCTCGTGGACCTGCGCGGCGAGACGGCGAACCTCACGATCCGTACCGGCGACACGGCCCGTTTCATCGCGAGCGTCGAGTGTGCGCGGGCGCTGCGGGTGGGTTCCCGCGAGGGGATGGTCTTCCCCGCGCACCGCACGACGGCCGGGTTGCTGCTGCTCGCGGAGCTGAGCGCGGGGGAACTCGCCGAACTGTACGCGCCGCGCGCCGCGGAGGAGCCGCACGACGGCCCCTCCGCCCGCCCCGAGGCGAAGGCGCTCTCCCGTGAGCTGGCGCGGGTGCGCCGTACGGGCTTCGCCGTGAACCGCGAGCGCTCGGAGCGCGGCCTCGTCGCCGTCGGCGTCCCGGTCCGCTCCCCCGACGGCACGGCGCTCGCCGGGCTCTCCTTCTCGCTCCCGCGCGTCCGCTACGAGCCGGGCGAGCTTCCCACGCTCGTCGCGACGCTGAACGCGGCGGCGCGGGCGGTGGAGGCCGGGCTGCGCGAGGAGGCGTGAGGCACACCACGCCGTACGCGCGAAGCCGAGCCCCCGCCCCGCGCTCAGGCCTTCCGCGCCACCGCCGCGTACGTCGAGCTGACCTGCCCCTCCTGCCCCGGCACCCGCTCGCCGAGTTCCGGGTGCCACTCCTCGGCGAGGACGACGCCCGGTGCGACGGTCTCGAAGCCGTCGAGGAAGCGGGTGAACTCGGCACGCGTGCGCAGCGCGGCGGTGAGGCCCTTCGCGCGGTAGGTGCCGCTCGCCTTCGCCACGTCCTCGGCCGAGTGGAAGTCGGCGGTGAAGTGCGACATCACGAGGTAACTACCGGGCGCCAGAGCGTCCTTGAAGGCGGTGACGAGTTCGTGGGCACCGTCCTCGTCGCGGATGAAGTGGAGCAGCGCGACGAGCGAGAGGGCGACGGGCCGGGAGAGGTCGAGGGTCTTGGCGGCGAGCGCGAGCACCGCTTCGGTGTCGTGCGCGTCGACGAGCGCGAAGTCGAGTGCGCCCTCGGGGGTGCCGTGGAGGAGCGCTTCGGCGTGGGCCATGACGATCGGGTCCCGGTCGCAGTAGACCACGCGGGCTCCTGGCCGTACTCCTTGGGCGACCTGATGCAGATTGGGTTCGGTGGGGATGCCGGAACCGATGTCGAGGAACTGGTCGACGCCCTGTGTGGCGAGCCAGCGTGTGGCGCGCCGCATGAAGGCGCGGTTCATACGGGCCATGAGCGGGAGCTGGGGCTCCAGGGCGACCATCTGGCGCCCGAGTTCCTCGTCGACCGGATAGTTGTCCTTGCCTCCGAGCATCCAGTCGTACATGCGCGCGGGGTGCGGCTTGCTGGTGTCTATCCTCGGCGCCGTGCCCGCGTCCTGCGATTCCGCCATCGTCAACTCCCTGCTTGCCCTGCCTTGTTGATCAAGGTGTCGCGATTCTAGGCGAGTTGGCCTGGCGGCGGGTGGGCGAGGGTGCCGCCCGCCGCCCGGACGGCACCCCGTTCCCTCGTACCCCCTGAGGTCAGTTGGGGTTGTCGCCGTGGGTCAGGGTCTCCCAGGCGACGAAGAGGTTGTTGCTGCCCGCGGGGCGCTGCTGCTCGGTGAGCCGCTGGGTGTTGGTCATGGCGATGCCGAGACGGTTGTGCAGGGCGTTGTAGCCCATCTCGGTGACCGGGCCGAGGCCGCGGTTCACGCTGCCGCCGCACAGCCAGCTCGGCGGCGCCTCGCCCAGCTCGTACTTCGACTGGAAGCCGAGCGCCTGCCGCAGGCGCTCGCCGACGTCGGTGCCGTAGAGGTCTTCGCCCTGGATGCGGCTGGTCTCCGCGACGTGCGAGATCGAGGAGATCCCGTACCCGGTGTGGGTGAAGTCGCGGCACGTCTCCTGCGTGAGCCCGGTGACGAAGGTCGACTGGCCCTGCCAGTAGTCGATGATCTTCTGGCGGGTGTCGAGGTTCTGGCTCGGGACGGTCTTCGGCAGGTCGCCGTCCGACTCCAGGTAGACGTAGGCGGCCGTCCGCGTGCGGAACTTGGACATGGCGGTGTCGTACGAGGCCTTGTCGTCGAGGTAGACGGAGATGCCGATCGCCGCCTCCAGGATCGTCAGCTCCCAGTTCCCGTTGGAGTTGGAGCCCTTGATGACGACGGGGAGGTAGACCTGCCTGAGCATCGTGTCGAAGCGGTCGCGCTGGGCCCACGTACCCGTGTAGGTGTGCTTGATGATCTCGGCGGCCTTGGGCCAGGAGGAGCCGGCCCAGCCGGTCTGGAGCGGGGCGTTGCTGTTGGTGTGGTCCTGGATCGTCCCGGACCAGGCGTCCATGAGCTGGATCGCCTTCTGCGCGTAGCGCTCGTCGCGGGTGAGGTACCAGGCGAGGGCGTCGGTGTACGCGGCGATCGCGTCCTCGCGCTCGTCGGTGCAACCGTAGTTGGGGTTGGAGTACGAGCCGCACTCGACCGTCGCGCGCGGCTTCGGCGTGCGGCCGAGATCGGCGTACTTGCTCGCCATCATCTGGTCGAAGGCGCCCTTCCAGGGCTGCGCCCCGGCCTGCACCTTGTCGCGCACGAAGTCGAGCTGGCTCTGCGAGACGGTGACACCGGGGTGCGTGAAGGAGGCGGGCGCGGCCTCGGCCCTGCCCGCGGCGGGGCGGGCGAGCAGCGCGGCGACGAGGGCGACGAGCGTCGCGGCGACGAGGAGGTGGGGGGAGGACCGGCCGCGGTGGGGGCGCCGGGAGAAAGCTTCCATGAGAACTCATTCCCGTATGTGAATGAAGTTCGCACGCTCGAATGCGTACGTTGTTGACAGACCATAGGTATGCACCAATGGGCCGTCAAGAAGCGTGCACCTCTTGAATACGGGGACACCGCGCCGCGTCCCTCCGCGGTCTTCCGTCCTCCGTGTCCGGCCGTCCCCTGAAGGGCCTCAGGGTCGGACGTCATACTCAAGGCGGAGAAGTGGTCCGGGGGTCCGACTCAAGTGCCTCGTGAAGACACCACTTGGGAGGGTCTTCACGAGGGGGCCCCGGCGGGAACGATGGCTTGTGTCGTCACCGTTCCGTTTCGCAGGAGTCCCCACCCGTGACCGCTTTCCCCCACGTCACCCCCGCCTCGCCCCCCACCACCGCCGTCGCCGCGCGCGCCACGGAGCTGTCCAAGGTCTACGGGACGGGAGACACCCGCGTGCTCGCCCTGGACCGCGTCTCGGTCGCGTTCCGGCAGGGCGAGTTCGCCGCCATCATGGGCCCTTCGGGCTCGGGGAAGTCCACGCTGATGCACTGCGTGGCGGGGCTGGACAGTTTCAGCGGGGGCTCCGTGCAGCTCGGCGGCACGGAGCTGTCGCGGCTCAAGGACAAGCAGCTCACCGCGCTGCGCAGGGACAAGATCGGTTTCGTCTTCCAGGCCTTCAACCTGCTGCCGACGCTGACGGCGCGGGAGAACATCACGCTGCCCCTCGACATCGCGGGCCGCAAGCCGGACAAGCAGTGGCTGGAGCGGGTCATCTCGCTGGTCGGCCTCGAAGGGCGCCTCAAGCACCGGCCGAGCGAGCTGTCCGGCGGCCAGCAGCAGCGCGTCGCCGTGGCCCGCGCGCTCGCCTCCCGCCCCGCGATCGTCTTCGGCGACGAGCCCACGGGGAACCTCGACTCGCGCTCCGGCGCCGAGATCCTCGGCTTTCTGCGCGAGTCCGTACGGGAGCTGGGCCAGACCGTCGTGATGGTCACGCACGACCCGGTGGCCGCCGCCTACGCGGACCGGGTCGTCTTCCTCGCGGACGGCCGCATCGTCGACGAGATGCACGGCCCGACGGCGGAGCGGGTGCTCGACCGCATGAAGGCGTTCGACGGCAGGGGCCGCGTCAGCTGACGCCCGCGCCGCCCCCCGCCCCGCAGGGACCCGCGAAGGTCCCTGTCCACCACGTCAGGAATCGCCCGCCCATGTTCCGTACCGCCCTGCGCAACGTGCTCGCGCACAAGGCCAGGCTCCTCATGACCGTGCTCGCCGTCATGCTCGGCGTCGCCTTCGTCTCCGGCACCCTGGTCTTCACCGACACCTTCGGCACCGCCTACAAGAACAAGTCCGCGAGGAGCTTCGACCACGTCTCCGTGGCCATCGAGCCGGACGGCCGCGCGGGCCCCGGCCAGGACGGCGGCACGAGCACTCCGCGGCTCACCGAGGCGCTCGTGCGGAAGGCCGCCGCGCTCCCCGGCGCGCGGTCGGCGCTCGGGAGCGTGAACGGCTTCACGGCCCTCGCCGGTAAGGACGGCAAGCTCGTCGGCGGCGACTGGGGCAGCAGGGGAGCCAATTACTACCCGGACGCAAAGGGGAACGACCCCCGCTGGGCCTTCGTCGGCGGCAAGGCACCGGCCACGGCGGACGAGGTCGCCCTCGACAGCCGGACCGCCGCGCACACCGGCTTCCGCGTCGGCGACACCGTCCGTTTCTCGACGAACGGCTCGGTCACGAAGGCCAAGGTCTCGGGCGTCTTCGACACCGACGAGGGGAACGTCCTGGCGGGCGGCAGCCTCGTACTCTTCGACAACGTCACGGCGCTGCGCGTCCTCGGTGACGGGGAGTACGACGAGATCGACGTCAAGGCCGCACCGGGCACCTCGCAGTCCACGCTGCTCCGCTCCGTACGCGGCATCCTCCCCCGGGACACCGAGGCCCGTACCGGGGCCGCGCTCTCCGCCGAGCAGGACCGGGTGATCGAGCAGGAGACCAGCTCGACGAGCCAGGTGCTCCTGATCTTCGCGGGGATCGCGCTCTTCGTCGGGATCTTCATCATCGCCAACACCTTCACGATGCTCGTCGCCCAGCGCACCCGTGAGCTGGCCCTGCTGCGCGCGGTCGGCGCCTCGCGCCGCCAGGTGACGCGCTCGGTACTGACCGAGGCCTTCCTCATCGGCCTCGTCGCCGCCGTCGCGGGAGGGGTGCTCGGGATCGGTGTCGCCGTCCTGCTCCAGACGCTCCTGAAGGCCGGAGGCGCGGGACTGCCGGAAGGGCCGCTCGTGCTCGCCCCGCGCACGGTGCTCGTCTCGCTGCTCATCGGCGTCGGCGTCACGATGGCGGCCGCGTGGCTGCCGGGCCGCAGGGCGGCGAGAATCCCGCCGGTCGCCGCGATGAACAGCGTCCACGCGGCGCCGAGCGTGCGCGGCCTCGTCGTCCGCAACACCCTCGGCTCCCTCGTCGTCGCCCTCGGCACGGTGCTGCTCTTCACGGACGACAACTACGTCGTCTCGGCGGGCGCGGGCATCGTCATGGTCGGTGTCATCATCCTGACGCCGCTGCTCGCACGCCCCTTCGCCGCCGCGGCGGCACCGCTCCTGCGGCTCTTCGGAGTCGCGGGAAGGCTCGCCAGGCTCAACGCGGTGCGCAATCCCCGCCGTACCGCCTCCACCGCCTCGGCCCTGATGATCGGCCTCACCCTCATCACCGCGATGACGGTGGTGGCGACCTCGACGAGCGGCGCGATCGACCGCATGGCGGCCGACTCGCTCAAGGCCGACTACACGGTCTCGATGGCGAACTACGAGGATCTCTCGCCGCAGGTGGCCAAGACCGTGGCCGGGCTCCCCGAGGTCACCGCCTCAAGCCCTGTGCGCACGGCGTTCGGCGAGGTCGGTGGCACCCCTTGGCGGCTCTCCGGCATCGACCCGAAGAGCTTCGGCAGCCTCGTCGACCTGGATCTCGACAGCGGCTCGCTCCAGGACCTCCGCGGCACGGCGGTCCTCGTGGACCGGGAGACGGCCGCGGAGCGGGGGCTGCGGACCGGTGACGACGTCACCGTCACGTTCGACGACGACGGCGGGAGGGCCCGCCTGCGCGTCGCGGGCGTCTACCGGCCGAACGACCTGCTCAACGGTGTCTACGTGCCGGCCTCCGTCATCGACCCGCACCTGTCGAGGATCACCGACGAGAAGGTCCTCGTCCGGATGCGGGGCGGCGCGAGCGACACCGCGGAGGACACGCTCGTCAAGGCCCTCGGCTCCAACCCCGCCCTCAAGATCCAGGACAGGGCCGCCATCAGCGGCGAGATCGGGGGCGCCATCGACATGCTCCTGAAGATGCTGTACGGGCTGCTCGCGATGGCCGTGCTCATCGCGGTGCTCGGCGTCGTCAACACCCTGGCCATGTCGGTCTTCGAGCGGCGGCACGAGATCGGGATGCTGCGCGCCATCGGCCTGGACCGGGCGAAGGTCAAGCGGATGGTGCGACTGGAGTCGGTGGCGATCTCCCTGTTCGGGGCGGTGCTCGGAGTCGCGCTCGGGCTCTTCCTCGGCTGGGTCGCCGGTGGCTCGATCAGCCGGGACGTCCCGACGTACCGCATGGACGTGCCCGTGACCCGCCTGCTCGTCTTCCTCGCGAGCGCGGCCGTCGTCGGTGTCCTCGCCGCGCTGTGGCCTGCCAGGGGCGCGGCCCGGCTCGACCCGCTCCAGGCCATCAAGACGGAGTAGGGCGGGAACGGTACGGGGCCGCTGCGGCCCGGAGCGCGGCACGCTCCGGGCCGCAGCGGCCTTGGGCCTCAGGAATGACGCGACCAGAAGACGACGAAAGCGACGTAGGCGATGGCCGCGGTGCCGACGAACCAGAAATAGGGATCGCCGCTTCGCCCGGAGGCCAGTTCACCGATGAAGGCGCCGAGATTCCCCACGGTGAGTACCACACCCGTACCCGCCCAGGCGCGCCCGGAGATCCGGGCGAAGCGCTCGTCGGGTTCCCTCTCCGTGAGGCCCTGGTAGGTCTCGCTCCGGCGCCCGAGGAGCGCCAGGACCAGACTGCACACCGCCAGGACGCCGAACGCCACGAGGCCGGGGACGAGGCTCCCTCCGCACACGGCGGCGACGAGGCAGGCGGCACCGAGAACGAGGAAGAAGCCGGGGACGGATCGCCCGGCCGCGTCACTGGTCATCTGCTGGGCCCTCTTGGGCATGGAACATCTCCTCGACGCCGACCTTGAAGAACGTGGCCAGAGAAAGGGCGAGCGGCAGAGACGGTGTGTACCGCTCGGTCTCGATGGCGTTGATCGTCTGCCTGGAGACTCCGAGCGCTGCGCCCAGTTGTCCCTGGGAGAGCCCTCGCGACGACCGCAGTTTCCTGACACTGTTTCGCACGTGTAAAGCTTACTTGTCACCCTGCGGGAACTGTCAAGCGCGCTTTACACCTCAGGGCATCGGCTGCCGGGGCCGCGCACCGTCCCGCCGCACTCGCGCCCCTCGCGCGGGCGCCGGCGGCCTCCGTTCGGCCGGGCAGTCCGGACGGCGTCGCGCAGGGCGGCACCGTCGGGTCCGTGGTGCCGGGCGCGGCGGGTGACGCCTCGTCGGGCGGGGACTCGCCGGCGCTCTCGGAGGGGCAGGGACTCGGCGAGGGAGTACCGGGGTCGTCGGTCGCCGAGGGGTCCGGGGTCTCGGAGGGCTCCGCAGGGGGCGTCGATCCGGTGGGCGAGGAGCCGGGGTCCGAAGGGCCCGGGGAGGGGTCGGGGCTGCCGCCGGAGGACGGGTCGGGGGACGGACGGGGCCGCCCGGGGCGGACGTGCTGCCCGAGCGCTCCCGTTCCCGGACGCGCGCGAGGTGAGCGGCGCGCTCGCGCTCGGCGTCGAGGTCCGGCAGAACGAGGAACGGGCCCGAGCGGACGGTCGTTGACGGCCGAGGTGACGGAGATCCCGGCGCGGGGGCCGGAACTCGCCCTCCTCTACTCGGGGAAGGTCCCCACGATCACCGTGAACACGTCGGGGCGGGTCCGGCTGCTCGCCGCAGAGGTACGTCTCACCCTCCAGCCGGACGCAGGTGCTCCGGTGTCGCTCGCCTGCTCCCCCGCACCGGGCGAGGAGCCCCGGGTGGCGGATGTCGCCGTACCGGAGGTCGCGGCCGTACCCGAGGACACCCCGTCCGCCCCACCCGGCACGGACCCCTCGGGGCCGACGGCGCGGGAGGAAGGTCCCGAGGACGACGTCACCGCGGCGCCCCAGGAGGACGAGCCCGCCGTGTCCTGGCCCGACGAGTGCGACGACATGCCCAGCGGCGAGCTGGACACCAGCGTCTCGGAGCCGCCGCCCCCGTCCCACTTCAATCCCATCCCGCTGGACGGCCTGCCCCTGTGCGCCTACGCCGTCGGCATCAGCACCGTGCGCAAGCAGAACGGTTCGATGGTCATCAACGACCCGGCGGGCAAGCCCGCGCTGATGCGGGTCCGGGGTGTGGTCCGCTCCGATCTCGGCGACTGGGGCCCCGAACCGGGCGCGGAGGGCTTCAACCAGATCTGGTCACTGGCGGAGATCCACCTGCCGGACGCCCGCGCCGGTTTCCTCAGCTTCGGCTACCTCCCCGTGTCGGCGAGCGTGTCCTTCGATACGAGCGACGTCACGGTCCTCACCGGGCAGCCCCACATGAACGATCCCACCAGCGCCTTCGCCCGCATCGTCTTCCAGCAGTCACTGCGCCTCCACAACGTCGTGGTCAACGGCACACCACTGGACGTCGGCCCCTCCTGCCGGACGGCGAGGAGCTTCCGGGTGCTGCTCAACGGCCCAGACAGCAAGGAGGCTGCCGTGCAACTGCCGACCCGCACCACCGACGTCGAGGACTCCCCCAGTCCGTTACCGCGCGAGTTCGCGCGGATCATGTGCCCCGAGATCCCCGGCCTGATCAAGGGGATCGGCGTCGAGGTGACGCGCGCCTACCCCCGAGTACGCCGCGCTGCTCGACGGACCGAACGAGGCGGCGATCCGGCAGGGGGTCGAGAAGAGCCTCAGCGGCTTCGTCGACCGTGTCGCCGACCCGCGGGCCTCCACCGCGAGCCGGGACGAGCTGCTCCGCACGTGCGGCAGGGTCGAGGCCTACGAGGGCCGCGACCTCAACACGCTCCAGAGCGCCTACCGCCTCGGCGCCCGGGTCGCGCTGCGCCGCGCGAAGTCCCTGGGCCGCCGCTTCGGCCTCTCGCCCGAACTGCTCCTGCCCTTCGCCGAGTCGCTCTTCTCGTCCATCGGGGAGCTGGAAGCGCTGTCCCTGGAGGGGTACAGGGAGGCGCGGGCGGGCGCCGGGGGCGAGAGGGTACGAAGACGGCTCCTGCACCTGCTCCTGGCGGGCACCCCGCTCCACCACGCCACCATCAGCGACCTGTGCGAGCAGGCGTGCTGGCAGGTGCCGGACGAGGTCACGATGATCGCGCTGCGCGCCCCCGCTCCCGCTCCCGCTCCCGAGCACACGCAAGCGGGTCTCGCCGCCGACGTCCTCTCCGACCGCGGCGCGCCCCAGCCCCACCTCCTCGTCCCCGGCCCGCTCACCCCGGAGCGGCGCACCATGCTGGAGACCGCCGTACTCGAAGGGCGGCTCGTCATCGGGCTCATGGTGCCCACCGCCCACGCGGCCGACTCGCTGCGCTGGGCCCGCCACGTCCTCCAGCTCGTCGACGAGAGCGTCCTGCCGGAGACCCCGTTCCCGCACACCGCCGACCACCTCATGGCGCTGTGGCTGCTCTCCGGCATCCCGCTCGTCCGCCAGGTCGCCCAGCGCGAACTCTCGCCCCTCGCGAAGGTCTCAGGGACCCGCCGCACCCGGCTCGTGGAGACGCTCCACGCGTGGCTCACCACGCGGGGCACCGCGGACCAGGTGGGCGACTCGCTCGGTGTGCACGCCCGGACGGTGCGCTACCGCCGGCGCAATCCGGAGGCGCACTTCGGGCACCGCCTGGAGGACCCGGGGCACCGCTCCGCGATGGAGGCCGCCGCTCCGCGCACTGAACCTCCACCACGCGGGCGGACCGGCGGCCCGCCCGGCCCGGCACGGCACGCCGGCCACCCCGGCGAGCGGCACGACCGCCCCGTGACAGCCCCGCCGACGTCGCGGAACAGGTGCGGCACCGGCGAGGGAACCCACGTGGTGTCACAGGTACCGGCGGTGGACGCTCCCCTCGCCGCACTCCCCCGTGCGGGCGGCCGTCAGCCCGCTTTCGGCGGCTTCCCCACGTCGAAGGCGAAGAGCGTGTTCTTGGCCGCCGCCACGATCAGCGCGCCGCCCGCCACGGTGACGCGCGGGCTCGCGCCCTGCTCGCCGGTGAGCCCGTCGGCGCGCGGGTTCGTCGTCCACAATTGCGTGCCCTTGGACGGCGAGAGGGCGACCACCCGCCCGGTGGCGGAGCTGAAATACAGCGCGCCTCCTCCGGCGACAGGCCCCGAGGCGCCCTCGACGCCCGTCTGCCGCGCCCACTTCCGCCGTCCCGTCGCGGGGTCGATCGCCGTGACGAGACCGGTCCCGCTGCTCACGTACACGGTGCCGTTCGCGATGCCGGGCGTTCCCTCGTACGGCTTCGCGAACGCGGAGTACGTGACCTCGCGTGTGTCCGGGTCGGCCAGCGTCACGCCCTCGTAACCGGCCTGCGCCGGTCCCTCGCGGTGCTCCCTGAGCAGCACGAGCCTGCCGCCGTCTGCGCCCATCGGCACCACGGGGCCCTTGAGCGCGAGCGGCTTGCCGAGTGCCCCCGAGGCGCGGTCGACCGTGTACAGGGCGGGGTGGCGGATCTCCAGCGCGTCCACCTCCTCCGTGCTCGCGCACAGGGCGAGGAGCCGTGCGCCGAGCGGGACGGGAGCGCACTGCGTCCCGGCGGGGAACGGGCTCGTCCAGGCGAGGTCGCCGCTGTGCGCCTCGCGGGCCTCGAAGCGGGAGCCCGAGGCGTCGACCGTGACGACGGCGGAACCGATGACGGCGGCGTCCAGGGAGCGCCCGGCGACGGCCTGCGACTGGGCGCCCGAGCGCACGGACCACAGGGTGCGGCCGGTGTCGGCGTCGACGGCGACGACCTCGCCGTGCGCGCTGTCCGGCGCGCCGAAGCGGTAGCCGAGCACCGTGTCCTTCGTCGCGCCCACGAGGTGCATCCCCTGCCGGGGGACTCCGGGGCTCTTGACCGTCCACACCCGCGAGCCGTCGGAGGCCTTGAGCCGGGCCGCGACCACTCCGCCGCCCCCGCAGAACACCGCCTCTTCGCGGGCGACGCAGCGCAGTTCGTCGGGGATGTCCGCCTGGCCGCCCTTGACGGTCGTGCGCCACGGAGCGAATCCGTCGGGGAGCGTGCCGCCCGGCGCCGCGACGGTGCGGCCGGTGGTGCCGCCGGCCGGGCCGTCGGCACCGCGCGAGGCGAATACGGCGGCCCCGCCGGCGATCGCCACCACAGCGACCGCCACCGCGAGGGCGGGCCTCCAGTGACGGGGCAGCGACCGGCGGCGGGATATCGCGGCCGCCTCCGCCGCCGGAGCCGCGGGGTTCGGGTCCTGGCGCGGGTCCGCGAGGCCCGCGGCAGGGGTGGGGGGTGTCAGGTCGTGCTCGGTGCGCGCGTCGCGGGTACGGGCCGGGCCCTCGCCCTGCCCGGCGGTCGCGCCGAGGTCGGCGGGCAGGTCCCGCAGCAGGACCAGGAGTTCGTCCGCCGAAGGGCGCCGCTCCGGCTCCTTGTCGAGGCACCGCTCGACGACCGCGCGCAGGGGCTGGGGCACCGCGTCGAGCGTGGGCTCCTCGTGCACCACCTGGTACGCCGTCATGTACGGGCTGTCCGCGTCGAAGGGCCCGTGGCCCGTCACCGAGTAGACGAGCAGGGTCCCGAGCGAGAAGACGTCCGAGCGCGGCCCCACCCCGCGCGGAGCCTGCAACTGCTCGGGGGACATGAACGGTGGCGTCCCGATGATCCGGCCCGTCATGGTCAGCGTCTGCTGGTCCGCGGCCCGCGAGATGCCGAAGTCGATGACGCGCGGGCCCTCGGGCGAGAGCACGACGTTGGAGGGCTTGAGGTCACGGTGGACGACGCCGACCCGGTGGATGTCGCGCAGGGCCTCCGCGAGGCCGATGGCGAGCCGGCGCAGGGCGGCGCCACCGAGCGGGCCCTTCGCCGCGATGTGCTGGCTGAGCGTGTCCCCCTCGATGTAGCTCGTCGCCATCCACGGCTGCTCCGCGTCGGGAGCGGCATCGACCACGGCCGCGGTGAAGGCTCCGCTGACCCGCCGTGCCGCCGCCACTTCCTGCCGGAAGCGGGTGCGGAACTCGTCGTCGGCGGCGAATTGCTGGTGGATCAGCTTGATCGCGACGGGCCGCCCCGAGCCCGTGCGCGCCAGGAAGACGGTCCCCATCCCGCCCGAGCCGAGCCGTGCCTCCAGCACATAGCCGCCGATCTCGGCCGGGTCCCCGACACGCAGCGACACTCTTCCCGCCCTCCAGTCCCCCGTGCACCTTCGCCCCACGGGCCCGCTTGCTCTCCGGACCCAAACTAGCGGCAGGGCGGCGCGGAAAGGCAACGCGGGTGACCGGACCGCCCGCCCACCGGGGCACGACCGCGCAGGGCACCGCGTCCCCCGCCCCTTCGCCCCGCTCCCGCGCTCCCCCGGGTCTGCGCACGAGCCCTTCCTCTGGGGCGCATGTCGGCCGTTCGTCTTCTCGTGCTGGGTGCCGTGCGACGGCACGGGCGGGCCCACGGAGACCAGGTGCGCAACGACCAGGAGCACGGGGCGCCCACGAGTGGTCCCGTGCCAAACCCGGGGCGATCCACCACGCCCTGAAGCGGATGGGGAGGCAGGGGCCGCTGCACGCGCACGTGATCGCCCCGTCCACGGCGGGTGGTCCGCCTGGGACCGGGTACGAGATGACGACGCAGGGCACGGAGGAGTATTTGCGGCTGCCGCGCGAGTCGTTGACCGCGTAGGACCGGAAGCCGGACGTGCGCGCGGCCGCGCCCGTTCTCCTCGTGGACCTGGAGCGTGCCGAGGCCCGGACCTGTTGCGCGAGCGGGCGCGGGTCGTCAGGAGGTGGCGGGAGACGGTCACCGCGCGCTGCCTGCCGCAGGACGAGCGCTGAGGCCGCCGGCCCGCGGACGGCGGGACACACCGACCGACCGGTAGTCAAGTTTGCTCAATGCGGGGAACGGGTCTAGCTTGCGCGGAATCCGCCTGAGCGAGAGGCGGGGCCTGGCACACCCGGGCCTGCCGATCGGGCGTCCCCGATCGGCGGCCCCGGGCCTACGGAGCGGGGGACCCATCGTGTGGATCGCGCGGGAGCACGCCGGACGACTGGCACGGTACGCGGCAGCCTTCGCGCCCGCCGACCCGCCGCGCACCGGAAGGCTGGCCTTCTGGGACCCGGAGGGCGGAGCCCCGCCCCCGCTGCCTGGCGCGGACGGGGCGGATGCCGTACTCGTCACGGCCCGTGGGCGGCGCACGGTCCCGGTGCTGTGGCTGTCCGTCGGCGACGCACTGCCCGTCCTGGCGCTGGCGCGGCGCGCGTACGGGCACGAAGCGGTCCACGACGCTGCCGCCTACTGGGGCGCGGCCACCGCTCTCGCGCTCCACCTGACCGCCCGCGAACGGGTCCTGCCGGGCGTGTCCGACGGCGGGTACGACGCCTGGCGGGTCGGCCCGCTCGACCCGGCGGACATGGTGCGGCTGCGCGAACTCGCCGCCGCCGCGCCGCCGGAGGCTCTCGCCGTACCCGCGCGGGGGGCCGCGCTGCTGCCCCCCGCTGACCGCCTGCTGCGCGCCTTCCTGGACGCCGTCGCCGACACCCTGCCGCGCAGCGCGGCCGCCGAAGTGGCCACAGGGCGGGCCGCGTTCGCCGCGGCGGCGCCCCAGCACGTACCGCACCTGCGCTCCTGGGCGGAGGGGATCGCGGTCGGCCTGGACGCGGGCGTGCGGGTCTCCCTCTCCGTGCGGACGGCCGACGCGGCGGGCGCTCCGGCCGTGCGGCTCGTCCCTCTCGTCTCCGATCTCGCCGACCCGACCGTCGAAGTGCCCGCAGCCGACCTCTTCGACGGCGCCGCGCACCCGCTCGGCCCACTCGCCCGGGCCGATACCGTCCGGGCCGTGCGCCGCGCGGCCTCCGTGTGGGAGCCCCTTGCCCGTTTGCTGCCCGTCCCGCGCCATATGGACCTGAGCGACGAGGAGTTCGGCCAGTTTTTGGGCGGCGCCGGAGCACGGCTGCGGGCGCACGGCGTCCCCGTGCGCTGGCCGGAGGGGACGGGCGGGCGGCTGAGCGCGCGAGCCGTCGTGGGCGCGGACCGCACTCCGCCGACCGACATGCGTGCCTTCCTCGGCGACGAGGGGACCGTGGACCTGCGCTGGCAGCTCTGCCTCGACGGCGAGCCGCTGACCGAGGAGGAGGCGGACGTCGCGGGTGCGGGGCTGCCGGTGGTACGGCTGCGCGGCGGGCAGGTGTTCGTGGCACCCGAACTCGCCCGCAGGGCCAGGGATCGCGTACTGCCGCCGCTCACCGCCGTGGAGGCGCTCGCCGTCGCCCTCACCGGGTACGCGGAGATCGGCGGCACGCAGGTGGCCGTCACCGACGGGCCCTGGCTCGATGCTCTGCGCGCCCTGCTGACAGCCGGTGAGGCGCCCGCCGAGCAGCCCGCCGCGCTCGCGGCGACTTTGCGCGCGTACCAGCTGCGCGGGCTGGACTGGCTGGCGCGGATGACCTCGCTCGGGCTCGGCGGCTGCCTCGCCGATGACATGGGTCTCGGCAAGACGGTCCAGCTCATCGCGCTCCACCTCCACCGCCAGGAGCACGAGGCAAGCCGCGGCCCCACCCTCGTGGTGTGCCCGGCCTCGCTGCTCGGCAACTGGGAACGCGAGATCCGCGGGTTCGCCCCCGGCGCCCCCGTGCGCCGCTTCCACGGGCCCGGCCGCAGCGTCGAGGGCGCGGACGGCGGCTTCGTACTGACCACCTACGGCACGATGCGCCTGGACACCGAGCGGCTCGCCGCGCACCGCTGGGGCATGGTCGTCGCCGACGAGGCCCAGCACATGAAGAACGCCTCGTCCGCCACGGCCAGGGCACTGCGCCTGATCCCCGCGAGTGCGCGGGTCGCGCTCACGGGGACCCCCGTGGAGAACGGGCTCTCCGAGCTGTGGGCACTGCTGGACTGGACCTCGCCGGGACTGCTCGGCACGTACAGCCGCTTCCGCCGCCGCTGGATCGCGCCGATCGAGGCCGAGCGGTCCGCCGCGCGCCCCGGCGAAGGCCCCGGCGCCACCGCCGAACGGCTCGCCGGACTCGTCCGCCCCTTCCTCCTGCGCCGCCGCAAGTCCGACCCTGGGGTGGCCCCCGAACTGCCGCCCAAGACCGAGACGGACCACCCGGTGTCGCTGACGGCCGAGCAGAGCGCCCTCTACGAGGAGCAGGTGCGCGGCGCGCTGGCCGAGATCCGGTCCGCCACGGGGATCGCCCGCAGTGGTCTGGTCCTGCGGCTCCTCACGGGGCTCAAACAGATCTGCAACCACCCGGCGCAGTTCCTGAAGGAGGCGGAGCCGGAGCTGTCGGGGCGCTCCGGCAAGCTGGCGCTCCTCGACGAACTGCTCGGCACGATCCTGGCGGCGGACGGTGCCGTGCTGGTCTTCACCCAGTACGTCGCGATGGCGCGGCTCATCGACCGGCACCTGCGGGACCGGGGCATCGCGGCCCAACTGCTCCACGGGGGAACGCCGGTGCGGCGCCGCGAGGAGATGGTCCGCCGTTTCCAGGACGGCGAGGTGCCGGTGTTCCTGCTGTCGCTGAAGGCGGCGGGCACGGGGCTCAATCTGACCCGGGCCGAGCACGTCGTGCACTACGACCGCTGGTGGAACCCGGCCGTCGAGGCCCAGGCGACCGACCGGGCCCACCGCATCGGGCAGACGCGCCCCGTGCAGGTGCACCGGATGATCGCGGAGGGCACGATCGAGGACAGGATCGCGGCGCTGATGGAGTCCAAGCGGGAACTGGCCGACGCGGTACTCGGCAGCGGCGAGGGGGCGCTGAGCCGGCTGGGGAACGACGAGCTGGCGAGCCTGGTGGCGTTGAGGAGCGTGGGATGAGCGGCGGACACGAGCACCGGGCGCGGGGTTTCGCCGCCTTCCCCGCCCGCAGGGGCGGCCGGGCCCGCGGCAGGTCCCGGTGGAGCCAGGCGTGGGCGGATTCCGTGGCGGACGGCTGGCCGCTCGGGGAGTCCCTGCGGAAGGGACAGGCGGTGGCCCGCTCGGGCCGGCTCGGTCCCCTGACGGTCGGTCCCGGGCACCTCTCCGCCCAGGTGTACGAGGGCACGGAGGAGCCGTACACCGTGACGCTCGCTCTTCCCGAACTGGACGAAGCGCGGTGGGAGGCGCTCTGGGAGCGGACCGCCGACCGGCCCGCCGAGACGGACGCGTTGCTCTCCGGGGAGCTGCCGCCGGGACTCCTGGAGGCGGCGGACGACGTCGGCGCCGGGCTGCTCCCGGGGTACGGCGAGCTGGACGCGGAGTGCGGCTGCGACGTACCCGACGATCCGTGCGCGCACGCGGTCGCGCTCGCGTGGCAGTTCTCGTGGCTGCTCGACGACGACCCGGCGCTGCTGCTCCTGGTACGCGGCCGGGATCTGCCGTCGGCCTCGGACGAGCTGAGGTCGGTCCTCTTCCTGCGCGCCATGAGCGAGAGCGATGCCGCGGAACCGGAGCCCGCGGAGCCGAGCGACGCCGCCGCTCCCGAGGGGACGCCTCCCGCCGAGGCCTACGCACGCCCACGCGTCCTCCTCCCGGCGCTCCCTCCCCCGCCCGAGGCCGCGGAGGACGCCACCGAGACGGCCACCGGCGTCGCCGCGGACCCGCTGGAACGGCTGGTCACGGACGCCTCCGCACGCGCGGCCGGTCTCCTCGCGTACGTCCTGGGGACGGCCGCCGAGCCGCCTCGCCCGCTGAGCCTGTGGCAGGACACCGTACGGATCGCCGCGACGCACCCCGATCCCCGGGTGCCCGCGCGGCTGCGCGCGGCGTGCGAGCGCCCGGACGAGCTGGACAGAGCGGCCGAGGCCTGGCGCTGGGGCGGCGCCGAGGGCCTGAAGGCGCTCGAAGAGCCCTGGCACCCGGGGGAACCCGCGGCCGCCCGGGCGGCCGCGGCGCTCGCGACGGGCTGGGATGACGAGGACCTGCCCGAACCCGTCGTGCGCGACAACCACTGGACGCTGCCCGCGCGGGGCCTGCAACTGCGCTATGGCCGCGACAGGCGCTGGTACCCTTACCGGGACCGGTCCGGCACCTGGTGGCCCGCGGGGCCTCCCGCCCAGGACCCCGCGCAGGTACTGGCCGAACTCCTCGAAGGCTGAGGGGAAGGGCGGCCGGTTTCGCCGCCGGCGCGTCTCGGGCGGGGAACGAGGATGCCCGGTCAGGTGCGCGCCGGGTAGTCGGTGTATCCCTCGGCTCCGCCTCCGTAGAAGGTGTCGGGGTCGGCTTCGTTGAGCGGTGCGCCGGTCCTCCATCGCTCGACCAGGTCGGGGTTGGCCAGCAGCGGACGACCGACGGCGACGAGGTCCGCCAGTCCCTCCGCGACGATTGCCGAGGCGGACGCGAGGGTGGTGGTCCGGGCGAAGCCGTCGTTGGCGATCGTGATCCCGCCGAAGCGGGAGGAGAGTTCGCGGATGAGGGACGCACGCGGATCGGCAAGGTAGGAGAGGTAGGCGATGCCGAGCGGGGCGATGGCGTCGACGAGGGCGCGGTAGGTGCGGGCGGTCTGCTCGGGGTCGTCCTCGATCACACCTTGGATGTCGTGCGAGGGCGAGATCCTGATCCCCACCTTCTCCGGGCCGATCTCCTCCGCCACGGCACGCACGATCCCGGCGGCCAGTCGCGCGCGGTTCTCCGGCGTTCCGCCGTAGTCGTCGGTGCGCCGGTTGGAGCTGGGGGCGAGGAACTGGTGGATCAGGTAGCCGTTGGCCGCGTGCACCTCGACCCCGTCGATTCCGGCGGCCACCGCCCGCTTGGCCGAGTGCACGAACTCCTCGACGACCTGCGGTATCTCGGCCTCGTCCAGCGCGTCCGGCACGGGGTGGGCGCGCATCCCGCCACGGGTGAATATCTCGCCGGGCGCGGCGATCGGGCTGGGTGCCACCAGCCGGGGTGTGTGCTTGTTGTCGGGGTGGCCCACACGGCCGGCGTGCATGAGCTGCGCGAAGAGGTGGCCGCCCCGACGGTGCACGGCGTCGGCGACCGTGCGCCAGCCCCGTACGTGCTCGTCGGTGTACAGCCCTGGCGTGTCGAAATAGCCCTGGCCTGTCGCGCTGGGCTGGACCCCCTCGGACACGAGCAGCCCGGCACCTGCACGCTGGGCGTAGTAGTCGGCGGCGAGTGCGGACGGCACGCCGTCGGGGGTGGCCCTGCTGCGTGTCATGGGCGCCAGCACGACGCGGTGGGTAAGGCTGAGCTTGCCGACCTCGATGGGGTCGAACAGGGTGGACATGTCGTGCTTCTCTTTCGGCGGCGAACGTCGGTCCTGCCGCGGGAGGGTCAGCTTTCGCCGACGGTGGTCAGTTCTGGCCCGGGGCGGCCGGCCCGGACAGGGACACCGGCCGCGGTCCCCTTCATCGCTTCGATGCCCACAGGAAACGGTCAACGTCCTGGCCGAGGAAGTCGGGGTCCACGTAGATGTGCATCCGGGAGATCTTGTCGCCCCTGAACTCGAAGGCGTTGCAGTAGCGGCCTTCCAGCTCCGGACGCTCGTCCGGCCACTCCACGCCGGCGGCGTTGCGGCCGCGTTCCAGGCCCTCGACGATCAACCGGTCGCCTTCGTGCGTGAAGGTCATCGAGTCCAGCGAGTGCCAGAAGGCGACCTGCTCGGACATCAGTCCCGAACCGAGCCGAGCGAAGTCCTCGAGGCCCCGGCCGGTGCCGAACTTCGGGAAGAACACCTGCGCGTCCTCCGTGAACATGTCCGTCGGCGGCTCGCCGGCGTCGACCCGCCGGAAGTACTCCAGCGCGAGCGCGATGTGCTTCTCGCGGGCTGTGGCCTTTTCGTCCGTCATATCGATCTCCTCGTGCGCCGTATCGGCCTCTTGGCATGGTCCATGCCTTCCACGAACGTAACACTATTTTTGGTTGAGCAACCAAAAACTGGTTACTGTGTCCTCGGGCTCACCCGCCCGGCTTCGGCGCAAGACGCAAGCGCGCCGGAGCCCTCGCCGCCCTCGCACAATCCACCGGGAGTCACCATGAGCACCAAGATCGCCCTCATCACGGGCGGAAGCCGCGGCATCGGCCGGGCCACAGCGATCGAGCTGCGCCGCCGCGGCTACCAGGTCGCCGTCACCAGCCGCTCGGCCGAGGCGGCCGAGGCGGCCTTCACCCAGGTGGAGCCGGCGTTGCGCCCCTCGCTCGTCATCCAGGCCGACGTCACCGCGGAGAAGGACAGACAGGCCGTCGCGGACCGCGTCCGCGACCACTACGGCGTCCTGGACCTGCTGATCAACAACGCCGGAGTGTGGCTGGAGTCGGAGAACTCCTCCCTGCAAGAACCGAACCGGACCAGCCGGTTGGAGATGTCCGTCCTCCGCGAGACGTTCGAGACGAACTTTTTCGCACCCGTCGCACTCACTCAGCTGCTGCTGCCACTGCTCAAGAAGTCCGGCGCCGGCCGCGTCCTCAACGTCACCAGCATGCACGCCTCCCTCACCCTGCACGCGACCCCCGGCTCGCCCGTGTACGAGCGGAAGGTGTTCGCCTACGCGGCATCGAAGACCGCGCTGAACGCCTTCACCGTCCCGCTGGCCCACGAGATGGCGGGCAGCGCCGTCACCGTCAACTCGCTCGACCCGGGCTGGGTGCGCACCGACATGGGCGGGCCCGAAGCGACGCTGACGCCCGAGGAAAGCGGCGTCGCCGTCGCAGACGTCGTCGCGCGACTCGCTCCGGGCGTCAACGGCCGCTTCCTCACCCTCGACGCGGACACCGACAACCCGTGGTAGACCGCGCCCGCACCTCCGGGATCACCGCGACCAGGGCGGCGCCGGTCCCGTCCCGTCGCGGCGTCCGCCCCGACCCGAACCCACCCGGCCCGCGAGGCGCGCACGCACCCGCGCCCTCAGGCGTCCTTCCGGCTCGCGACAGGCTCCGCGTAGGCGAGGTTCAGGCCGTCCAGGACGCTGGTCTTGGCGCTCCGGAACGTCGCGTCGTCGAGCCCCGACTTGCGCAGGAACTCGATACCCTGCATGGCGGCCAGCAGCGCGAGCGCGACTCGGTCGGGCGCCACGTCGGACCGGACCTCGCCCGCCGCTTGAGCGGCGGAGACCATCTCGCCGAAGATCCCGAGAATCCTCTCGTACGTGCGCCGTGACGCCTTGTGGACGTCCTTGTCCGTACGGGAGAGCATCGCGGTGGACCCGGACAGGTAACACCCGTCGTCCGACAGGCCGAGGCGCCCGCCGTCGTCGAAGGAGACGGCGGAGAGCAGCCACTCCCACGGGGCGTCGCGCGCGGACCTGCGCCCGGCCTCCAGCCCGGCCAGCTGCTCGGCACAGTACTCGTCCAGAGTCCGCACGAACAGGTCGTGCTTGCTGCCGAACGCTCCGTACAGGCTCTGCGAGGCCACGCCGGTCGCGTCACACAGGTCGGACATGCTGGTGCCTTGGTAGCCGCCGCGCCAGAACCGCGAGCGCGCCGCGAGAAGCACCTCGCGCTCATCGAACTTCCTCGGCCGTGCCATGTTCACACCCCAATCCATTTTTGATTGATCAACCAAGAATGGATACGTCGGTGAGAGTCATTCTTGATTGATCGATCATTAATCGTACCGCGCCCCTCTGGCCGGGCGCAGACGGCCGGCCGCACAGCTCCGCCGGCCGCCCCCGCACACTCCACCCCGCCCCGTCCCCGCCCCAAGGAAAGTCTGGCAACCTCGTGACCACCCCCGCCCCCAGACGCGTCTCGCCGGCCGCCCTGCCCGGTCTGCTCCTCGCCGTCTTCATCGTCCCGATCAGTATCGCCGGTGTCGCCACGGCTCTGCCGGCCATCGCCCACGACCTCGGCTCGGCACCGACCCCGCTGCAATGGGTCGTCAACGGCTTCAACGTGGCCTTCGCTGTCTTCACTCTCGTGTGGGGCGTGGTCTCCGACCGCGTCGGCCACAAGGTCACCCTCGTCATCGGCCTCGTCGGCTCCATCTCGTCGCTGGCGCTCTCGGCCCTCGCCCCGACGCTCCTCACGCTCGACCTCGCGCGCGTCCTCTGCGGCCTCTTCGCCGCGGCCATCGGGACCTCCACCCCGGCGATCATCTCCGGCGCCTACGAAGGCCCCTCGCGCACACGCAACTTCGCACTCTTCGGGACCGCGCTCGGCATCGGGCTCGCCGTCGGCCCCACCATCTCCGGCAGCCTCACGGCCGCCTTCGGGTGGCGCGGCGTCTTCGCCGCCTTCGCCGCACTCATGACCGTCTCCCTGGCCCTCAGCTTCTTCGTGCCCAGGACCGGGCACGAACGCCACCCCGGCACCAAGATCCTCGACCTCGGCATCCTGCGCAACGCCCGCTTCATGTCGGCCGTCCTCATGCCCGTCGTCCAGGCATTCGGCTTCATCACACTCCTGACCTACCTGCCGGTCGCGCTCAGCGCCGTCTACGGACTCGGCGCGGGCCGACTCGCCGTGACGATGATCGCACTCACCGGCCCCACGCTCATCGGGCCCGCCCTCGGAGCACGCCTGGTCGCCAGAGTCCGGAAGATCACCGTGCACGGCATGTTCTACACCTCCATCGCTCTCATGCTCCTCGGCAACACCGGCATGCTGCTGATCGCCGGCCCCGCCCCGCTCTGGACGCTGATCATCCCGATGGTGCTGCTCGGGTTCTCCTTCGGCCTCCCCCTCGGCCTCATCGACGGAGCAGCTCTGAACGCCGTACCCGCCGAGAACTCGGGCTCCGCCTCCGGGCTCCTCCAATTCGCACGCCTCGGCAGCGAAGCGGTCGTCATCGCCGTCTACGCGGCCGTCATCACCGCCCTGATCGCCGCGCGCATCGACGACCCTGCCCTGGCCGACGACGTCGCATCAGGCCGGCCCGGCCATGCCGACGACTACATCCCGGCCTTCGTCACCGGGCAGATCGCCCTCCTCACCGCCGTGCTGATCGGCCTCGCGGCGACCGTCCTCCTCCACCGCGCAGTCCGCCGAGCCGACCGGGCGGCGACGGCCGGAACCACCACAGCGGGCGCACCGTGAGGTGACCGGCGGCCCGAGGAGGGCTGGTCGGCCGCGGCCTCGTGGCGCGCGACGGCATCGCTCCCGGAGCCGCTCCGGAGCCGCCTCGGCCGCCGCCCCCGAAGCCGCGCGCCCCCTCTCCGGGCGTGAAGGCGCCCGGGGCCGCCGATGACAAGCGCTCCCGCTCGCGGTGCGGCGGCTTTCGCCGAGGGGCCGCCGGACCGCGAGCGGGGTCTGTCACCAGGAGGACTTGGTCACTCCCGGCAGGAAGCCCGCGTGCGCCTGCTCGCGGACGCGGACGCGCGAGAGGCCGAACTTGCGCAGGTGGCCCCTGGGGCGGCCGTCCACGCTGTCGCGGTTGCGGACGCGGGTCGCGCTCGCGTCGCGCGGCTGACGGCGCAACTCGCGCAGCGCCGCGGCCTTCTCGGCCTCGCTGGAGCCGGGCCGGCGAAGGATCTCCTTCAGCTCGGCCCTGCGGGCGGCGTGGCGCTCGACGGTCTCGCGGCGCTTGTCGTTCTTGGCGATCTTGCTCTTCTTGGCCATCAGACGCGTTCCCCCCTGGCTCGGATACGGGCGACGGCCGCTTCGATGCCGAGGGCGTCGACCGTCTTGATTCCCTTGGCGCTCAGCACCAGCCGGACGTAGCGGCCCTCGCTGGGCAGCCAGTACCTCTTGCGCTGGATGTTCGGGTCGAAGCGGCGTGAGGTGCGCCGGTGCGAGTGGGACACCCGGTTGCCGAAAACCGGCGCGCTTCCGGTGAGTTGGCAGTGTGCGGACATGGACGTGTCTCTCCTTGCAGGGCACGGGACCCCGTTCGGTAATGAAAATCGTTGTCGTATGCTACCTCTCATGGCACGCAACGAACTCCGCCCGATCATCAAGCTCCGGTCCACCGCAGGAACCGGATACACCTACGTCACGCGCAAGAACCGGCGGAACGACCCCGACCGCCTTGTCCTGCGCAAGTACGACCCGCTCCTCGGCCGGCACGTCGACTTCCGCGAGGAACGCTGACCGCCCCTCACCCCCCGCACGGCGCGGTCTCCTCTCCCCGCGGGCACCCGCGGGGGGCCGCGCCGTACGGCCTTCCTGTCCGGCCCGCGCACGCCCCGCGGGCACACCCGCGAGGGGAAGACGACTTCTGTGTACGGAATATCCCGCCGGGAGAGACGCTCCACGCGGCAGCGGGCCGCGGTGCTCGACGCGCTGCGCGCGGCGGAGGGCTTCGTCTCGGCTCCCGCGCTCCACGGCCTTCTCGCGACCGACGGCGCGGAGGTCGGGCTCACCACGGTCTACCGGACGTTGCGGCTCTTCGAGGAGACCGGCCACGCGGACGTGATGCGCGATGAGTCCGGCGGTCGCCTCTACCGCTGGCGGCCCCCCGGGGAACACCGGCACTACCTCGTCTGCCGTGCGTGCGGCACGAGTCTCGCGGTGAACGCCGACGTGGTCGAGCGGTGGGTGGCCACAGTGATGAAGGAGTCCGGCTATCGCGCGGTGGCCCACACGCTGGAGCTGAGCGGGGTCTGCGACATGTGCGCCGAGGACACCGGCACCGAGGCGGCCCGCTGACCGTACGGACGCCGCCGTGGGTACGCGCTCGGGGCGGCCGGACAGGTGTCCGGCCGCCCCGAGCGTCCTTGTCCTGCTCAGCGGTGGGCCGCCAGGAGCCCGCCCTCCGGTGACGGCCGCGGGCCGCCGGGGCGCGCGCGCCGCCTGCGGACACGCAGGCGGGCGCCGACGCGGCAGCAGACGTAGATCGCGAAGGAGAGCGTGGTGACGTAGGGACTGATGGGGATGCTGCTGCCGAGCGCGAGGAGGATGCCGCCCTCGACGGACACGAGGGCGAAGGCGACGCTCAGGAGCGGCAGCAGGAGCGGCGAACTGGTGAGGCGGGCGGCGGCGGCAGCGGGGGTGACGATCAGGGTCAGGACCAGCAGGGCACCCACCACCTGCACCGACAGGGCGACGGCGAGGCCCAGGACCAGCATGAAGGCCAAGGAGAGGGAACGGACCGGCAGTCCGCGCGCCTCGGCGACCTCGGGGTCGGCGCTGGCGAAGGTGAGGGGCCGCCAGATGGCGGCCAGGGCGAGCAGGACGACGACCGAGGTGCCGAGCAGCCAGGCGGTCTGCGGGGTGTCCACCGCGACGATCTGCCCCGTCAGCAGACCGAACTTGTTCGCGGCGCGCCCTTTGTAGAGGGCGAGGAAGAGGACACCGAGGCCGAGGCCGAACGGCATGAGGATGCCGATCGCCGAGTTCCGGTCCCTGGCCCTGGCGCCCAGGACGCCGATGACCGCGGCCGCGACGAGCGAGCCGAGGAGCGAGCCCACGACGACGTTGACGCCGAACAGGAGCGCCGCCGAGGCACCGGCGAAGGACAGCTCGCTGATGCCGTGCACGGCGAAGGGCAGGTCCCGCATGATGACGAAGACGCCCACGAGCCCGCCGATGAGGCCCAGTGCCGCCCCCACGATAAGCGAGTTGCGCACGAGGCCGAGGAGTTCCCCGTAGTTGTCGTAGGCGAAGAGCTGGTGCCAGACGCCGTCGGCGAGGTTCATCGGCGGACTCCGTTGTGCGGGTGAATGTCCTCGGGGTGGTGGGCCGGTTCCTCGTACGCTCCGGCGACCACGACCCGGCCCCCGACGCGCACGACGTCGATGTGCGAGCCGTACAGGCGCGAGAGCGAGGCCGAGGTGAGCACCTCCTCGGGCGTGCCGGTGCGGTGGGCTCCGGGCGCGAGGTAGAGGACGCGGTCCACGAGGTCGAGGACGGGGTTGATCTCGTGGGTGACGAAGACGATCCCGGTGCCGTGCGAGCGGCGGCGGGTGTCGAGGAGTTCGGTGACGGCCCGCTGGTGGTGCGGGTCGAGCGAGACGAGCGGTTCGTCGCAGAGCAGGAGGCGCGGGTCGGTGGCGAGGGCCTGGGCGACCCGCACCCGCTGGCGTTCCCCGCCGGAGAGTTCACCGAGCGGGGCGTCCGCGTAGGCGGAGGCGCCGACGGAGGCGAGGAGTTCGTCCACCCGCTCGCGGTCCGCACGGCGTCGCGGGCGCGGCCCGAAGCGGTGGCCGTCGACGCCGAAGCGGACGAGGTCGCGGGCGCGGACCGGGGTCTGGGCGGAGAGGCTCGCCTGCTGGGGGATGTAGCCGATGTGCCGGTTGGCACGGTGCGCGGGCCTGCCGAGGACGGTCAGGGTGCCCGCGGACAGCGACTGCCTGCCGAGCAGCGCCCGCAGCAGGCTCGTCTTGCCCGCGCCATTGGGACCGAGCACGGCGAGGAACTCGCCTGGGCGGACGTCGAGTGCGAGGTCCTTCCAGATGGTCCGCCCGCCGTGGGCGACGGCGCCGCCGCGCATGCTGAGCAGCGCGGCGGCAGCGTCTTCCCCGGCCTCGGCGTGACGGGTTCCCCGTGCCGGGGCCGCGGGGGTGCCCGCGGCCCCTTCCTTCGCCTCAGCGGCGCGCCGGGGTTGAGGAATCATGGCGGTACCGCTCACTTGCCGAGCGCGTCGGAGAGGGAGTCGATGGTCGCGCCCATCCACGTCAGGTAGTCCTTGCCCTGGGGCAGGGTCTCCGTGACGGGGACCTCGGGCACCCCGGCGGCCTTGGCCGCGTCCGCGACCTTCCGGGTCTGCGGCCCGGAGGTCTGGGAGTTGTAGACGAGCGCCTTGACCTTCTTGTCCTTGTAGAGCGAGAGGGTCTCCTGAAGCACCTTCGGGGAGACGTCGTCGCCCTCCTCGATGGCCTCGCTGAAGTCCTCGGGGGTCTTGTTCACGAGCCCGGCGGCCTCGGTCAGGTAGAGCGGCACGGGTTCGGTGATGCCGATCGCCTCGCCGCCGTGCGCCTTCTTGATGGCCGCCGCCCTGTCCTCCAGCGGCTTCAGGTCCGCCGTGAACTTCTCGGCGTTGGCCTTGAAGGTGTCCGCGTCGGCGGGGGCGGCCTTGCCGAGAGCGGCGGCGATCCGGTCGGCGAGCTTGGCGACGGTCGGCAGGTCGTACCAGACGTGCTCGTTCAGCTCGCCGCCGGGAGGGGCGGTCTTGCCGGAGACCTTCACCGCGTTGAGCACCTCGGCCGAGGAGTTGCCCGCGGTCTTGAGCATGCGGTCCACGAAGTCGTCGTAGCCGCCGCCGTTCTCGACGACGAGCGCGGCCTTGGAGAGCACGAGCTGGTTGCGGGTGTCGGCCTCGTAGGAGTGCGGGTCCTGGTCCGGGTCGGAGATGAAGGAGGTGACCTCGACCTTGTCGCCGCCGACGCTCTTGACGATGTCGCCGTAGACGTTGGTCGAGGCGGCGACCGCCACGGGGGCCGAGGAGCCGCCCGAAGCGGCGGGCTTGGCGTCGTCCTTGGCGTCCGAGGACGCGCCGGAGTCCGAGGAGTTCCCGCAGGCGGCGACGGCGAGGAGGGAGGCGCCGGATATGAGGACGGCGAGGTGGCGGGAGCGGGGGATGCGCACGGGGGTCTCCAGAGCGGGATACGGGAAAAGGGGTCGATGAGCGGCAGCGGCCGCAGGGGCCGGCAACCGCTCATCACGCTATATGAAAATGAATGTCAGTACGACCACTCCACCGCCACGTAATGACTTTCGTTTCCAAAAATTGACCTCGCCGTCCCCGCGCCTCAGGAGAGGGGAAAGCGCAGGTGGGGCGCCACGCTCAGGAGCTTCTCGCGGGTCTCGTCGAACTCCCGGGCCGGAGTGGAGACGCCCATCACCCCGGCTCCGGCCCGCAGCCACGCCCGGTCCCCGCGCACGAGGACGGCGCGCAGGACGAGCGCCGCGTCGAGGGCGCCGGACGTACAGGACCGGAAGACGGCGCCCCCGTACAGGCCGCGCGGGCCCCGCTCGTGGCGGCCCAGGGCATCGAGCGCCGCGGCCTTCGGCACCCCTGTGGCGGTGATCGCGGGGAAGAGGGCGCCGAAGGCCGTCCACGCGTCGCTGCCGCCTTCGAGCCGGCCGGCGACCCGCGAGGCGAGGTGCTGCACGGAGCCGCGCTCCCGTACCGCCATGAACTCGGTGGCCGCCACGCTCCCCCGCACGCACACCCGCGCCAGCTCCTCGCAGGCGAGCCGGACCGAAAGGGCGTGCTCCTGCACCTCCTTGGGGTCGGCGTACAGCTCGGCGCGCAGCCGCGTGTCCTCGGCCGCTTCGCCGGTACGGGCCCGGGTCCCCGCGAGCGGCTGGGTGGATACCTCCCCCTCGGGGCCGACCTCCACGACCGTCTCCGGGCTGAACCCGGCGGCGCGCCAGCCGCCGAGGTCGAGGAGGAAGGAGCGCGCCGGGGTGTTCGCCGCCCGTCCTGTCACGTACGAGGCACCCAGGTCGGGGAGGCGCGGCAGTGGCACGACGCGCGAGACGACGGCCTTGTCCAGCAGCCCGGCGCGGATGTCGGCACTGGTGGCGGCGACGGAGGCGCGGTAGCCGCCGGGGTCGGCCGCGAGCAGGGCGGCTGCCTCGGGGAGCGGGGCGGTGGCAGGGAACGGGGCGGGCTGCGGGGCGGTGGCGGACCGCGCCTCCGCGCCGAGGACGGTGGCCGCGCGCGCCGCCACCGCCGGGTCCCCCGCGCGCACTTCCGCCTTCCCCGGCCGCAGCGTGATCTCGACGGACGGGACGAGGAAGCTGAGCAGGGGCTCGGTACCGGCCCTGGCGGGGTCGCCGTGCAGGAGGTGGGCGAGTTCGAAGGCCGCCCATCCGTGCACGGTACGGTCCCGGGACGAGGCCGCCCGCAGCGCGGCGAGCGCAGCGCGTACCGCGGCGAGGGGACCCTCGGGCGCGGGAACGTGCCAGGACCGCTCCCCGTGCCGGGCCGTCGCCCCGGTGGCGGTGGCATCGAAGGTCGCCGAACCGGCCGCGAAGTGCCACGTACCGCTCTGCTCGTAGACGACGTGGTGGGCGCCCAGTCCCGCCTCCGCCAGGCGGGCCGCCGCGCGGGCCGGCTCCTCGCTGACGCCGAGAACGGCGCGGTGGGGCGGTTCGGGGAGGGTTGCCGCCCAGGCGGCGAGAGGGGTGGTGGTGCTCATCGGGAGGCTCCGTTGTCGGAGGGGAAGGAAAGGGACGCGGCGGGCACGGGGGGCGCGGAAGCCTGCGCGGGCCTCGTACCGGTGTCCGTGGCGGGCTTCGCCGAGGTCAGGCGCCAGCCGTGGGAACGGGTGCGGCTGCGCCAGAAGCCCGCGTACGTGCCGCCCCGCGCGAGCAGTTCCTCGTGGGTGCCGCGCTCGGCGACGCGGCCCCGCTCCAGGACGAGGATCTGGTCGGCGTCGCGGATGGTGCTGAGGCGGTGCGCGATGACCAGTACCGTCTTGCGCCGGGCGAGGGCCCGGACGGTCGCGACGAGGTGGGCCTCGTTCTCCTGGTCGAGCGAGGCCGTGGCCTCGTCCAGGACGAGGACGGGCGCGTCCCGCAGCAGCGCGCGGGCGATCGCGACGCGCTGCCGCTCGCCGCCGGAGAGCGCGGTGCCCTCCGGCCCGACCCGCGTCGCCCAGCCGTCCGGCAGCCGCGTCAGCACCCGGTCGAGCCCGGACAGGCGCGCGCACTCGCCCAGTTCCTCCGTCCCTGCCCCCGGTTTCCCCGCCCGTACGTTCTCCTCGACGGTTCCGTCGAAGAGGTACGTGTCCTGGAAGACCGGGGAGACGGTGGCGGCGAGGACGTCGGGCGCCATCGCGCGCACGTCCACGCCGCCGATCGTGACGCTGCCGCCCGTCACGTCCCAGAAGCGCGCGAGCAGTCGCGCCACGGTGGTCTTCCCCGCACCGGAGGGACCCACGAGCGCGGTCAGGCTCCCCTCCGGCACGGTGAACGAGACGCCGCGCAGGGTGCTCGCCGCGGGGTCGCCGCCGGGGCCCGTGCCCGGCACGTACGAGAAGCCGACGTCGTCGAAGCGCACGGCGAAGTCCTCGGGGGCGCGCGGCTCGGCGGGCACGGGGAAGGGCGGTTCGGCCAGGAGCGCGGCAAGGCGCTCCAGGCTGTGCCGGGCGACGCGCAGCCCGGCCCCGAGATCGGCCGCGGCCGAGACCCCCTCGGTGAGTCGCGCGGTGAGGACGAGCAGCGCGAGGAGCGTCGGCACGTCGAGCGTGTCGTCGAGCGTCCACGAGACGGTGAGGACGAGCACGGCCGCGAGGACGGCGCGGGCGGCGAAGGCGAAGGTCACCAGGCCGGGAACGCCCCGGGTGATCAGGCGCCGGTCGGCACGTGCCTCGCCGGCGAGCGCCTCGTCCAGGGCCCGGTGGTCCTCGGCGGTACGGCCGAAGGCGCGCAGGACCGGCTGGTTCCGGGTGAACTCCATGACCCGCTCGGCCGCCTCCGCGCTCGCCGCGTCGCGGCCCCTGTCGAGGCGGCCCACGACGGTGGTGCTCGCCCAGTGCGCCAGGAGCAGGACGGGCAGGGAGGCGAGGAGGACCCGGCCGACGCGTGCGTCGAAGCAGAAGGAGGCCGCGACGAGCACGGCGGGAGTGGCGACGGCCGAGACGAGCGGGCGCAGCAGGTGGGCGGGCATGTTCATGACCTGCATGACCCCGGGGCCGCTGAGCGTGGCGAGCTGGGCGGCGCGGCCACCGGTGAACCAGCCGACCGGCAGCGTCAGCGCGTGGTCGGCGAGCCGCCTGTGCAGCGCCCTGGAGAGCTTCCCGCCGACGGTGAAACCGCCCGCGAGCGCCGCCGCCTGGGCGAGCGCGAAGACGGCGGTGACCCCCGCGAGCGCGAGCAGCCAGGGCCATACGGAGCGGGGAGAGCCGCCGAGCAGCGCGCGCAGCACGGGCACGAGAAGCGCGAAGGCGAGGCCCTGGAGGACGGCGGCGGCGAGGAGTACCGCGAGGAGGCGGCGCAGGGGACGGAAGCCCTCGGCACCGAGGACGTGACGGAGCAGGCGGATCATGGGCGCGCGACCTTCCGGGGGCCGGTGGGACGGGGAAGCGGGGTGTCCGGGGCGGGCGGTGGTGCGGGCGGGCCCTGTGGGGGCGGGGCGTCCGCGGGGGACGGGGGCTCGTCCGGGGACGGGGGCTCCGGGGCCGACGGGTCCGGCTGTCCGGGGTGCGGCGCCTCCTCCGGCGCCGCTCCGTCAGCGGGCGCCCCTTCCTCGCCCGGCGCCGCCTCTCCCCCCGGCACTCCTTCCTCGGCCCACACTTCTTCCTCGGCCCACACTTCTTCCTCGGCCCGCGCGTGCCACAGCCGTGCGTACCGGCCCCCGGCGGCGAGGAGTTCGGTGTGCCGACCGCTCTCCACGAGGCGGCCCTCGTCGAGGACGGCGATGCGGTCGGCCGCGGTGACCGTCGTCAGGCGGTGCGCCACGACAAGGACGGTGCGTCCTGCGGCGAGTGTCGAGAGCGCGTCCTGGACCAGGGCCTCCGTGTACGGGTCGGCGTACGCGGTCGCCTCGTCGAGCACCAGGACGGGCGCGTCGGCGAGGAGCGCGCGGGCGATCGAGACGCGCTGCGCCTCGCCCCCGGAGAAGCGCGCGACGGTCCCGACCTCGGTGGCGTAGCCGTCGGGGAGCGCCGTGATCATCTCGTGCGCGTGGGCGGCGCGCGCGGCCCGTTCGACCTGCTCGTCCGTCGCGGACGGGCGTCCGAGCCGGATGTTGTCCGCGACGGAGGCGCGCAGGAGCTGTACGTCCTGGAGGACGAAGCCGACCGCGCGGTAGAGCGCTTCCGGCGGGATGTCGCGGACGTCGGCCCCGCCCACCGTCACCGCTCCGCCGGTCACGTCGTGGAAGCGTGCCAGGAGCGCGGCGAGCGTGGACTTCCCCGCCCCCGAGGGGCCCACGAGGGCGGTGACCGTCCCCGGGGCCAGGTCGAGGTCCACGTGCGCGAGCACCTCGCGCTCCCCGTCGTACGAGAACGACACGTCCCGGAAGGAGACGTGCGCGTCCGCCGGGAGCGCCGGGCGGGTCGCTGCGGGGAGGGCGGGCGCGGCGAGCAGTCCGGAGACGCGGGCGGCCGCGGCCTGCCCGCCGCGTATCTGCTGGACGCGCGTGCCGACGACGCCGAGCGGGGCGGCGAGTGCCGGGCCGAGCAGGACGAAGGCGAGCAGCGCGGCGCCGGAGAGGTCACCGGAGACGACGAGCGGGGCGCCCGCGGTGACGAGGAGGAGCAGCACGAGGGCGGGCGAGACGACGAGGAGCGCCGCCGTCGACGGCACGAGCGTGGACCGTACCCAGGAGGTGAAGAAGGCGGCGAAGGCGTCGGTGGCGGTCAGGAAGCGTTCGTGGGCGGTACGGGCGCGGCCGAAGCTCCGTACGACCGCGATGCCCCGGGCGTACTCGGCCGCGGCGGCCGAGACGCGGCCGAGCGCGGCACCGAACTCGGCCATGCGTGCCGTGGCACCCGCCATCGCACGGCGGAAGAGGAGCGCCCCGGCCAGGGGCGGCAGGAGGGCGAGGAGCGCGAGGCGCCAGTCGGCGGCGGCGAGCACCGCGAACGCGAGGAGCGGTGCCACGAGGAGCGCTGTCACGTCGAGCAGGGTGTGGGCGACGAGGGCGTGCAGGGCGTGCACGTCGTCGCGCACGGCGCTCTCGACCTCCTCGCGACGGTGCGTCACCGCGCCGAGCGGCAGGCGGCCGACGTGGGCGGCGAGCCGGCGGCGCAGGGACAGCTGGAGGTCGTTGTCGGCCCGGTGGGCGAGGAGCCCGGCGGCGAAGGACAGCGCGAGCGCGGCGACGCCGGAGCCGCAGGCGAGGCTCACCCACGGCCACACGCCGGCGTCGGCGACGGCGCCCGCCGCGGTGAGCGCGACGGCGAGCCGGGCGATCGCGAGGAGCGGCACGATGCCCGTCGCCGCGGCGCACGCCTGGAGCGCGACGGCCACCAGGAGGCGCCGCCGGACGGGTGCGAGCAGGGCGAACGGGGACGCGGGCGACGGGTTCCCGGGAGGGGAAGCGGGTGTCATGCGACGAGGATTCCGATCTCGGGAACGGGGCGGCCTGCCGCTTCGGTGACGCGTCGGCTGGTCATGCCGGACTCGGCGGCCAGGCGCGCGACGTCGAAGGTGTGCCACAGGTAGCTGTCGGAGACCTCCCGGACGGTGCGGCCTTCGCGCAGCACCTTCCAGGTGGTCGTGAAGCGCATCGCGTCGCCGTCGGCGGGCTCGCCGCCGATCCACCACTCGTACGTCTGGCGGCCGATCCGCTCGCGCAGGGAGAGGGCGGGGGGCAGGAGCCGGGGCGCGGAGACGCCCATCAGCTCCACGACGATCGGGCCGCCCGGCGGCAGCCGCGCGGCGAGGCGGCGCCACAGCAGGACGCGTTCGGGCGCGGTCAGGTGCCCGGCCACGCCGAAGACGACGACGGCGGAGATGCGTTCGGGCAGGCGCAGGTCCTGCGCCGCGCCGTCGCTGACCGTGACCCGGCGCCGCAGGGCGGGATCGCGGGCGATCCGGGAGGTCAGCACGGCGCGCATGGGTGCGGAGGGCTCGGCGGCGAGGATCTCGGCATCCGGCAGGGCCGCGGCGATGACCTCGGTGACGCGCCCGGTGCCCGCGCCGATCTCCACGACGGGACCGTGCGAGACGTCGAGCCCGTCGAGTACACGGGCGAGTGGCGGGCCGCTGCTCGCGGTGTGCCGGGCGGCGACCATGTCGTAGAACTCGGCGGACGGCGAGTAGTAGTCGATCACTGCGGTGCTCCTGGGGCTCGGGGTGACGGACCTGGCGGGGTGTACGGGCGGCGGGGTGGTGGAGGCCGTGGGCCGCGCGGTGGTCACGGGGTGCTCGGCCACCGCCGGCCTCCCGTCGGCAGGGCGGGGTCCAGGCGTCGTACGAGTGCGGCGACGACGTCCGCGCGACGCTGTGTCAGGTAGAAGTGGTCGCCGGGGAAGACGCGGACGCGGGTCGGGCCCCGCGTCAGCGCGGCCCAGCCGCCGTCCGGGTCAGCGGCCGTCGCGGGGAACTCGGGGTCGGTGTCCCCCGTGAAGACCTCGACGGGACAGTTCAGGGGCGGCTTCGGCGTGGGCCGGTAGGTCTCGATGAGCCGGTAGTCGGCCCGTACGCCGCCGAGCACGACGGACCGCAGCCCGGGATCGGCGAGGACCTCCGGGGTCGTCCCGCCGAGCCTGCCCAGCTCCCCGCACAGCGTGTCGTCGTCCTGGAGGTGAAGGGTGCCCGTGACGGCCGTCGCGGGGGAACGGCGGCCCGAGGCGAAGAGGCGGTGCGGCTCGGGCGCCCCTGCCGCGCGCAGCGCGTGGGCCAGCTCCCAGGCGACCGCGGACCCCATACTGTGCCCGAAGAGGGCGTACGGGCGCCGCGCGTGCGGCGCGAGTTCGGCGGCCAGTGCCGTGACGAGCGTGGTCATGTCCGGTGCGAAGGGTTCGGTGAAGCGGTCCTCGCGCCCCGGGTACTGCACGCCCCACAGTTCCACCTCGGGTGGCAGCAGCGCGGCCCAGGCGCGGAAGGACCCGGCGCCGCCGCCCGCGTGCGGCAGGCAGAAGAGCCGCCAGCGCGCGGCCGGCCGGGGCCGCCAGCAGCGCAGTGCCCCGCGCGCGCCGGTCGCCGCGTGGACGCCTCCCGCGTTCACCAGGCCACCATGAGGCGCTCGATGCCGAAGGTGGCCGAGTCGTGCTTGAAGGCGACCTCGGCGTCGGGTTCGGCGAGCCGCAGGGTGGGGACCCGGCGGATCAGGGTTCCCAGCGCGACCTCCAGCTCCAGGCGCGCGAGGTGCTGGCCTATGCACTGGTGCACGCCGTAGCCGAAGGCGACGTGGTGGTTGGAGGGGCGGTGGAAGTCGACGCGCTCGGGGTGGGCGAACTGCTCGGGGTCGTGGTTGGCGCCCGCGAGGAGCGCGATCACGCCTTCGTCGCGCGGCAGCGTGCCGCCGGGGATGTCGATGTCCTCGGCGGCGACCCGCAGCGGGATCGAGTCGGCGATCGACATGACGCGCAGCAGTTCGTCCACGGCGGCGGGCATGAGTGCGGGGTCGGCGCGCAGCTCGGCCACGAGGTCGGGGCGCCTGAGCAGGAGGAGGGTGCTCAGCGCCAGCATGTTCGTGCTGGTCTCGCGGCCCGCGTTGATGGTGATGCCGACGGTCGACAGGAGTTCGGGCAGGGTGAGCGCGCCGGTGCGCAGGTGCTGGACGACGAGCCGGGACAGGAGGTCGTCGCCCGGGTCCTTCTCGCGCGCGCGGATGAGATCGGTGAGGAGCGCGAAGAGCCCGCCGAGGGCTTCGCTCACCTGCTCGGCCGTGCTGTGCCGCGAGCCCGAGATCCGGGTCACGTCGCGGAAGAACTCCAGGTTCTCGCGCGGGATGCCGAGCAGTTCGCAGATGACGGAGGTGGAGACGGCGTTGGCGTAGAACGGGACGAAGTCGGCGGGGGCGCCGCCCGCGAGCATCGTGTCCACCAGTTCGTCCACGAGTGCCTGGACGGCCGGGCGCATCGCCCGCACCCGCCGGACGGTGAACTCGGGCAGGAGCATGCGGCGGTAGCGCGTGTGCTCGGGCGCGTCGGTACGGATGAAGGGCCGCAGCCGCGCCCCCACCTCCTGCTCGCCCTCGCCGAGCGCGGGGAAGGCGGGGCGCCGGATGTCGGCGCTCGCGCGGGGATCGGCGAGCAGTTCGCGTACGTCCTCGTAGCGCGTGACGACCCAGGCGGGGCGGCCGGTCGGGAGGGTCACGGGGGCCACGGGCTGCTCGGCGCGCAGCTCCGCGTACGCGGCGGGCGGGGCGAAGGGGCAGGTGCGGCGCAGGGGGAAGTCCCTGGCCGCGGGGGCCTCGTGGGGCTGCTCGGCGGGGGTGGTCATCGCGGGTCCTCGCTGTCGTGGGTGAAGGGGAGCTGTTCGTGGGCCGGGGCCTTGGTCAGGACCGCGAGCGGGGGCGCTCCCGGCCGGGTGTCGAGGAGGCGGGCGCGCAGGCCGGACTCCTCCTCGACCGTGCGCAGTCCGAAGGGCCACCAGCGGTGGGTGTCGCTGACCTCGCGGACGGGGGCGGCGGAGCCTTCCTCGTGGACCCGCCAGGTGCTGCGCAGGCGCATCGCGCGCGGTTCCCCGGGGTCGGGGCCGCCGGAGAACCACCAGGCGTACGTATGACGGCCGGCGTGGGCCGTCGCCGTCCTGGCCTCGGCCAGCTCCGTCGGCTCCTCCAGGCCCATGAGTTCGACGACGACGGGGCTCGCCGGGCCGAGCCTGGGCAGCAACTCCCGCCACAGCCGGGCGCGTTCCTCCGGGGTCAGGTGGCCGAGCACCCCGCACAGCAGGACGGCGCCGAGCCGGTCGGGCAGGTCGACGTCGGGCGCCCGGTCGGCGGTGACGGTGACGCGGGCACGCAGGTCGGGATCGCCGAAGACACGGCTGGTGAGCACGGCGCGCATGCCGGTGGCGGGTTCGCACGCGAAGACCTCGGTGTCCGGGCGGGCGCGGGCCACGGCCTGCGTGAGCAGTCCCGTGCCCGCGCCGATGTCGGCCACCGGGCCGTGCGAGAGGTCGGCGCCGGAGAGGAGCGCGGCGACGGCCGGGGCGCTCGCTGTCGCCGTGTGCGTGGCGGCGACGAGGTCGAAGAACTCGGCGGAGGCGTCGTAGGGGGCGCCGTCGGCCGTTCCGGTAGGGGGCCTGACGGACGCGGGGGCGGGTTCCCGGGGCCCGTCCTGGTCCGTGCCCGCGTCCCCTGGGCGGGGGTGCTCCGGGAACAGCGCCTCGACCGGCAGGGGGCTCGGGGGTCCGGGGCGGACGAGTTCGGGCGGGCCGAGGCGCGCGGCGAGTGCCGACCAGATCCGGCACACGGTCAGGTCGTACTGCGCTCCGGCGAGCGGATCGGCGTGCTCCGCCACGGCCGTGCGCATCCCGTCCAGGGCGAGCCCGATGGCGTCCGGCCAGAGCCGGGTGAACACGTCGCGGAAGGAACCCGTCTCGCCCAGCACCGAGGTGGTCGCCCGTTCCAGCGCTTCCGTGCCCGGCCCTTCGATGACGAAGCGGTGCCCCGGGTCGCGGGCGACGTGGAGCCGGGGGCTCCACAGGACGGGTCCGTGGGTGTCGGCGAGGGTGAGGACGCCGCCCTCGGTGCCGAGCGAGATCCGGTGCCAGTGCAGGGCGTGGTTGTCCCTGTCGCCGGGGTCGAGCTGGTTCTGCACGCGCAGCGTGAGCGGGATGCCCGCGAGGGTGCCGCTCACCGTCTGGAACGGTTGTCCCGGGCGTGTGGGGCCCTCGTCGAAGCGCCACGGCCGCACGGCGCCGAGCGCGCGCCCGAGCACGTCCACGAGCGGGTGCATGAGGTGGACCGGGCTCGCCGCGTCCACGAAGAGCGGCCGCTGCCGCTCCCGCAGTCGTCGCGCCGCCGCGAGGAAGCGGCGCACCGGCGCGACGTACGGGTAGTGCGTATGGACCCGGTACCGCACCCCGCGGGCGCGGGCCAGGCGCAGACAGCGCGTCATGTCGTCCAGGTGCACCGGGTGTTCCTGGAGTACGTGCACGCCCCGGTCGAGCAGCGCGAGCGCCAGCTCCGTGCCCGCGCCGCCGGAGATCGCCGAGCCCACCGCGACGCAGGCGAGGTCGATGCCGTCCGGCAGCGCGCTCACCTCGGTGTGGTGCGGGACGCCGTGGCGTTCCGCGAGCGCGCGCGAGGCGGCCGAGCCCCTGCTGAGCACGCCCGCGAGGACGAAGCCGGGCCGATCGCGCACCGCCTCCGCGTAGAAACGCCCGAAGTTCGTGCCGCAGACGAGGACGCGCAGCGGGGCGGCGGTGACGGTGGCGGTGGCGGTGGCGGCGCTCCCGCCGGGTCCGTGGCCGATGCCGGTGCCGGTGCCGGCGGCGCTGCCGTGGCCGGTGTCGGGGCCGTGGCCGGTGTCGGGGCCGTTCACAGTTCCCCCTCCTCTTCCGTGTCCGTGTCGGCCCCCGCCGCCGGGTCCCGCGCGTCCCGTACGAGGACTTCGGCCGCCCCGAGCTTCGTGAGGCCGCTGACGACTTCCTCCGGATCGAGTACGTCGCACGCGAAACGCGTCCCGGGCGCTACGGCGCCACGCGCGACGGCGTCCGCCGTGAGGGCTCCCACGGCACCGGTGAGCCGGTAGCTGCTGGTGGTGCGCAGCCGCAGCCCACGCGCCGCGGGAACCCCGCGCACGCTGCCGGTGATCCGGAACTCCATCGCGTAGTACGGGGAGCGCCCCGCGAGGTCCACGGTCGCCGCGCGGCGCAGTCGCTCCTCCAGGAGCCGGGGCTCCTCACCCGCGGCGAGCGCGGCGGGCAGCGCGGTGAGCAGCGCGTGGACCCGGGTGCCGGGGTGCACGTTCCACCAGTCGGCGCGCTCCAGGCCGAGCGCGGTGGCGAGCCGTACCGTCTCCTCGCCGAGGAAGGGCACCAGGGCGACCCGGCCGGGGAAGCCGGGCGCCGTCGCGTCGGGGTCGGCCCGCAGCACCCGGGGGGCGCGGCGTCCACCGCGTACCGCGGCGAGCGCATCGCCGTAGGCGGAGCCGCCGGGGCCGCCCGCGGTGAGCGAGAGGAGGAGGTCGGCCGCGACCGTGGGCGAGCAGGGTTCGAGGCCGCCGCAGTACGCCTCCAGCGCGAGGGCCGTGTCCAGCCCGCGTGCCAGGAGGCGCGGCAGCAGGCCCGACAGTCCCGGCAGCGTTCCCGCCGACAGCACCACGGCGCGCCGGGCGAGTTCGGGCAGCGGGCGGGCGTGCAGGTCCTCGGCCGCGGGGTCGTCGCCCGCGACGTCCACGCAGTGGGCCCCGGCGGCGAGCGCGGCGCGGGCCGCCCTCGCGCCGAACCTGTAGCTCGGGCCCGCGCAGTTGAGCACCAGGTCGCAGCCCGTCACGAAGGCGGCGAGCGAGCCGGCGTCGTCCATGTCGGCCGGTACGACGTGCCCCCGCCCGTCCAGTTCGCCCGCGAGCACGTCCCGCAGCGGCTCCTCGGCGCGTCCCCCGAGACGCAGCCCGGTGTGCCCGAGGTCGCGCAGCGCGCGCACGGCGGCGCGGCCGACGGCTCCGGAGGCGCCGAGCACGCCGATCGTCCCCTCGCCGTTCACCGGGTCACCGCCCCGGAGGTCAGCTCGTCGATGAGCTTGAGGACGGCCGGGGCGTGTTCGGGCGCGAGGCAGCTGAAGTGGTCGCCGCCGATGTCCACGATGGTCAGGTCGCCGAGCGTCAGTTCCTCCCAGTAGGTGTTGACCGCCGCCTTGCTCCCCGGGAAGGGGTAGGCGCCGTCGTGACGCAGGAAGGTGATGTCCCCGGCGTACGGTTCGGCCGCGTACCGGGTGATCGCGAAGACGCTCTGCCGGAAGGCCGAGAACAGGCGGGTCATGTGGTCCGGCGCGTAGTTGCCCGCGCCGGCGGGGACCGCCTCGCACATCCGTACGATGCGGGTCTCGCGCGGGACGGCGGCGAGCGCCGCGAAACAGGCGCCGACGTCGGCGAACTCGCCCTCCAGCGCGGCGAGTCCGCCGTCGCGCAGGACCCCGGGGCTCTGCGCGAGTACGGCGTCGGCCGCCGCGGCGACCCGGTTCTCGTCGGCGGGGAAGCCGAGGTCGGCCGGGTCGATGCCCATCATCACGGCGAAGGCGTACTCGGAGAGCAGTTCGTCGTCGAGCCGGAAGCGCGGGCTGTGGCTGCTGATGACCGTCAGGCTCTCGACCACGGCGCCGGACTCGGCGAGGGAGCGGGCGACCTCGGTGGCGACGAGGCCGCCGAGGCAGTAGCCGACGACGTGGAAGCGCCGGGCGCCCTCGCGGGTCAGCGCCTGGGCGTACTCGGCGGCGAGCTGCTCGATCAGCCCCTCCGGCGGTGCGGCGAGGTAACGGTCGAGACCGGGCACCTCCAGTCCCACCACGGTGGCGAGGCCGGGCGAGCGCCGCCGGATCTCGGTGACGAGTGCCCGGTAGGGCATGACCGTGCCGGTGCCCGCGTGGACGAGGACGGTGACGGGTTCCTCGGCGGACCGTGAGCCGTGCAGGTGCACGAGGGGGTCGGCGGGCGCCGCGGGGTCCGGGGCCTCCTCACCCGCGCGATCGCGCAGGAAGGCGGCGAGTCCGGCGACGGTGGGCCGCCGCAGGAGGTGCCGCAGGACCGCCTCCCACTCCAGGTCCTCCGCGTACGGCACCCGCTCGCGCAGCCTGCCGACCATGCGTGCGACGAGCAGCGAGTCCCCGCCGAGGTCGAAGAAGTCCTCGTGCGCGCCGACCCGCGGCACGGCGAGCAATTCCGCCCACAGGGCGGCGAGTTCCTGCTCCAGGGCGTCCATCGGGCGCTCCGCCGGCTCGTCCGCGCGCGGCGGCGCGGCCTCGCGCGGCAGCCAGGAGCGCAGCGCCGCACGGTCGGTCTTGCCGTTGGCGGTGCGCGGCAGCGCGTCCACGAGCTGCCACACCGCGGGGACCATGTACGCGGGCAGCCGGTTGGCCGCGTCGCGTACGAGTTCGCCCTCCGTGACCGGTACCCGGTCGTCCTTGAGCACCGCGAGGAAGAGTTCCTGACCGGTCAGGGCGAGGGGTTCCCCCGCGCCGGGCAGCGCGACGACGTCCGTCGCCCCGTGCCGCGCGAGCAGGGCGTGCCACTGCGGCCCGGTGAGGAAGGACTGCCCGAGCGCGGGCCGTTGGTCCGTCCACTCGGCCCCCGCCAGCTCCAGGAACTCCATCGACACCAGGAGCGGCGGGTGCAGGTCCCTGGTGTTCTCCACGAAGACCAGCCGCCCGCCCGGCACGAGGAGCGCGCGCAGGCGTTCCAGCGCCGCGTCCGTGTCCGAGGCGGCGTGCAGCGTGTTGGCGCACACCACGACGTCGAAGGAGTTCGGCACGAGGCCCTGTGCGCGCGGGTCCTGGTCGAGGTCGAAGCGGGCGCTCCGCACCCACGGCTGCTCGGCGAAACGCTCGCGGGCCTCGTCGACGAAGAACGGCGAGGCGTCGGTGAAGAGGTAGTCGACGCCGTAGCGGTCGAGTGCGGGGACGAGTTCGGCGGTCGTGCCGCCGACTCCCCCGCCCACCTCCAGGACGCGCAGCCGCTCCTCGCCCGTGTGCGCCGCGGCGACGCGGGTGAGGGCGGCGACGACGCCCCGGTTGAGGTGGCGGATCGCCAGGTTGTCGCGGTACGCGGCGTCGGCTGCCCCTGTCGCCGCGCCGGGGAAGAGCAGCGCGGCCACCTCCACCTCCCCGGCGAGCAGTTCCGGCAGCCGGTCGGCGCACGTGCGCATGACGCCGAGCAGTTCGGTCGACCAGCCGACCTCCGCCTCCAGCGCGGCGGTGGTGCGCCACGCGGTGTCCAGCGCGGCGCCGTCCACGGGGGTCAGCCGCGCGTAGGTGCCGCTCTCCGTGTCGTGCGCCAGGCGCCCGTGGGCGGTGAGCGCGCGCAGCCAGCGCCGTACCAGGTGCCGGTGGCGGGGGGTCGCCCGCAGTCCCGCGCACACCTGGTCGGCGGTGTGGCCCTCGGGTCCCGTGCAGAGCCCGGCCGAGCCGATGAGGTGGGCCATGACGTCCAGGGCGGTGGCGTCCAGGGCCTCGATGAAGGCACCGAGCCGCGCCCCGTCCACCGCGGCGCCCGCCTCGGTGATGGCCTCGCGGGCCGCCTCGGCGGCCTCGTGCGAGAGCGCCGACGCGGCGCCCGGTGCCCTGCGTCCGCTCTCCACGAAGGCGGCGAGCCTGCGCCCACCGCTCGCCCCGTCGTCCACGACGACCGCGCCCGCCCCGACCGAGGGGTGCGCCCGCACCGCGGCCTCCACCTCGGCCAGCTCGACCCGGTACCCCCTGATCTTGACCTGGGTGTCCTCGCGGCCGAGGAACTCCACGGTGCCGTCCGGCAGTTGGCGCCCCAGGTCGCCCGTCCGGTAGAGCCGCTCGCCGGTCAGCGGATGGCGTACGAAGCGCTCCGCCGTACGCTCCTCGTCGCCCAGGTAGCCGAGCGCGAGTCCCGCGCCCGCGAGGTACAGCTCACCGGGCACCCACTCGGGGCAGGGGCGCAGCGTGTGGTCGAGGACGTGTACGCGCTGGTTGGTGAGCGGCCGTCCGTACGGGATGCTGGGGCGCTCCGTGTCCACGTCGCCGGCCGGGTGGGCGATCGACCAGATGGCCGCCTCGGTCGCGCCGCCGAGCGCGACGACCTCCAGGGACGGCCAGAGCGACCGCGCCTCTTCGGGCAGGGCGACGGGTATCCAGTCGCCCGACAGGAGCGCGAGCCTGAGCGGGGCCTGCCGCGCCCCCGGCGCCGAGCGCACCCAGTCGCAGAGCATCTGGAGCTGCCCGGGGACCGAGTTCCACACCGTCACGCCGCGCTCGTGGAGCAGTTCGGCCCAGTGCGAGGGATCGCCCCTGCGCTCCTCCTCGGGCAGCACGAGCGTCCCACCCGCGGAGAGCGGCCCGAACAGGTCGTACACCGACAGGTCGAAGCCGAGGCCCGCGACGCCGAGCACCTTGTCCCCGGCGCCGATCCGGTACCGCCGGTTCATGTCCGTGATCGTGTTGAGGGCGGCGCGGTGGCTGATCATGACGCCCTTGGGCGTCCCCGTCGAGCCGGAGGTGTAGATGACGTAGGCGAGGTCGTCGGGGGCCGGACCGGGCGTGGGCAGCGGGTCGGCGGGCGCCTCGGGGAGGGTGTCGACGGCGATGACCGCGAGGTTGCCCGGCAGGTCGGCGAGTTCGGCGAGCCACGACTGCGTCAGGACGTGGCGCACGGCGGCGTCCCGCAGGATCGTGTCGCGGCGCCTGACCGGCTGCGCGGTGTCGACCGGCAGGTAGGCACCGCCCGCGAGCAGGGTGCCGAGCACGGCGACCGTCTGTTCCCAGCCCTTGTCCATCCACACCGCGACCCGCTCGCCCGGCTCCAGGCCGAGCGCGCGCAGCCGCGCGGCCACCTCGCCCGCGCGCCGGGCGAGCGCCCGGTACGTGAGGGCGCGCCCCGGTGCCTCGACGGCGAGCGCGTCCGGGCGGGCGGCGGCCCTGGCCAGGAACGCCTCGTGCAGCAGCCCGGTGGGCAGCGGTCCCTCGCTCGCGTGGTACGCGGCGCGCCGTTCGCCCTGCGCGGGGGGCAGCGGGAGGTCGGCCGGGCGCTCCCACGCGGCGTCGGCGGCGTCCCCCGGCGCGGCGAGCGCCTCCACGAGCGCGGTGTAGCCCGCGAACATGTCCTCGGCCACGCCTTCGGGCAGTACGCCCTCGCGTACGTCCCAGGAGAGCGCGAGCGCGTCTCCGCGTTCCATCGCCTGGCAGTCGAGCCACACCTGCGGTGTACGCGTCGCGGCGTAGGCGACCGGCAGGTCCGCCGTCCCGCGCCCGCCGAGCGCGCTCGTGAAGACGACCGGCATCAGGACGGGCGCGCCCGCACGGCGCGACAGTTCGGCCAGCACCTCGGTCCCTCCGTACCGCGTGTGCTCCAGGTCCTCCAGGAGGCGCCCCGTGAGCGTCCGGGTGCGCTCGGCGAAGGACTCCGGAACGGTGAGGTCCACGGCGAGCAGTTCGAGCGAGGTGAAGTCCCCGACGACCCGGCCGATGTCCGGATGCAGCGGCGGCCGGTCCGCCGTCGGCACGTTGAGCGTGAAGCGGGGGCCGCGCGACCAGCGGCCGACGGCCTCCGCGTAGGCGGTGAGGAGCACGCCCGACAGGGTCAGCCCGCGGCGCGCGGCGCGCTCCCCGAGCCGCCCCGCCGCGTCCGGGCCGAGCAGCCGTTCGAGCCGCCGGAAGGTGACCGGGGGTGTCGCGGGAGAGGCGGAGGAGTCCGCGACGGTGTCACGTGCCGCGGCCCACCGTTCCGCGAGCGGCAGTTCGGGGGCGGGCGGCAGTTCGTCGACGCGGGCCGCCCAGTAGGCGCGGTCGCGCTCGTACGCGGGTGTTCCCGCCTGTGCACGCCGCGCGAGCACGCAGTCGCGGAAGCTCAGCCCGAGTGGCGGGTGCTCCGGCGCCGTGCTCCGGTAGGCGGCGTCGAACTCGGCGAGGAGCAGGCGCAGTCCCGCGTGGTCCACGACGAGCATGTCGCAGCCGACGTGGAGCCGGTCCCCGTCGGGGGCGCGCGTGATCGCCAGGTCGAAGAGCGGCCAGCGGTCGGCGGGGGAACGGCGCGTCGTCATGCGCGCCCTGACCCCGGCCCTGGTCCGCTCCTCCTGCCCGGGGGCCGCATCGGCCACCAGGACCTCGGGGGCGGGCACCTGGGGCAGCACCTGCTGGTAGCCGTCCTCGTGGACGACGGCGCGCAGCATGTCGTGGCGTTCCGTCAGCTCCCGCCACACCCGCGTGACCCGCTCGGCGTCCAGCTCCGGGTAGCCGAGTTCGACGTACGCCTGGCAGGCGACGCCCCCGTAGGGGTGGCCGTCGGCGCGGCCCAGGAGGTAGGCGGACTGCACCGGCGTGAGCGGGAAGGGTTCGTGCCGAGCCGCCGGGTCCGGGCGCAGGACGGGCCCCTCGGCGGCGGCGAGGTGGCGCAGGATCTCCTCCTTGTGCGCGAGGAGCCGCTCGCGGCGCTCCCCGGTGAGCAGGCCCCGTGGGGCGCGGAAGCGCAGGCGCCCTTCCTCCTCCCAGAGTTCGATGCCTTCGGCCGCGTACTCGGCCAGCAGTTCGGTGGTGTTCACAGCGCTCCGCTCTCGGTGTCGGTCGCCTGTTCGGCGACGGTCCTGCTGATGTCGGCCGCGAGGGCGGCGAGGTCCGGGGCCGCGAGGAGGCGGCGCACGGGGAAGGGGATGCCGAAGCGGCGGCCCACGGCGGCGACGAGGCGCATCGCGGCAAGGCTGTCGCCGCCCGCGGCGAAGAAGTTGGCGTGCCGGTCGCGCGCGGTGCCGGGCAGGCACGTCTCCCACAGCGCGGCGAGTTCCGCCTCGGTGCCGGGACGGGGTGGTGCGCCCGCCCGGCCCTGATCGGGCTCGTACTCCTCGGCCCGTGCGAGGAGCGCGGCCCGGTCCACTTTGCCGTTTCCGGTGAGCGGCAGCGCGTCGACGAAGTGGAGGCGTCCGGGCACGGCGTACGCGGCGAGCCGGACGCGCAGGCGGGTGAGGACCTGCGCGGCGAGGGGGTCCTCACCGGCCGCGGCACGTACGGAGTCGTCCCCGGCGTCCCCGGCGTCCGCGCCGTTCCCGGCGTCCCCGGCGTCCCGTACGGCGAAGGCCACGAGCCGGCGCGCCGTGCGCGGTCCCGCGCCGACGACGGCGGCCCGCGCGATGCCCGGCTGGGCCTCCAGCGCGGCCTCGATCTCGCCCGCCTCGACGCGGTGTCCCGAGATCTTCAGCTGGGAGTCGCGCCTGCCCAGGAACTCGATGAGCCCGCCCGGCCTGAACCGGCCCATGTCCCCGGTGCGGTACCAGCGCCGCCCGTCGCGCACGGGGAACTTCCGCGCCGTCAGCTCCGGGTCGCCGAGGTAGCCCTCGGCGAGCCCGAGTCCGCCGATCCACAGCTCGCCCGCCGTCCAGTCGGGGCAGTCGCGTCCCTCCGCGTCGACGACGCGGTACTCCTGCCCGGTCAGCGGCCTGCCGTACGGGATCGACGGCCACCCGGGAGGCGGCTCGGTGACGGTGTACGTGTTGGACCACACGGCGGCCTCCGTGGCACCGCCCAGGGCGACGAAGCGGCAGCCTTCCGCCGTGCGCGCCCGCAGGCGCCCGGGCAGGTCGAGGCCGATCCAGTCGCCCGAGACGAGCGCCGTGCGCAGACCGAGCAGGTCGGCGGGCGGGCCGCCACCGTGCTCGTCGGCGTCGATGAGCAGCCCGAGCAGCGCGGGCACCGTGTTCCACACCGTCACGCCGAAGCGGCGCACGAGGCCGGGCCAGCCGCCGGGGTCGCGCCGGACCTCCTCGGTCGGCAGCAGCAGCGAGCCGCCCGCCGACAGGAGCCCGAAGAGGTCGTACACGGCGAGGTCGAAGTCGAGCGCGGACAGGGCGAACACCCGGTCTCGCGCGCGGACGCGGTGGCGCCTGGTGACATCGGCGACGGTGTTCCACGCGGCGGCGTGCGAGACGCACACGCCCTTCGGCTCGCCCGTCGAGCCGGAGGTGAAGACGACGTACGCGGGCGCCCCCGGGGTGGGCAGGACGGGCGCGCCGAGCGGTGCGTGGGCGAGCGCGTCGGCCGGGGTGAGGACGCCGGGCCCGGCGTCCTCGGCGAGGGTGACGCGGATGCCCGCGAGCGCGTGCACGCGCTCGCGGCGGTGGGGCGGCTGCTCGACACCCACGGGCACGAGCACGGCCCCCGCGGCGAGCACCCCGAGGACGGCGGCCACTTGCGCCGGGCCCTTCGGCAGCCGTACGGCGACCCTGTCGCCCTCGCTGACCCCGCGCGCCCGCAGCGCGGCGGCCGTGCGGAGCGCCTCGTCCGCGAGGCGCAGGTAGCTCGTGCGCGTGCCGTCGGGCGTGACGAGCGCGGTGCGGCCCGGCGCGGCTGCGGCCTGCGTGAAGAACGACTCGTGCAGGGTGCGCGGGGCGAGGGCCGGCCCGGCGGACTCGGCTGCCGCCCGCGCGCGTGCCTCGCGCTGTTCCTCCGGCACGACACACGGCACGGGCGCGTCCCAGTCGCTCGCGGCGAGATGGTCCAGGAGCCGGGTGTGCGCCGCGAACATGGCGTCCAGGACGCCCGCGCGGAACAGGTCGTCGACCGCGTCCCACGTCACGACGAGGGCCCCGTCCTCCTCGGTGACCTGGTTGTCCAGGCACACCTGCGGCGACTGCGAGAGTCCCCAGACCTTCGGCGGGAAGCCCGTCGCCGGCCCGGAGAGCGAGGCGTCCCCGACGCCGAGCGCACCGGTGAACACGACGGCCGCGCCGGGTCCCGAGCGGCGCGCCGTCTCGCGCAGCAGCCAGGCGACGGGCACGTCCTGGTGGTCCAGGTCGGCGGCCTGCCTGGCCTGGGTCTCGCGCAGCCGCTCCAGCCAGCTCGCCCCGGCGCGCCGGTAGGCGGCGGGCGCGAGCGAGGTGAAGTCCCCGAGCACGCGGTGGACGTGCGGGTGCACCTCGCGGCGGTTGAAGAGGGTGAGGGTGACCGCGACGGCGTCCGCTCCGCTCCACGCCGCGAGTACTTCGCCGTACACGGCGAACAGCACGGTGGCGGGGGTGAGTCCGTGCCGGGCGGCGCGCTCCTTGACGGCGCGCCAGCGGTCCGGGGCGATGCGGAGGCGGCGCCGGGTGAAGCGCGGCGCGGTGAGGAGTTCGGGCTCCGTGGCGAGCGGCAAGGCGGGCGGCGGGGGCAGTTCGGCGAGCCTGCCGCTCCAGTGCTCCCTGGCCCCGGCGACCGTCTCGGGGGCGGGGGCCGTGCTCGTCAGGTAGTCGCGGAAGGTGAGGGCGAGCGGCGGCAGGGGGGCGTCGGGGTCGTCGTAGAGGGTGTTCAGCTCCTCGTAGAGCGTCGTGAGCGAGAGCGCGTCGAGCACGAGGTAGTCGAGACCCACGGCGAGCCGGGTCCTGGTCCTGCCGTCCTCCCCCGGGTAGCGGAGCGCGGCGAGGTCGAAGAGCGGCCAGGAGCCGGGATCGCGCACCTGCCGCGACATGCGCTCCCGCAGCGCGGCGAGCGCGGCGGCGGCGCCCTCGGCGTCCGTCTCGTCGACGGGGACGCGTATCTCCGGCACCGAGGCGCGCACGCGCTGGGTGCCGTCCTCGTCGACGACGGCGCGCAGCATGCCGTGGCGGCGCACGAGGCGGTTCCAGGCGCGGGCGAGGCGGTCGACGTCCACGTCGGTGCCGTCGAACTCGCTGTAGTGCCAGGTGCCGACCCCGCCGAGCGTGAAGCCGGAGTCACGGCCCCTCAGGTAAGCGGCCTGGACGTCGGTGAGCGGGAAGGGCTCGTGCGCGTGCGCGGGATCGGCGAGGGGGGCCGACGGCGCGGGTGCGCCTGTCGCCGTGCGGGGCGCGAGGCGCGCGGCGAAGGCGCGCAGCGCGGGCGCGGCGAAGAGCGCGGCGACCGCGGCGTCGGTGAAACCCGCGGCGCGCAGCCGTCCCACGACGCGCGTGGCGAGGAGGGAGTCCCCGCCGAGCGCGAAGAAGCTGTCGTCCCTGCCGATCGCGCGGACGCCGAGGAGTTCCGCCCACACGGCGGCCACCGCTTCCTCGGTGGGGCCGGCGGGCGCGTCGCCCGCCGGCCGTTCGTCGCGGGCGTGGGCCGTGAGGAGACGGGTGATCGCGGTGCGGTCCGGTTTGCCGTGGGGGGTCAGCGGCAGCGCGTCGTTGACGAGGACGGTGTCGGGCACCATGTAGCCGACGAGCCGCCCGGCGGCCCGCGCGCGCACCTCGTCCGGTACGGGGGCGGCGCCGCCCGGTGCCGGGGTGACGAGTGCGGCGAGCCTGCGGGTCGGTTCGCCGACGACGACGGCGACCGCGCGCAGCACCGCGGGGTCCGCCTCCAGCGCCGTCTCGACCTCGCCGAGTTCGATCCGGTGCCCGCCGATCTTCACCTGGTGGTCCGCGCGTCCCAGGAACTCGATGACGCCGTCCGTGCGGTAGCGCGCGAGGTCTCCGCTGCGGTACCAGCGCTCGCCGTCGTGCTCCACGAACCGTGCGGCGGTGCGTTCGGGATCGCCCCGGTAGCCGGTGGCGACGCCGGGGCCGCCGATCCACAGCTCGCCGGGCACGTGGTCGGGGCAGTCGTGCCCGTGGGCGTCCACGATCCTGGCACGCATGTTGCGCAGCGGGGTCCCGTAGGGCACCGAGGCCCAGTCCCGCTCCACCTCGTCCACCTCGAAGACGGTCGAGTGCACGGCCGCCTCCGTCATCCCGCCGAGCGCCACGAAGCGACAGCCGGGTACGAGGGCGCGCAGCCGCGCGGGCTGGTCGAGCCCGATCCAGTCGCCGCCGAGCAGGGCGAGCCGCGGGGTGCTGCCGAGCCCGGTGTCCGCGCCGGCCGCGAGAAGGAGGTCGAGGACGGCGGGCACGCACTGGAGGAGCGTGACCCCGTGGCCGCGTACGAGAGCGGTCCAGTGGTGCGGGTCCTTGCGGTGCTCCTCCCCCACGACCACGACGGCGCCGCCCGCCGAGAGCGGCGCGAACAGGTCGAAGGCCGCGAGGTCGAAGTCGAGCGCGGAGAGGACGAGGCTGCGGTCCCGCGGCCCGATGGCGAACCGGTCGCCGAGCGCTTCGAGCGTGTTGACGACCGCCCGGTGCGAGACCTCGACGCCCTTCGGGGTCCCGGTCGAGCCCGAGGTGAACAGGAGGTACGCGGGGCTCCCGGGTCCCGGCTCGCCGACCTCGGCCGCCGGGGGCCGCGCGGTGGCCTCGTCGAGGGTGAGGACGGTGAGCCCCTGGACCGCCCGGCACAGCTCCGCGTGCTGCGGATCGGTCAGGACGAGCCGGGCCCCCGCGGTGTCGTGGACGCGGCGCCGCCGCGCGGCGGGCTGCCCGGTCCCCACGGGCGCGTAGCAGGCCCCGGCGGCGAGCACCCCGAGCACGGCGACGACTTGGGCGGCTCCCTTGGGCAGGGTGATCGCCACCGTGTCGCCCTCGCCGACCCCGTGCTCACGCAGCAGCGTGGTCACCCGGCGGGCGGCTTCGGCCAGTTCGCCGTAGCTGAGCCGGGTGCCGTCCTCGCGCACGAGCGCGAGGCGCCCGGGGTGCTCGGCCGCGTGCCGGAAGAAGGGCACGTGCAGCGGCTCGCCCGACGCGGGCACGCGGGCCGGGGTCGCCGCCTCGCGGGCGGCGAGTTGCGCGGCGGGCACGAGCGGGCCGACCGGCCGCTCCCAGGCGCTCTCGTCCTCGATGAGCGAGGTGAGCAGCGCGCGGTACGCGGCGAAGGCGGCGTCCGGGACGCCGGGCGCGAGGACTCCGTCGCGTACGTCCCAGTTGAGCAGCAGCCCGTCGTCCAGTTCGGTCACCTGGGCGTCGAGGACGACCTGCGGTCCCTGCGAGATGATCCACACGGGGCGCCCGAAGACCTCCTGGACCTCGGGCGTGAAGATCTCGCCGAGCCCGAGGGCGCTCGTGTAGACGACGGGCGCGAGGACGGGTGAGCCCTCGGCGCGCGTCAGATCGCGCAGGACCTCGACACCGCCGTACGCGCCGTGCGCGACGCCCGCGCGGATGCCGTCCTGCACCCGGCGGGCGTGCGCGAGGAACGGCAGCGGTTCGGTCAGGTCCGCGTCGAGCAGGAGCGAGGAGCTGAAGTCGCCGACGAGGGAGGCGACTTCGGGGGCGTACGGCTCGCGGTCGAAGAGCGGGAGGTTGAGCAGGAAGCGGCGGTTGCCGCTCCAGGCCGCGAGGACCTCGGCGAAGGCGGTGGCGAGCGCGGCGGCCGGGGTCAGGCCGTGGCTCCTGGCCCGCGCGGCGAAGGCGTCCTTCTCGGCCGGGCCGATCCAGTGGTGCAGCCGTCGCACGTGCGTGAGCGCCGTGTCGGTGGCGGCGACGGGCCGCTCCAGGGCGACGGTCGTGGGCGGCCGGGGGGACCGGGGCAGCCCGGCAAGGCGCTCGTGCCACCACGCGCGGTCGGCCGCCCGCTTCGCCGCCGCGCCGGGGTCGGCGGCGCGTGCGGCGAGGTAGTCGCGGTAGGTCAGCGGGAGCGGCGGCAGCGGCTCCTCGGGGCGGGCGTACAGGTGGCGCAGGTCGGCGAGGAGCACGCGCAGGCTGAGGGCGTCCCCGGCCATCATGTCGAGGCCGATCTGGAGGCGGGTGCGGCCACCGGGCAGCAGGCACAGGGCGGTACGGAACAGCTCCCCGGCCGCGGGGTCGGGGCGCGCGTGCGTGTGCCGCTCGCGCAGCTCCGCGAGGCGGGCGCGCACCTCGTCGCCCGGCAGCGCGCGCAGGTCGTGCACGGTGAAGTGCGCGGGCCCGTCGCCGTACCGCTGCCTGCCGTCCGCGTCGACGTGCGCGCGCAGCATGCCGTGCCGGTCCACGAGGCGGTCGAGCGCGGGGCGCAGCCGCTCGGGCACGAGGCCGGTGCCGTCGAGTTCCACGGCGAAGTGCGGGGCGACGCCACCGAGCGGCTGTCCGTCCTGCCTGCCGATCCAGTACGCGTGCTGCATGGCCGAGAGGGCGAAGGGTGCCCCGTCATCGGCGCCGCGCGTGGGCGGTGGCGCCGCGGGCGCCTCGGGGACGGCCCCGGCCCGTTCGCGCAGGATCGTGTACCAGGCGCTGAGGACGGGTTTGTCCACGAGGTCCTGGAAGGTCACGGAGCTGCCCGCGCGCCGCCAGGCGCCCACGAGCCGCATCAGCGCGAGCGAGTCGAGGCCGAGCGCGAAGAGGTCGCGGTCCTCGTCGAGTTCCCCGGCCCCCAGGGCCTCGGACACCGCCGCGCGGACGGCCTCGGGCGAGGGGCCGCCGCCCGGCGGGTTCGGTGTCTCGGTCCCGGCGTACGGGCCGCGGGGGTGCTCATTCACAGCGGGGTCGACCTCCGGTCGGGGCAAGGGGACGCAGCGCGTGGACGGGACCCGGTGCGTTCGCGGACGAGGGCCGCGAGGGGGTCACCCACGTTCATGAAAATGATTATCATTAGAATCAAGCACGTTTCAAGGGGCCCTCCTCACCCGCGCCCCCCGACCCGACCCCCAGGAGCACGTCATGGATCACCCCCCGCCGACGAACGCCCGCCGCGCACACGAGAAGGAGCACACGCACCCCGCCTGGCCCCCGGCAGCGGCCGAGCGCTACCGGCGCGCCGGCTACTGGCGCGGGCTCACCTTCGGCCAGGAGGTGCGCGCCTGGGCCCGCGAACGCCCCGGCCGCACCGCCCTCGTGGACGGCGCGCGCCGGTGGACGTACGCGGAACTCGCGGCGGAGACCGGGGGGCTCGCCCGCGGGCTGCGCGACCTCGGCATCCGGCGCGGGGACCGCGTCGTCGTCCAGCTCCCCAACGTCGCCGAGTTCGTCCTGCTGTGGTTCGCCCTGCAACGCCTGGGCGCCGTACCTGTCCACGCCATGCCGGGGCACCGGCGCGCCGAACTGACGCACCTCGTGCGGCTCTCGGGAGCGGCCGCCTGCGTCGTACCCGAGCGGCACGCCCGCCAGGACCACCGCGCGCTCATGCGGGAGGTCCTCGCCGGGCTGCCCGACGACAGCCGGTGCCGCGTGATCGTCGTCGGCGAGGCGGGCCCGTACGAGGACTTCGTGCCGTACGCGGAGCTGCGCGGCGCGCCCGATGACGCGCCCGACGACGACCCGCCGGAATCCGGTGACCTGGCGCTGCTGCTGCTCTCCGGCGGCACCACGGGCTTGCCGAAGCTCATCCCGCGCACGCACGACGACTACGCCTACAACGCCCGTGCCGCCGCCGGGGTGTGCGGACTCGACGAGGACTCCGTCTACCTCGCCGTGCTCCCCGTCGCCTTCAACTTCACGCTCGCCTGCCCGGGCGTCCTCGGCACGCTCAGCGCGGGCGGCACCGTCGTCCTGGCCCCGGACCCGAGCCCGCAGACCGGCCTCGCGCTCATCGCCCGCGAGGGCGTCACGCTCACCGCGCTCAGCCCGCCGCTCGTCCCGCACTGGATGGAAGAGGCCCGCGCGGACCCGGAGTCCGTGCGCTCGCTGCGCCTCGTCCAGGTCGGTGGCGCCCGCCTGCCCGACGCGCTCGCCGCCCGGCTCGGCCCGGCGCTCGGGGCGACGGTCCAGCAGGTGTACGGCATGGCCGAGGGCCTGCTCAACCTCACCCGCGTCGACGACCCCGACGAGCTGATCCGCACGACGCAGGGACGTCCGCTCTCGCCCGACGACGAGATCCTCGTCATCGGGCCCGACGGCACGCCTGTCCCCGACGGGGAACCGGGCGAACTCCTCACGCGCGGCCCGTACACCCTGCGCGGCTACTACCGTGCCGCGGCGCACAACGCCCGCGCCTTCACGCCGGAGGGCCACTACCGCACCGGGGACCTCGTACGGCGGCTCCCCTCGGGCCACCTCGTCGTGGTGGGCAGGGTCAAGGACCAGATCAACAGGGGCGGTGAGAAGATCGCGGCGACCGAGGTCGAGGAACACCTCCTCACGCACCCCCGGATCAGCGCGGCCGCGCTCGTCGGCGTCCCGGACCCGCACCGGGGCGAACGCGCCGTCGCCTTCGTCACCTGCGAGGGCGACCCGGCCCCGGACGTCCACGACCTCTCCGGCTACCTGCGCGAGGACCGGGGCCTCGCGGCCTACAAGGTCCCCGATCAGGTGGTCGTCCTGCCCGCGCTGCCGCTGACGCCGGTCGGCAAGGTGGACAAGAAGGCGCTGGCAGCCGGTCTCCTGCCGGAGGCCGGAGTGACAGGGCAGGGCGGGTAAGGGCCAGGGGGATACGGGGGCGTGGCACGCCGCCTGACGGGGCGCAGCCGGTACGGCACGGGAACGCAGCCGGTACGGCACGGGAACGCAGCCGGTACGGCACGGGAACGCAGCCGGTACGGCACGGGGAAGCGCCCGGTACGGCACGGGAACGCGCCCGGACCGGCGAAGGCCGCGCCTCCCGTACGGGCCGTGAAACGCCCCCGGACGCGCCGCGGACGGCATGACGCGGCATCCTTCCTCCACCACGGGCGTCTTGACGCGGTGGAGGGTGCCGCGCGGTGGCGGGACCCACGCGGCGGCCCGCGCCTCACTTCCGCCCCGTACCCCGTTCCCTGGCCCCCACGAGTGCCGCCGTCACCGGGTGGGACGGGCGCGCGAGCACCTCGTGCGCGGGACCGGCCTCCACGACCCGCCCCGCGTCCAGGACGACGACACGGTCCGCGCGGCGCGCGACGGCCGCGAGGTCGTGCGAGACCAGGACCAGGGTCAGTCCGTCCACCCGCCGCAGCTCGTCGAGCAGGTCCACGATCTCGCGTGCGGTGTCCGGGTCGAGCGCGGAGGTCACCTCGTCGCACACCAGCACCCTCGGCCCCGCGGCGAGGGCCCGCGCGAGCGCCACGCGCTGCCGCTCCCCGCCCGAGAGGGCCCCCGGGCGCCGCGCGAGGACACCGGCCCCCAGACCGACCCGGGCGAGCAGCGCCCGCGCCTCGGCCGCCGCCCGGTCGGGGGCGAGTCCGCGCAGCCCGGTCAGAGGGCGGGTCAGGGCGCGTTCAGCGGACTCGCGCGGATTGAGCGCCCCGTGCGCGTCCTGCGCCACCAACTGCACGGGAGCCGCGCGTTCTTGCCGCGTCCCGCCCGGTTCCTCCCACGCCACGGTCCCCGCCGCAGGGCGCAGCAGCCCCGCGAGGCAGCGCGCCAGGGTCGTCTTGCCCGCCCCGGAGGCCCCGAGCACGGCGGTGCACGTCCCCGGGGCCACCGTCAGGCCGACATCACGCAGCACGGGCGCGCCCCGCCCGGGCCCAGCGAAGAGCCCCGACACGCGCAGCCCGCCGACCCGCGCGGCACCGGACGCGCTCCGCCTTCGCCGGGGCTCCGGCCCTGCGGCCAGGACGGTGCGGGGTGTGCCGCGTGTCGCGATCCGTCCCGCCTCCAGCCGCACGACCTCGTCGGCGAGGGACCCCACCCACTGCGGATCATGGCTCACGAGCACGACGGACCGCCGCGCCTCCCGTGCCGTCTCCTCGATCAACTCCCGCAGTTCCCAGGCGAGTCCGTCGTCCAGGCCGGCTGTCGGCTCGTCCAGCACGAGCAGCCGCGGCGCGCTCGCGAGTGCCGCCGCAAGTACCACCCGCCGCGCCTGACCCCCGGACACCTCGTGCGGCCTGCGCCGCAGGAAGGCCCGCTCCTGCGGCAGCCGTACGCGGTCGAGGAGCACCGCCACGCGCTCCGCGGCCGCTCCGGGCGGCACATCGGCGCGCCGCACCGCGTCCGCGAGGTGCGCGCCGATCCTGCGCGCCGGGTTGAGCGACGCCGCCGGGTCCTGTCCCACGTACGCGGCGAGCCGCCCCCGTACCCGGCGCGCGCCCTCGGGCGTGAAGGGGTCGGCGCCCGCGACGCGCACGCTGCCCGCGCGCAGGCCGAGCCCGGGGCGTACGTGCCCGAGCAGCGCGAGCGCCAGGCTGCTCTTGCCCGAGCCCGAGCGGCCCACGATCCCCAGGACCCGGCCGGCCCCGAGCACGAGGCCCGCGTCCGCGAGGACGGGCGCGCCGCCCCCGGCCGGGCCGAGCGTGAGCCCCTCCACGCGTACCGGCTCCGTGCCCGTCGGTCCCGCACTCGCGCGCACCGCCTGCCCGCCCTTCACGCCGTCACCCCCGCGTACCGCCTGCCCGTCCCTCACCGCGTCGTCCCCGCGCCCGCGTGCCGGTCGGCGAGCAGTCCCACGCACACCGACAGGGCCACGAGCAGGAGGGCCGGCACGAGGAACGGCGCCACGGCGAGCGAGGCGCCGGGCAGGTTCTCGCTCACCATGCGCCCCCAGTCCGGCTCCGCGCCGCTCCCGCCGAGCCCCAGGAAACCCGCCGTCGCCGCGAGGTGGAGCGAGGCGACGAACCGCAGTCCCGCCTCCGTGAGCGCCGTCCCCGCGAGTTGCGGCAGCACGTCGTGGCGTGCCACGCGCAGCACTCCGTCGCCGCGCGCCCGCGCCGTCTCCACGTATCCGGTGGTCACGACCCGCGCCGTCGCCGCGCGCAGCACTCGCACCGAGAAGGGTGCGGTGGCCAGCGCGACCGCGAGGACCGTGGCCAAATCGCTGCCGGGCAGACCGGCGGAGAGCACGAGAAGGAGCAGCAGCGGCGGGACCACGGCGAGCACGTCGACCAGCCGTTGCACCGCCTCCCCCACACGCACCGGCAGCAGCCCGGCGAGCACGCCCGCCGCGCCGCCCACCACGCTCGTGAGCAGCGTGGCGCCACCCGCGGTCAGCACCATCCCGCGCCCGCCGCACAGCACCCGGCTCAGCACGTCGCGCCCCAGCACGTCCGTGCCGAGCGGCAGCCCGGGTGCGGGTCCTCCGTACGCCGCTCCCACCTGCGCCCGCGCGTCGTGGGGCGCGAGAAGGGGGCCCAGGAGCGCGAGGCCGAGCACGAGGGCGGCGCCCGCCCCGGCGAGCCACGGCAGCACGGCGGGCCGCGCGGCACGTACCGCCACCGTCCCGCTCACCGCCGCGTCCTTCCCACCGGGTCGAGCAGCCGGGCGAGGACGTCGCCCGCCAGGAGGACGAGCAGGACGACGGCGGCGAGCGCCGTCGCGATGCCGAGCACCATCGGGGTGTCCCGTGCCGCCACCGCCCGCTGGAGTTCGCGGCCGATGCCGGGATAGTCGAAGACGCTCTCGACCACGACGGCCCCGCCCACGAGTCCCCCGGCCGTCAGCGCGAGGCCCTGCACCGCAGGACCCAGCGCGTTCGGCAGGACGTGCCGCAGCGCGAGCCGCGCCCCGCGCACGCCGTCGAGCCGCGCCGCCTCGACGTACGCGGCGCTGTCCACCTCGACGACGGCCGCCCGCACGAGCCGCGTCGCCGTCGCGAGCCCTGCCCCGGCGAGGGCGAGCACCGGCAGTACGAGCCCGCCGGGCGCCTGGAGCGGGGAGCCTCCGATGGGCACGAGGACGACCCGGGGCAGCAGCCCGAGGCCCGCCGAGAAGACCGCGATCAGGAGCGCCGCCGTCACGAACTCGGGGACGCTCGCGGCCGCCAGGGCCCCGAGCGAGACGAGCCGGTCCGCGGCACGACCGCGCCGCAGCCCGGCCCACAGCCCGAGCGCGGTGGCGCAGGGCACGACGAGGAGCAGGGTGAGCCCGGCGAGGAGGAGACTCGCGGGCAGCCGGTCCCCGAGCACCTGCCCCACCGGCCGGTGCCCCACGAGCCCGGTGCCGAGATCACCCCGTACGGCCCTCCCCGCCCACCGCGCGTACCGCTCGGCCACCGGCAGGTCGAGCCCCATCCCGTGGCGCACCGCCGCGCGCTCGGCGGGCGTGGCGTCCGCGCCCGCGACCGCGCTGACCGCGTCCCCCGGCAGCACCGACGTGGCGGCGAAGACGAGACCGGTGACGAGGACGAGCATGACGGCGGCCCAGGCCGCGCGACGGGCCAGGAAGACCGGCCAGCTCACCGCAGTGCCGCGCGAGAGAAGCCGGGGAACTGCTCGAAGAGGTCGTCGGCGATCCCGCCGACCCCGGCCGCCTGCGCGTTGAGGTACGGCTTGAAGACGGGCAGGACCGTGTTGCCCTCCTCCCACAGCTTCCGCTGCGCCGAGCTTCCCTGCTTCGTGGCCTCCGCTCCTGTACCGGCCCGCGCCCGCGCCACGAGCGCGTCCACGTCCGGGCGGTTCCAGCCGAGCGCCGAGGGCGAGCCGCCCGCCGTGTTCATCTGGTACGTCGGCAGCGCGGGCACCGGCACCTGGAAGGCGGCGACGAAGGGCAGCCGGCTGTAGGCGGCGAAGTCGGCGAAGAGCTGTCCCGCGGGCAGCTCGCGCACGCTCGCGCGCACCCCCACCGCGCGCAGGTCCTCGACGTAGAGCGTCGCCGCCTCGACCATGCCCGGGGTCTCGGGCCCGGTCGTCAGCCGTATCTCCATGCCGTCGGCCCCCGCCCGCTTGAGCAACCGCCTGGCGCCCTCGGGGTCGTGGGCGCGCTGCGGGAGAGCGCGCGCGTAGTCGGGGAAGCCGAGCGAGGGCAGGTCGTTGCCCACGGTCGCCTGTCCGTGGAACACCGTGCGGACGAGCGCCTCGCGGTCCACGGCGAGCTTGAACGCCTCCCTGACCCTGACGTCGTCGAAGGGCTTGCCGCGCATGTTCATCCGGAAGGACAGCGCGACGAGGTACGGGCTCTTGGAGGGCGCGAGCCTGACGCGCTCGTTCGTGCCGAGGGTGCGCGCGGCGACCGGCGCGAGGTCGTGCGCGAAGTCGACCTGGCCGCTCGTCAGCGCGTTGAGCCGGGCCTGCGCGTCGGCGATCGAGCGCAGTTCGAGGCCGTCGAGCAGCGGCCCCTCGTCGTAGTAGCCGTCGTGGCGGCGGAAGGCGGCGCCCTGCCCGGGCACGAACTCGGTGAGCCGGAACGGGCCGCAGCTCGGCGTCCGCTCGGTGAACTCCCGCGTGCCGTCCTTGACGACGAGGAAGTTGCCCTGGCACAGGATCAGGCGCCCGTCGGCGATGGGCCGCAGGGTCGGCAGGCGCACCGCGTGGGCGCCGTGCGCACTGGCCCGCTTCAGATCGAAGTCGAGCGCGATGAGCTTGAAGGCGGGCAGGGTGCTGGCGGCAGCGAGCCGCAGGGAGTGCAGGACGTCGGCGGGGGTGAGCCGCGAGCCGTCCGTGAAGCGCACGTCCTCGCGCAGCCGCAGCGTGTACGTGCCGAGGTCCGCCGAGATGTCGATGCCCTTGAGCACGCCGTACCGCACCCCGTCCTCGGCCTTCGGGTCCAGGTTGCCGAGGGTGCCGTGCCAGGCGCGGGCCCGCACCATGTCGAGCGCGGAGGGCCCCCGGAAGAAGTCGAGGGTCTCGGAGGCGCCGCCGCCGACGAACGCGGCCCGCAGGGTGCCGCCGGAGCGGCCCTTGCCGGAATCCGTGCCTTTGGCGGGCTTCTCCTCGTCGGAGGAGCAGGCGGCGAGCAGAGCGGCGCCCCCGCCGAGTGCGAGCGCGGCACCCGCGCCCGACGCGAGGAAGCGCCGTCTGCCGACGGGCGGGGGCAGGGAGGACGAGGACATGGACAACTCCATTCGTGAGCAAGGGAATCGGGAGCGGGAGAAGCGGAGGCGCGTACGCGGTGCGGCGGGCTTCTCAGTGGCCCTCGTCGTGGAGGGTGATCGCCCCGGAGGGGCAGCGATGGCGTGCCTCGCGGACGGAGGGGAGCAGCGCGGGCGCGGGGTGCGGGTCGACGAGGCGTACGAGGCCGTCGTCCTCGCCCTGGTCGAAGACCTCGGCGGCGGCGAGTACGCACTGCCCCGCGCCGACGCACACCTCGGTGCGCACGGTGACCCGCGGCCCCGGGGCGCTCATCGCGGCCGTCCGGGGCGCGCGCGGCGGACCACCGCGCTCACTCCCCGGGGCGCAGCAGGCCGCGCCGGCAGGCCGCCACGAGGTGCTGGGGGACGCGGTGGGCGACCCCGTCCACCGTCACGGTCACGAGCGTCGGGGGGCTCGCCTTCCACTGCGCCCTGCGGTGACGGGTGTTGGCGCGGGAGGTCTTGCGCTTGGGGACGGCCATGTGGACTGCCTTTCGGGTGAGGGAAGGGGGGCGGCTGCGGGGAGCCTCGTGGGTTGCGCGCGAGCGGCGGCCGACGGCCGCGGTCCTGCGGCCCCGCGATCGGGGCGCGGTGGCCGCGGCGGGCGGCGCGCGGCTCAGCGGCTCCGGTAAGGGAGCAGCGCCATCTCGCGGGCGTTCTTGATCGCGGTGGCGAGCTGCCGCTGCTGCTGGGCGCTCACCCGGGTGACACGGCGGCTGCGGATCTTGCCGCGGTCGGAGAGGAACTTCCGCAGCAGGTCGGTGTCCTTGTAGTCGATGTACGTGATCCCCGCGGCGTCCAGCGGATTGGGACGCGGGGCACGGGTGTCACGGCGGCGGGCGGGGGTGCGGGGCACGAGAGGGCTCCTGGTGGTGTGGCCGGTGGTGGCCGGTCGGGGCCGGTCGGGGCCGGTGGAAAGCGGTGGAGGTCAGTGGACGGGGTCGAGGAACTGGTCGAACGGGGCGGGGAAGTCCTTCCACGCCTCCGTGCCGCCCGCCATCTCGGCGTCCGTCAGCAGGCAGGAGGTGAGGACGTCGGCGATGCCCTCGCGGTCGAGGTCGGGCGAGGTGAAGACGAGGTGCTGTTCGCGGTCCCCGTGCTCGGGGTCCCAGTCGAGCGCGGCGGCGGCCCGGCGCAGCGGTGGTACCAACTCCCAGGCGGCGTCCGGGAGTCCGCGCAGCCACGGCCCTGCCGCCTCGACGCAGAGTGCGCCTCCTGCCGCGTCCCAGTGCAGGAGCGTGTCGGGCCGGTCGGCGAGCCAGAAGCGGCCCCGGCTGCGTACCGCGGCGCAGCACAGCTCCTCCAGCGCGTCGTAGAGACGGCCGGGGTGGAAGGGCCGCCGGTGGCGCCAGACGAGGGTGCCGACGCCTTCCTCCTCGGCCTCCTGCGGGAGGAGGGCCATCGCCGGGTGCTGCGCGGCCGCGGCCGCTTCGGTGTCGAAGCCCGCCCGGAGCAGTCCGGGCAGTTCGGGGGAACCGAGCGGCAGACGCCGTGCGGTGGGGTGGAGCTGGGCGAGCAGGGCGAGGTCGTCGGGGGCGTACTCGCCGTCCTGTCCCGCGAGCACGAGGACACCCGGGTACTCCAGCTGACGGGCGAAGGTGTCGCCCACGGTGCGCTCGTCCGTCGGCGCGGCCGCGAGACCGGCCTCGGCGAGATCGTCGCCGTTGCCGAGGCAGGCCAGGACGAGAGCGGGGTCCACCGCGGTCAGCACGTTGCCGAGCCGCAGCGACTCGCCCGCGTGCGCGACGACGACCTCGGCCATCGCGCGCGGCTCGACGGAGTCCCACAGCTCGACGAGGGCGAGGCGCGTCGCACCGTCGCCGGCGAGGCGCCGCAGCTCGGGGACCAGGTCCTCGCGCAACGCGCAGCAGGCGCAGTCGTTGACGAGCGGCGTCTCCCCGGTGGCGAGCGTGCCCGTGGCGTCGCGCACCTCGCGGACGACGGCGCCCGACGGCGCGTCGCGCAGGTCGTGGTGGAGCGCGACGCTGCCGGGCACCACACGCAGCAGGTGGGCGACGGTCCTCGCCCGGGCCTCGGCGTGGATTCCCGCCACGAGCACGACGGGCAGCGGGGAGTTCTCCGGCCTCATCGGCCGGCCCCGCGCCCGTACCGCCGCTCGAAGCGCTCGACCCGCCCGGCGGCGTCCACGACGCGCGCGGTCCCGGTGTAGAAGGGGTGGCTCGCGGAGGAGATCTCGACGTCGACCACCGGGTAGGTCCGGCCGTCCTCCCACTCGACGGTCCGTTCACTCGTCATGGTCGAACGGGTCAGAAAGGCGAACCCCGCCGCCCGGTCGCGGAAGACGACGGGGCCGTACGGGGGGTGGATACCGGTTTTCATCGCTGTCCTTCGTGCGTGCTCACGCCCCTGAGGGCCGCCGCGAGTCCAGGTGTGGCGCGGCGCGGGGGCCAGCATACGACAATGGTTTTCATTACCGAAAGCCGCCCGCGCGACACGGCGGAGCGAACACGGCCCGCGACACGGCAGAGCCAGCGCGGCACGCGGGCGGCTGAGCGACCCGAGCCGCCGGGGCGGTCTCGTATCACGTGCCGGGTCACGTAGCCCACGGGACCGCCCGGCAGTTCACGGGCGGCTCCCGCGAGCGACGGCACCCACCGAGGCCCCGAAGGACCCGACTTGAGCGAGGCCGCCCCGCGCGGCTCCGCCCAGGGACATCAGCCGGCCCAGGAACCCCTCCGCCCCACGCCCCGCTCATCACGCGGAGTCGTCTCGATGGGCCCCGGAGCAGCCCGCACCCCGCCGTCCAGCGTCCCCATCCGCTCCCCGAACGCGACCGCGACGGTGCGCCATTCGACCGCGGGAGCGCTGAGAGGCTCCACATACCGGGCGGCCCCGGCGAGACGCGCACTCACGGGGGCGTTCGCCCGGTTCAGGTCGAACCTCTCGGCGCCGGGCCGCTCGGCGAGCACCGCGATGGCCCCGACCGCCTTCGCGAACGCGTCGGGTGCGGGGCGGCGCGACGTGATGGTTCTGAGCCCAGTGGCCACGCCCAACACACCGCCCAGGGCCGGTTATCGGGTGGCGAGCCAGGTCAACTCGCGGAATGTGGCGGTAGCCCGGGCCACGTCGCACCTGCTCACCGTGGGCGCACGGGCGTTCCGGCAGGGACGGAGTGGTCCGCCCGCGCCGCTCGCACAGCGCTCGGCCCTTCTGCGCAGTGCGGGGGACGAGGCCGCCGGGACCGTCGTACCGCCCACCTCCGCAAGGAGCGAAGGAGTGTCCGGGAGGGGCCGCACGGTACGGGTTCCGGCGTGGCGAATCGTGGCGGGTCGTGGCGGAACGAGGAGGCACTCGCCCCGCTGTGCGGCCGAGGCGGAAGGGGCGCGTCTTCCGGGCCGTCAGGTGCCGGGCAGGGAACGGACGACGTAGGTCATGTGCTGCGCCTCACCCGCCAGGAGCCACTGGGCAGGGGTGCCGGTGCCCTGGCCGGTCGTCACCGGCCCTTGGGCGCAGTCGCGCAACCAGGACTCCCCGACGCTTGCGGCCGCCGTCCGGAAGCCGGGAAGATCCCGAATCCGGCCGGCCGCGGCCCGGATGCCCGCGGCACGGTCCGGCCCCTTGTTCAGCACTCTGCACAGCACGAACGAGCTGCCCGTGGTGTAGCGGAGGACCCCCCAGGGCGGCCCCCCTCCCCCGGGCTTCGTCGCCAGAGCCGCGGGGGGCTGCACTCCGTAGTCGCCGTACCTCAGCTGCGCGTGCGGCCGCGTAGCCGTTGCCGGTACCCTTCACGGGGAGAAGAGCGATCCGTGCGCCCGTGAAGGAGAACGTGGCGGTGGTACCCGCCCGGTCGCTGAAGTGGCCGTCGCCCCAGAAGTACTGCGTGCGCAACCGTGCCGGAGTTCCATGTACCGGCGTACCTAACCTGATCCACCGCTTGTCCGCCGTGCCTGCCTCCGGTTTGCTGGCCCGGCGCCGGTCCGACCTCCCGGACGACGGCCCTGAGAGGCATGGGTACGCGGATGCCGACGAGGGCGGCTCCGGCAGCCGGGGCCTCGCTGAGGTCTGGGAAGTGTACTCAGGGGGATGCGGGGTGTTCCTGCCAACGGTCACCGGCCCCGCGTATCGGCTGAGGCCGGTGACCCAGGGGCAGTTGTCAGGCCGTGGTTCTCGGGCGGGTGGCGGCGAGGTCGTTGAGGGCTCCGTTCACCACATGCCAGGAGACGTTGAACGTGTCGCGGTCGGGCCGATAGGCCTCGCGGTACTCGCGGTGGGGGTGGACGAAGTTGCGGTAGTCGCGCAGGGCATGGCTGAAGGAAGTCACGTCCGCGTCGATCCAGCCAGCTTTCCGGCAAATGTCGATCAGCTCTTGGAGGCTGATGCTGCGGGGGCTCTTGTTGCCGAGCAGGGTGGCGTCCCGTTCCTGGACGGCGGAGAGGAGGACACCTTCGAGGAGGCTGCCGAGCATGATGGTGGCCGCGACATGGGCACCGTTGGCGAAGCAGGTGCGGGCCTCGTCCAGACGGTGTTCGAGTAGGGCGGCCATGCGCTCGTCGCCGATGATGTCGGACATGGTTGCTTTGAGTTCGAGGGGTGCGTGCTGGCCGGGGTGGGCGAGTGCGGGGTCGCATGGCACGAGACGTGGGCGGCCTCCCGGGTTCTCCAGGCGCAGGCCCTCATGGACGAGGAAGGTGTTGACGGCCGAGAGGACCCTGGGAAGCTGCTCGGGTTCTTCGTAGTACTCACGGGCGTCCGCGAGCCGGAGCAGGACGTCCTCCAGGGCGCTGGGGTCCGTGCGGCGCTCCATGAGACGTTCGAGAGTCCACTCCGCGCGGGACTCTCCGTCGATTTCGGGTAGGTTGCGCCAGCCGGCGTTCCCGAGGAACTCGGAGATCTTGTAGGCGGGGCGGTAGAGGAGATGGTCGTCGCCGCACAGGACGCGGACAAGCTCCTTGAGGGTGTTGGTGTCCAGCGGAGCCGTGATGACGGCCGCGTGCGTCTGTGTCATACGGGGTCCTTGATGGCGTGAAGGGTTTCGGTAGCCGCACTGACCAAGTCCGCAGCGTCCGGGGGCGATACTTCGGGGTCGGCGCCGTCGTCGGCGGTGTCGTTCTCCGGGCCGGCTGGGAGGTCGAGCGGCGTCCAGGGGGCGGAGTCGGTAGGGGCAGTGACAGGGCTGGAGTAGTCGGCCGGGCGGATGTTCAGCCGGTCGAGCTCGTCCCACAGCCCGCTCAGCGCTCCGTCTGGGTCGAAGCGGAACTCGCTCTCCCTCACCCGCCAGAACCGCCAGCCGACGCGGCGAAGTTCACGGTCGCGCCGGTGGTCGCGCTCGATCTGTTCGCGTGTGGTGTGGTGGAAGAAGTCCCCATCACATTCCACTGCCAATCGTCCACGGGCGCCGACGACAACCAGATCAATGCTCTTCGTCCCCGCCGGGTACTGCGGCAGGACGTGATAACCGCGCTCCTTGACCTCCAGATATACCTGCTGCTCGAACAGGGACTGGAACGGCGGCCTGTGCACATCCGGGCGGACCGGGCCGATGTCGTCATTCGCGGCGAGTGCCGCGGGCGGGTTCTCCATGTAAGTGAGGAGGTTGAGCCGTAGGTCGTTCGGGCGGAGACGGTCGGGCGGTACCGAGTGGAAGAGCCACATCTGATCCTGGGCGCGACTGGCTGCGACGTTGTACGCCTGCTGCTCGCTGCGGGCGCCGCCGACAGCGCGTTGCGGGTCGGTGACGACCATCGACAGGAGGATGACGTGGCGTTCATCGCCTTGAAAGGAGGCGGCGTTGCCAGCCCGGATGCGGTGGTGCTCGCGAACGGGGCCGGGGATGCGTTTCTTGATCAGGTTTTCCAGCAGTCTGATCTGCCCGAAGCCTTGCAGCACGATCACACCGATCGTCTTGTCACGGTATGCCTCGTCCGAGGTCAGCCGCTCCAAGGTGTCAACAATCGCCTCCGCTTCCTTGGGATTGTGGATGCGCCCTTCCCGGCCCACGGTCGCGGCGTCTTCGACGAAGGTGGTGCGCAGCGGGTCGAGACGTTCGCCGCCGTACTGGCGCAGTGGCAGGAGCTTGTTGTCGTAGAAGGTGCTGGACGACCAGTTGATGATCTCCGGAACGCAGCGGAAGTGCTCGTCCAGCCGGATGACTTCGGGGAAGAACGTAGTGAGCAGGCCGTAGAGGTTGGTGTGCGGCATATACAGCTCGCGCAGGCCTGCGGGCATCTCGGGGAGGTGGGCCGCGAGCTTGTCGCGGATCGCCTGATGGCGGCCCTTGCCACTGACCGGGGGCGCGCACTGTTTATCGTCACCGACGACGATGACGCGGGGTGCGAGCCACAGCAGGAACAACGCGTCCATGCCGGCCTGACTGGCCTCGTCGACGATGACGACGTCGAACGTGTTGTGCTGGGCCTGGATCATTTCGGCGACCTGGGCGATCGGCATGACCCAGGCCGGTACAGCCCCCTGCGCCACAGCCATCCGCTCGCGAGCGGCAGCCCGGAAATGCCCGGCGCTGCGGCCCTTGCCCCGTCCGACGGACGCCATGTGGGTGCGGTACGCCTGCAGGGCGGACTTCTGCTCCTGCGTCATGTTCTGCCGACAGTGCAGCCGTCCCCAGGCGGCAGCGAGTTCGCCGGTCACTTCCTCCAGGCGTTTCTCCTGTTCGGTCAGTTCAGTGTCCAGCCGGCGTTCGAGTCCGGGCGCGCGGCGCACCCTGACGAACTGCTCCGCCTTGCCCCATGCCCACGCCCGGTCCAGTGCCGCCAGACGTGATTCCCACGCGGGGTCGTTCGCCTCCTCGCGGAGACGACCCGCAAGCAGCGGATGCGCGGCCCGTAGATCGTCGAGAAGCCGACCGCACCGCGTTCGGCGGGTATCGCGAACATGGGCGTGCTCCAGCGCCTCGACGGCCTTGGCGTAGGCATCGACATCCTGGTCGCGCAGGGCCGAGACCAGTGACCTGGCCTCCTCACACATGTGCTCGCCCTCCCGGGTGGCGCTCAGCTCCTTGTCCCAGGCGGCAAGCCGTGCGACTGCCTCGTCGGCCGCGCGGCGTCCGCCGAGCGCGGTGACCGCGACGGCAAGGTCTTGCCACGCCTCGGGGGTAGTGAGCAGCATGCGTACGCCGTGCCGCACCAGGATGTCGTCTGCACGCTCACGAGCCTGGGCGAAGCCGTCGATATGCCCCAACTGGTTCCTGCGGTTGTCTAGTTCGGCCAGTTGCACCTCAAGGTCACCGGGAGGAAGGGGTGCGCCCGCCTGCTTCCAGCGCAAGGCCACCGCGTCCAGAGCGATGCGAGCGCGCAGCCGAGCCAGGATGTGGTCGAGGTCGGCCGCGGTGCGAGGCGCATGGCCGTCGATGGTGCATGAGGTCAGGATCTCGCGGGCATCCTTCTGCGCCCGGGAGGCCAAGCGCGGCAGCCGTTCGCGCACGGTGCGGCCCTCTTTGGCCGCGAGGTGGTCACGCAATGCCTGCCCCGTGGTGACCATGCGCCCGGCCCGGTCTGCGTCCAGGTGTTCCGGGAGGCGGACGGGGCGCAGGCCCGACGCATCCAGGGCCTCACGCGCCCCGGCGATGTCCGCACCCGTGGTGGTGACACGCTCCCACAGCCCGAGACCGCCACGCGACAGCCGCAACGTGAGCGCGCGCGTGACCCAGGAACCGGTATCCCAGCCGGTGGCGTCGGAAGATACACCGAGATGGTGCAGGGCCGAGGCCGCTTCCTCCAGCCGCGACGCCAACTCGTCGGTGACCGCCGGATCGAGCGAGGCCAGCAGACTGCGCAACTCCACCGTGCGCGACGTCAGCCCGTCGTTGGTGACACGACTCGCACCGAATGTGGCCGCGACCTCGCTCACCGGCGGCACCTGTTCGAGCAGAGGCAGGGCGCCTCCGGAGCGTGGTTCGCCCGCGCCTTCGCGCAACAGAAGGAGCAGTTCCTGGGCCTGCTCCGCAGTGATCGGAGGCGTGGTTCCGGCTCCTTCGGGCAGAGCCCCGATCCAGCCGTGTGCCTGGCTCCGGTCCTGGACCTGCTGAACGATCCGAGCCAAGGTCCCGTCGTAGCCCGGGGCCACGGACCGGTGCCGGTATTCCTCCTCACGCAGGGAAAGGATCTGGTCAGTGAGGGTGTTGATCCTGCCGCGGATATTGAGGTGCAGGTTAGTGAGGCGGTCGATCTCGGCTCGGAGCGTCTCTGTGTCCGCCCCAGCGACGTGCTCGGTCAGGGCGGTGATGGTGCGGTCCAGCTCGCTCGTTCCGCTGTGTCGGGTCGAACTCAACAACAGGACACACAGGTCACGCACCGCCGGCGGCAGCTTGTCCCGCAGCACGGTCAGCGGCTGGTCACGCGCACTGGTGACCAGAACACGCTGCCCCTGAGCGAGCAGCGCCGAGACCAGATTGCCGATCGTGTGGGTCTTGCCCGTGCCGGGAGGACCCTGCACCACGACCCCGGTCTCCTTCTCCAGGCGTCGCAGCACACTGCGCTGCTGCTCGTTGGTCTTGCCGGGAAAAAGAGGATCGTCACCGAACAACGGCGCCTGTCGCCCCCCACGCACGTCCCAGGCCGTACGCTCGGGAGGATCGAGGTTCATCACCATCTGGGCAAGGCCGAGTGGTGCATGTGCCTCCGCCGCAATTGTGTCCGAGATCTGGCCGTACACACGCAGCAGAGCATTCAGGTTCCGCGGCCGCAGCACCAGAGCCGGAGCATACGTCAGCCGCGCCACCGGCTCCGGAACCTGGGGTGGCTGCCACCGCGCACTGAACACGACGCGTTGCTCAGTCGCCCGCTCCTGCCACTGCGCCAGCAACTCCAGGGCGTCGGGATGCAACGGATGCGTCGACCGGGCGGCGATCTCCTCGGCCAGCGCCGCTCCCCGCTCCCTCACCCAGCCGTCATCGGTGTCCAGGAAGTCCTGGTCTTCCAGCCGCAACGCGCCCTCGGCCGACAGCCGCACGGTCACCTGCGCCGTCCGACGATCCATCGATGTCTCCACCCGCTGCGTGAGCAGATGACGGTGCACCGTCTCCTCACCCGGCCTGTCCCATGCCAACAGCCCGACAGCCAGGACGAGTTCCGTGCGATCATCCTCAAGAGCCAGCTGCTGGTGCCACGCGTAGACCTTGTCGTACAGCGCCCGCAGGGGGCGTTCGTGGCGCTCGCGCTCGGCCCACTTGCGCCACCGCTGAAGCCAGGGGCCGTAGGCACGCAACACTTCACGGGCCTCATCGCGCGCCATGATGGTGGCCGCGTCGTCTTCGTCCTCCTCGGTTCCGCGCGCGGGAAGCAGCGAGCGGCCCGACCCCGCTTCGACCAGCGGCGGATCGATGCCGTCGGCGTCCAGACAGGCCGCCTGGTCCACCCACCCGTCGAGTACTTCGGGCAGCTCTGGCGGTGTTGTCTGCGAGACGTGATCGAGGCGCAGCACGATGCCGTCCTCGCGCGCCGTTGGCCTGCGCACCTGTTCAGGGAGGTCGGCCAGCCACAGCCGGTCCCGCCCCCGGTCGTCGCGCTGGCGCTGATGGCTGCTGTGGACCATATCCCGCAGAAAGTTCACGAGCCCGGTGGTTTGTGCGATGACATCCGGGTCGGCTGCATGGCGTCGCGGGGCGTTCACTTCTCTCCTTCCGATCGATGACGAACGGTCCAGGATGAGGGATGCCCCGGTCAGCGAGTGCCCACATTTCCGAAGATGGCCAGATTCACTCCATGTGGAACAGAAGCGGCAGACGACCCACGAGATAAAACGCCAGTTCGAGAAGGGAGGTGAAGTGGGAGGTTGAAGCGTTTCGGCAGGCTCGAAAGCACGCGCGGCCGGTGACGCACGCAGTCCTCGAACAGCACCTCTCGCTCTGGCAAGAACCGGCAGGTCCAGCGCGGCTTGCGAGGGCGTCGGACCGCCCCGAAGGCAGTGTTCCTTCTCCAACCTGACGCAGGCTCTGGCAGGAAGAGCTGAAACAGCACGGACACCGGGCCGGAAGACAATCAGCGGACCTCCTGAGAACTCCGAATTTGCATAACGCCGGAGGGTTCAGGGGCAGAGACCGGTCGCTATGAGGCTGAACGTATGGGGTCGTAGGGGTGACGGTTGGTCGGTGGCTGCGGTATGACCGTAGTCACGCGGGATCCACAAGGGGGTGGGCTGACCGCCAAACGCCAGCAGTTCCGCGAAGACTTACGGCTCCATGCTGCCGAGCGGTCACCCAGGGCGAGGGCAGTGCCGCGATAGCCAGAGATCTGCGGATCAGTAACCGCTCGGTCCAGCGATGGCGTCACGCGTGGGCCGAGGGCGGCCCGAGATCCTTGCGGTCGAAGGGGCCGGTGTCTCTGCCGAGGCTCAGCGATCGGCAGTTCGCTCAGCTAGAGGCGGAGCTGGGCCCAAGGGGCCGGCCACGCACGGCTGTGGGACCAGCACTGGACGCTGGCCCGGGTGAAAACGGTGGTCGGCCGACGCTTCCATCGGACGTACACCATCCAGGGTGTGTGGAAGCTGTTGCTGCGCAACGGCTGGTCCTGCCAGGTGCCGGCCCGTCGTGCCATGCAACGGGAAGATGATGCGGTCGCGGGGTAGGGCCAAGGAGGTGTGGCCCCGCGCGGAAGGCTGGCTGCGGCCCGTGGAGCCTGGCTGGTCTTCGAGGACGAAGCCGGCTTCTCCATGACGCCGACGCACGCCAGAACTTGGTCACCACGCGGCCACAGCCCGGTGGTCCGAGTGCGCGGCCGTTCCGCCGCCGACTCTCCATCGCGCGCTAACCAGCTACAAACCCGGCTACCGATCGAGGCTGATCTACGGCCGCGACGGGACGACGGTAACCGTGACGGGCATAAAATCCTCTCCCGGCGCGACTACCGGGACCCGCTGATGGCCGCCCACCAACAACTCGACCCCCATCGTCCTCATCTGGGACAACCGCAACGTCCGCAAAGCCGCAGGTCTGTGGGAGTTCGCCGAAACCCGGGACTGGCTGACCATCCACTACCTGCCGCCCTACGCACCCGGCCTCAACAGCGTCGAATGCATCTGGTCACTCCTGCGACGTGGCTGGCTCTCGAACGTCGCCTTCAGCACCCCGGAACACCCCGTCCAGACCGTCCGCCGCAGCCTACGCCGCATCCAGTACCGCAGCCATCTCATAGACGGCTGTCTCGCCGAGACCAGCATGACCATCCGACTCGCCTGACCAGCAGCACGACATCCCAGTTCAACCCAAGAAACCGTCTCATTTTGGTGAGTCGGCGGTGGCAGATGAGGGTGTAGGTGATGCTGGTGAGGGCAGGAAGTGGTCGGCTTTGCGTTCGTAGCGGCGGTGGAGTCGTCGACAGACAGCGGGCCAGAGCACATGGTGTGTTCGACGGGGCCGGCGACGGCTGCCGAGTCGCTATGAGGTCTCGATGCCTTTGCGCGCGACGCGGTGCCGAATTCCGCGTCGGGACAGCCATTCCCGCAGGTGGCGGTAGTCGTATCCCTTGTCGGCGCGGAGTTTTCCGGGCCTGCGCCGACGGGGGCCTCGGCGGGAGCGGATGGGCTGGATGCCCTTCACGAGTGGGATCAGGGCTCGACTGTCGTGGTTGCGACGGATACAGGCAGACCGGCCCGGTCGGTGATCGGTGGATCTCTTCGGCCCGCACTTGCCTCGGTCGACAGGATTCGGACCTGTCAGGTCCCCCTTTTCAGGCACCGCATGTTCACCGAGTCGATCACGCACCTCGACCATTCCAGCTCGCCGCGGCATCCGAGTGCATCCAGGACCAGGCGGTGGAGCTTGACCCGGACTCGTGCCTTCGTCCACTCGGTGAACCTGCGGTGGGCCGTGGCACCGCACGGACCGAACGACGCTGCAGGCAGCTGCTGCCACATGCAACCGGAGGTAGCCCCGAACACGATCGCCGCCAACACCTCCCGATCACCGTGACGGCGTCGACCGCCACCTTGCGGCCGTGATGGCGCCTCCGGCACCACCCGGTGGAAAAACTCCTACAACTCGTCCGGCACCAGCCGTTCGGCGATCCCCGCCACGACCAGCAGCCTACCGAACCAGTTGAGCCGTCGTAGGAACCGTTCTCATCGCGAAGCCACGGGCCGGGCTTCGGCCGCGTCACAGTATCTGTGGCACCCGAGACCTCCCGGTCGTCCGCCCAGCCGATGATGTGCCCCCCGACCGAGGCGGCTGCGGCAAGAACGTTGTCCCGCTGGGCCTTGGGGGGCGACGTCGCGAGCTCGACTCGCGACAGGCGCCGCGCGCCGAGCAGGCATGTGCCGCATCCGTCACAGGGCCGTTCGATCTCTCTGAGGCCCATACCGCACGCGTCTCTCCGCTCACCCCGCAGGGGACGGAGCACCGGCGGCCCGGCCTCAGCGAACGCCCCTGCTCAGCCGAGGAACGACAACCGCACCTGCCGCTCCGCGTTGTCCACGTTCGTGTCGACCAGGCACACCGATTGCCACGTGCCCAGTGCCAGGTGGCCCGCTGTGACGGGGAGGGTGGCGTGTGGGGGGATGAGGGCGGGCAGGACGTGGTCGCGGCCGTGGCCCGGGGTGCCGTGGCGGTGGTGGTAGGGGCGGGTCGGGGGGAGGAGGGTGCGGAGGATGTCGAGGAGGTCGTCGTCGCTGCCCGCGCCGGTTTCGAGGATCGCGAGGCCCGCGGTGGCGTGGGGGACGAAGAGGTTGAGCAGGCCGTCGCGGTCGGCGGCGTGGGCGGCGAGGAAGCGTGCGCAGTCGGCGGTCAGGTCGTGGACCCTCTCCTCGGCGCCGGTGCGGATGCGAAGGGTCTCGGTGTGCAAGGTCATGGGCGCATCCTCGCGCACCCGGTGCGGGAAGATCCGGCGGCGCGGCGTCGTTGGCCCCGGTGTGAGTGAGGACAGAGCGGTGGACGTCGTCGTGGTCGGTGCCGGGCAGGCGGGGCTCTCGGCCGCGTATCACCTGCGGCGGACGGGGATGGGCTTCGTCGTGCTCGACCACGCGCCCGCGCCCGGCGGTGCCTGGCAGTTCCGGTGGCCCTCGCTCACGTACGGCAAGGTCAACGGGATGCACTCGCTGCCGGGCATGGAGCTGACCGGGGCCGATCCCGCGCGGCCCTCGTCCGAGGTCGTCGCGGAGTACTTCCGTGCCTACGAGGAACGGTTCGCGCTGCCGGTGCGGCGGCCCGTCGACGTGCGCGCGGTGCGCGAGGGCGAGGGCGGGCGGCTGCGTGTGGAGACTTCGGACGGCACGTGGTCGGCGCGCGCCCTCATCAGCGCGACCGGCACGTGGGACCGTCCTTTCCGGCCGCACTACCCGGGGCAGGACAGCTTTCTCGGTGAGCAGCTGCACACCGTGCGCTATCCGGGTCCCGAGTACTTCGCGGGCAAGCGCGTCGTGGTGGTCGGGGGCGGGATATCGGCGACGCAGCACCTGCTCGAACTCGCCCCGTACGCGGCGGCGACCCGCTGGGTGACACGGCGCGAGCCGGAGTTCCGCGAGGGGCCGTTCGGCGAGGAGGAGGGGCGCGCCGCCGTCGCGCTCGTGGACGCGCGGGTACGGGACGGGCTGCCGCCGCGCAGTGTCGTCTCGGTGACGGGGCTTCCGCTCAACGACGCGATCCGCGCGGGGCTCGCCGACGGCACTCTCGACCGGCACCCGATGTTCGCGCGGATCACCCCCGAGGGGGTGGAGTGGGCGGACGGCAGCCGCTTCGCGGCCGACGTCATCCTGTGGGCGACCGGCTTCCGGCCCGCCCTGGAGCACCTGCGTCCGCTCGGCCTGCGCGAGCCGGGCGGCGGTGTCCGCATGGAGGACACGAAGGTCGTGCGCGATCCCCGGGTGCATCTGGTCGGGTACGGGCCTTCGGCGAGCACGATCGGCGCCAACCGGGCGGGGCGGTCGGCCGTACGTGACATCCGCGCCCTGCTCGGTGAGGCGAGCCCGCCCGCCTCCGTACCCGTACCGGCGGCCGTCTGAGCGGGGGCGGCCTCGCTCAGGACGAGGCGCTCGGGCTCGGGGAGCTGTGGCGCTTGTTGAACTCGGCCACGTTCTCCTGGTGCTCCGCGTAGTCGCGGGTGAAGCGGGTGTCGCCGGGCTTGACGGTCACGAAGTAGAGCCAGTCGCCCTCGGCGGGGCTGGTCGCCGCGCGCAGCGCCTGGGTGCCCGGGTTGGCGATGGGGGTGGGCGGCAGGCCCTTGTGGACGTAGGTGTTGTACGGGGTCCTGCTGCGCGTTTCCGATGTCTTGGTGTGCAGAGTGCTGCGGCCGAGCCCGTAGTTCAGGGTCGAGTCCATCTGGAGCGGCATCCCCTCGTCGAGCCGGTTGTAGACGACGCGGGCGACGCGGGCCATGTCCTTGTCGGTGGCGGCCTCGGACTGGACGATGCTCGCGACGGTGACGAGCTGGTAGCGCGAGACGGCGTTCTTCTCGGCGCCCGCGGCGACGGTGCCGCCCGCGTAGGTGCGGTTGGCCGTGTCGACCATCGCGGTCAGCAGACGCTCCGGGGTGGTCTTGTCCGTGATCGGGTACGTGGCGGGGAAGAGGTACCCCTCCGGGTTGCCGCCCGCGTCGCCGGGGAGCGAGAGCCCGGCATCGGCGGCCTTCTTGCCTGTCGTGCCCTTCTTCAGGTGCAGGGCCGTGTCGACGGCCGCGTACACCTGGCTCGCGCGCCAGCCCTCGGGGACGGTGAGCGTGGCGGCGCGTTTCGGGCCGTCGTCCTCGCCGTTCAGGACGAACGGCACGGCGATCGCCGCGGCGACGGCGGCGAGGGCCGTGGCGAGGAGGACGAGTCTGCCGCGCCGGGTGATGCGGGTCCGGCGGCCGTCCGGAGGACCCGGGCGGCCGGGAGCGGGCAGGGAGCGGGGGCGCGAAGGGCGCGAGGGCTCGGTCATAAGCGAACGTTAATGACTTTTCTCCCGTTTTCTACGCCTTGACGATGGACGACGGCGTGGACGGCAGGACCACCGGCCCCGGAGCCTCGTCCGCGTGCGGCTCGCTCCCGTGGGCTTCGCCCTTGCGGGAGTCGCTGCGTACGAGCGCCGCGTAGGCGCCGTCGCGGGCGAGGAGTTCCTCGTGGGTGCCGCGTTCGGCGATGCGGCCGCCGTCGAGCACGACGATCTGGTCGGCGTCCCTGATGGTCGAGAGGCGGTGGGCGATGGTGAGCGTGGTGCGCCCGGCGGCGAGGGTGTCGAGTGCTTCCTGCACGGCGCGTTCGGTGCGGGTGTCGAGGGCGCTCGTCGCCTCGTCGAGCACGAGCACCGGCGGGTCGCGCAGGATCGTGCGGGCGAGGGCGAGGCGCTGTTTCTCCCCGCCGGAGAAGCGGTGCCCGCGCTCGCCGACGACCGTGTCGTAGCCCTGGGGAAGCCCGGCGATGTGGTCGTGGATCTGGGCCGCGCGGGCGGCCGCGCGCAACTCCTCGTCGCTCGCGTCCGGCTTGGCGAAGCGGAGGTTGTCGGCGACGGAGGCGTGGAAGAGGTAGGTCTCCTGCGAGACAACGCCCACGGCACGGGCCAGGGTGTCGAAGTCGAGGTCACGCACGTCGACGCCGTCGAGTGTGACGCGGCCGCCGCTGACGTCGTACAGCCGGGGCACGAGATGGCTCAGGGTGCTCTTGCCCGACCCGGTGGGGCCGACGACGGCGAGGGAACCGCCGGCCGGGAGGGTGAGGTCGATGCCGTCGAGCACGGGGCTGCCGTCCCCGTACCCGAAAGCGACCTTCTCGAAGCGGACCTCGCCCTTGACCTCGTCGATGTGGACGGGCTGTTCGCGTTCGGTGATGTCGACCGGGAGGTCGAGGTACTCGAAGATGCGCTGGAAGAGCGCGAGCGAGGTCTGTACCTGCACGCCGGTCGCGAGCAGGCTCACCGTGGGGCGGAACAGGCCCTGCTGGAGCGAGACGAAGGCGACGAGGGTGCCGAGCGAGATCGCGGCGCCGTTCGCCTGGGCGAGTCCCGCCGCCCAGTAGAGGAAGGCGGGCATCGCGGCCATGACGACGCTGATGACCGACATCCGCCAGCGGCCCGCCATGTTGGAGCGCACTTCGAGGTCGACGAGTTCCTCGGACTCGCGCGCGAAAGAGCGCGTGAGCGAGTCGGCGCGGCCCATCGTGCGGCCGAGCAGGATGCCACTCACGGAGAGGGATTCGGTGACGGTCGCCGCCATGTTGGCCATCTGGCGCTGGCGCTCGCTCGTGATGCGCTTGCGCTCGCGGCCCACGCGGCGGCTGATGAGGACGAAGACGGGGAGCAGGACGAGCGAGACGACGGTGAGGCGCCAGTCGAGCGCGAGCATCGCGACGATCGTCGCGATCACCGATGTGCTGTTGGATACGAGACTTGTGGCCGTCGAGGTGACCGTCGCCTGCATGCCGCCGATGTCGTTGGCGATGCGGGACTGGACCTCGCCCGTGCGGGTGCGCGTGAAGAAGGCGAGGGACATGCGCTGGAGGCGGGCGTAGACACCGGTGCGCAGGTCGTGCATGACGCGCTGGCCGACCGTGGTCGACAGGAGCGTCTGGAGGACGTTGAAGACGCTCGACAGGAGGGCGCTGAGGATCATGCCGAGCGCGAGGAGGCTCAGGAGCCCCGTACGCCCTTCGGGGATCGCGGTGTCGAGGATCTCGCGGAGCAGGAAGGGGGTGACGACGGAGACGAGCGAGGAGGCGGCGACGAGCAGGCCGACGACGGCGAGGCGGCCGCGGTAGGGGCGGAAGAGGCGCAGGATGCGGCGGATCTGGCGTGGTTCCTGGTCCTCGCGGGCGGTTTTGTCGGGCGGGGTCCAGTTGATCTCGGGCGGGCGCATGGGCTCCTTCAGAGGGGTGAGGACAGGCGGCTCCGGGGGAGCATAGTTCATTGTTACCTATGTACACAATGAACATCATCCTGATATTGTTCCCGCCATGCGCTCCCCCTCCTCGTCGGCCGACCCGGGTCACGCCCCCGACAGCGACGCCGTACTCGCCGAGCAGCTGCTCCGCCTCAATCGCCGCTTGCACCGGCTCCAGCGTCATCAGTTCGGGCCGCTCGGCATCACCCCGGCCCAGAGCCGTCTCCTGCGCGCCGTGACCGTCTTCCCCGAGCCGCCGCGGATGGCGGATCTCGCCGCGCGCCTCGACGTCGTCCCGCGCGCGATCACGACGCTCGTGGACGCCCTGGAGGCGAGCGACCGGGTACGCCGGGTACCCGATCCCGGCAACCGCCGAGTGACCCGCATCGAGCTGACCGACGAGGGGCGCGCGACCCTGGAGGCACTGCGCCGGGCACGGCGCGAGGCCGCCCAGGAGGTGCTCTCGCCGCTGGCGCCCGGACAGCGCGCGCAGCTCGGCGCGCTGCTCGAACTGCTGGTCAGCGGGGGGCCCGGCGATACGCCCGGGCACTGCGCGCACCCGCCCCGGACGCCCGGGCGGGACGGCGAGGAGCGAGAATAGGCGGGACCCCCCGCCGCCGGGCGCCCGCGCGTTCCCTGTGGCGAACCGTGGACGAAGGAGCGCCGCCCCATGCCGTTGCTCGAACCGAGCCCGAACACTCTGCGCCCCTCAGGGCGCGAGGACACCGCACCGGACTTGGTCCCCACCGGGCTCGCGGGCGGCACTCCTGAGCCTCTGCGCGGCGAGCTGAGCGCGCTGCTCGGGCCCGGGAAGGTCCTCACCGGCATCTCGGACCTCGTGCGCTACGCGTCCGACGCGAGCCCGTACCGCTTCCTGCCGCAGGTCGTCGTGGTCCCCGAGACGGCCGAGGACGTCGCCGCGGTCATGCGGTACGCGAGGGACAAGGGCCGCAAGATCGTCTTCCGCGCGGCGGGGACCTCGCTCAACGGGCAGGCGCAGGGCGAGGACATCCTCGTCGACGTACGGCGGCACTGGGCGGGGGTGGAGGTGCTGGACGAGGGCGCCCGTGTGCGGCTCGGCCCGGGCACGACGGTCGTACGGGCCAATACGACGCTCGCGCGGCACGGGCGTGTGCTCGGCCCCGACCCGGCGAGCGCCATCGCGTGCACGATCGGCGGGGTCGTCGCGAACAACGCCTCCGGGATGACCGCGGGGACGACGAGGAACTCGTACCGCCTGGTCAGCTCGCTGACCGTCGTGCTGCCCTCGGGCACGGTCGTGGACACGGGCGCGCCCGACGCGGCCGAGAAGCTCGCCGCGGCGGAGCCCGAGCTGTGCGCGGGGCTCATGGCGCTGAAGGCGGAGATCGAGGCGGACGCGGCGCTCACGGCCCGTATCCGCGCGAAGTACGAGATCAAGAACACCAATGGCTACCGGCTCGACGCCTTCCTCGACGGCGACGACCCGGTGTCGATCCTGCGCGGGCTCATGGTCGGCTCCGAGGGCACCTTCGGTTTCCTCTCCGAGGTGGTCTTCGACACGCTGCCGCTGGAGCGCCTCCACTCGACCGGGCTGCTCTTCTTCCCCTCGCTGCCCGCCGCTGCCGCCGCCGTGCCGAAGTTCAACGAGGCCGGGGCGATCGCGGTCGAGCTGATGGACGGGAACACGCTGCGCGCCTCGACGAGCGTCGCGGGGGTCCCCGCCGACTGGGCGGAGCTGCCGAAGGACACGGCGGCGCTGCTCGTGGAGTTCCGCGCCTCCGACGAGGAGGGTCGCGAGGCGAACGAGCGGGCGGCCGCCGAGGTCATGAAGAGCCTTGACCTGGTCGCCCCCGTGGCCTCGGTGACCAACGCCTTCACGCGCGAGGCGAAGGTCATCGGCGGGTACTGGAAGGCGCGCAAGGCGTTCGTGACGGCGGTGGGCGGGACGCGGCCCTCGGGCACGACGCTCATCACGGAGGACTTCGCCGTACCGCCCTCGCGGCTCGCCGAGGCGTGCGAGGCGCTGCTCGAACTCCAGACCGCGCACGGCTTCGACGCCGCCGTCGCCGGGCACGCCGCGCACGGCAACCTCCACTTCCTGCTCGCCTTCGACGCGGGCAAGCCCGAAGACGTGCGGCGCTACGCGGACTTCATGGACGCGTTCTGCACGAGCACCGTCGAGCGCTTCGACGGCTCGCTCAAGGCCGAGCACGCGACGGGCCGCAACATCGCGCCGTTCCTTGAGCTGGAGTGGGGTCCGCGCGCGACCGAGCTGATGTGGCGCGTCAAGCAGGTCATGGACCCCGAGGGCGTCCTCGCCCCGCGCATCGTGCTCGACCGCGACCCGCAGGCGCACCTGCGCGGCCTCAAGACGATCCCGCAGGTCGAGGCGGTCGCCGACCCGTGCATCGAGTGCGGCTTCTGCGAGCCGACCTGCCCGAGCCAGCACCTGACCACGACGCCGCGCCAGCGCATCGTGCTGCGCCGCGAGATGATGCGCCAGCCCGCCGGCTCGGCCGTCGAGACCGGGCTGCTCGACGCGTACGGCTACGACGCCGTGGACACGTGCGCGGGCGACTCGACGTGCAAGCTGGCGTGCCCCGTCGGCATCGACACGGGCGCCATGATGAAGGAGTTCCGCCACCAGCGGCACAGCCCTCGCGAGGAGAAGATCGCCACGTACACGGCGAAGGACTTCAAGGTCGTGGAGAGCGGGGCGCGGCTCGCGGTCGCCTCGGCCGAGAAGATCAGCGACCGGCTGCTCACCGCGGTGACGCGCACCGCGCGCAAGGCGGTGCGCCCCGACCTCGTGCCGGAGTGGCTGCCCGAGATCCCGGGCGCGGCAGCGCGGCGGCTGCCCCGTACGGAGAAGTCGGCGGCGACGGCCGTGTACTACCCGGCGTGCGTCAACCGCATCTTCGGTGGTCCCGAGGACGCCTACGAGCCCTCGCTGCCGCAGGCCGTCGTGCTGCTCGCGCGGCGCGCGGGCAAGCCGGTGTGGATTCCCGAGGACGTCTCGGGCACGTGCTGCTCGACGATCTGGCACTCGAAGGGCTACGAGGACGCCAACACCGTCATGGCCAACCGCATCGTGGAGGCGGCGTGGGGCTGGACGGGCGGCGGGCGGCTCCCGCTCGTCGTCGACGCCTCCTCGTGCACCCTCGGGATCGCGCACGAGGTGGTGCCGTACCTGACGCCGGAGAACAGGGAGCTGCACGCGGCGCTCCGAATCGTCGACTCGCTCGTGTGGGCGGCCGAGGAGCTGCTTCCTGAGCTGACCATCCACCGCAAGGTGGAGTCCGCCGTTGTCCACCCGACGTGCTCGATGCAGCACCTCGGCGACGTCGACCAGCTCGTGGAGCTGGCCGGGGCCTGCGCCCACGAGGTCGTCATGCCGGACGACGTCGGCTGCTGCGCCTTCGCGGGCGACCGGGGGATGCTCCACAAGGAGCTGACCGAGTCGGCGACGGCCGCCGAGGCCGCCGAGGTGACGTCCAGGGACTTCGACGCGTACCTCTCGGCGAACCGCATGTGCGAGGTCGGGATGGACCACGCGACGGGCGGCAAGGGGTACGCGTCGGTGCTCATGCAGCTGGAGCGGGCGACGCGTCCACCGCGCGGCTGAGGGGCCGGGGGTACGGGGCCTGGCGGCGAGCGCGGTACAGGGCGAGCGGTCCCGTACCGCCGGGCCCGGCCCGTACCGCCGGGCCCCTTCGTCCGTACCCGTCCCCCGGGCTCGTGCCCGTCGCGCCGGGAAGGCCGCTCAGGCCGCCAGGTTCTTCTTGTCCCCCATGACCACGACCGGGTGCCGCGCCGGGTCGAGGGTCGTGAGCAGGGTGCGCATACCGGCCTTGGAGATGCTCACGCACGCCGAGGTGCCGCTGCCGTGGTCCATGTGCAGCCAGATGCTGCCGCCCTTGGTCTGGCCTTCCGGGCGTGTGGGGTCGTTGGGCGCGGTGCCCTTGACGCGGTTGTAGTCGATGGCGATGACGTAGTCGAAGTCGTGCCAGTGCGACTTCGCCCAGTAGTGCGGCGCCTGGATCGAGGCGGTCTGCGTGTACGGGAGCCTGGCGCCCGGGTCGGCGAGTACGCCGCCCGCGTCGCTCAGCGTGTAGACGCCCACCGGGCTGCGCTTGTCGTTCTCGTGGTGGGCCGTCGTCCAGCCCTTCTTGCCGTTGTGCCCCTGCCAGGAAGCGGACTTCTTCCACGTCTTCCCGGTCTTCGTGTACAACACGACGGTCGCGTCGGCGGAGTCGACGCCCTCGCCGTAGACGGCGACGACCTGGCGGCTCGCGGCGGGGATCTGCGACTGGAGGCGGTCGCCGACGCCCGGGACACGGGTCGGGTCGGCCTCGGGGGCGCGGTGCGCGGCGGGCGAGGAAGCGGCGGCCTTCTTCGCTGTGCCGCCGTCGCCGCCGTCCTGCCCGGAGCAGGAGGTGAGCAGCGCGAGCACCGCCGCCGTACCGATCAGGACCTTCACCGTTCCACCCGTACTGTGCATACGGTCATACTCCCACCCGCGTCGCGGGAACCCCGCCGGTGGGCCGTCAGGGGCCGGGACCTGCCCATTCCTTTACCGATCGCCGAAAAGTCATTTGCTCTTCGGGGTCCGACAAGTAAGGCTTACCTCATTTGCTCGTCTCTCCGGCCCTGGACTCTCATGCGCATCAAGGATCTTCCGTACGCGGACCCCGGCGTCCCCGACGTACGGTCAGGCCCCCGTTTCCTGTACTGGCTGGGACGGCGGCAACGGGGCGGCCAATTCCGCGCGCTCGCCTGGGGGCTGCTCAACTTCGGCTCGCTCTCCGCGCTGCCGTACCCGGTGGGCATCGCCGTCGAGGCCGTCTCGGACGGCGGTGACGGGGCCGGCCGGCGGCTCGTGCTCGCGGGGGCTCTGCTCCTCCTGCTCGGCGCGGGTGTCGCGGTCGGCGACGTCATGCTGCACCGCACTGCCGTGACCAACTGGATCACCGCGGCCGCGCGCATCCAGCAGCTCCTGATCCGCAAGAGCGCGGAGCTGGGCTCGACGCTCACGCGCCGGGTCGCCGCGGGGGAAGTGGTGGCTGTTTCGACAGGCGACGTCGAGAAGATCGGCTGGTTCGTCGAGGCGCTCTCACGCTTCCTGGCCGCGGCGCTCACCGTCGTCCTCATCTGCGTGGGGCTGTTCTTCTACGAGCCGCACCTCGCCCTCGTCGTGGCGATCGGCGCGCCCGTCGTGGCGCTCTCCGTCCTGCCGCTCCTGCCGCCCTCGGTGCGCCGCGCCGACGTGCAGCGCGAGAAGGCGGGGCGCGCGACGGAACTCGCCTCGGACACCGTCGCGGGGCTGCGGGTGCTGCGCGGCATCGGCGGCGAGGAGCTGTTCCTCGGCCGCTACCGTGCGGCGTCGCAGGAGGTGCGCGGCGCCGCAGTGCGCAGCGCGCGGCTGTGGTCGCTCATCGCGGCCGTGCAGGTGCTCGTCCCGGGGCTGCTGCTCATCGCCGTGGTCTGGTACGGGGTGCGTCTCGCGCGCGAGGGGACCGTGTCGGTCGGGGAACTGGTCACCGTGTACAGCATGGTGACGCTGCTCGCGTGGCCGATGCGCCACTTCGAGGAGATCGCTATGGCGTACTCCTTCTCGCGGCCTTCGGCGCGGCGCGCGGCGCGGGTGCTGTCGCTGCGACGGGTCACCGGGGGCCCGGACCCGGCCGCGGGGGCCGCGACGGGTACGGGGGCGGGCGAGGCGTACGCGGGTCCCGCCGAGCTGTACGACCCGCTGACCGGGCTGCGGGTGCCCGAGGGCCGCCTCACGGCCGTCGTGTGCGGGGACCCGGACGCGGCGGGGCGCCTGGCCGACCGGCTCGGCGGCCACTCCCCCGAGCACGCCGGAGAACCCTCCGTGCTCCTCGGCACCGTGGCGCTGGACGGGCTGCCGCTCGCCGAGGCACGGCGCGTCGTGCTCGTACAGGACAAGGATCCCGTGCTGCTCTCGGGGACGCTGCGGGAACTGCTCGACGTCCCGTCGTCCGGTGCCGTCGCGCCGGACGCCGCGCTGGCCGCGGCGCAGTGCGCGGACGTGCTCGCCGCGCTCGCGCAAGCCGACCCCGACCCGGGGGCGAGCGGCGGTGATCCGCTGCGGACCCGGATCACGGAGCGCGGCAGGTCGCTCTCGGGCGGCCAGCGGCAGCGGCTCGCTCTCGCGCGTTCGCTCGTCGCCGACCCCGACGTCCTCGTGCTCGACGAGCCGACCTCGGCCGTCGACGCGCACACCGAGTCCCGTATCGCGGGCGGCCTCGCCGCCTTGCGCACGGGCCGCACCACCGTCGTCCTCACCTCCTCGCCGCTGCTGCTCGACGCGGCCGACCGGGTCGTGCTCGTGCTCGGCGACTCGGTCGTGGCCGAGGGCGCGCACCGCGAACTGCTCGCGGCGGAGCCGCGCTACCGGGCGGTCGTGACGCGCGAGACGGAGGAGGAGAGGGACGCGGCGGGCGAGGGCCCGAGCGACCTCGGCGCACTGCGCGAGGTCGAGGTCTCGGCCGATGGCCCGGACCAGGGCGCCGTGGACCGCTCCGCCGGGAGCGCCGTCGTGGCGGCCCCCGCCGACGAGCTGCCGGGCAAGGACACCGTACGGATCGAGGAAACCGCATGACCGGGCCCACGCCCCCCGAGTACGACCCGGCCGCGCCGACGACGGCCGAGACACTGCCGGTCGGCAGCCCGGCGACCGTACGCGGCTACATCGGCGCGCTGTTCCGCAGGCACCGCGCGGCCTTCGTCGTCCTCATCGCGGTGAACGCCGTCGCCGTGATCGCCTCGATGATCGGCCCGTACCTCCTCGGCGACCTCGTCGACCGCGTCTCCGACCACGCGGACGAGATCCATCTGCCGCGCACGCTCGCGCTCTTCGCGCTCGCGCTGCTCGTGCAGACGGTGTTCATCCGGATGGTGCGGCTGCGCGGCGCGATGCTCGGCGAGGAGATGCTCGCCGACCTGCGCGAGGACTTCCTGGTCCGCTCGGTGAAGCTGCCGCCAGGGGTCCTGGAGCGGGCTGGCACGGGCGACCTGCTCTCGCGGATCACGACCGACATCGACCGGCTCGCCAACGCGATGCGGGAAGCGGTGCCGCAGCTCTCGATCGGGCTCGTGTGGGCGGTGCTGCTGCTCGGCGGGCTGGTCGTGACGGCGCCTCCGCTCGCCCCCGCCGTGCTGATCGCCGTACCGCTCGCCGTCATCGGCTGCCGCTGGTACTTCAAGCGCGCCCCCTCGGCCTACCGCTCCGAGGCCGCCGGTTACGCGGCCGTCGCCGCCGCGCTCGCCGAGACGGTCGACGCGGGCCGCACGGTCGAGGCGCACCGCCTGGGCGCGCGCCGCGTGGCCCTCACGGACCGGCGGGTAGCGGAGTGGACGAAATGGGAGAATTACACCCTTTCCCTCCGCTCGGTCCTCTTCCCGGTCATCAATGTCACGCACACGACCGTGCTGGCCTCGGTGCTCATGGTCGGTGGGGCCTTCGTGCTCCAGGGCTGGATCAATGTCGGTCAGCTGACGACCGCGGCGCTGCTCGCGCAGATGCTCGTGGAGCCGGTCGGCCTGATCCTGCGCTGGTACGACGAGTTGCAGGTCGCGCAGGTCTCGCTGGCGCGGCTGGTGGGGGTACGGGACATCGAACCGGCCGCCGGGGACGCGCGCGTCGCGCCGCGCGGCCGCACGCTCGACGCCGCCGATGTCCACTTCGGGTACAGGGAAGGGGTCGACGTCCTGCGTGAGGTCACGCTCGCTGTCGAGCCGGGCACCCGGCTCGCGCTCGTGGGCCCCTCCGGTGCGGGCAAGTCCACGCTCGGGCGACTGCTTGCCGGGATCTACGGGCCGCGCACGGGCATGGTGACACTGGGCGAGGCGCCGCTGTCGGAGATGACGGCGGAGGCGGTACGCAGCCATGTCGCGCTCGTCAACCAGGAGCATCACGTCTTCGTCGGCTCCCTGCGCGACAACCTGCGCCTCGCCAGGGCCGGAGCGGATGACGAGGACCTGTGGGCCGCGCTCGCCGCGGTGGACGCGACGCCGTGGGCCCGCGCGCTCGGCGAGGGCCTCGACACGGAGGTCGGCTCGGGCGCGACGACGCTGACCCCTGCGCAGGCGCAGCAGATCGCACTGGCGCGCCTCGTCCTTGCCGACCCGCACACTCTCGTCCTGGACGAGGCCACGTCCCTGCTCGATCCCCGTGCGGCCCGCCACCTGGAGCGCTCGCTCGGCAAGGTCCTGGAGGGCCGTACGGTCGTCGCCATCGCCCACCGGCTCCACACGGCGCACGACGCGGACGTCATCGCGGTGGTGGAGGACGGGCGGATCAGCGAGCTGGGGAGCCACGAGGAGCTGGTCGCCGCGGAAGGGGCGTACGCGCGGCTCTGGGAGTCGTGGCACGGGTGAGGCGCGCGGAGGCGAGGTGACGAAGGCCACCACACGGGCCGCCTCCCCGCGCCGGGCACCGGAAAGGCAGCCGGGCCACGCGGAGCACACGGCGAGCGAGCGGCTCGGCACGAGCGATTCCGGTCCGGGTGACACGGTGGCGTACGACGGAGGGAGCTGACCGGCGGGGGGGAGCTGACCGGCGGGGGGGCGGGTGACCCGGCGGGGGGCGGCACGCGGGCCCATGTGACCCCGGGTGGGGCGGGGGGACCCGACGGCGTACGGCACGCAAGCCGGGGTGACCCGGCGGCGTACGGCACGCAAGCCGGGGCGGCTCGGCGAGGGGCGACACGCGGGCCCACGCGATCCGTCGGCGGGGGGGGGCGGGGGCGGGCGGCACGGGCGCGGCCCGCACCCGGTCGTACGCCGGGGTGAGGCGCGGACCTCGCGGGCTACGGGGCCTCGCGGGCTACCGGGCCTGCGTCCTGCGGAGCACAGAGGCACTCGCGGGGGGGCAAAGGGGGCCCGGGGGTTGGCCGGTCCCGCTGACCCGGCGACGTACGGTGCCGAGGCCAGAGAACCTGGCAAGGTACGACGCGCAAGCCGAAACGCCCCAGCGAGGGACGGCCTCCCCCACCCGAACGCCCCGGTCGCGGGGCGGCGCGGGGACGGGGCGTACGCGGGCGGGGCGCGCGTCGCGTGGGTGGGGCTTGCGTTCGTGCGCGGCGTGTCGGAACGGGCTTGCTCCCCGGGGACGCGGGGTCGGCTACAGCGACAGTGCGCGGGGCAGGGGCCCCGTGAAGGGGACGGGAGGTTCGGACGCTCAGGGTGGCCGGTTTTCGCCCGTGCGGGAACGGCGCGCGGGGCGGTGGGGCTCGCCGAGTCCGCTGTGTCCTTCGTGCGCGCGCCGCTCGCCCCGCTCCGCGCCGGGACGGCTGGACGGCCCGGGTCAGACCACGTTGAGGGCGAAGAGGCCGCCGATCGCGCCGAGTGCCATGAAGATCGGGGTGAGTATCTTCAGCTCGACCCAGCTGCCGGCCCGGAAACGCATGAACTTCGGGGGCCCGAGCGGGTACCAGAGCCTGCGGGCGATCGGGAGCGGCCACAGGATGGGGCATCCCGATACGGTGATGGCGTCGCCGATGTCGTGCACGAGCGCCCCGAGCACGATCGGCAGGCCGAGCCACATGTACGCCTGGCCGTCGCCGGCGAAGAGCCAGTGGGCCCCGTTCCCCGGCCGGTCCAGGAAGTCGGCGAGCATCCACGCGCTGGTCGCGCCGAGGAGCCACACGAGCACGTCGCTGGAGACCCGCGCCTGCCGCCACAGCAGCCCTTCGATGGCGAGCACCATGTGCACGAAGAGGATGCCGAGGACGGCCCAGCGCCCGATGGCCACGGCGAGCGCGGAGGCGCCCGCACCCACGAGGACGGCCCAGACGAGCGTGTGCGTCAGGGTGCGGTGGCCGCCGCTCCTGCGGGGGTCCTTCTTGCCGCGGGTGGCTTTGTAGACCCCGTAGGAGAGGGCGTCCACGAAGTTGCACAGGGCCTTGCTGACCGGCCCGAAGGCGCGGGATATCGTCGCCGACTTGTGGTCGAGGTCGGGCGCGAGGGCGGCTCCGGCAGTGATGAGCGCCCCGACGAGCAGTACCGGCCAGGGCATCTGATGCCCGTTGGCCGCCGCTACCGCCCCGACCCCGAGCCAGGCCGCGGCCCCGGAGAGCGAGTGTGCCGGTCCCATCATGAGCGTGTCCCCCACCTTCGACGCACCGCTGTGCAGTTGACGGCCCGTCCCGCTTCCTTGACCGGACGAGCGGTCCCTCACCCTACCGGTCGTGATCTTCGTGCCGTCCGCCGATTCCCCCTCCCCGGCGGCGAAAGGGCAAGATGGGGGTGTGACCCTTATCGATCAGCTCCCTGCGACCCCCGATCCCGACGCCCTCTACGAAGCCTTCGCCTCGTGGACGGAGAGCCAGGGGATCACTCTGTACCCCGCTCAGGAGGAGGCGCTGATCGAGGTGGTCTCGGGGGCGAACGTCATCCTCTCGACGCCGACCGGCTCCGGCAAGAGCCTGGTCGCCGCGGGCGCGCACTTCACGGCGCTCGCCCAGGACAAGGTCACCTTCTACACCGCGCCGATCAAGGCACTCGTCTCGGAGAAGTTCTTCGACCTGTGCAAGATGTTCGGCACCGAGAACGTCGGCATGCTCACGGGCGACGCCTCGGTCAACGCCGACGCCCCCGTCATCTGCTGCACCGCCGAGGTCCTCGCCTCGATCGCGCTGCGCGACGGCAAGGACGCCGACATCGGCCAGGTCGTCATGGACGAGTTCCACTTCTACGCGGAGCCGGACCGCGGCTGGGCCTGGCAGATCCCGCTGCTCGAACTGCCGCAGGCGCAGTTCGTGCTGATGTCGGCGACGCTCGGCGACGTCGCCCTCTTCGAGAAGGACCTCACCCGGCGCACGGGCCGGCCGACCTCCGTCGTGCGCTCCGCGACCCGCCCGGTTCCGCTCTCCTACGAGTACAAGCTGACGCCGCTCACCGAGACGCTCACCGAGCTGCTCGACACCCGGCAGGCGCCGGTCTACATCGTGCACTTCACGCAGGCGCAGGCCGTCGAGCGGGCACAGGCGCTCATGAGCATCAACATGTGCACGCGCGAGGAGAAGGACCGCATCGCGGACCTGATCGGCAACTTCCGTTTCACCACCAAGTTCGGCCGGAACCTGTCGCGTTATGTACGGCACGGGATCGGGGTGCATCACGCGGGGATGCTGCCGAAGTACCGGCGGCTCGTCGAGAAGCTGGCGCAGGCGGGCCTGCTCAAGGTCATCTGCGGGACGGACACGCTCGGCGTCGGCGTCAACGTGCCGATCCGCACGGTGCTGTTCACCGCGCTGACGAAGTACGACGGGAACCGGGTGCGCACGCTGCGCGCGCGGGAGTTCCACCAGATCGCGGGGCGTGCGGGGCGCGCGGGCTTCGACACGGCGGGGCTCGTCGTGGGGCAGGCCCCTGAGCACGTCATCGAGAACGAGAAGGCGCTCGCGAAGGCCGGGGACGACCCGAAGAAGCGCCGCAAGGTCGTGCGCAAGAAGGCACCGGAGGGCTTCGTCGCGTGGAGCGACAAGACCTTCGAGAAGCTCATCGCCTCCGAGCCCGAGCCGCTGACCTCGCGCTTCCGCGTGACGCACACGATGCTGCTCGCCGTGATCGCCCGCCCGGGCAACGCCTTCGACGCGATGCGCCACCTCCTGGAGGACAACCACGAGCCGCGCCGCCAGCAGCTGCGGCACATCCGCCGGGCCATCGCGATCTACCGCTCGCTCCTCGACGGCGGCATCGTGGAGCGCCTCGACGAGCCGGACGCGGAGGGCCGTATCGTCCGGCTCACCGTGGACCTCCAGCAGGACTTCGCGCTCAACCAGCCGCTCTCCACGTTCGCGCTCGCCGCCTTCGACCTCCTCGACCCCGATTCGCCCTCGTACGCGCTCGACCTCGTCTCGGTCGTCGAGTCGACGCTCGACGACCCGCGCCAGATCCTGGCCGCGCAGCAGAACAAGGCGCGCGGCGAGGCGGTCGCCGCGATGAAGGCGGACGGGGTCGAGTACGAGGAGCGCATGGAGCGGCTCCAGGACATCGGCTATCCCAAGCCGCTGGAGGAGCTGCTCTTCCACGCGTACGACACGTACCGCAGGAGTCACCCGTGGGTCGGTGACCACCCGCTCTCCCCGAAGTCCGTGGTGCGGGACATGTACGAGCGGGCGCTGACCTTCACCGAGTACGTCTCGCTGTACGAGCTGGCCCGTACCGAGGGCATCGTGCTGCGGTACCTGGCCTCCGCGTACAAGGCCCTGGAGCACACCGTCCCCGACGACCTCAAGTCGGAGGATCTGGAGGACCTCATCGCCTGGCTCGGCGAGCTGGTGCGCCAGGTGGACTCCAGCCTCCTCGACGAGTGGGAACAGCTCGCCAACCCGGAGGAGATGAGCGCGGAGGAGGCACAGGAGAAGGCCGATCAGGTCAAGCCCGTCACCGCCAACGCGCGTGCTTTCCGGGTGCTCGTGCGCAACGCGATGTTCCGGCGCGTCGAGCTGGCGGCGCTCGACCGGGTGGACGAGCTGGGCGCGATGGACGCGGAGTCGGGCTGGGACGCGGACGCCTGGGGCGAGGCGATGGACGCCTACTGGAACGCGCACGAGGAGCTGGGCACGGGACCTGACGCGCGCGGCCCCAAGCTGCTGCTCATCGAGGAGCGGCCGCAGGAGGCGCTGTGGCGGGTGCGGCAGATCTTCGACGACCCGGACGACGACCACGACTGGGGCATCAGCGCCGAGGTGGACCTCACCGCGTCGGACGCCGAGGGCCGGGCGGTGGTCCGGGTCACCTCGGTCGGGCAGCTCTGAGCCGGACCTCTTCCGGGCGTGGCCGCAGGGGCCGCGCCCGTGTTCCTCCTCCGTTCCCGAGCCCGTGCCTGTCCGGTGCGGGGCGCGTTGTGCGAAAGGGCGTACGTGACCATGACCGACTCCGTCGAGCCCGTGCCCGAGCGCCTGGTGGACCTCCTCGACCTGGAGCGGATCGAGGTGAACATCTTCCGTGGCCAGAGCCCCGACGAGTCGCTGCAACGCGTCTTCGGCGGGCAGGTGGCCGGGCAGGCGCTCATCGCGGCGGGGCGGACGGTGGACACGGGCAGGCCCGTGCACTCGCTGCACGCCTACTTCCTGCGTCCGGGTCGCCCCGGGGTGCCGATCGTGTACGAGGTGGAGCGGGTGAGGGACGGGCGGAGCTTTACGACGCGGCGCGTGACCGCCGTGCAGCAGGGCCGCACGATCTTCACCCTGACGGCTTCCTTCCACGTGCCCGAAGAGGGCGCTTTCGCGCACCAGTTGCCCCCTGCGGGCCCCGGGCCGCTCGTGGACCCCGAGTCCCTGCCCCGGCTCGCGGACGAGGTCCGCGCGCACCTCGGCGGGGTGCCGGAGGAGCTGGAGCGGATGGCACGGCGGCAGCCCTTCGACATCCGGTACGTGAACCGCCTGCGATGGACGCCGGAGGAGACCGCGAGCGCGGAGCCGCGCAGCGCCGTGTGGATGCGGGCGGTGACGCCGCTCGGTGACGACCCGCTCGTGCACACGTGCGCACTCGCCTACGTGAGCGACACGACGCTGCTCGACGCGGTGCGGCTCCCGGTGGAACCGCTGTGGGGCGAGCGGCTGCTCGACCTCGCCTCGCTCGACCACGCCATGTGGTTCCACCGGCCCTTCCGTGCGGACGAATGGCTCCTCTACGAGCAGGAGTCGCCGGTCGCCACGGGGGGACTCGGGCTGGCCAGGGGCCGGATCTACGACCGGGCGGGCAGGCTGCTCGTCTCGGTCGTGCAGGAGGGGCTGTTCAGGGCGCGCGGCGGCATCCAGGTGCGGACCGGCGAGGCGCCGCACGAGCAGGGCGCATAGCCGCCGGACGAGGACGCGCGCGGCCGTCCCCGTGTTCACCGGCACCGGCACCGGCACCGACCCTGCCCGGTGCCGGTGCCCGTGCCGGTCCTGCGGCACACCCGCCGCTCCGTGCCGCCGTCGCGCCGCTGCCACGGCATGAACCGCCGCCGAGCCCCGCGCACGCCGGGCTCGCCACTCCCCTCCGCGCGCAGCGAGGGACAACAGGACGGCGGTACGGAAGCGGCACCCGGGACGCACGCGTACGGACAGCAGCGGTGCGGGGGCGGGGGCGGGGGCTGGACGGGGAGCGACGGCGCGACGGACCAAGGGCCCGGATCTTCGGCGGCTTCGGCGACCGGGGACGTAGGCGGTACCCGACCCGGGACCGGGGCGGATGCGGACGTGGTGGCGGAAGCGCCCCTCGGCTCCGGGGCCGCCGGTACACGCGCCGTGGCGCGTGAGAGACCGGGATGCGCGGAGAGACCGGCCGCGGGGGACGCGCCGTCAGGTCCCTGGAGCGGAGGCGAATGCCTGGCAGGGACCGACGCCGCAAGCGGTGCGGCAGGCGCCGAGGGAGCGGGCTCCGGCGCCGGGAGCGTTGACGCGGACGAGCCCGGGACCGGTGCCGTGCCTCGGGCGCCCTGGGACGTTCCGTCGTCCTCCGGGGACGAGAGCGGAGACGAGGCCCGCGCGGAAGTCCGTCCCGGCAGGGCGGCGTGCGGGGCGTGAGCGGGCAGGTCAGCGGGGTCCGGCGGCGCGGCAGCGAGCGGGACGGCGGGACCCGGCGGCGCGGCAGCGAGCGGCTCGGCGGGGGCGTGGTGCGTCGGGTGCGAGGTCGAGGACGGTGCGGAGGAGCCGGCCGGGGCCGGGCGCGCGAGGGGCGGGGCGCTGATCATTCCGGCGTTCTCCGGCCCGGCTCCCGCGCGGGCCCTCCGTCCCGCGCCCGGTGCCGGGCGGGTGGCCCGGGCCTGTGTCAGCTCGCGGAGGAAGTGTGCCCGGACGACTCCCCGTTCGGCGGGGCCCTGGGCGCGCGTCAGCGCCGTGAGGGCCGAGGTCCCCTGCGCGGGGGTGAGACGACGCAGGTAGCCGCATTCGTCGGGGTCCGCGGCGCCGGCGGTCTCCTCGGGGCCGAGCTGGACGGCGAGGACCGCCGCCCGCTCCCACGGGTCGGCGCTGAGCCGGGGCAGGCACCCGCGCCGCCGCTCCCGCCACCGCGCCGCACGCCGGTCGCCTTCCGTCATGTCGCGCAGCTCGGCCGGGAGCCTGCCCACCAGCAGCTCGGGCCTGCGCCGTCCCCACGCGGCCACGTCGGCGGCGGGATAGGTCCAGACGACAGCCCGGTACCGGTTGAGGTGGAAGCCGATCGGTGCGAACTGGCCCAGTTTGGCGAGGCGTGTGAAGCGGTGCGGGGCGATGCCGAGCAACTCGGCGGCCTCGGCCGTGCCGACGCACCGTACGGCCTCGCGCAGCGCGTGCGGGAAGCCCGGCGAGGCCCGCTGGCGCTCGATCTCCCCGGCCGTGAAGCGGCGCGGGACCGTGCCGTGCCCGGGCAAGGAGGGCAGGACGCCCAGCACAGCCGCCCGTTCCACTTCCTCGCACGTCAACTCCAGCTGAAAGGCAGCCTGTTCGGGGTCGAACAAGTCACCCCGCACCGGCCTTCCGCCCACCACTGCCGACGTCGTCGCCGTGCCACGTACCGCCATACCGTCCCCCTCGGAGCCGAACCTTGGGACAGACCGTAGGGGACGGGACGGACATCACCTTCTTCTCACCTGTGGATAACTCGGAGGCAAACGGATCATCCGCTTATCAACGCCTCTTCAGCCGGACGCCCCCGGCCGCCGGGAGTCCACCCCCAGGTGCTCCCCCACCTTGCTCACGAGCAGCGTCATCTCGTAGGCCACCTGGCCCACGTCGGCTTCCGAACCGCTCAGCACGCACAGGCAACTGCCGTCCCCCGCCGCCGTGACGAAGAGGAGCGCCTCGTCGAACTCGATGACCGTCTGCCGGACCTTGCCCACTTCGAAGTGCGCGCCCGAGCCCTTGGCGAGGCTGTGCAGACCCGAGGCGACGGCCGCGAGGTGTTCGGCGTCCTCGCGTGCGAGGTCGGCGCTGAGGCCGGTGACGAGTCCGTCGTTGGAGAGCACCAGAGCGTGCCTGATGTGCTCGACGCGCTGGGTCAGTTCATCGAGAAGCCACCCGAGTCTTGCGTTCCGTTCCACGTTCCGCTCTCCCCGTTCGCAGCCGCTCCCCCTGTTCGGAGGAACTCATCGGCAAGCCTTCACCACCGCCCGGCGGACAGCAAGGATGATGAGCATATGACCCACAAAATGACCGATGAAGAATGGCGGGCCTTCGTCTCGGACGGCACGCGGACGGCGAAGCTGGCTACCGTGCGGGCGGACGGGAGCCCCCACATCGCCCCGATCTGGTTCGTTCTGGATGGTTCGGACCTGGTCTTCAACACCGGCAAGGGCACCGTCAAGGGTCGGAATCTGGCCCGCGACGGGCGTGTCGCGCTGTGCGTGGACGACGAACGTCCGCCCTTCTCCTTCGTCACGGTCGAGGGCTCGACCGAAATCAGCGAGGAACCGGAGGAGTTGCTGCGCTGGGCGACGAAGATCGCCGGGCGCTACGTGGGCCCCGACGAGGCCGAGACCTACGGGCGCCGCAACGGGGTCCCCGGGGAACTCCTCGTCCGGGTGAAGGTCGAGAAGGTGGTCGCCTACGGGGGCGTCGCCGACTGACACCCCCGCACCTCAGCGCAGCACCGCCTCCAGCAGCCGCGCCGCCCGGAACCTCCCCGTGTACGCCACGAGTTCCGCGAGGACATGACGGACCGTCGTCGCCTCGCGCACGTCACCGGCGAGCACGGGGACGCCCGGCGACAGGCCGAGCGCCGACGCGACCTGTTCGGGGCTGTACGCGGCACGGCCCGCGAAACGGTTCATCACCACGACGAAGGGCAGTGCCCGCTCTTCGAGCCGGTCCACGAGCGCGAAGCTCTCGGCGAGCCGCCTCGTGTCGACGAGTACGACCGCGCCGAGCGCGCCCGCGCACAGGTCCTCGCACAGCGCCGCCGACCGCTCCAGCCCGGGCACACCGAAGAGACACAGCGTCAGGTCCGGGCGCAGCGCGATCCGGCCGAAGTCGAGCGCGACCGCCCCCGCGCCGCTCCCCGGCTCCCCCGCGCCGCCCGAGCAGCCGCCCGAGCAGCCGCCCGCCGGCTCGTACGCGACCACAGGTCCGTACGCGTGCGGTGCGGGCCCGGAGCCGTACGGGTCCCGCTCTGCCGGGCCGCCCGGGCCGTCACGATGCGGCCCCTGTCCCGGGGGCGTCCCTTGCCCCGGCCCCCCGATTCCCCGCGCGGGCCCGAACCGGCGCGTGGCGCTGACGAACGAGGTCCTGCCGGTGCCGGGTCCACCCGCGACGACGATCTTGAGGAGGAGGCGTTCCCCCGTCGTGTGCCACCGTCCGCCGCTCATCCGCCACTTCCCTCGCCACCGCGTCCCTGGCACCAGCCGTCCCGCTGCCGAAGCGCCCAGGATGACAAGTCGCGGAGCGAAGGGCGGGGAGTGCGTGATTCTTTACCGGATGGGCGCGTTCGCGCCCGAATCAGACCGTTTCGTGCTGCGGCGGGTTCGTGAGCGAGGGTATTCACGACAGCACGAGATTCCAGCGCCCCCCACGCCCGCTCAGTGTCGTCACCGCCAGCGGCCTGACGTCGAAGCGCCAGTACGCGGCGACGGGCAGACCGAGCGCGTGGACGAGGGCGGCGCGGACCGTGTCCGGTTCGACGAACAGGGGGAGCGCGCCCGTCACGGTCTCCGCGAGGTGGTCGAGGTGGGCGCCGACGCGCCGTACGAGGGCGGTGAGCGATTCACCGTCACCACCGGGGCGTGCCGCCGGGTCGGAGAGCCAGGCGGCAAGGGCGGCGGGCGCGGCGGCGGCCACCGCTTCGAGCGGGCGCCCGCGCCAGTCCCCCGGGTCCTGCCCGGCGAGGGCGGGCTCGGCTGCGGCCCCGGGATGGCCGAGGAGCGTGGCGGTCTCGTGGCAGCGCGGCGAGGGCGCGCGGCGCGCCCGTACCCGGACGGCTTCCTTCGGTGGCAGGACGCCGCTCGCCCGCAGCTCCGCCGCTGCCGCGCGCCCCCGGTCCGTCAGCGGTGTGCCCGCGTCGAAGGCGGCGGCACGGCTCGCCTCGCTCTCGGCGGCCGGGACAAGAATCACTCGGATCGTCATACCGGCCCGCCTTCGCCGCTTGTCATGTCTCACGTCCGGCAGGCGCACTTGGCGTTCGGACGGGTGAGCGATATCGTCCCGATGACCTTACAAGCGACATGACGGAATCCGGTGAGAGCCCGGAACGGTCGCGCCACTGTATGCCGGACCCGCATCCGCGGGGTCCCGGTGAGTCAGACCCGTCATGCGCATTCGAAGCTCCATCGACCGGGACGCGAGTTCCCCAGGAGGCTTGCCATCATGGCGCAGTCCGCCGCCCCGCCCGTTTCGGGCTCTTCCCCCGCTTCGGAGACCCCCCTTCGGCTGCCGATCCGCACGGTGCTGCCGTGGGCGGTCTTCGTCGGTCTCCTCCTGCTCATCGCGCTCTACTTCGTCGGCGCCGAGCAGGGTGCCACCTCGCTCTTCTCCGGCACGGGCGTCCACGAGTGGGTGCACGACGGCCGGCACCTGCTCGGCTTCCCCTGCCACTGACGGGCGGGTGCGTACTCCCATGAACTCCGCCATCGTCAGGAAACTCCTCGTCCGCGGGATGCTCGCCGGTCTCGCCGCCGGGGTGCTCGCCTTCGTCGTCGCCTACCTGCTCGGGGAGCCCCGGGTGGACTCGGCGATCGCACTGGAGGAAGCGCACTCCCACGGGGGCGGCGCCCACGAGCACGAGGTCGAGGTCGTCAGCCGCGGCCTCCAGTCCACGGCCGGGCTCGCGACAGGCGTCCTCGCCTACGGGGTCGCCTTCGGCGGCATCGTGGCGCTCGCCTACTGCTTCGCGCTCGGCCGCGTGGGCCGCTTCAGCCCCCGTGCGAGCGCCGCGCTCATGGCCGCGGCCGGTTTCTTCGCCGTCTATCTCGTCCCCTTCCTCAAGTACCCGGCGACCCCTCCGGCCGTCGGCAACCCCGACACGATCGGCAGGCGTACGGCGCTGTACGGGCTGATGATGCTGCTGAGCGTGCTGCTCGCGCTCGCGACCGTGATCATCGGCAAGCGGCTCGCGCCCGCGCTCGGCACGTGGTGGGCGACGGTCGTCGCGCTCGCGGGTTTCGCCGTCGTGCTCGGCTTCGCCTACGCCTTCCTTCCCACCGTCAACGAGGTCGGGCACGACTTCCCCGCCACACTCCTGTGGCAGTTCCGCGTCGCCTCGATCGGTATCCAGCTCACTCTGTGGACCGGTTTCGGCCTGCTCTTCGGTGAGCTGGCGCAGCGACTGCTCGCGCCCGCCGAACGGCGCGTCCAGGTCGGCGCCGCCGCCTCGGCAGCGGCCTGACAAGCCGCAAGGACGGGGGGAGAGACCTGATGTCCCGGGTCCCTCCCCCCGTTTCCGTGTCTCCCGCGGGGCAGGATGGGCGGCATGAGCGACAAGACCCATGAGGCGGTACAGCAGTTCTTCGGGCCGCGCGCGGCGGGCTGGGAGGACAAGTTCCCGGGGGACCAGCCGCGCTACGACGCCGCCACGGGCGTCCTCGGGCTGCGGTACGGGGACCTGGTGCTCGACGCGGGCTGCGGTACGGGCCGGGCGCTCGCGCCGCTGCGGGAACGCGTCGGCACCGGGGGCACCGTGCTCGGCGTCGACCTGACGCCGGAGATGCTGGGCGAGGCGGCGGTGAAGGGCCGCGCCCGGTACGGGGCGCTGCTCCTCGCGGACGTGGCGCGGCTGCCGCTGCGGGACGCGGCGTGCGACGCGGTGTTCGGGGCGGGCCTCGTCTCGCACCTGCCGGGCCCGGAGACCGGCCTGCGGGAGCTGGCCCGCGTGACGCGGCCCGGCGGGCGGCTCGCGCTCTTCCACCCGCTCGGGCGCGCGGCCCTCGCGGCGCGCCACGGCAGGCGGCTGAGCGAGGACGACCCGCGCGCCAGCGAGCGTCTCGCGCCGCTGCTCGCCACGACGGGGTGGCGGCTCGTGTCGTACGTGGACGAGGACACGCGCTACCTCGCGGTGGCGGTACGGGAGCCTGGCCGGGCCGGGGCGTCGTGACCGGCGACGGGGCGGCAGGGCCCGTACCGGTACCCGTCCTCCCGCGCGCGTCTGCGACTCGTACGGCCCGTGAAGGCTTCGGGACGGGCTTGTGCCACCTCTCGACGGCGTGGTTACCCGCTGGTTAAGGTGCGCCAGCCCGCACGCTGCGGGCCCCGTCGCCCTCGCTTCCACGCGGAAGCGGGGGGCGCGGGCACCGATCGGGAGGCGGACGTGAGCGAGCCGGAGGACGCGGGCGCAGGGACCGTGGCGACGGACGTGCCGGAGACCGCGCGGGCGGCGGACGGGGCGGCAGGGCCCGCCGATGGCGAGGAGGACGCGCTCCTCGTGCTCACCGCCGCCTTGCTGACCCCGGCCCAGTTCCCCGGAGCACTCGGTGACGACTACCCGGAGGCGTGCGGCCGCCTCGGGCTGTCCCCGCTCCCGGAGGGGTACGGACTCATCCTCGGTCAGGACGGGGCGGGGGCCAGGTGGACGGTCGTGGTGGACGACGTCCCGCTCGTCGCCGTCGCGATCGCCTCGTGGGACTGCGGCATGGAGTACGCGCTGACGCCCCCGCCGCGCGCGATCGTGGCGACGCTCCCCGGCTGGCCGCTGGCGCTCGCGGTCGCCGCGCCCGGGGTTCCGGCGCCGCATGACCCGGACCTCTCTGCCGACCCGGAGGCCCCCGAGATCCTGCGCCCGCCCTCCGCCTCGGGCTGGGGCCCCGCGCAGCGGCGCCTGGGCGCCGACGAGATCTCCCGCCAATGGAGCACGTGGCGGGCGGAGTTCACGGAGGAGCAAGGGGGCGAGCAGGCGGAAGGGGAGGACGAAGCCGGTGGGCACGGGGACGGCGGCGGTCCCGAGGCTCCCGTCTCCTTCGTGGCCCCCGGTTCCGAGCCCACCGCCGCCTCCGTCCGCGCCGCGCTCGCCGAGGCCCGCGCCTACCTCGACACGCCCCCGCCGCCCGGGCGCATCCGCTCCGCCTTCGCGAGCGAGGAAGCCCGCCTGCTGCGGGTCGACGGCCCGGGCTGGTCGCTCGTGGCCCGTACCGACGACATGGCCTTCGTCCTCCTCGACGCGGTCCCCGGAGAGGTCATCCCCGTCGCTCGCGGCCCTCGCCTCCCGGCCCTCCTGGCGGGCCTCGACGCACTGGCGGCGCGTTCCTGAGCGGGTACGGGCGGAGCGCGGCGCCGCAGGCGTGACGCGGCGACCGCCCGGCCCCTGAGCGCTTCGCCCTCGTCAGTAGCTGCTGTGCATCGCGGCCCGTACCTCGGCGAGGGTGGCGTCGGCCACGGCCGCGGCCCGCTCGTTCCCCTCGCGCAGTGTCCGGCGGAGGTACGCGCGGTCCTGGGCGTACTGGGTGCGGCGGGCCCTGATCGGGGCGAGGTACTCGTTGACCGCCTCCGTCACGGTCCGTTTGAGGGCGGCGGCTCCCGAGGAGCCGATGTCGTCGGCCACCTGCTGGGGGGTGCGGTCCTGGCACAGGGCGGCCAGCAGGAGGAGTGAGGCGACTTCGGGACGGCTGACCGGGTCGTAGGTGATGTGGCGTTCGGAGTCGGTCGTGGCTCCCTTGATCAGCCTGGCCGTCTCGTCGGCGTCGGCGGCCAGGGTGAGGGCGTTGCCGCGGCTCTTGCTCATCTTGGTTCCGTCCGTCCCCAGGAGCAGCGGTGCCGGCGACAGGAGGGCTTCGGGCTGGGGGAAGAGTGTCGTGCCCGCGCCGTAGCGGTCGTTGAAGCGGCGGGCGATGGTGCGGGTGAGTTCCAGGTGCGGGAGCTGGTCCTGGCCGACCGGGACGAGGTCGGCCTTGCAGAAGAGGATGTCGGCGGCCTGGTGGACGGGGTAGGTGAGCATGAGGCCGCTGACGGAGGACTGCCGTGAGCGGGCGATCTCGTCCTTGACCGTGGGATTGCGGTTCAGTTCCGCGACGGAGACGAGGCTGAGGAAGGGCAGCAGCAGCTGGTTGAGGGCGGGAACGGCGCTGTGCGTGAAGATCGTGCTGCGCGCGGGGTCCACGCCGATGGCGAGGTAGTCCAGAATCAGCTCATCGACGTACGCGGTGAGGTGGTCCGCCACGTCGCGGTCGGTCAGGACCTGGTAGTCCGCGATGATGACGAACAGCTCCGCGCCGAGGTCCTGAAGACGTACGCGGTTGTGCAGCGTGCCGAAGTAGTGCCCCAGGTGCAGGCGTCCGGTGGGACGGTCACCGGTGAGGACACGGAATCGCTCGGGACTCCGCAGGACGAGCTTCTCCAGCTCCGCGCCGCGTGCTCGCGCGGCGGTCGTCCCCAGCACATCGGCGGACGAATGATCGGCAGCGGAGGCGTCGGGGACGTCAGAGACGTCGGGGCTGGTTCCTGGCGCTTGGTGCGTGGTGTTCACAGGGGTCTCCCGGGGTTCGTATCGCCGTGCGGACGACACGCCCCCTGGCCCGGGGAACGCAGCAAGGGGCCGTCCGTCCGAACGGCCCGGTCATGCGTGAGAGGCGGCCGCTCCTACGAGGAGCGCCACCAGCTCGGGCATGACGACAGATGCATGCCGGCACCGTAACGGGGGGCGGGTACGAGGGGAACCGAATATCCGGTGGCCGTCCGGGGCCATCCAGCACGCCGAGCCACCCGGTGCGCCGAGCCACCGTGCACGCCATGCCGCCGCGGGATTCACCCCACCACGTCGTAGACCGTCACCCCCACCCCCGCCCTGTCAGCCGCTCCCGTATCAGTGGTTCCACTTCGTCCCAGCTGCCCCCGGCCAGGCCGCAGCCGATGCGGGGCATGTGGACCGTGGCGCCCAGGCGCAGGGCCTCGGGGGCGAGGCGGTGCAGGGCCTCGTCGATCGCCTCGTAGCGGACCGGGGCGCTGCCCCGGCCACCGCGGCGGGTTCCGTGCTGGCCGATCATGTTGGCGACCAGGAGAGGGCGCTCCACCCGGATCAGCTGGAGGGCGCCGAGGGCGAAGTCGTTGGAGGCGCGCTCGCGGTACCAGGCGCGGTAGGCGCGTTCCGGTTCTGGCCAGCGGCGGGAGAGGGCGAGGACGAAGCCTTTGCCCCAGCCACCGCGGTCGTTGCAGACGTGCGCGATGATCCGTGGGCCCTTGCCGTGCGGGGCGGTCGCGTCGCCGCGTACGTACTCGATTTCCTCCGTCATGCGGGCACCGTAGGCGGTGCCTCCGACAGTCGCCCCTCAGCGGCCCAGCTGCTTGCGGCTCACCCTGCGCAGCCTGCGGCGCTGGCTCGGGTCAAGGGTGAGGTAGGCGACGGCGGGAACGCCGATGATGATGAGCAGGGCGGCCCAGAAGGGCAGCCAGATGAGCAGGATGAGCCCGACGACGGCACCGCCGGCCGCCACCTTCGCTGGTGTGGACATGTCTCTCGTCTCCCCCGGTGACCTCCGGCCGGGCGGCGGGTCGCCGCCCTGTCCCTGTCACCTGTTGTCAAGAACGGCTCAGCCGCTCCCACGGTTCCAGTGGAGCCCCGATCCGCCACCGGGGCAACCCTGATCTTTCTCAGGGTTGCCCCGGTGGCCCCGCGACACGCCCGTCGGCCTCCGGTGACGCACGGGGGGCGAATCCCTTCGTCGCCCCGCCCCCACGGCGTGGGCCCCGCCCTCCGTGAGGGAATCCCCTCAGGGAGGGCGGGGCCCAGCCGCACTCCGCTCGGCCGCGGAGCGGAACGGGTCAGCCCTGGACGCCCAGCAGGTGGTCCGTCGCGAGCTGGTCCAGCGCCTCGAAGGCCATGCCGCGCTCGGCGGCGGCCTCGACGTCGAAGTCCTCGTACGCGCTCTTGTCGGCGAGCAGCGAGGAGAGACCGTCGTCGGCGGTGGGCAGGGCGAGCTGGTCCAGGCGCGCGGCCTTGAGGGCCTCCTGCACCTTCGGGTCGGCGCGGAAGGCGGCCGCGCGCTCCTTGAGGATGAGGTAGTTGCGCATGCAACCGGCGGCCGAGGCCCACACGCCGTCGAAGTCCTCGGTCCGCGGGGGCTTGAAGTCGAAGTGACGCGGGCCCGCGTACCCGGCGGTCTCCAGGAGGTCGACGAGCCAGAACGCGTTGCGCAGGTCACCGGCGCCGAAGCGCAGGTCCTGGTCGTACTTGATGCCGTTCTGGCCGTTGAGGTCGAGGTGGAAGAGCTTGCCCGACCACAGCGCCTGCGCGATGCCGTGGGCGAAGTTCAGCCCGGCCATCTGCTCGTGGCCGACCTCCGGGTTGACGCCGTACAGCTCCGGGCGCTCCAGGCGCTCGATGAAGGCGAGGGCGTGGCCGACGGTGGGGAGCAGGATGTCGCCGCGGGGCTCGTTGGGCTTGGGCTCGATGGCGAAGCGGATGTCGTAGCCCTGCTCGGTGACGTACTCGCCGAGGAGGTCGAAGGCCTCCTTCATGCGGTCGAGCGCGAGGCGGATGTCCTTCGCGCCGCCGGACTCGGCACCCTCGCGGCCGCCCCAGGCGACGTACGTCTCGGCGCCCAGCTCGACGGCCAGGTCGATGTTGCGGACGACCTTGCGCAGCGCGTAGCGGCGTACGTCGCGGTCGTTCGACGTGAAGCCGCCGTCCTTGAAGACGGGGTGCGTGAAGAGGTTCGTCGTCGCCATCGGGACGACGAGGCCGTGCGTGTCGAGCGCTTCGCGGAAGCGCTTGACGATGCGCTCGCGCTCGGCGTCGGTGGAGCCGAAGGGGATGAGGTCGTCGTCGTGGAAGGTGACCCCCCAGGCGCCCAGTTCGGCCAGGCGGCGCACGGATTCGACCGGGTCGAGCGCGGGGCGGGTGGCGTCCCCGAAGGGGTCCCGGCCCTGCCAGCCGACGGTCCACAGACCGAAGCTGAACTTGTCCTCGGGGGTGGGCTGGTAGTTCATGCGGCTCCCTCGCCATCGTGTCGTGCGTGCCGTGGCCTATTTCGTCATGGCGCTTAACAAATTAGACTCCCGAAGCCCGGCTGTGAAGAGCGGGTGCCGATTCGGCCCCTTCGGGCGGGAGTCTCGCCCCGCCGGACGGAGTAGGACACGGTGGTGGGATCAGCTGGCGGGACGCCGTTCCGGGACGCGGACGGCGGCGCGAGGGAAGGACGAGGGATGACAGCCGGGGAGCAGGCCGAGGGGCCTTACGTGGTCGGGATCGACACCTCGACGCAGTCCACGAAGGCGCTGGTCGTGGACGTGGCGACGGGGCAGGTCGTGGCGAGCGGGCAGGCCCCGCACACGGTGACGACGGGGGCGGGCCGCGAGTCGGACCCGCGGCAGTGGTGGGAGGCGCTGCTGAGCGCCCTGGAGCAGTGCGGGCCGCTCGCACGGCAGGCCGCAGCGGTCTCCGTGGGGGGGCAGCAGCACGGGCTCGTGACGCTCGACGGGGCCGGGGAGCCCGTACGGCCCGCGCTGCTGTGGAACGACGTGCGCTCCGCCCCGCAGGCGCGGGCGCTCATCGAGCGGCAGGGCGGTCCCGCGTGGTGGGCGGAGCGGACGGGGAGTGTGCCCGGGTCCTCGTTCACGGTCACGAAGTGGGCGTGGCTCGCCGAGCACGAGCCGGAGGCGGCGAAGGCCGCGGCGGCGGTACGGCTGCCGCACGACTACCTCACCGAGCGGCTGACCGGCGAGGGCACGACGGACCGGGGCGACGTCTCGGGAACCGGCTGGTGGGCGGCGGGCCCGGAGGCGTACGACGAGGAGATCCTCGGCCTCGTGGGGCTCGACGCGGCGAAGCTGCCGCGCGTCGTACGCCCCGGCGAGGTCGCGGGGACGGTACGGGGCGACGCGCTGCCCTTCGCGCGCGGCACCCTCGTCGCCGCCGGGACCGGGGACAACGCAGCCGCCGCCCTCGGTCTCGGGCTGCGCCCGGGGACGCCGGTCCTGAGCCTCGGCACCTCGGGGACGGTGTACGCGGTCTCGCCGCGCCGTCCCGCCGACCCGAGCGGTACGGTCGCCGGCTTCGCCGCCGCGCACGGCGACTGGCTGCCACTCGCCTGCACGCTCAACTGCACGCTCGCCGTCGACCGCGTCGCGACGCTCCTCGGCCTCGACCGCGAGGCCGTCGAGCCCGGCGGGGGCCTCAGCTTCCTGCCGTACCTCGACGGGGAGCGCACCCCGAACCTGCCGGGCGCCTCCGGGCTGCTCACCGGGCTGCGCCACGACACGAGCGGCGGACAGCTGCTCCAGGCCGCCTACGACGGGGCCGTGTACTCGCTCCTCGACGCGCTGGGCCTCGTGCTCGACGGCGAGGGGGACGAGAACGAACCGCTGCTGCTCATCGGCGGCGGGGCGCGCGGGCGGGCCTGGCAGGAGACCGTGCTGCGGCTCTCGGGGCGCCCGGTGCGGGTGCCCGACGCGAGGGAACTCGTCGCGCTCGGCGCGGCGGCGCAGGCGGCGGGGCTCCTGACGGGCGAGGACCCGGCGGCCGTGGCCCGGCGCTGGGACACCGCGCGCGGCCCCCTCCTGGAGCCGGTCGCCAAGGACCACGAGACCCTCGCGCGGATCTCCGGGGTACTCTCCGACGCGGCGCCCCTCCTCGACGGAGCCCCGGTCACGGACTGAGCGGGCACAGGGGGGCGCGGCCCGGTTCCGCGCCCCCCGAGGGCGCGCGGCGCCGCGCCGGGAGCGCTCCCGGCGGCAGACGAGGAGAGCGGGGCGAGTGGAGTTGACGGCGGTACGAGGGCGCGGGCGGGCCGTGCGGTGGGCGGCCCCGCACGGGGCGGGGGAACGTGTCCGCTCCCGGCGAGGGGCGCCGACGAAGCGGGCCGCGGCACGAGGCTCCGCCCCGGGCCCCGCGCATCGAACTGCCCGGGCCTTCGGGGGCGAGGTCCCCCCGGGGAGGCCCGGTGCTCGGCCCACTGCCCCGCCCTGCGCCGCCTCCTTCCCCGTCCCCCTCTCCCCCACTTCCGAGGAGTCCCGATGACCGCCGCGTTGCCGGACACCCAGCAGGGGATGCGCCGAAGGAATCTCGCGCGGGTGCTGCACACCGTGGCCGCGCACGGCCCGTTGTCGCGCGCCGCGGTCGCGGCGCGGATCGGGCTGACCAGGGCCGCCGTGTCGACGCTCGTCGACGAGCTGATCCGGGCCGGGTTCCTCGACGAGCTGGGGCCCGAGCGCCCGGGGCGGGTGGGGCGGCCCGGGTCCGCGCTCGCGGTGAGCGCGCGGGGGCCCGCGGGACTCGGCGCGGAGATCGGCGTCGACCACCTGTCCGTGTGCGCGGTGGACCTGAGCGGAGGGGTGCGTGCGCGGGTCGTGCGGCCCCTCGACAACAGGGAGCGGGCGGCGAAGCCCGTGCTCGCCGAACTCGGGGCGCTCGTGGACGAGGTGCGGGTGGCCGCCGAGGGGCTCGGGCTGCGGCCCGCCGGGCTCGCCGTCGCCGTGCCGGGGCTTGTCGAGCGCGATCGTCCCTTCGTGGTGCGTGCGCCCAACCTCGGCTGGACCGACACCGACCTCGGCCCGTTGCTGCCCGAAGGGCTGCCTGTGACGGTGGACAACGAGGCCAATTTCGGCGCGCTCGCCGAACTGTGGACAGGCGAGGGGGCGCACGAGAACTTCGTGCACGTCTCGGCCGCGATCGGGATCGGTGCCGCTGTCGTGCTCGGCGGCGAACTGCTGCGCGGGACGCGGGGGTTCGCGGGCGAGCTGGGGCACGTTCCGGTACGCCCCGAGGGGCCCTCGTGCCCGTGCGGGGGGCGCGGCTGCCTGGAGCAGTACGCGGGCCAGGAGGCCGTGTGGCGCGCGGCGGGCCTCGCGCCGGGGCAGGAGCCCGTCGGGCTGCTCGCCCAGCGCGCCGCCGAGGGCGACAAGGCGGTGCTGAAGGCGCTGCGCGGGGCGGGGAGCGCGCTCGGGATCGCGCTCTCGGGCGCGGTGAACCTCCTCGACCCCGAGGGCGTCGTGCTCGGGGGCTCGCTCTCGCCGCTCGCGGAGTGGCTGCTGCCGCCGCTGCGCCGCGAGCTGACCCGGCGCACGGCGACGGCGAACCGTCCCGTGACGGTCTCGCGGCTCGGCCGCGAGGGCCCGCTCCTCGGTGCGGCGCACTCGGTGGTACGGGCGGTGCTCGACGACCCTGTGGCGCTCGCGGCGGACTGAGGCCGCAGCGGCGAACACCGAGCTGGACGCGCGTCACTTCGCCCGGCGCGTACGGGAGTTGCCGTCTTCCGCGCGGCGGCGGCACCCCGTACCGTGCCCCCTACCCGCACCCCGCCCCGACCGGGCGGGCTCACCCCCCACCAGGAGGCGGAACCACCGTGGAACGCGCCAGATCAGTGCCCAGCCGCCGCACCCTCCTCAAGGGCACCGCGCTCGCCGCCGTGCCCGCCGCGCTGCTCACCGGGCCCCCGGCCGCCGCCGCGAAGCCGGCCGCCGTCGACCACCCGGGCGCCGAGTGGGTGCCCGCGAGCACCTCCAACTACACGGTCGCGAACCGGCCTTCGCAGTACCCGGTCGACTACGTGGTGATCCACGTGACGCAGGAGTACTTCGCCGACACCCTCGCCATCTTCCAGAACCCGGCGAAGCAGGTCACGGCGCACTACGTGGTGCGCTCGGCGGACGGCCACATCGCCCAGTGCGTGCGCGAGAAGGACGTCGCCTGGCACGCGGGGAACTGGGACTACAACACCCGCAGCATCGGCATCGAGCACGAGGGCTGGGTCGACAAGCCGGAGTACTTCACGGACGCCATGTTCGAGGCCTCGGCGGCGCTCACCGCCTCCGTGTGCGACCGCTACGGCATCCCGAAGGACAGGGCGCACATCCTCGGGCACGTCGAGGTGCCGGGGACCGACCACACCGACCCGGGCCCGCTGTGGGACTGGACGAAGTACATCCGGCTCGTCAACCTCGCTTGAGAGCGGGGCACTTGGCTCACATCACCCGGTGCAGCCAGCCGTGGCGGTCCTCGGTCCTGCCGTACTGGAGGTCGAGGACCGTACGGCGCAGCGCGAGCGTCGTGGGGCCCGGGGTGCCGTCGCCGACCGTGAAGGCGTAGCCGGTGCCCTTGAAGCCGGTGACGGGTGTGAGGACGGCCGCCGTCCCGGCCGCGAAGACCTCGGTGACCGTGCCGTCCTCGGCGCCCGCGCGCAACTCCGCGAGCGGGATGGCCCGTTCGACGGCCCTGAGGCCGAGTTCGGGGGCGAGGGCGAGGAGCGTGTCGCGCGTGACGCCTTCGAGGATCGTGCCGAGCGCCGGGGTGAGGAGCTCGCCGTCGCGCGTCACGAGGCACAGGTTCATCGTGCCCGACTCCTCGATCGTGCCGTGGCCCGCGCTGTCGAGATAGAGCACCTGCTCGCAGCCGTTCTCGCGCGCCTCGGCCTGGGCGGCGAGGCTCCCGGCGTAGTTGCCGCCGCACTTCGCCGCGCCCGTGCCGCCGATGGCCGCGCGCGCGTACGTCTCGGTGACCCACAGCGTGACGCCGGTGACGCCGGAGGGGAAGTACGGTCCCGCGGGGCTCGCGAGGACACGGAAGAGGGCCTGGGCGGAGGGGCGGACGCCGAGGAAGGGCTCGGTGGCGATGAGGAAGGGGCGCAGGTAGAGGCTCTGCTCACCGGAACCGGAACCGCCCCCTCCGGTGCCCGCGCCCCCGGTGCCCGTGCCTCCGGTGCCTGCGCCCCCGGTGCTCTCGTCACCAGCTCCCCCGCCCCCGTCCGCATCGGGCACCCACGTCGCGTCGGCCCGTACCAGTTCCTCTACCGCCCGCAGGAAATCGGCCTCGGGAAGCTCGGGGAGGGCGAGGCGGCGCGCGGAGCGGGCGAAGCGGCGCGCGTTGTCGCCCGGCCTGAAGAGCCACACGCTCCCGTCCGCATGCCGGTACGCCTTGAGCCCCTCGAAGATCTCCTGCCCGTAGTGGAGGACGGCGGCACCGGGGTGGAGTGTGAAGGGGGCGAGGGGGCGGATGCCGCCGTCGTGCCAGCCCTGCGCGGTGTCCCAGGCGGCGACGGCCATGTGATCGGTGAACCAGCGGCCGAAACCGGGGTCGGCGAGGATCGCGCGACGCTCGGCCGCGGGAACCGGCTCCGTGGTGCGGGCGAGGGGGAAGTCGAGGCTCATGCGCTCTTCCTGAGGGTCGGCTTGCAGGATGCCGGCCGCGCGGGACCCGTGCGGGGCGCGCGGCCGGGGGCGGGGGTCAGCCGAGGGCGCGCACGACCACACGGGTGGCCTCGGCAAGGAGACGGTCGTCGGGCTCGGCCGCGCGCTCGTCGCGGTAGCTGAGCAGCGTGAGGACGAGCGGGGCGCGGCCGGGCGGGCGGATCACCGCGATGTCGTCGCGCGCGCCGTGGTGGCTCCCCGTTCCCGTCTTGTCCTCGACCTTCCAGCCCTTCGGCACGCCCGCGCGGATCGTCGCGTCCCCGGTGGTGTTGGTGCGCAACCAGCCGGTGAGCCGGGCGCGTTCGGGGGCGGGAAGGACGTCGCCGAGGGTGTAGGCACGCAGGTTCGCCGTGAGTTGACGGGGGGTCGTCGTGTCGTGGCTCTCACCGGGCGCCCAGTCGCTCACGAGGGGCTCGATCCGTTCCATGCGGGTGGTGCGGTCGCCCGTCGCGGCCCGGACGAGGGCGCCGAGCGCGCGCGGGCCGCCGAGATCGGCGAGAAGGACGTTGGCCGCGGTGTTGTCGCTGTAGCGGATCGCGGCCTCGCACAGCGCGTCGCGGCTCAGCCCGGTCCCCGCGTGCTTCTCGGTGACGGGCGAGTTGGCGACGAGGTCCTTCTTGTCGTAGCGCAGGACGTGGCCCATCCCGGCGATCCCGTACCTCTTGAGCACCGCACCGGCGAGGAGCGCCTTGAAGGTCGAGTTGAACGAGAAGCGGGTGTCCGCGTGCCAGCCGACCTCGCGCCCGCTGCCCGTGTCCACCGCGTGGACGCCGAGGTGGGCGCCGTACGCGCGTTCCAGGGCGGTGAACTCCGCGGCGCGGTCGAGGGTACGGGCGGTGGGCGAGCCGCTCGCAGGGCGCGCCGGACCCGGCCGTGCGGAGGCTGCCTGGCCGGTCTCCGTGCCGGTGCCCGTGCCGCAGGCGGTGAGCGGCAGGAGGCAGAACGCGGCGGCGAGCAGCGCGGGACGGAAGCGGGCGGGGCGCATGGGGCGTACCTCCGGTGCGGTGGGGGCCGTGACCGCGGGAGGGCTCCCCCGCGTGACCGCGGGAGGGCTCCCCCGCCCCGTCATCCCATCACCCCGGGGGCGCGGACAGGGGTCCGGCGCGGGCCCGCGCGCGTCGTACGCCTTTGCCCCCGTGACGTAGGGCCGCCGCCGCGCGTTCTCGGTACGGGGCCCGCACGGCGGCGCCCCTCCCCCTGTCCCCCAGCCGTCCGCGCCGCCGCGCGCGGGCCCGGAGTCGCCCATATGACCGCGCCCCTCGTCTCTCCCGTCCCGCCGCTCGCACCGCCGCGCCCCGGCCGCTTGCCGTGGGCGGCCGCTCCCCCGGTCCTCCGGCGACCCGGCGCGGGCGAGCGGGTGTGCCTGCTGTCGGCGGACGGTGCCGGACCGCCGGAGGGCTTCGGGGCGGCCGCGGTCACCTCGCGTGCGCCCGAGGCGGGCCCCGGCGCCGGGGCCTGGGACTGGATCGTGGTGCCGGAGCCGAGCACGGTCGTGCCGTCCGCCGCCTGGGCCGCCGCGCTGCGCCCCGGTGGGTGGCTGCTGACGCGGCAGCGGCTGCGCGGCCGCACGTACGAGCTGTGCTGGACGCGGCTCGCGGACGGCGGCCTGCGCGCGGACGAGGTGCGGGCGCTGCCCGACCGCGAGCCCGTGCCGCTCGTCCCCGGGGAGCGCGCCGCGTGCACGGCGGACGGTCTGGTCCGGCTCGTACGGGACGCGGAACAGCCCCCGGTGGGCGGCGGGATCGCGGCGGGGCTCGCCCCCGAGGCGCAGGTGGTGTGGACGCGCGCGACGCTGCGGGACACGGCCGGGCTCGACGCGCTCGCGCTGCGGCTCGCCGCGACGGACTCGCGCGCGTGCGCGCTGGGTCTCCTCGGTACGGGCCCCGGGCTGCTGGCGCCCGCGGGACCGGCCATGACACCCGCGCTCGCGACCGGTGACTCGCTGGCCTACCTCGTCGTCCGCCCCCAGGACGACGGAACGTGGCGGGCGGGCGCGGCCTGGACGGGGCCCGAGGGCTCGCGGCTCGCCGCCGCGTTGGAGAAGGCGCTGGACGAGGGGGCGGCGGAGGAGGACGTGAGCTGGTCGGCGCGGGTGACGGGGGCGGGCAGGCTCGTGGTGAGCGCGGAGAACCTGCGGGGCTATCTCGCGGAGCACGCCGCCCCCGCGGGCTGCGCCGACCTCCTGATCAGGGACGCGCACGGCCGGGTGCTGCTCGTCGAGCCCACGTACAAGGACGGCTGGGACCTGCCCGGCGGGATGCTGGAGGACGAGGAGCCCGCGCACGCGGCGGTGCGCGAGGTCAGCGAGGAGCTGGGCATCGAGGTGTTCGCGGGGCGGCTCCTCGTCGACGACACGGTGCCGCGCGGGCGCTGGGGCCGCGCGATCGTCGCGCGGATCTACGCGGGGCACCCGCCGCACGAGGTGCGCACCGAGGCACTGCGGCTCGACCCCGGTGAGATCGCCGCCGCCGAGTTCGTGAGCGAGGAGGAGGCGCTGCGCCGGGTTCCGGAGGAGCTGGCGAAGCGGCTCGCCGCCGCGTTCGCCGCCGAGCGGGACGGGGAACTCGCCGAACTCCACGACGGGGTACCGCGCACGACACCCGGCGAACGGCTCGCCGCGCAGGCGCGCGGGGCCCGCATCGCCCTCGCCGAGCGCCTGGCCGCGCGCGGGCTGCTCAGTGGTGAGCGGCTGCGCGAGGTCTTCGTCGCGACGCCCGTCGAGCGCTTGCTCCCGCAGGTCTACGCGCCCCGCCCGGGGCCGCGCGGGCATGACGGGATGCTCCAGCTGATCGACTGCCGGGTGCCGCGCGAGCGGGGCGAGTGGCTCGCTCTCGTCCACGGCGAGGCACCGCTCGTCGTGCGGTACGGGGACGAGCGGCCCGCCGGGCGTCCTGCGGGGCGCGTGGTCCCCGCCCGAGGACCGCTGGGCCTCGCCGCTTCCCCGTACCTCGGGCTCGTCCTGCTCCAGCACCTCGGTGCGGAGGCGGGGTCGACGGTCCTGGAGTACGGGGCGGGGACGACGACCGCGCTCCTGTGCGCGCTCGGCGGGCGCGTACAGGCCGTGGAACCCGATCCGCTGCTCGCCGCGGGGGCGCACGAGGGGCTCACCGCGCTCGGTCTGCGCGCCGGGGTGACGTCCTGCGCGCCGCCCGATCTCCACTGGGACCGCGTGCTCGTCTCACGGCTCGTCACGGGGCTGCCCGCCGGGGCCCCGGCGCGGCTCTCGCCCGGCGGGGTCCTCGTCGCCGCGCTCCTGGCGCCCGGCACCGCGTGGCCCGCGGTGGCGGTATTGCGGCGGCCGCGGGACGGCGGCGACTGCACGGGCACGCTGCTGCCGCTCCCCGGGACCGCCGTCCCGGGCCCTCGGGGCACCGCGCCCGGCTTGCGGCTCGCGGCCGCGCACGTGCCGCGCGGGGTCGGCGAGGCGGGCGGGCGCGCCCTGCGGCAGAGGTGGGAGGCGGCGGGCCGCCCGGACACGTACGCGCTGCGCGCCACCGCTGAGGGCCACGTGACGGTGGGCGCCCCTGGCGGGGGACTCGGCTGGGAGATCCCGCCGACGACGGGCTGAGGACGAGGCGGGCGCGGGCGGGCCCTGCCGCGCGCCCCCGCTCGTCGCCCCCTCCTCGTCCGGCGCCCGTCTACCGCCCCGTCCCCGTCCCCGTCCGCTGTCCGCTGTCCGCTGTCCGCTGTCCGCACCCGGCGCGGTTGCGCGATTCCGCGCGCCCCCGCGCGTCCGTGCGCCGGGTGTGGTGCGGCCCGCTCCGGGTAGCGCGCGGGGGAAGGCATGGAGAGGGAGCGCGGTGGACAGCATGACGACATGACTCATGGCGTTATGACAATCATGTTGGAGAAGGTGGCGCGAGCGGTGCCCGGCGCACAGGGCCTGCCGGGGTGGCCCGCACGGCGCGCCGGGTACGGAAGGTGAAGGCCCCCGCCTTGCCCGCTCCCCTGCTCCTGACGCCGAGGCTGGAGGCGCGCCTCGGGGCGCTGCTCCGCGCGCCCGAGGTCCTGTACCCGCTCGTCGACGGGCTCGGCAGCCCGCTCAACGTCGTGCTGCCGCAGCAGGCCGTCGAGAACGTGCGGCGTTTCGAGGAGGCGCGCGACCGCCACCATCTGCGCGGCACGGTGTACTTCGCGCACAAGGCGAACCGTTCCAGCGCTCTGGTCCGCGCGCTCGCCACGAGCGGCGCCGGGCTCGACGTGGCCTCCCTGGAGGAGTTGCGGCACGGGCTCGGCAGCGGTTTCACGCCGGAGCGGATCGGCGCCACCGGCCCCAAGGAGCCCGAGTTCCTGTGGCTCGCCGCCCGCACAGGGGTGACCGTGACGGTCGAGGATCAGGGCGAGCTGGAACGGCTCGCCGCGCTCGTGGCCCGGTACGAACTGCCCCGCGCCAAGGTGCAGTTACGGCTCTCCGGCTTCCCCTCGCAGGGAGTGCGCCAGCTGAGCCGCCCGAGCCGTTTCGGGACGCCGTACGCCGGGCTGCCCGCGCTGCTCGACGCGGTCGAGCGGGTGCGCGAGCGCGTGGAGGTCGTCGGGGTCGCCTACCACATCGATACGACGGGCCTGCCCGAGAAGGTGCTCGCGCTCGACGGCTGCCTGCGGGCACTCGACCTGTGCCTGGAGCGGGGGCTGCGCCCGGCGACCGTGGACGTCGGTGGCGGGTTCGGCGTGAGCCACCTCGCGGACGCGCGCGAGTGGGAGACGTACACGACCGAGCTGACGCTCGCCGCGCTCGGCCGCAGGCCCCCGCTGACCTGGCGCGGGCACGGCTACGGGCTCGCCAACGAGGGCGGCACGCTGCGCGGCGCGCTCGACCTCTACCCCGGGCACCGCCCGCTGGCCGGTGCCGACTACCTGGACGCCCTGTTGCGCCAGGACTCCCCCACCTTCGGCCGGCCGCTCGGCGAGCTGCTGCTCGACGGGCTGTACGACCTCGCGGTCGAGCCGGGGCGCGCGCTCATGGACCAGTGCGGGGCGACCCTCGCGCGTGTCCTCGACGTGCGCACGGGCGCGGACGGAATTCCGCAGGTACGGCTCGCGATGAACGCGGACGACTGCGCCCTGGAGGAACACGGCATCCTCGTCGACCCGCTGCTCCTGCCCCGCCCAGGGGGCGCCCCGGTGCCCGAGCCAGGCCCCGGCGCGGCGACCGGCGTGTACCTGCACGGGAACCTGTGCCTGGAGTCGGATCTGATCACCCGCAGGCTCGTCCAGCTGCCCCGGCTCCCGGCCCCCGGCGAACTGCTCGTCTTCGCCAACACCGCGGGATACGCGATGGACTTCAGCGCCCAGAACGCCGAGCGCCGCCCACCCGCACGCAAGGTGGCGCTGGAGCGGACCCCTGGGGGCGGCTGGCGCTGGACCCTGGACGAGCAGTGGTGGCCCACGACGGCGGAGCCGGACCCGGTGGCCGGGCCCCGTAGCGCCACCCCCACGAGCACTCCGGCCGCCCACCCGGGCGGCACACCGGGCACGGCGGCAGGGGCGCTGGGCGTCCCGCCGCTGCCCGGCACGACAAAGGGACGGGTATGAAGTACGACAGCATTCTCGACACCATCGGGCAGACCCCGCTCGTACGGATCGACCCGGCGGTGCACGGACTGCGGTCCACCGAGCTGTACGCGAAGCTGGAGTTCTTCAACCCCTTCGGCTCCGTGAAGGACCGCGCGGCCTGGGGCATGGCACGCCCGGCGATCGGCGACGCGGCCGAACGCGGCGCCGAGGTCGTCGAGCTGTCCAGCGGGAACACCGCGAAGGCGCTCGCCGTCATCGCCTCGATGCACGGGCTCGGTTTCCGCAGTGTCACCAACCGTATGAAGATCCCCGAGGTGAAGGAGCTGTTGCTCCTGCTCGGGGCCGAGATCGAAGAGCTGCCCGGGCAGAGCGAGTGTCTGGACCCCACGGACACGGAGGACCCGCTCACCCGCTTCCACCGTGAACTGAGCGCCCCTGGTGGCTCGTTCCTCCACACCGACCAGTACTTCAACCCGGCGAACGCGCGGGCGCACGAGGAGGGCACGGGCCCCGAGATCATCGCCGACCTCGACGGCCGGGCGCCCGACTGGTTCATCGCGGGGGTCGGCACCGCGGGGTCGTCCTCGGGGGTCGCGCGCGCCCTGCGGGCCGCCCGGGGGGACGTGCGGGTGCTCGGGCTCGTCGCGGAGAAGTCGGACTTCGTGCCGGGGATCAGGAATCTCGACGAGGTGCAGGAGGTGGGGCTCTTCGACCCGGCGACGTACGACCTCATCGAGGCGGTCGGCTCGCTGGACGCGATCGACGGGATGGTCGAGCTGATCAGGCGCTGCGGCATTCTCGCGGGCCCGACGGGCGGGGCCGCGTACCACGGAGCGGTACGGCGGCTGCGCGAGGTCGAGGCGAGCGAGCCCGGGCGGCAGCGCACGGCGGTCTTCGTGGTGTGCGACCGCGTCGAGAGCTATCTGAGTTACGTACGGGCCCGGCGTCCCGAACTCCTCGGCGCGAGCGCCTCCCTGGCCACGCGCACGGCCGCATCGGTCGGCGAGGAGGAGCGGGCGGGGGTGCACCGGATGCCGGTCGCCGAGGCCCAGAAGTGGCTGCTGCACGAGCAGCCGCTCGTCGTGGACCTGCGCGGGCCGCACGCCTACGCGGCGCAGCACATCGAGGGCTCGGTGAACATCGCGGACGAGCTGTTCGCCGAACTCCTGCGCGGCGGGCTGCCGTTCAGCAAGAGCCGCCCGGTGCTGCTCGCCTGTCCCGTCGGCGAGAAGTCGGTGGGGTACGCGGCGGTGCTGAGCCGGATGGGCCACCCCGACGTGCGCAGTCTCGACGGCGGTGTCATCGCGTGGCGCGACGCGGGCGCGCCACTGGTGCGGGAATGAGGGGAACCATGACCGATGACACCGGCGGCTGGGAGGAACTGGCCGCCTGGCAGCGGGAGATACGGGACCAGTTCCCGATCCTGGCGGCGGAACCCGGCCTCGCCTACCTCGACAGCGCGGCGACCGCGCAGAAGCCGCGCGCGGTGCTCGACGCCGTCACGACGTACCTCACCACGAGCAACGCCAACGCGGCGCGCGGCACCTACCCGTGGGCCAATCGCACGACGCGGATGATCGAGGAGGTGCGCGAGCACGTGAAGTCCTTCCTCGACGATCCCGAACCGGCGCGCTCGCGCGTGCACTTCACGAGCGGGACGAGCGAGGGGCTGCGGACGGTCGCGCGGGACTGGCTGCCGGGTCACCTGCGGGACGGGGACGAGATCGTGGTGCCGTTCGCCGACCACGAGGCGAACAGCTCGCCGTGGCTGGAGGCGCGTGACCTGCTCGCGGCGCGGGGAGTGCGGATCACGGTGCACGAGATGCCGGTGCAGCGCGGCTCGGGCGACTACGACCTGACCGCCCTCGCCGCGCTGCTCACGCCGCGCACGCGCTTCCTCGCGCTCACCCATGTGCACCACGTCTACGGCGCGGACATGAACGTGCACCGGATACGCGAGCTGGCCGGGGACGACGTGGTGCTGTGCCTCGACGCGGCGCAGAGCGTGGGGCACCTGCCGGTCTCGCTGCGCGCGCTCGACGTCGACTTCCTCGTCTTCTCGGGGCACAAGGCGCTCGCGCTCCCCGGTACGGGCGCGGTGTGGTCGCGCGGGCTGCGCGGGGCGCCGCTGGAGCCGGGGGGCTGGGACGGGACACCGAACACGGCGGGGATCGCGAGTCTCGGCGCGGCGCTCACGTGGCTGGAGGAGGCGGGGCTCGACCGGATCGAACGCTGGACGCGGGGCCTGGCGGCGCGGCTCACGGACGGGCTGAGCGCGCTGCCCGCGTACGAGGTGCTCGGCTGCCCGCTGAGCCTCGCGCGCGACAGCCGTGTACAGCAGCGGCAGAGCATCGTCACGTTCCGCCACCGGGACATCGAGTCGGTCGATCTGGGATTCATCCTCTTCAGTGAAGGTTTCATGATCAGGGCTGACGGCCTGTGCCAGGCCAGCGGCGGGGAAAAGCGCAGCTCAGTGCGGGTCAGTTTGCATGTGTACAACACCCGTGAGGAGATTGACAGGCTCCTGGTGACGCTGCGCGGCTTGACGTCGAGCTGATGGGAACCATTTTCACCTGTAGATTCGGGGGCCTCAACTGGAACAGACGGTAAGGGTGGTGCGGCATGGGGCTCTCTCTGCCCACGGCCGAGCGGTGGGTGGACCGCTGGGAACGGCAGCAGCAGCGGTACGCGGTCGACCGCGAGGAACGCTTCACGGTGGTCACGGACGTCGTGGAGCATGTGACGGAGGGCCAGGCGCGCCCCTACGTGGTCGACCTGGGCTGCGGCCCCGGCTCACTGCCCGCCAGGCTCAGCGCGCGCCTGCCGCACGCCAGGATCGTCGCGGTGGACATGGACCCGCTCCTGCTCGAACTGGCCCGTACCCGCCACCCCCGCGCGGCACGGTACGTCCAGGCGGTCATCGGCGAGGAGGGGTGGACCCGGCGGCTCGGGCTGACCGGCCCGGTGGACGCGGTGGTGTCCACGACGGCACTGCACTACCTGCCGGAGGAGGATCTGCGGCGCGCCTACGCGGATCTGACGCGGGTGCTGCGCCCGGGCGGGGTGCTCGTCAACGCCGACCACCTCGGCTGCGGTTCCGCGGCGCTCGCCGGTATCGCCGAGCACGTGGGGGCGCGGCGGGCGCGCCGCGCGGGGGCACTGGACAGCGAGGACTGGGAGAGCTGGTGGGCGGCGGCGGCCGACGATCCCGAGCTGGGCGAACTGTGCGCGCGGCGGGAGCCGAGCCGGTTCGGCGGCACGAGCGGGCTGAGCCTGGGCACCCACGTCGAGCTGCTGCGTGCGGCGGGGTTCGCGCACGCGGGGCCCGTGTGGCAGGTGGGGACGAGCCACGTGCTGGTCGCCGTGCTTCCCGAAAGGCCAGGGAACAACGCGCGGGAAGCGGGCCGGGGGGCACGGGAATTCTGCACTCTGCACAATGCAGAATGACGGGGCCTCACTGATTTACACAGAGTCGCCTCGCGCAGGGTGCGGGATTCCAAGATCAAGGGCGTGATTTCTGCGCCCTACGGGAATCAGCGCACGGCGGAATGTGGTCATCCACTATCCACCTCCCGCTTTTCCCCGCACGTCCTCCCTGGCCAGAGAGGTGCCACCGGCCGGTTTTCGCAGCGCTCCGCACCGTTCGCGCCACTCGGCAATTGCCGAGCAAATGTGGCGGGAATTGAGCGGAATGAGGACGGCGGGAGGCGGAATAATCACAGACGGCAAGGGAATCGCGGCTGCCGACGCGGAGGACTGCCTGCTGTGCACGAAGAGTTCGTGTGTCATCTCACCGCTTATGGCATGAGCGCGGGCGCCAGGGTCGGCGTCCCGCTCGGCACCTACCGCGCCCCTTCGCTGCCGCTCGCCGTGAACTGGCTGCGGGAGCGCGCCGAGTGGCTCTCGCGGATGCTCGACCCGAGCCCCGAGGCACCCTGGCTGCCGCCGGGCACGCTCGTGGAGGCGGCCGAACGGGCGTGGGCGGTGCCCGAGACGGTCCGCGCGTGGAGCAACGACATCAACGGCCACCTCCGCCTCGCGGAGAAACTCCTCGCCGGGGACCTCGTCGAGGTGCGCTGGCACGACGAGGCGACCGAGTACGAGCTGCTCGCCGAGTCGGTCGACGCGGCCCGGATGCGGCGCGTGGACGTCCCCGCGCCGCAGGCCGCGGGACACCCCGACGTGGACGACGAGGGCACCCTTGCCCTGCCCGTCGTGCGCCCCGAGATCGCCGAGGCCGCCACGCTCCGCTTCGCCGCCGTCGAGATCGAGTCCCGCAGCCGGGGCGCGAACTCCTACTTCGGCTTGCGGGTGCCTGCCCCCGCGACGCCGGAGGAACCGCGCCCCCGCCCCCGCGCCGCCCGGCTCAGGGAACGGCTGGGAAGGCGGCGCGACTGACCAGGGAGCGCGCTCAGGGCAGCACGCAGATGCGGCCCGTCGAGCGGCCTCCGGCCACGCGCCGCACGGCCGAGGCGGCTCCCTCCAGCGGGACGCGTTCCGAGACGAGCGGCTTGATGGCGCCCTCGGTCGCGAGGCGGTTCAGCTCCCGGTGGCACTCGGCGATCAGGTGCGGCGCGTACCGCCCGTACAGGCCCCAGTGCAGGCCGAGGATCGAGTAGTTCTTCACCATCGCGTGGTTGAGCGCGGGCGCGGGGATGGTGCCGCTCGTGAAGCCGACGACGATGATGCGGCCCTCGAAGGCGACGCACTTGGCGGACTTCGTGTACGCCTCGCCGCCGACGGGGTCGTAGACCACGTCGGCGCCCCTGCCGTCCGTGAACTCCTTGACCTTCGCGATGATGTCGTCCGTGTGCCGGTCGAGTACGAGGTCGCAGCCGAGCGCGCGGGCGACCTCGGCCTTCTCGGGCCCGCCGACGACACCGACGACGCTCGCCCCCGCCGCCTTGCCGAGCTGGACGGCCGCGCTGCCGACGCCACCCGCCGCCGCGTGCACGAGCAGTGTCTCGCCGGCCTGGATGCGGGCCCTGCGGTGGAGCCCGAACCAGCCGGTCTGGTAGCCGATGTGCAGGGCCGCGGCCTCGGCGTCGTCGAGCGCGTCGGGCGCGGGCAGGCTCGCCGCCTCGTCCAGGAGCGCGTACTCGGCGAAGCCGCCGTGCGGCAGGACCGGGGTGCCGATGAGGCGGCGCCCGTCCGCGGCGCGGCCGCACAGCTCGACACCCGGCGTGAAGGGCAGCGGGGGCCTGATCTGGTACTGGCCCCGGCACAGCAGCGCGTCGGGGAAGTTGACGTTCGCCGCGAGCACCTCGACGAGGAGCTGCCCGGGACCGGGCTCGGGCTGTTCCGTCTCGACGAGCTTCATCACCTGCTCGGGTTCGCCGGTCTCCGCCACCTGCCATGCCCGCATGGATCGCTCCCGCCTGTCGCGCCTCGGCGGCCCGGCCGCCGCCGCTACCGCGCCGCTGCCGCAGGACCACCCGTGGAGCGGCATACTAAGCGGTCGGTAAGGGTGAGCGGAAGACCGTGGGCACGGCAGCGCGCGAGCGAGCCTCAGTCCGTCTTCTTCCGTTTCGGCCGGGCCCGTACGTGCATCCGCTCCCCCTGCGGTCCGAAGAGCACGAGGAGTTCGACGGGGCGTTCGTCGATGAGCCCGAACCAGTGCGGGACGCGCGTGTCGAACTCGGCGGCCTCGCCCGGCTCCAGAACCAGGTCGTGCTCGCCGAGGACGAGCCGGAGCCTGCCGTGCAGGACGTACATCCACTCGTAGCCCTCGTGCGTGCGCGGCTCCGGCTCGCGCGAGCCGCCCTCGATGATCATCCGGTACGCCTGGACGCCGCCGGGGTGGCGGCTGAGCGGGTACATGCGGCGCTGGTGGCGCACGATCGGCTCGGCGCGCACGCGGGGGTCGGCGACGGGGCGGGTGCCGACGAGTTCGTCGAGCGCGACCCGGTGGGCGCGGGCGAGCGGGAGGAGGAGTTCGAGTGTCGGGCGGCGCAGCCCCGATTCGAGGCGCGAGAGCGTCGAGACGGAGATCCCCGTGCTCGCGGAGAGCGCGGCGAGGGTCATGCCGCGTTCCTTGCGCAGCCCGCGAAGGCGCTCCCCGACCCCGGCGAGGATCTGCTCGGACGCCTCGTCACCGGTCACGGCAGCCAGGGCGTCGGCCGAGGCACCTTCCGCAGCCCCTTCCGCGGCGCCCGCCGGGCCCGGCCGCCCGGCCCCTCCCGCGCTCACGCGTCCCCGCGCACGAGCGCGAGCAGCCGGTCGAGCACGACGGGCCCCTGTCGCACCCCGTCGTGCTCGAACTCGTCGGTGACCCACGTCCGCAGGCCCTTGATCGCCCGCGCGGTGCGCAGCGAGTGCGCGGTGTCCACGTACATGTCGTCGTGGTACACGGCCGCGGCGACGGGGACCTCGTTGCGGGCGAGCTGTCCCGCGTCGTAGAGCGGTGACCAGTCGGTGCGCTGGGCGAGCAGTTCGGCGGTCTCGCGCAGCGGCGCGAGCGAGGGGTCGCACGTGAAGGACCAGGGGTGCACGGACTCACCGGTGAACAGGACGGGCGCGTCGCCCGCGAGCGCGCGCTCGGCGTCGAACTGCGGGAACTCGGTGCGTACGCGCTCGGCGGCCCAGCCGGTGGGGCGGTGGTCCTGCGCGTAGATCGACTCGTGCAGGAGCGCGTAGAGCGGGTGCGCGGCGTAGGAGAGCGCCGCCTGCGCGGCCTCCTGGAAGGCGTCGGAGAGCTGGAGCCCGGTGGCGGTGCGCGCGAAGGCGTTCTCCAGGAGGTAGTGCAGGGTGTGGCTGCCCGAGCCCGTGCCGAGGGCGATGCCGAGCGACTGGAACGCCTCGACGGTGAGCCGGTAGCCGCCGTTGAGCACGGGGCGGTGCTCGGCGAGGTGCTCGGCGATGCGGCGCACGCGGTCGACGTCCTGCGGGTAGCGGGCGTAGTGCGCGGCGACCTTGCGCGCGATACGCGGGTAGGCGGCGCGGTAGACGTCGTCGGCGTGGGCGTCGAGCGAGGGCAGTCCGCCGGTGATGAGCGCGGCGCTCAGGCCCTCGGGGGCGCTGGAGAGGTAGTGCGTGACGCAGAAGCCGCCGAAGCTCTGGCCGAGGACGGTCCAGGGGGCGCCGCCCGTGAGGTTCTGCCGGATCAGTTCGGCGTCCTTGACGATGGAGTCGGCGCGCAGGAGGGCGAGGTGGTCGGCCTGCTCGCGCGGGCCGCCGCGCAGCGGGAGCGTCTGGCGGTTGGCGGGCGTGGAGCGGCCCGTACCGCGCTGGTCCATGAGGAGGACGCGGTAGTCCTGGAGCGCGCGCCCGAGCCACGCCTGGCGGCCGACGAAGCGGCGCGCGGCGTTCCCCGGACCGCCCTCCAGGTAGAGGAGCCAGGGGCGCTCGGCACCGCCCTGCTCGGTCGAGACCACTTCCCGCCCGAAGACCTCGATCCGCTCCCCGTCGGGCCGCTCGTGGTCGAGCGGGACGGTGAACATGCGGTCCGTGAGGACGACGCCGGGCTGGCGGTACGTGGCGGCCATGTCGCTCCTGCCGGGGTGGGTGGTGCCTGGGTGCTCCCAGTTCAGCACACGGCCCGGGGGAGCTGCGCCCCGGCTCGGTCCGTACGGGCCCGGGGCGGCGGGCGCGAAGGCGCCGTACGGAGGCGCGGCGCCCGAACGGGTAAGGGAGCGTGCGGGTGTGTGCGGGCCCCGTGCCGGGCGACGGGTACGCCCTTACGCTGACGGGCAGCCGAAGACGACGAGGGGAGCCGCCGTGCGCGTCGCTCTGTTCCTGACCTGTGTGAACGACACGCTCTATCCGGGAACCGGGCGGGCCGTGGTGCGACTGCTCCGGCGGCTCGGCGTCGAGGCGGAGTTCCCGCTCGCCCAGACGTGTTGCGGGCAGGCGCACTACAACACGGGGTACCGGCACGAGGCGGAGCCGCTCGCCCGCCGCTACGCGGAGGTCTTCGCGCCGTACGACGCCGTCGTGGTGCCCTCGGGGTCCTGCGGCGCGATGGTGCGGGACCTGTATCCCCGGATGGGCGAGCGGGCCCGCGCGGAGGGCAGGGGCGGGCAGCTCGCCGCGGCACTCGCCCCTGCCGTGCCGAAGACGTACGAGCTGAGCGAGTTCCTGGTGGACGTGCTCGGCGTGACGGACGTCGGCGCGTACTACCCGCACACCGTCACGTACCACCCGACGTGCCACGGCCTGCGCGTGCTCAGGCTCGGCGACCGGCCGCTCCGGCTGCTGCGGGCCGTGGAGGGCATCGAGCTGCGGGAGCTGGAGGGGGCCGAGGAGTGCTGCGGCTTCGGCGGCACGTTCTCGGTGAAGAACCCGGACGTCTCGGCCGCGATGGGGCGGGACAAGGTGGCGCACGCGGTGGCGAGCGGGGCCGAGGTGCTGTGCGCCGCCGACAACTCCTGCCTCCTGCACATCGGCGGCACGATGAGCCGTGTGGCCGCCGGGATGCGGCCCGTGCACCTCGCGGAGATCCTGGCCAGTACACGAGAGGAGCCCCTGGGATGAGCACCCTTCAGCCCGCCCCGATGGGACCGGGAGGCACCTTCCTCGGGATGCCGCCCTTCCCGCGCGCGGCGCGCGCGGCGGTGCGCGACGAGCGCCTGCGCGGCAATCTGCGGCACGCGACGCACACGATCCGCGACAAGCGTGCGAAGGCCGTCGCCGAGCTGGACGACTGGCAGGCGCTGCGCGAGGCCGGGAAGCAGATCAAGGACCACACGCTGCGGCACCTCGACGTGTACCTGGAGCGCCTTGAGGAGGCCGTCACGCGCGCGGGCGGCCAGGTGCACTGGGCGAGCGGCGCCGCGGAGGCGAACCGCATCGTCGCCGAGCTGGTGAAGGCGACCGGCGAGACCGAGGTCGTCAAGGTCAAGTCGATGGCGACGCAGGAGACCGGGCTCAACGAGGCGCTGGAGCGCGAGGGCATCACGGCGTACGAGACGGACCTCGCGGAGCTGATCGTGCAGCTCGGCAGGGACCGCCCCTCGCACATCCTGGTCCCCGCGATCCACCGCAACCGGGGCGAGATCCGCGACATCTTCCGCTCCGAGATGGGCCGTTGGGGCCGCCCGGCGCCGGAGGGCCTGAGCGAGGAGCCGAGCGAGCTGGCGGATGCCTCGCGGCTGCACCTGCGGGAGAAGTTCCTGCGCGCGAAGGTCGGGATCTCGGGCGCGAACTTCATGGTCGCCGAGACCGGGACGCTCGTCGTGGTGGAGTCCGAGGGCAACGGGCGGATGTGCCTGACGCTGCCCGAGACGCTCATCTCGGTGGTCGGGATCGAGAAGCTCGTGCCGCGCTGGCGCGACCTGGAGGTGCTGCTCCAGACGCTGCCGCGCTCCTCGACGGCCGAGCGCATGAACCCGTACACCTCGACGTGGACGGGCGTGCGCGACGGCGACGGTCCACGCGTCTTCCACCTGGTGCTGCTCGACAACGGGCGCAGCGACACCCTCGCCGACGCGGTGGGGCGACAGGCGCTGCGCTGCATCCGCTGCTCGGCGTGCCTCAACGTCTGCCCGGTGTACGAGCGGGCCGGGGGCCACGCGTACGGCTCGGTCTACCCGGGCCCGATCGGCGCGATCCTCTCGCCCCAGCTCGGCGGCACGGGCAACCCGGTCGACGCCGCGCTCCCGTACGCGTCCTCGCTGTGCGGGGCGTGCTACGAGGTGTGCCCCGTGGCGATCGACATCCCCGAGGTCCTCGTGCACCTGCGGGAGCGGATCGCGCAGGGCGGGGAGCTGACGCGCAACGGGCGGCGGGTGCGGGTGCGCCCCGCGAAGGGGCACGCGGCGGAGCGCGCCGCGATGCGCGCGGCGCGGTACGGGCTCGGCTCGCCCGCGCTGCTGCACGCGGGCCAGCGGCTCGCCTCGGCGACGCGCGCGGTGCGCCCGCGCCGCGTACCGGGTCCGGGGCGGGCGTGGACGGACAGCAGGGATCTGCCCCGGGTGCCCGCCGAGCCCTTCCGCGACTGGTGGGTCAGGACAGAGGGCGGCACGCGTGAGGAGGGCGGCAGGTGAGCGGCAGGGACGTGGTGCTGGGCCGGGTGCGGCGCGCGCTCGGCGGGACGGCGGGTACGGACCCGGACGAGGTGTACGCGCGCGAGGTGCGCCGGGCCTACCGGCGGGCACATGTCACGGGCCCGCGCGCGGAGGTCGTGGACCTGCTCGCCGAGCGGCTCGCGGACTACCGGGCCTTCGTGCACCGTACGGGCCCCGTCGGCCTGCCCGCGCTGCTCGCCGGGCTCCTGGCAGGGACCACGGGCATCGTGGTGCCCGACGGGCTGCCTGACGAGTGGCTCGCGGACACCACCGCGGAGCGCGTGGCCGATTCCCCCGGGCTCACGCCCGCGGAACTGGACGCGGTCTCCGCCGTCGTGACGGGGTGCGCGGTGGCGATCGCCGAGACGGGGACGCTCGTCCTGGACGCGGGGCCCGGCCAGGGGCGGCGGCGGATCACGCTCGTGCCCGACCACCACGTGTGCGTCGTGCGCACGGCGGAGCAGGTCGTGGCCTCCGTGCCGCAGGCGCTCGCCCGGCTCGACCCGCACCGGCCGCAGACGTGGGTCTCGGGCCCTTCGGCGACGAGCGACATCGAACTGGACCGCGTCGAGGGGGTGCACGGGCCGCGCCGCCTGGATGTCGTGCTGCTCGACGACGCGTGAGCGCCACGGCCGACAGGGGCCGCCCGATGATCCGCTTCGACGAGGTCGGCAAGCGCTACCCGGACGGCACCGTCGCCGTGCACGACCTCTCGTTCGCCGTCGCGGAGGGGGAGCTGGTCACCCTCGTCGGGCCCTCGGGGTGCGGCAAGACGACGACCATGATGATGGTCAACCGGCTCGTCGAGCCGACCTCGGGGCGCATCGAGGTGGACGGCGAGGACATCGCGCACGTCGACCCGGTCGCGCTGCGCCGCCGCATCGGCTACGTCATCCAGCAGGTCGGGCTCTTCCCGCACCGCACCGTGCTCGACAACACGGCGACGGTGCTCTCGCTGCTCGGCACGAAGCGGGGGCGGGCGCGGGAGCGGGCCAGGGAACTGCTCGACCTCGTGGGGCTCGACCCGGGCACGTACGGTCCGCGCTACCCGCACCAGCTCTCGGGCGGGCAGCGGCAGCGCGTCGGTGTCGCGCGGGCGCTCGCCGCCGATCCGCCCGTGCTGCTCATGGACGAGCCCTTCGGCGCGGTGGACCCCGTGGTGCGCGAGCGGCTTCAGAACCAGTTCCTGGACCTCCAGCGGCGCGTGCGCAAGACCGTCCTGTTCGTGACGCACGACATCGAGGAGGCGGTGCGGCTCGGGGACCGCATGGCGGTGTACGGGCCCGGGCGCATCGAGCAGTTCGACACGCCCGCGACCGTTCTCGGGCGCCCCGCGACCCCGTACGTGGCGGAGTTCGTGGGCGCGGACCGGGGCCTGAAGCGGCTCTCGGTGACCGAGATCAGGCCCGAGGACCTGGAGGAGCCGCCGCTCGTGCGGCAGTCCGAGCCGGCCGCGCGCGCGGCGCGGCGGCTGCGGGCCGAGGGGGCGCGCTGGGCGGTGGTCCTCGACGGGGCGGGCGAACTGCACGGCTGGGTCGGCGTGGACGAGGTGAGCGGTGGCGGGGAGCGGCCCGTCGGTGAGCTGGCGCACCGGATGAACGCGTGGGTCCCCGTGGGCGCCCCGCTCAAGCAGGCGTTCGGCGAGATGCTCCAGCACGACGCGGGCTGGGTCGCCGTGCTCGACGGGGCGCGGTTCCTGGGCGTCCTGACGCCGGGCAAGCTCCACGAGGCGCTGCGCCGCTCGGTGGACGCGGACGCGCGCGGCGTGGAGCGCGGGGACGTGGACTTCGACTCGGTGGCGGACGCCTGAGCCCTCAGGAACTCGGCACCGCGTGGGCGCTCGGGGCCGCGAGGACGAAGTCCTGGCGCGTGACGTGGCCCTCGCGGGGCAGGACGCGGCTCGCGGCGGGGCGGTGGCCCTTGGGGAGGGCGAGGACGCTGACCCAGTCCTCGGGGAGTCCGGCCGCGCCCCAGCGGCCCTCCTCGTCCGTGACGGTCTTGATGAGCTGGTGCCCGTCGTGGCCGAGGACGGTGATGAAGACGCCGGGCACGGGGCGGCCGTCGTCGTGGAAGACCTCGCCGCCGAGCACGGCCGTGCCCTCGCCGAAGGGGTCGTGCGCGCCGGGGGTGACGGCGTGCGGCACGGGTGCCTCCAGGGCGGGGTCCTCGACGGGTTCCTCGGCGGCCGTTGCGCCCGCCGCCTCGTGCTCCTTGCGGCGGCTGAGGACCGCGCCGAAGGCGACGAGGAGCAGGCCGAGCACGAGCCACGCGCACAGCACGAGCGTCGGGCGCAGGACGCCCCTGCCGTCGAAGTAGAAGATGCCGTGCAGCGCCTCGATGATGTTGCCGAGCGGGAAGACGGGGTGCAGGGCCCGGAAGAAGGCGGGGACCATCTGGTAGGGGATGGCGCCGCCGCTCGACGGGATCGAGAGCAGCACGAAGAGCGTGATCGCGACGCCGGGGATGAACTGGCGCACGAAGGGGACGAGTCCGTAGGTGACCCACGCGATGGCCTGCGAGAGCAGGAAGAGGTAGAGGATGCCGAGCGGCTCGTCCGGGACGATGTCGAGGCCGCGCCCGATGAAGTAGGCGACGAGGCTCATGAAGGCGGACAGGCACGCGAGGGTGAGCAGTTTGCCGCGCCGCGTGAGGTGGGCGCGGATGAGCATCATGACGGAGATGTAGGCGGAGATGTTGAGGGACATCGTGAGGTAGAAGAGCCCGGTGCCGCTCGTGTCGCCCGAGGCGGTGGGGACGAGTTCGACCGTCGTGAGCTGTCCGCCCTGGCGTTCGACGAGGGTGCGGAAGGCGGTCGTGACGGCCTGTTCGAGCAGGGCGCCGTCCGCTTTGGCGAGGTAGAGGGTGGGGCGGCCCGCGTCGGCGGCGAAGGCGGCCTCGGTGTCGCGGTCGAGCACCTTGCGGCGCGCGTCGGCGGCCGTGTCGGCGCTGATGATGTCGAACGCTCCGGGTGACGCCTCGTCGAAGCCCGCGCGGATCTCGCGCGCGGCCTGGGGGCCGGAGACGGCGACGCGGACGTCGTGCGGGGCGGGGTTGTGGAAGGGCAGCGCGTAGCAGAGCAGGAAGCCGAAGAAGAAGAGGAGCGGGAACCACAGGCCGCTCGCGAGGGTGCGGGCGAGGTGGGCGAGCGCTGCGCCGCGGCCGCGCGGCTCGGGGTTCTCCTCGGTCATGTGGCTGCCTCCTGGGCGTGCGGTCCGGGTGCTTCAGAGCAGGTCGTGGTCGTCGAGGTAGTCGCGGGCGACGTCCTCGGGGAGGCGGCGCCAGCTGTCGACGCGGCGGTTGAGGTCGGCGAGGTCGGCGGTGGTGAGGACCTTGTTGAGGCGGCCGAGCGCGGTGGCGACGCGGCGCGATCCGGCGCGGGAGCGGTTGACGACGGGGACGAGGTAATCGGCGTTCTGGAGCTTCTTGTCGTCGCGGAGCAGGACGAGCCCGAACTCGTCGAGCGTCGCGTCGGTCGTGGTGGTCGCGACGAGCTGGTCGCGGCCGTCCTGCACGGCCTTCTTCGCCTGCGTGGTGCCGAGGCCCTTCGGGTCGATCGTGGTGACGTCGATGCCGTACGTCTTCTTCAGGCCCGGCGCGCAGTACGGGCGTGTCGCGCACTCGTCGCCCGCGGCGACACGGACGGGGAGCTTGGCGCGGCCGAGGTCGGAGAGGGTGCGCAGCTCGTGCTTCCTCGCGTACGCGCGGGTGACGGCGTACGCGTTCTGGTCGACGGCCTTGCCGGGGTCGAGCACGTCGAGCCCGCGCGCGGCGGCGAGGGCGCGCAGGCGGCGCATGGTGCGGCCGAGGCCGGGCGAGCCCACGGGCTTCGCGTCGGCGCCGTTCTTCTTGGCGTTGAGCCAGTCGGCGAAGGTGGCCGCGTACTCGGGGACGACGTCGATCTGCCCGGATTCGAGCGCGGGCTCGTACAGCTCGCGGTTGGCGACGGTGAGCAGGCGGGTACGGTAGCCGGCCCTGTCGAGGAGCAGCTTGTACATGTGGGCGAGCAGGTCGCTCTCGGTGAACCCGGCCGAGCCGATGGTGAGCCGCTCGCTGTCGCCGGGGGGCGCGGTGACCTCGTTCCGGTTCTCCAGGGACGGGCCCGTGGAGCAGGCGGCGGGCAGGAGCACGACGGCGACGAGGGCGAGGGCGGCTCCGCGGGTACGGCTCACGCGGCGGCCCCCTGTTCCCGTACCGGCAGCCACCGCTCCCCCAGCGCGAAGGCGCCCTCGACGAGGAGGGCGAAGACGGCGACGAGGACGGCACCCGCGACGACCTGCGGGGTGGACGCGAGGTTGAACCCGGCGGTGATGATGCGGCCGAGGCCGCCGCCGCCCGCGAGCGCGGCGATCGTCGCCGTCGCGACGAGCTGGACGGCGGCGACGCGGACGCCGGTGAGGACGAGCGGGGCCGCGAGCGGCAGTTCGACGCGCCACAGCAGCTGCCGCCCCGTCATGCCCATGCCCCGCGCGGCACGGACCACCTCGCGGTCCACGCCCCGCATCCCCACGTACGCGTTGGTGAGCAGCGGTGGCACAGCGAAGAGGACGAGCGCGATGACGGTGGGGCCCTCGCTGAGCCTGCCGACCGGGGTGAGCAGGAGGAGGACGAGGACGGCGAAGGTGGGCACGGCGCGGCCGATGTTCGCGAGGTTCACGGCGAGGACGCCGCCGCGCCCGATGTGGCCGAGGACGAGGGCGACGGGGAGCGCGAGGAGGCAGCTGAGGAACAGGCACACGAGGGTCAGCAGGACGTGTTCGGCGAGGCGGTGCGCGATGCCGTTCTCGCCGGACCAGTGCGCGGGGTCGCTCAGCCAGTCCCACGTGTCGCCGAGTACGTTCACGCGCGGGTCCACGGGGTGAGGAGGCGCCCTGCGAGGAGCAGGAGCAGGTCGGCGGCGACGGCGAGGAGGACGCACAGGACGGATGCGGTGAGCACCTGGGCCTTGAAGTACGTGTTCATGCCCTGGTAAATGAGGTTGCCGAGACCGCCGAAGCCGACGATGGCGCCCACGGTGACGAGCGAGATCGCCGAGACCATCGCGATGCGCAGGCCCGCGAAGGCGGCGGGCAGGGCGAGGGGCAGTTCGACGGCGAGGAGGAGGCGCAGCGGCCCGTACCCCATGCCGCGCGCGGCCTGCCGAGTCTCCTCGGGCACGGCGCGCAGCCCGGCGAGGAGGTTGCGGACCAGGAGCGTGAGCGAGTAGAGGACGAGCCCGGCGACGACGAGGGTCGCCGAGAGTCCGTAGACGGGCAGGAGCAGCGAGAACATCGCGAGCGAGGGGATCGTGTAGAGCACCGTGGTGAGCGCGAGGACGGGCCCCGCCGCCCCGCGCAGGCGGCGCGCGAGGACGGCGAGCGGGACGGCGATGAGGAGCGCGATGCCGACGGCCGCCGCGGTCAGCTCGACGTGCTGCGCGACGGCGTCGAGCAGGACGTGCCGCCGGGTGCTCAGGTACGTGCCGCAGATCCACTCGTTGCGGGCAAGGCAGTCGTCGGGGGTGGCTGGGGTGGCGCTCACCCGCCCATTCCAGCGGGGGCGCGGGGTGCGGGCACGTCCGGGCGGACCGTCCGGGTGGTGTGGGGCGGCGACCGTTAGGTTGGGCGGCATGAGCAATCTGGACACCCACCCCGTGCCGAAGCCGTGCGGTGGCCGCGAGGACGTCCTCGCGGCTCCCGTGCGCGAGCTGCTGAGCCCCCGCCGGGTACCGCTCGGCGAGTCGACGGAGGTACGGCGGCTGCTGCCGAACCTCGGCCGCCGCATGATCGGCGCCTGGGCCTTCGTCGACCACTACGGACCCGACGACATCGCCGATGAGCCGGGGATGCAGGTACCGCCGCATCCGCACATGGGGCTCCAGACGGTGAGCTGGCTCCACGAGGGCGAGGTGCTGCACCGCGACTCGCTCGGCTCGCTCCGGACGATCAGGCCGCGCGAGCTGGGCCTCATGACCTCGGGCCGCGCGATCTCGCACTCCGAGGAGAGCCCCCGGCCGCACGCCCGTTACCTGCACGGCGCCCAGCTCTGGGTGGCGCTGCCCGACGAGGCGCGCCACGTGGCCCCGCACTTCGAGCACCACGGGGACCTCCCGCGCGTCACTGCCCCCGGGCTCGAAGCGACCGTCCTGCTCGGCACGCTCGACTCGGCGACCTCGCCGGGCACGACGTACTCGCCGCTCGTCGGCGCGGACCTCGCGCTGCGGGAGGGCGCCGAAGCCGACCTGCCGCTGAACCCCGACTTCGAGTACGGGGTGCTCGCGATGTCGGGCGAGCTGCGCGTGGACGGGGCGCCCGTCACCCCGGGCACGATGCTCTACCTCGGCTGCGGGCGCACGAGCCTGCCCCTGCGCGCCGTCTCGGACGCGGGCGCGATGCTCCTGGGCGGTGAGCCCTTCGCGGAGAAGCTGCTCATGTGGTGGAACTTCGTGGGCCGTACGCAGGAGGAGATCGAGCGGGCCCGCGAGGACTGGATGACGAGCGACCGTTTCGGCGAGGTCCACGGCTACGACGGCGCGCGGCTGCCCGCGCCCGCCCTCCCTCCCGTGCCGCTGAAGCCGCGGGGACGCGAGCGCTGAGCGGAACGGACGGCGGGACCCCGCCGAGGAACGCGCGTGGAGGTGGCGGCACGCGGGCGGGAGCCGAGCACGGTGGGGACGGGGGGACAGGCCAGGCGTGTCCCCGCGGGCCCGCGCCTGCCGCGGGCCCGCGCCTCCCCTCAGGCCCCCGCGCTCCCGCGCACCGTGTGCCATGCCATCTCGCGCAGCAGGCGGGTGCGGGGGGATTCGGGGAGGACGGCGGCGAGGGCGGTCCAGGCGGTCGAGAGCAGGTCCTCGGCCTCACGGGCGCACGCCTCCGCCGCACCGCAGTCGAGCAGTACGTCCCGTACCTCCGCCCGCTCCCGCTCCCCCGCGTCGGGCGCGGAGAGCGTGTCCCACAGGGCGCGCAGGCGGGGTCTCGGGAGCAGCGTGACGGCGTGGGCGAGGGGCATGGTGACCTTGCTGTTGCGGGTGTCCTCGCCCGCCTGTTTCGTCGCGCTGCCCTTGTGGCGGACGCCGCGCAGGTCGGCGACGTCGTCGGCGATCTGGTACGCGGTGCCGAGTGCCTCGCCGAAGGCGGCGAGGGCGTGGTGGCGGCGGGGGCCGGCGCCGGTGACGAGTGCCGCGGTCTCGAAGCCGACGGCGGACATGGCTCCCGACTTGAGCCGGTGCGTGAGGCGGACGAGGGCGAGGACGGGCTGGGCGTCGCCCGTCCTGACGGCGTGTCCCATCTCGGCGCGGTGACCCGTGATGTCGAGCGCCTGTCCCGCGTGCGCGGAGCGGAGCGCGGCGAGGAAGGCGTCCCACAGGCGTCCCGCGAGGGTGGGGTCGCCCGGCGTCGTGAGCCGGATGGCACGGTCGAAGGCGAAGTAGGCGTTGGTCCCCGCGTTGAGCGCGGTCGCGGTGCCGAAGACGAGGTGCGCGGCGGCGACCCCGCGCCGCAGCGGCGAGCCGTCCTGCACGTCGTCGACCATGAGGGAGCCCGTGTGGGCGAGTTCGAGCGCGGCGCACAGCGGCCCGTAGTGCTCGCTGTCGCCGCCGAGGAGGTCGATCGTCTCGGCGACGAGCCCGGGCCGCCAGCGCCTGCCGCCGGCTTCGACGAGGTGGCGCACGGGCTCGGCGAGTGCTTCGTGGAGACGCAGCGCGAGCCGTTCCCCGAGGTCGGGGGCGAGACCGGCGGTGGCCCTGGCGGGGAGCCACGTGTCCGCGTGCTGGGGGAACGGGGCGTAGAGCCGGGCGAGGTGCGCCTCGGTGCGGCGCGCGGTGTGCCGGACGCGGCGGGCGAGTTCCGCGCGGGAGGCGGGGACGTCGTCCGGGGCCGCCGGGGCCGCCGGTTCAAGGGATTCGGCCTTGTTCACGCGTCCTTAACGATGCCCCGGGGCGCGGGACACGCGGCGCTCGGGCGGCGCGGGAGACACGGTGCCCCGGGGCGCGGGGCGGCGCGGCACTCCGGCGGGGGCCGGGGCCGCCCGGGCGCGGGTGGGCGCACGACGACGTCCTGGTGAACCTCGCGGCGCCCGTCCCGACCGCCCTGCTGGGGCGGCTTGCTGTGGATGGGCGCGCGGGACCTGGCACTCGTCGGGGAGTGGTGCCTGCGCGGTGGGGACCGGTAGGGGCGGCGGTACACGGGGGCACACCCCGCCTTCACGGCCGCGCGCGCTCGCGCCGTACCGGGTACGGCACGAAGGTGCTGCTGTGCTGGTCGATCGTGAGGGTGTGGCCGACGGGCGGGGTGGCGCGCTGCGGGCAGTCGAGGTGTTCGCAGACGCGGCAGCCCATGCCGATGGGTGTGTCCGATGCGGGGTTGTCGAGGTCGAGACCTTCGGAGTAGACGAGGCGGCCCGCGTGGCGGACCTCGCAGCCGAGGCCGATCGCGTACGTGCTGCCGCGCTCCCCCCAGGCCCCGCCGCGCCGCGTGACGGTGCGCGCGGTCCACAGGTGGCGGCTGCCGTCGGGCATGCGGGTGAGCTGGACGTGCACGCGCCCGGGCGCGGTGAACGCCTCGTAGATGTTCCACAGCGGGCACGTGCCGCCCGAGCGCGAGAAGGGGAACCCGGTCGCCGACTGGCGCTTGGACATGTTCCCCGCGCGGTCGACGCGGACGAGCGAGAAGGGGACGCCGCTCAGGCGCGGGCGTTGCAGGGTGCTGAGGCGGTGGCACATGGTCTCGTAGCCGAGGCCGTAGTGGTCGCCGAGGCGTTCGATGTCGTAGCGGTACTCCTCGGCACGGGCGTGGAACTCGCGGTACGGAAGGACGAGGGCACCCGCGAAGTAGTGCGCGAGGCCGATGCGGGTGAGCGCGTGGGCGGGCGAGTGGCGGGGGAAGTTCTCGGCCGCGAGGGAGTCGAGTTCGGAGCCGTACTCCAGGAGCGCCAGCTGCGCGGCCATGCGGAAGGTCTGCTGGCCGGGGCGCAGGCGCGGCGAGAGGTGCAGGGTGCGGCTCACGGTGTCGTAGCGGTGCAGGTGGGGGCCTGCCGTGGTGGCGACGTGGACGCCGTGCTGGGCCTCCAGGTGCTCGGCGAGGGTCTGGCCCGCCGTGCCCGGGCGGACGCGGAGTTCGCCCGCGAGGTCCTCGGCGGCGAGGTCGAGGGAGTGGAAGTAGTTGCGGCGCTCGTAGAAGAAGTCGCGGACCTCCTCGTGCGGTGAGCCGGGGGGTTCCTGGTGCTCGTCGGTGCCGCCGTCGCGCCCCGAGAGCTGCTCGGTGAGGCGCTGGGAGCGGCGCTGGAGGTCGAGGAGGAGACGGGCCGCGCCGGGGGTACGGGTCGCGATCTCCTCCAGCTCGCCGGGCAGGACGCCGCCCTCCTCCAGAGGCGCGGCGAGCGCTTCGCGGAGGTCGGCGAGGAGGCGGGTCGCGTCGCGGGCCGAGAAGAAGGAGGCGTCGATGCCGAAGGTCTCGCCGATCTTGAGCAGGACGGGCACCGTGAGCGGCCGTGAGTCGTGCTCCATCTGGTTCAGGTAGCTCGGCGATATGCCGAGAGTGCGGGCGAGTTCGGCCTGGCTGAGGCGGCGTTCCTCGCGCAGCCGGCGCAGTCGTGCGCCCGCGTATGTCCTGGCCATAGGAAGTCCTCCCCGTCACTCCACGTCACTCCCGGCGAGAGTGGGAGCCACCTTAGCGGGCGCGGCGGGATTGGCAAGCTTCGCAAAGCTGGCGAGGGAAGATTCACAGACTTCACAGATTTCCCCCCTTGATGGCACTCAGTGCCAGTGCCACAGTCGAGTCATCACCCGGGTCCCCCAGGGGAAACGGGGGAGTCTCGGCGGGGCGTCACGCCCCAGAGGACTCAGTGCGACACTCCGTGCCGCACAGGGCTGAGTCCGGACCCCCTGCCGCACCACGCTTCACAACCGTGACACCGCACCACCGCGCACGACAGCGCCACCACTGCGACATCTCTCAGGGAGACGGTGACCCTCATGGGCAACACGACCGACCGCGCAGCCGAACTGACCCGCCGCTGGGCCGAGGACCCCCGATGGAAGGGAATCGAGCGGACCTACTCCGCCGAGGACGTCGTGCGGCTCTCCGGCAGCGTCCGCGAGGAGCACACGCTCGCCCGGCGCGGTGCCGAGCGGCTGTGGCGCCAGCTCCACGAGCGCGACTACATCCACGCACTCGGCGCCCTCACGGGCGGCCAGGCGGTCCAGCAGGTCAAGGCCGGTCTCCAGGCCATCTACCTCTCCGGCTGGCAGGTCGCCGCCGACGCGAACCTCGCCGGGCAGACGTACCCGGACCAGAGCCTCTACCCCGCCAACTCGGTCCCGCAGGTCGTGCGACGCATCAACAACGCGCTTCTGCGCGCCGACCAGATCGCGACCGCCGAGGACGACGGCGACACGACCGACTGGCTCGCCCCGATCGTCGCCGACGCGGAGGCAGGATTCGGCGGCCCGCTCAACGCCTTCGAGCTGACGAAGGCGATGATCGCCGCCGGGGCGGCCGGCATCCACTACGAGGACCAGCTCGCGTCCGAGAAGAAGTGCGGCCACCTCGGGGGCAAGGTCCTCGTGCCGACCTCGCAGCACATCCGCACCCTCAACGCGGCCCGTCTCGCCGCCGACATCGCGGACACGCCGACCCTCGTCATCGCCCGCACCGACGCGCTCGCCGCGACCCTGCTCACGAGCGACGTCGACGAGCGCGACGCGCCCTTCGTCACCGGGGAGCGCACCTCCGAGGGCTTCTACCACGTGCGCAACGGCATGGCCCCCGTCATCGCGCGTGGTCTCGCCTACGCCCCGTACGCCGACCTCATCTGGGTCGAGACCGGCACCCCGGACCTGGCCCAGGCGCGGGAGTTCGCCGAGGCGATCCACGCCGAGCACCCGGACCAGATGCTCGCGTACAACTGCTCGCCGTCCTTCAACTGGCGCGCCGCGCTCGACGACGACCAGATCGCCAAGTTCCAGCGCGAGCTGGGCGCGATGGGCTACCGCTTCCAGTTCATCACCCTCGCCGGGTTCCACTCCCTCAACCACGGGATGTTCGACCTGGCGCGCGGCTACGCCGAGCAGGGCATGACCGCCTACGTCGACCTCCAGGAGCGCGAGTTCGCCGCGCAGGCCCAGGGCTTCACCGCCGTGCGCCACCAGCGCGAGGTCGGCACGGGCTACTTCGACCTCGTCTCCACGGCCGTCAACCCGGCCTCCTCCACCACCGCGCTCGCCGGCTCCACCGAGGCCGAGCAGTTCCACTAGCCGGACCGGGACGGCGGCGGGCCCCACTCCTCGCCCGCCCCGTCCTCTCCCTCGCGGCACGCACCTGTGCGGGTGCGCCGCCGCACCGGGGACGCGCGCCCTCGCGTCGGCGCGCGTCCCCGTACCCCCGAGCGAACGGGGGCCGGGCACCCGTCTCCGTCCGGCCCCCGTTCCTCGCACCCTCACCCGGTCCCCCGGGCCCGCGGATCACGCGTGACCCCGCCGCCCGGCCCCGCCCCAGGAGGTCCCCGATGCCCACTCTCGCCCCGGCCCGTACCGTCCGGGTCCTCGCGGCCCCCGGCGCGCGCCACGAAGAGATCCTGACGCCCGCCGCGCTCGACTTCCTCGGCGCGCTCGTCGCCGCCTTCGGTGAGCGCCGCCAGTGGCTGCTGCGCGAGCGGCGCCGCCAGGCGCACCGCCTCGCCGCCGGAATCCGCCTCGACTTCCCGCTCGTCACGACGCCGCTGCGCACCGACCGCTCGTGGCGCGTCGCGCCCCCGGCGCCCGGGCTCGAAGAGCGGCACGTGGAACTCGTGGGCCCGCCCACGCCGCAGGCCGCGGCCGCCGCGTACGGCTCGGGGGCCTCGACCTGGACCGCCGACTTCGAGGACGCCACCTCGCCGACGTGGCACACCGTCCTCGACGGGCACCTCCTCCTCAAGGACCTCGTCCGCACCCCGCGCTCCGGTGCGCGCCCCACGCTCGTCGTGCGGCCGCGCGGCTGGCACCTCGACGAGGCGCACCTGGAGTACGGCGGACAGCCCGTCCCTGCCGCGCTCGCCGACTTCGCGCTGTTCTTCTTCCACAACGCCGAGCCGCTCGTCGAGGCGGGGCACGGCCCGTACTTCTGCCTGCCGAAGCTGGAGAACCGGTACGAGGCGCGGCTGTGGAACGACGTCTTCGTCCTCGCGCAGGAGCTGATCGGCCTCCCCGCGGGGACCGTGCGGGCCTCGGCGCTCATCGAGACGATCACCGCGGCGATGGAGATGGAGGAGATCCTCCACGAACTGCGCGCGCACAGCTCGGGGTTGATCGCCGGGCGCTGGGACTACCTGTTCAGCCTCATCAAGACCTTCGGGCACCGCACCGACTTCCTGCTGCCCGACCGCGCGCGGCTGCCGATGACGGCGCCGTTCCTGCGCGCGTACACCGAACTCCTCGTGCGCACGTGCCACCGGCGCGGCGCGCACGCGATCGGCGGGATGGCGGCGCAGGCGCCCGAGGGCGGTCCGGCCGCGATCGAGGCGGCGCTCGCCGAGGTGCGGCGCGACAAGGAGCGGGAGGCCGAGGACGGCTTCGACGGCTCGTGGGTCGCGCACCCGGGGCTCGTCCCTGTCGGCCGCGAGGTCTTCCGGGGCGTCCTCGGCGACAGGCCGCACCAGCTCGACCGTACGCGCGACGACGTCGAGGTCCGGGCAGCCGAACTCCTCGCGGTGCCGCGCCTGACGGGCGCGCCGGGGCCCGAGGGGGTGCGGGGCAGCGTGGCGCTCGCGGTCCGCTACTTCGACCGCTGGCTCGGCGGTACGGGGCTGCTCGACCAGGGGGGCCTGATCGCCGACGCCGCGACCGCCGAGATCGCCCGCACGCAGATCTGGCAGTGGCTGCGGCACGGGGCCGTGGGGCGGGAGACGGTGGAGCGGCACGTCGACGAGGAGCTGACCGCCCTCGCGACGGAAGGCGCGCACAGCGACCCGGCGACGGTCCGGGCACTGTTCGCGGCGACGGCGCTGGGGCCTGAACTGCCGCTGTTCTTCACGCGGTACGGGTACGACAAGTACATGGCGAACTGACGCCTCGAACGCCGGAGGGGCCCATGCGGCCCCTCCGGCGTTCGAGGAGCGGGGGTCCGGGGCTGAGCCCCGGACCCCGGCCCCGGCAGAGGGCGCTCAGCCCCTCAACGGTGCCGAAATTCCGCCTTCCGCTTGTCGGTGAACGCTGCCATCCCCTCCTTCTGGTCCGCGAAGGCGAAGACCGAGTGGAAGAGGCGGCGTTCGAAGTGGACGCCCTCGGCGAGGGTCGTCTCGAACGCCGTGTTGACCGCTTCCTTCGCCATCATCGCGGCGGGGGCCGAGAGGTGGGCGATCGTCTCGGCAGCGGCCAGGGCCTCCGGGAGGAGGTCGGCAGCGGGGACGATCCGCGAGACGAGGCCCGCGCGTTCGGCCTCGGTCGCGTCCATCGTGCGCCCGGTCAGGCACAGGTCCATCGCCTTCGCCTTGCCGACCGCGCGGGTCAGCCTCTGCGAGCCGCCGATCCCCGGGATGACGCCGAGCTTGATCTCCGGCTGCCCGAACCGCGCCGTGTCCGCCGCGATCAACAGGTCGCACAGCATGGCGAGTTCGCAGCCCCCGCCGAGCGCGTGCCCCGCCACGGCGGCGATCGTCGGGGTGCGGAGCCTGCCGAGCCTGTCCCAGGCCGAGAACCAGTCGTGCAGGTACATCTCGACCGAGGTGCGCGGCGCCATCTCGGTGATGTCCGCACCCGCGGCGAAGGCCCGCTCCGAACCCGTGATCACGAGACAGCCGGTCTCCGGGTCACGGTCCAGTTCCTCCGCCGCGCCGACGAGTTCCTCCATGAGCCGCGCGTTCAGCGCGTTGAGCGCCTTCGGGCGGTTGAGGGTCAGCAGGGCGACGCGTCCCCTGCGCTCGACCAGGATCGTCTCGTACGTACTCATTCCGCGGCCTTTCCCGAGTCGTCACGCAGGACCCGCACGATGCCGGAGAAGTCCTCGTCAGCGCCCCGCCCTTCGGCGTACGCCGCGTACATCTCCGCGGCGCGCAGCCCGAGTTCGGCGTGCACGCCGCCCGCGCGGACCGCGTTGGCCGCGAGGCCGAGGTCCTTGGCCATGAGCGGGGCGCCGAAGCCCGGGCGGTAGTCGCGGTTGGCCGGGGACGTGGGAACGGGCCCGGGCACCGGGCAGTTGACGCTGAGTGCCCAGCACTGCCCCGACGCGGTCGACGCGACGTCGTAGAGGGCCTGGTGCGAGAGGCCGAGGCTCTCGGCGAGGACGAACGCCTCGCTCACGGCGATCATCGAGACGCCGAGGATCATGTTGTTGCAGATCTTCGCGGCCTGCCCCGCACCCGCCGCGCCGCAGTGCACGACCTTCTTGCCCATGACGTCGAGCAGCGGCAGCGCTTCGGCGAACTCGGTCTCTCCCCCGCCCACCATGAAGGTGAGGGTCCCGGCCTCGGCGCCGACCACGCCGCCGGAGACGGGCGCGTCGAGCACGCGCATCCCGCGCCCCGCGGCGAGCGCGTGCACGGCGTGGGCGTCGGCGACGTCGATCGTGGAGCAGTCGACGAAGAGGGTGCCCGGGCGTGCGGCGCCGAGGATGTCCTCGTACAGGCCGAGGACGTGGCGCCCCGCCGGAAGCATGGAGATCACGAGGTCGGCGCCCGTCACGGCGTCGACGGCGCTCGACGCGGCCTCCGCCCCCGCGGCGACACCCGCTTCGAGGGCGGCGGGCACGAGGTCGAAGGCCCGCACGGTGTACTCCGCGCGGACGAGGTTCGCGGCCATCGGGGCGCCCATGTGCCCGAGCCCGATGAACGCGACGGTGCTGACCTTCTTGTCGGTACTGCTCACCGTGTCACCTCCGGTGTCGGGGCGAGCCCGAGTTCGCGCTCGCCCAGGGGTGTGAAGAAGCGTGCGACGTCGGCGGCGTCCACCTCGGCGAGCGAGGCCGGGTTCCAGTGCGGGTCACGGTCCTTGTCGACGACCTGCGCACGGATTCCCTCGACGAGGTCGGGTGTCGCGAGGCACGCGAGCGAGACGCGGTACTCCTGGTCGAGCGCCTCCTCCAGCGTGCCGAGCGCGCGGGCGCGGCGGAGCGCGGCGAGGGTCACCTTGAGGCTCGTCGGGGAGCGCCCTTCGAGGGTCGCGGCATCGGCGTGGGCCGCTTCCTCGGGGCGGGCCCGCAGCCGGGAGACGATCTCCTCGACGGTGTCCGCCGCGTAGCAGGCGTCGATCCAGGCGCGCTCGGCGTCGAGCGCGGCGGGCGGTGCCTCGGCCGCGTACCGCCCGACGGCCTCCTCCGCGGGTGACGTGCCGAGCGCCTCGACCAGTTCCGGCAGGGCACGCGACGGTACGAAGTGGTCGGCGAGCCCGAGGCGCAGCGCGTCCCCCGGCCCCGCGACCGTGCCGGTGAGGGCCTGGCGGGTACCCAGGTGTCCGGGGGCGCGCGAGAGCAGCCACGTACCGCCGACGTCGGGCACGAAGCCGATGCCTGTCTCGGGCATCGCGGCCTTCGTGCGCTCGGTGACGATCCGGACCGAGCCGTGCGCGGAGACACCGATGCCGCCGCCCATGACGATGCCGTCCATGAGCGCGACGTAGGGCTTGGAGTAGTGCGGGATACGGGCGTTGAGCCGGTACTCCTCGCGCCAGAAGTCCGCGGCCTCCTGCCCGTCGCCCCCGCGCGCGGCCTCGAAGACGGCGCGGATGTCGCCGCCCGCGCACAGGCCGCGCTCCCCCGCCCCGGTGAGGACGACGGTCGCGATCGCGTCGTCGTCCTCCCAGGCGGTGAGAGCGGCGTCGATCAGGCCGACCATCTCGTGCGTGAGGGCGTTGAGGGCGCGCGGGCGGTTGAGCACGAGGCGGGCGGCGTGTCCCGTGACCGGGGTGAGGACGGGACTCTCCTCGGCGCCGCTCACCGCGCCGCTCCTGTGAGGCCCCTGGCCACGATGACGCGCATGATCTCGTTGCTTCCTTCCAGGATCTGGTGGACCCGCAGGTCCCGGACGATCTTCTCGATACCGTACTCGTGCAGATAGCCGTAGCCGCCGTGGAGTTGGAGCGCGCGGTCGGCGATCTGGAAGCCGGTGTCGGTGGCGAAGCGCTTGGCCATCGCGATGAGCTGCGGGGCCTGCGGGTCCTTGTGGTCGAGGGCCTCGGCGGCCTGGTGGAGCAGGGCGCGCGCGGCGGCGAGTTCGGTGGCCATGTCGGCGAGCCGGAAGCGCAGCGCCTCGGACTCGATGAGCGGCTGCCCGAACGCCTCGCGTTCGGTGAGGTGCGTGAGCGAGCGGTCGAGCGCGGAGCGGGCGCCGCCGAGGGAGCAGGCGGCGATGCCGAGACGGCCGCCGTTGAGGCCGTTCATGGCGATGCGGAAGCCCTGCCCCTCCGCGCCGAGCATCCGGTCGGCGGGCACGCGCACGCCGTCGAGGATCACCTGCCGCGTCGGCTGGGCGTTCCAGCCCATCTTGTGCTCGTTGGGCCCGAAGCCGAGCCCGGGGTCCTCCTTGTCGACGAGGAAGGCGCTGATGCCGTCGGGTCCCGCGCCGCCCGTACGGGCCATGACGAGGTAGAGCCCGGCGGCGCCGGCACCTGAGATGAACTGCTTGACGCCGGTGAGGACCCAGTCGTCGCCCTCGCGCACGGCGCGGGTCGAGAGCGCGGCGGCGTCGGAGCCCGCGCCCGGCTCGGTGAGGCAGTAGCTCGCGAGGTCGTCCATCGCGCACAGCCCGGGGAGGTAGCGGGCGCGCTGGGCCTCGTCGCCGTAGGTGTCGATCATCCAGCCGACCATGTTGTGGATCGACAGGTAGGCGGCGACGCAGGGGCAGCCGGTGGCGAGCGCCTCGAAGACGAGGACGCCGTCGGCGCGCGTGAGCCCGGAGCCGCCGGACTCCTCGCGGACGTAGACGCCGCCGAGGCCGAGCGCGGCGGCCCTGCGCAGGACGTCGACGGGGAAGTGCTTCTCGCGGTCCCACTCCAGGGCGTGCGGGGCGAGCTGGTCCGCGGCGAAGTCGAGCGTGGTCCCGACCAGCGCGCGCTGGTCCTCGCTGAGGAGGGTGTCGTACGTGGTGGTGCCGTGCGTGGTGGTGCTCATCGTGGTGTGCCCTCAGCCCATCGTCGGGATGGTGAAGCTCGCCCCTTCGCGCAGCCCCTTGGGCCAGCGCGTGGTGACGGTCTTGGTGCGGGTGTAGAAGCGGACCGCGTCGGGTCCGTGCTGGTTGAGGTCGCCGAAGCCGGACGCCTTCCAGCCGCCGAAGGTGTGGTAGGCGACGGGGACGGGGATCGGCACGTTGACGCCGACCATGCCGGTGTTGACACGGCGCGTGAAGTCGCGCGCGGTGTCGCCGTCGCGTGTGAAGATCGCGACGCCGTTGCCGAAGGGGTGCTCGCTGGGCAGGCGCAGGGCCTCCTCGTAGTCGGCCGCGCGCACGACGCTGAGCACGGGCCCGAAGATCTCCTCCTGGTAGATCCGCATGCCGGGGGTCACGCGGTCGAAGAGGGACGCCCCGGCGAAGAAGCCCTTCTCGTGGCCCGGGAGGGTGAAGTCACGGCCGTCGACGACGAGTTCGGCGCCCTCTTCGACGCCGATGCCGATGTAGGAGCCGACGCGGGCGAGCGCGTCGGGCCCGACGAGGGGACCGAAGTCGGCTTCGGGGTCGTCGCTCGTGCCGATCCGCAGCCCCGCGATGCGCTCCTTGAGCCGGGCCACGAGCGCGTCGGCGGTCTCCTCGCCGACGGGCACGGCGACGGAGATCGCCATGCAGCGCTCGCCCGCCGAGCCGTACCCTGCGCCGACGAGGGCTTCGACGGCCTGGTCGAGATCGGCGTCCGGCATCACGATCATGTGGTTCTTGGCGCCGCCGAAGCACTGGGCGCGCTTGCCGTGCGCGGCGGCGCTCGCGTAGATGTGCGCGGCGATGGGCGTGGAGCCGACAAAGCCGAGCGCCCGGACGCGCGGGTCCTCGATGAGGGTGTCCACGGCTCCGCGGTCGCCGTTGACGACGTTGAGCACCCCGGCGGGCAGCCCGGCTTCGAGGAACAGCTCGGCGAGGCGCAGCGGCACCGAGGGATCGCGCTCGGAGGGCTTGAGGACGAAGGCGTTGCCGCAGGCGAGTGCGGGGGCTGCCTTCCAGAGCGGGATCATCGCGGGGAAGTTGAAGGGCGTGATGCCCGCGACGACGCCGAGCGGGGAGCGCAGCGAGTGCACGTCGATACCGGTCCCCGCGTTGTCGGTGAACTCGCCCTTCATCAGGTGCGGGATACCGGCGGCGAACTCGACGACTTCGAGGCCGCGCTGGAGGTCGCCGTGCGCGTCCGCGACCGTCTTGCCGTGCTCGCTCGACAGGAGGCGGGCGATCTCGTCCTTCTCCTGCTCGACGAGCTGGAGGAAGCGCAGCAGCACGCGGGCGCGTCGCTGCGGATTCCACTCGCCCCACTCGCGCTGGGCGCGGGCCGCGTCGGCGATCGCCGCCTCGGTCTCGGCGCGGCTCGCGAGCGGCACGCGGGCCTGGACCTCGCCGGTGTTGGGGTCGTAGACGTCGGCGAAGGAACCGGAGGTGCCGGGGGTGTGCTTGCCGCCGATGAAGTGGGTGAGTTCGCGTACGGGGGCGCGGTCGGGCGCACTGGCCATGAGGTGTCTGCTCTCGTCAGGGGATGCGGGATGGCTCGCGGCTCGCCGGCCGTGCGGGTGGACGGGTGCGGCGGGGCGCGGGGGCGTGCGGCGTCGGGGCGGGACGCGCGGGACGCGGCGGACGCGGTACGGGCCCTGGCCTCGTGGGGCCGTGGGCCTCGGAGCCGCGGGGTGCCGCGCGCGGTGCGGGTCTCAGCTCCGGGGTCGGTGGCGCCGTGGCCGGTGGGCGGGGTGGCCGCCGGATCGGTGGGCGCGCACGAGTGCCATACGTGTCAGCTCCATCCCTCGTGGACATCGTGGACAACGTGGATAACGCGGACAACACGGATCGTCCCACGGCGGGTCGTCGATCCCGGATCACCGCGCCCCGTGCGCCTGGCCGACGTCCCTGTTCGTCGGTCGTGGCTCGCGGATCTCGCGACGGGCCGCTCCCCGGCACCGGCGGCGGGGCACACCGGAGTCACACCGGGCCACCCCACGTCGCGGGCCTGCCCGGACTATATAGTTGGACGTCCTAGTAAATCCAGCCTCCGACCGGGAGCGCCACTGAAATCGCAGGTCGGAGGGGGTGTCCTGACGCGGGATCAGCACTGCGGGGGCGTCTCGGGGCCGCACGCGTGCCGGGCCCCGTGCGCGACGGCGTGGCGCGGGGGGACGATGTCACGGGGGGCTCGGTACGACGGTTCCGTCCGCCGTGCTCCCCGCCGACCGCTCCGTCCCCTCCCTCTCTGGAGTGACATGAAAGCGAGCCCCATCGACCACGGCTGGACCCTGCGTCTCGACCCGCGCAGGCACCGCCCCGAGCAGGCCACGGACGCGCTCGTGGACGAAGGGGTCCCCGCGCGCGTGCCCGGCTGCGCGCACACCGACCTCCTCGCGGCCGGGCTCATCCCCGACCCGTACCTCGGCCGGAACGAGGAGACGGTCGCGTGGGTGGGCCGCGCCGACTGGACGTACCGCACGACGCTCGCGGGCGGCTCAGGGGACGGGTACGAGCGCGCCGACCTCGTCTTCGACGGGCTCGACACCGTCGCCGAGGTACGGATGGGGGGCCGGACGCTCGGCAGGACCCGCAATATGCACCGCGCGTACCGCTTCGACGCGACGGAGGCGCTCGCCGCGGGCGGCAGCGTGCCCCTTGAGGTCGCCTTCACGTCCGCGTACGAGGAGGCCGAGGCGGTGCGCGAGCGGCTCGGACCACGCCCGAACGCGTACCCCGAGCCCTTCAACTTCGTCCGCAAGATGGCGAGTTCCTTCGGCTGGGACTGGGGCCCCACGCTCGTCACCGCCGGGATCTGGCGGCAGGCGCGGCTGGAGCGCTGGTCGCTCGCGCGGCTCGCCGACGTGCGGCCGGAGGTGACGGTGGGCGAGGACGGCACCGGGCGGGTCCGGGTGCGGATCGCCGTCGAGCGCACCGCGGGCGGGGCGGCACGCACGCTGCGCGCCGCGGTGCGGGTCGCGGGCGCCGGGACGACGGCGTGGCTCCCGCCGGGCTCCGATGTCGCGACGGTGCTCGTGGAGGTGCCGGACGTCGCGCTGTGGTGGCCGCGCGGGTACGGCGAACAGCCGTTGTACGACTGCGTGGTGACGCTCGGCACGGACGACGGCGAAGGCGCCGCGCTCGACTCCTGGGAACGGCGCGTCGGCTTCCGCACCGTGGCGCTCGACACCGCCGGGGACGCGGAGGGCAGCGCCTTCACCCTCCGGGTCAACGGGCAGCCCGTCTTCGCGCGCGGCGTGAACTGGATTCCGGACGACACGCTCGTCTCACGCGTGGACGCGGCGCGCTACCGGCGGCGCCTGGGCCAGGCGGCGGCCGCGGGCGTCAACCTCGTGCGCGTGTGGGGCGGCGGGATCTACGAGAGCGAGGACTTCTACGACGCCTGCGACGAGACGGGGCTTCTCGTGTGGCAGGACTTCCTCTTCGCGTGCGCCGCCTACCCGGAGGAGGAGCCACTGCGCTCGGAGGTCGAGGCGGAGGCGCGCGAGAACGTCGTGCGGCTCATGCCGCACCCCTCGCTCGTGCTGTGGAACGGCAACAACGAGAACCTGTGGGGCTTCAGGGACTGGGGCTGGGCCGAGGAGCTGAACGGCGCCTCGTGGGGCGAGGGCTACTACCTCGGCCTGCTCCCCCGCGTCGTCGCGGAGACCGACCCCACGCGCCCCTACTGGGCGGGCAGCCCCTGGTCGGGCTCGCCCGAGCGGCACCCGAACGACCCGCGGCACGGCACGACGCACTCCTGGGAGGTGTGGAACAGGCTCGACTACGCCGCCTACCGCGACGACGTGCCGCGCTTCATGGCCGAGTTCGGCTGGCAGGCGCCCCCGGCGTACGCGACACTGCGCCGCGCGCTCGGCACGGACCAGCTCGCCCCCGACGCGCCGGACATGCTCCATCACCAGAAGGCGGAGGGCGGCAACGGGAAGCTCGCGCGCGGCCTCGCCGCGCACTTCGATGCACCCGGCGACTTCGACACCTGGCACTACCTGACGCAGCTCAACCAGGCCCGCGCGGTCGCGACCGGGATCGAGCACTGGCGCGCGCACTGGCCGGTGTGCGCGGGCACGGTCCTCTGGCAGCTCAACGACTGCTGGCCGGTGACGAGCTGGGCGGCGATCGACGGGGACGAGCGCGAGAAGCCGCTCTACCACGAGCTGCGCCGCCTGTACGCGGACCGGCTCCTGAGCCTCGTCGAGCGGGACGGTCGGCTCGCCCTCGCGGTCGTCAACGACGCGGCCACACCGTGGGAGGGCCGCGCGCGGATACGACGGCTGGACGCGAAGGGGGGCGGGCCGGAGGCGTACGAGCTGGAGTTCAGCGCGGCGGCCCGGGCGGTGCGGCTGGTCGAACTGCCTCTCGCGCTCACGGAGTTCGGCGATCCCGCACGGGAGTTCCTGCTCGCCGATGCGACCACCCCGACGGGAGAGGACCTGCGCGCCTTCCATTTCGCCGCTCCCGACAAGGAGTTCGCCTACCCCGCTGCCGAGGTGCGCACACAGGTCGCGGCGACCGCGGACGGCGCCGACGTGACCGTGACGGCGCACACGCTCGTACGGGACCTGCTGCTCCAGGCGGACCGGCTCGCCCCGACGGCGACGGCGGACCGGGGGCTCGTGACGCTGCTGCCCGGCGAGTCGGTGACGTACCGGGTCAGCGGCTGGGACGGAAGGGAAGCGGGCGCGGCGGACGGCGCGCTGTGGTGGGTCGGCAAGGGGGCGCGCGTGGCCGGTTGAGGACGTACGGGCCCGGGGGTGCGGCACCCCCGGGCCCGGGCCCGCGTGTCACCGCGCGCGGGAGCGCCGCCCCCGTGCCCACAGCGCGAGGGCCCCCGCCACGACGACCGCCGCTCCGCCGCCCGCCCACCAGGCGGCGTGGTTCCCGCTCCCGCCCGGCGAGTCCGCGCCCTCGCCCGCGAGGGCCACGACGCGCGCCGTGTCGTTCGCGGGCTCGGGGTCGCCCGGGTACTCCTTGCCGTCCCTGCCGCGCAGTCGCACGGAGCCCTCGGCGGGGACGGGGCCGAGGCGGAGCCGGAAGGTGAGGTGCTGCGTGTCGCCGGGCTCGTGGACGGCGAGGGGGCAGGTGTAGACGCCCGCCTTGTCGTGCGTGCACAGGGGCTCGAAGTAGTCCTCGTCCAGCTCCTCCATCGGCTCCTTGAGGACACGCGCGCCCTTGGGCGGGGTGAACCGGAGCGCTACGGCGGGATTCCCGCCCGGGTCGCCCGGCCCCTTGTTGGTGGCGCCCACGCTGATGTCCCGTTCCTCGCCGCCGCTGCCGCTCGTGCGGGCGCCGAGTGCCGCGTAGTCGGAGGGGTTGTCCACGGAGAACTGCGTCCAGGCGGTGGCCTCGTCGCTCCAGGTGCCCGTGGCGGCCGTGCTCGCCGTGCCGGGCTCCGGACGCAGGGCGGGGCCCTTGCCGGGCTCGGTCCTGTCGGGGACGACGACCCCGTCGTACGGGCCGAGGTCGAGCGGCCAGGCGGACTGGTGCAGGCTGCCGCCCGTCTCGACCTTCGGGGCGCGCAGGTCGAGCCCTGGCGCGAGGTCGACGCTCTCGCCGGCGGCGAGGTCGAGCGAGGGGAAGCGGCACACGGCGGTGGTGTCGTGGTAGCGGCAGTTCGAGAAGCGTTCCGTCTCGGGCGTCATGGTGTCGGTGGTGTACGTGAGCCCGAGGCCGTGCGCGGGGGTCTCGCCCGCGTTGCGCACGACGAAGGCGAAGTGCGTACGGGCGCCGGGACGCAGGTGCGCGACCTTCTCGGGGCGGCGGATCTCCAGGATCGGGCCGCCGACGACGACACGTGTGGTGGCCTCGCTCACGCGGCCGCCCGGGGCCTCGAAGCGCAGGTGCAGGTCCCCCGCGTCCCCGGCCCTGCTGCCGGGAGCGGCGTACGGGAGTGCGCCCGCCCAGTCGGCCCAGCTGTTGTAGCTCGCGCCGACCGCGCAGACGATCCTGCCGCTGTCGCCCGAGCAGCCGTTGCCGAACTTCTTCAGGCGCAGGACGTCCTCGGCCCCGCGTACGTCCATGATCAGGCGTCCCGTCCTCTTCCCCGCGACCGCGTCGACGTCGTAGCGGACGTGCAGGCGCTTGTCGCGCGCGGGGCGCTTCCGGCCGCCGGGCGGGGCGACGTGGTACGTGGCCGGGGCGGTCAGGTGCGGATCGGCCGCCGCGGCCGGCGTGGTCCCGAGAGGGACCACGCCGGTGAGGCAGGCCGCGAGGGCGAGGAGGACGCCGCGGATGCGGGGGGTGTGGGGGCGAACAACCATGCGGGCCAGTCGATCACGCGGCGCACCGCGCGCGGACGGCACCCCGGCCCCGTGCGGGTGGAGGGCCCCTGACCCGGGAGAACCCCGCTCAGTCCTCCCCGCCCTCCAGGTCGCCCTCCGTCTCCAGGTACACCTGCCGCAGCGCGTCGAGCACCGCCGGGTCCGGTTCGGCCCACATGCCGCGCGACTCGGCCTCCAGGAGGCGCTCAGCGATGCCGTGCAGGGCCCAGGGGTTGGCCTCCTGGAGGAAGGCGCGGTTGGTCTCGTCGAGGACGTACGTCTCGGTGAGCTTGTCGTACATCCAGTCGGCGATGACCCCGGTCGTGGCGTCGTAGCCGAACAAGTAGTCCACGGTGGCGGCGAGTTCGAAGGCGCCCTTGTAGCCGTGGCGGCGCATCGCCTCGATCCAGCGGGGGTTGACGACGCGGGCGCGGAAGACGCGCGAGGTCTCCTCGACGAGCGTGCGGGTGCGTACGGTCTCGGGGCGCGTCGAGTCGCCGATGTACGCCTCCGGCGCGGTGCCGCGCAGGGCGCGCACGGCCGCGACCATGCCGCCGTGGTACTGGAAGTAGTCGTCCGAGTCGGCGATGTCGTGCTCGCGCGTGTCGGTGTTCTTCGCCGCGACGGCGATCCTGCGGTAGGCGGTCTCCATCTCCTCGCGCGCGGGGCGCCCTTCGAGGCCACGCCCGTAGGCGTACCCGCCCCACACCGTGTAGACCTCGGCGAGATCGGCGTCCGTGCGCCAGTCGCGCGAGTCGATGAGCTGGAGCAGTCCGGCGCCGTAGGTCCCCGGCCTGGAGCCGAAGATGCGCGTGGTGGCGCGGCGTTCGTCGCCGTGCTCGGCCACGTCGCGCTGGACGTGGGCGCGGATGTGGTTGTGCTCCGCGGGCTCGTCGAGCGAGGCGGCGAGGCGGACGGCGTCGTCCAGGAGGCCGACCGTGTGCGGGAAGGCGTCGCGGAAGAAGCCGGAGATGCGCAGGGTCACGTCGACGCGGGGGCGGCCCAGTTCCTCGTACGGGATCGCTTCGAGCCCCGTGACGCGGCGCGAGGCGTCGTCCCACACGGGCCGGACGCCGAGCAGCGCGAGGGCTTCGGCGATGTCGTCGCCCGCCGTGCGCATCGCGCTCGTGCCCCACAGCGAGAGCCCGACCGAGGTGGGCCACTCGCCGTGGTCGGCGCGGTAGCGGTCCAGGAGCGAGGTCGCGAGGGCCTGCCCGGTCTCCCAGGCGAGGCGCGAGGGGACGGCCTTCGGGTCGACGGAATAGAAGTTGCGGCCCGTCGGCAGGACGTTGACGAGACCGCGCAGCGGGGAGCCCGAGGGGCCCGCGGGGACGAAGCCGCCGCGCAAGGCGTGCAGGGTGTGGTCGAGTTCGTCGGTCGTCGCGGCGAGGCGCGGGATCACCTCGCGCGCGGCGAAGGCGAGGATCGCGCGGACGTCCTCGTTCTCGTCCTGCGGCACCGCCTCCGGGTCCCAGCCCGCGTCCTCCATCGCCTGGACGAGGGCGCGGGCGCGTTCCTCGGCGGCGTCGGCGCTCGCGAGGGTCGCGGCGGACTCGTCGAGGCCGAGCGCTTCGCGCAGCCCGGGGAGCGCCTGCGTGCCGCCCCAGATCTGGCGGGCGCGCAGGATCGCGAGGACGAGGTTGACGCGGTCGGCGGCGGCGGGGGCCTTGCCGAGGACGTGGAGGCCGTCGCGGATCTGGGCGTCCTTGACCTCGCAGAGCCAGCCGTCGACGTGCAGGAGGAAGTCGTCGAAGCCGTCGTCATCGGGGCGGTCGTCGAGGCCGAGGTCGTGGTCGAGGCGCGCGGCCTGGATGAGCGTCCAGATCTGGGCGCGGATCGCGGGGAGCTTCGCGGGGTCCATCGCGGCGATCTGCGCGTGCTCGTCGAGGAGTTGTTCGAGGCGCGCGATGTCCCCGTACGACTCGGCGCGGGCCATCGGCGGCACCAGGTGGTCGACGAGCGTCGCGTGGACGCGGCGCTTGGCCTGCGTGCCCTCGCCCGGGTCGTTGACGAGGAAGGGGTAGACGAGCGGCAGGTCGCCGAGCGCCGCGTCGGGGCCGCACGCGGCGGAGAGGCCCGCGTTCTTGCCCGGGAGCCACTCCAGGTTGCCGTGCTTGCCGAGGTGCACCATCGCGTCGGCGCCGAAGCCGCCCTCACGCACGGGGGCAGCGATCCAGCGGTAGGCCGCGAGGTAGTGGTGCGAGGGCGGCAGGTCGGGGTCGTGGTAGATCGCGATGGGGTTCTCGCCGAAGCCGCGCGGGGGCTGGATGAGGACGAGGAGGTTCCCGAAGCGCAGCGCCGCGAGGACGATGTCGCCCTCGGGGTTGGCGCCGCGGTCCACGAACATCTCGCCTGGCGCGGGCCCCCAGTGCTCCTCGACGGCCGCGCGCAGCTCCTTCGGGAGCGTCGCGAACCAGCGGCGGTAGTCGGCGGCGGGGATACGGACCGGGTTGGCGGCGAGCTGTTCCTCGGTGAGCCATTCCTGGTCGTGCCCGCCCGCCTCGATGAGCGCGCGGATCAGCTCGTCGCCGTCGCCGGACTCGACGCCGGGGATGGGCTCGTCGCCGAAGTCGTAGCCCTCGGCGAGGAGGCGGCGCAGGAGCGCGATGGCGCTCGCGGGCGTGTCGAGGCCGACCGCGTTGCCGATGCGGGAGTGCTTGGTGGGGTACGCGGACAGGACGAGCGCGAGGCGCTTCTCGGGCGCGGGGATGTGACGCAGGCGGGCGTGGCGCACGGCGATCCCGGCGACGCGCGCGGCGCGCTCGGGGTCGGCGACGTAGGCGGGGAGGCCGTCCGCGTCGATCTCCTTGAAGGAGAAGGGGACGGTGATGAGGCGGCCGTCGAACTCGGGCACGGCGATCTGGCTCGCGGCGTCGAGCGGCGAGACGCCCTCGTCGTTCTCCTGCCAGTCGGCGCGCGAGCCGGTGAGGCACAGGGCCTGGAGGATCGGTACGTCGAGCCCGGCGAGCGCGCCCGCGTCCCACGCCTCCTCGTCGCCGCCCGCGCTCGCCTCGGCGGGGCGCGTGCCCCCGGCGGCGAGGACGGTGGTGACGAGGACGTCGGCGGTGCGGAGCGTGTCGAGCAGACCCTCCTCCGGGGTACGCAGCGAGGCCACGTAGAGCGGGAGCGCCCGGCCTCCCGCGTCCTCGACGGCCTCGCACAGCGCGTCCACGAAGCCGGTGTTGCCGCTCATGTGGTGGGCGCGGTAGTAGAGCACGGCGACGACGGGACCCGTGGTGGTGCGCGGGGTGCGCTCCAGGGGGCCCCAGGAGGGGGCGGGCGCGGGCGCGTCGAAGCCGTGGCCGGTGAGGAGCACGGTGTCGGAGAGGAAGCGGGCGAGGTGTGCGAGGTTCGCGGGACCGCCGTGCGCGAGGTAGGCGTGGGCCTCGGCCGCGATGCCGACCGGAACGGTGGACGCGGCCATGAGCTGGGCGTCAGGGGCCTGCTCGCCGCTCAGCACGACGACGGGACGGCCGTCGGCGAGGAGCAGGTCGAGCCCCTCCTCCCAGACCCGGATTCCGCCGAGGAGCCGGACGATCACGAGATCGACGCCTTCGAGGAGGTCGGGCAACGCGTCGAGCGCGAGCCGCGAGGGGTTCGCGAAGCGGTACGGGACAGGGCCCGCGGCCGCGCGGGCGCTGAGCAGGTCCGTGTCGGACGTCGACAGGAGCAGGAACATGCGGCGTCGGCCCTTCCTCGGGGTGTCCACGCCCCGGGCGGTGTTCGGACGGCGGGAGTTCCTGGCTCACACGCGGCTGATGCGCGTGCTCACAGTGGCGGGACCGCGCCGGATTCGCACCGGGCTTCCTCCCCTGTCGCCGTCTGGCGGTGGCGGACCGGGTGGGACCGCCGAGTGGTCATAGTACGGGGGCCGGGCAGGCAGGGGTACGGGGCGGCCTCCCCCGTGGGCGGATCGGTATGCTCGCCGCCATGCCCTCCCCTCTTCCGCGCCCCGCCGTGCCTCCGGCCTCCCCGGTGACCGCCGCGGCCGCCGCGGCGGCCGCTGGTGACGCCTGTCCCGGTGCGCTGCGGCTGCACCACGCCGACGACGGCGGGCTGGCGCGGGTGCGGGTGCCCGGCGGGGTGCTCGGCGCGGCACAGCTGGCGGCGCTCGGGGAGCTGGCCCTGCGGCGCGGGGACGGTGACCTGCACCTGACCTCGCGCGGCAACGTGCAGCTGCGCGGCCTCGGCCTCGCCTGCGGCGAGGCGCTCGGACGGGCCCTCGCGGACGCGGGCCTGCTGCCCTCGTACGCCCACGAGCGCGTCCGCAACATCGTCGCCTCGCCGCTCTCCGGGCTCGACGGGCACGGGGTGCGCCCCGTCGGCGACTGGCTGCGCGCGCTCGACGCCGCGCTGTGCGGCAGCGAACGGGCGCAGGCCCTGTCGGGCAGGTTCCTCTTCGCGCTCGACGACGGCAGGGGCGACATGACCTCGCTCGGGGCCGACGTGACGGTGCGCGCGCTCGTGAGCGGCGAGGCGCTGGTACGGGTCGGTGCCGGTGCCTTCGCCGTGGCCGCCGCCGACGCCCCGCACGCGGCGCTGCGCGCTGCCGAGCTGTTCCTCGACGCGGCGGCGCGCGCGCCCGAGGGCACCCGCGTGTGGCGGGTCGCCGAGCTGCCGGAGGGCTCCGGGCTCGCCGGGGCCGTACGGGAGCGGCTCGCCGACGAGGGCGTCACGGCCCGTACCGCCCTCGCGCGGGGCCCGCTCCCCGAGGCCGCGCCGCCCGCCCCAGGACCGTACCCAGGCGCCCTCTCCGTGCACGTCCCTCTCGGCCTTCTCTCTCCTGCCGCGTGGCGGGAGTTGACGCGCGCCGGGGCGGAGCTGCGGCTCACCCCCTGGCGGGGTGCCGTCGTCGTGGGGCCCGTCGAGGGCGCCGCCGAACGGCTCGCCGCCGCCGGGCTCGTCACCGCGCCGGGCTCCGCGTGGCCGCGCGTCGGCGCCTGCGTGGGGAGCCCGGGGTGCGCGCGGGCGCGCGCCGACGTGCGCGCCGACGCCGCGCGGGCGCTGCCCGCCGTCGCCGCCTCGCCGCTCCCGCTGTACTGGTCGGCGTGCGAACGGCGTTGCGGCAGGCCCGCGGAACCGCACGCCGATGTCGTCGCGGGCCCGGACGGCGGCTACGTCCTGACCCTCCCCGGCCGCGCGCCGCGCCCCGTGGACGCGGCGGACCCCGCGCGGCTCGCGACGGCGCTCGCCGCGCCGACCCCCTGAACCCACCCCGTACCCGCACCACCACACCGAGAGCAGCGAGACCCGTGAGCACCCGCTACACCTACGAGAAGGACGGCCCGGCGATCTACCGGGAGTCCTTCGCCACCATCCGCGCCGAGGCCGAACTCGGCGGGCTGCCACCGGAGATCGCGCAGGTCGCGGTCCGGATGATCCACGCCTGCGGCATGGTCGACCTCGTACGGGACCTCGGCTGGTCGCCGGACGTCGTGACGCGGGCCCGCGCGGCGCTGCGCGCGGGGGCGCCGATCCTGACCGACGTGAAGATGGTCGCGAGCGGTGTCACGCGCAAGCGGCTGCCCGCGGAGAACGAGGTGGTCTGCACACTCGCCGATCCTTCCGTACCGGCGCTCGCGAAGAAGCTGGGCACGACGCGCAGCGCCGCGGCGCTCGACCTGTGGGGTGACCGCCTCGGCGGTGCCGTCGTCGCGGTCGGGAACGCGCCGACCGCGCTGTTCCGGCTCCTGGAGCTGGTCGACGCGGGCGCGCCGCGGCCCGCCGCCGTGCTCGGTGTCCCGGTCGGGTTCGTGGGCGCGGCGGAGTCGAAGGACGCGCTCGCCGCGCACGGCGGACTGGACTACCTGGTGGTGCGGGGGCGGCGCGGGGGCAGCGCGCTCGCCGCCGCCGCGCTCAACGCGATCGCGAGCGAGGAAGAATGAGCGGCAAGCTGTACGGGGTCGGGCTCGGCCCCGGGGACCCCTCGCTCCTGACCGTGCGGGCCGTCGACGTGATCCGTGCGGCGGACGTGGTCGCCTACCACAGCGCGCGGCACGGCCGCTCGATCGCGCGCGGGATAGCGGAACGGTACCTGCGCGCGGACCACGTCGAAGAGCTGCTCGTCTACCCGGTCACGACGGAGACGACGGACCATCCGGGCGGCTACCGGGGGGCCTTGGAGGAGTTCTACGAGGAGGCGGCGGCGCGGCTGGCCGCGCACCTCGACGCGGGGCGCACGGTCGCGGTGCTCGCGGAGGGCGACCCGTTCTTCTACGGCTCGTACCAGCACATGCACAAGCGGCTCGCCCACCGCTACGCGACCGAAGTGGTGCCAGGCGTCACGTCGTTCGCCGCCGCATCGGCGCGGCTCGGGCGGCCGCTCGTCGAGGGCGAGGAGGTGCTGACCGTGCTGCCGGGGACGCTTCCCGAGGAGGAGTTGACCGCGCGGCTCGCGGCGACCGATTCGGCGGTCGTGATGAAGCTGGGCCGCACCTTCCCCAAGGTCCGCCGGGCGCTTCAGAGTGCGGGACGGCTCGACGAGGCGCGGTACGTGGAGCGGGCGACGATGGACGGGGAGCGCACCGCGGCGCTCGCCGACGTGGACGCCGACGGGGTGCCGTACTTCTCGGTCGCCGTGCTGCCGAGCCGGGTGGCCGGGGGCCCTCGGGAGCCGGGCGCGCAGCGCGGCGAGGTGGTGGTGGTGGGGACGGGTCCCGCCGGGCCGCTGTGGCTGACGCCGGAGTCGCGGGGCGCGCTCGCGGCGGCGGACGACCTCGTGGGGTACGCGACGTACATCGACCGCGTACCGGAGCGTCCCGGCCAGCGGCGGCACGCGTCGGACAACCGTGTGGAGTCCGAACGCGCCGAGTTCGCCTTGCAGTTGGCGGCCCGGGGGCGGAGGGTCGCGGTCGTGTCCGGGGGTGATCCCGGGGTGTTCGCGATGGCGACGGCGGTGCTCGAAGTGGCCTCGCGGGAGGAGTACGCGGACGTGCCCGTACGGGTCCTGCCGGGGGTGACGGCGGCGAACGCGGCGGCGGCGCGGGCGGGGGCGCCGCTGGGGCACGACTACGCGGTGTTCTCGCTCTCGGACCGGCTCAAGCCCTGGGACGTGGTGGCCGCGCGGCTGCGCGCCGCGGCGGGCGCCGATCTCGTCCTCGCGCTCTACAACCCCGGTTCGGGGAGCCGGACGTGGCAGGTCGGCGCGGCCCGTGACGTGCTCCTGGAGCACCGCGCGCCCGGTACGCCCGTCGTGGTGGCGCGTGACGTCGGCGGCGCGGGCGAGCGGGTGCGGATCGTGCGGCTCGCCGACCTCGACCCCGCCGATGTGGACATGCGCACGATCCTGCTCGTGGGCTCCTCGCGGACACGGCTGGTGCGGCGCGGGGACGGCGAGGAGATCGTCTGGACGCCGAGGCGGTACCCGGCGGAGTAGGGGGTGGACACGGGGCCGGTCTCATGGAGAGGCCGGCCCCGTCACCGTGCGGGCCGTGCCGTGCCGTGCCGTCAGCGGACCTGCTTGTAGACGCTCCAGCCGGTGTCGAGCGCCTTGCGCGCGGAGGCGAAACCCCCCTTGCCGTCGCCGGTGTTGTACCAGAGCTTGCCCGCCGCGTCGCGCTCCACGAGGTCGGGGAGGCCGTCGCCCGTGAGGTCCCCCGCGCCGACGATGTCGGTGTAGCTGCCGCCCCAGTTTCCGAAGATCTTGGCGCGGGCGGCGAAGGTCCCGTCGCCCTTGCCGTTGAAGCGGTAGAGCGTGCCGTCCTTGTCGCGCGCGACGAGGTCCCCGTTGCCGTCCCCGTCGAGGTCTCCCGCGCCGACGATGTGCGTGTACGACTTCCAGTTGGTGGCGAGCTTCTTCTCCGCGGAGAGCTTGCCGTCCTTGGTCCCGTAGAAGGCGTACACGTCGCCGTTGTCGGAGCGGCGGGCGACGAGGTCGGGAAGGCCGTCCTTGTTGAGGTCGCCGGGGTGTGTGAGCGTGTCGTAGACGTTCCAGCCGGTGCCGACGACGACCTTGTCGGCGCCCGGCAGGATCGGCCCGCTGCCGTTGCCGCCGTAGCGGTAGGCCTTGCCACTCTGGTCCCGCACGATCAGGTCGTTGCCGCCCTCGCCGAGCGCGTCGCCGAAGGGGACGAAGGTCGAGGTGGTGGGCCAGCCGGAGGCCGTCCTCTTGGTGTGGTCGGCGCCGTCGAAGGTGTGGGCGGTGAGCTGGCCCTTGCTGTTGAGGGTGAGGACCTGGCCCCCGGCGTCGTGGAAGACGCTGTGGAAGGCGGCCGCGCCGTAGGCGGTCTCGGTGGTGCCGCTGACGAGACTCCGGTAGTCGCTGTCGCCGACGCCCTTGGCCCGCAGGACGTAGGTGTACTTCCCGTTGACGGCCTTCTTGCCGTTGACGAGGCCGTTCCAGGAGGCGGTGATCTGGGTGCCGGTGCGGCTCGTGCCCTCGTCGGTGGCGACGATCTTGTTCCAGGCGTCGCGGATCTCCAGACGCCAGGCGGTCGCGGGGCGGGTGAGCTGCCACGTGCCCGTCCACGTGTTGCCGTTGAGCAGGGAGTAGTACGTGCCGGTGGTGACCGACTCGGCGTTGGCGATCGGCGAGGGCGGGACGCTCACCCGGCGGACGTGGACGTTGTGCCGGGCGTCGGTGTAGGCGAAGCCGCCGCCGAGCGGGTCGACGGTCCAGCCGACCCCGGCGCGCAGGGTGTTCGGGACCTCGGCGACGGTGCTCGTGGTCGCGGCGTGGCCGCCGCCCGAGTGGAAGTCGGTGAGTTGGAGGTCCTTGCCGGTGTAACGCACGAGGAAGCCGTCGCCGATGCGGGCGTCGCCGCTCGCGGGGACGGTGATGTTCTTCTTCGTGGTCTGGTCGTAGACGCCGGCCGTGCCGCCCGTGGTCCAGTAGATCCAGCGGCCGACGACCTGGATGGCGTTGGGGCGTGTGCCCGAGCCGAGGTCGACGACGGCGGAGGTCTTCTTCGTCTTCAGGTCGTAGGAGACGACACCGCCCTTGGTGTCGGCCGTCATCCAGACCTTGTTGCTCCACACGGCGGCGGCGCGCGCGTCGAAGCTGTGGACGACCGCGTTCGCCTCGGCGTCGCCCACGTGGTACTGCCCGGTCTCCTTCTCCTTCATGAGGACCCAGCGCCCGAAGGCGTCGGTGACGGTGACGTCCTTGCCGGCCCTGAGCGCCTTGAAGGTGTTGGACGAGGTCGGCAGGATCGCCTCTTCGCCGTAGTCGTAGGCGACCCGCCCCGTGCTCGTCCCGAAGAGCGCGTAGCAGTCGGTGCCGCAGGAGTTGCTGACACCGCCGTACACCGGCATGCCCAGGCGGCTCTGCGGGCCGCTCGTCGCGAGGGCGCCGCTTGTCGTGAGGTCCTGCTGCACGAGCTGCGGCAGGTTGGTGTTCGGGTCGCGCTCGACGAGGCTGAGCCGGCCACCGGCGAGCGCCATGCCCTGGTAGGGCCGGCTGTCCTGCGGCAGGGCCTTGACGACGCGTGTGGTGAGGTCGCCCGACGCGTCCAGGCCGACGCGGCGTACCGCCCAGTCGGCCACCGTGTCGCCGCTCGCGACGAGGAGGCCGCCTTCGGGGGTCGCGGCGTACTGCGGGTTGGCGTGCGCGGCGAGGGTGACGGTGCCCTTGCCGGTGAGGCTCGTGGCCACGAGGGCCTGGCCCGCGCCGAGCCCGGTGGTGTCCTTGTGGGCGAGGACGAGCCAGTCACCGACGACGACGGGGACGCCGGAGTAGGTGGTGGTGCCCGCGGTGGGGGCGGGCAGCCCGATCTTGCGGGCGGGCTCCTCGGGGTGCTGGAGGTCGGTGACGTAGGCGAATTCGAGGCCGGAGCGGTAGGAGCTGACCCAGCGCGGAGAGAGCGAGACCGAGGTGGGTACCGGTTCCCCGTTGGTGAGGATCTGGGTGACCGTGCCCTTGGTCCAGTCGAGCACGGCGGCGCCCGCCTCGGTGCCCCCGCGCAGGAAGTACAGGTATGCCTGCGTCCCGCGCGTGGCCCTGACCTGGGCGGAGGCTCCCGCGGGGAGCTGCTCGTCGAGGAGCCTGTCGGTGTAGGTGCCGTCGGCCGCGAGGTCGAGGATGTGGAGCAGGCGGGCGCCGGTGGCTTCCTGGGTGAGGATGTGGTCGGCGTTGAATCCGGCGGCGACCGGGGACTGGCCCTCGGGCAGCACGATGGTGCGCGTGGTGCCGTTCGCCGGGTCGAAGAGGTCCACACTGCCGGGGTGACCGGGGGAACTCGCGTGGATGGTTCCAGCCACGGCCTCGTTGAGCACGCTGAGGCCGGAGACGTAGGTCTGCTCGCCCGTCTCCGCGTCGTGGTAGTGGCGCTCTCCGCCGCTCCCCCGCCGGTCGATCCAGCCCGTGGCCCCTGCCGAGATGATCTGGTCGTCGGCGGCCCTGGTGGGCGGCTTCGCGGGGACGACGAGTTCACCGGCCTCGGCCTGCTGCTCGGCGGCCGCGGCGGCGGGCGTCGCCGTCAGCGCGGGTACCCCGACCGCGAGGACGCTGCCGCTGAGCGCGAGCGTCGCCGCCGAGGCGAGCTTGCCGCCCGGGCGCAGCGGCGGCTTGCGGTGGCGTCCGGCGGGACGGATGTGGTCATGGCTTGTCACGGTGGAACCCCCCACGGGTCGAGTGCGGGGGCGCTTGGCCGCGGCCCGTGCCGCCCTTCGCCGTCCCCCGGTCCCCGGGTCTCCCCGGACCCGGTGGAGGGACTCTACAACTGGGTGATCAAGGGGGTGACGGTGGGGGACCTGTGCAGATCCTGCGACCGGGCCGGCCCGGCGAGCCCCGCCAGCCACTCCAGCGCCCCCGTGGGGTCCGCGGCCTCCGGCACTCCTCGCGGTACGGGCGGCCTGCGGACCACCACGACCGGGACGCCCGCCTCGCGCGCCGCGGTGAGTTTCGGCGCCGTGGCCGCTCCCCCGCTGTCCTTCGTGACGAGGACGTCGACCTGGTGGCGTGCGAGCAGGGCGCGTTCGCCTTCGAGGGTGAAGGGGCCGCGGTCCAGGAGGACTTCGGTACGGGTGGGAAGCGGCGGTTCGGGCGGGTCGACCGCGCGCACGAGGAACCACAGCCCGGGGTGCCCGGTGAAGGCGGCGAGCCCGGTGCGGCCCGTCGTGAGGAAGACACGGGTGCCGAGCGCGGGCAGCAGGGATGCCGCCTCGTCGAGCGAGGCGGCGTCGTGCCAGTCGTCCCCGGGGGTGCGGGCCCAGCCGGGGCGGCGCAGCGCGAGGAGCGGGACGCCGGTCGCCGCGGCGGCTTCGGCGGCGTGGAAGCTCATCGTGGCGGCGAAGGGGTGGGTCGCGTCGACGAGCGCGGCGACGCGGTGCGTACGCAGCCAGGCCGCGAGTCCTTCCGTACCGCCGAAGCCGCCGACGCGCACGGCTCCGGGCAGGGCGCGTGGTGCGGCGACGCGGCCCGCGAGGGAGGTCGTGACGCGCCAGGGTGTGCCGGTCAGCGCCTCGGCGAGACGGCGGGCCTCGGTCGTGCCGCCGAGTACCAGGACGTGCGGGGCCTTCACGGTGTGCTCGGCGGGTGTGGCGTTCACGGGGTGGTCCGCGGGTGTGGCGTTCACGGTGTCGTCAGCACGTGTGGCGCTCGCGCGCGGGCGAGTAGAGGTGGCTGTCGCGGAACTGCTCGGCGCCGAGGGTGCGGCCGACCATGATGACGGCGGTGCGCGTGATCCCCGCGGCCTTGGTCTCGGCGGCGATCGTGCCGAGTGTGCCGCGCAGGATCAGCTCCTCGGGCCGCGAGGCGTGGGCGACGACGGCGGCGGGGCAGTCGGCGCCGTAGTGCGGGAGGAGTTCGGCGGTGACGCGGTCGACGTAGCGGGCGGCGAGGTGCAGGACGAGGAGGGCGCCGCTGCGGCCGAGCGTCGCGAGGTCCTCGCCCTCGGGCATCGGGGTCGCCTCCTGCGCGACGCGCGTGAGGACGACGGTCTGGCCGACCGTGGGCACGGTCAGTTCCCGCTTGAGCGCGGCAGCGGCGGCGGCGAAGGCGGGGACGCCGGGCACGACCTCGTACGGGATGCCGAGCGCGTCGAGGCGGCGCATCTGCTCGGCGACCGCGCTGAAGACGGCGGGGTCGCCCGAGTGCAGGCGTGCCACGTCCTGGCCGGCTTCGTGCGCGCGGGCGAACGCGGCGGTGATGGCGTCGAGATCGAGGTGCGCGGTGTCGATCAGGCGCGCGTCGGGCGGGCATTCGGCGAGGAGTTCGGCGGGGACGAGGCTGCCCGCGTACAGGCACACGGGGCAGCGGGCGAGGGTGCGCGCGCCGCGCAGCGTGATGAGGTCGGCGGCTCCGGGCCCCGCGCCGATGAAGTACACGGTCATGGCGTGTCAGCTCCGATCACAGTCTTTTCCACGAGCCACTGCGTCAGCGGCATGGCCTGGCGCCAGCCCGTGAAGCCGCCGACAGGCACGGCGTGCGCGACCGAGAGCCGCACCAGCTCGCCCCCGTAGCGCTTGCGCGCCGCGCTCAGCACGGCCTCGGACTCCAGCGTCACCGTGTTCGCCACGAGTCTGCCGCCCGCGGGCAGCGCCGCCCAGCAGGCGTCGAGCAGGCCCGGCGCGGTGAGTCCGCCGCCGATGAACACGGCGTCGGGCGTGGGCAGTCCGGTGAGCGCGGCGGGTGCCGCCCCGGTGACGACGCGGAGCCCGGGGACGCCGAGGCGGTCCGCGTTCTCGGTGATGCGCGCGGCACGCACGGGGTCGCGCTCGACGCTGAACGCGCGGCAGGAGGGGTGCGTGCGCAACCACTCGATCGCGATCGATCCCGAGCCGCCGCCGACGTCCCAGAGCACTTCGCCGGGCGCGGGCGCGAGGGCGGCCAGGGTCACGGCGCGCGGGTAGCGCTTGGTGAGCTGCCCGTCATGCGCGTAGGCCTCGTCGGGCAGCCCCGGCACGGCCCCGACGCGCGCGGCGCCGGGCGCACGGCGGCACTCGACGGCGACGATGTGCAGGGGGTCGGCGGGCGGCGCGTCCCACTCCTCGGCGGGGGCCTCGGGGCTCGTGCGTTCCCGGGGTCCGCCGAGTTGTTCGAGCACCCGCATCCGGCTGGGCCCGAAGCCGCGCGCGCGCAGCAGCGCGGCGACCTCGGCGGGGGTGCCGGGTCCCGCGCCGAGGACGAGGAGGCGGCGGCGGGGGTGGAGCACGGCGGCGATACGGGCGAGGGGGCGGCCCACGACGGAGACGACGTCCACGTCCTCGCGGGCCCAGCCGAGCCGGGCGCACGCGTAGGCGACGGAGGAGGGGTGCGGCAGGACGCGGACGGCCTCGGGGCCGAGGAGTTCGGTGAGGGTGCGGCCGATCCCGTAGAACATCGGGTCGCCGCTCGCGAGGACGACGCGCGCACGGCCCGCGTGCGCGGCGAGCAGCCCGGGCAGCGCGGGGCGCAGCGGCGAGGGCCAGGCGACGCGCGCGGCGGCGCACTCGGAGGGCAGCAGGGCGAGTTGGCGCGGCCCGCCGAAGACCACGTCGGCCGCGCGCAGGACGGCGCGGGACGCCTCGGGGACGCCGGGCCAGCCCTCGGCGCCGATGCCGACGACGGTGACGGGCGTGTCGGCGGCGTCCTGCGGGGTGGGGGCGGGCGCTGCGGTCACGTGCGGGGTCCTCGGGCTCGGGTCGGGGCGGGTGCCCGCCCAGCCTACGGGGGTGTGACCTGCGGGGGCGTGCCGGGTCGTGGGCTTGTCGCACACTGCGCGCCACAACACGTCATGCGTGGGCGTACGGGCTCGGCGTGCCGCTGTACGGGGTGCGCCACCTCGCGGGGCACGTCGCGGCGGACACGCTGGCGCACGGACCGCTGCCCTCGCCCTGTGTCGTGCTGACCGTCTCGGGCGGGCACACCTCGCTGCTGCTCGTACGGGACCTGGCGCGCGAGCCGGTCACACACCTCGGGGACACCCTCGACGACGCGGCGGGCGAGTGCTTCGACGAGGTCGCGCGGGTCTTCGGGCCGCCGTACCCGGGCGGTCCCGCGATCGACCGCGCGGCGCGCGGGGGCGCTCCGGGCGCGGTGGTGTTCCTCCGGCCGCTGCCGGACGGGTAGGACTTCTCGTTCCCGGGGCTCACGACGGCGGCAGCGCGCCGGGCCGGGCGGCACGCGGGCGGGGTGCTTCCTGTCGCCGACGGCGCGGCGGCGCTTCAGGAGGCTGTCGCCGACAGCGCGGCGGCGCTTCAGGAGGCTGTCGCGGACACGCTGACGCGCAAGGCGGTCGCCGCCCGCGCGGAGGTACGGCGTGGGCACGCTCGTCGTGGTCGGCGGTGTCGCGGCGAACCCGCGGGTGCGCGCGGGAGCGGCGCCCGCCGCTCGACGTCCGCGTCGCCCCTTCGGCGCCCGCTGGAGTACGCGGCGCCGTATCCGGCGGGGAGGGGCCGGGCCGCCGAAGTGCCCCGGGGAGCGGCCGGGGCACTTCGGCCCGGCCTCAGCGGCCGAGGCGGATGCGGGTGAGCGTGTCCTTGCCGTCCGCGGCGCCGGACTTGTCGACGACGTAGGCGTAACCGCCCTTGATCTCGACGTGGTTGGGGTTGGCGTTGACCGCGACGGTGTCGACGACCTTGCCCTGGCGGGGGTTCACGACCGAGACCGTCGCCGCGGTGCGGTTGGCGACGAGGACGTGGCCCGTGCGGGTGTCGGTGGCGACCGAGAGGGGGCCGTCGCCGGTCGGTACGGAGGTGGTCACCGCGCCCTTGCGCAGGTCGACCACGGAGACGTCGCCGCCGGTCTGGTTGGCGGTGTACGCGGTGCGGCCGTCCTTGGACAGGCTCACCGAGATCGGTCCCTCGCCCACGGGGATGAAACGGGGCTTCGCGGAGCCGCGATCGACCTCGATGATGCGGTCGTTGCTGAGGTCCGTCGCGTACAGGGCGCCGGTGCGCTCGTTGACGGCGAGCCCGGCCGGGCCCGCGCCCTCGACGGTGACGCGCTTCTTCTCCTTGAACGTCTTGGTATCGATGCCCACGAGGGTGCCGGCGGCGTTGCCGCTGGCCCACACGGTGTTGTGCGCCTCGTCCACGACGATCTCGCGGGCGTGGGCCACGTCGTCGACGGTCGCGAGGAGTTCGCCGGTGCGCTGGCTGTAGGCCGAGACGGAGTTGTCGCGGGTGTTGGTGGTCCACACGGTGTTGTGCTCGTCGTCCACGGCGACCCCGTAGACGGCCTGGCGGGCGCCGGTGCCGGCGTCGGTGACGGGCGGCTCGTAGGTGGCCTTGACCGCGAGGGTCACCGGGTCGACCTTGAGCAGCGCCGACTCCGTGACGGGGGGGCCGGCCCACGGCGGTCGTGGCCCACAGGACGTGGTTCCGCTCGGAGTACGCGGACTGGTAGAGGCCGGCCGCGAGCGGCGCGACGGCCGTCTTCGGCGCCTTCGGTGTCTTCGGCGTCTTCGGCGCGGGGGCGTGGCCCGTGTGCGCCTGAGCCGTGCCCGTCGCGAAGAGCGTGGCGCCGGCGGCGCAGGCGACGGTCACGGCGGCGGCGCGGCGCAGCCGGGGGACGAGAACGGACATGCGGGTCTCCTCTGGGAAGGGCGCTCCGGAGTGGGGCGCACTCTTGAAGGTTAGCTTAGGCTTACCTAAGTTCGATCAAGACGGGGGCGTGGCCCCTCTCACACAGAAAGTCCTCAACGCCCCTTCCAGTGGGGCGAGTTGAGGGCACACTCCAGGGCGCTCCATGCGGGTGCGCTCGCGAACTTAGGTTCGCCTTACTATGCTTGTTCGATCTTTACGGGTCCTCCGCACTCAGGACCGAAAGGAAGCGCCATGTTCGCCTCTCCCCCTCCCAGCGCGCTGCGGCACCCACCGCGCACCCCGCGCCCCGTTCCGGTGCCCCGCGTCGGCGGCGCGGCCCTGCCCCTGCCGGGGCCGGGGGCGGCGACGGAGGATTTCTGGGGCGAGGTGGCCCGGCGCGGCACGCCCGTCGTGGGGCCCGACCCGCAGGGCGATCCGGGGCACAGGGCCGTGACCTTCCTGTGGCGCGGGGGCCCGGGTACCCGCGCGGTGCAGGCCGTGCCCAATAAGCTCGCCGATCCCCGCGATCCGCGCGCCACGCTCATGGAGCGGGTCCCCGGCACCGACGTGTGGCACGTGACCCTGCGCCTCGGCGCGGACTGGCAGGGTACGTACGACCTGCTGGTCGACGAGGGCGGGGGCCCGGACCAGGACGCGCCCGAGTACGCCGCCTGGCTGCGCACCAGGCGCCGCACCGACCCCCACAATCCCCGTACGCTGCCGCGCCGCTGGGGCGGCGAGCCGCTGCACTGGGCGGCCCTGCCCCTGGCACCGGCGCAGGACGCGTGGTCGCTGCCGTGCCCCGGGGCCGAGCGCGGCACCCTGAGCGAGCACCTGGTGCCGAGCGCGCACCTCGGCGGTACGCGGCGGGTCTGGCTCTACACACCGGCGGCGACCGGGACGCCGGACAACGACCTGACGAGCGGCATCCCCCTGCTCGTCCTGCTCGACGGGGAGCACTGGGGTCCCGTACTCGGCGTCGCGGGGCTGCTCGACGGGCTGATCGCGGCCGGGCGCGTACCGCCGGTGGCCGCGCTCCTGCCGGATTCCGTCGACGCGGACACGCGGTGGGCGGAGCTGACCTGCCGCCCGGAGTACCTCGCCTTCCTCACCGAGGACCTGATCCCGTGGGCGGCCGCCCGGCTGCCGCTCACCCCCGACCCGGCGCGTACGGTGATCGCGGGCCAGAGCCTCGGCGGCCTCACCGCCGCGTGGGCCGCGCTGGCGGCCCCGCACCGCTTCGGCAACGTCCTCGCCCAGTCGGGCTCCTTCTGGTGGCCCAACGGCCCGGAGCCGGAGTGGCTGACGCGCGCGATCGCCTCCGCCCCACACCGCCCCGTCCGCTTCCGTCTCTCCTTCGGCCGCCAGGAGTGGGTCGCTCTCCCCGCGGCGCGCCGCCTGCGCGCCGCCCTCGCGCAGGCGGGGTACGCGGACGCCGAGTACCACGAGTTCGACGGCGGCCACGACTACCTGTGCTGGCGCGCGGAACTGGCCGCGGGGCTCCCGCGGTTGCTGCCGGTGCCGGGGAGCGGACGCGCCCCGGCACCGGCGACCGCAGCCGGGCCGGGCGCCTCGCGCTAGTCCGGGCCCGCCGCCCGCGCTCCTCAGTCGCCCAGCTCCTCCAGCCGTCCCCGCAGTACCCGCGCGATCGTCTCCAGTGGTCCCGCTGTCAGCAACTGCGGGTGGGTGCACGGAAGATCGTGGTTCTCGATCCTGCCGCGCACGTGCGGCAGCCAGGCCGTGTGGTGCAGCCAGTGCTGGGCGCGCGGGGTCGCCGCCGTGAAGAAGAGGACGTCCCCTTCGTAGGCGCGGAGGTGGGTGTGGGCGCGCATCAGGCGGGCGTGATTGGGGACGACGTCGACGATGCGGGCGAGGGTGTCGTCGGCGAGACCGGCGAGCGGGCTGCCCGCTCGCGCCAGCGTCGCCATGACGTCCTCCCTCGTGCGTTCCCCCGTGCGCGCGAAGCCCGCCATGCGGAGCACGGCGGTCAGCGCGTCGCCCTCCTCGGGGGCCGGGTTGTCGCGCCACTGCTCGGCGGGGAAGGCGTCGAGGAGCGCGAGCAGGTCGACCTTCTCACCCGCCTCCTGGAGGAGCGTGGCGACCGTGTGCGCGAGCACGCCGCCGACGGACCAGCCGATGAGGCGGTACGGGCCGTGGGGCTGGAGGGCGCGGATCTCGCGTACGTAGTCGGCGGCCTCCTCCTCCAGGCTCGCCGGGAGCGGGGCGGGCCCGTCGAGACCGCGTGCCTGGACGCCGTAGAGGCGCTGTTCCTGGCCGAGCAGTGTGGCGAGGGCCGCGTAGCACCAGGCGAGTCCCCCCGCGGGGTGGATCGCGAAGAGCGCGGGGCCCTCGCCGCTCGTGCGCAGCGGGAGCACCGTGGAGAGCGCCGCGTGCGCGAGGGGTCCCTCGGCGGTGAGGCGGGCGGCGAGCGCCGCGGGGGTGGGGGACTCGAAGAGGCTGCCGAGTGTCGGTGCGACGCCGAGCGCGTCCCGTATCCGCCCGACGAGCCGCACCGCGAGGAGCGAGGAGCCGCCGAGGTCGAAGAAGGCGTCGTCGGGACCGGCGCCGGGGACGCCGAGGACCTCGCGGAAGAGCCGGACCAGGGTCTCCTCCGTCGCGCTCGCCGGTGCGCGTTCGCGTCCCGTGCCGGTGAAGACGGGGGCGGGCAGCGCCTTGCGGTCGAGCTTGCCCGCCGGGCCGAGCGGGAAGGCGTCGAGGCGGATGACGGCGGCGGGCACCATGTGCGCGGGCAGCGTGCGCGCGAGCGCGCCCCGGAGTTCCGCCGGGTCCGCCTCCCCCGTCACGTACCCGATGAGCCGCTGGTCCCCCGGGGTGTCCTCGCGCACGAGCGCGCACGCCCCTTCGACGCCGGGCTGGGCGCTCAACGCGGCCTCGATCTCGCCGGGTTCGATGCGCTGGCCGCGCAGCTTCACCTGGTGATCGGTGCGGCCCAGGTAGCGGACCTCGCCCCGGGGCGTCCACTGCGCGAGGTCGCCGGTGCGGTACATGCGGGTGCCGGGCGGCCCGAAGGGGTCGACGGGGAAGCGCTCCGCGGTGAGTTCGGGGCGCGCGAGGTAGCCGTCCGCCACCTGGCGGCCCGCGAGGTGGAGTTCGCCGGGCACTCCGGGCGGGCAGGGCTGTCCGGCGGCGTCGAGTACGTACAGGCGCGTGTTCCACACGGGGCGGCCGATCGGCACGGGTCCCGTGTCCCCCGGGACACAGGTGTGGTGCGTGACGTCGACGGCCGCCTCGGTCGGCCCGTACAGGTTGTGCAGGCGGGCCCCCGGCAGGACACGCGCGAAGGCGTCGGCCGACTCGCGCGAGAGCGCCTCGCCGCTCGCGAAGACGTCCCGCAGGCTCAGGCACCGCGCGGGTTCCCCGTCGGCGAGGAAGGCCCGGAGCATCGACGGTACGAAGTGGCAGACGTTGATGGCGTGTTGGGTGATCAGCTCACCGATACGGCGCGGGTCCCTGTGCGCCCCCGGTTCGGCGAGGACGAGGGTCGCGCCTTCGCGCAGCGGCCAGAAGAACTCCCACACGGACACGTCGAAGGAGGAGGGTGTCTTCTGGAGCACGCGGTCGCCCGGCGCGAGCGGGTACGTGCCCTGCATCCACCGCAGCCGGTTGTCGATCGCGGCGTGCGACACGACGACGCCCTTGGGGCGGCCCGTCGACCCCGAGGTGTAGAGGACGTAGGCGGGGTGGCGCCGGGTGAGGGCGCGGGGCGGGTCGCACGCGGGGTGGGCCCGCGTGTCGAGCGTGTCGAGGGGCAGTACGGGGACGGGGGCGTCCTGGGACAGTCGTCCCTCCGTGTCGGTGAGCGCGCACACGGGGGCCGCGTCGGCGAGCATGAACTCCAGCCGTTCGGCCGGGTAGTCGGGGTCGAGCGGGAGGTAGGCGGCGCCTGTCTTGAGTACGGCGAGGAGGGCGACGACGAGTTCCGGCGAGCGCGGGAGCGAGACGGCGACGGTGGCACCCGGGCGGGCGCCGACGCGCACGAGGTGGTGGGCCAGACGGTTGGCGCGCGCGGTCAGTTCCGCGTACGAGAGGACGGTGTCACCGAGGACGAGAGCGGGCGCGTCGGGGGTGTGCGCGGCCCGCGCCTCGATCGGGCCGATGAGTGTCGTGGGCGGCAGTGCGCGGTCGGTGGCGTTGAACTCTTCGAGGACGAGCCGGAGTTCTTCGTCGGTCGCGAGGGGGTGCCGTGCGGTGGGTGCCGCGGGGTCGCTCGTGGCGAGGCGGTGCAGGAGGGTGAGGAAGCGGTCCTGGTGGGCCGCGAGCGCGGTCGCGTCGTGGAGGGCGGGGTTGGCGTCGTGGTCGATGCGCAGTCCGCGCCCGTCGGCGCGGTCGTAGATGTGCACGCTGAGGTCGTCGACGGGACCGGCCGAGAGGTTCTCGGCGCGGGCGGGGGCCCCGGCGAAGCTCGCGCCGTAGTCGAAGGGCATGACGTTGACGAGCGGTCCGGTCAGCGCGCGGCCCCCGCCGAGCAGCCCGAGGTCGCGGCGCAGGTCCTCGTACCGGTAGCGCTGGTGGCGGCGCGCCTCGCGCACGCCGGTCACGACACGCCGTACGAGCCGCGCGAAGCTCTCGGCCGGGTCGACGCGCAGCCGCAGCGGCACGATGTTCATGACCATGCCGGGGACGCGCAGCGCCGCCGAGCCGAGCCGCCCCATGAGGGGCAGCCCGAGGACGACGTCCTCGCGCGCGGTGGTGCGCGAGACGTGGAGCGCCTGCGCGGCGAGGAGGACGTCGGGCCACGTGGCCTTGAGCTCGCGGGCGAGGGCGCGCAGGCGCCGTGTGTCCTCGGGCGTGAGGTGGGCGGTGCGGCGCAGGAAGGTGCGCGAGGGGAGCGCGGAGCGACCGGCGAGGAGGGGGGCGTCGGGGCGGTCGGCGAAGGCGTTGTTCCAGTACGCGCGGTCGGTGTCCCTGTCGGGTCCCGTGCGGTACTCCTCGTCGAGCGCGAGGAGTTCGGCGAGGGTGCCGAAGGTGCGCGGGGGCGGTTCCTCGCCGGCCGCGAGCGCCGAGTACACCTCGGCGGTGCGGCGGACGAGGAGCGAGTAGCCGTAGCCGTCCATGACGAGGTGGTGCACGCACTGGTACCACAGCCAGCGCTCCTCGCCGACGCGGAGCAGGGCGTGCCGGAAGAGCGGCCCGGTGGCGAGGTCGAAGGGCTCGGCGAGGTCGGCGCGCAGCAGAGCGCGGGCCGCCTCCTCGCCGCCTTCGTCGCGGACATCCCGTACGAGCAGCGGTGGTTCGACCTCGGGGGCGAGGTGCTGCCGGGGTCCTTCGGGGGTCTCGGTGAACCGCAGGCGGAGGCTGTCGGCCTCGGCCGTGACCCGGCGCAGCGCGGCGCGGAAGACCTCCGGGTCGACGGGGCCGTCGATCGCCAGGCACTCGGCGGTGTTCTGGGCGGGGCTCGCGGGGTCGAGCGCCTGGGCGTAGTACATGCCGGTCTGGGCGGCGCTGAGCGGGAGCGGGGCGGTGGCCGTGGCGGCGGTCGTGAGGGTCACCGTGCCCCCAGGAGGTCCGCCCAGACGGCGATGACGGGGGTCTCGGCGAGGTCGGCGAAGCCCACGTCGATTGTGTGTTCGCGTCGCCAGCCCTCCAGGAGGCTCATGAGGCGCACGGAGTCGAGGCCGTGGTCGAGAAGGTTCTCGTCGAGGGGGATGTCGGCCGGGTCCTCGCCGAGCGCGTCGGCGACGTCGGCCCGTATCGCTTCGGGCGTGAGGGTGGGGTGCGGCATCAGAATTCCTTCAGCAGTTCGGCGGTGGGGACGACGCGGGCGCAGCGGCCCGCCGCCCAGCGCAGCGCCATGTCGTGGTCCTCGCGCGAGAAGTCGGCGACGGCGTCGGCCGCGACGAAGGCGCGCAGGTCCCTGGACCAGGCGTCGGCGGCCGTCATGAGGACGCCGATGTGGGCGTAGACGCCGGTGACGACGAGCTGGTCGCGCCCGGCGGCACGCAGGCGTTCCTCCAGGTCGGTACGGGCGAAGGCGCTGTACTTCCACTTGGTGAGGCGGATGTCGTCCCCGGCGGGGGCGACCTGCTCGGGGCTGCCGTGCGCGGCGGGGTCGGCGGGGACCCCGGGACCCCAGAAGTCGAGCTGGAGGCCGCGCTGCGCGGGGGTCTGGCCACCGCGCTGGGCGGTGTGGACGACGGGCATCCCGGCGGCGCGCGCGGCGTCGATGAGCCGGGCGGTGCGGTCGATGAGGCCGGTGAGGGGTTCGGTCCCCGCGGGGAAGCAGCGCAGGAAGTGGTGTTGCAGGTCGTGCACGAGGAGCGCGGCGCGCGCGGGGTCGAGGCGCCAGTCGACGCGGTTGGGGGGCAGCTCGGCGGGGGTGGGGTGGGGGTAGGTGACGGCGGTGGGGAGGGACATGGGGGCCTTTCGGGTGGGGGGCTTCGCATCGGGTCCTGGGCGCTGTTCAGCCCCGCCCCTCGTCCGCCTCCGCCCGCTGTCCGTTCTTGCTCACCTTTCCGATCCCCGTCTGCGGGAAGGTGTCCACGAAGGCGAGCCGGTCGGGCACCTTGAACGCTGCGAGCCCCGATTCCCTTACGTACCGCTTGAGTTCGGCGGCCCGTGGCACCTCGGCGCCCGCGCGCGGGATGACATACGCGAGGGAACGCTCGCCGAGGTAGTCGTCGGGCACGCCGATGACGGAGGCGTCGAGCACGGCGGGGTGGCCGAGGAGGACGTTCTCGACCTCCTCGGGCGCGAACTTCTCACCGCCCCGGTTGATCTGGTCCTTCGCGCGGCCCTCGACGACGAGGTGCCCGCTCGGCAGCCGCCGTACGAGGTCGCCGGTGCGGTACCAGCCCTCGGCGTCGAAGACGCGCGCGTTGTGCTCGGGCGCGCGCCAGTAGCCGCGAATCGTGTACGGGCCGCGGGTGAGCAGGTGACCGACCGTGCCGTCGGGGACGTCGTGCCCGGCGTCGTCCACGACCCGTATCTCGTCGTCGGGCGAGATGGGGCGGCCCTGGGTCGTGAGCACGGTCTTAGGGTCGTCGTCCAGGCGCGTGTAGTTGACGAGCCCTTCCGCCATCCCGAAGACCTGCGTGAGGCGCGCGCCGAGCGCAGGTTCGAGGCGCCGCGCCGCCTGTTCGCCGAACTTCGCGCCGCCGACGAGGACCAGGCCGAGGCTCGTGAGGTCGTGCGGGGTCGAGGCGGCCGCCTCGGTCCACACGAGCGCGAGCGGCGGCACCATGCCCGTCATCGTGATCCGTTCCCGCGCGACGAGCGGGAACGCCGTCCCCGGGTCGGGCGCCGGGCACAGCACGACGGTGCCGCCGGCGAGCAGCACGCCGAGCCAGCCGGGGCTGCTCATCGGGAAGTTGTGGGCGGCGGGGAGCACGACGAGGAAGCGCGTGTCGGCGTCGACACCGCAGATCTCGTTGGAGCCGCGCAGCGAGTAGGCGTAGTCGTCGTGCGTGCGCGGGATGAGTTTGGGGACACCCGTGGTGCCGCCGGAGAGCTGGAGGAAGGCGAGTTCGCTCGCGTCGGGGCCCGGGGGGAGGTCCGCGGGGTCGCCCGTGACGTGGCGCAGCGCGGTGTGCTCGCCGGGGTCGCCCACGACGAGGACGTGGCGCAGCCCGGGGTGCCGGGCACGCATCCGGGTGGCGAGCGCGCGGTGGTCGAAGCCCGCGTGGTGGTCGGGGACGACGTAGGCGACGGCCTCGCTGAGCGCGCAGAAGTGGTCGATCTCGCGCTCGCGGTGGGCGGGGAGCGCGTAGACGGGCAGGGCGCCGACGCGGAAGAGCGCGAAGACCGTCTCGATGAACTCGCCGATGTTGGGGAGCTGGACGACGACACGGTCGCCCTTGCGGATGCCGAGGCCGACGAGACCGGCGGCGAGCGTGTCCGCGCGGGCGTCGAGTTCCGCGTACGTCCAGGTGCGGCGCTCGGGCGCGGGGTCGACGAGCGCGAGGCGCCCGGGGTGTGCGGCGGCGCGGGCGCGGAGCATGTCGCCGAAGGACTCGCCGCGCCAGTACCCGGCGGCGCGGTAGCGGGCGGCGGTCGCGGCGGGCCAGGTCGGCGAGTCGACACCGGGCGTGGTGGCGCACGGCGCGCTCGCGCGGGCGGGGGAGGACGAGGTGGTCACAGGGCTGCTCCGACGGCGTCGAGGAAGGTACGGAACTTGGCGGCGGTCTCTGCGGCCTCGGCCTCACCCGTCGAGGCGGCGACGACCCCGGCCCCGGCGAAGAGACGCAGCGTGTCCCCCTCCGCCTCGGCGCAGCGCAGCGTCACGACCCATTCGCCGTCCCCGTCCGCGTCCTGCCAGCCGACCATGCCGGTGTAGGCGCCGCGGTCGAAGGGCTCGCTCGCCGCGATGACCTCGCGCGCGGTCGCGGTGGGGGTCCCGCACACGGCGGGGGTGGGGTGGAGGGCCTGGGCGAGGTCGAGCGCGGTCGTCGCGGGGGACGCGAGGTCGCCTGTGACGGTCGTCGACAGGTGCCACATCGTGGCGGTGCGGACGAGGGTGGGGCGCGCGGGTACGTCGATGCGCGCGCAGTACGGGGCGAGTGCCTCGCGTACGGCGTCGACGACGACGGCGTGCTCGTGGAGGTCCTTCGGCGAGTCCAGGAGCGCGGCGGCGGCGCGTACGTCCTCCGCGAGGTCGGCACCGCGCGGTGCCGAGCCGGCGAGGGGGTTGGCGACGAGGCGGCCGTGCTGCCGGGCGACGAGGAGTTCGGGGCTCGCGCCGAGGAGCGTACGGCCCGGGCCGCTGGGCACGGCGAAGGCGTAGCCGTGGGGGTCGCGGCGGGCCAGACGGCCGAGCATGAGGGGCAGTTCGGGGGCGGAGCGCCCGGTGAGTTCGAGGGTACGGGCCAGGACGACCTTCGCGAACTCGCCCGCCCGCAGCCGCTCGACGGCCGCGTCGACGGCGCGCGCGTACGCCGCGGCCGAGGGGACCTCGTGCAGGTCCCAGCCGCCGGGCGCGGTGGGGGCGGGAGGTTCGAGCGCGGTGAGCGGGTCGTGCCGCAGCGCGGGGCCCCGGCGCAGTGCGGCAGGGACGGCGAGCGCGGGCGGCGCGTCGGGCAGGAAGGGGAGGCAGCCGATGACGACGGGGGCGGGGTCTCCGGCCGCGCGCCGCGCGTCGAGCGCCCCGCGGACGCGTTCGCCGACGGGGACGGCGGGGTCGTGGGGTATCTCGGCGGCGGTTCCGGTGCCGAGCAGGGTGCGCCCTGGCGTCGCGAGGAAGCGGTCGCCCGGGCGGTAGGCGTCGAGCAGCGCCGTGGCTTCGCCGGGGGTGACGGCGGGGGTGACGGCGGGGGTTTCCCGGGGACGGCTGAGGGGTGCGTGCAGCGGGACGGTCATGGGGGTGCCTCCTGGGGGTGGGGGGTGCCGCGGGGGTGGGGGGTGCCACGAGGGTGGGGCCCCGCGGGGGCGGGACGGGCCGCGCCTCGGTGCGCGAGGTCGTTTCGCCGCGCGCGGGTCCGCGTCTCACGCGCGCAGGGTCGCGCCTCCGTCCACGTACAGGTCGTGCATCGTGATGTGGCGCGCGCGCCGCGAGGCGAGGAAGGTGACGGCGTCCGCGATGTCGGCGGGCTCGGCGATACGGCCGAGGGGGATGCCGGTGCGGAAAGCCGTGGGGTCGCCTTCGAGGACGCGGCGGGCGCCCTCCTCCTGGTCCTCGCCCCACAGGGCGCGCTGCATGGCGGTGAGTGTGGAACCCGGTGAGACGGTGTTGCAGCGGATGCCGTGCGGGGCGAGTTCGAGGCCGAGGCACTTCATGTACATCACGGTCGCGGCCTTCGACGCGGCGTAGGCGGCCATTCCCGTGCGGGGGACGCCCGCCGCGTTGGACGCGACGGTGACGAGGCTGCCGCGGCCGCGCGGGGTCATACGGCGCGCGGCGGCGCGGGTGACGTGGAAGACGCCGCTCGTGTTGACGGCGAGGCTCGCGGCCCAGTCGGCGTCGGTGAGTTCGGTGACGGGGCTCGTGCGCAGGATGCCCGCGACGCACGCGACGACGTCGAGAGGGCCGAGGGTGTCCTCCGCGGCGGCGACGGCCGCTTCGGTGGCCGCGGCGTCGGTGACGTCGAGCGGGTGCGCGGTGACCGCTTCGGGGCGGCGGGCGGCGAGGGCGCTGAGCCCTTCCGCGTCGGCGTCGGTCGCGAAGACGCGCGCCCCCTCCCGTACGAAAGCCGCCACGACCGAGGCGCCGATGCCGTGCGCCGCCCCGGTGACCAAGACCGTGCGTCCTGCGAACTCGCCCTCGGCGGAACTCACTTGACCATCGCCTTCCGGATGTCCGCGAGGACGGATTCGGCGGCCCGGGCGCCGCCGAGGCTGGTCCACATGGAGCCGTCGACGACGGTCGCGTGCGTGTCCTTGACGGCCTTGAGGCCCCGGTAGGCGGGCTCGGCCTGGAGCTGCTTGAGCAGTCCGGACTCGCTCGTGGCGTCGAGGGTGCCGATGAAGAGCCAGTCGCCGTCGATCTCCTTGAGGTTCTCGTTGCTGATCGGCGTGGAGTGGCCCTCGCCCTGCTTCGCCTGGATGCCGGGGCGGGTGAAGCCGAGGTCCTTGAGGACGTCGGAGACGAAGACGCCCTGCTGCATGACGGCGGTGCCCTTGGCGGAGTACCGGGCGACCGAGATCTCGCTCCCCGCGAGCCCGCCGAGGTCCTTCTTGAGCGCGGCGACCTTCTCGTCGTACCCGGAGAGGAACTTCTCCGCCTCGTTGCTCCTGCCGAGCGCCTTGCCCGTGAGGGTGAGCGAGGACTTCCAGTCCTTGGCGTCGCCGATCGTGACGAGGGTGGGGGCGACCTTTCTGAGCTGGGCGAGGACCTGGGTGTCGGCGAGCTGTCCGGCGAGGATGACGTCGGGCTTGGCGGCGACGACCTTCTCGATGTCGGGCCCTGTCACGGTGCCGACGAGCGGGATGCCGGCGGCCTCGCCCGCGAGGTAGCCGGGGGCTCCCTTCTGGCCGCGCGCGGCGGTGAGACCGACCGGTTCGACGCCGAGGGTGAGCGCGGAGTCGAGGTCCATCTCGCTGAGGACGACGACGCGTCGCGGGTGGGCGGGGATCTTCACCGCGGCGCCGCTCGCGTCGGTGACGCTGACGGTGCCGCTGTCCGCCTTCGCCGTACCGGCCGCGTCGGAGGAGTCGTCGCCCGAACAGGCGGTCGCGGTCAGCAGACCCGCCCCGGCGAGCAGCGCCGCCAGCACGGTCGTGCGGCGGGTGGAGGAGCGGGGGGCGAAGGGAGGGTGTGACATGGAACGAGATCTCCGTGGGAGCGAGGACGAGGGACAACCGTCGCGGGGCAGGACGGGCGCAGGGCGCCGTTCCCCCTGCGTGCGGGGTGTTTTCGGGCAGCGGGCAGCCCGTCGCACCGCCCACCGGACGGCGCGTTACTTAGGTTAGGCTAACCTCATGTTCATGATGCAAGGGCGTCCGGCTCCCCCCGGCCGCCGCACCGCCTCGCTCACCGGCCGCGCGCCGGTGGTGCGGTGGAGCGCGGCCGGGCTTCTCGTCCTCGTGCTCGCGCTCGGCGTGCTGTCGCTCCTCTTCGGTACGGGCTCGACGGGCCCCGGCCGCGCCTGGGCCTACCTCACGGGTGACCCGGTGGCGCGCGCCGACGCGCAGGTGCGGCTCGCCGTGCACGACGTACGGCTGCCACGCACCCTCGCGGCGCTCGTGGTCGGGTGCTGCCTCGGCGTCTCGGGGTGCCTGCTCCAGGCCGCGACGCGTAATCCGCTCGCCGAGACGGGCCTTCTCGGCGTCAATTCAGGGGCCGCCTTCGCCGTCGTCCTCGGTCTCACGTGGGGCGGGGTCGGTTCGGCGGGCGGGCTCATGGTGTGTGCCCTGCTCGGCGGCACGGTGGCGAGCGCGATCGTGCTGCTGCTCGCGGCGAGCGGGCGCACGGCGGGCTCGCCGCTGCGGCTCGTCCTCACGGGGTCGGCGCTCGGCGCGACGTTCCACGGGCTCACGGCGTACGTGCTGCTCGGCACGCAGTCGACCTTCGACACGTACCGGTACTGGACGATCGGCTCGCTCGCCGGGGTGAGGCTCGGGGATCTGGCGCTGCTCGCCCCGCTCGCCGCGCTCGGCCTCGCGGGCGCGCTGCTGTGCGCGCGGCCGCTCGCCGCGCTCGGGCTCGGCGACGACGCGGCGCGTGCGCTCGGGCACCACCCGGGGCGCGTACGGCTCGCGGTCGCCGCCGCCGTCTCGCTCCTGACCGGCTGTGCGGTGGCCCTGGCCGGCCCGATCGCCTTCCTCGGTCTCCTCGCCCCGTACGCGGCCCGCGCCCTGACGGGTCCCCGGCTCGCCGCGCAGCTCGTCCTGTCGGCCCTCTTCGCCGTGAACGTCCTGCTCTTCGCCGACCTCCTGGCCCGGCTGGTGATCCGGCCCTGGGAGACCCCGGTGAGCGTGCTCCTCGCCTTCGTCGGCGGCCCGCTGCTCGTCTGGATCGCGCGCTCGCCGCGCCTGTCGACGGCGGGCGCCGCATGACCACGGACGAACAAGCGGCTCCGCCGGACCGCGAGAACGGCGGTTCCTCGCCCCACCGCGCCTCCGGCACCCGGCCGCTCCGCCCCTCCGCCACCCCTCCCCGGCCCTCCGTCACCCCGCCCGATTCCGCCGTGCTCCGCACCGGCGCGCTCTCCTGGCTGTTCCCGCGCCGGTCCCTCCTCCTCGCCCTGTGTCTCGGGCCCGTGCTGCTCGGCGTCGTGTGCCTCGCCGTGCTCGCGAGTTCGACCGGGATGAGCGCCGGGGAGAGCCTGCGGGGACTCTTCGGGACGGGGGACGCGGCGGGGGTCATGGTGGTGCGGGAGTTCCGGCTGCCCAGGATCGTGGTGGGGCTGCTCGTCGGGGCCGCGCTGGGCGTCGCCGGGTGCCTCACGCAGACGCTCGCGGGCAACCGTCTCGCCACGCCCGACCTCGTAGGGGTCAACGAGGGCGCGACGGCCGCGGTGGTCGCCTCGGTCGCCGGGTCCACGACCGGGATGCTCGGCGCCTGGTGGCTCGGGCCGCTCGGCGCGGCCGCTGCGGCCGCGCTCGTCGTGCTGTGCGCGGGCGGCGCCGGTGCCGCCGGGTACCGGCTGCTCGTCACGGGCATCGGTGTGTCGACGTTCGTCGGCGCGGTGAGCGACCTCGTGATGTCCCGCCAGAACCAGGCGACGGCGGGCGGCGTGTTCCTGTGGACCGTGGGCAGTCTCAACGGCCGCGACTGGGCGGTGGGCGGCCCGCTCCTCGTGCTCCTCGCCGTGCTGCTCCCGCTCGCGCTCGCGGCGGGGCACCGGCTCCAGTTGCTGCGCTTCGACGACGACACGGCGACCGCGCTCGGTGCCGACCCGCGCCGCGTGCGCGCCGCCGCGCTCGGCGTGGCGGTGGGGCTCGCCGGGGTCGCCGTGGGGGTCGGCGGGCCGATCGGCTTCGTCGCACTCGCCGCTCCCGTGCTCGCCTCACGGCTCGCCGGGCCGACCCGCGTGCCCGTCACGGGCGCCGCCCTCACCGGGGCTTCGCTCGTCGCGACCGCCGACGCGCTCGGCCGGGTCGTGGCGCCCGTGGAAATACCCGCCGGGGTCGTCACGAGCGTGCTCGGCGGCCCCTTCCTGCTCTGGGTCCTGCTCCGCCAGGACCGGGGCCGCACCTCCGGAAAGGCGTGACCGCCCGCATGACAGCCCCCCTGACCCCCGACGCGGCCAGCGGAGCCGCCGCCGAGACGACCGCCGCGGCCTCCACCGCCGAGCGGCCCCCCGGCCTCGCGATCAGCGGCCTGCGCGCGGGCTACCCGGGCCGCCCCGTCGTCCGTGACGTCGGCCTCACGGTGCCCGCGGGGCACGTCGCCGCGATCGTCGGGCCCAACGGCTGCGGCAAATCGACCCTGTTGCGCGCGGTCGCCCGCCTGCACCCCGCCGAGGCCGGTACGGTCCACGCCGGTGGAGCGGACCTGTGGGCGCTCGACCGCCGCCGCGCGGCCCGGCGCGTCGCGCTGCTCCCGCAGTCCCCGCGCGCGCCCGAGGCGGTGACGGTGGCGGGGCTCGTACGGTACGGACGCCACCCGCACCAGGGGCTCCTGCGGCAGTGGTCGCGCGCCGACGAGGACGCGGTGCGGACCGCGCTCGAAGCGACGGGGACGCTCGATCTCGCAGGGGAGCGCCTCGACCGGCTCTCGGGCGGCCAGCGCCAGCGCTGCTGGCTCGCGATGGTCCTCGCCCAGGACACCCCGCTCGTCCTGCTCGACGAGCCGACCTCGGCGCTCGACCCGGGCCATGTCGTGGACGTCCTGCGCCTCGTCCGCGAGGTCGCCGCCGCGGGCCGTACGGTCGTCATGGTCCTCCACGACCTCTCGGCGGCGGCCCGCAGCGCGGACCTCCTGATCGCGATGAAGGACGGCCGTGTCGTGGCCGAGGGCGCCCCGGCCGCCGTCGTGGACGAGGAGTTGGTCAAGGAGGTCTACGGCCTGGACGCCGACATCCTCCACGCGCCGGGCGACGGCGCGCCGGTGGTGGTGCCGAGAGCGCGGTGAGCGCCGCGGACGCCGTACCGCCCCGGACCCGCCGCGGACCCGCCCCGGACCCCGGCACGCCACCCGCCCGGCATCACCGCAGGGCACGCCACGCGCCCGGCGTCACGGCACGCCACGCGCCCGGTGTCACGCCCCCGCGCTCAGCACGTCGACCTCGCAGCCGGGCGCGTACGGGTCGAAGCCGTGGGCGACGAGCCACCGCACCGCGAGGAGGCTCCGCATCGACCACCAGGCGCGGACCACGGCGACGTCGACGTCACCGCCGTAACCCGCCACGACGTCGCCGAGGTGTTCCTCATGACCGAACGTCAGGACGGCGAGGTCGCACAGGGCGTCACCGGGGCCCGACTCCGACCAGTCGATGACACCCGTGAGGGTGTCGCCCTCGGTGAACACGTGCGCGCTCTGTAGGTCGCCGTGCGTGAACACCGGGGTCCACGGCCGGAACACGGCCTCGGCGACGGCGCGTCCCCGGGCGACGAGCGCGGCGGGCAGCATCCCGCCGGACACGAGCGCCGCGCACTCCTTGTCCAGCTCGGCCGCCAGGTCCTCGCCGTCACGCCCCCGCCACGGCGGCAACGGCGCTTCGTGCAGCCGCCGGACGGCAGCCCCGGCCGCCGCCCACGCGGCGGGCGACGCGGTGGACGGCTCCCCGAGGCGGGCGAGCGCCGTCCCGCGTACCGCGGCCAGCGCGAGCACGGGCGGCCTGCGCCACAGGACCTCCGGGGTCGGGACCGGCGCCAGGCGCATCGCCTCGACCTCGCGGTCCGTGCGCGACGGGTCGCCGTCCACCTTCAGGAACACGTCTCCCACGCGCAGGGTCGCGCGCGCGGAGTGGGCGACGACGACTTCGACCTCATCCATGCCCCCAGTCTCCCGGACGCCCGGCGGTCTCGCTGCCCCCTGCCCGGGTGTGCGCGTCGACGCGGGCACGCGCACACCGGGCCCGCGGGGGCCGCCGTCACGCCTTGCGGCTTCCGCCGCCCAGCGCCAGCACCACGACCGCCCCGACCACCGACAGCGCGATCGACACCAGTGAGGCGCGGTTGGCGCCCTCCGCCAGGGCCTCGCGCACGGTGGCGGCGTGGGCCGTCGTGGAGACGGCGACCGAGAGCGCCACGCCGGTCGACGCGCCCAGGTAACGGGCCGTGTTGTTGGCGCCCGAGCCCATCGCCGCGCGCGCGGGCGGCACGCTCTCGACCGAGACGAGGGGCAGGGCCGCGTTCAGGAGACCGCTGCCCGCGCCCGCGACGACGAGGCCGACGACGAGGCCCTTCCACGTGGAGCCGGGGGCGAGACCGTTCCACAGGGTCGCGACGCCGATGGCCGACAGGAGGAAACCGGCGGCCAGTTGGCGCGGCGCGGTGACCCGCCCGGTGAGGCGGCGCGCCTGGAGGGCGACGAGGAGCGCCGTACCCGCCCACACCCCGCTGAGCAGCGAGACCGTGAACGGGCCCATACCGAGGGCCTGTTGCATGAGGGTGGGCAGGTAGCTGAAGAAGCCGAGCACCGCGAGCCCGGTGAACAGGCCGCCCGCCGTCGCGCCGAGGAAGCGCCGCTGCCGCAGCAGCCCCGGCGCGAGCAGCGGCGCGGGGGCATGCCGCTCGACGGCGAGGAAGACCGCGGCGAGCACGAGCGCCGCGCCGAGCAGCACCCACACCCGTACCGCGCCCCAGCCGTCCCGCCCCCACGTGAGCCCGGCGAGCAGCGCCACCGCCGCGGCGCCGAGCACCACCGCCCCTGTCACGTCGGGGCGCCCGGCGCGCGGCGTGCGCCACTCGGGGAGCCGCCCCCGCAGGAGCGTGGCGATCAGCAGGATCAGGACCGCGAGGACCACGTACCCCGCACGCCACTCGGCCCCGCGCAACCCCCGGGCCCACGAGGCCGTCGCGAGCGGCCCGAAGGCGCCGAAGAGCAGCGGCCCCAGCGCGATGCCCGCGCTCACCCCCGCGCCCCACACCCCGGTGGCCCTGACCCGTGCCGCCCCGCCGGGGAAGGCGTGGGCGATGAGGCCGAGGCTGCTCGTGAGAACCACCGCGCTCGCCGCGCCCTGCGCGACCCGCGCCACGGTGAACAGCGCCGTCGAAGGGGCGAGCGCCCCAAGTCCCGTCGTCACGCCGAGCGCCACGACGCCCACCGTGAACATCCGCCGCCGCCCCAGGTCGTCCGCGAGCGATCCCGCCACGAGCAGCACGGCCGCGAGCCCCAGCGGGGTGCCGTTGAGCAGCCACGACTGCGCCGAGACGCCCGTCCCGAGGTCCGCGACGGTGGCGGGGACCGTCACGAGGGGACCTGTGTAGTTCATCATCGCGAGGATCGTCGCGACCGTCGTCAGGACGAGGACGCCCCGTCCCGTCACGTGCGTGGCCCCGGTGGGCGGGCGCTCCCGTGCCCCGAGGACGGGTCCCTTCCTCGTCGTCTCGTCCGTACCGCTCCCCATGCCCGTCCTCCCGGCCTGTGGGCGCGGGGGAGCTTGTCGCCGCCGCCCGCCACCCCATGAGTTCATTAACTGAACCTTGAACGGATCGAACGTAGCACAGTAGGTTCGCTCACCGAACCGACTAACGGGTATCGTGGGCCGCATGGCTCTCGGCAAGGACTACGCGCGGCAGGAGTGCTCCATCGCCCGCGCGCTGGAGATCATCGGCGAGCGGTGGACGATCCTGATCATCCGCGACGCCTTCTACGGGGTACGGCGCTACAACGACTTCCTCGTGCACCTCGGTGTCCCGCGCGCCGTCCTCGCCGCCCGCCTCCAGTCCCTCACCGGGGACGGCATCCTCGTCAAGCGCCGTTACCAGGAGTCCCCGCCCCGCGAGGAATACGTGCTGACGCCGCGCGGCGAGAGCCTGTGGCTCGTCCTGTACGGGCTCGGCGTGTGGGGCCGCACCGAGTTCGGCGGCTCCCGGCCGCTGCGCGAGTTCCGGCACGCGGCGTGCGACACCCCGCTCACCCCCCAGGGCACGTGCCCGCACTGCGCCATGTTCCCCGCGCCCACCGACGTCGACATGCTCCCCGGCCCTGGGCTCGACCCCGATCCCACCGACCCGGTGAGCCGCGTCCTGCTGTGCCGCCGCCGCATCCTCGAACCGGTCGACACGACCGGGATCACGGCGAAGGGCTGAGCCCCCGCGGAGTCCGCGCCCCGGGCGCGCGAAGTCACCGCCACGCCGGCTGCCGAAGGGTCCACTCCCTGAAACCCCTGCCGCCCGCTCCCCCACACCCCCTACACTGCCCGCAGCAGCTGGTTCGCCCCGCCCGCCAGGCGGGAGCGTCGCAAGAGGGAACCCGGTGGGAATCCGGGACTGCCCCGCAGCGGTGAGCGGGAACGACCGCCGTCATACGCACTGGGTCCGTACGGACCCGGGAAGCGACGGCCAGTAGGTGTCCTCCGACGAGGGCGTGCCCGCGAGTCCGAAGACCTGCCAGTCGCCCGGGCGCGTGCCGAAGCGCGCCCGGACATCCCGGTGACCTCGTGGGCGGGTCGGCGTGCACAGTGGGCGGAGCGCGACAGGTCCCGCCCGCTTCGTCGTTCCTTCGCACCCCGTGGACACCCGGGATCTCAGGGATTCATCTCGCGAAGGAGATCTCCGTGACACCGAAGTCCGCAGCCGCGGCAGCACGCGCCACCGTGTACGGCTACCCCCGTCAGGGCCCCGGCCGGGAGCTGAAGAAGGCGGTCGAGGGGTACTGGAAGGGCCGCGTGGACGCCGCGCGCCTCCAGGACACCGCACGTGAGCTGCGCGCCACCGCCTGGCGACAGCTCGCCTCGGACGGGGCCGACGAAGTCCCCACGGGCGACTTCTCGCTCTACGACCACGTGCTCGACACGAGCGTCATGGTGGGCGCGGTCCCCGCCCGCCACCGCGCCGCCTTCGCCGCCGACGCGCTCGACGGCTACTTCGCGATGGCGCGCGGCACGCAGGGCGTCGCGCCGCTGGAAATGACGAAGTGGTTCGACACCAACTACCACTACCTCGTACCGGAGCTGAGCCCCGACTCCGTGTTCGCCGCCGACTCGGCGAAGCAGGTCGGCGAGCTGCGCGAGGCGCTCGCGCTCGGGCTGCGCGCCCGGCCGGTCCTCGTCGGCCCGGTCACGTACCTGCTGCTCGCCAAGCCCGCGCCCGGCACCGAGCCGGGCTTCGCTCCGCTGAGCCTCCTGGACCGGCTCCTTCCCGTGTATGAGGAGGTCCTCGCCGACCTGCGCGCGGCCGGCGCGGAGTGGGTCCAGCTCGACGAGCCCGCGCTCGTCCAGGACCGCACCCCCGCCGAACTCGCCGCCGCCGAACGGGCCTACGCCTTCCTCGGCGGCCGCTCCGACCGCCCGGAACTGCTCGTCGCGAGCTATTTCGACCGGCTCGGGGACGCGCTGCCCGTGCTCGCGCAGGCCCCTGTGGAGGGGCTCGCGCTCGACTTCACGGGAGCGGCGGCCGCGAATCTCGACGCGCTCGCCGCCGCGGGCGGCCTCCCCGGCAAGCGGCTCGTCGCCGGGGTCGTGGACGGGCGCAACATCTGGACCTGCGACCTGGAGAAGGCCCTCGCGACGCTCGGCACCCTCCTCGGTCTCGCGGACCACGTGGACGTCGCCGCTTCCTGCTCGCTGCTCCACGTCCCGCTCGACGCCGCGCGCGAGAAGGACATCGAGCCGGAGGTCCTGCGCTGGCTCGCCTTCGCCCGCCAGAAGACCGCGGAACTCGCGACGCTCGCCAAGGCCCTGACCCACGGCACGGACGCGGTCGCCCCCGGACTCGCCGCCAACCGCGCCGCGCTCGCCTCGCGCGCCGCCTCCCCGCTCACCCGTGACCCGGCGGTCCGCGCCCGCGCGGCGGCCGTCACCGGGTCCGACGCGCGCCGCTCGGCCCCGTACGAGGAACGCGCCGCCGCCCAGCGCGCGCACCTCGCCCTGCCGCCGCTGCCCACCACGACGATCGGGTCCTTCCCGCAGACCGGCGCGCTCCGCGCGGCCCGTGCGGACCTGCGCGCGGGGCGCGTCGACAGGGCCGGGTACGAGAAGCGCATCGAGGACGAGATCCGGCAGGTGATCTCCTTCCAGGAGGAGACCGGGCTCGACGTCCTCGTGCACGGCGAGCCCGAACGCAACGACATGGTCCAGTACTTCGCCGAACAGCTCACCGGGTACCTCGCCACGCGCCACGGCTGGGTGCAGTCCTACGGGACGCGGTACGTGCGCCCGCCGGTGCTCGCGGGCGACGTCTCGCGCCCGGCGCCGATGACGATGCGCTGGACGACGTACGCGCAGTCCCTCACGGCGAAGCCGGTCAAGGGCATGCTGACCGGGCCCGTGACCATGCTCGCCTGGTCCTTCGTGCGGGACGACCAGCCGCTCGCCGAGACGGCGCGGCAGGTCGCGCTCGCCCTCAGGGACGAGGTGAGGGACCTGGAGGCGGCGGGCACGCGCGTCATCCAGGTCGACGAGCCCGCGCTGCGCGAGACGCTGCCGCTGCGCGCCGAGGCGCACGGCGCCTATCTCGGCTGGGCCACCGAGGCGTTCCGGCTCACGACGAGCGGCGTCGAAGCGGCCACGCAGGTGCACACGCACATGTGCTACGCCGAGTTCGGCGACGTCGTGGACGCCATCGACGACCTCGACGCCGACGTCATCAGCCTGGAGGCGGCCCGCTCGCACATGGCGGTCGCGCGGGAACTCGCCGCGCACGGCTACCCCCGCGAGGCGGGCCCCGGCGTCTACGACATCCACTCGCCGCGCGTCCCCGGCGCCGAGGAGGTCGCGACACTGCTGCGCACGGGGCTCAAGGCGATCCCGGCCGGGCGCCTGTGGGTCAATCCCGACTGCGGCCTGAAGACGCGCGGGTGGGCGGAGACGAGGGCCTCACTGGAGAACCTGGTCGCCGCCGCCCGCACGGTACGGGGTGAACTGGACGGCTGAGGCACGGGCAGGGGCGGGGCCCGTGAAGGCGCCCCGCCCCTGCCTCGTACCCGCCGGGCGGGACCTCCCCGTCACCGCCCGGCGGGGGCCGCTCAGCCCTTGGGCACCTCGCGCTGCGCCACGCCGTCGTAGGAGGCGAGCGGGCGGATCAGCGAGTTGTGCGAGAGCTGCTCGATGATGTGCGCGGTCCACCCGGTGACGCGGCTCATCACGAAGAGGGGCGTGAAGACCGGGGTGTCGAAGCCCATGAGGTGGTAGGCGAGACCGGCCGGGTAGTCCAGGTTCGGGTGGATCTGCTTGCGCTCGAACATCGCCTCGCGCAGCGCCGCGTGGAGCTTGTCCAGGCGCGGGGCCTCGGGGTTGTCGCTCTGCGCGACGAGGCGGTCGAGCGCGCCCTGCATGATCGGGACGCGGGAGTCGCCGTTCTTGTAGACGCGGTGCCCGAAGCCCATGATCTTGCGCTTCTCGGCGAGCGCCTGGTCGAGCCAGCGCGCGGCGTCGGCCGGGTCGCGCACCTCGTCGAGCATGTCCATCACGGCCTCGTTGGCGCCGCCGTGCAGGGGGCCCTTGAGCGCGCCGATCGCCCCGGTGACCGCGCTGTAGAGGTCCGAGAGCGTCGAGGTGATGACGCGCGCGGTGAAGGTCGAGGCGTTGAAGCTGTGCTCGGCGTAGAGCGTGAGGGAGATCTCGAAGCAGCGCACGACCTCCTTGTCCGGTACCTCGCCGAAGCACATGTGGAAGAAGTTCTCGGCGTAGCCGAGCTTCGGGTCAGGGGCGATCGGGTCGAGACCCCGGCGGCGGCGCTGGTGGGCAGCGACGACGGTGGGGAGCTTCGCGAAGAGCGAGAGCGACTTCGCGAGGTTCGCCTCTTCGCTGTTGTCGTCCTCGCGCGGGTCCTCGGCGCCGAAGAGGCTCACGGCGGTGCGCAGGACGTCCATCGGGTGACACGTCTCGGGCAGCCGGGCGAGCAGTTCGGACTCGGTGCGGTTGAGGGGGCGCAGGGCGCGCTCGGCGGCCTCGAACTCCGCGAGCTGCGTGGCGTCGGGCAGTTCGCCGTGCCACAGCAGGTAGGCGACGGCCTCGAAGGAGTGGTGCTCCGCGAGGTCCTGGACCGCGTAGCCGCGGTAGGTGAGGGAGTTGGTCTCCTGGATGACGGTGGAGATCTCGGTGGTGTCGGCGTAGACGCCGGCGAGGCCGCGGTGGATCTCCGGGGTGCTGGTCATGGGTGGTGCCTCCGGGAGGGATGTCGGGTGCCGGGGTGCGTACGGGGTGGTACGGGGCCGGGGCCCGGGCGCCGGTGGGTGTCCGGCGCCCGGGACGGCGGGCCGCGCGGGCCTGGGGGCTCAGGCGTCCGGCGGGAGCGTGAAGTCGAAGACCGCCGAGTCGAAGGACGCGTACGCCTCGTAGTCGAGGAGTTCGTACAGCCGGGAGCGCGTCTGCATCTTGGGCAGCAGCGATTCCTGCGTGCCCTCCGCCTTGACGGTGCGCAGCCCGTCCTCGACCGCGCCCATCGCGAGCCGCAGGAACGTCACGGGGTAGAGCGCGATGTTGTAGCCGAGGTCTTCGAGGGTGCGCGCGGTGAGCAGCCTGCCCTTGCCGAACTCGGTCATGTTGGCGAGCAGGGGGACGTCCACGGCCTTGCGGAACGCCTCGAACTCGGCCTCGTTCGCGAGCGCTTCGGGGAAGATCGCGTCGGCGCCCGCGTCGACGTACGCCTTGGCGCGGTCGATCGCGGCGTCCAGGCCCTCGATGGCGCGCGCGTCGGTGCGGGCCATGAGGAGGAAGTCCGGGTCGCGGCGCGCGTCGACGGCGGCGCGGACACGGCGGCTCATCGTGTCGCGCTCGACGACGGACTTGCCGTCGAGGTGCCCGCAGCGCTTGGGGTTGACCTGGTCCTCCAGGTGGAGCCCGGCGAGCCCGGCGTCCTCCAGGAGCTGGACGGTGCGCGCGGCGTTCATCGGCTCGCCGAAGCCGGTGTCGGCGTCGATGAGGACGGGGAGGTCGGTGGCGCGCGTGGTCTGCTGGGCGCGCGCGGCGATCTCGGTGACCGTCGTCAGGCCGATGTCCGGCAGCCCGAGGTCGGCCGCGAGCACCGCGCCCGAGAGGTACGCGGCCTCGAAGCCCGTGTCCTCGATGAGCTTCGCCGAGAGCGGGTTGATCGCGCCCGGCATCTGGAGCAGGCGGCCCGTCGCGAGCCGCTCGCGCAGGGCGCGGCGGCGCTGGGCCGGGGTGGTGCGGGTGTGCAGCATCAGGACGGGTCCTTCCGCTTCGTACGGGGTGTACGGGTAAGACGGGCGCCGGGCATCAGAAGACGCCCTTCGGCAGCTTCGCGTCGTAGGCGGCGACGGCCTCGGTGTCGACCTCGGGGAAGAGGCCGTCGAGGTCGCTCGCGCTCAGCTCGGCGAGGTGCTCGGCGGCGCCGAGGAAGCGGTCCTGCGCCTCGGGCGTGACGATGTTCTCGGCGAGGGTGCGGAACTTGCCCTGATAGGCGGGGCGGTCGAAGGGGCGGGCCCCCGCCGGGTGCGCGTCGGCGACGCCCAGCTCGTCCTCGATGACGGTCCCGTCGTCGAGGGTGACCACGGCACGGGCGCCGAAGGCGCGCTGCTGCGGGTCGGGGTCGTGGTAGCGGCGGGTCCACTCGGGGTCCTCGACCGTGGTGATCCTCTGCCACAGCGCGACCGTGTCGGGGCGCGCGGCGCGCTCGGGCGCGTAGGAGCGCTCGTGGTGCCAGGCGCGGTCCTGGAGCGCGACGGCGAAGATGTACGGGACCGAGTGGTCGAGCGTTTCGCGGCTCGCCTCGGGGTCGTACTTCTGCGGGTCGTTGGCGCCGGAGCCGATGACGTTGTGCGTGTGGTGGCTCGTGTGGAGCACGATCGAGGCGACGCGGTCGAGCGGGATCTTCTCGCCCATGCGGCGGGCGAGGTCGATGAGCGCCTGCGCCTGGTACTCCGCGGAGTGCTCCTTGGTGTACGTGTCGAGGATGCCGCGCCGGGCCTCGCCCGCCTCGGGCAGCCAGACCGTGTAGTCGGAGTCGGGGCCGTCCAGCATCCAGGCGAGGAAGCCGTCCTCGCCCTCGTAGATCGGCGAGGGCGAGGTCTCGCCGCGCATCGCGCGGTCGACGGCCTCGATCGCGGCCTTGCCCGCGAAGGCGGGCGCGTACGCCTTCCAGCTGGAGATCTCGCCCTTGCGGGACTGGCGGGTCGCCGTCGTGGTGTGCACGGCCTGCTGGATCGCCTGGTAGACGGTCTCGGTGGGCAGCCGCAGGAGCGCGCCGATGCCGCCCGCGGTCGCCGCGCTGAGGTGCGCGACGTGATCGATGCGGTGCGCGTGCAGGCAGATGCCCTTGACGAGCGCGACGTGCAGTTCGTACGCGGCGACGACGCCGCGGAGCACGTCGGCGCCGGTGCGCCCGGTGTGCTGGGCGACGGCGAGGATCGGCGGGATGTTGTCGCCGGGGTGCGAGTAGTCGGCGGCGAGGTAGGTGTCGTGGAAGTCCAGCTCGCGCACCGCGGTGCCGTTGGCCCACGCGGCCCACTCGGGGCTGAAGCGGCCCTGCGCGCCGAAGACCCTCGCCCCCGTGCCCGGGGTGCCCGCGCGGTGCGCGAGTGCCTGGGCCCTGGCGACGGCGACGGGGCGGCGCACCAGCGAGGCCATCGCGACCGAGGCGTTGTCGATGACCCGGTTGACGGCCATCGCCGCGCTCTCCGGGTCGGGCTCGACGGTGCCGGTGGCGACGGTGGCGAGCTTCCAGGCCAGCTGGTCCTCACGGGGCAGGCGGTCCGCACTGGGGTGCACACGGACGTGGTGCTCGATCACAGGACTCCTCACGAAGACGGAAACGTAACTGAGATCATCAACCCTGCCCGCTGGGGCCGCCGGTTACCAGTCCGTAGGGATGTGGAATCCGTACAGCCGCCGCGTTCCGGTTCTGCGAAATCTGCGAATGGTAAATTCACAAGCGTTTCCGGGCCACCGGGGCGGCGGCTTTCCACCGGTGGCGGAACCGCTCTTCGCAAGGAACGCGTCTCTCCGCCGGACGGGGGCGCACGGGGTGCGGGGCGGGGCGCGGGGGCGTACGGCACGCGAGGAGGTACGGGTCATGGCCGGCGGCAGGCACGGCAAGCTGTACGCGCACGCGAAGCTGCGCCGGCTGCGCCGCGAGCGGGGCCTCAACCAGGTCGAGATGGCCCGCGCGCTCGGCATCTCGACGAGCTACGCCAACCAGATCGAGCAGGGCTCGCGCCCGCTGACCGTCCCTGTGCTGCTGCGCCTGGAGGAGGTCTTCGGGGTCGGCGCGGAGTACTTCTCGGTGGCCGACGAGGCCCGCCTGACGACCGACCTGCGCGCGGCGCTCGCGGACGAGGCGAGCGGCATCGACCCGCCCCCGCCCGAGGAGATCGCCGAGGCGGTCCGCGACCACCCGGACCTCGCGCGTGCCCTCGTCGCCGTACACCGCCGCTACCGGGACGCGGCCGAGCAGGCCGCCGTACTCGCGGGCCGCGGCTCGGGCTCCCCGCCCCCGCCCGCCGGGGAGCCGCACGACGAGGTGCGGGACTTCTTCTACGCGCACCACAACCACTTCGCGCCCATCGACGCCGCGGCCGAGCACACCGCCGACCTCCTCGGGCTCACGCCCGGCCGCTGCGCCGACCCGCTCACCGCGCACCTCGCCGCGCGCCACGGCGTCCGGGTCCTGTCGGCGGCGCCCGAGCGGATCGTCGACGCCCGCCGTTTCGACCCCGCGAGCCGCAGGCTCTTCCTCTCGCCGTGGCTCACCGAGGGCCAGCGCGCCTTCCAGCTCGCGACGCAGCTGGCCCTGCTGGAACAGGGCGGGCTGATCGACGAGGTCGCGAGCGGCGAGACGCGCCTGACCTCGCGGGCCTCGGTGACGCTCGCGCGGATCGGGCTCGCGAACTACTTCGCCGGGGCGCTCCTCATGCCGTACGGGACCTTCCACCGCGCGGCCGAGGAGACGCGCTACGACATCGAGCTGCTGTCGGCGCGCTTCGGCGTCGGCTTCGAGACGGTGTGCCACCGCCTGAGCACCCTCCAGCGCGAGGGCCGCCAGGGCGTGCCCTTCTCCTTCCTGCGCGTGGACCGCGCGGGGAACATCTCCAAGCGCCAGTCGGCGACGGCCTTCCACTTCTCGCGGCTCGGCGGCACGTGCCCGCTGTGGACGGTGTACGAGGCGTTCTCGGCCCCCGGCCGCATCCTCACCCAGGTCGCCGAGATGCCGGACGGCAAGCGGTTCTTCTGGATCGCGCGCACGCTCGTACGGGGCGGGCTCGGGCACCACGCGCCGCGCGCCGAGTTCGCGCTGGCGCTCGGCTGCGAGCTGCGCCACGCGCACCGGCTCGTGTACGCGGAGGGCATCGCGCTCGACGACCCGCGCGCCGCGACCCCGATCGGCCTGGGCTGCCGGATCTGCGAGCGCCGCGACTGCGCGCAGCGTGCCAGGCCCCCGGCCGGCGGGCTGCTCGCGATCGACCCCGACCGGCGCACCACGGTCCCGTACCAGGTGCGCAGCAACGCCCAAGGCCCCGTCAGGAACCCCTCCGCATGACCCCCACCAGGAGCGCCCGCGCATGACCTCCCTGCTCGTCACCGGTGCGGCCGGTTTCATCGGCTCGCACTTCACCCGCTACTGGCTGGAGAAACACCCGGACGACTCCCTCGTCGCCTTCGACGCGCTCACCTACGCGGGCGTGCGCGCGAATCTCGCGGACGTCGCGGAGCGGATCACCTTCGTGCGGGGCGACATCACGGACGGCCCGTTCGTGGCCCGTACCCTCGCCGCGCATCGCGTCGAGGTCGTCGTGAACTTCGCCGCCGAGTCGCACAACAGCCTCGCCGTGCTCGCTCCCGACCGTTTCTTCCGCACGAACGTGCTGGGCACGCAGACCCTCCTGGAGGCGTGCAGGCGGCTCGGGGTCGCGCGCTTCCACCACGTCTCGACGTGCGAGGTGTACGGGGATCTGGCGCTGGACGCCGAAGCGGCGTTCACGGAGGAGTCCCCCTACCGGCCGCGTACGCCGTACAGCGCGAGCAAGGCGGGCGCCGACCACGCGGTGCGCGCGTACTACGAGACGTACGGCCTCCCTGTGACGCTGACGAACTCGGCGAACAACTACGGCTCGCACCAGTTCCCCGAGAAGGTGCTCCCGCTCTTCGCGACCCGCGCGCTCGAAGGGCTCGACCTGCCGGTCTACGCCTCGCGCGAGAACCGCCGCGAGTGGATTCACGTGCGTGACCACGTCCGGGCGATCGCCGCCGTGCTGCACGCGGGCCGCATCGGCGAGACGTACCACGTGGGCACGGGCACCGAACTGAGCGTCGGCGCCCTCGCGGAGCACGTCCTCACCGCGCTCGGCCTCCCTCTCTCCCTGTTGCGCACCGTCCCGGACCGCCCCGGCCACGACCGCCGCTACCTGCTCGACTCCTCGAAGCTGCGCACGGAGCTGGGCTGGCGCCCCCGCGTGGACCTCGCGACGGGCCTGCGCGAGACGATCCACTGGTACGCGGCGCACCGCGCCTGGTGGGAGCCGCTGCGGGGGCTGAGCCCGGTGGTGGAGGGGCAGTAGCGCACGCGCGTCGCCGCCGTGGCGGGCGGCCGGTTCACGGTCGCCGCCACTCGAGCACGTACCGCCAGAACAGGCGCCTGCGCACGCGCACGCCGGGGAGTTCGCGTGCGGCGGTGCGGCGGATCTCGGCGAGGCTCGTGGTCGCGGGACGGGTGCGCGCGGTCATGGCGGCCGGGCGGGCGGCCCGCCCGCCCCGGGGGTGCTTCCACCAGGCGACCAGTGCGTGGGCGACGACGGCGAGGAGGCTGACGGCGCGGTCCGCGCGGGTCTCCTCCCGGTACAGCCCGACGACGACGAGGGTGCCGCCGGGGGCGAGCCTGGCGCGGAACGAGGCCAGGGTCTCGGTGAGCGGCAGGTGGTGGAGCACGGCGACGCAGGTCACGGCGGCGTACGGGCCGGGGGCTGCCTCGGCGTCGAGGGCGTCCGCCGTGGTGAAGGCGACCGGCACCGCTTCCGGGGTCGCCGCGCGCGCCTTCGCGACGATCCCTGGGTCCGTGTCGGTCCCGGTCACCGACTGCGCGCGCCCGGCGAGGAGCCGGGCGAGGTCCCCGCTGCCGCAGCCGACGTCGAGCGCGGGCCCGAAGCGGCGGGGCAGGCGGCGCAGGATCGCGCGGTGGTAGTGGGCGTTGTGGTCCCAGGGGCGCGCGTCGTGGAAACGTCCGAGCGCGGCGAACAGGCGGGGTGCGAGGCCGCTCGCGCCCTTCACCGCCGCCCCCACGCGAGCAGCGCGGCGTGCGGCAGCCGCAACAGGCCGTCCGGGTCGGTGAATTCGGCGCCGAAGAGGTCGAAGTGCCGCTTGATCGCGGCCTGTACGCCGGGTGTCTGCGCCCGGAAGAGGCGCCCGCTCCCCGCGACCCCGGCCGCAGGCGCGCTCCACCACTCCTCGCGGCTCGCCCGGTGGTCCCCGTGCAAGGTCGCGCAGGCCGCGTCCGCGAGCCCGGCCGCCGCGAGGAGCGCGGCGAGTCCCGCTTCGTCGCGGGGAAAGTCCTCGTCCGGGTCGGGTCCGGTCGCGAGGTGCGGGGGCCGGACGGCGCCGCCCGCGGCGAGGGCGCGCCCGAGGAGCGCCTGACCGGGCGCGGGAGGCTTCGCCCAGACCGTCACGGCGACGCGCCCACCGGGCCGTACGACGCGGCGCAGTTCAGCGAGCGCGGCACGCGGCCGGCCCACGTGGTTCAGTACGAAGTTGGCGACGACGGCGTCGAATTCGCCGTCCGCGAAGGGGAGTTCAGGGAGCATCGCGGACCGCGTCGCCGCTTCGGGAGCGGTCCGCGCCGCGAGCGCGAGCATGCTCGGCTCCGGGTCAGCGGCCGTCACGCGCGCCCCGCGCGCGAGTGCTGCCGCGGCGACGGTCCCCGGGCTCGTGCCCACGTCGAGCACATACGTACCCGCACCGACACCCGCCGCGTCGAGCAACTCCCCCACCGGATAAGCGCACAGCTTCGCGAAACTCGCCGCGTACGCCTCTGCGCGCCCCGCCCGGATCAGCCGCTCGCTCTCGTCGAACTCCGTCATCCGCCGGCCTCCCGCCCTCGTGGAGCGACCACCTTGGGCAAGGCGCGCGGGCCAGGGCACTTCCGTCTCCACGGGGGCCGCGTAGTCGACGCCCGGCACCGCGAAGCCGTACAGGCGGCACACCTCCGCGCGGAACCAGTCGATGTCGGCGAGGTCTTCCACCGTCTCCGTGGTGACGGCCGCCCAGCGTTCCGAGACCGCCGCCTGGATGTCCTCGGCGAGTTCCCAGCCGTCGAGGCGGACGCGGCCTTCGTCGTCGACGGCGAGCGGGCTCGCGCCGGTGAGCCGGTCCCACAGCTCGGCGAGCTGCCGCACCGGCGGGACGAGCCGCTCGCCGAGCACGCCGCGCAGCAGGCCCGTGTAGAGGGCGATGCCGGGGACGGCCGTGGACGACTGCGTGACGGCGGCGCCGTTCACGGAGGTCACCGCGCGGCCCGCGACCGTCTTCGCGAGGCGCTCGTGCAGGGTGCGCGCGGTGGCCTCCAGGTGGGCCTTGGCCGCGCCGATCGTGCCCCGCCGGTAGATCGCCGCGGTGAGCGGCGAGCCGAGGTAGGAGAGAGCGACGGTCGTGAAGCCCTCGGCGAGCAGTCCGCGCGCGCCGAGCCGGTCGATCCAGCGCTCCCAGTCCGTGCCGCCCATGACGGCGACGGTCCGCGCGATGTCGTCGCCCTCGGCCGGGTCCGTCACCGCCTCGCGGACGTCGGCGGTGCCGTCCGCGTCGAAGACGAGGGTCTTCGTGCGGTGCGGGGCCCCGATCGGCTTGAGGACGGAGGCGTATGTGGTGCCCGTGTCGGGGTCCGTACGGCGTGGCGCGGCAACGGAGTAGACGAGGTGGTCGAGCCGGCCGCCGAAGCGCTGCTCGACGAGGTCCGCCACCTCGTCCTTCACGGCGTCGGAGAACGCGTCGCCGTTGAGGAACACGAGGTCGCGCCCGGCCTCGCGCGCGAGCGCGGCGGTGGCGGCCGTGCGGTACCACCCGGCCGTCGCGGTACGCCGCTCGCCGGGCCCCTTCTCGAAGGACACCGCGATGCCTCGTATCCCGGCCCGCTTGAGCCCCGCGAGGGTGGCCGCGAGCCCGTATCCGGCGGAGGACCCGATGACGAGGGCGACGGGTCCTCCGTCCGCCGGTGGCTGCGTCGCGGGCTCGGGGCACGCGTCCCACATGTCGCTGACGAGGCGCGCGCAGCCCGTGGGGTGGGCGTCGAGGAAGAGGAAACCCCGCTTGCGAGGGGTGAGTACGCGCTCGGTCATGGTGGGCCGTCCTTGGCTCGGGGGCGGGGGGGCGACGGTACGGGCCCGCTGAACAGGCACGTCGCGTCACCGCGTACGGCAAGTCTGCGAGCGGGGCGGACCGTGCGGAGCCCCCGGCGGGGACAAGGATCGGGCGCCGGTCTTGGCGCATCCCGCCCTTTCGGGGGGAGGCATGGTGACGGCCCCGTGTCCGCCGGGGGGGCGGGACGCGGGGCCGTGGTCGCTCGTGCGAGAAGGTGTCAGCCCTTGCGGGCGTTGACCTCTTCGGTGAGCTGGGGCACGACGTTGAAGAGATCACCGACCACGCCGTAATCCACCAGCTCGAAGATCGGGGCCTCCTCATCCTTGTTGATCGCCACGATCGTCTTCGACGTCTGCATCCCCGCACGATGCTGAATCGCACCCGAAATACCCGAAGCGATATACAACTGCGGAGACACCGTCTTACCGGTCTGACCGACCTGGTTGGCGTGCGGATACCAACCCGCGTCCACCGCCGCACGCGACGCACCCACCGCCGCGCCCAGGGAGTCCGCCAGGGCCTCGATCAGGGCGAAGTTCTCCGCACCGTTCACCCCACGACCACCCGAGACCACGATCGCCGCCTCCGTCAGCTCCGGACGCCCCGACGACTCACGCGCCGTCCGCGACGTCACCCGCGTCCCCGACGCCGCCTCCGAGAACGACACCACCAGCTCCTCGACCACCCCAGCAGCCGCAACCGCCTCCACCGGCGCCGAGTTCGGCTTCACCGTGATCACCGGAATACCCCGGGACACCCTCGACTTCGTCGTGAACGACGCCGCGAACACCGACTGCGTCGCCACCGGACCATCCGCACCCGCCTCGACGTCCACCGCGTCCGTGATCAGACCCGAACCGATCCGCAGCGCGAGACGGGCAGCGATCTCCTTGCCCTCAGCCGAGGACGACACCAGCACAGCCACCGGAGACACCGCTTCCACCGCGGCCTGGAGCGCGTCCACCTTCGGCACGACGAGGTAGTCCGCGTACTCCGCCGCCTCCGACGTCAGCACCCGCGCCGCACCATGCTCACCCAGCACACCCGCCGTCTGCCCGGCACCCGCACCCAGCGCGACCGCGACCGGCTCACCCAGACGACGCGCCAGCGTCAGCAACTCCAACGTGGGCTTGCGCACCGCGCCATCCACGTGATCGACGTAAACAACAACTTCAGCCATGACAACGCTCCAGCCAGAGAGAGGGATTTCGAGAAGGGCTCAACAGAAGGGCTCAGATGAACTTCTGGCCCGCGAGGAACTCGGCCAGCCGCTTGCCACCCTCACCCTCGTCCGTCACGATCGTCCCCGCCGAACGCGCCGGACGCGCCGCCGCCTCCTCCACCCTCGACCACGAACCCCCGAGACCGACCTCGCCCGCCTCGACCTGAAGATCCTCCAGATCCCAGGACTCCACCGGCTTCTTCTTCGCCGCCATAATCCCCTTGAACGACGGATACCGCGCCTCACCCGACTGGTCCGTCACCGACACGACCGCCGGGAGCTGCGCCTCCAGCAGCTCCGACGCCGCGTCACCATCACGACGGCCCCTCACCACACCGCCCTCGACCGACACCTCGGACAACAACGTCACCTGCGGAACCCCCAGCCGCTCCGAGAGCAACGCCGGAAGCACACCCATCGTCCCGTCCGTCGACGCCATCCCGCACACCACCAGGTCGAACCCGGCCTTCTCGACCGCCTTCGCCAGCACCAGCGACGTGCCGAACACATCCGTGCCGTGCAAGTCGTCGTCCTCGACATGAATGCCCTTGTCCGCACCCATCGACAACGCCTTGCGCAACGCGTCCTTCGCGTCCTCCGGACCCACCGTCAACACCGTGATCTCCGCGTCACCAGCCGCGTCCGCGATCTGAAGCGCCTGCTCCACCGCGTACTCGTCCAACTCCGACAACAGACCGTCCACATCCTCACGGTCCAACGTCAGGTCATCGGCGAAACGCCGGTCACCCGTCGCGTCCGGCACGTACTTCACACAGACAACGATCCTCAAGCTCACGCCTGGTCCTCCTCTTTCTGGGTTGGGTGTCCCGGCACGGGCTGCCCGGTCGTCGCCAGACGCCGGAGGGCCGGGAGGAGATGGTCGAGCGGGTGGCGGCTGGTGAAGGCGATGACGTGCGTCTCCCCCTCGCCCGCCTGCCCGGAGAAGAGCGCGAGCACTTCGCGCAGGGCGGTGTCGGCCTCGACCATCGGGTCGGTGGCCTCGCCGCGCAGCCAGCGGCGCAGGACGTGGTTGTGCGCGGACACCACGCAGGCCGCCATGAGTTCGGCGCGCAGCGGGGCCCCCGGCGCTTCCCCCATCCAGCGGGCGAGGAACTCCTTGAAGAGCCGCTGGTAGCGGGCGACGCTCGCGATCTCGCGATCGCGCAGCGCGGGCACGCCGCTGGTGAGGCGGTAGCGATGCCGGGCGACGTCGCCCTCGTCGACGTAGTGCAGCAGGACGAGCCGGACCGCCTCCGAGACCGCGGTGAGCGCGGTGTCGGTGCGCGAGGTGGCGAGACGGCTCGCGATCCGTTCCAGGAGACGGTCGTGATCGGGGAAGATCACGTCCTCCTTGGCCCGGTAGTGCCGGAAGAAAGTGGTGCGGCCCACGCCCGCGCGCTCGGCGATCTCGTCGACGGTGGTGCCCTCGTAGCCCTGCTCGTCGAACAACTGGAAGGCGGCGTGCGCCAGCCGCTCGCGCGCCGTCCGTCCGCTCATGCCCGCACCCCTTCGTGCTCTCGCCCGCGCTCCGTCACCACGCGACGGTACCGCGTACCGCCGCGACGGTACCACGTACCACTTGCCACGACGAAGAGCCGCCAAACCTCGCGCGTCGCCCCCCTCTCCTCACGCGCTCCGTCTCCGCACCATCCCCACCGCGAGCACCACCGCCCCCAGCGCCCAGGCCCCGTACACGCACCACGCCTCCGGGACCGAGGAGACGTACCGGCCGAGGGTGTCCTCGTGGGATGGGTCGGTGACGAGTCGGCGGAAGGCGTTGAGCGGCAGGAGGTGGGCCAGTTCAGCGACCCAGCGGTGGCGTTCGCCCTGGAGGAGGGCGGGGAGCAGGAGGAGCACGGCGAGGGCGGCGCCCACGGAGCCGGCGGTGTGGCGGACCGTCGCGCCCACCGCGAGGCCGATGAGCGCGCACACCGGGGCGATGAGCGCGCCCGCGAGGACGGCGCGCGCGGCACCCGGGTCGTCGAGCGCGCGCCCGCCGTGGTCGCGCAGCAGCGCCTGCGTGAGCCAGAACGACGCACCGCTGACGAAGCCCCCGAGCACCGTCGCGAGCACCGTGACCAGCGCGGCCTTCGCGAGGACGACGTGGCCGCGCGCGGGGACGGCGGCGAAGGTCGTGCGCAGCAGGCCACTCGCGTACTCGCCGAAGAGTGTGGAGCCACCGAGGACGGCGAGGACGACCACGAGGAGCTGCCAGGCCGGGTCGACGAAGGCCGTGCGCAGCGCGTCGAAGGACGTGCCGGAAGGCTCCGGCCATGCCTGCCCGGCGAGCCGATCGGCGTTGGAGCGTGCGGAGTTGGCGTTGACACCGAGGACAACGAGGGCGGTTCCGGCAAGGACCGCCGGGGTGGAACGGAGCGAGAGGAGCTTGATCCGCTCGGCGGCGAGGAGGTCGCGGAAGCGGGCGCGTTCCGCGCGGGGTGCTCGGTTCATCGGGGCTCACCCGCCGCGTACTCGACACTGCCGGCGGTGATGCGCAGGAAGGTCTCCTCCAAGGAGCAGGTACGGGGCGTGAGTTCGTGCAGCGCGAGACGGTGCCGCAGCGCGAGGTCACCGAGGCGCCCGGCCGCCGCACCGGTGACGGTGCACGTGCCGTCGGGCTCGCGGCGCAGGCGCGCCCCCTCGGCCGCGAGCAGTGCGGCGAGGCGGTCGGGCTCGGGGGTCCTGACCCGTACGGTCGCGGGGGTTCGGGCGGCAAGCCCGGCCAGGGGCCCGGCGGCGAGCAGCCTGCCGCGACCGATCACGACGAGCGTTTCGGCTGTCTCCTCCATCTCGCCCATGAGGTGGCTGGAGACGAGGACGGTGCGGCCCTCGGCGGCGAGGGAGCGGAACAGGTCTCGTGCCCAGCGCACCCCTTCGGGGTCGAGCCCGTTGAGCGGTTCGTCGAAGAGGAGGACGGGCGGGTCGCCGAGCAGCGCGGCGGCGATGCCGAGGCGCTGCCGCATCCCGAGCGAGTACGCCCCGACACGCCGCCCCGCGACGGCCGTGAGACCCACGCGGGCGAGCACGGCGGCGACCCGTGCGGGCGGCAGTCCGTTGCTCGCGGCGAGGGCGCGCAGGTGGGCACGGCCTGTGCGCCCGGCGTGCGCATCACCCGCGTCGAGCAGCGCGCCGACGTGCCGCAGGCCGCGCGGCCGGGTGGCGAAGGCGCGTCCGCCGACGGTGACGGTGCCGCGCGTGGGCCGGTCGAGCCCGAGGATCAGGCGCAGGGTCGTGGTCTTGCCCGCGCCGTTCGGGCCGAGGAAGCCGGTCACAACGCCGGGGACGACCGTGAAGGAGAGGTGGTCGACGACGGTCGTGGTGCCGTGGATTCTGGTGAGTTCGCTCGCTTCGATCACCATTCCACGCTCCCCCGGGCGGCGTTGGGCGGGCATCGGCCCGTAGGAGCCCTTCCGGCGAAGGAGTTCGCCTGCGGGCGTACGCCCGTGGGCCGCTGCCGGGAGGGCTCCTCGCGCTTACGATGGCGCCGTATGAGGACCCCGTCCGTACGTGCCGCGCTCGCGGGCCCCGGCGCCGCGTCGCCCGCACCGTCCCCTCCGCCCGCTCCGTCCGCGCTACGTGGCGCCCTGCCCGCTCCCGCTCTCCGGCGCCTCGCGACCGCGCGGCCACGACTCGCGCTCGCCCTCGCGTGGCTCTGCGCGCTCACCTGCGCCGCGCTCGACGTGTGGTGCGTGGCGGTCGCCGGACCGGACGCGACGGGCCTGCGGCTCCTTCCGGTCGCGGCGGCCTGCGCCCTCCTCGTGCCGCTCGCCGTGCTGCGGCCCCGCGCCGCCCTCGCCGTCCTGCTCGCGGTCTCCTTCACCACCGTCGTGCGCGCGGACTCCGCGATGAAGTCGCTTCCCGGCCCGGTCCCCTCGCCCGGCACGCAGGCGTGGCAGCTCGCCTGCGTGCACGGCGCGGGCTGCGCCCTCCTCCTGTGCGTGATCGCCCACCGGTCCCCGGCCGTGTGGACGCTCGGCGCGGGCCTCGTCTCCTTCGCCGTCCAGCTCGGCGCCGCCACGTACTACCGGCCAGGGTCGCTCCCGGTCACGGGGGCCTTCCTCGCCCTCGTGACGGTCACGGCGGGAGTGCTCGGACGCGCGGCGCGGGAGCGGCGGGCGCATGCCGAGGCGCTGCGCGCCGCCGCCACCGAGCGGGCCGTGGTCGACGAACGACTGCGCATCGCACGGGAGTTGCACGACATGGTGGCGCACAGCATCGGCGTCATCGCGATCCAGGCCGGCGTGGGGCGCCGGGTCCTCACGAGCCGCCCGGAGGAGGCGCGCTCCGCCCTCGCCGCCGTCGAGGAGCACAGCCGCGAGACCCTCGCGGGCCTGCGCCGGGTCCTCGGCGCGCTGCGGGGCACCGACACGGACCCGGGCCCCGCCCCGGCGCTTGCCGGGCTGCCGGCGCTCCTCGCCCGCACGCGTGCGGCCGGGCTGCGGGCCGAACTGGTGCGCGAGGGGCGGCGCGCGCTGCCCGGGGACGTCGACTCGGCGGCGTACCGCATCGTGCAGGAGGCGCTGACGAACGTCCTGCGCCACTCGACGGCGAGGGTCTGCCAAGTGCGCCTGGCGTTCGGGCCGCAGGCGCTGCGTGTGGAGATCACGGACGCGGGCCCGGCGAGGAGGGCCGGGCAGGCGGTGGGGTTCGGGCTCGCGGGAATGCGGGAGCGGGCCGCGCTGCTTGGCGGGGAACTGCGCGCGGGGCCGCGCCCTGAGGGCGGGTTCGAGGTCGTGGCGCGGCTGCCCGTGGAGGTGGGGCGGGAGTGAACGGTGACGGTGGTGCGGGAGTGATACGGGTGCTGCTGACCGATGACCAGCCGCTCGTGCGGCACGGGCTGCGGGTGCTCATCGAGGAGCGGAACGGGCTGGTCGTCGTCGGCGAGGCGGGCGACGGGGCGGAGGCGGTGCGGCTCGCGGCGGCGCTCGCGCCCGACCTCGTCGTCATGGACCTGCGGATGCCGGGGATGGACGGTGCGGAGGCGACGCACCGCATCACGAGTGCCCCCGGCACGCCGCCGAAGGTCCTCGTCCTCACGACCTTCGACGACGACGCGAACGTGCACGCCGCGCTCCGGGCCGGGGCGAGCGGATTCGTCGTCAAGGACATGGACCTCGACCGCATCCTCGACGCCGTCGAGGTCGTCGCGGCAGGTGAGGCGCTCCTCGCACCCGGCGTGACCCGCCGGCTCGTCTCCGCGTTCCTCGCCCGTACGCCGAAGCGGCCGGCGCTGCCCCTGCCGGGCGTCACGGCGCGCGAGCGGGAGGTGCTGACGCTCGTGGGGCTCGGCCTGTCCAACGCGGAGATCGCCGCGCGCCTGTTCATCACCCCCGCGACGGCGAAGGCGCACGTCGGCAGGCTCCTGACGAAGCTGGGGGCGCGCGACCGGGTGCGGCTCGTGATCCTGGCGTACGAGGCGGGACTGGTACGGGCCGGGGAGGGGTGAGGGGACGGGCCGCGCGGAGGCGATGACGCGGCTCAGCTCCCGGCCACCGCGCCCTCCGCCCGTACTGCCGCGTCCTCCTCCCGTACCCCCGCGCCCTCCTCCCGCGCCAGCGTGCGGACGTGCGCGGCGAGCGTGCGGCCCGCCGCGTGGAAGGGGGCCTCGGTGCGCAGGCCGCGTGCCATGACGAAGGCGCCTTCCAGCGCGGCGAGGACCGCGTGCGTGAACTCGGCGGCCGCCGGCGGGGTGAGTCCGCGCGCGGTGAAGTAGGCGGTGCCCTTGTCGATCCAGTCCCGCATGACCTCGGCCGATACCTCGCGCAACTCCGGTTCCACGTCGGCGATCTCGGCGGTCACGCTGCCGACCGGGCACATGTTGGGCCAGCCCGTGCCGCGCATGTCGTCGCCCGCCTGCGCGAAGGCCGCTTCGATGCCCTCGGCGAGGTCCTCGTACGGGTCGAGCAGGAGGGGCAGCAACTGGATGTGGACGGCGCCGGTCTGCCGCAGTGCCGCCGCAGCGATCTCCCGCTTCCCGCCCCTGAAGTGGTGGTAGAGCGAGCCCGTGGGCGCCTCGGCGGCGCGGGCGAGGGCGTTGATGCCCGTCGCCGCGTAGCCCTGACGGCGCAAAAGTTCTCCCATAGCCCGCGTGATGCGCTCGTCCGTTCTCATGCGGACATGGTAGAACGAGCTTTCTGGAGAGAACGTTCTAGCGCGCCAGCCGAAGCGAAGCCGAGGAGAACGTCATGCGGCACGTCACTTTGTCCGCGGGGGAGATCGAGTACGACGAGACGGGTTCGGGGCCGCCGGTGGTGCTGCTGCACGGGCTGCTGATGGACCACACGCTGTGGGACCGGGTGCTGCCCCTGCTCCCCGAGGGCTTCCGGTACGTGCGCCCGGTGCTGCCGCTCGGAGCGCACCGGCTGCCGATGCGCCCCGGAGCGGATCTCGGGATGGCCGGGATGGGGCGGCTGCTCGCCGAGTTCCTGGAGAAGCTGGACCTGACGGGGGTCACGCTCGTCCACACCGACTGGGGCGGCGGGCTCTTCCTCACCGCGCTCGGGCTCCACGAGCGGCTGGCGCGGCAAGTCGTCCTGCCCTGCGAGGCGTTCGACAACTTCCCGCCCGGGCTGCCGGGCCGCATGGTCGTGCTCGCGTCCCGCGTCCCCGGCGGACTCGCGCTGGCCGCGCGGCAGTTGCGCATCCGTGTGCTGCGCGACTCGCCGCTCATGCTGGGCCCGATGACGAAACGCCCGCTGCCGGACGCGCTCGTGCGCGGCTGGACGGAGCCGCTGCTGCGGGAAGCGGGGGTACGGCGCGACCTCGCCGCCTACTGCACCGCGCCGCTCGACAAGGCGCGCCTGATCAGGGACACCGAGGCGCTGCGCGACTTCCCCGGCGAGACGCTCGTGCTGTGGGCGCCGGAGAACAAGCTCATGCCCCTCGCCCACGGCAAACGCCTCGCGGCCCTCCTCCCCGTGGGCCGCTACGCGGAGATCCCGGACGCGGGCGTACTGGCCATGCTGGACCAGCCGGAAGCGGTGGCACGGGAGTTGGGCACGTTCCTGGAGGGGGCGCGGGGCTGAGGGACGGGCACCGCGCTCCTCACTGCGCGCGGTAGGTGCGCACCGGGTCGGCCCAGCCGCCGAGGCGGCGGCTGATGCCGAAGCGGTGCGGGAGCCACCAGCGTCGGCGCACGTGGCTCACGTCGGCGGCCGACCAGCGCGGCGCCGGGTCGTCGGCGACGTGCCACCACGTGCGCACCACCTTGCCGCCGTTGAATCGCAGCAGGGGCCAGCGGGGCAGGTGCAGACCGACGAAGAACATCGACAGGTCGTCGCCGCACTTGGTCGTGTAGAAGTGCTTCTCCGCGTCGGTGTAACTCGCGCCGAGACCGCCCTGGCGGGCGTCGAGCCAGCTGAGCGGCAGCCGTCCGCCGGCCGGGACCGGAGCGACGAGGACGGGGTTGAACCACTCCTCGCCCTTGAGGCCCCGAGTGAGGGCGGTGCGCTCCGCCTGGGCGACCACGACGTTGGTGGCGGGGCCCGTTCCCACGTTGACGAGCCACCACACCGGCCGGGTCGTCCCGCCGCCGGGTCCGTTGCCCCACATGAACTGGAGCACCGGCATGCGGGCGCGCCGCCCCGACGAGTAGGCGATGCCGAGGGAGGCGAGGGAGACCAGGACCGCCACCACCGACACCGCGAACGCCGCCATCTCCCCCGCCCCTTCTCCCGGTCGACTCCCCTCGTGGATATCCCCCTTCGGTGGTGGCGGAACGCTTGCGGCCGCTTCGCTCAGGGCAGGAGCACGATCTTCCCGCGCGTGTGCCCCCGGCCCAGCTCGGTGTACGCCGCGCGGACCTCGTCGAGCGGGTAGCGCGCGGCGATCGGGATGTCCAGCTCGCCGCGTGCGACGAGGTCGGCGAGCGCGGAGATCGTGGGGGCGTCGTCCGCCGCCATGCCGCCGTCGGCGCGGACGCCGTACTTCTCGGCGGCGGCGAAGTCCACGACGGTGTCGACACGTTCGGGGGCGACGCCGAGATCGAGGGCGAGTGCCACGTAGCCGTCCCCCACGAGATCGATGAAGGCGGCGACTCCCCGCGGCCCGGCCGTCTCCCTGATCCGCTCGGCGACGCCCTCGCCGTACACGAGGGGCTCGACGCCGTGCGCGCGCAGCCACTCGTGGTGGCGCTCGCTCGCGAGGCCGATGACGCGGGCGCCGTGCCGCCGCGCGAGCTGTACGGCGACGACGCCGACACCGCCCGCAGCGCCCGCCACGACGACCGTCTCGCCCTCACCGGGGGCGACGGCCCGCACCGCCGCGTACGCCGTCGTCCCGGCGATGAAGAGGGAACCGGCGATGTCGAACGCCAGCTCCGGCGGCTTCGGCACGAGCTGACCGGCGGGCACGGTGGCGTACGTGGCCTGCGCGGCGCGGGCGTAGGTGTAGCCGAGGACCTCGTCGCCGGGCGCGAACCCGCTCACGTCGCCGCCCGTGGACTCGACGACCCCCGCGAGGTCGCTCCCCTGCCCCGAGGGAAACGTGGCCGGCCACCGCTCGTGCGCCTGCCCCTCGCGGATCTTCGCCTCACCCGGGTTGATCCCCGCCGCCCGCACCCGCACCAGGACCTCGCCTGCCGCGGGTACCGGCACCGGCACGTCCCGCACCTCCAGGACGTCGGTCCCGCCGTACTCGTCGAAGCGAACCGCCTTGCTCATGAGTCCTCCACGCGTGCGACAGCCGACGACCCGAGCGGGTCCCGGCAGTGGGCCACCAACAGCGCTCACGGGCCCGGCATTCCACCGGCGGGGACGACTTTCGGCCATACGGGTGCCCGCGGACTCCGTACTCCCTCACACCACGAGGCGCAGCCTCCGCTCGCTCACCCCCGCCCGCAGGCGCTGGCCCCACGTCAGGTCGAGCGCGTCGGACTCCATGCCGTCCGCGAAGGCGACGAGGTGGTCGGACTCGACGGTGACGGTGAGGCGGGCGCGCTCCGCGAGGAGGCCCGCGACGCGCTGGACGCCGGTGGCCGGGGAGGGCCATGCCTCGCGCACGTACCAGAGAAGGCGGTCCTCGGTCGCGCCGGGCAGGGGCAGGGCGGCCCCGCGCTCGTGCCACAGCGAGCGCAGCCAGCCGCCCGCCCCCGTCCCCGTGCCCACGAGGACGCCCGAGCTGGCCTGCGTCTCCTCGGTCTCCTCCGCGCCGGGGCGCAGGCGGTAGCGCGCGGTGCGGTGGCCCGCCGAGCCGACGTAGATCTCGTTGAGCGCGAGGAGGGTGCGCCCGTCGTCGGTGACGCCCTCGGCCATCGTGAGGTCCTCGGTCGTGACGCGCGGTCCCGCGGCGGCGCGCAGGAGCGCCGGGGCGTCGGCCGGGCGGTGGCGCACGAGCACGCCGGGGTTGCGCCCGGGGTCGGTGTCGATGCCGACGACGGGCTGGCCGTGCAGGTACTGCGCGACATTGGCGACGAGGCCGTCCTGCCCGGCGACGACGACGATGTCCTCGGGGGCGAAGAGGAAGCGGTCGAGGTCGGCGCGCTCGACGCGGGCCTGGCGCCAGGTGAGCGGGATGCGCGCGGCGATGGCGGTGAGGGCCTCGCGGGTCGCGCGGTGGCGGGCGGCGAGCGTGTCGATGTCGTCGCCGCGACCGCCGAGGACGAAGGCCGCCTGGCCGTGCGTGCCGTGGCGGGCGAGGAGTTCCTCGTACTCGCTGACGCGGTGGACGAGGACGACGCGGGGGGCGAGGCTCACGAGCGCGGCCCGGTGAGCTTGGCGAGGAGGTCGGCGACGGTGTCGGGCGTGACGGTGACGCGTTCGACGCGGGGCAGCTGTTCGGCTGCGCGGTCGATGCTCAGGGCGTGCAGGGTCGCGGGCGCGGTGTCCTCGTGGACGCGGAGCCAGGCGGCGCGCGCGGCGGCGCGGGCCTCGCCGCTCGTGCGCAGGGCCTCCGCCTCCGCGTCGGCGAGCCGCCTGGCGCGCGTCGCCTCGGCCTCGGCGAGGCGCACCGTACGGGCCGCCTCGGCCTCCGCGCGCACGGCGTCGGCCGCCGCCTCCTCCTCGGCGGCGCGGCGGGCGTTGGTGCCGCGCTGGTCGACAAGTCGCTCCTCGCGGCGGGCGAGTTCGACCTTGCTCGCGAGTTCGTTCTCGGCGATGGCGCGTTCGCGTTCGACCGCGACGGCGCGGCGCTCGTACGTGGCGCGGTCGGCTTCCTGCTGGACGCGCTCGCGGGTGGGGGTGCGCAGGGCGCGTTCGACCTCGGGCTCGGGGCGCAGCGCGACGATGCGCAGGGCGACGACCTCGACGCCGGTCGCGGGCAGCCTGGGCTCCGCGGCGAGACCTTCGGTGACGCGGGCGTGCACGGCGGCGACGCCCTCGGTGAGGGCGGTGGCGAGCGGGGTCGAGGCGAGGACCTCGGCGGCGTGCTGCTGGGCGGTCTCGGTCAGGAGCCCGGCGAGCTGGTCGAGCGGGGCGCTGCGCCACGTACCGGTGTCGGGGTCGAGCGAGAAGTCGATGCGCTCGGCCGCGCGGACGGGGTCGGCGATGCGGTAGGTCAGCGTGGACTGCACCGCGAGGTCCTGGAAGTCGGCGGTGCGGGCGTGGATGGTGACGGCGAGTTCGCGGTCGTCGACGGGGACCTCGCTGAGCGCGGCGGTGAGCGGACGGAACCAGAAGCTGAGGCCCGTGCCCTCGTGGGCGAGCTTCCCCGCGCGGTGGTGGCGTACCCAGGCGCTCGACGTGCCGCGCAGGTGCCGCCTGCCGAGACGCTTGCTGATGTCGGCCATGACGCCCCTCCCTCACTTCTCGTCAATTTGACGAGATTCGTTCCTGGGAGTGAACGTACGCGACCACCCCCCTTCTCGTCAAGGCGACGACAAGGGGGGGTGGTGACAGGACCGCTCAGCCGGCCAGCAGGTCGTTGAGGTCGTCGGCGTGGTCCTCCTCCTCTTCGAGGATCGACTCCATGAGGCGGCGCGTGGTCGGATCGCCGTCCCCCACCCACCGGATGATCTCCTGGTACGTCGTGATGACGATCCGTTCGGCGACGAGGTTCTCGCGCAGCATCTTCTGGAGATCGCGGTCCTCGGCGGTGACGTACTCGGTCTGCGAACGCTTCACGAGCGACCCGGGGTCCAGATCGGGCTGGGCGCCGAGCTGGCTGATGCGCTCGGCGGCGCGCAGCGCGTGCTGCAACTCCTCGCCCGCGTGCTCACGGAACTGCGCGGCGACCTGGGCGCGATCGATCCCGGTGGCGGCGATGGCGTTCTGCGAGTAGCGCAGGAAGCACACCACCTCGGTCGCGACGACGTCGTTGAGGATCTCGATGATCCGCGCACGGTCGGCGTCGTAGGTCTTGGTGACGGGCCCCTCCGTCATGTGCTTGCGCGCCTGTTCGCGGATTCTGGTGACGTCGATCTCGAACTGGTTGGCCATCCGGTACTCCCTGCGGTGCTCGTGGACGATCGGGGACGCTGAGGTGCGCGCGTGCGATCCGTACCGCGCCGCGCGCCGCGCCACCCGGCGGCGCCCCGCGTACGCAACCGATGGCGGACACGCGTCACCCTGCGGGAGGCACCCCGATCGGTATACCTTCACCATGCCGAAGAAGGATTCCGTGCGCGGCAAATCGCCAGTTTTCTGGGCAATACCCCTGCACGCATTCCGCTTTGGTATGCCAGGCTGCTAGGCTCGCGGCCGTCTTGATCGCGTGTCGGCCGGCCCTGGAGGCGGGCCGCGAGGCTGGAGGTCCCATGCACAGGTCCCGCCGTCGGTGGCACGCCCCGGGCAGGCCATGAGCACGCCGCCGCCCGACGCGGGCGACTCGCACGTCGCGCACGCCGAACGCACCATCCGCACGCGGGTGCTCGACGGTACGTACCCGCCGGGTGCCAGGCTGCGCGAGCGCGAACTCTCCGACGCCCTCGGTTTCTCGCGCATCCCGGTGCGCGAGGCGCTGACGCGGCTCGCCGCCGAAGGGCTCGTGGAGCTCTCGCCCCGCCGGGGCGCCTCCGTACGGCGGCTCTCGCTGCGCGACGTCACCGAACTCTTCGACCTGCGCCTGAGCCTGGAGGTCTTCGCCGCCCGGCGCGCCGCCGAGGCCGACCCCGAGGGCCCCGCGGCGGGACGGGTGCGGGAACTGATGGAGAACGCGGAGGACGTGACACGGCGCGGGGTCGTCTCCGAGATCCCCGCCGCCAACACCGCCCTGCACGCGGGCATCGTCGCGATGACGGGCAACAGGCTCCTCCAGACCGCCCTTCAGCCCTCGCTCGGCCTCATGCAGTGGGTCTTCACCCTCACCGGCAATCTCGACCCCGCCGTGCAGTGCGCCGAGCACCGCGATCTGCTCGCCGCCATCCGCGCGGGCAACGCGGACCTCGCCGGCGCCGTCGCGTACGCGCACATCGAACGCGGCCGCCGCCCCTCTCTCGACACACTCGCCCGCATCCTTCCGGCCGAGTGAGCGTCCCGTCCCGCGCCCCTGCGCACGGGACGGGGGAACCACCCGCACCACCTTCACACCCCGAGGACCCCATGCTCATCAGCAACGTCCGCCCCTGGGGCGGCGACGCCCAGGACATCGAGATCGCGGACGGCGCGATAACGGCGCTCCACCCGCACGACCCGTCCCGCGCCACCGGCACGGACGACGTCGTCGCGGGACGCGGCCGGCTCGCCCTGCCGTCCTTCTCCGACGTGCACTGCCACCTCGACTCGAACCGGCTCGGCCTGCCCTTCCGGCCGCACACCGGCACCCCGGGGGTCTGGGGCCTCACCATGAACGACCGCGCCCACTGGCGCGAGGACGGCGGCGTCGCCGAGCGCGCCACCCACGCGCTCGGCCTGATGATCGCGCGCGGCACGACGCGGGTGCGCAGCTACGCGCAGATCGACGCGGACAGCGGCCTGGAGCGCTTCGAGGGCGTCCTCGCGGCGAAGGAGGCGCACAAGGAGCGCTGCGAGGTCGAGATCATGGCCTTCCCGCAGGCCGGTCTGCTGCGCGAGAAGGGCGTGCCCGAGCTGATGGACCAGGCGCTCGCCTCGGGCGCCGCCGTCGTCGGCGGCATCGACCCGTGCACGCTCGACCGCGACCCGGTCAAGCACCTCGACATCGTCTTCGGCCTCGCCGAGCGCCACCGGGCGCCCGTCGACATCCACCTGCACGAGCCCGGCCACCTCGGCGTGTTCAGCGTCGACCTGATCCTGGAGCGGGTGCGCGCGCTCGGGATGCAGGGCAAGGTGACGCTCTCGCACGCCTACGAGCTGGGCGCGGTGGACGAGGCGACGACACGGCGCCTGACCGAGGAGTTCGCCGAGCTGGACATCTCGATGGCGACGATCGCCCCGGCGCAGCAACTGCACGCCCTCCCGCTCGCGGGCCTCACGGAGGCCGGGGTGCGCGTCGGGCTCGGTGAGGACGGACAGCGCGACTACTGGTCCCCGTACGGCAACGCGGACATGCTCGACCGTACGTGGCAGCTCGCCTTCACGAACCGCTACCGCAAGGACGAGCTGATCGAGCACTGCATGGCCGTCGCCACGTGGGGCGGCGCCACTGTCATCGACCCCGCGGTGCCGCGCCTCGCGTCCACGGCGGACCGCCCGGGGCTCGCCGTCGGCGACCCGGCCGACCTGCTGCTGCTCGGCGGCGAGACGGTCGCTTCGGCGGTCATGGACCGCGGCGAGGACCGCACGGTCCTGCGCGCGGGACGCGTCGTGGCCGACGGCCTGGAGCTGGTGGGCTGAGCACACCGCACACGTACGTAGCCGGGAGCCGGTCACCCTCGCGGTGACCGGCTTCCGGCGTACGCGCGCCCGTCGGCAGGTACGACACCCCACGTACGTACGGGCAGGCCCCCCACGTACGGGAACACCCCGCGCGTGCCGTCCCGCCCCCGCGCGGACGACCGCGCCCGCCCTCCCGGACAGCGCGGGAGGACGGGCGCGGTGGCTTGTGCGGTCAGGCGGCGGCCCGCGCGCGGGTCGCGTCGGGCGCCGTGCCGTCGTCCGTGACGAGGTGGCAGGCGACCTCTCGGGTGGTGCCCGGCAGGGTGCGCAGGGCGGGCGACTCGGTACGGCAGCGGTCGGTGGCGAGCGGGCAGCGGGTGTGGAAGTGGCAGCCCGGGGGCGGGTCGAGCGGGCTCGGCAGGTCGCCGCCGAGCACGATCCGCTCGCGCGTGCGCTGCTCCTCGGGGTCCGGCACCGGGGCCGCCGAGAGGAGCGACTGCGTGTACGGGTGCTTGGGCGCGGCGAACAGCTCGGCGGTCGGGGCCTGTTCGACGATCCGGCCGAGGTACATGACCGCGATGCGATCGGCGAGGTACTCGACGGCGGCGAGATCGTGCGTGATGAAGAGGCAGCCGAAGCCGCGCTCGCGCTGGAGGTCGGCGAGCAGGTTGAGCACGGCGGCCTGCACGGACACGTCGAGCGCCGACGTCGGCTCGTCGGCGACGAGGAGGCTCGGGTCGACGGAGAGCGCGCGGGCGATCGAGACGCGCTGGCGCTGGCCGCCGGAGAGTTCGTGCGGGCTCCGGTCCCCGAGTTCGGGCCGCAGCCCGACCTGCGCGAGGAGCGCGTCGGCCTTCTCGGCCGCGCCCTTGCGGTCCGCGAGGCGGTGCAGGCGCAGCGGCTCCGCGATGATCTGCCGCACGCTCATGCGCGGGTCGAGCGAGGAGGAGGGGTCCTGGAAGACGAGGTGGAAGTCCTTGCGCAGGGGCCGCAGGGCACGCCGCGACAGGTTCGTCACGTCGGTGCCGTTGACGCGTACCGTGCCGCCTGTCGGCTGGTCGAGGCGGACGACGCAGCGTCCGACGGTGGACTTGCCGCTGCCCGACTCGCCGACGAGGCCGACGACTTCGCCGGGGCCGATGGTCAGCGAAACGCCGTCGACGGCGCGGACGGTGCCCTTGGCGGCGGTGAAGTGCCGCTGGAGGCCGCGGACTTCGAGTACGGGCTCGGTGGAGGTCATCGGGCGGCTCCCTCGGGGATCTGGGGACCGGCCTGGGCCGGGTGATGGCAGGCGAGCCGGTGGGCGCCGTCGATGAGGCGCAGGGCGGGGCGCCCGCCCGTGCAGGTGTCGTCGGCGAGGGCACAGCGCGGGGCGAAGGTGCAGGCGTCGGGCTGCACGTCGAGGCCCGGGACCATGCCGGGGATCTCGTTGAGCCGTGCCCTGCCGTCCGTTCCGCGCAGTCCCGGGCGCAGGACGGCGCCGAGGAGACCGCGCGTGTAGGGGTGGGCAGGCCGCTCGTACAGCTCGTCGACCGGGGCTTGTTCGACGGCGCGCCCCGCGTACATGACGAGGACGCGGTCGGCGGTGTCGGCGACGACGCCGAGGTCGTGGGTGATGAGGACGATGGCGGTGCCGAGGCGTTCGCGCAGGTTGCGCAGGACGTCGAGGATGCCGGCCTGCACCGTCACGTCGAGCGCGGTGGTGGGTTCGTCGGCGATGAGGACGGCGGGGTCGCAGGCCACCGCGATGGCGATCATGACGCGCTGGCGCATGCCGCCGGAGAGCTGGTGCGGGTACTCGTCCACGCGCTTGGCGGGGGCGGGGATGCCGACGAGGGCCAGGAGTTCGATCGCGCGCTCGCGTGCCTCACGGCGGCCCAGGCCCTGGTGCTTGCGGAGCACTTCGCCGATCTGGCGGCCGACGGTGAGGACCGGGTTGAGCGAGGTCATGGGCTCCTGGAAGATCATCGCCATCTCCTGGCCCCGCAGCCGTGCGAGGCGCTTCTCGGAGAGCCCGACCAGTTCCTGTCCGGCGAGGCGCACCGATCCTGTGACGTGCGCGGTGGGCGGGAGCAGGCCCATGACGGCCATCGAGGTGACGGACTTGCCGCAGCCCGACTCGCCGACGACGGCGAGTACTTCGCCCGGGGCGACGTCGTAGGAGAGGCCGTCGACGGCGTGCACGGTGCGGTCGTGGCCGCGGAAGGAGACGGAGAGGTCGCGGACGCTGAGGACCGCTTCGCCCTCCCGCACGGGCGTGGGCGCGGGGACGGGCGCGGTGGGTGCTGCGGTCACCGGGAGCCTCCACGGGGGTCGAGGATGTCGCGCACTCCGTCGCCGAGGAGGTTGAAGGCGAGGGTCGCGAGGACGATGACGAGGCCGGGGAAGACGGCCATCCAGGGGGCCTGCGCGATGAACGGCTGGGCCGAGGAGAGCATCACGCCGAGCGAGGGCGACGGCGGTTGCACGCCGAGGCCGAGGAAGCTGAGCACCGCTTCGCCGATGATCGCGGAGGGGATGCCGACCGTGGCCTGGACGATGAGCGCCGAGGAGGCGTTGGGCAGGATGTGCCGGAAGAGGACCACGCGGTCGGTGCCGCCGTTGGCGATCGCCGCCTGCACGTAGTCGGCGCTCTTGAGGCGCAGGGTCTCGGCGCGCGTGATGCGGATGATCGCGGGGATCTGCGAGATGCCGATGGCGATCGTCGCGTTCTTGAGCGAGGGGCCGAGGATCGCGGCGAGTCCGACGGCGAGGACGAGGAAGGGGAAGGCGAGCAGTGTGTCGGTGAGCCGCGAGACGACGGAGTCGGCGACACGCCCGTAGTACCCGGCGACGAGGCCGAGGGGTACGGCGACGACGAAGGCGAGCGCGACGGCGAGCACCCCGACCTGCATGGAGGCGGTGACGCCGACGAGGACGCGCGAGAGCTGGTCGCGGCCGAGGTCGTCGGTGCCGAGCCAGTGGGCCCAGCTCGGCTCGGCGAGGGCCCGGGTGAAGTCGGGCCTGGCCGGGTCGTAGGGGGCGATGACGTGGCTGAGGAGGGCGACGAGGACGAAGAGGGCCGCGAGGACGGCGCCGGTGAGGGCGAGCCGGTTGCGGCGCAGCCGGTTCCAGCCGGAGCGCAGGCGCCCGGGGCGTGGGGCGCTCGGGGTGGCGGGCGGTGCGGGGACGGCCCGCACCGTGGTCGGGGCTGTGGTCATCGGGAACCTCCGAGCCGGATACGGGGGTCGACGACGGAGTAGAGGAAGTCGACGAGCAGGTTGACGAGGATGTAGGCGGCCGAGGTGAAGAGCACGACGCCCTGGACCATCGCGTAGTCGCGGGTGAAGACCGCGTCGATGGTGAGCTTGCCGAAGCCGGGCAGGACGAAGACCTGTTCGGTGACGACGGCTCCGGAGATGAGCTGTCCGAGTTGCAGGCCGAGGACGGTGACGACGGTGACGAGCGAGTTGCGCAGCGCGTGCCCGCCGATCACCTGCCGCCTGGTCAGTCCCTTGGCGCGGGCGGTGCGGGTGTAGTCGGCCGAGAGCGAGTCGAGCATCGCGGCGCGGGTCTGGCGCATCACGACGGCGGCGAGTCCGGAGCCGAGGACGATCGCGGGCAGCACGAGGCGGCGCAGGTTCTCCAGCGGGTCGGTGCCGAAGGGCACGAAGCCGGAGGCGGCGAAGACGGGGGTCGCGATGGCGAAGGCGAGGACGAGGACGATGCCGAGCCAGAAGGAGGGCACCGACATGCCGAGCAGCGCGATGCCGTTGGCGAGCCACTCGGAGGGCTTGCCCTTGCGGACGGCGGCGAGGACGCCCGCGCCGATGCCGACGACGACGGCGAGGAGCAGCGCGAGTGCCGCGAGTTCGAGGGTGATGGGCAGTGCTTCGCGTATCGCGTCGAGCACGGGGAGCCCGGTGCGGGCCGAGGTGCCGAGGTCGCCGGTGACGGCGTGCGTCACGTACCTCCAGTACTGCACGGCGATGTTGTCGTCGAGGCCGTACTCCTGGCGGATGGAGGCGAGGACCTCGGGCGAGGTCTGCTCCCCCGCGAGGGCCTGGGCGGTGTCGCCCGGCATCGCGCGCACGCCGAGGAAGACGGCGACCGAGACGAGGACCATCGTCACGAGCGACATGCCGAGCCTGCGGGCGAGGTACGAGGTGAGCAGGGTGCGGAGGCGGTTCACCGGCTTCCCTTCACGTAGCCGGCTTCCTCGACCTTGATGAGGCCGTCACCGGAGAGCTTGATGCCGCTCACGTCCGTCGACGCGGACACGTAGCTGATGTTGCGGTAGAGGTAGAGCACGCTGTGCTGCTTGTTGATGGCGGCGGTCAGCTTGCGGTAGATCTCGCGCCGCTTCGCGGTGTCCGCCGTGGAGCGGCCTTCGACGATGAGGCGGTCGATCGTGGGGTCGGAGAGCTTGCCCTGGTTGTTGCTGCCGCTGGTACCGACGAGGCTGTCGATGTTCCCGGCCGGGTCGGGCTGGCCGCCCCAGCCGCCGGTACGGGACTGGAAGTCACCGGCGAGCGTGCGGCTGAGCCCGGTGGCGAACTCGGTGGGGCGCAGGCGGATGTCGAAGCCCGCGTCCTTGGCCATCGCCTGGATGACCTGGCCGAGACGGTTGTCCTCGGGCGTCGTGTTGATCATGAGTTCCAGCGGGACGGGCGTCGTGACCCCGGCCGCCTTGAGGAGCCGCTTCGCCTTCGGGATGTCGCGCTTCGGGCACGGCGTCGGCGAGCTGAGCGGGGTGCCGGGCGGGACCGGGCCGCAGGCGGGGGCGTACATGCCCTGGAAGACGAGTGTGTTGATGAGGTCGCGGTCGAGCGAGAGGTCGAGGGCCTCGCGGACGCGCACATCGCGCCCGAAGGGGCTGTCCACGGTCCCCGGCTTGCCGGAGATGCCGTGCGTGTTGCCGACGTTGAGGGTCATCGCCATGTAGCCGAGCGAGGGCGTGTTGAGGAGTTGGACGCCCTTCTCGCCGAGCGAGGAGCGGACCTCGACCGGGCCCATCTGGTCGCCGATCTGCACGTCGCCCGAGCGGATGTTGGCCATCCGGATGTTGCCGTCCGTGATGGTCTTGTAGGTCACGCCGTCGAGGTGGACCTTGTCGGCGTCGTAGTAGAGCGGGTCCTTCTTCAGTTCGATGCGGTCGCCGATGACGCGCTTGTGGTACTTGAAGGGGCCGACGCACGAGGGGTGCGTGGCGAACTTCTTGCCGTACTTCTTGAGCGCGGTGGGCGACATGATGAGCCCGGCGGTGTTGGCGAGACGCCCGAGGAGCGGGGTGTCGGGGTGCTTGAGGCGGAGCCGCACCGTGTACTTGCCGGGCGTGGTGACCTCGCGGACCGAGTCGATCTCGGAGGCGCGTCCCGAGCCCTTGAGGTGCAGGTGCCGGTCGAGCGAGGTCTTCACGGCCGCGGCGTCGAGCGGAGTGCCGTCGCTGAAGCGTGCGTCGCGGCGCACGGTGAAGGTGAAGGTCTTGCCGCCGTCGGTGAGCACGGGCATCGTGTCGGCGAGCTGAGGGACGAACTTGTTGTGCTGGTCGACGTCGTAGAGCTGTTCGCACATCGAGGCGAAGACGGTGCGCGCGACGAGTGTCGACGTGAGGCTCGGATCGAGCATGTCGGGGTCGGACTTGAGCCCGATGGTGAGTGTGCCGCCGTCGCGGACGGGGCGGTCGTCGACGAGGCGGGCCTCGGCGACGGACTGTTCGCCGGGAGGGGAGAGCGTGCCGCAGGCGGTGGTGACCGTCGCGAGCGCGAGCACCGCGAGAGTGGCCGGTATACGACGCACGGAACCGAACCTCTTTCAGGACAGCAGGGGGCGGTTCACGGACCGATCCGATCCGCGTTGAGGCGAAACGGTATACCAAGCCCCGAATAACGGAAGCCCCCTTTTCCTCTGAACATCCTCCCCGCGTCTACACCTTGCCTGGTCAAAATGGCCAAGAGAGGGCAAGCAGCGCACAACGCCGCACCCTGACGTGACCGACTTGGTATACCGAACGTCACACCATCCACGATGTGGACAAGAAACGCCCCGGTCCCCGCGCACGGGGGCGCGGGGACCGGGGCGTACGAGGCCTGGCGTGAACTCGGTGGGCTCAGTGCGCGGCGGCCGTGACCGAGCCCTTCGTCTCGGGGGCCCAGAGGAGGGACAGAACCATGCCGGCGAGGAGCACGGCGGCGAGCCCGTACATGGAGACGCTGAGCCCGAAGTGCTCCAGGCTCACCGGGAGCACGAAGGTGCCGGCGGCCGAGGCGATGCGGCTGGAGCCGTTGAGGAATCCGACGCCGGTGGCGCGCAGGTGCGTCGGGTACAGCTCGGGCGGATAGACCTGGGTGATGTTCGACGCCCCCGCCATGACGAAGGTGTAGAGCAGGAAGGGCGTCATGAGCGCCCAGGCGGGCGCATGGCTGAGCGCCCCCATGAGGGCGAGGGCCACCGTCATCACGCCGAAGGTCACGATCGTGAAGGGGCGCCGCCCGCACCGCTGCACGAACCACAGTCCGGCGACACCGCCGAGCAGCAGGAAGAGGCTCAGCGTGATGTTCTGCGCGTCCGGGTCGGAGACCTTCATGGCCGCGAGGATGACCGGCATGAAGGTGTAGATGGCGAAGTACGGCAGGACCTGCGCGCTGTAGAAGCCGAAGCCGAACCACGTCCGGACCGCCTGGCCCCGGGCGAACAGCTCGCGGAAGGCCGCCCGCGGCACGGGAGGCTTCTCGGCCTGCGGGCCGATCTCCGCGCGCAGGTGACGCCGCGCCACCTCGCGGGCCTCCTCGGCGCGGCCCTGGCTCAGCAGCCAGGCCGGGGACTCGGGGGTGCCGATGCGGAGCAGCAGGACGAGGAGCGCGGGCAGCGCGCCGGTGGCGAGAAGCACCTTCGCGGCGTGTTCCTCACCGCCCCACACCGCGCCGAGGATCTCGGCCACCACGTAGCCGACCGTCCACAGCACGGTGAGCGCGCCGAGCAGGACGCCGCGCAGCCGGCTCGGGACGAACTCGGAGAGCATCGTGGGGCCGACCGCGTAGTCGGCGCCGAGGCCGAAGCCGATGAGCACGCGGAGCGCGAAGAGCAGGACGGGGCCGTCCGCCCAGAGCTGGAGCGCGGAGGCCGCCGTGATGAGCACGAAGTTCCACACGTAAAGGCGCTGACGGCCGATGAGGTCGCCGACGCGTCCGAGGACGAGGGAACCGAAGAAGAGGCCGATGAGCGCGGAGGCGCCGAGGAGGCCCTGCCAGACACCGGAGAGGTGCCAGCCGTCGGTGAGTGTCGCGAGCACGGCGCCGATCATGCCGAGCGCGTAGCCGTCGGAGAAGTTGGCACCGAAGGTCGTCGCCGTGACCCTGAGGTGGAAGGGGCGCAGGGGCGCCTCGTCCAGGGAGGGCGCGAGGGGGGTGGGAGTGGTGGCGCGTTCGGCCGTCTTCGTCATCGGAGGGAACACCTCGCCTGCCGTTGGGGATGCGAATGACCGTATTCGAGACACCGCTTATTGAATAGAGATGCACAAAAACTTCTCCCACCTCCCTTGATACGGACTCCGTTCCTCGTGCAGAGTCGGTGGCGGCCGGGTGTGGATACTCCGCAGCCGCCCCGGTCGCCTCGTTCCCCCGTGCCCGAAAGCCGCGTGTCATGGCTGAGAATCCCGTCTCCGTGTCCCCGTTCCGCGGTGCGCCGCCCGCCGCCACTCCATGCGGCCCCCTCCCCTTCACCGGCCGGAAGCCGGTCCCGGAGGAGGAGAGCGGGCCGGGGCAGGGGCTCGCGCCGCGCGCCGCCGACGTCGTCCGCATCGTGGACGGAGCGCGTCCCGCACGGCTCACGCCCGCCGAGCTGGCCCCCGCCCGTCACGCCTGGCACGCGGCCCGCGAGCTGGCGGCCTCGGGCCGCGTGTACGGGCGTTCGACGGGTGTGGGCGCCAACCGCACCGCCGAGGTGCACGACGCGGACCACGGAGCGCGGTTGCTGCGCAGCCACGCCGGGGCGATCGGCCCCCGCGTCCCCGCCCGCGAGGCACGTGCCCTGCTCACCGTGCGCGCGCAGCAGCTCCTCGCCGGGGGCGCGGGGCTCGACCCGCGTGTCGTCGTCGCGCTCACCGAGGCGCTGCGCGGCGGCGCCACGCCCGTCCTGCACACCTACGGCGGCGTCGGCACCGGCGACCTCGGCCCGCTCGCCCAGCTCGGCCTCGCCCTCACCGGCGAGGGCGCCTGGGAGGGCGGCACCCCGCCGCGCCCCATGCCACTCGACTCGAACGACGCGCTCGCCCTCATCAGCTCCAACGCGCTCGCGGTCGGGCGCGCGTGCCTCGCCCTGGAGGAGTCGCGCACGCTCCTGCGGGCGGCCAACGGGATCGCCGCGCTCTCGCTCCTCGCCGTGGACGGCTCGGCGGAGCCCTTCGCCGCCCCGGTCGCCGCGGCGCGCCCCTACCGGGGCCAGCTCCTCGCCTCGGCGCGGATACGCGATTGGCTCGGGCTCCCCGCGCGACCGGCGCCGCCCACGGGCCGTATCCAGGACCCCTTCGCCTTCCGCTGCCTGCCCCAGACGCTCGGCCCCGCCTACGACGCCGCCGACACGCTCGACGCGGTGCTCGCCGTGGAGCTGTCGGCCGCCGCCGAGAACCCGCTGATCAGCGCGGGGGACGGAGCCGTCTACCACCACGGCAACTTCTACGCGGGCCAGCTCGGTCTCGCGCTCGACTCCTTCCGCCTCGCACTCCTGCCCGTCGCCCGCTCCTCCGCCGCGCGCCTCGCCGCGCTCTGCGAGCCCGCCTTCACAGGGCTGCGGCCCTTCCTCGGCGACACGGCGAGCGCTTCGTCGGGCGTCATGATCCTGGAGTACGCGGCGGCCGCGGCAGTCGCAGAGACGCAGGCCCTCGCCCAGCCGGCGAGCCTCGGCCACGTCGTGCTCTCGCGCGGCGTCGAGGAGCAGGCCGGCTTCGCCTCGCTCTCCGCCGCGCAGTCGCTGCGGGTCCCCCCGCTGCTGCGGCACGTGCTCGGCTGCGAACTGGTCGCCGCTGTACGGGCATTGCGGATGAGCGGGCGCGCACCGGCACCGGGGACCCCGGCGGCACGGGCCCTCGCGCTCGCTCTGGACACCCTTCCGGCCGATCCCAGGGACCGTCCTTTGACCGCCGACGTGACGCTCGCGGAGGGGCTGATGGACCGGCTCGCGGAGTGGTGACGGCCTGTCACGGGTGCGGTGACCGGTCAGGGGACCGGCCACCGCACCTCCTCATTCCCCCGCTTCCGGGGCCGCTACCTCGCGCAACTCCCCCTTCGCGAGCCGCAGGTACCGCGTGACCCCGATCTCCGTGAGGAAGCGCTCGTCGTGGCTGACGACGAGGAAGGCACCGCGGTAGGAGGTCAGGGCACTCTCCAGCTGGCCGACGCTCACGAGGTCCAGGTTGTTGGTGGGTTCGTCGAGCAGGAGCAGGTGCGGGGCCGGTTCGGCGCTCAGGACGCACGCGAGCGTCGCGCGCAGGAGTTCGCCGCCGGAGAGGTCCCCGGCCTTCAGGTGCGCGCCCTGGCCCCGGAAGAGGAACCGCGCGAGCAGGTTCATCCGGTCCGCCTCCGGCATCGTCGGCGCGAAGGCGGCGAGGTTGTCCGCGACGCTCAGCGCGGGGTCGAGGAGGTCGAGCCGCTGCGAGAGGTACGCGACCCGCCCGTCCGCGCGGCGCAGCTCCCCCGCGTCCGGCGTGAGCTGCCCCGTGATGATCCGCAGCAGCGTGGACTTCCCCGCCCCGTTGGGCCCGGTCAGCGCGATGCGCTCGGGGCCGCGCACGGACAGGTCCACGCCCTCGCCCGCGAACAGCTCCCGCAGCCGCAGCCCCGTGGCGTCGAAGAGGGTGCGCCCGGCAGGCACCTCGGTGCCCGGCAGGTCGAGCACGAGGCGTGTGTCGTCCCGTACCGCGCGCCCGGCCTCGTCGAGCCTGGCCCGCGCCTCGCCGAGCCGGTCGGCATGCGTGTTCCCCGCCTTGCCCGCCGATTCCTGGGCCTTGCGCTGCCGGGCGCCCGCGAGGATCTTGGGCAGCCCGGCGTTCTTGATGGTGCGCGCCGCGTTGCTCGCCTTGCGCTCGGCGCGCTCGCGCGCCTGCTGCATCTCGCGCTTCTCGCGCTTGAGTTCGGCCTCCGCGTGGCGCACGTTCTTCTCCGCGACCTCGCGCTCGGCGCTCACCGCTTCCTCGTACGCGGCGAAGTTGCCTCCGTAGTACCGCAGTTCGCCGCGCTCCAGCTCGGCGATCCGGTCCATGCGGTCGAGCAGCCCGCGATCGTGGCTCACGACGAGCAGGCAGCCGCGCCAGTCGTCGACGACTCCGTAGAGGCGGTGGCGCGCTTCGAGGTCGAGGTTGTTGGTGGGTTCGTCGAGCAGGAGGACGTCGGGGCGGGCGATGAGCTGTGCCGCGAGACCGAGCGTGACGATCTGCCCGCCGCTCAGGCTCTCCAGGCCCTGGTCAAGGGCGAGGTGGCCGAGACCGAGCCGGTCCAGCTCGGCGCGGGTGCGCTCCTCGATGTCCCAGTCCTCACCGATGGTGGTGAAGTGCTCCTCGTCCACGTCACCGCGCTCCACCGCGTCGATCGCGGCGATCACCCCGGCCACGCCGAGCACCTCGGCGACGGTGGGACCGGTGGCGAGCGGGAGGGTCTGGGGCAGGTGGCCGAGGGTGCCGTTGACCGTCACGGAGCCCGAGGTGGGAGCGAGTTCCCCGGTGATGAGCCGCAGGAGCGTGCTCTTGCCGCTGCCGTTGGGCGCGACGAGACCGGTACGGCCGCCGGGCACGGTGAAGGAGAGCCGGTCGAAGACGGGGGTCTCGTCCGGCCAGGAGAAGGACAGGGCGGAGCTGACGACGTAGGCGTCGGACATGAAGGGCGGACCTCACGGGTGCGCGCGGGACGAGGGGCCGGTACGCCGTGCGGTATCCGGACTCGTACCACTGAGGGGGAAAGGGGACGCTCAGGGGGCCACGACGGCGGCGCCTCGTGCGCCTGCCGGTGGCCTGACACGCCGGGTATCACCCGGAGATGTCGTCGTCACCCACCACTGTTCCGCTCCTTACGGGAGACAAGTCCTGCGTCCACCGTAACAGGACGGCACGCGGGGGCGCTCCCGCTTTCCACCGGCCCTTCACCCGGGCCGTGGGCATGATTCAGGCCGCCCCGAGCGCGGGCAGCACCACCGCGTGCACGTACCGCCGCAGGCCCGCCTGCGTCACCATGCGGCCCTCCATGAGCTCCGGGGCCAGGACGCCGCCGAGGATCATGTGCACCACGTAGTCCACCGCCGCGTTCTCGGGTGCGAGTTCGCCGCGCGCCATCGCGCGGCGGAGCATCGGCGAGAAGTAGCGGCGGCAGGGCTCGACGATGAGTTCGCGCAGGGCGGCCTCCAGCGCGGCGTCCGCGTGCGCGGCCTGTCCGATGCCGCGCATGAGGCTGGCCCTGCGGGCGGTCTCCTCGTCGTCGAAGCTGTCGACGAAGGCATCGAGGTCCCCACGCAGGCTTCCGGTGTCGGGGATGTCCTGGCTGATGGGGGTGACGAAGTGCTTCAGCGCGCTCGCCACGAGCCCGTCCTTGCCGCCCCACTGCCGGTAGAGAGTGGCCTTGCTCATGTGCACGCGCGAGGCGACCGCGTCCATCGTGAGCGCCCCGTACCCCTGCTCGGTGAGCAGGTCCACGACGGCGTGGTACAGCTCCTCGGCGCGACCGGGCCCGAGCCTGCCGGACCTGACCTCGCCCGCCACCGCCATCACCGCGCCTTTCCCGTGCACCTTCGCACCGCCCATCGGACCGCGGGCGAGCTTACCAAGGGAAAGTAAAGAAACGATACGGTGTCGTTCACCTTTTCTTCGCTTGGTGGAATGTTCAACCACCTCTCCCCGTTGCACAGGGTGCCCGACGGACAGGCCGTCGCCGCAGCACGGGAGGCACCGGTGGAGGACACGTACTTCGAGTTCGGCACCCCCGCGGACCGCTGGGACCGGGCCGGGATGTTCTTCGAGGCGAAGGAGTACACGACCGCCGTGCGCATCCTGCGCGGACTCGTGGCCGAGGCCCCTGGGCACACCGCGGCGCGGCTGCTGCTCGCCCGCGCCTACTACCACTCGGCGCAGCTGGGCCGCGCCGAGACGGAGCTGCGGGCGATCCTCGACCGCGACCCCGTCGAGTCCTATGCGACCCTCCTGCTCGGCCGCACCCTTGAGCGCCAGGGCAGGGACGCCGAAGCGGCCCCCTACCTGCGGCTCGCGGCCGCGATGACCGAGAGCGAGTGAGGTCGCCGACCGGCCGCGACCGAGGGGTCACGCGGCGTCTTCGACGGCCGGGCAGGCACCGTCACGGTGCGTGCCCGGCCCTCGTTCGGTCCACCACCTCGGGCGGGGGCACCGCGCGCTCGGCAGGGTGGGGAGGCGAAAGCGCACGCGCCCTTTCGCCGAGGAGGACCTCATGAGCGCCGCCCCCGACATGGCCACCTACGTCTACGCGGTCCGCCGCTGCGGCGGCGATGTGCACCTGACCGGGCACCCCGAAGGCGCGATGGTGCGGCTGCTGCCCTTCGGCGCGCTCGTCGCCGTCGTGCAGGACGTGCCGCTGCGGGCCCTCGGCGGCCCGGCGGCGCTGCGCCGGCTCCTCGCCCCCGAGCTGCTCGAACCGCTCGGCAGGCTGCACCGCGAACTCGTCCACGCCGCCGGGGCGACCGCGCCGACCGTGGCCCTTCCCGTCGGCACCTGCTACGCCAACGACGTCCGGGCCCGCGCGGCCCTGGAGGAGCAGGAGGAGCGCTTCGGCGCCGCCCTGCACCGCGTGACGGGCGCGGGCCGCGCCACGGCCCTGGTGGAACGGGACACGCTCGGACGCAAGCGGCCGTGAACGGCCCCGCGGCACCGGACGGCAGTCCGCCCGGGTCACGCCCCGGCACCGCGCTCCCGGAACGGGCGCCCGCCCCCGCGCCCCGGCCCGCGCCCCCGCGCCTGCCCGGCCGCAGGGCACCGCGCGGGTGCCCGCGCTGACCGCTGCCTCAGCCCGCGAGCACCCGTACAGGCGTCCCCCTCAGCCCGCGAGCACCCGCACGGGCGTCCCCCTCAGCCCGCGAGCACCCGCACGGGCGTCCCCTCGGCCCAGGCCCGTACGGCCTCGGCCGCCTGGGCGTAGAAGACCTCGTACGTGCCTTCGGTGACGTAGCCGATGTGCGGGGTGAGGACCGTGCGGGGCGCGGTGCGCAGCGGGTGGTCCCGCGGCAGGGGCTCGATGTCGTAGACGTCGATGCCCGCACCGGCGATACGGCCCTCCTGGAGCGCGGTGACGAGCGCCGCCGTGTCGACGAGCGGGCCGCGCGAGGTGTTGACGAGATACGCGGAGCGCCGCATCCAGGAGAGTTCGTCGGCGCCCACGATCCCGGCAGAGCGCGGGCTCAGCTTGTAGTGCACCGTCACGACGTCCGCCGTGGTGAAGAGTTCCCGCTTGGTGACGGGCTCGGCGCCGAGGGAGCGGGCGTGCTCGGGGTCGAGGTGCTCGCTCCAGGCGAGGACGCGCATCCCGAAGGCACGGCCGATCGCGGCGACGCGTGCGCCGAGCCGCCCGAGCCCGACGACCCCGAGGACGCGCCCGTCCAGGTCCCCGCCCACCGTGTGCTGCCACTCCCCCGCGCGCATCCCCGCGGCCTCCGCGGGGATCTGCCGTACGAGCGAGAGGATCAGCCCCCACGTCAGCTCGGGTGTCGCCGATACCGGGCTCTGCGTGCCGCACACGGTGACGCCCATCTCGCGGGCGGCTTCGAGGTCGATGGACGCGTTGGCCATGCCCGTGGTGACGAGCAGCCGCAACTTCGGCAGCCGGGCGAGGCGTTCGCGGGTGAAGGGCGTCCGCTCGCGCATCGCGACGACCACGTCCGCTTCGGCGAGCGCGGCGACGACGTCCTCGGTCGCCGCGAGGTGCTCGTGCAGGAACTCCACGTCGCCGCCGAGCGCCGCCCAGTCCGCGTAGCGGTGGGCGACGTGCTGGTAGTCGTCGAGGACGGCGATGCGCACGGGTGTTCCTTCCCTCGGTGCCGGTGGTCGCGTTCACCCTACGGCCGGGGTCCGCGCGCGGGTCAACGGTCCGACTCGGGCCACACGTAGGGGAGGTCGCCGGGGACACCGGGGAAGAGCGGCGCGTAGTGGCCCGGGTCCTTGCGCACGAGGGCGGAGCGGTGGCTCAGGTGGAAGGCGGGGTCCCCGAGCCACGGGGGCAGTTCGCCCGCGCGGGCCAGGACGGGCTGGGTACGCACCCGGCGGAGGTCGCGGGAGGCGGCGAGGTCGCCGCGCAGGGAAGCGGCGACGGTGTCGGCGAAGCCGAGCGCCGTCCAGGCCGCGCACATGGCGAGCCCGTACCGTACGAGCGCCTCCTCGTAGCCGCGCCACATGGCCACCGCCGGGTGGTGGCGCCAGCCGTAGCCCGGGACGGTGATTCCGCGCAGCACCTGGAGCGTCTCGACGCGCTGCTTGCCGAGGCGGCGCCGGTCGAGGACGCCGGCGGTGTCCGCGAAGCCGGAAAAGGGCAGGAAGGTCTGCATGCGGCGTTCCTACCGCGTGGTGCCCTCGCCCACACTCCGGCGGGGGGCGCGTCGCCCGGGCGCGGGCGGGGCAGGTGCGGGGGTGGGGCGCGACGCTGAATGATGGGGGCGGACCGTCTCCGTAGCGAACCCGCGCACTTGCGACCGTGTCCTGACCACGACGAGGAGTGGCACATGCCCCACGAGAGAGCCGGACAGCCCGCGCTGCCCGAGGACCTGACCGACATCCCCGCACTGGTGACGGCCTACTACGCCCTCCACCCGGACCCCGCCGACGCGGACCAGAAGGTCGCCTTCGGGACCTCGGGGCACCGCGGTTCCGCACTGAACACGGCCTTCAACGAGGACCACATCGCGGCGACGAGCCAGGCCATCTGCGAGTACCGGGCCCGCCAGGGCACTACGGGGCCGCTCTTCCTGGGCGCCGACACGCACGCGCTCTCGGAGCCCGCGCGGGTCACCGCGCTCGAAGTGTTCGCGGCGAACGAGGTACGCGTGCTGATCGACGCGGACGACGGCTACACGCCGACCCCCGCCGTCTCGCACGCGATCCTTCGGTGGAACAAGGGCCGTGACCGCGATCTCGCGGACGGCGTCGTCGTGACGCCCTCGCACAACCCGCCCGCGGACGGCGGATTCAAGTACAACCCGCCGAGCGGCGGTCCGGCGGGCTCCGAGGCGACCGGCTGGGTCCAGGAGCGCGCCAACCGGATCATCGCCGACGGCATGAAGGACGTCCGGCGCGTCCCGTACACGCGCGCGCTCGCCGCGGAGACGACGGAGCGCTACGACTTCCTCGGCTCCTACGTCGAGGATTTGCCGACGGTCGTGGACCTGGAGGCGGTACGGGCCGCGGGCGTGCGCATCGGCGCCGACCCGCTCGGGGGCGCGTCGGTCGCGTACTGGGGACGCATCGCGGAGCGGCACGGGCTCGACCTGACGGTCGTCAACCCGCACACCGATCCCACCTGGCGCTTCATGACGCTCGACTGGGACGGCAAGATCCGCATGGACTGCTCCTCGCCGCACGCGATGGCCTCGCTCATCGCACAGCGCGACCGCTACCACCTCGCGACGGGCAACGACGCGGACGCGGACCGGCACGGCATCGTCACGCCCGACGCGGGGCTCATGAACCCCAACCACTACCTCGCCGTCGCGATCGGCTACCTCTACGCGCACCGCCCGAAGTGGTCCGCCACCGCGGGGATCGGCAAGACGCTCGTGTCCTCGTCGATGATCGACCGCGTCGCGGGCGAGCTGGGGCGGCGGCTCGTAGAGGTTCCCGTCGGCTTCAAGTGGTTCGTGGACGGGCTGCTCGACGGCTCGCTCGGCTTCGGCGGCGAGGAGTCGGCGGGCGCCTCGTTCCTGCGCAAGGACGGCTCGGTGTGGACGACCGACAAGGACGGCATCCTCCTCGCCCTCCTCGCCTCCGAGATCCTCGCCGTCACCCAGCAGACGCCCTCGGAGCGGTACGCGGAGCTGACGGCCCGTTTCGGCGACCCCGCCTACGCCCGTATCGACGCGCCCGCGACGCGCGAGCAGAAGGCGGTGCTCGCCAAGCTCTCGCCCGCGCAGATCACCGCGGACACCCTCGCGGGCGAGCCCGTCACCGCCGTCCTCACCGAGGCCCCCGGCAACGGCGCGCCGCTCGGCGGCATCAAGGTCACGACCGAGAACGCGTGGTTCGCCGCCCGCCCGAGCGGCACCGAGGACGTCTACAAGATCTACGCGGAGTCCTTCCGGGGCCCGCGGCACCTGGAGCTGGTGCAGGAGGAGGCGAAGGGGGTCGTGGGGGACGCGCTGAAGGGGTGAGAGGAAGGGGCGAGAGGGGCGTGCGGGTGGAGGGAGCGTCGGGGAGGCCCTGAAGAGGAACGGGGGCCCGTGTCCCCAGTTCGGTGCGGAGGGGAACGGGACCCGTGTCCCCAGTTCGGTGCGGCTCTGTCGACCGTACGGCCGTACCGCTCGCGCGGCCTCCCCCTGCGCGTGCCCACAGTGGCGTATGCCCAGCCCCGCGCTCCCTCCCGCGTCCCCGCAGCCGCCCGCGCCCCCGGTCGCCCCGGGGGCCGGGACCCGCCTGCGGCCCGCCGCCGTGTTCCTCGCGCTCGCGACCGTCGTCGCGCTCGCCGCCGGGTGGCCGCTCGTCGCACGGGCGCTGCCCGACAAGGAGGCGGTCCGTGACGGGGCGCGGCTCACGATCGGCCCCGAGGGCGCCGGGCGCGTGATCCTGCGGGTGCGCGGCGACGGCTGGGAGCTGTCCCGCTCGGCGAGCGACCCGGACAGCGGTTATCTGCTGAGCCGCGCGGGAGTGCGGGTCAGGGCGAGCCGTGTGGACCTCCTCACCACGGAGGCGGCTGGACGGCTGTGGCCGGGGCTGCGGGACGTGCTGCGGGCCTCGGACGCGGGCGCGCGGCTCGGGGCGCCCGAGAAGGCCCGTACGGCGGAGGGCCGCCAGGGGCGGACGGGGAGCGCCGAGCAGGGCGGGCGCGCGGGACGCGCCTTCGCCTTCGCCGCGCCGGACGAGGACTTCGCCGTGACGGTGGTGGTGCTCGGCGGGCGCGGCGCGGAGCCGGTCGCGCTGCGGGAGGGGTACGCGCTGGCACGCAGCGCCCGTTTCGAGGGCGGCGCGGCGTGAGCGCGGCGCCGCCTGCCACGGCCCCTGTCCCCGCGCCGGCGCGGTTCAGGGAGGTGCGCGACTGGGCGGCGCGCCGCCGGCTGGGCGTGGCCGTCGTCGTCCTCTGCCTCTTCGGGCTCGGCGTGCTCGTGTGGAATTTCTCCGGCACGGCGCGGGCCTTCCCCGGGCCCGCGCTCCTGTCCGGCTTCCTCCTCGCCGTCGTGCTCTACGTCGCCTTCACGCTGCTGCGCCGGGTGCGGCCCGTGCGCACGCCGCCGAGGAAGTGGAGCTGGGCGGGAGTCGCGTGGGGGGCGACGGCGGCGACGGGCTGCGCGCTGCTCGCCAACGGCGGGCTCTCCGCGGTGTGGTCGCGCACCGCGGGGATCGACTTCACCTCTTCATGGGGTGCGGCGCTGACCGCGCCGCTCAACGAGGAGGGCATCAAGACGGCGGGCATCGTGCTGCTCGGCGCGGCGTTCCCCGCGCGGATGCGCGGGCCGCTGGACGGCTGGGTGCTCGGCGCGCTCGTGGGGCTCGGTTTCCAGATGGCGGAGAACTGGACGTACGCGCTCAACGGCGTCATCGCGACGGGCGGTACGGCGCCGGGCGACGGGGCCCTCCAGTCCGTGGTGGGGCGGGTGCTGTACACGGGGCTCGGCTCGCACTGGACGATGTCGGCGGTCGCGGGAACGGGCGTGGGGCTGCTCCTGAGCCGTTCGCCCGGCCCGGCGCGGCGGCGGCGCGCGGGCGCGGCGGCGTGCGTGCTGACGGCGGTGGGCATGCACTGGCTCTTCAACGCGCCGTTCCTCGGCGGGGGGCTCGGCACGGGGGTCAAGGCGGCCTTCGACTTCCTCCTCGCCGGTTCCTTCTGGATCGTCCTGCGCCACGCCTACCGGCACCGTGCGCGGGCCGAGTTGCGTGCGCCGGGGGTCGCGCCGGGCGCGGAGCGGCTGCTGAGCAGGCGTGGGCGCCGCCGGGCGCGGGCGGCGGTGCCGCAGGGAGCGGAACGCGAGCGGTACGCGCGGCTGATGGTGGCCCAGCTCGACCTCCTGGAGGAGCGTGCGGGCACGGGCTGCCCGCGCCCGGCGATCGAGGCGGCCTTGCGGGCCCGGGTGGCCGAGGCGCGGTACGTCCCTTCGGGCGTCGCGGGCTACTGAAGGCGGCGGGCGCGTACGGTACGCCCCTGACGCCCGGCGCGCCCGGGCTCCCGGCCGACCCGCGGAAGGTGCATGACGCGGGCCCGGCCGGGGCATAGGATCGCCCAGATTCTGCGAAGGGAAGACTCATGGCATCGGCTACGTGTCCGTGCGGCGGGACCTTCAGCACGGGCGACCCCGGTCCCGGCGGGGAGACCCCCGAGCTGGTCCACCGCGACGCGCTGAACCGCGAGGCCCCCTGCCCTCTGGAGGCTCCGGCCCCACCGGCCCGCGCGGAGGCACGGGCGGGCTGAGCCGCGGGAGCGGGGCGGTACGGGCCCCGCGGCGCGCGAGCGGGCGGCGAGCGCGCGGGGGGCCGGGCCGGGTCGCGGGGGCGGCCCGGGGTCGTACCGTACGGGGATGGTGATGACGTGGGACGGGGCGGGGGCCGGGGTGCTGCGGCTGCCCTCGGGGGTGCTCGTGCGGGGGCGGGGGTTGCGGTACGGGGAACCGGCGGGCGAGCGCGCGGAGTTCGGGGTGTATCTGCTCGGCGGGGACCCGGGGGTGACGGGGCGTGCGGCGCGCTGGGTACGGTGGCCGGACTTCCGGCTCCCGTCCGATCGCGCGGCGTTCGCCGCGGTGCTGCGGGAGGCGCTGGACCGGGCGCGCGGGGAGCGGGTGGAATTCGCCTGCGGGGGCGGTATCGGGCGTACGGGCACGGCTCTTGCCTGCCTCGCCGTCCTCGACGGTGTGCCCGCGGACGAGGCCGTCGCGTACGTACGGGCCGGCTACCACCCGCGCGCGGTCGAGACGCCGTGGCAGCGCCGCTTCGTGCGGCGGTACGGGGCGGGGGCGGCGTGAGCCGGACCGCGCGGCCCGGCGAACGTCCCCGCCCCCGCGCCTGTCCTCAGCTCCCGTCGCGGTACGCCTCAAGGAGCCGCAGCCACACCTCGCTGACCGTCGGGTAGGACGGGACCGCGTGCCACAGGCGGGACACGGGTACCTCGCCCGCGATCGCGATCGTCGCGGAGTGGAGGAGTTCGCTCACGCCGGGGCCGACGAAGGTGGCGCCGCGCAGGAAGCCGTGGTCCTCGTCGACGACCAGGCGGGCGCGGCCCGTGTAGCCGTCGGCGTAGAGGGCGGCGCCCGCGACGGAGCCGATCTCCTGGTCGACGGCGCGGACGCGGTGGCCCGCCGCCTCGGCCTCCGCGAGGGTCAGGCCGACGGCGGCGACCTCGGGATCGGTGAAGACGACCTGCGGGACGGCCACGTGGTCGGCGGTGGTCTGCGCGGGGGACCACGGCGAGGTGTCGACCGTCTCGCCCTTCGCGCGCGCCGCGATCGCCGCGCCCGCGATACGGGCCTGGTACTTGCCCTGGTGGGTGAGGAGCGCGCGGTGGTTGAGGTCGCCGACCGAGTAGAGCCAGTCGGTGCCGGGGACGCGGCAGCTGTCGTCGGACTCCAGCCAGGCGCCGGGTTCGAGGTCCACCGTCTCCAGGCCGAGGTCCTCGCTGCGCGGGGCGCGTCCCGTGGCGAAGAGGACTTCGTCGGCCTCCAGGGTCGAGCCGTCGCCGAGCGTGAGCGAGACGGTTCCTGTGACGCCGGAGCGGGAGACCTCGGCGACGGAGGTGTGGGGGCGGATGTCGACGCCGTGCTCGGCGAGCTGTTTGGCGAGGAGTTCCCCGGCGAAGGGCTCCAGGCGGTCGAGGAGGCGTTCGCCCCGTACGAGCAGCGTGACGTGCGCGCCGAGCCCGCGCCAGGCGGTGGCCATCTCGACGGCGACGACGCCGCCGCCGACGATCGCGAGCCTGCCGGGCACCTGCTGGGCGCTCGTGGCCTCGCGGCTCGTCCACGGCTTGGCCTCGGCGATCCCGGGCAGCTCGGGAAGCTTGGCGCGGCTGCCGGTGGCGAGGACGACGGCCTGCCGGGCGGTGAGCCGTGTGACGGTGCCATCGGGGGTCGTGACGGCGACGGTCCTGGGTCCGTCGAGCCGTCCGTGGCCGCGGACGAGGGGTACGCCGACCGAGTCGAGCCACTCGACCTGGCCGCCGTCCTTCCAGTGCGAGGTGAAGGAGTCCCTGCGTGCCAGTACGGGGGCCGCGTCCAGGGGCCCGGTGACCTGCTGCGCGAGCCCGGGCAGGCGGCGTGCGTCGGCCTGCGCGAGTACGGGGCGCAGGAGCGCCTTGCTGGGCATGCAGGCCCAGTACGAGCATTCGCCGCCGACGAGTTCGCTCTCCACGATCACGGTGCTCAGGCCTTGGGCGTGGGTGCGGTCGGCGACGTTCTCGCCGACGGGGCCCGCGCCCACCACCACGACGTCGTAGGTGTGCTGCTCGGCCTCGGTTCGGGTGTCCGTCATGACTCCAGTCTGTCGAAGTGTGTGCGTCCCCGCCACGGGGGTAGCGGGGACGGAATACGCCCTGACGCGGCACCGTTGTCCTGACGGGTTCGCATCCGGGCCGTATCGATGTGCCAGGACAGACCAGGAAGTAGGAAAAGCATGCCCACTGTGGAGCTGACCAAGGAGAACTTCGACCAGACCGTGACGGACAACGAGTTCGTCCTGATCGATTTCTGGGCGTCCTGGTGCGGTCCCTGCCGCTCCTTCGCCCCGGTCTACGAGAAGTCGTCCGAGGAGAACCAGGACCTCGTCTACGGGAAGATCGACACCGAGGCGCAGCCCGAGCTGGCCGCCGCCTTCGGTATCCAGTCGATCCCGACGCTGATGATCGTCCGTGACCAGGTCGCGGTCTTCGCGCAGCCCGGCGCGCTGCCCGAGGCCGCGCTCGCCGATGTCATCGGGCAGGCGCGGGCGCTCGACATGGACGAGGTCCGCAAGTCGATCGCCGAGGCCGAGAAGGCGACGGGCGGGGAGTCCCCGCAGCCGGGCGAGACGGCCTGAGTCACGCGGGCGACGGCAGGAGGACCGGGGTCCGCGTGCGGGCCGGAGCACCCCTTCCGTACCGGTCTCCCGCGGTCCCGGACCGTCCCCCTCACCCGTTCGGGTGAGGGGGACGGTTTTTTCGTACGGTCATGGCCTGCGCGTTCTTCGGGCGGGGCCGGGGGGGGAGGGGCAGGGCGGGGCCGCTTAGAAGGGGTAGGCGGCCACGTCGGCCCGTACGGTCGTCCACCGCGTCTCGGTGAAGGCGTCGAGGTTGGCCTCGCCGCCGAAGCGGGCGCCGGTGCCGGAGGCGCCGAGGCCGCCGAAGGGCGCGACCGCCTCGTCGTTGACGGTCTGGTCGTTGATGTGAACGATCCCCGTCGGGATGCGCTCGGCGAGTTCGACGCCGCGCGCGGTGTCGCGCGTGACGATGCCGAGGGCGAGTCCGTAGGGGCTCGCCGCGGCGAGCTTGACGGCCTCGTCGTCGTCGGCGAAGGACCGTACGGGCGCGACGGGCCCGAAGACCTCCTCGGTGTACGCCCGGGTGTCCTCGTCGACGTCGGCGAGGACCGTGGGCCGGTAGAACAGGCCCTCGTGGGTGCCGCCGGCGACGAGCCTGGCGCCGCGCGCGGTGCTCGCCTCGACGAGGCGGTGGATCTTGCCGAGCTGGCCCTGGTCGATGACGGGGCCGAGGTGGACCTGCTCGCGGTAGGGGTCGCCGACGGCGAGCGCGTCGGCCTTGGCGGCGAGCCGTGCCACGTACTCCTCGTAGAGCGAGGCGTGCACGAGGTGCCGCCCTGTCGTCATGCAGACCTGTCCCTGGTGGAAGAAGGAGCCCCAGGCGGCGGTGGATATGACGGCGTCGATGTCGGCGTCCTCGCGCACGATCAGCGCGGAGTTGCCGCCGAGTTCGAGGTGCGCGCGGGTCAGGTGACGCCCCGCGGCCTCGCCGACGGCGCGGCCCGCCGTCGTGGAACCCGTGAAGGAGAGGACGGGGACGTGGGGGTCGGCCACGAGGGCCTGGCCCGTCGGGGCGTCTCCCGGCAGCACGTGCAGGACGTCGTCGGGGAGCCCGGCGGCGGCGAACACGGCGGCGAGGACGAGGCCGCCGCTGACGGCGGTGCGCGGATCGGGCTTGAGGAGCACGGCGTTGCCGAGCGCGAGCGCGGGAGCGACGGAGCGGATCGCGAGGATGAGCGGCACGTTGAAGGGCGCGATGACGCCGACGACACCGACGGGTACGCGGCGCGTGTACGAGAGCCTGGGCGCCTCCGAAGGGAGTACCTGACCGAGCGGGCGGGAGGCGAGCGCGGCGGCCTCGAAGCACTCCTCGGCGGCGACGTGGAGTTCGAACTCGGCCTTGCCGGGGATCGATCCGGTCTCCCGCACGATCCAGTCGCGCAGTTCGGCCGCGTGCTCGGTGAACAGCTCGCCCGCGCGCCGCAGTACGGCGGCGCGCGCGGCGTAGGGGCGGGCGGCCCAGGTGTGGCGGGCGGCGTCGGCGACGCGTGCCGCGTCGGCCACGTCCCCGGTGGTGGCGAGGTGGTAGTGGCCCAGTGTGTCACCGGTGGCGGGCTCGGTGACGGGGTGCTCGGCGCCCGAGAGCGGGCGGGGCTGCCAGGCGGCGGGATCGAGCAGGGGCATCGGGTGCGTCTCCAGTCGGTGTGGTCCGGGATGGTCCCCGGCGGGCGGGGAGGCCGAGGCACACGGCGGCACCGGGTTCGCGTGGTGGGGGGGCGGGCGCGCGGAACCACCGGCTCGCTGCCGAATGCTCACAACCGGTCAGATCTGGTGGAGCATCGATCATCCTAGTCATGCCATTTGATCGTGGGGCACGGGTTCCGCAGTGCTTCGGCCGCGCTTCCGTTTCGCTTCCGATTCGCCGGTCCCGCGCCCCTCCTGGCCCCGGACAACCCGCCCTTCTCCCCCCTCTCTCCGGAAGCATTCCCTCCGGCCTTGCGATTCAGCCGAGTTGGCGGAGCATTCCGCAGGCCACGTCGGTCGGGCGCCGGGCCGGACGCGGTGCGCTCGCGCGTGCGGGCGACAACTACCGTGTCCTCGTGACTGCTTTCACGGATGATCAGGCGCAGAGACCTGCGGACGACAGCGCGGTGCCGGGCCGCTTCGGCCCGCACGCGACGAGCGAGGCGGCGGCGGCCGACGCGGGCCGGGTGCGCACCTCGTACGCGCCCGCCCACGACGGGGACCCCGACCCGGGCGAGATCGTGTGGACCTGGGTGCCCTACCGGGAGAACGACGGACGCGGCAAGGACCGCCCGGTACTCGTCGTGGCCCGCGAGGAGGCGGGCACGCTGCTCGCCGTGCAGCTCTCCAGCAAGCCGCACGCGGACGACCGCGACTGGGTCTTCCTGGGCAACGGCCCCTGGGACCGCACGGGCCGCGATTCCTGGGTCGCCCTGCACCGCGTCCTGCGGCTGCACGAGGAGGGCATGCGGCGCGAGGCGTGCGCGCTGGACCGGATGCGCTTCCACACGGTCGTCGCCCGCCTGCGGGAGCGGTACGGCTGGCAGTGAGCACGGCGGGGGCCCGAGGCGCGCCGCCCGGGCCCCCGCGCTCCTCCGCCCCTTCTCGCGTCCTTCTCGCGCGCACCGCGACCCGGGGGCGTGCGGCGGTACCGCAAAGGGCCGAAAAGCGCTCCTTCACCCGTTCGGCGGCGGTCCGGGCCGCCATGTGCCCTTGTGGGATGCAGGGGGCTGGTCTTGGCTTGAGGCTTCGCACAGGGACCTGTTCGCACAGGGCCTGTGCGGGGACTCACAAGGGCCCGAGCGGAGGAAACGATGCCGGACGAAGTAGCCGTGAGCGGGGCCGAACTGGAAGCCCTGGTGCGCGGCGTCTGTTTCAAGACCGGGCCGCCGCGTGCGGTCGGGGTCGAGCTGGAGTGGCTGGTGCACGCCCCCGAGCGGCCCGGTCATGTCCTGAGCGCGGCGGAGTACGAGGAGGCGCTCGCCACGGTGCGGGCCCTGCCGCTCTCGGCGCCGCTCACCGTGGAACCCGGCGGACAGCTGGAACTCAGTTCGCTGCCCGCCCCCTCGCTCGCCGCCTGCTGGGCGGCGATGCGCGAGGATCTCGCCGCCGTACGGGCGGCCCTGGCCCCGCTCGGGCTCGCGCTCGCGGGGACGGGCGCCGATCCCTGGCGCGCCCCGCTGCGGCGCCTGCGCGAGCCCAGGTACGAGGCGATGGAGCGTGTGCTCGACCGCACCGGCTCGTCGGGGCGCGCGATGATGTGCTCCTCCGCCTCCGTACAGGTGTGCGTCGACGCGGGGCTTCCCGGGCCCGGCCCGCTGGGCCTGGAACACCGCTGGCGCCTCGCCCACCTGCTCGGCCCCGTGCTCGTCGCTGCCTTCGCCAACTCGCCCTTCCTCGCGGGCCGCGCCACGGGCTGGCGCTCGACGCGGCAGGCGCTGTGGGCGGCGATCGACCCGGGCCGCACGGCGGCGCCCGCGCTCGACGCGGACGCGCGAACGGCGTGGAGCAGGCACGTCCTGGACGCGCCGGTGATGTGCGTACGGTCGGACGAGGGCCCCTGGCCCGTGCCCGAGGGGCTCACGCTGCGCGCGTGGGCGCGCGAGGGCGTACGCGCCGACGCGGCCGGGCGGGCGCCCGTCGCCGCCGATCTCGACTACCACGTCACGACGCTGTTCCCGCCGGTGCGGGCGCGGGGCCACCTGGAACTGCGGATGATCGACGCGCAGTCGGGTGAGGACGGCTGGGTGGTGCCGCTCGCCGTGGTCGGCGCCCTCTTCGACGACGAGGAGGCGGCCGAGGCCGCGTACCGGGCGGTCGCTCCGCTCGCCGAGCGCCTCGGCGACGTCCCGCCCCCGCGCTCGCCCCTGTGGCTCGCGGCGGCCCGCGACGGACTCACCGACCCCGGTCTCGCCGCCGCGGCGCACGTGTGCTTCGAGGCGGCGGCCGGGGCGCTGGAACGGCTCGGGGCGCCCGCGGCGATGCGCGCGCTCGTCGCCGGCTTCACCGAGCGGTACGTGGCGCGGGGCCGCTGCCCCGCCGACGACCTGCTCGCCCATTCCCTCGACTCGCTCGCCGCCGCGCCCGGCCTGTGGGGCACGGACGCCCCACGCGGCCTCGGCAGGAAGGACGTGGTGTCATGACCGCCGTACAGGAACCGGGCCAGGACGCGGAAACCCTCCGCGACCTCGCCCTGCGCAGCCTGCGCACCGCACGCGCCCGTACCGCGCTGCTCACCGACGCGGTCGACGAACCCGACCTCGTGGCGCAGCACTCGCCGCTCATGTCGCCGCTCGTGTGGGACCTCGCGCACATCGGCAACCAGGAGGAGCTGTGGCTCCTGCGCGCGGTCGCCGGCCGCGACGCGATGCGCCCGGACATCGACCCGCTCTACGACGCCTTCGAGCACCCGCGCGCGGAGCGGCCCTCGCTGCCGCTGCTGCCGCCCGCCGAGGCGCGGCGGTACGCGGCCGAGGTGCGCGGGCGGGTCTTCGACCTGCTCGAAGGGGCGCGGTTCGGGGGCGGGGACTTCGGCGCCGGACTCACCGAGGCGGGCTTCGCCTTCGGCATGGTCGCCCAGCACGAGCAGCAGCACGACGAGACGATGCTCATCACGCACCAGCTCCGCTCGGGGCCCGCGGTGCTCGACGCACCCGATCCCGCTCCGGCGGACACGCGCGGGATGCCGGACGAAGTCCTCGTCCCCGGCGGCGAGTTCACGATGGGGACGTCCACGGAGCCCTGGGCGCTGGACAACGAGCGCCCCGCGCACCGGCGCCATGTCCCCTCCTTCTGGCTCGACACGACGCCCGTCACGTGCGGGCAGTACGCGGCGTTCCTCGCGGACGGCGGCTACGAGGAGCCGCGCTGGTGGCACCCGCAGGGGCTGCGGCTCGTGCGCGAACAGGGCCTGCGCGCCCCGCTGTTCTGGCGGCGCGAGGGCGGTACGTGGCTGCGGCGCCGCTTCGGGCACGTCGAGCCGGTGCGGGACGAGGAGCCCGTCGTGCACGTGAGCTGGTACGAGGCGGACGCGTACGCGCGCTGGGCGGGGCGCAGGCTGCCCACGGAGGCCGAGTGGGAGAAGGCGGCCAGGCACGACCCGGCGAGCGGGCGGGCGCGCCGCTTCCCGTGGGGCGAGGAGCCGCCCGGCCCGCGGCACGCGAACCTCGGCCAGCGGCACCTGCGCCCGGCCCCGGCAGGAAGTTACGCGGAGGGCGCATCGGCATACGGGGCGCGGCAGTTGATAGGTGACGTGTGGGAGTGGACGGCGAGCGACTTCCTGCCGTACCCGGGCTTCGTCACGTACCCGTACAAGGAGTACTCGGAGGTGTTCTTCGGACCGGAGTACAAGGTGTTGCGCGGGGGTTCCTTCGGCGCGGACGAGGTCGCTGTGCGCGGCACCTTCCGGAACTGGGACTACCCGGTCCGGCGGCAGATCTTCGCGGGTTTCCGCACCGCGCGCGACGCGGCCTTCGGGGAGGGCGCCTGATGTGCCGCCATCTCGCGGTGCTGAGCGAGACCCCCGAGGCGCTCGGCACCCGGCTGTTCCTGCCGCCGCACGGGCTGCACCGCCAGTCGTGGGCGCCGCGCGCGCAGCGGCACGGGACGGTCAACGCGGACGGTTTCGGCGTGGGCTGGTACGCGGAGGGCGACCCGGTGCCCGCACGCTACCGGCGGGCGGGGCCGCTGTGGGGCGATCCCGGGGTACGGGACCTGGGCCGCGTGGTACGGAGCCGGGCGCTGCTCGCCGCCGTGCGCGACGCGACGGAGCCCGGGCCCGACGACGAGGCGGCGAGCGCACCGTACTCGGCGGGGCCGTGGCTCTTCAGTCACAACGGCGCTGTACCGGGCTGGCCGGAGAGCCTCGCGCCGCTCGTCCCCGGGCTGGCGGCGCCGCTGCTGCTCGGCCTGGAGGCACGCTGCGACGCGGCGTTCGTGTGGGCGCTCGTACGGCAGCGGCTCGACGCGGGGATACCGCCGGGCGAAGCCCTCGCCGCGACCGTCGTCGAGGTCGCCGAGGCCGCGCCGGGGGCGCGGCTCAACCTCCTCATGACGGACGGGGACAGGATCGTCGCCACCGCATGGGGCGACACGCTCACGTACCTGCGCGCGCCCGGGCTCGTGGTGGTCGCGTCGGAGCCGTACGACGACGACCCCGCCTGGCGCGCGGTGCCCGACCTGACCCTGCTCGAAGCCGACCGCGACGACCTCGTACTGACCCCGCTCAAGGAGCCGTCCCAGTGAGCCCGTTCGCCCTGACCCGCACCCTGCCCGTGGACTCGACGGGCGAGGCGCTGCGCGCCGATGTCCGCGCAGGACTGACGGCGACACCGAAGTGGCTGCCGCCCAAGTGGTTCTACGACGCGCGGGGTTCGCGGCTCTTCGACGAGATCACGACCCTGCCCGAGTACTACCCGACGCGCGCCGAGCGGGAGATCCTGCTCGACAGGGCCGGGGAGATCGCGGCCGCTTCGGGCGCGGCCACGCTCATCGAGCTGGGCTCGGGCTCGTCCGACAAGACGCGTCATCTCCTCGACGCGATGGGCGAGTTGCGCGCGTACGTGCCCGTGGACGTGAGCGAGAGCGCCTTGCGCGAGGCGGGCGAGGCCATCGCCGCGCGGCATCCGGGGCTCGATGTCCACGCGCTCGTCGCCGACTTCACCGCGCCGCTCGCGCTGCCCGAGACTCCTGGGCCGCACCTGCTCGCCTTCCTCGGCGGCACGCTCGGCAACCTCCTGCCCGCCGAACGCGCCGCGTTCCTCGGCTCGTTGCGCGCCGTCCTCGCGCCCGGTGACCTGCTGCTCCTCGGCACGGACCTCGTGAAGGACGAGGCGACGCTGCTCGCCGCGTACGACGACGCGGCGGGCGTGACGAGCGAGTTCGACAAGAACGTGCTGCACGTGCTCAACCGTGAACTCGGCGCGGACTTCGCCCCCGACGCCTTCCGGCACGTCGCGGTGTGGAACGCGGAGCGCGAGTGGATCGAGATGCGGCTGCGCGCGCTGCGCGAGATGACCGTGAAGATCCCCGCCGTGGACCTCACGGTGCCGTTCGCCGCCGGCGAGGACCTGCGCACGGAGATCTCGGCGAAGTTCCGCCCCGAGGGCCTGCGCGCCGAACTCGCCGCCGCCGGTTTCGCCCCGGCCGAGTGGTGGACGGACCGGGCGGGACGCTTCGCGCTGTCGCTGTGGGAGGTGGCGGCGGCCTGAGCCACCCGAGGCCCGGTTCCCGTCGGCCTCCGGTGCGTTGGCAGCGGAGACCGGCGGGAACGGACCTCACCACACCCTCACCCGCGGGGGGTGCCCGGCTCGCCCCGGCTTCACGCCGGAGCGCCCGGACTCCACGCGGTACGGCGAACGCCGCGCCCGGTACGCCCGCTCCGCGCCCGGCGGGCGAACTCCGCACGGGACGCCCCCCCCCGCGAAGGACGCCGCGCTTCCTCAGCCCGTCCTGTTGACGTCCAGTGCCTTCGTGATCGCCTTCGAGGCCGTGCGCGCCGCCTCCTCCTTGTCGCCGCCGGTGAGGACCTTCGTCATGTAGGTCTTGATGGGGTTGTCCGCCTCGACCTTCGCCCAGCGGGGCGAGTTGGGCGTCGCGTGGCCGGACTTGGCGCCCTTGGCCATCGCGGCGACGCCGGGCTCGTCGGAGACCGCGCCCGCGAGGGTCGTCTTGTTGGGGACGTAGTTCATCGTCTTGGCGAGGTCCTTCTGCCAGCGCTCCCCCGCGAGTTCGGCGACGACCTCGAGCGCCGCCTCATGGTCGTCGGAACGGCGCGTGACGACGAGGTCGGAGCCGCCCGTGAAGACCGCGCCCGGCTTGGCCGCGGTCTTGCCGGGGACGGGGAAGAAGCCCAGCTTGCCCTTGAGGTCCGGGTTCTGCTCCAGGATCAGGGAGGCCGCGCCCGGGACCGCGATGATCTGGCCCACGCCGCCCTTGGCGAAGACCTGCGCCTGCGGAGGGTGCTCCTCGTCGGCGGTCTTCGGGCCCTTGCCGAGTGCCTGGAGCTGGGAGTAGAAGTCCATCCCCGCGAGCGCGCTCGGGGTGTCGAGGCTGCCCTTCCAGCTGCCCGCCGTCTCCTTGGCGAGGTCGCCGCCCTCGTCCCAGACGAAGCCCGAGAGGGTGTACCAGTCCTGGCCCGCGAGGTAGATGCCCTGGTTGCCGCCCCGGTTGAGCAGGTCGGTGTCGTGCAGCCACTCGGTGCGGTCGCGCGGGGGCTTGGTGATCCCGGCCTGGTCGAAGAGGTCCTTGTTGTAGATGACGACGCGGTTGGCCGCGTACCACGGCACGCCGTACTGCGAGCCGTTGAAGCGGCCCGGCTCGGCGAGGCCGGGCAGCCAGTCGTCCATGCCGAGGTCGCGCATCGACTCCAGCGTCAGGTCGTACAGTCCGCCCTGGTCGACGTACCGCGCCACCTGTGTGTTGCCGACCTCCACGACGTCGGGCACCTCGACGCCCTCCCCGCCCTTGAGCGCCTTGCCGACCTTCTCGACGATGCCGTTCCAGGACTGGATCTTGATGTCGAGCCTCAGGTCGTCGTGGTGCTTCTCGAAGTCCTCGGTGAAGCGCTTGAGGAAGGAGGCGGACGCGCTGTCCTTCATGAGCCACACGGTGACGGTCTTACGGTCCCCGCCCGAGCCGGGCAGGACCCCGCAGCCGCACAGGACGGCGGTCGAGGTGAGCAACGCGGCGGAGGCGAGCAGACGGTGGTTCTTCACGTGGGTGGCTTTCTGTCCGCGAACAGGCAGGTGAGACCCGGCGTGGGGGACGCCTGCGGCGCGTGACGGGTGCGTCACGAGTTTGGTATGGACCATTGCGGGGGGTCAAGTGGTGTCCGGGACACGAGAAAGACACGAAGTGGTCACTCGCCGTCCACGGCTCCCGCGCCGCCCGCGCGCCACCTCCGCGCGGCGGCTTCGCCTCGCGCCCTCGCCGGGAGTGCGTCACCGTGGAACGGGCACCTGCCGTGCGTCACCCGCCACGGCGGGCGGCGCCAGCGACCGTACGACTGCGAGGAGAGCGACGCGATGAGCGAGCACGTCTACCGGGTCACCGAGATCGTCGGCACGTCCACCGAGGGCTGCGACGACGCGATCCGCAACGGCATCAGGCGCGCGGCCCAAACGGTCCGCAACCTTGACTGGTTCGAGGTCACGCAGGTGCGCGGGCACATCGAGAACGGCGAGATCGAGCACTACCAGGTGGGCCTGAAGGTCGGTTTCCGCATTGACGGGGCGGGGGACGGGGCGACGGGCGACGCGGCCTGAGGGCGCGGGCGGGCGGCAGGGAGCGGGACCGTGCGGGCGGGCGAGGCCGAGGCGCCGCCGGGCCGCGTCCGTGCGCGGGGAATCCCGCTCGGCTTCTTCTCCGGGCTGCCGGGGCGGCGCCCGCGTCCCGCGCGCGACGCGGGCCCGCTGGGCGCGGCCACACGGGCACGGGGCGAGTCCGACGAGCCCGAGCTGCTCGCCTACCTCCGCGCGGGCCTGCTCCTGCACACCGAACGGGCGGCGCTGCCGGACGCCCTCGCCCCGCACACGCCGCCGCTCACCCGCGCGGCCTCGCTCCTCACCGACGGGACCTGGGTCTGGCGCCTCGATCTCGCGCACTACGTCGCCCGTGCGCACGTCCGCCTCCCGGTGGACTTCCTCTCGGCGGTACGAGCGAGGGCCTACGTCCCCCCGGAGGTGGACGCGGAGCGGCTCGCGGCGCTGCGGGCGCACTGGGCGCACCGGGCGCACTGGGGGCCGTAACGACGCCGCACACCGCGGAAACTCTGAACGCCGTGCGGAATCCGGGCGGCGCTCACGTCCGCCCGTCCTTCTCCTGCGCCGCGTGCAGCTCCGTCGCCTCGCGCCCCCACACCGCCCGTACGACACGGAAGCCCGCGGCCTCCGCGTCGCGGCACACCAGTTCGTCGTCGTCGGCGAGGAAGGCGATGGGACGGGTACGGGCCAGGGCGCGCAGCCGCTCCAGCTTGGTGACCCTGGCCGGCCTGCGGTCGGCGTCGCCACGCAGCCACAGCGGCCCCTCGGGCAGCCCCTGCGCGGCGAGCCAGCGCACCGTGTCGGCGCGGCACCGCTCCGGACGCCCGGTCAGGTAGCCGATCGCCGTGCCTTGCGCCTCCGTGCCGCGCACGAGCGCGAGCCCGTCGGCGAGCGGCGGGTCGTCGACGGCGGCGGCGAAGAAGCCCCGCCAGTCCTTGCGGGCGCCGCGCAGGAAGTGCTGCCTGTGCCCCGCGTCCGAGAGCGTGTTGTCGAGATCGAAGAGGGCCAGCGGCCGGGTGTCGCGCACGCCCCCACGGTACGGGGCACCGGGCCGCGGGGAATCCCGCTCGCGCCCAGGACGTTGATCAGCGCGTGACCTCCGCCATCGCCACCACGACGTTCTCCGTACTCGACCGCTCCCGCGTGCGCGAGGGACACTCCCCCGGCGAGGCCCTGCGCGACACGGTCGCCCTCGCCCGCGAGGCGGAGGCGCTCGGGTACCACCGCTTCTGGGTCGCCGAGCACCACGGGGTGCCCGGTGTCGCGGGAGCGGCCCCGCTCGTGCTCGCGACGGCCGTGGCGGGGGCGACGGAGCGGATCAGGGTCGGTACGGGCGGCGTCATGCTGCCCAATCACCGCCCTTTCGTCGTCGCCGAGCAGTTCGGGGTCCTCGCGGGGCTCCACCCGGACCGCGCCGATCTCGGCCTGGGCCGCTCGGTCGGCTTCACGAACGAGGTGCGGCGCGCGCTCGGGCACGACAAGGAGGACGCGGCGCTTGAGCGCTTCGGCGAGCAGCTCGCGGAGCTGCGCGGCTGGTTCGACGGCACGCAGTCCACGTACAAGGGCGTGCACGCGGTGACCGCGGAGGGCCTGCGCCCGCCGCTCTTCGTCCTCGCCACCGGGCGCGGCGCGGACCTGGCCGCGCGGGCGGGGCTGCCGCTCGTGATCGCGGCGGTACGCGGCGAGGACGAGCTGCTGCGCACGCTCGACGCGTACCGCACGGGTTTCCGCCCCTCGCCGGGGAACCCGGACCCGTACGTCGTGCTCTCCGGGACGATCGCCGTCGCGGGGACGGCGGAGGAGGCACGCCGGCTGCTCCTTCCCGAGGCGTACGCCTCGATGTGGTCGCGCACCCGGGGCGTCTTCCCGCGGCTCCTCCCGGCGGAGGAGATCGCGGGGCGGTCTCTGACGGACCGCGAGCGGCCGCTGTACGAGGACGCGCTGCGCGGGCACGTGGCGGGCACGGACGAGGAGGTCGCCGCGGAGCTGGAGCGGCTGCTGACCCGTACGGGCGCGGACGAGTACCTCGTGACGACGAGCACGTACGACCGCGCCGCGCTGCTCGATTCGTACCGGAGGCTGGCCCGCCTGACCGGGCTCGCGGAGCGAACCGGACAATAGATCCCGGTGCCCCCGGCCCTGCGGGGCAGGAGGGGTGCCGGACGTGCCGTGCGCGGGGGTCTACCGTGGGCGGCCAGGACACGGGGGAGAGTGAGGAGTGAGGATGGACAGCCGTACGGCCCTGGTGGAGGACCTGCTCGACCGGTTCCCCGGGGTGCCGAAGGAAGCGGTTTTCAAGGAGGACCTGCTGCGCGGCGGTGTCGCCTTCGACAAGTCGGCGCTGAGCGACAACGAGTCGGGCGAGGTCAAACCGAAGTCGTACTTCATCTTCTCCTTCGACCACGGGACGCTGCCCGAGCTGGGCGAGGCCGCGCTGCGCCGCCCCCCGGAGGAGATCGTCCTCACCGGCGGCCCCTACGACCTGCGTCGCACCGTCGTCTCCGTGCGCGTGAACCCGGCCTCGCCCTACCGGGTGGCCGCCGACGAGGACGGGATGCTCGCGCTGTTCCTCGACGGCAAGCGGATCGCGGACGTGGGCGTGCCGCCGATGCCGGAGTACTACAAGCACAAGCTCTCGAACGGCAAGTCGGTGATGGAGGTCGCGCCCACGATCCAGTGGGGCTACCTGATCTACCTCACCGTGTTCCGGGTCTGCCAGTACTTCGGTGCCAAGGAGGAGTGCCAGTACTGCGACATCAACCACAACTGGCGCCAGCACAAGGCGGCGGGCCGCCCGTACACCGGCGTCAAGGACGTGGACGAGGTCCTGGAGGCGCTGGAGATCATCGACAAGTACGACACGGGCAAGACGTCCACCGCGTACACGCTCACCGGCGGCGCGATCACCTCGAAGGTCGCCGGGCGCGACGAGGCGGACTTCTACGGGCACTACGCGAAGGCGATCGAGGAGCGCTTCCCCGGCCGCTGGATCGGCAAGGTCGTCGCGCAGGCGCTGCCCAAGGACGACGTCCAGCGCTTCAAGGACTACGGGGTGCAGATCTACCACCCCAACTTCGAGGTGTGGGACCGGCGGCTCTTCGAGCTGTACTGCCCCGGCAAGGAGCGCTACGTCGGCCGCGACGAGTGGCACAAGCGCATCCTGGACTCGGCCGAGATCTTCGGCGCGCGCAACGTCATCCCGAACTTCGTCGCCGGTGTCGAGATGGCCGAGCCCTTCGGCTTCACGACCGTGGACGAGGCGATCGCGTCGACGACCGAGGGCCTGCGCTTCTTCATGTCGCACGGGATCACGCCGCGCTTCACGACGTGGTGCCCCGAGCCCACCACGCCGCTCGGCAGGACGAACCCGGGCGGGGCGCCGCTGGAGTACCACATCCGGCTGCTCCAGGCGTACCGGGCGACGATGGAGGAGTACGGGCTCTCCTCGCCCCCCGGCTACGGCCCGGCGGGCGCGGGCAACGCCGTCTTCTCGGTCAGCTCCTTCATGGACAGCCTCGACCCGAACAGCTCGGTGGCGCCCAGCGTCGTGTGACGCCGCCGCTTCCCGTGACGGCCCGCGCGGGCCCCCGTACCACAGCCGCCACCGCCGGTACGGGGGCCGCGGCGTACCCGGAGGCGGATGCCGCCCCACGGGTGCGGCACGCGCGCCGTCCGCCGCGGCCCCGTCCTGCTCGCCGCGCGCGGCGCCGCCGCCCTCGTCCCCGGGCGCTGCGCCCGGGTCCGCTTCGTCCAGCGGCAGGCCGAACACGCCACGGCCAACAGCACCGTGCGCCTCCCCGACCGCACCGCACCCACCCCGCCGGTGAGAAGCGCGGGTCACTGTGCCGCCAGGACGCACCCGGTCGGCCCGACTCCACGATCAGCGAACGACGGCGGCGGCACGGCGGGCCCGGAGAAGCGGGTGCCGGCGGGGGCGGCCAAGGCCCGGCCGGGCGGCGCCCCTCCCCACCCCGGACCTGCACCCCGCCCGGACCTGCGCCTCTCCCCCGCCCCGGACCTGCACCCCGCCCGGACCTGCGCCTCTCCCCCGCCCCGGACCTGCACCCCGCCCGGACCTGCGCCTCTCCCCCGCCCCGGACCCGCAGCCCTCCCCCGCCCCGGACCTGCGAGGACTCCCCCGGCTGCCTACGATCGGCGTATGGAGAGCCCCCACGATCCCTACGTCCGGGTGCGCGGCGCGCGCGAGAACAATCTGCGGGACGTCGACGTCGACGTGCCCCGCGACGTCCTCGCCGTCTTCACCGGCGTCTCGGGCTCGGGGAAGTCCTCGCTCGCCTTCGGGACGATCTACGCCGAGGCCCAGCGCCGTTACTTCGAGTCCGTCGCCCCGTACGCCAGACGGCTCATCCACCAGGTCGGCGCCCCGCACGTCGGCGAGATCACCGGGCTCCCGCCCGCCGTCTCGCTCCAGCAGCGCCGCTCGGCGGGTTCCTCGCGCTCCTCGGTCGGCACCGTCACGACGCTCTCCAACCTGCTGCGGATGCTCTACTCGCGGGCGGGGACCTACCCCGAGGGCGCCGAGCGGCTCGACTCCGACTCCTTCTCGCCGAACACGGCCGTCGGGGCGTGCCCCTCGTGCCACGGCCTCGGGCGCGTGCACCGCACGACGGAGGAACTGCTCGTCCCCGACCCTTCGCTCTCGATCCGCGAGGGCGCGATCGCCGCCTGGCCGGGTGCCTGGCAGGGCAAGAACCTGCGGGACGTGCTCGACGCGCTCGGCTACGACGTGGACAGGCCCTGGCGGGAACTCGATCCGGCGGACCGCGAGTGGATTCTCTTCACGGACGAGACGCCCACCGTCACGGTCGAGCCCGTCCGCGAGGCGGGCCGCGTGCAGCGCCCGTACCAGGGCACGTACCAGAGCGCGCGACGTTACGTCCTGAAGACCTTCGCCGACTCCAAGAGCGACACGCTGCGCGCGAAGGCGGCGCGGTTCCTCGCGAGTGAGCCGTGCCCCGTCTGCCACGGGACGCGCCTCAAGCCGGAGGCCCTGGCCGTGACCTTCGCCGGGCGGACGATCGCCGAGACGGTCGGGCTGCCGCTCACCGCGCTCGCCGCGATGCTGCGCGACGCGGGCGGCGGGAACACGGCGCGCGTCCTCGTCGACGACCTGCTGCCGCGCGTCGAGACGGTCATCGACCTGGGGCTCGGCTACCTCTCGCTCGACCGCGAGACCCCGACGCTCTCGGCGGGCGAACTGCAACGCCTGCGCCTCGCCAGTCAGCTCCGCTCGGGGCTCTTCGGCGTCGTGTACGTGCTCGACGAGCCCTCGGCAGGACTGCACCCCGCCGACACGGAGGCGCTGCTCGACGTCCTGCACGGGCTCAAGCAGGCGGGCAACTCGGTCTTCGTCGTCGAGCACCACCTCACGGTCATGCGGCACGCCGACTGGCTCGTGGACGTCGGCCCCGGCGCGGGCGAGCACGGTGGCAAGGTGCTCCACAGCGGGCTCGTGGGCGGGCTCCAGGAGGTCGCCGAGTCGGTGACCAGGACCTACCTCTTCGGCGGTCCGCGCCCGCGCCAGGCGCCGCCGCGCGAGCCCAGCGGGTGGGTGCGCCTTCGCGGGGTGCGCAAGCACAACATCGACGGCGTGGACGTACGCGTCCCGCTCGGTGTGCTCACCGCGGTGACCGGGGTCTCGGGCTCGGGCAAGTCGACGCTCGTCCCCGACGTCCTCGCCGGCGCGCTCGACGCGCGGGCGCGCGGCGAGGACCCGGGCCCCGCCGCGCCGTACGAGGCGCTCGAAGGGGCGGAGGGCGTCCGGCGTGTCGTACGGGTCGATCAGCGCCCCATCGGGCGTACGCCGCGCTCCAACCTGGCCACGTACACGGGCCTGTTCGACACCGTGCGGAAGGTCTTCGCCGCGACGGACGAGGCGAGGGCACGCGGTTACGGCGCGGGGCGGTTCTCCTTCAACAACAGCGGCGGGCGCTGCGAGACGTGCCAGGGCGAGGGCTTCGTCTCGGTCGAACTCCTCTTCCTGCCGAGCACTTACGCGCCCTGCCCCGACTGCCACGGCGCGCGCTACAACCCGGACACACTCGCCGTCCACTACCGCGGCAAGAACATCGCCGACGTGCTCGGCCTGACGGTGGAGTCCGCAGGGGACTTCTTCGCCGACGTCCCCGCCGTCGCGCGCAGCCTGCGCACGCTCCTCGACGTCGGCCTCGGCTACCTGCGCCTCGGGCAGCCGGCCACCGAGCTGTCCGGCGGCGAGGCCCAGCGCATCAAGCTCGCGACGGAGTTGCAGCGCGTCCACCGCGGCCACACCGCGTACGTCCTCGACGAGCCCACGACGGGCCTCCATCCCGCCGACGTCGACGTGCTGCTCCGCCAGCTCAACCGCCTCGTCGACGCGGGCGACACGGTCGTGGTCGTCGAGCACGACATGGCCGTCGTCGCCTCGGCGGACTGGGTCGTCGACCTCGGCCCCGGCGGCGGCGACCTCGGCGGCCACATCGTGGCGCAGGGCCGCCCCGAGGACGTCGCGCAGGCGGAGGGCAGCAGGACGGCGGCGTATCTGCGCGAGGCGCTCGGGTGAGGACGCCGGGATTTGCCGTTGCGGCAAGACGGCTTGGCCCGGCGGGGAGGCCCGGCGAATGCTCGGGGGTGTCCGGCACACGCCCCCTCCGAAGGGAAACCCGATGACCACGACACCCGCGATACCCCGCCCCCAGCACCGCCTTCTCGACCTGCCCGGTGGCCGGGTGCACGTCGTCGAACAGGGGGAAGGGCCGCTCGTCCTGCTGCTGCACGGCTTCCCCGAGTCCTGGTACGCGTGGCGGCACCAGCTGCCCGCACTCGCCGCCGCCGGGTACCGGGCGGTCGCCGTGGACGCGCGCGGGTACGGGCGCTCGGCGCACCCCGGGGACACCGAGGCGTACCGGGCGCTCGCGCTGGTCGGCGAACTCGTCGCGCTCGTACGGGCCCTGGGCGAGGAGCGGGCCGTGCTCGCGGGGCACGACTGGGGAGCCACGCTCGCCGGGCAGGCCGGGCTGCTGCGGCCCGGGGTGTTCCCCGCGATCGCGCTGCTCGGCGTCCCGTACACCCCGCCGGGCGGCCCGCGGCCCTCGGAGGTCTTCGCGTCGATGGGCGGGGACGAGGAGTTCTACGTGCCGTTCCTCCAGCGTCCGGGCCTCGCCGAGGCCGAGATGGAGCGGGACGTACGGGGCTGGCTCGCCGGGTTCTACACGACCCTCTCGGGGCGGAGCGGCGCCGTGCCGCCTGGACCGTTCTTCGTGCCGCGCGGGCACGCGATGCGCGAGCGCTTCGTGAACGGGCCGCTGCCCTCGTGGCTGAGCGAGGACGCACTCGACTTCTACGCGGCCGAGTTCGAGCGTACGGGCGTCACCGGTGCCCTCGCGCGCTACCGCGTCATGGACCGCGACTGGGAGGACCTGGCGGCCTGGGAGGGCGAACCGCTGCGACAGCCCTCGCTCTTCCTCGCGGGCCGCGAGGACGCCTCGCTGTCCTGGCTCTCCGCGGCCGTGGACGCCTTCCCCCACACCCTCCCGGGCCTCCGCGGCACCCACCTCCTGGACGACTGCGGGCACTGGGTCCAGCAGGAGCGGCCCGACGAGGTCAACACGCTGCTCCTGGAATGGCTGGCCGGGCTGCCCTCGTGAGGGGGCGCCCCGGCAGTTCATGACCGCGCGTCGGGTACGAGGACGAGGCGGCCGGCGAGGCGGCGGTTCTCCATCCGCTCGTGCGCGGCGGCCGCCCGCGAGAAGGGGAGCGACTCGATCTCGGTGTCTCCCGCCCCCGCCGCGATCGCCGAGCGCGCGGCCTCCAGGGCCGGGCGGAGGGTCTCGGGGTGGCCCGGCAGGTAGGCGCCCGCGTTGAAACCCGCGATCGAGACGCAGCGCAGCCACAACTCGTTGTCGTCCACCTTGTGCTCCCAGTCGTTGCTCGCGTTCCCGCAGGCCAGGAGGCGGCTGCCGGGTGCCATGAAGTCGAGGCTCGCGGAGCGCAGCGCGCCGCCCACCGGGTCGATCACGATGTCGAAGTGCTGCCCGGCGAGGGCGTCGGCGAGCTTGCCGGAGTCCACCACCTCGTCGTACGGGAGGCCCCCGCGCCGGGCCGCGTCGAGCCTCCCGGCACGCACGGTGCCGACAACGCGCCCGGCACCGAGCCGCTTGGCCATCCCGGGGAAGGCCGCGGCGAAGCCACCGAGCGCGCCGTGCACGAGGACGCTGTCCCCCTCGCCCAGGTGGGCGACCCGGGTGAGCGCGACGTGCGCCATCGCCATATTGGGGAGCATCGCGACGGCCCGCGCCGCGTCGATCTCCCCGTCCTCCAGCGAGACGGTGTGCGCCGCGTCGCTCACGTACACCTCCGCGTAGCCGCCGGTGCCGCCGGTCGCCGACAGGGTGACGACCCGCTCCCCCACGGCGAAGCCGCTCACCCCCTCGCCCACCGCGCGCACCGTCCCCGCGACCTCCAGGCCGGGGACGAACGGCGGCCGCGGCATCCCGGGCGTGTCCTGGTAACGGCCCTCGCGCAGGAAGGCGTCGATGAGCCCGACGGCCGCGTGGCTCACGTCGATGGTCAGCTGCCCGAAGCCGGGCTCGGGGTCGGGCAGCTCGGTGACCGCGAGTACGGAGGGGGCACCGAACGCGGTGGCCTGGACGACCTTCATGGTGAGGCTCCTCGGGGGGGCGGCCCGCGGGGAAGGGGGCCGGAGATTTAACGCACCTCGTGATGCGCTAATTGCGACGCTAACACGCGGAGCCCTCTAGCGCATCACGAGGTGCGTTAATGCGATCGGGCGGCCGCTCGGCGTTAAGCTCGCCCCATGCAGCAACGAGCCCGGTCGACCGAGGACAAGGCACGCCGCTCGGCGGACCTCCTGGCCGCGGCCGAGGAGGAGGCCCGCGCGCGCGGCGGCGTCCGCTTCGTGACCCTCGCGGCCGTCACCGAACGCGCCGGGCTGCACCGCACCGGCGTGCGGAGGTACTTCGCGAGCAAGGAGGAGTTGCTCCTCGCGCTCGCCGAGGACGGCTGGCGGCGCTGGAGCGAGGCGGTCATCGCGCGTACGGGCGGGGCGGGCACCGCGCGCACGGCCGGCCGCGAAGGGCTCTCGCCCGAGGACGTCGCCGTACTGCTCGCCGACACACTCGCCGAACTGCCCGTCTTTTGCGACCTGCTGACCCATGTGACGCTGAGCCTCGAAGGCGACGTCACCAAGGAGCGAGCCCGCCGCTACAAGACGCGCGCCTTCGCCGCGCACGACACGCTCGTGGCGGCCCTCGCCGCGGCGAGCACCCTGACGGCCGCCCAGCTCGAAGCCCTGCTCGCCGCCTGCGTCACCGTCGCGGGCGGCCTGTGGCAGACCGCGCACCCGACTCCGAGCCTCGCCGCGCTCTACGCGGAGGTCCCGGAGTGGGGGCACTCGGCCCTGGACTTCACGCCCCGGCTCAGGCTCCTGCTGCGCTCGACGGCGCTGGGCCTCGTCACGACGCTCCCGGCCGGCAAAGACTGAACGCGGCGTGAACGACGGCGCGAGCCAGGCGCGGGCGAGGCCCGGGCCAGGCGTGAACCACGTCTGAACGGGCCGTCCCCCGTCCCCTCCGAGGCGCACCGCCCCCCGATGGCAAGCGTTTTCTGCCTGTCCGGTCCTGGCCATTGACCTCGCGGGGCCCATCACCTTTCATGACAGGGCCGCCGCCTTCTTCGCGCGCGCCGCTCACCCGGCGTGCCGTCAGCCCCTGCCCGAGGAGTCCCCCGGCATGCCCGCAGCGCCCTCGCTCACCGACTGGTTCCCGCCCGGCCTCGTCGATGAGCTGCTCCCCGCGCTCGGGGAGTGGAGTCCCGTGCCGCGGCCCGGCGAGGAGTGGCCGTTCGAGGCGGCGACGCGCGCCCGGGTGCTCGCTCAGGCGCGGGCCGCGCTCGGCGAGCCGTGGCCCGCGCTGCCCGCCTCGCTCTTCGCGCGGTTCGCGCGCGACGGGGACCGCGCCGCGTACCAGGCGCCGTGGGACGCGCGCCGGGCGCGGCTCGGTCGCGCGCTGCTCGCGCTCGCCGCGTCCGGCTTCTCCGACGAGTTCGCCGACGAGGTCATGGACGGCGTGTGGGCGCTGTGCGAGGAGACCTCCTGGGTGTGGCCCGCGCACGACTTCCGCGTCCTCGACGCGCGGCAGGGGCTGCTCCCCGACCCGGAGGCGCCGACACTCGACCTCGGCGCAGCGACGACCGCCGTGCTCCTCGCGCTCGCCGACGCGATCGCGGGGGACGCGCTCGACGCGCGCGATCCGCTGCCGCGGCGCAGGCTGCGCCGCGAGGTGTGGACGCGGGTGCTCGGCCCGTACCTGGAGCGCTCCGAGTGGGGCTGGTACGACGGTTCGACGGCGAAGCTCAACAACTGGAACCCGTGGATTCACTCCGATCTCCTGCTCGCCACCGCGCTCACGGTCGAGGACCCGGCGGCACGCTCCGCGCTCGTCAGCAGGATCGTGCGCGGACTCGACCACTACCTCGCGGCGCAGCCCGAGGACGGCGGCTGCGACGAGGGCCCGCACTATTGGTGGCGCGCGGGCGGCTCGCTCTTCGAGTGCCTGGAGCTGCTGACCTCGCTGCTCGGCACGGGCGAGGCGCTGTTCGCCGAGCCGCTGATCCGGGACACGGCGCGGTACCCGCTGCTCATGTGGGTCGGTGACGGCTGGTCGGTGAGCTTCGCCGACGGCCCCGCCCGGCTGCGCGAGGCGGCTCCCTCGGTCCTGCACCGCTACGGCAGGCGTACGGGGCAGCCCGCCGTGGCCGCGCACGCGCGGGCCCTGCGGGGCTCGGCCGATCCGGTCCTGCCCGAGGACGCCACACCGTACGACCTGCGGCGCGTCCTCGGCGCGCTGCTCGACCCGGAGTGGCGCGCTGCGGGCGAGGCGGCGTTCCCGCTCCCCGCTCAGGGCTGGCTGCCCGGCACGCAGGTGCTCGTGGCACGCGAGACGCAGGGAACGACGCACGGGCTGCTGCTCGCGGCGAAGGGCGGGCACAACGACGAGAGCCACAACCACAACGACGTCGGCTCCTTCCTCGTCGCCGTGGACGCGCGCCCGCTCCTCATTGACGTCGGCGTCGGCACGTACCGGCGCGAGACGTTCGGGCGGGAGCGGTACGGGATCTGGTCGATGACGAGCGCGTACCACAACGTGCCCGAGGTGAACGGGCACGGACAGCCGCCGGGCCGGGAGTTCGCCGCGCGCGAGGTACGCGCCGCTCTGGGCCCTGGGCGCGCCGCGCTGACGCTCGACCTCGCGGGCGCCTATCCGGCGGCCGCCGGGCTGCGGGCCTGGGAGCGGACCGCCGCGCTCGTACGGGGGGAGCGGGCGCGCGTCGAGATCAGGGACGCGTGGCGGCTCGACGCGGCGCCCGAGCGGCTCGTCCTGCGTCTGCTGCTCGGCGGCGAGGTAACCGTGACGGGCGCCGGGCGGGCACTCGTACGGCCCGCCGGGGGCGGGCGGGGGCTCGCGCTCGCGTGGGACGAGGCCGCCTTCGCCGCCGATGCCGAGACCGTCGTCCTGGACGACCCCGCCTTCACGCGGGTGTGGGGCGCGGCAGTGCACCGGCTCGTCCTGACCGCGCGGGCCCCGGCGGCCGAAGGGACGCACGTACTCACCGCGCGCCCTTCGGGCTGACCGGCCCCCACCCTGGCTGCTCCACCGAACCACTCGCACGTCCCCCACGAAAGCGAAGGAGTTCACCGTGAGATCAGCACAAGAAGGTGCCGTGCGCCACGTCCGTCCCCTCTCGCGCCGCGGCTTCCTGCTCGTCGGCGCGGGCGCCGCGGCCGGGGTGGCGTTCGGCGCGCGTCCTGCCGCCGCCGACGTGCCCGGCGAGTCGAACGGCGGCGTGCGGGTCATGCCGCTCGGCGACTCGCTCACCGACGGCTTCACGCCCTGCCCGGGCGGCTACCGGATCGGCCTGTGGCGCAGGCTCGCCGAGGCCGGGTACACCGTCGACTTCGTCGGCTCGCTCGCCAACGGGCCCGCCGAGCTGGGCGACCACGACCACGAGGGCCACTCGGGCTGGCGCATCGACCAGCTCGACGCGCGGCTCGACGGCTGGCTCGCCGCGACGACCCCGCGCACGGTGCTGCTCCTCATCGGCACCAACGACCTCAACCAGGACCACGACGTCGCGCACGCGCCCGCGCGGCTCTCCGCGCTCGTCGACCGGATACGGGGCCTGCTCCCCGACGCGGAGATCTTCGTGGCATCGGTGCCCCCGCAGAGCGACCCGACGCAGCAGGCCCGCGTCGTGGCGTACAACGCGGCGCTGCCCGCCGCGCTCGCGGGCAAGGACGCGGGGGTGCATCTCGTGCCGCTGTACGAGGCGCTGACCACGGCGGACCTCGCGGACGGCGTCCACCTCACCCCGGCGGGCTACGACAAGGCGGCGGGCGTGTGGTTCGATGCGCTGCGGGCGGTGCCGGGTGCGCTGGAGCCGGTGGCGGGGGCGCGAAAGCCGGTGGCGCGGGCGTAGCGCTCATGCGGACGCCCCGGGCCCCCCGTCAGGAGGGGGCACCCGGGGCGTACGGGCGGCCGCGAACGGCCAGGGCGGCTCGCGGCCGCCGCGCGGGGCTCAGCGCTTGCCGGCCTTGCGCTGGGCGCGCAGCCACTCGCGATTCATGTTCGTGATGGACATGAGCGGGATGCCCTTGGGGCAGGCGGTGGCGCACTCGCCCGTGAGCGTGCAGCCGCCGAAGCCCTCGGTGTCCATCTGGGCGACCATGTCGAGCACGCGGGACTCGCGCTCGGGGGCGCCCTGCGGCAGGACGTTGAGGTGGTTGATCTTCGCCGAGGTGAAGAGCATCGCGGAGCCGTTGGGGCAGGCCGCGACGCAGGCGCCGCAGCCGATGCACTCGGCGTGCTCGAAGGCGTAGTCCGCGTCGGGCTTGGGGACCGGCGTGGAGTGGGCCTCGGGCGCGGTGCCCGTCGCCGCGGAGATGTAGCCGCCGGACTGGATGATCCGGTCGAAGGCCGAGCGGTTCACCGCGAGGTCCTTGATGACCGGGAAGGCGGCCGCGCGCCACGGCTCGATGTCGATCGTGTCGCCGTCCTTGAAGGACCGCATGTGGAGCTGACAGGTCGTGGTGCGCTCGGGGCCGTGCGCGTCACCGTTGATGACGAGCGAGCAGGCCCCGCAGATGCCCTCGCGGCAGTCGTGGTCGAAAGCGACGGGGTCCTCGCCCTTGAGGGTGAGTTCCTCGTTGAGGGTGTCGAGCATTTCGAGGAAGGACATGTCCTCGGAGATGCTGTCCACCTCGTAGGTGACCATGCCGCCCGGGGCGTCTGCGTTCTTCTGGCGCCAAACGCGCAGGGTGAGCTTCATGCGTAGCTCCGCTGAGTGGGGTGGACGTACTCGAAGACCAGGTCTTCCTTGTGCAGGACGGGGGCCTCTCCGCTGCCGGTGTACTCCCAGGCGGCGGCGTAGGAGAACTCCTCGTCCTTGCGGGCGGCCTCGCCGTCCGGGGTCTGCGACTCGACGCGGAAGTGGCCGCCGCAGGACTCGGCGCGGTGCAGCGCGTCGAGGCACATGAGTTCGGCGAGTTCGAGGTAGTCCACGACGCGGTTGGCGCGTTCCAGGGACTGGTTGAACTCGGCGCCCTCGCCGGGGACCTTGATCCGCTTCCAGAACTCCTCGCGGATCTGGGGGATACGGGCCAGGGCCTTGCGCAGGCCCTCCTCGGTGCGCGCCATTCCGCAGTACTCCCACATCAGCTCGCCGATCTCGCGGTGGAAGCTGTCGGGGGTGCGGTCGCCGTCCACGGCGAGGAGGCGCTCCAGGCGGTCCGTGGTCTCCTTGACGGCCTCGACGGCCGCCGGGTGCTCGGCGGTGACCTCGGCCGGCTTGGGGTTCTTCGCGATGTAGTCGTTGATGGTGGCCGGGAGGACGAAGTAGCCGTCCGCGAGGCCCTGCATCAGCGCCGAGGCGCCGAGGCGGTTGGCGCCGTGGTCGGAGAAGTTCGCCTCGCCGATCGCGAAGAGGCCCGGGATGCTGGTCTGGAGGTCGTAACCGACCCACAGGCCGCCCATCGTGTAGTGCACGGCGGGGTAGATCCGCATCGGGACCTTGTAGGGGTCCTCGTCGGTGATCCGCTGGTACATGTCGAAGAGGTTGCCGTACTTGGCCTCGACGGCCTTGCGGCCCATGCGCTGGATCGCCTCGGCGAAGTCGAGGTAGACGCCCTGGCCGCCCGGGCCGACGCCGCGGCCCTCGTCGCACACGTTCTTCGCGGCGCGCGAGGCGATGTCGCGGGGCACGAGGTTGCCGAACGACGGGTAGATGCGCTCCAGGTAGTAGTCGCGCTCGTCCTCGGGGATCTCGTTGGGCGGACGCTTGTCGCCCTTGGCCTTGGGCACCCAGATGCGGCCGTCGTTGCGCAGCGACTCGCTCATGAGCGTGAGCTTGGACTGGTGGTCCCCGGTGCGCGGGATGCAGGTCGGGTGGATCTGCGTGAAGCAGGGGTTCGCGAAGTACGCGCCCTTGCGGTGCGCCCGCCAGATGGCGGTCGCGTTGGAGTTCATCGCGTTGGTCGAGAGGTAGAAGACGTTGCCGTACCCGCCCGAGGCGAGGACGACGGCGTCCGCGAAGTGCGTCTCGATCTCGCCGGTGATCAGGTCACGCGCGACGATGCCGCGGGCGCGCCCGTCCACCATGATCAGTTCGAGCATCTCGGTCCGCGCGTGCAGCTCGATGTTGCCCGCGGCGACCTGCCGCGAGAGCGCCTGGTAGGCGCCGAGGAGGAGCTGCTGGCCCGTCTGGCCGCGGGCGTAGAAGGTACGGGAGACCTGGACACCGCCGAAGGAGCGGTTGTCGAGCAGGCCGCCGTACTCGCGGGCGAAGGGGACGCCCTGCGCGACGCACTGGTCGATGATCTCGACGGAGATCTCGGCGAGACGGTGCACGTTCGACTCGCGGGCGCGGAAGTCGCCGCCCTTGACCGTGTCGTAGAAGAGGCGGTGCACGGAGTCGCCGTCGTTGCGGTAGTTCTTCGCTGCGTTGATACCGCCCTGGGCCGCGACCGAGTGGGCGCGGCGCGGGGAGTCCTGGAAGCAGAACTGGATGACGTGGTAGCCCTGCTCGGCGAGCGTGGCGCCCGCGGAACCGCCGGCGAGCCCTGTGCCGACGACGATGACGCGGTGCTTGCGGCGGTTGGCCGGGTTCACGAGCTTGGCGTGGAAGCGGTAGTCGCTCCAGCGCTCGGCGACGGGGCCCGTGGGGGCCGAGGCGTCGACGAGGGGTTCCTCGGCGGTCTCGTACTGGACGAAGTCAGTCATGTCAGTCCACCAATCCGGTCATGACGCCGACCGGGACGGCGATGAAGCCGAGCGTGATCACGACGGCGAGCACGTTCGCGAGGGTCTTGAGCACCAGGTCGCGGCTGCGGCTGCCGACACCGAGGGTCTGGGCCGCGCCGTAGAAGCCGTGCTGGATGTGCAGGCCGAGGGCGAGCATCGCGACGATGTAGATCACGTTGCCGTACCAGGTGGAGAAGGTGTCCACCACGTTGGCGTAGGGGTGACCGTTCTGGAAGCCGCCGCTGTGCACGGTGCCGGTGGTGAGGTCCAGGATGTGCCACACGATGAAGAGGGCGAGGACGATCCCGCCGTAGCGCATGGTGTGGGTCGCGTACGAGGCGCGGCGGCGCGGGTGCGCGTACTTGACGGGGCGGGCCTTCTGGTCGCGCCGGCTCAGCTGGTACGCGGAGACGGCGTGCGCCACGACGGCGACCACCAGGACGAAGCGGACGACCCAGAGCGTCCACTCGTAGTGCATGAAGGGTTCGCCGAGGGTCCGCAGCCAGTGCGCGTACTCGTCGAAGGTTCCCGGTCCGAAGAAGATCTTCAGGTTGCCGTACATGTGGACGATCAAGTACAGCAGCATGAGAAGGCCGGAGACGGCCATCACAGTCTTCTTGCCGACGGAGGAATCCCAGATCATTCGTGTCCTGGACGGCCGTCGGTCCGTCCCTGGTGCCAGAGCCATGTCAAGCAAGGTAGGGCCGAACGACCCAAGAGGTCCAAGAGATCACTGGCCTCATTTCCATAGTCCTGGCCTATCGTTGCACCATGCAGTTCCAGCAGCTCCAGTATTTCGTGGCCGTGGCGGAGACCCGGCACTTCACCCGCGCCGCCGAGATCGTGCACGTCGCACAGCCCTCGCTCTCGCAGCAGATCAAGGCGCTGGAGCGCGAGCTGGGGGCCGAACTCTTCAGCCGTGCAAGGGGAAACATCACGCTCACCGACGCGGGCGAGGCGCTGCTTCCGCTGGCCAGGCGCATCCTTGAGGACGCCGAGACCGCACACCACGAAGTGGGCGAAATCGCCCAGCTGCGCAGAGGGCGGGTACGGCTCGGGGCGACCCCCAGTCTGTGCACGGGACTGCTCCCCGACGTCCTGCGGACGTATCACGATCGTTATCCGGGCATCCAGCTCCTCATCGAGGAGGGCGGCTCGCACGACCTCGTACGGGAGCTGGCGCGCGGGGCGCTCGACCTCGCCCTCGTCGTCCTGCCGCTGCCGACCGCCTCGCCCGCGCTGGAGACGGTGGAGCTGCTCCACGAGGACCTCGTGGTCGTCTCGTCCCTGCTGCGGACCGCTCCCGGCTCGGGCAGCGGGCGCGGGCGCAGGGTCCGCATCAGCGATCTGCGCGAGGAACGTCTCGTGATGTTCCGGCACGGCTACGACCTGCGCGAGCTGACCGTCGCCGCGTGCCGCAACGAGGGCTTCGAACCGTCCTTCGCCGTCGAGGGCGGCGAGATGGACGCGGTGCTCGGCTTCGTCCGGGCAGGGCTCGGCGCCGCGGTCGTCCCGCGCATGGTCGCCGAACGCCCCGGCTCGGGCCTGCGCGTCACCCCCCTCGCCTCGCCGGGCCTCCACCGCACGATCGCCCTCGCCCACCGCAGCGACGTGGCTCCGCCGAGGGCGGCAAGGGAACTCCAGGAGATCCTGGTCCGCGAGGCGGCACGGTTGCAGACGGAGTAAGGGGGACTGCGGGGTACGGGCTGTGGGGGTACGGGCTGTGACGGTACGGGCTGCCGGGGGCTCGCAGGCGCGTGTACAAATCGCCGGGGCGGGACCTGCGGGCCGGGCCCGCCGGGCCGGAGCACCGGGCCGCCCGGCCGGGCAGGGGCGGCACGAGTGCGACGGACCAGGACGAGGCGGGTACGGACCCGCCGGACCGGAGCGGAGACAGGCGGCCCCCGGTGCCGGAGCGCGCCCGCCCTGGTGTCCGGCCCGGTCCACCCGTTCTCACGCACGGCGGTACGCCGCCCGCGAACGACGGTGGCGGCGGGGCCCTGACGACGGCGGCCCACCGGGCCGTCGACGGCTCACGGTTCCGACGAGAGGACCTTTCAGGCCGACTCCCCCGCGCCACCCCCACCAGGCCCGGCCTCACCCCGCCCCCGAGCACACGGCCGCCCCCGGACACAGCCGCTGCCCCACCCACCCGGACGACGAACGCGGCGCGCAGGGCGGCACGCCTCGCCGGGACACGCTTCCGCCCCGGCAGGGCGGCACGCCTCGCCGCGGGCAGGCACTTCCGCCTCGGCGGGGCGCCGCGCGGGCGGGTGCGGCGCCCGCGTACGGCGGGCTGTGGACGGGCGCGCGCCGCGCCCCGTCCCCGTCCCCGCCTCCGTCGGGTCTCAGCCGGTGACCGCGTCCACCAGGGCCAGCTCCCTGACCCTCGCGGCCGGGCCCGGGCGGGCGTAGTACCAGCCCTGGGCCGTGTCGCAGCCGAGTTCGCGGAGCTGGTCGGCCTGGGCGCTCGTCTCGACGCCCTCGACCGTGACGGCGAGATCGAGGCTGTGCGCGAGCGCGACGATGCCCTCGACGATCTTGAGGTCGACGGGATCGGCGGGGAACTGCTGCATCCCCTGCGTGAAGGCGCGGTCGAGTTTGAGGACGCTCACCGGGAGGCGGCGCAGGTTGGCGAGGTTCGAGTACCCGGTGCCGAAGTCGTCGAGCGCGATGTCGACGCCCATCTCGGCGAGCCGCCGCAGCGGTTTGAGGAGGGCGTCGTCGGCGCCGATGAGCGCGGACTCGGTGACCTCCAGGCACAGTGCCCCCGGCGGGAGCCCCGTGCGTTCGAGGATCTCGACGGTGTCGGCGACGAGGCGCGGGTGCTGGAGCTGGCACGGCGAGAGGTTGACGTTGACCCGCAGCGGCGCCGGGCCCCCGTGCTCCTCCTGCCAGAGCCTGGCCTGCCGCGCGGACTCGTCGAGCACCCAGCGGCCGAGCGGCACGATGAGCCCGGTGTGCTCGGCGAGCGGGATGAAGCGGTCGGGACTGATCGTGCCGTGCTGCGGGTGCGACCACCGCACGAGCGCCTCCGCGCCGTGCACCGTGCCGTCGCCGAGGTCCACGAGCGGCTGGTACTCGATGAAGAACTCGCCGCGCTCCAGCGCCGCAGGCAGCGAGGTCGTCAGCCCGTGCCGGGTGATGGCGCGCGCGTCGGCCTCGGGGTCGGCGATCTCGTAGCGGTTGCCGCCCGCCGCCTTGGCCCGGTACATCGTGATGTCGGCGCTGCGCAGCACCTCGGCGGGGCCGCGCTTGCCGCCCGCGGGGCCCTCCACGATGCCGATGCTGCCGCGCACGGTCAGTTCCCTGCCGTCCACGCGCACCGGCGTGGCCAGGGCCTGCATCATGCGCCCGGCCAGCTCGTGGACCTCCTCGCGGGCCCCTGGCCCGGTCGTGAGCGCGACGAACTCGTCGCCGCCGATACGCGCGACGATCTCGCCCGCGCCGCCCGCGCAGCCCTGGAGCCGGTCGGCGACCTCGACGAGGAGCCGGTCGCCCGCGTCGTGGCCGAGGCTGTCGTTGATCGTCTTGAAACCGTCGAGGTCCAGGTAGCAGAGACCGAAACGGTTGTCCTCGCCCGCCTGGAGCGCCTTGTCGAGGCGTTCGAAGAAGAGCGTGCGGTTGGGCAGCCCGGTGAGCGCGTCGTGCGTCGCCTCGTACCGCAGGCGGAGGTTGAGGAGGCGTCGTTCGGTGGTGTCCTCGAGAAGCGCGAGCTGGTAGAGCGGGCGGCCCTGGTCGTCACGCAGGAGCGAGACGGTGAGGTTGGTCCACAGGACGGTGCCGTCGTGGCGGTAGAAGGGCTTCTCCGCCTGGAAGTACTCACGCGTCCCCTTGACCAGCTCCTCGTACAGGCGCCAGACGGTCGGTGAGTCGTCGGGGTGCGCCCATTCGCGGACGTTGGAGCCGCGCAGCGAGCTGACGAGACCGCCGAACATCCCGGCGAGCGCGTCGTTCGCCTCGACGATGACGCCGTCCATGTCGGCGATGCTGATGCCGAGCGCCGCGCCTTCGAAGACGGCGCGGAAGCGCGCCTCGCTCACGTGCAGGGCCCGCTCCACGGCGGCGCGCGCGCCGAGCGCGGCACGCGAGATCGCCTCCTGCTCGCTGCGGGTGCGCTCGCGCAGTGCCCCGGCGAAACCGGCCGCCATCGCGTGCTGGATGCGGGCGCCGCGCGCGGCGAGGTCCTCGTGCGGCCCGTCGTCCCCGCAGTACAGGACGAGGTAGGCGTCGACGACGTCGAGGGTGCGGCTGAGCGTCTCCGGGTCGGTGCAGTGCGCGGCGACGAGTGCGGCGCCGATGCCGCGCGCCTCCTCGGCGTCGAAGACGCGGGCGTGCAGCGCGGCGCGCAGGCGGTGGGCGAGCGGCAGGAGCAGCGTCTCGAACTCGGGGCGGGTCAGTGAGGTCGCGGTGAGCGGGAAGAGGGCGCGGCTCCAGATGGTCGCGAACCTGCCGACGCGGTCGGCGGGCTCGTCCCTGGTCCCGCCCGTCCCGCTTGCCTCGCTCACGCCTTGCGCCCCACGCCCGCGTACCCGGAATTCGCGTACGGGTCCGGTTCCTCCCCGGCCGCCTGCTCGGGCCGCCACTCCGCCATCGGTACGAGGCCGGGGTCGACGAGTTCGGTGCCCGCGAAGAAGCGGCCGATCTCCTCGGCGGTGCGCATGATGAGCGGGTTGCGGATGTCGCGGTAGACGTCGACGGCGCCGCTCGCCTCCTGGCGCGAGGTGGGAATGTGCTCGTAGGCGGCGTGCGTGAGGATCAGCATGCTGCCCGGGGCGAGCGCGTCGAGGAGTTCGGCGACGGGGGCCGCCGGGTTCTCGCTGTCCTCGATGAAGTGGAGCACGGCGACGAGGAGGAGCGCGACGGGCCGCTCCAGGTCGATGAGTTCGCCGAAGGCGGGGGCGCCGAGGATCTCGGCGGGCTTGCGCAGGTCGGCGGCGATGACGCTGGCGAGCGGGTCGCCGTCGAGTACGGCCTCGCTGTGCGCCACGGCGACGGGGTCGTGGTCGACGTAGACGACGCGGGCTTCGGGGGCGAGGGCGCGGGCGACTTCGTGGACGCTGCCGAAGGTCGGGATGCCGGAGCCGATGTCGAGGAACTGCGTGACGCCTTCGGAGACGGCGTAGCGCACCGCGCGCCGCATGAAGGCACGATTCGCCTGCATGATCTTGGGGAGCCCCGGCAGGTGGGCCATCGCGCGCCGCGCCGCCTCGCGGTCGACCTCGAAGTTGTGCGAGCCGCCCAGGTAGTAGTCGTAGATCCGGGAGACGCTCGGAACCGTTATGTCGATTCCCTGCGGGGCCCAGGCGGGTCGCTCCATCGGTGCTCCAAGTCGCTGCGGGTGGGGGCCGGGGTGGCCGAAGCCGGTGCTGGGGTGCGGTGCTCGTTTCTCCGGGTGAGGCGCCCCGCTCGCGCGTGGTGTCCCGGGCTCCGGGGCTCTCGCGCGCGGGTGAGGTCGCCTGCGCAGAGGCTACTGATCAGGCGCCAGAAGAGCGAGCAAAAACGGAAAATGACCGTCCGTTCCCGGTCATCACCTGGGCGGCGGTGACACGGGCTGCCTTTCCCTCACCCCGCTGGCGGTCCGCCAGCACTTTACGTCGCCGGGGCCCCCGCCGAAAACGGGGTCGGCCGCGTGCGCCCACCCGAACTGCGGTCGAAGCAGGCCGACTTGGCGAAGGTGACGGACAAGTTTTCATATGGCGCGGCGAATTAGCGGCAATTCATCCGATTCGTCCTGGCCGGTGCGGGACGAAAACCGGCCGGAGCGCGACGGGGGCGCATTTTCGGGAAACTGAGCGTTCGCGTGCGCTTTCGTTCGCTTGCTCACGGAATTCGTCTGACTTTATCGCCGTGGAGGGAACGGTTTCCAGCGGGTTCGTGACGCTCACGGACGAAGCGTCCGCTTCCGCACACGTTACCGGCGGGTGTTTCACCCGTGCGCCGCACCCCGTGACCCGTCCGCCCGGCAGCGGGGGCGGAGCGCGGCGCGGCTCCCTAGCGTCGGGCCCGGTGCGGGTGTTCCTGCCCGCGCAGCGCCCGCGCCTGGGAGGCTCGTATGCGCCCGGTACGTACCGGCTCCGCCGTGCTCGTCGCTGTCACGGCTCTGGCCGGTTCCCTGCCCCCCGCGGCCTTCGCGGACGGGGCCCCTTCCCCGCTCACCGCCACCGTTCGCCCGTCGACGGTGATCCCTGGTGCCCAGGTCCGCGTGGCGGTACGGGGCTGCGCGGGCCCTACGACGGTCCGCTCGGCACTCTTCGCCCCGCGCACCCTCGCCCCCGGCGCCTCCGCCCTCGTGACGGTCTCCACCGGGGCCCGCCACGGCACCACGTACGACCTCACCTTCGACTGCGCCGACGGCCGCCAGCACCGCGCCCGCCTGAAGGTGGCGGAGGGGGGCGGCGAGATCTCCGAGACGTCGCGCCCGCGCGAGGAGACGCCGGAGGCCGGGGTGCGCCCCGGCAAGGAGGCCGGTACGGGGACGGGCGCGGCCCCCGCGCCTTCGCGCGTTCCGGAACGTGCCCCGGAACGCGCCCAGGACAAGGGGGTGCGTGCGGGAGCGGGCGGCGGTGTCTCGGGCACCTTCTCGACGGGCCACCTGGCGCTCGGCGCGCTGCTCGTGGCGGGCGTGCTGGCCTACGCGTACCGCAGGAGCAGGCCCTAGCGGGTGGAGCGGTCCCGTCCGCCACAGTGGTGCGGTGACCGACAGCGAGGACGCGCTCCTCCCGCAGGCGTGGGACGAGCCCTGGTACCCGGTCCGCACCCACCGATCCTCGCCTCGTTCCTCCCCGCCGCCCACGAGGACCTGGACGCCGTCCGCGACGTGGACGTCGAGGTGGTGCTGACCGCTGACGGCAGCCGCTGGAGCGCGTCGGTGTTCACGCTCGCCGAGGTGGCGCTGTCGATGGAGCGGTGGTCCCGGACGGGCGAGGCGCGGGCCGGCGCCTTCTTCTGGAGCGCCGGCGGCCTGATCGTCAGGGACCCCGGCGTCCGCGCCGTCACGCGGGTGCTCTCGGGCCTCCTGGACACGGGGACTTCGCGCTGATTCTCCAGCGGCTCGACAGCGGGAGCAGCGAGGGCGGCGGGAGCAGCGAGGGCGGCCGGAGCGATACGGAGGGCGAGGGCGCGCAGGAGCCCGCGTGAGACGGGCCGGTCCGGCGCGAGCCCACGGTCCCGGCAGGCGGTGGGCCCGCCCCGCTCACCGCGCCTGCGGTGCCGCCACTCCGCGCCGCGTCCGCAGTGCCGCCGCGCGGGCCGCACGGTCCTCGGCGCGGCGGCGGAGCCACAGGACGCCGCCGCCGAGTACCGCGGCGACGACGAGGCCGCCGCCGACCGCCATGTCGGCCGGGCTCGCACGGTGGGAGGACGCGCCGCCGACGCCGCCGTGGACCGCGCCGCGGAAGACCGTGAAGGCGGCGGGACGGGTCAACTGCCCGCCGGGGCAGCGGGCCGTCACGTCGAACCGCCCCGGCCGCGAACCGGGGCCGAGCGTGAGCGCCGCCGTCGCGCTGTCCCCGCCGTCGACCGGGCGCAGCCGGGTGGAAGGGAAGCCGGGCGAGTCGACGGTGCCGCCCCCGCAGGCCCGTACGACGACCGTGACCTTCCCGCCGAGCGGGACCGACGCGGGGGTCACCACGATCTCCTGCGGGCCGTCGCCGCCCTGCCCCGCCCAGGCGGGCGCACCGCCTCCGAGGGCGACGACGACGGCACAGCCTGCGGCCAGGGCGGCGGGGATGGTGCGCATGGAAGCCCTCCGGTGAAGCGGGCGCCCCGGGGTCCGTCCCCGGCGGTCGGTGGCGGCCCCCGCACCACGACCCTTCGTCGCGGCGCCCCCCGCCGCACCCGGGGGTACGCCGCCCCGGTGCACCTTTCGCCCCGTCGGTCCAGCGGGCGCGGCGCGGTGGATCGCCCTCGCGCCCGCGTACGTTCCCGGCCGCGCCACCCGTTCGCCCATCCCCCGTCGCCGCTCCCGTCCCCCGCGCCTAGCGTGCTGCCCGTACCGGGAGATCCCGGGCCCTGCCGCGGGAGGAGGAGCCGATGGAGGCGCAGGCCGGGCGGGGGAAAGTGCGGGGGCGGGCGCCCTGGGGCGTGCTCGCGCTCGTGCTGCTGACGGGGATCGCGCTGCTCAGGGACGGCTCGGGCGAGCACGTGAGCGCGCCGCCGCAGCCCGCGCGCGCGGCGGCGCCCGGGAGCGCCTCACCGGCCACGGGGAAGGCGCGGGGGCTCAGTTTCTCGCGGCCCCGGCGGGTGCGCGTGGCGGACATCCGGGTGAACGCGCCGGTGCGGCCCGTGGGGCTCGACGCGCAGGGCTGGGTGCAGGCGCCGCCGCCCGCCGAACGCAATCTCGTGGGCTGGTTCACCGGCAGCGTCTCGCCCGGGGAACGGGGTCCGGCCGTGCTCGTCGGGCACGTCGACAACGAGGAGGGCCCCGCGGTCTTCTACGGCCTCGGGGCGCTGCGCAAGGGGCGGCACATCGCGGTCGAGCGGGCGGACGGGCGGACGGTGCTCTTCGAGGTGTACGGGGTCGAGGTCTTCGCCCAGGACGACTTCCCCGGCGAGCGCGTGTACGGGGCAACGGCGGGCCCCGAGCTGCGGGTCATCACGTGCGGCGGGGCGTACCACAGGGGTACGGGGTACGACGGCAACGTCGTCGTCTTCGCACGGATGGTGGGCTCGGCCAAGTGAGCCGGGGGGCGCTCACCCCCGTGGCGCGTTCGCCCGCAACCGCGTCGCGATCGGACGCAGCAGCTCCCCCAGCGCGCGGACGCCCTCGGGCGGCAGGTGGTCGAGCACCTGGGCACGGATCTCGTCCATGTGTCCCGCCGCGGCTGCCAGGAAGACCCGGCGCCCCTCGCTCGTGAGCGAGACGTAGCGGTGCGCGCCGCGCCGTTCACGCGTGAGGAGGTCGCGTCCTTCCAGGCGGGTGACCGTGTGCGACAGGCGCGAGTAGGAGCCCGAGGTGATCTCGACCAGTTCGGTCATCGGGGCGGTGCGCCCGGGCGCGCGGTACAGCGTGAGCAGCACCGCGTAGTCGTAGTGCCCGAGCCCCGCGTCCCGCCGCAGCCGCTGGTCCATGACGGCGGGCAGGAGCTGCGCGACGAGGTGGAGTTGCGTCCACGCGTCCTCCTCATCGGCGCTGAGCACGGGCCTGTGGGCCATTCCGCTTCCCCTCCACGATTCGGCACTTGACCATTCAAGTAATCGCTCCCTACCGTAGCACTTGAACGCTCAAGTAGAGCGGCAGCACCGACCGGAAGAAGCACCACCCATGCCCCTCGCCACCCCCTCCCCCGTCGTCTCCGTCAAGCCCCTCACGCTGCCCGCCCCCGGCCGGGGCACCGCGCTGCGGATACGCGTCTCCGCGCCCGCGAGCGGCGAGCGGCTGCCCGTCGTGCTCTTCGCGCACGGCTTCGGCTCCTCGCTGGAGGGCTACGGGCCGCTCACCGACCACTGGGCGGCACACGGTTTCGTGGTGATCCAGCCGACCCACCTCGACGCGAAGGCGCTGGGCCTCGCGGCGGACGATCCGCGCCGCCCCCGGTTCTGGCGCTTCCGGGTCGAGGACATGCAGCGCGTCCTGGACCACCTCGGCGAGGTCGTGGCGGCGGTGCCGGGGCTCGCGGGGCGCGTCGACACCGGCCGGATCGCGGCGGCGGGGCACTCCTTCGGCGGCCAGACAGCGGGCGTGCTGCTCGGCCTGCGGGTGACCGACCCGGAGACGGGCGCGGCGGACGACCTGTCGGACCCGCGCGTCGCCGCGGGCGTGCTGCTCGCCACGGCGGGCAGCGGCGGCGCTGATCTCACGCCCTTCGCCACGACGCACCTGCCGTGGCTGCGCGGCCAGGACTTCTCGGCGCTGCGCCGCCCCGCGCTCGTCGTGGCGGGGGACGCGGACGACCTCCCGCTGTCGGTGCGGGGAGCGGAGTGGACGAAGGACCCCTACACGCTCAGCCCGGCACCGAAGAGCCTGCTCACGGTGCACGGCGGGGAGCACTCGCTGGGCGGGATTCCCGGCTACGGGTCCGCCGAGACCACCGACGCCGACCCGGAGCGGCTCGCCCTCGTCCAGGACGTCACCACGGCCTACCTGCACGACGTGCTCGGCACCGACGGCACGGCCTGGGAGAGGACGCGCGCGCGACTGGCGGGCGGGAGGCACCCGTCGGGGCGCCTGGACGTGAAGGAGCCGCCTACAGCAGCCGCGCGTCCGGCTGGACCAGGTCCCAGCCGGCGGTCCTGAGCCGGGGCAGGAGGTGCCGCAGCGCCGCGACGGTCTGGGCGCGGTCGCCGCCGCCGTCGTGGCACAGGACGACAGCGCCCGGGCGGGCCCCGGCGAGGACGCGGCGGGTGAGCGTGGCGGTGCCGGGGCGGGACCAGTCCTCGGTGTCGACGCTCCAGGCGAGCGGCTCCATGCCGTGCCTGGCCCCGAGCCTGTACACGGCGCGGTCCCACTCGCCGTAGGGGGCGCGGAACCAGGCGGGGTCGCGGCCCGTGGCCCGGCGGACGGTCTCGCTCGTGCGGGCGATCTGCTCCTCGACCGCCGCGTGCCCGAGCCCGGTGAGCCTGCGGTGGTCCCAGGTGTGGTTGCCGATGAGGTGGCCCGCGTCGGTGATGCGGCGAAGGAGCGCCGGGTGTTTCGCCGCCTCCCTGCCGCACACGAAGAACGTCGCGCGGACCCCGTGCTCGGCGAGCACGGCGAGCACCTCGGGGGTCCAGCGCGGGTCCGGGCCGTCGTCGAAGGTGAGCGCGAGCGCGTGCCCGGCGTGCGAGAGCCGCGAGAAGGGCGCGCCGCGGACCGGGGGCGCGGGAGCGGGGGCGGTGGAGGCCGGGCCGGGCGGGGCCGTACGAGGGCCGGGGGCGGGCTCGGGGGGCTTCGCGTCGTGCTCCTCGGGGGGCGGCAGTGCCCGGTGCGCGCGCGGCGAGGGGAGGCGGCGGGGCGGGGCGGTCGCCGCCCGGGAAGGCTCCGCGTCCGCCCCTCCCGCGCAGGCCGCGACGGGGGCGAGAGCGAGGAGCCCGGCCGTGCGCAGCAGCGCGCGGCGCGTGGGGGCGCCGGGGGCGGGATCCGTTTCGCGGCGGGGCGCGACTGTGCTTCGTACCGCAGGCATGGCCCGATCCCTCGCACTCCGGACACCTCGGGCACCGGCGCAACGCCGTCGCACGCCGCGGGGTACACCCGGCCGGACCAGCCCTGTGACCAGCCGGGGACAGGCACTAACCTCACTGCGTGACCGAACAGAAGCCATCCCAGTTCGAACGCGGCACCGACGGACCGAAAGTGATCGTGGTCGGCGTCGACGGTTCCGCTTCCTCCTTCCGCGCGGCGGCGTACGGAGGCGGACTGGCCAGGCGGCAGGGCGCGCTCCTCGCCTTCGTGTACGTGCAGCCGCTGCTCGCCGCCGGGGCGGCGATGGGCGCCCCCGTGGCCGAGACGACCGACGAGATCGCCGAGTCGCTCATGGAGGAACTCCGCCACGGCACGGAGATGTTCAAGGGCATCTTCGACCTGCGCTGGGAGTTCCACACCTTCCGCGGCGACCCCTACACGGGCCTCGTGACCGCGGCGGACGAGCTGAAGGCGGACGCGGTGGTGGTGGGCGCCTCCGAACAAGCGGGCCACCGCTTCGTGGGCTCGGTCGCCGTCCGCCTGGTGAAGACGGGCCGCTGGCCGGTGACGGTGGTCCCGTAGGCGCTTTCAGGTCCCACCGATCCCGCCCCGCCTCTTCCGCCCCCGCCACCCGCGACGGCATAGTGACGCCCCGTCGATCCGTCGTCGTCGCCGGGAGGATGATTCCGTGCCGGGTCTGTGGAGCACCCAGGGTGTCCTGCGCCGCAAGCCGATCGAGGGGATCGAGCAGCCGGAGGGCGGAGGCGGCGGGCTGAGCCGCAGCCTCGGCCTGTGGCAGCTCACCGCGATCGGGGTCGGCGGCATCATCGGCGCGGGCATCTTCACGCTCGCGGGGACGGTCGCACACGGCACGGCCGGGCCCGCCGTCCTGTTCTCGTTCCTCATCGCGGGCGTCGCGAGCGCGGCGGCGGCACTGAGCTACGCGGAGTTCGCGGGACTCATCCCGAAGGCGGGTTCGGCCTATACGTACGGGTACGCGGTGCTCGGCGAGCTGGTCGGCTGGTTCATCGGCTGGGACCTGCTCCTGGAGTACACCGCGATCGTCGCGGTGGTCGCGATCGGGATCTCGGGGTACTTCGGCTTCCTGCTCGACGACATGGGCGTCGAGCTGCCGAAGTGGATGCTGGGGGCGCCGGGGACCGGTGACGGGCACCGGGTCGACCTCTTCGCCGTGGTGCTGTGCCTGCTCATCGCGTACCTGCTCACGCTCGGCATCAAGAACGCGGCGCGCTTCGAGATGATCGTCGTGGTGCTCAAGGTGGTCGTGGTCCTCGTCGTGATCGGTGTGGGCGTCTTCCACATCTCGTCGGGGAACTACCACCCGTTCTTCCCGTTCGGCGTGAGCGGTACCTTCACCGGCGCCGCGACCGTCTTCTTCGCGGTCTTCGGCTACGACGCGATGTCCACCGCCGCCGAGGAGTCGAAGGACTCGCAGCGGCACATGCCGAAGGCGATCCTGTACTCGCTCGGGATCTCGATGGTGCTGTATGTGCTCGCCTGCCTCGTCCTGACGGGGATGCAGCACTACACGGACATCGACCCGGAGAGCGGCTTCTCCAGCGCGTTCAAGTCGGTCGGGCTCGGCGGGCTCGCCGACGTCATCGCCGTCGGCGCGATCATCGGCATCCTCACGGTGATGTTCACCTTCATGCTCGGCGTGACGCGTGTGTTCTTCTCGATGAGCCGCGACGGGCTGCTGCCCGCGTGGTTCGCGAAGACGCACCCGAAGCGGAAGGTCCCGACGCGGGTCACGTGGATCGCCGGGGTCGTCTCCGCGGTGATCGCGGGCATCCTGCCGATCGGCGAGGCGGCGGAACTCACGAACATCGGCATCCTGCTCGCGTTCGTCGTCGTGTGCGTCGCCGTCGTCGTGCTGCGCTACCGCAAGCCGGACCTGCCGCGCACCTTCCGCACCCCGTGGATGCCGGTCGTCCCCGCCATCGGGGTCGTCTTCTCGATCTGGCTCGTGACCTTCCTGCAATGGCAGACGTGGGTGCGTTTCGCCGTGTGGTTCGTCATCGGTCTCGTCGTGTACTTCGGCTACTCGTACCGGCGTTCGGCGCTGGCGCGGGAACACTCCGGGCGGTAACGGTACGGGCGGGGGCGCCGGGCGGCGCGGCGGTACGGGGCGCGGCGCCGCGATCCGCCCGAGGGCGCCCCCGCGCCCGTACCACCGCGCCCGCCGCCCGCCGCGCCCCGCCACCCCGCCCGGCGGGGACTCAGTGGCCCTCCACGAGCCCGTCCTTCGCCGCGCCCCTGCTGAGGACGACCTCACGCAGGCGGTCGCGGACGGCGGTCAGGTCGCGGCCCTTCGCGATCGCGTCGTTCACGTCGACGACGCGGTTGACCGCGAGGTCGTACCACTGCGGCAGGAACTCGGCCTTCGTGACCTCCCAGCGGGCGCCGGGCTTCGCGGGCGGGGTGAAGGTGAAGCGGCCGAGCGTGCCCTCGTTGCCACGCGGGTCGTGCACGTCGTCGTAGTTGATCATCCGGCCGGCGATCTGGTCGCCCATGCCGTAGATCACCCACGTGCCGTTGACCTTCTCGTACGCCTGCGGGACGTGCGCGTGCGTGCCGATGACGAGGTCGATGTCGGGGCGCTCGCCCGTGCGCGAGGCGGTGAGCGCCTGGGCGAGCTGGCGCTGCTGGGCGTCGGGGGCGGTCTGCCACTCGGTGCCCCAGTGCATGCTCACGACGACGATGTCGGCGCCCGCCTCGCGCGCGGCGCGGGCGTCCTGGACGACGCGGCCCTCGTCGATGAGCCGGACGGTCCAGGGCGCGTCCTTCGGCAGCGGGATGTCGTTCGTGCCGTACGTGTAGCTGAGCTGGGCGACCTTCGCCCCGCCCGCCGTGAGCCACGCGGGCCTGTGCGCCTCGGCTTCGCTGCGTCCGGTGCCCGCGTGCGCGATGCCCGCGCGGTCGAGTGCGCCGAGGGTGCGCGAGACGCCCGCTGCGCCGTCGTCGAGGCTGTGGTTCGACGCGGTCGAGCAGGAGTCGTAGCCGGTCGCCGCGAGGGCGGTGGCGACCTGGGGCGGCGAGACGAAGGCGGGGTAGCCGGTGTAGGGGCCGTCCTCGTCCCCGTACACCGTCTCCATGTGACAGATCGCCAGGTCGGCGCGCGAGACGACGGGGTTGACGCCCGAGAGCATCGGGCGGAAGTCGTAGCCCTTGCCGCCCGCGTCGGCGCGCGCCTGCTGGATGACGGAGTCGTGCGGGAGGACGTCGCCCGAGGCGAGGAGCGTGAAGGGGCGGCGCGCCGCGGACGGGGACGGCGAGGCGGACGAGGGGGCGGCCTGGGCGCCGCCCGCGCCGTGCGGGGACGGGGCGCCGGGCGAGCCGGTCAGCCCGGCGCAGGCGGTCGCCGTCGAGGCGAGACCGGCGAGCAGCAGGACGGCCCGCAGGCGGGTGGAGCCGGGTCGGGAGCGGACCGCGCGGGGGCGGGGGGTACGGGGCATGACGACCTCCGGGGGGCGACATACAAAGGTAAATATGACAAAACGACAAGACAGAGCCCCGTGTCGGTGCGCAAGCTCCCATTCCGGACGGCGCGCGAATGCGACCGCAACAGACCCGACCCCCCGGCGCACGCGCCCCCGTACGCGCCGCCCCCCGCTCCCCCGCCACCCCCTACGCGCTGTTGCCGACCGTTCGTCGCACCGCTCGTCGAGCGCTTCGACCGCCCGTCGCACAGCCACGTACGGCGTATGTGCGCCCGGCGGCGGACTGCGCTGGCATACGGCCATGACACCGCCGACGACGACGATGCCTGCCGCCCTTGCCGCCATCCCGCGCCAGCGCTCCCCGCGCCCCGCCGGAGCGCGCGACGCCGACAGGGAGCGGCCCCGCGAGGTCACGGGGGAACGCGAACTCGCCGAGTTGCAGCGGGCGCACGGCCCGGCGCTCTTCGCGCTCCTGCTCCGCCTGTGCGACGGGGACAGGCAGCGGGCCGAGGACCTCGCGCAGGAGACCTTCGTACGGGCCTGGCAGCACCCCGAGGCACTGCGCCGCGCCGACTACGCCTCGGTGCGGCCCTGGCTCTTCACCGTCGGGCGGCGGCTCGCGATCGACGCGCGCCGGGCCCGCAGGGCACGCCCCGCCGAGGTCGGTGAGGTACTGCTCGACCACGCGCCGCTCTGCGCCGACCACGCCGACCGCTCCGCCGCGGCGCTCGACGTGCGCGAGGCGCTGCGCGGGCTGAGCCGCGAGCACAGGGACGTCCTCGTCGAGGTGTACTTCAGGGGCGCGAGCGTCGCCGAGGCGGCGGCCACCCTCGGCATCCCCGCGGGCACCGTCAAATCACGCGCCTACTACGCGCTGCGCTCCCTGCGGGCGGTTCTGCCCGGATACACCCCTGCGGCGTATTGAAACCGGACACTGAGTCAAGTCTTCGCAAAGGGGCTTGCCGTGACCGCCCCTCGGGTAATCGGCTGTACTCGTCGATCTGAGGAGGACGTACGCGATGGGCAACGGGAGCGGGGAGACGGCCGGCACCGGCACACTCGTGGTTCCGATGGGCTGGCTGTACGCCGAGTACATCGCCGATGAGCTGCTGCGCAGCGGGGACCTGATGCCCCCGGACTCCTTCGAGTTCCGCGCGGGCCGCGAGGCGCTCGCGCTCACGGTCTACCTGGCGGACACCGAGGACGAGCTGAGCGGCATCCGGGTCATCACCCAGCTGGAGACCTGGCTCGCGCTCACCGCGCACGACCAGCCGTGGCAGGACTGGGTCGCCGAGCGGCTCGCCGAGGCCGCCGCGGCCCCCCGGGGGCCGCGCCGCCGCGCCGAACTGCGCCTCGCGCGCGGCGCCTGGCAGTGGCTCCACGAGACGGAGCTGCTCGCCCCCGACCTGGACGCGGTACCCGGCGGGGCCGCGGTGCCCGAGGAGGAGCGGCCGAAGGTGTGGACGGCGGCGTGGCGGCTCGGGCTGCCCCTCGGGCACCTGGCGATCCACCTGTTCTGAGCCCGCGACCGGGGCCGCACCCGCCGGGACGCCGCGGCCCCGGGTCCCCGGCGCTCAGGCCCGGTTCTGCATCGGGGTCGAGTGCACCCCCGGGTGGTACTTCGGCAGCCGGACCGTGATCCGCGTGCCCGCGCCCACGCCCGTCTCGATCACGAGGCCGTGGTCCTCGCCGAACACCTGCCGCAGCCGCTCGTCCACGTTGAGGAGACCGATCCCCGCCCCCGGGCCGCCCTCGCCGCGCAGGATGCGGCGCAACCGCTCGGGGTCCATGCCCACGCCGTCGTCCTCGATGACGACCTCCGCCTCCGCGCCCGCGTCCCGCGCCCCGATCGTGATGCGGCTGCGCGTCACCGCACCCTCCAGGCCGTGCTTGACGGCGTTCTCGACGAGCGGTTGCAGGCACAGGTACGGGAGCGAGACGGGCAGCACCTCGGGGGCGATCTGGAGCGTCACCGAGAGCCGGTCGCCGAAGCGGGCCCGGACCAGGGCGAGGTACTGGTCGATCGAGTGCAGCTCGTCGGCGAGCGTCGTGAAGTCGCCGTGGCTGCGGAACGAGTAACGGGCGAAATCCGCGAACTGGAGCAGCAGTTCGCGGGCCCGCTCGGGATCGGTCCGCACGAACGAGGCGATCGCCGCGAGCGAGTTGAAGAGGAAGTGCGGGGATATCTGGGCCCGCAGTGCCTTGATCTCGGCCTCGATCAGGCGCGTACGGGACTTGTCCAGCTCGGCGAGTTCGAGCTGCACCGAGACCCAGCGGGCCACTTCGTCGAGTGCGCGCGCGAGGACGGCGGACTCGCGCGGCGCGTACGTGACGAGGGCGCCGAGCACGCGGTCCTCGACCACGACGGGCGCGGCCACCGCCCAGCGGGACGTGCAGCCCGCTTCGGGCGCGCAGCCGCAGTCGAAGGCGGCGCTGCGCCCGTGCGCGAGCACCCCGCCCAGGCGCGCGGGCAGGTGCGCGGCGTGGTGCTCGCCGTGCCCGGCCCAGGCGAGCACACGGTCCTCGTCGGTGAGGCACAGGGCTTCGGTGCCGAGGAGCGTACGGAGCCTGCGCAGCGCCTTGCGCGCGCCCTCCTCGCCGAGGTCGGCGAGCCCGGCGCGCAGCGGGGGCGCGGCGAGCGAGGCGGTGTGCAGGGTCTCGAAGGTCGCGCGTTCGACGGGGGTCCCGAGGTCGCTGCGGCCCGCGGGGTGGGCGGTGCGGCGCCCCAGGAGGAAGCCTCCGGCGAGGAGGAAGGGGCACAGCGCGAGCAGCAGGGCGGTGGCGGTCACGGGCGCTCTCCCCGGGCGGTCACGGGCGTTCCCCGGGTGGTCCGGACGGTTCCTCCTCGGCGCGCAGCGCCTCGGGCAGGTGGAGGCGGGTCATCGTGGCGCCCGCGTGCGGCGGGAGGCTCTTCGGGGTCGCGAGCGAGACGAGGATCATCGCGAGGAAGCCGACGGGAACGCTCCAGACGGCGGGCCAGGCGAGGAGGGTGTGCAGCCATCCGGTGCGGACCAGCCCCGCGACGGTGAGCGCGACCGCGAGGAGCGCGCTGCCGCCGCCCGCGACGAGCCCGGCGAGGGCGCCCGGCGGGGTGAGACGGTGCCACCAGATACCGAGCACGAGCAGCGGGCAGAACGACGAGGCGGAGACGGCGAAGGCCATGCCGACCGCGTCGGCGACGGGCACCCCGGCGACGAGCAGCGAGCCCGCGAGCGGCACACCGACGGAGACCACGGCGGCGAGCCGGAAGTGGCGCAGTCCGCGCGGCGGCAGGACGTCCTGCGTGAGGACCCCGGTGACGGCCATCGTGAGCCCGGAAGCGGTGGAGAGGAACGCGGCGAAGGCGCCGCCCGCGACGAGCGCGCCGAGCAGGTCGCCGCCGAGGCCGCCGACGACACGGCCCGGGAGCAGCAGCACGGCGGCGTCGGCGTCCTGGGTGCGGCTCAGCTCCGGCGCGTAGTGGGTGCCGAGCCAGCCGTAGAGCGGCGGGAGGACGTAGAAGGCGCCGAGGAGGGCGAGGACGACGACGGTCGTGCGGCGCGCGGTGCGCCCGTCGGGGCTCGTGTAGAAGCGGACGACGACGTGCGGGAGGCCCATCGTGCCGAGGAACGTCGCGACGATGAGCCCGTACGTCGCGTAGAGCGGGTGGTCGGCGCGGCTCGTGGCGAGCGGCTGCCCCGAACCGGCCCCGCCGAGGTAGGTGCTCTCGGCGGGGAGCGCCGCGGGCACCGCCGGGTCGCCGTGCGCGGCGAGCAGGAGGAAGAAGGCGGGGACGAGGAGCGCGGTGAGTTTCAGCCAGTACTGGAAGGCCTGCACGAAGGTGATGCTGCGCATCCCGCCCGCCGCGACGGCGAGGACGACGACGGTCGCGACGAGCGCGCCGCCGAACCAGCGCGGCGCCCCCGTGAGGATCGCGAGCGTGAGCCCTGCGCCCTGGAGCTGGGGCAGCAGGTAGAGCCAGCCGACGCCCACGACGCAACCGCTCACGGCCCGCCGCACGGTGGCCGATTCGAGGCGGCCCTCGGCGAAGTCGGGGAGCGTGTACGCGCCCGAGCGGCGCAGGGGCGCCGCGACGAGCAGGAGCAGCACGAGGTACCCGGCGGTGTAGCCGACGGGGTACCAGAGCATGTCGGGGCCGTGCAGGAGGACGAGGCCGGCGATGCCGAGGAAGGACGCGGCGGAGAGGTACTCGCCGCTGATCGCGGCCGCGTTGAGCGCGGGGCCCACGGTGCGCGAGGCGACGTAGAAGTCGGATGTGGTGCGCGAGACACGCAGGCCGAAACCGCCGATGAGGACGGTCGCGAGAACGACGACGGCGACGGCGGGAATGGCGTACGCCTGGTTCACGCGGCACCGTGCCCGTCGTCGGCCGCGCGGGGAAGCGGCACGGGTCCGAGGGGCTCCTGCGGGTGCTCGGCGCCGCGTACGAGGCGGGCGAAGTCGCGTTCGTTGCGCTCGGCCCTGCGTACGTAGGCCCACGCGAGGGCGACGAGCACCGGGTAGCAGGCGAAGCCGAGGACCGCCCAGCTCGTGGCGGGGCTGCGCAGGGCGCCGAGGAAGAGCGGGAGCGTGACGACGGGCAGCGCGAGCACGGCGAGCGCGGCGAGGCCCGTGCGCAACTGGCTGCGCATGAGGGAACGCACGTAGGTGGCGCCGAGCGGGGTCTGCTCGTGGATCTCCAGTTGCGTGCGCCGCCCCGCGGGCCTGCGCACTGCCTTGCGGTCCCCCGTCACGACCTCACGGCGGGGAGCTTGCTCTGCGGGCACGGGCGGAGTGTAGGGGCCCGAGGGGCTCGCGGGAAAGTGGCGAGGTCGCTCAGGGTCCCGCGGGGGCTACGCGGGGTACGTGCTCCAGGTGTGTCCCGGCGAGGAGTTCGGCGTGCGTGATGCTGAAGTCGCCGTTGGGGAGCGGCTCTTCGTAGCGGCGGCCCACGACTCTCGTGGGCAGGAAGGCGCGCAGGGCGTGGCGCGTCGCGGGCGGGTGGGCGACGGGCGCGCCCCAGCCCTCGGGGGCCTCGTCGGTCGAGAACAGCACCCAGTGGTCGGTGGGCACGTGGGCGGTGAGGTCGGGGGCGCCGCCGGTGTGGCTGTCCAGGGCGGGGACCGTGAGGACGTCGGGGTCGAGCGGCTCGTACCAGAGCAGGAGCGGTTTCGCGGTGCGGGCCTCGGCGTTGTCGAAGCAGCAGATCGCGAAGGTGTGCGCCGGGAAGTGCTCGGCGTAGAAGGCGAGGAGTCCGGGGTCGAGTGCGGGGCGGCGGCGGGCGGGAACGCGGTGGAGCGCGGCGGGGACGTCGGTGGGGTCGGCGGCGAGGAGCACGGTGTAGACGTCGTGCTCGAAGACCTGCACGGAGCGCGGGGCTTCGAAGTCCATCCAGTCCATGCCCCCGGCGGCGGCGCGGCGCGGGCGCACGGCGTCGACCATGCGGCGCAGGATGCCGTCGTCGCCCGCGGTGCCGAGGAAGTGACCGGGGGTCAGCGCGCGGGCGGGCAGGTGCAGGATCATCGCGTTGGGCCCTTCCGCGTGGTTCTCGGCGGTGTTCTGGTAGCCGAGTACGTGGACGAGACCGTGGCGCTCGTGGCGCAGGCGCCCGCAGTAGAGGGTCGTGCCGGAGAAGGCGGCGGGTGCCGCAGATATGCACATGCGCGGCAGCGTACGCGGCACCGCGCCCCGGGTCAGCCTCCCGCGCGCTTCGCGCGGCCCCGCGCCCCCGGGTCAGCCTCCCGCGCGTTTGAGGAGCAGTTCGCGCAGGCGGCTCGCGTGGCGGCGCGAGACGGCGAGCACCGCCGTGCCGATGCGGACGCTCATGCCGCCGCCGTCGAGGCGCAGTTCCTCGACGCGGTGGAGGGCGACGAGGTGGCTGCGGTGGATGCGGACGAATCCGTGCGGCTGCCAGCGCTCTTCGAGCGTGGTGAGCGGGACGCGCACGAGGTGGCTGCCGTCGGCGGTGTGCAGGCGCGCGTAGTCGCCCTGGGCCTCGACGTACGCGATGTCGGCGACGGGCACGAGGCGCGTCACGCCGCCGAGTTCGACGGGGATGTGCGCGGCGGTCGTGGTGGCGGGGAGCGCGGGGCGCGGGGCGCGGGCCTCGACGCGTTCGGCGACACGGCGCACGGCCTCGGCGAGGCGGTCCCTGCGGACCGGTTTGAGGACGTAGTCGACGGCCTTGAGGTCGAAGGCGGTGACCGCGAAGTCCTCGTGCGCGGTGACGAAGACGACGAGCGGGGGCCGCGCGAACCCGGCGAGCAGCCGTGCGACGTCGAGCCCGGAGAGCCCGGCCATGCGGATGTCGAGGAAGAGCACGTCGACCGGATCGGCGCCGCCCCCGTCCTCCATCCCCTGCCCGAGCCTGCGCAGCGCCTCGGTCGCGTCGGTGGCGCCCTCGGCGCTCGTGACGCGCGGGTCGGCCCGCAGCAGGTAGAGCAGTTCCGCGAGCGCGGGTTCCTCGTCGTCGACGGCCAGTACGCGCAGCATGGCGCAGGAGTCTAGGCGGTACGGGCCCCGGGCGACCCTGGGGCGGAGCCACCTTCTGGCGTCAGCACGGCGATGGGCCCGTACGAGCGCGAGGTGGTGGCGTGCCGCCTCCTCACGGGAGGGCTCGCCGGGGACGCGTTTGCGCGCCGGGGACGCGGACCGTGAGGTCCACCGTCGCTTCGTCGCCCGGGCCGAGCCCGTGCGGGGCGCGGACCGCCTTCTTGAGGGGGAGGAGGTAGCCGCCTTCGCGCGGGATGAGGGAGGTCGTGAAGGCGGTGCCCGCGAGGCGGGCCTCGACGGGGACGCAGCCCCAGCCGTAGCTGGCGAAGGCGGCGGCCTCGCGGAGATCGTCGGCCTGGTCGTCGGGGAGCGGGAGGAAGAAGAAGGGCGCGGGGCCGCGCCACTCGATGACGCGGGCGGAGAAGGAGGCGTCCACGGGTACCCCTGTCGGTCGCTTGCCGGTCGCTTGCGGGCGGTCGGCCGCAGGGTACCCGGGGCTGCGACAGGGGCGGAGGCGCGGGAGCCGGGGAGGGCGGCGGGGGCGTGCGGGGGCGGGCGGGGGCGGGCTACTTGAGGAGGCGGGACAGGCGCCGGTCGGCGAGGGGTTTGCCGCCGGTCTGGCAGGTCGGGCAGTACTGGAGCGAGGAGTCGGCGAAGGAGACCTCGCGGATCGTGTCGCCGCAGACGGGGCAGGGCTCGCCCGTGCGGCCGTGCACGCGCAGGCCGCTCTTCTTCTCCGCCTTGAGGCGGCCCGCCGCGACGCCCCGCGAGCGGGCGACCGCCTCGGTGAGGGTCGTGCGCAGGGCCTCGTACAGGCGGCTCGTCTCCTCCTCGGTGAGGTGGCCCGCGCTCTTGAACGGGGACAGCTTCGCCGCGTGCAGGATCTCGTCGCTGTACGCGTTGCCGACCCCGGCGATGAGGCTCTGGTCGCGCAGGGCGCCCTTGAGCCGGCGGCGCTCGCCACGCAGCAGCCCGGCGAAGGCGGCACGGTCGAAGCCGGGGGCGAGCGGGTCGGGCCCGAGGCGGGCGATGCCGGGGACGGACCGCGGGTCGTCGACCACGTAAACCGCGAGGCGTTTCTGCGTACCGGCCTCGGTGAGGTCGAAGCCGGAGCCGTCGTCGAGGACGAGGCGCAGCGCGAGCGGGCCGCGTCCCGGCTTCGGCGGCGTGTCGGGGATCTTGTCCTGCCACCTGAGCCAGCCCGCGCGGGCGAGGTGCGTCACGAGGTGGGGGCCGCCGTTCGTGACGAGGTCGAGGAACTTCCCGTACCGCCGCACATCCGTGACCTCGTGCCCCACGAGGGCGCTCGGCGGCGGGTCGTAGGTCTTGAGCACGTTGACCGCGACGGGCAGGACGCGCGTGGGGGTGCGGCCGACGAGGTGGTCGTCGAGGAAGTCCCGCAGGGCCTCGACCTCGGGCAGTTCGGGCATGGCTCCCAGACTGCCTCCGCCGCGGCGCGAAAGCCAGCGCTCGGGCGGAGCCCCGCGTCACTCCTCGCCCGGCCTGCGCACCTCGAACTCGCACCACACGCACTTGCCCGCGCCCCGCGCCTCGACGCCCCACGCGTCCGCGAGCATGTCGACGAGCATGAGCCCGCGCCCCGACTGGCCCTCCGCGTCCGCCTGGCGCCGCCTCGGCAGCGCGCTCGACGAGTCCTCGACCTCGACCCGCAGGCGGCGCACGACCCCGGTGAGCACGCGGAGCGTGACGAGGGACGGGCCCTCCGTGTGGGTGAGCGCGTTGACGACGAGTTCGTCCGTGGCGAGTTCGATGTCATCCGCGCGGGCGCCCGCGCCCCAGGAGCGGACGGCGGAGCGGATCATGCGGCGCGCCTCGGCGAGGTCGCGCGGGTCGCCGGGCGAGACGTGCTGCTGGAGCCTGCCGCCGTAGAGCGGGGCGCCCGCGGTGGCGCGGCGGCGCAGGAGCAGCACGGCGACGTCGTCCTCGCCGCCGCGCCGCTCGACGCTCGTCGTGAGCAGGTCGGCGAGCAGCCGCAGGTCGCGCGGCCCGGTGCGCAGCCGTGTCGCGAGTGTCGCGAAGCCGTCGTCGAGGTCGTCCCCGGGGACTTCCACGAGCCCGTCGGTGCACAGGAGCAGGGTGGCGCCGGGGTCCAGCTCCAGGGTCGACACGGGGTAGTCGAGGGCGCCGAACTGCGAGGAGAGCCCGAGCGGGAGCCCGCCGGGCACGGGCACGCGGCGGGCCGAGCCGTCGGGGGCCATGAGGAAGGGGTCGAGGTGTCCGGCGCGTACGAGCTGGAGGACTCCCGTGCTGAGGTCGGCCTCGGCGTAGAGGCAGGTCGCGAAGCGGTCGGTGTCGAGTTCGTCGAGGAAGAGCGAGGTGCGGGCCATGACGGTCGCCGGGGGGTGGCCCTCGGCCGCGTAGGCGCGCAGCGCGATGCGGAGCTGGCCCATGACGGCCGCGGCGTGCGTGTCGTGGCCCTGGACGTCGCCGATGACGGCCCCGGTGCGCCCGCCGGGGAGCGGTACGAGGTCGTACCAGTCGCCGCCGACGTCGCGGCCCGCGCTCGCCGCGCGGTAGCGCACCGCGACCTCGGCGCCGCGGACCTCGGGGATGGTGCGCGGGAGCATCGCCTGCTGGAGGCCCTGGGCGAGGTCCTTCTCCTGCTCGTAGAGCATGGCGCGCTGGAGGCTCTGCGCGAGGCTGCTGCCGAGCGCGATGAGGACGTTGCGCTCCTCGGCGGTGAAGGCGTGGGCCTGCCGGTAGAAGAGGCCGAGCGAGCCGATCGGCTCGCCCTGCGCCACGAGCGGCAGGTACGCGGCCGAGGCGAGCCCGAGGTGGCTGATGCGGCTCCACAGCTCGGGGTAGGTGACGGCGAAGGTGTCGGCGTCCTCCAGGTAGACGGGGCGCAGGGTGCGCACGACGTCGCTCATGGGGTACGGCTCGTCGACGCGGGTCCAGCGGGTGCCGGGGACGAAGCCGCCGCTGGGGCCGTCGGCGACGAGCCGGATGCGGCCCTGTTCGAGGAGGCCGACGACGAGCGAGTCGGCGCCGAGACGCACGAGGCCGTCCTGTTCGCGCAGGACGTCGAGGACGTCCCCGACGGTGCGCGCGGCGGCGAGCGCCGCCGTGGTGCGCTCGACGACGCTCGTGCGACGGCGCAGTTCCGAGGCCTGCTCGCGGCGCGCGGTGGTGTCGCTCAGCTCCTGCGTCGCGTCGCGGACGATGCCGAAGACCCGACGAGCCCTGCCGTCGGCGTCGCGGCGGATGTAGCCCTGGGTGTGGGTCCAGCGCAGCGAGCCGTCCGCCTGGCGGATACGGAAGTACCCGGCGTAGGTCTCGTGGCCCGAGGTGATGGCGTCCTTGACCACGGCCGCCATCCGGTCGCGCTCGGCGCGGGGCATCTGCGCGGACGCGGTGGTGGCGAGGTCGTCGAAGCGCTCGGCGCGCAGTTCGAAGACGGCGAGTGCCTGCTGGTCCATGTGCATGCGGCCGCTGTCGAGGTCCCAGTCGAAGCTGCCCATGCGGTTCATGGCGAGGATCGGGTCGGGGTGGGCCGGCCAGTCCTCGGGACAGGCTGCGGCGCTGTCCGGCGTGCCGACCGGGGACGGCGCGCTCTCGCGGCGCGGCGCGGCCTCCGGGCGGGGGCCGGTGGTCGCGCCGTGTCGCATCGCTCCCGGTTCTGCCATGAAGCCCCCTAGGCCCTCGTCCGGCTCTCGCCGGGTGGTGCGCGTCCTCGCTGCGAGGACCCGCTCCCGAAAGGTAGGTTTTATACCATTTTGCTCCGTTGTGGCGCCCAAGAACAGCCCCGGCGCCGGATTCACGGGCCCTGCCGCGCGGCCCCCGCGCACCGGCGCGAGGCCCCTCGCGCGCCCTCCCCCGCCCTCACCCCCTCCGCCCCTGGCCGAGCCGCACGCTCCGCGCGGTCTCCTCGCCACCCTCCGTCGGGGTCTCGCCGGGGTCCGTGGAGGGGGCCACGGTCTCCCAGGGCCCGGAGGAATCGGGGCTCGGCTCCTCATCGGGCGGCTCGGTGGGGGGCGCGCTCGGCGGCGCGCTCGGCTCCCGTACCGCGTGGTCGTGGGTGCCGTCGTCGCCCACGGGCCGCTCCACCCAGCGGCCGCGCGCGGGGTCGGCGAGGGTGAGCACGGCGAGGGCGCGCGCCGCGGGCGCGACGGCGCGGACCTCGCCCGCCTCGTACCCCTTCCAGCGGGTGCCGCGCGGCGTCCCGAGGGTGCCGCCCGCCTGCCCGAGCGGGTTGCCGCAGGCGCAGCGCACCCGGGGCACGCCGTGCGCGTCGACGAGCACGGCGGTGCCGGACTGGAGGACGGCGCGGTACGTGGTGACCTCGCCCTTCGCGTAGCCGTGCGCCGTGACCAGGGTGTCGGCGCGCAGCACGACGGGGGTCAGGTCGTCGAGCCAGCGGCCGAGCCCGGCGGCGGGCGTCCCCGCCGCGCGGGCGAAGGCGGTGGCGCGCGGGCGGTCGGCCGTGAGGAGCCTGGACTGGGCGCGGACGTCACACCCGGTACGGGGCGGCAGGCCCGCGTAGAGCCCGGGGGTGTCCCCCGCGACCAGACGCGGCCTGTCGTCCTTGCCGCCCTCACCCTTCGGCAGTGGCTGCTCCGTCCGGGTGAGCGGGGTGGGTGCCGCGCGCGTCGCCGAGGCGGTGAAGGGGTCGGGCCCGCGCGCACCGGCGGACTCCAGGACGGGGCCGGTGACCGCCTCGGCACGCAGCCCCGCGGCGCCGCACCCGGCGGCCCCGAGGCCGAACAGGGCGAGCGCGCCGAAGGCGAGGACGGCGGGGGTCGTCCGGAGAGCTGTGCGCACGGTGTCCTCCCGGCTCGGGCGGCGCCCCCGGTGGGCACGACCGCTCGGACCCGGCACGGTCCGCGCGGGGCCGCTCCGGGTGCTGCGCCATTGTGTGCCGGGCGGGACGGAACGGCGCAAACGGGAGGAATCATCCCGCTCGGCCGGTCAGCCCCCGTACCCCGCGGCGCCCGCCTTCCGCTCCGCCGCCCAGTACGCGCCGTCCGGGTAGCGGTACGTCGCGAGCGAGTCGGGGCGCATCTCGGCGGAGAAGCCGGGGGTCTCGGGTGCGCGGTAGTGGGCGCGGTCGATGACGACGGGGGCGCGGAAGTGCGCGTGGAGGTGGTCCACGTACTCGATGGCGCGGTCCTCCGTGGTGCCCGAGAGCGCCACGTAGTCGAACATGGACAGGTGCTGGACGAGTTCGCACAGCCCCACTCCCCCGGCGTGCGGGCAGACGGGGACGCCGTGCTTGGCGGCGAGCAGGAGGATCGCGAGGTTCTCGTTGACGCCGCCTACGCGGGCCGCGTCGATCTGCACGACGTCGACGGCCCCGGCCTGGAGCAGCTGCTTGAAGACGACGCGGTTGGCGACGTGCTCGCCCGTCGCGACCCGGACCGGGGCGACGGCGCGGCGGATCGCGGCGTGGCCGAGCACGTCGTCGGGGCTCGTCGGCTCCTCGATCCAGTACGGCGCGTACGGCGCGAGCGCGCGTACCCAGGTCACGGCACGCTCGACGTCCCAGCGCTGGTTGGCGTCGAGCGCGAGCCGCACGTCGGGGCCGATCGCCGCGCGCGCGACGCGGCAGCGCCTGATGTCGTCGGCGAGGTCGGCGCCGACCTTGAGCTTGATCTGGCGGAAGCCGTCGGCGACGGCCTCGCGGGCGAGCCGTTCGAGTTTCGCGTCGTCGTAGCCGAGCCAGCCGGGCGAGGTGGTGTAGGCGGGGTAGCCCTCGGCGCGCAGGCGCGCGGTGCGCGCGGCGGCGCCCTCGCGCCCCCGGGTGAGGAGGGCGAGGGCCTCCGCGGGCGTGAGCGCGTCGCTGAGGTAGCGGAAGTCGACCTGGGAGACGAGCCAGGCGGGCTCGGCCTCGGCGAGCAGCCGCCACAGCGGCAGCCCGCGCCGCTTCGCCGCGAGGTCCCACACCGCGTTGAGCACCGCCCCGATCGCCATGTGCATCACGCCCTTCTCCGGCCCCAGCCACCGCAGTTGGCTGTCCCCGACGAGGTCGCCCGCGAGGCTCGCCGGGTCGGCGCACAGCGCGTCGACGGAGCGGCCGAGCACGTAGGGGCGCAGCGCGTCGATCGCCGCGACCTGCACCTCGTTGCCCCGCCCGATGGTGAAGGCGAAGCCGTGCCCCTCGTGTCCGTCGTCCGCGTCGGTGCGCAGCACGACGTAGGCGGCGGAGTAGTCGGGGTCCGGGTTCATCGCGTCGGAGCCGTCCAGCTCGCGGGAGGTGGGGAAGCGGACGTCGAGCGTGTCGACGGCGGTGACGCGGGCGGGCGTAGCGGTCACGGGTGACCTCTCTCGGTCGGGGCGACGGGGCACGTACCGGAGCACACCGGCACCTGCGCACGGCAGGACCGGCGGGGGCCGCGGCTTGGGGCGGGCGGGAGCCGCGGGGCGAGCGCCGCGGGACGGGCGGGCCCGGCGGCGGGGGCGCGGCTCAGTCCTGCGCGCGCCCGGTCGTCACCCGGGCCAGGATCAGCGCGACGAGGATGATGCCGCCGTAGATCGCCTGGGTCCACGGGGCGGGGACCTGGGCGAGGGTCAGGAGGTTCTGCACGACGCCGAGGAGCAGGACCCCGGTGAGCGCGCCGAACATCGTGCCCTTGCCGCCGTCGAGGCTGATGCCGCCGATGACGGCGGCGGCGAACACGGTGAAGATCATGTTCTGGCCCTGGTTGGCGTTGATCGCGCCGACGTACCCCGTCTGCATGAGCCCGCCGAGCGCGGCGAGCAGCCCGGCGACGACGAACACGCCGAGCATGACGCGCTCGACCCGCACCCCGGCCGCGCGTGCCGCCTCGGGGTTGCCGCCGATCGCGTAGAGCGCGCGCCCGACGCGGTGGTACGTGAGGAAGAGCCCCGCGAGCGCGAAGCAGACGGCGGCCACCCACACCGAGAGCGGGACGCGCAGCAGCGTCGTGGTGGAGAGCGTGTAGAAGGCGTCGGGCATCCCGAAGAGCGTCTTGCCGTCCGTGGAGCCGACGAGGAGCCCGCGCAGGACGATGAGCATCGCGAGCGTGACGATGAAGGCGTTGAGCTTGAGCCTGACGACGAGGAAGCCGTTGAACGCGCCGATGAGTGCCCCGGCGACGAGGACGGCGAGGAGCGCGAGCCAGGTGGGCACCTCGGTGCCGAAACCGGCGGCGCTCGCCGGGAGGACGAGCATCGCGCCGACCGCGGGGGCCATCCCGACGACCGATTCGAGCGAGAGGTCGAACTTCCCCGTGATGAGGACGAGGGACTCGGCGAGGACGACGAGCGCGAGCGCGGCCGAGGCGCCGAGCACGGAGATGAGGTTCGCCTCGGTGAGGAAGGCGTCGTTGAGTACGGCGCCGAGCACGAGGAGCAGCACCAGGGCGGGCACGAGGGCGAGTTCGCGCGCGCGGCGCAGGAGCACGGAACGCGTTCCCGGCGGGCCGGCCGTCTTCGCGCGGGTCTCGGTGGGCATGGTGGTCTGGGTCACGGCCTCTTCCCTTCGGGTGAGTTCTGCGGGGGTACGGGGTTGACGGGGCGCGGTGCGGAGGGCGGCCCCGCGTCCGCCTCGGCCCCGTCATCGGTGCCGGAGACCCCCTCGATGGCGGCGATGAGCCGGTGGTCGTGCCAGCCGGCGGGGAAGGCGGCGGTGACCCGGCCGTGGAAGAGGACGAGGACGCGGTCGCAGCGGCGCAGGTCGTCGAGTTCGTCGGAGACGACGAGCACGGCGGTGCCGTCCTCGCGCGCCGAGTCGACCCGGGCGAGCAGCGACTCCTTGGAGCGCACGTCCACGCCCGCCGTCGGGTTGACGAGGACGAGGACCTTCGGGTCCGAGGCGAGCGCGCGGGCCATGACGACCTTCTGGGCGTTGCCCCCCGACAGGCCGGAGACGGGCTGGCCCGGGCCCTCGGTGCGGATGCCGAGCCGGTCGATGAGCGCGGTGGCGAGGGCGCGTTTGCGCGCGGGCGGCACGAACCCGTACCGCCCGAGCCTGTCCAGCACGCCGAGTGTCGCGTTGTCGCCGACCGTCATCCCGAAGACGAGACCCTGTTCATGCCGGTCGCGCGGGACGCAGCCGACGCCCGCGCGCAGCGTCGCGGCGACGTCGCCGAAGGGCAGCGGGCGCCCGAGCACGGTGGCGCGCCCCGCGCGCGGTGTGCGCAGCCCCGCGAGGGTCTCGGCGAGCTGGATCTTGCCGCTGCCGCTGCTTCCCGCGAGCCCGACCACCTCGCCCTCGCGCACGGTCAGCGACACGTCCGTGTAACCCTCGCCCGTGAGCCCGGCGACGTCGAGGACGAGGGGTGCCGCTTCGGGTACGGCGTGGCGCGGGGTGTACGTGGTGGTGGTGACGGCCTCGCCCGCCATCGCCTCGACGAGCGCAGCGCGCGGGAGTGCGGCGACCGGGGCGGTGGTGATCCAGCGCGCGTCGCGCAGCACCGTGACGGTCTGGCACACCTCGTACACCTCCTGGAGGTGGTGCGAGATGAACAGGAAGGTGATGCCCGCTTCCTGCAAGGCCCGCATGCGCGTGAAGAGGCGGTCGATCTCGCGGCTGTCGAGCTGGGCCGTGGGCTCGTCCAGGACGATGAAGCGGGCCCCGATGCTCAGCGCGCGGGCGATCTCGACCATCTGCCTGTCCTCGACCCGCAGGTCCCCCGTCCTGGCACCCGGGTCGACGCGCACGTCCCAGTGGCCGAGCAGTTCGGTGGCCTCGGCGCGCAGGCGGCGCCAGGAGATGAGGCCGCCGCGCCCGGTGGGCTGACGGTGCAGGAAGAGGTTCTCGGCGACGGTGAGGTCGGGGACGACGGTCGGTTTCTGGTAGACGCAGGCGACCTTGGCGCGCCAGGCCGTGCGGTCGGCGAGTGCGGGCGCGGGGGCTCCGTCGAAGCGGATGTCACCGCTGTCGGGCGCCTGGAGCCCGGTGAGGAGCGAGACGAGCGTGGACTTGCCCGCTCCGTTGCGGCCGACGAGGGCGTGCGATTCACCGGCGCGGACGGTGAGGCGCCCGTCGGCGAGCGCCACGGTCGCGCCGTACCGCTTGCTGACGGCTCGGGCCTCGGCGAGGGGCGGCGGGTCCTGCGGGCTGGCGGGGTCGGCGGGGCTGGCGGGGCTGGCGGGGCTGGTCATTTGACGGTGTTCCCCCACAGCTTCGGGTCGTCGACGTTCTCCTTCGTGACGAGCGGCGCGGGAAGCTGGTCCTCCAGGTTCCCCGAGGGGGTCTTGACGATGGTCGAGTCGTGGTCGGTGGGCCCGGGCGCGAAGGTCTTCCCGGCCATCGCGGCCTTGATGTAGTACATGCCGTACTTGGCGTAGGTGTCGGCGGGCTGCGAGACGGTCGCGTCGATGTCGCCGCGGCGGATGGCGTCGAACTCCTGCGGGATGCCGTCGTTGGAGATGATCGCGACGTGGCGCTTGTCCCCGGCGGGGAACAGGAGCTTCTTCGACTTCAGGGTCTGGAGGGCCGGGGCGAGGTAGACGCCGCCCGCCTGGAGGTAGATGCCCTTGATGTCGGGATGCGCGCCGAGCAGCGTGTCGAGCTTCGCGGCCGCCGTGTCGGACTCCCACTTGGCGGGGATCTCCAGGACCTTGAGGTCCGGGTACTTCTTCTTGGCGCAGTCACGGAAGGCGGTCGAGCGGTCGCGCCCGTTGACCGAGGCGAGGTCGCCCATGATCTGCACGACCTTGCCCTTCTTGACCTTCTCGCCGAGGTAGTCGCACGCCTTCTCGCCGTACGCGACGTTGTCGGCGCGCACGACCATCGCGACCTTGCCCTTCTCGGGGGCGACGTCCACGGCGACGACGGGCACGTTCTTGCGCTCGGCCTGCTGGAGCCCCGCGGCGATGGCCGCGCTGTCGAGCGGGGCGACGACGATGCCCTTGACGCCCTGGTTGAGCTGGTTGTTCATATCGGTGATCTGCTGCGCGGGGTCGCTGTTGGAGTTGACGGTCTTGAGCGCGTCGACGCCTTCGCTCTTCGCCATCTTCGGCACGTAGTCGTTGTACGACTGCCAGAAGGGCGAGGTGAGGAGCGGCAGGATGACGCCGACCTTGCCGTCCTTCCCGCCCGCGCCGCCCTTGCCGGGTGCGGCGCCCGGGCTGTCGGTGCTGCCGCAGGCGGCGAGGAGGAGGGCCGCGCAGGCGAGCGCGCCGACGGCCCCGGCCCTGCGCCGGACCACCCTGCTCGCGCGCCCCTGGCGGGCTCCCCGTGTACTGCTTCGCGCTGTGCTGCCGGCCATGCTCGTGACTCCTCGTCGTGCGGGTGTCGGGTGCGTGGGCGGGGGCGGTGGCTGGCGCGTCCCCGGCGGTGCCCGCACGGGTGGCCCGTACGGCGGCCGGAAAAGCCCGGCCGCTGCGATAGTGATCCGACCACTTGGCATGCACAAGCCCCTGTGCGCGGGTTTCTGCGCTTCAACTCGACTATTGGTCGGATCACTTGCCGGTACGGGGGCGGGGGGACCGGGTTAGACTCGCTGCCCGAACAGGCGGAAGGGGAACGGCGTGCCGGAGGCGGAGGAGCCGCGCGGGGACGGGGATGCGGGGCGCGGCGTGACGGTGACCCAGCGGGCCATCGAGCAGGTCAAGGCGATGATCGCCGAGGACAGGCTGCACCCGGGGGAACGGCTGCCGAACGAGCGGGACCTGGCGGCGCGGCTCGGTATCTCGCGCAGCTCGATGCGCGAGGCCATCCGGGCGCTGACGGTGATGGGCGTCCTGGAGGCGCGGCACGGTTCGGGGGTGTACGTGACCCACCTGCGGGCCGGTGACCTCCTGGAGACCTTCGGCGTGGTGGCCGGGCTCTCGCGCGGCCCGCAGCTCCTCGAACTCCTGGAGGTGCGGCGGGTCCTGGAGTCGACGGCGACGGCGCTCGCGGCGGCCCGTATCGACGCGGCGGGGCTCGCCGAGGTGGCGGCCGAGCTGGCCGCGATGCACGCGACCGAGGACCCCGAGGTGATCCTCGCCCACGACCTCGCCTTCCACCGGGCGATCGCGCGCGCCGCGGGGAACGCCTCGCTCGCCGCGATCCTGGAGGGCCTCTCCTCGCGCACCTTCAGGGCCCGCGTGTGGCGCGGCCTCCAGGAGGAGGGCGCCTTCGCCCGTACGAGGGACGAACACGCCCGCATCCACCGGGCCTTGCTCGCCCACGACCCGGAGGCCGCCCGCGCGGCCGCTGCGGCACACGTGGGAGCGGTGGAGGACTGGCTCGCCGGGCACCTGGCACGGCAGGAGGCGACGGAGGGCGGGGGCGGGACCGGCGGGTGAGACGGGGCGCGGGGGCACGTCCACCGCGTGGGCCCCACCCGGCGGCTGGTGCGCTCGGGACCGGACGGGCCCGAGCGGCCCCGCCCCCGCGCCGTCGTCACGAGCCCGCCGGCGCGGAGCCGTCCCCGGATGGCCGACGACGGCGTGACCGAGCGGGGGTGCGACGGCTGAGGTGCGGGAGGCACGCGGGCCGCGGCGGGTGCGCACCCCGGCCGCGCACCCGCGTCCCGCACGCTGAGGGCGCGCCCCCGTCACGCACCCTCGTCACACACGCCGGGCGCGCACCCCCGTCGCGCACCCCGGCCGCACGGCCCCCGCGCACACCCCCGTCACGCACCCGCCTCGGCCGTGCCCGGCGCTCAGCCCAGCCACCACACCGTGGTGTCGGGGGCCAGCACGACGTTGCCCGCCGCGTCCGCGACCGGAAGCGTGTCCCCGCTGCTCAGCAGGGCCTCTCCGGGGCTCGCGAGGGTGACGGGCGCGCTCCCCGTGTGGGCGGTCACGACGACGGGCCGCCCTCCGGCGCTCTCGCGGCGCAGTGCGAGCACGCCCTCGGGGGCGTCGAGCCAGGTCACCTCGGTGCCCGCGCCGAGTGCGGGCTGCGCGCGGCGCTGGGCGAGCGCGGCCCGGTAGAACTCCAGCGTGGAACCGTCCACGCCGGTCTGCGCCTCGACACTCAGTCCACCCCACTCGGCAGGCTGCGGCAGCCAGCTCCCGCCGGAGCCGAATCCGTACGAACTCCCCTCGCGCGTCCAGGGGAGGGGCACCCTGCACCCGTCGCGGAAACCGTCCTGGCCCGCCGCGCGGAAGTACGAGGGGTCCTGGCGCACCTCGTCGGGGAGGTCCACGACGTCGGGCAGGCCCAGTTCCTCGCCCTGGTAGAGGTAGGCGGAGCCCGGCAGCCCGAGCATGAGGAGGGTCGCGGCACGCGCGCGGCGCAGACCGAGCGCAGGGTCCCCCGGGGTGCGGAGCTGGGTGCCGAGCCCGGGCGGGTTGCCGAAGCGGGTGGTGTGCCGTGTGACGTCGTGGTTGGAGAGCACCCAGGTGGCGGGGGCCCCGACCGGGCGCATCGCGGCGAGGGTGCGGTCGATGACCTCGCGCAGTGCGGGGGCCGACCAATCGGTGCTGAGGTACTGGAAGTTGAATGCCTGGTGGAGTTCGTCGGGCCGTACGTAGTGGGCGGTGCGCTCGACGGTCGGGGTCCACGCCTCGGCGACGAAGACGCGGGCGCCGTCGTACTCGTCGAGTACGCGCCGCCACGAGCGGTAGATCTCGTGCACGCCCTCCTGGTCGAAGTACGGCGTCGACTCGTTGCCGAGGAGCTTGACCTGCCCCGCACCGCCGACGTCGGGCAGCCCGGGCGCCTTGACGAGCCCGTGCGCCACGTCGATGCGGAAGCCGTCGACGCCCATGTCGAGCCAGAAGCGGAGGACGGAGCGGAACTCGTCGTGCACCGCGGGGTGTTCCCAGTTGAAGTCGGGCTGCTCAGGGGCGAAGAGGTGCAGGTACCACTCGCCGTCGGCGGTACGGGTCCAGGCGGGTCCGCCGAAGACGGACTCCCAGTCGTTGGGCGGGAGTTCGCCGCTCTCACCGCGCCCGGGACGGAAGTGGTAGCGCTCGCGCGACGGCGAGCCGGGGCCCTCGGCGAGGGCGCGCTTGAACCACTCGTGCTGGTCGGACGAGTGGTTGGGCACGAGGTCGACGATGACGCGAAGGCCGAGCGCGTGCGCCTCGCGCAGCAGCCCGTCCGCGTCGTGCAGATCGCCGAACATCGGGTCCACGGCCCGGTAGTCGGCGACGTCGTAGCCCGCGTCGGCCTGCGGCGAGGCGTAGAAGGGGCTCAGCCACACGGCGTCGACGCCGAGGTCGCGCAGGTGCGGAAGGCGGGCCCGGATTCCGGCGAGGTCGCCCATGCCGTCACCGTTCGCGTCGGCGAAACTGCGCGGGTAGACCTGGTAGATGACCGCCTCGCGCCACCAGTCGGCGCCGGACGCCCGGACGGCGGGCCCGGCCTGGGCGGGGAGCACCGCGGGGACGACCGCGGGGACGGCGGTGGGGGCGGCGGAGTCGGCGTGGTGCTGGCTCATGGGGTCCTTGCTGGTGACGTGGACGTACGGGTGGTGCGTCGTGCGGCAGGTACGCGTGAGGTACGGGAGCGGGCGTGCCGGGCCGTTCAGCCCTTCGCCGCGCCGGCCGTGAGCCCCGTGACGAGGTGGCGCTGCACGAGGTAGAAGAAGAGCGTGACGGGCACCGCGATGAGCACGGCGGTCGCCGCCATGAAGTTCCACTGGGCGTCGTGTTCGCTGACGAAGGTCTGGAGGCCGACGGCGAAGGTGTACTTCTCGTCGTCGAGGAGGAAGGTCGAAGCGAAGGCGACCTCGGCCCACGCGGTGATGAAGGTGTAGAAGGCGGCGACGGCGAGCCCGGGCCTGGCGAGCGGCAGGATGAGCCGCCAGAAGGTGCCGAAGGGGCTGAGTCCGTCGATGCGCCCGGCCTCGTCGATCTCGAAGGGGATCGTGTCGAAGTAGCCCTTGAGCAGCCAGGCGCTGTACGGGATGGCGGTCGTGCAGTTGAGCAGGATCACGCCGAAGTAGCTGTCGATGAGGCCGAGTTCGGAGAAGATCTCGTACATCGGCACGATGAGCACGGCGATCGGGAACGCCTGCGTGAGCAACAGCACCCACATGAGGGAGCGTTGGCCGGGGAAGCGCATGCGCGAGACGGCATAGCCGGTGGTCGCGGCGAAGGCGACGCCGAGCAGTGTGGTGCCGAGCGAGACGATGAGGGTGGACTGGAGCCAGTCCCAGAACTTGGTGTGCTCCAGGACGTACGAGTAGTTGGAGAAGGTGAGGTGGCCGAAGATGCGGCCGGGGTGGAGGTAGTCGTCCTTCTCGGGCCCGAGCGAGAGGAAGGCGAGCCAGACGACGGGCACGAGCGCGACGAGGCTCGCGAGGACGAGGACGGCGTGGGTGAGGACGGTGGCGAGTGGGCTCCGTTCGCCCCTGCGGCGGACGCGCGTGGGGCGGGCGGTGGTGCGCGCCGGGCGCGCGGCGACGGGCGCGGCGGGCAGCGTGGTGGACTCGGTGCTCATGGCGTGGCTCCTGTCGGCCGGGTCAGAGGGTGGACTGCTCGTCGCGGTTCAGCCACCTGCGGTAGAAGGTGGTGAAGACGACGAGGATCGACAGGAGCAGGACGCCGTACGTGGCCGACTGGGCGAAGTCGCGCGGCTGTTGGCCGAAGCCGAGGCGGTAGGCCCAGGTCACGAGGATCTGGGCGTCGGGGGCGCTGGTGCCGCCGAAGAGCAGGAAGATGATGGCGAACTGGTTGAAGGTCCAGATGACGCCGAGCAGGACGACGGTGGCGCTCACCGGGCGCAGGCCCGGCAGGGTGACGTGCCGGAAGCGCTGCCAGGTGCTCGCGCCGTCCATCTCGGCGGCCTCGTAGAGGTTCGCGTCGATCGACTGGAGGCCGCCGAGCAGCGAGACCATCATGAACGGTACGCCGCACCACGTGTTGACGAGGATCGCGGCGACGCGCTGCCAGGAGGTGTCCTCCAGCCAGGCGGGCTGCGGCAGGTGGAGGTGGCCCAGGACGGTGTTGATGAGCCCGCCGTCGGCGAGCATGATCCGCCAGGAGAAGACGGTGACGAAGGCGGGCACCGCCCACGGCAGGATGAGCAGCATGCGGTAGACGACCCGGCCGCGGAGCTTCTGGTTGAGCAGGAGCGCGAGGCCGAGGCCGATTCCGTAGTGGAGCGCGACGCAGGCGACGGTCCAGCCGACCGTCCACAGGAAGTGCGACCAGAAGCGCTCGTAGGCGGTCGGGCCCCAGAGGATGTCGGCGTAGTTGTGCAGGCCGATGAACTCGTAGGTCGCTTCGATGTGGTTGACGCCGATGGTGCGGGCCGAGTTGAGGCTTGTGGCGTCGGTGAGGGTGAGGTAGAAGCCGCGCGCCAGGGGGTACGCGACGAGGACGCCGAGCACGATGACCACCGGGGCGATCATCGCGTACGCGTACCAGTGCTTCTGGCTGCCGCGGCGCAGGCGGGCGAGGGGGCCTGTCCTGCGGCCCGGGGTCCGCTGCTGCCGCGGGGGCGCGGTCTCGGTGTCGACGGCGACGGTCATGGCGGCCCTTCTGGGGCGGGGATGGTGTACGGGGGAAGGCGCGGGTGCTGTGCCGGGGAGGGCGCAGCGGGTGCCGGGGGCACGGGCGCAGGACGGGGGCAGGTGCGGGGGCAGGTGCGGGGGGGAGGTGCGGGGGGGGAGGTGCGGGGGGCAGGTGCGGGGCAGCCTGTCAGGTGGCCGGCCCCGCACCCGCTTCGGTCAGCTCTTGAAGTCGGGGAGGAGCTTCCGCATCGCGTCCCCGGCCTTGCGGAGGCCGTCGTCCAGCGATTCCTTCCCGCTCGCGATACGCGGCAGTTCGGTGTCCATCGGGCCCCACAGGGAGCTGTACTCGGGCAGTTCGGGGCGTGGCCGGGCGGCGTCGAGGACCTGCTGGAAGCCCGCGGTGCCCGGGTCGGCCTTGACCGCGTCGGTGTAGGCGTCCTGGCGGGTGGGCAGGGTGCCGTTCTTCAGCGCGATCTGCTCCTGCGTCTTCGCCGATGTCATGAACTTGACGAAGGTGAAGGCGGCCTTCTGGTGGGCCTGGTCGGCGCCCGCGTAGACCGAGAGGTTGTGCCCGCCGGTCGGGGCCCCCGCCTTGCCTGCCGAACCGGCCGGGACGACGGCGACGCCCAGGTTCTTCTTGTCCTTGAAGGCGCTGCCCTTGTAGTAGTTGGTCACCTCCCAGGGGCCCTGGAGGGTGGCCGCGACCTTGCCGTTCGCGAAGGCGTCCTGGATGTGGGCGTAGCTGTCGGCGGTGATGTCGGCCTTGTGCAGGCCCTTGCCGGAGAAGAGGCCCTGCCACTCCTTGAGGCCCTTGACCGCAGCGGGGCTCTCGATCGTGAGCTTCTTCGCCTTCGCGTCGACCGTGTCGGTGCCCTCGCCGAAGAGGTAGGGCTGCGCGTAGTACCCGGCCGTCGATCCCCAGTAACCGTCCACGCCCGTCGTGGACTTGATCGTCGCCGCGTCCTTCTTGAGCTGCGCCCAGGTCGTGGGCGCCTCCTCGATGCCCGCGTCGGCGAAGAGCTTCTTGTTGTAGACGAGGGCGAGCGTGTCGGTGACGAGCGGCACGCCGTAGGTCTTGCCCTCGTACTGGGCCTGCTGGAGCAGGTTGGGCTGGAAGGAGTCCTGCTCGGCGAGCGCGTCGGTGCCGTCGAGCGGCGCGAGGTAGCCCTTCTTCGCGAAGGCGGGGGTCCAGCCGACCTCGGCGCGCAGGATGTCGGGCGCGCCCTTGGCGCCCGCGGCGGTGTCGAACTTGTTCTGCGCCTGGTCGAAGGGCACGTCGACGTACTTGACCTTGATGTCCTTGTGCGACTTCTCGAACTGCTTCACCAGCGCCTTGTAGGTGGGGGCCTCGTTGGTGGCGTTGGAGGTGTCCCACCAGGTGAGGGTGACCGGTCCGGCGCCCGAGGCACCGTCGTCGCCGTCGTCCCCGCCGCAGGCCGTCGCCGCGAGGGCGAGCGAGGCGAGCAGTGCGGTGGCCGCTATGCCACGCCGCATGAGTACTCCTTGAGGGTGTGTGAGCCCGTGTCGGCGGATGCCCGCCGCCGGCCGCACCATCGCGACGGCCGGGCGAACGAGAAAGTAACAGCGCCGAAGCCGTTGCGAAAGACCTTGCAGCAAGAATCTGCAAGAAACCCTCGCGCCGCCCTGAACGTCAGTTCACCACCTCCACCTGCGGCGTACATGCGTGGAGCAGCCCCGGGCGACGATCGCTTGCAAGGCTTGTGCAAGAATCCTCAGGCCCTTGTCAGTCCGCGCCCGAACGGGAATCATCGGAGGGGCCGTCAGGGACCCGTGACCTGGGCAGCGCCGTACATCGAGGCAGACCCAGTCGAGGGGACCCCATGACACAGCAGTACGGGCGCAAGCCCGCGGCATCCCGTCGCGCCGGCGCGCGCCCGGAGCCCCAGGGCACGGCCCGCCTCGCCGATCTCGCGGCGCAGGCCGGCGTGAGCGAGGCGACGGTGAGCCGGGTGCTCAACGGGAAGCCGGGCGTGGCCGACGCGACCCGGCAGGCGGTGCTCGCCGCGCTCGACGTGCTCGGCTACGAGCGTCCTGTACGGCTGCGGCGGCGCAGCGAGGGACTCGTCGGGCTCATCACGCCCGAGTTGGAGAACCCGATCTTCCCCGCCCTCGCGCAGGTCATCGGCCAGGCCCTGACACGGCAGGGCTACACGCCGGTGCTCGCGACGCAGACGCCCGGCGGTTCCACGGAGGACGAGCTGACCGAGATGCTCGTGGACCGGGGCGTGGCCGGGATCATCTTCGTCTCGGGGCTGCACGCCGACACCACGGCGGACACGGGACGCTACGAGCGGCTGCGCGCGCAGGGCGTCCCCTTCGTCCTGGTGGACGGCTACTCCCCCAAGGTCCGCGCCGTCTTCGTCTCCCCGGACGACCGGGCGGCGATGCGTCTGGCGGTGACGCACCTGCGGGCCCTGGGGCACCGCGAGATCGGGCTCGCACTGGGCCCGGAGCGCTTCGTGCCCGTACAGCGCAAGGTGGAGGGGTTCACGGCGGCGCTGCACGAGGAGTTCGGCCTCGGGGCCGCCGAGGTGCGCGGCCGGTACGTGGAGCACTCGCTGTTCACGCTCGAAGGGGGCCAGGCGGCCGCCACGGCCCTCCTGGAACGCGGCTGCACGGCGCTCGTGTGCGCGAGCGACATGATGGCGCTCGGCGCGATCCGCGCGGCCCGCGCCCGCGGCCTCGCCGTCCCTTCGGAGGTCTCCGTCGTCGGCTTCGACGACTCCCCGCTCATCGCCTTCACCGACCCGCCCCTGACCACGGTCCGCAAACCCGTCCCCGCGATGGGCCAGGCGGCGGTCCGCGTCCTCCTGGAGGAGATCGGCGGCACCCCGGCCCCGCCGAGCGAGTTCGTCTTCATGCCGGAACTGGTGGTCCGGGGCTCGACGGCAGCGCACAGGATGGAGTGAGCGACTCCGGCGTGTGAGGAGCGGGGTCAGGGGCGGAGCCGGGGCCGGGCGCGGAGGCGGGGGCGGAGGTTGGGGCGGAGGCGGGGCGGAGCCCCGAAAGGCCCCGCCCCGGATCACCGCTCTCCTTCGCTCAGGCCCGCCGCAGGCGAAGCGTCACCAGCTGGAACGGCCGCAGCGCAACCTTCAGCTCCCCGTCGGCGGCGACGACTTCCGCCTCCGGCTCGGAGAGGGTCCGCTCCAGCAGGTCGGTGACCAGCACCTCGGCCACCTCGAAGCCGGGCCGGAGCGAGGCGGCCACGCGCCCGCCACGCGCCTCGTGGAACCGCACCACCACGTCGCCGCTGCCGTCATCGGCGAGCTTGACCGCCGTGACGACGACGGAGTCCTGGCCCACGGTGACGAGCGGCGCGATCTCCGCGGCCGCACCGCGCACCACGCGGCGCGGCAGGTTGACCCGCCACCCCTCGCGCACGGCGTCCTCGATCGTGGCACCGGCCACGAGACCGTGCCGGAAGCGGTGCACGCCCTGGTCGGTCTCCGGGTCGGGGAAACGCGGGGCGCGCAGCAGCGAGGCGCGGACCGTGGTGGTGGTCCCGCCGTCCTCGCGTACCGTACGGCTCACATCGTGCCCGTACGTCGAGTCGTTGACGACGGCGACGCCGAAGCCGGGCTCGTCGAGGTGCACGAAGCGGTGGTTGCACGCCTCGAACTTCGCCGTCTCCCACGTCGTGTTGGTGTGCGTGGGCCGGTAGAAGTGCCCGAACTGGGTCTCGCTCGCGTACCGTTCGGCGTGCACGTCGAGCGGGAAGGCGAGCTTGAGGAACTTCTCCGTCTCGTGCCAGTCCACCTCGGTGGCGATGTCGAGCCGCTCGGCGCCCTCGGCGAGGCTCAGCGTCTGCACGACGCGCGAGTCCCCGAAGGCCCGTACGATCCGCACCCCTTCGGGCGCTGCCGTCAGTTCTTCGGCGTCCGTGAGGTCCGTGACGGTGTTGCGGTAGAAGGAGTCGACGTCCCAGGCGTCCCACTGGTTGGGGAAGTCGGTGTGGAGCTGGAGCAGGTTGGCCGCCTGCCCCGGGGCCACGGCCTCGCGGCCCGAGTCGTGCCGCAGCAGCGAGACGACGAGGCCGCGCGCGTCGATCTCGGCCCGGACGATCCCGTTGTCGAGGACGAATCCGCCGCCGGTGCGGACGACGGGGGCGACGGCGGCGGGGGCGGGCGCGGTCCCCGCGGCACCTGCGGCGATTCCCGCGTCGGCGTGCGGCGCGGCGTTGAAGCGCACCTCGGTCTCACCCTCACCGGCGAGCGCCCGCTGCGCGGCGCCGATGATCTCGTTCAGTTCCTCGGCGAGCCGTGCGTAGGTGCGCTCCGCCTCGCGGTGCACCCAGGCGATCGACGAGCCCGGCAGGATGTCGTGGAACTGGTGGAGCAGGAGCGTCTTCCACAGCCGGTCGAGTCGCTCGTACGGGTAAGGGAAGCCCGCGCGCACGGCCGCGGTCGCCGACCACAACTCGGCCTCGCGCAGCAGGTGCTCGCCGCGCCGGTTGCCCTGCTTGGTCTTCGCCTGGCTGGTGAGCGTGGCGCGGTGCAGCTCCAGGTACAGCTCACCGACCCACACGGGCGGCTCGGGGTACTCGGCCTCGGCCTTCGCGAAGAAGGCGGAAGGCGTCTCCCACTCGACGCGCGCGGGGCCCTCGGTGTTCTTGAGGCGGGCCGCCTTCGCGACCATCTCGCGGGTCGTGCCGCCGCCGCCGTCGCCGAAACCGGTCGGGGCCAGGGAGTGCGTGGCGCGGCCCTTCTCCTTGAAGTTGCGCGCCGCGTGCCCGAGCTGACTGCCGAGCATCTCGCAGTTGTAGGAGTCGACGGGCGGGAAGTGCGTGAAGATCCTGGTGCCGTCGATGCCCTCCCAGCGGAAGGTGTGGTGCGGGAAGTTGTTGACCTTGCTCCAGGAGATCTTCTGCGTGAGGAGGTACTTGGAGCCCGCCGCCTTGATGATCTGCGGGAGCCCGGCGGCGAAGCCGAAGGTGTCCGGGAGCCACGCCTCCTCGTTGTCGACGCCGAACTCGTCCAGGAAGAAGCGCTTGCCGTGGACGAACTGGCGGGCCATCGCCTCGGAGCCCGGCATGTTGGTGTCGGACTCGACCCACATGCCGCCGGCAGGAACGAAGCGTCCTTCGGCGACGGCCTTGACGACCTTGTCCCACACCTCGGGGCGGTGCTCCTTGAGCCAGGCCCACTGCTGGGCCTGCGACATCGCGAAGACGAACTCGGGGGCCTCGTCGATGAGCGAGACCATGTTGGAGCTGGTACGCGCGACCTTGCGGACCGTCTCGCGCAGCGGCCACAGCCAGGCGGAGTCGATGTGCGCGTGGCCCACGGCGCTGATCCGGTGCGCGGAGGCCTGGGCGGGAACGGCGAGCGCGGGCGCGAGGAGTGCGCGCGCGGCGGCCGCCGTGCCCGCGATGTCCTGGAGGTCGAGGGCGTCGAGCGCGCCGTCGATCGTGCGCAGGATCTCCCAGCGGCGGGCGGCGTCGGCCGGGAGTTCCGGCATCATCTCGCCGAGGACTTCCAGGTCCATGACCAGCTGGAAAACGTTGTCGTCGAAAACGGCCAGATCCATCCGGCCGAGTACGTACTGCGGGGCACTGCCTGCCGTCGCCGGGTCGCCCATGTCCGTGGGCTCGAAGGGACGGTCACCCTGGATGAGCGGGTTCGAAGCGGCTTCGATGCGGAAGTCGATCTCCTCACCGCCCCTCGCGGGGTCCCCGACGCGCACATAGCGGTTGCGCGGGTGGATGCCCTTGACCGGGGTGCCCTCGGGGGTGTGGACGAGTCCCTCGCACTGGAAGCCGGGGGTGTGCCGGCTGAAGCCGAGGTCGAGTACGGCCTCGACGGTGCGGCCGGCCCACGCGGCGGGCACGGTGCCGGTGACCTTGAACCAGCTGGTGCCCCACGGCGGGCCCCAGGGGGTGCCGGGGGTGAGGGGTTCGTAGGGGGCCGCCAAGCCCTCCGCGACAGGGACGGGCTCACCGGGAGCCGTCCAGATCGCCACGTCCAGGGGGACCGTCTCGGCGTACACCGCCGGGCGGATGCGTTCTTCCAGCACACGCGCGAGGCGTGCCTCGACCAGGGCCCGGTCGTCATGCATGGGCGAAGCTCCGTAGGAAGGAGAGGTGATCAGGAGTGGCGGCCCGGTCAGTCTATGTCCGTCCCACCTCGGCGTTCATGGCCCGGGTGTCCCTTCGGCCATTCCCCGGCGCCGGGGAACGCCGAGGCCCCCGCCGCCCCTGGAGGGGTGGCGGGGGCCTCGGCCGACCGTGCGGAAGGGGCGGTCAGCCCACGCAGATCGGCCCACGTAGATCGGCCGACGTCGGTCAGCCCACGTCGGTCAGTCCACGCTGGGCAGGATGTGCGGCTCGGCGAGGTCGTCCTCGTACCCGGCGAGGCGGATGGGCGCCGAGCGGGCCCACACCTCCAGCGAGCCGATCTCCTGGTGCCGGCGGCGGGGCGGGGAACTCGTCCCCTGGCTCCGCTGCTCCGTGTGCTTCGTCTCCTGTGTCACCGCGCACTCCTCATGTGTCGGGTAACCCCCGGTACGGCACCGGGCCGCTCCGTGTCACCGGGACCGGGCACCGGGCCGCCGCCGGAATTCGCGTCTGGGGCGGTACGGGCGCGGTGGCGCCGGTGGTTCGTACGGAGCGGGGCGAGGTGCGCCCGTCGTCCGGGGACGGACGCCGGGGTGAGGGTGTCCACCCGCGACTGCTGTCCGTTGCAACAGCCTAACCACATGAGCGCGGGTGCGCTCGATGGCGCGGAAATCGGCACCCCGTGCCTCGGTGGAACCGCCGCGATTCAGCCATCCGGATCAGGCCGCACCCGTCCCGGTGGCCCCGCGTGTCACCGCCGGGGACGCCCCTTCACCAGCGCGAGACCCCGTAGTCCTTGAGGAAGACGCCGTACAGGTCCTCGCCCTCCTCGCCGCGCACGATCGGGTCGTAGACGCGGGCCGCGCCGTCGATGAGGTCGAGCGGGGCGTGGAATCCGGCCTCGGCGAGGCGCATCTTGTCCGGGTGCGGGCGCTCGTCGGTGATCCAGCCGGTGTCGACGGCGGTCATGAGGATGCGGTCCTGCTCGAACATCTCCTGCGCGCTGGTGCGGGTGAGCATGTTGAGCGCGGCCTTCGCCATGTTGGTGTGCGGGTGCCCGGCGCCCTTGTAGCCGCGCGCGAACACGCCCTCCATCGCGGAGACGTTGACGATGTACGTACGACGGGCCGCGCTCGCCGCCATCGCGGGGCGCAGCCTGCTGATGAGGAGGAAGGGCGCGGTGGAGTTGCAGAGCTGCACTTCGAGCAGCTCGACCGGGTCGACGGTCTCGACCGTCTGCACCCAGCTGTTGCTGTCGTGCAGGTCGGGGACGAGGCCCCCGGCGTCGATCGCGGTGCCCGCGGCGATACGGGCAGGGCTCGCCGAGCCGCTCACGAGCGCGAGGTCGGTGACCTCGCGGGCGCTGAGCCCGTCACCGACGCGCGGGCCGGGCAGGGCCGCGACGGCCCCGGAGCCGAAGGTGCCGATGATCTCGGTGGCGGGCAGTTCGCCGCGCGGCGGCTCGGCCGACTCGGCGGCGAGGAGTTCGCGGTAGGCACCGGGAGAGCGGCGCACGGTCTGGGCCGCGTTGTTGATGAGGATGTCGAGCGGTCCCGCCGCGCTCACCGAGTCGGCGAGGGCGAGCACCTGGGCGGGGTCGCGGAGGTCGATGCCGACGATCTTGAGGCGGTGCATCCACTCCGCGCTGTCGTCCATCGCCGCGAAGCGGCGCACGGCGTCCTGCGGGAAGCGGGTCGTGATCGTGGTGTGCGCGCCGTCGCGCAGCAGGCGCAGGGCGATGTACATGCCGATCTTGGCGCGGCCCCCGGTGAGCAGGGCGCGCTTGCCGCCGAGGTCGGCGCGGGCCTCGCGGCGGGCGCGGTTCTCCTCGGCGCAGCTCGGGCAGAGCTGGTGGTAGAAGGCGTCGACCTCGGTGTACCTGGCCTTGCACACGTAGCAGGAGCGGGGCCGCTTGAGTATCCCGGCGACGCGGCCCTCGGAGCGCGAGCTGGGCAGGGCGCCGCGCGTCTCGTCGTCGATGCGCTCGGCGGAGCCGGTCGCCGTGGCCTCGGTCACGCTGCGGTCGTGCGCTGTCTTGGCGGCGCGGCGCTCCTGACGGCGGCGCTGCTTCACGGTGCGGTAGATCCCCGCGGTGGCGCGGCGGACCGTGACGGCGTCGGGGTGGTCGACGTCGAGCTGGTCGAGTTCGGCGAGGACGTCGAGGCAGATGGCGAGCCGTTCGGGGTCGATCCCCGGTCCGTGGGCGGGCTCGGGGGTCTCGGGCGCGGACTCGTCGCTCGGGAGGGTGGGCACCGTCATCGCTGTTTCCTTGTGGTCCTGAAGGCCGCACGCCACCGGCGTGGCCCCCTGTGCGCTCCGGCGCGCACCACGGCGCGGGACCGGGGCGGCGGGACCTGTCCGGACCTTCCCGTCATCGCCCGGAGGGCGGCTTCGCGGCGGCCGGTGCGCACTCTCGGCGTGCCGGCCGGAAGTCCTCGTACTGGACCGTACCCGGGCTTTCGGCCGGTGCGGCGGGAGTGCGTGCCAGGCGTCGCGAAGCGGACGGGAATGTGGCGGCAGGCCCCGAAGGGGAGCGGGGCAGCTCCCGAGGGTACGTGGCGCCCCGAGCACGCGACAAACCGCCCGCCCCGCGGCCGGGTCCCGCACCCGCCCCGCGCGCGCCCGCGCGGCTCAGTCCGGTGGGGCGCGGCGGCTGAGCTGCCGTTCCAGGCTGCGCGTGAGGTGGGCGGACATCGCGGCGGCGGCGCGGGCCGGGTCGCGGCGGAGTACGGCGCGGACGAGGCGGTCGTGTTCGGCGAGCGTGGGTCTCCTGGCTCCGGGGATGCCGCTGAGCCGGAAGATGTGCAGGTGGGTGTGGAGCCTGGCGACCGCATCGGCCAGCAGGGGGCGGCGCGAGGCGCTCGCGAGGGTGTCGTGGAAGCGCTGGTCGAACGCGGCGAACTCGCGGTAGTCGGCGTAGCGGTCGCCCGACTCGGGGCGCTCGCGCATCCGCTCGGCGAGGTCGGCGAGCAGTGTCCGCTCGCTCTCGTCGGCGTGGACGGCGGCGAGCGCCGCGGCGCGGCATTCGAGGAGTTCCCGCATCTCGAACAGCTCCCGCAGCCCCTCGGGCCCGAGCAGAGCGGTGGCCCGGTACCCGGCCTGGGCCCGTTTCACGACGAGCCCGTCCGCTTCGAGGCGGGCGAGCGCCTCGCGTACGGGCGTGGGCGAGACGGCGAGGTCCCTGGCCAGTGCCTCGATGCCGACGCGGGCTCCCGGGGCGATCTCGTGGTCCATGATCCGCGCCTTGACGGCCTCGTAGACGCTGTCGGCGAGAGCCTGCCGGGGCGGGGGCTTCACCACGGTGCGGGGATGCCGTAGACGCGGCGGGCGTTGCCCGCGAGCACGGCGGCGCGCTCGGCGGGGGTGAGGCCGTCGAGGAGGTGGCGCGTGGTCAGCAGGGTCCGGGTGTACGGGGCGACGAGCGTGCACACGGGCCAGTCGGAGCCGAGCAGCACCCGTTCCGGGCCGAAGGTGTCGAGCACGTGCGCGCTCCAGGGCCGCAGGGCCTCGGGGTGCGCGCGTGCGGGGCCCGCCTCGGTGAGCAGTCCGGAGAGCTTGCAGCTGACGTGCGGGAGCGCGGCGAGTTCCGCGAGGTGGGTGGCCCAGGGTTCGCGGGCGCCGCGCGCGAGGGGCGGCTTGCCCGCGTGGTCGAGGACGAAGGGCACATCGGGCAGGGCCCTGGCCGTCTCGACGGCGGCGGGCAGTTCGCGGGGTGTGACGAGGAGTTCGTACACGAGCCCGGCCGCCCCGACGGCCCGCAGGCCGCGCCGCACCTCGGGCAGGCACAGCCAGCGCGGGTCCGCTTCGTCCTGCGCCTGGTGCCGCAGCCCGCGCAGGCAGGCGCCCCCGGGCAGCTCGCGCAGCGCGGCGACGCGCTCGGCGGCGTCGGGCGCGGTGAGGTCGGTCCAGCCGACGACGGCGCCGACGGGCCCGGGTCCCGCGGCGAGCGCGAGCAGTTCGGCGGTCTCGTCCTCGCGCGAGACGGTCTGCACCACGACCGTGGTGTTCACCCCGGCGGCCCGCGCCTGCGGCTCCAGCTCGGCGAGCGTGAAGTCCCGCAGGAGCGGGGCGAGTTCTGGCCCTTTGATCCACGGTTGCGGGCGTGCGGAGAGTTCCCACACGTGGTGGTGGGCGTCGACGATGTCAGCGGTCACTGCGAGTGCCTCCCGAAAGGGCCTGTCGGGGGAACGGGGACGGTGCACGGACGGGGCGGGCCGTCGCCGGCGCGGAGCCCGCGCGAGCGGCGCGCGCCGGGGCCGGGCGCCCCGGTCCCCTGCGGCGGGCGCCGTGCCGCTCCCCCGCCCTGTCGGGCCCCCTCGTCACTCCTCCCCCACCGCCGCTTCCGGCAGCAGCCCCTCCTCCGCGAGGTCCCGCCACAGGGCCGCGGGGACGGGGGTCGTGAAGGCGCGGGTGTTCTCATGGACCTCGTCAGGGGTGCGCATTCCGGCCAGCACCGTGCGGACGGCCGGGTGGGCGGCCGTGTGGGCGAGGGCGGCGACGGGGAGCGGGACGCCGTGGCGGGCGCAGACGGCGGCGATACGGCGGGCGCGGGCGAGGAGCGGGCCGGGCGCCGCCTCGTAGTCGTAGCGGGCGCCGGGTGCGCCGGGGTCGGCGAGGAGGCCGCTGTTGAAGGCTCCGGCGGCGATGACGTCGACGCCGCGCGCGAGGCACAGCGGGAGGAGTGCGCGCGCGGCTCCCGCGTCGAGGAGGGTGTGCCGCCCGGCGACGAGGACGACGTCGACATCGGTCTCGCGCACGAAACGGGCGGGCAGCGCGGTCTCGTTCATGCCGACGCCGATCGACGACACGACACCCTCGGCGCGCAGCCGCTCCAGCGCCGGGTAGGCCTCGTCGAGCGCCTGGCGCGCGTACCCCTCGGGGTCGTGGATCAGGACCACGTCGACCCTGTCGAGGCCGAGCCGCTCCAGGCTCTCGGTGAGCGAGCGCCGCACCCCGTCCGCGCTGTAGTCCCGTACCCGCTCGCGCGCGGGCGTCCCGTGGAAGCCGTCCACGCCCTGGACATCGGCGGCGGGACCCGCGTAAGGGACGAGGCGGCGGCCCACCTTGGTGGACAGGACGTACGAGGCGCGCGGCCGTCCGGCGAGGAAGCGGCCGAGGCGCTCCTCGGAGAGGCCGACGCCGTAGTGGGGCGCGGTGTCGAAGTAGCGGATGCCCGCGTCCCAGGCGGCGGCAAGGGTGCGCAGCGCCGCCTCCTCGTCGAGCGGCGCGTAGAGCCCGGCGACGGGCGCGGCACCGAAGCCGAGGCGCGTGACGGGGAGCCGGGCGCGCCCGAGCGGCGCGGTGGGGATCACCGGTGCGCCGGTCGTCGATGCGCCGGTCGCCGGCCCGCCGGTCGCCGGTTCGCGGGTCGTCGGCCCGCCGGTCGCCGGTTCGCGGGTCGTCGGTTCGCGGGTCACCGCGCGGGCCGCAGGCGCAGCGCGTCCATGCCGCCGTCCACCGCGAGCGCCGTGCCCGTCGTGGCCCCGCTCGCCGGGCTCGCGAGGTAGGCGATCGCGCCGGCCACCTCGTCCGCGGTGACGAGCCGCCCGGTCGGCTGCCGGGCGCTGAGCGCGGCCCGCTCGGCCTCGGGGTCGGGGGCGGAGTCGAGGAGACGCCCCACCCAGGGCGTGTCCACGGTGCCGGGCGTCACGCAGTTGACGCGGACGCCCTCGCGGAGGTGGTCCGCCGCCATCGCGCGGGTGAGGGCGAGCACCGCGCCCTTGCTCGCGCTGTAGAGGGCGCGCTGCGGGAGCCCCGCGGTCGCGGCGATGGAGCAGGTGTTGACGACGGCGGCGTGCCGTGAGGCGCGCAGCAGGGGCAGCGCGGCGGCCGTGACACGGGCGATGCCGACGACGTTGACGTCGAGCACGTGGTGCCACTCGTCCTCGTCGTTGTCGGCGACGGTGCCCTGCGCGCCGATGCCCGCGTTGTTGACGAGCACGTCGAGGTGCCCGTACCGCTCGCGCAAGGCGGTGAAGGCGCCCCGTACCGAGGTCGCGTCGGTGACGTCGCAGCGCAGCCCCGTGAGCGGCGCGGGCACGTCGTCGGGCTTCAGGTCGAGTACGGCGACCTCGGCGCCCCGGGCGGCGAGCGCGCGCGCCGTGGCGAGCCCTATCCCCGATGCCCCGCCGGTCACCGCGGCGACCAGTCCGGTGAACTCCCCCGCCTTTGTGCTGACTTCCGGCATGGGACCGTGCTCCTCACGTACGCGCGACCGTGCTCCGACGCCCGGAACCTATAGGAAACGGCGTGCGCCGTGAACCCTTCGCGCGACCTCCGCACGCTTCGTCCGCCGCCGTCCTCGCGTCCGCCGCGCGCCCTCAGGCCCGCTCCCCCACCCGCGCTCCCTTCCCCAGCGCGACGACCCCGCCCGGCGAGATGGTGTACAACGCGGCGTCCCTGTCCGGGTTCACGCCGATCGTGGCGCCCGGCGGGACCTCGATGTTCTTGTCCAGGACGGCGCCGCGCACCACCGCGCCGCGCCCGACGCGCACCCCCGCGTGCAGCACCGAGCCCTGTACGACGGCGCCCGGCTCGATGACGACCCCGGGCGAGAGCACGGAGCCTGTGACCTGGCCGCGGATGACGCAGCCGGGGCTGACGACGGACTCGCCCGCGAAGCCGCCCGCGCAGAACTTCGCCGGCGGGAGGGCGTCGTTGTAGGTGTAGACGGGCCACTCGCGGTTGTCGAGGCTGAAGGCCGGGCGGTCCTTGACGAGGTCCATGTGGGCCTCGTAGTAGGCGTCGAGGGTGCCGACGTCGCGCCAGTAGCCGTGCTCGTAGGGGGTCTCGCCGGGGACGCGGTTGTCGTCGAAGTCGTAGAGCTGGGCCTCGCCGCGGGCGGTGAGCAGCGGGAGGATCGAGCCGCCCATGTCGTGTGCCGAACCGGGGTCGGCCGCGTCCTGGTGGAGGGCGTCGATCAGGACCTTGGTGCTGAAGAGGTAGTTGCCCATCGAGGCGTGGACGTGCTCCGGGTCGCCCGGCAGCCCCGGCGGGTCGGCGGGCTTCTCCAGGAAGGAGGTGATGTGCCGGGCGTCGGGGCGCGGGACGATCACGCCGAAGGCGGAGGACTCGGCGCGCGGCACCTTCAGACCCGCGACGGTCACTCCCGCGCCGCCTTCGACGTGTGCCTGGAGCATCTGGCGCGGGTCCATGCGGTAGACGTGGTCGGCGCCGAACACCGCGACGTAGTCGGGCTGTTCGTCGTGGACGAGGTTGAGGGACTGGAGGATCGCGTCGGCGCTGCCGAGGTACCAGCGCGGGCCGAGCCGCTGCTGCGCGGGGACGGGCGTGACGTAGTTGCCGAGCAGGCTCGACATGCGCCACGTCGTGGTGACGTGCCGGTCGAGCGAGTGGGATTTGTACTGGGTCAGGACACAGATCCGCAGGATGTCGGCGTTGACGAGATTCGACAGGACGAAGTCCACGAGCCGGTACGTGCCGCCGAAGGTGACCGCGGGTTTCGCGCGGTCGGCGGTGAGCGGCATGAGCCGCTTGCCCTCCCCGCCCGCCAGAACGATCCCCAGAACCGAAGGTCCGCCACGCATGACGCCCCCCTCCCGGCGGCTCCGTCGCCGCCGTGCCGTCCCGCCGACCGGCGGGTGCGATGACTCGTGTGGTGCGGGTGGTGCGGGTGCTCTCCTGGTGCGAGTACTGCGCGTGGTGCATGTCGTACGAGTGGTGCCGGTGGTGCGAGTGGTGCCGGTGGTGCGAGTGGTGCGTGTCGTACGGGTGCTCAGGCGCCGCGCGCCAGGACGTGTGCGTACACCTCGACCGTGCGCCGTGCGATGCGGTCCCAGCCGAAGTCGCGGACGGCGAGGCCCCGTCCCGCCGCGCCCATGAGCGCCGCCGTTCCCGGGTCGGTGACGAGGCCGTTGAGCGCCCGCGCGAGGCCGCGCTCGAAGGCGGCCGGGTCCTCGGGCTCGTACGGGACGAGCACCCCGGTCTCGCCGTCGCGCACCACCTCCGGGATGCCGCCGACGGCCGAGGCGACGACGGCGGTGCCGCAGGCCATCGCCTCCAGGTTGACGATGCCGAGCGGTTCGTAGACCGAGGGACAGACGAAGACGCGGGCGTGGCTGAGCAGTTGGACGAGTTCGGGGCGCGGCAGCATCTCGGGTATCCAGTGCACCCCGTCCCGCGCGGCGCGCAGTTCGCCGACGAGGGCGCGGAACTCGGCGTCGAGTTCCGGGGTGTCGGGGGCTCCGGCGCAGAGCACGAGCTGGGCGGCGGGGTCGAGGGAGCGGGCGGCCCGCAGGAGGTGCGGGACACCCTTCTGACGGGTGACGCGGCCGACGAAGAGGACGTACGGGCGGTGCGGATCGATCCCGAGGCGGTCGAGCGCGGAGGTGCCGGGGACGGCGCGGTAGAGATCGGTGTCGATGCCGTTGTGGACGACGTGGACGCGCCCGGGATCGAGGTCCGGGTAGCAGCGGAGCAGGTCGGCGCGCATGCCGTGCGAGACGGCGATCACGGCGTCCGCGCTCTCGACGGCGGTGCGTTCGGCCCAGGAGGAGAGCGCGTAGCCGCCGCCGAGCTGCTCGGCCTTCCAGGGGCGCAGGGGTTCGAGCGAGTGCGCGGTGAGGACGTGCGGGATGCCGTACTGGAGCTGGGCGAGGCGTCCGGCGAGCGCGGTGTACCAGGTGTGCGAGTGGACGAGGTCGCGGTCCGCGAGGCGGGCGGTCATGGCGAGCCCCGTGGAGAAGGCACGCAGCGCCTCGCCTGCCGATTCGGGCAGCGGGCCCGCGCGGTGCCGTACGACTCCGGGGCGCGCGTCGGCGTCCGGGGCGTCCCAGGAGTGCACGACGAGGTCGGTCAGGTCCCGCAGCCCGCGGGCGAGGAATTCGACGTGGACCCCCGCGCCGCCGTAGACGTGCGGCGGGTACTCCCTGGTCAGCAGCCCTACGCGCATACGTCCCCCGTCCGCGTCGTCCCTGACGTCCCTGCGGCCCCTTCCATGCTCGCCCACCGGCGCTGCCGGTGGAAGACCGCGTCTCCGCGGACGGGCCCGGACGTCTCCTCGTCCCCCGGATGCCCCCGCACGGCCCGTTCACCCGTGCGGAGGTCCTGCGGGGCCCCACACGTGCTCCGCGCACGCCGTGCGGGGGTCGTGCGAGAGGCGTACGGGATGTCGTCGTCGTACGGGAGGCGTACGTCCCAGGGGGCGCGCGACGTCCCGCGAGCGCCCGTCCTGCGCCGGACACGCCCCCGTGTGTACTCCCACAGCAGTACGTCGATGCAGGTGCCGTGGGATGACGACGGGATGCCGGTCGGCGGGGAAGAGTGGACCGTATGAGTGCCGACCGACCCCCGCCGCGCCGGAGTGCTTCATGAGCGACGTCCCGCTGTCCGTGCTCTTCGCGCTGGTGTCCGCCGTCGCCTACGCGGCCGGGGCCATCGTCCAGGAGCGGGTGGCGGTCCAGCAGGGGCCCGAGGGGTACGCGCCGTGGCGCCGCCCCGCGTGGTGGGGCGCGGTGGCGCTCAACGGGCTGGGCGCGCTGCTCCATGTCGGGGCGCTCGCCTTCGGGCCGCTGAGTCTCGTTCAGCCGCTCGGCGCGCTGACCATCGTCTTCGCGCTGCCGATGGCGGCGCTCCTCGTGCGGCAGCGGGCGAGCGCGGCGGCCTGGCGCGGGGCGCTGCTCGCCGCGGCCGGGCTCGCGGGGCTGCTCGCCCTCACGGGGAGCGGCGGCGAGCGGGTCCCCCGGGGGTCCGCGCTCGGTGTGCTCGGCCTCGTGACGCTCGGTACGGTGCTCGCGCTGCTGCTCGTGGCGCGCGGGGTGCACCATCACCCGGCGGCGCGCGGCGGCTTCGTCGCCGCGGCGGCCGGGGTGGCCTTCGGGATGGCCTCGGTCTACACGAAGACGGTCACCGACCGGATCGCGCACGAGAGTCCCCTGGAGATGCTGCCGCTGCTCGGGGCGGTGAGCGTGCTCGCGTGCGCGGGCATGCTCCTGTCGCAGGCGAGCTACCGGGGAGCCGGCCTCACGGCCCCCCTCGCGACCCAGACGGTGGTCAACCCGGTGACGGCCGCGGCGGTGGGCTTCGCCCTCTTCGGCGAGCACATGAGATTCGGTGTCCTCGGCGAGGTGGGAGCGGCGGCGGCGGGCGTCGTGGCGGCGTTCGGCCTCGTCCGGCTGACCGTGGGCAGAGCGGCCCCGCCACCGGCACCCGAGCCACCGTCGGCGGTCACGGAGTCGAGCCCGTCGGGGGCCTGAGGAATACCGCCCAGCGGAACACCGCCCAGGCCCGACCGCCTGCGAGGTCTTGGCCCTCACTCGCGGCCCGGTACGTCCCTGGCGCGCGCTCGCCGCCGGGCCGAGCGGCCCGAGCCCGTACGGGCCGGTCCGGGGCTCTCGGCCCGGCGGCTGCCCCGGTCAGATGCGGACGCCTCCCGCTCGCAGGTACGCCAGGGGGTCGATGTCGGAGCCGAAGCCAGGACCCGTGCGGACCTCGAAGTGCAGGTGCGGGCCCGTCACGTTGCCCGTGGCGCCCGAGCGGGCGATGCGCTGCCCCTCCGCCACATGCTGGCCCGCGCGGACGTTGAGCGCGGAGAGGTGCGCGTACTGGCTGTAGCGGCCGTCCGCGTGGTGGATGACGACCTGGTAGCCGTAGGACCCGCCCCAGCCCGCCGAGACCACCGTGCCCGCGCCGATCGCCTTGACGGTGGTGCCGGTGGGGACCGGGAAGTCGACGCCCGTGTGGTACCCCTTCGACCAGGAGGAACCGGCCGCCCTGTACTGCGTCCCCGTGCCCGCCGAGACGGGCGCGACGAGCTTGTGTCCCGTGCTCGCGGCCTTCTGAGGAGCGGCCGCCTTCTCCGTCTTCCTGGGCTCGGCCGTCTTGGGCGCGGCCTTCTTCGGCTCGGCCTTCTTCGGCTCGGCCTTCTTCGGCGCGGCCTTCTTCTCCGGCGCCCGCTCGGCCGTACGAGGGCCCGGCTTCCCGGAGAGCGCGAGGTGCTGGCCCGGGCGGATCAGGTCGGGATCGGCACCCACCGTGCCCCGGTTCAGCGCGTACAGCTGTTCCCAGCCGCCCTCGACGTGCCGCTCGGCCGCGATGCCCGAGAGGCTGTCGCCCGGGACGACGGTGTACAGCTGAGCCGTGCCCGCGCGGGACTGCGGGGTCTTCTCGGGGCCGTGGCTCGCGGGCGGCTTGCGGGTCGTCAGCCGCTCGGTCCTGGCGGCGGCCTTCTCCTTCGGCCGCGCCTTCGGGGCCGCCTCGGGCTCCGCCCCCGGGGCCGCCTCGGTCCGCGTCCCCGGGGCCGCCTTGGGCTTCGCCTGCGCGCTCGCCGGCGTCACGGCGGGGGCAGGGCCGCCGCGCGCGAGCCCGGCGCGCGGGCCGCACGTGGGCCAGGCATTGGGCCCCTGGCTCTTGAGCACCTTCTCAGCGACGGTGATCTGCTCGGCCCGCGTCGCCTGGTCCGCGCGGGCCGCGTACGCGCTGCCGCCGAACGCCTTCCACGTGCTGGTGGTGAACTGGAGACCGCCGTAGAAGCCGTTCCCCGTGTTGATGTCCCAGTCGCCGCCGGACTCGCAGCGCGCGACCTTGTCCCAGGTCTGTTCGGTGGCGGCGCTCGCGCCACCGGCGGCGACGAGCGGCAGGGCGAGTCCCGCACCGCCCGCCGTGACGGTCAGCGAGGCGCGCTGGATGCGGGGCGGCTGGGGGCGCCGGTGACGGCCACGTAACGCCATGAGGACTCCCTCGTACGACGGCAGCTCCGCAAAGTTAAGGGGCGTACACCCTGCGCGACAAGCGGTTCGTGACAAATCGCAGCTCAGGACGGTCCTCGGCACGGACAGGCGGCGGCCTCTCACCCCCCGGCGGGGGCCGCTCACGACCGGCGGCGCCCCCTTCCGCAGGAGATTCCGCCGTGACCCGGACATACTTACGTGCGAATCGGTGTTGTGACGCCTGACACCGGCGGCTACGCCGGGCAGTGACAAGGAGTGACACACATGAGCGCTTCCGCTCAGATCGGCGTGACCGGCCTCGCGGTCATGGGCCGCAACCTGGCCCGCAATTTCGCGCGTCACGGTTACACCGTCGCCCTGCACAACCGCACCGCGGCGAAGACCCGTGCTCTCGTCGAGGAGTTCGGCGACGAGGGCTCCTTCGTGCCCACCGAGAGCGCCGAGGAGTTCGTCGCGGCCCTGGAGCGGCCGCGAAGGCTCGTCGTCATGGTCAAGGCGGGTGAGGCGACGGACGCCGTGATCGACGAGTTCGCCCCGCTCCTCGAAGAGGGCGACATGATCGTCGACGGGGGCAACGCCCACTTCGCCGACACGCGCCGCCGCGAGCGCAAGCTGCGCGAACGCGGCATCCACTTCGTGGGCACCGGCATCTCGGGCGGCGAGGAGGGCGCGCTCAACGGGCCGAGCATCATGCCCGGCGGCTCGAAGGAGTCGTACAAGGCGCTCGGGCCGATGCTGGAGAAGATCGCGGCGAAGGCCGAGGACGGCGCGCCCTGCGTGACGCACATCGGTCCCGACGGTGCCGGGCACTTCGTCAAGATGGTGCACAACGGCATCGAGTACGCCGACATGCAGCTCATCGGGGAGGCGTACCAGCTGCTCCGCGACGTCGCCGGGTACTCGCCCGCGCGCATCGCCGACGTCTTCCGCACGTGGAACACGGGCCGCCTCGACTCGTACCTCATCGAGATCACCGCCGAGGTCCTCAAGCACACCGACCCGAAGACCGGGAAACCCTTCGTGGACGTCGTGGCGGACGCGGCGGAGCAGAAGGGGACGGGGCGCTGGACGGTACAGATCGCGCTCGACCTCGGGGTGCCCGTCTCGGGGATCGCCGAGGCGGTCTTCGCGCGCAGTCTCTCCGGGCACACGGCGCTGCGCGAGGCGTCCGGGCACCTGAGCGGGCCGACGCCGAAGCCGCTGGAGGAGGCGGAGGCGGCGCGCTTCGCGGACCAGGTGGAGCAGGCGCTCTACGCCTCGAAGATCGTCTCGTACACGCAGGGCTTCCACGAGATCGCCGCGGGCAGCGCCGAGTACGGCTGGGACATCGACCTCGGCGCGGTCGCGTCGATCTGGCGCGCGGGCTGCATCATCCGCGCCGCGTTCCTCGACCGCATCACGGCCGCGTACGCGAAGCAGGCCGAGCTGCCGAGCCTGCTCTCGGACCCGCAGTTCGCGAGCGAGGTCGAGGGGGCGCAGGGCGACTGGCGTGACGTCGTCCAGACGGCGGTACGGCAGGGCGTCGCGACGCCGGGCTTCGCCACGGCGCTCGCGTACTACGACGCCCTGCGCGCCCCGCGCCTGCCCGCCGCGCTGACGCAGGCGCAGCGCGACTACTTCGGCGCGCACACGTACCAGCGTGTGGACCGGGACGGCACGTTCCACACGCTGTGGGGCGGGGACCGCACGGAGGTGGAGTCCTGAGCGGGGGCCGGTGAACGGCAGCCGCCGGGTACAGCGGCGGGGCGGCCACCCGGGTGGGGGCCGCCCCTCCGCCGTGGGGCCGGAGGGGCGGGGCCCGGCGGCGGGGCGCCGGCTCGCCCCGCAATCCCGGCCTCGCGGTTACACCGGTCCCGGCTGAGGCTCTGGGTCGGGGCCCGGCGAGGGCGGTACGGGGGACGGGGCCGGGCCGGGGAGCGGCGGCTGGGGCAGGGGGTCCGGGACGCCGGGGCCCGGGGGCGGGGTCGGCCTGGGCGGTACGGGCTCGGGCGTGGGCGAGGGGCCGGGACCGGGGGGCGGCGTCGGGCGCGGCGGTTCGGGGTCCGGCACGGGGTCCGGCGGGACGGGGGTGGGGCCCGGCGTGGGCGCGGGCGGCATGGGATCGGGCGGGCTCGTGAGCCCGGGGCCCGTACCCGGGAAGCTGCCCGGAGTGGTGACGGTCATGAGGGGTCTCCTTCCGGCCTGTGACGACTGCGGCTTTCGGAGTCCTCCCCCGCCTACCCACCCGCGTCGCGGCCACGCGGGCCCCCTGATCCGGATGGCCCAGCGGAAACGGCACAGCAGAAACGGCACAGCGGAGAGGGCACAGCGGGAAACGGCCCGGTGGGAAACGGCGCAGCGGGAAACGGCCGGCAGGAAACGCAAGGCTACGGCCGACCGCCCGGCGCGGCCTACGCCTCTTCGGTGAGCAGCTCCGCGAGGCGGCTCACGAACAAGGTGAGCCGGTCGAGGCGCGGTCCCTCGCGGGCGACGCGGAAGCCGTTCCTGCGCCCCCAGTACGCGGCCTGGACGGCGTGGAACTGGGCCCACCGCGCGACACGCCGGCGGTCGAGTCCGGCGTTCTCGGCGAAGACGTCCAGGACGCGGTGGACCGCCTTGCGCAGGTCGTCCGCCTCCAGGAGGGTCAGGGCGCGGGACTTGAGCAGGGTGCCGCCGTCGTACGCGGGATCGCCCTCGTACCCCTTGGGGTCGACGGCGAGCCAGGGTTCCCGGTCGGCCCGCAGGATGTTCCGGGCGTGCAGGTCGCCGTGGACAAGGGTGTGCGGCTGGTCCGGGCCCAGCTCCCGAAGGCTCGTCACGGCGGCCTCCCGTACGCGGCGGGGCAGCGCATCCGGCAGCTCCGCCGCGTCCCTGCGCAGCTCCTCCGCCCAGTCCGCCGCCCGCTCGGACAGCCGGGGCAGCCCGGGCGGCGCGGGTACGGCCAGCCGGCGGTTCAGCCGCCCGGCGACCGCCACCACCTCGTCCCCTTCGGCGGCCTCCGCCAGGGTCGTGGACCGTGCGCGCTCCAGGAGCATCGCGAAGTGCGCGTCGTCGCGCTCGTGCAGCAGGACGGCGCCCCGGCCGCCCCACGCGACGAACGCGTCCGGCTCGTGGACGTTGCCGGGATGCGGAAACGACACCTTCAGCACGGCGCGCTCCCCGCCCCGCCGCCGTACCGGCACGACGAGGCCCACTCCCCCGTGCAGGACCGCGCCGTCCGGCGCGCACTCCCAGCGCTCCAGCAACCCGGCCACGAGAGCGGGCAGCGCGGTGAGCCACGCCCGTCCGGCCTCGCCCTCGCGCCCTGTGGTGCCCCGCGCGAACTCCTCCGGAACCACGATCATCCGGGCACCCTACGCGGCTACCCCACCCCCACCTCCCGCGCGCTCCCCTCGTCCCCCTCCCTCACGCGCGCCTCGTGCAGTGCCGCGTACCGGCCGTCGCGCGCGAGGAGTTCGTCATGCGTACCGCGTTCCGTGATGCGGCCGTTCTCGACGACGAGGATGAGGTCGGCGGCGCGGATCGTGCTCAGGCGGTGGGCGATGACCAGGGCCGTGCGGTCCGCGAGGGCTTCGGCGAGCGCTTCGCGAACGGCTGCCTCGGAGGAGTTGTCGAGGTGCGCGGTCGCCTCGTCGAGGATGACGACGCGCTGGCCAGCGAGGAGCAGCCGGGCGAGCGTGAGACGTTGGCGTTCGCCGCCCGAGAGGCGGTAGCCGCGCTCGCCGACGACGGTGTCGAGGCCGTCGGGCAGGCGGGCGACGAGGCTGTCGATACGGGCGCGGCGCAACGCCTCCCACACCTCGGGCTCGCTCGCCGCGGGGCGCGCGATGAGGAGGTTGGCGCGGACCGTGTCGTGGAAGAGGTGGCCGTCCTGCGTGACCATGCCGACAGTGGCCCGCAACGAGGCGGCGCTCAGGTCCCGCACGTCGATGCCCCCGACCCGCACGGCGCCCGCGTCGGCGTCGTACAGGCGCGGCAGGAGCTGCGCGAGTGTGGACTTGCCCGCGCCCGAGGGACCGACGAGGGCGACGGTCTGCCCCGGTTCGGCGCGGAAGCTGACGCCGTGCAGGACCTCCTCGCCGCCCCGGTCGTCGAGCGTCGCGACCTCTTCGAGCGAGGCGAGCGAGACGGCGTCGGCTGCCGGATAGGCGAAGCGGACGCCCTCGAAGGCGATGCCGACGGGGCCATCGGGGACGTCCCGCGCGCCGGGCTGCTCCCGTACGAGCGGGACGAGATCGAGGACCTCGAAGACCCGCTCGAAGCTCACGAGCGCGCCCATGATCTCGACGCGGGCCCCGGCGAGCGCGGTGAGCGGCGTGTAGAGGCGCGTGAGGAGGAGGGCGAGCGAGACGACGGTGCCCGTGTCGAGGCTCCCGGCGAGCGCGAGGGAGCCGCCGAGCCCGTAGACGAGCGCGAGGGCGAGCGCCGAGACCAGGGTGAGGAGGGTCAGGAAGACGGTCTGCGTCATCGCGACGCGGACGCCGATGTCGCGGACGCGGGCCGCGCGGGCGGCGAACTCGGCGGACTCGGCGCGCGGGTCCCCGTACAGCTTGACGAGCGTCGCGCCGGGCGCGGAGAAGCGCTCCGTCATGCGGGAGCCCATCGCGGCGTTGTGCTCGGCGGCCTCGCGGCTCAGCGCGGCCATGCGGCGGCCCGTACGGCGCGCGGGGACGACGAAGACGGGCAGCAGGACGAGGGCGAGGAGGGTGATGCGCCAGGAGAGGGCGAGCATGACGGCGAGGGTCAGCAGGAGCGTGACGAGGTTCGTCGCGATCCCGGAGAGAGTGCTGCTGAAGGCGCGCTGGGCCCCGATGACGTCGTTGTTGAGGCGGCTGACGAGGGCTCCGGTGCGGGTCCGGGTGAAGAAGGCGACGGGCAGTTTCTGGACGTGGTCGAAGACGGCGGTGCGCAGGTCGAGGATGAGTCCTTCGCCGATCGTGGCGGAGAGGCGGCGGCCGAGGAGGGTCAGCGCGGCTTCGGCGAGCGCGGCGAGGGCGATGAGCCCGGCGAGGACCATGACGCGGGTACGCGTGCCGCCGGAGCCGATCGTGTCGACGACGTCGCCCGCGAGGAGCGGGGTCGCGACGGTGAGGACGGCGGCGGCGACGCCGGTGAGCAGGTAGGCGAGCAGCGCGCGGCGGCGGGGGCGCGCGAAGGCGGCGATGCGGCGCAGGGTCGCACGGGCGAGGGGGCGGGCTTCCTGTTCCTGGCGGAATGCCTGGAGCTGGGACCAGGCGGTCATGTCGAGGCTCATGCACCGGACGCTAGAAGCTCAAGCATTGTTGAGGTCAAGCGTCCCCGTGGAGTTCCCGTGCGCCCCGGGGGCCGGTCCCCTACGGGCGCCCCTCAGTCCCCCGCCCTCGTCCCCGTCCGCCCCGAGGAGACCCCGTAGTACTGGAGGTCCTGCACCTCCGGCTTCGCCTCGACGGGGTACTCGGTGCGCACGGAGGCGGTGCGGGTGCCGTCGCGCCAGATCTCGCCGGTCGCCGAGCCCGTACGGAGCGGGACGACGAGGGGGTGGACGCCCGTGTTGAGGCGCTTCTCCTTCGTGGCGCCGTCCTGGAGGACACGGACGGCGGCGGGGGCGCTGAGGAAGGCGAGCGCTTCGACGGTGTCGCGGGCGGGGGCCGAGTTGCCGCGCAGCTTCATGGTCTTCGCCGCACCCTGGGCGGGTGGCGTGGCAGCGAACTGGGTGCGTGAGGTGACGTACACCGTGTCGCGGACGATCTTCGGCCAGCTCCCGGTCTTGAAGCGGGTCAGGTAGTACGAGGAGAGGTCGAGGTAGGTGTAGCCGTTGTGGAGCGAGGGCGCGAACTGGGTGCCTTCGCTGTAGTCGTTCCACGTCGTGAGCTGGACCCAGTCGGCGCCCGCGTCGATGGCGGCCCGCCAGCTCGCGCGCAGCGTCTCCGTGTTGCCCGCCTCGTCGTAGACGCCCTGGTTGGGGCGGGCGTCCTGGACCGAGACGGGCTGCATCCACAGCTTGCCGAGGTCCTTGGCGCGCGCGACGTCGACCGCGGCCCCGCCCTGCGCCGTGTAACTGCGGTTGCCCCACTCGCTGAAGCCCTCGCTGAGCGGCGCGAAGCGCGCGGCGTTCGCGGGGAAGTCCAGGAAGACGGGGAGGAGCGCGGCGTCGGTGCCGTGCCGCGTACGGAGGGTGTCGAGTACCTGGCGCCACCAGCCGGGGTCCTTCGCCTCGGCCTTGAAGGGGGAGACGACGAGGCGGCCGTCGGGGAAGTGCCCGGCGGCGGGGGATGCGGCGAGTTCGGCGAGGCGGGCGGCGAGGGTGCCGGGGTCGGTGCCGGCGAGGGCGACCATGTCCGGCATGAGGACGACGCGGAACCCGGGGTCGACGGCGTGGGCCGCCGTCATGAGGAGCTTGACCCGGTCCCAGTGGGGTCCGGAGAGCGAGAGCAGGTCGACGGTGAATCCGTCGAGCCCGGCGTCGCGCGCCGTGCGCACCTCGCGCTCCAGGTTGGCGCGCTGCCAGTCGCCCTTGCCGGGGGCGACGGGGCGCGGGCGATCGCGCAGGAGACCGCCGTACGCGGCGTGCTTGCCGCTCTCGCCCTCGGGCCGCAGGTAGTTGCGGGCGTAGTAGTCGGCGCCGGGGGCCTGGTTGTCGAGCGAGAGCGGGTAGGGCGTGAAGTAGTGGGCGTAGACCTTCTTGCCGCTCGCGTGCAGGGCCTTGACGGCGGGGAGGTCGAAGGGCAGCGCGTCGGCGGTGGGGCGGACGGGCTCCGGGAGCGGTGAGGCGGCGGCGTCCGGGGGCAGGGGGCGTGCGGCCGCGGGCTGTTGGCCGTCGTCCTTGCCGCCGAGGGCGAGCCCGGTACCGGCGACGAGACCGAGCAGGGCGAGCCCGAGCAGGACGGCGAGCGGCAGCCGCAGGCGGCGTACCCGCGGGATGCGGCGGTGCGGCGGCAGCGGCACGGCTGTCCCCCTCGGTCACGGGCGCCCGCGGTGGGGGGCGGCGCCGCTGGTGGTGGTACGGGCGCCAGTAGTACAGCGGATCGCGCGCCATCCCACAACAAGAGGCCGAAAGTCGGCCACTCGTGTCACTTCCGGCCAAAGGCGATCAAGCTCGCCCGCCGTGTGCCCCCCTTCACAGCTCGGGCATACTGGGGGCACTTCGTTCGCTTCACGAACACCCGCGCGAACAGAGACCGGCAGGCCCCGCCGCCACCCCCGCAACGCCGGGTTAACCACGGGTCACCGGAAGCGGACTTTCCTGTAAACGGAGGTACACACGGCCCTTTGCGTGGCTTAGTGTTCTCCCTTGCCACACTTGTTCGCCGTTCGGGGATTCGGCCGATGGGTCGTGGTTCGTCAACACGTGCCGGGGGGGTACATGTGGCATGTCCAGTCGCCTGAGACCAGTGCGTCCGCTGTCAGCCGGCTGCCCAGGGGGCTGCCTCCTGGCAGCAAGCCGCGCTGGTACCAGCCGGTGGCGCTCTTCGTCGACCTCGCGGGGACGGCCGTACCGGTCGCTCTGCTGTTCCGTCACCACGGCCAGCCGCACCCGCTGATCAGCGCCGCCGTCGCCGCGCTCGCCTGGCTGCTCGTGCAGGCGTTCCGGCAGCGGTACGCGCGCCGCGCGATCGGTGAGTCGCGCGGGGCGCTCCCCGTCCTGCACGACTGGCTCATCCTGCTCGGCGTCCTCGCCTTCGTCTACGTGGCGGCCGACCTCCACCACGGCCAGCTCGTGAGCCTCGGCGCGCTCGTGCCCGCCCTGGTGCTCACGCTCACGTGCCGCAAGCTGACCTTCCGCCACCTCGCCAAGACGCGCAGGGCCGCGCAGGGCGTCGTACGGGTCCTCCTGCTCGGCGAGCCGTCCGCCGTGGAATCGGTGGCCGGGCACCTCGCGGGGCACACCAACCACCCGTACGTCGTCGTCGGCGTCGTGGCGCTCGGCTCGGCACCGCTCGACGCGGGCCTCAGGCTCGCGGCCAGGCTGCCCGACGAGGCGGAGACCACGCCGGGCGCCGACACGACGCTCGTGCTCGCCGCGTCCGCCGAACTCCGCGTCGACCTCGTCCTCGTCGCCGCCGGGCGTGTCATGTCCGGGGCACGGTTGCGGCAGCTCTCGTGGGGCCTGCATGACGCGGGCCTCGAACTCGCCGTCGCGCCGGGGCTCGTCGAGGTCGCGCCGAAGCGCGTCGAGACGACGTCGGCGGCCGGGATGGCCCTGCTGCGCATCGCGCCACCGGTGCGGCGCGGGATGCAGCCGGTGCTCAAGACGGTCCTCGACCGCGTACTCGCCGTGCTCGGCATCGCGGTCGTCTCGCCGCTCCTGCTCGGGATCGCGCTCGCCGTCAAGCTCACCTCGCGCGGACCGGTCTTCTACCGCAGCGAGCGCGTCGGGCAGAACGGTGTGCCGTTCATGATGTGGAAGTTCCGCTCCATGAAGGTCGGCGCCGACAAGATGAAGGCCGCGCTGGCGAGCGAGAACGAGAACGACGGCGCCATGTTCAAGATGCGCAGGGACCCCCGCGTCACGCGCGTGGGCCGCCTCCTGCGCAGGACCTCGCTCGACGAACTGCCCCAGCTGCTCAACGTCGTGAGCGGGCAGATGTCCCTCGTCGGGCCGCGCCCGCCGCTGCCCGACGAGGTCGCCACGTACTCCGAGACCGAGCGCCGCCGCCTCGCGGTGCGCCCCGGGATGACGGGGCTCTGGCAGATCAGCGGGCGCTCCGACCTGTCCTGGGACGAGACGGTCGCGCTCGACCTGAGCTACGTCGACAACTGGTCCTTCACGAGCGACGTGGACGTCATGGCCCGCACGCTCCGCGCCGTCGTCGACGGACGCGGTGCGTACTGACCCGGGGCGGGCCGCCGGGAGACCGACCCCCGGCGCGCCACGCCCCGTACGCGCCGTCTCAGAGCGTGGCGCGCCACGCCTCGTACGTACCCGCGATGCCCTCGCGCAGGCCGATGCGCGGCTTCCAGCCGAGCGAGGCGAGCCGCGAGATGTCGAGCAGCTTGCGCGGGGTGCCGTCCGGCTTGCTCGTGTCCCAGGCGACGCGGCCCTCGTAGCCGACGACGTCGCGGACCGTCTCGGCCAGCTCGCGGATCGTCAGGTCCTCGCCGCAGCCGACGTTGACGGGCTCGGCGCCGTCGTAGGAGCGCAGGAGCAGCGCGCAGGCGGCGGCGAGGTCGTCGACGTGCAGGAACTCGCGGCGCGGGCTGCCCGAGCCCCACAGCACGACCTCCTCGCGACCCTCGGCCTTCGCCTCGTGGAAACGGCGCACGAGGGCGGGCAGGACGTGCGAGGTCTCCAGGTCGAAGTTGTCGCCCGGCCCGTAGAGGTTCGTCGGCATCGCCGAGATGTAGGCGGCGCCGTACTGGCTGCGGTAGGACTGCACCTGCGTGATGCCGGCGATCTTCGCGAGCGCGTACGCCTGGTTCGTGGGCTCCAGGGGGCCTGTCAGGAGCGCGTCCTCAGGGATGGGCTGCGGCGCGTGCTTGGGGTAGATGCACGAGGAGCCGAGGAAGAGCAGGCGCCCGACCCCGGCCGCGTGCGCGCCCGCGATGACCGAGAGCTGGATCTGGAGGTTCTCCTCCAGGAACTGCACGGGGTACGTCGAGTTCGCCATGATCCCGCCGACCTTGGCGGCCGCGAGGACGACGGCGTCGGGGCGCGTCTCCTTGAGGTACGCGGCCGTCGCCGCGGCGTCGCGCAGGTCGAGTGCGGTACGGGTCCTGGTGAGCACCTCGTGGCCGTCGGCGCCGAGCCTGCGGGCGACGGCGGAGCCCACGAGGCCGCGGTGCCCGGCGACGAATATGCGGGCCCGCTCGGGCAGGAGCTGCGATTGCGTCATGGACCGGATCATGCCAGGACGAGCGACGCCGTGGGCAGCCGGGCGGGATTTTTCCGTGCGGACCGTCACAGAACACAACAGAACCAGCACAGCCACAGCAGATGTCAGAACCACCAAGGCGGCCCCTCCGGCCGGCCGGTTCAGGAGGGGAACCACCCATGAGCAAGACCGCGCTGATCACCGGCATCACCGGGCAGGACGGCTCGTACCTGGCGGAGCTGCTGCTCGCCAAGGGCTACGAGGTGCACGGGCTGCTGCGCCGCTCGTCGAGCTTCAACACCGAGCGCATCGACCACATCTACCAGGGCCCGCAGGAGGATGACCGCCGTCTCGTGCTCCACCACGCCGACCTCAGCGACGGGGTCGCGCTCGTGAACCTGCTGCGCGGGATACGCCCCGACGAGGTCTACAACCTCGGCGCCCAGTCGCACGTGCGTGTCTCCTTCGACGCCCCGCTGTACACGGGCGACGTCACGGGGCTCGGCGCGCTGCGGCTCCTGGAGGCGATCCGCGCCTCGGGCGTGGACACCCGCATCTACCAGGCCAGTTCCTCGGAGATGTTCGGGGCCACGCCGCCCCCGCAGAACGAGGGGACGCCCTTCCACCCGCGCAGCCCCTACGGCGCCGCCAAGGTCTTCGCCTACTGGGCGACGGTCAACTACCGCGAGGCGTACGACATGTTCGCGGTCAACGGCATCCTCTTCAACCACGAGTCCCCGCGCCGCGGCGAGACCTTCGTGACCCGCAAGATCACCCGGGCCGTGGCCCGGATCAAGGCCGGGCTCCAGGAGCACCTGTACCTCGGCAACCTGGACGCGGTGCGGGACTGGGGCTACGCGCCCGAGTACGTCGAGGCCATGTGGCGGATGCTCCAGCACGACGAGCCCACCGACTACGTCGTGGCCACCGGGGTGCCCGCGACGGTCCGTCAGTTCACCGAGACGGCCTTCGCACACGCCGGGCTCGACTGGAACGCGCACGTGCGCTACGACGCGAAGTACGAGCGCCCGAGCGAGGTCGACGCGCTCATCGGCGACGCGAGCAAGGCGCGCGAACTGCTCGGCTGGAAGCCCACGGTGCTCGTCGAGGAACTGGCCCGGATCATGGTCGACGCCGATGTGCGCCAGGTCGGGGACCAGCTCGCGGGCGCGACGGTGCGCATCGACCGCTGAGGCACCGGCGGGCGCCCGGCGTACACCACAGGCCGTACACCGGGCGCCCGCGACGCGGCGGAGGCCCCTGGGACAACCGCTTTCCCGCAGGCACTCGCGCTTGTTTCATACCAATCAGGTCAAGGAAGCCCCATGAGTCGGCACCCCGCGCTCATGTGACCGGGTATCTCCTGCGAAGATACGACCACTTCGGCCAGAGCAGGCCGCTCGCCGGGCCCAACGCCTTGGGGGATAGATGCAAAGATCCAAGGGGCTCTCCGCTGCCCTTGTCCTCTCCGCTTCCGTCATGGGGCTGGGGGCGCTCGCCGCCCCCCAGGCCGCCGCGCTCACCGCGCCGGTCGCCTTCACCGCGGACGACCTGCCGACCTGGCAGACCAACGGCATCGTCTGGGCGCTCGCCCAGTCCGGTGACACGGTCTTCGTCGGCGGTACGTTCTCGCAGGTGCGCCCGCCCGACGGACAGGCGGGGACACCGAAGAGCGCGGTCAACTTCGCCGCGATGGACGCGGCGACGGGCGCGCCCATCGACTGCGACCTGTCCTTCACCGTGTCGAGCGGCACTGCCACGGTCCGCGCGATGGCGGTCTCCGAGGACGGCAAGACGCTCTACGTCGGCGGATACTTCGGCGCGGTCAACGGCGTCCCCGTGAGCAGCCTCGCCGCGATCGACGTCGCGACGTGCAAGCCGAAGACGGACTTCAAGGCGAGCTTCCCCGCGACCGTCCGGGCCCTCGCGGTCTCCGGGAACACGGTGTACGCGGGCGGCGACTTCACCACCGTGGGCGGCCAGCCCCACAAGCGCTTCGGCGCCGTGGACGCCACCACGGGCGCGGTGCTGCCCTGGCAGGCCGACGCCGACCAGCCGGGCCGGGCCATCGCGGTCACGCCCGACCACCAGCACGTCCTGCTCGGCGGGGACTTCTTCACCGTCAACGGCGCGGACTCGCACGCGCTCGGCGTGGTCGACGCGAAGACCGGCGCCAACGTCAAGACCTACCCGGGCAACTTCGTGCCGCAGAACTCGGTCGTGAAGTCGATCGCGACGGACGGCACCGGGTTCTACACGGGCAACGAGGGCACGGGCGGCGGCGTCTTCGACGGCCGGATCGCCGTCGACCTCGACACCTACGCGCAGCGCTGGCGCGACACGTGCCTCGGCGCCACGCAGTCGGTGCTCCCGTACGAGGGCGTGCTTTACAGCGCCTCGCACGCGCACGACTGCTCCAGCGTCGACGAGTTCCCCGACGGCCGCCGCCACCACCTGCTCGCGCAGCCCGTGGACGACGTGCACAAGCTCGGCTGGATGCCGGACACCAACGACGGCCTCGGCGAGGGCATCGGCCCGCGCGCGATGTCCATATCCGGCACGGGCGCGACGAAGTACCTGTGGGTCGGAGGCGAGTTCACCACCGTCAACGGCAGTGCCGCGCAGGGCCTGACCCGCTTCGCGACGGGGCCGGACACCGGGGCGCCCGGGGCGCCGCAGGCGAGCGCGGCGAGCGTCGAGCCCGGCGCGGTGCAGGTGCGGTGGCGCACGGCGCTCGATCTCGACGACAGCCGCCTGACGTACAAGGTGTACCGCAACGGTTCGGCGACGCCGATCCACACGATGACGGGCGACTCGCTGGAGTGGTCGCGTCCTCAGCTCTCCTTCACGGACACCACGGCGAAGGCGGGCGAGACCTACACCTACCGGGTCACCGCGACGGACGCCGCGGGGAACACGAGCGCGCAGTCGAACGCGGTCACCGTGACCGTGCCCGAGAGCACGCAGGCGTACCCGAAGGCGGTGCTCGACGACGGCGCCTCGATGTACTGGCGCTACGACGAGACGAGCGGCCCCTTCGTCGGCGACCTCTCCGCGGGCGACCTGCACGGCCTCGGCCGCAACACGCCGTCGACGGGCTCCGCCGCCGGCGTCCTGAACGACTCGAAGGCCCTGAGCCTCAACGGGACGAACCAGCAGGTCAACACCGACCGCAGGACGACCGTCAAGGGCGCCTACACGCTGGAGACGTGGTTCAAGACGACCACGACGCAGGGCGGGAAGCTGCTCGGCTTCGGTGACCAGACGGGCACCAGGGGCAGCGGCAACTACGACAAGCACCTGTACATGACCAACGCGGGCAAGGTCGTCTTCGGTGCCCACCCGGGCATGCCGAAGACGGTCGCGTCGAGTGCGGGCCTCAACGACGGCAAGTGGCACCACGCCGTCGCCACGCAGGACGCCTCCGGCATGAAGCTGTACGTGGACGGCAAGCTCCAGTCGAGCAACGACGTCACGGGCAACCAGGCGTACTCCGGGTACTGGCACGTCGGCGGCGACAACGTCAGCGGCTGGCCCGAGGCCCCCTCCAGCCAGTTCTTCAACGGCCAGATCGACGAGACGGCCGTCTACGACAAGGCGCTGACGCCCGAGCAGGTCAACACCCACTACCAGCTCGCGACCAACCCGGCGCCGGCCGACACCATCGTCAAGGTGACGGCGAGCGAGGACACCTACGCCAACGCCGGTGCGCCCAGCACCAACTACGGCTCGTCCAGCTCGCTCGCCGTGCGCGGCACCTCCGCGTACGAGAGCTACCTGCGCTTCACGCTGCCGAAGGCGCCCGCGGGGACCGTCCTCAAGAGCGCGCGGCTCGCGGTGAAGACGTCCACGCAGGCGGGTGCGGGCACCGAGGACGACCTGCGCATCCAGCCGGTCACGGGTGACTGGACGGAGGACGGGGTCACGTACAAGAACCGTCCCGCGCTCGGGAACACGACGCTCGGCACGCTGAGCGGCGCGACCGAGGGCTCGACCGTGTACTCGGCGCTGCTCGACACGAGCGCGATGAAGGCGGCGCTCGGCGGCGAGTACAGCATGGCGATGACGAGCGAGGGCACCGACCCGCTGTGGCTGTGGTCGAGCGAGGCGGCGGCGGGGGCCCAGACCCCGCAGCTCGTCCTCACGTTCGGCGCGCCGTAAACCGGGGCTGTGTCGCACGCGCGGGGCCGGACACCTTCAGGGGTCCGGCCCCGTCCCGTACCGACCACGTCCCCGCCCGTGTTCCTCCCGTACAGGAGTAGTTCCATGCGCACCACCACTCGCCGGCCCCTCGCGGGCGCGCTCGTGCTCGGCACGGCGCTGCTCGCGCTGAGCGCTTGCGGTTCCTCGGACGACGGGGACAAGGACGACGCGGCGGCGGGGCGGCCCCTGGCGCCGTCCTCGGCCGCCGCCTCGCCGAGCCCCTCGGGGTCCAAGGCCCCGGCCCGCAACGAGGCCGTGAAGGAGACGAAGCCGAGCGGGCCCGTCGAATCGGACGACAAGCTCGAGCCGGCGACGGGCTCCTTCACGAAGAAGGAGAAGAAGTTCCTCAGCGGCCGGGTGCCCGAGAACATGGACCCCGCCGCGGTGCTCCAGACCGGGCAGGAGGCCTGCGACCGGCTGAAGCTGACCGCCTCGCACGACAAGGACGCCGCCGTCGGCGCGCTCATCACGGGCGAGATCCCCGACGCGGTCGCCGCCATCGGGCAGCTCTGCCCGGATCAGCAGCCGCTCCTGGACCGGGCCAGGCAGGGCTTCACCGAGGGGACGAAGAAGAACCCGTCCCCCGGCACGTACCGCGCGCTCACCGCCGACGCGAGCACGTGCACGTGGCAGGCGCTCGGCGCGGGCGGCAGGACCCTCGCCTCGGGCCCGCCGCAGGGCACGAATCCCGAGAAGGTCACGGTGGACGTCCCCGCGGGCACCGAGAAGTTCGTCTCGCAGGGGTGCTACGCCTGGCTGCCCGCCTGAGAGAGCCGCACGGGTACGGGGACGGGGCGGCCACTTCGCGCGCGTGGCCGCCCCGTCCCCGTACCGCGTCCTACAGGCCCTCGTACACCGTCAGGAGCCGGGCCACGACCGCGTCCATCGCGAAGGTCCCGCCCGCGAGGGCGTGCGCGGCCCGGGAGGCCTCGGCGTGGTGGGCGGGGTCGAGGAGGTCGCCGATCGCCGGGGCCAGTCCCTCGGCCGTTGTGACGACGCGGCCCGCGCCCGTGCGGGCGATGTCCTTGGCGAGGCCGTTCGACGTCGTGACGACGGCGGGGGTGCCGACCGAGAGCGCTTCGAGCACGGACATCGGGAAGGGCTCGTCGACGGCCGGGAGGACGTAGACGGTCGCCTCGCGCAGCGTACGGAGCATGTCCTCGCCGCTCAGCGGGCCGGGGAGCGCGACCTTGTCGCGCAGCCCGAGCCTGTCCACGAGGGCGCGGACGGGGGCGAGTTCGCCCTCGTCGGGGCCCGCGACGGTGAAGCGGGCGGCAGGGTGGGACGCCAGGATCTCCGGGATCGCTGCGACGAAGTCCGCCGGGCGTTTGCGGGCCTGGAGGCGGGCCGCGTACACGAGGTGCGGCGCTCCGCCGTCCCACGGGGTGCGCGGCTCCTGCGCCGGGACGCCGTTGACGAGCCGTACGGCCTGCGCGAGCGGCGGGGCGCCGACGACGGCGTCGAGACCGGCGCGTTCGTGCTCCGTCAGGTAGAGCACGGCGCCCGCGCCGCGCAGCAGGCGGCGCACGGCGAGCGCGTCGAGCACCTTCGCGAGCGCCTTGCCGCTCGGGTCGACCATGCCGTGCGTCTGGAGCACGAGCGGGCGCCCTGCGCGCAGCGCGGCGAGCGCGACGGGGAGGGTCACGAGGTCGCGCGCGAGGTGCACGTGGACGACGTCGGCCTCGCGCACGAGGCGGCGCGCGGAGCCGAGCAGGGCGGGCGAGGTGATGCCGCTGAAGCCGAGCGGGGCGAGCCTGCGGGCCTGGTAGAGGCGCGCGGGCACCCCCTCGACGTCCGTGGGCAGCGCGCTGTCGAACCCGTCGCCGAGCGCGAGCAGACCCGCCTCGTGACCGCGCTCCCTGAGCCCCTTGGCGAGGTTGAGCGCGACGCGCACCGGACCGCCGAAGGCGTGCGTCGGGCTGTGCAGCGTGACGGCGTGCAGGACTCTCATACGGGCTCCGGTACGGGCCTGCGGCTGCCGTCGACGGCGTGCAGGGTCAGGGCGGGCAGGTCGCGCGTGAGCACCGTGCCCGCGGCGACGACGGACTGGGCACCGACGGTGACGCCCGCGAGGACCGTGGCGCGAGTGGCGATCCAGGCGCCGTCCTCGACCGTGACCGGGGCGTTGCGGTAGCGGAAGTCGGCCTTGCGGTGGTCGTGGCTGCCCGTGCAGATCATGGCCTCCTGCGAGACGCAGACGTGGGCGCCGATCCTGATGGGCTCCAGGTTGAGCAGGAAGGCGCCCTCGCCTATCCAGGTGTGGTCGCCTATCTCCAGCTTCCACGGCCACAGGACGCGCACCCGGTGCCGGATGAGCACGCCCTCGCCGATCTTCGCGCCGAAGGCGCGCAGGAGCATGGTGCGGACCCTGGCCGGGGTGAACCACGCCATGAAGACCGTGTTCATGACGGCGAACCACAGGGCCTGGACGAGTTTCCCGCGTCCCTTGTCGTAACCGGCCAGCGTGAAGGCCGGGAGATTGCGCATGTGTGTAACCCCCACCGGCGCCTCCCCTGGCGCCCTCGGTGCTCAGCCTAATGGTTGACTCAAGGTGACCGAGGGGCGTCGGTACACTGCCGCGGGGGATCTCTTCCGGTTGTCGTACCGGGCGAGTGGCGCGGACCGGGGACCACCGGCCGTGGTCGGGGCACGAGTTGGGGCGGGGGTCGCTGGATGGCGACAGGCACGGAGCAGGCCGGGGCGCGCGTGGAGAAGAGGCCACTGCCCCTCGCGGGCCCGGTGGACGCGGAGTGGGGGAAGCCGACCTCGCCGCGCACCCTGCTCTCGCGCGCGCTCTCGGTGCCCCTGGTGCTCGGGCTCGCGGTGTTCTTCCCGCTGTGGGTGTGCGCGCAGCGCGGCGCCGGGGTCAGGGACGCGGTCTACTGGCTGCAACTCGCGCTGACCGTCTACTCCGGGGCACGGCTGGCCGCGATGATCCTCACCAGCAAGCGGAAGCTGCTCCAGGGTTCCTTCTGGCTGTTCGTCTACATGGCGATGGGCGTGGCCCCGCTCGCGCAGGTCGTCCTGGGACAGACCCCGACCGTCGTGGTGGGCGCGCGCGGGGACCTCGTCGAGGCGACGGCGCTCATCCTCGCCGGGTGCATCGCCTTCGACCTCGGCGCCCTCCTCGGCCGTACGCGCCCCGAGCGGCCTGGCCGGAACGAGAACGCGCTGCGGCTCGTGCACCGCAGGCGCCTGTACGCGCTCGTGGCCTTCTCCTTCGTGGCGAGCGCGCTGTTCGTGCAGAAGCTGGGCGGTCCCGCGGTCTTCTTCAGCAGCCGTCAGGAGATCATCGCGGGGATCGAGGACGCGGGGCTCTCGCAGGACGGCTCGCAGGCGGGGCAGGCGATCCTGCGCGGCCTCGGCACCGTGCCCGCGCTGCTGGCGCTGCTCATCTACACGCGCTGGGTCGTGACCTCGAAGCGGGCCAGGCGCTCCCCGGTGATCCTCGCGACGTGGCTCGCGCTCGCGCTCCTGAACTGCGTCGTGAACAACCCGATATCGAACCCGCGCTACTGGTTCCTGACGGTGATGTTCTCGCTGCTCTTCACGGTCTTCCCGCGCAGCGCCGCGATGTACCGCTCGGCGCTGAGCCTCGGGGTCGTCGTGGCGCTCGTCGTCTTCCCCTTCGCCGACCGCTTCCGGTACGACGAGAAGAACTACAAGCCGATGCAGACGACGTCGATCCTGGAGCCGCTCGCGCTCAAGGACTACGACCAGACGGCGATGTTCTCCAACACCATCACGTACGTGCACTCGGGCGAGGGCCACACCTTCGGCCTCCAGCTGCTCGGGGACGTGTTCTTCGCGGTGCCGCGCTCGGTATGGGACAGCAAGCCGAAGGACACGGGCGTCATCGTCGGCGAGTGGATGGACAACAAGAACACCAATCTGTCCTCGCCCGTGTGGGCCGAGCTGTGGATCGACTTCGGCCCGCTCGGCGTCTTCGGCGGCCTCCTCGGCGTCGGCTTCCTCGCGGCGCGCGTCGACACGCGCTACGCGCGCAGGGCGGTGCGCCGCACCCCCTCGGGGGCGCTCGTCTCCGTCCTCGTCCCGCTTGTCGCGGGGTACTCCTTCATCCTGCTGCGCGGCCCCCTGCTCCAGGCGACGGGCCGGGTGGCGATCGCGGCGTTGTGCGTGGCGCTCATCTCGACGCGGAGCAGGAACGGGCGGGCGTGGATGAAGTAGCCGGGCCCCGGGCGGCGCGGGCCCGGAAGTCCCGCCCCGCGGCGGGCCGGGCCCGGCCACGGCTTCAGCCGGCGTACCCGGCCCCCAGGAGTGCGCGGTAGCGCGCGGCGTGGGCGGTGAGCCTCTCCTCCGAGAGCGTGCGGGCGCCGTGCAGCACCAGCGGCTCGGCGAGACGCATCCCGGTGAGGCGGGCGGTCGCCTCGATGGGCGCGAGGAGCTGGGCCATCGAGAAGCGGGAGGTGGGGGCGACGTCGGCGTAGGACTCCGCGGGGCCGCCGGTGGAGGTGACCAGCTGGAGGGTCTTGCCGCGCAGGGCGTGGCCCTGGCTCCCGAAGGCGAAGCCGTGGGCGAGCACCTGGTCGATCCATGCCTTGAGCAGGGCGGGGACGGAGTACCAGTGCCAGGGGAACTGCCACACGATCCGTTCGTGCGCGCGCAGCAGCCGCTGCTCGTGCGCGAGGTCGAAGTGCCCCTCGCGGCAGGCCGGGGCCAGCTCGTGGAGAGTGAGGCGGGGGAGGTCGCGCACGGCCTCGGTCAGGCGGGCGGTGACGCGCGAGGAGGCCAGGTCGGGGTGGGCGACGAGGACCAGGGTGCGCGGCGCCCGCGGGGCGGACGGGGCCGTGGGGAGGGGACTTGGACGGTGCACGGGCGTGAGCCTCCGGATGTGACGGATCGTTCCGCCCCGGAGTTTGTGACGGATCGATCCGTCTGTCAAACTGGGCTCCGGCCCGCCCCGCCTCACCCGTCGAAGGAGCGCAGCATGGCCCGCAAGACAGCGGAGGAGAACCGCCGCCACATCCTGTCGGTGGCGAGCGGCCTGTACTACGCGCGCGGCATCCGCGCCGTCGGAATGGACCTCGTGGTCAAGGAGAGCGGGGTCGGCAACGCCACCGTCTACCGCCAGTTCCCCACCAAGAACGCGCTCGCCGGGGCCTATACGCAGGAGCGTGCCGACGCGTGGTTCGCCCGGATGCGCGAGAGCGCCGGGCGGGCCGGGGACGCGCGCGGGCAACTCCTCGCGATCTTCGCCGGCGTGGTCGACGAGATCACGGCGCCCGGCTTCCGCGGCTGCCCCATGCACAACGCGCACACGGAGTTCCCCGACCCCGACCACCCCGCGCACCAGGTGGCGGTGACGCACGAGCGGCGGGTACGGGACTGGATGCGGGACCTGGCCGGCGAGGCCGGTGCCGCCGATCCCGGGCGGCTCGCCGATGAACTGGTCCTCGTCCTCAACGGGGTCTACGCGACCGCCGCCACGCTCGGGCCCGAGGGGCCCGCGCGGCACACCCTGGACTTCGTCGACCGCCTCGTCCGGGCGGCCTGCGAGGCACCGGGACGCGCCTGACCCCAGGCCCCGCGGGCGGGTTCCGCCTCAGGCCGCCGCCGGTTCCTGCCTGTCGTCCGGGTCCGGGGCGGCCGCGGGCGGGTGCTCGGGCAGCCTCCGTACGCGGTTCCAGGCGCCGACCGCCTTGAGCGCGGAGCCGAGCGCGAGTCCCCAGGCGGCGCCCTGGACGCCCGCGAGGGCGTAGCCGCCGAGCATGAAGGCGACGGAGAGGAGCGAGAAGACGACCTGGAGGGAGAGGGTCGCGCGGGGGCTCAGCACGCGCAGCGTGACGAGCGCGCAGGTGCCGAGCGCCATGACGGCGTACTGGCCGCCCGTCGCGGGCAGGAGCTTCGCGGTCGCCTCCCACGTGGCACCGAGGAGGTGCTTGCCCGCGCTCGCGGGGAGCGCGTACAGGAGGAGTGCCCAGCCGAGCGCGACGCCCCCGAGTACGACGCCGAGCAGCGCGGCGGCACGGGCGGTCGCGCGGCGGCCGCCGAAGCGCCCGAGGATCGGCGGGCCGAAGGCGTTGACGGAGTTGAAGAGGACGTTGAGCGGCCCGAAGAGGGTCGTCGCGCCGCGCAGCGCGCCGACGGCGAGCGGGTTCGCGAAGAGGCCGAGGCCGAGGACCGCGAGCTGGCTGGAGGCGTTGCCGACGGCGAATTCGACGACGAAGCGCCGCCCGAGGTGCCCGCGGCCCAGGTAGGTGGAGAGGCGGGCGCGGGTGCCGCGCACGTAAGGGCGCAGGAGCGCGAGCGCGAGGAGCAGCGCAGGGAGCGCGGACAGGCCCCAGGCAAGCACCATGCGCGCGGGGCTCGTGTGGTGCGGCTGGAGGGCGAGCGCGGGCACGACGCACACGAGGCGCAGCGTGTCCGCGGCGAGCGCGCGGTGCGGGACGCGCAGCGCGGAGAAGGAGTAGCGCAGGCCGTCCTGGAGCAGCGCGAGCGGCAGCACGGCGCCGAGCGCGGCGAAGGCCGTGCCCGAGGTGCCGCCGACGGCCGCGCCGCCCGCCACGAGCAGGGCTCCGGCGAGCAGCGAGGCGAGCGCCGTGAAGGCCGTCGCGGAGCGGCAGGCCGCGGCGAGGGCGCGCGCGCCGCCCTTCTCCAGGACGACGACCTGCCCGACGTACGACATGTTGAGGCCGAGCAGCACCGTGAAGGTCACGTAGACCATCGAGAAGGCGGCGAAGCCCGCGGCCGTCGAGACGCGGGCCACGATCACCAGGACCAGGATGTTGGTCAGGCTGGACGCGGCCTGGTCGAGTACGGAGGCGGCGACCGTGGCCGAGCGTCTCATCTCTTGTCGCCCGTCCGCAGGTCCTCGGGCCGCAGCTGGCGCAGCGTCACGGTCTCGGTGCCGTCGCCGAGCCGCTGGTCGGCGAGGGGCGCGGGACGCGGGGCCGGGGGCGGCAGTTCGCTGCCCGCCGCGCGGTGCCCGCTGCCCTTCGCCGCGCCCTTCTGCTTGGCCGCGTGACCGCCTTCGTCGTGCGTGACCGCGCCGAGGACCGTACCGCCGGCACCGACGATCAGCTCGCGGATGCGGACGAGTTCGGTGCGGTGCACGCTGCGCAGGTCGCAGACGATGACGACGCCGTCGACGCGGTCGACGAGCGCGAGCGCGTCGGCGTAGGAGAGGACGGGCGGGGCGAGCACGACGACGGTCGAACCGTTCTCGTCGGCGTCCTCGATGAGCCGGGTGGAGCGGCTCGACGTGAGCGCGCGGGCCACGTTGCGCACCCGCTGGCCCGGGACGAGGTCGAAGGAACCGGCCTCGCCCGCGTCGACGGTGAGCGGGCGGGTACCGGGCCAGCCGTTGTCGTCCGTGTCGGACGGCAGGCTCCAGCCGGGGCGGCCCGCGGTCGTGTGCAGGCGCGCGGAGAGCCCGGGGGCGCGCAGGTCGGCCTCGACGAGGAGGACGTCCTTGCCGGTCTCGGCGAAGGAGGCGGCGAGGTTGGTGGCGACCGAGGTCGCCGCCTGGGCGCTCGCGTCGCGGGCCGCGACGACGAGGAGGCGGCGGCGGTCGGCGAAGCGCGCGTCGTAGGCGAGCCGGAAGGCGATCGAGCGGTACTCCTCGGCGGTGCGCGAGCCGGTCTGGTCGACGGCGAGGAGGCCCTTGGCCGCGCCGCGCGGGAGCGAGCCGAGCACGGGGGCGCGCACGGCACGGGCGACGTCGCCGGTGGAGCGCGGCGAGGGGTCGAAGACGAGCCGTACCCAGGCGGCGAGGAGACCGAAGGCGATGCCGAAGGCGCCCCCGAGCGCGAGGGATATGACGAGCCCGAGGCCGTCCGAGCTGGTCGGCGGGGTGGCCTCCTGGGTGAGGGAACCCGCGGCCATGTCGAGGCCCATGAGCGTGTCGCGCTGGTTCTGGAGGGTGCTGATACGGCTCTTGAGGTTGACGTTCGCGGTCTGCTGGGCGTCGTAGGCGGAGGTGCCCTTCGTCATCGTCTCCAGCTGCTGCGCCAGCTCGTTCTGCTGCTTGCCGAGCGGGTCGATCTGCTTCTTGAGCCGGGCGACCATGCTGTCGCGCAGGTCGGACCACTTCTGCTCGCTCGCCGTCAGGTACGCGTCGGCGAGCGCGTTGGCGCCGCGTGCGGCCTCCTCGGGCGAGCCCGCGGTGTACGTGAAGCGCAGTGTGAGGCTCTGCGGGGGCGTGGTGACCTGGAGCCCCTTCTTCAGGGTGCGCGCCGAGGGGCCGTTCTTGAGCTTCTTCGCCGCGATCTGGGCGACGTTGGTGGAGAGCGCCGTCTGGCGCTCGGTGTTCATGTTGACGCTCTTGTCGGGCGCGGCGGAGTTGTCGAAGGGGTTGGTGGTGGGGGTGCGGACGACGATGTCGCTGTTGGCCGCGTACGAGTCGGCCGAGGTGATGCCGAGGTAGGCACCGCCGATCAGGCCGATCCCGATGCCCCCGCCGATCAGCCAGCGGTAGCGCAGCAGCTGCCGGAACTGGTCACGCAGCAGTTCCGGTTCGTCCCCCGCCGGACTGACGTGCGAGTCGGTCATGTGCGCCAAACCCCCAGAGCCTCTTCAATGAGTGCGTCGATGCGGGCGAGTCCCGCCGCGCGCGTCAGATGGGCCGCGACGTGGCGCGGTCCCGCTTCCCCCAGTGCCCGGGCCTGCGCCGGGTCGTCGGCGAGTCTACGCACTTCCTTGAGCAGCGCGTCGGGGTCCTCGGGGGCGACGAGGACGCCCGCGCCCGAGCGCAGCACCTCCTGCGCGGTGCCGCCCTCGGCGGCGACCGAGGCGAGCACGGGGCGCGCGGCGGCGAAGTAGGAGGTGAGCTTCGAAGGAACGCTCATGTCGAGCACGGAGGCGCGCTGCGTGACGGCGAGGACGTCGGCCGCGGCGAGGACGTCCATGAAGTCGGCGTCGTCGGCGGGCGGCAGGAAGTGCAGATTGGGCACGCCGCGGGCGAGTTCCCCGAGGTGGGCGCGCTGGTTGCCGTCGCCCATGAGCACGAAGCGTACGGCCGGGTCGCGGCGCGCGGACTCGACGAGGACGTCGAGGCCCTGTTTGAGGCCCATGTTCCCCGAGTGCACGACGACGGTCTCGCCGGGCGCCCAGCCGAGCCGCGCGCGGGTCGCCTCGCGGTCGCCCGTGGGGCTCGTGACGTGGGACCAGTTGGGCACGAGGCGGATGCGCTCGGGGGCGACGCCGAGTGCTTCGACCTTGGCGCGGAAGGTCTCGTGGATGATGCCGACGAGGGTCGCGCGGCGCAGCGCGAAGGACTCGGCGCGCGCGGCGAGTTTCGCCGCGCGGTCGCCGCCGCTGATGCCGCTCTGCGCGGCGGCGGCGCCCATGAGGTCCTGGACGACGGGGATGTACGGGACCTTCCAGCGGTGCGCGAGGCGCGCGGCGAGCACGCCGCCGGCGAGGCTCGGCATCTGCGCGTGCACCGCGTCGGGGCGTGGCATCCGGGGCGGAGCGACGGCGCCGTGCAGGAGGATCGAGCCCTCGAACAGGGCGCGGCGCACGGCGGTCTGGCGGGGCGGCACGGTGTGCCTGCGGCGGTGCACGGTGACTCCGGCGCGCCGCTCGGTGCGCCGCCAGGCCCCGGCGTACTCGGGGTCGAGGCTCCACGAGGGGTAGTGCGGCATCCCGGCGAGTACGTGGGTCTCGTGGCCCGCCTCGGCCCAGTGCTCGGCGATCTGTGTCGCGTACGGGCCGATCCCGGCGTGCTCGGGCGCGTAGTTGGTGGAGACCATCAGCAGGGTGCGACGCCCCGTTATGTCCCCGATCTGATCATTTGCGCTCACGCAGCGCTCCCCTTCCCCCAGCATTTCGCTGCAATCCCCCGGGCGTTCGCGCAGGTACAGACCCTTTCGGTCCTCCAGGCGAAGCTTTCCTAGCCTAAACGTTCACTCACGTCGACGTGAACGCGCACGCTATCGTCGGAGCCGCACCGCACGAACGGTGCGAACGAGACCAGGGGGGTTTCATTCATGGCGGAGCACAGACCGTATCGAGTCGGTTATGCCCCGGGTGCGTACGATCTTTTCCATATCGGACACCTCAACATCCTTCGGCACGCGAAGAGTCACTGCGACTACCTCGTCGCGGGCGTCGTCTCGGACGAGATGGTCGAAGGCGCCAAGGGCCGCCGCCCGATGATCCCGCTGGTGGAGCGGCTGGAGATCGTGCGCAGCGTCAAGTACGTCGACGCCGCCTTCGTGGAGACCGTGCCGGACAAGGTGGAGACCTGGAAGCAGGTCCGCTTCGACGTGCTCTTCAAGGGCGACGACTGGCGCGGCACGCCGAAGGGGGACAAGCTGGAGCGCGATTTCGCCGCGGTCGGCGTGGACATCGTGTACTTCCCGTACACCGTCCACACGTCCAGCACGCAACTGCGGCGCGCGCTGGACGTGCTCACCGGGGACGAGCGGCCCGCCGGGCCGCTCAGCGCCGAACTGCGCTGAGTTCCCTGAACCACTTGACGAGGAACGCGAGCAGGAACAGGACGGCGGCGAGCGCGAGGGCCGCGTAGGCCCAGCGGAAGCCGCTGCCCGCGCCGAGGAAGAGGAAGACCAGGCAGAAGATGCCGTGGTCGACGGGGAGCAGCGCGATCGCCCGCAGCGTCGAGGGGGCCGCGGCGGGCGTCCCCGGCGCGGGGCGCGGGGTGAGCTTCTCGGTGAGCAGCCCGCCGAAGAAGGTGACGACGGCGGCGAACTGGAAGACGAGCGGGAGCAGCAGCCAGGTGTCCTCACCGTCGATGCCGTACGCGTCGGGGTGGCGGTAGAAGGAGATGAGCACCGCCGCGTGCAGGGCGGTGATCTTCGCGCAGTCCACGACGTGGTCGAGCCACTCCCCCGCCGCGCTGCCGCCGCCGCGCAGCCGGGCGAGCTGGCCGTCCGCCGAGTCGAAGGCGAAACCGATCGCGAGGCCCAGCCACACGAGGACGCCGAGGCCCACGGACGGGGTGCCGATCGCGAGGCCGACCACGGCGGCGAAGCTGAAGAGCGCGCTGATCACCGTCACCTGGTTCGGTGTCAGGCGCAGTGCGTAGGCACAGGCGGCGAGGACGCGGCCCGCCGGGCGGTTGGCGAAGCGGGAGTAGAGCGAGACGCCTTTTGAGGACTTCTGCGCGGTTCTCAGCTCGCGGAGCGCGGTGTTGATCGTTCCCATGTGGCCCCCCCGGGTCATTTTTCGTTCATGTGCCGGTCAATGATGGCAGGCGGCCCGCGCGGCCCTGCGGCCGGTACGCCTGGTCAGGCCCCTCCGGCCCCTCGGCGCGGCACGGCCAGTACGGTACGGCCCCTCAGCACGCCACGGGCGCTCAGTGGACCGGCAGGCGACGGCGCCAGTCCAGCGGTGTCACCTCGATCGCCCGCGCCGGGCTGCCGTCCCAGGCGGTGCCAAGACCCGCGGCGGTGAGCGCGGCCACCACCTCGCGCCCGATCGCGGCCGTCGTCCGCTCCTCGTCGTCGAACCCGCCGAAGTAGAGCCGCAGCGTGCCCTCGGTCACGGCGCCGTCCGTGCACTGCTGGTGGAAGAACACGAAGCCCCGCGCCCCTCCCGGCCCGGCCTCCGCACCGATCTCGCGCATGCCGCAGGAGCGGCAGCAGGTGAAGTCCTCGCGGGCGACGACACCTGCCGCGTCGAGCGCGGCGAAGGCACGCGCGAGGCGTTCGGGGTCGGTCTCGCCGCGCCACGCGGCCTGTTCGGCGAGCCGGTCGCGCCACAGCCGGTCGACGAGGGCACGGGCCTGCGCCTGCGTCACCGGGCGACGGTCGTCGGTGACGAGGTACTCCTCGGCGAGTTCGGCGAGGGCGGCGCGGTCGCGGTAGCCGCCGTGCAGCGCGACGCGGACGGCCGCCTCCAGCGCGGCACGGTCCTCGGGGCTCAGGGCGGGCGGAGGTGGTTCCTCGGGCGGTGCCCCGAGGTCGAGGGGACTCCACGTCAGCGCGGCGTCCCAGCCGGGGGTGCGGCGGGCCCAGCCGGTGAGGGCGGTGACGACCGCCTCGGGATCGTCGGTGTGCGCCTGGAAGTGCCGCCCGGCGGAGCCGTCCCGGTACTCCACCTGGTAGGGCCCCTCCCCCTCGTGCCACACCTGGGCGTAGAAGTCCGCCTCGTCCGGCAGCCGTTCGAGCACGAGGAACCGGTCCTTGCGCCCCCCGACGCGCCGCACCACCTCGGCAAGCCTCTCCGCGGAGGCCCGCTCGTAGCGCTCACCGGGCTCCGTCTCGATCACGATCGCAAGCATGTACGGGACTGTCGCACGCACCACTGACAACCGGGGGCCCACGACGGATTCACCCCGGCACACCCCGCCCCGCCTCGCCCCCTCTCACTCGCCCCGCTCCCGCTCACTGCGCCCCGCGCCCCGCCCGCTCACTGCGCCCCGCCCTCTCACTGCGCCCCGCGCCCCGCCCTCTCACTGCGCCCCGCGCGCCGCCCACGCCTCCCACAACCGCGCGTACGTGCCTTCCGCCGCGAGGAGTTCGGCGTGCGTGCCCTCCTCCACGATGCGGCCCGCCTCCATCACGGCGACCCGGTCGGCGAGCGCCGCCTGTCCCAGGCGGTGGGCGACGACGAGCGCCGTACGGCCCCGGGTCACCTCCTCGGCGGCCTTCTCCAGGCCCCGCGCCCCCTCGCTGCCCGCCTCCGCCGCCGCCTCGTCGAGCACGACGACCGGCGGATCGGCGAGGACCAGGCGGGCGAGGGCGAGTTGCTGCGCCTGGAGCGGCGTGAGCGCCAGGCCGCCCGCACCGACGACGGTCGCGAGCCCTTCGGGCAGCGCGCGGGCCCAGCCGTCCGCGCCGACGGCGGCGAGCGCGGCGGTGAGGGCGGGCTCGGGCGCCCCGGGCCCGGCGAGGAGGAGGTTCTGCGCGAGGGTCCCCGCGAAGACGTGCGTGTCCTGGTCGACGAGGAGGACACGCGGTCCCTCGCCCGCCTCGGCCCGTACGGTGACGGTCCCCCCAGTGGGCGCGTGGACCCCGGCGACGATACGGGCGAGCGTGCTCTTGCCCGCGCCGCTCGCCCCGACGAGCGTGACGTGTTCGCCGGGCGCGAGCCGCAGGTCGACACCGTGCAGGACGGGGTGTCCCGGGCGGTAGTCGTGCCGGATGCCGAGGGCGGACACGGCGTAGGGGGAGGGCCCGGCGGAGGCGGACGGCTCGGCGGAGGCGGACGGCTCGGCGGAGGCGGACGGCTCGGCGGAGGCGGACGGCTCGGCTCGTACCTCCGCGGACTCCGGCGCCGAAGACGGAGGGAGGGGGTCGCGCGGCACGAGGTCGCGCACGTGCTCGCGCGGTACGAGGTCGCGCACGTGCTCGCGCGGTACGAGGTCGGCGACGCCCACGAGCCGGGCGAGTCCCGCCGCCGCCTCCTGCGCGGTGGCGGCGAGCGCGAGCAGGACGTTCACCGGGTCGAAGAGCCGCACGAAGAGCAGCGCCGCCGCCGTCGCCTCGCCCACGCGCGCGGAGCCGTCCCTGACGAGGACGTAGCCGACGACGAGGAGGAGCGCGAGGCCGGTGAACTCGGCGACGTTGAGGCGCCCGTAGAAGCGGGAGCGGAGGGTGGTCGCGCGCTGGGCGTAGGCGACGGCGTGCGCGGAGCGCTCCTCGATGCGGCGGGTGTGGCGGGCGCCGAGCCGGAAGGCCCGTACCGTCGCCGCGCCCGAGACCGATTCGAGTATCTGCCGCGTGCGCTCGCCGCCGACCTCGCGCTGACGGGCGTACAGCGGGGTCGAGTGGCGCAGGTACCAGCGCAGCGTCGCGGCCTGGATCGGTACGGCCGCGAGCCCCGCGAGGGCGAAGCGCCAGTCGAGCGCGGTGAGCCCGACGAGGGTCGCCGCGAGCGTGAGCGCGGAGCCCGCGAGCCCCGGTACGACGTCGCGCACGGCGCGCGCCACGAGCGCGGCGTCGTCGCCGATGCGCGCGGCGATGTCGCCCGTGCCCGCCTCCTCGACCCGCTGCGCGGGCAGCGCGAGGGCGCGGGCCACGACCCGCTCCCGCAGCCGCGCGAGCGCCCCTTCCCCGACGCGGGCCACGAGCCCGGCCCCTGTCGCCGTCAGCAGGGCCTGGAGGAGCGCGGCCCCGAGCAGGACGAGCGCGGCCCCGACGACGGCGGTGCTCTCCCCTCCCTCGCGCACGGTGTCGACGATCCTCCCCAGGGCGAAGGGCCCGGCGAGCCCGGCCGCCGCCTCGCCCGCGAACACGGCGACGGCCGCGAACCCCCTCACCCGGTGCGGGCGCGTCAATTCCCGTACCGCGCCCCAGGTCCGCCGCGACGTCGCGGTGGGCAGCGGCGCACGCGCGCCGTCCCGTGGCGGCGGGACGTGCTTCCCGCCCCTTCCGCGTACGGGTGGCTCCCCACCGGAGGCGACCGCCCGCGGCCGCCGCTCGACGGGCCCGGAGCCTTTCGCCCGCTTCGGCCCCACGAAGCTCCCCGCAGGCCCGCCCGCCTCGCCCGGCTGCCCCGGCCCCCGCGACGGAGTCCCGCCGCTCGTCCCCGCGGGCATCCCGTCGGTCGTGCTCATGCGTGGACCACATCCCCGTAGAAGGCGTCGGTGGCGAGGAGTGCGGAGTGCGGGGCGCTCGCGGTCACGCGGCCCTCGTGGAGCACCGCGGCGCGGTCGCAGGCGGCGAGGAGTGCGGGGGACGAGGTGAGGATCAGGGTCGTGCGGCCCGCGCGCAGGGTGCGGATGCCGCGTGCGATACGGGTCTGGGTGACCGCGTCGACCGCCGTCGTCGGGTCGTGCAGGACGAGCACGGGCGGTGCCGCGCGCAGCGCGCGGGCGAGGGCGAGGCGCTGGCGCTGGCCCCCGGAGAGGAAGGCGCCCCGTTCACCGACCCGGGTCGCCGTGCCCTCCGGGAGGGCGTCCACGAGGTCGTCGGCTGCCGCCGCGCGGAGCGCCGCCGCGTCCCCCGGCCCGTCCTCCCGCTCGTCGTCCCCCGAGCGGAGGTTGTCGAGCACCGTGCCGTCGAAGAGGTGGGCCTGGTGCGGGGCGACGAGAACGGCGGTACGGGCCTCGGCGCGGTCGAGCGCGCCGAGGCGCACGCCGTCCAGGCGTATCGCTCCGTGCGCGGGGGCGAGGTCGCCCGTGAGGCAGGCGAGGAGTTCGGCCGCGGCGACCGGGTCGGGGACGACGAGCCCGAGGTGTTCGCCGGGCGCGAGGCTCAGGTCGACGCCGCGCAGCACGTCGTGCGCGAGCCCCCGTACCGTCAGCTCGCCGCGAACGGGCGCGCCCTCGGGCAGCTTTGCGGTTCCTGGCGGCGGCGGGGGCGCGTCGACGAGGGCGGCGACGCGGCGCGCGCTCGCGCGGGCGCGGGCGAGCGCGGGACCGAGTTCCAGGAGGCCCTGGATCGGGGCCAGGAGGAACTGGCAGAGCCCCACGCAGGCGATGAGGTCCCCGAGACCCAGGTCCCCGCTCAGTGCGAGGCGCCCTGCGACGAGGGCGACGGCGGCGACGAGGACCCCGGCGAGCAGCGTGCCCGCGCCGTCGAGCACCGCCTCGGTGCGCGCGGCGGCGACGGTCGCGCGCAGGCTCGCGCGGTTGACGCCCTCGTAGTGGCGCAGCGCGGTGCGCTCGGCGCGCAGGCCCTTGAGGACGCGCAGTCCGCTCACGTAGTCGACGGCGGTCGCCGCGGCACGCGCCGCCGCGGCCTGCTCGGTGGCGCCCCTGCGCTCCAGCGGGCGCCCCGCGCGGTTCATGAGGAGGAGCACGGCGGGCGTGCCGGCGAGGACGAGCAGGCCGAGCGGTACGGACATGCGCAGCAGGAGCGCGGCGCCGAGCCCGACGGCGGTGAGGTTGCCCGTCGTCGTGCCGAGCCGGCTCGTGAACTGCCCCACCACCTGCGTGTCGGAGCCCGTCACGGTGAGCAGGTCGCCCGGGAGCCGGTCGCTGCCCGCCGCGTCGTCGTGGGCGAGGAGGCGCCCCGCGAGGCGGACCCGCAGGTGGTGCGCGGAGTGCTCGCGCGCGGTGGTGGAGAGGCGGGAACCGAAGCGGTAGCACAGCGAGAGGAAGAGGAAGTCGGCGGCGAGCAGCGCGAGACAGCCCAGGAGCGCGCCCGTCGCCCCGCCGTCCACGGCCCGGTCCACGACGATCCCGACGACGACGGGCACGAGCGCCTCGCCCGCCTGGTGCCCGGCGAGCAGCACGAGCGAGCCGAGCAGCGGGCCCCGTACGGAACGGACGGCCGCCGCGAGTACGGCACCGGGACCGCGCGCGGGCGGGACCCCTGGCGGGGCGTCGGGGGCGGGGGACTTCACTGGCATCACCTTCGGGGGCATGGTCTGCGGGTCCGGCGAGCGGGAGGCGGTTCCTGGCCTCCCGCCTCAGGTTAGGGCTGGCTGAGTTTGACGGGTGTGCGATACGGTGACGCGCCATGTCGCCGAACAGACAATCCGGCTCCGGAGCCGCGGGCGCGGACCAGGGGGATTCACGGGGCGCGCTGCGCGTCATGAACTTCGAGATGCCGGGTGGCCGCCGCTTCGACCGGCACGAGCACTCCGCGCACCAGCTCGCCTGGGCGGCGGCGGGGACCCTCACGGTGGACATCGGCGCGCACTCCTGGGTGCTGCCGCCGACGCTCGCGCTGTGGATACCCGCGGGCACCCCGCACACGACGAGCGCGACGCGCCCCGCGCTCATGCGGAGTGTCTACCTCGCGCCCCGGCACTCCCCCGTGCGCTGGCCCGGCCCGACCGTCGTCGCCGTGGGCCCGCTGCTGCGCGAACTCATCACGCACCTCGCCGGCACCCCGCTCGAACCCGGCCCGCGCGCCCGCGCGGAGGCACTCCTCCCCGATCTGCTGCGGCCCGTCGACGTGACGACGATCGAGGTCCCGATGCCGCGGGACGAACGCGCCCTGCGCGTCGCCGAGGCGCTCGTCGCACACCCGGCCGACCCGCGCTCGCTCGACGAGTGGGGGCGGCTCGTCGGCGCGAGCGCACGCACCCTGGCGCGGCTCTTCAGCGCGGAGACCGGCCTGTCCTTCGGACGCTGGCGCACCAGGGCCCGGCTGCGCGCGGGGCTTGAGCACATGGCGGTCAACCGGCCGCTGACGGCGGTCGCGCACCGCGTCGGCTACACCTCGCCCAGTTCGTTCGTCGCGGCCTTCCGGCACGAGACGGGCCGCACGCCCGGGGCCTATTTCTCGGCGGCCCAGGGTGGCAGGGACGACGGCGCCTGAGGCGGTACGTCACAGCTTCCGCAGCGCCTTGTCGAAGTCGTCGAGCGCGGCGATCGCGTCGCGCATCCCGCCGGGCAGGAAGAAGACGCTGCCGAAGAGCTTGCCGGCCTGGGCCGCAGCGAGCTTCGTGAAGGCGGGCTGCGCGAAGAGCTTGGGGCCGAGGTTGGCGGGCTTCCCGTCGTTGGTCGTGTAGTAGAAGACCGCGTCGGCGTCGCCGAGCTTGTTCGCGATCAGCTCGTACGAGACGGCCTGCTGCACGTCGAGCCGCCTGCTCGCCGCGGAGAAGACCGCCCCCGCGTCGGCGAGGATGGCGCCGATCGGCGAGCCGTGCCCGTACAGCCACCACTGGCCCTCGTCGAAACCGCCCTGGAGCAGCGCCCAGTGGGTCGCCGCGAGCGCCTTGGCGTGTTCCTCGCGGATGGCGGCCGCCTTCGTGCCGTACTCCTTCTTGAGCGCGTCGAGCTTGCCGTGCTCGCCGAGCACGTCGGCGGTCTGCTCGGCCATGTCGCGCCAGGGGTTCTTCGACTTCGTGAAGGGCAGCAGGACGGTCGGGGCGAGGGCGCTGAGCTGCTTGTACGGGAGGTTGGTCTGCGCGTCGATGCCGATGATGAGGTCGGGCGCGAGAGCCGCGACCTTCTCGACCCGGATCTCGCCGCCGACACCGTCGGAGACCTTCGGCACGGCGCGCCAGCGCGTGAGATCACGCGCGGGAACGTACTCCTCACCCGCGTCGAAGACCCCGGCAGGGGTGAGGTCCATGTCGAACATCGCCGACATGGGGAAGTCGTTGATCGCCACGACCCGCCGGGGGTGCGCGGGGACCTTCACCTTGCCCTTGGCGGTGTCGACGGTGCGGGTCCCCGCGGTGTCCGGGGAGCCCGCGCTGTCCGGGGAGCCCGCGCCCTTCTTCCCCCCGTCGTCCGAATCGCTGGAGCAGGCGGCGAGGCCGGCCGCCGCGAGGACCCCGGCGGCCGAGGCGAGGACGCGCCGTCGGGACGGTGTGGAAGCGAGAGGGCGGGACATGTGCACTCCAAGGCGACTTAGGTTTGCCTAACTTCGGCGAGCCTAACCAGCCGCACACATCCCCGCGGACCACTCGGACACGTCGTACCGCCACCCGGTCAGCACCGGCGGAGGGGGAGACCCGGCGCCGCGAGGGCGCCCGCCGCCAACCACCCTTGCCCACGCGCGCGGTAACGAGGCGACAGGTGGCGCGCCCCGGACAGGACCGCCCGCCCCGCATGTCCGTTCATCGACATCTCATGACCGTGAACGATCAGACAGACGAGATATTCGCCCGCATTCATGCGCTTTCCAACCGAAATAAGGCGCTCAAATATGAGGTTAGCCTTCCCTTATTTCGGAGGAGTCGTCCATGTCCAGTCCCCGTACGGCCGCGGGGCCACCACCCGCCGCCGTCACCGCACCCGCCGCCCGCACCGCACCCGCCGCCGCGCCCTCACGGAGCCGCAAAGGCGGCGCCCTCGGCGCCGGTCTCGTGCTCGCGCTCGCCGTCCTCGTGCTCGCGGTGCTCGCGAGCCTCGCGATCGGCGCCAAGTCCGTCCCGCTGGACACCGTGTGGAACACCGTCCTGCACCACGACCCGTCCGACGACGACCAGACCGTCGTCACCTCGCTGCGCCTGCCACGCACCGTCGTGGGGCTCCTCGCGGGGGCCGCGCTCGGACTCGCGGGGACCCTCATGCAGGGCCTGACCCGCAATCCGCTCGCCGACCCCGGGCTGCTCGGCGTCAACGCGGGCGCCTCCTTCGCCGTCGTGCTCGCGATCGGGGTACTCGGGGTCACGTCCTTCACCGGGTACGTGTGGTTCGGCTTCGCCGGCGCGGCACTCGCCGCGCTCGTCGTGCACCTCGTCGGCTCCTTCGGCGGGCAGGGCGCGACGCCCGTCAAACTCGCGCTCGCCGGGGCGGCGGTGAGCGCAGGGCTCCTGAGCTTCACGCGCGCCATCCTGCTCGGCGACACGAAGACCTTCGACCAGTTCCGCTTCTGGGAGGTCGGCTCGCTCGCCGGGCGCGGGCTCGGCATCGCCGCGCAGGCCGGCCCCTTCCTCGCGGTCGGCGCGGTGTGCGCGCTCCTGTCGGGCCGGATGCTCAACACACTCGGCCTCGGCGACGACGCGGCGCGCGGCCTCGGCCAGAACCCGGCGCTCGCGCGCGTCTTCTGCTCGGCGTCGGTCGTGCTCCTGTGCGGCGCGGCGACCGCGCTCGCCGGACCGCTCGGCTTCATCGGGCTCACGGTGCCGCACGCGGTACGGGCCTTCACCGGGCCCGACCACCGCTGGGTCCTCCCGTACGCGATGGTCCTCGCGCCCGCGCTGCTGCTCGTCGCCGACGTGGTCGGCCGCGTCGTGGCCCGGCCGGGCGAGATCGAGGTCGGCATCGTGACCGCCGTCATCGGCGCCCCCGTCTTCATCGCCCTCGTCCGCAAGAGCAGGCTGGCGGAACTGTGACCGAGGACCCCACCGCCGTCCCCGGCGCCGCGCACGCGAGCGCCACGGCCCTCCGCCGGGCCCCCGGCACCACCACCGGCTCCCCCGTCCCGGCCCGCCCCGCCCCCTTGCCCGTCACGCCCGACACCCTCCGCGCCCTGCGCCGCGTGCGCCGCGGCACCCTGCCGCGGCTCCTCGCCGTGACCGGGACGCTCACCGCGCTGCTGCTCGTGCTCACCTGCCTCGCGCTGAGCACCGGGGACTTCACCGTGCCGCTCGCGCAGGTACCGCGCGCGCTGGCCGGGCAGGGCGACGCCGCCTCCGCGTTCATCGTCCAGCACGTACGGCTGCCGCGCCTCGCCACCGCGCTCGCCGCCGGCGCCGCCTTCGGCATGTCGGGAGCCGTCTTCCAGAGCCTCGTGCGCAATCCGCTCGCGAGCCCCGACGTCATCGGCATCACCTCGGGCGCGAGCACGGGCGCCGTCCTCGCGATCGTCGTGTTCCACGTCGGCGGCGCCTCCGTCTCGCTCGCCGCCGTCGTCGGCGCGGTGCTCACGGCCGTCGTGATGTACGCGCTGTCCTGGCGGCGGGGCGTGAGCGGGTACCGCCTCGTGCTCGTCGGCATCGGCATCTCGGCCGTGCTCGGCAGCGTCATCTCGTACCTGACGACGCGCGCGGAGATCCACACCGCGCAGGAGGCGATGCTGTGGCTCACCGGGAGCCTCGGCGGCGCCGACTGGGACACGGCACGCCCCCTGCTGCTCTGCCTGATCCCGCTGCTCCCGCTCACGGTCGCGCTCGCCGCGCGCGTCCTGCCCGCGCTCGCGCTCGGCGATGACACGGCGGCGGGCCTCGGGCTGCGCGTCGAGGCGGGACGGCTGTGGCTCGTGCTCGCCGCCGTCGGCCTCGCCGCCGTCGCGACAGCGGCGACAGGCCCCGTCACCTTCGTCGCCTTCCTCGCCGGGCCGCTCGCCCGCCGCCTGAGCGGGCGCGGCGGCCCCGTGCTCGGCACGGCGGCGCTGTGCGGGGCGAGCCTCCTGCTCGGCTGCGACCTGCTCGCCCAGCACCTGCCCGGCGGGAGCGGCTACCCCGTCGGCGTCGTCACCGGCGCCGTCGGCGCCCCCTGTCTCCTGTGGCTCCTGGCCCGCGCGGGCCGCGTGGGCCACGGGGGCCGAACACGATGAGGACCACACCCATGCCCCGTACCCCCGCCCCGGCCGCCCTCACCACGGGCGCCCCCGCGAGCCCCGCCACCCCGCCCAGCACCCTGGAAGCGCGCGCCCTGCACCTCGGGTACGCGCAGCGCGGTGTCGTCACCGGGGTGAGCACCGCGGTGCCCACCGGCAGGGTCACCATGATCGTGGGGCCCAACGCCTGCGGGAAATCCACCCTGTTGCGCGGGCTCGCGCGGCTCCTGAGCCCCACGGCCGGTGAAGTCCTGCTCGACGGCAAGGACATCCGCTCCGTCCCCTCGCGCGAGGTCGCCGCGCGGCTCGGCATCCTGCCGCAGTCCCCCGTCGCCCCCGACGGCATCCGCGTGCTCGACCTCGTGGGCCGCGGCCGCTACCCGCACCAGGGACTCTTCCGGCGCTGGAGCGCCGAGGACGACACCGCCGTCGCCGAGGCACTCGCGGCGACCGACACGCTCGACCTCGCCGACCGGCCCGTCGACGAACTCTCCGGCGGCCAGCGCCAGCGCGTGTGGATCGCGGTCGCGCTCGCGCAGCGCACCGGCATCCTGCTCCTCGACGAACCGACGACCTACCTCGACCTGCCGCACCAGGTCGACGTGCTCGACCTGGTCACCGACCTCAACCGCGAGCGCGGCACGACGGTCGTCGCCGTCCTGCACGACCTCAACCTCGCCTGCCGCTACGGGGACCACCTCATCGCCCTGCGCGAGGGCCGTGTCGTGGCCGAGGGCGCGCCCGCCGAGGTCGTCACCGAGGACCTGGTGCGCGAGGTCTTCGCGATGGACTGCCGCGTCGTGCCCGACCCCGTGTCCGGCACACCCCTCGTCCTCCCGATAGGGCGTCACTTCAGCCGGGCGGAGTGAACCCGCCCGGCAAACCAGCCTCCTTTACCACAATCACCCCATCCGTGAAAGGGATTCGGCAGTAAACACCCCCATCGGGCGCTATGCCCGTACAGCACCCCATCAGCCCCGCTTCGGCATGGTTAGCATGACCCGCACGCGGCCCCGATCCGCGTCTCGTACGTCCCCGTACTCCCCTCCCCCACCGTCGAGACCGAGGGAACCGCGGAATGCCAGTGACCGCTCACCGACCGCGCCGCGCGGGCCGCCCCGGGCGCCTGCCCCGGGCCGCTCCGCCCCTGCTCCTGCTCGCCCTCACGGCCGTCGGCGCCGTGGCCGTGACCACCGCCGCACCCCCGGCGGCCCAGGTCTGGACGGGGACGACAGCAGGGGTCTGCTGGCTGCTCCTCGTCCTCGCCGGCATCTGGTCGGCCCTGCTCGTCCGGGTGCACAGGCGCCGTGCCGAGCGTGCCGAACAGGCCCGTACCGAGGCCCGCGAGGCGCTCTCCGGGCACTCCGCCGAGATCGCCAGGCTCGTCCGCGTCCTCCTGCCCGACCTCGGCGCGCGGCTCGCCGACGGCGAGGACCCGACGCGCGCGCTCGACTCCCTCTCGCTGCCCTCCGATCCCTCGCTGCGCGCGGCCCTGCACTCCGTCGCGACCGCGCTCGGCTCCGCGCACATGGCGGCGCGCGACGCCCGCGCGCTGGGCGTCGAGGCCGCGCGGCGCGCCGAGCGCCTCGACAGGGACATCGAGACCTTCGCGCACGAGACGGTGCCCCCCGTCGTCGCCCGCTTCGCCGAACTGCGCAACCACGGCGACGCGCTGCACCGCGTCCCACTCCCCGAGGACGAGCGGCTGCGCGCCGCGCTCGACGAGTTCGCGTGGTCCGCGCACTACGGGATGCGCCGCGCCAAAGTCGCCTACGGCATGGTCAGGCACAGCCTCACCCGCGTTCAGGCCCGCAACGCGACAGTCCTGCACCGCCTCCAGGACATGCAGTTCCGGTACGGCCAGGAGGCATTCAAGGACCTCTTCTTCCTCGACGAGACCGCCTCGCGGCTCGCCCTCGCCGCCGACCGCATCGCGTGGATGGTCGGTGGCCGCGGCAGCCGGATCTGGACCCGGCCCATCGTCATGTACCGCATCCTGCGCGGCGCGATCGGCAAGATCGAGGCCTACCGCAGGGTCGTGCTGCACTGCGACTGCGAACTGTCGATCGTCGGCCGCTCCGCCGAGGCGATCATGCACCTCCTCGCCGAACTCATCGACAACTCCACGCAGTTCTCGCCGCCCACCGCCGAGGTGCACGTCTACGCCGAGGAGCGCCCCGCCGGCATCGTCGTGACGATCGAGGACAGCGGCATGAAGATCCCCTGGGCGATGCGCGAATACGTCGAGGACTGCCTCGCGGGCAAGGTCCTCGATCTCGCGGACTTCAAGAACCACCACTACGGCTTCAACGTCGTCGGGATGATCGCCCACCGCTTCGAGATCGAGGTGAGTATCCGGCCCTCCTCACGCGGCGGTACGGGCTTCGTCGTCCTGCTCCCCTCCGTGCACATCGCCGAGCGCAACCCCCAGCACCCCGCACTCGTCGTCGAGCAGAAACTCCCCGAGATCACCGCTCCCGTCGCCCCGCCGCTCGACCGCGACCTCCCGCACGAGGAGGCCCTGGCCAAGCACAGGGAGTGGGTCAAGGCCCACAAGGAGGAGCGCGCACGGGCCGCCGCCGAGGCGGGCACCCCGCTCCCGCCGCCCGAACCCCCGTCCGAGCTGGAGCGCCTGACGGCCCCCTGGATCGGCAGGCCCGCACCCGGCCAGGCCGAGGACAGGCGCGGCGAGGGGGAGCCGTCCGCGAGGAAGAAGCGTGCTCCGTACGTCCCCGAGGGCGCCGACCCGTACGACAGCGAACCGCCCACCGCCTACGAAGAGGTGACGGGAAGGGACCCGTACCGCGACGGACCGGACCCGGAAGCGTCCGGGGCAGCGGCGACGCGGGAGGCACCGGCGAGCGGGGCGCACGGGACGGACGCGAACGGCAGCGCGAGCGACCCGTACGGCACGAGGACGGACACGTACGGCACAGGGACGGGGCCCGGTGGTACGGGGCCCGAGCCGCGTCCCGCCGGGTCCGGGCACCCCGCCCCCGCGGCCCCCTTGCCCGCCGGCCCCGCCCAGGACACCCCGTCCGCCTCCGCCCCGCCGCCGCTCCCCACCCGCGGCCCCGGAACGCACGGACCGCTCCCCGCGCCGCGCCACCAGGCCCCCGCGCCCGGCTCGGCCCCGTACACGCAGGAACCGCCCGACGCACCCGACAGCGAGGACCCGGTGCCCGGATTCATGGAGCGCGAACGCTTCCGCGCCGACCCGGACGGGGCGCGGGCGCGCTTCTTCGGCGACGACAGCGGCGAGTTGTTCTTCGACCCCTTGCAGGGCCTCGGGCCGCTCGTCTCCACAGAGAACGGCCTCCCCGTCCGCCCGCCGGGCCGGACGATGGCCGCCGTGGACCAGATGATCGCCGAACTCCTCGCCGGGGAGACCCCCTCGGCGGCTCCGCAGCAGGACGTGGGACGCAGCTTCGGCGGCTTCGACCGCGCGATGCGCGCGGGCCGCGCCGCCCGCGAGGCGGAGGCGACCGGGCGGACGGCGACCGGCACCACCACCGCACCGGACCCGGCCGCACCACCGGGCCACTCCCCCGCCGAGGGCCCGCACGGCACCCGGTCCCCCGAGCCCACCCCGCCCCCCACCACCCGGCCGGAGCGCGAAACCCCCTGAGCCCCGGCAGGGCCGCCCCGAGTTCCCCCCGCCCCGCCCTCGGCCGCCCCCGTGGCGGCCGAGGACCGGCGCACGTGATTGGAGACAAGGGCAGCTGTCCGTGCCCCCGCCCGGACACCGCCCGCGCACACCATGCCCACCACCGACAACAGCCTCGACTGGCTCCTCGAAAAACTCCTGGACCACACCCCGGGAACCCGCCACGCCCTCGTCCTCTCACGCGATGGCCTCAAACTCTGCTGGACCCCCGACCTCCCCCTCGACCAGGCCGACCAGCTCGCCGCGATCTGTTCGGGCATCCAGGCGCTCGCGCAGGGCGCCTCGGTCGAGTTCGGTGACCGCCGCGGCGGTGTGCGGCACTCCATGACCGCGTACTACGGCGGACAGCTGTTCATCGTGGACGCGGGCGACGGCGCGCACCTCGCGGTGGTCGCCGAGGAGAACGCCGACCCCGAGTACGTGGGACAGGAGATGAGCCACCTGGTCGGCGCGATCGGCGCCCACCTGCGCGCCGAACCGCGCAGCCCCGCACCGAACGCCGGTACCCCGTGACGCCACGCGGTCCGGCCGACGTGGGCGAACCCGACCGGATCTTCCTCGTCACCGGCGGCAGGACCGCGCCCGGCTCGCGCGTCTTCGACCTCGTCACCCTGGTCGTGCGCGAGACGGACCGGGCGCGGGACCTCGGCCCCGAGCACCAGCGCGTCCTGGACCTGTGCCAGCACCCGGTGGCCGTCGTCGAACTCTCCGCCGAACTGGGACTCCCCGTGGTGGTGACGCGCATTCTGCTGGAGGACCTGCTCGCCGCCGGGCACATCCGCGTCCGCTCCCCGCGCCCCGCCGCCCGCGCGGCGGGGACGACGGGGCCGGACACCGCCGTACTCGAAGAGGTGCTCCATGCGCTGCGCAGACTCTGAATCCGTCACCCCCACGACCCCCGCGGGGCCCACCACCGCGTCCGCCCCCGCGGTTCCTCCCTCCGACGCCGTGCCCGCCCAGGCCACCGCGCCCCCGGGCCCGCGCACTCCCCTGCCCGCGACCGCCGAGCAGGGCGTGAAGATCGTCGTCGTCGGCGGCTTCGCCGTCGGCAAGACGACGATGGTGCGCGCGGTGAGCGAGATCCGCCCGCTGAGCACCGAGGAGATCATGACGGAGGCCGGTGAGGGCGTCGACGACCTCGCCGGTGTCGAGTCGAAGACCACCACGACGGTCGCCTTCGACTTCGGCCGCATCACGCTCAACGAACGCACGGTGCTGTACCTCTTCGGCGCCCCCGGACAGGAGCGCTTCTGGTTCCTGTGGGACCAGCTCTTCGCCGGGAGCCTCGGCGCCGTCGTCCTCGTCGACACCCGCAAGGTCGCCGACTCCTGGTACGCCGTCGACCGCCTCGAAGCCCACCACACGCCCTTCGTCGTCGCCGTCAACCGTTTCGAGAACGACCCGCGGCGCTACGGCCTCGCGGAGATCCGCGCCGCGCTCAACCTCTCCGCGCACGTCCCCGTCCTGGACTGCGACGCGCGCGAACGCGCCTCCTGCAAGGAGGTCCTGCTGACCCTCGTCGACCACCTCTACCACCGCGCCCTCGCGCAGGAGGCAGGCGTATGAAGAACCCGCTCTTCCCGCCCCCTTCGGACGACTACGGCCCGGAACCGCTGCGCCCCTGGGACCACCGGCCCAAGAAGTCGTCGGCGCCCGCGCTGCGCGTCCCCACCGCCTCGGGCGGCCCGCCGCCGGCCTGCCCCGCGCACGGGGACCGCTGGGAGGACGAGCCGGTACGGCTGTCGTCCCTCGACTCGGACAGGCCGCCCGCCGAGCTGTACCGCGAACTGCGCTCGCGTTTCGGGCCCGTGGCCCCCGTGCTCCTCGACGACGACATTCCCGCCTGGCTCGCCCTCGGCTACCCGGAGGTCGCCTATGTGACGAGCCACGACGAGGAGTTCGGGCGCGACTCGCGGCGCTGGCATCAGTGGGAGAACATCCCGGGCGACTGGCCGCTCCTCGCCTACGCGGGCTATCAGCCCTCGGTGTTCTTCGCCGAGGGCGAGGAGCACAGGCGCCGCGCGGGCGCGCTCACGCGCGCGCTGGAGGCGATGGACATGTACGACGTCTCGCTCGTGTGCGAGTCGGTCGGGCGGCGGCTCATCGACCGTTTCGTCGACGACGGCGAGGTGGAGCTGCTTGAGGCGTACGTGCACGCGCTCCCCGTGCGCGTGATGATCGAGCTGTGCGGGATGCCCGCGGGTGAGGAGATCACCGAGAACCTCGCCGAGGACCTGCGCATCACGCTCGACGCCGAGCGGGGCGAGAACCCGGTGGGTGCCTACCGGCGGGTCGCCGAGCAACTGGGGGCGCTCGTGGCCTCGCGCCGGGCCCAGCCGGAGCGTGACCTGACCTCGTACCTCGTCACGGACCGCGCCGCGCTGACGGACGCCGAGGCGGTGCACGACCTCACGGTGCTCATCCTGGCGGGTCAGCAGCCCACGGCGAACTGGATCTGCAACGCGCTGCGTCTCCTCCTGCTCGACGACCGCTTCGCGGACAAGGTCGCGGGCGGCCGCGTCGGGGTCCCCGAGGCCCTCACCGAGACGCTGTGGCTCGACACTCCCGTGCAGAACTTCCTGGGCCGCTGGGCGACCCGCGACACGGAGCTGGGCGGCCGCCCGGTCAAACAGGGGGACTGCGTGCTGCTGGGCCTCGCGGCGGCGAACACCGATCCCGAGCTGTGGCCGCACGGCGGCATGGGCGAGGGCAGCACGGCGCACCTGTCGTTCAGCATGGGCGAGCACCGCTGCCCGCACCCGTCGCCGCAGATGGCCCGCGTCATCGCGCGTACCGCGATCGACACGCTCCTCGCCCGGCTGCCCGATCTCGCCGTCGCCGTGGAGGCCGAGGAGCTGCGCTGGCGGCGCTCGCTGTGGAAGCGGGGCCTGGAGGAGCTGCCGGTGGTGTTCTCGGCCGGCGGGGTACGGGAGTGGACGGACCGCGGCGCGGGGCGGCCACGCTCCCGTGAGACCGGCCTCCTGCGGGACTGACCCCGGCGGGGCGCCCTGCGAGACTGCTCCCATGACCACGTCTGCCAGCACCCCGCCCCTGCCCGAGCGGGTCGAGCGCCTGCTCGCCACCGAGGGCCCCCTGCCGATCGTCGCCGCGGGCGACCCCGTCCTGCGCGCGCCCGCGGCGCCGTACGAGGGCCAGCTGCCCGACGCGCTGCTCGCCCGTCTGCTCGCGGCGATGCGGCGCACGATGCGCGAGGCCCCCGGTGTCGGGCTCGCAGCGCCGCAGATCGGGGTGCCCCTGCGGCTCGCGGTCGTGGAAGACCCCGCGACGGTGCCCGAGGAGGTGCGCCGCGCGCGCGAGCGCGAGCCGCTCCCGTACCGCGTGCTCGTCAACCCGGTGTACGAGGGCGTCGGCGAGCGGCGCGCGGTCTTCTACGAGGGCTGTCTGAGCGTGCCCGGCTGGCAGGCCGTCGTGGCGCGCCACGCGGTGGTGCGGCTGCGCGCCGAGGACGAGCACGGCACGAAGCTCGACGAGGAGGTGCGGGGCTGGGCCGCGCGGATCGTGCAGCACGAGACGGACCACCTCGCGGGAACGCTGTACGTGGACCGGGCGCTCCCGCGCTCGCTCACGTCGAACGAGAACCTGCTGCGGTACTGGAACGAGCCCACGCCCGAACGGGCCTCCGTGGAACTGGGGTTCGCGCGCGACTGACGCGGCCTCACTCGTTCGGGGGAACTCCGCCGGGTGCGGGTCCCGTGCGGCGGGCGCGGGGGCGCGGCCCGGCTAGCTTGCGGCGGGTCACCACCCGCGCCGATTGGTCCGCGCGGGGCCCGTACAGCCCGGAGGTACCCCTTCGTGACCGCCAAGCCGCTCGCGCTGCTGCTCGCCGCGCTCACCACCGCAGCGCTCGCCACCGCCCCCGCCCAGGCCGCGAAGCCGGCCAAGGCCGCCGCCGCCCAAGCGGCCCCGTGCACGGGCGAGTTCCACGGTGACGCGCGACTCGGCCCGCGTCACCTGCCGGGGCCGCGCGAGGAGCCGGTGGGCCCGCTCCTGAAGGGCTGGAAGCGCACCGGCGGGCTGGGGGAGCGCGCCTTCCTGAAGGAGTACTGGGAGGGCGACGCGACGAGCGGGAGCTGGAAGTACCCGCCGAACGACGGCTTCGCGGAGACGAACGGCGCGCCCGACCGCACACCGACGCGGCTGCGGCGCGGGGAGCGCCTGGACCGGTTCGGCTCGGTGTACGGGGCCTTCCTCGCGCCCGCGGGCGACGCCTACGCGCAGCGCGCGCTGCCGCCGCAGAACCTCGGCACCCGTGAGGAGAGCGCGCCGTGCGGCTACCACGTGTACGAGGTGACGAAGCGGTTCACGGTGTGGCAGGGGCGGATCGCTCCGTGGTTCGGGCAGCCGGGCGGCGGGCAGCAGATCAAGCTGGACCCGGCGCTGCTCAACCCGGGTGAGGGCGAGGGCCTCAATGTGAAGTGGCTGCTCGACCACGGCTATCTGCGTGCCCTCGTCGGCTGAGGACGAGGGCGCGCGGGCGGCGCTCGCCGTCGCCCTGCGCGCGGCGGGCCTGCCCCCGTCCGTCTACTGGATCGAAGGCGTCCACCAACCGGCCCCGCTCCCGCCCGACTTCCTCTACCTGCGCCGCACACCCCGCGGCACGGCACGGTGGGAGACGGGCGGCTACGAGCGGGGCCGCTGGACCCCGTACGCGCACCACGCCGACGAGCGGGCGGCGTGCGCGCACCTGCGTCACCTGCTCCTGGGCTGAGGCGCGCGGTTCAGGCGGTGGCGCGCCCGTACAGCACGAGTCCCCAGGCCGCGCAGGCGAAGGAGCCGGTCGCCGCGAGGGCGCGGACGATGTTCCAGGCCACCCAGGAGGACTCGAAGCGCTCGCGGGCGGCGGCGAGCGCTTCGGCGGCCTGGGGGAGATCGCCTTCGGCGAGGCGGTCGTTGAGCGGGACGTTGATCCTGCCCGTGACGGTGAGGACGACGAGGTACAGGGCGAGCGCGGCGAGCACCCACCAGAAGACGCGGTGCTCGTCGCTGCTCCTGGCTCCCAGCGCCGCGAGAGCCAGGAGGAGGAGCGTTCCGGCGAACGGCGTGAGGAACCAGCCGTTGAGGATGGCCTTGTTGATGTTCCGCATGGACTCGACGAAGGTGCGGTCACCGCTCCTGCCGAGTCCTGGCATGACGGCATAGGCGAAGGCGGCGAAGAGGCCCGCCATGAGGCCGATGGCCAGGACAGCCAGGAACAGGGACACGCCCGTCGTCGTCTTCATGCTTCCCCCGTGTGCGGCGATTTTTCACCAAGTCCCCTGCTTTACAGGGGGCTTGGAAGCTATCGCTTGGCACGGGTGCCGTCAAAGCCCTTCCGCCGCCGTCTCCCTGCCGCCGCCGGCCCCTGTTCCGCCGCCGTCTCCCTTCCGCCGTGGTCAGCGGCGCTCCGCGTCCCGGGCCTGGAGGCCGCGGGCGAGGCGGGGGCCGAGCCAGCGCTTGAGGCGGCGGAGGGCTTCGAGGCGTTCGGCGGCGCGGTCGACGCGGTAGTAGAGCTGGGGCGGGACGTAGGGCAGGAGCGGGGAGTGGCGCTGGCCGAGGAGGGCGAACATCCGCTCCGGCGGGAGGTCGATGTAGCGGGGCAGGTTCTCGTACCAGTGGGCGCTGTGGCGTGCGGCGCTCTGGACGGAGAGGAGTTCCCTGCGGCGGCGTCGTTCGTACGTGGCGAAGGCGGCCTCGCGCGGGCCGCCCTCGCCGAGCGCTCCGGCGAGGGCCATCGCGTCTTCGAGGGCGAGCGTCGTCCCCGCACCGATGGAGTAGTGGGTGGTGTGGGCCGCGTCGCCGAGGAGGACGAGGTTGCCGTGGTGCCAGCGGCGGGTGGTGAGGGTGCGGAAGGGGCGCCAGTCGGGGGCGGGGTGTGTGGCGTCCTGGCCCAGGAGCGGGGCTCCGTCGAGGAGACCGGCGAAGAGGTCTTCGAGGGTGCGGAGTTGGGCGTCCTCCTTGGCGGCGTGGAGCCCGAGCCCGCGCCAGGTGGCGGGGGCGCACTCGATGACGCAGGTGCTGCCCTCGGGCCCGTACCCGTAGGCGTAGCACCAGATCCAGCCGTGCGGCGTGTCGACGAAGGCGAAGCTGAAGCTCGTGAAGACCTTGGGGGTGCCGAGCCACACGTAGACGTTGCGGCCTTCGGTGAGGCGGGGGCCGAAGTGGTGGGCGTGGTGGCGGCGCAGGGTGCTGCCGACGCCGTCGGCGGCGACGAGGAGGTCGGCGGCCGGGGGTGCGGCGGGATCGATGGCGCTGCCGTGGCGCACGTCCACGCCGAGGTCGCGGGCGCGGGCGGTGAGCAGGGCGAGGAGGCGGTGGCGGCCGATGCCGTAGCCCTGGTCGCCGTGGTGCTCGGTGATCTCCTCGCGGATGCGGGCGCGCCCGTTCTTCCAGGGGAGCGAGGCGGAGTGGAGCGCGTGGGCGCTGGGTTCGTCGTGGGCGCGGAGCCGGTCGAGGAGTTCTTCCCAGTAGGTGACGCCCCAGCCGTAGGTGGAGCCCGCGGGGTTGCGTTCGTGCACGGTGATCTCGTGCGCGGGGTCCTGGAGTTTCATCAGGATCGAGAAGTACAGCCCGCCGGGGCCGCCTCCGGCACAGACGATCTTCACGTGCGCTCCCGCTCTGTCGCTTGTGTGGGGCCGACGGTGACGTATCCGTCGGAATCGGCAGGAAGGTAGCAGGGGGTGCGGGGGCCGGCGGGCGCGACAGGGGGGCCGCGAGCCGGGTCCACTCCCCCGGTCGGCATCGCTTCCCCGCAAGTTACTCACCAGTTAACATGTGGGCGCCCTCCCGGCCGCAGCCGGCCATCCCGCTGGAAGGAACACGTCATGCCCGAACTGACCCGTGACGGGGACGTCTTCGTCCTGCGCCTGGACGCGGACGGCGAGAACCTGTTCCACCCGGACTGGCTGGGCGCCGTGGAGCGGGCGCTCGACGAGGCCGAAGCGGCCGGGGGGCCGTGCGCGCTGGTGACGGCGGGCACGGGCAAGTACTGGTCGAACGGGCTCGATCTCGCCTGGCTCATGGCGCACGGGGACCAGTACGCGGCGTATCTCGACCGGGTGCACGCCCTCCTGGCCCGTACCCTCGCCTCGCGCGTCGTGACGGTCGCGGCGCTCACGGGGCACACCTTCGCCGCGGGCGCGATGTGGGCGCTGGCCCACGACGTGCGCGTGATGCGCGCGGACCGGGGCTGGTTCTGCCTCCCCGAGGTCGACCTGGGCCTCCCCTTCCAGCCGGGCATGACGGCGCTCATCCGCTCCCGGCTGACCCCGGCGACGGCGCACGAGGCGATGACGACGGGCCGCCGCTACCCCGCCCCGGAGGCCCTGACGGCCGGTCTGGTGGACGCCGTGGCGGACGCGGACCAGGTCGTCGCCGAGGCCATGACCCGCGCCCGCGCTCTCGCCCCGAAGGCGGTGCCGGTCCGCGCCGAGATCAAGGAGGGCCTGTACGCGGAGGCCCTTTCCGCCCTGCGCACGGCGACGAAGGCGTAACGCCTCCACGTCCGGCGGCGGCGCTTCCGCCGCAGGTCGCCCCGCCCCGGCCGGAACGAGCCCGGGCGGGCGGCGTCCGGAGCCGTCCCGCCCGGGTCAGCAGGAGTCTTCGAGCCAGTCGCCGGGGACGAGTGCGCGGAAGGCCCGGAGTGCCTCCGGGGTACGGGCCCTCGCCAGGAGGGCGGCGCCGCCGTCGTCGCGGAGCAGGACGTCGCCCGCGAGATACCAGCGCGTGAGCCCGCCGTGCGGGTAGTCGGGGAAGGGGAGACGAGTCGCGTGCGCGCGCAGCAGCGGCAACGTGCCCTCGTCCTGCTCCAGGAAGTCCGTCAGGCCCCGGCCCGCGTGGAGGGATTCCGACAGCACCAGTTCCACGAACGCGAGCGAGAGCGGGTCCAGCCAGGGCTGCCACTCCTCCGCCGCCTTGTCGGCCAGGTCGGGACGTACCCGCAGCGGCGGGTCCTCGCGGGCCGCGTCCGCGAGCGGTGTGCCCCAGGAAGCCGCGCCCTGGTTCTCGGTACGGATGACGAGAGCGCCGTCCTCGACGTACCACTCGGCCGGGGCGAGGAGGCGGTCATGATTGCCCGTCAGGCCCGCGTGGCGGCCGATGAGCAGGTACGCCTCGCGGAGCGCGCGCGGCAGGCGCAGCCCCAAGCGGGCTTCGGCCGCTCGGAGTTCGGCCTCCGGCACGCCGTGGCCCGGCTCCCGTGCCACATCCCAGGCCGCCGCGAAACCCTCGATGAAGTGCCAGGCTCCCCGCCGGTCGGCGACTGCCCGGGCGAGCGCGGCGGGCAGGGCGAACTCTCGCGTCATGGACGGAGAGTACGCGGCCGTCAGGAGGAGCCCTCGCTCAGGACGGCTCGCGGTTCCTCGGCCGGTGCCTGGTCCCGTGTCCGCAGGACGCCCGCCGCCACCGCCGCGATCACGCAGAAGGCGACCGGGAGGAAGAAGGCGAGGTTGAGGGGCACGAGGTGGGTCAGGGGGCCGATGACGGCGGGGCCCGCGAGCATGCCGAGGTAGCCGAGGCCCGCGACGCGCGAGACGTTGACACCCGCGCCCGCCGGGTCGGCGTGGCCCGCCGCGCTGAAGAGCTGGGGGACGCAGCCCGAGAGGCCCGCGCCGAAGACCGTCCAGCCGACGAGCGCGGCCCGGACGGAGGGTGCCAGGGCGGCGAGGGTCAGTCCCGCAGCCGCGAGGGCGGACCCGTACCGCAGCACAGCGAAGGAACCGAAGCGGGCCGCGATCCCGTCCGTCAGGAAGCGCCCGGCCGTCATCGCCGTCGCGAAGGCTCCGTAGGCGAAGGCGGCCGTGGACTCGGGCGCGTCGAGGACGTCCTTCAGGTGCAGCGTGCTCCAGTCGTTCGCGACGCCCTCGCTGAGCATCAGCATCATGGCGAGTGCGGCGAGGAGCCAGATGCGGCCGGGCGTGTGGGTACGGGTACGGGTTCCGGGCGTGGCCTCGGTGCCGGACACCACCGGCTCCGGACCCACACCAGCACCCGCACCCATGCCCGCACCCGGGTCGGCCTCCCCGGCCTCCCCGGCCTCCCCGGCCTCCGGCCGCAGCAGCATCGGCGTCACCGCCGCGGCGAGCACGATCCCGACCGCCGCCGTCACCGCGAAGACCGCCACCGGGGACCAGTCCAGGCGCCGCGTCTGCGAGCCTGCGAGCGCCGCGAGGACGCCACCGACCGAGAAGACCGCGTGGAAGGCGGACATGATCGGCCGCCCGTAGCCGCGTTCGACCTGCACGGCGTGTGTGTTCATGCTCACGTCGAGACAGCCGTTGCCGAAGCCGAGGACGAGGAGCGCCCCCGCGAGCGTCCACGCGTGCGTCGCGAGGCCCGGCAGGACGAGCGCGGCGGCGCACAGCGCGAGCCCGGCGGGGACGGTGCGGCGCGGGCCGAAGCGGTCGCTCAGCGATCCCGCCGCCTGCATCCCGAGGAACGCGCCGCCGCCGAGGAGCAGCAGGAGCCAGCCAAGCAGCGCGTGATCGATCCCGGCCCGCTCCTCGACGGCGGGAATGTGGACGACCCACATGCCCATGACGAAGCCGTTGAGCAGGAAGACGGCGAAGGTGGCGCGACGCCCGGCCCGCAGCACTTTGTTCATTGAGCGAACATAGCGCACATTTTTTCTGTGCGTAAAGGTGCGGTCAGGGCATCGCGGCACGGCGTTTCTCACACCTGACGTGTTTACTGGGGGCGTGTCCGGAACCGAACGATGGAAGCTGATCACGCACGCGGTGCGTGAGGCCGGGCGGCTCGGCGTCGCGGAACTCGCCGCGCTCACCGGCGCGTCCGAGATGACGATCCGCCGCGACCTCGACGCGCTCGCGCGTCAGGGCGTCCTTGAGCGCTACCGGGGCGGGGCACGCAGCCTCGTCCTGCGCGGCGACGAGGAGCCCTTCGCCGCGCGGGCCCGCGAGGGCAGCGAGGCGAAGCTCCGTATCGCCGCCGAGGCCGCCGGGCTGCTCGCGGACGGCGAGTCCGTGGTCCTCGACAGCGGGACGACGTGCGTCGAGGTCGCCCGCGCGCTCACGGGCCGCCGCTTGACGGTCATGCCGCTCTCGCTGCACGCCGCGCACGTCCTCACGGAGCGGTACGGGGGCGTCGAGCCTCCCACGACGCGCCTCCTGCTCCCCGGCGGCGAGCCGCGTCCCGGCGAACTCGCCCTCACCGGGCCGCTCACCGAGGCCTCGCTCGCCGCGCTCCGCTTCGACACGGCGGTACTCGGCTGCTGCGGCCTCACCGCGGCGGACGGGCTCACGGCGTACGACCTCGCGGACGCCGCCGTCAAGCGCGCAGCGATCGCCTCGGCCCGCCGCGTCGTCGCCGTCACCGAGGGCGCCAAGCTCTCGCGTACCGCTCTCGCCCACGTGGTCCCTGCCACCGCGCTGCACACGGTGGTCACCGACGAGGAAGCCCCGCCGGAGGAGGTCGCCGCGCTCACGGCGGCGGGCGTGACGGTACTCACGGTGCGGGGCGCGGCCGGCGGCTGAGGCGAGGCGCACGTCACCCTGGCGGCAACCGCCCACCCGTCGCCTCACGTTCACCTTCCCGTCTCCCGCGGTACTCCCGTGACGCACCCGCCGTTCTCATTGGCTCCTCATACGCCGCTGGTTACGTGGCCGTGTCCGGTCGGGCCACGACGTACGAGCGAGGAGGCACATGGTGTTCCTGTCGAGGGCGGCAACGACGAGGCGGAGGGCGGACGCGAGACGCGAGGGGCGGGCGGCGGAGCCGCCGGGCCCGGGGACCCCGGAGGCGGGCATCCCGCGGCCCGCCACGGGGGAAGCCCTCCACGCCACCGGCCGTCCGCACGCCTTCAACCGCTTCGAGCTCAAGTACCTCGTCCCGGTCGAGCAGGCCGCCGAGATCCGCGAGGAACTGGCGCAGCGCATGGACATCGACGCGCACAGCCCGCCCGGCGGCTACGGCGTGTGGAGCCTCTACTACGACACACCGCTGCTCCGCTTCTACTGGGAGAAGATCGAGGGCCTCAAGTTCCGTCGCAAGCTGCGGATTCGCCACTACGGGGAGCCCGACGGCGTGACCGACGACTCGCCCGTGTGCGTCGAGATCAAGCAGCGCGTCAACCGCGTCACGCAGAAGCGCCGCATCACGCTGCCCTACGGCGAGGCGCGGCGCCTGTGCGACGGGCGAGAGCTGGTCGCGCACGCGCCGGGCGAGAGCGCCTTCGTGCAGGAGGTGCTCGACCTGATCGTGCGGCTCGACCTGCGGCCCACCGCTCTCACCGGCTACCAGCGCGAGGCGCTCGTCGGCCGTGCGGCGGACACCGGCCTGCGCGTCACGTTCGACCGTCGCGTCCGGGGCAGGGACCGTGATTTCCACTTCGGCACCGCCACACCGGAGAACCGCTTCACGCTCCCTCCGCACATGGCCGTCATGGAGGTCAAGGTGAACGAGCGCACCCCGCACTGGATCACCGACCTCGCCGCGCGGCGGAACCTCGCCCTCGTGCGCGTGTCGAAGTACGTGCAGTCCATCGAGACCTTCGGGCTCGCCCCGCGCTCGGTCTTCCACGTCCACGAGGCGGATTGCCCGCCTCCCGCGAAACCCGCCGCGAACGAACCCGGCACCCTAACGGACGAACAGCCGCCCCCGGAGCGGCCGACGCGTCCCGACGCGTCGTCGAAAGCAGGAGCACAGTGAACTTCGCTCTCGATCTCCAGGAACTGAGCGGCACCTTCAGCGTCGCCGACGTCGTGGCGGCGCTGGCCCTGTCCTTCGTCCTGTCCGCGCTCATCGGTTTCGTGTACCGGTCCACGCACCGCAATGTGTCGTACAGCCAGTCGTACGTGCAGACGCTCGTCATCGTCGGGATGGTCGTCGCGCTCATCATGCTCGTCGTCGGCTCGAACCTGGCGCGCGCCTTCTCCCTCGTCGGGGCCCTGTCCGTGGTCCGCTTCCGCAACGCGGTCAAGGAGACGCGGGACGTCGGCTTCCTCTTCCTGGCCATGTCCATCGGCATGGCCTGCGGCGCCCGCTTCTACACGCTGGCCGCCGTCGGGGCGGTGGTCGTCTGCGCCGTCGTCCTCGTGATGTCCAAGTTCGACTGGTTCGCGCTCAACGTGCAGCGCCAGGTGGTCAAGGTCCAGGTCCCCACGGGTGAGGACCACACGCCGCAGATCCGCGACGTCCTCATCAAGTACACGACCGAGTTCGAGCTGGTGAGCACCGAGACGATACGCGGCGGCGCGCTCAGCGAGGTCTTCTACACGGTCCGGCTGAAGAAGGGCGCCGAGCCCGGCGACCTGGTCAACGCGCTCCAGGCGCGCACTTCCGGACAGCGGGTCACGGTCCTGACCGGTTACGACACGACGGACCTGTGATGGGCGGCGGAAGCGGCACGGAGCCGGGACGCGCGGCGCGGCCCGTACGGCTGCGGGACCGCGTGCCCGTCAGGCTGCGGCACCACTGGAAACCGGCCGCCGCGCTCGGCGTCGGGCTCGCCGCCGTGGTCGTCTTCCTCGGCGACGCGCGCGTCTCCCCGTACGTCACCTCCGCCTCGCGCGCGGAGGGGAACCCCGTCACCGACGACGTCGCGGGGGCGGTCGGGCTCTACGACCCTTCGGCCGCGCACGCGATCCAGCTCACGTACGAGCAGAGCGACTTCGACAAGATGATGGCGGCCTTCGAGAAGGACGGAACGAAGGACTACATCAAGGCCGACCTCGTCATCGACGGCGTCTCGCTCAACGACGTGGGGATACGGCTCAAGGGCAACTCCACCCTCTCGTCGCTGCGCGGGACCCGGGGCGCCCCCGGAGGCGGCGGAGGCGGGTTCCCCCCAGGAGGGGGCGCGGGCGGCGCGAAGACGGGAGGCGACGCGAAGGCGGGAGCAGGGGCGAAGGCGGGGGACCCCGCGAAGACCGAAGGCGGCCGGGCTTCCCAGGGCGGGGGCGCCGGGATGGGTGGCGGGATGGGTGGCGGGATGACGCAGTACGACCTGTCCGCCGCCAAGCCCGAGGAACTGCCCTGGCTCGTCAGGATCGACGAGTACGTGGAGGGCCGCGCCTACCAGGGCGAGCGGGAGATCTCCCTGCGCCCCGGCAGCGACGGCCAGGTCCCGCTCAACGAGGCCCTCTCCCTGGCGCTCACCGCGAAGAGCGGGCAGAAGGCCGAGCGGTACGGCTTCACCCGGCTCACGGTGAACAACCGCCCGGCGGCGACGCGTCTCATGGTCGAGTCGCCCGGCACCGACTACGCCGAGGACGTCGCCCAGGGCAACGGCGTGCTCTACAAGGCGAAGGCGGACGGGAGTTTCGACTACCAGGGCGACGATCCGACGGACTACGAGGATTCGTTCAAGCAGCTCAACAAGGTGGGCAGTCAGGACCTCGAACCTGTCATGAAGCTCATCAAGTGGGCGAACAAGGCGTCCGACGCGGAGTTCGCCCGCGACCTGCACAGGTACGTGGACATCAGCTCCTTCGCCCGCTACGTCGCTTCGCAGAACCTCCTGCTGAACTTCGACGACATGGCGGGCCCCGGCAAGAACTACCTGCTGTGGTACGACCTCGACACCAAGAAGTTCTCGGTGCTCGGGTGGGACTACAACATGACGTTCAGCGGGGAGGCGTCCACGGGACCGGACGACTCGGTCGGCATGGGCGGCGGGATGCCGGGGGGCGGCGCGGACGGCGGCGAAGCGGAAGGCGGCGGCCCGGTGGTGGGCGGCGGCCAGGACGGCGGCGGCCCCGGCGCGGCAGGCCGCAACGGAGCGGCCCCCGCGAGCGGGACGGACGGCGGCGCGGGCCCCCGCAGCGGTCATCTGCTGAAGACCCGGTTCCTCGCCTCCGACGCTTTCGACGCCGTCTACCACTCCGCGTACCGCGCGCTGTACGAGAAGTTCTACGCGTCGGGGGCGGCGGCGCAGGAGCTGAAGTCGATCGCCGTGCGGGCCCGCGCGGCGGTCGGCACGTCGCAGGAACTCGACAGCGCGGTGACGCGGCTGACGAAGACCGTCACCGACAGGAAGGCGGCCCTCGCCGAGGACGCGGAGGTGACGGGCTGAGCGCTCCCGGTGCCGGGGACGGCCGTGCCGCGGCGCGGCCGTCCCCGGCGTTCCCCCGTTCCCCCGCCCCCCGTTCCGCCGACACACCGCACGCCGAGGTGCCGTTCATGACCGACCCCCGCTTCCCCGCCACCGGGCACACCGTCCTGGTCGTGGAGGACGACGCCAGCATCCGGACCCTGCTCACCACCGCGCTCGGCGCGGCCGGTTACTCCGTGGCGAGCGCGGCGGACGGGCGGGAGGCCGTGGCCCTCGCGGGCAGCCGCAGGCCCGACCTCATCGTCCTCGACGTCATGCTGCCGGACACGGACGGCTTCCGGCTCACGCGCGCGCTGCGCGCCCAGGGCGTCTACACGCCGGTGCTCTTCCTCACCGCGCGCACGGGCGTGGAGGACCGCATCACCGGGCTCAGCTCGGGCGGCGACGACTACGTCACGAAGCCCTTCCACGTCCAGGAGGTGCTGCTGCGCGTGCGCGCCATCCTGCGCCGTGCGGGCGCCCCCGCCTCCACGGCGCCCGTACGGCCGCCGCTGCGGTACGGGGGTGTGACGCTGGACGAGAGCACGCACGAGGCCGAGCGCGCAGGCCGTCCCCTGCGCCTGTCCCCCACCGAGTTCCGCCTCCTGGCCTGTCTGCTCGCGCGGCCCGAGCGTGTTCTGGAGAAGGCGGAGATCCTCCAGCGGGTGTGGCGGTACGACTTCTCCGGCGATACGCGCATCGTCGACACGTACGTCAAGAACCTGCGCCGCAAGCTCGACCGCGACGGCGCGCCCCCGCTCGTCCACACGGTGCGCGGCGTCGGCTACTGCCTGCGGCTGCCGCGCGAGGCGACCGGCCCCTTGACGCCGTGAACCGTCTCCGCCGTCTCGCGCGCCTCCTGCGCACCGCCCCGTGCAGTGTCCGCCCCCGCTCCCTGCGCGCCCGGCTCGTCCTCCTCACGAGCCTGCTCGCCACGAGCGCCGTGCTGCTGTGCCAGCTCGCGGGGCTCGCGGTGCTCCGCGGCTGGCTCACCGATCAGCTCGACGACCGTCTCGCGCACTTCCGGCCGCCGCCCGGCGCCTCCGCGGACATCGCGGCCCACGGCGAGCCGCGCGGCCCCGGTGACGACGCCCTGCCCTCCGACTACCGGGTCTTCTTCTACGACGATCAGGGCCACCTCCTCCGTACGCACCTCGGCGCCGACGACGGGGCCGGGCCCGGGCTGCCCGAGCGCCTCGCCGCGCTGCCGCTCGCCGACGGCAGCCCGGGCACGCTGCCCTCGCAGGACGAGAACGGCTCCGCGTGGCGGGCCGTCACCTCGGAGGGCCCCGAAGGGACGCGCACGGTCGTGGCGCTCCCGCTGGACACCGTGGACGGCGCCACGGCGAAGCTCCTGTGGCTCGGACTCGGGCTCGGGCTCGCGGTCGCCGTGGGCGTCGTCGTGCTCGGCGGCGGCGCGGTACGGCTCGGGCTGCGGCCCCTCACGCGCGTCGAGCGGACGGCGCGGCACATCACCCAGGGCGCGCTCGGGCTCAGCGTGCCCGTCACGGACCCTGACACCGAGGTGGGGCGGCTCGGGCTGGCGCTCAACACGATGCTGGACCGGCTGCGCGCCGCGCTGCGCCGTACCGAGGCGTCCGAGACCCGGCTGCGGCACTTCATGGCGGACGCGGGGCACGAGCTGCGCACTCCGCTCACCGCGGTGCAGGGCTTCGCCGAACTCCTCATCGACGAACCGGCGATGACCCCGCAGCGTCGCGCGCAGGCGCACGCGCTCATCGCCCGCGACGCGGAGCGCATGAGCCGCCTCGTCGACGGCCTGTTCCTCCTCGCGAAACTCGGCGACTCCCCCACCACCCACCGCGAGCCCGTCGACCTCCTCTCGCTCGCCGCCGACGCCATCGCCACGACCGCGATCCGCCACCCGCGCAGGGCCATAGCCCTGGAACCCCTGGCGGCGTCCCCCGCGCACGACCTCGACGTCATCGAGGCGCCGGGCGACCCGCACCAACTCGCCCAGGTGCTCGGCAACCTCCTCACCAACGCGTGCGTCCACACCCCGCCGGAGAGCACCGTCACGGTACGGGTCGGGGCGCGCCAGGAGGCCGGGGGCGCCGTGTGCGTGGTCGAGGTCGCCGACGACGGCCCCGGCATCGCGCCCGAGGACGCCCCGTACGTCTTCGACCGCTTCTACCGCGCACGCCCTTCGGGGCAGGGGACGCCGGCGGGGGACGGCGTGGGGACGGCGTGCGGTGCGAAACGCGCGGGGGCCGCCGCGGCGGACACGGCACCCGGGGCGGGCGCGGGGCCGGACGACGACAGCGTCGGCGCCCCCGGTTCCGGCCTCGGCCTCGCCATCGCCTCGGCCATCGCCGCGGCTCACGGCGGCCGTCTCACGCTCGACAACCGCCCCGGTGCCGGTTGCGTCTTCCGCCTCGTGCTGCCGGAGCCGACAGCCCCGGGCGGCCCTCAGGGGGACGGCGGTACGCGCGACCGCGGGCGCGGGTCCCTGCGGTGACGCACGGGCGGTCCCGCCAAGGTCGCCCCCGCGCGACGCCGGTCAGCGCACGCGGGCGGGCGGGCGCCCCGCGCCGGGCGGCCCGGCGAACGCCTGGGCCACCTCCAGCCACTCCGTGGCGACGGGGCCGACGACGGTGAGGGCGAGGTCGGCGGGGTTCCTGCGCTGGGTGACGAGGAGGCAGAAGTCGAGCGCGGGGCCCGTCACGCGGTTCGCCGCTTCGACCGGGCCGTAGGACCACGTACCGCCGTCGGGGGCGGCCAGTTCGACCCGTACCGGGGCAGTGGGCAGGGGCCGTCCGTACGTCGCGAAGCCGTGCCCGATGGTGCGGAAGCCCAGGTGCGCGATGTGCCGCAGGCGCGCGGTCGCCGGGCGGCCGAGCGAGAGCGCGTCGTGGATGTCCTGCCCGTGCGCCCAGGTCTCCATGAGCCGGGCGGTGACCATCGAAGCGGGGGCCATGCGGGTGCCGATCCACGCGATCCTCGTCCCGTCAGGGACGCGCGCGAGCGCGTCGGCGAGCGCGGTGCGGCCCGTGCGCCAGCGGTCCAGGAGTGCGGCGGGAGCGGTACGGAACTCCTCGGCGCCCTCGTCGGCGAGCCGCTCCGGGCGGACGCGGGCCAGGCGCGCGGCGAACTCGCCGGGCTCCGTCGCGGCGAGGAGCGCCACGTCGTCGGTCCAGGCGAGGTGCGCGATCTGGTGCGCGACGGTCCAGCCCGGCGAGGGCGTGTCCCGGTCCCACGCGGCCTCGGGGAGACCGGCGACCACCCGGTCGAGCGCGGCCGATTCCTCGGCCAGATCGGTCAGCAGAGCGGCGAGGTCCACCACGGTGTGCTCCTTCGTCGGCGCGAGCCCGCACGGGCACGGACCGGACAGCCTCCCGCCACCCGGCCCCGCTGACCAGGGTCCTGGCCGGGACACGCCCACCCCCTCCCCACCTTCCCGATATGACTGTTTTGTGCTGGTATGTGGATTCGCTGTGTCCGCCCCGCACCCGTCGCTGCCCTCCTCTCCCCTCCCCTCCCCTCCCGTCCCGCCCCTCCGCGCCAGGAGAAGCCCCCGTGAAGATCGCCTTCCTGATCAACAACGCCTACGGCATCGGCGGCACGATCCGCTCCACCGCCAACCTCTCCCGCGCCTTCGCCGAGCGCCACGACGTGGAGGTCGTGAGCGTCCACCGCGCGAAGGACACCCCGGCGATCCCCTTCGACCCCCGCGTCAGGCTGACGACGCTCATCGACACGCGCCCCGGCTCCCGCGCCCTCACCACGGGCCCCCTCGCACAGCGCCCCTGCACGATGTTCCCCGGCCCTGCGGCGCCGCGCGTCAGCGGCAGGACCCTGTACTCGGCGCTGCACGACGAGCGGATCGGCCGCTGGCTCCGTACGACCGACGCGGACGTCGTCATCGCCACGCGCCCCGACCTCAACGGCTACCTCGCGCGCGACGGGCAGCGCCGCTGCGTGCGCGTCGGGCAGGAGCACTTGAGCCTCGCGGGGCACAGCGACGCGGTCCGTACGGCGCAGAACGGCGTGATCGGGCGGCTCGACGCCTTCGTCACGGTCTCCGAGGCGGACGCCGCCGCCTACCGCGCCGCGCTGCCCGGCGTGCCGACCCGCATCCGCTGCATCCCCAACGGCGTGCCCGCACCCGTCGTCGAGGGCTCGGCCAGGGACGCGGACGTCATCGTCGCCGCCGGGCGGCTCATCCCCGTCAAGCGGTACGACCGACTCGTCGACGCCTTCGCGCGCGTCGCCGACGCGCACCCGACCTGGACGCTGCGGCTGTACGGGCGCGGTCCCAGGCAGGCGGAGTTGCGCGAGCGGATCGACCGGCTCGGCCTCTACGAGCGCGTCCGGCTCATGGGGTCCTTCGCGCCGATCGAGACGGAGTGGGCCAAGGGCTCGATCGCGGCGGTCTCCTCGGACAAGGAGTCCTTCGGGATGACCATCGTGGAGGCGATGCACTGCGGCGTCCCCGTGATCGCCACCGACTGCCCGCACGGCCCCGGCGAGATCATCACGCACGACAGCGACGGCGTCCTCGTCCCACTGGACTCGGGCGTGGCGGGCTACGCGGCCGCGCTCGACCGGCTCATGAGCGACCGTGAGCTGCGCGGACGGCTCGCGGCCGGTGCGGTACGGCGCGCGGCGGACTACGCGCCGGACCGGATCGCCGAGCGGTACGAGGACCTCTTCCGCGCGCTCGGCGCCGGACGCGCCCCGGCCCGGCCGGCGACGCCGCCGTGGTGGCGCAGGCTGCGCGCCGCGTTCCGCCCCGTACGGGCGACGCCGCCGCGCCCCGCGACGGAGACCCGCCCGCTCGCTTCGGCGCGCTCGGGGGCCGACGGCGAGATCGTGTTCCGCTTCCCCGCAGCGTCCCTCGCCGACACCGAACTCGACCTGCTCGCCCGGCTGCGCCGCGACCCCAAGGGCCGCGAGGTACGCGTCCCCCTGCCGTCGCCCGGGGCCCGCGGCGCCGAGACGCGCGTCACGCTCGACCCGCTCACGCACCCGCTCGCCGAGGGCCGCTGGGACTGCTACGTCGTACCGCGCGGCGCGACGCGCGGGCGCAGGCGTCTCGTGTGCGAGGTCGCCGAGCGCGCGCGGCGCGTCGGTCGCGCGCCGCTCACCGCGCCGGACGGCGAGACGGTGAGCGCGCTCCCGTACGCGACGGCGGACGGCTTCCTCGCGGTACGGACCTGGCGGCGCCCCGCGCACGCGGAGGTCACGCGGATCACGGTGGGCGCCGAGTCGACGACCGTGTACGCCGCGCTGCCCGTACCGGCCCAGGGCGCCGTCGTCGTCGCCGTCTCGCGCCAGGGCGAGTCGGGGGACTTCACCGTGCCCGTGACCCCGGACGGCACGGGCCTCGTCTTCACGCTCCCCCGCACGAGACCCGCGGCCGCCCCGCACTGCCGCTGGGACCTCTACCTGCGCGTCCCTTCCCACGACGTCCCCGTCACCCTCGGCCGTATCGGCGGCGACATCATCGACCGCAACAAGACGGACCTCCTCCCGGCAAGCCGCATCGACGACGCGACGGAAGCACGCGTCCTGTTCACCGGCGCCCACAACCTGGCCTTCGAGGTGCGCACGCGGTAACGGGCGGCGCGGGCGGGTTTCCTGGCCGAGGCGCCCCCGGGCACGGCGCCGGGCACCGGGGGCGGTCTCCGGGCTATGGTGCCGGGCCGTACAGTGCTCGTACCCCCTTCCCCGCGCCCGCAGGAGCCCGCCGTGTCCCCGACTCCAGGAACGCTGCACCACGTCGAGATCTGGGTCCCCGATCTCCGGCGCGCCACCGAGGACTGGGCCTGGCTGCTCGAAGCGCTCGGTTACACGCTCCATCAGGAGTGGGACGCGGGAAGGAGCTGGCGCCTGGACGCCACGTACCTCGTCTTCGAGGAGTCCCCCGCGCTCTCCGGCGCGCGCCACGACCGCCTCGCCCCCGGCCTCAACCACCTCGCCTTCCACGCGGGGCCCCGCGCCACTGTCGACGCGCTCACCGACAAGGCCCTCTCCCACGGCTGGACGCTCCTCTTCCCCGACCGTCACCCCCACGCGGGCGGCCCCGACCAGTACGCCGCCTACCTGGAGAACCGCGACGGCTTCGAAATCGAACTCGTCGCCGCCGGCTGAGGCGGGCGGCACAGGAGACGGCGCAGCGGGCGGCAGACGGGGAATGTCGCCCCGACCGGCGGAATGCCCGCGCGCCAGGCCGGGGAGGGAGCGCGCGTCGCGCGCTCCCTCCCCGGTCATCCCCCGCGGCCTCGCCGGACACCGGGGGACGAAGCGCCGTCACGCACCGGCGACGGCGGCCTTCCCGTTGAACGGCTCGGCGCGCACGGTGAGCCGTGCGTGCCCGGCCGCGCGGGGCCAGGAGAGCGTGACGGTGCGCGTCTCGCCCGGCAGGAGCCACAGGTAGTTGTCGCTGTAGAGCGTGGGCAGGACACGTTCCCCGCCCCGCTCCTCGCGCAGCGACAAGCGGGTCATCGCGGCCACCGCGTGGCCCCGGTTGCCGACGCGTACCCGCACCTCCTCGCGGTCGCCCTTCCGCGTGCGGCCGAGGGCGGTGAGGGTGAGACGGGCGTCGGGGAGGCCGCCGATGGCCCGCATCGCCTCGGGGGTGCGGTGGCGCCAGTAGGTGTTTTCGGACAGCACCCGGCCGCCCGAGGTACTGAGGGTGAGGCGCAGCAGGTGCAGTTCGGGCAGACCCGCGGTGAACTCGCTCGTGAAGGCGCGCGCCTTGGCGGCGGCCGGGACGTCGAGCCGGGTGGAGCGGGTGCGCCCGAGTTGCCGGCCGTCGAGGGCGTACAGGCGTGCCTCGACGCGTACGTCCTTCAGGGCCTTGCCCGTGTGGTTGAGCGCGAGCACCTCGCCCTTCTCCGGGTCGGCCTGCACGTGGACCGGCTCGCAGGCGGAACGGGCCCCGTAGTACGTGCCGTTGACGTCGAAGTCGTAGTCGTAGGTCTGCCACACGGTGCTGTGCCACGCCGGGTGCGACATCCACAGCATGAGCCCGGTGGCGTCCTCCCACAGGTGGGCGTTCCATGCCTCGAACATCGCGCGCGCGTTGTCGTAGTTGACGAATTGCGCCTTGCGGGCGAAGTCGTCGAGGTCGTGCGCGGTACCGAGGCGCCGCTCGATCGCCGCCTTGTAGTGCTGCGGGGCCTGGTTGCCGTTCTCGCTCCAGTCGTGGTGGTACCAGGCGCCGCCGATGGGCCACTCCGGTTCGTCGCCTGTCATGGCGCGCAGGCTCTCGGCCGTGGAGGCGACGGGCATGCCGATCTCGGTGTGGAAGCCGAAGGAGCCGCTGCCGTACGTGTCGGCGCTGAAGTAGCTTTCTGGCTCGACGTATCCGTAGGGGCCGCCGCCTGTGGCGATGCCGCCCGCCGAGTTGTTCTGGTACAGGAGCCCGGGCGCGAGGTCGGCGACGGCCTCGCGCATCCCCTGGTCGATCGCGGCGGGCGGGTCGCCCTCGTTGGCGCCGCACCACACGACGACGCTCGGGTGGATGCGGTAGCGCAGCACGGTGTCCCTCGCCTGGGCCACGAAGACGTCGTGGTCGGGGGCGTCCATGCCCCAGGCGTTCGGGAAGTCGTTCCACACGAGGATGCCGTACTCGTCGCACTTGGCGAAGAACTCCTCGCGGTCGCAACTGCCCACCCAGTTGCGGATCATGGTGAAGTTCATGTCGCGGTGCATGCGCACGGCGGCGTCGAGCCGCTCCTCCGGCATGCGGCGCAGGAGTTCGTCCCAGCCCCAGTTCCCGCCGCGGGCGAGGACAGGGACGCCGTTGACGCTGAGGCGCAGCGGCTTCGGGGTGTTGTCGACGCTCGCGACGTCCTTCCACGTACGGCCGTCGTCGGAGACCTGCACCGTGTACGTCTTCGGGTAGGCGCGTTCCCACAGTGCCGCGACGCGGTCGAAGGTGCGGGCCCCGCCGAAGTCCAGGGCGATCCACTGCCCGTCCTCGGCCTGCGAGGACCAGCGGGTGTCGTCCCGGCCGTCGGTCGCGTGCGCCGCCGGGTGGTCGGACTCCTCGCTCGACGCCGAGACGGCGGCCTCCCGCGCGAGGTCCTTGCCTTCGTGCGGCACGCTCAGCGACCACAGCGAGTTGCCCCAGCTCGTCGCCCGCTTCCCGCAGGCGAGCCGGACCCAGCGGGCGGTCACCTCGGGGAACTCGGTGACCCGCAGGCTCGCGTCCGCGTTGCCGAAGGACAGCGGCAGGGCGGAGTTGTCGACGCTCGCCACCTCGGTCCACGAGTCGCCGTCCGAGGAGACCTGCACGGTGAAGGTACGCGCGTAGGCGCGTTCCCACGTGAGGTCCAGGCGGTCGAAGTCCTGCTCGGCGCCGAGGTCGACGCGCAGCCACTGCCCGTCCTCGTACGCCGACGACCAGCGGGTGCGCGGGTCTCCGTCGGTGGCGTGCGCGGCGGCGCCGCCGTCCCCGTCGGTGGAGGAGGCGGTGGCCTCGGCGTGCAGGGCGAGGTCGGTGCCGGGGCGCTCGCTGTCGCGTACCGCGAGCGTCCAGAGCGAGAAGCCCCAGTCGGTCGCCCGCTCTCCGCAGTTCAGCCGGACGTAGCGGGCGCTGCGGCGGCCGAGGTCCACGGACTGGACGGCGGCGTCCTCCGCGGTGCCGAAGGGCAGCGGGATTTCGTAGGCGTAGCCGAACTGGCGGACGCCGAACCGGGTCGTGCGGCGGTCGCTCTCGGTGCCGTCCACGCTCGCGGTGAGCCGGAGGCCGTACAGGTGCGGCTCACCGAGGCCGTTGGGCCACCACAGCTTCGGGTGGCGCAGGCGCAGCGCGGTGAAGGCGTCGGGCGCCAGGACCGCCTCCGTCTCCTCACCGGCGCGCACGGTCACGTTCCTGGCGACCTTGACGCCGTCGAAGGCGGCCTCGACGCGCACGGAGTGGTCACGCGTGTCCGCGTTGCGCACGGGGACGATGACGGTGACCTCGGCGACCGAGGTGTCGGGCAGCTTCGGCAGCACGGTGTCCACGCGCGGGTCGCCGATGACGACCTGCCCGGTGGCGCGCAGCCGTACGTGGTTCCAGATCCCGGCCCCCCGGTCGCGGACGGCGGGCATCCAGTCCCAGCCGGACGAGGCGAGGTAGGTGGGCGAGTTCTTGTTCATCTGCTCGGCGCCCGCGTCCACCCAGGACTCGCCCGCCGGGCCCTTGTCGCCCGGGCTGCCGGGGACGGGCATGGGGCTGACGCGCACGGCGAGGGCGTTCTCGCCGTGCGCGGCGAGGAGTGCGGTCACATCGAGCGCGGCGCGGGCGAAGGGGTGGCTCAGTTCCCCGGCCCTGCGGCCGTTGAGCCACACCTCGGCCGCGTGGTTGACGCCGTCGAACTCCAGCCACACGCGGCGGCCGCGCCCGGTGCGCAGCCCGCGTGGCGTGGCGAAGTCGCGCTTGTACCACCAGGTGTGCCGGGAGAGCGCCTCGGGGATGTGCAGGTTGTTGAGCCCGGCGACCGGGTCGGGCAGCTTGCCCTGCTCGACGAGGGCGCCGAGCACGGTGCCGGGGACGAGGGCGGGCAGCCAGCCGCTCGTGTCCACGGTGGGGCGGGAGAGCGCGGCGCCGTCCGCCTTCACCCGGTCGTCCATCGTCAGGACCCAGCCGGACTCGACCGGTACGGTCCCGTCGTCGGCGAGGGCGAGCGCGGGGGCCGCGTGGTGCCGGGTGCCCCAGTCGGTCCAGCCGGTGGCGGTGGGGCGATGGCCGGGCTCGTCCCCCCAGACGGCGAAGCCGTTGAGGCCCAGAGGGAGCGCGCCGGAGCGCTCGCGGGCGGTGAACCGGACCCAGCGGCAGGTCACGGGCCGGGACAGCGTGACCTCGGTGCGCCCGCCCTTGCCGTCGGTGACGCGGTGCACGCGCTGCCATGTCCTGCCGTCGCGCGAGACCTCCAGGTCGAAGGCGGTGGCGTAGCTGGACAGGTTCTCCTTGCCCGTGGTGCCCGTACGGGGATTGCCCGTCGTGGGCGGGGTGAAGACGGGATCTCCCGCTGCGGCCTCGAAGACGAGCCCGACGCGGCTGACCCGGCACTGCGCCTGGAGGTCGACGCTGATCCACTGCGGGTCACCGGCGGCGGCGCGCCAGCCGCTGCCCCGGGGCCCCGGGGCATCGAGGCCGTCCACGGCGAACGAGGCAGGCGTGGGCGCGTAGTCGGTCGAGGAGACGCGGACGGGACGGTGCCGGGCGAGTTCGCGGGACGTCCCGCCGCCCGGATCGGCATGAGCGGCGGCAGGTGCCACGGCGTCAAGACCGAAGCCGGCGAGAAGGGTGGCTCCGGTGACGACGACTCCGCGCCGCGTCGGACGGGACAAGGAAGGGGCGGGGAACGGCTGCTCGGCCATGCGGTGGTCATCCCTCGGGCAGCGTCCCGTCCGGCCGGCGCCGGGGCGGGCGGTGGGGCGAACGGGAACGGTGGCGGCATGTGACAACGTTGTCAGGTCAACTGAATGTGACATTCCGTGCGTTGACAACGTTGCCACAGCCTCCGTGTCACCGATGACGGCTGTCAAGATACGTGCACGAAGGAGTTCACCGGCAGCGGGACCGAAGCCGCGGTGGCGTGCCCTCCACGCGCCGGGCGCACGTCGCGCGGACCGAGCCCACGCCCGGCGGCTCGCGGGCGGCACGTCGCGCGGGGCGGACCCATGCGCGGCGGGCCACGGGCGGCACACCGGGGCGATGCGGCGCGGCGCCCGCCCTGTTCCGGCGCCGACCGCGCGGGCCTTGCCCTCATCGGCGGAGGCGAGGTCCGCGCGGACGCCTTCCTCGGTGAACGGCGGTTCGTCAGCCGGAACCGGCTTCCCGGCCCGGTGCCTGAGCCGTCGCCGTCCCGGTCAGCCGACGCAGGGTGAAGGGCGTGGCGAGGATGTCATCGAGGACGCGGGCGACGTTCTTGAAGTGGGGCGTCCGGAAGTGGGCCTCCAGAGCCGCTTCGTCGCGCCACTCCTCCAGACAGATCATCGCGCCCGGCCTCGCCGGGTCGGTGAAGGGCCGGTACCCGAGGCATCCGGCCTCGGCCTCGGAGGGCGCGACCATCGCGGCGAGCGCGTCGCTGAGCGCTTCCTCCTGGCCGGGCCCGGCCAGGAACTCGGCCACGAGGACCACCGTTCCGGTCGGCAACGGATTCCCCTCCCGGTTTCGGCCCCTTCCTTGTTGTCCGGTCATGCCGTGACCGTCACGCCCTTGAGGAGCCAGCCGATCTCCGCGTACGGGCCGACTTCCGCGAAGAACTCCTTGAAGTAGCGGCCTTCGGCGTGCGCCTGGAAGGCCGCCTCGTCGGCGTACGCCTCGTTCAGATAGAAACGGTGCGGGTTGTCGGGGTCGGCGATCAGCTCGAAACGGAGGGTGCCCGGTTCGGCCGCACCGGATTCGCGTCCGTCCTTGAGCGCGGCGGCGACGAAGTCCGCGACGCGCTCCGGCTGGACATCCCAGGAAACGGCGACGTGATACATGAGAATCTCCCGAATCGGATCGGTGTTCGTGTGGGGGTCGTTCTCGTCCGACGAGCCGACAATGACAGTGAACAGGCCCAGGGCGGTCCGGGCCAGGTCCGGTTCTGCCTAGGAAAAACCTTCCTACCCACAGGGTCCTGGCCGTGCGCGACAATGAAGGCATGGAGAGCACATCGCCCCTGGCGGACTTCCTTCGATCAGCCCGCGCACGACTGGCCCCGCAGGACGTCGGCCTCGGCAGCGGCGGACCGACCGTGCGTCGCGTCCCCGGTCTGCGGCGTGACGAAGTGGCGCTGCTCGCCGGCATGAGTGCCGACTACTACACGCGGATGGAACAGGGGCGTGTCACGCACGCGTCGGACGCCATCGTCAACGGACTCTGCGAGGCGCTGCGGCTGAACGAGACCGAGCGCGACTACCTCTTCACGCTGTTCTCGCCGAGGGCCGCGCACGCCGCCCCGCGGAAGCGCGCGGCGAAGGAGGTGCGGCCCGTTCTGCGTCAGATGATGGACCAGATGGACGACACCGCGGCATTCGTCGTCGGTGCCGGTATGGAAGTGCTGGCGATGAACGACCTGGCCATCGCGCTTCTGCACGATTTCACGAAAGAGACGGGTCTCTCCCGGAGCCTCGCCCGCTGGGCTTTTCTCACCCCCGAGGGACGTGCTTTCTATCTCGACTGGGACGCCGCCGCCGCGGATATGGCCGCGATCCTCCGGCGCGACGCCACCAATCGCCCCGACGACAGGCACGTGAACGAACTCATCGGGGAACTTTCCGTCAAGAGCGCGGAATTTCGTCGGTGGTGGTCACAGCACAAGGTGTACCAGTGTTCTTTCGGCACCAAGCGACTGATGCATCCGCTTGTCGGGGAACTCCACATCGCGTACGAGACCTTCCCGGTTCCCGGTAAGCCGGAACAGCAGCTGTTCCTCTACACCGCCGAGAAGGGATCGCCCTCGGCGGACGCGCTGCGCATACTCGCCAGCTGGGGAAGTGAGGCGTCCCTCGCCGACAGCGGCCGGCAGGACTGAGCGGCCCCCGTCCCACGACGGCACTCCTCGGGCCCGGGGAACGTGGGGCCCGCGCCGGTAGGACAGTGGCGGCCAGGGCCTGTGCCACGTGCGGCGACCGGCGCCGGCGCTTCCCGCCGCCAGTCGCCGCCGCGTCGCTCCCGGCCCCGCCACAGCCCCGCGCCCTGGGGTCAGTCCTCGAAGACGAGCACCATCCGGCCCCGTACGCCGCCCGCCTCCAGCCTGCGGTGGGCGAACGCGGCGTCCTCCGGTGCGAGGGTGCGGGCCACCCGGGGCGTGAGCACACCGCGCTCCGTGTACGTGCGCAGCGCTTCGAGTCCCGCGGGGACGGCGCCGTACGCGCTGACCATCACCGTGTGCAGCGCGATGCCGCGCCCCGGCTGCCCGTCCCAGTACCGCAGGGTGGCCATCGCGCCGCCGTCCCGGACGGCCGGAACGACCTGTTCGTTCTGCGCCGCGCAGTCGGCGAGCCCGTCCACTCCCTCCCCTCCGGTCGCCCGGCGCATCGCCTCCGCCACTCCGGCACCGCGCGGGACGACGTCGTGCGCGCCCAGCTCCCGTACGAGTGCCGTGTCGGCAGCCGAGGCGTCGGCGACGACGCGCAGCCCGGCGGCCACGGCGAGCTGGACGAGGTAGCCGCCCACCGCCCCGGCGGCGCCCGTCACGCCGAGGGTCTGTCCGGGCGTGAGGGCGAGCTGGTCCAGCGCCATGAGGGCGGTGAGCCCGTTCATCGGCAAGGTGGCGGCGGCGGGGAAATCCGTCCCCTTCGGTACGGCGGCGACGGCGTCCTCGGAGAGGACGACCTGCTCGGCGTAGGCGCCGTGCGCGCCCTTCGGCATGACGAACGCCATGACGGCGTCGCCGACGCGCAGGCCGGTGACCCCTTGGCCCACCTCGTCGATCACGCCGGCGGCCTCCATCCCGGGGACCAGCGGGAACTCCGGCTCCTCGCCCGGCGCGAGGAACATCCCGATGCGGACGCCCGTGTCGGCGGCGTTGACCGCCGCGGCGCGGACCCTGACGCGCACCTCGCCGCTCCCCGGCCGGGGAGCGGGCAGTTCGACGGGCTCCAGTACCTCGGGGCCGCCGAGCCTGTGCAGTGCGATGGCCTTCATGGGATCTGTCCTTCCGGGGTGTCGTGCGCCGCCGCTCGGCGCCTCGTGGCGAGACACCACCGGCGATCGGCGCGGGACCCGTGACCGGGCCCTGCGACGATGGTCCGGGCGTGACACTGGTGTGAAGGCAAACCGGGTTTCCCTGCCCGGCCTTCGAAGGGAGAAGCGGTGCTGATCGGAGAGCTGGCGAGGGCCACCGGGGTCCCTGCCCGGCTGCTGCGCTACTACGAGCAGCAGGGCCTGCTCCGCCCGGAGCGGACGGAGCACGGGTACCGGGAGTACCCGGCCGGTGACGTGGCGCGGGTCCAGCAGATCCGCGGCCTGCTCGACGCGGGTCTGCCCACCCGGATCATCCGCCCGCTCCTCCCGCTGCTCGACCAGGACACCAACGGCCTGATCCGGCCCGCGGACCTTCCGCGGGAGGTCGTCTCACAGCTGGAGGAGGAGGCCGCGCGCCTGCGGGAGCGCGTCGCCCGGCTGAGCCGCGACCTGGAATCGATCGAGCTGGTGCTGCGCGCGGTGCCGCCGCGGTAGGACCCGCGCGGGCCCGCGCCCCGGCCGAGAGCCTCGCGCCCGCCGCCGGCGGCGACGGTCTCCGCCTCCCCCCTCGATGCCGTGCCCGGCGCGCAAGCCCCGCGACTCCCGGTACTGCCGCGCCCCGTCGTCCTTCGTCGAGGTCAGGGCGCGCCGCATTCCGCCGAGCACCGGGTCGTGCGGCGTGGTGGGCCCGGCGCCGACGCCCGGGTCGACGAGGACGCAACCGCGAGGACGCCGCCACGCCTGATCGGCACGAGGCACGGGTTCCGAGCCGGGGTGCGCGCGGTCGCGGTCCGTCCGCCGTGGAGCCTGCCACCGGTCCCCCGCACGTGCCCGGGCGGGGGAAGTGCGGGGGGACCGGCAGGGGCCGACGGCCGAGGGCGACGGCAGGCTCCGGAGGACGAACGCCCCCGCCGGTCACCCCCGGCGCCCGCGTTCCCGCCCTCCGCCGCGCCCGGCCCGTGGTGTCGGTCCGCCCTACTGCTCGGGGGTCCCGTGGGCGGCCTCGGACACCTCGCGCCAGGCTTCCCAGGTGGCGACGCGGGACTCGTACTCGGTGGTCGCCTGCTCGATCATGTTCCGGCCGAAGAAGATCCGCAGGGGCGGCTCCTCGGCGTCGACGACGGCGAGGATCGCCTCGCGTGTCGCGGTCGGCACGCCCACCGCGCCTGGGCGGACGCGGGCGGCGCGGGCCGCGCGGGCAGGCTCGTAGACGTCCAGGGGCGTGGCGTGGACGGCGGAGGCGCCGGACCAGTCGGTCGCGTAGTTGGCGGGTTCCACGAGGGTCACGTGGACGCCGAAGGGCGCGAGTTCCTGGGCGAGTGCCTGGCTGAAGCCCTCCAGCGCCCACTTGGACGCGTGGTAGAGGCCGAGGTTGGCGTACGCGTTGATGCCGCCGATCGAGGACACCTGGACGAGGTGGCCCGCCCCTCGCTCACGCAGGTGCGGGACCACCGCCTTGGTCACCCAGAGGGCGCCGAAGAGGTTGGTGTCGATCTGTGCGCGCGCCTCTTCCTCCGACACCTCCTCGATCGTGCCGAAGAGGCCGTACCCGGCGTTGTTGACGACGATGTCGAGGTGCCCGAAGTGCTCGATCGCGCGCGCGACCGCCGCGTCCACCGCGGCCTTGTCGGTCACGTCGAGCCGCAGGGGCAGCACGGCGTCGCCGTACTTCTCCACGAGCGGATCGAGGGTCGCGAGGTCGCGGACGGTGGCGGCGACGCGGTCGCCGCGCGCCAGGGCGGCTTCGGCCCACAGACGGCCGAAGCCGCGCGAGGTGCCGGTGATGAACCAGGTCTTCATGGCGGTGTCTCCTTCTCCGGCGGACGCTGCTGTCGTGCCGGGAGCGGGGGGGGCGTGTGGTCGGTGGGGGCCGGGGGGAGGGGTCACTCCGGCCCGGGCAGGAGGCGCGCGAGGGCGGTCTCCGCCGGGGCTCGGGCGTGTGCGCCGCTCAGGGCGCGGTGCCGCTGGGACGACGGGGATGAGCGGCCCGAAGAGGATGTCGATGCCGTCGTCGACCGGGATGTCCGGGTGTACGTGACGATTCCACAGCTCGGTGATCACGGCACGGCGGCCGTCGAGGAAGTACTCGCGGGCGTGCGCCGCACCGGCGGGGTCGTCCACGCAGGCGGCGAGGAGCTGGGCGAAGACGGTGCCGGGGTCGCCAGCGCGGAAGGCGCTGACCCGCCGCACCTGCTCGACGACGGCTGTCCCGGCCGACGAGGTCGCCACCCGCGCAGGGAAACCGCGCGGCGACCCCGTCGGGCCTGCGCACCGTCGCCACGCCCAGGTGTCCCGCCGCCGGAACCGCTTCGGCGATCTCCGCACCGGGACCGCGGGACGCACCGGTGATCAACCGCACGCCCCCGCCCGGAGATATGGACAAGCTGTTCACTTGCTGCTTATATGAACACAGCGATCATATCGAGGCTGCTGGAGGCTTCCCATGAACACCACCGTTCCCACGACCCGCGTCGCCCTCGTGACCGGCGGTTCCGGCGGCATCGGCCAGGCCGTCGTCGAGCGGCTCATCAGCGACGGCTACGCGGTCGCCGTGCACTACGCGGGGAACAAGGCGAAGGCGGACGCCCTGGTGGAGAAGGTCGGGGCGGCGGGCGGCTCCGCGCTCGCCGTCGGCGGTGACGTCGCCGACGAGGAGGCCATGCGCGCCGCGTTCGACCTCGTGGAGAGCACCTTCGGCGGCATCGACGTCGTCGTGAACACCGCCGGCATCATGCGGCTCTCGCCCGTCGCCGACCTGGACCTCACGGAACTCGACCGGATGCACCGCACCAACATCCGCGGCACCTTCGTCGTCTCGCAGCAGGCCGCCAGGCGGCTGCGGGCGGGCGGGGCGCTCATCAACTTCTCGACCTCGGTCACGCGCGCGAAGTTCCCCTCGTACGCCGGTTACGCGGCCAGCAAGGCGGCCGTGGAGGCCATGTCGCTGATCCTCGCGCGCGAGCTGCGGGGCAGGGACATCACGGTCAACGCCGTGGCACCCGGCCCGACCGCGACACCGCTCTTCCTGGACGGCAAGGACGAGCAGACCATCGACAACCTGGCCAAGGCGGTCCCGCTCGAACGGCTCGGCACCCCCGAGGACATCGCCGAGACCGTCGCCTTCCTCGCCGGGCCCGCCCGCTGGGTCAACGGCCAGGTCGTCTTCACCAACGGCGGACTCGCCTGAGCCGTCCCCGCGCACTCCCCCGCTCCACTCGGCACCGCACCTCACCCCTTCGGGTCCAGGGAGAAGAACATGGGCAACATCGTCGTCATCACCGGCGCCTCCAGCGGCTTCGGCGCCCTCACCGCCCGGGCCGTCGCCGACGCGGGCGACACCGTCTACGCGGGCATGCGCCACACCACCGGGCGCAACGCGCCGCAGGTCAAGGCCGCCGCCGACTACTCCGCCGCGCACGGGGTCGACCTGCGCGCCATCGAGCTGGACGTCGGCTCCCAGGACTCCGTCGACGCGGCGATCGGGCGGATCACGGCCGAGCACGGTCGCGTCGACGTCCTCGTCCACAACGCGGGGCACATGGTCGTCGGCCCGGCGGAGGCGTTCACGCCCGAGCAGCTCGCGGAGCTGTACGACGTCAACGTGCTCTCGACCCAGCGGGTCAACCGGGCCGTGCTCCCCGGTATGCGCGCACGGCGCGCCGGGCTCGTCGTCTGGGTGTCCAGCTCCTCCGTGAAGGGCGGCACCCCGCCCTACCTGGCGCCCTACTTCGCGGCGAAGGCCGGGATGGACGCGCTCGCCGTGTCCTACGCCGGGGAGCTGGCCCGCTGGGGTGTGGAGACGTCCATCGTCGTGCCCGGCTCGTTCACCAGCGGCACCAGTCACTTCGCGCACGCCGGTCGCCCCGCCGACCACACCGCGGAGGCGGCCTACGAGGAGCACTACGCCGGTCTGATGGACCAGGTGGCAGAGAAGCTCGCCGCCCTCGCGCCCGAGGGCGCCGACGCCTCCCTCGTCTCCGACGAGATCGCCCGTATCGTCGCGCTGCCGCGCGGCGAGCGCCCCTACCGGGTCCACATCGACCCCGCGGACGACGGCTCGGCGGAGGTCTCGGACGTCGCCGACCGCGTCCGGCGCGCCTTCCTCGACCGCGTCGGCCTCGCCGACCTGCTCACCGTGACCCCGTAGCACCACCATCGCCCCACCGGGCACCGACCGCACCGGCCACCCGGCCGTGCCGCACACCGGACAAGGAGTTCCACGCCATGACCGATCCCCAGCTCCCCGACGCCATCCGCGCCTTCGTCGACGCCACCAACACCGGCGACTCCGACGCCTTCGTCGCGGCCTTCACGGCGGACGCCTACCTCAACGACTGGGGCCGCGAGTTCCACGGCCACGAGGGCGTCCGCTCCTGGGACAGCACCGACAACATCGGGGTCCACAGCCATTTCGACGTCGTCTCGCTGGCTCCCGGCGAGGGCCCCGACGAGCACGTCGTCACGCTCACCGTGACCGGCGACGGCTACAACGGCACAGGGCCGATGAGCTTCACCTTGCGCGACGGGCGCATCGCCCGCCTCACCATCAGCTGAGCACAGGACGCCCGAGCGCTCCCGCCTAGACTTCCCGCACGGGCGTCAGCGCGCTCACCAACGAAGGAGGTCCCGCGGTGCCGACCCAGCCCACCGTTCCCGCCATCGGTTCCCAGCGCCGGGGACGCGGACGCCGCCCCGCGCACGAAGTGCGCGCCGACGTCCTGCGCGCCGTGGGCGCCCTGCTGCTCGGCGACGGGCTCGCCGCCCTCACCTTCGAGCGCGTCGCCCGCGAGTCGGGCGTGAGCAGGACCACGCTGCACAAGTGGTGGCCCTCCGTCGGCGCCCTGGCACTCGACGGCTACTTCCACGCCGTCGAGGACACCCTCGCCTTCCCCGACACGGGCGACCTGCGCGCCGACGTCGGCACGCAACTGCACCACTTCGTCGAACTGATGACGACGACCCCGGCAGGACGGCTGCTGACCGAACTCATCGGCCGCTCCCAGACCGACCCCGACCTCGCCGCCGAATACCGCCGGCTGTACTCCTCGGGACGACGGCAGCTCGCCACCGACCGCTTCCGCCGCGCGCAGGAGGCCGGCCAGATACGGAGCGGCATCGACGTACGGGTGCTCGTGGATCAGCTGTGGGGAGCCGTGTACCACCGTCTCCTCATCCCGGACGAGCCCGTGGACGAGGGCTTCGCCGATGCCCTCGTGGGCAACCTGTTCGACGGGATCGTACGGACTCCGTGAGTACGGGCTCCGTGAGTCACGACCGCGCCCCGCCGCGTTCCCTTTCCCTCACAGGAACAGGAGCGCGGCGGGGGCGGTGTTCACGCGGTGCCGCTCAGGCGCTCCGCGAGGGGGTCGGGGCCGAGGAAGGCCAGGAGTTCGGCCGTGGTCGGGGCGGTGGCGGGACCGCGCCTGGCGACGGCGTACGCGGCGGCGGCGTTGGCGGCGCGGGCCGCGTCGGCGGCGGCCAGGCCCCGGCCGATGAGGGCGAGGAAGGCACCGACGTGCGCGTCCCCGGCGCCGTTGCTGTCCACCGCCTCCACACGGAATCCGGGCAGGTGGCGCGGTGGCTCGCCGGGGGCCGCGAGGAGGCAGCCGTCCTTGTCGGCGCGGACGAGGACACCGGCTTCGGGGCGCAGGCGGGCCCGCAGCGCGGGGAGTGCCGCCTCGCCCTGCGCGCCCGTGAGCAGCGCGGCCTCGCGCGCGTTGCAGCTGAGCCAGTCCGTCCGCGCGAGCACGGGCGCGAGGACGGCGTCGGGGATCGTGTCCACGAGCGGGCCCGGGTCCAGGGCGAGGAGCGTCCCCGTGGGCAGTCCTGCCGCGAGCGCGGCGAGGAGCGGCCCGGCGGTGGGCAGCGCGAGCGCGTAGCCGGAGAGGATCACCAGGTCGTCGGGGCGCAGGGCGGCGGCGATCCGTGCGGTGTCCCCGGCGTCGAGCAGGTCCTCGACGCCGAAGCGGGTCACGAAACTGCGCTCGCCGGGCTCCACGAGCGCGACGGTGAAGCCGGTGTCCGTGCCGGGGCGCGCGGGCAGGACGGTCGTGACGTCCTCGCGGGCGAGGGCGGCGCGGACGAGGTCTCCGTAGGGCCCGGTGCCGTGCGGGCCCGCGTAGAGGGCGGGGGTGCCGAGGCGGCGGGCGGCGACGAGCGTGTTGAAGCCGCCGCCCGCGGTCAGGCCGCCGCCGGTGGCGACGACGTCGCCGCCGCGCTCGGGCAGGGCGGGCACGTCGAGGACGAGGTCGGCGATGACGTTGCCGAGCAGGACGAGGCGGCGGCTCATCGCAGGGCCTCACGCGGGCTCGTGGCGGGGGAACCGGCCTCGTCGTCGGCCGCGGAGGTCTCCTGCGCGCGCGGGCCCTTCGGGGCGCCGAGCACGTAGGCGAGGGCACCTGTCGCGATGGCGAGCGCCCAGCCGAGGCCGTTGGTGCCGAGCCAGGTGTGCGCGAAGGGCCCGGCGAACCACACGTCGTCGGCGCTCGTGGACGCCTCGGTGAAGAGCAGGCCCACCACGATGGCGAGGACCCAGGCGGCGACGGCGGGCAGGCGGAAACCGGCGGTGTACCAGTAGCGGCTGCCCCGTCCCCGGGCCATGAGCGCCTCGGGGTCGTAGCGGCGCCCGCGCCCGGAGTCGACGAGCACGATGCCGACCCAGGCCGAGATCGGCACGGCGAGCAGGGTGAGGAAGGTCGAGAACGGCCCGTAGAAGTCACCGGCGATGAGCATGAAGTAGATGCCGCCGAGGAACATCAGCAGGACGTCGATGCCGACCGCGAGCGGACGCGGCACGCGCACGCCGAGGGTGATCATCGTGAGCCCGGCGGAGTACGTCGAGAGGTGGTTCGACATGAGCAGGCCACCGAAGGCCGCGATGAGGTACGGGATCGCCATCCAGGAGGGCAGCATCCCGTTGATCGCGGCGACCGGGTCGGAGGCGGTGGCGAGCGTCGAGTCACCGGCGGAGAGCAGCGAGCCGAGCGAGACGAGGACGAGCAGCGGGATGCCCGCGCCGAAGGCGGAGGCGGTCACGAGGCGGGAGCCGGGAACGGAACGGGGCAGGTAACGGGCGTAGTCCGCGCCCGCGTTCGCCCAGCCGATGCCGGTGCCCGCCGCGATGAAGCCGATGCCGCCGATGACGGCGGAGAGCGGCCCCGCCGGGGCGCTCGTCACCTTGTGCCAGTCCACGCTGTCCACGAGGAAGCCGATCACGACGAGGTTGAGGAGCCCGAAGGCGACCGTCGCCCACTTGTTGATCCACATGATCGTGGCGTGCCCGAGGCCGCTGATGAGCAGCGTGCAGGCGATGAAGACGAGGAGGCAGACCACGACGAGGACGTCGTTGCGCTCGACGCCGAAGACCTGCTTGAGCAGGGCGAGCAGCGCGAAGGCGGCGGTCGTCGTGGTGATCGTCTCCCAGCCGACCCTGCTGAGCCAGCTGATGAGCGTGGGCCCGGTGTTGCCGCGCTGGCCGAAGACGGCGCGCGAGAGCGTGAGGGCGGGGGCGCCGCCGCGCTTTCCGGCCAGGCTCAGGACGCCGACGAGGGCGAAGGAGCCGAAGGAGCCGATGAGCGCGACAAGCATCGCCTGCCAGATGTTGAGGCCCCTGAAGGCGACGAGTGTCGCGCCGAGCGGGAGCCCGAGGAGGGAGATGTTGGCGGCGAACCACGTCCAGAACATCTGGCTCGCGTGGCCGTGCCGCTCGTTGTCGGGCACGGGCTCGATGCCGCGCGTCTCGACGGTACCGACCTGAGCGCTCGCCTTCGAGTCGTTCATGACGGACCTCCTTGCGGTGTGGTGGTGCGGTGGGGACGGGGTGGAGCGGAAGGAGTGCGGGTGCGGGGGGGACGGGATGGTGCGCGAGGCGTACGGGTGCGGGGACGAGGTCAGCGGAAGCGGAGGAGGCGGGCCGTCAGGGGTTCGAGGTCGAGGGAGTTGACCTCCCGCAGCGTGCGCACGGCCTCGGCGGGGAGTGCCGCGAACCCGTGGACGGAGCCAGCGATCGCGCCCGCTATGGCGGCGATCGTGTCGCTGTCGCCACCGAGGTTCGCCGCGGTCAGCGCGGTGCGCCACGGGTCGCCGCCGGTGAGGGCGAGGACGGCGAAGGCGGCCGGGACGGACTCCTGGCTCGCCACGCTCGTCCCGACGAGATCGGTGACGCGGTCGAGCGCCGTCGCCTCGTCCAGGCTCCGCGCGAGGTCGTACGCCCACGTGATCCTGGTGGCGATGTCGGCGCCCGCGATCCAGTGGCCACGCCCGGCACCGGCGCGCGCGGCGGTGACCGCGGCCTCGACCGCGTCGTCCAGGGTGCCACCGTCGATGCCCCGGCTCACTGCGGCGGCGACGGCGGCGGCACCCGCGATGCCCACCGTCGTGTCGTGCGTCACCTGGCAGGACTCGACGACGTGGTCGAGGAAGGCGTCGAGCGGCTCGGCGCGGAAGGCGATGCCGACGGGGGTGACGCGCATGGCGGCACCGTTGGTCGAGCCGTTGCGCCCGGCCTCGGCGGGCGAGACGCCGCGCTGCACGGCCTCCAGGGCGGCCTTGGTGGAGGGGCCGAGGAGGTCGAGCGAGCCCTTGGCCCGCATCCCGTCCTCCCACTCCACGAGTGCGCGGGCGAGGAGGAGCGGGTCGATGCGGCCCTCGCCCTCGTCGATGAGCCGGCCGACGATGACCGCCTGGTCGGTGTCGTCCGTCACCGCTCCCGCGGGCATCCCTGCGCTCACGGGGTTGTCCGGGCGGGCCGGTTCGAAACCGGTGACGTGCCCGTAGACGCGGGCGACGTCGGCGCGGGACATCACCTGTGTCGGCATCCCGAGGGCGTCTCCGAGCGCGAGCCCGTAGTAGGCGCCGAGCGCGCGGTCGAGTACAGCGGCAGTGGGGGGCGGGGTCACGGGGTGCCTCCGGAGGTGGAACGGACGTGCAGTTCGAAGTGGGCCGGGTCGAGGAGGCTCACGACCCGCTCGACGAGCGAGCCGTCGGCGGCCCGGTAGACCTGGGACAGGTGGAGGAAGGGTTCGCCGGGAGTGCGGCCGAGGAGCGTCGCGTCCTCGGCGGACAGGCCGCGCACCGAGACCGTGCCCTCGCTGGAGTGCGGGACGCGGCCGAGAGCGATCAGCGTGCGGTTGAGCGAGTTCTCGCGCAGGCCGGTACGGGGGATGTCCGCCACGGCGCCTACGGCGGGGACCCGGCTGCGTTCCAGCGAGACGGCGGTGCCGTCCTCGGCGAAGCGCCGTACGCGGTCGAGGGCGAGGAAACGGTCCGTCGCGCAGCCCAGCGCGGCGGCCAGCGGCGGCTCGCTCACCTCTTCCAGGCGCAGGACCTCGGTGCGCAGGGCGCGGGACTGCCCGGCGAGCGCGTGCGCCCAGCCGAGCCGGTGGTCCAGCGGCGTACCGTCGAAGGTGACGATCGAGCCGATGCCCGCGTGGGTCTCGATGAGCCCCTCCTCGCCGAGGGTGCGCAGTGCTTGCCGCAACGTGGTCCTGCTGACGCCGAAGCGTTTGGTGAGCGTGTGCTCCCCCGGCAGCCGGCTGCCCCTGCCGTGCACTCCGGAACGGATCTCGGCGGCGAGCACCTCGGCGATGCGGTGATGTTTCTGAACCTGTCCAGGCATGTCTAGAACGTAGTGCCGGGAACGCCGGGAAGTCCACGGGGTACGGGTCCGGGGGCGACGTGACCTCGGTCACGGGGTCTTTCGGCGACGGCGCGCGGGCGCCTGCGGAGTGCCGAGCGGTCCCGGGCGGACTCCCGGCCCGCGCGGGGCGCATTCGCGCGTGGGCCGCGCATGGGCCGCGCATGGACGCACCGGCCCTACGGGTGCTCGCGCCCGCCCGCTCCGCTTCGCCGTCCGGGGGCGGACATCAGGCGGTCGGGCGGTCCGCCGGGGTGCGTGCCCGGATGAGGGCGGCCAGCGCTTCGGTGTGTCCGTCCAGGTAGAAGTGGCCGCCTTCGAAGACGGTCACCTCTGTCCCGGCCCGCGAATGCGCTCGCCATGCGGCCGCGTCGTGGACCGGGACGATCGGGTCGGCGTCGCCGACGAGCACCGTGAACGGGCAGTCCACCCGGGCCTCGCGCGGGGCGCGGTAGGCGTCGATCGCCCGGTAGTCGGCCCGCAGGGCGGGCAGCGCCATGCCGAGCACCTCCGCATCGGCGAGGATCGCCTGCGCCGTTCCGCTCAACTGCCGCAGTTCCGCCAGGATCTCGCCGTCCTCGCGCGGGCGGAACGTGTCGGTCTCGCGCAGGAAGGGCGCCCTGCACGCGGACAGGTAAAGGTGAACAGGCCCCTTCGCCCCGGGGCGGCTTTCGTAGCGGCGGGCGACCTCGAAGGCGACCGCCGCACCCATGCTGTGGCCGAAGAACGCGCAGCCCGCCGGGAGATCGGGCCCCAACGCGCGGACCACGGCGTCAGCGAGTCCGGAGATGCTCGCGACAGTGCGTTCCCTGTATCTGTCCTGCCTGCCCGGGTACTGGACGGCCAGCACCTCGGCGTGGGGCGCGAGCGCGCGCGACAGCGAGACGAAAGAGCTGGCGGCGCCGCCCGCGTGCGGAAAGCAGATCAGCGGCGGGGCGCCTGCCGGGCTCTCGCTGAAGCGGCGCAGCCACAGGCCCGTCTCGGAGTTCGACATGTCCACTCCCGAAGTCTAGGCAGGCGCGCGGGGGCGTTTCACCCCCTACGCCCCTACCCCTCGCGCCCGCAGGTCTCTTGACCGCCGTTCAGGCCACGGCTCGTACGCCTGCCCGGCCCACCACCCGGATCGTCACGCGGACCACCACCCGGGCCACCCGGGCCTCCGCCCGCACCTCCGCCCGGCCCACCACCTGGGCCTTCGCGCGACGGTGACCGTGACGGCGACGCCGCTGGACCGTGCGGCTCCGCGCCCGGCGAAAGCGCCCCGCGCAAGTCCCGGGCAGGTCCCGAACGGGCCTCAGATTAGGGGTGCCGCACGCCATTCCTGGGGTTGGGAGTAGGGGCGACGGCTTTCTAGAGTGAGACCGACTTCCTGGCCTTGTGCCGCGGTACTCCCAGCAACGGGGGCCGCGGCACGCACAGTAATGGAGGCTTTCGTGGATTCGTTGTCCGAAGCGGTTCTTTCCGGTGCTTCGGCGGATGAGCTGTTGAGTGCTCCGGTGCCATCGGAGTACGAAGCGGCGCATTTGCGGGTGACCGATGTGGAAATGTTCGCCGGGGAAACGGACAAGGACGTCCGCCGTTCCCTGCGGGTCGGCCCGGTGGCCATGCCCGAGCTGGCCCCGGACGAGGTTCTCGTCGCCGTGATGGCCAGCTCCATCAACTACAACACGGTGTGGTCGGCGATGTTCGAACCACTCCCCACCTTCGAATTCCTCGCACGCCTCGGACGCAAAGGCGGATTCGACAAACGCCACGACCAGCCCTACCACGTCGTCGGCTCCGACGCCGCAGGGGTCGTCGTCCGCACCGGCACGGGAGTACGCCGCTGGAAGGCCGGGGACCACGTCGTCATGAGCTGCGTCTCCTCCGACGCCGAGGAGCCGGCCACGCACGCCGACGGCATGCTCGGAGCCGGTCAGCGCATCTGGGGCTACGAGACGAACTTCGGCGCCCTGGCGCACTACGCGGTGGTCCGGGCGACCCAGCTGCTTCCCAAGCCCGCACATCTGACCTGGGAGGAAGCCGCCTCCATCACGCTGTGCGCCGGTACGTCGTACCGGATGCTGGTGGGCGAGCACGGGGCCAGGATCAAGCAGGGCGACGTCGTGCTCATCTGGGGCGCGGCAGGCGGACTCGGGGCCTTCGCCGTACAACTCGTCCGCAACGCGGGCGGCATCGCCGTCGGCGTCGTCAGCTCACCCGAGAAGGCCGCCCTCGTCAGAGAACTCGGCTGCGACGTCGTCATCGACCGCTCCGAAATCGGACTCGGCGACGCCACCACCGCCGTCGAAGCGGGCAAACGCCTCGGCCGCGTCATCCGCCGCGAAGTCGGCGAGGACCCCCACGTCGCATTCGACTACATCGGACGAGCCACCTTCGGCATTTCCGTCTTCGTCGTACGACGCGGCGGCACCGTCGTCACCTGCGGATCAAGCACCGGATACCAGCACGAGTTCGACAACCGCTACCTGTGGATGAACCTCAAACGCATCATCGGCAGTCACGTGGCGAATCTCCAGGAGAAGACCGAGTGCAATCGGCTCTTCGCACTCGGGAAACTCGTCCCGGCCCTTTCCTCGGTGTATCCCCTGGCCGAAGTGGGCGACGCCGCGCGCCTCGTCCAGCAGAACCGGCACACCGGAAAGGTCGGCGTCCTGTGCATGGCACCGAAAGAGGGCCTCGGAGTCACCGACCCGGAAACGCGCGAACGCATCGGCGAGAGGCACCTCAATCCCCTGCGTCCGGTCCTCTGACCCCGGCATTCGTTCTCTTCACCGACGGGTGGGTACGTCATGCAGTCGATCGGAATCCTGGGCACGGGTTCGTACGTACCGAAGCAGGAGGTGAGCAACGAGGAGGTCGCCGAGCGGGTACGGGCCGCCGACCCGTGGATGACACCCGAATGGATCGAGCGCAAGACCCGCATACGCAGCCGCCGCTACGCCGCACCCGACGAAGCGACATCCGACCTCGCCGCACACGCCGGGGCCGACGCACTCCAACACGCCGGACTCCGCCCCGAGGACATCGACTTCCTCCTCGTGTCCACCTCCACACCCGACCACCCCCAACCCCCCACCGCCCACCTCGTCCAACACCAGCTCGGCGCCTACGAAGCCGCCTGCATGGACCTCAACGTGGTGTGCAGCGGATTCGTCTACGCCCTCGCCGTCGCCCGCAGCCTCGTCGCACAGAAACCAGGCAGCCACGCCCTCGTCATCGCGGCCGACGTGTACAGCCGCATCCTGGACTTCACCGACCGGCGCACCGCCGTGCTGTTCGGGGACGGAGCAGGTGCCGCCGTGGTCGGTGGCGTCGCGCGGGGCTCGGGTTTCCTCGACTTCGCACTGGCCGGACGCGGCGCGGCCCACCGGCTGGTCCGCGTCGACGCGGGCGGCAGCCGGACGCCGCCGTCCGCGCGGACCGTCGCCGAGGGCGGCCACCTGTTCCGGATGGAGGGCCGCGAGGTGCGCGACTTCGTCATGGAGAACCTGCCGCCCGCCCTGGAGCAGCTCGCCGGACGCACCGGCGTCCCGCTCTCCGCCGTGCACCACTTCGTGCCGCACCAGCCCAACGGCGTCATGCTCCAGGAGATCGTCGACGCCTGCGGACTCGGCGGAGCACGGACCCATCTGACGCTGCCCGACTACGCGAATGTCGGCAGCGCCTCGGTCGCCGTGACCCTCGACGACGCCCACCGCGCCGGGCACCTCGCCGCCGGTGATCTCGTCCTGCTCGCCGCATTCGGCGGGGGAATGGCGATCGGCGCCGGACTGCTGCGCTGGTAGGGGTGCCGCGCGGTCGAATAGGGGGCATTAAGGGTTGGTCCCTCCAGAAGCGGCCCCTAGGGTTTTTTCATCAACTTCGACTGTGCGAAGAGGGATCATCGTGGATTCGTTGTCCGAAGCGGTTCTTTCCGGTGCTTCGGCGGATGAGCTGTTGAGTGCTCCGGTGCCATCGGAGTACGAAGCGGCGCATTTGCGGGTGACCGATGTGGAAATGTTCGCCGGGGAAACGGACAAGGACGTCCGCCGTTCCCTGCGGGTCGGCCCGGTGGCCATGCCCGAGCTGGCCCCGGACGAGGTTCTCGTCGCCGTGATGGCCAGCTCCATCAACTACAACACGGTGTGGTCGGCGATGTTCGAACCACTCCCCACCTTCGAATTCCTCGCACGCCTCGGACGCAAAGGCGGATTCGACAAACGCCACGACCAGCCCTACCACGTCGTCGGCTCCGACGCTGCCGGGGTCGTCGTCCGGACCGGCACGGGAGTACGCCGCTGGAAGGCCGGGGACCACGTCGTCATGAGTGGCGCGTACGTCGATCCCGAGGACCCCGCCACCCACGCGGACGGCATGATGAGCACCAGCCAGCTGGCCTGGGGGTTCGAGACGAACTTCGGTGGCCTGGCGCACTACGCGGTGGTCCGGGCGACCCAGCTGCTTCCCAAGCCCGCACATCTGACCTGGGAGGAAGCCGCCTCCATCACGCTGTGCGCCGGTACGTCGTACCGGATGCTGGTGGGCGAGCACGGGGCCAGGATCAAGCAGGGCGACGTCGTGCTCATCTGGGGCGCGGCAGGCGGACTCGGGGCCTTCGCCGTACAACTCGTCCGCAACGCGGGCGGCATCGCCGTCGGCGTCGTCAGCTCACCCGAGAAGGCCGCCCTCGTCAGAGAACTCGGCTGCGACGTCGTCATCGACCGCTCCGAAATCGGACTCGGCGACGCCACCACCGCCGTCGAAGCGGGCAAACGCCTCGGCCGCGTCATCCGCCGCGAAGTCGGCGAGGACCCCCACGTCGCATTCGACTACATCGGACGAGCCACCTTCGGCATTTCCGTCTTCGTCGTACGACGCGGCGGCACCGTCGTCACCTGCGGATCAAGCACCGGATACCAGCACGAGTTCGACAACCGCTACCTGTGGATGAACCTCAAACGCATCATCGGCAGTCACGTGGCGAATCTCCAGGAGAAGACCGAGTGCAATCGGCTCTTCGCACTCGGGAAACTCGTCCCGGCCCTTTCCTCGGTGTATCCCCTGGCCGAAGTGGGCGACGCCGCGCGCCTCGTCCAGCAGAACCGGCACACCGGAAAGGTCGGCGTCCTGTGCATGGCACCGAAAGAGGGCCTCGGAGTCACCGACCCGGAAACGCGCGAACGCATCGGCGAGAGGCACCTCAATCCCCTGCGTCCGGTCCTCTGACCCCGGCATTCGTTCTCTTCACCGACGGGTGGGTACGTCATGCAGTCGATCGGAATCCTGGGCACGGGTTCGTACGTACCGAAGCAGGAGGTGAGCAACGAGGAGGTCGCCGAGCGGGTACGGGCCGCCGACCCGTGGATGACACCCGAATGGATCGAGCGCAAGACCCGCATACGCAGCCGCCGCTACGCCGCACCCGACGAAGCGACATCCGACCTCGCCGCACACGCCGGGGCCGACGCACTCCAACACGCCGGACTCCGCCCCGAGGACATCGACTTCCTCCTCGTGTCCACCTCCACACCCGACCACCCCCAACCCCCCACCGCCCACCTCGTCCAACACCAGCTCGGCGCCTACGAAGCCGCCTGCATGGACCTCAACGTGGTGTGCAGCGGATTCGTCTACGCCCTCGCCGTCGCCCGCAGCCTCGTCGCACAGAAACCAGGCAGCCACGCCCTCGTCATCGCGGCCGACGTGTACAGCCGCATCCTGGACTTCACCGACCGGCGCACCGCCGTGCTGTTCGGGGACGGAGCAGGTGCCGCCGTGGTCGGTGGCGTCGCGCGGGGCTCGGGTTTCCTCGACTTCGCACTGGCCGGACGCGGCGCGGCCCACCGGCTGGTCCGCGTCGACGCGGGCGGCAGCCGGACGCCGCCGTCCGCGCGGACCGTCGCCGAGGGCGGCCACCTGTTCCGGATGGAGGGCCGCGAGGTGCGCGACTTCGTCATGGAGAACCTGCCGCCCGCCCTGGAGCAGCTCGCCGGACGCACCGGCGTCCCGCTCTCCGCCGTGCACCACTTCGTGCCGCACCAGCCCAACGGCGTCATGCTCCAGGAGATCGTCGACGCCTGCGGACTCGGCGGAGCACGGACCCATCTGACGCTGCCCGACTACGCGAATGTCGGCAGCGCCTCGGTCGCCGTGACCCTCGACGACGCCCACCGCGCCGGGCACCTCGCCGCCGGTGATCTCGTCCTGCTCGCCGCATTCGGCGGGGGAATGGCGATCGGCGCCGGACTGCTGCGCTGGTAGGGGTGCCGCGCGGTCGAATAGGGGGCATTAAGGGTTGGTCCCTCCAGAAGCGGCCCCTAGGGTTTTTTCATCAACTTCGACTGTGCGAAGAGGGATCATCGTGGATTCGTTGTCCGAAGCGGTTCTTTCCGGTGCTTCGGCGGATGAGCTGTTGAGTGCTCCGGTGCCATCGGAGTACGAAGCGGCGCATTTGCGGGTGACCGATGTGGAAATGTTCGCCGGGGAAACGGACAAGGACGTCCGCCGTTCCCTGCGGGTCGGCCCGGTGGCCATGCCCGAGCTGGCCCCGGACGAGGTTCTCGTCGCCGTGATGGCCAGCTCCATCAACTACAACACGGTGTGGTCGGCGATGTTCGAACCACTCCCCACCTTCGAATTCCTCGCACGCCTCGGACGCAAAGGCGGATTCGACAAACGCCACGACCAGCCCTACCACGTCGTCGGCTCCGACGCTGCCGGGGTCGTCGTCCGGACCGGCACGGGAGTACGCCGCTGGAAGGCCGGGGACCACGTCGTCATGAGTGGCGCGTACGTCGATCCCGAGGACCCCGCCACCCACGCGGACGGCATGATGAGCACCAGCCAGCTGGCCTGGGGGTTCGAGACGAACTTCGGTGGCCTGGCGCACTACGCGGTGGTCCGGGCGACCCAGCTGCTTCCCAAGCCCGCACATCTGACCTGGGAGGAAGCCGCCTCCATCACGCTGTGCGCCGGTACGTCGTACCGGATGCTGGTGGGCGAGCACGGGGCCAGGATCAAGCAGGGCGACGTCGTGCTCATCTGGGGCGCGGCAGGCGGACTCGGGGCCTTCGCCGTACAACTCGTCCGCAACGCGGGCGGCATCGCCGTCGGCGTCGTCAGCTCACCCGAGAAGGCCGCCCTCGTCAGAGAACTCGGCTGCGACGTCGTCATCGACCGCTCCGAAATCGGACTCGGCGACGCCACCACCGCCGTCGAAGCGGGCAAACGCCTCGGCCGCGTCATCCGCCGCGAAGTCGGCGAGGACCCCCACGTCGCATTCGACTACATCGGACGAGCCACCTTCGGCATTTCCGTCTTCGTCGTACGACGCGGCGGCACCGTCGTCACCTGCGGATCAAGCACCGGATACCAGCACGAGTTCGACAACCGCTACCTGTGGATGAACCTCAAACGCATCATCGGCAGTCACGTGGCGAATCTCCAGGAGAAGACCGAGTGCAATCGGCTCTTCGCACTCGGGAAACTCGTCCCGGCCCTTTCCTCGGTGTATCCCCTGGCCGAAGTGGGCGACGCCGCGCGCCTCGTCCAGCAGAACCGGCACACCGGAAAGGTCGGCGTCCTGTGCATGGCACCGAAAGAGGGCCTCGGAGTCACCGACCCGGAAACGCGCGAACGCATCGGCGAGAGGCACCTCAATCCCCTGCGTCCGGTCCTCTGACCCCGGCATTCGTTCTCTTCACCGACGGGTGGGTACGTCATGCAGTCGATCGGAATCCTGGGCACGGGTTCGTACGTACCGAAGCAGGAGGTGAGCAACGAGGAGGTCGCCGAGCGGGTACGGGCCGCCGACCCGTGGATGACACCCGAATGGATCGAGCGCAAGACCCGCATACGCAGCCGCCGCTACGCCGCACCCGACGAAGCGACATCCGACCTCGCCGCACACGCCGGGGCCGACGCACTCCAACACGCCGGACTCCGCCCCGAGGACATCGACTTCCTCCTCGTGTCCACCTCCACACCCGACCACCCCCAACCCCCCACCGCCCACCTCGTCCAACACCAGCTCGGCGCCTACGAAGCCGCCTGCATGGACCTCAACGTGGTGTGCAGCGGATTCGTCTACGCCCTCGCCGTCGCCCGCAGCCTCGTCGCACAGAAACCAGGCAGCCACGCCCTCGTCATCGCGGCCGACGTGTACAGCCGCATCCTGGACTTCACCGACCGGCGCACCGCCGTGCTGTTCGGGGACGGAGCAGGTGCCGCCGTGGTCGGTGGCGTCGCGCGGGGCTCGGGTTTCCTCGACTTCGCACTGGCCGGACGCGGCGCGGCCCACCGGCTGGTCCGCGTCGACGCGGGCGGCAGCCGGACGCCGCCGTCCGCGCGGACCGTCGCCGAGGGCGGCCACCTGTTCCGGATGGAGGGCCGCGAGGTGCGCGACTTCGTCATGGAGAACCTGCCGCCCGCCCTGGAGCAGCTCGCCGGACGCACCGGCGTCCCGCTCTCCGCCGTGCACCACTTCGTGCCGCACCAGCCCAACGGCGTCATGCTCCAGGAGATCGTCGACGCCTGCGGACTCGGCGGAGCACGGACCCATCTGACGCTGCCCGACTACGCGAATGTCGGCAGCGCCTCGGTCGCCGTGACCCTCGACGACGCCCACCGCGCCGGGCACCTCGCCGCCGGTGATCTCGTCCTGCTCGCCGCATTCGGCGGGGGAATGGCGATCGGCGCCGGACTGCTGCGCTGGTAGGGGTGCCGCGCGGTCGAATAGGGGGCATTAAGGGTTGGTCCCTCCAGAAGCGGCCCCTAGGGTTTTTTCATCAACTTCGACTGTGCGAAGAGGGATCATCGTGGATTCGTTGTCCGAAGCGGTTCTTTCCGGTGCTTCGGCGGATGAGCTGTTGAGTGCTCCGGTGCCATCGGAGTACGAAGCGGCGCATTTGCGGGTGACCGATGTGGAAATGTTCGCCGGGGAAACGGACAAGGACGTCCGCCGTTCCCTGCGGGTCGGCCCGGTGGCCATGCCCGAGCTGGCCCCGGACGAGGTTCTCGTCGCCGTGATGGCCAGCTCCATCAACTACAACACGGTGTGGTCGGCGATGTTCGAACCACTCCCCACCTTCGAATTCCTCGCACGCCTCGGACGCAAAGGCGGATTCGACAAACGCCACGACCAGCCCTACCACGTCGTCGGCTCCGACGCTGCCGGGGTCGTCGTCCGGACCGGCACGGGAGTACGCCGCTGGAAGGCCGGGGACCACGTCGTCATGAGTGGCGCGTACGTCGATCCCGAGGACCCCGCCACCCACGCGGACGGCATGATGAGCACCAGCCAGCTGGCCTGGGGGTTCGAGACGAACTTCGGTGGCCTGGCGCACTACGCGGTGGTCCGGGCGACCCAGCTGCTTCCCAAGCCCGCACATCTGACCTGGGAGGAAGCCGCCTCCATCACGCTGTGCGCCGGTACGTCGTACCGGATGCTGGTGGGCGAGCACGGGGCCAGGATCAAGCAGGGCGACGTCGTGCTCATCTGGGGCGCGGCAGGCGGACTCGGGGCCTTCGCCGTACAACTCGTCCGCAACGCGGGCGGCATCGCCGTCGGCGTCGTCAGCTCACCCGAGAAGGCCGCCCTCGTCAGAGAACTCGGCTGCGACGTCGTCATCGACCGCTCCGAAATCGGACTCGGCGACGCCACCACCGCCGTCGAAGCGGGCAAACGCCTCGGCCGCGTCATCCGCCGCGAAGTCGGCGAGGACCCCCACGTCGCATTCGACTACATCGGACGAGCCACCTTCGGCATTTCCGTCTTCGTCGTACGACGCGGCGGCACCGTCGTCACCTGCGGATCAAGCACCGGATACCAGCACGAGTTCGACAACCGCTACCTGTGGATGAACCTCAAACGCATCATCGGCAGTCACGTGGCGAATCTCCAGGAGAAGACCGAGTGCAATCGGCTCTTCGCACTCGGGAAACTCGTCCCGGCCCTTTCCTCGGTGTATCCCCTGGCCGAAGTGGGCGACGCCGCGCGCCTCGTCCAGCAGAACCGGCACACCGGAAAGGTCGGCGTCCTGTGCATGGCACCGAAAGAGGGCCTCGGAGTCACCGACCCGGAAACGCGCGAACGCATCGGCGAAAAGCGTCTCAATCCCCTGCGGCAGCCCTGAATCCGTCCCTCACGTCCGGGCTGTGCGGCCCGGGCCGTCTTCTTCGGGAAAATCCCCAGCGAAAGGCTGATCTGTGGCGACCACAGCGAGCACGTCCATCGGAATCCTGGGCACGGGTTCGTACGTACCGAAGCAGGAGGTGAGCAACGAGGAGGTCGCCGAGCGGGTACGGGCCGCCGACCCGTGGATGACACCCGAATGGATCGAGCGCAAGACCCGCATACGCAGCCGCCGCTACGCCGCACCCGACGAAGCCACGTCCGACCTCGCCGCACACGCCGGGGCCGACGCACTCCAACACGCCGGACTCCGCCCCGAGGACATCGACTTCCTCCTCGTGTCCACCTCCACACCCGACCACCCCCAACCCCCCACCGCCCACCTCGTCCAACACCAGCTCGGCGCCTACGAAGCCGCCTGCATGGACCTCAACGTGGTGTGCAGCGGATTCGTCTACGCCCTCGCCGTCGCCCGCAGCCTCGTCGCACAGAAACCGGGCAGCCACGCCCTCGTCATCGCGGCCGAGGTCTACAGCCGCTTCATCGACGTCACCGACCGGCGCACCGCCGTGCTCATGGCGGACGGGGCGGGCGCGGCCGTGGTGGGGCCGACCGACGACGGCTACGGCTTCGTCGACTTCGAACTCGCCGGGCGCGGCGACGCCCACGGCCTGATCCGTATCGACGCGGGTGGCAGCCGGGTCCCGCCGTCCGCGCGGACCGTCGCCGAGGGCGGCCACTTCGTGAAGATGGAGGGGCGTGGCGTACGCGATTTCGTCCTGGAGAACCTGCCGCCCGCCCTGGAGAAGCTCGCCGGACGCACCGGCGTCCCGCTCTCCGCCGTGCACCACTTCGTCCCGCACCAGCCCAACGGCGTCATGCTCCAGGAGATCGTCGACGCCTGCGGACTCGGCGGAGCACGGACCCATCGCACGCTCGACACGTACGGCAACGTCGGCAGCGCCTCGGTGGCCCTCACCCTCGACGATGCCCACAGGGCGGGGCACCTCGCCCCCGGCGATGTCGTCCTGCTCGGCGGTTTCGGTGGCGGGATGGCCATCGGGGCCGGGCTGCTGCGCTGGGCGGTGACGGCATGACCGCCGCCATCACACGCGTGGGCGTCGTCGGCAGCGGCCTCATGGGCACCGGCATCGCCGAGGTGTGCGCGAAGGCCGGACTCGATGTCCGGGTCGCCGTCTCCCGTCCGGCCTCGCTCGAAACGGGCCGCAGGCGCGTCGTGGGCTCACTGGACCGGGCGGTGCGCAAGGGCAAGGTCACCGAGCGGGAGCGCGACGAGGCGCTGGGGCGGATCGCGTTCACGACCGATCTCGTGGACCTCGGCGACCGGCAGCTCGTCATCGAGTCGGTCAAGGAGGACGAGGCGACGAAGGCGGACGTGTTCGCCGCGCTCAGCAAGATCGTCGAGGACCCGGAGGCGATCCTCGCGACCAACACCTCCTCGCTGCCGATCATGCGGCTCGCGCGGGCCACCGACCGCCCCGAGCACGTCATGGGCATCCACTTCTTCAGCCCTGCCCCTGTGCTGCCCCTCGTCGAGCTGATCACCTCGCTGCACACCGCCGACGACGTGACCGACCGGGCCGAGGAGTTCGTGACGGGAACGCTCGGCAAGGTGCCGGTGCGCTCGCACGACCGCACCGGTTTCGTGGTCAACGCCCTGCTCGTCCCCTACCTGCTCGCGGCGGTGCGGATGCTGGAGAGCGGCTTCGCCACGGCCGAGGTGATCGACCGGGCCATGATCCTCGGCTGCTCGCACCCGATGGGGCCCTTGCAACTCGCCGACCTGATCGGCCTCGACGTCGTGGCCTCGGTGGGCGACGCGCTCTACGAGGAGTTCAAGGAGCCGCTGTACGCGCCGCCGCCGCTCCTCGTCCGGATGGTCGAGGGCGGATTCCTGGGGCGCAAGTCCGGGCGCGGCTTCCACACCTACGGCTGACCCCGGCAAGAGACCCCTGGCAAGAAATCCCCTGGCATGAACGGACCGGAGAGGAAGACATGAGCATCGAAGCCGGCGTCGACGCGGTCGCGGGGGCGGCGCGGGGAAAGCCCATCGCCGTGGTGGGCCTCGCCTGCCGCCTGCCGGGGGCACCGGACCCGGATGCCTTCCTGCGGCTGCTGACGAGCGGAACGGACGCGGTCGGCGCGCCACCTGCCGGCCGCCCGGAGTTCTCGGGCGCGGGGCGCGAACTGCGGGGCGGGTTCCTGGACCGGGTGGACGAGTTCGACCCCGCCTTCTTCGGGATCTCGCCCCGGGAGGCCGCGGGGATCGACCCGCAGCAGCGCCTGGCTCTGGAACTCGCCTGGGAGGCCCTGGAGTACGCGGGAATCGTGCCCGGTGCGCTGAGCGAGTCGGACGCGGGCGTGTTCGTCGGGGCGATCTGGGACGACTACGCCAAGCTCGCGCACGCGGCGGGCGAGGAGGCGGTCACCCACACCTCCATCACGGGGCTCAGCCGGGGGATCATCGCCAACCGCCTCTCCTACTTCCTCAAGCTGCGCGGCCCGAGCATCGTGGTGGACTCGGGGCAGTCCTCCGCCCTCGTCGCCGTCCACCTCGCCTGCGAGAGCCTGCGCCGCGGTGAGTCCCACGTGGCGCTTGCGGGCGGGGTGAGCCTGAACCTGACCGCGGACGGCTTCACCGTCGCCGAACGCTTCGGCGCGCTCTCGCCGGACGGCCTGGCCCGCACCTTCGACGCCGGGGCCAACGGCTATGTCCGCGGCGAGGGCGGTGGGTTCGTCGTACTCAAGCCGCTCGACCAGGCGCTCGCCGACAACGACACCGTGCACGCGGTGATCCGGGGCAGCGCGGTCAACAACGACGGCGGCGGGGACACCCTCACCGCGCCCCGCGGCCTCGCGCAGGAGGACGTCCTGCGGCGAGCCTGCCGGGAGGCGGGCGTCACGCCCGCCGATGTCGACTTCGTGGAACTCCACGGCACAGGTACGCCGGTCGGTGACCCCATCGAGGCCGCCGCGCTCGGCGCGGTGCTCGGCCACGGCCGTGACCCGGGGAGCCCGCTGCTCGTCGGCTCGGTCAAGACCAACATCGGCCACCTCGAAGGCGCGGCCGGGATCGCCGGCCTCCTCAAGGCGATCCTGTGCCTGCGCGAGCGGACGCTCGCGCCGAGCCTGCACTTCACCGCACCGAACCCGGCCATCGCGCTGGACACGCTCCGGCTCCGGGTCAACGACACGCTGCTGCCGCTCGCGGCGCCCGGTGAACGGCCCCTGACCGCCGGGGTCAGCTCCTTCGGCATGGGCGGCACCAACTGCCACGTGGTGCTCAGCGAGGGCCCCAGGAAGGACGCGGGCACCCGCCCCGACCCCGTACCCCTGCCCGTACTGCTCTCGGGACGGAGCGCGGGCGCGCTGCGGGACCAGGCCGCGCGGCTGCGGCAGCACATCGAAGCGCATCCCGGGACCGACCTCGACGACCTCGCGCACACGCTCGCGGTCGGGCGTACCCATTTCGCGCACCGGGCGGCACTGAGCGCGCGCGACCGCGACGGACTCGTCGACGCGCTCGCCCGGCAGGCCGCCTCGGCGGACTCGCGGCCGGGCGCCGCGGGCGGGCTCGCGTTCCTCTTCACGGGTCAGGGCAGTCAGTACCCGGGCATGGGCCGTGCCCTGCACCGGAACTTCCCCGTCTTCGCCGAAGCCTTCGACGCCGCCTGCACGGAACTCGACCGCCACCTGGCGGGCTCGGTGCGCGACCTCGTGCTCGACCCCGGCAGTGTCGCTGACCCGCGGGCGCTCGACCTGACGGGGAACACCCAGCCGGCGCTGTTCGCCTACGAGACCGCGCTCTTCCGGCTCCTGGAGTCCTGGGACCTCGCCCCCGGCTTCCTGCTCGGGCACTCGGTGGGGGAACTCGCCGCCGCCCACGTCTCGGGGATGCTCTCGCTCGCCGACGCGGCCGCGCTGGTGGCGGCCCGGGGCACGCTCATGCAGGACCTGCCCCCCGGCGGCGCGATGGTCTCCGTGCAGGCGGCGGAGGAGGAGGTCGCCGCCGAACTCGGCCCGTTCGCGGGGCGGGTGGAGATCGCCGCCGTCAACGGGCCGTCGTCGCTCGTCCTGTCGGGCGACGAGGACGCGGTCGTGGCGCTCGCCGAGAGCTGGCGGGCCAGGGGCCGCAGGACCAAGCGGCTGCGGGTCAGCCACGCCTTCCACTCGCCCCACATGGAACCGATGCTCGCGCGGTTCCGCGAGGTGGCCGCAGGCATCACCTACCGCGCTCCGCACATCCCTGTCGTCTCGAATGTGCTGGGCAGAGTCGCTGACGGCGCCGAGATGGCACACCCCGACTACTGGGTCCGCCACGCCCGCGAAGGGGTGCGGTTCCTGGCGGGCATGCGCGCGCTGGAAGCGGCGGGGGTGCGCACCTTCCTCGAAGTCGGCCCCGACGCCGTACTCGCGAGCATGGGCAGGGACTGCGTCACCGCCGGGGACGCGGTCCTCGTCCCCGCCGCGCGCGCGGGCAAGGCGGAGCCCCGAGCCCTCACCGGCGCGCTGGGCGCCCTGCACACCCGTGGCGTCCCGATCGACTGGCGGCGGGTCGGCAGCACCGGCGCCGCGGGGCCCCGCAGGGTTCCGCTGCCCGCGTACGCCTTCCAGCGCGACCGGCACTGGCTGGCCGCTCCGGCTCCCGCGCGTGACCTGAGCGCGGCCGGGCTCGGCTCCGTCGATCATCCGCTGCTGGGCGCGGTCGTGGCGCGGGCGGACGCGGGGGAATTCGTGCTCACGGGGCGCTTGTCGGGCACGGAACAGCCGTGGCTCGCCGGGCAGCGGCCGCACGGCCGAGGGGTCGTCCCCGCGACGACCTTCCTCGAACTCGCCCTGCGGGCAGGCGCGGAGAGCGCCGCCGGGCAGGTCACCGAGCTGCGGATCGACCGCCCTCTCGTCCTTCCCGCCGAAGGGGCGCTCCAGCTTCAGGTGGTCGTCGGCACGCCGGACGGCGCGGGAGCGCGTCCCTTCGGTGTCCACGTGCGGCCCGAGCGCACGGGGGCAGGCTGGGTACGGCACGCCGGCGGCACTCTCGCGCCGGCTCCACGGGCACGGCCCGGCGACAGCGGCGAGTGGCCGCCGAGGGACGCGGTACGCCTTGATCCGCCCGTGGGCGACGCGCTCCCCGGCGCCGGTGACGCGCCTTCTCTCGCCGGCCTGAGCGCGGCGTGGCGGCGTGACGGCGAACTGTTCGCCGAGGTGGACGTGCCCGAGGCGGCCGGGTCGGGGGCGGAACGGTTCGCCGTTCACCCCGTCCTGCTGGAGGCGGCGCTGAGCCTCGTCGCCCCCGACCGCTCCGATGCGGCCCGGCCGCGCTCCGATGCGGCCCAGGGGCATCCGGGAGAAGCTTCGCGGCGCTCCCAGGAACCGGCGGGCACCGGCCAGGATGACCTCGCGATGCCCGGCGCCTGGGACGGTGTCGTGCTCCACGCGACCGGGGCGGCCCGGCTGCGTGTCCGGCTGACGCCCCGCCCCGACGGCGCGTGGGCCCTGTCGGCGTCCGATCCCTCGGGCCACGTGGTGCTGACCGCCGCGTCGGTGCGCCACCGCTCGTACGCCGCGCGGGACGTGGCGCCGAGCGCCGCGGCGGGCAGCGAGCTGTACCAGGTGCGGTGGCAGGAGGCCCCGGGGCCCGCGGTCACGGACGCGCAGGGCGAGGAGCCCGCGTCCGGGGCGCACGCCGCCGTCGTCGGCACCGACCGGTGGGGCCTCGCCGACGCGCTCGCCTCCGGCGCGGGAGAGGTACGCACCCACACCGGGCTCGCGGCGCTGCTCGACGCCGGAGGACCGGCTCCCGAAGTGGTGTTCGTCCTCTCTCCTCCCGAGGACGAACACCGCAGGGCCGACGAGGCCGTACGCGCGACGACCGCGTCGCTCGGCGCCTGGTTCGCCGCGCCGCTGTCCGCTCGCTCCCGGCTGGTACTGGTCGGGGAGCGGGCCGTGAGCACGGACGCGGCCGACGCCCCGCCGCTCCTCGCGCGGGCAGCCGCGTGGGGGGCCGCCCGCGCCCTCCAGTCGGCGCACCCCGGTCGGCTGACCCTGCTCGACATCGGCCCCGGGCACGACGCGGCCTCCCTCCTGGCGGCCGTCGCCGACCACGACGAACCCGAACTCGCGCTGCGCGAAGGGCGGGTACGGGTGCCCCGGCTGGCCTCCGTGGCCGAGGGCGCGCCTGGCGCCGCGGCCTGGGAGTGCGGCGGCACGGTCCTGATCACCGGCGGCACCCGGGGACCGGGCGCGGAGGTGGCCCGCGCGCTCGCCACCGGACGCGCGGTACGCCGCCTCCTGCTCGTCGGCCCGGGCGCGGACAGCGACCCCGCCGCGGCGGCGCTGGTGGCCGAGCTGAGCGCGCACGGGGTGCGGGCCGTCGCCGTCGGCGGCGATCCCTCCGTACGCGAGGACCTGGCCGCGGTGGTGGCCGGGCAGCCGGGCGAGCACCCGCTCACGGCGGTCGTGCACGCCTGGGAGCCGCAGGACGTGCCGGTGGACCGGCTCATGGCCGCCGCCACGCACCTGCACGAACTCACCGCCGGTCACCGGCTCTCCGATTTCGTGCTGCTCTCCTCGCACCCGGGAGACCTGGACGGGCCCGCCGACCGTGCCGCGCTCGGCGCCCACCTCAGCGGGCTGGCCCTGGCCAGGCACGCCGATGGGCTGCCCGCGCTGGCCCTCGCGCTCCCGGCGGCGGCCTTCGCCGACGGCCGGGCTCAGGGCGCGGACGACGTGGTGCGTGCCGTGCCCGCGTGGCTGGACGGCGCGCGGTCCACGGGGCTCGCGGCCCTGCGGTACGCGCACATCGACCGGGCCCCGGCCCGGTCGACACCACCCGCGCTGCTCAGCGCGCTCGTCCACGAGCTGCCTCCCCCGGCCGAACGGCGGACGCGCCCTGCGGCCGCCGTGCCCGCCGACGGGGGCCCGGCCCCCGAGGGGTTCGCGGCGCGGGTGCGCGCCCGGCCCGAGAGCGAGCGCGAGGAGATGATCAAGGACGTGGTGCGCGCCCATGCCCGGGCCGTGCTGGAACTCTCCGACGCCGACGACATCGACGGCGACAGGAGCTTCAAGGACCTCGGCTTCGACTCGCTGATGGGCGTCGAGTTCCGCGACCGCCTCGCCGCGGCGACCGGCCTCGCCCTGCCCTCCACACTCGTCTTCGACCACCCCACGGCCGCGTCCGTGACCGCCCTGCTGCGCGCGGAAGTCCTCGGCGCGGCCGGGGAGCCGCTCGCGGAGCCGCCCCGGGACCCAGTCGCCCACCGCACCGAGGACGACCCCATCGCCGTCGTCGCGATGAGCTGCCGCTACCCCGGCGGCATCGCTTCGCCCGAGGACCTGTGGCAGGTCGTCAGCGAGGGGCGCGACGTGGTGGGGCCCTTCCCCACCGATCGCGGCTGGGACCTCAAGGGCACCTACGACCCCGAGGGCACGACGCCGGGGAAGCACTACGTGCGCGAGGGCGGCTTCCTGGCCGGCGCCGCCGAGTTCGACGAGGCGTTCTTCGGGATCTCGCCCCGCGAGGCGACCGCGATGGACCCGCAGCAGCGCCTGGTCCTGGAGATCGCCTGGGAGGCCCTGGAGCGCGGCGGCCTCGATCCGCGCGGCCTCACCGGCACCCCGACCGGCGTGTTCGTCGGGACCACCTTCCAGGACTACGGGCCGCGCCTGGCCGAGGGGACCCCTGACACCGAGGGCTACCTGATGACGGGCAGTACGCCCAGTGTCGTCTCCGGGCGTGTCGCCTACACCCTGGGCCTCGAAGGACCGGCCGTCACCGTCGACACCGCCTGCTCCGCCTCGCTGGTGGCTCTGCACCTGGCCTGCCAGTCGCTGCGGCAGGGCGAGTCCACGCTGGCGCTCGCCGGTGGGGTCACGGTCATGGCCACGCAGGGGGTCTTCGTCGAACTCACCCGCCAGCGTGCCCTGTCCCCCGACGGCAGGTGCAAGGCCTTCTCGGCGTCGGCCGACGGCACCGGCTGGGCGGAGGGCGCGGGGATGCTGCTCCTTGAGCGGCTGTCCGACGCGCGGCGCAACGGGCACCCCGTCCTCGCCCTCGTCAAGGGCTCGGCCACCAACCAGGACGGCGCGAGCAACGGCCTGACCGCACCCAGCGGTCCCGCGCAGCAGCGCGTCATCCGCCGCGCCCTGAGCAACGCGCGGCTCACCGCGGCCGAGGTCGACGCGGTGGAGGCGCACGGCACGGGCACCCGGCTCGGCGACCCCGTCGAGGCCCACGCCCTGCTCGCCACGTACGGTCGCGCGCACTCGGCCGAGACCCCCCTGTGGCTCGGCTCCGTGAAGTCCAACCTCGGCCACACCCAGGCAGCGGCCGGTGTCGCCGGGGTGATCAAGATGGTGCAGGCGATGCGTCACGGCGTACTGCCGCAGACCCTGCACGCAGAGGAACCGTCCCCGCGCATCGACTGGGATTCCGGGGCCGTCTCGCTCCTGACCCGGCAGCGGGCCTGGCCGGACACCGGCCGGCCCCGCCGGGCCGGAGTCTCCTCGTTCGGCATCAGCGGCACCAACGCGCACGTCATCCTGGAGCAGGTGCCCGCGCAGGCACGCGAGGAGCGCGAGGAGCCCGCGGCGGGCCCCTACCCCTGGGTGCTGTCCGCGCAGCATCCCGAGGCGCTGCGCGCGCAGGCCGGGCGGCTCGGCTCCCACGTGGCCGGCGCCCCGTCGTCGCCCGCCGACGTCGCCGCCGCGCTCGCCACCACCCGCACGGCCTTCCGGCACCGGGCCGTCGTGGTCGCCGAGGACATCGCCGGCTTCCGCACGGCCCTCGACGCCCTGGCCCGCGACGAGGCCGCCGCCACCGCCGTACGGGGGACGGCCGAGGCCGGGGGACGCACGGTGTTCGTCTTCCCGGGGCAGGGCTCCCAGTGGGCAGGGATGGCGGCACGGCTGCTCGACGAGGAACCGGAGTTCGCCCGGCAGCTCGCCGTGGCCGCCGCCGCGGTCGAGGCGCACGTCCCGTGGTCGGTGACCGCCGTCCTGCGCGAGGAGGAGGGGGCGCCCGCGCTGGACAGGATCGAGGTGGTCCAGCCCGTCCTGTTCGCCGTGCACGTGGCCCTGGCCGGGCTGTGGCAGGCGCACGGGGTGACGCCGGACGCCGTGGTGGGGCACTCGCAGGGCGAGGTCGCCGCCGCGTACGTCGCGGGCGCGCTCAGCCTGGAGGACGCGGCCCGCGTCGCCGTCGTGCGCTCGCGGCTGTACGCCGACGCGCTCGTCGGGCACGGCGCGGTCGCCTCCGTCGCGCTGCCGCGCGCGGCGGTCGAACCCCGGCTCCTGCCGTACGCGGACCGGCTGTCCGTCGCGGGCGAGAACAGCCCGGGCACGGTCACGGTCGCCGGGGAGACGAAGGCGCTCGAAGAGTTCGTCGCCACGCTGCGCGAGGAGGGCGAACGCGCCCGCGTCGTGCCCGCCACCGTCGCCTCGCACAGTCCCCAGGTGGAGCCGCTGAGGGAGCGGCTCGCCGCGCTCCTGTCCTTCGTCCGCCCGAGGACGGGTACCGTCCCGCTCTACTCCACGGTGACGGGCGAGGTCCTGAAGGGCCCGGAGCTGACCGCGGAGTACTGGTACGAGAACTGCCGCCGCCCTGTCGGCTTCCTGACGGCCGTGCGGGCGCTGCTCGCCGACGGTTTCCGGACGTTCGTCGAGACGAGCGCGCATCCGGTGCTCACCATGAGCGTCGAGGAGACGGCGGACACCGAGGGCGTCACCGCGGCCGTGATCGGCACGCTGCGGCGCAACGCGGGCGACCGCGCCCGGTTCCTCACCTCGCTCGGCGAGGCGTGGGCCCACGGGCTGCCGGTGGACTGGCGTCCCGCCCTCGGCGCCGGACGCGCCGAGGGCGTCACCCTGCCCACCTACGCTTTCCGGCGCAAGCGTTTCTGGGCCCGCGAGGGCACCGCGCCCGCGCCCGCCGCCGGGTTCGGCCCGGCCTCCGATCACCCCCTGGTGGGTGCCGTCGTCCCCCTCGCGGAGAGCGAGGGGCTCGTACTCGGCGGGCGGATCGGCCTGGACGAGCAGCCGTGGCTCGCCGACCACGCGGCGCTGGGCACCGTCCTGCTGCCGGGAGCGGCGCTCGTCGAACTCGCGCTTCAGGCGGGCGAGCGCGCCGGCAGCCCGGTACTGGCCGATCTCACCCTGGAATCCCCGGTGTTGCTGCCCGCCGAAGGCGGCCGTCTGCTCCAGGTCACGGTCGGCGCTCCCGACAGCACCGGGCACCGCCCTTTGAGCGTGCACTCCCGCCCCGACGCGGACACGGCGGCCGGGTGGACCCGCCACGCGACCGGGCTGCTCGCTCCGGAGGGCGCCACGGAACCGGACGAGGGCCTGGGGATGGCGGGCACCTGGCCACCGCCCGGTGCCGAGCCCGTGCCGCTCGACGGCTGGTACCGGACCCTCGCCGAGAGCGGCTACGTGTACGGCCCCGCCTTCCGCGGCCTCGTCGCCGCCTGGCGCCGAGACGGTGACGTGTTCGCCGAACTCGCCCTCCCCGAGGGCGAGTCGGAGCGAGCCGGCCGGTTCGCGCTGCACCCCGCGCTGCTCGACTCCGCGCTGCACGCCATCGAGCTGGGCGCGCTGCCCGGCACGGGCGACACCCGGCTGCCGTTCGCGTGGAGCGACGTACGGCTGTACGCCACGGGAGCCACCCGGGCGCGCGTGCGGGTCACCGCGGACGGGCCTGACGGCGTCCGCCTGGACCTCACCGACGCGGCCGGACGGCCACTGGCCCGCGTCGCGTCCATGACGCGGCGACCCGTCGCCGCGCGGCAGCTGAGCGGCTACGCCGACAACGAGGCGCTGTTCGCCGTGGAGTGGACGCCGCTCACGCTTCCGGCAGCCCCGGCGGGCGAGCCCTGGCCGGTCGTCGCCGACGAGGACGCCGAGGACCTCGTCGGTCCCGGCAGGCCCCGCCACTCGGGCCCGGACTCCGTGCCGGGGGACGCGGCGGGCGTCCTGGTGGTACGTACGGGTCCCGGGGACGTCGCGGACCAGGAGGCGCCCGAGGCGCTCGCGCGCGCCACCACGAAGGCCCTGGCCCTGCTCAAGGACTGGCTCGCCGACCCGCGTAGGGAAGCGGCCCGCCTGGTCCTCGTCACGCGGGGTGCCGTCGCCACGGTGGACGAGGAGGACGTGGCCGACCTGCCGCACGCGGCGGTGTGGGGGCTCGTGGGCTCGGCGCAGTCCGAGCACCCCGGGCGGATCACGCTCGTCGACGTCGACGGCACAGCGGCCTCCTGGCGCGCCCTGCCCGCCGCACTGGCCTCGGCCGAGCCCAGGATCGCGTTGCGGGAAGGACGGGCCACCGCGCCCCGCCTGGTGCGCGCCACCCCGGGCGACCGGCCCGCGCCGTGGACGCCGGAGGGCACCGTGCTGATCACCGGCGGCACCGGGGCCCTGGGCCGCCTGACCGCCCGGCACCTGGCCGCCCGGCACGGGGTCCGGCACCTGCTCCTCGCCAGCCGCTCCGGGCCCGCGGCACCGGGGGCCGACACGCTGGTCGCGGAACTGGCGGCGGCGGGTGCCGAGGCGCACCTCGTCCGCTGCGACATCGCCGACCCCGAAGCGGTGCGCGAACTGCTCGCCGGTATACCCGCGTCCCGGCCCCTGACCGCGGTGGTGCACACCGCGGGGGTGCTCGACGACGCCACGCTCGCCGCGCAGACACCCGAACGGCTCGTGAAGGTGCTGCGGCCCAAGGCCGAGGCCGCCTGGCGGCTGCACGCGCTCACCCGTGACGCGGGGCTCGCCGCCTTCGTGTCCTTCTCCTCGGTCCAGGGTCTCTTCGGCGGCGCCGGACAGGCCAACTACGCGGCCGCGAGCGCTTATCTGGACGCGCTCGCGCACCGCCGAAGGGCCGCGGGAGCGGCGGGCACCTCACTGGCCTGGGGCCTGTGGGAGGAGGGCGGTATGGAGGCGGCCCTGAGCGAGACCGACCGGGCCCGTCTCGCCCGCGCGTCCGGTATGACGGCGCTGACGGGCGAGGAAGGGATGCGCCTCTTCGACGCCGCGCTGGCCACGGGCCGTACCGTGGTCGTCCCCGCGCGGCTGGACCTCGCGGCGCTGCGCGGCGCCACGTCCGTACCGGCCCTGCTGAGCGGGCTGGCACGTCCGGCGGTACGCCGCCCGGCCGCCTCGTCGGGCACCGCGGGCGACCGGGACGGGGCGGAGCAGGGGGCGGACACGTTCGGCAGCCGCATGCTCGCCCTGCCGCCCGCCGAGCGGGACAAGGCGCTGATCGCTCTCGTCCGCGCCGAGGCCGCCGCGGTCCTGAACCACGAGACGGCGCAGGACATCGGCAGCACCAGGGAGTTCAAGGAACTCGGCTTCGACTCGCTGACAGCCGTCGAGCTGCGCAACAGGCTCGGCAGGGCGACCGGGCTGCGGCTGCCCGCCACGTCCGTGTTCGACCATCCCACGCCCGAGGCGCTCGCGCACCGGATCGGCGCCGAACTGGCGCCGCCGCCGGAGAGCGACAGCCCGGCGGGCGCAGCGGAGCCGCGGCGGGTGGCGGAGCCGGAGGCGGGTCCGGACGAGCGGCTCATCGACAGTCTCGACGTCGACGAGCTGATCCGGCTGGCGGGCGAGGGGCTGGGGACGTGACGCCGACCGTGGCCAGGTCCGGCGGCGAACGCGGAGAACGTACAGGAGGAACGAGATGACGAGTACATCCCAGGAAGCGGTGGTCCAGGCGCTTCGTGACGCGCTCAAGGAGGCCGCACGGCTCAAGCAGGAGAACCACGCACTGCGCGCGGCCGCCACCGAGCCGGTCGCGATCGTCGGGATGAGCTGCCGCTTCCCCGGCGGGGTGCGCTCACCCGAGGACCTGTGGGAACTGCTCACCTCCGGCGGCGACGCGGTCTCCGCGTTTCCCGACGACCGCGGCTGGGACCTCGAAGGGCTCGCCGACCAGGACCCGGAGCGCCCGGGCACTTCGCACACCCGGAACGGTGGGTTCCTGTACGACGCGGGGGAGTTCGACGCGGAGTTCTTCCGCGTGAGCCCGCGTGAGGCACTCGCGATGGACCCGCAGCAGCGGCTGTTCCTGGAGACGTCGTGGGAGGCCCTGGAGAGGGCGGGGATCGACCCCGCCGGACTGCGCGGCAGCCGCACCGGCGTCTACGCGGCCTCCTTCTACCACGACTACGGTCCACCCCTGCACGAGACCACCGAAGGCGTCGAGGGCTACCGGCTGACCGGCAGTCAGTCCAGCGTGCTGTCGGGCCGGGTGGCGTACACGTTCGGCCTGGAAGGCCCCGCGGTCACCGTCGACACGGCCTGCTCCTCGTCGCTGACCGCCCTGCACCTCGCCGCTTCGGCGCTGCGCCAGGGCGAGTGCACCCTCGCCCTGGCGGGCGGTGTCACCGTGATGGCGACGCCCGGCACCTTCGTGGAGTTCAGCCGTCAGCAGGGGCTCGCCAGGGACGGTCGCTGCAAGTCCTTCGCCCAGGGCGCCGACGGCACCGGCTGGTCCGAGGGCGTCGGTGTCCTGGTCCTGGAGCGGCTGAGCGAGGCGCGGCGCAACGGGCACCGGGTCCTCGCCGTGGTACGGGCCAGCGCGCTCAACCAGGACGGCGCGAGCAACGGCCTGACGGCCCCCAACGGACCCGCCCAACAGCGCCTCATCCACCAGACCCTGGCCACGGCGGGCCTCGGCACGGGGGACGTGGACGCGGTGGAGGCGCACGGGACGGGGACCCGCCTCGGCGATCCCATCGAGGCGCAGGCGCTCCTCGCCACGTACGGGCAGGGCCGCGCACCGGACCGCCCCTTGTGGCTCGGCTCCGTGAAGTCCAACCTCGGCCACACCCAGGCCGCCGCGGGCGTCGCGGGCGTGATCAAGATGGTGCTGGCCCTGCGCGAGGGGGTGCTGCCGCGCACCCTGCACGTGGACGAACCGTCGTCGTTCGTGGACTGGGACGCCGGTGCCGTCTCCCTCCTGACCGAGCAGCGGGAGTGGCCGGACACGGGCCGCGCGCGCCGCGCCGCCGTCTCCGCCTTCGGCATCAGCGGCACCAACGCCCACGTCATCCTGGAGCAGGCGAAGGACCCGGTTCCCGACGCGGTCCCCGAGCGGGTGCCCGCCGCCCCGGTACGGGAGCCCGCGACGCTCCCGCTCCTCGTGTCGGCGGCGAGCGCTTCAGGACTGCGGGCCCAGGCGGACCGCCTCGTCCACCACCTGACCGCGCACCCCGAGGACGCGCCCGCCCCGATCGCCCGCGCCCTCGCCACCGGGCGGGCCGCACTCGACCACCGCGCCGTCGTCCTCGGCACCGACCGCGCACAGCTCCTCACCGGACTGCGCGCACTCGCCGACGGCTCGCCCGCACCCGGGCTGCTCACCGGGCGGGTGGGCCACGACGGCTCGCTCGCCTACCTCTTCACCGGACAGGGCAGCCAACGCCCGGGCGCGGGGAGGGAGCTGTACGACACGTATCCCCTCTTCAGGGAAGCACTCGACGAGTTGAGCGAGGCGTTCGCCGGGCAGCTCGATCTGCCGCTGCTCGACGTCATGTTCGCCGAACCCGGGACCGGGGCGGCGAAGGCCCTCGACACCACCGCCTTCGCCCAGCCCGTCCTCTTCGCCCTGGAGGTCGCGCTCTTCAGGCTGCTCGGCTCCTGGGGCCTCGCCCCGGACTACCTGCTCGGTCACTCCGTGGGCGAGATCGCGGCCACGCACGTGTCGGGAGCGCTCGGACTGCGGGACGCCTGCACCCTCGTCGCCGCGCGCGGGCGCCTCATGCAGGCGCTGCCCGACGGCGGTGTCATGGTGTCGGTGAGCGCCGGGGCCGAGGAGGTCGCCGATGTCCTCGCGGGGCACGAGGACCTGGCGGGGATCGCCGCGGTCAACGGCCCGGCGTCCGTGGTGATCTCCGGTGAGCGGGAGACCGTCGGGCGGATCGCACGGACACTGGCCGACCGGGGGCACAAGACGCGCGCGCTCGCGGTCAGCCACGCCTTCCACTCGCCCCTCATGACCCCCATGCTCGACGCGTTCCGGCGCGTCGTGGCCGCGCTCGACTTCGGCGAGCCGCGCGTCCCCGTGGTCTCCGACGTCACGGGACGTCCGCTGGACGCGGCCGAGCTGGCCTCCCCCGACTACTGGGCCCAGCAGGTCAGGCAGCCGGTCCGGTTCCTCGACGGAATGCGGTTCCTGGAGGCCGAGGGAGTCACCGTCCACATCGAACTCGGTCCCGACGCGGTGCTCACCGGCATGGGACAGGACTGCCTGAAGGAGCCGGGCACAGGAGACACCGCTCCGGTGTTCGCCCCCCTGCTGCGCCGTGGCCACGCCGAGGAGCTGTCGCTGCTGCGCGCCCTGGCCGAGGCCTCGGTGCAGGGGGTACGGGTGGACTGGGCCGCGCTGCTGGGCGGCGGGAGCACCCCGCGGGTCGAGCTGCCCACGTACGCCTTCCAGCGGCGGCGCTACTGGCTCTCGACGACCGGCACGGGCGGGCGGATGAAGGACCTCCCCGCGCCCCCGCCGGCCGAGGACACGCCCGGGTACGCCGGTCTGGGCGACCTTCCGGAGCCGGAGCGCGGGCGCCGTCTCCTGGACCTCGTCCGCACCGAGATCGCCGCCGTCCTGGCCCACCCCACGACCGAGTCCGTGCAGGCGGGGCGGGCGCTGAAGGACCTGGGATTCGACTCGCTCGCCACGGTGAAACTGCGGAACCGGCTGAGCCGCGCCACCGGACTCGACCTGCCGCCCACGGTGATCTTCGACCACCCGACACCCGCCGCGCTCGCGGGGCACCTGAGCACCCTGTTCACACCCCCCGCTCCCGGGGCCGACGAGCCGGGCGCCGCGCCCGCGCCGCAGCCCGCCGACCACGCGCTCGCCGACCACGCGCTCGCCGAGCGCATCGACACCGCGTCCGACGACGACCTCTTCGCCCTCATCGACAGCGAGCTGGGCGCCCCGACCGACGAGGACAGCGATGTCTGACACAGACAAGCTCCGTGACTACCTCAAGCGCGCCACGGTCGAACTCCAGGACGCCCGCCGCCGTTTGCGCGAGACCAGGGAGCGGGCCACCGAGCCGGTCGCGATCGTCGGGATGAGCTGCCGCTTCCCCGGCGGGGTGCGCTCGCCCGAGGACCTGTGGGAGCTGGTGACCTCCGGCGGCGACGCCGTGTCCGGTTTCCCCCAGGACCGCGGCTGGGACCTGGAACACCTCTACGATCCCGACCCGGACAGGGCCGGCACCTCGTACGTGCGCGAGGGTGGGTTCCTGTACGACGCGGCGGAGTTCGACGCGGAGTTCTTCCGCGTGAGCCCGCGCGAGGCACTCGCGATGGACCCGCAGCAGCGGCTGTTCCTGGAGACGTCGTGGGAGGCCCTGGAGAGGGCCGGGATCGACCCCGCCGGACTCCGCGGCAGCCGCACCGGCGTCTACGCGGGCTGCGCCGCCGCGGACTACCAGGCGATGCTGCACGCGCCGCCCGCCGACATCGAGCCCTACCGGCTCACCGGCGTCTCGGGCAGCGTGCTGTCGGGCCGGGTGGCGTACACGTTCGGCCTGGAAGGCCCCGCGGTCACCGTCGACACGGCCTGCTCCTCGTCGCTGACCGCCCTGCACCTCGCCGTGCGCGCGCTGCGCTCCGACGAGTGCTCGCTCGCCCTGGTCGGCGGGGTCAGCGTGATGACCACCCCCTCGTCGTTCGTGGACTTCAGCAGGCAGCGCGGCTTCGCGGCGGACGCCAGGGTCAAGGCGTTCGCCGAGGCCGCCGACGGCACCGGCTTCTCGGAGGGCGTCGGGGTCCTCGTCGTGGAACGGCTGAGCCAGGCGCGCCGCAAGGGGCACCGGGTGCTCGCCGTGGTGCGGGGCAGCGCCCTCAATCAGGACGGCGCCAGCAACGGCCTGACCGCGCCGAGCGGTTCAGCCCAGCGCGGAGTCATCCGCGCGGCCCTCGAGGACGCCGGTCTCGGCACGGGGGACGTGGACGCGGTGGAGGCGCACGGGACGGGGACCCGCCTCGGCGATCCCATCGAGGCGCAGGCGCTCCTCGCCACGTACGGGCAGGGCCGCGCACCGGACCGCCCCTTGTGGCTCGGCTCCGTGAAGTCCAACCTCGGCCACACTCTCGCCGCCGCGGGCGTCGCGGGGGTCATCAAGATGGTGCTGGCCCTGCGCGAGGGACTGCTGCCGCGCACCCTGCACGTGGACCGGCCGTCGTCGTTCGTGGACTGGGACGCCGGTGCCGTCTCCCTCCTCACCGAAGAACAGGAGTGGCCGGACACCGGCCGCGCGCGCCGCGCCGCCGTCTCCGCCTTCGGGATGAGCGGCACCAACGCCCACGTCGTCCTGGAGCAGCCCCCCGAGGAGCCCGCGGCCACCGCGGAGCGGGAGGCGGAGCACGAGGCCGTGCCGCCGGAAGCGGCCGGGCACGAAGCCGGGACGGCACCCGCGACCGTCCCGCTCCTGGTGTCGGCCGCGAGCGCGGCCGGGCTGCGGGCCCAAGCGGCCCGCCTCGTACACCACGTGACCGGACACCCCGAACACTCCCCCTCCCGGATCGGCCACGCCCTCGCCACCAGCCGCGCCACGCTCGACCACCGCGCCGTCGTCCTCGGCACCGACCGCGCACAGCTCCTCACGGGGCTGCGCGCACTCGCCGCCGGTGAGCCGTCCGAACGAGTGGTGACAGGGGTGGCCGGGGACAGGGACGGCGTGGTCTTCGTCTTCCCCGGCCACGGCTCGCAGTGGGTGGGAATGGCCGAGGAACTCCTCGCCGCCTCACCGGTGTTCCGGACCCGTTTCGACGCGTGCGCGGCGGCGCTCGGCCCCTACGTGGACTTCTCGCCCGCGCGGGCGCTCGGCGACGCCGCGCTCCTGGAACGCGTCGACGTCGTCCAGCCGGTGCTGTGGGCCGTCATGGTGTCGCTCGCCGGGTTGTGGCGTGCGCACGGGGTCGAACCGGCCGCCGTGGTCGGGCACAGCCAGGGCGAGGTCGCCGCAGCGACCGTCGTCGGCGCGCTGAGCCTGGACGAGGGCGCGCGTGTGGTGGCGGCCCGCAGCCGGGCCCTGGCCTCGCTGCCCACAGGCGGGATGGTGTCGGTCGCGCAGTCGGCCGAGCGGACCGCCGAGCGCCTCGAACGCTGGGCCGGGCTGCTGGACATCGCGGTGGTCAACGCCCCGTCGTCCGTGGTGGTCTCCGGGGACGCGCGGGCCTGCGCCGAGCTGCTCGACGAGTGCGCGCGCGAAGGAATTCGTGCCAAGCGGCTGCCGGCCGCGCAGGCGGGCCACTCGCCCCACGTGGAGGCGGTGGGGCCGCGACTGGCGGCGGACCTGGCGGGCCTCGCGCCGAAGCCGTCGGCGATCCCGTTCTACTCCTCCGTGGAGGGCGCGGTGGTGGCCACCGAACACCTCGACGGCGCCTACTGGTTCCGCAACCTCCGGCACACCGTGCGCTTCGACCGGGCCGTGACGGCTCTCGCCGACGACGGGCTCAGGACCTTCTGCGAGGTGAGCCCGCACCCCGTGCTGACCTTCGCCGTCGCCGAGGTCCTGGAGACCACGGGCACCGCCCTCACCCTGCCCAGCCTGCGCCGCGGCGAGGGCGGACCGGCGCGGTTCGGGGCCGCGCTCGCCCGGGCGCACGTGCACGGAGTGGCCGTGGACTGGTCCCCGCTGCTGCCCGCGGCGGGCCCCTTGGCCGAGCTGCCGACCTACGCCTTCCAGCGGCGGCGCTACTGGGCCGAGCCGCGAGCCGCCGCGCCCGCCACGGAGGAGTCCGCGTTCTGGGCAGCCGTGGAGAGTCCGGACCCCGGGGCTCTGGCCCGGCTCACCGGGCTCGGTGAGGACGACGTCCCCGAGGCGCTGCGCAGGGCGCTGGCCCGGTGGCGGCGCGAGGGGAAGCAGGCCGTGCCCGGTGGGCCGCGGGTCCACCGGGTGCGGTGGCAGCCCGTCGAGCCGCCCGAGAGCGTCGCGCCCGGCGGCACCTGGCTGCTCCTGGTCCCGGCCGCGGAGGAGCCGGCGAGCGACACGCACGACGCCATGACGCTCGGCTCCCTCGCCTCCGCGCTGACGCGCGCGCTTGAGGACGAGGGGAGCCACGTCGTACGGATCACGACCGGTCTGACGCACGACCCGGACGACTGGCGCGGGCACCTGTCCGGCCTGCTGCGGCACGAGGCGGGGCACGCCAGGGACACGCCCGTGGGAGTGCTCTCGCTGCTGCCGCTCGCCGGCCGCCGCGGCGACGGCGCGTCCCCTTCCCGTGGCGCCGCCGCCACCGCGGCGCTCCTCGGCGCCATGACCGACGTCGGCGCGCAGGTCCCGCTCTGGTCCCTCACGTGCGGCGCGGTCACCGTGGCGGACACCGACGCACCGGCGGACCCCTGGCAGGCGGCGGTGTGGGGGCTCGGGGCGGCAGCGGCCGCGGAGAGCCCGAAGACATGGGGCGGTCTGGTTGACCTGCCCTCCCGGCCCGACGCCCGCGCGGTCACCAGGGCCGTGCGCGCGTGCACGGCGCGCGGGCCCGAGGACCGGTTCGCCGTACGGGCCTCCGGGCTCCATGTGCCGCGCCTCGTGACCGGCACGCAGGAACCGGCGGGAACACCGGCCTGGGTGACGAAGCCGGGGACCGTGCTCGTCACCGGAGGGGTGTCGGGGCAGGGTGCCGCCACCGCCCGGTGGCTCGCCTCCGCCGGGGCCAGGAGCCTCCTGCTCACCCGCGACGCCGGGGAACGGGGCGGGCACCACGGCGGGCAGGGCGCACAGCGCGAACAGGAGGGCCGGGCGGCCTCGGTCAAGCGACTGTCCTCATTGGTCAAGGAGTTGGAGGCATCGGGAGCCACGGTCACCGTGGCCGACTGCGACCCAGGCGACGCCGGTGCCCTGGCCGCGCTCCTGGAGCGCCTGCCCGACGGTCTCCGCGCCGTCTTCCACGCGAGCGCCTTCCTCGCCGACGTGTCCCCCGGCCCCGGCTCCGCGCGGCCGGGCCCTCCGCGGGCGGCCCGGCTTCAGGGCGCCCTGACGGAAGCGGTACGCGCGGCCGAGAACCTGCACCGGCTGACGCGTCCCTTCGCGCCCGACGCCTTCGTGCTGTACTCCTCGCTCGCCGGCACGCTGGGCACCGGCCCCGCCTCCGCGCCCCACGGCGCCGTCGGCGCCGCCTTCGACGCGCTCGCCGGGCAGTGGCGCCGGTCGGGGCTGCGCGCCACCTCCGTGGCCTGGGGCCCCTGGACGGGCGACGACCCCGCCCGGCACGCACTGCTCGCCGCGCGCGGTCTGCCGCCGATGACCCCGGACACGGCGCTGCGGGCCCTGCCCGCCGCCCTGGCACGCGAGGAGGACGTCGCGCTGCTCGCCACCGTCGACTGGGAGCGCTACGCGCGCCACGTCGACGGGGTGCGCCGCGATCCGCTGCTCGGGGCCCTGCCCCAGGTCGCGCGCGTACGGGACCGGGCGGAGCCCTCCGGCGCCCCGGCCTCCCCCGAGCGCCTCGCCGCCCTCTCGCCCGAGGAGCGGCTCGCCGCCCTGCACGACCTCGTCCGCGCGGAGGTCGCCGCCGTCCTGGGACACCCCGACGGCAGCTCCGTCGACCCCCTGCGCCCGTTCATGGAGGCGGGCCTCGACTCGCTCACCACGGTCGAACTGCGCGGTCGGCTCGCCGAGGCGACAGGACTGCCCTTGCGGGCCCGCGCGGTGCTCGACTGCCGCACGCCGCGTGCCCTGGCCGACCACCTCGACCGGCAGTTCGCGAGGGACACGCCCGAGCGCGCGCCCGAGCCCTCCTTCGCCCTGCGCGAGGAACTGCGCGCGGCGTTGGAGGTCCCGCGCGACACCGACGCGTTCACCGAGCGGCTCGCCGCGCTCGCGAAGGACCGGGACGCCTTCACCCTGCCCCTCCCCGACGAGCTGCCGGAACCGGTACGGCTCGCGAACGGTGACGGCGCGCGCACGGCGCTGTTCTGCCTGCCGACCGTGCTCGCCTCCACGGGCCCGCACCAGTACGCCCGCTTCGCCGCGCCCTTCCGCGGCGAACGGCCCGTCCACGCCGTGCCGTTGCGCGGGTACGACGACGGCGAGCGGCTTCCCGCGACGCTGGACGCCCTCGTGGCGGCGCTCGCCGAGACCGTACGGCGCGCGGCCGCGGGGGCGCCGTACGCCCTCGTGGGCTATTCGTCGGGCGGGCTGCTCGCCCACCTCGTGGCGCACCACCTGGAGAGCCAGGGGGAGCGGGTGGGCGGTGTCGTCCTGCTGGACACCTCCGCCCCGAGGACGGGGCAGGCCGTACGGGTGACCCCGGCCGTCCTCGCGGGCATGGCGCAGCGGGCGGGCGAACTCACGCCGCTCGACGACACGCGGCTGACCGCGATGGGCCAGCATCTCGCCCTGCTGCGCGACTGGGCCTACGTACCTGTCCAGGCGCCCACGCTGCTCGTCCGCGCCGGGACACCGGTGCCGGGAGCGGCGGGGGACGACGACGGCTGGCGGGCGGTCTGGGAGCGGCCCCACGAGGCGGCCGAGATCCGTGCGGACCACTTCACCCTGATCGAGCAGCATGCGGAGGCTGCCGCCCGCGCTGTGCGGGACTGGCTCGGCCACCGTGGTGCGGACCCGGCGAAGGAGCATGAGGAATGAGTGCCAGAAGTGCGGTGCTGATTGTCGGAGCGGGACCCTGCGGTCTCGCCGCGGCCGTCGCGCTGCGGAAGCGCGGGGTCGGCGTCAGGATCATCGACGCCGCGGACACCCCGGTGACCGGCTCGCGGGCTTTGCAGTTGTGGCCGGGAGCCCTGGACGTGCTGCGCGAACTCGACGTACTCGACGAGGCGGAACGCCGGGGTACCCGGGTCACGGAGATGGTGTACCACTTGGCGGGCAGCACCGCCTTGCGGGTCCGCCTCGGTGGCGTCAACGAACCCCTGCTGCTGCCCCAGGAGCAGACCAACGAGATCCTGGAGGCCCGCCTCGAAAGTCTGGGCGTCCGCGTGGAACGGGCCCTGAAGGTCACCGATGTCGCCCGGACCGACGGCGGCGTCAGCGTCAAGGCCGAGCGGCCCGACGGCACGTCCGAACTACTCGACGCCGAGTGGCTGATCGGCGCGGACGGGGTGCGCAGCACGGTGCGGGAGGCGCTCGGCATCGGCTTTCCCGGGGAAGCCGTGCCCAGCCCGTTCCTCATCGCCGAGGGACGCTTCGACGACAGCCACGCGCCCGGTGGTGTCCACTACTACTTCGGCCGCACCGGCTCCCTGGTGTTCGCGCCGATGCACCACGGTGTCGCCCGTGCGGGCTTCCCCGTTCCCGAGGACTTCGAGCCGAGCGCCGAAGCGGTGCGGCGCCTCCTGGCCGAACGAGGGGCGACCGGCATGCGGCTGACCGAGCTGACGGCGCTCTCGAAGTTCGCGAGCCACGAGCGGATCGCCGAACACTTCGTCAAGGGCCGCTGTCTCCTGGTCGGCGACGCCGCCCACACCCACGCGGCGGTCGGCGGCCAGGGCCTCAACCTCGGGCTCCAGGACGTGCGCAACCTCGCCTGGCGCCTCGCGGGCGTGCTGGCCGGGCGGCTCGATCCCGCCGTCTTCAGCGCGTACGACACCGAGCGGCGCCACGCGGCGGCGCAGACCGTGCGCAACACGCGGCAATTCGTGCGGCTGTTCACCGTGCCGTCCTGGGCGACGGGCGTCCGCGACGGGCTGTGGCGGGCCCTGGAGTCGGCAGGGGTACTGCGCCGGTGGTTCGCCCCGTTGATCGCGGGCCGACGCATCCACTACCCGCGGCAGGCAGGCGCGCGGGGGCCGCTGCGCGGCACGACCCGGGCGCTGGCGCTGCGCGCCGCCCGCCTGGCCCGCGCGGGGGAACGCACCCCGCCCGGCCTGGAGGCGGGGGCAGCCGAGGCGGGTGACGCGCTGCGGCTGTGCGTCGCGGGGAGCGGACACGGACGGCTCGCGGAGCGCGCCCGGGAGTTCGCCGGGGAATACCCGGACCTGGTCACGTACCGCCCACTGCCGGGTCCCGCCCGGGGCTTCGTGCTGCTGCGCCCGGACGGGTACGTCGCGGCCAGCGGTACGACGCCGGGCGAACTCGCCGCCGCGCGAGGCGTCCTGGCCGCACTGGCGAAGCCCCGTACGCCGACCGGCTGACCACGGGGACGGGCGGGGCGTACCGGCTGCCACCGGTGCGCCCCGCCCGTCGCTGTCCTGACCCGTACGGCCGAGGGCCCGCACGGCCGAGAGCCCGCACCGCCGAGAACCCGCACCGCCGAGGCGCTTCGCGTGCGCCGGGCGCACGAAGCCGGCCCCGGCCCGCTGTGGCGGTGCCGGGGCCGTTCGGCCGCGGGGAGGTCCGGGGCGGCGTGGGTCACACCTCCGAGGTCGCTGCGTCCCGCTCCCCCGCGGGAACCTCGTCCCCGCCCTCGGCGGCCTCGGGCTTCTTGAGCGCCAGGGCGATCACGGCGGCGACGACGAGCGCCGCGCCACCCACGAGACCCGCGATCCGCAGGCCGTCGCTGAGGGATTCCGCCGTGGCCGTGCCGTTGTTCAGCTCCAGGCCCGCGTTGGCGATGGCGACGATCGCCGCCAGACCGACGGCGCCACCGACCTGCTGGGCCGTCGTGGCCAGACCGGAGGCGACACCCTGCTCCTCGGGGGCGATACCGGCGCCCACGGCGGCGAACATCGCAGGGAAGCCGTACCCCGCGAGCCCCCAGATGATCGTGCCCGGCATCAGGGCCCAGAAGTTGCCGTCGGCCGAGTAGGCGAGGGCGAGCAGCATCTGGCCGACACCGATGAAGAACATGCCGCTGGCCAGCGTGGCGCGCAGTCCCCACTTGGCGAGGGCCATCGGAGCCAGCTTGCCCGCCGCCACCATCGAGATCAGCGTGAGCGGCAGGAACGCCAGTCCGGCCTGGAGCGCGTCGTACCCGAGCACCGTCTGGAGGTAGGTGGTGAAGAGGTAGTAGGCGCCGCTGAGCGAGCCGAGGAAGATGAACATCACGGCCATCGCCGTGGCCAGGCTGCGGTGACGCAGCAGCCGCAGCGGGACGAGCGGGCTGCCGGAGCGGGACTCCACCAGCAGGAACACGGCGAGCAGCACCAGGCCGCCGGCGATCGCCCCCGCGCCGCGCAGCGAACCCCAGCCCGCTTCGGGACCGCTGACGAGGCCGAAGACGAGGACGGAGGAGCCCGCGGTGGCGAGGAGTCCGCCCGGCAGGTCGAAGGCACCCCGGTCGGAGGCCGTGCGGTCGGGGGCGAGCAGCCGCGGCGCCGCGAGCACCGCGAGCGCGGCGAGCGGCACGTTGACGAAGAACACCGCTTCCCAGCCGAGGTAGTTGGTGAGCAGACCGCCGAGAAGCGCGCCGGCGGCGAGGCCGGAGCTGCCGGCCGCTCCCCAGACGCCGAGCGCCTTGTTGCGCTCGGGGCCCTCGGCGAACGAGGTCATGATCAGGGCGAGGATCGCCGGGGTCAGGAGAGCGCCGCCGATGCCTTGAACGGCGCGGGACGCCACCAGCATCCACGGCTCGGAGGCGAAGCCGCCCACCAGGGAGGAGATCCCGTACAGGGAGAGCCCTGCCATGAAGATGCGCCGCTGACCGAAGCGGTCCACCACCCGGCCGCCCAGCAGCAGGAAGCCGCCGAAGCCGAGGAGGTAGGCACTCACGACCCACTGGAGGGACTGGGCGGAGAAGTCCAGGTCCTTGCCGATGTCGGGCAGCGCTACGTAAACGATGTTGTAGTCGATCGTGATGATGAACTGGGCGAAAGCCAGGAGCACGAGCGCAAGCCCGGTCCGCGGCTTGGCACCGGAATCAGTGGAGGCCACTACCTGAGTCCTTCTCAGTGGGGAGAGGGCAGATTCGTACCCTTGGGGCACAACTTGTTACCCGCAATAGGATCTGTGAGGATGACGTTCAGCGGAAGGAGGCACTTTTATGTCCCGAGGGAACACCGGTGTTACCGACCCGGAAATCCACGCTCTCGCCTGCCCGGTTCGAGAGGTGATTGACCGTGTGGGCGGCAAGTGGAGCGTGCAGATCATCCTGGCGGTGACCAACGGCCCCGTCCGGTTCACCGAACTGGAGCGCCGGATCGACGGGATCAGCCGACGCATGCTGTCCCTCACCCTGCGCAACCTGGAGCGCGACGGCCTGGTCCAGCGAACGGTGTACCCCACCGTGCCGGCACGCGTCGAGTACACGGCAACCGATCTGGCCCGCGAACTGCACGCGCCACTCGAAGGATTGGCCGAATGGGCACTGCGGAATCTGGACAACATCGCGGCGGCGCAAGCGGCCTACGACAGCGACCGGAGCAGCCTCCCCACCTGATCGCCCGGCGCTGAGGGGATCATCCTCCACCGCCCTCCCCCTACTCCGCCGCGCGGTCGTGGTGCGGCTCAGTAGGGGTGGGGGCGGGTGGGACAGGGGTTGCTCTTTAGGGGTTCCACCGCTTTAGCGTGGTGCCGGAATTCACCAACATTCCGGCGACGTGAGGGGTGGAAAGCCGTGACCTCCCGGCCTTCTGGACCAGAGCAGCGAGCAGTGGCGCCGAGTATCCTGACCGCCTTCGCCTCGGGGAATTTCGATCCCGGCATCTTCGATCCCTTCCCGGAGCAGGAAGAATCGGACAGAAAAGCAGGCGCGGTCCACATCGATGAACTCGGACAACTGCTCGAAGAGCAGCTCGACGCCGAGGAGGTCGACCAGGGCCGGGCATTCCCCGGCGGTTTTCTGGACGAATTGCGGGCGCGCGGCCTCCTGCGCCTCCAGAACGACACCGGCGTCGGCGGGCTCGCGCTCTCCACGTTCAACGTCTTCCGGCTCGTCGAGCACGCCTGTCGTACGAGCGTCCCTGTCGGCCAGTTCCTCTCCGTCCAGGCCGGCGTCGGCGTGGCGGCGCTGCTGCCCGGCCTGCCCCCGGGGCCGCTCCGCGACCACGTGCGTGAGCGGGTCGCGGCCGGGGTGACCTCGGCGTTCGCCGTCACGGAGCCCGGAGGCCGCAACAACATCTGGCCGACCACGACGCTTTCCCCGTCCGCGGACGGCAGTCACTACGTACTGAACGGTCAGAAGCTCTTCACCGGTGGTGGTCCGGTGGCCGAGTTCCTCGCCGTGTCCGCCGTCCTCGGCGAGGGGGCCGCCCGCAGGCTCTGCGTCTGCTTCGTGGCAGCCGACTGCGAGGGCTACGAGGTCACCTCGGAATCCGAGTTCACCGGCAGCAAGGGATTGCCCAACGGAGCGCTGCGCCTGACGAACGTACGGGTCCTTCCGGAACACGTATTGATCGGCGAGCCGGGCGCTGCCGGGTTCCCCGCCGCGACGCCTCTCATGGGGCCCACGGTTCTGCTCGGCCAGCTCTTCTTCAATTCCGGCCCCGCTCTGGCCCTCGCCAAGAACTCCGTCGAATGGATGCGCCACTTCGTCGCCCGGCGCTCCGTCAATGGCAGGCCCCTGGAGTCCTACGAACAGATCCAGCGCCTCCTGGCCCAGTCCCTGAGCGAGGTGTACGCGCTGGAGAGCGTCGTGCGCTGGTGCCTGCTCGACTCCGGGCCCACCGACCGCTGGCTCGAACGGACCCTCGTCAAGAACGTCTCGGTGCGCACCGCCTGGCGTCTGGTCGACAGGGCCGTGTCGGTACTCGGGGGCGAAGGCATCGAGACCGTACGCAGCAAGACCCTCCGCGGTGCGCCCGGGCTGCCCGTGGAACGGGCCTTCCGGGACGCTCGCGGGCTGCGGGTCGCGGGGAACGTCGACTTCCAGCTGGACTGGACCGGGATGTGCCAGCTGCTCTCCTGGTACTACGACACGGACGAGGCCGACGCGACGGCCGCGCCCGGTTCCCCGTCCCCCGCCGCCTGGCCCCGGGCCCTGAGCGCGGCGAACGCCGCTCATCTCCGCTCCGCGGAGCAGCACATGGCACGGTTCCACGCGATCTGCCGCGGCCTCGTCGCCACCCACGACGATCGCGCCCAGCTCTTCGAGCGGCAACGCCTGGTGGCACTCCTGGGCAGGCTGGCCGGAGAGCTGTTCACCGTGTTCACCGTCCTCGCGCGCAGCGCGGCCGCACCGGCCGACGGCGCTTCGGGGACAGCGGACGCCCAGGCACTCGCCGGGCTGTACTGCGCGGACGCCGAGCACAGGATCGCGGACCTGTGGCGCCGGTTCTCCGCCGTGTCCGACGAAGAACAGGGCGCGACGGACCACGCGGCGCTGAGCGCCCGTTGGCAAGGCGGCGCGGACCTCGACGACCTCATCGGCGCCTGAGCCGCCCCGGCCGCCCCGGCCCTTGTCCTCCCCTTTCTCCCGCCTCTAAGCCCCTCCGCTCCTCCCCCACCTCCTCCCCCACCCGCTCCTCCCCCTCCACTCCCGCACGACGTCAGAGGAGAACACTCGTCATGACCACGGACATGCCCGCATTCGATGTCGATGTCGTCAAGCAACTCCTCCCCTTCGATCCCTTCGACCCGGGTTTCCAGCTCGACCCCTACCCGGTCTACCGCCGCATCAGGGAGGAGTCGGGGCAGATATTCCGGATGCCCGCGGGAACGACCGTGGTGCTCAGCCACCAGCTGACCTCGGAGATATTCAAGAGCCCGGTCTTCGGCTGGGGCGACAACCCCATGATCGCCGACCAGTTCTACCCGAACCCCGACGGGCCGCCCGCCCGTCCGCTGATGTTCATGGACCCGCCGGACCACACCCGCATCCGCTCCCTCGTCACCAAGGCGTTCACGCCCCGCACCGTGGAACGGCTGCGGGACAAGGCCGCGGCGTACGTGAAGCAGCTCCTGGTCACCGCGGTCGAGGAAAGCTCCGACGGCACCGTCGACCTCATGCGTACCGTCCTGCGGCCCCTGTCCGGCCTGGTCATCGGTGACCTCCTGGACGTACCGCAGCGCTACCACCAGGACTTCTTCGACTTCTCCAAGGAGAGCGGCCGGGGGCTCGACCCCGCCTTCACGCTCACGCCCGAACAGCGCACGGCCCGCGACGCGGCCAGGGACGGCTTCGTCGCGGCGGGCGCCGAGATGGTGGCCGAGCGGCGGCGCAAGCCCGGCGACGACCTCGTCAGCGACCTCGTCGCCGTGGAGGCGGAGGGAGGCGACAGGCTCACCGAGCTGGAACTGTCGATGACCATCATGAACCTCCTCGCCGCCGGGTTCAGCGCGACAGCGGCCCTGATGGGCAACTGCACCCTCGGCCTGCTGCGCGAGCCCGCGCAGCGCGACTGGTTCCGGGACCACACGGACAAGGCGGCGAGCGTCGTCGAGGAACTCCTGCGCATGGACCCGCCGTTGCAGCTGCTCACCCGCACCGCCCTCGCGGACACCGAGGTGGGCGGCATCACGCTCGCCAAGGGCGAGTACGCCATCCTCCTGCTGGGCGCGGCCAACCACGACCCCGAGGCGTACGAGAATCCGGACGCGCTCGACCTGACCCGCCCCGCCAACCGCAACCTCGGGTTCGGGCACGGCATCCACTTCTGCGTCGCCGCCCCCATCGCCAGGATGACCGCGCAGGTCGCCCTCGCCGAGCTGGCCGGGCACGACATCGAGCTGGTCACCGAGCACCCCGCGCACTACCCGGGCATGAGCCTGCGCACCCTCGGGGAGCTTCCCGTCCGCGTGCGCCTGACTTCCTGAACACACCGACAGCGAACCGTACTTGTGGAGGACACATGCGCTGGAACGAGGTCTACGTAGGCGCCTCGGCAGCACACCTGGGAGTGACCACCGACCTGAGGCAGGTGGTGGCCGAGGGCCGGTACGACGCCGACGAATTCCGCGACGACGACTACGAGAGTGTGCGGGTGGCCTCCTCGGGGCCCGCCGTCGGCCTGGCCGTGGAAGCGGCCCGGCTGGCGCTGGAACGGGCGGGCGAGGAGCTGCCGGACGTCGCCCTGCTCGCGCACGCGAGCTGCGCCTACCAGGGGCTCGACCACTTCGCGCCCGCCTCGTACATCCAGCACCACACGGTGGGCGGCACCGGCACGGCCCTGGAGATCAAGCAGTTCTCCAACGGCGGCCTCGCGGCCCTCGGGCTCGCCGCCGGGTACCTCACCCATACGCCGGGCCCGTCGGCGGCGCTGCTGACCACGTCGGACGTCTTCGCCGAGCCGGACTACGACCGCTACCGCTCGGACAAGTCCATCGTGCTCGCCGACGGAGGCACCGCCCTCGTCCTCACGCACGGCGGCCGCCCCGGCGTGGCCCGGCTGCTGTCCACCTCGCTCCTGGCCGACGCCGCGGCGGAGGGCTTCTACCACGGCGCCCACGAGTGGAACGCGGCGAGCGGCGAGGGCGGCAGGCCGCTCGACCTGCGGGCCCGTCGTACGGGGTACCTGGCGCAGGGCGACAGCGACATCGCGGCGATCGTGCAGGCGGCCACGGTGCGCCAGCAGCAGGTCGTCGACGAGGCTCTGGCGGACGCCGACACCGACGGCAAGGATGTCGCCTGCTTCGTGTTCCCCAACGTCGGCCGCACGGTCGTCGACTGGGAGTTCCGCAAGCGGGCCGGCATCGAGGAGGCCAGGACCGCGTGGCAGTGGGGACGCACCGTCGGCCACCTGGGCGCGGGCGACCAGTTCGCCGGCCTGACGCACCTCCTGGAGAGCGGCCAGGTGCACCCGGGTGACAAGGTCGCGCTCGCCGGAATCGGCATGGGCTTCACCTTCGGGTGCGCCGTGTTCGAGATCCTGGAGCAGCCCGAGTGGTCGACGAGCGCGCGATGAGCGGACCCGGCACCGAACCGCTGGAGCGCCTGCGCGCACTGGCCGCACGCGACGAACCTGGACGGGCCTTCGGCGAGGCCCCTGCGCTGCTCGGCCCCCTCGCGTCCGGCGCGGCATGGACGGGCGACCTGACCAGGGCGGGGCAGATCCTGCTCCGTCTCGACCCCGGCCGCGCGCTCAAGGAGGCGGCCGCCGAAGGCACCCGTCTGGAGGGCATCACGGTCGCCGTGACCGGGCACTCCACACTCGGCGCCGTGGTCCCCCCGCTCACCGCCGAGCTGGCCAGGCACGGCCTCGTCCTCACACCGGCCGTGAGCGACTTCGACTCCTACGTCCGCGATCTCCAGGAGCCGGACAGCGACCTGTACCAGGCCGACGCGGAGCTGGCCCTGTGCGTGCTCGACCCGCAGGTCGTCTTCGACGAAGTCCCCCAGCCCTGGCGCGTGGAGGACGTGGAACGCGTCACCACCGCCAAACTCGCCCAGCTCGACGGCCTCGCCGCCTCCTACGCCCGGCACGGGGGCGGGACGCTCGTACTGAACACGGTGCCCTTGTGGCCCGTCCACGCGCGCCAGCTCATCGACCTGTCCTCGCGCGCGCGGCTCGGAATCGTCTGGCGCGAGTTCAATGCCGGACTGCTGCGGCTCGCCGAGCGGCACGCCCGGCTCGCCGTCATCGACATGGAGCCGCTCGCGGCCGCCGGAGGGGCCGCGTACGAGCCGCGTATGTCGGCCTACGCCAAGGCCCACCTGGGTCCTGAGCTTTTGAGCCGCTACGCGCGGGAGGCCGCGCACCTGGCCAGGGCCCTGCGCGGGCGGGCCAAGAAGGTGCTCGTACTCGACCTCGACAACACGCTCTGGGACGGCGTGCTGGGCGACGACGGGGCCGAGGGCATCGCCGCGGCGGCGACCTTCAGGGGCGAGGCGTTCGGCAGGTTCCAGCAGGTCGTCAGACAGCTCGCCGCGCAGGGCGTCGTGCTCGCCGTGTCCAGCAAGAACGACGACGCGCCGGTGCGCGAGGTGCTCAGGGGCCACCCCGACATGGTGCTGCGCGAGGGCGACTTCGCGCAGATCAATGCCAACTGGCTGCCCAAGGACGGCAATATCCGGCAGATCGCCGAGCGGCTGAACCTGGCGACCGACAGCTTCGTCTTCGCCGACGACTCCGCGTTCGAGACCGGCCTGGTCGCCGATTCGCTCCCGGAGGTCGCCGTCGTCCGTCTCGACGACGAGCCCGCGCTGCATCCCGAGAAGCTGCTGGCCGACGGCTGGTTCGACGTGCCGCGGCTGACGGAGGAGGACCGGGCGCGCGGTGGTCGCTACCGTACCGAGTCCGCACGGCAGGACCTCCTCGACACCTCCGCGTCCTACGGCGACTACCTGGACCGGCTCGGGCTCACGGTCACGGTGCGCAGGGCGGCCGGTCGCGATCTCCCGCGTGTCTCCCAACTGACGCTGCGGACCAATCAGTTCAACCTCACCACCGTGCGTATGCGGCAGGAGGACGTGGAGCGGTGGGCCGGGGACCCCGACCGGCTGGTCCTCGCGGTGGAGTCCGCCGACCGCTTCGGTGACAACGGGCTCGTGGGGGCCGTGTTCGCGCACCGGACCGCCGGCGGTCTCCACATCGACAACATGGTGCTGAGCTGCCGGGTCTTCGCGCGCGGCATCGAGCAGGCGGTGCTCGGTGATGTGCTCGCCCACGCCGCCGCCACCGGAGCAGGCGAGGTGACGGCGGTCTTCCGTCCGAGCCGCAAGAACGGCAAGTTCCGGGACTTCTACCCCTCCGTGGGCTTCACGCCCGCGCAGGACGACGGGCCGGAGTCGCGCTTCCGGCACGACCTCGCCGAACTCCCCGCCGTTCCCGGCCACCTACGACTTGACTCCGAACTCTCCGAAGGACGCGCCCATGCTCAGCCAGAGTGACTTCATCCGGATCGTCCGGGACGAGCTGGCCCTCCCGCTGGTGGACACGGACCTCGAATCGGACCTCGATCAGGTGGTCGACTGGGACTCCCTCCACGTGCTCCAGCTCGTGGTCGCCCTGGAGAACGAGACCGGGCGCCGCGTCCCCGTCGCGCAACTGCTCCAGGCGCGCACCCTGAGCGGGATCTACGAGCAGGCCGCGGCCGCCTGACCATGCCCCGGAGGAGTCCGCCCCCGTACCGGCCGGTGCGGGGGCGGACTCCTCCGGTCGTGGCGCGGGGCGTGGCGGGGCGGGGCGCGGGGCATGGCGCGCGGACGCCTCACAGGCGGATCAGCCGGTCAGTGGTGCGGCCGCGCGGCCACGGGGGCGCTGTCGCGCGGCCGCACCGTCGTTCACCGGGAAGCGGCGGTGAACGCGAGCGGTACGTCGAGCAGCACCGTGTGCTTGTTGTTGGCGCCCCATACGACCTCGCCGGCAGGCTCGATGTGCGCGGCCCGCTCCAGAAGCTCCTCCAGCACGAGCCGGATCTGGAGCCGCGCCGTCTCGTCGCCGAGGCAGTAGTGCGTGCCGTGGCCGAAGGAGACGTGGGGGTTGGGGTCGCGGCGGATGTCGAAGCGGTCGGGGTCGGGGAACACCGACGGGTCGCGGTTGGCCGCCGGCCACCAGAAGGTGACCTTGTCACCGGCCTTGATGGTGCGCCCGTGCAGCTCCATGTCCCGCGTCGCGGTGCGGCGGTTGTAGGGGTTCGGCGGGTTCCAGCGCAGTACCTCCTCGATGGCGGTGGGCATCAGCGAACGGTCGGCCCGCAGCGCCTGCCACTGTTCGGGATGCTCGGCGAACGCCAGCACCGCACCAGCGATCGTGTTGCGCGGCTGTTCGAGTCCGGTGACCATCAGCACCGTGAGATTCACGGCTCGCTCGGCCGCCGACAAGGGCGGCTCGGCACCGCCCTCGTGGGCGATGTCACCGGTCGCGAGCACCGTCGCGATGTCGTGGCCCGGGCGGGCGCGCTTGGCCTCCAGGAGCCCCGTGAAGTACCCCTGCATGGCCTCGAAGGTGGCGACGGACCGCTCGTCCGGCAGGCCGGTGCGGCGGTTGAGGAACCCCAGGCAGGATCGTCCCCAGTCCAGGAGCTGGGCCCAGTCCTCCTTGGGCACGCCGAGGAGCAGCGCCATCGACAGGATGGCGAACTCCTCCGCCACCTCGGCCATGAAGTCGGCCCTTTTCCTCGCCACCGCCGTCGCTGTCAGCTCCGCGGCCAGCTCCCGCAGGCCCTTCTCCCGGCCGAGCGCCTCCTGTCCCGTCACCCAGGGCAGGAGCAGGGCCCTCACGAGCGCGTGGCGCGGATCGTCCATCATGCCGAAGAGCACACCGGGCAGACCGCCCGCCTCCAGGTCGTCGAGGTGCGAGCCGCCGCCCTGACGGCCGCCACCGCCCTGTGCGGAGTACGCGGGATCGGCGGCGGCCGCCGTGATGTCGGCGTGACGGGTCAGCACCCAGAAGGGCTCACCGTCCACGCTCTGCCCCGGCGGGTGCAGGAACAGCGGGGCCTCGCTGCGGAGGCGCGCGAAGAGTGCGTAGGGAATCCCCCGGGTGAACGCCTGCTGATCGGTCAGGTCGAACCCCCGCAGGATGGCGGGGAGTCGTGTCTCTGTTCCGCCCTGCTCGCTGTCCATGTCTCTCCTCCTGGTCCAGTGATGCGCCCGGTGATGCGTCCGGTGATGCGTCGGTGGTGCATGGGGTGATGCGTCGGTGGTACGCCCGAGGGTCAAGCGGCTTCGGGGGTCGCGAGCGTGAGGGCATGACAGCCGCTCGCGTCGGTCCAGGTGCGGGTCGGTGCCAGCCAGGCCCCCGCCAGCACGTCGCTCAGCTGGGGAGGGCGCAGCCTCGCCGCGATATCGGTGAGGACGTCCTCGCCGGGGGCGAACCGCACCGTCAGACCTGCCTTCGGGATACGCACCGCCACCGGGTGCCGCGCCCGAAGGCGCAGTTCGGTCCTGAGCAGTCGCGGGTTCCAGGACACGGCATGCGTGAAGGCGTCCGGGGCGAAATCGGCGTCGAGCTTCCGGTTCAGGAGTGCCAGCAGTTCCCCGTGGAGCGCCGCGGCGGCGCGCGGCTCGTCTCCTGGCGGCTCCGCCCGCCCCGCTCCCTCCCGTACCAGTTCCGTGCCCAGCAGCACCGCGTCCTGGGGGCCCAGCAGCGTGCGCAGGGCGATCAGGAACGCCGCGCGCTCGGCCGGCCACAGGCTCCCGACGGTGCTGCCCGGCACCACGAAGAGCCGTGGCGCCGGTGCCGGCAGCGGTCCCAGGCCGTGCAGGGGGTCCCTCAGGACCGCCCGCACCCGCAGCCAGGGGCGTTCCCCCGCCAGGGCGCGGGCGGTGCTTGTCAGCGCCGCTTCGGCAGCGGCGACCGGCACGTACGTCGACGCCGTGCCCAGGGCGTCGAGCAGCCTCCGGGTGCGCGCCGGGCGGCCCGGCGCGAGGTCGATCACGGTCCTGGGCGCGAGCCGACCGGCGACCTCGTCGAGGTGCGCGGCGAGCAGCGCATCCGCGGCGTGGGGCTCCCTGCGCCCGGAGAGACGGGCCAGACGCCCTGGTAACCGTCGGGGTGTCAGGGAGAGCCCCCGCAGTACTTCGGCGACGAGGCAGTCCACGCCGTCGCCCTCCTCGGCCCGGGTAAGGGTGAACCCGGCGGACGGCGGGGCGCTCACGCGTGGCTCTCCTTCCACTGGTCGAGCACGTCGTCCGCCGGGCAGCGCCCCCGGGCCACGTACCGCTCGGCGAACGCGGCGACCGCACCCTGGACGGTTTCCCCCACGCCGCGCCGGGGCAGGGCCTCCAGAGCCGCGGCGAAGCAGAGCACGGCGGCCTCACGCAGCTCCGGGTGGCTCAGTCCGTCACGTATCGCCGTACGCCACAGCGGATTGCGCGGTGCGCGCAGCACACCCGCGCGGTCGGCGAGGGGTTTCACGGCGCGGTAGGCGGTCTCCGCCGCGACCGGGTCGTCGAACAGCGTGGAGGCGACAGCGAGCGGGACGAGCCAGCCGGTGGGGCCGGGCTGGGCGTCGATCATGCGAAGCTCCAGGCCGCGGCGCGGCCGTACCGGCGGGAAGAGCGTGCCGATGTGCCCGTCGAGGTCGTCGAGTGTGGGACGCAGACCACGCACCTTGCCCCGGACCCAGTCCCTGAAGGTCAGCCCGCGCGGGGTGAACCACGGTGCCCGGTGCGTCCTCACGAACATCACGGGCGCGTCCAGGACGTGTGCCGACCAGGCGGCGGCGGGTGCCTCCTCGGTCCGGGCGGGTGCCAGTCCCGCCTCCAGCGATGTCCACAGCGCCAGCCGCGTCGAGCGGAGGCCGGTGGGCGCCCCCAGGCGCAGCGGTGAGTTGGCGAAGGCGGCCGCGAGCACCGCGCCGAGCAGGTGCGCCATGCGCCAGCGTCGTCCCTGCCCGAGCGGGCCCGGCCCGCGTTCGCCGCTGTCCACGAGAATCCGGGTGGCCGCGCTCCTGGTCATCAGGAACCGCCCGGCGGGGCCGAACCTGTCGAAGTGCGCCTCCAGGGCCGCGTAGCGCGGGGAGTCCACCACCCGGCGCGGCGGCAGCCAGGGGTGCAGACCGAGACCGACAGGCTCCAGGCCCAGATCGCGCAGGCGCTCGCGGATCAGGCCCAGATCCGCGTCGATCGCGCGCAGGCAGCGCGTCAGCGAGGCCGCGGGACGCGCGTTGAGCTTCAGCTGCCCGCCCGCCTCCACGGTGGCCAGGGAGTGCAGCGGCAGCCGTCGCACGGCGTCAGCGGCCCCGCTCAGCACCTGCGGCGGCACCTGACGGGCCGGGTCGGCCCGGTGGACGAGCAGCCACTCCAGGCCCACGCCCGTCCGGTGCGGCGGACCGGGGGCGAAGGCCGCCTTCCGTATGTGCAGTTCGGCAGCCGACTCCGTCAGCTGCTTCTGATCCGGTGGACGCGGGCCGAGGGACACAGCAGGACCTCCGGTACGGGGCGTGTCGTCAGGCGGGGTCCACCTAAGTCGGCCCGTCCGGGCGGAACAAGAACAACTGGGGCGCGCGGAAGGAGAATAGGGGTGCGATCGGGGGTCGTAGGGGTACGGGGGCCGCCGCTGAGGGGCCGCGGCCGGGACCGGCCGTCGGGTGCCCCTCAGTCGCGGGCGCCCCTACGAGGAGCCGGCCGTGTCGACCGGCAGCAATTGAGCCAGCTCCGTGCGGCGCTTCACCTGGAGTTTGCGGTACACCCGCGTGAGGTGCTGCTCCACGGTGCTGATCGTCACGAAGAGCCGCCCCGCGATCTGCCGGTTGCTGTAGCCGCGGGCGGCCAGTTCGGCGACGCGCAGCTCCGCCTGGCTGAGCGTGGTGCCGTCCTGCTGCTCCTCGTCCGCCGCGATCGTCCGCTGGCCGCCGCTCGCCTCGGGAGGTGCGGGTCGCTTGTGGACGGGGCGGGCGGCCCCTGCGGCGCGGGCGCGGGACGGATCGCTCCGTAGAGGGGGTGGGGAAGCTGCCGGGGATCTCCGGCGCTCCGGAGGGCGGTCAGCGCTTGTTCGAGAAGCCGCGGCCGCTCCAGGGGCGGCGACGCCATCGCGAGGACGCGCAATGTCTGTGCGCGTACGCGGGGCTGTCCCGGTGCGCAGCGGGCGAGCTGGGCAGCTGCCAGCTCGCGTGCCTCGGCGACCTGGCCCAGGCTGAGCAGGGCGCGTGCGGCGTCGCCCCGCCAGGGCAGGAGTGCCGGGATGTCGATGCCCGCCTGCACGGCCATCTGGCCCACGGTCCTGAAGCCGTCGAGCGCGACGTTCTGGTGCCCCGCCATGAGGTGGGCGCGTGCCCGTGCGTACAGGACGAGCAGCCCGGCGGGGGTCTGGCAGATCGTGTCCGGCCACGGGCCCTTGAGGCATTCCGCGAGGATCTCCTCGTGATCGGTGCCCAGGGCGGCGTGTGCCTGGATAAGGGTGCTCAGCGGCAGCCCCACGACCACGCCCCAGCTGTCGTAGGGGATGATGGTCAGGGCCCGCCGTGCCTGCTGGACGGCACTCGGCAGCTGGTTCCTGCGCAGCGAGATCTCCGCCCGCAGGGCCGTCAACTGCGCCAGCCATGTCGGGGAGTTGGCGGCCTCGATCTCGGGCCCCAGCTCGGCGGTCCAGCGCTCGGCGTCGAGCAGGCGGTCGCACAGGACCAAGGTGGTCAGACCCGCCAGGACGATCCCGAAGTTGCCCTCCGAGAACCGGTACCTGAGAAGGAGGCTCTCGGCCAGTTCGACGAGCCGGGGGCCGGGGCCCTCGCGCAGCGCGCTGGTCAGCAGGGCGGCAGCGTGCAGGTGTCCGCTGGCCGACGTGCCGTACCCCGGGCAGTCCTCGCCGCCCGCCGGGCGGGCGGTGGCTTCGCGGGTCTCCGGGTAGCAGATCTCCAGCCACATCCGGCTCGCGGCGATCTGGGCGGCCGTGTTGGGGGCGTGCGGGGTCCCCGCGGCCTCCAGGGCTTCGAGCGCTTCCGTGGCGGCGGAGGCTTTGCCGAACCAGAGCAGCGTCCGCATCGTGTACGCGTTCTGGTGCGCCGCCGTTCCTCCGCGCGCGTCCGGGCTGGTCGTGGGCACCCGGCGCAGCGCCACCGCCGGGTCCGTACGCCACTCGGCCCGCGCGAGCAGGGAGGAGGTCAGGGCGTCCTGCCGCCTGCCGGTCTCCGTGCGCAGCGCGAGCCGCAGGCAGTCCAGGGCGAGGGAGACCCGGTGCTCGGCCAGTGCCATTTCGGCCGCCTGCTGCAACACGGGCACGCCGAACCGGGGGGCGGGTCGCTCGGCCGCCAGCAGGTGGTGCGCCACCGACATGATCGGCGCGCCCATGCGGAAGAGGAGATCCGCGGCCCGGCTGTGCAGATGGGCGCAGTTGACGCTGCTCAGCCCGAGGAGGGCGGCGGCGCGGGCCTGGGGATGGCGGAAGTCGCCGTCCACGAGGATGCCGGACGACTCCAGCAACGTGACGGCACGGCGGGCGGCGCGCGAGCCCACTCCCGTCAGCGCGCCGGGCCGCAGGTGGTCGGCGCTGCTGCCGAGGAGGGCGACTTCCCGTGCGATCGCGAGGGTTTCCTCACCGCCGTGGTGCAGGCAGCTGAGCACCGCCTGCCGGTACCCGGTCCCGACGGCCGGCCGCGCGGGCCCGTTCTCGTCCGCGCCCCGGTTGTCCTCGGCGAGGCCGTTCAGGAGGCAGGGGTTGCCGCCGCTCAGTTCGTGGCACTCCGGTGCCAGCCGCCGTGCCGCCTCCGGGCCGAGCTGCTGCGCCAGGAAGGATTCCGTGTCCTGGAGGGCCAGCGGCGGGAGATGAACGCGGTGCTGGAACGAGCCGCTGGGCATCTTCTCGGCCAGGAGCGATTCGGCGGCCGCGTGGTCGCCGGACGCGGAGAGCACGATGAACAGGCGTCCTCCGTGCATCCGCCGCGCCAGCAGGGACAGGCAGCGGATGGATTCGGCGTCGGCGAAGTCGGCGTCGTCGACCGACACGATCAGGCCGTTCTCCGCGCCCTCCACCAGTTCGCCCAGGGCCAGACAGGTGCGGTGCAGCACACGGGCGACGTCGGAATGGACGGGGTCGCCGGACAGCAGGTGCGTGTTCCGCAACAGGTCGTCGAACGGCTCCGGGTCCACGCCGGAGCGGATTCCGCTGCGTATGAGCTGTTCCAGTATGCCGAGGGGCAGTCGGCGCTCGGAGTGGGAGCCGGTGGCCTCGACGTGCAGGGCACCGGTCGCCGCGGCCTGGGCGGCGAAGGCGCGCAGCAGTTCGGTCTTGCCGCTGCCGAGCGGCCCGCTGACGAAGCAGATCCGGCTGTGCCCGGCCATTGAGTCGGCGAACAGATCATGCAGGGTGTTGAGTTGGGTACGTCGTTCATGAGAAAGGTAGGGCGGCCCGGCCGATGGCACGCTCGAACGCAAAGGCGCTACCTTCGTCGTCGTCATTGAACATCCCCCTGAGACAATGCCGCGAGTGGAAAGCGTGAGAGTTGCGGGTGAAACCTGCGCAGACGTCGAATACGAGGTCAGACGCTTCGGTCGATGCGCCTTGGCCTCCCAGGATTAAAGTGTCGCGCTGACCACAGCGTCAATCGTTCATGATCTTGTTTAAACCCGGACACCCGGCTCACGAGGCGCCCCCTCAGGCGGTGCGTGACCTGCGCCTTCCTCAGCCGAAATCAAGGACTCCGAGCCCGAACACCTCTCATATTTGTGACGTGAATCACACGCACAGCCCATTGTGGCCTGATGCTTTTGGTGAGAATGGCGTCATGTGGCCGTTTGAAAGCGGAACTTGTGGGCCGACCGAGCCTGCGCAGGGAACCGGCACGTGTGGGGTGCACACGATAGGGGTCGGTTAGGGGTTCCCCGTGCGCGCCGTGTGCAGCATCCTCACCCCCGGGCCGGAGCAATGCAAAAGCCCCGGCCGCCGTTCGGTGAACGGCGGCCGGGGCCCGGGGGGAGGGAAATATGGATCAGAAAGGGACGGTCACACTTTCACCCCGTCGACGATGTATTCCGCGACAGTCGTGTAGAAGCAGAGATATCCTTTGATGGCCGCGCTCTCCCCGGTCGGGTCCTCGTAGCTCCAGGCGACATCGGTCCTGGGCTCCCCGCCCCCTTCCGGGTTGAACGTCCAGTAGGAGGCGAAGCCCTTGTAGGGGCACCCTGTTCGGGAGTCCGTGGGCGTGAACAGCTCCATTCGGACGTCCTCGGGGGGCAGGTAGAAGCACGTCGCGTGCCCGGTCTCGAAGAGCACCACGGGGCGGTTCGACTCGGCCACGACGGTTCCGTCGATCCGCACCACCACATCGCGGGAACTGCGCAGCGCGTCGACCCGGTGCTGCGGGTCGCGAGGGGTGACGAAGATTTCCTCGTCCTCCTCGTACCAGTGGTCCAGCACCCCGTCGCGCAGGAACCAGTCGAAGGCGATGTGCTCCTCCAGCTCGCTCTCGGGATAGGACCAGGCCGCGTGCGGAACGACGACACCGTCGATGTGCAGGTCGTAGAACTGCTTGCCGGGGTCGGTGGCTCCGTCCGGGGGCGCGGCACCCGGCTTGAGCAGATCCGTCCGCACGTCCTCCTTCGGGAAGGCGTACAGCGGGGCGTACTTGTCGGGGTCCCGCACGAGCACCGGGTGCTTGCTGTCCACAACCGTGACGGACCCCCTGACCCCGCGCACCCAGCGCTCGCTGGGTTCCCAGCTGAGTGACGTGAACTTCGGCATGGTGCCTGGCCTCTCATGGTGGTGACGGGTGGGCTGTCGCTCGTCGCTCGTCGCTCGTCGGGACCGTGCGGCTGCTTCCGCGCTGCCCGTGTCGCCGTGACCGTACGACAGCCGTACAGCTCCGCCGCGGAAGTTCCGCTTCCCGCCCGACGGCGGCCGATCGCGGCCCGTGCGGCGGATTCACATGCTTCCAGTTCCTCCCGCACCGACGCTAGAGGGCACTTTTCTGTGCCTGAGGGAGGAAAAGGTAACCGGGGACCACATCCAGGACGACGTGACCGGCAGGCCGCGGGTCGCGGAGTTCATGCCCGTCCGCTCCTCGCCCCCGCCCCGCCCTCGTCCTTCGGCGCTACGGAGCGGCACGCCGGCGGCGGCGCGAACACCTGCCCCCACCGGACCCCGGTACGGGACGGAGGAAGCTTTCGGCGGGTACGGGCAACGGCCGCGCTCCTTGGCCGCCCGGCAGGCCGTCAGGGCCGCCGCGCGGCCGGGCGGGCGGGCGCGCGGGCGCGGGTCCCGAGGGCTCACAGCTCCCGGAGGATGCCGTCGACCCCTTCCTTCGCGTCCCCGAAGAGCATGGCCGTGTTCTCACGGAAGAAGAGCGGATTCTGCACGCCCGCGTAGCCGGAGGCCATCGACCGTTTGAAGACGATGACCTGCCCGGCCTCCCACACGCGCAGGACGGGCATGCCGGCGAGCGGGCTGTCGGGTTCGTCGGCGGCCGGGTTGACCGTGTCGTTCGCGCCGATGACGAGGACGACGGAGGTCTCGGCGAAGTCGGGGTTGATCTCGTCGAGGTCGAGGACGACGTCATAGGGCACCTTGGCCTCGGCGAGGAGCACGTTCATGTGCCCCGGCAGGCGGCCCGCCACGGGGTGCACCCCGTACCGGACGCGGACACCGCGCTCGCGCAGCCGCTCGGTCAGCGCGGCCACGCCGTACTGCGCCTGCGCGACGGCCATGCCGTAGCCGGGCGTGATGATCACGGACTCCGCGGCGCGCAGGAGCGCGGCCGCGTCGGCTGCCCGGATCTCGCGGTGCTCGCCGTGCTCCGCCGGCGCGCCGCCCACCGCGGGTGCCCCGAAGCCGCCCGCGATGACGGAGAGGAAGGAGCGGTTCATGGCCTTGCACATGACGTACGAGAGGTAGGCGCCCGAGGAGCCGACGAGGGCGCCCGTGATGATGAGGAGGTCGTTCTCCAGGAGGAAGCCGGAGGCGGCCGCTGCCCAGCCCGAGTAGCTGTTGAGCATGGAGACGACGACGGGCATGTCCCCGCCGCCGATCGAGGCGACGAGGTGCCAGCCGAGCAGCAGGGCGAGCGCGGTCGCCGCGATCAGGACGGCGAGGCGGGGATCGGCCACGTACCAGGCGATGAGACCGAGCAGGACGAGCAGGGAACCGAGGTTGTACGCGTTCTTGCCGGGCAGCGCGAGGGGCGCCGAGGCGATACGGGCCGAGAGCTTCAGGAAGGCGACGAGGGACCCCGTGACGGTCACGGCCCCGACACTCACGCCGATGAGCACCTCGGCGTGGTGGATGCCGAGCGTCCCGAGCGCGCTCAGGGCCCGCGCCTCGGCCCCGCCCGGGTGCGCCTCGACCTGGAGGTGCCCGTTCCAGCCCACGAGGACGGCGGCGAGACCGACGAAACTGTGCAGCAGCGCGATGAGTTCGGGCATGGCCGTCATCCCGACCGCGCGCGCCTTGCGCAGCCCGAAAAGCGCACCGAGCGCGGCGGCGGCCACGAGGAGCCCCGTACCACTCGCCTCGATGTCGCGGTCCACGGCCAGCGCCACGGTGGCGAGGAGGGCCAGCGCCATGCCCGCCATGCCGAACCCGTTCCCGGCACGGGCCGTCTCGTGCTTCGAGAGCCCGGCGAGGGCGAGGACGAAGAGGAGCGCGGCGACGATGTAGGCGCCCTGCGCGGCGGTCGCGACGGTCATGACCCGCTCCCGAAGAACATGGCCAGCATCCGGCGGGTGACGGCGAAGCCACCGAAGATGTTGACGCAGGCGAGCAGGATCGCGAGGGCCGAGAGCACCGTGACGGCGGTGTCTCCGTGCCCGATCTGGAGCACCGCGCCCACGACGACGATCCCCGATATCGCGTTGGTGACCGACATGAGCGGGGTGTGCAGCGCGTGGTGGACATTGCCGATGACGTAGAAGCCGACGACGACGGCGAGCGCGAAGACGGTCAGGTGGCCGAGGAACGCGGGCGGCGCGGCGGCCCCGGCGAGCACGAGCAGCGCGGCGGCGAGACCCGCCAGGCCGTAACGGCGCGCGCGCCGGGGCGGTGGCGCGGGAGCGGGGACGGCTGCTTCCGCCGGCCCGGCCGCCACGGGTTTCGCCGATACGGGGACGGGGGGCGGCGGCCAGTGCACCTCGCCCGCGCGGACCACGGCGACGGAGCGCTGCACGATGTCGTCCGTGTCGAGGACGAGCGTGCCGTCCCTGTCCGGTGTGAGGAGGGTGAGGAGGGCGACGAGGTTGTTGGCGTAGAGCCGCGACGCCTGCGCGGGGAGGCGGCCCGCGAGGTCGGTGTACCCGAGGATCACGACGCCCCCGGGGGTCACCACGCGCTCGCCCGGCACGGTGCCTGCCACGTTGCCGCCGCTCGCCGCCGCCATGTCCACGATGACGCTGCCCGGCTTCATGGCGGCCACCGTCTCCGCGGTGACGAGCCGGGGCGCGGGCCGTCCGGGGACGAGCGCGGTCGTGATGACGACATCGGCCCGGGCGCACTCGCGCGCGTACAACTCGGCTTCCCTCGCCCGGTAGTCCGCGCCCATCTCGCGCGCGTACCCGGTCGCCGTCCCCTCCTCGCCCGGCGGGGCGACGGGCAGGTACTCGGCCCCGAGCGAGCGGACCTGCTCGGCGACCTCGGGGCGCGGGTCGGTGGCCCGTACGACGGCGCCCAGGGCGCCCGCCGTGCCGATCGCCGCGAGACCAGCGACCCCCGCTCCCGCCACGAGCACGGTCGCGGGCGGCGTCTTGCCCGCCGCGGTGACCTGCCCGCCGAAGAGCCGCCCGAGCGCGTGCGCCGCCTCGACGACGGCCCGGTACCCGGCGATGTTCGCCATCGAGGAGAGCACGTCGAGCGACTGCGCGCGGGAGATACGGGGCACCGCCTCCATCGCGAGCGCGGTGATCCCGCGTCGGGCGAGTTCCGTGAGGCGCTCGGGCGCGTGCGCGGGGTCGAGGAGGCCGACGAGTGTCGCCCCGGGGCGCAGCCTGTCCAACGGCGGTGTCCGCACGGCGAGTACGACATCGGCCGCGTGCGCCGCCCCGGTGCGGGCGCCCGCCTCCGCGTAGGCCTCGTCGGCGAACCCCGCCCGCTCCCCCGCCCCGGGCTCGACCACCACCTCGTAGCCCAACTCCCGCAGCCGGGTGACGGATTCGGGTGTGGCCGCGACCCGGTCCTCCCCCGCCCCCGCCTCCCGCACGACACCGATCAGCACGACGACTCCCCCTTCCGCTGCGCGTCGCACCGCCGCCCGGGCCTGCCGGACGCGGCGTCCTCACGGTGCCCCATCCGCGGCCCGCGCGCCATACCCCCGCCGTCACGGAGGCCCCAACTCCCTTGTTCCGCACCGCCGTCGGTGCCCGTCGGGCGGGCCGGAGCGGTGATCGGCGAGCGGGGCGGTGTCACGGGCGCCGTGCCGGGGCCGGCGTGGCGCGGCGGTGTCAGGGTGCCGCGCCGGGGCCGGCGTGGCGCGGCGTGAGGCGCGGGTGCCCCCGGCGCACGTGCGCCCGGCGGCGCGAGGAGCACGCGCCGCGGTCCGGGGCACACGTGTGCTCGTACGGGTCCGCGTCCCGGAGCCAAGGCGCCCCGTCCCCGGGGCACGTCCGTCCTCAGCTCTCCCAGGGCGACCCGTAGCGGCGGGCCAGTTCCCCGGCCTCCCCCGCGGTCAGCGCGCGTGCGGCGCGCGTGCCCAGCGAGAGGAGGAGCCCGGCGGTCTCCTCCAGTTCCACGACCGTCTCGACGGCTGCCCGCACACTCGTGCCCGCCACGACGGGACCGTGGTTCTGGAGCAGCGCCGCACGGAAGGGGAAGGGCAGTCGCCGCATCCGCTCGGCCTGCTCACGGTCCCCGGGAGGGGCGTAGGGCAGCAGCGGTGTCTGGCCCACGCGCATCACGAAGTAGGGGGTCAGGGGCGGCAGGGCGCTCTTGTCCGACCAGGGTTCGAGGCAGGAGACCCCGGTCGCCTGCCGGGAGTGGAGGTGCACCACGGCCCGGGCCCGCGCGTCGCGCCGGTAGAAGGCCGTGTGGAGCGGGAACTCCTTCGAGGGGCGGGGGCCCGAGATCAGAGCGCCGTCCAGATCGAGGACGGCGAGGGCCTCGGGGTCGATCAGCGACAGGTCGGTGCCCGTGGGGGTGATGTAGACGCGGTCCCCTTCCCGGACGCTGAGGTTGCCGGAGGAACCCGGGCTCAGCCCGAGTGCCGCGAGGTGGGCGCCTGCCGCCGCGAGCGCGGCCCGCTGGGACGTCATACGAGGGTGCTCCATGCTTCTGTGAAGATCTCGGCGCTGCCGAAGTTGCCCGACTTCAGGGCCAGGTCCACGTCGTGCTCCCGGCCGTCCACGCGGCTGCGCGCGCTGGCCCAGGTGACACCGGGGGCGATCGGCGCCCCGATCGACAGGGCGCGCACCGACAGGGCGGTCACCACCGCGCCCGAGGTCTCGCCGCCGGCCACCAGGACTCTGCGCGCGCCCGCGCCGACGAGGCGCTCCGCGCAGGCGGCGAGCGTCTTCTCCACCAGCGCGGAGGCGGGGATGCCTTCGGGTCCCGTGTCACCGGCGCCCGTCTCCAGGTCCGCCAGGTCGTCCACCGCGTAGATCAGGGGCGGCCGTTCGGTGGACTCCTCCCAGCAGGACCGGGCGAAGGCGACGAGGTCCGCCACGGCCGCGTCGAAGTCGCCGCGCAGCGCGTCCAGGTCGAGCTTGCGGTACGGCAGCCTGGCGCGTGCGTGGGCCACCTGCGCCCGGGTCGCCGAGCTGGCGCTCCCGGAGAGGATCACCGCCGGGTCGCCCGGCCGGGAGGCGGCCGGGGCTCTCGCCGTGTCCGGTTCGGGTCCCGCCGTCCCGGCGGTGGCCCGCGGGCCCCGGAGCCCGACGGCGAGACCTGCGGCGCCGGTGACCAGCGGGGCATCAGCGGTCGCCGCGGCGATCGTGCCCAGATCCTCCTCGGTGACGGCGTCGACCACGACGAGCGCGCCGGACAGCTCAGGCGCGGCCAGGGCGGCCCGCAGGGCCGCCGGGCCCTCCCGGACCGTGTCCAGTGCGGCCAGGGCGACGGGACGGCGGGTCTGCGGCCGCAGGAGGCGGGCCACGTCGGAGTCCCGCATGGGGGTGAGCGGGTGGTGCCTCATCGGGCTGTGCTCAAGGAGTTCGTCGTGGACGTACAGGAGCCCGGCCGCCACGGTGCGTCCCGTGGCAGGGAAGGACGGGACGACGACGGTGGGCCCCTCCGCCCCGAGGGCGTCGAGGAGGGCGTCCGTCACAGGACCGATGTTTCCCCGGGGTGTCGAGTCGAAGGTGGAGCAGTATTTGAAGTAGAAGCGTGCGCACCCGGCGGCCCGCAGGCCCTTCCAGGCGGCCAGCGAGTCCGCCACGGCCTCGGCGACGGGGGCCGAACGCGATTTGAGGGCCACCACCACGGCGTCCGCTTCCCGCACCGCGCGGGCGACCGCGTCCTCCCCACCGCCCGCGGGGGACGGGACGAGGGGCGCGGGACCGACCGCCACCACCGTCCGGAAGCCGCGCGCCACCAGCGTGGTGGCGAGGTCCGTCGCTCCGGTGAAGTCGTCGGCGATGGCTCCGAGGGTCGGCATCGGGGCTCCTTGCGTGGGCGGGCACGGGCTGTTCCGGGGCGCCTCTTCATCAGGAGAGACACCCAGAAGGCGTGATGTGAAAATATGTTACCAGTCTTTACGTTCATGGGATCTCTTGATACATGTTGTTCATCAGCTCGTCTGTGACGCCCGCGAACGCCCGTCCTTGCCTGACGTGGTCGTGCCCAGGGGCCACAGGGGGCAGAGCCATCGCGCTCCGCGCCGACTACGCCGTGTACGAGCGCGAACATCGAGGAGAATCCCTATGAACCTGCGCCATCTGTTCGCCGACGGCAGCGACCGGACCGTGCGCTACGCACTGTCCGGTGCCGGTGGCGGCTTCGCGAGGACACTGCTGTCCCAGACCCTTCGTGTCGACCGGCTGGTCCCCGCCGTGTTGTGCGACCGGGAGGTGGCGCGGCTGCGGGACATGCTGACCGGGCTGGGCTACGCGCGGGACACGCTGCGGGTGTGCGCGGACGAGGCCGAGGTCGCAGCGGCGGGTCGCGAGGGTGCCATCGCCCTCGTCGCGGACGGAGCGCTCCTCGGTGCCGGTGAGTGGGACATCCTGGTGGAGGCGACCGGGAGTCCGGCGCACGGCTTCGGCATGGCGCGCGCGGCACTGGCGTCGAAGCGCCACGTCGCGATGGTCAGCAAGGAGGTCGACTCGGTCGCGGGGCTCAGGCTCGCGGACCTGGCCGAGGAGAACGGCGTCATCTACACGACGGCGGACGGGGATCAGCCGGCCAACCTGATCGGCCTGATCACCTGGGCCGAGCTGCTCGGCCTGGACATCGTGGCCGTGGGCAAGTCGAGCGAGTACGACCTCGTACTGGACCCCTCGGCCGGGACCGTCACCCAGCTCGACACCACCGTGGCGGCCCCCGGGCTGAACGGCCTGCTGGAGCTGGGCGAGGACGTGCCCGCCACGCTGGCGGCGCGCGCGGAGGCCGTGTCCGCGCTGCCGGTCGGCGCGACCGCCGACTACTGCGAGATGGCGGTCGTCGCCACCAGCACCGGCTTCCGTCCCGACACGGAGCTGCTGCACTACCCCGTGGCGCGCATCGCGGAACTGGCCGACATCTACGCGCCGCGCGAGGACGGCGGAGTCCTGGCCCGCCCCGGTGCCGTCGACGTCTTCCGGGCGCTGCGGCTGCCGGGCGAGGCGTCCTTCGCCGGTGGCGTGTTCGTGGTGGTGCGCACCACCGACCCCGAGACCTGGGAGACGCTGCGGGGCAAGGGCCACGTGCTCAGCCGTGACGGCCGGTACGCGGCGATCTACCTGCCGTACCACCTCATGGGCGTCGAGACCCCCGTATCGCTCCTCTCGGCCGTCCTGCACCACCGCCCCTCCGGCGGCACCGACCCGCGGGCCCACGCCGTCCTCGCGGGGCGTGCCCGGCGCGACCTGCCCGCCGGCACCGTCCTGGACATGGGCGGGCACCACCACGACGTCGCAGGGGTGCGGGCGGTCCTGCTGCGGGACGAGGACGCTCCCGCCGGTGTCGCCCCCCTCTACCTCGCCGCCCACACCACTCTCGCGAGGGACGTGCGGGCCGGTGAGCTGATCGCCATCGCGGACCTCGCGGACCCCGAGACGGAACTTCTCACCGCCTGGACCGAGGGACTGGCCGCCCGGTCCACGCGCACCGGCACGACGACCACGGTGGCACTGCCATGAGCACGGATCTGCAACACCTCCTTCTCGGGGCGGCGGCCGTCGTCGTCCTCATCCTGCTGATCACCAAGGCCAAGCTGCACCCCTTCCTCGCGCTGATGCTCTCCGCGCTGGGGCTCGGGCTCGCGGCCGGTATCGGCCCCGCCGACACCGTCGGGCACTTCCAGGACGGGTTCGGGGACGCGCTCAAGAGCACGGGCCCCACCATCGGGCTCGGCACCATCCTGGGCGGCATCCTGCTCGGTTCCGGCGGTGCCGACCGCATCGCCACCGCCTTCATCGGCTCCCGCCCCGTGAAGTGGGTGCCCACGGCGATCACCGCCGCTGCCCTGCTGATCGGGATGCCGCACCTGTTCGACGTCAGCTTCGTCATGCTCGTACCGCTGGTGTACGCGGTCGCCAAGCGGACCAGGAGCCACCTGCTGTACGTCGGGCTGCCGATGGCGGCCGGGCTCTACATCTCGCACGGGCTGCTGCCCCCGCACCCCTCCCCCACGCTCGCCGTCTCCGCGTACCACGCGAGCACCGGGCTGACGATCATGTACGGCCTGATCATCGGCATCCCGATCGCCGTCGTCAGCGGTCCGTTGCTCACCAAGGTCGCCGGTCGCTGGTTCGGCCCGGCCCCGGACCTGGACAGGGGCCCGGTGCCGGAGCCGGACCCGGCGCCGGAGAACCGTCGTCGGCCGGCCTCGTTCCCGCTCGCACTGGTCACCGTGCTGCTGCCCCCCGTACTCATGCTGATAGGCACCGTCGGGACCTCCAACACCCGCGAGGGCACCGCTCCGTACGCGTTCTTCGAGGCGTGCGACTCCTCGGTGATCTCGCTGCTGGTCGCGGTGATCTTCGCCTTCTTCGCGCTGGGCCTGCGCTCCGGCTTCGGCCTGGGCCAGCTCCAGAAGATGGCGGGCAAGGGGCTGGGACCGGTCGGCGGAATCGTGCTCATCCTGGGCGCGGGCGGCGGCCTCAAGGCCATGCTCACCGCCACCGGCATCGACAAGCTCATCTCCGACTACGCGGTCCACTGGTCGATCCCGCCGCTCGTCCTGGCCTGGCTCGTCGCCGCGCTGTTGCGCGTCTGCCTCGGCTCCGCCACGGTCGCCGTCGCGGCGGCCACCGGTATCGTCGCTCCGCTCATCGGCGCCTACCCGGGGCTCTCCCCGGAACTCCTGGTACTCGCCACCGCCTCCGGCGCGGTGATGCTGTCCCACGTCAACGACTCCGGTTTCTGGCTCTTCAAGGAGTACTTCCAGCTGACCGTGGCGCAGACCTTCCGCACCTGGACGCTCATGCTCTCCCTCCAGTCGCTCCTGAGCCTGGGCGGCGTCCTGCTCCTGAGCACCTTCGTGGGCGGCTGAGGGACCCGGGGACGGGCTCCTCCCCTCACCGCGAGAACCCCGTGCCGCCTCGTCCGGGCCCGGCAGCCCGGACGAGGCGGCACAATCGATCAGGACCGGCACAGGCCGGGTCCGGACGACAGGAGGAAAGAACAGCATGGCCGAAGAGGCAGCCCCGTCCCTGATCCCGGATCAACGACGCGAACTGCTGGTGCGGCACCTGCGCCGGGAGGGTGTCCTCAGCGTCCAGCAGATCACCCAGCTCTTCGGTGTCTCCCACATGACGGTCCGCCGCGACATCGCGGAACTGGAGCGTCAGGGGCTCGTGTTCTCGGTCCCCGGCGGGGTCCGGATCGCCAGCCCGGTGCAGACCGAGCCCAGCTACCGGGCCAAGACCACCGTCGAGCGACCGCAGAAGCAGGCCATGTCGGCCCGTGCCGCCGAACTCGTCCAGGACGGGATGACCGTCTACCTGGACGCCGGCACCACCCTGTCGGCGATGGTGCCGCTTCTCGCGCGTCGCGCTTCGCTCACGGTGGTGACCAACGACTTCACCACCGCCGGTCTCCTCATGGACTCCCCGCACATCGACGTCATCCATGTCGGAGGCAGGGTCGAGCCCGCGAACCGCTCCAGCGTCGGCCGCCTCGCCGCCCGGACCCTGCGTCAGCTCGCCCTCGATCTGGCCTTCATCAGCACCAGCTCCTGGGACCTGCTGCGGGGCGTGACCACTCCTTCCGAACTCAAGGTGGAGGTCAAGCTGGCCGCGATGGAGTGCGCGGGCGGCTCCGTGCTCGTGGCGGGTTCCTCGAAGTACGGCACCTTCGGCAAGTACCGTGTCGCCCCCCTCACCTCGTTCGACGTCGTCATCACCGACGAGGACCTGGCGGAGGCCGCCGCCGAGGGCATCCGGGCCGGTGGCACCGAGCTTCTGCTGGTCCGTCCGGAGGAGCCGCAGCCGTCGGCCGGCCTCGTGGGCGGAGCCGCCGAACGGCCGTCCGCCGAGCAGAGCGCCTGACCGGGCTCCGTGCCCTTCCTTCCGCTCTCCGCGACGCCTGGCTTCGGGGGGGGCGGGACGTACGGGGAAGAGCGGGCTGTTGCGGTACGGACCGTTCGCGGACCAGGGTGCTCACCTGTCCCCGTCGCATCGCTGCGCCGACGCGGCGGAGCCCGGGATCGCCTGCTCGTCGAGCGCTCGTATTCGTACGCCACGGGGCCCCTCGGCGGACGGCTCCCGGGCGCCGAGGGAACCCGACCCGATCGGGCGGTTGTCGCGCCTGCGCTCCGTCTCCCAAGCCGCCTCTTCGGCCGAAGGCAGCGTGACGGGCCTCCCGCCGCTGCCGGGGACGGCCGTGCGAGCGGCTGATACCCGCCTGGCCCGGCGCTGATCGTCGCGGCCCTCCCGGCGCACGGTACGGGCGCCCCGGCGGGACGCCACCGGGTCCGGCGCGGCGACGCCGACTCCCCTCCACCCCACCACTCGCGGTCGCTGGGCGCAGACGTCGCCGAGGTTCCCGCAGGAGGCGTCTCGACCGCTTGCCCGCGACCGCCGAAGTCCCCTCGCGCCTGACGAGACCTCCGGGCCACGTCGAGTATGTCGGCGTCGCGCGACAGAACGCTCGCTTCGTGGAGTGCGGCGACCTCTCCGGGGGAAACCAGCCTCCCCAGGCCCGGTCGCGGCACCATGACGGACGAGATCTCGCCGTCGTCGTCGCCCGTGCGACCACGGCTGGACACATCTCCCCCTCCGCCGCCGGGCGAGCTGACCGTGAGCGCGACCATCAGGGGCGCGGGTAGTGAGAGCCACGTGCTCGGGGGACTTCGCGTCGCCTCGCTCGGGGGGCGACACGTCGCTGTGCCCTCGGACATCCCTCACGAGGCCGACGACCGGGTGGGGCTCCCCCGTGCGGGATTCCCCGATCAACGTCGACCGAGCGCTCCTCACGATGACTTCTCTCTCGCCCGGAAAGATCGTTTCCCGCCGCCACGGCTGCCGCCGGGACCACCCATGTCAATCACCCTGAGTGACCATTCCACGGAGAAGCGCACGCTCCGTCGACCGGACGCCCTCGCTTGACTTTATAGATGATGGTCATCATCATTAATCGCGGAGGCGGTCGCCAGTCGCCAGTCGCCGGTCGCCGGTCGCCAGTAGCCCCAGGGACACGCTCGGCCACCGAAGCCGATCGGGAGCCGTCCCGCCAAGATCCACATCCGAGAGGAAACGTCATGTCTTTGTCGCATGTCACCGCGCCGACCCAGTACGTGGAGGTCGACGGCGTCAGCTACGCCTACCGGCGCTGGGGCAACAAGGGCGGGACGCCACTGTTCTTCGTCCAGCACTTCCGCGGCGGCCTGGACCACTGGGACCCGCTGATGACGGACGGCCTCGCCGAAGGGCGCGAGGTGATCCTCTTCAACGGCCGCGGCGTAGGCGGTTCTTCGGGCACCCCGCGGCGCCGCTTCGAGGACATGGCGGACGACATCGCCGCCGTCATCAAGGCGCTCGACCTCCCCGTGGTGGACCTGCTGGGCTTCTCGATCGGGGGCTTCCAGGCACAGGAAGTGGTGCTGCGCCACCCTCAGCTCGTCCGCAAGCTGCTCCTGCTGGGCACGGGCCCGCGCAGCGGCGACACGACGATCGACCCCGAGATGGTGCCGGTGGCCACGAAGCCGGTGCACGACGAGGACGACTTCGTGTTCCTCTTCTTCGGCCGGTCCGAAGCGGCGAAGAAGGCCGGGCGCGACTTCTGGAAGCGCCGCCACCAGCGCACCGTCGACGTCGACCCGCTCAGCTCGCCCGAGGTGGCGGAGGCCCAGTGGGAGGCGTACCTGGCCTACATGGAGCCTCCGGCGGAGGGTGGGCCCTTCGAGCACCTGAAGGCCATCACGATCCCGACCCTCGTCGTCAACGGGAACAGGGACATCATGATCGCCACGGTCAACTCGTTCCACCTGGGCCAGAACATCCCGGACTCGCAGGTGATCCTCTACCCGGACTCCGGCCACGGCGCGCACTTCCAGTACCCGGAGCGGTTCCTGAAGCACGCCATCCAGTTCCTGAACGAGTGAACAGGCCGCAAGCCGCGCTTCGAGGTGAAGGGCGACGCTGAACAGGTCCGGGCGACAACGGGCGGGGCGGCAGCGTCCCGCCGCCCGGACCGGGTGCTCCGGGGCGCGTGAGACACGCGCCCCGGAGCACCCGCTGCGCGTTCCACCACCTCACCTCACCCGCACCCGCACCCGCACCCGCTCAGCCATATAGATGATTGCTGTAATCTAGGGCCGGTCCGGCGGATCGGTCACACCGCACCCAGCCGGTACGTCTGAACGGAGGTGATCGGTAATGCCGCGGGTTTCCAAAGCACAGACCGAACTGAACTACCGGCGCATCCTTGAGGTCACGGCTGCCAGAATCCGCGAGGTCGGCGTCGACAAGGTCAGCGTTCCCGAGGTGATGGCGGCGGCCGGGCTGACCCACGGTGGTTTCTACCGGCACTTCGCTTCGAAGGACGACCTGGTCGCCCGTGCCACCGCCCTCGCGTTCGCCCAGCGCGAGGAGGAATACCAGGCGATCATGGACAGCCACGGCTCCGGGTCGGGCGCCGACGGCGAGTCCCGGCGCGAAGAGACCTACCGGGCGTATCTGGAAGGCTACGTCTCGGAGTTCCACCGCGACAATCCCGGCACCGGCTGCGCGGTGGCGGCTCTCGCCTTCGACGCCGCACACGTGGAGCAGGGCACGTCCGACCTCAAGGAGGCGTACCTCGGCGGTGTCCGCCGCATGGTGGAGAGCCTGGAGGACCGCGCCACGGACGGCGGGGAAGCCGGCAAGGGCCGACAGCGCGCGCTTGCCGATCTGGCCGGCATGGTCGGGGCCATCGTCCTGGCGCGCGCGACCGCTCACGACGACCTCTCCGACGAGATCCTGACAGCCGTCCGCGACAGTCTCCTCGACGCGCATCCCACTTCCTGAGGGACCGTCCCTCCTCGACGCGCGTCCCACCTCCCGACGGGCCGTCGAAGTCACCCCCGTCGCACCGAAGACACCGGGCACACCCCAGGCGCCGGACGTACCGCGGGCGCCGGCCGTACCGCGGGCGCCGGGTCCACGGTCTCGGCCGTCCCGCTCGGCACCACCGCGGCCGGCAGCGGCACGGCGGTGCGGTCGATGGCTGTCGGGATGTCCGGCGACCCTCACTGGAACCGGGACCGCCCCCCCCTTCCGGGGGGGGCGCCGTCGTCCCGGGAGGCCGCTGCCCCGCACGCCGGGCACCGCGCCCTCACGGTCCTGCTGAATTGCCGGCCTTGCGTCAAGGCCACCGGCGCGCCCGCACCCGAGAGCTTCAGCCAGGGCAACACCCCGGCTCCAGGTGACGTGCCGTGTCCGTGAGCGGCACGACGGGTCGGACGCACGCCGGGCGAGCCCGCGGGTGGTCCGAGCGCGACGGCGTCGAGGCCGGCGGAGGTGACGGTGTCGGCGGGGTGAGCGTGAGGGGGCGCCTCGGTGAGAGGTGGGGGATGCCCCCGGGAATGCCGCCCGGCCGGTCCGCATCTGCGGGATGCCGCCGGTCGGCCGGCTCAGGGGGCGGCGATGTGGTCTTCGCCCGGCGCGGGGATCTCGCGGGTGCGGGGGCCGAGGATGCTCCCGGGCAGACGCGTGGTGAGGGCGGAGGCGAGCGTCTCCGCGATGGTGCGCGCAGGGCAGCCTCCGAGGTCGAGCAGCGGGGGCTGCGTGGTTTCGCTGGAGGGCCGCCCGCACAGGGTCCCCTGCGGGGAAGGCACCCCGCGTGCGGGGCGGCGTCCGGTCCCAACAGGACGCCATCGTCAGGTCGTTGACCCTCTCCCCACCGATCGGTTCCAGGGGCCCCGGCAGTTCGCCGCCGGCGCGGTCCTCTCCTCCCGGGACGCCTCGCCCGCCAGGGCGCAAGGCCGTGCACGGCCTTCCGGAAGCCCTCCGTGCCCTGAAGACATCTTGCCTCCCCTGGTCACGGTGGAGGTGGTCACCGCCGGACCGGAGCGTCCGGTGCCGGGCGCTCCGGTGTTCGGCAGGTGGGGCGCCCGGAGGCGCGGTGGAGGTGTACGGCCCCGGGCTGCTGCCGGGGACGCGGTGGTCCTATTCGGGCCAGGCGTTGCGCTGGATGATGTCAACGAAGTTCTCGCGCCTGAAGGACGGGTCGAAGTAGGCCAGGACGTCGTCGTTCATGGTGCCGAAGGTGGTGTGGGGGCGATCGGCCATTCCCTCGTGGAAGGCGTGGAGTATCCGGCGCTTGAAGTCGGGGCGCGGGTGGGCCAGCAGTACGGCCCGCTTGTCGGCGTCGCTGATCTGGTCCAGGTCGAGGCCGAGTACATCCGTCTCGACCCCGAGGGTCACCACACCGGTCTCCGGCGCCAGGCGCCCCGGTATCTCGGGGGTGGTGTGGAGGGCGATGGCGAGCCACACGTCGCGGACCTCGGCCTCCGTGCGACCGTGCGCGCGCAGGAAGGCCGCGGCGGCGTCCGCGCCGTCGATCTCGAAGCGCTGCGTGGTGGTGCGGTACGTCCGGGTCAGGCCCAGGTCGTGGAACATGCCCCCGACGTAGGCGAGTTCGGGGTCGACATTGATTCCCCGCGCCCTGGACTTCAGCATCCCCCACAGGAACACGCGCCGGGAGTGGTGGAACAGCGTGTCCCCGGCCACGGGATCGTCGGCCGCCTGCCGAGTCACCTCGGTCGCGGCGCGGATCAGGTCGCTGTCGGGGATCTCGATCCCCGCGATGCTCTCGGACATGAAAACTCTCCTGCTTGTTGGTGTCATCCGTTCCGTCCGGGCTTCCGGACGTCTCGAAACTTGCTCAGGGGGCTCTTCACCGCGCCGGATCGGGGACCGAGGTCCCTCGGCGCGGGACGCCCCTGCCACCCGGGGCCGTGTGCGGTCCGGTTTTCGGGCGGATGGCATCCGGGGGGAACGGCCTCGCGACCGGTGCGGTCGGTCGTGGCGTCGGCGGCGGAGGCCCGGCGGCGGCAGCAAAGGGTTGCCCCGACCGGCAGGAGGGCGCCGACCGACAGAAGGGACACCGACCGCTACGAGGACTTCCTGCGCGAGCAGGGCCGCGGCGGTGGGCGTCCCGGTGATGTTCACGGGACGGCGTTCGATGTGCGGACGTCGCCGCACCCGAGTCGGACAGCGCCTTGAGGCCGTGAAGGTGAATGCCCTCGATACCGACGGCGCCCGATCGCTGCTGCGGCGGGAGGCTCGCCGGGTGATCCGGTCTCGGCAGAGGCGACCGGCCGACGGGAGCCCCTGCCAAGACCTCCTGCAAGCTCCACGTCGGCGGCGGCACGTGGGGGTGCCGCGATCACCTCTCCGGGAAGCGCGCTCACTTGTCCAGGAAGGCGGCGACGTCGGCGGCGAACTCCTCGTAGTACTGGAAGAGGAAACCGTGCGCCGACTCGGGGTAGATCTTGATCTCGACGTCGGGCAGCAGGCCGGCGAGCAGGTGCGAGTAGCGGGGCAGGATCATCGGATCGCTGTCTCCGTTGGCGACGAACACCGGCTGAGTGATGCCCTCCAGACGTTGCAGCTGAGCGTGGTGGGGGATGCCCCACTGGGTGACGGCGTCGTACTGCGCCAGTCGGGTCGCCCACGTCGTCGGGGCGTCGTGGCCCTCGGTACGGCTCGTGAAGACCCGCCCGGCGACCGGCGCTCCGGCTTCGGCCGAAGTGAAGAAGACACTCAGGTAGTCCTCGGCGGAGGGGATCTCACCACCGACGGCCTTGATGACGTCAGGCGCCCAGCCGTGCATCCCTGCCGCGCCCTGCGGGGCCGAGGCGGCCAGGACGACCCGGTTGACCAGCTCGGGGCGGATCAGGGCGATCTCCTGGGCGACGAAGCTGCCGAGGGAGAAGCCCAGCAGATCGACCTGCGTCAGCCCGAGCGCCGTGATGAACTCGACGGCGTCCTCGGCCATCGCGGCAACGGTGTGCGGAGTGCTGCCGCTGGTCGCGCCGACACCCCGGTTGTCGAAGGTGATGACCCGCCGGCCTCGCGCCAGCTCGTCCACCAGTGCGGGGTCCCAGTTGTCCAGGTTGCCGCGGAAGTGCTGCAACAGCACCAAAGGCCGGCCGTCCGCCTCGTTCCCGATACTGCGGTAGGCGTAGGTGACACCGTTCGCGGCCTCGACGGCCTGCGTCTTGACGGTGGTGTACGTGGTCATTGCCGTTCTCCTTACAGGGCGCCGCGAGGATCGGGCCGCCCAGGGACACGGGGCGCCACCTGGTACTCGACGGAGAGACGGTGACGCGCCTATTTAGATTATGACTGTAATCCAATAGACTGGCGACGGCAAGCAGGCGACTGTTCACAGGTCCACGAAGGAGGCCACCGTGCGGCACACCAGGGAGCACAAGGACGCGACCAGGCAGCGGATTCTCGAGTCGGCCGGCCGGCTGTTCAAGGAGAGCGGCATCGACGGCACCGGCATCGCCGCGATCATGACGGACGCGGGCCTGACCAACGGCGCGTTCTACAAGCACTTCTCCTCGAAGGACGACCTGGTGGCCCACACCGTCACCGCCCAGCTCGACAGCCAGCAGCAGGCGGTCGGCACCCTCCCGCCCGGGCGGAGCGGGATCGAGGAGTTCGTGCGCTACTACCTGTCCACGAAGCAGCGGGACGACCGCGCGCACGGCTGCCCCTCGGCAGCGCTGCTCGACGAGATCGGCCGCTGCTCCACGGACACCAAGCAGTCGTACACCGACGGCCTCACCGCGCTCATGGACGCGCTCGGAGCGCGGCTGTCCCCCACGGACCCCACGACCGCCAGACCCACCGTGCTCACCGCGTTCGCCATGATGACCGGCGCCGTCCAGATATCCCGGGCGCTGGCCGACCCCGTCCTCGCGGATGATGTCCTGCGACGCGCGGCCACGGAGGCGCTCAACCTGCTCGACCCGGCGCGGGACGACCGTCCGTAGGCGCGCCCGCCACCCACGCGCGACGGCCGCGTACGGCACGAAACCCGTGGGTCTCCCGCGAGGAACGCGGAACCCGCCGTCGGCAGGCCCCTTCGGACGCGGCGAGCCCCTGGCCACTCGGGCATGAAGCGGCGACTCCGGCGGCCGTCCCTTCCTTCCGGTCGCACCGGTTGGTGGCGAGCGCGTCGGTCGTGGAGCGCGGGCCACCGGCCGAGGTCGTACAGGCCCAGCAGGGCAGGTCGACGCCGTCCTCCTCGCGGGCCACCGCGCGGACGGGTGAGTCGCCCTGTCCACGGACTGGCGATTGTCACGAATGCGACGGAGGCCTGACGGCTTGACTCGCGACGCGGTCTTCCTGCGTCACCACACCTGGGACCGCGTTCGAGATCTGCCGTATCCCGCGGGTGGAGCGGCCGTTGAGCCGTGGGTGAGTGGGGCTCCGAGGGCGGGTGTCCGCCCGATCCGACGGGTGCGCAGTGGGTGTTGAGCGCCGCTACTGCCAGCGGCGAGGGCGGGGCCGAAGGGCGGGCGGCGAGAGAAGCGTCTGCGGCGGCGGATCGTGGACGCGATCTTCTGCGTGATGCGGACTGGGTGCGCCTGGCGGCGGCTGCCGAAGGACTTTCCACCTGGCCGACGGTGCACCGGTATTCACCTCGTGGCAGGGCGACGGACCCGTCGAGCGCGTCCACGACGCCTGCGAGACAGAGTGCGCGATGGCGTCGGGCGCGAGCGGGCGCGACACCGAGCCGAGCGCGGGCCTGATCGACGCACAGCCGATTCGGTCGGCCGGCAAAGTACCGGTGACAGCCAGCGGATTCGACGACGGGAAGAGAGTGAAGGGCCGCAAGCGGTTCATCGGCACGGACACCCTCGGCTCGCCTCCGGCGGCCCAAGTGGTCGCAGCGAATATCCAAGACCGCGACGGAGCGAGGCGTTCGTCGCCGTGGACCCGCCCGGACCACCCGGGCGTGCAGAAGATCCGGGCCGACCAAGGCTTCGCCGGACGCCTTGTCGAGTGGACCAGCTGTCCTCGGCCACGAGCCAGCGGGTGTGCGCAAGGCCCCGTGTCAGCGCGGCTTCCAGGTACAGCGGAAGCGGTGGGCGGTGAGCGGTGGAGCGCACGCTCTCATGGATCACCTCCCACCGGCGCGCGGCCCGTGACCGGGAAACCAGTCCGGCCCGGTCCGGGACCATGATCCGCTGGGCGATGGTCGGCGTCAGGGTCCGTCGACCCACGCGCACCGGCCGGCCTCACGTCAGGACCCCGCCCCCTCTCGCCCAAGCCTGGCCTGTGAGTGCTTGCGTCCACATGTCTGGTTGGATTCGGACATGGGCGACGGTAGACACGAGGAGTCAGGTCTCTCCAAGAGCACCTGGAGCGACCCAGATTTCGAAGACATGGGGTGGCATGACGCCACCATCCACGGCTTGTCCGTCCAGCCGGCCCACGACATCCTGCCGCGTCTTCTTCTTGATCTCGACTACATCGTCCGCTGGGTCCACCCGGTCCCGCCCGCCACACACTTCTCGTTCTGGGTCTCTCCGGCGACACTCGTCTTCGATGACGTCTTCGACCTTGAGGGCGACCTCGACTTCACGGGTCTTGCCGTGGACCTGGAGGTTGACGGAGTGCACCGGCTGGTGCCGGACGATGCCCGCCCGGACTTTGCGCACTGCCCGCTCTGGCACATCGAAGGCCACGCGTTCGACTTGAAGTTCCGGTCCTCGGGCTTTCATCAGTACTTCCGGCAGGCCCCGAGGCTCGTATCCCGGCAGGCATTGCCCTATGCCGAACGCGGGGGTTGCGCCTTCACCGAACTTGGCTTCAGCTGACCGGTGACCGGTGGCCTGCCGAGGCATCTGCCGAAAGCGAATACAGCGAAACACGTCGGCACAATCCGGGGTGGTCGGATCTCAAACGCGTTCTGAGACACGGTGGCGGATACAAGCGCCATAGCGTTGAACGCGGTCAGGCCACAAAGCGTCTTACTGGTTTTCGCTTCGAACTGCCGCCGGAAGAAAAGAAGCACAGACGGGGGCCGTGGCCGCCCTCAGCGCTCCTCCCTTCGCCGTGGAACGCAGAACCGACCACGAAGAAAACAGCCAAGAACCCGCCGAGCGGACATTGCCCGGTGCTACGCAGAAGCCGCGATCTTGGCCCGGATCGAGGCGACGAATCCCTTCACCGTGAAGTCCTCGGGCAGCTGGTCGACGATGACGGTGTCCGCGATCGAGCTGCCGGTGCGCAGCGGCAGGATGCGCTGATAGGCCTCGGATGCGTACCACCCCTCGGCGGCCTCGCGGTCGGGGAACTCGATCAGGACGACGGACCCCTCCCAGGCGCCCTCCTTGATCGCGGCCGGGGCGCCCTGGGCCAGGTAGGCCCCACCGAACGGGGCGAGCGTGTCCTCCACCTGTTCGAGGTAGGACAACCCCTGCTCATTGGGGATTCCGCCCGGAATACGGAGGTGGGTGATGAGGTATGTCGACATGGCGTCGTCCTTACTTAGATGATGTCAATAATATAAGCGGGCTCCGAGGCATTCGCAAGTTGGATGACGATTACAATCCAAGTGGAAGGACGGAAGCGAGGAACGCATGGCCAAATCATCGCGAGCCGAGTCCGACAGGCACCGGCGGCAAATCATCGACGCCGCGTCGCGCTTGTTGCGTGAGCACGGGCAGGCAGCTATCAGCGTGCAGAAGATCATGAGTGAAGTGGGACTCACGCATGGCGGCTTCTACAAGCACTTCTCGTCCAAGGACGAACTCATGGATCTCGCCGCCGAGCGGTCGTTCTCGGAGCTGCTTGAGGTGATGAAATCGGCCTCAGAGGCGTCATCGGCTCCGTCGGACGCGTGGACCGGCTTCATCGAGAGCTACCTGTCGGCAGAGCAGCGCGAGGACCTGGGCGGAGGGTGCGCGAGCACCGCTCTTGCCACTGATTCCACTCGTGCCGGTGCCGGTAGCGGGATGCGGGACGCCTACGTCCACGGTGTGTCCGAGACCCTGGACGCCCTCAAGCAGTATCAGGACCACCCCGACGATCCCGCGGCGTACCGAGCGCGTCTGCAAGCACTCATCACGATGGTCGGAGCGCTGACTCTCGCCCGCGGAACGGCCGGGACGCCCCTTGCCGAGGACTTCGCCGACGCCGCGATGACACTGCTCCTGGAGGGCGACAGAAGACCGGCTCCCTGAGTACGTCCTTTGCGCCGCCGACCTGGCTCGTCCCCGCCTCCACCAAGCGACGGAGCGACGACGGGTATCCGGAGGACGTCTGCGGCGCGCTTGCGCTCGTGGCCACCGCCCGCCCTTCGCCCACCGCCCGCCCTTCACCCGCCCCTGCGTCGCGGCCCCCGGCGAAGAGGCGCATGTCGGGGTGACCGAAGAGGGTGAACACCCGGCACACGTCTGCGGCCCGCCAGTCGCTCTTCTCGCCGTCGATGGCGACCGTGCGGTCGCGACGGACGCCGCACGCGTCCCTGACCTCCGCGAAGCCTTCGGCGTCCACGCGGTCCCGCTCGCCCTGCCGGTCGAGGTCGAGGCGCCGATCGGCCTCGACCGCGCCGGGGAGGTGGCCCACCCCGTAAAGGACCGTGCCCGCATCGGGCACCTCCTCGGCGAGCCGCGAGCCCGGGCCGGTCTCGTCACCCGGGCGCACGGTTTCGCTTTCCTTCCTGAGTCGGCGAGGTCTCGGCGCGACGTCGCGAGCGTGACGCCCGCAGGTTGATCGCGTTGCCGCACACGTGGACGTCGTGCCACACGCCGCTCCTGTTCCGGGAACGGTCGAAGAAGCTGAGGTCACAGTCCGGGTTGGCGCAGATCTTCAACCGACGCCAGTCGCCGGAGCGCTGAGCGAGAAGGGCTTCCACCATGACGGTCGAGACGATCCACGTGACAGGCCGCTCGGGGTGGACCACGCCCACCCGACCCTCCGCGCTCATGGACAGCTTGACGTCGGCCCGGATGCCCGAAGCCGGGGAACCCGTGACGGACGCGACGACGGCTTCCCGGAGAGCGAGCAGCCGCCGAAGATCGGACTCGGTCAGGGGGGCGGACGACGACGGGGAAGGCTCTTCGCCCGTCGCCGCCTCCCTGACCTCCCGCAGCCACTCGGAGGCGAGGGCTCCCTCGCTCAACAGGTCGGGCAGACGTGGCTTGCCCTTGGAGGTCGTGTTCAGGAGCTCTTGCACCACCGAGAGGGCTCCCGGCGCCTGATCGACCCCGTACCGTGCCGCACCCAACAAAGACATATACAAAGCATACTCACTTCTGTCGGACCGTGCCAGAGTCGGTCCAGTGCGGCAGCCGGCCCCTGGAGCGGCCCCGTCGACGGACCGCGATCAGCGGACCCGTGTGCGATACGCGGTCGGCGTCAGGCCCCAGCGACTCCGGACGCGCCGTGCGGCACGGCGGGGCTCGTTCATCCGGCCGCCTGTCCGGCAGCACCCACGGCGGTACCCATCGTTCTCGGCCGCGCAGGAGGTCCGACCCAGCGCGCCCGACGCGCAGCGGCAGACCGCGCCCGGGTCCAGCTCGCGTCGGCGCCAGGGCCCGGGCCCGCCCGTTCCGCCACCCCCGTTCGCCGGACCCCGAAGCGAAGCAGGACGTGGCGACGTAAGCGTTTCCCGAACGCATATGTCATGCTGAGCGGCAGGACCGATCGTCAAGACGGCGATTCGAGCCCGTTCGGAGAAGAAGGGAACGCACCATGTCCGAGAACCGCGCCGGCGCCGGCCTCGACGACGCTTACAAGGAGTTCATGAGCTGGTTCAGCGATGAGTACATGCCGGCCTTCATCGAGGCGGTGGGAGGCGGGAGCGACCCGTCCTTCATCTCCGACTTCTGGGGGTCGCCCCTCTGGGTCGGCAACGACCTCGGTCCGGTCACCCTGGCGGAGACGGACGAGGACGTCGTCCGCGCCTTCACCGCCATGACGACGCGGCTGCACGCCGCCGGGTACGCCGACAGCGTCGTGCTGGACCGTCGCACCGTGATCTTCAACAAGGACGGCGCGGCCGTCGACTCGCTCTGGTCCCGGCGTCGGGGCGACGGCTCGGAGATCGAGCGGACTGCCGTCCATTTCGCCTTGGCGCGCCGCGCGGACGGCATCCGCATCGTCACGTTCGAGACCCACGCGACGGACGCACAGAGCCTCGCCGAGGTCTGGCCCGTCATCAACGGCTGACCTTCGCCGGGTGTCCGGCGCCGTCCGCCGATTCGGGGGCCCGGGCGGACGGGGCCGGACCGACCTCTTCGACCGGGAGACCGCACAGTCCATCACCGAGCGTTTCGTCCGCGTGCTGACCGCCCTGGCCCAGAACCCGGATCTCCGGGTTTCCGAGGTGGAGGTGCTGGAGGAGGCCGAGCGGGACCGGGTGCTGTCGGGCTGGCAGGGATCAACGCGCAGTCTGCGGGGGGGGGCGTCCTTGCCCCAGCTCGTCGCCGAGCAGGCGGAACGGACACCGGACGCGGTGGCCGTGGAATGCGGTGACCGGACACTGACCTACCGGGAGCTGGACGCCTGGTCGGGACGGGTCGCCGGTTGGCTGCACGGACAAGGCGTGGACCGGGGCTCGTTCGTCGCGGTGAAACTGCCGCGCTCGGTCGAACTCGTCGTCGCCCTCCTCGCCGTCACCAAGACCGGCGCCGCCTACGTTCCCGTCGATCCCGAATACCCCGCCGAACGCGTCACGTACATCCTCTCCGACGCCTCCCCCGCCCTCGTCATCGACGACACGGCCATGCTGCACCAGGACACCGAAACACCCTTCGAGAGTGTCAACGTCCACCCCCACGACCCGGTCTACGTCATCTACACCTCCGGCTCCACCGGCCGCCCCAAAGGCGTCATCGTCGAACACGCCTCGGTAGGCGCCTACCTCGAACGAGCCCGCGAGGTCTACCCCGACGCCTCCGGCACCGCCCTGCTGCACTCGTCGGTGGCCTTCGACCTCACCGTCACCGCGCTCTACACCCCCCTGGTCAGCGGCGGACGCGTCGTCCTCACCGAACTCGACGAACACGCCGCCACCACCGGCCAACCCACCTTCATGAAAGTCACCCCCTCCCACCTGGGCATACTCGAAGCCCTCCCCGACAACGTCTCCCCCACCGGAACCCTCATCACCGGCGGCGAAGCACTACTCGGAGAAGCACTCACCACCTGGCGCACCACACACCCCCACACAACAGTGATCAACGCCTACGGACCCACCGAGGCAACCGTCAACTGCACCGACTACCACATCCCACCCGGCCAGCCCCTGCCCTCCGGACCGGTGCCCATCGGCACGCCGCTGGACAACACGCGGCTGCTCGTCCTCGACACAGCTCTGCGCCCCGTCGCCCGGGGCGTCGCTGGTGAGTTGTACCTCGCGGGGGCGGGACTCGCCCGCGGCTACTGGCGACGACCGGGCCTCACCGCGGAGCGTTTCGTCGCCGACCCGCACGGTCCGGCGGGCACCCGCATGTACCGCACCGGCGACCTCGTACGGTGGACGCCGGACGGCACCCTCGAGTACCTCGGGCGCGCCGACGAGCAGGTCAAGATCCGCGGATTCCGCATCGAACTGGGCGAGATCGAGGCCGTGCTGGGCCGTCACCCCGAGGTCGCCCAGGCCGTCGTCACGGTGCGCGAGCCGCGCCCCGGCGACAAGCGGCTGGTGGCGCACCTCGTGGCGGAGGAGGGCGGCCACCCGACGCCCGCTTCCCTGCGGGCCCACCTCGCCGCCGAACTGCCCGATTACATGGTCCCGTCGGTCTATGTCACCCTCGACGCGCTGCCCCTGACCGGCAACGGCAAGATCGACCGCCGGGCGCTGCCGGTGCCCGATATCGGCACCGCCGACGCCACCGCGGAGAGCCGTGCTCCGCGCAACCCGCGGGAGGAGATCCTGTGCGGGCTCTTCGCCGAGCTCCTCGGCAGTCTCTGTGCGCAGCCTTGGCTGCGGGCTCGCGGGGATCGTCCTGCTCGCGTGCTGGATCCTCGTGGAGCGGCGCGCGACGCACCCGCTCGTGCAGGTGCGTCTGCTCAGCGACCCGCGTCTCGCCGTCGTCAACGCGCACACCTTCTGTCTCGCCTTCGGTGCGATCGGCTTCCTCGGCGCCAACGCCGTCTTCCTCGGCACCGACGCGCACGAGGCGGGGTACGGGCCGGGGCTCGGCTCCCAGGCGATCTCGCTCGTCTCGCTCGGCATGGTTGCTGCGGGCTGTGCCGCCTCGACGGCGACGCCGTACCTGGCGCGCCTCGTCGGTGACCGCGCGATGCTCCTGAGCGGGGGCGTCGGCGCGGCGCTCGGCTTCCTGCTGATGGTCCTCTTCCACGACTCGCTCGGGCAGTATCTCGTCGGCGCGCTCGTGGTGGGCTGCGCGACGGGTGTCTTCGAGGCGGTCACCCGCTCGCTGGCCGCCGAGGCGGTCCCGGGCGAGGAGACGGCGGTGTCGGTGGGGGTCAACGAACTGTCACTGTCCCTGGGGGCGGCGATCGGCGCGGCCGTGGTCGGGGCGCTCTTCGCGGCCCATCCGGGCCGGGGCGGCCACCCGGCGCTTGCCGGATTCACCTGGGCGTGGGGGGTGTGCGCCGTGGTGGCGCTCCTCGGGGCGCTCGCGGCGCTGCTGCCCGCCGCCTTCCGGGAGCGAGCCGCGACGGCGGTGCCCGCCCGGGTCTGAACGACAGCGGGGCGCGAGGCTTACCTGCCCTCGCACCCCTGCCGAACGGGGGTGCCGCGAGCGGCAGTACGAGATACGGAGCGATGACGATGAATCACGACGAAGCGACGCGGACGCGTGAGGACGAGGGCTGGCGGGGCGCGGCGCTCGCGGGGGTGGATGCCTGGGGCCTGCGCCTGCGCGAGCTGAGCCACAGCCTGTACGCGGAGCCGGAGACGGCGCTCGCCGAGCATCGCTCGGCCGCGAAGATCACGGCGCTGCTCGCGGAGGCCGGTTTCGCCGTGGAGCGGGGCGTGGGGGGCATGGAGACGGCGTTCGTCGCGCGGTACGGCACGGGGGAGCTGCACCTCGCGCTGTGCGCCGAGTACGACGCGCTCCCCGGGCTTGGCCACGCGTGCGGGCACAACGTGAACGGCGCGGCCTCGGTCGGCGCGGCGCTCGGGCTCGCCGCCGTCGCGGACGCGCTGGACCTGACGGTGGAGGTGATCGGCACCCCGGCCGAGGAGGACACCGGCGGCAAGGTGCTCCTGCTCGACGCGGGCGTCTTCGACGCGACGGCCGCCGCGATGATGGTGCACGCGAGCCCGCGCGACACCGTGCGGGCTACCTCGCTCGCGGTCGGCTCCTGGGATGTCGTCTTCCGCGGCAGCCCCTCGCACGCGGCGCTCGCGCCCTGGCAGGGCGTCAACGCGCTTGACGCGTTCACCGTCGCGCACACCGCGCTCGGCCTGCTGCGCCAGCAACTCCCGCCTGGCTCGCTCGTGCACACCGTGCTCCACGAGGCGGGGACGGCCGTCAACATCATCCCGGCGCTCGCGCGCGGCCGCTGCGAGATGCGCGCCCCGGACGCCGAGCAGCTCGCGGTGGTGCGTGAGCGGGTGCGTGCGTGCTTCGAGGCGGGGGCGCTCGCGACCGGCGCGACGCTCGAACTCGTCCCGCACGGGCAAGAGTTCGCGGACATGCGTCAGGACGACGCGCTCAGCTCCGCGTACGAGCGGGCCGCGCGTGCGCTCGGGCGCGTCCCCCAGGACCTGAGTGGCAGCACGATGGCCTCCACGGACATGGGCAACGTCTCGCAGGCACTGCCCTCGATCCACCCGACCATCGGATACGCCACCGACGGGGCCGAGCCGCACACGGCCGCCTTCGCCGCATACGGCACGAGCCCGCAGGCAGACGCAGCGGTGCTCGACGGGGCGAAGGCCCTCGCGCTGACCGGCGCACAGGTCGCCGCCGACCCGGGGGAGCGGCGACGGCTGCTGGACGCCCTGGCGCTGCGCCGGGCGGGCCGCACCCGGACGCGCGTGGATCCCGCACCGGCCTGACGGGCTGGCACGTACGGGGATGGGGTGGGACGCCGTGCGCGTCCCACCCCATCCCCGTACGCCCTAGCGGGGCGGTCCGCCGCGCTCTCAGCGCTCGGCTTCGCCGTGGGCGGCCTGGAGGAGGGGGGAAGAGGGTGTCGACGCTCTCTTTGAGCGTGGAGTCGGCCGCGGGGTGTTGATGGTGAGGAGCTCGTGGCGCAGGAGGTCGAAGGGAAGGGACTTCATGCGGTCGGTGACGTGTTCAGGGTTGATCTCGCCGGGCGCGCCTTCGTGTCCGTCTCGTGCAGTTCGGGGAAGCGGGCGGCGGTGCGGACGCGACGGGCCTGTTCCGCCTGGCCCGCCTTCACGGTCTGCTGGCTCTTCGCTGCGGTCTCGGAGTACTGGGTGGCCTCGCCGTGCAGGCGGGTCAGCTGCTGGGCGCCACGCCGGTCGAGTTGCATCTCGGCGTCGGGGAGGCGGTCGCGCATCGCGGCCAGGCGCTCGGCGACGTGGTGAGGTCGGCGGGGGCAAACCCTTCGGCGCCCAGGTCGCGGAATCGCCCGGCAAACGTGCTGGTGCGGATCAGCCGTCACGACCACCTCTTGGTCCGCCTGGCCGCCGGTCTTGTGACCCTGGCGGAGCTGGGCTTCTGCGGGGATGGAGTACGACGTGCCCAGTCGGTGTCAATTCGGCCGTGCGCCTACAACTGTTGTTCCGGCCCCCGGGCTGGCGAGGAGTACGTCTTCTCGCCACCGGCCGGGGGCGTGGAGTGGATACGGATACTGAGGGACAGCAGGGCAGCGGCAGCGCAGGCGGCGCCGAGGGTGAGCCAAACGGGGGTATAGCTGCCGAACGTGTCACGAGCCACGCCGCCGAGGAAGGAGGCCGACGCGGCGCCAATTTGGTGTGCCGCGTTGGTCCAACCGAACACGATGGCGCTGTCTTCGCCATAGAAGGTCCTGCACAGGGCGATGACCGGCGGCACGGTCGCCAGGTCGAGCAGGCCGAAGAGGACAACGAAGAGCATCATGGGTGGGCTGACGGTGGCCGTCATGATGAGCGGCAGACTGATCATGAGGAGGCCGCGCAGCAGGAAGTAGGCTGCGAGAAGCCGACGGGCGTCCTGACGATCGGTAAGCCAGCCGGAGAGGACGGTACCGGCCACGTTGAAGATACCGATGAAGGCCAGCAGCGTTGAGGCCGTGGTGACGGGCATGCCGTGGTCGTGGGCGGCGGGGGCGAAATGGGTCCACATGATGCCGTTGGTGGATGCTCCGCAGATGGCGAATGCAGCGGCGAGCAGCCAGAAGGGAACGGTTCGTGCGGCGCTGCACAGCACGGTCACTGTGCGACGGGCGGCGCCGGGAACGGGGGCGGGGCGGGGAGTGAAGGTGTCGCTGCCGTAGGGGCATCGCCCGATGTCGGCAGGGTGATCGCGCAGGACGAGATAGACCAGTGGGGTGACCGCTATTGCGGCGAGGGCGAGGGTGACGAGGGCGGGCCGCCAGTCGTAGTGATCGATGATCCAGGACAGTCCGGGCAGGAAGACCATCTGTCCCAGGACGCTGCCGGAGGACAGGATGCCGGTTACCAGGCCGCGGCGGGCGGTGAACCAGCGGTTGGTGACGGTAGTGCCGAGGGTCATCGAGAGCGATCCGGTGCCCAGACCGACGAGGAAACCCCAGAAGAGCGTGAATTGCCATGCGGCGCTCATCGTCGTGGTGAGGACGGCCCCGGCGGCGACGGTCGCAAGTGCCGTGACGACGACCCGGCGGATGCCGAACCGGTCCATCAGGGCAGCTGCGTAGGGGGCTGTGAGACCGTAGAGCACCATATTGACTGAGGCCGCCAGGCTGATGGAGCTGCGGGACCAGTGGAACTCTTCGCGTAGGGGGTCCTGCAGAATGCCCGGCATGGTGGAGAAGGCGCCCGCGACGACGATCGCTACTCCGGCGACGGCGGCCACCCACCAGGCGCGATGCCCGGGCCCCTTCGTCTGCTGGCCAGTCGTGTCATCCATATCTTCATCCTTCAGCGATAGGGCGTATGAAACCACTGGCCATCTGGTCAGGCAGTGAAAGAATCGGGCCATGACGGTGCGTAATGAATCTGTGCACAGGGTTGCGGTTCTGGTGCGTTCGGGTCTTCTGCCGATGGAGCTGGGGATCGTGCACCGCTTGTTCGGAACCGCAAAGGACGCCACCGGCCAGCCGCTCTACTCGGTCGTAACGTGTGCCGTGGAACCAGGCGAGGTCCGCACGGACGCCGACTTCACCATCAACGTGCCGTTGGGACCGCGGGCGCTGCGTGATGCGGACACGGTGGTCGTTCCCGCCGCGATGGAGGACTACCGTCCGCAGCAGCGTGACCGGTTGAGCCCGGTTGTGCGGGCGGCGCTGTCGGAGATTTCCCCGACAGCACGTCTGGCTTCCATTTGCACGGGGTCATTCGTGCTGGCGGCAGCGGGCCTGCTCGCGGGCCGACGGGCGACAACGCATTGGAAATCCTGTTCCGAACTGGCCGCTCTCTACCCGGAGATTGATGTGGACCCCGATGTGCTGTACACCGATGACAATGGTGTACTCACGTCGGCGGGCGTGGCAGCGGGAATCGATCTGTGCCTGCACATGATCCGCAGTGACTACGGTGCGGATGTCGCCAACAGCGTCGCCCGCGGCACAGTGGTTCCTCCACACCGCGAAGGCGGTCAGGCCCAGTACATCGACCACCCCGTCCCCGAATCCTGCGACACCTCTACCACTGCCACCCGCTTCTGGGCCCTGGAACACCTCGGCGAGGGCCTCACTCTGGAAGATTTGGCGTGCCGCGCGGCGACGAGTGTGCGGACACTGACACGAAAATTCCGACAGGAGACGGGGATGTCGCCGATGCAGTGGCTTGCTCAGCAGCGCCTCCAGTACGCCCGCCGGCTGCTGGAACGTACGGACGAGCCTGTGGACCGGATTGCGGCTGAAGTCGGCTTCGGTACCGGCACAGCGATGCGTCAGCACTTCCGGGAGGCACTGGGCGTGTCACCGCGCGCGTACCGCAACACCTTCCGTGGGGAAGCATGAGGGCACGCACGCGGTGACACCACCTCGGCCGGAGCGTTTACTCACTCAGCCAGGGGGCCGTTCGATGGGGCCGATCCGGTAGAGCACTTCATCATGGTGCGCCATGGGGAAGAGTGAGGCCGGGAACAGCACTTCGGTGTGCACGGGGGCCTGGTACCGCTTGGCGCACTTCTTCAGCACCATGATGATGGCCTTGTTGCCGGCGGACACGGTCGCCTCGATGTAGCGCGCGCCGTGAGTGACCGCGCGCTCGGCCGCCTGCTCGAAGAGATGTACTCCGAGCATCGGGATGCCGTGCCGGGGCTTGGCGGCCTCCTGCCAGACCAGATAGGTGTCGGGTTGCTCGGGGCGGAAGTAGCCGGTCAGGAAGCCGATGACCTCGTCACCGAGGGATGCCACCAGAGAGGTCTCGGCGAAGTCGCGGCACCATATGGAGTAGTAGTACGGGCTGTTGTCGTCGAGTTCCTTGGACTCGTGCACCATCCGCCACATGGCCTGGGCGTCCTCGAGGCGCGGAGTGCGGTACTCGGGGCGGACTCGGGGCGGGGCGGAGAGGGACATCGGCGCGCTCATGCAGTGGCCTCCTCCGTGAGTAGCGGGTAGACACCGTTTTCGTCGTGGTCCTCGCGGCCAGTGACCGGCGGGTTGAACACGCAGACGAAGCGGGAGTCCACCTTCGGGCGGAGCGTGTGCTTCTCATGCCCGTTCAGCAGGTACATGGTGCCGGGGGTGATGAGGTGCTTCTCGCCGGTTTCCTCGTTGGTGAGTTCGGTCTCGCCCTCGACGCACAACACCGCTTCGATGTGGTTGGCGTACCACATGGTCGTCTCGGTGCCGGCATAGACGATCGTCTCGTGCAGGGAGAAGCCGACTCCTTCGCGGGCGAGGACGATCCGCTTGCTCTCCCATGTACCGGAGCGCGACTTGATATGCCTGTCGGTGCCTTCGATGTCCTGGAACGAGCGGACGATCATGTGCGATTCCCTTTCTCGTGTTGGCTCCGGACCCTGGTGTCCGTGCCCTTCGTCAGATGCGCGGGCATGAGCCGAGAGGTGTTGGGGGTGTTCAGGCCGCGCTGCGCGTCCCGAGCTGGGCGAGGGCGAAGTCAGTGAAGGTATCGACCGTCTCGAAGTCGTCGGCTTCGAGTTCCTCGGGGTCGACTTCAAGGCCGAGGGAGTCCTCCAGCTCCATCAGCATCTCCAGCATCGTGGTCGAGTCCAGGTGGAGATCGTCGAAGAGCCTTGTCTGTCCGGAGAGGCCAGTGATCGGCTTCTCCAGCACGCTGCTCAGCGCGGTCTCCATGGCAGCGGTCACGTCGGTGCGCTTGATGCCCATCGTGTGCTCCTCCTAGAGCTGTGCGTGGTCCTGAACGAGATCGGTCAGGGCCTGTCGGTCGACTTTGCCGTTGGTGTTGGTGGGCAGTCCGGGGACCGGGACACAGTGGCGCGGGATCTTGTAGTCCTCGATCAGGCCGTGCATTCGGGTCAGCACGTCGGGTCCACCCAATTCGGTCACCGCAGCCAGGATTGCGGTCTTCCCGGTCCTGGGACCGGGAGGCAGCACGGCTGCGGAGGCAACGCCTTCGACGCGGCGGGCGGCAGCCTCCACCTCGGTGGCGCTGACGCGGAAACCTCGTTCCTTGTAGAGGTCGTCGCGGCGGCCGGAGAAGTAGAGGTAGCCGTCTTCGTCCATCCGGCCGTAGTCGCCGGTCCTCAGTTCCGGGAAGAGTCCGTCCCGCTGGTGGAAGCGCTCGGCGGTCAGTTCTGGGCGGCGCCAGTAGCCGGCCATGACGTGTGGGCCGCGGACAACGAATTGGCCGACTTCTCCGGCTGACAGCCGGTTTCCTTCGTCGTCGACAGTGAAGACCTCGGTGCCGGGAAGCGCCCTGCCGGATGCGCCGGGCCGCAGGAGGTCCCCGTCCGGGGGCATGATCGTGGCCCGTTTGCATTCAGTGAGTCCGTACATCAGCTGCACGGACAGGCCCGGTATCGCCTCGCGCAGGCTGGCGATGGTTTGGTCGGACAGGGCCGCACCCGTGTTGGTCACGAGACGCAGCTTGAGCTTGTTCTTTGCCCTTCTCACCAGCCAGGCCAGGCGGTCGGAGACGGAGGGAACTGCGGCGAGCACGGTCGCTTCGCTCTTCTGAAGAGCGCGCAGCAGTGGCGGCCCGGCCTCCGCAACGTCGCCCACGCGCAACTGCGCACCCGCCAGGAAGGTCAGGAACAGCTGATAAAGGCCGTAGTCGAAGGACAGCGGCAGAGGGCTGAAAACAACGTCGTCCAGGCGGTAGTCCAGGCAGTCCTGAATGGCGCGTGCGGCGAAGAGCATCTGCTGGTGGGTGCAGACCACGGCCTTGGGCAGCGATGTGGTGCCCGAGGTGTAGATCAGGCACGCCCCGTCGACGCCGAGCGGCGCGGATGGCAGTTGCCTGTTGGCCCCCGGCCCCGGATCCGGGGCGTGGCGCACGTGCCTGGAGGGGATGACGCGTACACCGTGTGCCTGCGCGGTGGTGGACACTTCCGGGTCGTCGGTCACCATGGCGATCGGCTCGCAGTCGCCCAGGACATGTTCGAGCGGACGGTCCCGAACGTCTTCGTGTAGGACGCTGAACATCGCGCCTATCCGGGAGGCGGCATGCACCGCGATCGCGACGGCGACAGCGTCGGGCGTAGAAATGACGACCCGGTCACCGCGGCGGACTCCGTAGGTCTGCAGCAGGTGCGCGGCTCGGCGGGAGGCGAACTCCAGCTCCCTATAGGAGGCGGTGTCCGACCCGGTGCTCAGGGCACACCGGTCACCGTGTACGGCAGCGGCGTTGTCGAGCAGGGAATGGAGGGTGAGGGGTTGGGTCATTGGCGTCCTCCGATCGATACGGCGTGCTTCTCGTCGGGGCCCCGGCTGCTGTCGGGTGATCCGGGCCGCTGCGGTTTTGGGACGACGGTCACTGCGTTCGCCGTGCAGACGACGATCGGCTCGTCGAGCACCTGCGCCGCACTCGTGCTCGTGTCGCGCGAGGTGATAACTTTCCGGGCCTCCAAGGCGACGAAGCGGCGCAGTTTGGTGCTGCGGGTCAGCCTGGCCGTGGCCTCGATGTAGTCGCCGGGACGGACGGGTGCCGTAAAGCGGACCTCGGAGTATGCCGAGAGCAGCCCTTCATCTCGGTCGGTGCGAATAGTGATTTCGGTGACGAGGTCGCCAAACAGACGCAGCAGCCGCGCGCCGTCGACGAGTTCGCCTCCGTAGTGAGCCTCTTCCTGGCCGATTCTCACGCGTAGCCGCGCTATGACCGTCTGCAAATCACTTTCAGCAGGGGCTCCAGTAAAAGTCATGACCATGTCACCCTTTCGCGTGGATGGGGCGTGGTTCCGGGCGCTTGTGCGGGTTGGCGTGCGCTGTCGGCTATCCCTCACTCGGCCCGTACAAGTAAGGCTGCAGCGGCGACCACGCTGTTCTTGTGCGTGATCGAGACACGCACGGCCTGCCGTGATGCGGCCCGGGCAGCTTCAGCACGCAGATCGACATGCGGCGCCCCGTCCGCAGCACGCCCTATACAGATGTTCCGCGGTGCAATTCCCTGCAACAGGCCCTTGCCCAGTGCCTTGAGGACGGCCTCCTTGGCGGCGAAGCGGCCAGCAAGGTACTCCAGGCGCCGGGCTCCTTTGAGAGCACGCGCCTGCTCGATCTCCTCCGGCGCGTAGCAGTAGCGCAGAAACCAGTCGCGCGTCACGAGAGCCCTGAGTTCGTTGCGGTCGAGAACGTCCAGACCGACGCCCACAGGCACACCGGCCGTCACGAGGCTTCCTCGAAAGACGCCAGCCGCTGCCGCGACAGCAGCACCTCCGGTGTGTCCCGCTCACGCACCAGGGTTACCTGCCCGTCGTGCACAAGGACTTCTGCCGGATAGCCGTGACTGAGGAACAGCCCGGGCGAGGCGGTCGGGCCGTAGGCGCCGGAGCGCTTGATGCCGAGGAGGTCGCCGGGTCGGACGTCGGGGAGGGCGGCCTTTTTCACGAGCGTGTCGTTCGGTGTGCACAGTGGTCCGGTGACGGTGTATGTGCGGGTGGGCTCTGCCGAGGGGCTTCCCAAGTGGACGATGGGGAAATTCCGCTTTACGAAACTTCCGATACCCACTGCGGCCATATGATGATTGGTCCCGCCGTCCGCCACGACGAACGACTCCCCCATAGACTCCTTCACGTAGAGGGCCCGCGTCACATAGATTCCGGCGTCCGCCGTGAGGAACCGGCCCAGCTCCATTACGATCCGACAGAAGGGGTGCCGCGCACGGAATTCTTCCACCGGAGCCCGCATGTGTTTGCCGAGCTCCATCACGTTGAGGTCTGACTCGTTCTCAAAGTAAGCCACCCCCAGACCGCCTCCGAAGTCGACGAAGGAAAGATCTATTCCCAGCTCCGCAGCCAGGCTTTCCGTCATCTGAAGAATACTCTCCGTGTTCGCGACGATATCCCGGTAATCGAGGAATCGCGTTCCCATGTAGGCATGGAAGCCCTTCACCTCAACGTGCTCCAGCGCATCAAGGAAAGGCCGCGCCTCACGGACATCCTTCTCGTCCACACCGAACTGCCGCGACTTGCCCCCCATCGACAGCCCGGACCCTTTGCTGTGGAAACTCGGGTTGACCCGCAACACCGCAGGGAACGTAGGAGCCTGCAGTGCGGCCGCAACCTCGTCCAGGAGCCGGATTTCGGCGAGTGACTCGCAGACCACGGCTGAGATCCCAGACGTGACACACGCCTCGAGGTCAGCCCGGCTCTTCCCCGGCCCGAGGAAGATGATGTCCGCCGGATCCACTCCGGCCCGTAACGCGGTCATCAATTCCGTCAGCGACGACACTTCCGCACCCGCGCCCTGTTTTCCCAGAAATCCGCAGACGCTGATGTTCGGATTCGCCTTCAAAGAATAAAGGACATCGACCCCGTCGGGTAAAGCTGCCGAAAGCCCATGAAATATTTCACCGAGGACTTGTGCGTCGTAGATAAACAAGGGTGTTCCGAATTCGTCCGCCATCTCCTGGACGGGAAGTCCCTGAATGTGCGCTGTTGATTTCCCGGGCAAGGCGCCCCTCCCACGGTCTCGGTGTGTTGTTTTCCAGAACCTTAGGCGAGGACTTGAAAAGCGTCACGTCGAGCACCCGGGCAATCGGCCAAATTGGTGCCACTGCATGGCAGGTGAAAATGCCCCGTATCCCCGACATTTTCAGCTCAACACCTCCCCAGCGAGCGACTGTGACCCGCATCACAAAAAAATAGCCGCTTTACCGGCAAAAGGGATTTATTTAGCAACACGGGCATGCGGCGACATGTGTGAGACAGACCCCACTGAAGCGTGGCCAGAAGCTGTCGGGGGCCTCCCGCCCGTAACCCCATGTAGGCATACAGGCTTATGCCATGGGCAATGAAGGGGACGCGAAGCGGAACACCATCACTGTCGCAGCGCGGTGCTGTCAGGCGGCTTACGTGAACGGGGCGCTCGCTGACTCGTGGGTCTTCAGACACCAGCTCCCGTCGGCACGGCCCTCACCTCTCTGCCTCACGCAGCCGCCGGCATGACCATCGGTCCGCTGGCAACGTCCCTTGGCCTCATTGCCGTTAAGGAGTAGGCATGACCATCACGCAGCCCGATCTGAGCGTCTTTGACACCCTGGAGTCCGAGGTACGCAGCTACTGCCGCAGCTGGCCCGCCGTCTTCGATCGGGCGCACGGCAGCCGCATGTACGACGAGGACGGCCATGAGTACCTCGACTTCTTCGCCGGCGCAGGCGCCCTCAATTACGGCCACAACAACCCGGTGCTGAAACGGGCGTTGATCGACTACCTGGCGCGAGACGGCATCACGCATGGGCTGGACATGTCGACCACTGCGAAGCGCCGCTTCCTGGAGACCTTCCAGAGGCTGGTGCTGCGCCCGCGCGACTTGCCGTACAAGGTGATGTTCCCCGGCCCAACGGGCACCAACGCCGTGGAATCCGCGCTTAAGCTGGCGCGGAAGGTGAAGAGCCGCGAGGCTATAGTGTCATTCACCAACGCCTTCCACGGAATGTCACTGGGGTCGCTGGCCGTGACCGGCAACGCCTTCAAACGGGCTGGCGCCGGAATCCCGTTGGTCCATGGCACGCCTATGCCGTTCGACAACTATTTCGAAGGCACGGTCCCCGATTTCCTGTGGTTTCAGCAGCTTCTTGAGGACCAGGGGTCGGGCTTGAACAAGCCCGCCGCCGTGATCGTGGAGACCGTGCAGGGCGAGGGCGGCATCAACGTCGCCAAGCCCGAGTGGCTCCGCGCGCTCTCGGAACTGTGCAAGCGGCACGACATGCTACTCATCGTCGACGACATACAGATGGGCTGCGGACGCACGGGCGCCTTCTTCTCTTTCGAGGAGTCCGGAATCATCCCCGACATCGTCACCGTCTCCAAGTCCATCAGCGGCTACGGCCTTCCGATGTCACTGTGTCTGTTCCGTCCAGAACTGGACGTATGGGAACCGGGCGAGCACAACGGCACCTTCCGCGGCAACAACCCGGCCTTCGTCACAGCCACCGCCGCCCTGGAGGCCTTTTGGGCGGATCCTCAAATGACGCAACAAACTGCCGTACGCGGCGAACAGGTGGAGCAGTCGCTCCTGGCGATCTGCGACGAACATCCATCCTCCGGAGCCCACTATCGGGGCCGCGGCCTGGTGTGGGGCCTTGAGTTCCAAGACAGGGGCCGTGCCGGACAAGTCGCCCGGCGTGCCTTCGACCTCGGCCTACTCATCGAGACCTCCGGAGCGGACAGCGAGGTCCTCAAACTGCTTCCGGCTCTCACGATCACCCCCGAGGAACTGGACGAGGGACTCAGTACGCTGAGCCGCGCCATCCGGGAAGTCGAAGAATAGTGCTGCATCAGGCAATGTTCAGCTGCTGACCCTGCTGACCCTGCTGAGACAGCTCGACGCCACGTGCCAAACCGCGCCACCGAAGTCGCCTTCCAACAGCACGCCGACAGCGAGATCCTGCTCAGTTTCCCCGGACTCGGTCCCCAGCTCGCAGGCCGCGTCCTCGCCGAGATATTGGCCCCCCGCGCGCGCGGGGATCCTCCGGGAGTCGAAGCCAACGGCCTGGTGCGCGGTCGGTTGCCCCCGCGCTCGCGGGGCGGCTGGCGCTGTTCTTCCGGGCCTCTTCCAGCGCCGCGCGCAGTGCGACGCGGGCGAGGTCGGCGCCCGAGGAGGGCTTCTGAGCCGGGCTCATGCCGCACCTTTCGGGATGCAGGTCAGCACGTCGGCGAGGAGCTCCGTGTCCGTCGCCAGCGGGGTGTGCTGGTGGCGGAGGTGGGTCAGGCGCTGGGCGAGGAGGTCCTCGGCCGCGCGGGCGCTGGCGGTCTCGGCGGCGTGAGCGGCCGCAGCGATCGCTTCCGATCCGGTGGGGTCGTGCCGGTGGTGGCTGCGGGACCGCTCGGCGGTGTAGGCCCAGTGGCGCTCGGTCCGGGCCTGGCGGGTGCGGGCCAGCTGCGCGAGGGCGACGGCGCGGTACTCGGCACCAGCTTCCCGGGCGGTACTCAGTCCCCGCCAGGCGGCGACCGTCGGGATGGTGGGATCGTCGGTGATGCCGTCGGCGTCGAGCGCGGCGCGCAGCTCATCCACACTCGACGCGACACGGCCCAGGATGTCGTCGCGGACCTGGCCCATGACGGAGGCGACCTCGTCCGCACGCCGCGGGTTCGCGGCCCAGGAGACCTGGCACATCCCCGCCTCCACGATCACGGCCCTGAGCTCGCGGCGGTAGCCGCACACCTCGCACAGGTCGGCCGCATCCCGGCCACCGCAATCCGCACAGGGCAGGGCCTGCCGCACCCGCTCGCGGGCCGCAGCCTCCACGTGCTCGCGAGCCGCCCGTTCCCGCGCCGCAGCACGCATCCGGTCGCTGCGCTCACGCTGGGCGGCATGGCGCCGCTCCCGGGCCTGGGCCTCGCGCTCGGTGTGCTCGCGGAGCCGCTCCTCGAGGACACGCTGGCGCTCGGCGGCGCAGAGGGTGGGCTGCTCCTGGTCGAGCTCAGCTGCGAGGCGGGCCCGGTGTGCGCGGCGGATGTGGATCACATTCCCGCAGCTCGCACAGGCCAGGCCGGTGTCCAGGCTGATCCCGTCGTCGCAGCGCCGGTCGGGGCAGACCGGGCGCTGCACGAGGCCGCGGTGCAGCAGCCAGGGATAGGGCTGGCGGATCATCACCAGATCCGGGTCGTCGCCAGTGGAGCGCCGTTGCGTAAGGACATCGTTGTGTGAACCGATGCGGCGTCTGTGGAGCGTGCCTCGCAGTGTGCTTGCCCCACCTGCGTGAGCTGGGCTTTTCGTTCCCTGAGTGAGCGAGCGGGTGTGACCGAACCGCCGCCCTGCATGTCAGTGCTGGCTGCTTACATGAGCCCATGGACACCGTGCACACGACCGCTGCCCTACTCCCGGACCCCGCCGAGCTCCGCGCGCACCTGCGCGCGCTGGCCGTGCTGGACCAGGTGATCTGCCGCGACCCGCGATTCTCCCGCTACTCCTTCTCCACCAGCTGGGGGCCTGGGACGGAGGCGGCCCTGATGGACAATGGCTCGGGTGACGACTTCTCCGTCCTCTTCACCCCGGCCGGTGTGCTCGTCCGCGGCTTCGACCACGAGTCGGAGATGAGCCCGTACGCCACGGACGACGAACAGGTCTGGCCCGGTGTCATAGCGGACCAGGTCGATCGAGCGACGGTGCTCGCTCACGGCGTGGACGTCGTAGCGGGTGAAGTCACCGGCGATGCAGATCAGGCGGGGGCCGCTCCACAGGACCTGGGACGCGACCGTCGCCCCGAGCCGTTCGTGGACCAGGTGCTCGACCTCGGCACGGTGGTCCATCAGCCAGGCCAGGTAGAACAGGCCCTGGTTGATCACGCCGGCGTCGGTACCGCGCTTGTACTCAATGATGCACGGTGCACCGTTCTCGTCCAGCCCGAGCGAGTCGATCCGCCCTCCGTGCACCGGTCCGGTGCTGTACTCGCTCGCCAGGAACCGGACGCCGAGCAGCTTCTCCATGTGCGTCTCGACGACCGTCTGGACATCGGCCTCGTACTCGGCGAGTCGCGAGACGACCTCGGTCACGCCCTCATCCGTCGCGTGGAACAGTCTCAGTTTCCGCACCTCCCCCTTCGCCGCTAGGAAGAGATCAACATCGGACACGTGCGCGATTATTTCCTCGCACGCCTCGCCGGTTGTGAAGACGGTGTGAGATCCTGCTCCCGGCTCGGCCGGGACGCATGTGCCCCACGAGCCCTGGGAACCTAAAATTCCCATTGCGTTGCCACGCCCTGGGGATGCAGCCCGAGGCTCCTGCGTTTGCGCAGGTCAGCCCCCGTAGCTCAGTGGATAGAGCAGGCGCCTTCTAAGCACTCCTGCTGTCCGACACCGCCTCGGGCCCGCGCCAGCGGCGACTTCGCCCCAAGCACGGACCCGCCAACGGAGACATCCTCTCGTCAAGCCGCAGGAAGGGCGTCGTCTCCCTCTGCCGGCCCGCAGAGTAAGGGAATAGCGCCGGTTAGCCCAACCGGCCTTTCCGCGGACGCTTGTTCTCCCACGTCCGCTCCCGAGCACGACCACGGGGCCCGACCCACCTGAAAGCTCACCGGCACACGATCCACGACACAGTGCGGGCTTCCCGCGGTTAGGGCTCTCAAAGGCTGGATCAGGCTCCGTCACTTTCGCGTGCTCCGCGCCCCAGGAGAATCGCCCCACTTGCCCGTTGGACCAACATCACCGCACACCGGAGCGGGACAGGAACACCAGCATGAGATCGTTCCTGAGACCTCTCCTCACCAGCCCGACGCCGCGCCCACAGGCCCCGCAGCGCTCTTGGCGCATCCCTGGTACTCAACCAGCGACCTCGCCTCCTGGCTGGGGGTAGACGCGTCGACCCTGCGCCGCTGGCGCACCGCAACGCCTCCCCAGGGCCCGCCCTTCGTCACGATCTCCGAGCGCGTCACCCTCTACAGCGCCCTGGACGTGGAGGCCTGGCTGCGAAAGCGGCGCACCGTCCCCGCGAAGGGGATCAGTGGCCGATAGGACCAGCCTTCCCGCTGGCGTCCGGATATCCACCGACATCGAGCATCGCCCTGACCGCCCCGCCCCCTACCGTGCACGCGTCCGCTGGCACGACCCCGTCAGCAAACGCCGCCTTTCCCTATCCGAGGGCAAGGACACCGAGGACGAAGCGAAAGAATGGCTTCAGGCGATAGCCGAGGCCGCTGAAGCAGGACTGAGCCCGACGGTCGCCACCATGAAACTCGCGGACTACGGCACGACCAATATGGATCTGGCCCTGCGCGGCCTTGAGTTGAAGACCCGGGACCCCTACCTCGCCGGCTGGCGCACCCGCGTGATCCCCACCCTGGGACACCTCGCCGTACGGACCATCACGAACGGCGTCGTCGACCGCGCCGTGCAGGGCTGGATCGCCGACGGGCACAGCCGCTCGACCATGAAGAACACCATCGCCGTCCTGGTCCGCGTCATGGAACAGGCCGTCCGCGACAACGTCATCAAGGTCAACCCCGCCCGGGTGACCGGCTGGCAGAAGCTCTACAAGCAGGCCGAGGACGAACTCCTCGACCCCCGCGCACTGGCCCTGCCCGACTGGGAGACCCTCGTCGCGCTCGCCGACGCCCTCGTGGCCGCCTCCCACGGCCACTACCAGGGCTGGGGCGAGGTCGTCCTCTTCGCCGCCTGCACCGCCGCCCGCATCGGCGAGGTCGCCGGCTGCCGCATCGGGGACATCGACACCACGCAATGGATCTGGACCGTCCGGCGACAAACCACCCCCGCACCTGGCGGCCTCACCGACAAGGGCACCAAGGGCAAACGCGCCCGCTTTGTACCCATCATCGAGGAAATCCGCCCCCTCGTCGCCCAACGCATCCTCGCCGCCGGCCCCGACCCCGACGCCCGCCTCTTCACCGGCCCCCGAGGAGGCCGCATCTCCACCGCCGTCCTGCGCGACGCCACCCACTGGGACGAGGTCGTCACCAAGCTCGGCTACGAACACCTTCGCCGCCACGACCTCCGCCACACCGGACTCACCTGGTTCGCCGACGCCGGCACCCCCGTCCACATCCTGCGCCGCATCGCCGGCCACGGCTCCCTCAACACCACCCAGCGCTACCTGCACCCCGACATCCACAAAATCACCGCCGCCGGAACCGCGCTCTCCGCACACCTCACCGCCATACGCGCCCCACACCCACTCCCCCACCCCATCGCCATGACCCGCTGAAACACCGGTCAAGCGAGCCCTGGTCCCCAACTGGTCCCCATAAACGCCTCAGGGCCGGTGTCGGATTTCTCCGATACCGGCCCTGAGCTGCGACTTCGTAAAGTCGGGACGACAGGATTTGAACCTGCGACCCCTTGACCCCCAGTCAAGTGCGCTACCAAGCTGCGCCACGTCCCGATGCCCGGCTGAGGTGTTCCCCGTGCCGTGCGAGAAGTACATTACCGCACGTCCGGGGGGTCGTGTGCACAGGGAGGGCGGTGAGGGTCTTGGGTGAGCGTGACCGGGACGCGGAGGGGCGGGCGCGCAGTGCGCGGCCGCGGGACGGGCTGGGGCGGCCGCTTCCGTACGGGGACCCCGGTGGGGTGCCTCGGCAGCCGGAGGGGGTGGTGCGGGCGGGGGACGAGACCGTGCGCGAGGCGCAGGCGCTGCTCGACGCGGGGCGGCCCTTTCACGCGCACGAGGTCTTCGAGGACGCCTGGAAGAGCGGGCCCGAGAGCGAGCGGGCGCTGTGGCGGGCGCTCGCCCAGCTCGCCGTGGGGCTGACGCACGCCGCGCGCGGGAACGGGCGTGGCGGGGCCAGGCTGCTGCTGCGCGGGGCGGCGGGGCTCGAAGGGCGCGGGGGCGGGTACGGGCTGGACCTGCCCGGGCTCGTGCGCTGGGCACGCGCGCTCGCCGGACGCCTGGACGCGGCCGTACGGGACGGGGACGGTGTGGACCCCGTGGTGGAGGCGCCGCGGCTGCGCGGCTGAGCGCCCCTACCCCGGCACCGGCCCCCCGTGCCCCCATACGGCAGACTCCTCCCGTGCGAACCATTCACGTCATCGGGATCGGAGCCGGGGACCCGCGGCAGCTCACGCTGGAGGCGGTCGACGCGATGCGGGACACCGAGGTGTTCTTCGTCCTCGACAAGGGCGAGGAGAAGTCCGACCTCACGGCGCTGCGGTACGGGATGCTCGACGCGCATCTGCCGGACCCCGCCGCCTACCGCGTGGTGAGCGTGCCCGATCCCGAGCGGGACAGGGACCGGGGCGCCGGCCGGGAGCGCTACGCGCGGGCGGTGGACGAGTGGCGGGCCGCGCGGGCCGCGCTCTTCGGGCGGCTGTTCCGTACGGAACTGGGTGAGGACGGGGTCGGGGCGCTGCTGGTCTGGGGCGATCCCGCGCTGTACGACTCGACGCTCGGGATGCTCGCCGAGGTGCGCGCGGCCGGTGTCGACCTCGCCACGACCGTCGTGCCGGGGGTCACCGCTCCCGCGACGCTCGCGGCGCGGCACCGTACTGTGCTCAACCGGATCGGTGGCGCGGTGCAGATCACCACAGGGCGGCGGCTCGCCGAGGGCTTCCCCGAGGAGGCCGACGACGTCGTCGTGATGCTCGACGCGCACACGCGCTTCGCCGCGTACGCCGGGCGGGAGGACCTCGACATCTACTGGGGCGCCTACCTCGGCACCCCGGACGAGCTGCTCGTCTCCGGGCCGCTCGCCGAGGTGTCGGAGCGGCTGGTGCGGTTGCGCGAGGCGGCGCGGGCGCGCAAGGGCTGGATCATGGACACGTACCTGCTGCGCCGTCACCGCGACGCGGGCACCGAGCGCGCGCCGGTGGTCCTGCCGGAGAGCTGACCCCGGCCCACTGCCCCCTCCCCTTCCGGGTGCGCACCTCGTGCGGGGGGTGGGGGCCGGTGTGAGCCTGGCAGAGTGACGACCGCTCCCGAGAAGGTCCCCGCCGCAGCCGCGCAGCCGCCGGTGCTCGACAAGCGCCGCCGCAACATCGTCTTCGCGACGATCACGCTCGGCATCCTGCTCGCCGCGCTCGACCAGACCATCGTGGGCACCGCGCTCCCCACGATCGTGGCCGACCTCGGCGGCGGCGAGCACATGTCGTGGGTGGTCACCTCGTACCTGCTCGCCGAGACGGTCTCGACCGTGCTCGTGGGCAAGTTCGGTGACCTCTTCGGGCGCAAGGTCGTCTTCCAGATCTCGGCGATCGTGTTCATCACGGGATCGTTCCTGTGCGGTCTCGCCTCGAACATGACGCTGCTCATCGTGTGGCGCGCGCTCCAGGGGATCGGCGCGGGCGGGCTGATGGTGACGGCGATGGCGCTCATCGCTGACGTCATCCCGCTCCGCGAGCGCGGCAAGTACCAGGGCGCGATCGGCGCGGTGTTCGGGGTGTCGACGGTCGTCGGGCCGCTGCTCGGCGGGGTCTTCACGGATCACCTCAGCTGGCGCTGGGCCTTCTACGTCAACGTGCCGATCGCGATCGTCGTGGTGATCGCGGCGGCGCGCACGATCCCCTCCGTGCGGGCGGGCATGAAGCCCGTCATCGACTACCTCGGCATCGCGCTCGTCGCGATCGGGGCGAGCGCGCTGATCCTGGGGACGAGCTGGGGCGGCAATCAGTACGCGTGGGGCTCGGGCGTCATCATCGGGCTGTTCGCGGCGGGGGTGGTGGGGCTCGGGCTGTTCTGCCTCGTCGAGACGCGGGCGAAGCAGCCGATGCTGCCGATGCGGCTCTTCCGCAACCCGGTCTTCGCCGTGTGCGCGATCCTGAGCTTCGTGGTGGGCTTCGCGATGCTCGGCGCGCTCACCTTCCTGCCCACGTACCTCCAGTACGTCGACGGGGACTCCGCGACGATCTCCGGGGTCCGTACCCTGCCGATGGTCATCGGCCTGTTGATCGCCTCGATCTTCAGCGGCAACGTGGTGAGCAAGACCGGTCACTACCGGATCTTCCCGATCGTCGGCACGCTCGTGATGGGGCTCGGGCTGTTCCTCCTGTCGCGGATGGACAACCACTCGGGAGCGTGGCGCGAGTCGCTGTACATGTTCGTGCTCGGGGTCGGGATCGGGCTCTCGATGCAGGTCCTGACGATCGCGGTGCAGAACACCGTGGACTACTCGGATCTCGGCGCGGCGACCTCGGGCGTCACCTTCTTCCGCACCCTCGGCAGTTCCTTCGGCACGGCCGTCTTCGGCACCATCTACGCCAACGCGCTCACGCCGAGGCTGCGTACGGGCGTGGGCGAGGCGGCGCGCGCCGCCGGGCTCGATCCCGCGGCCGTGGCGCGCGGGGCGGGGAGCCCTTCCGGAGTGCACGGGCTGCCCGCGGCGGCGCGCGAGCCGATCGTGCACGCGTACGCGGAGTCCCTCCAGACCGTCTTCCTGTGGACGGTGCCTGTCGCTGCCTTCGGCTTCGTGGTGGCGTTGTTCCTGCGGCAGGTGAAGCTCAACGACCCGGCGCGCAGCGGTTCGACGGATCTCGGCGAGGGTTTCCAGGCCCCGGCGGTACGGGCCTCGCAGGACGTGCTCGAACTCGCGGTCGCCCGGGTCATGCTGAAGACCCGCAAGGACACCGGACGGCGGCTCGTGGCCGAGTCGGACACGCGCCTGGACATGGCGGGGGCGTGGGCCGTGATGCAGATCTACCTGTTCACGCGGCTCGTGGGCTTCGCGAGCATCGGCGTCATCGCCGCACGCCACCGGCTGCCGCCCGAGGTCCTCGTCCCGGTCTACGACCGCATGGTCGAGGAGGGCTACGTGACCCGGGACGGTTCTCTCCTCTCGACGACGTCGGCGGGCGAGCGTGAGACGGCCCTCATCACGGGCGCGTGGTCGCACTGGCTCCGCGACCAGCTGGAGGGCATGGAGGAGCCGGTACGGGAAGGCGCGCCGACCGGGGCGACGCTGAAGCGGCCGGACGAGGCGGAGGTGCGGGCCGCCCTCGACGCGATCGCGAAACGGCTGTTGGCGGAGGACCTGGCGGAGGATGGGACGACAGCGCCGGTACGGGCGAGGAGGCTCAGCCCCTCCGGGACGGACTGAGGGACGTGCGGGCGCCCCTTGGGGCCCTCTCCCCTCACGGGGCCCCGCCCGTCCCGGCGCTCCCGCTCCGGAGGGGCTGGACGGTCACTCCCGCCGCGCCTCCACCTGCAAGGCCAGCTCGCGCAACACGTCCGCCGAGCTGACGTCCCCCCGCCCCTCGTCGTGCACCTCCGCCAGCTCCGACCAGGTGAAGACGAACCCCGCCGCGAGGCGCGTCAGCGCATGGCTCATCTGTTCCCCGATCACCGCCCCCAGATCGGAGACAGCCGTGCCTTCGGGGATCTCCACGGCGGGCAGCACCTCCTTGACGAGGTCGCCGACGAGCCCGAGCCTGCTGAGGTCGTCTTCCTCGTCCTCCGTGCCTTCCTCGGCCCGCATCCACTCGGCCGACGCGGTGAGGAGGCTGATGATGCGGAGGATGATGTCGCGCTGTTGCTCGTCGTACTCCATGCCGCCGAGGCTAGTACGCCGCACCCGCACCACCACCCACGCGCGACCGCCCCACCCCGCGGGACGGGATGGGGCGGCGCCGGTCGAGTGCGGGGATCAGTCGCGGGCCGCGCCCGCTCCCGTACCGCTGCCGGAGGTCTCCTTGCCGAGCGCGACGGTGTCGCGCGGGGCGGGCACCTCGCCGGAGGCGACGGCTTCGGTGGCCGGCGCTTCGGTGGCCGCGGGGCCGCCCTCGGCGGCGAGGCGCTCCATGCCGCTCGTGGTCTTGAGCGGCTTCTCCTTGATGAAGAGGACCGCGATGATCGCGAGGAAGGCGAAGGGCGTCGCGACGAGGAAGAGGTCGCCGGTCGCGACACCGTAGGCGTGCTCGACGATCTCCTTGATCTGCGGCGGGAGCTTCGTCATGTCGGGTACGGCGTTGCCGCCGCTCTCGCCCGCGGGGATGCCCGCGTCCTTGAAGCCCTTCGTCAGCTCGGTGCTGACCCGGTTGGCGAGGACGGCGCCGAGGACGCTCGTGCCGATCGTGCCGCCGAGGGAGCGGAAGAAGGAGAGCACCGAGGTGGCCGCGCCGAGTTCGTGCGCGTCCACGTCGTTCTGCGCGGCGAGCACGAGGTTCTGCATCAGCATGCCGACGCCGAGACCCATGACGCCCATGTAGACGCTGAGCAGCCCGAAGTGCGTGTCGGAGCCGATGGTCGAGAGCAGGCCCAGACCGGCGGTCATGATGATCGCGCCCGCGACCAGGTAGATCTTCCACTTGCCGGTCGCGGAGATGATCTGCCCCGCGACCGTCGAGGAGATGAGCAGGCCGAAGATCATCGGCAGGCTCATGAGCCCGGCGACGGTCGGGGACTTGCCGAGCGAGACCTGGAAGTACTGCGAGAGGAAGACGGTCCCCGCGAACATCGCGATACCCACGAGGAAGCTCGCCACGGTGGTGAGCGTGACGGTGCGATTGCGGAAGATGCCGAGCGGGATGATCGGCTCCTTCGCGCGGGTCTCGACCCACACGGCGAGCCCGAGCAGCACGACGCCGAGTCCGACGAGGAGCCCCGTCTCGGTCGAGGCCCAGTCGAACTTGTCGCCCGCGAGCGAGGTCCAGATCAGCAGGTCGCAGACGCCCGCGACGATGAGGAAGGCGCCGAGCCAGTCGATGCGGACCTCGCGGCGGATCGTGGGCAGCTTCAGGGTGCGCTGGAGCAGGATGATCCCGGCGAGCGCGAAGGGGACGCCGATGAAGAAGCACCAGCGCCAGCCGAGCCAGGAGGTGTCCACGAGGACGCCGCCGACGAGCGGACCCGCGACGGTGCCGACAGCGAAGACCGCGCCGAAGATACCCGCGTACTTGCCGAGACGGCGCGGCGGGATGATCGCGGCCATGACGACCTGGGCGAGTGCGGTGAGGCCACCGCCGCCGATGCCCTGGAGGACGCGGCTGATGATCAGCGTGACGACGTCCTGCGAGAAGCCGGCGACGAGCGAGCCGACGATGAAGAGGCCGAGCGAGAGCTGAAGCAGCAGCTTCTGGTTGAAGAGGTCCGCCAGCTTGCCCCACAGCGGCACCGTCGCGGTCATCGCGAGGAGTTCGGAGGTGACGACCCAGGTGTACGAGGACTGGCTCGCGCCGAGGTCGGCGATGATGCGGGGCAGGGCGTTGGCGACGACGGTGCCCGCGAGGATGGCGACGAACATACCCGCCATCAGGCCCGACATCGCCTGGAGTATCTGGCGGTTGGTCATGGAGGTCGGCGACGACTCGGTCGCCTCGGCTGTGCTCACGTTGTCCTTCTTGAAAGGGAGACGGTGGTACGTGTGTGGGGGCGGGGCGGAGCCCGTACGGCGGGGCCGCTTCCGGGTCCCCGGGAGGCGGGCGGCGGTGCCGTACTCCGGGACGGTCGGGGGACGAGCGGTGGTGGCGGGGAGACGGGACGAGGACACCCGGGGCGGCGGACCGGCGCCGTGTCCCGGTGGGGGCTGTCCGCCCGTCAGTCGGTGGGCCGCCGTAGTCCGGCGGCGAGGTGGGCGAAGACCTCGGTGAAGGTCTCCGCGAGGTCGGTGTCCTCGGGGCGCGCGCACCAGTGCTCGAAGGTGACGCGTACCGCCGTGTGGGCCACGGCGGCGAGGAGCCGGGCGAAGAGGGGGATGTCGGCGCCCGCCCACTGCCCCGGTTCCTCGCCCTCCGTTCCCGGGGGCGGGGGCGTGTTCCCTGCGCCTGCCAGCCAGGCGGCGATGGCGCGGGCGAGTTCCCGCTCGTCGCTGGAGTAGGCGTCCATCGCGCGCACGATGAGGTGCGGGGAGCGCTGGAAGACGACGATCTGGAGGCTGAAGAGCTCTTGCCGTTCCTCGAAGGCCGTCAGCTCGCCGACGAAGGCGGCGTGGACCGCCTCCAGCGGGGTGAGCGTCGCGGGAGCGGTGCGGACCGCCTCGCGGATGCGTTCCGATACGCCTTCGTCGATCACCACGAAGGCGTCGTCGTGGCTGGCGAAGTAGTTGAAGAAGGTACGGGGCGAGACTCCCGCCGCCTCACTGATCGCCTCGACCGTGACGTTCTCGGCCCCGTGCTCCGCGGCGAGCCGGATGGCGGCCTCGGCGAGGGCGGCGCGGGTCGCGCGCTTCTTCCGCTGCCGGAGCCCGCCGACGGGCGCGTGGTCGTTCGTCACGTCCTGCATATTAGGCAAAAATGCAGAGCCTGCAAACTCTCGCTCGCAAAAGCCGCGAACACGAGCAAACGGATACACACTCACTCGTCTGGCACATTCACGGTGGATGCGGATATATCCGCCGATCACTCGCACCCCATGTCACGAACGAGCAACCGCCCGTACGGATTGCTCGCCACCTGTGCAGTCCATGTGATGTTTTCGTGTGCGCGGCGCACTTCAAGTGCCTCTCACGAAAGGGTGATCGGCCCGCTTCGCACGGCGCGTCCGCACCCCGGGCAGGCGGACTCGTGCGCGCGCGCCCAAAAAGACCAGGGGGTGGGGATGAACGGGCGGAGACTGCCCGGCGAGACCGTGCTCGGCGCCCTCACCCGGACGAGCGAGGAGGAGCGATCCGTGGACGCCAACCAGACCATGCCCCGGGGCGGGCCGGGTTTCGCGCCGCCACCCCGCCCCCCGGCACGGCGGGGAAGGTTCCGCCGGTCACGCACGCCGGCGACGGTCTTCGCCGTGATCGTCCTGGCCGTCTCGGGGCTGTACTGGTGGTACTTTCTGCGCCCCAACAGCGATCCGCGCGCCCTTCGGGGCACTCCGCCCCTGGAGAGCATGGACAAGGTGCTCACGGAGTTCGGACTCGCTCTGCCGTCGTGCGAGACGGAAGGGCTGCGGTGGTCGGGGGACTCGGAGGGAGCTGACAGGAGGCTGCTCTTGAGCTTTCGCGTCGAGAAGCAGTGCCTGAACGCGTACCTGCGGAAGTACGGTGCCGACCCCGGCGACGGGACAGAGTGGTCGACCAAGGATTCCGGGTCCCGAGTGGACTCCTTGCCGGACGATCGGTCGGTTCCCCCCATGTCAGAGACCGACCTGGAGAGGTTCGGGCTCACCAGCCGACCGGGAACCGTCTGGCTGACCTGGGATTTCCAGCTGCCCGGCGACATCACGCTGCTGCTCACGAGCGAGGCGCGCGGCGCGCTGGAGCAGGTCTACGTCAGCACGGTGTCCAACGGCGAATTCTGAGGTCCGCGCGGGAACGGGTCGGTGCTCCTCCCGAGGAGCACCGACCCGCCGCTCACACCGGCGCCGTCCCGTTCCCCGTCGCCCGCCCCGATTCCGCCGTGTCCTCGCTGACCCAGTCGAGGAGGATTTCGCCCTCGGTGCCGGTCGGGAGGCGCAGGATGAGGGCCAGGCCGGCGAGGTCGGCGAGGGCACGGGAGCCGGATGCGGCCTCCAGGGTGACCGTCCAGGGTTCACCGTGCCCCTCGGGCCCGTCCGAAGGCTCCAGGACCGCGAGGGCGACGACGACGTCGATCCCGGCCGCGCTCACCCCCGTGCCCTCGCCGACCAGCAGGGCGGGACCTTGGTAGCTGCGCATGGGTTCTCCTCGCCTCGCGCGCCGGACACTCCGCCCTCCAGGCTGCTCCGGCCGGACCCCGCGCGCATCCCGGCGAATGCCCCGCTTCGCACCGTTTGACAGAAATGACCGTGATGAGACGCTGGGTGGTGCGGGCACCGCAGTCGCGCGCCCCGTACGCACCGGGGCCCCGCACCACCCAGGAGGCCGCATGTCGAAGCACCACCGCTCCCAGTCCGAGGAGAACAGCCCCCGTCGGGGGATGCCGCGCAGGCCCGATGACGACCGGCTCGCCGCGCGCACGGAGGAGGAGCGGGTACGGGCCGGGCTCGACGCGTACAACCCCGGCGAGGTCCCCCCGGCGACGGACACCAATCCGCCCAGGCGGGTGACCGAGAGCCGGCAGTACCAGGACGAGAAGACGGAACTCGACCGCGAGGTGCGCAAGGGCGAGATCCGCCCGGACGGGCTGGAGTCGCGCCGGGAGCGCACGGAGGACGACCCGTACCCGCCGACGCGGTACGAGGACTGAGCCGAGCCCGCCGGGCGGGGAGAGCGGCGGCGCGGTGCGGACCGGGCGGTGACCCGGTCCGCACCGCGCCGCCTTTTTGTGCGGCTCGCGTGCCCGTGAGGGCAAGAAATACGAAGGAGACGCGACCTCCGGGGCACATTTTCCGGCCAACGGGGGCTCAAACCTGATGATCTATGCGCGTCACACGGGGCGGGTCCCGGGAGGAAGCGGGGAGAGACGGGCCATCCGGACGATTCAGCGGGCGGCGACATTGCGGGCACATGTCGGCGGGGGACGAAGCGGGGCTTTCCCGGCCGGACGGCAAGCGGCTTCTTTTCCAATTCTTTCCCGGGGAACGGGTCCGCATAGCGGCCCCGCGCGTCCGGGAGCCGAACGGAATCCGCCAACCTCGTGATGCGCACCTGACAAGCACGCGCCGGGGCTGCCACAGTCTCCCTCGGCCAGCGGTCGGGCACGCTTCTTCCCCACCGCCCACCGCGGGCTCTTCGTCACCCCACCGGCCGCCTGTGCGCGGCCCGTTGAAGGAGCCCTTCCTTGAGACGAACCTCCTCCCGTCGCGCCGCCGCCACCGGCGGCGCGCTGCTCGCGGTCTCCGCGCTGCTGACCGCCGCGACGCAGACGGGCGTGGCCACGGCCGCGCCCGCCCCCACAGGGAAAGCCGCCTCGGCGGCCAGGCCGGGAGCCCTGCCGGCGCAGCTGACCCCTGATCAGCGCGCCGAACTCATCGCCAAGGCACAGAAGAAGAGCGCGGCGACCGCCGAAGAGCTGAGTCTCGGCGCTCAGGAAAAGCTCGTGGTCCGCGATGTGATCAAGGATCAGGACGGCACGCTGCACACGCGCTACGAGCGCACGTACGACGGGCTGCCCGTGCTCGGCGGCGACCTGGTCGTCACCACGGACCCGGCCGGCGCGACCGGCAAGGTCGTACGGGCCTCGCAGGCGAAGCTCAGTGGTGTGAGGACCACGGCGAAGGTCCCCGCGGCGACCGCGCAAGAGCAGGCGCTCGGCGCGGCGAAGGCGCAGGGTGCCGCGAAGCCGGCGACCGACCAGGCGCCGCGCAAGGTGGTGTGGCTCGCCGGGGGCAAGCCGGTGCTCGCGTACGAGACCGTCATCGGCGGGCTCCAGGAGGACGGGACGCCCAACGAACTGCACGTCGTGACGGACGCGGCGACGGGCGCGAAGCTGTACGAGTACCAGGGCATCGAGAACGGCACGGCCAACACGCAGTACAGCGGCACCGTGACGATCACCACCACCAAGTCCGGGTCCACGTACAACCTGACGGACGCGACGCGCGGCGGGCACAAGACGTACACACTCGCCAACAAGACCTCGGGCACGGGCACGCTCGTCTCGGGCCCCGACGACGTGTGGGGCGACGGCAAGGGCACGACGCCCGAGACCGCGGCGGCCGACGCGGCCTACGGGGCCCAGGAGACCTGGGACTTCTACAAGGACACCTTCGGACGCAACGGCATCCGCGGTGACGGCGTGGCCGCGTACTCGCGCGTCCACTACGGCAACCAGTACGTCAACGCGTTCTGGGACGACAGCTGCTTCTGCATGACGTACGGGGACGGGTACGGGAACGCCGCGCCGCTCACCGCCCTCGACGTCGCGGGCCACGAGATGAGCCACGGCGTCACCTCGGTGACCGCGGGCCTCAACTACAGCGGCGAGTCCGGTGGGCTGAACGAGGCGACGAGCGACATCTTCGGCACCGGCGTGGAGTTCTACTCCAACACCGCGACCGACCCGGGTGACTACCTCATCGGCGAGAAGATCGACATCAACGGCGACGGCACCCCGCTGCGCTACATGGACAAGCCCAGCAAGGACGGCGCATCGGCCGACAACTGGTCGTCCACGCTCGGCAACAAGGACGTGCACTACTCCTCCGGGCCCGCGAACCACTTCTTCTACCTCCTCTCGGAGGGCAGCGGCGCCAAGACCGTCAACGGGGTGAGCTACAACTCGCCGACGTACGACGGCCTTCCGGTCACCGGCATCGGCAGGGACAAGGCGCTTCAGATCTGGTACAAGGCGCTCACCACGCAGTTCACCTCCACCACCAACTACGCGGGCGCCCGTACCGGGACGCTCGCGGCGGCCTCCTCGCTCTACGGGGCGACCTCGGCCGAGTACAAGGCGGTGCAGGACGCCTGGGCGGCGATCAACGTCGGCGCCCGCTCGGGGGGCGGCACGGACCCGGGCACGCCCGGCGGGACGGTCTTCTCGTCCACCACCAAGGTCGCGATACCGGACGCCGGTTCGGCGGTCACCTCCTCCGTCGCGGTGACGGGCCGCAGCGGCAACGCGCCGTCGAACCTGTCGGTCTCGGTGGACATCACGCACACCTACCGCGGTGACCTCGTGGTGGACCTCGTCGCCCCCAACGGCACGAGCTACCGCCTCAAGGGCTCCAACGCCTCCGACTCGGCCGACAACGTGAAGGCCACCTACACCGTCAACGCCTCCTCGGTCGCCGCCAACGGCACCTGGAAGCTCAAGGTGCAGGACGTCTACTCGGGTGACACCGGGAGCATCAACGGCTGGTCGCTGACCTTCCCGTAAACCCCCTGCGCGACCTCGGCGGAACGACCCCCGCCGCACGTGGTGCCCCGGCCGCCCGAGGTGGCCGGGGCACCACTCCGTGCCAACCGGGGCCGGAACAGCGCGGTCCCGCACCTCCGTCCGCCCGTGTCCCCGCCCCCCTCCCTCCGTGCCCCCCGCACCCCGTCCGCCCCGCTTCCCCCGTCAGCCCACCACCCCCCACTCCCCCACGTCCCCCGGTCCCTGCGCCACCGCCCGCTGGCGCCGCGCGGGCTCGCCCCGGCGGAGCACGTCCCGTACCACCGCGGTGACCTCCTCCTCGTCCCCGAGGTCGGCCAGTGCCTCGCCGACGTGGTCGAGCAGCGCGGCGACCGCCTCGCCCGCCGGCACCGCGGTACCGCTCCCCGGGTGGACGAGCGAACCGCCGACCCCGTACCGCGCCGCCGTCCACAGTGCGGCGGCGACGTCGTGCGCGGGGACGGGCGCGGGGACGCGGCCCGCCGCGCGTTCGCGCAGCGCCGTCACCACGAGCGCCCGCGTGAGCCCGGCCTGCGCGGCGACCTCGCCGACGGTCGGCATGACGTCGGCGACGCGCACCTCCAGGGTCGGGACGTGCGCCGACGGGCGCGCGAGCCAGTAGGCGTTGCGGGCGCGCTCGGGGAGTACGCCGGTCGCGAAGAGCCTGCGGTGGGTCGCGTCGTAGTCGGCCGCGTCGGCGAAGTACGGCGGGATCTGTGTCGTGGGCCAGCGCGAGAGGACCATCGTGCGCCAGCTCGCGAAGCCGGTGTCGACGCCGTGCTCGTACGGGGAGTTCGCCGAGAGCGCGAGCAGCACGGGCAGCCAGGGGCGGAGGTGGTCGAGGGCGTGCACTGCGGCCTCGCGGTCGGGGACGCCGACGTGGACGTGGCAGCCGCAGGTCTCGGTGCCCCGGGCGAGGAGCTGGTAGAGCCCGGAGACATCGCGGTAGTGCGGGGCCGCTGTGGGGGTGCGGGGCGGCGCGTGGCGGGCGGCGGTGCCGTGGGCGAGGACGCGGCAGCCCGCCTTCTCCGCCGCCTCGACGAGGCGCTCGCGGGCGGCCGCGACCTCGGCGCGCAGCTCCGGCAGGTCCGCGCACACCGGGCTCGTGGTCTCGATCATGCTGCTGAGGAGTTCGCGCTGCGGGACCGTCACCGCGCCCTTGGGGTGGAGCCTGTGGTGCACGTCGAGTACCCGTTCGGCGGCGTCGACAGGGACCAGGGTCTCGGCGTCGACCAGCAGGAACTCCTCCTCGACACCGAGCGTGGGGGGTGCGCTGTGGGCCGCGGGTAAGCCCGCGCCCCCGCTCTGCGTTGCGCTGGCGGGCATGCGGCAGCTCCTCGGGAGTGGACTGGGTCGCGGCGGGCCCGAACGGCGGGCCCCGGGGCCGGGCCCATCCACCTTGCCGACGGCGCGAGTGACGCACGAGAGCGCATACGGGGCGCCCCGGCGCACGGAGTCCGCGATTCCGCCGCGCGGCGGGGCGGGCGTGACAGGGCCGGTCCCCCGTTGCGCCGGAGGCGCTCTCCCCGGGTTCCGCCCCGGGCCCTGCCCTCCGAGCCCCGCGGGGGCTCGCTCACCGGGCGCGTTACTCTTGCCCCACACCGGACACGGGGTGCCCCGCCAGGGGGCTGAGATCACACCCGTCGAACCTGAACCAGCTCGTACTGGCGGAGGGATGTCTTCCATGTCATTGCCGCATGCCCCCGGTCGCGCCCCGGAGGGCGCGGCTCCGCAGCAGGCCGCCCGGGTCTTCGGCGGCCGGATGCCCGAGGCCCCGGGGGATCTGCGCGTCGAGGCGCACGGCATCGCGCCCGTGCCCGACGACCGGCGCTACGGCGGTCCCGGCCGGCTCTTCACGGTGTGGTTCGCGCCGAACCTCACCATGACAGGCGTCTTCACGGGCACGCTCGGCATCGTCCTCGGTCTCGACTTCGCGACGGCGCTCGCGGCTGTCGTCGCCGGCACGCTGCTCGGCGCTGTGCCCGTCGCGTACCTCGGTACGTGGGGCAGCAGGACCGGGGCCGGTCAGCTCCCCCTCTCGCGGCTCGCCTTCGGGCCCGCCGTCGTGCTCCCCGGCATCCTCCAGTGGCTCTCTTCGATCGCGTGGGACGCGCTCATCGGTCTCTTCGGCGGGGACGCGCTCGCGCGTCTCTTCGACTGGCCGTTCTGGCTCGGGGTGCTCGTCATGATGGCCGGGCAGGGGCTCGTGGGCGCGCTCGGTTACGAGGCGATCCACCGGCTCCAGAAGCTCATGTCCTTCGTCCTCGCCGTGGCCTTCGTGGTCCTCGCCGTGAAGATGCTCGACGGCGTGAGCCCCACGACGTCGGGCAGCGCGCACGGCATGGACCGCTTCGGCGCGATCATGCTGACCAGCACGGTCGCGCTGAGCCTGTCGCTGTCCTGGGCCCCCTACGCGAGCGACTTCAGCCGCTATCTGCCGACGGAGACCTCGCGCACCCGGATGTTCTGGTACACGCTGCTCGGCGTGAGCCTGTCCTTCGTCGTCGTCCAGACGCTCGGCCTGTGGGGCGCTTCGGTCTTCACCGACCAGACGGCGGGCGGCGTGGAGAAGCTGCTCGGCGGGGGCTGGCTCGGCGCCTTCGGGCTGCTCGCCGTCGCGCTCGCCGCGCTGTGCAGCAACGCGATGAACGACTACAGCGGCTCGCTCGCGCTCCAGACGGTGGGCGTGCGCGTCCCGCGCCCGCTCGCCGCCGCGGGCGCGGCGGCGCTCGGGCTCCCGCTCGTGCTGTGGATGCACGCGGCCGACACGACCGCGCGCTTCCAGAACGTGCTGCTCTTCGTGGGCTACTGGATTCCCGGGTTCGTCGCCGTGGTCGTCGTGGACTGGCGCGCGCGGGCGAGGGAGCGGGCCCGCACGGGTACCGGGCACGCAGGTACGGGGCATACGGGTACGGGGCACACGGGTACCGGGCACGCGGGTACGGGGCGGACGACCGCGGGGCTCGACCTCGCCGCCGAGAGCGCGCGCCCCGTGCCGTGGTGGCCCGCGCCGCTCGCCTTCCTCGTGGGCTTCGGCGCCGCCGTGCCCTTCATGAACACCTCGCTGTACGCGGGCCCGGTCGCCGACGCGCTGCACGGCGCCGACCTCGCGTACTACGTCGCCTTCGCGGTGGCACTGCTCGTCTACGCGCCGCTGCGGCTGCGCACCCGGCGCGCCGCCGCGTGAGCCCCGTGCCGCCGCCTGATCCCCGTCCCCCCTCTGGAGTGCCCTCATGACCACGGACCATCTGGAAGCCACCCGTGCCGCGCTCGCGCGGGTGCGCGGCGCCGAGCCGCTCGTGCAGTGCCTGACCAATACGGTCGTCACGAACTTCACGGCGAACGCGCTGCTCGCGCTCGGGGCCTCGCCCGCGATGGTGGACATCCCCGGCGAGGCGGACGCGTTCGCACGGATCGCGGGCGGAGTGCTCGTCAATCTCGGTACGCCGCACGCCGAGCAGCGCGCCGCGATGACGGAGGCGGCGAAGGCGGCGCGCGAGGCGGGCACGCCGTGGGTGCTCGACCCGGTCGCGATCGGCGCGCTCCCGGTGCGTACGCCGCTCGCGCACGAACTGCTCGCACTCGGTCCCGCGGTCGTACGGGGCAATGCCTCCGAGATCCTGGCGCTCGCCGGTGCCGGGGCGGGCGGGCGCGGCGTGGACGCGGCCGAGAAGGTCGAGCAGGCCGCGGAAGCGGCGCGCGAGCTGGCCCGTACGAGCGGCGCGGTCGTCGCGGTGTCGGGCCCCGTGGACCTCGTGACGGACGGGGCGCGCACGGTGCGGATCGCGAACGGGGACGCGCTGCTCACGCGGGTGACAGGCGGGGGCTGCGCGCTCGGCGCGGTGATGGCGGCCTTCACCGCCGTCACCGAGGACGCGTTCGCGGCGACGGTGGCCGCGGTGACGACGTACACGGTCGCCGCCGAGTCGGCGGGCGAGGGGCGCCCAGGACCCGGGACCTTCGCGGTCCGCTTCCTCGACGCGCTCGCCGCGCTCCGGGACGCGGACCTCGTGGCGCGGGCGGCGCTGTCGTGAGGCCCGATCTGTCGGTGTACCTGGTGACCGACACCGCGCAGTGCGCCGCGCGCGGGCGGACCGTCGCCGAGACGGTCGCCGCCGCCGTCGCCGGCGGGGTCACCGCGGTGCAGGTGCGGGAGAAGGACGCGGGCGGGCGGGCGTTCCTTGAGCAGGTGCGCGCGGTGGCCGGGGTGCTGCCCGCGCACGTGACACTCCTCGTCAACGACCGCGTCGACGTCTACCTCGCCGCCCGGGCCGCCGGGGCGCGCGTGCACGGCGTCCACGTGGGCCAGTCGGACCTGCCCGTCGCCGCGGTACGGGACCTGATCGGCCCGGACGCGCTGCTCGGCCTGAGCGCGGCGACGCCGGAGGAGCTGGCGGCGGCCTCGGCGGCACCCGTCGACCACGTCGGTGTCGGCGCGCTGCACGCGACGACGACGAAGGCGGACGCGCCGCCCGCGCTCGGCGTCGAGGGCTTCGCGCGCCTGCTCACTCCGCCGGGGCTGCCCCCCGCCGTCGCGATCGGCGGCGTGGTGCCGGGCGACCTGCCCGCGCTGCGCCGCGCGGGCGCCGCGGGCGCGGCGGTCGTCTCGGGGATCTGCGCGGCCGCGGACCCGGAGGCGGCGGCGCGCGCCTACGTGGCGGCGTGGGAGCGGGGCGCGCGCTGAGGCGGACGCCGCACGGGAGGCCCGGGCCCGCCCCCGGCCCTTCGGGTCGCCGCGCTCAGACCGTCTCGGCGACCTTGGCGCGCTCGTGCTTCCAGTAGCCCGAGAACGTGATGCGGTCCTTCGGCAGGCCCGCGCGGTGCAGGTGGCGGCGTCCCTCGGTGGCGAGCTTCGACTCGCCGACGACGAAGGCGTAGCCCGTCGCGGCGAAGGACTCGTGGCGGCGCAGCGCCGCGAGGGCGGCCTCGCCCGGCACGGCGTGGGCGTCGTCCCGTACGACCCAGGTGATCTCGATGCCGTCGGGCGCTTCGAGTTCCCTGCGGTCACCGGCGAGGGGCACCTCGATGAGGGCACGGCCCCGCGTGTGCGCGGGCAGCGAGCGCAGGATGCCGGCGAGGGCGGGAAGGCCGCTCTCGTCGGAGACGAGATGGACCTCGCTCGCGTCCTCGGGGCAGTCGAAGACGATGCCCTGGTCGTAGAGCGCGACGGGGTCGCCGGGCGCGACGGAGCAGGCCCAGATCGCCGCCGCGCCCTCGGGCTCGCCGCCGGGGCCGCAGTGCACGACGAAGTCGATGTCCAGCTCGCCCGTCTCGGCGCGGAAGCCCGCGACGGTGTAGTTGGCGCAGTGCGGCCGGATCTCCTCGGGGAGCGCGAAGTACGGGTCCCACCAGCGCTGTCCCGAGAGTTCGGGCAGTTCGAAGCCCGTCTGGTGCGGGAGGCGCAGGAAGAGCCTGAACCAGTGGTCGTAGCCCTGGTACGGGAAGGTCGCGAACTGGGGGCCGGTCACCGTCACGCGGTGCATGGACGGGGTGAGTCGCGTGCCGCGCAGCACCTCTCCGCGGAACAGGGTCGGGTTCTTCGGCATCAGCCGGGGGTTCTTCGCCACGGAATTAGGCTAGCCTAAGCTGACTTCGTGCCCAAGCCTCACCCTGTGTTCGCCCCCCGCCGTGGGGGCGCACTCGTTCTCCTGTCGCTCCTGCTGCTCCTCATGGCGGTCGCGAGTCTCCTGCTCGGCAGCAACCACCTGTCGGTCTCCGCCGTGCTCGACGGCCTGACCGGCTCGGGCTCGCGCGCCGACCACTCCGTGGTGTGGGGCTCGCGCGTACCGCGCACCGTGCTCGGCGCCCTCGTCGGCGTGTGCCTCGGCGTCGCGGGGACCGTGATGCAGGGGCACACGCGCAACCCCCTGGCGGACCCCGGCCTGTTCGGCGTCTCGGCGGGCGCCGGGCTCGCGGTCGTGCTCGGCGCGTACGTGTGCGACGTACGGAGCGGCGGGGCGACGGTGTGGCTCGCGCTCGCGGGGGCCGCCCTCGCGAGCGTCGCCGTCTTCGGCATCACCGTCGCGGGCAGCGGCACGGCGAGCCCCGTACCGCTCGCCCTCGCGGGCGCGGCCGTCTCCGCGCTCCTCGGCGCGCTCACCTCGTTCCTCACGCTGACCGACCGTGATTCGCTCGACGCCTACCGGCTGTGGGTCGTCGGCTCGCTCGCCGGGCGGCAGACCGATGTCCTCACCTCCACCTGGCCGTTCATGGTCGCCGGGCTGCTCCTCGCCGCGCTCAACGCGCGCGCGCTCGACAACCTGTCCCTCGGTACGGAGGTCGCGCACGGCCTCGGCGAGAACGTGCCGCGCGCCCGCGTCGTCGGCCTCCTCTCGCTCACCCTCCTGACCGCCGCGGCGACCGCCGTCGCGGGCCCCATCGGCTTCGTGGGCCTCACGGTGCCGCACGTCGCCCGCGCCCTCGTCGGCACCGCGCACCGCTGGGCGCTGCCCGCGGCCGGGCTTGTCGGGGCCGTCCTCGTCCTCGCCGCCGATGTCGTCGGGCGGCTCGTCGCAGGGAGCGCCGAGATCGAGGTCGGCATCGTGCTCGCCGTGATCGGCGGTCCCGTCTTCGTCGCGGTGGCACGCCGCAGATCGCTGGTGGCGCTGTGAGACACGACATCCGGGTAAGGGAACGGGCCGCCGACGGCGTACGGGCACCCGCGGGGCCGGACGGCCTCACGCCGCGTACCGGCACACGGCCCGTCACGCCCCGTACCGGCGTGCTGATCGGGCCCGTCGGGCTCGCCTGGCGCCCCCGCGTCCTCGTGGTGACGCTCGTCGCGCTCGGGCTCGCCCTCGCGCTCCTCGTCGCCTCCGTCGCCGTCGGCGCGACGGCTCTCCCGCCGCTCACCGTGGCCCGCGCGCTCACCGGGGGCGGCAGCCCGACCGACCACTTCCTCGTCGTGACGCTGCGGCTGCCGCGCGCCCTCACGGGTGCGCTCGCCGGGCTCGCGCTCGGCGTGGCGGGCGCGCTCACGCAGACGTTCACGCGCAATCCGCTCGCGACGCCCGACATCCTCGGCGTGACCTCGGGGGCCTCGCTCGGCGCGGTCTCCGCGATCGTGCTGGGCGGCGGCGGGTACGCGATGGGCGCGGCCGTGCTCGGCGGCACCGTCCCCGCGGCGGCGACGGCGGGCGCGCTGCTCGCGGCGGTGCTCGTGTACGGGCTCGGGCTGCGCGGCGGGACACAGAGCTACCGGATCGTGCTCGTCGGGATCGGCGTCGGGGCCACGCTCGACGCGCTCACGAGCTATCTGCTCGTCAAGGCGCAGATCACGCAGGCGACCGCCGCGTCGGAGTGGCTCGTCGGGAGCCTGTCGGGTACGTCGTGGACGAGCGTGTGGCCGCTGCTCGTCTCGACGGGGACCGGCTTGCCGCTCGCCCTCGCCACCTCGGCCGCGCTGGCGCTCGGTCAGCTCGACGACGACGTGGCGACGGGCGTCGGGCTCGCGGTGCGCCGCCACCGGCTGCTCGTCATCGCACTCGCCGTGCTGCTGACGGCGGGCGCGGTCGCCGCGGCGGGCCCGGTCGGCTTCGTCGCCTTCGTCGTGCCGCAGATCGCGGTACGCGTGAGCCGCGCCGCGCGGCCTCCGCTCGCGCTCTCCGGGCTGCTCGGCGCGGCCCTCGTCCTCGGCGCCGACCTCGTCGCGCGCACGCTCTTCCCCTGGGAGGTGCCGGTCGGAATCCTCACGACCGTGGCCGGTGCCCCGTACCTGATCTGGCTGCTCGTGCGGCACCGCAAGGAGATGACGTCGGCATGACCGTTCCGAAGGCCACAGGGCCCGTCCTGGAAGCGCGCGGCCTGCGGCTCGCGTACGACGGGCGGACCGTGATCGACGGGCTCGACCTGTCGCTCGAAGCGGGGAGTGTCACGACGTTCCTCGGCGCGAACGGCTGCGGGAAGTCCACGCTCCTCAAGGCGCTGGGGCGGCTCCTGCGGCCGGTCTCCGGCGAGGTGCTGCTCGACGGGACACCCATCCGGCGCGTACCGGGGCGCGAGGTGGCGCGGCGGCTCGCGATCCTGCCGCAGAGCCCGGTGGCCCCCGCAGGCACGACCGTGCGCGACCTCGTCATGCGCGGCCGCAACCCCCACCAGAGCTGGGCCCGCCCGTGGACGCCGCACGACGCGGAGGTGGCGGAGCGGGCCATCGCTGCGACGGGCCTGGCCGAGGTCGCGCGCCGCGATGTCGCCTCGCTCTCCGGCGGGCAGCGGCAGCGCGCCTGGATCGCCCTCGTCATGGCACAGGAGGCGAGCACGCTGCTCCTGGACGAGCCGACCACGTACCTCGACCTGACGCACCAGCTGGAGGTGTTGCGCCTCGTGCGGCGCGTCAACCGCGAGCAGGGCACGACGGTCGTGATGGTGCTGCACGACCTGTCGCTGGCGGCACGGTACTCGGACCGGCTCGTGGTGCTGCACGAGGGCGGGATCGTCGCGGACGGCACGCCCGACGAGGTGCTGACGCCCGCGCTCCTGGAGCGCGCCTTCTCCCTGCGGGCACGGGTGGTGCCCGACCCGGCGACGGGGACTCCGCTGGTGGTGCCGGAAGCGGACGACGAGGCGGCCGGAACGCGCGCGCAGACGGAGGAGCGGGAGGGAGCGGGCGGCCGGACGGGCGCGGAGGAGCGGGAGGGAGCGGGCAGCCGGACGGGCGCGGAGGAGCAGGTGGGAGCGGGTGCCCGGTGACACGCCGCTCAGTTACTTAGGTTAGCCTCACCTTTCATGAACCTCCCCCGCTTCGGCGCACCCCGTGCCGCCGCCGTGGCCGTCCTGACCGCGGCGGCGCTCCTCGTGACCGGCTGTTCCTCCGACGACGGCTCCTCCGGTGACGGCTCATCGGCCGCGAAGGCCGCGTCGGGGCCGTGGACCTTCAAGGACGATCTCGGCAAGACCGTGAAGCTCGACCACAGGCCGCGGCGGATCGCCGGGCTCAACGACGTGCTGGTGTCGTTCATGAACTACGGGGTCGAGCCCGTCGCCTCGTTCGGCTACAGCTCGATCACCCAGGACAAGCGCTTCGCCGGTCTCGACACCAAGGGCGTCACGCCGGTCGGCACGACGTACGGGGCGATCAACCTGGAGAAGCTCGCCGCGGCGAAGCCCGACCTCATCGTCACCAACGTCTACCCGACCGACGCCAAGGGCACGATCGACAAGACCCAGCCCTCGTACGGCTTCAAGAACCTGGAGCAGCAGAAGCAGGTCGAGCAGATCGCCCCCGTCGTCTCGCTCTACATGGGCGGTGACGGCGCGAAGGTCATCGCACGCACCACCGCGCTCGCCACGGCGGTCGGCGCGAAGAAGGCCGTGGTCGCCGCCGCGAAGAAGAAGTTCGACAGCGCGAAGCAGGCGCTCGCCGAGGCGGGCGGGAACACGGAAGCGAAGGTCACCGTCCTGTACGCCGACGCGGACGGCGTGAGCGTCGCCCGGCCGGCCGACGACCCCGCGCTGCGCCTGTACCGCGACATCGGCGTCCCGATGACCGTCCCGAAGCCCAAGGGCTACTACTGGGGCAACTACAGCTGGGAGAACGCGGGGAAGATAGGCGGCGACCTGCTCCTGCTCTCGCAGGACGGCTACCAGACCGCCGACCTGAAGAAGCAGCCCACCTTCGCCGAGGCACCCGCGCTCACCTCGGGACAGGTCCACACCTGGGAGTCCTCGGGCATGGACTACGTCTCGCAGGCCGCGTACATGAAGCGCCTCGCGGGCTGGCTGACGAAGGCGAAGGCCGTCACGAAGTGACCGGTAACCGGTCGCCGTCCCGGTGGGAGGACGCGACCGGCGCCGTACGCGCGGCGTCCCTGACGCTCAGGGCCTGCGGTCGCCCCTGGGCGGGACGACAGTGTTGTGGACGAAGTGGGAGCCGTACCGCGAGCGGTGCGCGGCCGCCTCGCCGCGGGCCTTCGCTTCGAGGCGCAAGCCCTCGGCGTCCTCCGTACGGGAGTGCGGGCGGCGCAGCAGCTTGGCGACGAGCAACACCCCGAACAGCACCAGCACGCCCAGCAGCAAGCCGATCGTGACCACGACGAGTCCCCCTGCCTCCCGCGCCCCCGCGGAGTCGTAGCGTCCCTCGTACGAGGGCTGCCCAACCTACCCCCTCCCTCCGCCCCCGGCAATCGGCGCACCCCGCGCGGACACCATGAACCGGCGCCGGGCGTGACTCAACAGGACGTTGGAATACGGGAGTTCACCGGTGGGGCGCGCGGAGGCGGTCCGCTCGTCGGCCGCGGCTCCGGGCGCCCCGTACCGACCGGGACTACCAGCCCGCCTTCGCGCCGTCGTACGCCTTGCGGCAGGCGGCGTTCGTGGCCTCGGCGGAGAGCTTGCTCATGGCATTCGTCCAGACCTTCTTGGCCACCGTCTCCAGGCCCCGCGTCCTCTCGGGGACCAGCGGCGCGAACTTCTTGAGTGTGCCGACGGATGAGGTGGCGAACTTGACGCACACCGCGCCGCTGGTCCTCCTGTACCGCTCGTCCAGATCCGTCGCCACCGCCTGGCCGTTCGCCGTGGCCCAGTTGTTCCATGCCGTGCAGGCGGGCTGCGTGAGTGCCTCCTGGTCCGCCTCGCTCAGCGCCCCGACCTCGGCGAACAGCGCGTTCTTCGCCTTCTCGGGCACGGTGAAGTACGCGACGGGGAACTTGTCGAGGGTCTTCAGGAGCGCGTCCTGGCAGGCGGGCGGCAGGGGGGCCGCGAGCGGCGCCCGGCTCGCGAGCGCCCCCAGCCCGGCGCGTGCCTCCGGTGCGACGTGTGCCCCCGGGCCCGCGTGTGACTCCGATGCCGCGTGTGCCTCCGGTGCCGCGTGTGCGAAGGAAGGGACGGTCACTACGGAGGCGGTCACTACGGAGGCGGAGAGGACGGCGGCGGCGATGACGGTGCTCCGGAGGGTGCGGCGAAGGGCCATGAGGGTGTGCTCCTTGGGGAGAGGCGGGGACCGCGACGGGCCGGGAGCGCGTCGCGGGTACGGCGGCGGAAGACGAGGAAGGCGCAGGACACGGCCGCCGCGCACCACAGGATCTGGATCTCCAGCCCGCGGGCGGATGAGTCCGTGGAGAAGGCCGCGGCCATGCCGGTCTGCACCGCTCCGTACGAGGGCAGGAAGCGGACGAGGGCGCTGTCGGACCCCGAGCTGGACAGGGGGTTCTGGAGGGCGACGTCGAGGATGCTGATCATGAGGATCGCGAACATCCCCTCCACCTCGTGCCGGAGGACCGAGCCGAAGACCACGCCGAGCGCGCCGTACGTCAGCGCGGCCCAGAAGAGCGCGGCGGTGAGCAGGACCGGCTGCCGGGGGGACCAGGCAATGCCGGTGGCCACCGTGGCGTAGGCGGAGATCGCGGCGCAGATCAGGGTCAGCGCGGAGAGTTTGGCGAGCACGAGGTGGAAACGCGGGTAACCCGCCATCGCCAGGCGCCGGTCGAAGGCGCCGCCGGTGAACGTGGCGGCGAACATCATGAAGCCGGCGATCAGGGTGACGGCGTTGAGCGCTCCTGTGATCTGCGTGAGGTGGTTGCCCGCGGGCGCCAGGAGCCGGCCCGTGGCGCGGAGCCTGAAGGGTGCCCTGCGGTCGGGAATGGTCACGTAGGCGAGGGTGATCCAGGTGGGGATGTAGAGCACCACGAGCAGCATCGCGAAGCGGTTGCGGGCGTGGCCCGTGAGCGCGTACCGGGTCGCGGTGGCGAAGAGCGACAGGTGCCCGTTCACGTCGCCTCCCCCGGACGGGTGTCCTGCGGGTGGAGGCGGCCCTCGCTCAGGCGCCACAACTCGTCGAGCCGCCCCGCGTCGTAGGCCAGGTGCGAGACGACGAGCACGGAGCGCCCGGCGTCGCGCAGCGCGCCCGCCAGTTCCCAGAAGCGCAGGTACGTCTCCCAGTCGAAGCCCTGGTAGGGCTCGTCGAGGAGGAGCACGTCCGGGTCGTGCATGAGGGCCAGGGTCAGGTTCAGTTTCTGCCGGGAGCCGCCGCTGAGCAGTCCGGCGCGCTGGTCGAGGTACTCGGTGAACGCGAGCGTCTCCAGGATCTCGTGGGCCCGGCGCAGGTCGCGGAGCCCGAAGGCGCGGCGGAAGAGGTGGAGGTGCTGCCGCACCGTGAAGGCGTCGTCGAGCACGACGGTCTGCGGGCAGTACCCGAACCTGCCCCGGTGCCTGACGGTGCCGCGGTCGGGCCTCAGCTCCCCCGAGAGCACCTTCAGGAGGGTCGACTTCCCCGCGCCGTTCTCGCCCACGATCCCGGCGAGCACGCCGGGGCGCAGAGCGAAGTCGACACCGCGCAGGACGCTGTGCCGCCGGTAGGAGTGGTGCAACCCCCCGACGTTCAGCAGGGCACCGGTGTTCGGCAGGGCACCGATGTTCGGCAGGGCGCCGGTGTTCGGCAGGGCGCCGGTGTTCGGCAGGGCGCCGTCTTCTGCCGGGCCGCCCGCTTCCGGCAGGAGGCCGCGCCCGCGCGCGGCCGCCTTCGCCCGCCTCATGCGGCGTCCGCGGGGGCCACCGCCGCTTCGAGCGCCGTCACGGCCTCCTCCCACAGGCGGGGCAGGCACTCCCCCAGCGGCAGCGCGCGGTCGGTCACGAAGGACACGTCCGCCCAGGGGCCGAAGAACGAGAGACCGACGCCGAAGAGGTGCCCGGGCAGCAGGAGCGGGAGGAGAGCGGTGCCGGTCACCGTGGTGCCGCCGAGTGCGCCGTGGTCGGCGACGGGCATGGACGTGGCCAGGATGTCGGTGACGCGCGAGGAGAACACCCCGCGCATGTACCACTCGGTGGGGCGGTCCGGCATGAACCTCACCACGTCCTGCACGGCCTGCCGCCACGGCTCGCTCCGCAGGCGCGCGGTCGCCTCCGTGACCCGTCGCAGCCGCCACAGCGGCGCGTCACGTTCCGGGCGTCCGCCTGCCGGAGCCGGGGCCCGTACGGGGAGGTCGAGCGGCAGCGCGAAGCAGCGGTTGCCCCAGGTCTGCTCCTCGTCCTGACGCCTGGCGTCCAGGGGCACCAGCGCCGAGACGCGCGGCAGCGGTACGCCCGTCCGCGCCGACCAGGCGGACAACGCCCCCGCCAGCGCCGCGAGGTGGGCGTCGTGCGCGGAACCGCCGCGCGCGGCACCGATCCGCCGCAGCGCCTCCAGCGGCACGCGCCCCCGCCCCAGCCGCCTGTCCCCCGTCGGTGTGTACGGGAGCGCGGGTCCGCGGCGGCGGGGGGTGAACACGGTGAACGCCGCGCGCGCGGTGAGGCCGAGGGCGAGCGCCACTCGGGGCCCCGTTCCGGCGCGCGGCCTGGGGACGGGACGCGCGGACGGCTCTCCCCCGCTCAGCAGCGTGCGGAAGGCGAGCGCGGCGGCCGAGCCGTCCTGGCAGGCGTGCTGGAAGCGGTAGCAGACGGCGTACGCGTCGGGCGCGAGCCCGCGGACGAGCCAGATCCCCCAGCGCGCGCCCGCGGGGAACGGCGCGTTGAGCGCCGTGTCCAGGGCGGATTCCGCCTGTTCGGGGCCCTCGGCGACGACCTCGTGCACGTGCCGTTCGACCGTGAACCCGGCATCGGTCACCCAGTGGGACCGCCGGGGCCCGCCCTCCACGCGGCTCGCGAAGAGCGGGAGCCTGGGCAGGCAGAGCCCCACGTACGCGCGCAGTTCGTCCAGGGTCGGCGGGGGGCCGCTCAGGTAGGCGATGCCGCCGGAGTCCCAGCGGACGTCGGGGCGGGTGCGCTCCAGGCGGAGGAAGGCGCGGTCCACGGAGTGGGCGGGATGACGCAGGGCCGGGACGGAGGAGGTGGACGTGGGCATGGGCGCTCCCGTTCTTCTCGGCCCGCGCGCTCCCGGGGAACGAATGCGGGCCGATGGGGCCGGTACGCCGGTACCGGCGCTTCGGTCCGGTTCGTACCTCCTGGGTTATATCCGGCGGTTGTCGGCACGGAACCCGGCCGCGGAACCGCCGACCGCTGTGACCCTCGGTAACGTGACGCGTCCGCTTTTCCCTCGCTCCCACGTCAGCCCCCGCGCGAGCCCTTCGCGAAGGCCCGGCGGACCAGCCAGGGGGTTCACCCGAAAGGGTGAGGTGGGGGGAGTGACCGGCGGGGCGAAAGGTGTCGCGCCGTCACAGAGGGGCCGCGGAGGCACGTACAGGAACGACTGTTCGTCACCTTGCTCACCTCGCACTCCATCGTTCGGGTGAGTTGCGGGGCGAGGTCTCCGCTCCCCCGCCGTCATCTGCGACCGTTCTGCTCACCTCTTCCCTTCCGTATCGGAGCCCCTGGGGGTTCAGGTCGTGCACGTCGCCCTGACCGGCGCCACCGGATTTCTCGGACTCCGACTGTTGCGCCAACTCCTCACCACTCACACGTCGTTGACGGTCCTGACACATGCGGGCTCGGGCGACGCCCTCTCCCGTATCACCAGGTTCTTCGAGCTGTCGGGCGCCCCGGAGGCGCTGGTACGCGCGCTCCCCCGCCGGCTGCGCGTGGTGGAAACCGCCCTGGAGCAACCGCGGCTGGGGCTGTCACGCACCGCCTTCAGGGAACTCGCCGACAGCCTCGGGGCGATCTGGCACAGCGCGGGGAGCATCAACCTGGAAGGCGACCTGGCGCACCTGCGCCGTACCAACGTGGAGGGCACCCGGCACGTACTCGACCTCGCCGCCGCCGGACGGCACAGACCCGCGGTCCACCACGTCAGCACCGCCTTCGTGGCGGGGGCGCGGCGGGAGGGGGTCGCGTACGAGGACGAACTGAGCGGGGCCCACGGCTTCGAGAACGCCTACGAGCGCTCCAAGTTCGAGGCCGAGACGCTGGTCAGGGACTGGTCGAGGACACACGGCAGACCGGTCCTCGTCCTGCGGCCGAGCATCCTGGTCACCGACCTGCCGCCGCACCCGGAGCTGCCCACGCATCCCCTGCAGGTCATCGAGCAGATCCTGCGGGACTCCCTGCGCGCCGCGGGTCACGAGGACGCCCCCGGTGCGGCCAGGACACGGATGCGCCTCGTCGGGCACCCGTACGGTCACCTCAACCTCATGCCGGTGGAGGAGGCGGCCGACGTCATGGTGCGGCTGGCCGAGCGCCCCGCCCCGGGGGAAGCCACCGTGCCGGGGCAGGCCACCACGCCGGGGCAGGCCACCACGCCGGGGCAAACCCCCGTGTCGGGAAGGGCCACCGCCTCGGGGCAAGTCACCACCTACCACGTGGTCCACCACCACGACGTGCCCGTGCCGACCGTCGTCGCGCTCCTGGAACGGCTCGTGCCGCTCGACCTCGCCCTGGTCCCCGAGCGGCCCGCCGACGCCACGCCCCTTGAGGCCCTGATGGATTTCTACCCGGGCTTCACCTCCTACCTCGGTCACCGCCGCCGCTTCGACGACACCCGCGTGCGAACCCTGTTCGGGGCCAGGCCCTCCGCGTACCGCGTGGACCTCGCCTACCTGTGCGCGGGGCTGATGCGCGGCCGGCCTGTCACGGGCTAGCACCCCCGCTTCCCCCCCGCCCCCTCACCAGCCCGCTGGGAGCCCGCCCTTGTCCGTTCTCGCCGGTCCCGCCGCCCCCGACTCCCTCTCCCCTTCGGCCTTCTCGCCCGAGGGCATCACCGCCTCCTGCCGCCGCGTCCGGGAACCCGCGCACGTCGTCGCCCACCCGGACGGCCGCACCCGGGGCCTCACTCCGGAGCAGCCGCCCGCCGCACCGCTCGGCACGCTGCCCCCGCTGTATCCCGAGTGGCTCGGCGGGCGGACCTTCTGCGAGGCGCACGGTGTGCGTTTCCCCTACGTGGCGGGCGAGATGGCCAACGGCATCACCACCACGGCGATGGTCACGGCGATGGCGCGCGCCGAGATGCTCGGCTTCTTCGGCGCGGGCGGCCTGCGGACGGACGAGGTCGAGCGCGCCGTGGTGGCGCTGGCGGCCGAGCTGCCGGACCGGAGCAACTGGGGCGTCAACCTGCTCCACTCACCGGCCGAGCCCGCGCTGGAGTTCGGCGTCGCCAAGCTGCTCCTGCGCCACCGCGTGCCACGGATCTCGGCCTCGGCGTACATGGAGCTGACGCCCGCCGTCGTGCTGTGCTCCGCGCGGGGGCTGCGCAGGGACCCCGCCGGGCGGATCGTGCGCGGGCGCCGGATGCTGGCGAAGGTCTCCCGCCCCGAGGTCGCCCGTGCCTTCCTGTCGCCCGCTCCCCCCGCACTCCTGCGCGCCCTCCTCGCCCAGGGGGAGCTGACACCCGAGGAGGCCGAGCTGGCCGGGCTCGTCCCTGTGGCCGACGACCTCACGGTGGAGGCCGACAGCGCGGGCCACACCGACAACCGGCCGCTGGCCGCCCTGCTCCCGAGGATCGCTCTCCTCCGCGACGAACTCACCGAGCGCTTCGGCTACCGCCAGGCGATCGGGATCGGCGCGGCGGGCGGTCTGGGCACGCCGGGCGCGGTGGCCGCCGCGTTCGCGCTCGGCGCCTCGTACGTGGTCGTGGGCTCCGCGCACCAGACCGCCACCGAGGCGGGACTGTCCGACGCGGCGAAGGCGATGCTGTGCGAGGCGGACGTCGCCGATGTGACGATGGCCCCCGCCGCCGACATGTTCGAGTGGGGCGTCCGCCTCCAAGTACTGTCCCGGGGAACCATGTTCGCGCGGCGCGCGGCCCGGCTGTACAGCGCCTACCAGGAGCACGAAGGGCTGGAGGCGCTCCCCGCGCCGCTGCGTGCGGCGCTCGAACGGGATGTCCTCGGCGCCTCCATCGACGAGGTCTGGGACCGTACGCGCGCCTTCTGGGCGTCGCGCGACGCGTCCCAGCTCACCCGTGCCGAAGCCGATCCCAAGCACCGCATGGCACTCGTCTTCCGCTGGTACCTGGGGAGTTCCAGCAAGTGGGCGATCACAGGGGACCCGGCGCGGCGCGCCGACTACCAGATCTGGTGCGGGCCCGCGATGGGCGCCTTCAACCAGTGGGTGGCGGGCACCTTCCTCGCCGACCCCGCGCGGCGGTCGGTGACCCAGATCGCGCTCAACCTCGTCGAAGGCGCCGCCGTGCTCACGCGCGCCCACCAGGCGCGCACCCACGGCGTGCCCGTCCCGGCAGCCGCCTTCACCTACGTACCGCGCCCGCTCGCATGACCGCGAGCGGCGGCGTACCGGCGCCCGCGCCGCACCTTCGACAGCAGGGAGAGACCGTGTCCGACACCCACCGCCAGGTGCCGATCGCCGTGGTCGGGATCGGTGCGCTGGTCCCGGGCGCGCGGGACGCCGCCGGGTACTGGCGGGCCGTCGTCGCGGGGCGCGACATGATCACGGAGGTCCCCGCGTCCCGCTGGCACGTGGCGGACCACTACGACCCCGACCCCACCGCGCCCGACAAGACCTACGCCCGCAGGGGCGCGTTCCTGCCGGAGGTCGCCTTCGACCCGCTCGCCCACGGGATACCGCCCACCAATCTGCCGTCCACGGACAGCGCCCAGTTGCTCGCCCTCGTGGTGGCCGAGCAGGTGCTCGCCGACGCGGGCGGCCTGCGCGGCGTGGACCGCGACCGGGTCGGCGTCGTGCTCGGCGCCGCGGCGCTGGAACTGCTTCCGCACATGTACGGGCGCACCCACCGGCCCGTCTGGCTCAGGGCGCTGCGCGAGAGCGGGCTGCCGGAGGCCGAGGCGCGCGCGGCCTGCGAGCGGATCGCCGCGCAGTACACCCCCTGGCGGGAATCCACCTTCCCCGGGATGCTCGGCAATGTCGTCGCGGGCAGGGTCGCCCACAGGTTCGACCTGCACGGCACCAACCACACCACCGACGCGGCCTGCGCCAGCTCACTCGCCGCTCTGTCCACGGCGGTCGCCGAACTCTCGCTCGGGCGCTCCGACCTGGTGATCAGCGGCGGCGTCGACACCGGCAACGACGTCGGGATGTTCGTCTGCTTCTCCAAGACGCCCGCGCTCTCCCCCACGGGCGACTGCCGCCCGTTCTCCACGGCGGCTGACGGCACCATGCTGGGCGAGGCCGTCGTCATGTACGCCCTCAAGCGCCTGTCCGACGCGGAGCGGGACGGCGACCGCGTCCACGCCGTGATCCGCGGCATCGGCACCTCGTCCGACGGCAGGGGCACGGCGATCTACGCGCCGCTGCCCGCGGGCCAGGCCAGGGCCCTGCGCCGCGCCTACGAGGAGGCGGGGTACGGGCCGGACACGGTGGAGCTGGTGGAGGCGCACGGCACCGGGACCAAGGCCGGGGACGCCGCCGAACTGACCGCCCTGCGCGAGGTGTTCGGCGGCCCGGGGCCCGCCGGACGCCCGTGGTGCGCCCTCGGCTCGGTCAAATCGCAGATCGGCCACACCAAGTGCGCGGCGGGCGCGGCGGGCCTGCTCAAGGCGGTCATGGCACTGCGGCACCAGGTGCTGCCCCCGACGATCAAGGTCGAGGACCCCGCCGCCGGGATCAGCGCCCCTGACAGCCCCTTCTACCTCAGCACCCGCGCCCGCCCGTGGGTGCGCACCGACGACCACCCCCGCCGGGCGTCGGTCTCCAGCTTCGGCTTCGGCGGCAGCAACTTCCACGTCACGCTGGAGGAGTACGTGCCCTCCCGGGCCTCGGGCCGTGCCGCCTGGCGCCATCGGGCCGCCCCCAGCGAACTCGTCCTGTTCAGCGCCTCGTCCCCGTCCGAGCTGCCCACGGCGGCGCCCGCCGACGGCAGGTCGCTCGCGGACGTGGCGCGGGAGAGCCAGAGTGCCTTCTCGCCCACGGCCCCGGTGCGGCTGGCCGTCGTCGCGGAAGGGACCGAGGACCTGGCGCGGAAGTACGCCGCCGCCGTCGAGCGGGTCCTGCGGCACCCCGGGGAGTCCTTCTCCACCCCTGCGGGCACGCACTACGCGGCCGGGCTCCCCGAGCCGGGCAGGACCGCCTTCCTCTTTCCCGGGCAGGGCGCCCAGTACGTCGGCATGGGCGCCGACCTGGCGATGCTGTCGCCGGACGCCCAGCGGGTCTGGGACCGGCTGGGCGGCACGGAGTGGGAAGGACTGCCCCTGCACAGGGCCGTGTTCCCGCCGCCCGCCTTCACCGAGGAGGAGCACGCGGGCGCCGCAGGACTGCTGACCGCGACCGAGTGGGCGCAGCCCGCTCTCGCGGTCCACAGCCTCGCGCTCCTCGCCGTGCTGCGGGGGCTCGGGCTGCGTCCCGACTGCGTCGCCGGCCACAGCTTCGGGGAACTCGTGGCCCTGCACTGCGCGGGCGTCCTGGACGCCGGTTCCCTGCTCGCGGTGGCCCGCGAACGCGGTGTCCTGATGCGGGACACGGCCGCCGCGCCGGGCGCGATGCTGGCCGTCGCCGCGGACCAGGAACGGGTGAACGCCGTGCTGGCGGCGTCGGGCGCGCGCGAGGTGTGGCCCGCCAACGACAACGCCCCGCGCCAAGTCGTGCTCTCGGGCACCCTCGCGGCGATCGGCGAAGCGGAACGCGCCTTCGCCGCCGAGGACATCGTCACCCACCGGCTGCGCACCTCGCTCGCCTTCCACAGCCCGCTGGTGGCCCCTGCCGCCGAGTCCTTCGCCGCCTTCCTGGACGGCATCCCGCTCGCGAAGGCGCGGCAGGAGGTCTGGAGCAACGCGGACGCGGCGCCCCACCCCTCCGCGCCGGAGGAGGTACGGCGCGCGCTCGCCCGCCACCTCACCTCGCCCGTGCGCTTCCGCGAGCAGATCGAGGCGATGCACGCGGCGGGGGTCAGGACCTTCGTCGAGGCCGGAGCGGGGAACACGCTGACCGGCCTGGTGGGGCAGATCCTGGGAAGCCGCGCGCACACGGCCGTCGCCCTGGAGCGGCCGGGCGGCGACGGCGTCACAGCGCTGCACGCCGCGCTCGGCCGCCTCGCCGTCGCGGGCGTTCCGCTGGACTTCGCACACCTGTGGGCACCCTACGGACCGGCCCGCACACCCGAGAAGGAGCGCGAACCGCGCATGACAGTGCAGATCAGCGGAGCCAACCACCGCGAACCCCGGGCGCCGGAGGCCGGTGCCGCCCCGGAGCAGCCGATGAGCACGGCGCCTTTCCCGCCCGGACCCCCGCCGGAGGCCGCCACGCCCCCGGTGCCGGAACCACGGCCCGCGCCCGCGCCCCGGTACGGGGGAGCGCCCGCGTACGGGGAAGCAGTGTCCGCGTACGGCGAGGCGGCCGCGTACGGCGAGGCGGCGGCACCGGCGACCTCGTACGGAGAAGCGGCGGCCTCGTACGAGCGGGCCCCCGCTCCGCCGCCCCTCCCCGTCCCACCCGCGGTGCCCGCCGCACCCGCCGTGCCCGGTCGGGCCGGTGACCCGGACTGGTACGCCCTCGTCGAGAGCGTCCAGCGGCAGACGGCCGAGGCCCACACCGCCTGCCAGCGCATGCTGATCGACAGTCATACCGCGTTCCTGCGGATGTCCGAGAGCACGCTCAGCGCGATGCTGGGCGTGCCGGGCGACCCTGGAATCGCCGCGGTCACGCCCTCGGCGCCGGCCCTCCCCGCGCCACCACCGCCACCGCCGCCGTCGATGCCGCCGCCCGCCCCGAGGGCGGCCCGGGACGCGGGAACACGGCCGCCCCTGCCGGAGCACCCGGCCGTTCCCCGCCCGGCCCCGGCGCCCGAAGTGCTCCCCAGGACCCCGACCGCCCTCGTCCCGCCCGCGGCGTCCCCGGCCTCGCCTCAGACGTCCCCCGGCCCCGTCCTGCCCGCTTCCGGTCCCGAGGAGACGCCCGGTCAGGTCGCCGCGGGACCGCTGTCCGCGCGCGCGCTCGAAGAGCTGCTGCTCTCGGTCGTGGCGCGGCTGACCGGGTATCCCGCGCAGATGCTCAGCCTGGACATGGAGCTGGAGGCGGACCTGGGCGTGGACTCGATCAAGCGCGTCGAGATCCTGTCCGCCGTGCGGCGGCACATCGGCGACGTGCCCACCGCGCAGGTCTCCGGGCTCGGCAAGCTGCGCACCCTGCGCGAGATCACCGACGCCCTCACCGCGGGCACCACCGGCACCACCGGCGCAGGGCAGCCGTCCGAAGGCGGTACGGGCCCGGCCGAACCCCCCGCCCCGGAACACCCCGCCGCCGAACTCCGCGCCGCCGGGCGCCCCGCCCCCACCCCCGTACCCGCGACGCCCCTGCCACCCGCACCAGCACCGGCACCGGCACCCGCACCCGCACCCGCACCCGCACCCGCACAGGAAGCGGCGCCGCCGCCCGCCCTGACCCGCCTCGTGACCCGCCTCGTGGCGGCACCCGCGTGCGGGCTGGCGCCCGCCGGGCTCGGTGACGGGCCTGTGGTGGTGACCGATGGGGGCGTGACAGGGGACGAGGGCGGGGAACTCGCCGCGCTCGTGGCCCGTCGCCTGACCGAGCACGGCGTCGAGGCGACCGCCGTGACGGACGTGCCCGAGGACGCGCACGGCGTGCTCCACATCGGCGGGCTGACCGCGGCGGGCGCCCCGGACGAGGCGGGCGAGGTCCGGCGCTCGGTGTTCCGCGCGGCGCGGGCGGTCGCGCGGCGCATGACGGCGGACGGCGGCGTGTTCATCACCGTGCAGGACACCGGTGGCGACTTCGGGCACGGAGCGCTGCGGCCGGAGCGTGCCTGGCTCGGCGGGATCGCCGCGCTGGCGGCGACGGCGCGCGAGGAGTGGCCGAAGGCCACCGTCAGGGCCATCGACTGCGAGGCGGGCGGGCGCGCGCCCGACGCCGTCGCCGAAGCACTCGTGCGCGAGGTCCTTGAGGGCGGCGCGGAGCGGGAGACCGGGCTGCGCGCCGACGGCACGCGGACGGTCCCGCACACGGTCGCCGCCGCCCCGGCCGCCGCGGGACCGCCGCCCGTCACGCCTGATTCGGTGATCGTCGCGAGCGGGGGCGCGCGGGGCGTGACGGCGGCCGGGCTCCTCGCACTCGCGCGGGCGCACCGCCCGCGGATCGCGCTGCTCGGCAGGACGCCCGCGGTGGCGGAGCCCGCCGGTCTGGAGACCGCCGAGGACGAGCCCTCGCTCGTCCGCCTGCTCGCGGTGAGCGCGGCGGACCCCTCGCCCGCCGCGCTCACCGCCCGGGCCAGGGAGATCCTGGCGGCGCGTGAGGTCCGGGCCACGGTGGCGGCGCTGGAGGCGGCGGGCTCCCCGGTCCGCTACGTACCCGTCGACGTGCGGGACGAGGCGGCCGTCCGTGCCGCGCTGGACGAGGTGCGCGCCGCGTGGGGTCCCGTCACCGGACTCGTGCACGGCGCGGGGGTGCTCGCGGACAAGCTTCTCGCCGACAAGACCGACGCCCAGTTCGACGAGGTGCTCTCCACCAAGGTGGACGGGCTGCGCGCGCTGCTCGCCGCGACGGCCGGGGACCCGCTCGGCCTGCTCTGCCTCTTCTCCTCCGTCGCCGCCACGTTCGGCAACGCGGGACAGGCCGACTACGCGATGGCCAACGGGGTGCTCGACCACGTGGCGTCGGCCGAGCGGGCCAAGCGCCCCGGCTGCCTGGTGCGCTCCGTGGCCTGGGGCCCCTGGCACGGGGGCATGGTCACCCCGGCCCTGGCCGGGCACTTCGGCCGCTCGGGCGTCGCGCTCATCCCCCTGGACCGGGGCGCCGCCGCCTTCTCGGCGGAACTGGGCGACCCGGAGGGTGCCCCTCGCGTCGTGATCGCGGCGGGCGACGCGGCTCCCGCCGCCGATCCCCGGCCCGGCGGCGCGCGGGTCCTGATCGGGGGCAGCCGCCTTCCGCAGCTGGCCGACCACGAGATCGCCGGGGTCCCCGTCCTGCCCCTGGCGATGGCTCTCGACTGGCTCACCGGCGCGGTCCGTCCGCAGTGGCCCGCGAGCGAGCCGCTGGTCCTGCGCGACGTACGGGTCTACCGCACGTGCGGGCTGCCGCGGCTCGGTGACGGCGGGCACCGCCTCGACGTGCGGGTCGGTGCCGCCGCGACGGGCGTCCCGCCGCGCTGGGAGGCGGAACTGCGCGACGAGACGGGCGTTCCGCACGTCGGCGCCGTCGTGGAGCGGGCCGGTGCCGCGCCCGATCCGGCCGCGTGGACGACCCCGGAGGAACTCGCTGTGCCCGCGTCCCCCGAGGTGTACGACGGTCATGTCCTCTTCCACGGGCCCCGGTTCCGGGCCGTGCGCGCCGTGCGCGGTGTCTCGCGGCACGGCGCCGAGGCGACGGTCGTGGGACTGCGGGAGCTGGACTGGACGGGTGCGGCCTGGTCGCTGGACGCCGCCGCGCTGGACGGTGCCCTCCAGGTCGCGCTGCTCTGGGGGCGGGAGGTGCTCGGTGCGGCGGCGCTGCCGATGGCCGTGGCGGAGTGCGGTGTGCACCGGCGCGGTCCGGCGCGGGGCTCGCTGCGGTGCGTCGTACGGGCGCGGAAGACGCACGAGACGGGGGCGCGGTGCGACGTCGCCGTCCTCGATCCCGACGGCGCGGTGCGCTTCGAACTGCTCGGTGTGGAACTCGTACGCCGTCCGTCCTGAACGGGACGTCTGGACCGACCTTCCTGAAAGGGGTACGCGTGGGGTGGGAACCGATCGCCGTCGTCGGCCGGGGCTGTGTCCTGCCCGACGCGCTCGATCCCGACACGTTCTGGGAGAACATCGCCGCCGGGCGGGACAGCCTCTCGGCCGTGCCCGACGGCAGATGGCGGCTGCCGCACCGCTGGGCGATGGGGTCGGTGGCGGAGCACCTGGACCGTACGTGGACCGATCGCGGCGGGTACGTACGGGGCTTCGACGCGGTCTTCGACCCGAGCGGCTTCGCGCTGGAGCCTGAACGGATTCTCGCGCTGGACCCCTTGTTCCAGTGGGTCCTGCACGGCGTGCGGCAGGCGCTCGGGGAGGCCGGGTGCGAGGGCCCGCGGCCCCGGGCCGGGCTCGTGCTCGGCAACCTGTCCTATCCGACGGCGGCGGGCTCGGCGTTCGCCGAGCACGTGTGGCTGTCCGCGCTGCCGCCCTCCTCGCGCGAGGCCCTGCTGACCGGCGGGCCCGGGAAGCGGCCCGACGCGCGCAACCGTTTCTCGTCCGGCCTTCCCGCGCACCTCGCGGCCCGCGCGCTCGGGCTGGGAGCGGGCGCGTGGGCGCTCGACGCCGCGTGCGCGTCCTCGCTGTACGCGATCAAGCTGGCGTGCGACCGGCTGCACGACGGGACGGCCGACCTGATGGTGGCGGGCGCGGTCAACCGTGTCGACAACTTGTTCCTGCACGTCGGGTTCTGCGGTCTGTCGGCCGTCAGCAGGACCGGTCGCAGCCGCCCCTTCCACCGCGAGGCCGACGGGCTGATGCACGGCGAGGGCGCCGGGTTCGTCGCCCTGACGCGGCTGTCCAGGGCGCGGGCCGAGGGGCTGCCCGTGCTCGGTGTGATCCGTGGGATCGGCCTCTCCAACGACGGGCGGGGCGGTGGCCTGCTCAGCCCGGCGCGGGAGGGCCAGGTGCGCGCGATGCGCCTGGCGTACGCGGCGGCGGGGGTCGCGCCCGAGTCGGTCTCGCTCGTGGAGTGCCACGCGACGGGGACGCCGGTCGGGGACGCCGTGGAGGCGCGGAGCATGGCGGAGGTGTACGCCCGCGCCACGGACGTGCCCGTCGGTTCGGCCAAGTCCAACGTGGGGCACCTCCTGGCCTCGGCGGGCGTGGCCGGGCTGCTGAAGGTGCTCGGCGCGCTGCGCACGGGGGTCCGCCCCGCCTCGCTCGGGGCCGAGCGCCCGATCGACGCCCTGAACGGCGCCCCGTTGCGGGTGCTCACCGCGGCGGAACCGTGGCAGGGACCGCGCAGGGCCGCGGTCAGCGCCTTCGGCTTCGGCGGCACGAACGCCCACCTGATCGTGGACGCCCCCGGCACCGAGCCCGGGCCCGGCGGTTCCTCGCGCCGCCGTACGGTCCCCGCCGCGCCCCCGGCGCCGGTACGGAGCAAGCCCGCGCCGCTCGCGATCGTCGCCCTCGGCGCGCGCGTGGGCGAGGGGAGGAGTACCGAGGACTTCCGCCGCGCGGTCCTGGGCGGCGAACGGCGGGGCCCCGTCGAAGAGATCGCCGTGGAACTGACGGGTCTTGCCTTCCCTCCGCTGTCCCTGGACCGCACGAGGCCCCAGCAGCTGCTGGTGCTTGAGGCCGCCAGGGAGGCCGTACGGGGGCTGTCGCTGCCGCGCGAGCGCACGATGGTCGTCATCGGGACGGGGGTCGATCCCGGGGTGGCGCGGGCGGGTGCCCGCTGGCGGGTCCCGTACTGGCTGGAGCGGACCGGAGCGGCCGCCGGGGCGGGGACGGCGGAGGCACAGGACGCCTTCGCCCCGCCGATGACGGCCGAGTCGGTGGTGGGCAGCCTGCCCAACCTCGTGGCGAACCGGATCAGTACGCAACTCGACCTCGCCGGGCCCGGGTTCGCGGTGTCGGCCGAGGAGGCTTCCGGACTCGTGGCGCTGGACCTCGCCGCGCGGGCGCTGCGCGCGGGCGAGGCGGACGTGGCGCTCGTCGGCGCGGTCGACCTGTCCTGCGAGCCCGTGCACCGGGCCGCGCTGCGCGAGCTGGGCCGCGACGCGCAGCCGGGCGACGCCGCCGTGGTCCTGGTCGTCAAGCCGCTGGACGCGGCGCGCGGCGACGGCGACACCGTGCTGGCCCTGCTCGACGAGGAGGCCACCGGCGCACCCGGCATGGTGATCGGTGACGGTCCCGAAGCGGCCTTCGACCCGGGTGCCGCCTTCGGCCGCGCGCACGCCGCCCACGGACTCGTGTGCGTCGCGGTCGCCGTGACGGCCCTGCAGGCGGGTGCCGTACCGTGCAGGGACCTGCCCGCCGACACCTCATCGGCTCCCCGTACCGCCACCGCCGTGGTCTCCCCGCTGGGCGGCGCACCCGTCCGCGTGGGACTGCGGGCGGCCGGCACACGCGCGTGGGCGCCGGGACCCGTGCCCCGCCTGCGCGTCTACGCGGGGAAGAACCGCGGTGAGGTACTGGCCGCGCTGGCGGCCGGTACCCCGTCCCGGGAGGGTCCTGCCACTCTCGCCCTCCTGGTCGAGCCGGGCGCCGATCCCGCCGCCCGCGAGGCGGCGGCTCGCCGCTGGCTGGAGCGCGGCGGGGTCCGTCCGAGCGGAGTGCGCTACCGCGAGCGGCCCGTGGCGGGGCGTACCGCCTTCGTGTACACCAACGGCTCCGCCGCGTACCCCGGGATGGGACGCGCGCTCGCGCTCGCCGTGCCCGCGCTCGGCGAGCGCGCCCGCGCCGCCCACGGACCGCTCGGCGGGCGCGCGGACGCGGGGAGCCGGGTACTGGGCCAGATCTGGGGTGCGGCCGAACTGGCCACCCTCCACACCGTTTTGACCAGGGACGCGCTCGGTCTGCGCCCGGATGCCGCACTCGGCTACTCCTCCGGCGAGTCGGCCGCGCTGATCGCGCTGGGCGCCTGGCCCGACGCGGCGGGGCTGTACGCGGCCACCCGGGACAGCGGCCTGTTCACGACCGAGCTGACCGGTGAACTGCGGGCGGTCCGCAGGGTGTGGGAGCGCGCGGGGGTACGGGGCGACCGCTGGGCGAGCTATCTGGTGACCGCTCCCGTCGAGACCGTGCGCGCGGAACTCGCCGCGGAGGTCGCGGTGCACCTCATGGCCGTCAACGCGCCCGGCGTCTGCGTCATCGGGGGCGAGGAGCGCGCCTGCCGCGGCGTCGTGCAGCGGCTCGGCGCGGACCACGCGTTCGCGATCGACTACGACATCGCCGCGCACGCACCGGAGTTGGCGGCGGTACGGGACTCCTGGCGCGAGGTCCACCGGCGGCCCACCGTCGCGGTGCCAGGGGTGCTGTTCTACAGCGGGGCGAGCGGGCGGGCGTACGAGCCGACGGCGGAGCGGGTCGCCGACGCGCTGACCGCGCAGGGGCTCGGCACGATCGACTTCGCCGGCACGGTGGAACAGGCGTGGGCCGACGGCGTGCGGATCTTCGTCGAGCACGGCCCGCAGGGGCTGTGCACCGGCTGGATCAAGCGGGTGCTCGGGGACAGGGAGCACGTGGCCGTCGCGCTCGACGCCCAAGGCGATCCGGGCTTGCGGCAGGTGTGCCTCGCGGTGGCCGAACTCGTCGCCGCCGGGGTGCCGGTGGGGGCCGACGCGCTCTTCGGGCGGCTCGCCCGCGCGGTCACCGACACCGCGGCGCCCGGCCCCGTCCGTACCGTCGCCGTGCCCGGCCCCCCTCGTCCGGGGTTCGCGCAGGCGCCGCCTCGCCGGGCGGCCGCGGAAGCACCGCCGCGCCCCGCGGCCGTGGCGGTGCCCCCTGTGGCCCTGCCGAGGGCACCCGCTCTCGCGCCGGTGCCCGGACCCGTGCGGGAGCCGGGCACCGCCCCCGCGCCCGCCGCCGACAGGGCACCCGCGCCCCCGGCGAGCCTCCGGGCCCTGGCCGCCCGGCACAGCGCCCGGGTGAGCGCGCTGCACCAGGAGCTGACGGCCCGCCACGTCGCCGCGCACCAGGAGTTCCTGCGCCTGTCCGCCGGGGTGATCGCCGCCGTGGCACACCCGGGGGCTGGTTCCCCCGCGCTCCCGCCCCCCGTCCCGCGTCCCCTCCCCCGCGCCGCGGGCGCGCGGCCCCCCGCCGCCCTTCCCCCGGCGCGCGGACCCGAAGCCGTACCGGCGGCGCCGTCCCCCTCCGCCAGGCCCCTCCCCGGGCCGGCGTTCGACCGGGCACAGCTGGAACACCTCGCCTCGGGGAAGATCTCCGCGCTCTTCGGGCCGCGCTTCGCCGCTCAGGACGCGTATCCCGTCCAGACGCGGATGCCCGAGCCCCCGATGCTGCTCGCCGACCGCGTCACCGGCATCGACGCGGTGCCCGCCGCGCTCGTCGCCGGTCCCGACGCCGCGCGCGGGGGCGGGACGATCTGGACCGAGACCGACGTGCGCGCGGACAGCTGGTACCTGGACGCCACGGGACTGATGCCCGCGGGGCTCATGATCGAGGCGGGCCAGGCCGATCTGCTGCTCCTGAGCTGGCTCGGCGTGGACCTCCTCCACCGGGGCGAGCGCGCGTACCGGCTGCTGGGCTGCGAGGTGACGTTCCACGGCCCGCCGCCGGGCCCCGGCGACACGGCGCGCTACGAGATCCACGTCGACGGCCACGCGGAGCACGAGGGCGTCCTGCTCTTCTTCTTCCACTACGACTGCACCGTGGACGGGGAACCGCGACTCAGTGTCAGGGAGGGGCGCGCGGGTTTCTTCACCCCGGCCGAACTCGCCGCGAGCGGTGGCGTCCGATGGTCGCCCGAGGACACTCCGCCCGGCGACGGCCTGCCGCAGGACCCGCCCGCCGTGCGCTGCGAGGCGGCCTCCTTCACCGCGCGGCAGGTGCGGGCGCTCGCGCAGGGCAGGCCCGCCGAGTGCTTCGGGCGCGGCTGGGAGGCCACGGCCGCGCACGTCCGTACCCCGAGGATCGACGACGGCCGCCTGCTCCTGCTCCACGAGGTCACCGCTTTCGACCCGGCCGGTGGTCCGTGGGGGCGCGGCTATCTGCGCGCCGAGACGCCCGTGTCCCCCGACGACTGGTTCTTCGCGGGGCACTTCAAGAACGACCCCTGCATGCCGGGGACGCTGATGCTTCAGGGCGGTCTCCAGGCGATGGCCTTCTGCCTGACGGCCCTGGGGTTCACGGTGGAGAGGGACGGGTGGCGGTTCGAGCCCGTCGGCGACGCTCCCTTCACCGCTGACTGCCGGGGGCAGGCGACGCCGGAGAGCGGGCGGATCGTGTACGAGGTGTTCGTGCGCGGTGTCTCCTCGGGTCCGGTGCCGACCCTGTACGCCGACGTGCTCGGCTCGGTGGACGGCGTGAAGGCGTTCCACGGCCGGAACGTGGCCCTGCGCCTCGTGCCGGACTGGCCGCTCGCGCAGTGGCGGCACACGGGCGGGCCCGCGGGGGAGGGCGTCGGGACCGCCGTGCCGAGGGCGGCGGAGGGCCCCGTGGCCCGCCGGGAGCCGGGCACCGTGGCCACGGTGGACGGTTTCGCCTTCGGGCACGACTCCTTGCTGGCGTGTGCCTGGGGGCGGCCGAGCGAGGCGTTCGGCGCCCCGTACGCGGTCTTCGACGGCACCCGCAAGGTCGCGAGGCTGCCCGGTCCGCCGTATCAGTTCATGAGCCGGGTGGCCTCCGTGGACGGTCCGCAGGGCGGGATGCGCGAGGGCAGCGAGGTCGTCGCGGAGTACGACGTACCCGCCGACGCCTGGTACTTCGGGGAGGGCGACGGCCGGACGATGCCGTTCGCCGTGCTCCTGGAGGTGGCGCTGCAACCCTGCGGGTGGCTCGCCTCCTACGTGGGCAGCGCGCTGACCACCACGGCGGACCTGAAGTTCCGCAACCTCGACGGCTCGGGGACCGTCAGGGGCGAGGTCACGCCGGGGACGGGGACGATCCGCACGCGGGCCAGGGTGACGCGCATCTCGCGCGGTGGGGACATGATCATCGAGGCGTTCGACGTGGAGTGCGCCGCCGGCGGCGCGCCGCTGTTCACGCTGTCCACCGTGTTCGGTTACTTCCCGTCCTCGTCCTTCGCCGACCAGCCCGGTCTCGCGGTGTCCGCCGCGGACCGGGCGCGACTGGAGGAACCGAGCGCGTACGAGGCCGGCCTCACCGTGCGCGGGAACCCCGGGCTGCCCGGTCCCCTGCTGCTCATGCTGGACCGGGTGACGGGCTACTGGCCCGCGGGCGGCAGGGCGGGGCTCGGCCGCCTGCGCGCGGAGCAGGAGGTGGACCCCGGCGCGTGGTTCTTCCGGTCCCACTTCTTCCAGGACCCGGTGCAGCCGGGCTCGCTGGGCATCGAGGCGATGTGCCAGCTGCTCCGGCACCACCTGCACGAGAGCGGGCTGACCGCGGGGATCACCGACCCGCGCTTCGTGACGATGCTGCCGGAGACCGAGCTGACCTGGACCTATCGCGGCCAGGTCACCCCGGCGACCCGCAGGGTCCGGATCGAGATGGACATCCTGGAGGCGGAAGGAACTCCCGGACACGCCTGCGCCCGCGCCGAGGCCACGCTGTGGGCCGACGACACGTGCATCTACCGCGCACGCGGCCTGACCGTGCGCGCGGTACCCGGCCTGCGGTGAGGGCGTCGGCCCGGTCAGCGCCCGTGTCCAGGTACCACCGGGGCCACGGGGCGGCTCCGCGACCGGCCACGTGCTCGGCCCTGTGTGTGCTCGGCCCTTCCTGTGCTCGGCCCTGCCTGTGCTCGGCCCTGTGTGTGCTGGCCCTGCGTGCTCCCTCAGCCCTCCCTGTGCTCCCGCAGAAGGCGCTGGATCTCGGCGACGGTGTCCTTGTCCGGGCCGGGCCGCCCGCCCGCGAGGGCGCCCAGGCGCTCGGCGGTGCGGACGTCGTAGGCGCGTTCCTCGTCCTCGCCGGGCACGGACGCGTAGGCCCTCTCGTCGGTGAACCCGATGACGAGGTCGACGGCCTTGGCGATGAGCCAGGTCATGGCGAACGAGAAGGCCATCACCGCGAGGATCGCCACCACCTGCTTCCCCAGCAAGGTGCCCCCGCCCCCGTAGAAGACCCCCTTCTTGCCGCTGATGCCCGAGGTGGCGAAGAAGCCGACCATGAGGAGCCCGACGAGGCCGCCCGCCCCGTGCACCCCGACGACGTCGAGGGTGTCGTCGACACCGAGGCGGTACTTGAGCGTGATCGCGAAGGCGCACACGGCACCGGCGACGAGTCCGGTCACGAGCGCGCCCACGGGGTCGATCTCCCCACAGGCCGGAGTGATGGCGACCAGGCCCGCCACGGCGGCGGAGCCCACACCCATCATCGTGACCTGCCGTGTCCGCGCGTACTCCACGAGCGGCCAGGTGATCATCGCCCCGGCCCCGCCGAGCTGGGTGTTGACGAACGCGGTGGCCGCGCTCCCGGTGTCGCGGACGGCCGAGCCCGCGTTGAAGGCGAGCCAGCCGAACCACAGGAGTGCCACGCCGATGGTCGCCAGCGGGATGTTGTTGGGCTTCGGTTCCGTGCGCCGGAAGTCCTTGGGCCCCCTGACGACCAGGGCCGCCGCGAGTCCGGCGACGCCCGAGTTGAGTTCGACCGGGAGGCCGCCCGCGAAGTCGAGGGCGCCGAGGTGCTTCGTGATCCAGCCGTGCTCCTGGTCGAACACCCAGTGCGCGATGGGCACGTACACGAGCAGCAGCCACAGCGCCGAGAAGACGAGCCACCCCCGCATCGTCGCCCGGCCCGCGATGGAGCCGCTGATCAGCGCGACGGTGACGACGGCGAAGCCCATCTGGAAGGTGGCGTAGACGTAGGTGGGGACGGACCCGGTCAGCGAGTTCGGTTCGACGCCGCGCAGGAGCGCGTGGTCCAGGTCGCCGATGAGGCCCGCCCCGCCGACGTCGGAGCCGAAGACCAGCGCGTAGCCGAGGAGGAACCAGAGGATGGTCACGAAGCACAGCGAGGCGAAGCTCATCTTGAGCATCACCAGAATGTGCTTCGTGCGCACCATGCCGCCGTAGAAGAAGGCGAGGGCGGGGGTCATGAGCAGCACCATCGCTGCGGCCGCCAGCATCCAGGCGGTGTCGCCCGAGTCGTAGCCGGGCGGCATGGGGGCTGTCGCGCTGATCATCGCTCGGACTCCTCCGGGTCGGGCACGCTACGGTTTGCGCAGGTCGGGGGCGGGGAGGCCGATGAGCAGCCGCCGAACGGCATCCCAGGCGGCGCGGCAGGCGGCGGTGAGCGCGGGCTGTCGCCTCGCGAGGACACGCACCCAGGCCCCGCACTCCCCGGGCAGCACGCTCGCGCCGTGCAGCACCTCGTGACCGCGCAGGGCCTCGTGCAGCGTGTCGGCGATCTCGGCGGCGGGGCGCAGCGGGCTCACCACGAACAGGGAGCTGACGTGGTCGTGCCCGGCGAAGACTCCGGGGCCGTCGACCGTGCTGCGGCCCCGGGGCCGCAGCCGCGCGGTGTCCACGGCGAGCAGGGTCCCGTCGGGCCTGCGGATCTCCAGGTCGCTGCTGAGGCAGGTGTAGTCGTGCCGCTCGCCCCTGGCGATGCGCCCCGCCGTGATCGTCTCGCCGTGGATCACGGTGGCCGTCCCGTCCACGGTGAGCACCGTGCTCTGGTGGAAGCGCGCCCCGGCGAAGGCGATCAGCGGATCGGGGAGGTACTCGACCCAGGCGCCCTCGGCGGCGCCCAGGTGGACCTGCTGCGTCGCGTAGTCGTGGTCCATCCGGTAGACCTTGGTGGCCGCCTGGGTGGTGAAGAGGGCCTGAGTGCCCGGACCGCACCGCAGGTCCTGCCGGTAGCGGTCCGCCTGCGCGATGCCGCCGCCCGTGGCCATGACGTACGTGCAGGCCATGCCGGGCAGCGCGGGATCCACGTAGAGGGGCCGCATGATCTGGAGGGGTGTCTTCTGGTAGCGCTCGACGAGTTCCGTACGGTCCCCGCGCAGGGCGAACCCGAGGTCGAGCACGCCCACTTTCGCGGCCGAGCCCGGGCCGAGGGTCTCGGGGGCCGCCGAGAGGGCCGCCAGCTCCGGTGGCAGCCGGGCGGGCTCGTAGTGTTCCGGCGCGAGCCGGTCGCGGACTGGCGGCATGTCAGGCCAGCACCCCGCGACGGGATTCGAGGAAGGCGGCGACCTCGTCCACGCCCTTGCCGGTGAGACAGTCGGTCAGCACGACCGGTCCCTCGCCGCGTACGCGGTGCGCGTCGCTCTCCATCACGCCGAGGTCGGTGCGGACGTACGAGGCGATGTCGATCTTGTTGATGACGAGCAGGTCGGAGTCGGTGATGCCCGGTCCGCGTTTGCGCGGCATCTTCTCGCCCTCGGCGGTGTCGAGGACGAAGACGAAGACGTCGACGAGGGCGGGGCTGAAGGTGAGGGTCAGGTTGTCGCCGCCGCTCTCGTAGAGGAGGACGTCGACGTCGGGGAAGCGTTCGAGCATCTCGGCCCCGGCCGCCAGGTTCATCGTCGGGTCGTCGCGCACGGCGGTGTGGGGGCAGGCCCCCGTCTCGACGCCGACGACGCGTTCACCGTCCAGGACGCCGTCGAGCGTGCGACGGATGTGCTCGGCGTCCTCCTGCGTGTAGATGTCGTTGGTGATCACCGCGGGCTGATGCCCCGACGCGAACAGGACGGGCACGAGCGCCTCGATGAGGGCGGTCTTGCCCGAACCCACCGGCCCTCCGATACCGACACGCAGGACGTTCTCTCGCATGGTCTTCCTTCCCTCGCCGGCCGGGGGCCGACGGATCAGCTGGCGAACAGCCGTGCTTCCGCCCGCTCGTGGCGGGCGGACATGATGTCCGCGGCGAATGTCGTCGCTCCCAGGTCGTCCAGGGAGCGGGTCAGCGCCAGCGAGGCCGTCTCCTCGATGACCTCGGCGCTGTGCCGCAGCAGGACCTGCGCCTGGCGGTGGTCGGTCAGGCGCAGCCGCAACGCGGCCCCCGCGAAGCTCGCGCAGAACGCGAACAGGTCGGCGACGACGGCCTGTCGTACGGGCACCTCCGTCATCGCGTTGACGACACCGACGGTCACGGCCTGGGTGCCGGGCGCCCGGCGGGCCGCCACCGCCTCGCGGTAGGGGGCGAGGAGGCCGGCGTCGAAGACCTCGGCGGCGAGGTCGAGCAACTGGCGGCCGGTACGGGTGGCCGCCCGCCGCATCTCCTCGGTGAGTTTCGTCGCGTGCAAGCGCCTGTCCACGGCGGCCACCGCCGCCCAGTCCGCGCGGGCGGCGGCCTGGTGCGCCAGGGCGAGCGCGGTGGCGTCCGAGGGTCCCACGCCGTGCCGGAGCAGGTCGTGGAGGAGCGCTGGCAGACTGTCACGGTCGACCGCCTTCGCCTGCGTGAAGCCCTCCAGGCTGTGCGAGAGCGTGTAGAAGCCGCTGGGGAACGCCGAGTCGGTCAGCTGGAGGCTGACCAGGAGGCGGCCCACGTCGGTGCTGCCGGGTGCCGCGCCCGGGACGGGGGTGGCGTCCGGGGCGGCGGCCTCGTCCTGGTACACGCGCTCAGGCCAGGAAGTAGAGCTGGTTGAGCGGGAGCCTCTGGGCCGGGTCGATGGTGACGACCTCGCCGTCCACCGTGACCTTGTAGGTCTCCGGGTCCACCTCGATACGGGGCACGACGTCGTTGCGGATCATGTTGTGCTTGCCGATGGTGCGGGTCTTGCGCACCGGGAGCACCCTGCGCTCCAGGCCGAGCTTCTCCGGCACTCCCGCCGCGATGCCCGCCTGGGACATGAAGGTGACGTGCGTGGACTGCATGGCACGCCCGTACTGGCCGAACGAGGGCCGGTAGTAGACCGGTTGCGGCGTCGGCAGTGAGGCGTTGGGGTCGCCCATCTGCGTCCACGAGACGATGCCGCCCTTGACGACCATCTTCGGCTTGGCGCCGAAGGAGTGCATGGGCCACAGGACGATGTCCGCCAGCTTGCCCGCCTCCAGCGAGCCGACGTGGTCCGCTACGCCGCAGGCGATCGCGGGGTTGATGGTGACCTTGGCGAGGTAGCGCAGGACGCGCTGGTTGTCGTTGCGCGCGGAGTCCTCGGGCAGCGCGCCGAACGCCTCCTTGCACACGTGCGCGATCTGGAAGGCGCGCGTGACGGACTCGCCGACACGCCCCATCGCCTGCGAGTCGGAGGAGATCATGCTGATGATGCCGCGGTCGTGCAGGACCGTCTCGGCCGCGATGGTCTCCGCCCGCACCCGGCTGTCCGCGAAGGCGACGTCCTCGGGGATGTCGTGGCTGAGGTGGTGGCACACCATCACCATGTCGAGGAGTTCGTCCACGGAGTTCTTGGTGTAGGGCAGCGTCGGGTTCGTGGAGGAGGGCAGGATGTTCGGCTCGCCCGTGACCCGCAGGATGTCCGGGGCGTGGCCGCCGCCCGCACCCTCGCTGTGGAAGGTGTGGATCGTACGGCCGTCGATCGCGGAACGGGTGTCCTCGAAGAAGCCGCCCTCGTTGAGCGTGTCCGTGTGGATGGCGACCTGGATGTCGTGGCGGTCGGCGACGGCGAGCGCGTTGTCGATGACGGCGGGCGTCGCCCCCCAGTCCTCGTGGACCTTCAGGGCGGCCGCCCCGGCCTCGATCTGCTCGTCGAGCGCGCCGGGCAGGCTTCCGTTGCCCTTGCCCATGATGCCGAGGTTGACGGGGAGGTCCTCGGCGGCCTCCAGGAAACGCGCGATGTTGTACGGGCCGGGCGTGCACGTCGTGCCGTTGGTGCCGTCCGTGGGCCCGGTGCCGCCGCCGAAGAGCGTCGTGATGCCGTTGGTGAGCGCCTGCTCGCACTGCTGGGGCGAGATGAGGTGCACGTGCGAGTCCAGGGCCCCGGCGGTGGCGATGAGGTGTTCGCCGGCGATGACCTCCGTCCCCGGGCCGATCACGAGCCGGGGGTCGACGGCGTCCTGCGTCTGCGGGTTGCCCGCCTTGCCGAGACCGGCGATGAAGCCGTCCTTGACGCCGAGGTCGCACTTGACGACACCGGCCACGGGGTCCATGACCACGACGTTGGTGATCACGAGGTCGAGGGCGCCCTGCGCCGCCGTGGCCTGCGGGTCGGCGGCCATGCCGTCCCGCATCGTCTTGCCGCCGCCGTAGACGACTTCGTCGCCGTAGGCGCCCTCCCTGACGTCCTTCTCCACCTCGACGACGAGGTTCGTGTCGGCCAGCCGGAACCGGTCGCCCACGGTGGGGCCGAACAGGGCGGCGTACTGCTCGCGCGAGAGGGTGGGCATGTCAGTGGGACCCCTTCTTCTTGGTCTTCTCGGCGCCGGTGCTGCCCGGCTGCTTCTTCCGCCGGGTGTCCGCGTCGCCGGTGCCCTCCGCGCGCCCGTGTGTCTCCGCGCGCCCGTGTGTCTCCGCGGGCCCGTCCGTCTCCTGGTGCCCGTCCGTGTCCGCGTGTCCTTCGGCCTTCGCTCCGGAGAATCCGCGCTCCAGGGCGCGCCGTACGGCCTCGACCCGGGCCGGGTGCGATTTCACGCTGCCGTTGAGGAGGCCGCTGAAACCGGTGAGGCGCCCGGTGCCCGCGTACGCGCACAGCTCCACCTCGTGGGTGCCGCCCGGCTCGAACCGGACGGCGGTGCCCGCGGCGATGTTGAGGTGCATGCCGAGGGCCTGGTCCCGCTCGAAGTCGAGCGCCGGGTTGACCTCGAAGAAGTGGTAGTCGGAACCGACCTGGACCGCGCGGTCGCCCGTGTTGCGCACGGTGAGCGTGACCGTGCGGCGGCCCGCGTTGATCTCGATGGGTCCTTCGCCGTACTGGTAGCGCGGGGGCAGTGTCATCGCAGGCTCCTGTGGACGGTGAGGTCGTGGGGGAGGACGAGTGAGGCGGGGCCGGGAGGCGTCCGCGCCGCGCGGTGGTCGCCGCGCCCGGCATCGGCGTCCTCCCCCGTTTCCTGGGCGTGGTGGTGGTGCCCGGGTCCGTGCGGGGTGTCCCCCGGTCCGTGGACGTGGTCCGCGGGCCCGTGGCTGTGGGCGTACCCGTGACCGTGCGCGGCCTCGATGCCGCGGGACACCCCGTCGTCGCCGTCGCGCGCGTACCGCTCCACGGCCTCCCGCACACGGGCCCGCAGGACGCCCGCGACGGCGGGTGCCGGGAGCAGCGGCCCGCTCACGGCGCAGTGCGCGACGCCGGGGAGCACGGGCAGCGTCCAGGCCGCAGGGAGCAGGACGACGTTCTCGGCGCCGAGGGCGCGGCAGCGCCGTACCCCTTCGGCCGGATCGGGGTCCCCTCCCGTCAGGGCGACTTCGACGATGCGGTGCCGCCCGTACTGCCGTACGAGGCGCGCGATACGGAAGAGGTCGGCGTCGGTGAAGGGGCCGCCCGATGGCGCGGTGAGCAGGACGGCCCGGTCCGCCTCCACCCGGGTGGCCGCTGACCGCAGCCAGCCGGTCAGGTGGTCCTGGGTGCCGAAGGGCCGCGCCAGCAGGGTCCCCGCGCGCCGCGCGGCCGGGAGGTTCAGCAGGGTACGTCCGGCGTCCGCGACCAGCTCCGGGTCCCGGCCCAGCGTCATCGGCACCACGCAGACGGTCTCGCCCCTGGCGCGCAGCGCGCTGACGCACCGGTGGAGCGGGCGTCCACCGGCGACACACGCGATCTCCGGGGCGAGCAGCCCGCGCAGGGCCCGCCCGCCGTCGCTCTCGTGGCCGCCGACGGCGACCACCGTGGGGGACGACACGGCTCAGCCCCCCACCGGGTCGTGGCAGGAGACGAGCTTGTTGCCGTCGTCGAACGTCGCCTCCACCTGGAGCAGCGGAAGCATCTCCCGTACCCCCGGCATGGTCGCGTCCTCGGGGATCACCTGCCGTCCCAGCTCCATGCAGTCGGCGACGCTCTTGCCGTCCCTCGCGGCTTCCAGGATGGCCTCGCTGATGAGGGCCACCGACTCGCTGTAGTTGAGCTTGAGCCCGCGTTCGCGCCGCTTGCGGGCCAGGTCGGCCACGACGTACACGAGCAGCTTGTCGATCTCTCGGGGTGCCAGATTCATGGGCGGGGCCTTTCTCGGTGCCGCGGGGCTTCGTTCCGCGCGGGCGGGGACTTCAGGCGTCGTCGGCGCGGAGGGTGATACGGGGCAGGAGCGGGACCGCGGCGAGCAGCGCCCAGGTGGTGATGTTGAACGGCCAGGTGAACGTGTGGCTGCCGAAGGTCTTGAAGAGCACCGACAGCGAGGCCGTCAGGCCGGTGCTGGCGCCCGCCGCCAGCACCGTGTAGAGGAAGTTCGGCAGGGTGGCGGTGAGCAGGACGACGCCGAAGGCCAGGCTCGTCAGGACGGCGTTGTACCCGTAGACGCCGTCCCCGATCAGGGCGGCGGGCGCGCCGAGCGCCCAGGCGACGAGCAGGCCGACGACGCTGCCCACCACGGAGAAGAGCCCGACCTTCCCTCCGGCGAGGAAGAGACCGGCCAGCATGATCAGGCCGACGTACCAGGTGTCGACGAAGAAGATCTGCGAGACGTTCGCGAAGAACCCCTGCCACAGGTCGGTCCAGCTGACGACCGGACTCGTGGAGGTGGCCGGGGTGACCGCCGTTGACGGCGTGCCGTGCCAGACGCGGCCGAAGGAGGGCGCGCCCAGGACCATCACGAGGGCGACGAGGCAGAACGGCCCGGTGAACGCGCGAAGGCCCCAAGGGGCGAGCAGGTGGTTGAGGGTGGCGGTGACCAGGGTGCACATGATCCCCGCGGCGACGGCCATGACGTAGGTCGAGGGATGGTGGCCGAGGTAGACCAGCATGGCGATGCCGCCGAGCACTCCGCAGTAGGTCAGGAGTCCCTGGGAGAGCGGATCGCGCCGCACGGCGAGCAGCCGCGCGGTGAGCGTCGACGCCACCGCCCCGATGACGGCGAAGAGGCCGGTCTGCCAGCTCTCGACCCACAGAGCGATCAGGAGGACCGCCGAGGTCCACACACTCGGCTGGAAGTCCACCTGTCCCACCCCGCGCAGCGCGCCCAGCGCCGTCTCACGCGGCGAGGCCGACGGCGTCGCAGCGGACGCGGTGGCGGTGGGAGAGGTCACGTGTACTCCTTGGCGTACGGCCGCGGTTGCGCTGAACGAGCGGAAGTCACGGGCTCCGGAGCACGCGGGGGTCTCCTCGCTCACGGACCACTTACCGTGAGCATATGCATATGAATGGTCATATGCCCGTACGCTCTCACCCGGACCACGCGGACGGCCCACACCTGCCTGTGGTGGCCGTCGTGGCACTGGTCGGCGCGGTCGGCGCCGTTCCGCGGTACGGCGTTTCGCGGGTGTGGCGCAATGGCAACGACGCGTCCCTCCTGTGGCGTACCGGAGCGGCGGCGTTCCCGTGGACGACCCTCGTCGTCAACGCGGTGGGCTGCCTCGTCATGGGGGTGCCGACCGTCGCGCGCAAGGAGCGGCTTCCCCGGGCTCCCCGCCCGCCGAGCCCCCTGCTGACGACGGTCGAAGCGGGTACGCGGGGCGTACTGGGCGCGCCGGAGCGGGCGTTGCCGGCGACGGGCTGCTGCGGGGCGCTCTCGACGTGGTCGACGTCTCCCGGGAGCCGCTGCCGATGGCGACCGGGCGCCGGGTCGCGGGAGCGGCCGCGTACCTGCTGCTGACGGTCGCCATCGGGCTTGGCCTCTCGTTCGCGGGGATGGCGGCGGCCGAGGCGACGTGACCCGACGCCGGTCCGGAAGACCGGAGCCGCGACCGCCCGGCCCGCCCCACCACCCCGAGGCGCGCCCGTCGTTGAGCACGGATAGCCGGGACCCGACCGAGACGGAGGCACCCCTTGCGCCCCCTCACCAGGACGACCCGTCGCGCCGTGCTGACCGGACTGCTGGTGTCCGCGACAGCGCTGACCGCCCCGCACGCCGTGGCCGCGGGTACGGACCCGGTCGGCAGGCTCGGCCCCCTGACGGGCCTTGTCGTCGAGCGCCTCCGCGTGAGCGACGACGTCGCCGCGTCCAAGTACGCCACAGGCTCGCCCGTCGACGACCCGGCGCGCGAGGCACAGGTGCTGCGGCAGGTCCGCGAACAGGCCGCCGCCGCGGGAGGGGACCCTGACGCGGCGGCGGCGTTCTTCCGGGACCAGATCGCCGCGAGCAAGACCGTGCAGAAAGGGCTTCTGGCCCGCTGGACCGCCCGTCCCGCCGAGGCCCCCAGGACCCAGCCGGACCTCGGCCGCACGCGCGCGGCTCGACGCGCTCACGACGGCACTGCTCCAGCAGCTCAAGGACACGGAGCAGGAGCGCCGCAACCCCGCCACCTGCGCCGCCCGGCTCGCCCTGGCCACCGCGTCGGGAAAGGCGCTGCTGCGCCTGGACCCCCTCCACGGCCGGGCGCTCGGCACGGCGACGCAATCCGTGTGCCGCCCCGGCACACCCGGAGAACCGGCACGACCCCACCACGAGCCACCGGCCGCCCCGCCCCGCGGGAGCGGCCTCGGCACCCCCGCCCCCACCCCGCTGTTGTCCCCCGAGCGCTGGAGGGCTTTTCCCGCGCGGTCCGTTCAGTGCCCCGCCCCCGGCGCGGACGCACGGCCGTCTCACGCCGCGTCACGGTCTTGACGCGCCGATCACCCGTACCGCGCGTTCGATCTCGGCCCCGGAGAGGTCCGCTCGCGCGGTCAGCCTGAGCCGTGAGACGCCGTCGGGCACGGAAGGAGGACGGAAGCAGCCCACGGCCAGCCCTGCGGTACGGCAGTCGGCCGCCCAGCGCACGGCCGCCTCCGGGGACGGCGCACGCACCGACACCACCGCGGCGTCGGGACGCACCGCTTCCAGGCCCGCGGCGGACAGGCGCGTGTGCAGCTCCCTGGCCACGTCGCGCGCCCGGGCGGCCCGCCCGGGTTCGCGCCGCAGCAGGGTGAGCGCCGCCAGCGCGGCGCCGACGGCCGCCGGCGCGAGCCCGGTGTCGAAGATGAACGTCCGCGCCGTGTTGACCAGATGGTCGATCACCCGGGCCGGTCCGAGCACGGCTCCGCCTTGGCTGCCCAGCGATTTGGACAGGGTGACCGTCACGACCACGTCCCCGGCCCCCGCGAGCCCCGCCGCCTGCGGCGCCCCGCGACCGCCCTCGCCCAGCACCCCCAGTCCGTGCGCGTCGTCGAGCAGCAACCCCGCCCCGAACTCCCGGCACGCCCGGGCGAGCGCCCTCACGGGAGCCGCGTCCCCGTCGACGGAGAACACCGAGTCGGACACCACCACGGCCGGCCCGTCGTGCGTCCGCAGCGCCTTGCGCACCCCGTCAGGATCGGCGTGCCCCACGACCTGGGTGGTGCCCCTGGCCAGTCGGCAGCCGTCGATCAGCGAGGCGTGGTTGCTCGCGTCGGAGACGATCAGCGCACCGCGCGGGGCCAGCGCGGTGACCGCCGCGAGGTTGGCCGCGTACCCGGAGGAGAAGACGAGGGCCGCATCGAACCCGGTGAACTCGGCCAGCTCACGCTCCAGTCGGGCGTGCAGCTCGGTCGTACCCGTTACCAGTCGCGCGCCGGTGGCGCCGCCGCCCCAGCTCCGCGCCGCGGCAGCGGCCCCCTCGACGACCTCGGGATGACGGGCGAGACCCAGGTAGTCGTTGCTCGCGAGATCGAGCAGCCCCGAGTCGGCGGGACGCGGGCGCAGCCTTCGCACCAGCCCGGCGGCGCGGCGCAGCTCCGCCTGGTCGTCAATCCAGCCGAAAACCATGATTCCTCCGGGGATTTGTGGGTAGTGCACAGACACTAATCGGGTGAACTACTGCTCATGCTGTGGTTTTACCCACATACTCGCCTCCATGTTTTGTGTGAGTTCTCCATGCCCGCAGGTGCTCCCTTAGGGCAGGATCGGGCCTCATGAACCTGCTGAACACGCTCGTGGGCAAGGGTCTTCGGCGCGAGCTGCCGACCCGCGCCGAAGCACTCGCCGTCCTCGCCACATCCGACGACGATCTGCTGGATGTCGTCGCCGCGGCCGGAAGAGTGCGCCGGCACTGGTTCGGGCGGCGGGTGAAGCTCAACTACCTCGTCAACCTCAAGTCGGGGCTGTGCCCCGAGGACTGTTCCTACTGCTCGCAGCGCCTCGGCTCCACGGCCGACATCCTGAAGTACACCTGGCTGAAACCCGACGACGCCTCGAAGGTCGCGGCGGCCGGTGTGGCGGGCGGCGCCAAGCGGGTCTGCCTGGTGGCCTCCGGCCGGGGGCCGACGGACCGGGACGTCGACCGGGTCGCGGGCACCATCAAGGCGATCAAGGACCGGCACGAGGGTGTCGAGGTGTGCGCCTGCCTCGGTCTGCTCTCCGAGGGTCAGGCCGACCGGCTGCGCGAAGCGGGCGCGGACGCCTACAACCACAACCTCAATACCTCCGAGTCGGCGTACGGCGACATCACGACGACCCACACCTACGCCGATCGCGTCGCCACCGTGCGCAAGGCGCACGCGGCCGGGCTGTCCGCCTGCTCCGGTCTGATCGCGGGCATGGGCGAGAGCGACGAGGATCTGGTCGACGTCGTCTTCTCGCTGCGCGCTCTCGACCCCGACTCGGTGCCGGTGAACTTCCTGATCCCGATGGAGGGCACCCCGCTCGCGCGGGAGTGGAACCTCACCCCGCGGCGGTGTCTGCGCATCCTCGCGATGGTGCGGTTCGTGTGCCCTGACGCCGAGGTCCGTATCGCGGGCGGCCGGGAGGTCCATCTGCGCTCGATGCAGCCCCTGGCCCTGAACATCGCCAACTCGATCTTCCTCGGCGACTACCTCACCAGCGAGGGACAGGCGGGCCGGGCCGACCTGGAGATGATCACGGACGCGGGCTTCGAGGTGGAGGCCCCGGGCGAGGACACACTGCCGGGACACCGGGACCGGACCACGGCGGACGACCGCGGGCCCCGCGAGAGCACGGGCACGGGATGCGGCGCGCACGAGAGCACGGGCACGGGATGCGGCGCGCACGAGAGCACCGGCACGGGATGCGGCGCGCAGGAGGGCGGGGTCTGCGGCTCCCAGGAGGGCGCGGGCGTCCGCGGTTCGGCTTCCGCGCCGCGGGCGGACGAGGTGCGCCGGGACCTGGTGGCCGTACGCCGTCGGGGTGCGGGAACGGATATCGTGCCCAATGCCTGACGCGACCTCACTGCCCCTCCCCCAGCTGCGGGAACTGGACCGGCGGCACGTCTGGCATCCCTACGGCCCGATGCCCGGCCGTGCGGAACCGCTCGTCGTCGCGTCGGCGAGCGGCGTACGGCTGCGCCTGGCGGACGGCTTGGGCGAGCTGATCGACGGGATGTCGTCCTGGTGGTCGGCGATCCACGGCTACAACCACCCCGTGCTCAACGAGGCCGCGCGCGAGCAGCTCGGCAGGATGAGTCATGTGATGTTCGGCGGGCTCACGCACGAGCCCGCCGTACGCCTGGCCAAGCTCCTTGCCGACGTGACTCCCGAGGGCCTGGAGCACGTCTTCCTCGCCGACTCCGGCTCGGTGTCGGTCGAGGTCGCCGTGAAGATGTGTCTTCAGTACTGGCGCTCACTCGGCCGCCCGGCGAAGCGGCGCCTGCTGACCTGGCGCGGCGGCTACCACGGCGACACCTGGCAGCCGATGTCGGTGTGCGACCCCGAGGGCGGGATGCACGAGCTGTGGTCGGGAGTGCTGCCGCGCCAGGTGTTCGCCGACGCTCCCCCCGCGGAGTACGAGGAGGGCTACGCCACGCGTCTGCGCGCGCTGATCGGGCGGCACGCGCACGAGCTGGCCGCGGTGATCGTGGAGCCGGTGGTGCAGGGCGCGGGCGGGATGCGGTTCCACTCCCCCGCGTATCTGCGGGTGCTGCGCGAGGCGTGCGACGCCCATGACGTGCTGCTGGTGTTCGACGAGATCGCCACCGGCTTCGGCCGCACGGGGGCGCTGTTCGCCGCGGACCACGCGCGGGTGACACCGGACGTGATGTGCGTGGGCAAGGCGCTGACCGGCGGCTACATGACGATGGCGGCGACACTGTGCACCCCGGGCGTCGCCGAGGGCATCTCGCGCGGCGAGGTGCCCGTCCTGGCCCACGGGCCGACCTTCATGGGCAACCCGCTGGCGGCGGCCGTGGCCTGCGCCTCGCTCGAACTGCTGCTGAGCCAGGACTGGCCGACGGAGGTCAAGCGCATCGAGGAGGGCCTGCGGGACGGCCTGGCCCGCGCGGCGGAGATCCCCGGCGTCCGGGACGTCCGCGTCCTCGGCGCCATCGGCGTGGTCCAGCTCGACCACGACATCGACATGAAGGCCGCCACGGACGCGGCCGTACGCGAGGGCGTGTGGCTGCGGCCGTTCCGCGACCTCATTTACACCATGCCGCCGTACGTCATCGGCAACGCCGACCTGGCGCGGATCACCCGCGCGGTGTGCGCGGCGGCGCGGGAGGGATGACATGACGGTACTGGTGATCACGGGCACGGGCACCGAGGTCGGCAAGACGCTCACCACGGCGGCGGTCGCCGCCGCGGCACTCGCGGCCGGCAGCACGGTGGCCGTCCTCAAGCCCGCCCAGACGGGTCTGCGGCCGGACGAGCGCGGCGACGCCGACGAGGTCGCCCGGCTCGCCGGTGCCGTGACGGTGGCCGAACTCGCCAGGTACCCGGAGCCGCTGGCGCCCGGCACTGCGGCGCGCCGGGCCGGAAGGGCTCCGGTGCGTCCGCACGACGTGGCGGAAGCGGCACAGAAGCTGGCCACCGAGCACGACGTGGTACTGGTCGAGGGCGCGGGCGGGCTGCTCGTGCGGTTCGACGAGGAGGGCACCACCCTGGCGGACGCGGCCCGGCTGCTCGACGCCCCGGTCCTGGTCGTGACGTCGGCGGGCCTGGGCACGCTCAACATCACGGAACTGACGGCCCGTGAACTCCGTTCCCGGGGAATCGCCCTGCTGGGCATGGTGATCGGCAGCTGGCCCGCCGTCCCTGATCTGGCCTCGCGCTGCAACGTGGCCGACCTCCCTGAGGTGGCGGGAGCGCCCCTGCTCGGCGCGCTGCCGGAGGGCGCGGGGGCACTCGCACCTGCCGACTTCCGCGCTGCGGCGCCGAGTTGGCTGTCCGCACGACTGGAAGGGACGTGGGACGCACAGGCGTTCCGGAGCGGGGAGGCCCCGCCCTCCTGGGATGCCGACGCGGACAGGAGCCGTCCGCGCCCCTTGAGGTGAGCCGGGTGCGGCGGTGACGACGCCCCGAGGGGGTGGGGCCCGGCACCGAGGACCGGCCCGGGACCGCGGTGCCGCGTACCTCGCTCGTCAGGGGTGACGAGCGCGACGGGGAAGCCGCCGGGTCGCGTGTCCGCGCACGCGCCGAGGACGAGAACGCCCCGGCGGTCCGATCGGGGAGCGCGGTCCCCGGCTCAGCGGAACTGGAGCAGCGTTCTCGCCCACTCCTCCTCGTCCGCGGCGAGCAGCGCCCGCTGTCGTTCCGGCGGCAGCAGCGGGCCGTGGTCGGCCACGACCGCGAGGGCCGAAGCGGCCGTGAGGTGGCCGAGGCGCAGCGCCCGTACCGGGTCCCGCGTGGCCCCGGGCCCGAACCGCGCCGCGAGGAAACCGGCGGCGAAGGCGTCACCGGCTCCGACGGGTTCCTTCACGCGCACCCGCGGCGCGGGCACCACGCACCGCGTCTCCCCCTCGAAGAGCGTCGCGGCCACGGCGCCGTCCTTGACGACGAGCGTCGCGGGAGCGGGCAGGAGGTCGCGCACCGCGCTCGCGTCGGGAACGGCGCGGGGGCCGCCCCACAGGCCCTGCGCCTCGTCGAGGCCGACGAAGACGAGGTCGGCCCGGTCCGCGAGATCCCGCAGGACCCGCGCCGCCTCCTGGCGCCCCCGCCACAGGGCCGGACGGTGGTTGACGTCGAAGGAGACGAGCCGCCCCCTGTCGCGTCCCTGAGCGAGGGCTTCCTCCACGAGCGCCCGGCAACTCGGAGACAGGGCAGGCGTGATACCGCTCAGGTGAAGCAGCCGGGCCTCGCGCACGGGAGCCTCCGCGAGCAGTTCGGGGCCGAGCCCGGCCGCCGCCGAGGCGCTCCGGTAGTAGTGCACGCGGGTGGCGCCCTCCGCGCCGGGGTCCTTGGCCATGAGCCCCGTGGGCCGGCCGGCGACGGTCCGTACCCCCGAGACGTCCGCCCCCGCGGCGGCCACCCTGCGCAGCACCAGGCGGCCGAAGGGGTCGTCGCCGACGGCGGAGACCCAGCGCGCGGGCGTGCCGAGCGCGGCCAGGTACATCGCGACGTTCGACTCCGAGCCCGCGACCTCCAGGCGCAGCAGGTCAGCGGCGTCGAGCGGGCCCACAGGTTCGGGGGCGAGGGCCGCCATCGTCTCGCCGACGCACACCACGGCCGCGCCGCCCGGCCCCGTCGCGCTCATCGCCCGTCCTCCGCGTTCTCGGTCAACTCGCGGTAAACGCGGGCGCGTTCGCACAGCGCCGCCAGGTCGCCGCCCTCGTCGGCCGCGTCGCCGAGCAGCGGCGAGCCCACCCCGACCGCGAGCGCCCCGGCCGCGAGATGGTCGCGGGCCGCCTCCGTGTCCACGCCGCCCACCGGCACGAACGGCAGCGCGGGGAAGGGGCCGCGCAGCGCGCGCAGGTAGCCCGGCCCGCCCGCGTACGAGGCGGGGAAGACCTTGTAGGCGGTGGCGCCCCGGTCCCGGGCGGCCAGGATGTCCGTGGGGGTCATGACCCCGGCGAGCACGGGAAGACCGAGCGCGGCACCCGCTGCGACGGCCTCGCTCACGCCCGGGGTCACGAGGTAGCCGGCGCCCGCGTCGCGCGCCTCGCGGGCCTCGGCCGCGGTCAGGACCGTGCCCGCGCCGAGCGGGGCGCCGGGGCCGAGCACGGAACGGGCCCGCGCGAGGACGTCCAGGGCCCCGGCCCCCGAAAGGGACACCTCGATGAGCGGGACCCCCTCCCGCGCGAGCGCGAGGACGGCGGCGAGCGAGGCGTCCGGGTCGTTGCCGCGCACGATCGCCAGCAGGCGGTACCGGCGCAGGGCGTCCAGCAGGTCGGTGGGTGTCATGGCGTTGCTCCCAGGATCGATCAGCGAAGAGGGGTGCCCCGCGCGACCGCGCGGGGACGGTACGGGCAGCCGGAAGTGGGCGCGGCGGCGGTACGGGTGGGCGCGGCGACGCGGCACGGAAGCGGTACGGGTAGGCGCGGGGACGCGGTACGGAAGCGGCGCACCGCCCCCGTACCCCGTACCCCGTCCCCCGCGCCCCTACGGCTCGTCGGCCGCCGCCTCCACGGTCAGGCGCCAGCGCACCTCGCCCGACTCCGGTACGCGGGCGGACTCGTGGGCGCCGGCCGCGGCGAGGTCGAAGACCCGGCCGAGCATCGGCTCGACGCCCACGGAGCGGTACGGGGCCTCCTCGGGGAAGCCGCCGAGGTTGCGCCACAGGGCGACGGAGACGGGCTGCCCCTCGGCCTCGACGCGCAGGCGCAGCGCGTGCGGCCCGTCCCGTACCACCACATCGGGCACCTCGACGACGGCGCCGACCGCGGTCCCGTCGTCGGGCCCGAGCCGGTCGACGCGGTGTCCCTGGACGGTGGGCCACTCCCCCGGCAGCCAGCGGTCACCGCCGTCCGGGTACAGCCGCAGCGGCGCCCCGGCCGGAAGGACGATCCGCGCGTCGGCGGAGAGGTCGAGGAGGGCGTGCGCCGCCCACAGGAAGGAGTAGCCGGGCGCGGCCGTCAGGCGGTAGTGCGCCACGAGGACGCGCGGGTCCGGCCCGGGGGCGAGGCGCCGCGAGAGACGGAAGTCCGCCGTCGCGACGGATTCCTCGCCCGCGGATCGTCGCCAGGCCCTGCTCCACACGTCGCCGTGGTCGGGCAGGCCGCGGATCGTGGGCAGGCACTCCTCCAGGCCGCCCGCGTCGGCGAAGGCGTCCCCCGGCCGGACGCCCGCGCGACGGGGTTCCTCGCGGTGCCACAGCCACTCGCGGCCACCGGCCCGCAGCGAGGTCCACCGTCCGCCGTGCGCGGGGTCCGTCGTGGCCCGCGTGCGCGGCTCCTCCTCGCCCACCACCGGCGCCTCCCGCCGATCGCCGCCCTCCCCCTTCCCGCTCACCATTCCGCGAAGGCCCCGTCCTCGTGGCGCCACACGGGGTTGCGCCAGCGATGGCCGTCGCGGTCGGCCGCGCGCACCGCCGCCTCGTCGATCTCGACGCCGAGACCCGGTCGCGTCGTGCGCTCGGCGTGCCCGTCCACGAAGCGGAACGGCTCGGGGTCCAGCACCCAGGACAGCAGGTCGGCCGCCTTGTTGTAGTGGATGCCCCTGCTCTGTTCCTGGATCAGGAAGTTCGGTGTGGAGAAGGCGACCTGGAGGCTGGCCGCGAGTGCCACCGGGCCGAGCGGGCAGTGCGGGGCGAGCAGGGCGCCGTAGGTGTCGGCGAGCGAGGCGATACGGCGCACCTCGGAGATGCCGCCCGCGTGCGAGAGGTCGGGCTGGGCGACGGCGATGCCGGCGTTGAGGGCGGGCAGGAACTCGGTGCGCCCGTAGAGCCGTTCGCCGGTGGCGATGGGCACCGGGCCCGCCGCCGTGACGAGACCGGGGAGCAGGTGCCCCTGTTCCGGCAGCAGCGGTTCCTCCACGAAGAGGGGGTGCAGCGGCGCGATGGCGTGCAGCACGCGCCGCGCGGCCGCCGGGGCGAAGCGGCCGTGGAAGTCCACCGCCACGTCCCGGCCGCTCCCGAGGACCTCGCGCGCGGTGGTCACGCGGGCGACGACCTCGGCGGTCTCCTCCGGGGTGCCGATGGCGCTCGTACGACCGGCCGCGTTCATCTTGACGGCGGTGAAGCCCGCGTCGACCTGCTCCTGGATCTCCTCGGCGAGCCGCCCGGGCTCGTCGCCGCCCACCCACGCGTACACCCGTACCCGGTCCCTGACCGGTCCGCCCAGCAGCGCGTGCACCGGGACGCCGTACGTCTTGCCCGCGATGTCCCACAGTGCCTGGTCGACGCCGGCCACCGCGCTGGAGAGGACCGGGCCGCCCCGGTAGAAGCCGCCCTTGGTCATGACCTGCCAGTGGTCCTCGACGCGCAGCGGGTCCTTGCCGACGAGGTACTCGGCGAGCACGTCGACGGCCGCCCGGACGACTTCCGCCCGCCCCTCGACCACCGGTTCCCCCCACCCGACGATCCCCTCGTCGGTCTCGATCCGGCAGAACAGCCACCGGGGCGGGACGAGGAACGTCTCCAGACGGACTATCTTCACGAGGTTTTCCGGTCCTTCGCAGTAGTACGGTCCACCGGGGCCTGCGGTCCTTCCGGCGGGTTGTGGACCTTGCCGAGGTCGCGCAACGCCTGGTCGAGCAGGGCGCGCATGGCCCGCTCGGCCCCGGCGGCGTCGCCCGCCCGTATCGCGTCCACCACGGCACGGTGGCTGGGCAGCGGGTCCTCGCCGAGCGAGGAGGAGTGCACGATCTCGTCGCGGTGCGCGAGCCCGGACTCGATGACCATCTCCATGCGGTCGAGCAGCTCGTTGTGGGTCGCGGCGAGCAGTGCCCGGTGGAAGGCGAGGTCAGCGGTGACGGCGTGCCGCGCGTCGCCGTCGGCGCCCATCGCCTCCAGCGCGGCGTCGAGCGCGGCGATGTCGGCGTCGGTACGGCGCAGCGCGGCGAGCCGCGCCGCGGCGGGCTCGATGATGCCGCGCACCTCGTTGAGGTCGTGCAGCAGTCCGTCGTCGGCGCCCGAGCCCGCGCTGTCGGTGAACTGCCAGCGCAGGACGTCCGCGTCGAGCAGGTTCCAGTGCGCGCGGGCGCGTACGAAGGTGCCGCGCTTCTGGCGCGCGTCCACCATGCCCTTCGCCGCGAGCACCTTCAGGGACTCGCGCAGCGTGGTCAGGCTCACGTCCAGCTCGGTCTGGAGCCCGACCAGGTCGAGGGTGGCCCCCTCGGGGAACTCTCCGCTGAGCACCCGGCGCGCGAGCGTCTCCACTGTCTGCCCGTGCACTCCGCGACGCGCGTATGGCGTCATGTCGTTCTCCCTCTCAGTTCGTGCGGGCCAGGACCCGGCTGCCGACCACTCAAGCGGACGCCTTGACGACGCTCCAGCCGCCGTCCACCAGAAGACTGGCACCGGTGACGAAGCCGGCTTCGTCGGCCGCGAGGAAGGCGATGGCCGCCGCCACCTCTCCCGGTGTGCCGAAGCGTCCCACCGCGGTCTCGGCGACGCTGCGCGCGCGGTCCTCGGGCGAGACCCTGTCCCACGCGGCGGTGAGGACCGGCCCGGGGAGCACCGTGTTCACGCGGACCTCGGGCCCGTACTCGACGGCGAGCTGACCGCCGAGCGACAGCAGCGCGCCCTTCGTCGCCGCGTAGGCCGGGTGGCCAGGGATGCCCTTGTGGGCGTGGACCGATGAGGTCAGCACGAGCGCGCCGCGCCGCTCCCGCAGGTCGGGCAGGACCGCCTTGACGCCGAGGAAGGTGCCGGTGAGATTGACCGAGAGCTGGCGCTCCCACGAAGCCAGTGTCAGCTCGTGCGCGGGCAGCACCTCGACCGTGTACGCGTTGCTCACGAGCACGTCGACAGGACCGAAGCGGTGCGCGGCCTCCAGGACGCGGTCCCACGCGGCGGCCTCGGAGACGTCGGCGCCGACGAAGGCGGCGCGTCCGCCCCCCTCGCGTATCGCGGCGGCGACGTGCTCACCGGCCGCCTCGGCGACGTCGGCGAGCACCACGGCCGCGCCCTCGTCGGCGAGCCTGCGCGCGGTCGCCGCGCCGATGCCGGACGCGGCACCGGTGACGACGGCCACCTTGTCGGTGAATCGGGCTGCGCTGTTCATGGGCGTGTCTGCTCCTTCGGACGGGCCGCGCGCGAGGCGGCGGGGGTGGCGGCGGTCCTGCGCGCGAGCCGGGACAGGACGACGAGTTCGGCGTCGTGCTCCGCGCTCCAGGCGAAGGGCAGCCCGGCGTGCAGGAGGTGGGCCGCGCCGTACTCGCGGCCCGAGTTCTCGTCCCGGTACCTGTCGGCCGGGTCGAGACCGCGCAGCCGCAGCCGCGCGGGGCGCCCGGGAATCAGCGGGGCGCCGTCCAGGCGCCCGGTGCTGAGGGCGGTGACCACGATCCTGCCGCCGTCGGGGGCGGTGTGCTGGGTCCCGTACGTGGCGTCGTCGGGGGTGCCGAGCAGGTGGACGTCGCCGTGGTGCACGAGGGTGCGCACGTCCTTGTACCGCGCGATCCACTCGGCCGCGCGGGCGCGTCGCGCGGCCGGCCACCGCCGGATGTCCGCGCCGATCCCGAGCACGCCGGACAGGGCGCTGACGAAGCGGAAGTCGAGCGACCGCGGGCGGGGGTCGAAGATGCCGGGCGAGTCGGTCACCCAGGCGCTCATCGTGTGCGGGGCGTGGGCGTGCAGGTAGCCGTACTGGATGGCGAGCCGGTCGAGCGGCGCGGTGTTGTCGCTCGGCCAGACGACGTCGGTCCTGGCCAGGGTCGCGTGCTCGACGCGCCCGCCGCCGCCCGCGCACCCCTCGACCGTGACGTGCGGGTGCCGCTGCCTGAGGTGGTCGAGCACGCGCAGGTACCCCGCGACGTGCTGGGCGTCGAGATCGGTGTCCGCCGGGCGGGTGCCGGGCCGGCCGCGTTCGGTCGGGGGCCGGTTCATGTCCCACTTCAGGTACGAGACGGCGTACTCGTCCAGCAGCTGGTCGAGCGTCGCGAGGACGAACTCCTGCACCTCCTCGCGCCCGAGGTCGAGCAGCAGCTGGTTGCGCACGAGCCGCGAGGGGCGCCCCTCCACGCGGTACACCCACTCCGGGTGCTCCGCGTACAGGCGTGAGCGCGGGCTCACCGCCTCGGGCTCGACCCAGAGGCCGAAGTCCATGCCGAGGGCCCGTACCTCGTCGACGAAGGTGCCGAAGCCCCGGGGGAAGGCCGCGGGGTCGGGGTGCCAGTCGCCGAGTCCGCCGGTGTCGTCGTCGCGGCCGGGGAACCAGCCGTCGTCCACGACGAACAGTTCCACGCCCATGTCGGCGGCGGCGCGGGCCAGTTCCAGCTGCGAGTCGGCGTCCACAGCGAAGGAGGTGGCTTCCCAGGAGTTGTAGAGCACCTTGCGGGTGCGCTCCAGGCGGTCGCCCGACAGGTGCCGCTCGTAGCGGTGCCACACGCGGGAGAGCCCGCCGAGTCCTTCGGGGCTGAACGCGCAGGCCAGGCGCGGAGTGCTGAGCGTCTGTCCGGGGCGGAGCAGCACCGCGCCCTCGTGCGGGACCCGCCCCGCGCGCACCCGCACCACGCCGGGGGGTTCCGCGTCGGCGCTGATGTGCCAGTTGCCCGACCACTCCAGGGCGATCCCGTAGGTCGGGGTGTCGCCCTCCTCGGGCAGGGCCGCGTCCTGGACGGCGAGCCAGGGGGCGTAGGCGTGTCCCGGCACTCCCTGGGTGCTCCCGATCTCGAAGCGGCCCCTGGTCAGTTCGGTACGGGTACGGGTGAACTCCTGCGCCCACTGGCCGCTCAGCGCGGTCAGCCGTGCGCCCCGCGCGCCGACGGGTACGTTCACGGCCGCCGAGTCCAGCCGCTCCAGGCGCAGCGGCTCCGCGCCCGTGCAGCTCAGTTCCGTCCACCGCAGCACGACGTCGGTCCCCGGCACGCACGCGTAGCGCAGCACGACCCGCAGGCCGATGTGCTCGTCGCGGAAGGTGAGGGCGAGGGCGCGGTCCTCGTCCTGCTCCGCGGCCTCGAAGCGCCACCACACCCCGCGTTCCCCGTCGGGCCGGGCCACGACGAGGTCGGCGCCGGTGAAGGGCCGCAGTCCGCTCGGGATGTACTCGGCGGGGGCCGCGTCGGCCGGGGTGAGGAAGTGGGTGCGGCGTGACCAGTCCAGCGGCGAGGGACCGTCCTCGGCCCCGCGGGGTCCCCAGACCGACAGCTCGGGCCACCGCCCGGCGGCGGGCCCCTCGCCGTCCCCGTCGCCGCCGAGGGTGACGGCGTAGACGGTCCGTTCGGTGCGCAGCACCCAGCGCGGTTCCCCGGTGGCGGTCCCGTGCGGCCCGCTCGTGGTCTCGTTCGTGCTCACTTGACGGCTCCCAGGTTGAGTCCGGCGACGAAGTAGCGCTGAAAGCGCAGGAATACCAGGACCGTCGGGGCCGCGGCGATGACGGAACCGGCCGCGATGACGTTCCACATCGAGACGTATTCGCCCTGGAGACCGATGAGCGAGGCGGTGATGGGCATCCTGGTGTCGGTGCGCAGCACGGTGATGGCCCACAGCAGGTCGTTGAAGATCCACGTGAAGGACAGGGCGCTGAGGGCGGCCAGCGCCGGCTTGGCGAGCGGCAGGATGATGCGCCAGTAGATCTGCCCTGGACCCGCTCCGTCGATCACCGCGGCCTGCTGGATCTCCGGGGGGATGGCCCGCATGAAGCCGTGCAGGACGAAGACGTAGAAGCCCACTCCGAAGCCGACCTGGACGCCGATGAGGGCGTACAGCGAGTCGTACAGACCGAGCATCTCGCTCAGCTTGGAGACGGGAATGAGCAGGATCTGCGGGGGCAGCAGGTTGCCGCCGAGCATGAGCAGGAGCAGGCTGCGCCGGCCCGGCACCTCGTAGCGGCTGAGGGCGAAGGCCGCCGCGGAGGCGAGCAGGAGGGAGAGCAGCAGCGTCGGGATCGTCACCAGGAGGCTGTTGATCAGCGCCCGTTGCTGGCCGCCCTCGGTCCACGCCTGGCCGAAGCCGTCGAGGGTGAAGGAGTGGGGCAGGCCCCCGAGTCCGTGCGCGGCGATGTCGTCGAAGGAGCGGGTCGCGGTGACGAGGACCAGGATGATCGGCAGGAGCCACAGCAGGGAGAGGAGTCCGGCGCCGAGGTGGAAGCCCGCGGTCGCTGCTCTGCGGCGCAGGAGGACGCCACCCACGGTGTTCCTCGTGGTTCCCGGGGCGCTCATGCGTCCGCCTCCCTGAAGGCACGCACGAGGTAGGAGGCGATGACCCCGAAGGCGAGGACGAAGATCACCACGGCGAGGGCGGAGCCGTAGCCCAGCCGCAGGGACTGGAAGGCGGTCGAGTACATGTAGGTGCTCAGCAGTTCGGAGGAGTGGTAGGGGCCGCCGCGCGTGAGGGCCCACATCACGTCGAAGGAGCGCAGCGAGTCGATGACGATGACGGAGAGGACCACCGCGTTGACGCTGCTCAGTTGCGGGAGGGTGATGTGCCGGAACTGCTGGAAGCGGGAGGCGCCGTCCACCTTGGCCGCTTCGTACAGCGCCGGGTCGATGCCCTTGAGCCCGGCGAGGTAGAGCACCATCACGTAGCCGATCTGGCGCCACAGGGCGGGCACGATCACCGCGTACAGCGCGGTGTGCTTGTCGGCGAGCCAGGAGCGGGTGAGGTTTCCGAGCCCGACGCTGTCGAGGAGGTTGTTGATCAGTCCGTCAGGCTGGTACATGGCCTGCCACACGAGAGCCGTGGCCACGAGGGAGAAGACGACGGGCAGGAAGAGCGCGGCGCGGTAGAAGCCGACCCCCCTGCGCTCCTGCTGGAGCAGCAGTGCGGCGCCGAGTCCCAGCAGTGCGGACAGGCCGCCGAAGAGCAGCAGCCACAGCAGCGTGTCGATGACGGCCGTGTGGAAGATCGAATCGCTCAGCATCTCGCGGTAGTTGGCGAGGCCGACGAACTGCGGCGCCGAGACGCCGTCCCACTTGGTCAGCGAGAGGTAGAAGCCCTGGAGGGCGGGCCAGAAGACCCAGAACGCCTCGGCGAGCAGCGGCACGAGGACGAAGGCGAGGACCAGGGGCGGGACCCGGGTCCCGCTCCCGCGCCGACGCCGTGCGCGTGCGGGCTTCCGCTCGCCCTTCGCGGGAGCTTGCGCGGTCAGGAGCGCCATGTCACTGGCTCCAGATCTTCTGCGCGTCCCGCTGCCACCGGGTGAGGACGGAGCCGATCTTCTTCGGCTCCGCGAGGTAGTGCAGGAGGGCGGTGTCGGCGGTCGGGGCGAGGGCGTCGCTGGAGTCCCTGTTGAAGAACTGCGTGAGGTCGGAGGCGGATTCGATGAGCGCCCGGCCCTTCTTCACCAGCGGGGTGCCGCTGTCCTTGGCGTCGGGGTGGGTGGGCAGCGAGGTGCCCGACGAACTCTTGAGGTAGGTCTCCTGGGCCTCCGCGGTGGCCAGGTAGCGCAGCAGTTCCTTGGTCTCCTCGACCCGGCCGCCGTGCGCGCTGGCGAAGTACCCGTCCGTCGGGGCCTCTTCGACCAGCGGCAGCTTCGGGTCGATGACGGGGAAGCGGAAGAAGTCGATGTCGTCCAGCTGGTCCTTGGGCGTGGAGTCGGCGAAGAAGGTGCCGATGAGCATCATCCCGGTACGGCCCTGGAGCAGCGCCGTGGTCGCGTCCTGGAAGGGGAGGGCGGTGCCGTTCTTGTCGAAGAAGGGCAGGGCCTCGTCCCAGCGGTCGAAGACCTTGCGGACCTCGGGGTCGTCGAAGCGGTGCTTGCCCGCGAGCAGGGCGCGGTGGTACTCGGCGCCGTTGATACGGACGTTGAGGTAGTCGAACCACGAGGAGGCGACCCAGGCCGTGTTGCCGCCCGCCCCGAGGCCGATGGGGGCGACACCCTTCGACTTGAGCGTGTCGCACAGGTCCAGGAACTCGTCCCAGGTCTTGGGCTCCTTGACGCCCCACTTGGCGAAGTGCGACTTCCGGTAGAAGACGCCCCACCAGTAGTACGTCGAGGGGACGAAGACCTTCTTGCCTGCGGCCGAGGTGCACAGGCTGTGCAACGCCTTGCTGTAGCCGGACAGTTCGGGCTTGGTCCAGATGTCGCTGACGTCGAGGAGCAGGTCCTTGCCGGCGTACGCGTCGGCCACCGAGCCGGGGTACCAGGTGAGCACGTCCGGCGGGTTGGCGGAGGTGAGGTACGTGGGCAGCTGCGTGCGGAAGGTCTCGGAGGCGACGGTGTTGAGCGTGGCCTTCGCGCCCCCACGCTTGCCGAAGGCGTCCACGACCTTCTGCATGGCGGCCTTGGCCTGCGGGGCGGACAGGTTCGACTGGAGGGTGACCGCGCCGCCCTTCTGCTGAGCGCTGCCGCCGCTACTCGAACCGGAGGTGACGCAGCCGCTGAGCAGCGCGGCGGCGCCCATCGCGGTGGCGCCGGTGAGGACGGCACGACGGCTCGGTACGGGGGTGTTCATGGATGAACTCCTAGAGGGCCAGGGAGAGATGGCCGGAGGAGGCGAAGCCCGGGCCCGTCTCTTGGCGGGCGGGTGTTCGCTCGGCGGATACAGAGTGACGAACGCCTGAAACGCTGTCAATATTAATTAGGATTTTATTTCTTATTAACGATCGCGGTCCGACGGTGCCGAGGGCGCGCCGGAGGAGGGCGGCGCCCCCCGCGGGGAGGGGCGCCGCCCGACGCGTTCCGGTAGGCGGACGTCGGGTCAGAGCCGGATGATCCGCACCTCGCCCGTGACGCCGCGGAAGGCGGCCAGCACACCGTCGCCCTCGGCGGCGAGCCCGGGCGCGCCCGAGAGCGCGGCGCTCGCGAACTCCGGACGCCTGGACCAGTCGGACCAGGTGTCCTGCCCGGTGCCGTCGGTCACGAGGGAACGCTGCCAGACCGTGTAGTCGCCCGCCCGCGCGAGCAGCCTGACGGTGTCGCCTCCGGCCGACAGCGCGGGGCTGCCGCTCACGGTGCCGCCGAGCGAGGACCACGCGGACCAGTCGCCGTCCGTACCGCGTACGCGCGTCCACATCGAGTCGTCGGTGGCGCGTACGACGACGTGGGTGCGGCCCAGGGAGTCCACGACCGCGGCCGGGTCGTCGTAGAGGCCGAGCCCGGGCGGCAGGCCGAGCGAGGTCCACCGGCCGTCGGGACGCCGGGTGACGAGTTCTCCCGCGGCGTCCCGGGCGAAGAGCTGCGGGCCGAGCGTGCCGGAGGGCGCGGTCACGGCCGGGGCCGAGGTGATCCTGCCCCCCGCGACCTTGGACCACGCGCCCCAGCGGTGCCCGTCGAAGGTCCTGCGGTACGCGTATCCGTCCGTGCCGCGCACGGCCACGTCGATGCGGCCGCCGGGGGACGCCGCGGCGGCGGGCCGCCCGACGATCCGGCCCCCGACGGGCCCGCCGAGCCGGGCGCCGCCCGTCAGGTGCGCCGCGTCCCTGCCGCTGAACTGCCGGAGCCCGCCGCGCTCGTCACGTACGAAGACGCTGACGCGACCGCCCGCGTCGCGGACCAGTGAGGGGTCCGCTTCGGAGCGGACGCCGAGCGGGGTGCCCGGAGCCGTGTCGCGGCCCGCGAGCGACAGGAAGGCGGTGCCGTGGGCGGGCACCCGCACGGTGTACGAGCCGCGGTGCGCGCCCCGGTCCTTGCGCGCACGCAGGTCGCGTACCCGCACCGTCCCGTCGAGTCCGGTGTCGGCGAAGGAGACCGTGCGCTCGGCCGCCTCGTCCGAGCGGTTCAGGAGCACGACCGCGCGGCGCCCCGAGCCCTTGAGCACCTTGCTGTAGACGTCCCCGGTCGCGTCGCTCGCGACGCGCACGCCCTGGACGGCCAGCGGGTCCTGGTCGACGGCGATGATCTCCGGGTTGCGCAGGGTCTCCGTCATCTCCCGCGACAGGGTGCGCGGGTCGGAGCCGATGACGAGCGGGGAGGCCATCTCGGCCCACATCACGAACTGCGTCGTGGACTCCTCCTGCGTCAGCTCGGTGGTGCCGTCCGGGAGCGGGCGCATGGGGATCAGGTAGTCGGGGTCGTTGTAGTGCCCCGGGCTCTGGGCCTCGGGGTGCCAGGCGTTGCCGTCCATGTTGCGCAGGACGTTGGGCCACTGGCCGGTCGAGGGCTGCCCGTAGGCGACATCCGTGCCGGTGCGCCAGGAGTCGGCCGTCGTGGGCCCGTAGGTGTAGGCGTTGTGGGCGTCCTGGGCGGGCGTGTGCGGCACTCCCCAGTCGTCGGTCAGCGGGTTGCAGAGGTTGAGCAGCATGGGCCGCCCGGTTGCGGCCACGGCCGCGCCGAACTCCCGGAAGGCGGGCTCGGGGTCCGCCTTCTCGGTGATGCCGCACAGGAAGTCCACCTTGATGGCGTCGAACTTCCAGTCGGCGAACCGCTGCGCGTCCTGCTGGTAGTGGCCCCGGCTGCCGAGCCCGCAGGTCTCGCCGCCGTCGTAGGTACCCGCGTCGGTGTAGATGCCCGCCTTGAGGCCGCGCGCGTGCAGATAGCTGACGAGGGAGGGGATACCGGAGGGGAAGCGCCCCGGGTGCGCGACGAGTTCGCCCGCGGAGTTCCTCGGCTCGTCGGCCTGCCAGCCGCCGTCGAGCCAGACGATGTCGTACCCGCTCTTGGCCAGACCACTGGACAGGAGGTGGTCGGCGACGCTCTTCACCTCCTTCTCGGTCGGCGCGCCGAGCCCGAAGTACGTGTTCCAGCCCATGTACGGCGTGGGCGCGAGCGGACGTTCCGCCTTCGGTACGGCCGGGGACGCGGCGGGCGCGGAGGCGGGAGTGCCGGCCGGTGCGGAGGCCTGTGCGGCGGGGGTGAGGGCGCCGACGAGTGCCGCGGCGAGCAGCGCGGCAGAGGCCGTTGTGGCACGTGAGGGTGTCACTGGTGTCTCCTGACGGGTTGGCTGCCCCAGACAGTGCGGGCACCGGAAGACCCTGTCAACGTTTCTTACTAATAAACTAAAAAACGAGGAACAGCGCCCGGAGTCGGCGGGGAAGCAGTGCCGTCAGAGGTGTTGATTACGTTAATTATTAGATTTACGGTGCACGGCGCAGCGCCCCCACCTCACCCCCACCCCCACTCCCCGCACTGGAGCCGCGCCCATGCCGAGCCCCAAGACGCCGCCCGCGCCCGCGGGTTCGTACCCGAGCCGCCGCGGCCTGCTCGCTGCCGGCGCGGGCGCGTTCGCCGCGATGTTCGCCCTGCCCGCCTTCACCGCGCGCGCCGCCGAGCCACCACGCCCCGGCAGCACCCCCGCCGCTCCCGAGCCGCCCGCACCACGGCTGTGGTACTCCTCCCCCGCCGACGACGCCCGGATGATCAAGGAAGGGCTGCCCCTCGGCAACGGCCGCCTCGGCGCCCTCGTCGGCTCCGCACCCGCCCGGGAACTCCTCCACGTCACCGACGGCACGCTGTGGACGGGCGGCCGCAACGACGTCCTCGATCAGGACGGGCAATTCCCCTACGGACGCGAGGACTTCGGGTCGTTCACCCAGCTCGCGCTGCTCACCGTGACGCTCGAAGGGCACGCGGCGGGTTCCGTCTCCGGCTACCGGCGCGAACTGGACCTCGGCGACGGCGTGGTGCGCACGCGGTACACGAAGGACGGCACCACCTACGCGCGGGAGGTGTACGCCAGCCACCCGGACGACGTGATCGTCCTCCACCTCACGCGCGAGGGGAAGGGCACGCACTCCGGCCGCGTCGAGCTGTCCGGCACCCACGGCGAGACCACCGGCGCCCACCGGGCCGAAGGCTCCTGCTCGTTCACCGGCTCCTTCGCCAACGGACTGCGCTACGCCGCCGCCGTGAGCGCCCGGTCCACGGGCGGCACCGTCACCGTGACGGACGACGCCGTCGTCTTCACGGACTGCCCCGACCTCACCGTCGTGCTCTGCGGCGGCACCGACTACGCGCCCGACGCCGCGCACGGTTTCCGTGACCCGGCGGCCGACCCGCACCGGCTCGCCCGCCGCAAGGTCCTGGACGCCCTGCGGCACGATCCGCGGGTAGTGCGTGACACGCACATCGCCGACCACCGGCGGCTCTTCGGCACCTTCGACGTCTCCCTCGGCACCTCCAGCCGCGCGCAGCGCGGCCTCGACACCTGGGCACGGCTGCGCGCACGAGCGGCCGCGGGCGCCGCGCCGGACCCGGAGCTGGAGGCGACCTACCTCCAGTACGGCCGCTACCTGATGATCGCCGGCTCGCGCGACAGCCTGCCGCTGGGCCTCCAGGGCCTGTGGCTGGACGGCAACGACCCGGACTGGATGGGCGATTACCACACCGACATCAACGTGCAGATGAACTACTGGCCCGCCGACCGCGCGGGACTGCCGGGCTGCTTCGACGCCCTCACCGACTACTGCCTCTCCCAGCTCCCGGTCTGGACCGAGGTGACCGCCCGCACCTTCGACGACCCGCGCAACCGCTTCCGCAACTCCAGCGGAAAGGTGGCCGGCTGGGCCGTCGCCTTCTCCACCAACATCCACGGCGGCTCGGGCTGGTGGTGGCACCCGGCCGCCAACGCCTGGCTGTGCAACACCCTGTTCGCGCACTACGAGTACACGCAGGACCGCGCCACGCTCGCCCGGATCTTCCCCCTCCTCAAGGGCGCCTGCGAGTTCTGGGAGAGCCGGCTCGTCACCACGACCGTCGACGACCCCGCCACCGGGCGCACCCGCGAAGTGCTGGTGGACGACAAGGACTGGTCACCCGAGCACGGCCCGCAGGACACCCGCGGCAACACCTACGCACAGGAACTGGTGCACGCCCTGTTCGGCAACTACGCGCGGGCGTGTGCCGTCCTGCGCCGCGAGAGGCGCCACGCACGGACCGTCACCGACCTGCGGAACCGCCTGTACCTGCCGCGCGTCAGCCCCACCACGGGCTGGCTGGAGGAGTGGATGTCCCCCGACAACCTCGGCGAGACCACGCACCGCCACCTCTCCCCGCTCATCGGCCTCTTCCCCGGCGACCGGGTCCACCCCGCGCACTCCTCCCCCGAACTCATCGCCGGTGTCCGCGCGCTGCTCACCGCGCGGGGCATGGACAGCTACGGCTGGGCCAACGCGTGGCGGGCCCTGTGCTGGGCGCGCCTGGGCGAGGCGGAGACCGCCTACCGGCTCATCGCCACCAATCTCGCCCCGTCGTCCGGGACGAGCAACGGCACGGCCCCGAATCTCTTCGACATCTACCAGGCAGACGCCGAGCGGGGCATCTTCCAGATCGACGCCAACCTCGGCACCCCCACCGCGATGCTGGAGATGCTGCTGTACTCGCGCCCCGGCCGCATCGAACTGCTCCCTGCCCTGCCCGCCGCCTGGGCGGAGGGACACGCACGGGGCCTGGGCGCCCGCGGTGCCTTCAGCGTCGACATGAGCTGGTCCGCGGGAGAGGTGACCCGCGCGGTCGTCCGCAGCACGGGCGGCACAGCGGTCACCGTGGCGGCCGGGCGGCACGAGCGCTCCGTACGACTGCGGCCCGGCCGGTCGGTGACCCTGACGTTCCCCGGCCGGTAGGCACCTGACGCGCCGTCGCCCCGGACGGGCACCCGACGAGGACGAAGCACGAACCCGCTCACGCACGGCCCTTGGAACGGGGGCCGCGTGCCACACGTCGACCGCGACAGGACAACGTCGCCGGACTGGAGAACGCAATGGACCGCACCCCTCCCGAGAGCCCGCTGCACCGACGCGCCTTCCTCACCGGAACGGGAGCGGCCGCCGCGGCGGCGGCGCTCGGGATCGGCGGCACGGCGCACGCGACGTACACCGCGCCCCCGTCCGCGCGCGGGGCGGGGCCCGCCGCGGGGTCGGTGCGCCGCGCGACCGCGCCCGTCGATTGCGTCAATCCGCTCACGGGCGCGCTGACGACCTCGCCCGACACCGCGTGCGGCAAGACCTTCCCGGGCGCCGACACCCCGTTCGGGATGGTGCAGCTGAGCCCCGACACCGTCAGCGGCGGGGACAACGGCAGCGGCTACTCGGCCGACATGACGACGATCGAGGGCTTCAGCTTCCTGCACCTCGGCGGCATCGGCTGTTACGGCGACCTCGGCAACCTCCAGGTCATGCCCCAGACCGGCGAACCCGTCACCGGCAGGGACGCGGCGAAAAGCGCGTTCCGCAAGGAGACCGAGGTGGCGACCGCCGGCTACTACGCGGTCGACCTCGACCGGTACGCGGTGCGCGCCGAGATGACGGCCGCGCCGCGGGCCGGGATGCTCCGCTTCACGTTCGGCACGGCGGGCACGGGCCGGATCAAGGTCGATCTCGCGCGCCGGATCGGCTTCGACGGCTCCCACTCGGTCGCCCAGGAACTGCGGCTCGCCGACCCCTGGACGGTCGAGGGCTCGATGCGCGCCGACCGCTCGGGCGGCGGCTGGATCTGCGGCAACGGGCCTGCGTACACGGTCTACTTCTCGATGCGCTTCGAGCGGCGGATCGCCTCCCTCGGCACCTGGGACGGCGACACGGTCCGCCGTGACGCGACCCGGCAGAGCAGCAGCGGTGACAGCGCGGGCTTCTTCGTGGAGTTCCCCGTACGCGCGGGCCAGCACGTACAGGTCAAGGCGGGCGTGTCCTTCACCAGCGTGGCGGGGGCGCGGAACAACCTCAGGGACTCCCTCCCCCACTGGGACTTCGACCGCGCGCACGCCTCGGCCCGCACGGCGTGGTCGAAGGCGCTCGGCAGGATCGCCGTCAAGGGCGGCTCGGCCGAGCAGCGGGAGATCTTCTACTCGGCGCTCTACCACACCATGATCGACCCGCGGATCTCCAGCGACGCGGACGGCGGCTCGCGCTTCGGCGAGGGCCCCGTGCGCAGGGACCCCTTCACGCAGCGCACCGTCTTCAGCGGCTGGGACGTCTTCCGCGCCCAGTTCCCGCTCCTGACGATCATCGACGAGCAGACCGTGAGCGACGAGGTGAACACCCTGCTCGCGCTGACCGACTCGGGACGCGTGAAGGGCCTGGCCCGCTGGGAACTGCTCGGCACGGACACCGACACGATGGTCGGCGACCCGGCGGTCAACATCATCTCGGAGGCGTACGTCAAGGGGGTGCGCGGCTTCGACGTGGACAAGGCGTACGCGTACTGCCGCGACGTCGCCATCGGCCCCGCCGAGAAGTCCAACCGCAACGACTTCGACAACTGGACGAAGCTCGGGTACTGCGTGGACACGAGCCTGTCGAAGACCCTGGAGAACGCCTACTCGGACTACGCCCTGGCCCGGTTCGCCGAGGCGCGGGGGCGCACGGCGGACGCGCGGCGGCTCGACCGGACCGCGCGGAACTACCGGAACGTGTTCCGCGAGGACGTCGGCTGGTTCCGGGGCAGGAACGCGGACGGTTCCTGGATGGGCGACCAGGACGGCTGCACCGAGTCCAACCCCGAGCAGCAGGGCTGGTTCGTGCCGCACGATGTGCCGGGGCTGATCGAACTGCTCGGCGGCAGGGACGCCTTCGTCTCGCGGCTCGACGACATGTTCCGGCAGACACCGCCGGACAAGATGATGGTGTGGAACGACAAGTACAACCACTCCAACGAGCCGGTGCACCAGATGGCTTTCATGTTCGCGCACGCGGGCGCGCCCTGGCTGACGCAGAAGTGGTCCCGGTACGTGTGCGAGCACGCCTACGCGACGGGCCCTGCCGGGCTCTCGGGCAACGACGACTGCGGCCAGATGTCGGCCTGGTACGTACTGGCGGCGTCCGGCTTCTACCCGGTGGCCCCGGCGAGTGGCGTGTACGCGCTCGGCAGCCCCCTCTTCGACGAGGTGGTGTTCACCACCAGCCGCGGCACCCGCTTCACGATCGAGGCGCGGCACAACTCGGCGAAGAACATGTACGTACGCGCGGCCCGGCTCAACGGGCGGCCCCTGGACCGCGCGTGGATCACCCACGAGGAGATCGTCTCGGGCGGGCACCTCACGCTGGAGATGGGCGCCGAGCCGGACAAGCGCTGGGGCAGCGCCCCCCACCAGGCCCCGCCCTCGCGCACTCGTCCCGTCCCGCCGGCGCCCGAGCACCGCGGCCCCTCCCGGGACTGAACCCTCGGGGTCGCCGCCGGGTCGGCCCGGCGGCGACCCTTCGCGTTCCAGGGCGCGGGGCGTCGTTCGGCGGCGTCGAACGCGGGGCGAGCGCGGCCAGTGCCTCGCGGAGCCGGTCGGACAGTGAGCCGCGGGGCACGACGAGCCCACCGGCGCCGGGACTCCCGGCGGCCGCGGCGTTTTCGGCCGGTCCGAGCCGGCCTTCCCGCGCGATGCGCCCCGCGGCGGCCACATTCGCCCCCAGCACACGGGCCGTGGGCGCCCCGCCGTCACCGGGGCACGCGGCGATCACCGCCGTGAGCGGGGCCTCCCCGAGGAGCGCGTCGCGCACCTGCTGAGCACCCCCCGGGCGGCGGGCCGAGGCGATGCGCGAACCGGGCGCGCGTCAACGGCTTTCCCGGCCGCGCCGCGGCCACGGTCCGCGCGCTCCGGTGCCGACTACTCCATCTCGCGAGTCACGAAAATCTATGTTGGCCAGAGTAGACATTGAGGGATGGTGCGGCTAGGGTTTTCCTCGTGGCCGGGGAGCGGCACGGCACGGCGGAGGTGAACCGCCAGTCGGCTGCACCTGCGGTCGCGATGCGCAGGACGGTGCGGTGGTGGAGTCCCGGAGCCACGTTGTCGCAGGGCGGCGACGGGACTGACGACCGGACCGGGTGGCCCGCGGTGATCAGGGGCCGCCGTGAAGTACCGCGGTTCAGGCAGTAGTCGTATTCCGCAGCGGAGTCAGGTGAGCAGCACCTCGGTGAAGGCGTCGGCTGCGGGCGCGCGCACCGGGAGGTTCGGCAGTGGGGTTCCAAGCCGGAGCAGACGCAGGACGGGCAACGGGGCTGGCTGCCGAAGACGGACACGTATGTGATCCCAGAGGGAAGAACGGAGGAACCAGACGCCATCAGGATCGCCCGGGCGGAGACTGAGCCCGGGTACCGCAGGACATCGATAGTGAGGTGGTCTCCGGTCAAACAACCGCGATCCCCGCACCCCCGACAGTCCTCAGGTCGGGGCAGCGGAAACAAGAGGCCGACGCGGTATCAAGGTCGGCGGATGGTGTAGCAGTTCCTTCGGGGCTCGGGTGCGATACGGCACCCGAGCCCCTCGACGCGTTCCACAGAGAGGTGCAAATGACAGCAGACGACTCGTTCGGCCGTCTCGACGACGACGACTATCCCGCCTACACGATGGGCCGGGCCGCAGCGATGCTCGGCACCACGCCGGGCTTCCTCCGCGCCGTCGGCGAAGCCCGCCTCATCACTCCGCTGCGTTCCGAGGGCGGCCACCGCCGCTACTCCCGCTATCAGCTGCGCATCGCCGCCCGTGCCCGCGAACTCGTCGACCAGGGCACGCCCGTCGAGGCCGCCTGCCGCATCGTCATCCTCGAAGACCAGCTCGAAGAGGCCCGCCGTATCAACGCGGAGTACCGCCGCGCCGCCGCCGAGTCCGATACCGACGCCTGACCTCCGGTCGCGGAAACCCGCCGACGCCCTCCCGCCGCCGATGCGCCGCATGAGCCCATGACAGCCGAGTATCCCTCCGGCGGCAGGAGCGCGACCCCCGTCACCGTCCGGCGCCACACCGCTCTCGACCGGACCGCACCGCGAAAGAAATTTCCCGTCACTCGCCTATCTGTTGCGGCCGGATGAGTTTTTGGCGTGCCGCGTGCAGAGTGTTTCTACCGGCGTAATCAGGGCTCCATAAGAAACCGGGCGTACACCATAGCCGCGTGCTAGTGTCCGTCCCAGTTGCAGTTGTGGTTCCCAAATTTTCGACGCTTACGTCAGCATTGCGCTGCGGGAGGCGTTGTGCGTTTCCGGTTGTTCTCCGGGCAGGGCATCATCACGGCGACCCGGTGTCCGCGATCGCGGGTACCGGCGTACTGCCCACAAGGAGATATGACATGGCGTCCGGCACTGTGAAGTGGTTCAACGCGGCCAAGGGATTCGGTTTCATCGAGCAGGACGGTGGGGGTGCCGACGTGTTCGCCCACTTCTCGAACATCGCCGCCGACGGCTTCCGGGAGCTGCTCGAAGGCCAGAAGGTCTCGTTCGATATCGCGGCGGGCCAGAAGGGCCCGACGGCCGAGAACATCGTTCCGGCCTGACCCGACGCGCACTTCGTAGCCGGGGCCCGCATCCCTCGGGGTGCGGGCCCTCTCCTCGCCCGGCGCGCCCGCTTTTTCCGGGCCGCGCCCGTCCAGGGCTTCGCGCCCCTGTGAAGTGCTCCGTTCAGCACCCGAATCCGCGCGAATTCACTGTCCAGCGGATTCGCCTTCGCATTCCACCCCGGCTCGTTCTCGTACTTCCCTGCGCTGCCTTTTCGTTGCGGGAATTCCTTGATACGTGCCGTATCGAGGAAGGTTCTCATATGAACCCCACACGCACGAACGACCGCACACGCACGAACGACCGCACACGGACGAGCGACCGCACACGCACGAACGACCGGACCTCAAGGGCCCGCCGCGCGGACGGCGCCGGTGCGGGACGCGGCGGTCGCTTCGGCTCGTCGGCCCCGCACCGCTCGGGTGGCCACGGACGGCGGTCCGCCGCGGCCCCGGGCGAGTTCGCCCTGCCGAAGACGATCACTCCCGCACTGCCGGCGGTCGAGTCGTTCGCCGACCTCGACATGCCCGCCCCTCTGCTGGCGACGCTGACCGGGCACGGCGTGCGCGTCCCGTTCCCGATCCAGGGTGCGACCCTGCCCAACACTCTCGCGGGCCGCGACGCCCTGGGACGTGGACGCACGGGGTCAGGGAAGACCCTCGCCTTCGGCCTGGCTCTGCTGGCCCGCACCGCCGGCCAACGCGCCGAGCCCGGCCGGCCGCTGGCCCTGGTCCTCGTCCCGACGCGTGAGCTGGCCCAGCAGGTGGCCGACGCGCTCACCCCCTACGCCCGCTCGGTGAAGTTGCGCCTGGCCACCGTCGTCGGCGGAATGCCGATCGGCAGGCAGGCGGGAGCGCTGCGGGACGGCACCGAAGTGGTCGTCGCCACGCCGGGCCGGCTCAAGGACCTCATCGACCGCGGTGACTGCCGGCTCAACCAGGTCGCGATCACCGTCCTGGACGAGGCCGACCAGATGGCCGACATGGGCTTCATGCCCCAGGTCACGGCACTTCTGGACCAAGTCCGCCCCGAGGGCCAGCGGATGCTGTTCTCGGCCACCCTGGACCGCAACGTGGACCGCCTGGTCCGCCGCTACCTCACGGACCCGGTCGTCCACTCCGTCGACCCGTCCGCGGGCGCGGTCACCGCGATGGAGCACCACGTCCTGCACATCCACGGCGCGGACAAGCACCGTACGACCACCGAGATCGCGGCCCGTGACGGGCGGGTGATCATGTTCCTGGACACCAAGCGCGCGGTGGACAAGCTCACCGCCCACCTGCTGGCCAGCGGGGTCCGGGCCGCCGCCCTGCACGGTGGAAAGGCGCAGTCGCAGCGGACCCGCACCCTGACGCAGTTCAAGACCGGGCACGTCACCGTGCTCGTCGCCACGAACGTCGCCGCCCGCGGTATCCACGTCGACAACCTCGACCTCGTCGTCAACATCGACCCGCCGACCGATCACAAGGATTACCTCCACCGCGGCGGCCGCACCGCGCGGGCCGGCGAGCCGGGGAGCGTCGTCACGCTGGTCACCCCCCAGCAGCGCGGCGACATGAGCCGCCTCATGGCCGCCGCGGGGATCGTGCCCAGGACCACCCGGATTCGGGCGGGCGAGGAGGCGCTGCATCAGATCACCGGTGCGAAGGAACCTTCCGGCATTCCCGTCACGATCGCCGCGCCCGGGGCGGAGCGACGCAAGCGCGGCGCGGCCTCACGCGGACGACGGCGCCGGGCCCCGATCGCCCCGCGCGGCACGGCGCGGCAGACCTCCTTCGACGCGGCGGTGTAGAGACCGCGCACTCAGGAAAGCGACCCGCGACCGCACGAGGTGCCTTGAGATGCGGGTTCGGACACACCCCTCGCGCATACGGATCAGGTCCGACCGGCGACGTCGCGGGTAGCAGTGGGCCGCTCACCTTCCCGCGCCCACGCCCGCCGAAGCCGAGCCCGCATCGCCGACCCGCCGCACCGCGGCGGTGCCATCCCGTTTCTCCCTGTGAGGCATCATGCGCTGTATCATCGCCCGCTTCCCGTTCGACCTCACCAAGAGCGGCGTCCTGGAATCCATGAGGGGCGTCGAGCCCGAAGAGGTCACCGGCGAGTCCGTGATCATCGGCCGCCGCACCTACCCGGTCAAACAGGTCGGGCACGTCATCACACGCCAGGACCGTCGCGACTTCAGCGCCGGTGAAGTCCTCCGGGCCATGACGCGTCTCGGCTTCACCTGCCGCGGCCCCCGCCCGGCGGCCGCGCCCCCGCACACCCCCGGTTCCGTCCAGCAGGCTTCCGCGATGCTCGGCGTCCCCGCGACCCTCTGAGGGGCGGCGAGCCCCGGGCCGCCACCGCGGACAAGGGTGAGGGTCCGACCGGCAGCTCCGGTCGGACCCTCACCGCGTCACCGCGTCACCGCGTCACCGCGTCACCGCGTCACCGCGTCACCCGTCAGCCGGCAACGTCGCGATCTCACTGGTCGGAGTAGCTGAAGTCGCCCACGGTCCAAGCGCTGACGTCATCGATCGCCACGCGGTACATCCCCCCTGTCTCCGGAATCCCCACCGTGCCCTGCAAGATCCGCGCCACATGGAAATGCAGATGCGTCGGCGCCTTCCCCTCACGCCTCGCATCGGTGAAGGCGGCGGAAAATTCCTGGAGGCGGGCCGAGTCCGCCAGTACCTCGCGCACCCGCTGCCTCCAGACGGCTTCGGGAGCCAGACGCCCCGTGATCACAGCGCCACCGGCGACCACGGTCAGGGTCATCTGGTTGCTGCGCCCGGACTCCACCAAGGCAGCTACGTCAACGAGCAGTTCGTCAGGCTTCGACATGAGAGAGAATTCTAGTCAACACCGCCCTGTCCGTTGGAGTGGTGGCGCCGGTGCGACAAACGAGTCGGTGCGCAGGCCCCCCTGAAGCCCGCCGCTGAAGCCCGCCCCTGAAGCCCGCCGCTGGAAAGCACGTGCTCCCGGCGGCCCCTGAGCGGACGAATACGCGCGGGGGGATACGCGCGGGGGGATACGCGCGGGGGGATACGCGCGGGGGGATACGCGCGAGGGAATACGCGCCGACGAACCCGGCTCCGCGCGAAACGACGGCGCCCCGGCAGGCCGGGCGGACGCCTCGCCGTCACTGCCCGACGAGACGCCGGACGGTGTATCGAGGGCGACGCCGCGGGGCCCGCCGGACGACGCGTTGACGCCCGGCACGGCGGTCGGCACGCCTGCCGGTGTGGACGCGGCCGCTCGCGGTGCGACGAGCCCTCGTCCGGGCGAGGTGAGCCGGCGGCGCACGTCCTCCCCGGTCACGGTGGTCCCGTGAGGGAACTCGGCGGGCGGTCCCGCCTCGTCGGCGCCCCCGCCTGCCGCGGGCCGATGCCCTCACCGCGGTTCGCACGGCGAGGGCCGGGCCCGGTCAGCGTCGAGTCGCGGACACCGCCGCGCGCGCCGCGGTCCGCAGGGCTTCGGTGTCGGTCTGCTCGCTCGCCCAGGCGACATGCCCGTCGGGGCGGATGAGCGCGGCACGCACGCGGGACCAGGCGGGTCGCGGATCGGGCCGGGGCGCGGTGTGCGTGATGACGTGAGAGATCGCGGACGGTGCCGCGGTGCCGGTGAAGTGCAACAGGACGTGGCGGCCGGCCCTGAGCAGTGTGAAGAGGTCGGTGCTGTCGGAGAGTTCGATGTTGGGCGCGCGGTGACCGGTCAGGGGGTGGCCGTGTGGGGGTCCCGGGTAGGTGACTGCCAGCGCGGAGAGCCGTTCGGCCAGGTTTCGGGAGAACTCGGGCACGGTCGCGATGAACTGTCCCAGGAGCGCGCGCAGGTCCTGACCCTCCGCCGAGTAGGCGTTCATCAGTGCCGTCTGGGCGCGTGTGCTGCGCAGCAGATCGGCGCCGACCGGGTGGCGTTCGCTGTGGTAGCTGTCCAGGAGCCCGGCGGGGGCGGTGCCTGCCACGGTGGCGGCCAGTTTCCAGCCGAGGTTCGTCGCGTCCTGGATACCGACGTTGAGGCCCACGCCACCGGCCGGGTAGTGCATGTGGGCCGCGTCCCCCGCGAGGAGGACGCGGCCCCTGCGGTACGCGGCGGCCTGGCGGGTGGCGTTGCCGAACCGGGAGAGCCAGCTCGGATCACGCATGCCGAAATCGGTACCGGCGATCCGGGTGACCGTGGCGCGCAGCCCGTCGAGGGTGAGTTCGCCGGGGTAGCCGGTACCTGTGCTGTCCGGGTCGCCGCCGACGATCCGGTGGATGCCGCCCGGCATCGGGACGATCATGAGACCACCGGCGGGGCCCGACACGGTCGGCACCGCTTCTCGTGGCGGGTTGTCCAGGACGACGTCGCCCAGGAAGCCCCAGGTGGTGGCGTCGTTGCCGGGGAAGTCGATACCGGCCGCCTCGCGCACGGTGCTTCGGGTGCCGTCGCAGCCGACGACGTAGTCGGCGCGCAGTGTGTACGGGCCTTCGGGGCCGGTTGCCGCGACACTCACCCCGCTTTCGTCCTGGGCAAGTCCGGTCACTCGGTGCCCGCGCCGGATTCCGGCTCCGGCCGCCCTCCCGTACTCCTCCAGCAGCTCCTCGGTACGGGCCTGCGGCAGGGCGAGTGTGAAGGGGTACGGGGTGTCGAGGACGCTGAAGTCCATCCGCTCGTCGAGCCCGCCGAAGTGGCCGCTCGGGATGCGCCGCCCTTCCGCGAGGAAGGGCTCCAGCGCGCCCCGGGTGGCCAGGATCTCCAGTGTGCGCGGATGGATGGTGAGCGCCTTGGAGTGGGGGTCCCGCTCGCTGCGGGCTTCCAGGACGGTGACCGGCGTTCCGCTCAGCCGCAGTTCGGCGGCCAGCCACAGCCCGGTGGGGCCGCCTCCTGCGATGACGACGTGCGGGTGCTCCATGACAGCTCCTCAAACATGTCTTGGTCGGTGACCAAGGCGGGGTGCTCCCAGTAGACTAGGTCGGTGACCAAGAAGCAAGCGGAGGATCTCGCCCAGCCCCGGCTCGACCCCGGAACGGTGGTGCGCACGGCCCTGGAACTGCTGGAGGAGAAGGGCGCGGACAGGCTCTCGATCCGCGGCATCGCGGACCGGCTCGGCGTCCGGATGAACACCGTGCTCTGGCACGCGAAGACCAAGGCGCGGCTGCTGGAGTTGATGGCGGACGCGATCGTGGCCGGGGCCCCGGTGGACGGGCTGCCCGAGCCCTGGGAACCACGGGTCCGCGAACTGCTCCACCGCTACCGCCGCGCGCTGCTGGCCCACCGGGACGGGGCCAGGATCGTGGCCGGTACGTACGCCGCCGAACCCGCCACGCTCCGCTTCGCCGACCTGATGACCGAGGCGCTGCTGGCCGGAGGACTGACGGAACGCGAGGCGGTCTGGACGGGCTGGAGTCTTGTGTACTTCGCCCTGGGACTGGCCCAGGAGGAGCAGGCGCTTCCCGACGCGATGGGCCCGGCGTTCGCGCGACGGCTGGGCACGGGCGCGTACCCCGCACTGTCCCGGGCCGCCGCGTACTTCGAGGACACCTCCTTCGACGAGCGTTTCGACTACGGGCTCTCCCGCATCCTGGGGGTGTAGAACGGAACGCCCCCCACAGCCGGGCTCTCCGCCCCGCACCACCGGGTCCGGCGTCGAGGAGGACGAGGCCGACGTGGCCGACGTGGCCGGGAGCGACGAGGAAGGGGAGCGATACGACCACGCCCGCGACCTCCGCTCCCCACGTCACGAGCACCGGCGCCGCCCGCACTCCCGCCTGACACGGAGCAACGAGGGCCGGGTCCATGTATCCGCGCTCGGCCACCCGGCGCTCGTGGATCACGGCCCCTTCGAGGACGATCTCGGCCCGCAGCATCGCGTCGCCCAACGGCGCGGCCTCGTCCCCCGTCCGCCGGTGCGGCCGCCCCTTGGGCGCCCTCCTCGGCAGTGCCGCGGCGTCTCGCCCGACAGGCCCTTGGCCGCCGCGCGCCGGTTCGGCCCGTCCTCCTTCGCGGTCTCCCGCAGGCTCATCGCGCCGGACTCGCACAGGCCGCGCAACCGCCTCGGCTCCGACCAGCGATGCGAATCCGGGACCACTTCCGCCGTCCTCCACCGACCCCGAACAGGACGGCGGAAGACTCGCGCGACACCAACCTCACCGCGTCAACAACGGCACCCTTTCATCCGTACGCGGCGGGGCGCCCGTTGTACCGGAGGCGGTTCGGTGTCACGGTGCGCGGCGGACAGCAGGAGCGCCTGCCGACGGATCAACCGGCGAGAATCCGCTCCACTCCCTCCCGGTAGCTCGTGACCTGGAAGTCGGGAAAGCGGGCCGCGAACTTGGAGCTGTCGAAGATGTTGTCGTCCCGGTAGCGGACGAGCAGCTCGTACATCTCGCCGAGCGGCTTGACGAACCGGCGCGCCAGGCGGAAGGCGAGCATCGGCAGCACCGTGTAGCCGATCCTGACGCCGGTGACCTCACCGGCGATCCTGATGAGCTGGGCGTAGGAATGCCGGTCGGGGTCGACCGGCAGGTGCCACGTCTGGCCGTAGGCATCCGGCGTGTTGCCGAGCAGGGCGAGAGCGCGGCTCGCGTCGGGGGTCCAGATCAGGGAACGCTTGGCATGGGCGTCGACCGGGACGAACGGCCGCTTGCCCGCCTTGATCCGGTCGAACACCAACGAGTTCGTGTAGCTCTTCGTCCGGCCGGGACCGTAGAACTCGGGCGCCCGGCCGATCAGGGCGTCGACCCGCCCCGCCCGCATGGCCTCCAGCAGCATGGTGGCGAGCTGGCCGCGGACCCGTCCCTTACGTCCGCCCGGCGCGAACGCCGTCGACTCGGTCTGGGGCGTCGACGTCCCGGGATACATGTAGGTGTTGTCGAAGAAGACGAGCTTCGTGCCGTGTTCGGCGCAGGCGTCGATGACGTTGCGCATGATGACAGGGAACTGCCGCTCCCACAGCTCCGAGTCCAGGGGCAGGCCGACGGTGAGGTAGGCGATGTCGCTGCCCGCGACGGCACGGCTGGTGGCGTCGGCGTCGGTGAGGTCCGCTGCCACGAGTTCATCGGTGTCGTTCACCCTCGACGGCTTGCGGCTGACGAGGCGAATGTCCTTGGTGTGGTCGCGGTGGAGCGCGTTCACGAGCTCGTCGGCGATCGGGCCGCCGGCGCCGAGAACGGTCTGCATGGGATCTCCTTGAGGTGGGTGGTGCGGGTGCCGACGACAGCCCGGCCGCGAGCGGCGTCGTGCCACGACGGACGCGGCCGACCCCCGCGGCCACGGGTGCGGACCCAGCCGATGCGGTCGTTGGCCGAGCCTTCGGCACCGGATCGCCGGTGTGGTGCCAGCGTGTCACCGAGGTGGACAGGAAAAGGCGATCAGCGAGGCCGTCGACCGCCCCGACCGGCGACCACGCCTCGTCGCCCGGGCTGATAGCGACGGCCGGTGTGATATCGGCGGGTCGACCGCGTACGCCGGTCGGCCGGTGAGCGCCGCGTGAGCCCATCCGAGCGCCGTGCGAGCCCCTTCCCGCGGGCCCCGGCTCCTTCGGACGTACACTATGTTTACAGCGCTAACACAGCATAGGAGAGTGAAGTAGACAGTGTCAACTTCGGAGAAGAGTGGCTACCATCACGGCGATCTGCGCGCGGCGCTGCTGTCGGCCGCGATGGAGATGCTGGAGCGCGGCGAGCCCTTCTCCCTGCGCGCCGTCGCGCGCCGGGCCGGCGTGTCGCCGACCGCGCCGTACCGCCACTTCAAGGACCGCGACGCCCTGGAGTCGGCGCTTGCCGTCGAGGGCTTCCGGGATCTGCTGGCCGACCTCGACGGCGAGCGCGACCTGCCCGCCTCGCTCACGGACCTGGCCGAGTTCGCCGTCGCCTACGTCACCTTCGCGCTGCGCCGTCCGGCCCTGTTCCGCGTGATGTTCGGCAAGCCGTGCGACGACGCCGACGACGAGCGGGTCAAGGCGGCCGACGCCCTGCACGAGCTGCTGGCCGACGCACTCCATCGCGTCTTCCCCGACGCGGACGCCTCGGCCCTCGCCTCGGCCGGCTGGGGGCTCGCCCACGGACTGGCCTGCCTGTACCTCGACGGCAAACTGCACGCCACGTCGGGCGAGGAGGTCGCCGACCGGGTACGTGGCGCCTTCCTGGCGATCACGTCGGCCGGCTCCTGAGACGCGCCGCCCGCCCGCGAGCCTCCCGCGCCACCCCTTGTTGACGCTGCTCACATGCCGTGCGATCCTCGATGTTGACGCCGCTCACATCAGAGGAGAGAGTCCATGCCACCAACCGACAAACTGACCGGCCGGACCGTAGAGGTCGATCTCGGAGGGCGTCTCGTCACCGTCCCCGAAGGGGGCCTCTACGACCGGTTCCGCATGGACACCGACCTCGACGAGGTCGAGCGGGACCCGCGGGTCGGCAGCGTCGACTTCTTCCGCCGGATGCCGAAGAACCGCGTGGACTCCCGCATCGGGCCCACGCTGACGCCGAACTTCTACTACCGCATCTCCACGACCCGGCTCACGATGCTCGCGCCGACCAGGGCGATCCGGGCCCGCCTGCCCCAGGAACTCGACCCGCTGGAGATCGCCCCGGGGCTCGGGATCGTCTCCGTGATGGCCTTTCGGTACGACGTCTGCGACATCGACTTCTACACCGAGGCCGCGATCGGCATCGCCGTGAAGCCGGCGCGGCACGGCGGGCTGGGCCTGCTCGACCTGGTCACCGGGCTCAAGAACGACTCCCTGCACTCCTACGTCCTCTCGCTCCCGGTCAACACCGAGATCGCGCAGGTGCGCGGCCACGACGCCTACGGGTTCCCCAAATGGGTCACGGAACTCGACGTCGACATCGACACCGCGCGCACCTCCACCAGGGTCGCCAACGACCAGGGCGGCCTCGACCTCGCCCTGTCGGCACCCACCCCGAAGCAGACCGCCCGGCCCACCGGCGAACACGTCTCGACCCTGACCTCGTACACCACGATCGACGGCGCCTGGCACTCCACGACCAGCCAGATCAACATGCTCCACTCGGGAACCACGCGGTTCCCCCGCGGCCTGGACCTCCGGCTCGGCGAGGGCCGGATGAGTGACGACCTGCGCTCGCTGAAGCCGTTCCGCACGATCCAGCTCGACGTCACCACCGAGGGCCAGCTGGCGCTGCACATGCCCGTGCCCACCTCCCTCAAGGACAGGAGCTGAGACCGCGATGACCACCACGGACACCACCCCCGCCGACACGGACACCACCCCCGCCGAGGCCGCCCTCCCGTCATGGCTGACACCGTCCCGCCTCGCCCGCCTGGCCTCCCTGGTGGCCGCTGGTGCCCGCGGCCGGCGGACCACCACGACCTCGCCGTACACGGGCACGCCGCTCGCGGACCTTCCGGTCTCGACCCCCGACGACGTCGCGGACGCCTTCGCCCGGGCGCGCGCCGCCCAGGCCGGTTGGGCGGCCACCCCGGTGGCCGAGCGCAAGCGCATCATGCTGCGCTTCCACGACCTCGTTCTCCAGCGGCAGGAGGAAGCCCTCGACCTGATGCAGGCCGAGAGCGGCAAGACCCGTCGCGACGCGTTCCTTGAGATCAGCGACATCGCCATCACCGCACGCTATTACGCGCGCAGCGCACGGCGGCTGCTCGCGCCGAAGCGCCGCAAGGGCGCGATCCCTGTCCTGACCCACACCGCCGAACTACGTCACCCCAAGGGCGTCGTCACCGTCATCTCGCCCTGGAACTACCCGCTCAGCATGGCCGCCGGGGACGCCATCCCTGCCCTGATGGCCGGCAACGCCGTCGTGCAGAAGCCCGACACGCAGACCGCCCTGACGGCGCTGTGGGCGCTGGCCCTGATGCGCGAGGCCGGACTGCCTGCCGACGTGTGGCAGATGGTGGTCGGCCGTGGCAGCTCCATCGGGGACGCGCTCATGGCCGGCGCGGACTACATGATGTTCACCGGTTCCACTGCCAGCGGGCGCCGGATCGCGCGCGACGCGGGTCAGCGACTGATCGGCGCGTCCCTGGAACTCGGCGGCAAGAACGCCATGATCGTCCTCGCCGATGCCGACATCGACAAGGCCGCCGCCGGTGCGGTCACCGCCTGTTTCCCCTCGGCCGGGCAACTGTGCGTGTCCATCGAGCGGCTCTACGTCGCCGACGAGATCCACGACGCCTTCGTCACCGCGTTCGTCGAACGCGTCCGGGCCATGCGCCTGGGGGCGGCCTACGACTTCTCGGTGGACATGGGCTCGCTGACCACGCCCTCGCAGCTTGAGACCGTCGGCTCGCACGTCGACGACGCGGTGTCGAAGGGCGCCACGGTGCTGGCCGGAGGCACGGCCCGGCCCGACCTCGGGCCACTGTTCTACGAGCCGACGGTCCTGGCAGACGTGACCCCCGAGATGACGCTGTTCGACCACGAGACGTTCGGCCCGGTGGTGTCGGTCCACCGCTACCGGTCGGTCGACGAGGCGGTGGGAATGGCCAACGCCACGCCGTACGGCCTCAACGCGAGTATCTGGGGCCGCGACGGCGCCCGGGCCCGCAAGGTCGCGGGACGACTGCACGCAGGCACCGTCAACGTCAACGAGGCGTTCGCCGCCGCCTGGGGCAGCATCGACGCCCCGATGGGCGGCATGGGCGACTCGGGCCTCGGCCGCCGTCACGGCGCCGAAGGACTGCTCAAGTACACCGAAGCCCAGACCGTCGCCCACCAGCGCCTCCAGGGCTTCACCCCGCCCACCGGGGTCGAACACGCGCAGTGGGCCGGAATCCTGACCCGGGCATTCAAGACGCTGCGCGCCCTGGGCATCCGCTGACAGCACACTGGCTCCGGCTACGACGGCCCGTCATTTCACGACCCCGGTCCGCATGAAGGAAAATCAGCCATGACCAAGCGACGCGTCCTCAACGTCGTCACGAACGTAGGCCACTACGACGACCCGTCCCGCACCACCGGCCTGTGGCTCTCCGAACTCACGCACGCCTGGCACGTCTTCGAGGAGCACGGATACGAGCAGACGCTCGTCAGTCCGGCCGGCGGCGCGGTGCCTCTCGAACCGCGGGCGCTGAAGTTCCCGAATGACGACAGGACCGCCAAGGCGTGGCGCGCCGACCCCGAAAAGATGGCCCTGCTCGAGCACACGGCGAGCCCGGACCGGATCGACCCCTCCCAGTACGACGCGATCTACTTCACCGGCGGTCACGCGGTGATGTACGACTTCCCCGACAGCGAGGGCCTGCAACGCATCACCCGCGAGATCCATGAGCGCGGCGGCATCGTCTCCTCGGTCTGCCACGGCTACTGCGGTCTGCTCAACACCCGGCTCTCCGACGGCTCCTACCTCATCGCCGGCCGCAGGATGACGGGATTCGCCTGGAGCGAGGAGGTCCTCGCCCGCGTCGACAAGCTGGTCCCGTACAACGCCGAGGAGCAGGCCAAGCGACGCGGCGCGCGCTACGAGAAGGCGACACTGCCGTTCGTCTCCTACGTCGTGACCGACGGCACCCTCGTCACCGGCCAGAACCCTCGCTCGGCCAAGGCCACAGCGAAGAAGGTCGTCGAAGCCGTCGAGGGCAAGGCGTCGAAGGAGCGGGGCTGAGTCGAGACGCGGCCCCGGCCCGGGAACGCCTCAGGGCCGGTGTCGGAATTCTCCGATACCGGCCCTGAGCTGCGACTTCGAAAAGTCGGGACGACAGGATTTGAACCTGCGACCCCTTGACCCCCAGTCAAGTGCGCTACCAAGCTGCGCCACGTCCCGATGCGCGAGTGACCTGGGCTTTCGGTGGGAGGCCCGGGCCGGACGCGCACAGAAAGCTTACCGCATCCCGGGCGGTGGTCGTGCCGATTCACGGGCGGGCGGAGCGTTGACCTCAAGCGTGGTTGAGGTTTTATCGTCGTCCGCATGACGATCTTCACGCCGGCAACGGCCGGTTCTCAGGGGTACGCGGAGCTGCCGGGGCTCATGTCGCGGCTGACCGGGGACGAGAAGCACGGGCCCGCGGCGACCTCGACGCTGGACGCGCTGTGGGTGCTCTACGACCGGGTGCTGCGCGTGACGCCCGAGACCGTGGACGCGCCGGGGCGTGACCGGTTCCTGCTGTCGAAGGGGCACGGGCCTATGGCGTACTACGCCGTGCTCGCGGCGAAGGGCTTCGTGCCCGTCGCGTGGCTCGACGGCTTCGGCGGATTCGGCTCGCCGCTCGGCTTCCACCCGGACCGCACGCTCGTGCCCGGCGTCGAGATCGGCAGCGGTTCACTCGGGCACGGGCTGCCGCTCGGGGTGGGGGTCGCGCTCGGCCTGCGGGCGCGCGGGCTCGGCGACGCGGCCGTGTGGGTGCTCGTCGGGGACGCCGAGCTGGACGAGGGTTCGAACGAGGAGGCCGTCGCCTACGCGGGAGCGGCGGGGCTCGACCGGCTGCACACCGTCGTGATCGACAACGACTCGGCCCGCTGGAGGCGCCCGGGGGCGCTCGCCGCACGCTTCGCGGCGGGCGGCTGGGCGGTCGAGGACGTCGACGGGCGTGATCACGAGGCGCTGTACGGGGCCTTCACCACCCCGCACCCGGGGCGTCCCCTCGCCGTCGTCGCCCACGTCGAAGCCAAGAACTGAACAGGAGGACCACCGTGGAATCCATGCGTGACCGTTTCGGCAGCACCATGACCACTCTGCTCGACGAGGACGAGCGCCTCGCCGTCGTCCTCGCCGTGATCAGCGGCGACCGCTTCACCGAGGCCGGCCGCCGCCACCCCGACCGGGTCATCGACCTCGGCATTCGCGAACAGCTGCTCGTGAGCGCGGGCGGCGGGCTCGCGCTCGCCGGGATGCGGCCCGTCCTGCACACCTTCGCGAGCTTCCTCGTCGAGCGGCCCTTCGAGCAGGTCAAGCTCGACTTCGGGCACCAGGGCGTCGGCGGCGTCCTGGTCAGCTCCGGAGCCTCGTACGACATCGCGTCGGGCGGCTTCACGCACATGTCGCCGGGCGACGTGGCCCTCGTCGGCACGCTCGACGGGTGGACGGTGCACGTCCCCGGGCACCCCGACGAGGCCGAGGCGCTGCTGCGGCACGCCGTGCGGGGCGACGACCGGGTCTACGTACGGCTCTCGGAGCAGACGAACGCGGTGGCGAGGCCCGTCGACGGGAGCGCACCGCTCGTGCTGCGCGAGGGGCGCGCGGGCGTCGTGCTCGCGGTCGGGCCACTGCTCGACGAGGTACTCGCGGCGACCGAGGGCATCGACGTCACCGTCCTGTACGCGACGACGGTGCGCCCCTTCGACGGCGTGGCCCTGCGCGCCGCCGTGGACGCCACCGACGCGGCGGACGTCGTCCTCGTGGAGCCGTACCTCGCGGGGACGTCGACGGCGGCCGTCGCCGAAGCGCTCGTCGACAGGCCGCACCGCGTCCTGGGTCTCGGCGTGGGCCGTGCCGAGCTGCGCCGCTACGGTTCCGCCGCCGAGCACGTCGCGGCGCACGGCCTGGACGCGGCGGGGCTGCGCGAGCGGATCGGGGGCTTCCTGGGGACCGGGCGCTGAGGTCGTACGGGCCCCCGGGGACTCGTACGGAGCGCAGGCCCTTACGGGCGGCGCGTCGCGGCCCGTACCGCGAATGCCCGCGGTCCCGTGCCGCCTCCGTTCAGGCCCTCGCCTGTCGCCGGGGCTCGTCCTGCGCGGGCAGCGCGCCCCCGGTCGCCGCGGGCGCGAGCGCGGGTTCGGCGCGCGGGAGGCGTCGGATGCCGGGGACCAGGAGGAGGACGGTGCCGCAGACGAGGATCACGACGCCGCCCGCGAGGAGGACCGCGTCGGTGCCGAAGAGCGCGGCGGCCGGGCCGGCGAGGGCCTGGCCGACCGGGAGCAGCGCGAGGGAGCCCGCGACGTCGTAGGCGTGGATGCGGTTGAGGACCTCGGGGCGCACCTGGGTCTGCACCGTCGTCGCCCACATGACGCCCCAGAACGCCGTGCCGACGCCCGCGACGAAGGCCCCCGCCGCCATCCCGGCGACGGGGAGACCCGCGCCGACCGCCGCGGGGAAGAGGCTCACCGAGAAGAAGGCGATGGCGCCCGCGCGGAGCATGCGCAGCGGACGCAGGCGCAGCGCGATGAGCCCGCCGAGCACGGTGCCTGCGCCGAGCGCGGTGTTGATGAGCCCGTACGCGCCGGCACCGTGCTCGTCGACGACGCGGGTCGCGACGAGCGGCACGGTCGGGCCCCAGGCGGCGACCATGTACAGGCCCCACACCGAGATGACGCCCCACAGCCACACCCGCGAGCGGAACTCGTGCCAGCCCTCGACGAGATCGGCGCGGAAGCGGCTCGGCGCCTCGGTCTCGGCGCGCGGGGCCGCGGCAGGGAGTCGCAGCGTGAGCAGGCACAACGCGCTCACGAGGTACGTGCCCGCGTGGACGAGGAAGACGGCACCCGGCGAGGCGAGCCCCACGAGCATCCCCGCGAAGGCCGGGCCGAGGAGCGCGGCGACGGACTCGGCGACGCGCACGGCGCCGTTCGCCTTCTGCACATCGGCGGCCAGGCGCGGCACGGTCGAGGCGACGCCCGGCTGGAAGAGGGCCGAAGCGATGCCGTTGAGGCCGCCGATGACGCAGATCTGCCACAGCCGGGCGCTGCCCGTGAAGAAGAGCAGCGCGGCGACGGACTGCGTGAGGACCCGTACGGAGTCGGCGCCGGTCATGAGCTTGCGGGTGTCGAAGCGGTCGGCGATGACGCCGCCGAAGATGACGAGCCCGGCGAAGAGGGCGACCGAGGAGGCCATCGCGAGACCGACGGCGCCCGCCCCGTACCCCTCCTGGAGGAGACCGGCGGCGAGGGCGACGGGAAGCATCGTGTCGCCGAGCTTCGCGACGGCGCGCGCGGTGAAGAAGAGGCCGAAGTCCCTGGTCCACAGGCCGGAGCGGTCGTTCTGGCGCGCCGCTCGCCGCGCCTTCGCGCGCCCCTCGCCGCCCTCCGCGGTCCGCTCCCCCGCCGCTCCCTCTCCCGCCGCCATGACCGCAGTCCCTCCGTACGCGTGCGCGCGGCCGTGATGCCGCCGCCCGAGATCATGCCACCGTGCGCGCGCGGGCGTCGGCGCGTCCCGGGATGCGGAGGGACCGCACACGTGCCCGGCGGGCGGGCAGGGTACGGGGCGGAACCGCTCAGAGCGTGTGCGCGTCCAGCCACCCCGTCAGGTCCTCGTACACCAGGGCACGGTCGGGTTCCGTCTCGTTGAGGATCTCGTGACGCGCGCCTTCGTAGCCCTTCCAGCTGAGGTCGCTCACGCCGTGGTAGCGGTAGTCGTCGAGGAGTTCGTTGACGAGGGTCATGCGCTGGTTGCACGGGTCGAGCGTGCCCGCGGCGAGGTGCACGGGCAGGTCGCGGGGCATCCGGGCCAGGCGGGCCGGGTCGTTGACGCGGTACGCGGCGCGCACCCAGTCGTACGCGAGCCCCGCCGAGAAGGGGAAGCCGCACCGCTCGTCGGCGACGTAGGCGTCGACCTCGGCCTCGTCGCGCGAGAGCCACTCGAAGCCGGTCCTGTGCGGGAAGCCGTCGTTGAAGGAGGCGAAGAGGCGGGGAACGAAGTCGCTGACGAAGGCGCGCCCGCGGGCGGCGATCTCCTCCTCCAGGCGGGCCGTGCTCGACGCGTACTCGGCGCCGGGCAGGGAGCGGAAGACGCCGGTGAGGACGAGTCCCGCGAGGTCGTCGGGGTACTCCTGGGCGTACTCGCGGGCGAGCATGGAGCCGAGGCTGTGGCCGAGCATCAGGACCGGCACCTCGGGGTACAGGGCGCGGACCTGGTCGCCGACGGCCTTGAGGTCGGAGAGGATCGCGAGCCAGCCGTCCGCCTCGGGCCCCTCGTCGGTGCCGGTGACGCCGTAGCCGCCGGTCGAGGGGGCGGTGGCGCCGTGGCCGCGGTGGTCGGAGGCGAGGACGCCGTACCCGCGCGCGGTGAGGTGGTCGGCGAAGCGCTCGTAGCGGCGGGCGTGCTCGGCAGCGCCGTGGACGAGCTGGAGGAAGGCGCGCGGCCTGCGGCCCTCCGGGGGCAGCCAGGTGTACGTGGCGACGGCGGCTCCGTCGCCGCTCTGGAGCACGCCGGGCGTTGCTGCGGTCATGGGGGTCCTGCTCCTTCGGGTGGGGGCTTCGTGGCTTCGTGGGAAGTCCCCTCCCCCGCGGCGGGCCGCTCATGCGCCGCGTGCCCCCGACGGCGGTCCCCTCAGGCGCCTCCGCCCCGCCGCTCCGCGCCTCCCTCGCGCACGAGCGGGGCGAGTTCGGCCGCGAGGGTCTTCACGAGGGCCAGGGCCTCGCGGCCCCAGTCGCGCGGTTCGCGCGCGGCGGCCCACAGAGTGCCGAGGACGAAGCCGTCGTGGTCGGTGAGCGGGGCGCCGAGGTAGGCGTGGACGCCGGAGAGGTCGACGGCCTCGTTGGGCGAGAAGCGCGGGTAGTCGCGTACGTCGTCGAGGACGAGTGCCTTGCGGCGGACGACGACGTACGGGCAGAAGCCGTGGGCGCGCGGGAGGCGGCGTGCCGCGGCGGGGACGCCTCGCGGGTGGAGTCCCGCGAGGTACTGGTGGTCGGTGTGCACGAAGTTGACGCCGGCGAAGGGGGCGCCCGCGCCCGCCGCGAGGCGTGCCGCGTGGGCGTCGAGCGCGGGCACGGGCGCGGCGCCGAGGCCGAGCGCGGCGAGGCGGCGCTCGCGCTCGGGGGCCTCGGGGTCGTCGGGGAGCAGCAGGAGACGCCCGGTGTTCAGGCGCGCGGTGGTCATGCGCTGGCCCTGTCGCCGGGGACGGCTGCCGGGGCGGGGGCCGGACGTGCGGCCGTCAGCAGGTGCTTGACGAGGGTGAGGAGGGTCTGGATGCCCGAGCTGGAGATGCGGGCGTCGCAGTGCACGACGGGGACCTGCGGCGGCAGGCACAGCGCGGTACGCACCTCGTCGGCCTCGTAGCGGTGCGCGCCGTCGAACTCGTTGACGGCGACGACGAAGCCGAGCCCGCGTTCCTCGAAGAAGTCGACGGCGGCGAAGCAGTCCGCGAGGCGGCGCGTGTCGGCGAGGACCACGGCGCCGAGCGCGCCCTCGGAGAGTTCGTCCCACATGAACCAGAAGCGCTCCTGGCCCGGGGTGCCGAAGAGGTAGAGGACGTGGTCGCGGTCGAGCGTGATGCGGCCGAAGTCCATCGCGACCGTGGTGGTCGTCTTGCGTTCGACGCCTTCGAGGCTGTCGGTCCCGGCGCTGGCGCTGGTGAGCAGTTCCTCCGTGCTGAGCGGGGCGATCTCGCTCACCGCCCCCACGAAGGTCGTCTTGCCCACTCCGAAACCACCGGCGACCAGGATCTTCAGGGCGGCGGGGAAGGTCTCAGAGCCGTCGTCGTAGTCCATCGAGCAGTGCCTCCAGTAGGGACCGGTCCGTGGGGTGGGGGGAAGTGTCCGGCTGTTTGCTGACGAGGGAGCCGCAGTCCACGAGGTCGGAGAGCAGCACCTTGGTGACCACGACGGGCAGCCGCAGCCGCCCGGCGAGTTCGGCGACGGATGCCGGTACGGAGCACAGGCCGAGCACTTCGCTGTGCTCGGGCCCGAGGTGCGCGGGAGCCGGGGTGCCGGTGGCGCGCACCTGCGAGAGCAGGCCGAAGGCGGTGCGGGGCGTGGTGCGCCCGCCGCTGACGGTGTAGGGCCTCACGAGGCGCCCGGCCTCGCCGTCGTACCAGGCCCTGCCCTCCTTGCGACGGCGGCGGCCGCCCGCGGGCTGGAGTGTCACGGGGGCCGCCGCTCAGCTCGTCCGCGCCGCGCGCGCGGGGCGCCGGGCGGGCGTGACGAGGAAGGGGCGCACGCTCTTCACGAGCATCGCCATCTCGTAGCCGAGCACGCCCGGGTCGGCCTCGGGCCCCGCGAGGACGGCGAGACAGGTCCCCGAGCCCGCGGCCGAGACGAAGAGCAGCGCGGTGGACAGCTCGATGACGACCTGGCGCACCTCGCCGCCGTCCGCGAAGCGGACGCCCGCGCCGCGGGCGAGGGAGTGGATGCCCGAGGCGAGTGCGGCGAGGTGGTCGGCGCTGTCCTTGTCGAGCCCGTGCACGGACTTGACGAGTCCGTCCGCGGAGAGGAGTACGGCGCTGCGGCTGTGCGCGACGCGCTGCACGAGGCCGCTGAGCAGCCAGTCGAGGTCGGACACGCTGCCCGCTCGGGGGGCTTCGCTCGCCATGAGGGTGTCGCTCCTTGCATACGGGTACGGGCGGTGGGCCGTGCGGCCTGGGGTGCGCCTTCCGGCGGGGCGGCGGCTCAGTCGGCCCGTGCGGGCGGTTCGGCGGGGGCGCGCTCGCTGAACTCCTCGTGCGGCGGCACCACTTGGGGCACGGATTGCGCGCGGTCGTAGCCCTGCCTGAAGGCGGCCATGAGGTCGGGCGTGTGCAAGGTGTCGTCCCCGTCGGGCTCGTCCGTGCGCGCCTCCGTGACATCGCCGTTGTCCCTGCGCAGTTGCGGAACCATGTGGGTCTGCGCCTGGCGCTTGGGCAGCCCGGGCGCGGGACCCTCGGGGTCGTTGACCGGGCTGCCGTCGCGGCGGGTGAGCGCGACGATGGCGCCCGCGTCGGCGAACGAGACGCGGGGCGCGCCCGGCTGGGTGCCGGGACGGGCTTCGGCCGGGGTGGCGCGGGGCACGCCGGTCGCGCCGCGCTTGGGGAGCGGGACGGTGGGGCGCGGCGGCTCGCGGTCGGGGGACCCGTCGGGAGTGTCGCGCGGCGCGGGGGGTTCGGGCGCGGGTGCGGGCCCTGGCTTCTCGGGGACGCGGGGGTGGGGGGTGCGGCGGGAGGGGAGCGAGTCGACGGCACCGCGGACGGGGAGCGGGGGGTGTCCGGCGGCGGGGGTGGACGGGGGCCCTGGGGCAGGGGGTTCGGGGGCGGGGGGTTCGGGGGCGGGGGGTTCGGGGGTACGCGGCGCGGCGGGCGCCTCGCGTGAGGCCGGCGAACCCGGCGCGGAGGTCTCCCCCCGCGCGGCCGCGGGTTCCGGCTCGCCCGGCGGGCGCGTCCCTTCCGTACCGCCCGGCAGCGGCGTCTCGCCCGTACGGGAGGACTCGTCCTCGGGGGCGGACGCCGCGTCCGGCCCGGTTCCGGCCTCGTCGGCGGGTTCTTCGTCCTCGACGACCTCCGCGTCGACCGGCTCCGTCCCCACCTCCGCCGCACCGGCGCCCGCGCCGACCTCCGCGGGGGCGGCCGGTACCTCGCCCAGGAGGGCGGTGGGCAGGACGACGACGGCCTGGACCCCGCCGTAGATGTTGCTCTGGAGGCGCACGGCGATGCCGTGCCGGCGGGCGAGCGTGGCGACGACGTAGAGGCCGATGCGGCCGTCCTGGAGGAGCCCGGCGAGGTTCACCTGGTCGGGGTCGGCGAGCACCGTGTTCATGCGGTGGCGCTCGGCGGGATCGAGGCCGAGGCCCCGGTCCTCGATCTCGACGGCGAGCCCCGCGGCGACCCTGCCCGCGCGGAGCAGCACGGGGGTGTGCGGCGCGGAGAAGAGCGTGGCGTTCTCGACGAGTTCCGCGATGAGGTGGACGATGTCGGCGACGTTCTGCCCGTGCACCGCGCCGTCCACCGGCGGGACGAGCCTGACCCGCGGGTACTGCTCGACCTCGGCGACCGCCGAGCGCAGCACCTGCTGGAGCGGGATGGGGGTGCTCCACTGACGGCGCGGCACGGAACCACCGAGCACCGCGAGGTTCTCGGCGTGCCTGCGGGTGCGGGTCGCGAGGTGGTCGATGTGGAAGAGGCCCTTGAGGAGCGCGGGGTCCTCGGTGCCGCTCTCCAGTTCGTCGAGCACCTGGATCTGCCGGTGCACGAGGGACTGGAGCCGCCGCGAGAGGTTGACGAAGACCTCGACCTTCTGTTCGTGGCCCGCGTGGCTGGAGAGCTGCGAGGCCCGTACGACGGAGGACATCGCGACGTCGTGGAAGCGGTGGAGTTCGTCGGCGAGCAGATCGAGACCGTCGCCGCCGCGGTCGGGGCGCGCGGGCGCCTCGCGCACAGGGGGCAGCTCGCCGCGCCGCAAGCGGTCGACGAGGCCGCGCAGTTCGGTCTGGCGGCGGGCGCTCGTCGTGCGCAGGGCGCCGACGCGGTCGAGGACCGTACGGCTCGCGCGGCGCGCGGCGAGCACGGCGCCGCACAGCGCGGCGAGGGCGACCCCGGCCGCGAGGCCGACGCCGAGCCGTACCGCGCCCCCGAGGTCGTCCTCGGCGCCGAGGAGCAGCAGCACGGCGGCGAGGCCGCTGAGCGCGACAGCGAGCGCGGGCAGGACCGCGGTGCGCAGCAGCAGTGTCCGTATGTGCGACTCGGGCAGCAGGCTGCCCGGTCTGCCGTGGCGGGCCCCGCCGTCGCGGCGGTCCGCTCGCCCGGCGGAGGCGCGGAGGTGTGTCATCGACGTCCTCGGTACGGGGGGATTTCATGCTGCGGGCACAGATCTCGCGCCACTCCCGCGCGACGGTGCGGCGGGGGGCGATGGCAGCCCACGGTAGTGACCAACTGAACAACGGAAGGGGCCTGTTGACAAACCCGTACGGCCGAGGTCCCGCTCCAGCGGGAGGTGCCGAACGGGCGTACGGATTTCCTTGCGAACACACGTACGCACACCTCCGTCTTCTCGCCCGCATGTACGGGAACGCACGTGCGATCCGCGTGCGGGGCATTCCCCGCCGGTCCCGTAGCCTCGGCCTGCCGCCACCGGACGGGGCACGAAAGGGGAGAGGGATGCCGCACGGCACGCACGAGGGGACGCACGGGGGCACGCCGGAGGAAGCGCGCGAGGAAGCGCACGGGGGAAGTTGTTGCGCGCCGGGGGCGGGCGAGGCGTTGTTCTCGCTCGCGGTGCCGGTACGGGACGCTGCGGCGCCCACCGTCCCCGCGCTCCCCCAGGAGCTGGGCCCCGATGGGCCGGGCCCCGAACCCTCCGTCGCGCTCGACGGCGGCACCTTCCTCATGGGCACGCAGGACGCGGAGGGGTTCGCGGCCGACGGCGAGGGCCCCGTGCGCGAGGTGCGCCTCTCGCCGTTCCGTATCGGGACGCTCGCCGTGACCAACGCGCGCTTCGCCGCCTTCGTCGCCGCGACGGGGCACGTCACCGAGGCCGAGCGCTTCGGCTGGTCCTTCGTGTTCGCCGGCTTCCTGCCGGCCGCCCTGCGCCGCGTCTCGCCGCGCCCGGAAGCAACGCCGTGGTGGTGCGGCGTCAGCGGAGCGACGTGGCGGGCGCCCGAGGGCCCTGGAAGCGACCTCGCCGCGCGCGGGGACCACCCAGTCGTGCACGTCGGCTGGTCCGACGCCGCGGCCTACTGCCGGTGGGCGGGCGGGCGGCTCCCGACCGAGGCCGAGTGGGAGTACGCGGCGCGCGGGGGCCTCCCGCAGCGCCGCTACCCGTGGGGCGACGAACTGACGCCCGGCGGGGAGCACCGCTGCAACATCTGGCAGGGCCGCTTCCCCACCCAGAACACCGCCGCCGACGGCTATCGCGGCACGGCGCCCGCCGACGCCTTCCCGCCCAACGGCTACGGGCTGCACAACGTCGCCGGCAACGTCTGGGAGTGGTGCGCCGACCGCTGGACCACGGAGCACTCCGCGCGCCCCGCGTCCGACCCGCGCGGCCCGCGCCGGGGCACCTCGCGGGTCATGCGCGGCGGCTCGTACCTGTGCCACCACTCGTACTGCAACCGCTACCGCGTCGCGGCGCGCACCTCCAACACGCCCGACAGCACCGCGGGGAACCTCGGCTTCCGGTGCGCCTGGGACGCCTGAGCCCGCCGCCCTGTTGCGGCACATTGCGGGCTCGTGAAAACCCCTCAGGAGTCGGGCCCGCGGGGGACACCGCTGACCTGCGGGAACACCGAGCGGAACGGGGGCGGGGATTTTTTCCGGGGCGTTGACCTAAAGGGGGCCGCCGCGCACCCTGGCCCGCATGCCGACCGACCCCGAGGGCGGACCGCTGGCGCGGCTGCGCCGCGGTCACGAGGAACTCGTCCTGTCCCTGCTGCGCACCCACGGCCCGCTCCCCCGGGCCGAGCTGACGCGGCTCAGCGGGCTCTCGCGCACGACGCTGTACGACATCGTGGGCGCCCTCGTGGCGCGCGGCGCGCTCGTCGCCGCCGCGCCGCCCGCCGAGGGGCGCCGCCGCGGGCGGCCCGTCGAGACGCTGTCGCTCGACCCCGCGGCGGGGCAGGCGCTCGGCATCGACTTCGCGCGCCGCGCGGTGCACGTCGCCGCCGTCAACGTCGCGCACGAGGTGGTCGGCACAGCGAGCGCGGCGCACGGGGCGGACGTGACGTGGCCCGAGCGCCTGGACCTCGCGACCCGCCTCGTCGGCGAACTCCCGGGCGGTGGCCTGCGGCTCGCCTCGCTGGGCGGGGTGGGGGTGGGGGTCGTCGGGCCGGTCGCGGGCGGGGAGGCCGAGGACGCGGGCCCCGCGGGAGGCGTGGACCCGGTGGGGAGCGGGGGCCCCGTCGAAGGCGCGGGCCCCGCGGAGGACGGGGGTGCCTCGCGGGACGGGGGGTGCGCGGACCCGGCGCCGCGGCTGTCGGCCGTGACCGGCCTCCTGCGCCGCCGGTTCGGCGCCCCCGTCCTCCTCGACACGAACACGCGCCTGGCCGCGCTCGCCGAGGCGACGTGGGGGGCCGCCGCCGGGGTCGCCGACGTGGCGTACCTGCGGCTCTCGTACGGCGTGGGCGGCGGGCTCGTCGTGGCCGGGAACCTGCACAGGGGCCGGGGCGGGCTCGCCGGGGAGTTCGGCCACATCACGGTCGAGCCCGGCGGCGCGCCCTGCTCCTGCGGCAAGCGCGGCTGCCTGGAGTCGGCGGCCTCGCTGGGCGCCGTGCTCGACGCGTACCCGCCCGCGGGGGACCTGGCGGGGCTGCTCGCCGCGCTGCCCGGCGAGCCCGCCGCCGTACGCGCCGTGGCGGCCGCGGGGGAACGGGCCGGGCGGGTGCTCGCCGCCGTGTGCCAGGCCCTCGCCCCGTCCGCCGTCGTGCTCGGCGGGGAACTCGCCGCGGCGGGCGAGCCGCTGTTCGGCGCGGTACGCCGCGCACTCGACGCCCACCTCATGCCCGCGGGGCGGCCCGCGCCCGAGGTGCGTCCCGCGCTGCTCGGGGACGCGGGCGGGGCGCTCGGCGCGCTCGCCCTCGTGCTGCGCGAGTCACCGCCGCCGCTGCGCCCGGTCGTCCCCGTACCCGTATCCGACGCGTGTGCCGCGGGCCGTACGGCGGCCGCCGCGCGGCCCGGGGGAGCACCTGCGCGCGTCCCGTCCCGAGGGAGGCCGTCGTGGCCGTGATCCCCGTCCCCGAGAGCACCGCAGCGCCTGACCGGGGCCCCGCGCCCCGCCGTACGCGGCGGCGACCGCCCGCGCCGCTGCTCAACCTGCTCGCGCTCGGGCTCGGGCTCGGCGTGTGGTGGCTGCTCGCCGCGACCGGCATCGTGGACGTGCCGGGGCCCTGGCCGGTGGCGCGGCGGGCCGCCGAGATGATCGCCGACGGCTCGCTGCTCGCCGACACGCTGGCGAGCCTGCGCCGGGTGCTGATCGGCTTCGTCATCGGCGTCGTGCTCGCCGTACCCGTCGGGTTCCTGATGGGCTGGTACCCGCCGGTGCGGGCGCTGCTCGAACCGTACGTGCAGTTCTTCCGCGCGGTGCCGCCGCTCGCGATCATCCCGCTCGCGATCGTGCTGCTCGGGATCGGCGAGACGCCGAAGGTGTTCGTCATCTTCCTCGCCTCGTTCCTCGCGACCGTCGTGGCGGCGCTCCAGGGCGTCACGGCGACGGACCGCACGCTCATCAACGCGGCGCGCGTGCTCGGGGCCCCCGACCGGGTCATCTTCCTCAAGGTGGTGATCCCCGCGTCGACGCCCTTCCTGCTCGTGGGGGCGCGGATCGGGCTCGGCTCCTCGTGGGCCACGCTCGTCGCGGCCGAACTCATCGCGGCGGACAAGGGGCTCGGCTACGAGATGACGCACGCGCAGACCTACTACGACCTGCCGACGATCTTCGTCGGGCTCCTCACCATCGGGGTCGTCGGACTCGTGATGGACCGCCTGCTGCTGCGGGCGGAGCGGCACCTCACCTCCTGGCAGGAGCGACGATGACACGGCCTTCGTACGAGACGCACGACGCGCGCGGCGGCACGGCCCGCGAGGGGACGGGCGAAGGGACACCCGCGCCGCACGCGCCCCGGCAGACCTCCGCGCCGCACACGACGCGGAAGGGCGAGGTCCCGCGCGCGACCCGGCAGGGCGAGGTGCCGCGCGCGACCCGGCAGGGCGAGGTGCCGCACCCGACCCGGAAGGCCGGGGCCCCGCGGGAGGCGGCCGCCCCCGCTCCGGGCCGCGCGAAGATCTCCTTCCGTGCGGTGAGCCGCCATCACCCGGTCAAGGGCGGGGTGTTCACCGCGCTCGACCGGCTCTCGCTCGACATCGCCGAGGGCGAGTTCGTCGCGGTCGTGGGTCCGTCGGGGTGCGGCAAGTCGACGCTCCTCAATCTCGCCGCGGGACTCGACACGCCGAGCGGCGGCGAGGTCCTCGTGGACGGGGTGCCGGTGCGCGGCCCGGGCCCCGACCGGGGTGTCGTCTTCCAGCAGTACGCGCTGTTCCCGTGGCTCACCGTGCGCGGCAACGTCGAGTTCGGGCTGCGCCTGACCCGGCTGCCGGCCGCCGAGCGCCGCCGCCGCGCCGACCACGCCATCGCCCTCGTCGGGCTGGGCGACTTCGCCGACGCGCTGCCGCGCACGCTCTCGGGCGGGATGAAGCAACGCTGCGCGCTGGCACGGGCGTACGCGGTCGACCCGGCGGTCCTGCTCATGGACGAGCCCTTCGGCGCGCTCGACGCGCTCACCCGGGTGCGCTCGCAGGAGCAGCTGCTGGCGACGTGGACGCGCGAGCGGCGCACCGTCCTGTTCGTGACGCACGACGTGGACGAGGCGGTGTACCTCGCCGAACGGGTCGTCGTGATGGCGGCCCGCCCCGGCAGGGTCCACCGTGTCGTCGACGTGCCGCTGCCCCGGCCGCGTACCGAGGAGCTGCGGCTCTCGCCGGAGTTCGCCGCGGTGCGCAACGAGGTGTGGCACGCGGTGTACCACCAGGAGCCGACACCGCCGGACGCCTGAACCGCCCCTCCGACTCCCCTTCTCCCGACGCTCCACCTCCCTCCGAAAGGCCCCCGCCGCCATGTCCCTCTCCCGCCGCGCCCTGCTCACGGCACTCACCGCGACCCCACTGGCACTCGCCGTGTCCGCCTGCTCCGACGACGCGCCGGAAGGCGGTTCGGGCGGCGGTACGCACCACGTCCGCTTCGGCTACATCGCCGACTACAACGGCGCGAGTCTCCTCGCCATCGCGCGGGAGCGCGGGCTGTGGAAGAAGCACGGCCTCACGGCCTCGTACAGCGTCTTCGTCAACGGCCCCGTGCAGATCCAGGCGCTCGGCACCGGGGATCTCGACTACGGGTACATAGGTCCCGGCGCGATGTGGCTGCCCGCCTCGGGCAAGGCGAGGATCGTCGCGATCGACACGCTCACCTACGCGGACCGCGTCATCGCGAAGCCGGGCATCACCTCGCTCCGGGGGCTCAAGGGCCGCAAGGTCGGTGTGCCCGAGGGGACTTCGGGCGAGATGGTGCTGCGGCTCGCGCTCAAGAAGGCCGGGATGACGATGGACGACATCCAGAAGGTCGTCATGGACGCGCCGACGATCGTCGCCGCGTTCTCGGCGGGCCGCATCGACGGAGCCGGGATCAACTACCCGCTCATCGACACCATCAAGGAGAAGGTGCCGAAGCTCGTGGAGGTGGCGAGCACCGAGGACATCGGCGGGAGCTTCCCCACCGCCTTCGTCGCGGGGCCGAAGACGGACGAGGCGGCGGAGGCGAAGGTCGTGGCCGTCCTCAAGGAGGCGAACGACTGGCGCGCCGCGCACCCCGAGGAGTCGGTGGCGCTGAGCGCGAAGCTGCTCAAGGTGGACGAGGCGAAGGTGAAGGCCGACGCGAGCCACGTCAAGACGCTCACGACGAAGGAACTCGTGGCGCGCACCGAGGACGGCACGGTGGACGGCTGGCTCGACGCGATGAGCGAATTCTTCGTCAGCACGGGCCAGTTGAAGGAGGCGCCGAAGGCCTCGTCCTTCTACGCGGGCGAGCGGTTCGGGAAGGCGGGCAAGTGAACCTCCTGTTCCTCATGACCGATCAGCACCGCGTCGACACTCTCGGCGCGTACGGGAATCCGCACGTGGCGACGCCCCACCTGGACCGGCTCGCGGCGAGCGGCACGCGCTTCGACCGCTTCTACACGCCGACCGCGATCTGCACCCCCGCCCGCGCGAGCCTCCTCACCGGGCAGGCCCCCTTCCGGCACCGCCTGCTCGCCAACCAGGAGCGGAACGTGGGGTACTCGGAGGATCTGGCGGAGGACGCCTTCACCTTCCCCGCGGCGCTCGCGGCGCGCGGCTACCGGCTCGGGCTCATCGGCAAGTGGCACGCCGGAACGCGGCGCGACGCGGCCTCGTACGGTTTCGAAGGGCCCGATCTGCCGGGCTGGCACAACCCCGTCGACCACCCCGACTACCTCTCCTATCTCGCGGAGCGCGGGCTGCCCCCGTACCGCATCAGCGAGCCCGTGCGCGGCACCGCGCCCAACGGCAGTCCCGGCAACCTGCTCGCCGCGCGCCTCGACCAGCCCGTCGAGGCGACCTTCGAGTACTACCTCGCGACACGCGCCATCGAGCACCTGGAGCGCTACGCGGCCGAGGGGGCGAAGGACGGCAGGCCCTTCTTCCTCGCGACGCACTTCTTCGGCCCGCACCTGCCGTACCTGCTGCCCGACGCCTCCTACGACCGCTACGATCCCGCCCTCGTCGAGCTGCCTCCCTCGGTCGCGGAGACCTTCGAGGGCAAGCCGCCCGTGCAGCGCAACTACAGCGCGCACTGGGCCTTCGACACGATGCCCGAGGAGGTGAGCCGCAAGCTCGTCGCCGTCTACTGGGGGTACGTGAGCCTCATCGACGAGCAGATCGGGCGCATCCTGACGCGTATGGAGGAGCTGGGGCTCGCCGACGACACGTCCGTCTTCTTCACCGCGGATCACGGCGAGTTCACGGGCGCGCACCGGCTGCACGACAAGGGCCCGGCGATGTACGAGGACATCTACCGCATCCCGGGGATCATCCGCGTGCCCGGTCAACCCGCCCAGGTGCGCGAGGAGTTCGTCACGCTCACCGACTGCACGGCGACCCTGCTCGACCTCGCGGGCTGCGACACGGCTCCGGCGACCGACAGCCGCAGCCTGCTCCCGCTGCTGCGCGGCGAGCACCCGCAGTGGCCCGCCGAGGTGCTCGCCGAGTTCCACGGCCACCACTTCCCCTACCCGCAGCGCATGATCCGCGAGGAGCGCTTCAAACTCGTCGTCAACCCGGACTCGGTCAACGAGCTGTACGACTTGGAGACGGACCCGCACGAGCTGGTCAACCGCTACGCGGACCCCGAACTTGCCTCCGTGCGAGGGAGGTTGTCGCGGCGCCTGTACGAGCTGCTGCGTGGGCGCGGCGACAACTTCCACCACTGGATGACCTCGATGGCGGACATCGGGGACCCCGACCACGACCCGACCCTCAGCGCCTTCGAGCGCGGCTGAACTCCCCCGTCCCGGCCCGTACCCCCTTTCACAGGAAGGTCCCCCCGCCGTGCGGCCCAGACCCGCCCTCATACGGCACCACCTCCTCGTGGCACTCCTCGCCGCGCTCCTGCTCGGCACCCTGCTCCCGGCGACCCCGGCGCACGCGGCACCGGCAGCCGCACCGGCCTCCGCACCGGCCTCCCCACCCGGAAGGGCCCCCGCTCCCGCCGCAGCTCCGGCCACGTACACCAACCCCGTCTCCGGGCAGACCGTCGACACCTTTCCCGACCCGGCGATGATCCGGGCCAAGGACGGCTACTGGTACGCGTACGGCACCCAGAACCCCGTCTTCCAGAGCAAGGGCGAGAGCGGCGAGCGCACGCTGCCGATCCTGCGCTCAGCGGACCTGGTCCAGTGGTCGTACGCGGGCGAGGTCTTCACGCCCGCCGACCAGCCCGCCTGGCACGGCGGTTCGCGGTTGTGGGCGCCCGACATCCGTTACGCGGACGGGCTGTACACGCTGTACTACTCGGTGCCCGACCGCGACACGGTCGGTGTCGCCACCGCGCCGACACCGACGGGCCCGTGGACCGACAGGGGCTCCGTGCTGCCGGCCCCGAGCGGCTGCGCGAGCGGCAACATCGATCAGGCGCAGTTCACCGACGTGGGCGGGCAGCCGTACCTCTACTGGGGCAGCTACGACACGATCTGCGTCGCCCGCATGAACGGCGACCGCACGCGGACCGAGGGCCCGGCGACCGAGGTGGCCCAAGGGCGGCGCGTGGAGGGCGGGTTCGTCGTGCGCCGCGAGGGCTGGTACTACCTCTTCTACTCCGATGCCGGGTGCTGCGACGGCGGCGCGAGCGGCTACCAGGTCAAGGTGGGCCGCTCCACGAGCCCGACCGGCCCCTTCACCGACGACCAGGGCGTCCCGCTCCTTTCGGCGAGCAGCAAGGGCACCGTCGTGGTGGGCGGCGACGGGCGGTGGATCGGCCCGGGGCACAACGCGCTCCAGACCGACCTGTCCGGGCAGGACTGGCTCGTCTACCACGCGATTCCCGCCGCCGACCCCGACCTCGTTCGCGTCCCCGGCATCGACCGCACGCTCAGCAGGCGCCCGCTGCTCATCGACCGGCTCGACTGGATCGACGGCTGGCCCGTGGTCCGCGCGGGCGCGGGCCCCTCGCACGACGCGCAAGCGGCGCCCGTCACCACGTGGGACACGGGGAGCACCTTCACGAGCGGCGGGCTCGACGGCTTCCGGGCGCGCGGCGCCGACACCGGCGCGTGGAGCCCCGGGAGCGACAGGGACGCGGGCGGTCTCGTCAGCCGTACGGGCGGTGGAGCGGCGGCCGGTTACCTCGTGTCGCCCGGCACGGCGCCCGCGCGGGTGCGGGCCGAGGCGGACCTGCGGGTGACGGCGGGGGGTGGTTCGGCGGGCCTCGTCCTCGCGCACCGGGGCGCGGGCGACCAGATCATCGCCTGGCTCGACCGGCCCACCCACAGCCTCGTCACGGACGTCCTCGTGCACGGGAGGAGCGCCGGGCGCCGGTCCACGCCGCTGCCGTCCGGCTTCCCGTGGGGCGCCTGGCGCAACGTCGCCGCCGAACTGCGCGGCACCCGCCTCACCGTCGAGGTGAGCGCGGACCGGCTGCACGACGCGGTGGCGACGCAGACCCGGAGCGTGCCGAAGGCCGCCGCCCGTGCGGGACGCGTCGGTGTCGCCGCGCGCGGCACGGGCGCGCAGGCGGACAACGTCGGTGCCACGGGGCTGTACCACCCGGTCACCAGGCGGGTGCCCGACCCGGAGGCGGGCGAGCGACTGAGCGCGTACAGCGACGAGTTCGACGGCTCCGCGCCCGGCCCCGGCTGGAGCTGGGTGCGCGGCCCCGCGGCGGGCGCGGGCACGAGCGGCGGGGATCTCGTCCTCCCCACGCAGGACGCCGAGCTGTACCTCGGGACGAACACGGCGTCCGTTCTCAACAGGCCCGCGCCGAGCGGGGACTTCGTCGTCGAGACGAAGCTCGGCGTCGACAACGGACCCGGCAACCAGCAGGCCGGGCTGGTCCTGTACGGGGACGACGACCGGTACGTGAAACTCGTCCACGCCGTGCTTCCGGTGAGCCACGAGGACGGGCAGGTCACCCACGTCACCGAGTTCGCGCGTGAGGGACCGCTCCCGGCCGCGCGGCCCCCGGCGGCGAACTCGTACGGGCCGATGTTCGGCGGGGCTCCCGCCGCGACCGTGTGGCTGCGCCTCGCGCACCACACCGACGCGGCGCGGGACCTGCACGAGGTGCGGGCCGCGAGCAGTACGGACGGCGTGCACTGGACGTGGACCGGCGCGTGGACGCTCCCGGACGCGTCGGCACCGCTGCGGATCGGCCTGGTCGCGCTCAACACGGCGGGCGCGACGGCGCGGTTCGCGTACGTGCGGACGTACGCGGGCTGAGGGATACGGAAGGAGCGGGGCGGGGCGGGTGCCGGGATGAGGCGCCCGCCCCGCCCTCGTATCCGCACCCGTACCCGCCCCGGACAGGTCGTACCGCACGGCCGCAGGTCGTACCTCACGGCCGATGGTCGTACCGCGCGGCCGCAGGTCGTACCTCACACCCGCTCTCGTCAGATGATCACACTCGGCGGGTTAACATATGAGCGCCGCCTAGCTCGAAAGATGGATCTGTGACTGTCAACGAGGACTCGTTCACCAACTGGAAGACCCGCGAGGAGATCGCGGAATCGATGATCCCCGTCATCGGCAGGCTCCAGCGGCAACGGGACGTCACCGTGCTGCTGCACAGCCGCTCGCTGGTGAACAAGTCGGTGGTCGGGATTCTCAAGACCCACCGCTTCGCCCGGCAGATCGCGGGCGAGGAACTGTCGGTCACCGAGACGATGCCGTTCCTCCAGGCGCTCACGACACTCGACCTCGGGCCCTCGCAGATCGACATCGGGATGCTCGCCGCGACCTACAAGAGCGACGACAGGGGCCTGAGCGTCGCCGAGTTCACCGCCGATGCCGTCGCGGGCGCGACAGGCGAGCGGAAGATCGAGCGCGGCGCCCCGCGCGACGTCGTCCTCTACGGCTTCGGGCGCATCGGACGGCTCCTCGCCCGGCTGCTCATCGAGAAGGCCGGTTCGGGCAACGGCCTGCGCCTGCGCGCCGTCGTGGTCCGCAAGGCCGCAGGTCAGGACCTCGTCAAGCGCGCCTCACTGCTGCGCCGCGACTCCGTGCACGGCCAGTTCCAGGGCACGATCATCGTGGACGAGGAGAACGACACCCTCGTCGCGAACGGCAACGCGATCCGGTTCATCTACTCCGACGACCCGGCGACCGTGGACTACACCGCCTACGGCATCAATGACGCGATCCTCATCGACAACACGGGCCGCTGGCGCGACCGCGCGGGCCTCTCGCAGCACCTGCGCCCGGGCATCGCGAAGGTCGTGCTCACCGCCCCGGGCAAGGGCGACGTACCGAACATCGTGCACGGCGTGAACCACGAGACGATCAAGCCGGACGAGCGGATCATCTCCTGCGCCTCCTGCACGACGAACGCGATCGTGCCGCCGCTCAAGGCGATGGCCGACGCGTTCGGCGTCGAGCGCGGGCACGTCGAGACGGTGCACTCCTTCACCAACGACCAGAACCTGCTGGACAATTACCACAAGTCCGATCGGCGGGGACGGTCCGCGCCGCTCAACATGGTCCTCACCGAGACCGGCGCGGCATCGGCCGTCGCCAAGGCCCTGCCCGACCTCAAGGCGAAGATCAGCGGCAGCTCGATCCGCGTCCCCGTCCCCGACGTCTCGATCGCGATCCTCAACCTCCGGCTGAGCCGCGAGACGAGCCGCGAAGAGGTACTCGGCCACCTGCGCGAAGTCTCCCTCACCTCGCCGCTGCGCCGCCAGATCGACTTCATCACCTCCGCCGACGCCGTCTCCAGCGACTTCGTCGGCTCGCGCCACGCCTCGATCGTCGACGCGGGCGCGACCAAGGTCGACGGCGACAACGCGATCCTCTACCTCTGGTACGACAACGAGTTCGGTTACTCCTGCCAGGTCGTCCGCGTCGTCCAGCACGTCTCGGGCGTCGAGTACCCCACCTTCCCCGCGCCGCTCGGCTGACCGCTCACGAGCGAGGGGCCGCGGGCGGACGCACCGCCCGCGGCCCCTCGGCACGTACGGGTCCGGACGTGGCGAGCGCACGGCCCGGTGCGGCCAGGGCGGCGAGCAGGCCGAGTGCCGCGAGGCCCGCGGCGACGCCGAAGGCGAGCGCGTAGCCGGAGGCGAGGGCGTGGCGGGCGAGGGCGGCGGGGCGCGCGGCACCGGCCATGAGGCTTTCGGTGCGGGAGGAGGCGACGGCGGCGAGGACGGCGAGACCGAGCGCGCCGCCGAGCTGGCGGGTCGCGTTGAGCAGACCCGAGGCGAGGCCCGCGCGCTCCGGGGCGACCCCGGCGACCCCGGCGATCGCCGAGGCCGACATCGCGATGCCCTGCCCGGCGCCGACGACGAGTGTCGGGCCGAGGAGCCCGCCGGCGAAGCCCGAGTCCTCGGTGAGACGTGAGAGCCAGAGCAGGCCCGCCCCCGTGAGCGCCATCGAGACCAGCAGCGTCGTACGGGGACCGAGGGCGCGGACGAGAGCGGCCGAGCACTGCGCCGCGACCATGAGGGCGAGCGCGAGCGGCAGGTAGGCGAAGCCGGTGCGCAGGGGGCTGTAGTCCCGTACTTGGTGCAGGAAGAGGGTCAGGAAGTAGAACATGCCGAACAGCGCGGCACCACTCGTCATCGCGACGACGTTCGCCGCGGCGACCGCGCGGGAGCGGAGGAGGTCGAGCGGCATGAGCGGGCGCGCGGCGACCTTCCCCTCGACGACGAGGAAGACGCCGAGCAGGGCGAGACCGCAAAGGAGCGGGACCAGGGTCGCCGCCGCACCCCAGCCGTGCGGACCGCCCTGCACGATGCCGAGCACGAGCGCGAGCAGCCCGAGCGTCACGGTGAGGGCGCCCGTGACATCGACCCGCCGGTCCTCGCGCGCGCCGCGCCCTTCCGTGATGCCGAGGACGATCCCGGCGAGGAGCAGCACCCCGATCGGCACGTTGACGAAGAGCACCCAGCGCCAGGACAGGGCGTCCGTGAGCGCTCCCCCGGCGAGCGCGCCGAAAGCGCCACCGGCCCCCGAGACCGCGCCCCAGGCACCGAAGGCACGGTGGCGCCGCCGCGGTTCGGTGAAGCTCGTGCCGAGCACGGCGAGCGTCGTGGGCGCGATCACGGCGGCGGCGAGACCCTGGGCGGCCCGCGCGGCGACGAGGGTCCCCGCATTCTGGCTCAGTCCGCCCACCAGGCTCGCGAGGGCGAAGAGGACGACCCCCGCGAGGAAGACCCTGCGCCGCCCGAGGAGATCGGCGATCCGGCCGCCGAGGAGCAGGAAACCGGCGAAGGTCACCGTGTAGGCGTTGACGACCCATTGCAGGCTCTCGGCGCTGAAGCCGAGCCCGCGCTGGATGTCGGGCAGCGCCACATTGACGATGGCCACGCTGAGCGTGACGAGGAACTGCGCGAGGCAGCACACGAGGAGGACGAGGCCGGGTCGCGGGGCGGAAGGACGGGTCAAGGGCATGGGAGTGCTTTCTCGGGAGGAACCAACCGGTGGGAGGAGCGAGGGAGCGGCGCGAAGAGAGCGCGGGCATGCCGGTCGGCGGGAGTACGGCGGGGCGGGGCGGCGGGGCGCGGCACCACGGGCGGGGGGGAACGCGGTGGGGCCCGCCGTTCAGAGTCCGGCGCGGCGCAGGAGCGCGGCGAGGACGGTGGTGGGCTGGGCGCCCGCGAGCGGTGGCTGTCCCGCGATGACGAAGGCGGGCACCCCGCCGACGCCGAGCCGCGCGGCCAGCTCCTCGTCGGCGCGTACGTCCTGCGCGTACGCGCCGCCCGCGAGTACCGCGGCGGCGGGACCGGCGGCGAGGCCCGCCTCCCCGGCGAGGGTCAGGAGCGTCGCGTGGTCGCCCACCGAGGCGCCCTCGGCGGTGTAGGCGCGCATCAGGCGTTCCTGGAAGGGCTCGGCGAGCCCGGCATCCGCCGCGTGGTGGACGAGGCGGTGGGCGTCGAAGGTGTTGCAGGGGCGGGCCCGGTCGAGGCGGTACGTGAGCCCCTCGGCCGCGGCCTGCGCGCTCACCCCGGCGAGCAGTCGCGCGGCCTCGTCGGGCCGGATGCCCTGCCGTCGCCACATGCGCGCGGGGATGGTCTCGTCGGTGACGCGGAGGGCGGCGGGGTCGAGTTCGAAGCTCCGCCAGCGGACCCGTACCCGCTCCGGCGCGTCCAGGGCGGCGAGCGCCCGCTCGAAGCGGCGCTTCCCGATGAAGCACCAGGGGCAGACGACGTCCGTCCAGATGTCGGCAGTGATCTCGTTCACGCGAAGGACGGTAGAGCTGCGGGCTCACCCCGGGTAAGCCCCTACCTACAGGTAAGCCCCCTCCCCCGGCGTAGGCGCGCTGGCGAGGGAATCAGGGGACGGGGAGGGCGTGACGCACCTCACAGTCCCCTGTCTCCCTCAGTGCTCCCCCGCCCCCGCGTCGTGGCACCGCTGGGCGGTCACGATGTCCGGGGTACGGGTGGCGATCCAGTCGACGAGGCTCTGCAACGGGACGGCGAGTTCCGCGCCGAGCGGGGTCAGGGCGTAGCTCACCTTCGGCGGCACGACGGGCTCCACCTCACGGTCCACGAGGCCGTCGCGGCCGAGGACGCGGAGGTTCTGCGAGAGCATCTTCTCGCTGATGCCGCCGATGCGGTCCCGCAGTTCGTAGAAGCGCAGCGGGCCCGCCCGCAGCGAGGCGAGGATGAGCACGCCCCACCGGCTCGTCACGTGGTCGAGGACCGTGCGTCCCGGGCAGTCGCCGCGAAAGGCGTCGCCCTCGGCGGGGACGGCGCCCGGAAGCGGGGCCGCACCGGGACGCGGGGCAGGGGCCGTGCTCACCGGTCGGCGGCGAGGCCGAGCGGCGGGCCCTGCGTCGGCTCGCCGTCGGTGCGCGGGGCGGCGTCGACGGGTACGGAGGTCTCCCAGTGCCGCCTGAGCGGGAGCGAGACGGCACGCCACCACGGCTCGGCGGGCAGCTCGCCCGCGGGCTCGAAGGGCTGGCCCGGGCGCGGGAAGGCGATACGGGAGCCGGAGGCGTCACCGAGGTCCTTCGTCCACTCGGCGGGCTCGGCCCACGGGTGCGGCGCGAGGTTGAAGGTGCCCCAGTGGATCGGCAGGAGGACGCCGCCGCCCAGGTCCCCGTGGGCGCGCAGCGCCTCGGCGGGGGTCATGTGGATGTCGGGCCAGTACTCGCTGTAGGCACCGAGCTGGATCATCGTGACGTCGAAGGGGCCGTGCGCGCGGCCGATGTCGGCGAAGCCGGGGAAGTAACCGGTGTCCCCGCTGTGGAAGACACGGTGCTCGGACCCGGCGACGACCCACGAGGCCCACAGCGTGTGCTGCGTGTTGCGCAGGCCGCGGCCGCAGAAGTGCCGGGCGGGCGTCGCGGTCAGCCGCACCCCGGCCAGCTCCGTCGACTCGTGCCAGTCCAGCTCCCGTACGAGCGCGTCGGGCACGCCCCAGCGCTCCAGATGGGCGCCGATGCCGAGCGGGACGACGAAGGTCGTGCCGCGCGCGGCGAGCGCGCGGATCGAGGGCAGGTCGAGGTGGTCGTAGTGGTCGTGCGAGATGACCACGGCGTCGACGCGGTCGAGCGCGGCGAGCGGGAAGGGGGCGGGGTGCAGGCGCTTGGGCCCGGCGAAGGAGAAGGGGGAGCAGCGCTCGCCCCACACCGGGTCGAAGAGGATGCGGGCGCCGTCGATCTCGGTGAGCACCGAGGAGTGCCCCGCCCAGGTGACGCGCAGGCCGCCGCGCGGGGGGCGCGCGAGGTCGGCGAGGCTCGTGGGGTGCACGGGGAGGACGCCCGAGGGGGCGCGGCGGGCGCGGTCCTCGGAGCGGAAGTAGGTACGGAGGAGTTCCTTGCGGTCCGGCGTGGGGGCGCCGCCCGTCGTCTCGCCCGCGGGGCCCTCCGGGTTGGTGAAGACGCCCTTGGCGGGGTCGAAGTGCGGGGAGCGGCGGATACGGGCCATGCGGGCGCCGCTCGGGTCGGCCCCGAAGGCCAGCGGCGTGGGAAAGCGGCGGGTGGGGGGCACGGGTGTCTCCTCGGGTGCGGGATTCCGGGGCGGTACGTGTCAATACTCGGCCGGTGTCGTGGCTCGGCGCCCGCCGGGTGGGCCTTGCGGGGGCTCCGCCCCCGAGCCCCCGCTCCTCAAACGCCGGAGGGGCTGGATTTCGTTCCGCCGGAGGGCACGGATGCGGCCGGGCTCGCTCGCGTATCCGCCGGAGGGTCCGGGGGCCCGCCCCGCCGGCGGAAAAGGGCCCCGTCCCCGGCTACAGCGGGAGCAGGTCCGGGCGCTTGGCGTGGACGTGGTCGCCCGACGACTCGCCGCGCAGGCGGCGGCCGATCCAGGGGACGAGGTACTCGCGGGCCCAGGCGATGTCGTCGCGGCGCTCCTCGAAGGTGCCGCGCGGGCGCAGCGGGGGCCAGGGCTGCTCGGGGTCGGCGGGAACGTCGAGGCCGAGCAGCTGGGCCGCGCGCAGGGCGACGCGGGTGTGGCCCTCGGGGCCGAGGTGGAGCCTGTCGCTGTCCCAGGCGCGGCGGTCGCGGACCGAGCGCAGGGCCCACAGGTCCAGGACGAGGCAGCCGTGGCGGTCGGCGACGGCGCGTACGTGCGCGTTGTACGTGGCGATCTTGCCCCGCAGGTGGCGCAGGACAGGCGTGTCACGCGTGTCGAAGCCGGTCGCGATCATGACGGTGCCCGCGGCGGCGGAGAGCGTCCCGACGGCCTTCTCGAAGCGTTCGGCGAGGTCGTCGGGGTCGGTGCCGGGGCGCAGGACGTCGTTGCCGCCCGCGACGAAGGAGACGAGGTCGGGGGCGAGCGCGGCCGCGCGGGGCACCTGGTCCTCGGCGATCTGGTCGAGGAGCTTGCCGCGTACGGCGAGGTTGGCGTAGCGGAAGGCGGAGCGCTCGGGGAGCCGGTCGGCGAGCTGGACGGCGAGGCGGTCGGCCCAGCCGGTGAAGAGCCCGTCGGGCCCGGGGTCGCCGACGCCCTCGGTGAAGCTGTCGCCCACGGCCACGTAGGACGTCACGGTGCCCTCGACGGGGAGGGCCTTGCTGCTGGGAATCCTCGCTTCTCGTGCCACCTCGGCATCCTTCACCTTTACACCATACTTACGCCACCGTAGGGAGGGGGTGACACGGAGTGAGAAAGACCACCGGTCAAGAAAGACCCAACTATGGAATAAACAGGACTCCTTGGGGGTCGTGTCCCGAAACGGCCGTGGCGGCCCGCCCCTTGGGCAAGGGGCGGGCCGCCACGGTTCGCGCGGGTGCGGCTCAGGCGTTGACGCCGTGCTGCGCGAGGAAGGTGAGCGGGTTGATGTCGCTCCCGTACGCGGGGCCGGTGCGGATCTCGAAGTGCAGGTGCGGCCCGGTCACGTTGCCGGTCGCGCCGGAGAGGGCGATCTGCTGGCCCTCGGTGACGCTCTGGCCGGCCGAGACCTTGAACGCCGAGAGGTGGGCGTACTGGCTGTAGTGCCCGTCGGCGTGCTTGATGACGATCTGGTTGCCGTAGGCGCCGCCCCAGCCCGCCGTGATGACCGTGCCGGAGGCGACGGCCTTGATCGGGGTGCCGGTGTTCACGGGAAGTCGGCGCCGGTGTGGCCGTGCGACCACAGGCTGCCGTTGCGGCCGTAGCCGCCGCCCTTGACGCCGTCGACGGGCGCGGTCCAGCCGGTGCCCTCGGTCGCCTTCTTGGCGGCGGGGGCCGGGGCGGCCGCCTTCTTCACGACGAGCTTCGAACCGGGCTTGATGATGCCCGGGTTGGCGCCGATGGTGCCCTTGTTCTGCTCGTAGAGCTTCTTCCAGCCGCCGGAGACCTTCTCCTTCTTGGCGATCTTGATGAGCGTGTCACCGGCCTTGACGGTGTAGGTGGTGTCCTTCGCGGGGCTCGCGGCGTGGGCCCCGCCGATGGCGGTGAGCGGGAGTGCCACGGCTGCGGCACCGGTGGTGCCGAGCAGCGCGAGGCGACGGGTGAACGAGCGGCGGTTGGCCGTGGCGGACATGCGGGTTCCTTCTCCGTCGCCTGCGGGGTGAGCTGTCGGGTTCGGGCTGGAGCTGCCCGGCCACCGGCGCGGCGCGCGCGGCGACTTCACCCCGAGCCGTCCCACGGGGACCAGGGACGGCGTGAAGCGTGCGGGTCCCCCGCTCCTGCCGGTACGGGTGTGAGTGAGCGTGAGAGTCCGGGGCGGCGGCAGGATTCGGCGTTCCGACCGGACTGGTGGCGACCGTAAAGGCAACGCGACACGCCGGACAAGCAGCCCCTTTGCGGTGCACATCACATTTAGTGATCCATTGCGCGGATTTCCGTCACTCTCCGTAGAAACGACCCGATACGGACAGAACCGGACGTACAGCGCTCGCTGCGGAAACGGCCCGCCCGGCCCGCGGCCCCCTCCCGGCACCGTCCGTCACCGCTATGACGCTGCTCACCTCGGCGTTCTCCGCGGCTCCGGTACCTTGCCGGGCCCCGCGGTCCGTGCCAGTCTCGGCACCGCGAGCCCGCCGACGAGCCGCGCCGGCGGCCCACCGGAAGGAGTCCCGTGACGCAGCCGTCCCCGGGGACCGCGCCCGAGCCCGTCGTCACCGCGCAGGCAGGGCCGGAAGAGCCCGTGCTGAGCGCCGTCCGCAACTTCCGCGACGTGGGCGGGCTGCCCACGCACGACGGCCGCCGCACCCGCGGCGGCGTCCTCTTCCGCAGCGGCCACCTCGCCCATGCGACCCCGGAGGACACCGTCTTTCTCTCGGGGCTCGGCCTCCACTCGGTCTTCGACTTCCGCAACGCCGCCGACCGCGCCCTCGAAGGCCCCGACGTCGACCTGCCCGGCGTGCGCAACGTGCACCTGCCGCTCAACGACCCGGCGGAGGGCGCGGAGTTCTGGCGGATCGTGCGCGACGGCGAGGTGGACCAGCTGCGGGCCGCGCTCGGCGAGGGACGCGCCGAGGCCCGTATGGAGGCGAGTTACCGGCAGCTGATCAAGGAGCGCACCGCCGAGCACGGGCGGCTGCTGCGGGCGCTCGCCGAGGACAGCGTGCCCGCGCTGCTGCACTGCGCGGCGGGCAAGGACAGGGCGGGCACCTCGATCGCGCTCGTGCTGCTCGCCGTGGGCGTCGAGGAGGAGGCGATCGAGGAGGACTACCTCAAGTCGAACGCGCGCCACCGCCGCTACCGCGTCTCGCGCGGCAAGGACGCCGCCCCGCCGACGACCCCCGAGGTCGCCGAACTCCTCGACCCGCTCTTCGCCGCCCGGGCGAGCTACCTGCGCGCGGCCTTCGAGACGATCGACACGCACTGGGGCGGCAGGGACCGCTACTTCGGCGAGGTCCTGGGCCTCGACGACGCCCTGCGCGAGCGGCTCCGGGAGCGGCTCGTGGAGTAGGCGGACACAGAACAACGGGGTGCGTCCCCGCCGGGGGGCGCACCGCCCGCCTCCCTCACTGGTTCTTCGCGCCCAGCACGAAGAGCAGGTAGAGGAAGGCGGCGACGCCGTGCGCCGCGACGACGTAGACGAAGACGCGGACCCACAGGCCGGTGGGGATCTTGTCCTCGACGAAACGGCGGATGGTGCCGTTCTCGCCCGGCGCGGCCTCTTCGCCGCCGCCCTCCGGCCCGACCCCGCTGTCGCCCTCCGGCAGCACCCCGCCGCCGGTCTCCGGCCTGACCCCGCTGTCGTTCTCTGGCATTACGCGCCTCCTGGGTGGACGTCGCCGAGGCAGAGCGCGCCGTGCGGGCTCTGCAAGAGCGTGTGGACGAAGAGGAGCACCGTGCCGTCCGGGTCGGCGGCGGCGATGCGGTGCGGGGTGAGCGAGTCGAAGTGGGCGCTGTCACCCGGTCCGAGCAGGTGCGCGCTGTCGCCGAGGCGCAGCCGCAGGCGTCCGGTCAGGACGTGCAGCCACTCCTCGCCCGGGTGCACGCGCACGATGTCGCCCTGACTGCCGTACGGGACCCGTACGCGCAGCGCCTGCATCGCGCGGCCCGGGCCGCCGGCCTGCCAGTACGTCCAGCCGCCCGCGTCGGTGGGTTCCATCGCGCCCGCGCGCACGACCGATCCGGGTCCCGCGGGGGTCTCGCCGAGGAGTTCGGAGACCGTCGTACCGTAGGTACGGGCCAGTGCGAGCAGCATCGGCAGGCTCGGCTGCCTGCGGCCGGTCTCCAGGCGGGAGAGGTGGGCCGGGGAGAGATTCGCGGCCTTGGCCGCGGCCTCCAGGGTGAGGCCCGCGCGGCGGCGCAGTTCCCGCAGGTGCGGGGCGACGGCGAGTTCTTCGGGCGGGCCCCCGGGCTCGGTGCTCATGCCTCCATTCAGCCACCGTCATGCCTCTCGGGCAAATTTCTTGCCCGAGAGGCAAAAGCGCTCGGCGGCGCCGTGCTCAGCGGTGGGCCACCGCCTGCTTCACGATGTTCTTCGCGAAATCGCCCATGAGCCCGCCGTTGTGCGCGTCGTCCATGACCGCGGTGAAGGCGTCCACGAAGCGGTCCGCGTCCTTCTCGTCGATCACGAGCGGCGGGATGAGCTTGATGACTTCGAGGTGGTCCCCGGAGACCTGCGTGAGAATGCGGTGCTTCTGGAGCAGCGGCACCACGACCATCTGCGCGAACAGGCCCTTGCGCGCGGCCTGGAGCATCGCCCAGCGGCTGCGCAGCTTGAGCGAGTCGGGGCGGCCGAACTCGATGCCGATCATGAGGCCGCGTCCGCGGACGTCGGCGAGCATCTCGTACTTCGGGATCAGGTCGGTCAGGCGCTGCTTGAGGTAGTCCCCCGTGCGGCGCGCGTTCGCGACGATGTTCTCGTCCTCCATGACGTGCAGCACGGCGAGACCCGCGGCCATCGCCTGCGCGTTGGCGCCGAAGCTCGCGGAGTGGACGAGGACACGGTCCATCGAGGAGTAGACCTTCTTGAAGATCCACTCCTTGCCGAGCGTCGCGCTCACCGGCACGTAGCCGCCCGAGAGCGACTTCGCGACGCACACGAGGTCGGGTTCGACGCCCTCCTCGTGCTGGTAGGCGTAGAAGTCCCCGGTGCGCCCGAGACCGGTCTGCACCTCGTCGGCGATGAGCAGCGCCTTGTGCTTGCGCAGCAGGTCCTGCGCGGCCTTGAGGTAGCCGGGCGGGGTCTCGGTCACGCCCTTGCCCTGGATCGGCTCGATGATGAGCCCGGCCACGTCGCCCTTGCGCAGCTCGCGCTCCAGCGCCGAGAGGTCCCCGACGGGGAGCGCCGTGTCCGGGAGCAGCGGCGCGAAGCCCTCGCGGAAGCCCTTCTCGCCGTTGACCGAGAGCGAACCCGTGGTGAGGCCGTGGAAGGCGTGGTCGTAGAAGAGGACGCGCTTGCGGCCGGTCGCGAAGCGAGCGAACTTGAGCGCCGTCTCGACGGCCTCGGTCCCGCTGTTGCCGAAGAAGACCCGGTCCAGGTGCGGGCTGTGACTCAGCAGCTTCTCGGCGAGCAGCCCGGGCAGTGGCTGGCAGTCGAAGCGGGTGAGGTCGGCGAGCTGGGCGTCGAGCACGTCGTGCAGCGCCTGGCGGACGACGGGGTGGTGGCGGCCGAGCCCCATGACCCCGAAACCCGCGAGCATGTCGAGGTAGTCCTGCCCCTGGTCGTCCCAGAAGTGGGCGCCCTCGCCGCGCTCGTAGTACTTGTCGAAGCCGATCGTGTGCAGCATGCGCGGCAGCTGGTGGTTGAGGTGCTTGGTGTGCAGCTCGTAGCGCTCGCGGCCGCGCGCGGCGAGCAGGCCGTTGAGGTCGAAGCCCTTGCCCCGCGCGCCCTCGCCCTCGGGAGCCGCTGCGTCCGTCGTGCCGGTGGTCATCCTTGCGTCTTCTCCTTACGGGCCAGGTGGGCCCCGATGCGTCCGGCGATCTCCACCGGGGTGAGGCCGAGGTCGGCGAGCAGCTCGCCGCGCTTGGCGTGCGGCAGGAACTGCTCGGGGATACCGAAGTGGCGTACCGGGACGTCGACTTCGGCGTCGGCGAGGGCCACGGAGACCGCGGCGCCGACCCCGGAGGTACGGCTGTTGTCCTCGACGACGGCGACCACCCGGTGCCGCGCGGCGAGCGGGGCGACGGCGGCGTCGACGGGCTTGACCCAGCGCGGGTCCACGACGGTCGAGCGGATGCCGCGCTCGCGCAGGAGCGCGGCCGCGGCGAGGCACACGGGCGCCATGACACCGACCGAGACGAAGAGGACGTCGGCCTCCTCCTCGTCCCCCGCGTCCTCGGCGAGCACGTCGAGTCCGCCCTCGCGGCGCAGTGCCGGGAGGTCGGCGCCCACCGTCTCCTTGGGGAAGCGCACGAGGGTCGGGGCGTCGTCGACGGCGACCGCCTCGCGCAGCTGGGCGCGCAGTTCGCTCGCGTCGCGCGGGGCCGCGATGCGCAGCCCGGGCACCACCTGGAGCACCGACATGTCCCACATGCCGTTGTGCGAGGCGCCGTCGGTGCCGGTGACCCCGGCCCGGTCCAGGACGAAGGTGACTCCGCACTTGTGCAGCGCGACGTCCATGAGGAGCTGGTCGAAGGCCCGGTTGAGGAAGGTCGCGTAGACGGCGACGACGGGGTGCAGTCCCCCGGTCGCGAGTCCGGCGGCCGATACGGTGGCGTGCTGCTCGGCGATGCCGACGTCCCAGATCCGCTCGGGGAAGCGCTCGGCGAAGGGCGTGAGGCCCACGGGGTCGAGCATCGCCGCGGTGAGCGCGACGACGTCGTGCCGCTCCTCGGCGATCCGTACCAGCTCCTCGCCGAAGACCGCCGTCCAGGAGGGCCCCGCGGAGGGCGTGAGCGCCTCGGCGGTGAGCGGGTCGATCGCGCCCACCGTGTGGAAACGGTCCGCCTCATTGGCGAGGGCGGGCTCGTAGCCGCGGCCCTTCTCGGTGATGACGTGCACGATGACGGGCCCGCCGAAGCGCTTGGCGCTGGCGAACGCCGATTCCAGGGCCGCGATGTCATGGCCGTCGATGGGGCCGAGGTACTTCAGGCCGAGGTCCTCGAAGAGGCCCTGCGGGGCGAAGGCGTCCTTGAAGCCCTTCTTCGCGCCGTGCAGCGACTCGTAGAGCGGCTTGCCGACGACCGGGGTGCGGTCGAGCACCTCCTTGCCCCAGGCCAGGACCCTCTCGTAGCCGTCGGTGGTGCGCAGCGCCGCGAGGTGGTGCGCGAGGCCGCCGATCGTGGGCGCGTAGGAGCGCTCGTTGTCGTTGACGACGAGGACGAGGGGGCGGTCCTTGGCCGCGGCGATGTTGTTGAGCGCCTCCCAGGCCATGCCGCCCGTGAGCGCCCCGTCCCCGGTGACGGCGACGACGTGGGTGTCCTCGCCGCGCAGGTCGCGCGCCTTGGCGAGCCCGTCGGCCCAGCCGAGCACGGTCGAGGCGTGGCTGTTCTCGATGACGTCGTGCGCGGACTCGGCGCGCGAGGGGTAGCCGGAGAGGCCGCCCTTGGAGCGCAGCTTGGAGAAGTCCTGCCGCCCGGTGAGGAGTTTGTGCACGTACGCCTGGTGCCCGGTGTCCCACAGGACGCGGTCGTGCGGTGAGTCGAAGACCCTGTGCAGGGCGATGGTCAGCTCGACGACCCCGAGGTTGGGGCCGAGGTGGCCGCCGGTCCTGGCGACCGCCTGGATCAGGAACTCCCGGATCTCCGCGGCCAGTTCGGGCAGCCGGTCGCTGCCAAGGGCCTTGAGGTCGCGCGGCCCCCGGATGCTTTCGAGCAGTGTCACGTTCGGGCCCTCTCTCTTCGGACGTCCGGCCCGGTCGGGTCGGCGGGATACGTGCGCGGGGCCGCGCGGCGCACCGGAGCGCCAGGCACGGGGCCCCGGCCTCGCAGTGCGAGGCCGGGGCCGCGTGGTGGCCTCTCGGAACGGGCGCGGCCCGTCACGGTCAGGAGCGGTTGCCCGCGATCGTTTCGCGGGCGGCGCGCAGCGAGGCCTGGAGGGAGCCCATCGTGGCCATGACGGCGGTCGGCTCGTAGCCGCAGTGCGCCATGCAGTTGTCGCAGCGCTCGTCCTTGCCGCGCCCGTACTTGTCCCAGTCGGTCTCCTCGATGAGCTGCCGGTACGTGGGCACGTAGCCGTCGCTCATGAGGTAGCAGGGGCGCTGCCAGCCGAAGAGGGAGTAGTTCGGGATCGCCCAGGCGGTGCAGTCGAAGTCCTGCTTGCCTTCCAGGAAGTCGAGGAAGAGCGGCGAGTGGTTGAGGCGCCAGCGCTGCCGGTTGCCGCCGGCGAACGCCTTCTTGAACAGCTCGCGGGTCTGCGTCACGCCGAGGAAGTGCTCCTGGTCGGGAGCCTTCTCGTAGGCGTAGGCGGGCGAGATCATCATCTCGTCGACCTGGAGTTCGTCGTTGAGGAAGTCGAGCACCTCGATGACGGTCTGCGGGGTGTCGGTGTTGAAGAAGGTCGAGTTGGTCGTGACGCGGAAGCCGCGGCGCTTGGCCTCCTTGATCGCCGCGACGGCCTCGTCGAAGACGCCTTCCTTGGCGACCGACTCGTCGTGCCGCTCCTTGAGGCCGTCGATGTGCACGGCGAAGGCGAAGTACGGCGAGGGGGTGAACTTCTCGATCTTCTTGCGCAGCAGCATCGCGTTGGTGCAGAGGAAGACGTACTTCCGCTTGGCCACCAACTGGCGCACGATCTCGTCGATCTGCGGGTGCATGAGGGGTTCGCCACCCGCGATGGAGACCATCGGGGCGCCGGACTCCAGGACAGCGCCGACGGCCTGGGCCACCGGCATGCGCTGCTTGAGGACTCCCGCAGGGTGCTGGATCTTGCCGCAGCCCTCGCACTTCAGGTTGCACGCGAAGAGCGGTTCAAGCTCGACGATGAGCGGGAACTTCTCCCGCTTGCGGAGCTTCTGTTCCATCAGATACGTCCCGATCCTGATGGTCTGGCGAAGCGGCATGGCCATCTGGCTCACCTCCTGGGGAGCAGAAAAGTACGGTGCCATTCAGAGAAAGCAGGGAGGACGGCACGGAGTACACGGAAGGCAGATATTCCCCCGCTCACCGTGCCGATACGGACGAGTTCGTGTTCCGGTGCGTCCACCACCACCCGGACGGCGGCCACCGGCCGGGTGGTGGTGGCGGACACCGCGCGGGCCGTGCGCAACGTCGCGGCGGACTCCATGTCCACAGCGACGGCACCCGTCTCGCGCAGCGTCGCCCGCTCGGGGCCGCGCACCACGTGGTCCGATCCGGCGAGCACACCTGTGTGCACGGTGCGCCCCGGGATGGTACGGGCGAGCGCGGCGGCGAGCACTTCGCTCGCCGTACACGAGGTGGAGCCGGCCGCGTCCTCGGTGCGTTCGGCGACCACGAGGTCGCCGGGGTGCATTCCGGGGACGAGCCCGGCGCAGAACCCGGTGGCGAGGACGGCGGTCGTGGGGGGTGCGGCCCGGAGCGCGCGCTCGACGGCGCGCTCCGCGGCCCTGGGCCCCATGCCCGTGCGCAGCACGGACACCGCGCCGCCGGCCTGCCGCAGGGTGCGGCCCCCGCCGCTGCGCAGCGCGAAGTGCTCGATGCCGAGCGCGCAGGCGACGAGCAGCGGTGCTGATCCGGGATCGGTCCCGGTTCCGGGGGCCTGTGCCATCAGTTCTCCCCAGGGCCAGTGCCGTTGAGGTAACGGCCGAGCGCCGTCACGGGAAACACCTGCCGGTACAAGTGGTAGTTGATGGTGAAGTCCCAGGGGAAGCCGGTCCCGGTGAACCAGGGTTCGTCCCAGGTGCCGTCCTCGGTCTGGGTCTCGACAAGGTACGCGATTCCGCGGCGCACCTCTTCCGAGTCCCGCTCACCGGCCGCGAGCAGCGCGAGCAGCGCCCAGGCGGTCTGCGAGGCGGTGGAGTGCCCGCGGCCGTGCCAGGCGGTGTCCTGGTACGAGCGCAGGTCCTCGCCCCAGCCGCCGTCCTCGTTCTGCACCTGGCCGAGCCAGGCGACGGAGCGGCGGATCGCCGGGTGCGAGGCGGGAATGCCGGCCGCGACGAGCGCGGGGACGACGGCCCCGGTCCCGTACACGTAGTTGACGCCCCAGCGGCCGAACCAGGAACCGTTGCTCTCCTGGTTCTCCAGCAGCCACTGGACGCCGCGCCGGGTGCGCGGGTGGTGGGCGAGGCCCTCCTCGGCGAGCATCTCGACGACGTGCGCGGTGACGTCGGCGGACGGCGGGTCGATGACCTCGCCGAAGTCGCTGAACGGCAGCCGGTTGGGGAAGGGGCTGGTGTTGTCGGCGTCGAAGGCGCCCCAGGCCCCGTTCTTCGACTGCATCCCGGCGTTCCAGTCGACGGCGCGGCGCACGGCCTTGTCGACCCGCGTCGCGTCGGGGTGGGCGACGCGGCGCAGCGCGAGGACCACCTCGGCGGTGTCGTCGATGTCCGGGTAGTTGTCGTTGTGGAACTCGAAGGCCCAGCCGCCCGGCGGCAGGTCGGGCCGGCGCACGACCCAGTCGCCCGGGCGCACGATCTGCTCGGCGAGCATCCAGTCGGCGGCCTTGATCATCTGCGGATGGTCGGCGGCGACGCCCGCGTCGGCGAGCGCGACGGTGGCCAGGCAGGTGTCCCAGACCGGGGACTGGCAGGCCTCGATCATGCGGGCGCCGTCCTCGCGCCAGACCGCGAAGCGGTCGAGCGATTCGAGTCCGGCGCGCAGCACGGGGTGGTCGAGGTCGTAGCCGAGCAGGTGCAGGGCGATGATCGAGTAGACCGCGGGGGGCTGGATGCCGCCCCAGCAGCCGTCGTTCTCCTGGCGCTCGACGATCCAGGTGGCGGCGGCGCGCATCGCGGCCTCGCGCACGCGGCGCGGGGCGACCTTGCGGTAGCCGTGGAGCATCTTGTCGAGCTTGTGGAAGACGTTGTCCCAGCTGGCCACGGGCGGCGCGGGCTGCGCCGGGTTGGGGTCGGCAGGGTCGGTGTGCAGCTCTTCGAGCGCGAAGGGCGCGGGCCGTACCGGGCGCTGGGCGCACACGACGGTGAGGGGCACGATCGTCTGGCGGGCCCAGCAGCCGAAGTCGTAGATGTTGAGCGGGGCCCACTTGGGGAAGAACATCAGCTCCGGAGGCATCTCCGGCAGGTCCTCCCACTTCCACCAGCCGAAGAGGGCGAGCCAGATCCGCGTGAAGACCCGGGCGCGGGCGACCCCGCCCTGGGCGCGGACGAAGGCGGACGCCTTGCGCATGTGCGGCGCGTCGGGGCTGTCCCCGGCGAGGCGCAGCGCGACGTACCCCTCGATGGTGGCCGACAGGTCGCCCGGACCGCCGTAAAAGGTGTTCCAGGTGCCGTCCTCCTGCTGCTCCCCACGGATGAAGAGCGCGGCGGCCTGGGTCGTGGCCTCGTCCCTGATGCCGAGGAACTGCCGCAGCAGGAGGTCCTCGGCGTCCATAGTGACGTTGGTGGCGAGATCGCCCTTCCACCAGCCCTCGTCACTCTGCCGGGCGAGGAGGAAGTCCACGGCTCGCCGGGTGGCGCGGGCGGTGGCCTCGTGGGCTTCACTCGCCTCGGGGCTGAGGTGCAAAGGAGCACTGGCCGTGGTAGCCGGGGGCGTCGCCGCCCCGGTGCTTCCATCGGTCGTCGCTGTCATGGCTTCCCCTTCGTGCAGTCTCGATCATCTGCTGTGGGTCCGCCGTCGGCCGGAGCCGCGGCCCGCCCGGCGTCCGCCGGCAGGGGGCGGGGACGTCGGGCGGGCCGCACCGGTCGGCGACTGCGCGTCATCGCTGGCATGTCCGTCTGATGGTGATCATCTCTTTCGTACGACGACGAAGTCCGCGAGCGCCACGAAGGACGCCCGCACGTGGGGAGGCATCGGGACGCTGTCGAGGGCCCCGATGGCGATGTCGAACTGCCGGCGTGCCTCCTGCGAGGTCCACTCGCGGCCCCCGGCCTGCTCGATGAGGGCGGCGCGGGCGGCGAACTCCTCCTCCGAGAAGGAGTCGGGTCCGGTGGCCGCCGCGTCGGCGGCGAGCAGTTCGGCGAGCTTGTCGGAGGCCGGGCCGCCCGCGGCGAGCGCGGCGACGACGGGCAGCGACTTCTTGCGCTGGCGCAGGTCGCTCCAGGTCTGCTTGCCGGTGGCCTCGGGGTCGCCCCAGATGCCGAGGAGGTCGTCCACGGCCTGGAAGGCGAGCCCGAGGTGGTAGCCGTAGCGCTCCAGGGTGTCGGCGGTGTCCTCGTCGGCGCCGCCGAGCACGGCGCCGATGGAGGCGGCGCAGGCGAGCAGGGCACCGGTCTTGTTGCCCTCCATCTCCAGGCACTCCTCGACCGTGACGCGGTCGCGGTGCTCGTAGGAGATGTCCTGGGCCTGACCGTCGATCAGGGCGCGCGTGGCACGGGTGAGGCGGCGGGTGGCGCGTCCGGCCTCGGGGGTGCCGAGTTCGAGGAGGACCTCGTTGGCGAGGGCGAAGAGCGCGTCACCGACGAGGATGGCCTGCGCGGGGCCGTGGACCTTCCAGACGGTGTCGCGGTGGCGGCGCTGTTCGTCGCCGTCCATGAGGTCGTCGTGCAGCAGGGAGAAGTTGTGCACGAGTTCCACGGCGACGGCGCCCGGCACGCCGGTCTCGGCGCTCGCCCCTGTGACCTCGGCGGAGATGAGCGCGAGGGCGGGGCGCACGGCCTTGCCGCCGTCGCCCGACGTGGGCCTGCCCTCGGCGTCGGTCCAGCCGAAGTGGTAGGCGGACACCGTGTTCATGGGCGGCGCGAGCCGGTCCACGGCGGACCGCAGCACCGGCGTGACGAGGGCACGGCTGCGCTCGACGAGCGCGGTCACGTCCGGGGCGTCGGCGGCGGCTTCGGCCGAGGGCACAGTCGGCACGTTCTTCTCTCCTCTGTTCGCGGTGCTGGTCTTGGGGGTGTTGAGCGGCGTCCGGTCGGCCGGGGCCTGGGTGCTCATGCCGCCTCCTGGAAGTGGAAGAGGTGCGCGCCGGTGCGGCCGAGAGCGGCGAGCGCCGCGCGTGCCGCGTCGCTGCCGCTGCGCACGGCGCCCTCCATCGTGGCGGGCCAGCCGGTGTCGGTCCACGCCCCGGCGAGGTAGATCCCGGGGGCGCGGGTGGTGTTGCCGGGGCGCAGGCGCTTGCCTCCGGGGGCCGGGTCGAAGGTCGCCGTGCGTTCCCTGGTGACGAAGAAGTCGCGGATTCCCGCGCCGCGCGTGGCGGGCAGGAGTCGCTCCAGCTCGGGCAGGTAGCGCTCGCGCAGGGTGCTGACGGGCGCGTCGATCTCCTCGCCGACGGCCGACTGCGAGAGCGCGAGGTACTGGCCCGGCCCGGTGAGCCCGGAGGGCGCGGTGCGGTCGAAGACCCACTGCACCGGGCTGCCGAGCGCGGCGAAGAAGGGCCGGCGCAGCACCTTGCGGTCGTAGATGACGTGGACGTTGAGGATGGGTGAGGTGCCGAGCGCGGTGAGGTGCTCGGGGTGGTCGAGCGCCCCTTCGGGCAGCAGCTGGTGGGCCTCGTGCTGGGCCGTGGCGAGCACGACGGTGTCCGCGTCGAGCACGGCGTCCTCGGTGCGTACCCGCCAGCCGCCCCCCTCGGCGGCCTCGACGGCGCTCACCCTGGCGCGCAGCCGGGTGGTGACGCCGGCCTTGTCGAGGGCGCGGCGGGCGAGGGTGTCGTGGAGTTCGCCGAGCGGGACGCGGGCCCAGCCGATGTCGGCGGCGCCCGGCTCGGTGAGCAGCCCGGTCCTGAAGACCTTGGCGGCGAGCGCGAGTGACGAGTCGTCGGCGCGGGCGTTGAGCGTCGCGACCCCGACGAGGTCCCACAGGGCCGCGATGGTACGGGGGCTCTGCCCGTGCTCGCGCAGCCAGCTGCCGAAGTCGCGCCGGTCGAGCGCGGGGTCGGCGGGGTCGAGGCGGCGCAGCGCGAGCGCTGCCCGCGCCACGGACGCCCGCTCCTTCAGGCTCAGGTGGGGGTACGTGGCGAGGCCGCCCGCGAGGTGCAGGGGCACGGGTGCCTGGGTGCGCCGCAGTCGTCCCAGGCGCCAGGTGTCGGCGTCGAGGACGGGTACGTCGAGCCGGTCCTGCACGGGGGCGAGGTGAGCGGCGTCGATGCGGTGCAGGAACTGCTGGTAGGCGGTGCAGCAGCGCAGGTAGACGTGCTGGCCGTTGTCGACGGTGAGGTCGCCGCGCCGGAAGGAGAAGGCGAGTCCGCCGAGGCGGGGCCTGCCCTCCAGGAGGCTGACACGGACACCGGCGTCGGCGAGTCCGAGCGCGGCGGTCACTCCGGCGAGTCCGCCGCCGATGACGACGGCGTGCCCCACGCCGCCGGTGGGGGTGGTGGCTGAATCGGCCTGTTCGGTCATGCGTCCTCCCTGCCCGCCCCCGGGGTGGTGGCGTGCGCAGTGAGGGACGCGGACCTCAGCCCGGAGGTTGCCCGGTCGTGACCGGGTACGGGCGCTTTCGCGCGGCCCTGCCGCGCTGCCCTGCGTGTCATGGTTGTCCCCCGGCTCTCTGCCGCGCCGCTGCCTTGGCGTCGACCCCGGCGAGACCGCGCACGGCGACGTACGCCTTCTCACGGGCCGGCAGCGAGACGCGGCCGCGCAGCACGGCGTCCGGGTCCTGCTCGATGCGGTCGAGGAGGCGGTGGTAGATCCCGGCCATCGCCGAGACGCAGGCGCCGCCGCGCCGGTCGAGCATGGGAAGCAGCCGGTAGCCCTCGTCGAAGAGCGCGCGGGCGCGCCGCACCTCGAAGTGGACCAGGCCCGGGAAGTCCGCGCCCTCGGGCAGCGTCGCCGAGCCGAAGCCCGCGGAGCAACCGAATTTGTCGAGGTCCTCCGCCGGCAGGTAGGTGCGGCCGTTGCCCGCGTCCTCGCGCACGTCGCGCAGGATGTTGGTCAGCTGGAGCGCGAGGCCGAGCGTGTTGGCGTACTCGGGGGCGCGCACGCGGTCGCGCGCGCCCACCCGTACGCCGAAGATGCCGAGCGAGAGCCGGCCGATCGCCCCGGCGACGCAGCGGCAGTAGTCCGCGAGTTCGTCCCAGGTGCGGTAGGTGCGGCCCTGTACGTCCATCAGGACGCCGTCGATCAGCTCGTCGAGGGCGCCGAGCGGCACGGGGAAGCGCCCCGCGGTGTCGGCGAGCGCGACGGCGACCGGGTCGGTGTCGTCCTCGGCCACGTCCTTGGCCCGTACGCGCTCCAGGAGTTCGCGGCACTCGTTCAGCCGTCGCGTCTTCTCCTCCGGCGCCAGGGTGCCGTCGCCGATGTCGTCCACGCGGCGTGAGAAGGCGTAGACGGCCGACATGGCGCGGCGCTTGTCGCCGGGCAGCAGGCGGATGCCGTAGGCGAAGTTCTTCGCCTCGGCCCCTGTGACGCTCTCGCAGTAGCCGTAGGCGGCGTTCACCGCGGCGGGCAGTACGCCCTGCTCCTTCATCGTCGGACTCACCCCTCTCCTCGCAGTACTGCTCCCATCTCGCGCAGCAGCCGGGCCTTGGTGGGCTTCGGCGTGGTGGCGAGTACGTCGTTGCCCGCGTCGGCGATCGCCGCGAGGGCCGCCCGGCCCCCTGCGACGAAGCCGGCGAGCAGGAGCCGCAGGCGGCCGCGCACGCTCGCGACGAGGGGCAGTCCCTCGTCGAGCAGGGCGCGGGCGCGGTCGGCCTCGAAGGCGATGAGGGCGCGGACCTGCGCGCTCGCCCGGGGGGCGGCGAGGTCCGTCTCGGTGACGTGAAAGCGCGTCATGTCCTCGGCGGGCAGGTAGACGCGGTCGCGACGCAGGTCCTCGGCGACGTCCTGGAGGTGCTCGACGAGCTGGAGCCCGGTGCAGACGGCGTCGGAGCGGCGCAGCCGCTCGTCGCTCTCGGTGCCCGTGAGGCCGAGGACGAGGCGCCCGACCGGGTTCGCCGACAGCTCGCAGTAGGCGGCCAGTTCGTCCCAGGTGGCGTAGCGGCTGACCTTCTGGTCCTGCCGGTTGGCGCCGATGAGCGCCTCGAAGGGATCGGGGATCAGGCCGCAGCGGCGCACGGTGGGCCGCAGGGCGCGCAGGAGCGGGTGGTGCGGCGTCCCGGTGGAGCGGAAGACGCGGGCGAGGTCCGTCTCCAGCGCGTCGAGGAGGACGAGCCTGTCGTCGGCCTGGTCCTCGGGGACGTCGAGGTAACGGGCGTCGGCACCGCCGGGGGCGAGATCGCCGTCGCCGATGTCGTCGACGAGGCGCGCGAAGCCGTAGACGGCCATGAGGTCGGCGCGCCAGGACTTGGGCACGAAGAAGGGCGCCACCGGGAAGTTCTCCGCTCCGGCCTTGCCGAGCGTGGCGTTCTCCGTCGCGGTGGCGTGCGCCGCACCGGTGCCGGACGCCGCGACCCGGGGGGCGCTCATCGGCGGCCGCCCGTCGCGGGGACGGCGGGTACAGCGTGGAGGCGGAGGTCGTCCGTAGCCAATGCCGTCACATCTCCCGTTCTACACTGCGCACACAAAAGTCACTATTTCGGACACGCCGCCCGGCCGCCGCCCAGGCGTTTCGGTGCAGCATGTCCCCCTGTGCGGTATCGCACCACTCGTCGCGATTCGGCACCGGCACAGCTTACGTTGTACAACTCAACCGCTCGCGGCGGGGTGTTCAGCACGTCACAAGAACACACCGATTGCCGTCAACCTTCCCGACCCGCGACTTAGTTGACTGATCTTTGACCCGCTCGGCCGTGCCCGGGGAATAATCCGCGCACCCCGCCGGGACACGACGGAACCCCTGCCGGATTTGTCCGGCAGGGGTTCCGCTTTTGCTCCGGATGCCACGAAGAAGGGATGAAAAGCGCCCTTACGGCATTTCAGCTATTTACTGGTGAACTTCTCGTACTCCTTCATCACCTCGGCCGTGGGCCCGTCCATCCGCAGCTCCCCGTGCTCCAGCCACAGCACGCGGTCGCACGTGTCGCGGATCGACTTGTTGTTGTGGCTCACGAGGAAGACGGTGCCCGCCTCCTTGCGCAGCTCCCTGATCCGCGCCTCGGAGCGCTTCTGGAAGGAGCGGTCACCGGTGGCGAGGGCCTCGTCGATCATGAGGACGTCGTGGTCCTTGGCCGCCGCGATCGAGAAGCGGAGCCTGGCCGCCATGCCCGAGGAGTAGGTGCGCATCGGCAGCGAGATGAAGTCGCCCTTCTCGTTGATCCCCGAGAAGTCCACGATCTCCTGGTAGCGGGCCTTGACCTCGTCGCGGCTCATGCCCATCGCGAGCCCGCCGAGGATCACGTTGCGCTCGCCGGTGAGGTCGTTCATGAGGGCGGCGTTGACGCCGAGCAGCGAGGGCTGCCCGTCCGTGTAGACCTTGCCGCTCTCGGCGGGCAGCAGCCCGGCGATGGCCCGCAGCAGCGTCGACTTGCCCGAGCCGTTGGAGCCGATGAGCCCGATGGCCTGGCCCCGGTACGCGGTGAAGGAGACCCCGCGCACGGCGTGCACCTTGCGCACTCCGGGCGAGTCGCCGCGCTTGATGATGCGGTTGAGCGCCGCCGTGGCGCTGCCCTTGCCGCCCTTGGCCCCGTGCACCCGGTAGACGATGTGCAGTTCGTCGGCGATCACCGTGGGCATGTGCTCACGGCCCGCGTTGCGTCCCTCAGCCACGGCCGTACCTCTCTTCCGCCTTCCAGAAGTACACGAACCCGAGGGCCCCGACGACGACCGCCCAGCCCAGCGCGAAGGCCCACACGTGCGGCGGCAGGTAGCCGCTGCCGTAGCCGTCGATGAGCGAGTACCGCATGAGGTCCATGTAGATGGCCGTGGGATTCCACTGGAGCACGTCGCTGACCCAGCCCGGCACGTCCTTGTCCGCGAGCATCGCGGGCAGGCTGAACATGACGCCCGACGCGTACATCCAGGTGCGCATCACGAACGGCATGAGCTGCGCGAGGTCGGGGGTCTTCGCCCCGGCGCGCGCGAAGATCAGCGCGAGCCCGGTGTTGAAGACGAACTGGAACACGAGCGCGGGGATGACGAGCGGCCACCGCATGTTCGGCCAGCAGCCGGTCGCGAAGAGGATCACGACCAGCACGATCATCGAGTACAGGAGCTGCTGGAGCTGCTGGAGCGAGAAGGAGATGGGCAGCGAGGCACGCGGGAAGTGCAGGGCGCGGACCAGGCCCAGGTTCCCGGAGACGGCCCGTACCCCCGCCATCACCGAGGACTGCGTGAAGGAGAAGATGAAGACGCCGGTGACGAGGAAGGGGATGTAGATGTCCTTGTCGATGCCCTTCCGCGCCCCGAGCAGCAGCCCGAAGATGAAGAAGTAGACGAGCGCGTTGAGCAGCGGTGTCGCGACCTGCCACAGCTGGCCGAGCTTCGCCTGGCTGTACTGGGCGGTGAGCTTCGCCCGCGAGAAGGCCAGGATGAAGTGGCGACGGCCCCACAGCTCACGGATGTACGCGCGCAGCCCGGGCCGGGCGCCGCTCACCGTCAGCCCGTACTTCGCCGCCAGCTCGGGGCGGCTGAGCCCTTCGTCGGGCGAGGGCGGGAGCGTGGGTGGGCTCACCGGGGCGCCCTTCTCCTGCGTTGTGTCACTCACGGGGGAACCTTCGTCTGCGGAGATCTGCGGAAATCTGCGGGGACCGCGGTCCGCCGGTGCCCCGGGCGCGAGCGCGCCCGGGGCACCGGTACCGCCGGGGTACGTCGTGTGCGGGACAGCGTGTCAGATGATCGGCGGACGGCCCAGCCGGGTGAGCCGCCACACCGTGCGCCAGCGCATCGGGCGGCGCGGGCCGCAGCTCTTCGCCCAGCCCTCGCGGAAACCGCCGAACCAGGCCCGTAGCGCCGCGCCGTTCGGCCGCCGCGCGAGCGTGAGCAGGAGCCACACGCCGAGGTAGACGGGGACGAGGGGCAGCGGGAGGTTGCGGCGCGCGAGCCAGACCCGGTTGCGGGCCACCATGCGGTGGTAGACCGCGTGCCGCGAGGGGGCCGTCGTGGGGTGCAGGAGCACCATGTCCGCCCGGTAGTCGATCGACCAGCCGGCGTCGAGGGCGCGCCAGGCGAGGTCGGTCTCCTCGTGCGCGTAGAAGAAGTCCCCCGGCAGCAGTCCGGCCTCGGCGAAGACACGGGTGCGGACCGCGTTGGCGCCGCCGAGGAACGTCGTGACCTCGGAGGAGCGCAGCGGGTCGGAGGCCCGCAGCCGCGGTACGTGGCGGCGCTGCGTGACGCCGGTCTCGGGATCGGCGATGCGGAAGCTGATGATGCCGAGCTTCTCGTTCCCGGCGAACGCCTCGCGGCACAGCTCCGCGGTGTCGGTCCGTTCCAGGAGCCCGTCGTCGTCGAGGAAGAGGAGGATGTCGACCTCGCGCCCGGCCGGGCCGAACGCCTCGATCCCGACGTTGCGGCCCCCGGGGATGCCGAGGTTCTCCGGCAGCTCCACGGTGCGGACGCCCTCGGGCACCTCGGGGACCGGGGAGCCGTTGCCGACGACGACGACCTGGACGGGCTCGCCCTCCTGCTTGGCGACCGAGTCGAGGAGCAGTCGCAGCTCCTCGGGCCGGTTGCCCATAGTGATGATGACGGCGCCCACCGTCGGCGCGGACTGACTCATGCCTGCTTCCTCTTCCTTCTCGCGCCCCTGGGTCCAGGATCTCCCTGCGTCCGGGACGCGGCGCTCATATCGCTCGTCGCACGTGTTCGCCCGTCACGAACCGCTTCACTTCAGCCGGCTCGATGCGAGGATCGACACGAGGTGCAGCAGCGTCTGCACGAGCGCGATGGCGGCGAGCACGGCGATCCCGAGGCGGGTGAAGAAGAGGTCGCCGCGGATCTGGTCGATCACCGCGAGCACGATGATGAGCAGCGAGGCCTCGATGCCGAGGATCAGCCGGTGGAACTGGAGGGCCGCCGCCGCCTTGCGGGCGAAGGCCACCTTCGTGGAACGCGGCTCGGCGGCCGCCTCCTTGACGACGGGCAGCCCGCCCTGGTGCCGGGCGACACCGACGAGGTCGGTCTCGGACTTGATGAGGATCGCGCCGAGCGCGGCGAGCGTGCCGAGGAAGGCCCACAGCCAGTCGATGCGGCCGCTGCCGAAGACGTCGGCACCGCGCAGCCCGAAACCGACGAGCACGGCGGCGTCGGTGAGGTAGGCGCCGACCCGGTCGAGCCAGACCCCGCTGAGCGAGAACTGCTTCTTCCAGCGGGCGACCTCGCCGTCCACGCAGTCGAGGAGCAGGTAGAGCTGGGCCATGACGGCCCCGAGCACGGCCCCCGGGATGCCCGGCCACAACAGCGCCGGGCAGGCGAGGACACCGAAGAACGTCATCAGGTAGGTCAGCTGGTTGGGCGTGACCTTGGTGTTCACCAGGTACCGGTCTATGCGCAGGGAGATCTCGCGCATGTAGATCCGGCCGGCCCAGTGCTCGCCGCTGCGTCGGTCCTTGACCCCGGCGGGGTGGACGACGGGGCGGAGTTCAGCTACCGATGGCCTTGGCATAGTCGGCGTACGCGTCCTTGATCTGGTCTGTCGACAGGTTGAGGTGTTCGAGGATCGTGTAGCGGCCCGGTCGGGTCTGCGGGGCGAACTCGACGGCCTGGACGAATTCGTCCGCGGAGAAGCCGATGTCGCCGGGCAGTACGGGCTGGTGGTGGCGGCGCAGCACCTCGGCCATGTACCCGGCCTGCTCGCCCGCGCCGCGCAGGTGCATCGCGAAGACCGCGCCCATGCCGCACTGCTCGCCGTGGCTCGCCGCGCGCCTGGGGAAGAGCAGGTCGAAGGCGTGGTTGATCTCGTGGCAGGCGCCGGAGGCGGGGCGCGAGTCCCCGGCGACCGACATCGAGATGCCGGTCATGACGAGGCCCTCGGCGAGCGTCTGGAGGAAGTCGTCCTGGCTCACGTCGCCCGGGTGGCGCAGGATCGCCTCGCCCGCCTGACGGGCCATCGCGGCGGCGAGCCCGTCGATCGACTCGCCCGTGACGCGGTGGGACAGCTCCCAGTCGGCGACCGCGGAGATGTTGGAGATCACGTCGCCGATACCGGAGCGCACGTAGCGGGCCGGGGCCTCGCGGATGACATCGAGGTCGATGACGACGGCGATCGGGTTGGGCACCCCGTAGGAGCCGCGGCCCGCGTCGTTGTCGAGGGTCGCGACCGGGGAGCAGAGCCCGTCGTGCGAGAGGTTCGTGGCGACGGCGACGAGCGGCAGCCCGATGCGCGCGGCCGCGTACTTGGCGCAGTCGATGATCTTGCCGCCGCCGAGGCCCACGACCGCGTCGTAGTGCCCCGACTTCATGGCGTCGGCGAGCCGGATCGCGTCGTCGAGTGTGCCGCCGCCCACCTCGTACCAGCTCGCGCCCGGCAGGGCCGGGGCCAGCCGCTCGCGCAGCCTGGCCCCGGAACCGCCGCTGATCGCGATGGCGAGCTTGCCCGACGCCGAGATCCGCTGGTCGCACAGGACGGTCGCGAGATCGTCCAGGGCGCCGGGGCGGATGTCGACGGCGAGCGGCGAGGGAATGAGCCGCGTCAGTACCGGCACGCGATCTCCCGCCCCTTGGCCAGGTCCTCGTGGTTGTCGATCTCGACCCAGCTGACCTCGCCGATGGGGGCGACATCGATGGTGAAGCCGCGGTTGACCAGCTCCTGGTAGCCGTCCTCGTAGTAGAGCTGCGGGTCGCGCTCGTACGTGGTCCTGAGCGCGTCGGCGAGCTGCTCGGCCGCGTCGCCCTCGATGAGCGTCACGCCGATGTACTCGCCGGTCGCCTCGGCCGGGTCCATGAGCTTGGTGATCCTGCGGACGCCCTTGCCGGGCTCCACGACGACCTTCATCTCCTCGTCGGCGAGCTTCTTCACCGTGTCGAGCGCGAGGATGATCTTCTTGCCCTCGCCGCGCGCGGCGAGCAGCGTCTTCTCGACGGAGACGGGGTGCACGGTGTCACCGTTGGCGAGGATCACCGAGTGCTTGATCGCGTCGCGGCCGCACCACAGGGAGTAGGCGTTGTTCCACTCCTCGGCCTTGTCGTTGTCGATCAGCGTGATCTTCAGCCCGTACTTGGCCTCCAGGGCCTCCCTGCGGGCGTAGACGGCCTCCTTGCGGTAGCCGACGATGACCGCGACCTCGGTGAGGCCGATCTCGGCGAAGTTGCCGAGGGTCAGGTCGAGGACCGTGAGACTCTCCTCCTGGCCTTCGGGCCCGACCGGCACCAGCGCCTTGGGCAGGGTGTCGGTGTACGGGCGCAGACGCCTTCCGGCGCCGGCCGCGAGCACGAGGCCGATCATGCGGGTTCTCCTTCGTCGTGTACGGCGGGTGCCCCTGCGGACACCCAGAAGCGGATGCTCTCGAAGAGCACCACGAGGGCCACGAGCACGGCCAGGACCGTGAGCGCGGTGGCGAAACCGCTCCCGCCGAGTACCGCGGCGAGGAGGGCGACCAGCAGGGTCCTGCCCTCGTGTCCGGCGATGGCCTGGGTGAGCCAGCGGGGCGGAGCGCCGGTGCCACCGCGGATGCGGTACACCGTGTCGTAGTGATGGTAGGCGACCGCCGCCACCAGCCCGAAGGCCGCGGGAAGCGCGCCGTGCGTATCGCTGCGCGCCGCGAGCAGCAGGATCGTGCCGTACTCGGCGGCCCGCAGGAAGGGCGGTACGAGCCAGTCGAGCGCGCCCTTGAGGGGGCGCGAGACGGCGAGGGCCGAGAGGAGGACGTAGACCCCGGCGCCGAGCACCGGCCAGGCGGAGCCGTACGAGGTGAAGGCCGCGCTCGCGGTGACGGCGGCGGCGCCGAGCAGCGCGGACACGGGCACGACGATCCCGGGCAGGGCACGGCCGAGCGGGCGCAGCACGCGGGCGACGAGCCGGGCGAGCGGCCCCGAGTCGGCGAGGTCGGCGAGCGCCTGGGCGGCGCGGTCGGTGCGGACGGCCTTGCGGGTCACCGAGCGCAGGAGGCGCCCCGCGGTCGTGTAGCAGGCGGCGAGGCCGCAGCCGATGAGCAGGACGACGAACGTGATCCGGGGCGTGGTGCACGCGGTGAGCACGGCGATCATCGCCCAGCGCTCGCCGATGGGCAGCACGATCATGCGGCGCAGCCACACGGTCCAGCCGACCGAGTCGAGCTTGCCGGAGAGCGCCGCTGTCGGGCTCGTGTTCGCGGCGGCGTCGTGGTTGGCCTCGTTGAAGGAGAAGTCGATGACGTGGCGGCAGGTCTGGAGGACCATCGCGCCGAGCGCGAGCGCCCACACGTCGTCCCCGCCGCGCGCGGCACCGAGGGCGAGGCCCGCGTAGTACGCGTACTCCTTGGCGCGGTCGAAGGTCGCGTCGAGCCAGGCGCCGAGCGTCGAGTACTGGAGCGAGTAGCGGGCGAGCTGGCCGTCGGTGCAGTCGAGGACGAACGAGGCGAGGAGCAGCGCGCCTGCCGCGATGTACCCGGAGCGCGTCCCTGTGGCCGCGCAGGCCGCCGCGATGAGCGCGGTGAGCAGTGAGGCGGTCGTGACCTGGTTCGGGGTGAGGCCGCGGCGCGCGCACCAGCGCGCGATGTAGCGCGAGTACGGGCTGATGAAGTGCGTGGTGAAGAAGCCGTCGCGGGCCTTGACGGCCGAGCGGAGCCTGATCGCCTCCTCGTCGACGGCCTCGACGGACTGCCGCGCCTCGTTGCGCTCCTGCGGGCTCGCGGGGACGGCGGCGACGAGCGAGCCGAGGTCGGGGCGGTGCACGGCGGTGCCGTCCGCGTCGAGGAGCCCGGCGAGCCTGTCGGGCAGCGGGCCGCCGGTGTCCGCGTCGGGCAGGACCTCGGTGCCCGGCCCTCCGCCCTCGGCGGGCATCGGCTGGCGCAGGGGGTGCGCGGGCGCGAGCGGGGCTCCCTGGGCCGCCGGGGAGGCGCCGCGTACGGCGGTGTCGAGCGCGCGGGCGAGCGCGGGGCGGGCCTCGGGCCGCGCGGTGACGGCGCCGGGCACGGCGGCGGCGGGGAATCGGGGGTCGGTGAGTCCGAGACGCAGGGAGTGCGTGTGGCCCACGAACCGGGAGTCGACGAGCGCGACGCGTTCCCCTGCGGGGACACGCGCGAGCACGCTCGGGGTCTGCGACGGCTCGGTGACGACCCGCACCCCGAAGCCGAGCGCCCGCAGCTCACCCTCCAGGGGGGAGCCGGGCACCGGCGGACCGGTGAGGATGGCGGTCGACAGAGGAACTCACTCCTTGGGGGCCGGCCCGGCGCCGGGCCGGGCAGCGAAGGGGGTGACAAGCGCCGCGGACCACGCCGGGGGGAGCGTGAGGGGCGGGCGTCGGCTGAGGTTATCGGATGCCGTGTACCGGGGGTTCACCACCCGTTCACGGTCCGAGGACGGCCGGGACGCGTGATCATCATGCGCGATCCGTGCCGGGTTCCCAAAAGCGTGGGGCGTATCCGGACGAACGGTGCCGACATTCCGCCAGGGGCCGACAATTCGCCACAAGCGTGCATAACCTGGGCCCCTCCGGCCCTTGAGGAGCGGGGCAGGGAGCATCGCCCCGCGGAAGCCGCTGGTCAGCACAATGACAACGGTGTTCAGCCTCGTGTTGCTCCGCGCCCGGAGGTAAGGGTTCACTAACCGCGAGAGAAGGGGAGGATCTCATGGGCCACGATCACTCGCACGGCACCGCCACGCACGCCCACCGCGGCCGCCTCCGCATCGCCCTCGCGCTGACCCTGGCCGTGATGGTCGTCGAGATCGTGGGCGGTCTCCTCTCCCACTCGCTCGCGCTCGTCGCCGACGCCGCGCACATGGCGACCGACGCGCTCGGCCTCGGCATGGCGCTGCTCGCCGTGCACGTCGCGGCGCGGCCGCCGAGCGACACGGCGACGTTCGGGTACGCGCGGGCCGAGATCCTGGCGGCGCTCGCGAACTGCCTGCTGCTGCTCGGGGTCGGCGGGTACGTCGTCTACGAGGCGGTGCGGCGCTTCATGGAGCCCGCGCAGACCGACGGCTCGCTCGCCCTCGTGGTGGGTGTCGTGGGTCTCCTCGCCAACTGCGTCTCGCTCGGGCTGCTCCTGCGCGGCCAGGAGGAGAGCCTCAATGTGCGCGGCGCCTTCCTGGAGGTGATGGCCGACGCGCTCGGTTCGCTCGCCGTGATCGTCTCGGCGCTCCTCGTATGGCTCACCGGGTGGCCGTACGCGGACACGATCGCCTCGCTGCTCATCGGGCTGATGATCGTGCCGCGCACCTGGCGGCTGCTGCGGGACACGCTCAACGTGCTCCTGGAGGCGGCGCCGCGCGGGGTCGATCTCGCGGAGGTGCGGGCGCACATCCTCGGCACGCCCGGGGTGTGCGCGGTCCACGACCTGCACGCGTGGACGATCACCTCGGGGATGCCGGTGCTCTCGGCGCACGTCGTCGTCGACTCCGGCGTACTCGACTCGGTCGGGCACGAGAAGATGCTCCACGACTTGCAGGGCTGCCTCGGCCACCACTTCGACGTCGCGCACTGCACCTTCCAGCTGGAGCCCGCCGGGCACGCGGAGCACGAGGCGGGCAGCTGTCTGTAGCGGCCGAGCGGCGGCTCACCGGCCCGGTTCCCCGCCGCGCCGGGGGCGGCCACGACGCGTGGACGGGCGGTTGCGGGAGGCGCGTGCGGCGTACGGCAGACTTGGGGCAAGCCAGAAGCGAAGGATGCGCATGCCGATCTCATCAGCCACCGCGGCCGACAGTTCCTCCCCCACCACCAGCACCGAGGAGATCCTCCTGGAGCTGGTGGACGAGAGCGGGACCACCATCGGTACGGCGGAGAAGCTCGCCGCTCACCAGCCCCCGGGCCAGTTGCACCGCGCCTTCTCCGTCTTCCTCTTCGACCGCGAGGGGCGGCTGCTGCTCCAGCGCCGCGCGCTGGGCAAGTACCACTCCCCGGGCGTCTGGTCGAACACGTGCTGCGGCCACCCCTACCCGGGCGAGGCCCCCTTCGCCGCCGCCGCGCGCCGTACCTTCGAGGAGCTGGGCGTCGCGCCCTCGCTGCTCGCCGAGGCGGGCACGGTCCGCTACAACCATCCCGACCCGCTCTCCGGGCTCGTGGAGCAGGAGTACAACCACCTCTTTGTGGGGCTCTCGCCGAGCGAGCTGGCCCCTGACCCCGAGGAGATCGCCGAGACCGTCTTCGTGACGCCGCGGGAACTGGCCGAGCGGCACGCCAGGGACACCTTCTCGACGTGGTTCCCGACCGTGCTGGACGCGGTGCGCCCTGCGGTGCGGGAGCTGACGGGCGGTACGGCGGGCTGGTGAGCCCCCGCCGCGGAGGGCCGCGCGGTCGCGGTCCGCGCGCCCGCGGCCCTCACGTGCGCGGCCCTCACGTACGCGGCGAGAGCGGCAGGAGCGCCCAGCAGACCTTCCCGCCGCGTGCGGTGTGCTCGACGTCGCAGGCCCCGCCCTCCTCGCGGACGATCTCCCTGACGAGGAGCAGCCCGCGCCCCCCGGTCTGCGCCGCGTCCGCCTCCAAGGCCGTGGGCCGGTAGGGATGGTCGTCCTCGACGGCGACCCGTACCCAGTCCGCCCCCGCAGCGACCTCGACGGCCAGCTCGGGCGAGACGACGGCCGCGTGCCTGACCGCGTTGGTGACCAGTTCGGAGACGATGAGCAGCAGGCCCTGCGCGAGGTCGGGGGCGAGCGGGACGCCCTGGCGGCGCAGCAGGTCCCGTACGGCGTGCCTGGCCTGCGGCACGGAGACGTCGACGGCCGGGGCGGTGAAGCGCCACACCCCTTCCCAGGGCATCGGCCCGGCGCCCCCGCTCCCGTCTGTGTCCCTGCCCGGCTGGTCGTCGTCGCGTTCGGTAGTCACCACGCGCCCGAGTGTCGGACCTCGCAGGTCCGTACCACCCCGCTGACCGCAAATGGCCGGGGATCGACAGACTTCGACCGTCTTCGGTCATGCGTTGAACGATACGAGCCACAAGATGCACGGTCCGGATCGCCGGTGCGCCCTCACCGCCGCGCGGGCCGCGCACCGCGCCCGGGTCCGCCTCCGCTCCGATCCCGGCCTGGTTCCCCACCGATCCCGGCCCGGCCTCCCCCCACCGATCCTGTGCCCGATTCCGGCCCGATTCCGGCCCGATTCCGGGCGTCAACTTGTCCGGTCAGCTTTCTATTCCTCTCCCACCACATCCCGGCATGACGCGATAACTTCGCTTGCCACAGACCGACTTGGCGTACCAAGCGTCCATCACCTGCTTGCCTCTCGCGCGTCCGGGCCGTTTGATGGGCCGGACAGCAATAAGCCGAGGAGCATCCCATGTCGCAGGTCTTCGAGCCCTACTCCCTCGCCGGCACCACGCTGGCCAACCGCATCGTCATGGCCCCCATGACCCGCAGCCGCGCCGAAGCGGAGAGCCGTACCCCGACCGAGCTGACCGCTCTCTACTACGGGCAGCGGGCGAGCGCGGGGCTGATCGTCACCGAGGGCACCCAGCCGTCCGCGACAGGTCAGGGCTACCCCGCCACGCCCGGTATCCACACCGACGGGCAGGTCGCCGCCTGGCGCCGGGTGACCGAGGAGGTGCACGCCAAGGGCGGCGTGATCTTCCTCCAGCTCATGCACACGGGACGCATCGGGCACCCCAGCCTGACCGGGCTCACGCCGGTGGCTCCTTCGGCGGTGAAGGCAGCGGGGCAGGTGTTCACCGGCGAGGGCCCGCAGGACTTCGTGGAACCGCGCGCGCTGACCGGCGAGGAGATCGAGGAGACGATCGCGGACTTCGCGGGCGCGGCGCGCCGTGCGATCGAGGCCGGTTTCGACGGCGTCGAGATCCACGGCGCCAACGGCTACCTGGTCCACCAGTTCCTGGCGCCCGGCTCCAACCTCCGCACCGACGCGTGGGGCGGCGGTCCCGAGGGGCGCATCCGTTTCGCTGTCGAGGTCGCCAAGGCCGTGGCCGGGGCGATCGGCCCCGAGAGGGTCGGTTTCCGGATCTCGCCCGGCAACCCGTTCAACGACATCGCCGAGACCGACCCCGCGGACCTGGAGGCCACGTACACCGCGCTCGTCGGCGCGCTCGCCCCGCTCGGCCTGGCCTACCTCCACCAGATGGAGGCGCCCGGCGTGCGCGACCTGCTGCTGCGCCTGCGCAAGCAGTGGCCGGGGACCTTCGTCCTCAACCCCTTCACGGACGGGGCCCCCACGGGGCCCGAGAGCCTGAAGCTCGTCGAGGACGGCACCGCGGACCTCCTCGCCTTCGGCGCGCTCTTCCTCGCCAACCCCGACCTCCCCGCGCGCCTGCGGGCGGGCGGCCCCTTCAACACCCCGGACGTGGCGAGCTTCTACGGCGGGGACGCCCACGGCTACACGGACTACCCGGCGCTCGACGCCTGACCCCCGCGCCGGGCGGGACCGCCTGCCGGCACCCGGCCGGGGCCCACGGGTCCCGGCCCGCCGAAGGCCGCCCCGCCCGGCGGCCCGCCCCCGCTCAGCACTTCCCGTCCGGCTCCACCCGCCGCGACAGGCCCTCCTCCAGGCGCTCCAGGACCCGTACGCTCTCCGCCTTCTCGTCCTCGCCGAGCCCCTCGGTCAGCCAGGACTCCAGCACGTCCCACAGCTCCTCGACGCGCCGGCGCACGCCGAACGAGGCGACGGTGGGCTCCACCAGGACCGAGCGCCCGTCGGTCGGCGAGGGCACGCGTCGTACGAAACCGGCCTGTTCCAGGCGGCGTACGGTGCGGGTCACGGTCGCCGCGTCGGCGCCAAGGATCTCGGCGAGGTCCACCTGCCGCAGCCTGCCGCGCTCCCACAGCTCCAGCATCACGAGTTCCTGCCCCACGTGGAGCCCCACCTCGCGCAGCAGCTGTCCCGCCAGCATCCGGTGCAGCCGCGCCACCCGCACGACCATCGCGCCGAGCGGCGCGCGGCCCGTCCCCGCCGCTGCCTCACCCATCCCGCCGCCCCTCGCTCACCGCCCCAGGCCGGGCCGCCCGCACAGGACTGTACGTCCCGTCGTCGATGGCGGGCCTGCGGCCCGCGCGCAGCCGCGCGACGAGCGCGGCGGGGGCCTTCGCCGGGGACCCCGCGTCGTAGGGCGGCCCGGGGTCGTACTCGGTGGCGAGCTGGACCTGCTCCGCGTGCTCCCTGCCCGCGAGTTCGCCGACGAGCGCGAGGCCCATGTCGATGCCGGCCGAGACGCCGGCGGCGGTCACGTACTTGCCGTCGCGCACGACGCGCTCGGCCACGGGCTCCGCGCCGTACGTCGCGAGCACGTCGGGGAAGAGCCAGTGGGTCGTGGCGCGCCGCCCGCGCAGGAGACCCGCGGCGGCCAGGAGCAGGGAGCCCGTGCACACCGACGTCGTCCAGCGCGAGCGCGCGTCGACGGCACGCAGCCAGCCGAGGAGCGCGGGATCGGACATGTGCGTGCTCTGCCCCGGGCCGCCGGGGACGAGCAGCACGTCGGCATCGGCGACGTCCTCGTACGCGTGCGTCGCTTCGAGGACGACCTCGCCTCGGTCGGCGCGTACGGGGCCCGGGCGCTCGGCGACGAAGACGGTGCGGGCCCCGGGCACGCGGCACAGCATCTCGTACGGGCCGATCGCGTCGAGCGCGGTGAACCCCTCGAAGAGGGCGAAGGCGAAGAGCGGCACGGGGGCTCCTGTGGGCGGGGGCGCGGGTACGGCGTCGATTCTGGGGGGCGGGGCCCGGGGCGGGCAATGACGGGCAGGCCGCCTTTCCGGCCCGCACCCACCACGTACCTACCAGTAGGTAACGTACGGGTATGAGCGAACCGACCCGCACCCCGCTGCCCGAGCGCGCCGCGCGCCGCTGTCACAACGCCGTCAATCCGCTGCACTCCTTCCACTACTTCTCGCCCGAACTCGCCGAGGAGATGGGCCGGCTCGGGCTCGGCGACGCCTCGGCCGTCTACCTCGCCACGCGCGCCGCCGCCTTCGGGCAGGTCGGGGCCGGGGTCGTGACGGCGAGTTTCTACAACTTCTCGCCGGAACTCGTCGCCCGGCACGTGCCCGCCGTCTGGGGCACGGCCTTCCCCGGCGTCGTGCTCCAGGCCCGACTGCGCACCGTGGACCGCTCGTTGCGGCGGCTCCTCGGGGACGAGGCCGTGGAATCGGCGGAGATGAAGGAGGCCGCGCGGCTCGCCCTGCGCGCCACCGAGGCGTGCACCCCGCAGGGCCGCCCGCTCTACGCGGCACACGCGGACCTCCCCGTGCCCGAGGAACCGCACCTCGCGTACTGGCACGCCGCGACGCTCCTGCGCGAGCACCGGGGCGACGGGCACGTCCACACGCTCCTGCGCGCCGGGCTCGGCCCCGTCGAGGCGCTCGTGACACACACGGCGACCGGACGCGGCATGGTGCCGCGCTTCGTCCTCGCGAGCCGTGGCTGGCACCGCGCGGACTGGGAGGCGGCCGTCGCGCGACTGCGCGAGCGCGGGCTGCTCGACGCGGAGGGCGAACTGACCGAGGCGGGCGAGGCGCTCCGCGCGCATGTCGAGGCCGAGACGGACGCGCTCGACCAGGCCCCGTACGAGTACCTGGGCGCCGAGGACGTCGCCCGCCTCACCGATCTCGCGAAGGGCTTCACCCGCGCGGGCATCGGGGCGGGGGCCTTCCCCGCGGGGATCTTCGGCAAGGGGTAGTGCCCGGGCGCGGACGGCCTCGCGCGTACGGTGCCGGGCCCGGTGATCACCGCGGGTTCACCCCCGCGGCCCCGGGCAGCCCGGCCCGTACTCCGGGCAGGGAACTCCCCCCGCGACACCCCCGGAAGGAGGGCGCCGTGTTCCGCGCCCTCGCCGACGCCCCGCGGCGGACCGGCTCCGCCGTCGCCACGTCGTCACGCTGCCGTTCCGTGCCCTCGACCGGCTCTTCGGCCGCGCCCCGGGCACCGCGCGCCGCGCCTGGGCCCGCCGACCCTGCCCCGCCGCCCGGGCGCCGCCTGCCAGAATGGGCCCCAAGCTTCGCAAGTCAGAAGGCGGTACGGGAACGTGACGACAGCCCGCACGGGGTCCACCGAATCAGCGTCCATCGAAGGACGCATTGCCGAGGAACTCGGAGTTCAGGAGCGGCAGGTGAGGTCGGCCGTCGAACTGCTCGACGGCGGCTCGACGGTGCCCTTCATCGCGCGCTACCGCAAGGAGGTCACGGGCACGCTCGACGACGCCCAGCTGCGCACCCTGGAGGAGCGGCTGCGCTACCTGCGGGAGCTGGAGGAGCGGCGCACGGCGGTGCTCGAATCCGTACGGGAGCAGGGCAAGCTCACCGAGGAGGTGGAGGCCCGTATCCTCGGCGCCGACACGAAGGCGCGCCTGGAGGACGTCTACCTCCCCTTCAAGCCCAAGCGACGCACCAAGGCGCAGATCGCCCGTGAGGCCGGGCTCGAACCGCTGGCCGAAGGGCTGCTCACCGACCCCTCGCGGGAGCCCGCCGAGGTGGCCGCCGCGTACGTCGACGCGGACAAGGGCGTCGCGGACGCGCAGGCCGCGCTCGACGGGGCGCGTGCGATCCTCTCGGAGCGGTTCGCCGAGGACGCCGACCTCATCGGCGAGCTGCGCGAGCGCATGTGGACGCGGGGCAGCCTCTCCTCGAAGGTCCGTGAGGGCAAGGAGGAGGCCGGAGCGAAGTTCTCCGACTACTTCGACTTCGCCGAGCCCTTCGCCAAGCTCCCCTCGCACCGCGTCCTCGCGCTGCTCCGCGGCGAGAAGGAAGAGGTGCTCGACCTCACCCTGGAGCCCGAGGAGCCGCCCGCCGAGCCGGGCGCCCCCTCCTCGTACGAGGGTGTCATCGCGCACCGCTTCGGGATCGCGGACCGGGGCAGGCCCGGGGACGCGTGGCTGCGCGAGACGGTCCGCTGGGCCTGGCGCACCCGTGTCCTCGTCCACCTCGGCATCGACCTGCGTCTCAGGCTCCGTACGACGGCCGAGGACGAGGCCGTCTCGGTCTTCGCCGCGAACCTGCGCGACCTGCTGCTCGCGGCGCCCGCGGGGACCCGCGCGACGCTGGGGCTCGACCCCGGGCTGCGTACCGGGGTGAAGGTCGCCGTCGTGGACGCGACGGGCAAGGTCGTCGCGACCGACACGATCTACCCGCACGCCCCGCGCAACCGCTGGGACGACGCGCTCGCGACCCTCGCGCGCCTCGCCGAGCGGCACCACGTCGACCTCATCGCGATCGGCAACGGCACCGCCTCGCGCGAGACCGACAAGCTCGCGGGCGAACTCATCGCGGCGCGCCCGGAGCTGAAGCTCACGAAGGTCGTCGTCTCGGAGGCGGGCGCCTCGGTCTACTCGGCCTCCGCCTTCGCCTCGCAGGAACTTCCCGAGCTGGACGTCTCGCTGCGCGGCGCGGTCTCGATCGCGCGCCGCCTCCAGGACCCGCTCGCCGAACTGGTCAAGATCGACCCGAAGTCGATCGGGGTCGGCCAGTACCAGCACGACCTGAGCGAAGTGAAGCTCTCGCGCTCGCTCGACGCGGTCGTCGAGGACTGCGTCAACGGCGTGGGTGTGGACGTCAACACCGCGTCCACACCGCTCCTCTCGCGCGTGTCGGGGGTGAGCGCGACGCTCGCCGAGAACATCGTGCGGCACCGCGACGAGAACGGTCCCTTCAGCTCCCGCACGGAGCTGAAGAAGGTCGCGCGGCTCGGCCCCAAGGCGTACGAGCAGTGCGCGGGCTTCCTGCGCATCCGCGGCGGCAGCGACCCGCTCGACGCGTCGAGCGTGCACCCCGAGGCGTACCCGGTCGTGCGCAGGATCGCGAAGGCGACGGGTGGTGACGTGGCCGCGCTCATCGGCGACACGGGGACGCTGCGCTCGCTGCGCCCGGACGCGTTCGTGGACGGGACCTTCGGTCTGCCGACCGTGACGGACATCCTGCGCGAGCTGGAGAAGCCGGGGCGCGACCCGCGGCCCGCCTTCCGCACGGCGACCTTCAAGGAGGGCGTCGAGAAGCTCTCCGACCTGGAGCCCGGGATGGTCCTGGAGGGCGTCGTGACGAACGTCGCCGCCTTCGGGGCCTTCGTGGACATCGGCGTGCACCAGGACGGGCTCGTCCATGTCTCCGCGCTCTCACGGGAGTTCGTGAAGGACCCGCGCGAGGTCGTCAAGCCCGGCGACATCGTGAAGGTCAAGGTCCTGGACGTGGACCTCCCGCGCAAGCGGATCTCGCTGACGCTGCGGCTCGACGACGAGATCGGCGCGGAGCGCGGCGGGCGGCGCGGGGGCGGTGGCGGTGGCCGCCAGGAGCGCGGACCGCGCGGGGCGCAGGGGCAGGACGGCGGCGGCAACGGCGGCGAGCGGCGCGGGGGCGGTCAGCGGCCGCCGCGGCAGCGCGGTGGCGGCGGTGCCGGTACGGGGGGTGCGGGGCGTTCCGGCGGTACGGGGCGTTCCGGCGGCTCGGGCGGGCCCGCGCCCGTCAACTCGGCGATGGCGGACGCGCTGCGGCGCGCGGGTCTCACGGGTGACGGCCAGGGTGGCGGCCAGGGTCGCAACCAGGGCGGTCAGCGGCGCGGCGGCCGCTCGGGGCGCTGAGTCCCGTACGGCGGTGAAAGGGGGCGGCTCCCGTACGAGCCGCCCCCGTCCCCTGCCCTGCGTATTGCCTTCGACTTCCCCTGTAGTCACCCGTGTTCGGACAGAATGAGTCCACAGTGATCACTCGGGCGCTCTGGAGGGGCCGTCATGGGCGAAGGACAGACCGGGATCGACACGAGCAGGCCGCACCCCGCACGGGTCTACGACCGGCTGCTCGGCGGCAAGGACAACTATCCGGTCGACGAGGCGGTGGCGGCGCAGTTGCCGCCGGAGGCGGCCGAAGGAGCGCGGCAGAACCGGGCCTTCATGCACCGCGCGGTGCGCTGGCTCGCGCGCGAGGGCGTCGACCAGTTCCTCGACGTCGGCACCGGCATACCGACCGAGCCGAACCTGCACCAGGTGGTGCAGGAGGTGAACCCGGCGGCGCGCGTCGTCTACGCCGACAACGACCCGATCGTCCTCGCGCACGCGCAGGCGCTGCTCGTCTCGCGCCCCGAGGGCGCGACGCACTACCTGCCCGCCGACGCGCGCGAGCCCGGCGGACTCCTGGCCCACGCCGCCGAGCACCTCGACCTCTCGCGCCCGGTCGGTCTCTCGCTCATCGCGATCCTCCACTTCCTTCCGGACGAGACGGGCGCGTACGACATCGTGCGGACACTCACGGACGCGCTCGCGCCCGGCAGCCACCTCGTCCTGACCCACTCCGCGTACGACCTCTTCCCGCGCGAACTCGAAGCCTCGGCCGCGGAGTACGCGAAAGGCGGTATCGCGATGGCGCTGCGCGACCACGCGGCCGTGAGCCGCTTCTTCGACGGGCTCGACCTCGTGGCCCCCGGGCTCGTCACGGTCACCGAGTGGGACGAGGGCGGCGCCCCCGCGCTCGACGTGCCGCGTGGCGGGCTGTACGCGGGGGTGGGCCGGGTGCGTTGAGCACCCGGCGGTACGGTCTTGGGCCATGACCTCACCTTCCGTCGCCGTTTCCGCTCCGGTCCGCGTCCTCGGCTCGGGGGTGATCGGGCTCAGCACGGCGCTGGAGCTGCGCGGCGCCGGGTACGAGGTCGAGATCTGGGCGGAGCGGCCCGCCGCACGCGCCACCTCGGCCGTCGCGGGCGGCCTGTGGTGGCCGTACCACATCGAGCCGGAGGAACGGGTCGGCGCGTGGGCCCTGGAGACGCTCGCGGTGTACGGGGAATGGGCGGCCGATCCCGGGCGCACCGGCGTGCGGCTCCTCGACGGCGTGCACGCGGAGACGTCGTTCGGCACGCTGGGGCCGTGGGCCGCCTCCGTACCGGGCCTGCGCACGGCGACCGCGGCGGAGTCCCCGCACTCCCCCGGGCTCTTCGGGCGGCTGCCCGTCATCGACATGCCACGTCACCTGGCCTGGCTGGAGGAGCGGCTGCGCGCGGCGGGCGGTCGCCTCGTACCGCGCACGGCGGTCTCGCTCGCCGAAGCGGCCGAGGGGGCCCGCGCGGTGGTCAACTGCACGGGTCTGGGGGCGCGTTCGCTCGTGCCCGACGAGGCCGTGCATCCGGTAAGGGGCCAGCTCGTCCTCGTCGAGAACCCCGGTGTGACGACATGGTTCACGTCCACGGCGGGCGGTGGAGCGCGCTCGGTCTACTCCATCCCGCAGCCGTACGGTCTCCTCCTCGGCGGCACGGCCGAGGAACACGACGACAGGGAGACCCCGGACCCGGCCACCGCGCGGGCGATCGTCCGCGACTGCGCCGCGCTCCGCCCGGAGATAGCGGGCGCCCGCGTCCTCGCCCACCGCGTGGGCCTGCGCCCGGCCCGCACCGGCGGCGTGCGCCTCACGGCGGAACGCCTCCGGGACGGCACCCCGGTCGTGCACGACTACGGGCACGGCGGCGCCGGGGTGACAGTGGCCTGGGGGTGCGCGCGGGAGGCGGCGGGGCTGGTGGCGCAGGCGCTGGGCTGACCCGCGGCGCCGCCGGGCCCGCACGGCTCGCGGGCACGGCTCGCCCGCGCTCCCGTGCTCGCGCCCGTCGCCGCGCCGGAGTCGTTCACCCCGCAGGCGTCCCCGCGCCCTCCCCTTCCAGGCTGGCGCGCAGTCCCGCCAGGGCGCGGGCGACGACAGCCACCGTCGCCGGGTCGAGCGCCGGGTCCAGCAGTTCGGCGAGCGCGGTGGTGAAGGTCGTTTCGGCGGCGTCCACCAGGTCGCCGCCCTCGGGAGTCAGATCGAGGAGCGCGGATCTGCGGTCCTGCGGGTTGGGGCGCCGGCGCGCCCAGCCGCGGGCCACGAGCCGGTCGGCGACTTTGCTCGCGGCGCCCGCGCCGATGACGAAGGCGGTGGCCAGCTCGCCCACGCGGGCGCCCGGCCTGGCGCGCAGCAGACGCAGGGCCTCGAACTGCGCGGTCGTCAGGCCGTGCCGGGCCTGGAGGCGGTCCCCGATCGCGTTGTAGAGGCGGGTCTCGCAGCGCACGAGGTCGTCGAAGAGCGCGGGGAGCGGGCCCGAAGAGGCGCCGTCCTGCGCCGATTTACCTTCCATAGAAGGTAGTGTACGGGGAATACATTCCTCGGCATGCACTGGGAGACCTTCATGAGCAGGGAACAACGGACGCGCGTCGACGCGCTGTTGCGGCATCCCGCGCCGGAGGGACCGCGTTCCATCGAGGAGCGGCGCGCGGGCTTCGCGGCGCTCATGGCCCGGATGCGGGTCCCGGACGACATCGTCACCGCGCCCACGAGCCTCGGCGGACTTCCCGCCCTGCGCGTGGACCCGGCGGACGGTCCGCGCGGCGCGGCGACGATCCTCTACCTCCACGGCGGCAGCTGGCTCATGGGCTCGCCGGAGACGGCACTGTCGCTGACGGGCGCGCTCGTCTCGGCGACAGGGCTGCGGGCGTACTCGCTGGACTACCGGCTCGCGCCCGAGCACCCCTTTCCCGCGGCGATCGAGGACACCGTGACCGCCTACCGGGCGCTGCTCGACGCCGGTACGGAGCCGGGGGCGATCGTCTTCGCGGGCGATTCGGCCGGGGGCGGGCTGACCGTCACGGGGTGCTTCGCCGCCAGGGACGCGGGACTGCCGCTGCCCGCGGCGCTGCTCGCCTTCTCCCCGGGTCTCGACGCGGCCGGCACGGGAGCGAGCAGGCGGTCCCGGGCGGCGGCCGACCCCTTCCTGACCCACGAGGGGCTCCAGGCCAACAGCGTCCTCTACCGCGCGGGCGCCGACCCCGACCAGCCGCTCCTGAGCCCCGCCGTGCACGGCGACCTGACGGGCTTTCCCCCCATGCTCCTCCAGAGCGGCACCCACGAGATCCTTCTCGACGACGCGACCCGCCTCGCCTCGCGGGCCCGCGAGGCGGGCGTGGACGTCGTCCTCGACGTGGTCGCCGACGTGCCCCACGTCTTCCAGGCGTTCAGGGGCGAGCTGGACGAGGCCGACGAGGCCCTGGAACGCGCGGCGCTCTTCGTGCGGCAGCGGGTGCGGGGCTTCGGGGGCTGAGGAACGAGCGGGCGGGACCGGGCCGCGGCGGCCGGGGCGCGGCGGCCGGGGCGCGGGCCCGCACGGCGACGCCCCGGCGCCTACGCCCGGCGTGCCCTCCGCCGGGCTCCGCACGCGTACGGCAGATAGCGGAGGTGCTCGGGGAGGGCGGGAACGAGGAGGCGGAAGGCTGTCGCGAGGCGGCGGAGGCGGCGTTCCTGGGCGCGGGACCAGGGGAGGCCGAGGGCTTCGCGGGCGTCGGCGGGGAGGAAGCCGATCGTCAGGAAGCGGCGGGCGCGCAGCGCCGCGGGGAGCAGGAGGGGCCACAGGGCGCGCAGCGTCAGGCGCAGGGCGAGAGGGCCGCGGTCGGGGGCAGGGACCCGGGTATCGGTGGCGAGGAGTTCGCGAGCGACCGCGGTGTGCTCCACCTCCGTGGCGAGCATCCGGCGGTAGTACGGCCAGAACTCCTCAGGCGTCGCGGGCATGTCCCGCTCGCGCAGCCCGAGCAGGCGCCCGACCCGCAGCCACTCCGCGTACAAGGCGCGGTCCTGCTCGGGCGTGAGGGGGCGGACGAGGAGGGCGAGACCGCGCCGGTTGACCGGGTATCCGGTCGCGTGCACCCACGCGTACGTCTCGGGGCGCAGCGCGTGGTAGGCGCGGCCCCGGGTGTCGGTGCCGCTGATGTCGCGGTGCAGGCGGCGCAGTCTGCGGCCCTCGGCGCGGGCCGCCTCGCCCCCGTACACCCACAGCAGGAGGGAGTCGAGCGAGCGGGCCGCGCGGCCCCAGGGGTCGGTGCGGAAGACCGAGTGCGTGTCGACGCCCGCGCCGACGGCCGGGTGGGCGACCTGGAGGAGCAGCGCGGAGGGGAGCATGAGCAGCGTCCGCACGTCCCCCGCGAGGCTCCACAGCACCCCGCCGGGCGGTGGCGGCTCGGGCGGCGGCGCGCTGGGCGGCACGGGGGCACCTCTTCTTCGGCGGGACGGGTGCCTCCAGGGTATGCGCCGGTGGATGCGCCGGTGGACACGCGGATCCGCGAGCGTGCGGATCGGGGGCGTGCGGATCGCGAGCGTGCGGGGGGTCAGGCGCCCCGGGCGGCGAGGAGTGCGGCGAGTTCCGACGCGCGGTCGCGCAGCTCGGCCTCGGCGCGCACCCTGGCCGCCTCGCGCCGGGCCTGGTCGGTGTGGCGGCGGCCGCCGGGCGGAGGCAGGGGGCCCGGCGCGGCGACCACGATGCCGGCGAGGAGCGCGGCGGGCGCCGCCGTCTCGCGTACGCCCCAGCGCTCGCGTCTGCGGACGGAGAGTGCGCGGGCGAGGAACAGGGCCGTGGCGATCAGGAGCGATCCCGCGAGGAGCAGGTGCATGTCCCAGGGCTACCCGGCCCGCACGGCCGCGCAACCTCCGGTGACGGGCCCGATCTTCACAACATCGGTGAGACAGCAATAGTGTTCCACCGGAGAAACGCACCGCAGCCCCGGGGAGAAGGATCGTGGCAGTCACCCGCACCGCGCGCACACCGGCGCCGGGCGTCCCCGAGCCGGACACGGAGGACGCCGAGGACGCCGAGAACACGGAGGACGCGGAGCGCACGTACACGGTCGACGAGCTGGCCGCCCGCGCGGGCCTCACGGTCCGTACGGTGCGCTTCTACGCGACGCGCGGGCTGCTCCCGCCGCCCCGGATAGGGCCCCGTCGCGTCGGGCTCTACGGCCCGGGGCACCTCGCACGCCTCGCGCTCGTCGACGACCTCCAGCGGCAGGGCCTCACGCTCGCGGCGATCGAGCGGTACGTGGCGCGGCTGCCCGCGGAGACGACGGCGTACGAGCTGGCGATCCACCGTGCGATGGTCGCCTCCTGGCTGCCGGACGCGGCCGTGGAGTGCGGGCGCGCGGAGGCCGAGGAGCGGATCGGGCGGCGCCTGGGCACCGATGAGCTGGAGCGGCTGGCCGCGATGGGGGTGCTCACGCCGGTGCCGGGTGCCGGGGAGCGGTACGTGCTCGACACCGTGCTCGTCGGGCTCGCCGTGCGCCTCCTCGACCTGCCGATGTCGCGCGAGGCGATCGCGGCGGCGCGCGAGGTGCTGCTGCGCAACGCGGCGCGGACGGCGCACGAGCTGAGCGAGGTCTTCCGGGGCGAGGTGGGCGTGCGGGAGGCGGGCGAGGCGCGCTCGCTGTCGGCGCACATGCAGCCGCTCGTGCTCCAGGCGCTGCTCACGGCCTTCCAGCGCTCGCTCAACGAGGAGCTGCGGGGCGCCTTCCCACTGGGCGGGAACGGACGGGAGGGGGAACCGGACGCGGGCTGACCGGCTCCCCTCCCCCGTACGGCGTCAGTCCTCGTCGAGGTACGGCTGACCGCGTTCCGCCCTGGCCACGAGCGAGGCAGGGGGCGCGAAGCGCTCGCCGTAGCGCGCGGCGAGTGCGCGGGCGCGGGCCACGAATCCGGGCAGGCCGCCCTCGTAGCCGTTGATGTACTGGAGGACGCCGCCGGTCCAGCCGGGGAAGCCGATGCCGAGGATCGAGCCGATGTTGGCCTCGGCGACGGAGCCGAGCACGTGTTCCTCGTCGAGCAGCCGCGCGGTGTCGAGCGCTTCCGAGAAGAGCATGCGCTCCTGCATGTCGCGGAAGGGGATCTCGGTGCCCGGCTTCGTGAAGTGCTCGCGCAGTCCGGGCCACAGCCGCCCGCGCCTGCCGTCCTCGTACTCGTAGAAGCCCGCGCCACCCGCGCGCCCGGGGCGCCGGAACTCGTCCACCATGCGGTCCATGACGGCGTCGGCCGGGTGCTCCGCCCAGGTGCCGCCCGCGGCCTCGACGGCGGCGCGGCTCTCGTCGCGGACCTTGCGCGGGAGGGTGAGGGTGAGTTCGTCGACGAGCGAGAGGACCTTGGCGGGGTAACCGGCCTGCGCGGCGGCCTGTTCGACGGAGGCGGGCTCGATGCCCTCGGCGACCATCGCCAGGCCCTCCTGGATGAACTGCCCGATGACGCGCGAGGTGAAGAAGCCGCGGGAGTCGGCGACGACGATCGGGGTCTTGCCGATCTGCCGTACGAGGTCGATCGCGCGCGCGAGTGCTTCGTCCCCGGTGCGTTCGCCCTTGATGATCTCGATGAGCGGCATGCGGTCGACGGGCGAGAAGAAATGCAGCCCGATGAAATCGGCCTGCCGCTCGACGCCTTCGGCGAGGGTCGTGATGGGGAGCGTCGACGTGTTGGAGCACAGGAGCGCGTCGGGCGCGACGACGTCCTGGATCTCCTGGAAGACCTGGTGCTTGAGCGCGGTGTTCTCGAAGACCGCCTCGATGACGGTGTCGCAGCCCGCGAGGTCCTTCGCCTCGGCGGTCGGCGTGATGCGCGCGAGGAGTCCGGCCTTCTCGGCCTCCGTCCTGCGCCCCTTCGCGACGGCCTTGGTGAGCAGCTTCTCGGAGTACGCCTTGCCGCGTGCGGCCGCCTCCGGGTCGACGTCCTTGAGCACGACGTCGATGCCCGCCCGGGCGCACGCGTACGCGATGCCCGCGCCCATCATCCCGGCGCCGAGCACGGCGACCTTCGCGGCCTTGCGGCGCGGCACTCCTTCGGGGCGCGCGGTGCCGGAGTTGACCTTCTGGAGGTCGAAGAAGAACGCCTGGATCATGTTCTTGGCGGTCTGCCCGGTGACGAGCCCGGTGAAGTAGCGGGCCTCGATGGTCTGCGCGGTCTCGAAGTCGACCTGGGAGCCCTCGACGGCGGCGGCCATGATGGCGCGCGGGGCCGGATAGGGGGCGCCGCCCGTCTGCTTGCGGAGGTTGGCGGGGAAGGCGGGGAGGTTCGCGGCGAATTTCGGGTGCGCGGGGGTGCCGCCCGGGATGCGGTACCCGGGGCGGTCCCAGGGCTGCGCCGACTCGGGGTGCGCGTCGATGAAGGCGCGGGCCTTGGCGAACAGGTCGTCGCGGTCGGTGGCGAGTTCGTCGATCAGTCCCTTCTCCAGGGCGCGGCGCGGGGTGTGCTGGGTGCCCTGGAGGAGGAGGGTGAGGAGTGCGTCGGCGATGCCGAGGAGGCGCACGGAGCGCGTGACGCCGCCCCCGCCGGGGAGCAGGCCGAGGGTGACCTCGGGGAGGCCGATGCGGTAGCCGGGCGCGTCGAGCGCGACGCGGTGGTGGCTCGCGAGGGCGAGTTCGTAGCCGCCGCCGAGCGCCGCGCCGTTGATCGCGGCGACGACGGGCTTGCCGAGGGTCTCGATCCGGCGCAGGGCGCCCTTGAGCGCGAGCGAGTCGGCGAGGACGCGCGCGGCGTCCTCGGGCCGGGCCGCCCGCAGGTCGCGGAGGTCGCCGCCCGCGAAGAAGGTCTTCTTGGCGGAGGTGAGGATGATGCCGCGGACGCTGTCGCGTTCGGCTTCGAGGCGGTCGGCGGTGGCGATGAGCGCGGCGCGGAAGGCGGCGTTCATCGTGTTGGCGGACTGGGCGGGGTCGTCGAGTACGAGGGTGAGGACGCCGGTGTCGTCGAGTTCCCAGCGGAGGGGCGGGGCGGGGGTCATGGTGGCTCCGTGTGTACGAGGAAGGGCCGGGCTGCGGGCCGCGAGGGTCGCCGGCCCGCCGGGGGCGCGCCGTGTCCACCCGTTCCGCCCGTGCGGAACGACTGCCCACGGCGACACCGCGGAGCGGTCAGAGGCGTTCGATCACGGTGGCGACGCCCATGCCGCCGCCCACGCAGAGGGTGGCGAGGCCGTAGCGCTGGTCGCGGCGTTCGAGTTCGTCGATGAGGGTGCCGAGGAGCATCGCGCCGGTGGCGCCGAGGGGGTGGCCGAGGGCGATGGCGCCGCCGTTGACATTGACGCGGTCGAGCGGGATGTCCATGTCGCGTGCGAAGCGCAGGACGACGGCGGCGAACGCCTCGTTCATCTCGAAGAGGTCGATGTCGGCGGCGGTGAGCCCGGCCTTGGCGAGGGCCTTGCGCGAGGCGGGCGCGGGGCCGGTGAGCATGATCGTGGGGTCGGAGCCCGAGACGGCGGCCGAGAGGATACGGGCGCGGGGGCGGAGCCCGTACCGCTGCCCGACCTCCTCGCTGCCGATCGCGACGAGCGCCGAACCGTCCACGATCCCGGAGGAGTTGCCCGCGTGGTGAACGTGGTCGATCCGCTCGACCCAGTGGTACTTCTGGAGTGCGACGGCGTCGAAGCCGCCGAGTTCGCCGATGTCGGCGAAGGACGGCTTGAGCTTCGCGAGGCTGTCCGCCGTGGTGCCGGGGCGCAGGTGCTCGTCGCGGTCGAGCACGACGAGGCCGTTGCGGTCGCGCACGGGCACGACGGAGCGGTCGAAGCGGCCCTCCTTCCAGGCGGTGGCCGCGCGTTCCTGCGAGAGCGCCGCGTACGTGTCGACGTCGCGGCGGGTGAAGCCCTCGATGGTCGCGATGAGGTCGGCGCCGATGCCCTGCGGGACGAAGCCGGTCTCCAGGTTCGTCAGGGGGTCCATCGCCCAGGCCCCGCCGTCCGAGGCCATCGGGACGCGCGACATCGACTCGACGCCGCCCGCGATCACGAGGTCCTCCCAGCCCGAACGGACCTTCGCCGCCGCGAGGTTGACCGCTTCGAGCCCGGAGGCGCAGAACCTGTTCTCCTGCACCCCGGCGACGGTATCGGGCAGCCCGGCCGCGACCGCCGCGATGCGCGCGATGTCGGAGCCCTGGTCGCCGAGCGGCGAGACGACGCCGAGCACGATGTCGTCGATCGCCGCGGGGTCGAGCCCGGGCAGGCGCTCCTGGAGGGCGTGCAGGAGTCCGACGACGAGGTCGATGGGCTTCGTGCCGTGCAGGGAGCCGTTGGCCTTGCCGCGGCCCCGGGGAGTGCGGAGGGTGTCGTAGACGTACGCTTCGGTGGGCATGTCGACCCTTTCGGGAGGTTTCGGTGCTCCGCCGGGGACTCCGCTCCTCACGCTCCGGAGGGGCTGGACGGTGGCGGGGCCGGATTGTCGACGGGGGCTCAGTCGTGGCGCTCCGCGAGGTCGGGCACACCCCAGTCGTCCGCCACCGCCGCCGTGTCCGCGCCCGGCGCGAGGAGGGGGCCCGGTGCCGGGGCCGGTGTTGCCGAGAAGCGGGGGGCCGGGGCGGGTTGCGGGGCGCCTTCGGGGCCGGGGACGAAGGTGTCGCGGACGGCGAGGTGCGGGTGGTGGGGTGCTTCGCGCAGCGAGAGCACGGGCGCGACGCAGCCGTCCGAGTCGGCGAAGACCTTCGTCCACTCCGCCCGGGTACGGGACTTGAAGGCGGCCGCGATGCGTGTGCGCAGCTCGTCCCAGCGGTCGAAGTCCTCGCGTGCGGGCGCGGTTTCGGCGATGCCGAGACGGGCGACGAACTCGTGGTAGAAGCGCTTCTCCAGGGCGCCGACCGCCATGTACTGGCCGTCGGCGGTCTCGTAGCAGCCGTAGAAGGGACTGCCGCCGTCGAGCAGGTTGCTGCCGCGCCTGTCCTGCCAGCCGCCCGCCGCCATGAGGCCGTGCAGGAGCGTCGTGAGGTGGGCGGCGCCGTCGACGATCGCGGCGTCCACGACCTGGCCCTCGCCCGTGCGCTCGGCGTGCCGCAGCGCGGCGAGGAGGCCCACGACGAGGTAGAGGGAGCCGCCGGCGAAGTCGCCGAGGAGGTTCGCGGGGAAGGCGGGGGGTTCGTCGGGGCGGCCGCTGAGCGCGAGGGCCCCGGTGGGCGCGAGGTAGGTGAGGTCGTGCCCGGCGCGGTGGGCGAGCGGGCCTTCCTGGCCCCAGCCCGTCACGCGGCCGTAGACGAGCCGGGGGTTGGCGGCGAGCGCCTGTGCGGGGCCGACGCCGAGGCGCTCGGCGACGCCGGGCCTGAAGCCCTCGACGAGGAGATCGGCGCGGGCCGCGAGCGCGAGCACCGCCGCGGCGCCCGCCTCGCTCTTGAGGTCGAGTTCGACCGAGCGCTTGCCCCGGTTGGTGAAGTCGCGGGCGGGGTCCATGCCGAACATGCCGCCGCGCTCGGGCCTGTCGACCCGTACGACGTCCGCGCCGAGATCGGCGAGGAGCATCGCGGCGAAGGGCCCGGGGCCGAGCCCCGCAAGTTCCAGGACCCGCACCCCGGCGAGGGGCCCGCCCCGCTCCGCTGTTCCGCTCATCCGCACGACTCCCGGCCTTGTGACACAACTGATGTAACACCGGCGATGCTATGAACGGCGCGGTCCCGGCACAAGCCCCGGGAAAGCAAGCGCTCAGAATGGCGCACGGAACGGGCGGACCGGGGGCGCGTACGGGCGGGACGCGAGGTGCGTACGGGCGGACGAGGGGCGCGTACGGGCGGGACGCGAGGTGCGTACGGTGGGGGCGTGGAAACCGGGACCGAGCCTTCCCCCGTCCTCGTGAGCGCCTGCCTGCGCGGCGTCCCCTGCCGCTACGACGGGCGCGACAAGCGCGTGGAGGCGCTCGGCGAACTCCTCGCGGGGCGCCGCGTCGTGGCCTTCTGCCCCGAGCAGGCCGGGGGCCTCCCGACGCCGCGCCGCGCGGCCGAACTGCGCGGCGGGGACGGACACGGGGTGCTCGACGGCTCGGCGAGGGTCGTGGACGACACGGGGAGCGATGTGACGGCCGCGTTCGTGGCGGGCGCCGCACGCGCCCTCGCCACCGCCCGCCGCACCGGCTGCGCCGATGCGGTCCTCATGCCGCGCAGCCCCTCGTGCGGCGCGGGCGAGGTCCACGACGGCACGTTCGGCGGGACGCTGGTGCCGGGCGAGGGCGTGACGGCCGCGCCGCTGAAGCGGCACGGCATCGCCGTACGGGAGGCGCCGGGCGTATGAGCGGCCCCGGGCCCGTCCGCACGCGCCGCACCTCGCGCGTCCTGCTCACCGATCCGGAGGGGCGCCTCCTCCTGCTGTGCGCCCGCGACCCGCGCACGCCGGGCGCGGCGTGGTGGTTCACGGTGGGCGGCGGCATCGAGGCGGGCGAGTCGCCCGTGGCGGCGGCGCTGCGCGAAGTGGAGGAGGAGACCGGGCTCGTCCTGTCCCCCGACCGGCTCGGCCCCGTGGTGTGGACGCGGCACGCCCTCTACACCGTGGACGGCGTACGGACCGACCAGGACGAGGAGTTCCGCGTGGTCGTCCTGGACGCGGCCGAGACCGCCGCCGTACGTGTCGACACGCGCGAGGCGACGCACGGCCACCGCTGGTGGAGCGCGCGGGCCCTCGCGGCGACGGCGGAGACCGTGCGCCCACGCGGGATGGCGGCCCGCCTGCCCGTACTGCTCGCGGCCGGGGCACGCGGCGACTGGCCGGTGGCGGAGCATCTGGGGGACGTGGACGAGGACGTGGACGAGTAGCGGGGGTAGCGTGGTCCGGGTTCCGCGGGCGGCCGCACCGGCCGCCTTCCTCGGCGCGGAGGATTCCCCGACGGAGGGCCCCGTCCATGACAGACCTGTTCGAGCGTGCCGTTCCTGACCCGGCCGCTTACCTCGACCGGCTGGCGGCGACCGACGCCGCGCGTTCCTACAAGGGCGTCATTCTCGACGCGCTGGGCGCCCGGCCCGGTGCGACGGCGCTCGACCTGGGCTGCGGTTCGGGGGCGGATCTCGGCCCGCTCGCCGAGGCGGTCGGCCCGACCGGCAGGGTCGTCGGCGTCGAACTCCTCCCCGGCCTGGCCGAACGGGCGCGCGAGCGCACACGGGCCACGCCGCACGTCGGCGTGGTGGCCGGCGACCTCCACGCCCTGCCGTTCCCGGACGGCTCCGCCGACCTCGCCCGTACCGACCGGGGCCTCCAGCACGTCGTCGACCCCGCCCGCGCGCTCGCGGAGATCCGGCGCGTGCTGCGCCCCGGCGGCAGGCTCGTCATGGGCGAGCCCGACTGGGACTCGCTCGCGATCGACCACCCCGACCTCGGCCTCGCGCGCGCCTACACCCGCCACGTGACGGACCGGATCGTGCGCAACGGGGTCATCGGGCGGCAACTGCCGCGGCTCGCGCGCGAGGCGGGGTTCTCGGTGCGGCGCGCCGTCCCCGTCACCTCCGTCTTCCGCGAGGTCGAGGCCGCCGACCGGGTACTCGGTCTCCGGCGCACCACCGAGCGCGCGGTGTCGGCGGGATACCTGAACGCCGCCGAGGCCGAGCGCTGGCTCGGCCACCTCGCCGCGGAGCCCTTCTTCGCCGCCGTGACGCTCCACGTCGTCGTCGCCGTGGCCACCGCGTAGGCCGGGCCGTACCCTCGGCGGATGACCGAACACGCGAGCCTGCCGGCGACCCGTACCGCCTATGATGCCGTCGCTCCCCTCTACGCGCGGCTCTTCGGCGAGTCGCTGCGTGAAGCTCCCCTGGAACGCGCCCTGTTGAGCGCCTTCGCCGAGCTGGTGCGCGCGGCCGGGGACGGTGAGGTGGCCGACCTCGGCTGCGGGCCCGGGTACGTGACGGCCCACCTGCACGGCCTCGGGCTGCGCGCCTTCGGGGTGGACGCCTCGCCCGCCATGATCGGGCTCGCGCGCGAGGCCCACCCGGGGCTGCGCTTCGAGGTCGGCTCGATGGCCGCCCTCGACCTCGCGGACGGCTCGCTCGGCGGCGTCCTGTCGCGATGGTCGCTCATCCACACCCCGCCCGCCGAAGTACCGGCGGTTCTGGACGAGTTCGCCCGCGTCCTCGCTCCCGGCGGGCACCTGCTGCTCTCCCTCGCGGCGACCGACGGGCCCGCGCACGAGACGCAGTCCTACGACCACGCCGTGACCACCGCCTACCGCTGGTCCCCCGACCGCCTCGCCGCGCTCCTCGACGCGCGCGGGCTGCGCCGGACGGCCCGTACGGTCATGGAGCCCGAGCCCACGGACAAGCGGCAGTTCCGTACGGTCCAGTTCCTCGCCCGCAAGGCGTAGGCGCGGGCGCCGCGCGCTCGCGGGGCCGGACTGCGAGAGTGGGGGGCATGGAGCCGAACCAGACCAGTGCCCCGCAGTCCGGCCGTCACCGCGACGCCGCCCGCGAGTTCGACCTCGTCCTGTACGGAGCGAGCGGCTTCGTCGGCGCCCTGACCGCCGCGTACCTCGCCGACCACGCGCCGCCCGGGCTGCGCTGGGCGCTCGCGGGACGCGACGGGGCGAAGCTGGAGCGCACGCGTGCCTCGCTGGGGCTCGCGGACGTGCCCGTACTGACCGCGGAGGCGGGGGACGCGAGGGCGCTGCGGGAACTCGCCGCGCGGACCCGGGTCGTGGCGACCACGGTGGGCCCCTACCTGCGGTACGGGGACGCGCTCGTGGGGGCCTGCGCGGACGCGGGCACGGACTACGCGGACCTCACGGGGGAGCCGGAGTTCGTCGACAGGAGCTACCTGCGGCACGAGGCGCGGGCGCGGGCCACGGGGGCACGGCTCGTGCACGGCTGCGGTTTCGACTCGGTACCCGCCGACCTCGGCGTGCTCTTCACCGTGGGGCGGCTGCCGGAGGGGGTCCCGCTGCGGGTCGACGGCTTCCTGTCGGTCGACGCGGCGCCCTCGGGCGGCACGGTCGACTCGACGCTGACCGCGCTGGGGCGCCCGCTCGCGATGGCCCGCGCGGCCCGCGAACGCGCGGCCGTCGAACCGGCGCCCGCGCCTGGCCGCCGTATCAGCGCCCCGCCCGGACCGCCCCGCTACGTGGGCGAACTCGGCGCCTGGGCGCTCCCCCTGCCCGTGCTCGACCCGCTCTTCGTGGCGCGCTCGGCCCGCGCCCTGCCCCGCTACGGCCCGGACTTCCGCTACCGCCACCACGTGACGGCCCGCAGCCTCCCCGCCGCGCTCGCCGGGCTGACGGGCGCGGCGGCCCTCCTCACGGCCGCGCAGCTCCCGCCCCTGCGCCGCGCCCTGTCCTCCCGCCTCGCCCCGGGCACGGGCCCCGGCGAGGAGCGCCGCGCGCGCAGCGCCTTCTCGCTCCGCTTCATCGGCGAGGGCGGCGGCCGCCGCGTGTACACGGAGGTGCGGGGCGGTGACCCGGGCTACGACGAGACGGCCCGCATCCTCGGCGAGTCGGCCCTCAGCCTCGCCCTCGACGACCTCCCCGCGTCATCGGGCCAGTTGACACCCGCGGTCGCGATGGGCGAGGCGCTGACCGGGCGGCTGCGGAGGTCGGGGCTCATGGTGCGGGAGGCGGCACGGCGGGAGGGCTGAGGAGGCGGCGGACGCGGCGCGCGTGGGCGGGGCGCCGCGCCTCGTACGGTGTGCGGCACCGCCCCGCGCGGCCTCTCACCCCGCCAGGAAGTCCCGCAGTCTCCCGAGCAGCGCCTCCGGCCGGTGGAGCGGGATGATGTGGCCCGAGCCTTCGACCAGTTCACCCGTCACGTCGTCCGCGCAGCCGCGCAGCTGCTGCTCCAGCGCGCCGCCGACGGGGTGGGCGCCGAGGGCGAGGGCGGGGACCGTGAGGCGGGTCGAGGCGACCGCTTCGGCGATGCGGGCGGCGCTCTCCGGGAGTGCGCGGTAGTGGGCGAAGGCGGCGCGCAGCGATTCCCTGCCCGTGTAGGCGCGCACGAAGGCGTCGCGGGCCCACGCGGGGACGCCGTCGCCGAGGGTGCCTTGCGTCAGGAACCAGTCGATGTAGGCCGCCTCGTGGCCCTCAAGGACCGTTTCGGCAAGCCCCGGCACCGCGTGGAAGCCGAACCACCACGGGGGTCCTCCGGCGAGGAAGTCCTCGGCGCCGGGGAGCCGTCCGAGCAGCGACTCCATGACGACGAGCCGTCGCACCAGGGCGGGGCGGCGCAGGGCGAGGAGGAAGGCGGGCGGGGTGCCCGCGTCGATGCCGACGACGGCGGCGGACGGCACGTCGAGCGCGGCGAGCAGCGCCTCCGCGTCCTCGGCGAGCGTGGCGGCGTCGTACCCGCTCTCCGGCGCGTCGCTCCCCCCGAGCCCGCGCAGGTCGGGCGCGATGAGCGTGTACCGGTCGGCGAGGCCCGCCATGACGAAGCGCCACACCTCCCACGTGTGCGGGAAGCCGTGCAGCAGGAGCACGGCGGGCCCGGAGCCCGCGAGCGCGACGTTGAGCGTGACCCCGTCGACGGGGACGCGGCGGAGGGTGACGTCCTCCTGAGCGAGAGGGCGGGGTGCGGTCATGCGGCGGACTCCCGGGCGGTGAGGGCGGGTTCACCCCCCACGCTAGGGCCTCGCCGGGACGGCGCGCACCCCCGGCTCAGCCCGCCACGGCCTCCCTGAGCGCCGCCCTGCACAGCGCGTCGGCGCGGCGTGTCGTCTCCGGGAGGCGGTAGCGCGGGGTCAGGGCGAGGGTGTGGGCGCAGGCCGTGTCGAGCGTGACGCGGTGGCCCGCCGAGACGTAGACCGGCTTGACGCCGGTGCGGGTCCGCAGCGCGGCGCCGACCTCCTCCGTGCCGTCCAGGAGCGGGGCACGGGCGCCGCGTTCCTCGCCGGGCGCCTCGTACGTGAAGAGGAACGGGTTCTTCGCGACGCCGAAGGCGGGCAGCCCGGTGAGGACACCGAGGTGGGCCGCGAGCCCGAAGCGGCGCGGGTGGGCGATGCCGTACCCGTCGCAGACCACGAGCCCGGGAGCGACGGGCAGCCGCTCCAGTGCCGCGAGCACGGCGGGGAGTTCGCGGAAGGCGAGGAGTCCCGGCACGTACGGGAACGAGACGCGGCCCACCGCCGTCGCCTGCCCGATGACGGTGCGGCCCCCGGGATCGAGGACGACGGCGGCGGCGGCGACGAGGTCGCGCGCGTCGTCGTAGGCGACGTCGACGCCGGTGACGGGGACGGAGCCGGGCGCGGGGCCCGGCTCCTCGCGGTCGCGGCGCGCGCGCAGCGATTCCTGCGCGGCGCGCGCCTCCGTCTCGGTACGTGGCCAGTCGGCGGGTGTGCGCAAGATCTCCACGCGCTCATCATGGGCCCCGTGACCTGCGGGTACGCGGTTCCCGGGGACGCGGTGACGAAGTTCACTGCACCCGTCCGGCCACTGAATGGGGGCTTCCGGCGTCTTTACCTCATGTACGGCCGCAGGTCCCGCCCGTCGACAACCAGGGGAGCAGGCGTTGTCCCTCACCATCGAACAAGCTGTCCAGGCCCACGTCGTGGCCGCCGCCGCCTTCTTGCCCACCGTCGAGGCCACGTTCCACTACGACGCCCGCGATCCCTTCGCGGTCCGCGTCGACTTCCCCGCCGCCGCCACGCTGGAGGGTACGGAGGTGAGCTGGACCTTCGCGCGCGAACTCCTCAGCGACGGGCTCACGCGGCCCGCCGGTGACGGCGACGTGCGGGTGCGCCCGCACGGCTGGGAACAGCTGATCGTGGAGTTCCACGCCCCTGAGGGCATGGCCGTCGTGCACCTGCCGAGCGCCGAGGTGCGCGGCTTCCTGGAACGGACTGCCGCGGTCGTCGTTCCCGGCGAGGAACGGATCACGGTGGACCTGGACAGGTGCCTGGCGGCGCTCATGCGGGAGGGGTGAGGGGGCGCCGCACGGGGCCGGCGGCCCGGGCTCCCGCCCGGCGCCCGCACCGCGCCCTCCTTTGCGGCCCCGTTCAGTCCCGCACCACGGCCGCCCCGACGCGCCCGCCGTCCACGTCGAGCACCGTGCCGTGCACGAAGCCCGCTTCGTCGCTCGCCAGGTAGACGACGGCCGCTGCGATGTCCTCGGGCCTGCCGTGGCGCCCCGCCGGGGTGCCCTCCATCATCACGTCGCCCGCGAACTCCTCGCCCTCGGGAAGCGGCTCGTGCACGACGCCGGGCGAGACCGCGTTGACGCGGACGCCGCGCGGGCCGTACTCGGCGGACCAGGCGCGGGTCAGGGTCTCGACCGCGCCCTTGGTCGACGAGTAGAGCGAGCCGACGCCGATGCCGAGGCGGGCGATCCAGGAACCGAGGTTCACGATCGTGCCGCCGCCCGCGGCGACCATCGCGGGCGCGAGCGCGGCGGTGAGGAAGTAGGGAGCCTTGACGTTGACGGCGTAGACGCGGTCGAAGATCTCCTCGTCGACGGTCTCGGTCGAGTTCGGCGGGTAGATCCCCGCGTTGTTGACCAGGATGTCGACCCGTCCGCCGAGCACCCGCGTGGCCTCCTCGGCGAGCGCCCGCGAGGCGGCGGCGCTCCCGTTCAGGTCGGCGGCGACGAAATCGGCCGCCCCTCCGGCCGATCGAATCGCTTCGACGACCTCCTTGCCCCGCTCGGCGCTGCGCCCGCTGACCACGACGTGCGCACCCTCGGCGGCGAGCGCCCGCGCGGTCGCACGGCCGATGTTGCTGGTGGAACCTGTGACAAGGGCCGTCTTTCCGGCCAGTCGTCCGCTCACGGAATGCTCCTGGGGTGTCGCGGGAAACGTAAGAATGGATTACGCGGTCCACTGTGCGTCGGCAACATTGGACTGTCAAATCCAGTTTCGTACTCCGTCCGGGTGGAAGCGTGGACGCATGACACCCGCGCAGCGCACTCGTACGTGGTTCATCACAGGAGCGACCTCGGGACTCGGCCGCGCCCTCGCCCTCGCGGCACTCGAAGCGGGCGGGACGGTATTGGGCGGCTCGCGCCGCCCCGAGCGCTTCGCCGCCCTCGTCACCGCCCACCCCGGGCGCGCCTTCGCCACGTACCTCGACGTCACGGACACGGCGGCGGCCCCGGCCGCGATCAGCGGCGCGCTGGCACGTCTCGGGCGCGTCGACGTCCTCGTGAACGCCGCCGGGCGCGGGCTCATCGGCGCGGCCGAGGAGAGCGGCGACGCGGAAACGCACGCCCTCATGGACCTGCACTTCCACGGTCCCGCCGCGCTCACCCGGGCCGCGCTGCCGCACCTGCGCGCGCAGGGCTCCGGGTGGATCGTGCAGATCCGCAGCATGGGCGGGCGCGCGTCCTTCGCGGGCGTGGGCGCCTACGCGGCGACGACATTCGCTCTGGAGGGCTGGTCCGAGGCGCTCGCCCAGGAAGTGGGGGACTTCGGGGTACGGGTGCCGCTGGTCGAGCCGGGCGCCTTCCGTACGGGCTTCGCCGCCGAGGGCACGCTCGCGGGCAGCGCCCCGCTTGCCCCGTACGAGGGCATCATCGGCCCGGTGTGGCGGGCCAACGCGGCGAGCGACGGCACGCGGCCGGGCGACCCGGCGAAGGCCGCGGCGGCCGTCCGCACGGCGCTCGCCGCCGCCGCACCGCCCCTGCGCCTCCCGCTCGGCGCCGACGCGCACGACCTCCTGGCGGCCCGCGCGGAGGCGGAGGCACGGGAGCGGGAGCGGTGGCAGGGGGTGGGAAGGGGAACGGGGGTGACGCGAGGAGAGTAGGCGGGGCGCGGCACGGGCGCACACACCACGGGGGCCCGGGGCGCGGCGGGGCCCGGTCACGGCGGGGCCCGGAGCGCGACGGGCCCCGCTCCGGGTGGGCGCGGGGCGGAGGCGCAGGTCGCGGCGGGCGCGGCGACACTCCCGGAACCGCCGGGGCGCGTGCCGCGCACACGCGTTCCTCGCGCAAGGCCCTTACATCTCATTAACCTACGGTGTCGTAACCTACGGGTCCGTAGGTAGTCGCGTGCCCCGCGCCCCCGGCCCCGCCTGCGTCCGCTCTGTCACCCTCCGTCCCCAGGAGAATCCGTGAGTCTGGTGTCCCCGCGCCGCTCCCCCGACGACCTCAGCAACGGCTGGACCGACCGCCGCCTGCTGCACGCCCTGGAGGAGGTGGTGGAGCGGGAGCTGAACCGTCACCTCTCGGTGACGAAGGACTGGATGCCGCACCACTACGTGCCGTGGGGCGAGGCCAGGAACTTCCCCGAGTTCTTCGTGGACGGGGAGCCCTGGGCGCCGGAGCAGTCGAAGGTCACCGAGGTCGGCAGGACCGCCCTCGTCGTCAACCTCCTGACCGAGGACAACCTGCCGAGCTACCACCACGAGATCGCCGCGCTCTTCGGACGCGACGGCGCCTGGGGCACGTGGGTGCACCGCTGGACCGCGGAGGAGGCCCGGCACGGGATCGTGATGCGGGACTACCTGCTTGCGAGCCGCGCCGTCGACCCCGACGCGCTGGAGCGCTTCCGCATGGACCACATGAGCGCCGGCTTCGAGTCCGACAACCGGCACTCGATGCTCCACTCGGTCGCCTACGTCGCCTTCCAGGAACTCGCCACGCGCGTCTCGCACCGCAATACGGGCCACCAGTCGGGCGACCCGGTGTGCGACCGCATGCTCGCGCGCATCGCGACCGACGAGAACCTGCACATGGTCTTCTACCGCAACCTGCTGCGCGCCTCGCTCGACCTCGCGCCCGACCTCGCGCTCTCCGCGATCCGGGACGTCGTCGTCGACTTCCGCATGCCGGGCCACGGCATCCCCAACTTCGGCCGCGCGGCCGCGCAGATGGCGATCGGCGAGGTCTACAACCTGCGCATCCACCACGACGACGTGATCTCCCCCGTGCTGCGCTACCTCAAGGTCCTCGACCGCGACGGGCTCGGCCCCGAGGGGCTCAAGGCGCAGGAGGAGCTGGGCTACTTCATGGGCGAACTCGACGACAAGGCCAGCGCCTTCGACGAGAAGCTCGCGGCACGGAAGGCGCGCCTGGCCGCCAAGGCGGCGCAGGACTGAGCGGCCGGTACGGGCGGTACGGGTCGTCGCACGGCCCGTACCGCCCCCGCCTCACGCTCTCCGCAGCCGCCGCAGCCGCCCGCGCTCCTTCTCCGAGAGGCCGCCCCAGACGCCGTAGCGCTCGTCGCGGGCGAGGGCGTGTTCCAGACAGGCGCGGCGGCTCGGGCAGGAACGGCAGACGCGCTTGGCGTCCTGAACCGAGCCGCCCGGCTCCGGAAAGAAGAAGTCAGGGCCGATCTGCGCGCACAGGGCCCCCTCCTTCCAGTCCTCGGGCTCCTCGCCCGTGCTCGTGCTGTCCCCGTGATCGTTCATGCCGAGCATGGTGCCGTGCACCCGGAAACAAACGATCGACGAACGATCAACGCGCGTGCGACGCCGGGCCCGGGGCGGCGTGTCGAGGTTGGACACCCGGGGGCGGGGGGGGCTCAGCCCGTCACCGCGACCGCCTGCCGGTGGTACGCCGGCCGCTCCACCTCGTCGAGCAGGGCCAGGGCGAGATCCGCGTACGCGAGCCGTCCTGCCGGGTCCTCGGGGGCCCGTGCGGCGGGGCCCACGCGGTACGTACCGCGCGCGGGGGCCTCGGGGTCGAGGTGCGCGGGCGGGACGAACTGCACCCAGTCCGGGGTGTGCCCGCCCCGTTCCGCGAAGCGGTCGAGACCGGCCTGATGGGCGCGGGCGAAGGGCAGGTACGCGGGCGGGAAGAGGTCGGCCCGGTCGCGTACGTACCCGCCGTCCGCCGTCCGCAGGAGCGCGAAGAGGCCGAGCGTGAGGAGCCGGTCCACGCCTGCCGCGGCGAGTCCTTCGCACAGCACGTCGGCGGTACGGGCGAAGAAGGCGGGGTCCAGGCGGGTGAAGCCCGCCGTCGCCGCCTCCGTCTCGGTCATGGGACTCACCGCGTGCACCGCGGCGACGGCGCCCCTGGCGGTCCCGGCGACCGAGGCCGCGTCGGTGATGTCGCCCCGTACGAGCCGCACTTCCGCCCGCTCCCCCAGTGCGGCGTGCCGGAGCGGGTCCCGCACCACCGCCGTCACCCCGAAGCCGCGCCGCAGCGCCTCGGCCGTCACCGCGCGCCCCGCCCGGCCACCGGCCCCGAAGACCACGATCCGTGTCATGCCCGTCCCCTTCCCGCTCCGTCCGTGTCGTCCCCCGTCAGGAGCCGCACCGTAGCCGCCCGGGTGCCGGTTCCCGCAAGGAAACCAGCGGCGACGCGGGCTAACCTCCCCTCATGACGAGCCCGTTGGAAGCGGACATGTTCGACCCGCGCTGCCCAGGCATCGGCACCCCGCTGCGCGGTGGCGGGAAATGGACCGTCATGGTCCTGCTGTGCCTCGCCGAAGGACCGCGCCGCTTCGGCGAGATGCGGGTACCGCTGCGGCGCGTCACGGCGAAGGTCCTCGCCGAGACCCTCCGCGCGATGGAGCGCGACGGCCTGGTGACCCGCACCGCGTACGAGGAGAACCCCCCGCACGTCAGCTACGCCCTCACGCCGCTCGGCCGCAGCCTCCTCCCGCTCGTGGCGCACGTGCGGGAGTGGACCCTGGCCCACCTCCGGGACCTGGACGCGGCACGGTCCGCGTACGACGGGAGCGAGGCCGTGCACGGGGACCTCGGCGGCCCCGGCGTCCCCTAGACACCCACCGGCAGCGCGGCGAAACCGCGCATCACGAAGTGCGGCCGTCGCCTCGGCTCGCCCGCGAGGTGGAGCCCGGGGGCGCGGTCGAGCAGCGCGGCGAGGGAAGCGGTGAGTTCGAGGCGGGCGAGCGGGGCGCCGACGCAGTAGTGGATGCCCGCGCTGAAGGAGACGTGCGGGTTGGCCCGGCGGGTGAGGTCGAGGCGGGCGGGGTCGGTGAAGGCGGCCGGGTCGTGGTTCGCCGCGCCGAAGAGGAGGGCGAGTTCCGCGCCGCGCGGGATCGTGACGCCGTCGATCTCGATGTCGTCGAGCACCCAGCGTTCGAAGAGCTGCAACGGCGTGTCGTAGCGCAGGAGTTCCTCGACGGCGGAGGGGACGAGGCCGTGGTCCGCGCGGAGGGCGGCGAGCTGGCCGGGGTGGGTGAGGAGCGCGTGCCAGCCGTTGACGGTCGAGCCGACGGTGGCCTCGTGCCCCGCGTTGAGGAGCAGCGCGCAGGTCGCGACGGTCTCCGCCTCGCTGAGCCTGTCCCCCGCCTCGCGCGCGGCGACCAGCGCCGAGACGAGGTCGTCGCCTGGGCGGCGCGCGCGCTCGGCGATGAGGGCGCGCAGGTACGCGGAGAACTCGGCGGAGGCGGTGACCGCGCGCCGTGCCGTCTCCGCGGACGGGTTCAGCTCGTACATCGCGCAGATCGCGGCCGACCAGGGGCGCAGCAGCGGGCGGTCGGCCTCCGGCACGCCGAGGAGTTCGGCGATGACGGCGACCGGCAGCGGTTCGGCGATCTCGGCGAGCAGGTCGCCGCCGCCCCGCTCGACGAGCGCGTCGGCGAGGTCGCGGGCGAGCCCGGTCACGTACGGGCGCAGGGCCTCGACCCTGCGCGGGGTGAAGGCGTGCGAGACGAGGCGGCGGATGCGGGTGTGGTCCGGGGGTTCGCGTTCGAGCATCCCGAGGTCGTTCAGCTCGTGGAAGGGCGCGTGCGCCGCGGGCGGCGCGGTGCGGCCGAACTCCTCGTGCGTGAAGCGGTGCTGGTAGGAGCGGCCGAGCCTGCGGTCGCGCAGGAGCGCGGAGACGTCGGCGTGGTGCGGGACGAGCCACTGGCGGCTCGGCGCGTAGTACAGGACGCGGCCCGCCGCGCGCAGCCGGGCGTAGACCGGGTAGGGGTCGGCGAGGAAGGCGGGGTCGCTGTGGTCGAAGGCGGCGGGCGCGAGAGGGCGCGGAGCGGCGGGTGGCATGGCAGGACGGTAGAGCGCGCCGGGCCCGGTGACCAGGGGCCCTTCCGCGGCCGCCTCAGCTGCGCGGATTCGGCGTCATGACCGCGAAGACCGCCCCGTGCGGGTCCGTGAGGCGGGCCATGCGGCCCACGTCGGGGATGTCGAGCGGCTCCACCTCGGCGCTCGCGCCGCCCGCCACGGCCTTCGCCGCCGTAGCGTCGCAGTCGGCGACGTTGAAGTACGGGAGCCAGTGCGGCCCGCGGTCGCTCGTCGCGGTGTCGAGCGGGGCGATCCCGGCGAACATGTCCTCGGGGGTGCCCCCGGCGGGGTGCGGCATGAGGTAGTCGTTGCCGCCCTCCATGTGCATCGTCGTCGTCTCCCAGCCGAAGACCCTGCCGTAGAAGGTGACGGCGGCCGGGGGCTCGGGGGTCTCCAGTTCGGCCCAGAAGAAGGCGTTCGTGTCGGTGACGAGTTCGAGGCCCTTGTTGGTGCCGGGCTCCCAGACGGCGAAGGCGGCGCCCTGCGGGTCGGTGCAGGCGGCGAGTCTGCCGAGGTCCATGACGTCCGTGGCCGCGGCGGTCACGGTGCCGCCGTTCTGCTCGACGGTCTGCGCGCTCACCGCGGCGTCGGGGGTCTTGAAGTAGAGCGTCCAGGCGGGCGGGACCTTGTCGGCCGGGGCCGGCATGACGGCGGCGACCGTCCTGTCGTGGAGCGTGAACAGCCCGTAATCGCCCATGTCCGGGCCCATGCGCCGGAGCGACCAGCCGAAGAGGCCGGTGTAGAACTCCTCGGCCCGGTCGAGGTCGGGCGTGGACAGTTCGAGCCAGACGGGCTCGCCGTCGGCGTAGCGTGCGCTGTTGAGCATGGCGGACTTCCCTCGCTCGCTTCGTGGCCCGCCGCCGCGGGGTACGGGCACGGCGGACGCCCTCCTTCCGAGTCTGGCACCGGCGCCCGTGAGGCGCGCGACGAGGAGCGGCACGCCCTCGCCGGCCCCCGTCCCCCCGTCGGCCCCGTACGCACCCGTCACGCGCCACCGGCCCCCGCCCGGCCCCAGGCGGCCCCGGGGCGGCCGCACGCGCGGCCCACGTCGTACCGGCCTCGTGCTCAGCCCCCGTGCCCCGCGTGGTCCCCGGCCGCGCTCTTCCCCGGGTCCGCCCCCTTCGCCGTGCCACCGCTCCTCTTCGCCGTGTGGCCCTCGTGTCCCGGTACCGTGCCGTCCTCCTTGGCGACCAGGAACATCCCCGCCATGCCCATGTCGGAGTGCGACTGGACGTGGCAGTGGTACATCCACGCCCCCGCGCCCACGCCCTCGCCCGCGATCACCTGGAAGCCGAAGGAGTCGGCGGGGCCGACGATCTTGTTGTCGATGACGGCGGAGGGGTCGTCGGGCCCGGTGAGCAGGCCCGTGCGGTTGTCCGCCCAGCGGTGACCGTGCATGTGGAAGGTGTGGTAGTACTCGCCGTGCGTGATCATGACGATCTCGACGCGCTCCCCGACGACCGCGTCGAAGTCGGGGCCCTCCTTGAGGTTGTTGATCGTCATGTCGTTGAAGACGATCGTGTGCGTGCGGTCCGGGAGCAGATCGCCCTTGCGGCGCACCACCACTCCCCCGTAGAGCCCGTTGCGGATGCCGCCCGTGCCGTGGTCGGTGCCCACGACGTGGTCGTGGTAGTGCCAGTAGCCCGCGCTGCCCGGCCGGTAGGTGCCGTCGGCGCGGGTGCCCGGCTTGTGGGTGCGCCAGGTGTACGTGCGGTGGCCGCCCGGCGGGACGTGACTGCCGCTCATGCGGGTGCCGTCGCTCGTGATCTCGTAGTCGAGGCCGTGGACGTGGAGACTCGCGTCGACGTCCATCGTGTTCTCGAAGTCGATGTGCAGCGTGTCGCCCTCGTTCAGCTCGATGAGCGGACCGGGGACGCTCGCCCTGCCCTTCTCCAGTCCGTAGCCCATCCGGCCGTCCGCGAGGCGTTCGGCGTACATCGTGACGCGGCGCACCTCACCCCCCGCGGGCGCGGTCGGCGCGGTCACCGCGGCCTGCGCCGTCCCGCTCGTCGCACTCGCGCCCACCACGCCGAGGCCCGCGGCCGCGGCCGCTCCGCCGAGCAGATAGCGCCGTCCGATGCGCCGTCCTCCCGAGCCCTCGTCCGTCGAAGCCATTACGAACTCCTTTGTCGATGCGGGGACTTGCCGGACCACAGGGGCCCCAGGGACGGGCACACGGTAGCCGGGACGCCGTCGTTTATCCACGGTGAGGACAAAGTTTGTGCCATTCAGGTCATAGGTATTGGCCTCCCGTGCAAAGGGGTCTAGCTTCAGCGGCGCTGTTGCTGCGACTGACGAGGGTGGAGGACCACATGCGGTTCACACCGCACCACCGGACACCGGCTCAGGTGTCCGGCACCGAGAGAACAGCCCGACACTCCGCATCCCCGACGACGACCGGCGCCACCAGAACGTCCCCCGCACGCACCCGGGCCCGTCGGCGAGCACGCCTCGCCGGGGCAGCGGTCCTCGCCTCGGCCGCGCTCGCGACCGGGCTGCTCACGGGACCGCCCGCGGGGGCCGCGGGCAAGGCCACGCTCGCCCTGCCCTCACCGCCCGGCGGGGACGAGGTCAAGGTGCTCGTCTACACCGGGAGCACCGCCCCCGAGTCCCCGGCCGTCAACGCGGGGATCGAGGCCATCGAGAAGATCGGCCAGTCCGGGCCGGCCGGCCAGCGCTTCACGATCGAGGCGACCGACAAGGCGAAGGTCTTCACGAACGCGACCAAGCTCGGCAGGACCAACGCGGTCGTCTTCCTCACGGGCCCCGGCGACGTGCTCAACGCCGAGCAGGAGGCCGGACTTGAGTCGTACATCAAGGCCGGGGGCGGCTTCATCGGCCTGAACGACGCGGCCCGCACCGAGCCGTACTCCGACTGGTACACCGGGCTCATCGGGGCACGGCCCGTCGAGGGCAGCGGGACGAAGACCCAGCGCGCCACCGTCGAGGTCGGCGACCGGACCCACCCGGCGACGAAGGACCTGCCGCTGGAGTGGAAGCACCCCGACAGGTGGTTCAACTGGGAGACGAACCCGAGCGGCACGGTGCACACCGTCGCACGGGTCCGCGAGTCCACGTACAGCCCGGGCGAGGGCGCCAACGGCGCCGACCACCCGGTCTCGTGGTGCCGTGACTACGACGGCGGGCGGTCCTTCTACTCCGCGATGGGCGGTACGGCGGAGAGCTTCGCCGAGACCGACTTCCGCGCCCACCTGCGCGGCGCCCTGCTGTGGACGACCCGCCTCGTGCAGGCCGACTGCAAGGCGACGATCGAGTCCAACTACGTCGCCGAGCGGCTCACGCAGGCGAACAAGGCCGGCGAGAACGACCAGATCGGCGAGCCGCACGGCCTCGTCACCGCCCCCGACGGGCGCGTCTTCTACATCGGGCGCGGCGGCAAGGACGCGAGCCAGCCCGTCGTGACCGACTGGAACGACCCCGACGTCGGCAAGGGCGAGGGCGAGATCCACATCTACGACCCGAAGACCGAGCAGGTCACGCTCGCCGGGACGCTCTCCGTCTTCGGCAACAAGGGCGGCGGCGACGAACTCGTCAAGGTCGAGGAGGGGCTGCTCGGCATCGAGCTGGACCCGCGCTTCGAGGACAACGGCTGGGTGTACCTGCACTACACGCCGCACTCCAAGCTCGACCGCGACAAGCAGATGGCGACCCGTCAGGTCTCGCGCTTCACGCTGAACAAGAAGACCAACAAGCTGGACCTCTCCTCCGAGAAGGTCCTGCTCTCCTGGCCGGTGCAGGTGCACTCCTGCTGCCACGCGGGCGGCGGCATGGCCTGGGACTCCCACGACAACCTGTACATCGCCGTGGGCGACAACAACTCCTCGCAGTTCAGCGACGGTTACTCGGGCAACAACCCGGAGCCCAACTACAAGGGCGTCTCCTTCGCCGACGCGCGCCGCACGGCGGGCAACACCAACAACCTCAACGGGAAGATCCTGCGCATCCACCCGGAGCAGGACGGCACCTACACGCTCCCCGAGGGGAACCTCTTCACCGGCGAGGAGACCGCCGAGGGCGGCGGCAAGACACGCGGCGAGATCTACGTCATGGGCGTGCGCAACCCCGCGCGCATCTCCGTCGACAAGAAGACCGACACCCTCTACGCGGGCTGGGTCGGCCCCGACGCGGGCGCCCCGAGCGAGACGTGGGGCCCGGCCAAGTACGACACCTTCGCCGTCATCACGAAGGCGAGCAACCGCGGCTGGCCGTACTGCATGGGCAACAAGCAGCCGTACCGCGACCGCAACCTGCCCGACCCGAGCAAGCCGCTCGGCTGGTACGACTGCGACCACCCGAAGAACGAGTCCCCGAACAACGACGGACTCGTCAACCTGCCGCCCGTCACCGGCAACAACATCTGGTACTCGCCCCAGGGCGGCGGCCCCGACTACCCGCGCGACGCGGACGGAGTGCCCTCCTACAAGGAGAGCGAGGCCACGTACACGCTGCCGTGGCTCAAGGGCGGCGGCCAGGCGACCATGAACGGCCCGGTCTACCGGTACGACGAGAACAACGCCAGCGCCGTCAAGTGGCCCCAGTACTGGGACGGCAAGTGGTTCGTCGGCGACTTCTACGACGACACGCAGCCCCGGCACGCCGTGCTCATGGACCCCAAGACGCAGGGCGACGGCGGGCTGCCCATCCACGCCGAGTCCCTGAAGAAGATCATCCCGGTCGGTGAGGACGGCATCCGCAACCTGATGGACTGGAAGTTCGCCCCGGACGGCTCGCTCTACGTCCTCGACTACGGGCGGGGCTTCTTCACCTCGGACAGCCACTCCGCGCTGTGGCGCGTGACCTACAAGGGCGGGGGCCCCACCCCCGCCGCCGACCAGCTCGTGAGGAGGTAAGCGGTGCGACCACGACGGCGTACGAGAGCGCGGCACCGGGCTCCCCGGCTGCTGCTGACCCTGCTCGCCGCGTTCGGGCTCGTCCTCGGACTGAGCGCGACGAGCGCGACCGGCGACACGGGGGCCAGGACGACGGCCGCCCAGGAATCCGCCAAGCCGGAGAAGGATGCCGCGCCCAGGGCGGCCCAGGTGCTCACCTGGACCGCGGGCGACGACATCACGCACTACGTCTCCGCCCCCGAGAAGGCGGTGGCGGGACCCGCCACGATCGTCTTCGAGAACAGCGCGGCCACCGGCAACACCACCGGGATGCCGCACACCCTGACCTTCGACGTCTCCAGCCCCGACTACAACAACGACGTCAACGTCAACATCCTCGCCAACCCCTCGGACGCCGAGGGCGGCAAGCACAGCGTCGACGTCGTCCTCACCCCGGGCACGTACCGCTTCCACTGCACGATCCCGGGGCACCTCTCGATGGAGGGCACCCTCGTGGTGACCGACGGCGGGGGCGGCGAGGACACCACGGCGCCCACCACGTCGGCGACGGTGAGCGGCGACCAGAACGCCGACGGGGCCTACGTCGGCTCCGCGTCCGTCGCGATCGAGGCGAGCGACGAGGGCTCGGGCGTCGACACCGTCGAGTACGCGCTCGGCGCCGACGGCGCCTGGCAGCCGTACACGGCGCCCGTCGTCGTCGACCAGGTCGGCGAGCACGTCGTGCGCTACCGCGCGACCGACGCGGCGGGCAACGCGGCCGAGGAGAAGTCCGTCACCTTCACCGTCGCCGCCCCGCCGACCGACGACCAGGACGCGCCGGAGACCTCGGCGACCGTCACGGGCGAGCAGGACGACGACGGCGCCTACCTCGGGATGGCGACCGTCACCGTCACCGCCTCCGACACCGGTTCGGGCGTCAACAAGATCGAGTACGCGCTCGGCGCCGAAGGGGCCTGGCAGGAGTACACGGGGCCCGTCATGGTCCACGAGCCGGGCGAACAGGTGGTGCGCTACCGGGCCACCGACAAGGCGGGCAACACGGCGGCCGAGAAGTCCGTCTCGTTCACCGTCGTCGAGCCCCCGGCGGAGGACACCACGGCACCGGTCGTGGGCGCGGAGGTGACCGGTACGAAGAACTCGGACGGCGCCTACCTCGCCTCGGCGAAGCTCACCCTGAACGCGACCGACGAGGAGTCGGGCGTCGACAAGGTCGAGTACTCGCTCGACGCCGGTCCCTACCTCGCGTACAGCGCGCCCGTCGTGATCGACCGCGTCGGACGGCACACCGTCGACTACCGCGCGAGCGACAAGGCGGGCAACACCTCCGAGGCACGGCAGGTGGCCTTCACCGTCGCCGCGGGGGGCGGTGTCCCCGCGCCGGGCTGCGCCGAGTTCGACGAGCGCAAGACCGTCTTCGTCGGCACCGTCGACTCCGGCGTGCCCAACCGCATCACGGAGAACCGCTGCCGGATCAACGAGCGCATCGAGGACGAGAAGGACTGGTCGTCGAACGCCCTGTTCCTCAAGCACGTCACGCAGGTGCTCGACGAGCTGCGGGCGGAGAACGTCATCGACAAGCGCGAGCGCAAGGCGATCAACCAGGCCGCCAAGGCGTCCGGGATCGGCAAGCCGGGGCAGACGACCGGCTACAAGGACCTCATGGACGGCTCGCAGGCCCAGTTCGACAAGTGGGAGCAGGTCGGCGGCGGCAAGTTCGCGCTGAACGACGACGGCTCGATCACCAGCTCCACGGACGTCGACGGCATGGGGATGCTGTGGTTCCCCGAGCGGAAGTTCGACGACTTCTCGCTCAAGCTCCGCTTCCGTGACGACGGCCCCGGCACCACGAACGCCAACGGCGGGGTCTTCGTCCGCTTCCCGAACGTCCACGACCACCCGGAGGAGTCGCGGCCCGAGTGGGTCGCGATCAACTACGGGCACGAGATCCAGATCTTCGACTCGCCCTCGGGCGACATGTACAAGACCGGGTCCGTGTACGGCTTCGACAGGGTCGGCCTCGCCGGAGCCGGGGTCACCGAGAAGGGGACCTGGAACGACTACGAGATCAGGGCCGTCGACCAGCACTTCCAGATCTTCCGCAACGGGGCGCTGATCAACGAGTTCGACAACACGGGCGGCCAGTTCTTCGAGCCGCCCAGGGCCGGTGACCCGGGCACCGACGGGCGGCGCTACGCCTCGGGCTACGTCGGTCTCCAGGTGCACAGCACGTCCGACGTGATCTCCTACCGGGACATCCGCATCCAGGAGCTGTAGCCGCGCGGGCGTCCGGCGGCCCGGATACGCGGCGCGCGACGCCCCGTATCCGGGCACCCGGTGCTCGGCGGTTCAGCCGGGAGCGGTGGCAGTGGCACCCCCACCGCCACCGCTCCCCTTCCCGTGCGTGGCCCGCTCCCCTTCCCGGGCGCGCCCGCCCGGGTGCCGGTGGCGCCAGATCCAGAAGACCGCGCAGGAGACGAGGGCCCACGCGGCGAGCACGAGGTAGGGGAAGAGGTGCTGGTGGCCCCGGAAGTACACCGCGGTGTGCTGCGCGTTGACCGAGGCGCCCGGCGGCAGCCACTGCCCGATGTGCCCGAGCACCGAGGGCAGCAGCGGCCAGGAGACCGCGCCACCGGACGAGGGGTTGCCGAGCAGCACCATGACGCCCCACGTCGGGAGCATCGCCCAGCGCCCGACGAGGGTGTTGAACATCGTGAAGACCATGCCGCACGTGAACATCGTGAGGGCGAGGATGAGCCAGGACTGGGTGAAGGGCAGGTGCAGCGCCCCGAGCCACCAGTCCACGACGGCCGCGATCGTGAACCCGCCGAGCAGCGCGTACCCGGCCGTGCAGGCGATCCGCTCCAGCGGGTCCAGGCCCCGCGCGTGCACGCTGAGCTGGATGGCGCCGACGAAGCCGACGATGACGGCGGCGAGCGAGATGTAGAAGAGCGCGAGGCCGCGCGGGTCCCCGGACTGGAGCGGATTGACGTCCCGTACGGTCACGGGCGTGCCCGTCTCCTCGCCGACCTTCGGCGCGGCCTCGGCGAGCAGCTGCGCGACCGAGGCACCCGAGGCCCCGGAGAGGTCGAGCCGGGCACGCTCCCCGTCGCGGCTCAGCACCGCGAAGACCTTCTGCTCCTCGATCGCCTCGCGCGCCGACCCGTAGTCGCGGTACGTGTGCAGGCTCAGCCCCGCGTCGAGCGCGCGCTCCATGCCGTCCACGAACCGCAGCCCCTGCGGCCAGCGGTGCTCTCCGACGACGGCGACCGGCACGTGGCGGGGCGTCGGCTTCGCCATCTGGTACGTGTACGAGCCGGCGAAGAGTCCGGCGGCGGCGGCGACGATGAGGCACAGCACGAGGGCGGGCCAGTACGCGGAGGTGCGGAAATCGGCCCAGCGCTCGCCGAGGGAGGGGCGGCGGGCGTGGGCGGGGTGGGCGCCCGAGGGGCCCGCGGTGTGCTGGTCCGGGCCTGGGGTTCCCCCGTGAGGCCCTGGGCTGCCGGGGTCCGCCATGACTCAGCCCGTCTCCTTCTTCGCGCGGCTCGGCTGCACCCGCGAGGGCTCCCCCGGCATCTTCGGGTAGTCCGGCGGGTACGGCAGCTCGCCGAGCCCTTCGCCCTCGTCGCGCGCCGCGAGGTCGAGGAGCGGTTCGAGCGAGTAGCGGCGCTCGTCCATGTCCGCGTGCACGTCGCCGCGCTCGCGGTAGCGGCCCACCATCGTGCGCAGGTCGAAGTCGCGCGGGTCGGCGTCGGGGACCTCGTCCCAGGTGAGCGGGGCGGAGACGGGCGCGTGCGGGCGGGCACGCAGCGAGTAGGCGGCGGCGATGGTGCGGTCGCGGGCGTTCTGGTTGTAGTCGAGGAAGATGCGCTCGCCGCGCTCCTCCTTCCACCACTGCGTCGTCACCTTGCCCGGCATCCGGCGTTCCAGCTCGCGCCCCACGGCGATCGCCGCGCGCCGCACCCCGGTGAAGTCCCAGCGCGGCTCGATGGGCACGAAGACGTGCAGTCCGCGCCCGCCCGAGGTCTTCGGGAAGCCGCGCAGGCCCAGCTCGTCGAGGAGTCCGCGCAGCTCGACGGCGACGGCGACGGCCTCGGCGAAGCCGGTGCCGGGCTGCGGGTCGAGGTCGAGGCGCAGTTCGTCCGGGTGGTCGGTGTCCTCGGCCCGTACGGCCCAGGGGTGGAAGACGAGACCGCCCAGGTTCGCCGCCCACAGAATCGCCGCGGGCTCCTCGGGGCACAGCTCGTCGGCGTACCGGCCGCTCGGGAAGGAGATCCGCGCGGTGCGCAGCCAGGAGGGGTGGTTCTTCGGGGCCCGCTTCTGGAAGAAGGAGTCGCCCTCGACGCCCTCCGGGTAGCGCTCCAGGGTCGTGGGCCGGGCGCGCAGGGCGCGCGTCATGCCCTCGCCGACCGTGAGGTAGTACTCCGCGACGTCGCGCTTCGTGTACCCGGGACGCGGATAGTAGATCTTGTCGGGGTGGCTGATCCTGACGGTGCGCCCGCCCGCCGTCAGCTCCTCCGCTTCGTCCGCCATGCCGCCACGGTAGGCGCGGGCGCGTACCTCCGCATATCGGTGCGCACCGGCACTCACCGCGCGCACGACCGGCGGACGGGCACACAATCGGCTCATGCGCCTGCCTGTCATGCCTCCGGTGAAACCGATGCTCGCGAAGGCCGTGCCCGAGATCCCGGCCGGGATGCACTACGAGGCGAAGTGGGACGGCTTCCGCTGTCTCGTCTTCAGGGACGGCGACGAGGTGGTGCTGGGCAGCCGCACGGGCAAGCCGCTCGGGCGGTACTTCCCCGAGCTGGTCGACGCGCTGCGGGAGCGGCTGCCCGAGCGGTGCGTCCTGGATGGGGAGGTCGTCGTGGCGCGCGAGGGGCGGCTCGACTTCGACGCGCTGAGCGAGCGCATCCACCCGGCCGCCTCGCGAGTGCGGCTGCTCGCGGATGCGACGCCGTCCTCGTACATCGCCTTCGACCTGCTCGCCCTCGGCGAGGAGTCATTGACCGACCGCCCGCAGCGCGCCCGCAGGGAACGGCTCGAAGCGGTGCTCGCCGGGGTCTCCGCCCCGGTGTACCTCGCGCCGGCGACGGGGGACCGCGCGGTGGCCGAGCGGTGGTTCGGGCAGTTCGAGGGGGCGGGTCTGGACGGGATCGTCGCGAAGCCGCCCGAGCTGCCGTACCGCGAGAACCAGCGGGTCATGTTCAAGATCAAGCACGAGCGCACCGCCGACTGCGTCGTGGCCGGGCTGCGCTTCCACAAGAGCGGCCCCGTGGTGGGCTCGCTGCTGCTCGGGCTGTACGACGAAGCGGGCGCGCTCCAGCACGTGGGGGTCTGCGCGGCCTTCCCGATGAAGCGGCGCGCCGAGCTGATGGCGGAGCTGGAGCCGCTGCGGATGGACGGCTCCGGCGACGGGTTCGGGGACCACCCGTGGGCGCACTGGGCCGAGGCCGAAGCGCAGGAGGCGGGGCGCCTTCCCGGGGGGCCGAGCCGCTGGACAGGCACGAAGGACCTGTCCTGGGTGCCGCTGCGTCCCGAGCGGGTGTGCGAGGTGGCCTACGACCACATGGAGGGGTCCCCGGCGACGGGCAGGGCCCGCTTCCGGCACACCGCGCGCTGGCGCCGCTGGCGCCCGGACCGCACCCCGGAGAGCTGCACGTACGCGCAGGTCGACGAGCCGGTGCGGTACGCGCTCGGGGCGGTGCTCGGCGGGGCCTGAGCCCCGCCCGTACCGCCGCGCACCGCCCGTACCGCCGCGCACCGCCCCGCCCCCGGGTACGGCTCCGTGCCGCCCCTACAGCTGCTGCCTTCCGTGCCAGTCCAGGCACAGCACCATCGCGTCGTCGTCCTGCGTGACGGTTCCCCGGTGCGCCGCCAGTTCCTTGAGGACGGCGTACGGGACCTGCGCGGGCGGCAGCAGCCGGGTGCCGGTCATCGCGGCGACGAGCGCCCGCCTCCCGTACCGCTCCCCGGTCGGCGACAGCGCCTCGTACACGCCGTCGCTGAAGAAGAAGAGCCGGTCCCCGGGCCTGACCCGGAAGCGCTGGGCGACGTAGACGCTGTCCTCGAACATGCCGAGCGGGAGCTGCGCGTCGAGTTCGATCCGCTCGGTGACCCCGTCGCGCTGGCGCCACAGCTGGGGCGAGCCCGCGTCCACGACGTCGACGTCGCCGCTCGCGAGGTCGAAGCGGAGCAGCAGCGTGGACAGGTGCACGGCGCCCTGGTGGTGGCCGTAGATGGCCTGGTCCGCCAGGGCCGCCTGGTCGGCGAGGCCGAGCCCGGCGCGGCGCGCGTTGCGCAGCGCGTTGACGGCGAGGTTGGTGAGCAGCGCGGCCTCGATGCCCTCGCCCATGCCGTTGGTGACGGAGAGGTGCAGCGTCTCGGCGGAGCCCGACCAGTCGAAGTTGTCGCCGCGGATCGCGTACGCGGGCTCCAGCTGGGCGCCGAGCGCGTACTCGGGGCGCGAGCAGGAGCGCCCGGGGAGCAGCTGCCATTGCAGCTCGGCCGCGAGCGTGAGGCGGCGGGCGCGGCGGGCCTGCTGGTAGAGGTCGGTATCGCGTTCGGCGACGAGGATCTCGTGCCCGAGCACCTCGCCGATCTCGGCCATCTCGCCCGCCATCCCCTCGTCGTAGCCGCCCTCAGGCAGCCGGACGGTGAGGATGCCGAGCCGGTCGCCGCGCACGGTCACGGGGACGTGGACGAGGGTGTAGTCGCCGGAGTTCTCGGCGTACGGCTGCTGGGCGCCGAAGGCGCGTCCCGGGGCTCCCAGATGGGCGGACAGCGGCTCAGGCGGCAGCGGGGGAGGCTCGACGGGCTGGAGTATGGTCATGGCGTAGTCGGCCATGAGCAGATCCACGCCCGCGGCCCCGTAACGGGCCCGCAGCGCCGTGCGCAGCGCGTCGAGCAGAGCGTGGGGCGGGGCCTTGCGCAGGGCGCGTTCCACCGCCGCGAATCTGTCCACCGTACGTGTACCACCTGTCTCGGAGATCGGGAGAAGGGAAGCCGGACCGTCATGCCTCAGCGACTGACAGGAGCCTTGCGAAGTGTCAGAGTCGAGGACATGCATCGCGAGGCGGCGACCCAGGAGAACCGGGCTGCCGCGGCGCGGGTGGCCGGAGAGGTCATCGAGCTGCTGGAAGTGATGTGGCACAAGGGCCGCGACCTGGCGCCGACTGCACCGGTCTCAGTCTCGCAGCTGCGCGTGCTGTACATCCTGGACCGCGGGAACGGGATCAACCTGCGCACCCTCGGCGAGGAGCTGGGGGCCGCGCCGTCCTCGGTGAGCCGGCTGTGCGACCGGCTCCAGGCGCTCGGGTACGTGGAGCGCGCGGCGAGCCAGTCGAGCAGGCGGGAGGTCGAGCTGCGGCTCACCCCGCCGGGCGCCCGGTATCTGGACGAGCTGCGGGCGCGGCGGCAGAGCGCGCTCCTGGAGATCCTGGAGCGGGTGCCGCGGGCCGACAGGGACGCGCTGGCCCGCGGGCTCAGCGGATTCCTCGACGCCGCCGACTGGGGCGAGGCCGATTCCCCGCGCGAGCGGCCCGCGCGGGACGGGACGGCGGACTCCGCCTGAGCACCGCGCCCCGACGCGCGGGAACGGCCCCCTGGACCAGTACACGCTTGTGACCTCCGGTTCGCCTCGGCCCGCACGCCACTGTTCGGGCCGGGCGGTCCTGTCGGGGCTCAGATTGTTTCCTCGGGCGCACTGTTGTCAAACGGCAAGTGTCGCGAAGGCGCGACGGGGACTGACGCCCGGTCAGTGAGCGGGTCGCCGTTCACGATGACATGCGGGTACCCGCTACCGGGCGCCACGACGCTCGGCTAATGTTTGCCGCAAGGCAACAGTTGCCGACGCCGCGCGCCGCGCGTGACGTGACCAGGAAGGGCGCCACCATGCCGGACGAGGCCGTCAGTCACGCGGACACCCCCGGGGCGCGGGTGGTACGGCTGGTGGGAGAGGCGGACCTCGACACGGCGGAGGCACTCGACGCCGCGCTCACCGGGGCCCTGGCCTCCGGGCGGCCGCTCACCGTGGTCGACCTCTCGCGCACGACCTTCGCCGACTCCACGGTGCTCGGGGTCCTGCTCCGGGCGCACGCCCTGCACGAGGAGGCGGGCCTGCGCCTGCTGCTCGCGGGGCCGCTCGACGACGTGCTGCGGCGCCTCTTCGAGGTGACGGGCACCGACGCGCATCTGCGCTTCGCGGCCCATGTGGACCAGGCACTCGACGACGGCGACCGGCACCCGGAGCGGGGCTGAACCACGAGCGCGGGAGGGCGGGGCACGACGCCCGGACAGACCGGGCGACACCGGGCGGCGGGGCGAGGCGGGCCACGTCATCCGGACCTCACCGCCACGTGCCGGGCAGGCACGCGCAGGGGCGCATGGCACGGGGGCGCATGGCATAGGGGCGCACCGGGAACCGGCGCGCGACCGTGGGAGTGCGGAGCGTGCGGCTCAGCGCACCGGAAACCGGCGGCCTCGGCGGGACGGACAGGCGAGCCGGACGGACAGGCTAGCCGGACGGGCCGGGCCTCCGGACGGAGCAGGGAAGCGAAGCGCGCACAGGCGGGAAGTGAAACCCGCACAGGCCGAGCCGACGCGAACACCGAGCAGAGGCCACCCCGGAACCGGCAAGGCGGCCCCGTGAACGCGGAACGGGCGAGCCGGTGCACCAGGAACCGGCGGCCCCGGCGGGACGGGCCAGCGGCACGGGCGGGCCGGGCGGAGCCGGGAAGCGGTGCGCCTGCGGGCCGCGCAGGGGGCGCGAGGGGGCGGGCGCGGTGGGGCGGGCGCGGTGGGGCGGGGGGCGAGCCCGGCGAGGTGCCTGGTGAGCGGGAGCGGAAGGGCGGCGGCCGGGGGCGCCCTGGGGAGGCGAGCCGGTGCAGCAGGGGCGGGGGGACGGCGCGCTTGTACGGCCGCGCGGTCGGGCGGGCCCCGTGCGGGCGGGGACGCGGCGCGGCCGGCGAGCCGGGTGTGGGGCCCCGGCCCGTGTCCGTCAGGCCGTGCGGTAGGCGGGCAGCTCCGCCCAGCCGTGTGCGATGAAGGTCGGCACCTGCTGCGGGTCCGGGTCCGCGAGGCGCAGTTCGGGGAAGCGGGCGAAGAGCGCGGGGAGCGCGACCCCGGCCTCCAGCTGGGCGAGCGGCGCGCCGATGCAGCGGTGCGCGCCGATACCGAAGGCGAGGTGGTCGCCGGAGTCGCGGTGCGCGTCGAAGAGGTGCGCGGTGGGCCCGTAGTGCTCCGGGTCGTGGTTGGCGGCCGCGTACGTCGTGAGGATCGCGCTGCCCTTGGGGATGAGGACGCCACCGGTCTCGGGACCCTGGATGTCCTCGATCGCGAAGCGCATCGGCAGGTTGGCGATGCTCGGCGCCCAGCGCAGGGTCTCGGTGACGACCTGTTCCCAGGGCAGTTCGCCCGCCCGCGCCTGCGCGAGCTGCTCCGGGTGGGTGAGCAGCGCGAACGCGGCGTTGCCGATGAGGTTGACGGTCGTCTCGACCCCCGCGCCGATGACGAGGAGGAGCGTGTCGCGCAGCTCGTCGTCCGAGAGCCGGTCGCCGTCCGTGTCGCGCACGGTGACGAGGTCGCTCGCGAGGTCGTCACCGGGCTCGGTCCGCTTGGTCTCGATGAGTTCGCCGAGCACGGCGTAAAGGCGGGCGAGCGTCGCCATCGCCTCCTCGACCGGGCGGGACGCGTCCATGAAGTCGTCGAGCAGCGTGACGAGTTCGGCCTTGTGTGCCCCGCTCACGCCGAACAGCTCGCAGATGATCTCCATCGGCAGCTGCCGCGCGAAGGCGGAGCGCAGGTCGACGGCCTCGCCCTCGGGCACGGCCTCCATCTCGTCGAGCAGGCGCGTGACGATCTCCTCGACCCTGCCCCGCAGCCGCTCGGTGCGGTGGTGCGTGAAGGAGGGCGCGACGAGCTTGCGCAGCCGGCTGTGGTCGACCCCGTACGTGCTGAGCATGTTGATGACGCCGACCCAGCCGAGTATCCAGCCCCACTCCGGGTTGGACGAGGCCTCGGGCCAGCGTGCCCAGTGCTTGCGCGGGTCCTTGCTGACGCGCGGGTCGAGGATGAGGGTGCGCAGGTTCTCGTACCGCGTGACGGCGAAAGCGGGGATGCCGCCCGGCAGGGTGATCTCCACGACGGGGCCGCGCTCGCGCAGACGCGCGGCCTCGGCCGGGATGTCGGCGCCTACCGGGTCGAGAGTGACGGCTTGGAGCTGGTCCACGGGGTGACTCCTGGCTGATCGGGACGGACGGGGCGGAAGGTGACGGGCAGCGCCGCGAGGGCCCGGTGGAAGGGCCCGGGGCGCCAGGTCAGTTCGGCGAAGGGGACCGCGAGTTCGAGCCCGGGCAGCAGGGTGAGCAGCCGGTCGATGGCGGTCGCCGCGATCAGCAGCGCCGGGTCGGCGGCCGGGCAGCGGTGCTCCCCCGCGCCGAAGCCGAGGTGCGCGCCGCCGTCCGAGCGCTCGTCGGCGTGCGCGGGCAGCCCCGTGGGGTCCGACCCGGCTCCCGCGTACGAGACCAGGACCAGCTCGGCCGGCTGTATCCACGTGCCGTGGAAGTGGACCGGCCGCGTCGCGAAGTACGGGCCGTAGTTCGCCATCGACGGGTCCGTGCGCAGGACCTCGGCGAGCGCCTCGCGGGTGGAGAGCGCGCCGTCCGTGAGCGAGGAGTAGTACCGCTCGTCGGTGAGCATCCGCGCCGTCGTGTTGCTGATGAGGTTCGCCGACGGCTCGTTGCCCGCGCCGAGCGTGAGCACGACGTGCTGCACGACCTCCTCGGGGGCGAGCTGGGCGGGGTGCCCGATGAACCAGGAGGGGAGGTCGTCGCCCGGGCTCTCGTACTTCGCCGTGATGAGTTCGTTCATGTAGCGGCCGAACTCCTCGTTGGCCCCGACCGCTTCGGCGCCCACCGCGTTCGCGAGGGTCGTGAGGATACGGTCCAGGTCGCGGCCCGAGGCGTCGGAGCGCCCGTACAGGCGGTTGATGACACGCGCCATGAGCGGGCGCGCGTACTGCCCGACGAGGTCGGCGCGGCCCTCGGTGGCGAACTCGCGCACGAGGTCGTCGGCGATCTCCGTGACGGTCGCGCGCAGCCGGTGCGGCTGGATCATGCGGAAGCAGTCGCTCACCGCCTGCCGGAAGCGGTCATGGACCTCGCCGTCGGTGAAGAGGGCGTTGGGCCGGTAGCCGATCATGCCGAGCACGCCGTGCGCCTCGGGGGTGTTCGGCAGGGTCGCCTCCCAGGGGCGCGGGTCCTTGGACCAGTGCCCGTCCTGGTCGGTGAGGATCTCCCAGGCAGCGCGGTAGTCGAGGACGAGGTGCGCTCCCACGCCGGGGGCGACCTCGACGGGGGCGACGGCGCCGTGCCGCTCGCGCAGCCGCGCGTAGGCGGCGTGCGGGTCGGCGGCGAACTCGGGCTCGTACAGCGCCGTGGCGCCGGGAACGTATCGGTTGCTCAACTCTCCACCAGCTCACGGATGTGCTCGACGAGCATGATCAGCATGTCCCTGGCCGAGCGCGGATCGCGCGCGTCGCACACCGCGAGCGGCGTGGACTCCTCCAGGTCGAGTGCGGCACGCAGGGCCTCGGGTCCGTGCGCGGGCGAGTCATCGAACTGGTTGACCGCGACGGCGTACGGGATGCCGCGCCGTTCCACGAGGTCGAGCACGTCGAAACTCGCGTCCAGGCGCCGCGTGTCGGCGAGGACGAGGACGCCCATCGCCCCGTACGTCAGCTCCTCCCACAGCAGCCGGAAGCGCTCCTGCCCCGGCGCGCCGAAGAGGTAGAGGACCGCGCCGGGGTGGGCCGAGGGCTCGGGCGGGCGCAGCGTGAGGCGCCCGAAGTCGACGCCGACGGTCGTCGTCGTCTTGCCCCGTACCCCGCTGAGGTCGTCGACGCTCTCACCGGCCTGCGTGAGGACTTCCTCGGTGGTGAGCGGGGCGGTCTCCGATGCGGCGGCGACGAAGGTGGTCTTGCCCACGGCGAAGGGACCCGCGACGACGATCTTCACGGGGATCGGCAGCTCCGGCGCCGTGGGAGCCGGGGTGCCGGGCGCGGGGGCCAGGTCAGAGGGCGCGGAGGCCATGAAGCACCACATCCAGGAGTGCGGGGTCGGGGAGCTGGGCGGGGGCCGGGGGCTCGCGGGTGATGACGGCGCCGCTCGCGGCGAGCGCGGCGGCCATCATGCGGACGACGGCGTAGGGCAGGCCCAGCTGCGCCGCGCACTCGTAGACGGAGAGCATGCCCTCCTCCTCGACGAGCGCGAGGAGCCTGCGTGCCGCCGCGTCGAGCCCCTCGGCGGGGGCGCCGGGCTCGGCGTGCAGCAGCGTCGTGCGCTCCACGCCGATCCGTGCGGGGACTTCGAGCCCGGCGGTCGCGACGTAGTCCGGCACGAGGCGCCTGCGGGGCGGGGTCATGCGCCGGCGGTCCTGCTCTTCGCGGCCTCGCTGAGCGCCGCGACCAGCTTGCCCACCTGTACCTGCACCTCGTACGCGATCCGCCCCAGGTCGGCCTCACGGCCCGCCCACAGGACGAGTCCCGCGCCCTCGCCCGCGGGCGCGACGTAGTAGAGGCCCTGCGGGGTCGAGACGACGACCTCGTCGATCGTGCGGTCGGCGCCCTGCGCCGCGCGGTCCACGAGCGCGCGGACGCTGCCGAGCGTCGAGCTGGTGACCGCGGCGACCGCCTCGCCGTCCTCGGTCGCGATGCCGGGTGCGGCGCCCAGGATGAGGCCGTCCCTGCTGAACACGACGCCGCCCTCCACGTGCGGGAGTTCGAGCAGGGGCTCCAGTACCCACGACAGGTTCCGGGCGAGCGGAGCGCCCTTCACCGGCGGGGTTCCCTGGCTGTTCACAGGTCGTGTCCTCTCTGCTGCGCGGGGGCCGCCGCGGGGGCGCTGCGCGGCCCCTCGTGCGGTGCGCGTTCCGTGGGGGGTACGGGGGTGTCATCGGGCTCTGCCGCCCGCGCGTCCTCGGGCGGGCGGCTGTGGGGGGTCTCCAGGGGGGTGCGGCGGGGTGCCGCTTCGGTGCTCTCGCGCTCGACGGCCTCGACGGCCTCGCGCCCCTTGTCGCGGCCCGCCTGCCAGCCGCCCCAGCGGGCCCTGGCCTCACGGGGTTCCACGCGCGGGAGTTCGGCGACGGGGGCGACGGGCCCTGTGCCGCGCTCGCGGGTCTTGCGGCGCCGGCGCGGCAGCGCGGTGGCCTCCCCGGCCTCGGCGGCGCGGGGCACGCTGCGCACCCCGGCGGGCAGCGGCGGGGCGGCCGCCTCCTGGCCGCGTACGGGCGCGGGCGCGTGCACCGAGGGGGCGTGGCCCTCGGGCATCTCGACGAGGAGGGCGGCGGGAACGCTCACGACGGCGGCGACGCCCCCGTAGCTGCTCTTCTTCAGCGAGACCTGGAAGCCGTACTGCCGCACGAGTGCGCCGATCGCGGCCCAGCCGGTCTGCGGCGGGTCGCCGAGTTCGACGAGCCGCACCGGGTGCGTACCGCTGAGCAGGCGTTCGGCGCGGGCGAACTGCTCCGCGTTGAGGCCGACGCCCGCGTCCTCGACGATGACGCTCGCGCCGGTCTGCGTCTCGTGCAGCGAGACGTCGACCCGGAGGGTGCCGTGCGAGAAGTGGACGGCGTTGGCGAGGAGTTCGGCGAGGACCGCGCGCAGGGGCTCGACGCACTGCGCCATGACGCCGACGGGGCGGGTCAGGTGGTTGACGGGTTCGCCGACGCGCTCCTTGAAGTCGCGGACCCGGCTCGCGGCGCTCACCGCGATGTCCACGAGGTGCGTGTCGTCGCGGAAGAGCATCGGCGTGGAGCCGGTGGCGAGGGCCGGGGTCTGCGCGGCGCGGCCGATCAGCTCGTTGAGCATGTCGAGCGCGAGGATGTCGGCCATGAGCGCGGGCTCGGCGTCCGGGTGGCGGCGCTGGATCTCGCTCAGGCCGTCCTGGAGACGCAGTTGCAGCGCGTGCACGCGGCTCATCGCACCGCGCACCACGGCCCGGCCTGCCTCGTCGACCCGTTCGCCCTCGGCGGCGACGCCTTCCGCGACGGCGTCGAGCAGCGCGCGGTGGAGCCGGTCGACGGGGGTGCCCGCCAGCTCGGGCGCGAGCAGTCCCGGGACGGTGACGTGCGGGGTGCGCAGGTGCGAGAGGAGCGCGGGGAGGCGCTGTTCGAGAAGGTGGCGCGTCTCGCGCTCGACCGTCTCCTCGCCGGTACGTGCCCGCGCGCGCACGGCCTCCGCGTCGGCGAGCGCCGCGTCCCGTGCCGCGTGCGCCTCGCGTATGTCCTCGCCTGCCCGTCTGGCGCGTCGGCGCGCGGCGACGAGAGGGCCTCCGGTCGCCGCAGCGGTGGCCCCGCCGGCGACAACGGCTGCGGCCACGACCTCTATCAGCATGTGGGAAGTCCCTGAATTTCGGTGTGCTTGCGTACCGCGACGCGGCGTGCCGTCGCTCGCCGCACCACCGTAGGCGCAAGATCGTCACATGCCTAGTTCTGACCGGAAGTTGACGGGTTTTTTGATGAATCAGTGATCTTCATGACCGGAGTGCCCACCTTCGGGCAGAACCGGCCACGGAATGCGGGATTCCGCCGATTCCTCCGGGCACACCGGCCCCCTCGACACCGGCCCCCTCGGCACCGGCCCCCTCGGCACCGTCCCCGCCGTACCTCCGGGGGCGCACGGCCCCCGTCAGTAGAGCCCCCTGCCCTCCTCCAGCGTGGTCGCGGCGAGGCGTGCCAGGCCCGTGGCCCCGCAGCTGCGGGCGAGCGTGAGGCCGTGGTCGAGTTCCTTGCGGGAGCGCGTGACGAGCCCGTACTCGACGCGGGCGCGGGCGTGCTCGTAGGAACACGGCGAGTGTTCGAGGTAGGTCACCGCGCGGGCGAGCAGCGAGGCGGCGTGCTGGCCCTCGCTCACCGCGGCGGCCTGGCGCAGCGACTCGCCGACCGCCGTGTCGGTGCCGAAGCGCTCGGCCGAGGCACGCGCGGTGGCCACGAGCGCGGCGGCCCTGTCCGGGTCGTCGGGAGCGACGGCGACGGCGAGTTCGCCGTGCACGGGGGCGAGCACCGTGTTGTGCCAGCCCCGCGAGGTGAGCGAGAGGAGCCCGGCCTCCAGTTCGTCGACGGCCTCCTTGCGGCGCCCGAGCGCGAGCAGCAGCCGTCCCCGTACCGCCGCGGCGTCGGGCAGCACGATGACGTCGGGGTAGGGCGGCCGGAAGGCGTACTGCTCCATCAGTTCCTCGGCCTCGCGCACCTCGCCCTGCGCGAGCAGCGTGTCCGCGAGCATGCACACGATGTCCCAGTGCAGCGGCATCCGCGAGCCCACCCGGTCCGCGAGCCGCAGTGCCTCCTTGAGCATGCCCCGCGCGTCGCGCAACTGCCCGCGCCGCCGCTTCACGTACCCGACGAACGCCTGGGCCACGCCGAGGTGGTTGCCGCTCCAGCCCTGCCGCCTGTAGACGTCGAGCGCCTCGGTGAACAGGCTCGACGCGCGGTCGAGCCGGTCCGAGAAGATGTACGCGCCGCCGAGCATGACGAGGAGTTCGAAGCTCCACTCGGTGTCGGTCCAGCCGAGCCCGGGCGGGAGCTGCCCGTTGACGAGGGCGCGGTCGCACAGCTCCACCGCGTGCTCGGCGTTCTCACCGCGCGCCATGACGTCGAAGGCGCGCAGGATGAGCAGGGCCCGCTCGGAGGTGTCGCGCCCGGTGAGCGGGTCGGCGAGGGCGGCGAGCCGGGCCGAGCGGCCCTCCGCGTCGTCCTCGCGCGCGAAGATGCCCTCCCACATGAAGTGCACGCCCTGGAGCCGCATCCGGTCGGGTCCCTCGCCGAGCAGGGCCGCCTCGCGGTCCACCGCGTCGACGGCCTCGCGCAGCCGGTCGAGGTGTACGAGCGCCTGCGAGAGGCGGCAGACGGCGTCGATCCTGTCCTTGCCCGTCAGCCCGTCGGGCAGTTCGAGCGCCGCGCGCAGATGTCGCACGGTGCTCTCCAGGTCGGTGAGGAGCGTCGCACAGCCCAGTTCGTAACTGACCTGGGCGTGCACGCCGGGCGCGGGCGGCTCGCGCAGCGCGCGCTCCAGACAGAGCCTGGCCGCCTCGGGGGCGCCGACGGCGAGGTGTTCGCGGGCGGCGGCGCGCAGTTGCGCCACGACGTGCGGATCGTCGTCGGGGACGAGCTGGAGCAGGTGGCGCGAGGCGGCGGCGGCTCCGCGTCCTGACTCCGTGAGGAGATCGGCGGCCCGTCCGTGCAGGGCGGTGCGGTGGAAGGGGCGCATCGACTCGTGGACGGCGGTGGCGATGAGCGGGTGGACGAACTGGAGGTCGTCGTCGGGCCCGGTCAGGACGCGCGCCGTACGGAGCCTGGCGAGGTGCGCCGCGGCCTCGTCGAGCGGCATGTCGCTGAGCCGCGCGGCGAGCGGGAGCGTGATGTCGGTGCCGAGCACGGCCGCGGACCAGCTGAGCTTCAGGGCTCCCGCGCCCAGCGCCTCGATCCGCTCGACCAGGCCGACACCGCGCGAGGCCGCGTTGAGCCCGCGCAGCTGCCCGGCCTCGGACTCGACGGCCCTGACGCCGTTCTCGCGCGCCTTGCTGAGCAGTTCGACGGTGTCGTACGGGTTCCCTCCGGTCACCGCCCACACCTCGCGGCAGAAGCCGTCCTCCGCGAGCGAGCCGAAGGCCGCGCGGGTCAGCTCGGCCGCGGCGACGGGGCCGAGGGGCTGGAGCCTGTTGCCCGCCGGGCGCGCCTGGTCCACGAGGCTCTTGAGGTACTGGGCCGTGCGTCCCGTGGCCTCGTCCTCGCGCAGCGCCACGACGAGCAGCACCTTCGTCGAGTCGAGCGTCTTGGCGAAGGCGGCGAGCCAGTCGAGGGTCTCGGGGTCGGCCCAGTGCACGTCGTCGACGAGGACGACGACGGGCCAGTCGGCCTCGACGAGCCGCGTGACGACCGAGACGAGCGAGTCGATGACGCCGCGCGGGTCGGCGGTGCGCCCGCCCGGGTCAGCTATCCCGAGCGCGGGGCCCACGACGTCGTAACGTTCGCCGAGGTAGGCGCGGGCCTCGTCGGGGGTCATGGCGAGCAGGCTGTGCTGGAGCAGCTGCCGTACGAGGTGGAAGGGCACCGAGCTGACGGTCTGCCCGCCGCGCGCGCTCCACACCGCGGCCCGCGCGGTGGCCCGCTTGCGCACCTCCTGGAGCAGCCGGGTCTTGCCGATGCCGGCGACCCCGCTGAAGACGAGGAGGCTGCCGCCGCCCTCGCGGTCCTCGCAGAGGCGCTCGATGGCCTCGTCCACGAGCCGCAGCTCCCGCTCGCGTTCCCACAGCGCCTCACCGCCGTGCGAGCCTTCGCCGCCGCTCGCGGGCAGCTCGCCGTACGGGGAGTCGCCGTGGTCGTGAGCACCCTGCCGCGCGTTCGCCGTCATCCTGCCCGCTCCCTGCCCGTCCGCCGCTGCCAGGACCGGGAGTTGGTCGGCAGTTCGGCCGCCGGGCCCGGTCCGCACGGAGGCGAGCCTAACCGCAGGGCCTGGATATGACACGGATTCAGGCGGCCCCGAGCCCGAACGGCTATCATGCCTGCCTCTCATCCGATTTTCAGCACCACGGCCTAGGGTGAGCCGCATGACCCCACAGACTCCTCCCGGCTGGTACCCCGACCCCGGGCACTCGGGCGAGGGCCCACGCGGCGAGCGCTGGTGGGACGGCACGGCCTGGACCGAAAGGACCCGGCAGGCCGCGCCCGCACAGCCCGCGGACACCGCCCCCGCCGCAGGGACACCCGCCGAAGCGCCCCCCGGGGGCCGGGGCGCGCAGGACCAGGACGGCGCGGCGCAGGACGCGGCGGCGGCGCAGAACACGGCGGCCGCGCAGGCCCCGCCCGTCCCGCCGGGCCCGTACGGCACCCAGCCCCCGTACCCCCCGTACGCTCCCTACGGCGCGAGCGGCCCGTACGGCGCGCCGCTGCCGGGAACGCCCGGCCCGTACGGCGGCTACGGCCCGTACGGAACACCGCCCGCGCCGCAGCGCAAGCGCGGGCGCTGGATCGCCGGGATCTCGGTCGGTGTCGTGCTGCTCGCCGTGCTCGGCGTCGGGAGCTACGCGCTCGTCGCGGGCGACGACGGCGACGACGCGAAGAGCCCGGCCGCCTCCGCGCCCCGCGAGCAGCGCGGCGAGACGCCCTCCGCGCCGCCGCGGCAGCGCGGCGAGGGCGGCGGGAGCGGCGGGAGCGAGGAAGGGAACGGCGGAGGCGGCACGGTGCGTTCCGGCACGGTGCCCGACCTCGTCAACGGCCTGCGCATCCCCGTGCCGAAGGGCTGGGAGGGCCAGAGCGTCAGCACGGGCGCCTCCGTCAACGCGGGTTCCTACGCCTGCCCGGTGCCCGACCCGACCGCGGGCGACGAGGACAGCTGCGTCCACGGCGGCGTCCAGTCGGTGCCCGCCGTCGCCCTCGGCATCACCTCGGGGACCGCGGAGCAGGTGGCGAAGGCAGACATCGAGAAGAACGCCGAGGACTCCTACGGCGGCGGCGCGTACGGGGACATCACCTCGCACAGCGTGGACGAGGCGAAGAGCGTGAAGATCGCGGGCAGCGAGGGCTACCTGGTGCGCTGGAAGGTCGTCACGAGCAAGGGCCCGGACGGCTACGCCGAGACCGTCGCCTTCCTCTCCCCCACCACGAAGCAGATGGTCGTCCTGCGCGTCGGGCTCGACATCAGCGACGACGCGCCGAAGCTCTCGGTGCTCGACACACTGCTCACCGGGATCAAGGCGGGCGCGGCCGGCGCTTCGGGCGGCGGCGCGGGCGAGAACGCCTGAGCCGCGGGACCCGGCGCCCTCGCGCACGCCGCGGGACCCGGCGCCTCGCGCGCCCCGCGAAGGCGCGCGAAACGCGAAAGAGGCCCGGTGGCCCTTCCCACCGCTCATGAGGAAGGGGCACCGGGCCCGGGTGCGCCGCCCCCGTCCCCACGGTGCGGCGCGGGCGCGTCGTCGTCCTTCATCCGCCGGTACGACGACCGCCGGTCTCTAGGGGCTCACGCCCGTTCCCCGCTCCCGCGCCTCTTCCGGGGCCTCCAGGCCGAGCACGGGCAGCAGCACGGCGCGCACGAAGCGCTCCATGTACGCCGTGTCCGCGTGCTTGCCGTCGATGAAGTTCCGCATCCGCAGCACCCCGAGAAGCTGGGAGGCGACGTAGGGGCGGGCGGGGTGATCGGCGCGCAGTTCCCCGCGCGCGACCCCCCGGTCGAGCATGGCGCCGATGGCGGCCAGCTCGGGGTCGACGAGCGTCTCGCGCAGGACCTTCTTCAGGTCCGGGTCGTGGAGCGCCGCCTGGGTCAGCGCCTGGACGAGCAGCGTGTCGCCGAAACCGCCGCTCCCCGCCGCGTGGGCCGCGGCGAGCAGGTCGCCCGACAGGCTTCCCGTGTCGATACCGCTGAAGCGCTCCTTGCTCTGGGCGCGCAGCGCGGCGGCGACGAACTGCTGCTTGGTGCGCCACTGCCGGTAGAGCGTGGACTTGCTGCACCGGGTGCGCAGCGCGATGCCCTCCATCGTCAGTGCCTCGTAGCCGCAGCGCCTGATCTGGTCGAGCACGGCCGCGTAGAACTCCTGCTCGCGCTCGGGCGTGAGCTTGGACCGGCGCGAGGTGGCAGGGGTCTCGCCGGTGACTTCGGCGGCTTCGGCGGTCATCGCGCTCTCCTCGTCCTCCGGCTGCGGTCCCTGGCGGTCGTACGGCGCCACAGGCGTGCTGCGGGACGGCGGGAAAATCCGCTCGTCCGGTACGCCAGTGTACCGGTACGCTAGCGTATCGATACTTCATAGTACCGGTACGCTGGTGTACCGATACGAAAGTGTACCGATACGACGTCGTACCGGTACTATGGCGTACCGCTGGGCTCCAGGGGTCACCCCTGCCCCCGCCGCACCACCAAGTCGTCACGTCAAAGGGGCCCCGGGCATGAGTACCGCCCGTTCCAGGTCCGCGACACGGGAGCCGGACACCACTGCCCGACCGCCCCTCGTCCGCGAACTGCTGCTCGTCGTCGGGCTCTTCCTCCTCTACAAGCTGGGGCGGAAGCTCGCGAACGGGCACATTTCGGAGGCATACCGCAACGCGGATCACATATGGGATCTGGAGCGGTACCTCCACCTTCCGCGCGAGACGGACATACAGGCGCTGCTGCTGCACAGCGACAGCGTCGTGCACATCGCGAACACCTATTACGCGACGGTGCACTTCCCGCTCACGCTCGCCTTCCTCGTCTGGCTGTACTGGAAGAAGCCCGCGCACTACGTGTGGTCGCGCCGCGTCCTCGCGGTCGTGACAGGGATCGCGCTCGCCGGGCACCTGCTCTTCCCGCTCGCGCCGCCGCGGATGCTCGCCGCGACCCACCTCATGGACACCGGGCTCGTCTACGGGCCCTCGGTCTACGGCTCGACACCGCAGACCGACTCGGTCTCCAACCAGTTCGCCGCGATGCCCTCGCTCCACTTCGGCTGGGCCCTCATGGTCGCGATCGGCTTCATCGCCGCGGGCCGCCACCGGGCCCGCTGGCTGTGGCTCCTGCACCCCGCGCTCACCCTCCTGGTGATCGTCGGCACCGCGAATCACTACTGGATGGACGTGCTCGTGGCGAGCGCGCTCCTCGGTCTCGCGCTGCTCGTCGTCCCGCGCCCCTCGGCCCACGTCGCCCGTCCCCGCCCCGTTCCCCGCCCGCCCTTGCGACGGCTCCTCCCGCACGGCGCCAGTCGATGACCGCCACCGTGCTCGCGGTCGCGCTCTCGCTGATCTCGGCCGTCGCCTACGCGGCGGCGGCCGTCGCGCAGGAGCGCCTCGCGGCGCGCACAGCGGCGCAGGGCCACGGCGGCGGGCTGCGTCTGCTCGCCAACGGCGCGTGGTGGGCGGCGGTCGGGCTCAACGCGGGCGGCGCGCTGCTCCACGTCGCCGCGCTGCGGTACGGGACCCTCACCCTCGTCCAGCCGCTCGGCGCGCTGACCCTCGTCGCCGCCGTCCCGCTCGGCGCGCACCGCGCGGGACGCCGGGTGGGGCGCCGCGAGTGGCAGGGCACCGTCCTCACCCTCGCGGGCCTCGCCGTCCTCCTGCTCACCGCTTCGGGTCCGGCCCCCGACGACGCGCTCTCGCTCCCCGAGGCGCTTCTCGTCGCGGGCGCGACCTCCACACTCCTCGCCCTCCTCGCCCGCCCCGGCGGCCGTCCGGGACTGCGCCACGCGACGGCCTCGGGCCTCGCGTCCGGCATCGCCTCGGCCCTCACCCAGACCCTCACCGTCTCGGCGGGCGGGCCGCACCTGCCGCTGTGGCAGGCCGGGATCGTCGCGCTCCTCGTCGCCGTCTTCGCCGCCGGGGGACTGCTCCTCGCGCAGACCGCCTACCGCGGCGGGCTCGGCGCCCCGCTCGCCGTCCTCACGCTCGCCAACCCCGTCGCCGCTGCCGTCGTCGGCCTCAGCCTCCTCGGCGAGCACCTGCGCGGCGGCGCCCCTGGGCTCGGCCTCACCCTCGCGGGGGCGCTCGTCGCCGCCTGGGGCGTCGTCCTCCTGAGCCGCGCGTCGGCCCAGCAACCGGGCACATCGACGGTCGTACGCGGCTCCGCCTCCGTACCGCCCCCACCCGAGGCGGCACCCCTGCGTCACACGCCCCCCGTCCCCGCCGCCCGCGAGCCGGGCCCGCCCCGCCCCGCGGACGAGCCGGCCCGCGCCCGCGGAGGCCCGCGCGCGGCGTAGCGACCGCCGCCACGCCCCCGTACCGGCACCAGGGGCACCCCGCTCACCCGCCCGATGGACCCCCCGGCCCCGGCACCCGCCCGCCGCGCCCCGCGCCCGGCATAGTGCGGCCCGGCCCCGGCGCGCGACCGGGCCCGAGGGGAGCCGCCGGCGTGCCGCACGAGCCGACTCACGGACCGCACGGGCCGGGCCCCGGGGCGCGCGCGGAGCCCGACCCGTCGGCACGCTTCAGGCGCAGCGACACCTCGCGCCTCGAAGCGATCAGCGACGGCGTCTTCGCCGTCGCGCTCACCCTCCTCGTCCTGGAGCTGACCGACCCGCCGCACCGCTCCGACGGGCTCGAACACGCCCTGCTGCACCAGTGGCCCGCCTACGTCGGCTACGTCGCCTCGTTCTCGTACGTGGGCGTGATCTGGCTCAACCACCACCAGGCCTTCGCGCGCATCCGCCGCGTGGACCGTGCCCTCTCGGGCTGGAACCTCGCGCTCGTCGGCATCACCTCCGCGCTCGCCTTCCCCACCTCGGTCGTCTCGGAGACGCTCAGCGAGTCCGTGACCGGGCGCGACGCGCGCACCGCCGTGGCCCTGTACGCGCTCGTCGCCGCGCTCATGTGCACGGCGTGGCTCGTCCTCTACCGCTTCCTGCTCGGCCGCCCCGACCTCATGGAGCCGCACGTCGAGCCCGGCTACCTGCGCCACGGTGTGACGCGCTCGGCTGTCGGGGTCGTCGCGTACGTCCTCGCGGGGCTGCTCGGCGTCCTCGTGACGCCGCTCGTGGCGCTCGGCGTCTTCGTCGTCCTGCCGGTCTTCTACTTCCTCACCACCGAGGGCATGACGAAACGGGGGGCGGCGGGCTGAGCGGGGCTTGTTAGGCTGCCCGGACACGTAGCCGTACGGAGGTTGTGGCGTGGCAGCGGGAGACGACGACATCTCCGGATGAGCCCGGAGCACCGGGCCACCGGCGGCGCGAGGTGCGCCGGGCCGGGTGGCCTCTTCGTCCTGCCCCCGCCGTACCGCGACTCCTTGGTGGTTCCCCCGTGTCCTCCCCCGCTCCCGTCCTGCGCGCCCAGGACCTCGTGCACGTGCTCGGCGGCCGTCGTGTCCTCGACGGCGTCTCGCTCACCGTCGCTCCCGGCCGCCGCCTCGGTGTCATCGGCGAGAACGGCGCGGGCAAATCGACCCTGCTCCGTCTCCTCGCCGGCGCGGACCGTCCCGTGTCCGGCACCGTGGAACGCCCCGCCGACCTGGGCTTCCTCCACCAGGAACTGCCGTTCACGGCACGCGAGACGATCACCGACGTCCTCGAAGCCGCGCTGCGCGAGGCCCGCGCCGACCTCGCGACGCTCGACAGGCTCGGCACGGAGCTCGCCACGACGGACGAGGAGAGCACGGCGTACGCGGACCTGCTCGCCGCGTACGAGCGGACCCTCGCCCGCGCGCAGGCCCGCGAGGTGTGGGACGCCGACCGCCGCGCGGCGCTCGCCCTCGACGGTCTCGGCCTCGGCCACCTCGCACCCGCGCGCACGCTCGGTTCCCTCTCCGGCGGCCAGCGCGGCCGTCTCGCCCTCGCCGCGCTCCTCGTGCGCCGCCCCGCCGCGCTGCTCCTGGACGAGCCGACCAACCACCTGGACGACGCGGCGGCGGCCTTCCTGGAGGAACGCCTGCGCGAACTGCCCGGCGCCGTCGTCCTCGCGAGCCACGACCGCGCCTTCATCGACGCGGTCTGCACCGACCTGCTCGACCTCGACCCGGCCGTCGAAGGCCCTGTCAGGCACGGCGGCACGTACACGGAGTACCGCGCGGTGCGCGCGGCGGCGCGGGCCCGTTGGGAGGAGCGGTACGCGGCCGAGCAGGAGGAGGTGGAGCGGCTGCGCGAGCGCGCCGGGGTCTCCGCGCACCGCGTCGCGCCGAACCGCTGGCGCTCCGACAACGAGAAGATGGGTTACGGGCGCCGGGGCAACCGCGTCGAGCACCAGATCTCGCGCCGGGTGCGCGACGCGCACCGCCGCCTCGCCGAGCTGGAGCGCACCCGGGTCCCCGCTCCCCCGTCCCCGCTGCGTTTCAGGGCCGCGCGCGGGCTCGCCCTCGCGAGCGGGGAAGGCGGCCCCGTGCTCGCCCTGCGCGACATCCGTGTCCCCGGCAGGCTCGCGCTCGACCGGCTCGACGTGGCTTCGGACGAGCGCCTGCTCGTCTCGGGCCCGAACGGCGCGGGCAAGTCCACACTCCTCGCGGTCCTCGCCGGTTACCTGGAGCACGAGGGCACGGCGGAGGCCGCCGAAGGGCTCACCGTGGGACTGCTGCCGCAGGACACCGTCTTCGCGGAGGGCGAGCGCACGGCGGCGGAGTTCTGGGCACGCCGCCTGGGCGAGGCGCGCGCGGAACGCGTACCGCTCACCGCGCTCGGCCTCTTCGCCGCGCGCGACCTGGACACGCCGGTCGCACGCCTCTCGGCGGGCCAGCGCCGCCGCCTCGCGCTCGCCCTCCTCGTCGCGAACCCGCCGGGCCTGCTGCTCCTCGACGAGCCGACCAACCACCTCTCCCCCGCGCTGTGCGACGAACTGGAGGAGGCCCTGGCCCCCGGGCCCGGCGCGATCGTCCTCGCGAGCCATGACCGCTGGCTCCGTCGCCGCTGGACGGGCAGGGAACTGCGGCTGACGCCTGCGGAGTGAGGCGGGTACGGAGCCTGGTACGGGGGGCGGGGCCGGGTACGGGGGGCGGGGCCGGGTACGGGGGGCGGGGCCGGGTACGGGGGGGCGGGGCCGGGTACGGGGGGGGCGGGGCCGGGCGGCGCGCGGCTCCGCCCCAACACCGCCCGAGGAGCACGGTGCCGCGCGGCCGAAAACGCTCGCGCACACGGAAGAGGCCCCTCCAGGATCTCCCCTGGAGGGGCCTCGCTCTGTGTCCGAGGGGGGACTTGAACCCCCACGCCCGATAAAGGGCACTAGCACCTCAAGCTAGCGCGTCTGCCATTCCGCCACCCGGACAAGGTGTCTGTCGTTCTTCCGGCGTTTCCCCCGGCGACATGGATAACTCTACCAGGTCTCCGGGGTGCTCCTCACCTCCATAAGGCGTGGTCAGGCGGGGTGGCCGGGGCGGCCGGGCGGTCGCCCCGGCCGCAGGTCAGCGGTGCTTCTTCTCGCGGAGGGAGTGGAGGTGCGCGGAGGACTTCTGGGCGAAGAGGATGGAGTCCACGGGGTTGTCGTGCTCGACCTGCCAGTGGTGCGCGCGGCGGGCGTCGCGGGTGCGGTGGTTCACGGCGGTGAGGAAGCTTCGGTAGTCGATGTCGCCGTCACCGACGTCCGTCATGTCGTAGCCGTCGCTCGCCTGGTCGTTGTGGGTGCCGTCCTTCACGTGGAAGAGCGGGTAGCGGTGGGGCTGCTTGAGGACGTAGTCCAGCGGCTCGAAGGGGGCGGGCTTGCCGTCGGGGGTCTTCGAGAAGCGGAACTGGCCGGTGTACGCCCAGTAGATGTCCATCTCCAGGAAGACGAGGTCGGGGTCGGTCTCGGCGAGCAGCACGTCATAGAGACGCACGTGCGGCTGGTCGGAGGCGAAACGGAACTCGTCCCCGTGATTGTGCTGGTAGAACTTCAGGCCACGCCTGCGGGCGGCGGCGCCGTACGTGTTGAAGTCGGCGGCCGCGCGCTTCCAGGCGTCGACGGTGTCGCCGTAGCGGAAGGGGCCCGAGGCGGTGCCGATGTGGGGCAGGCCGAGGGTCTGCGCGTCGTCGAGCACCTGCTCCAGGTTCTGGGCGAAGGAGTACGCGTCGGGGTTGTTGTCGTCGTAGTAGTTGACGTGGCTGCCGATGCCCTTGAGGCCGTGGTCGCGGGCGAGGCGGGCGAGCTGGGGCAGCGTGAGCGAGCCGGTGCCCTGCGTGTAGCCCGCGTACTCGACCTCGTCGTAGCCGAAGCGCTCCAGCTCGTCGAAGACCTTGGCGAAGCCGAGCGAGGCGACCTTGTCGCGCAGCGAGTAGAGCTGGATGCCGAGCCGGCCCTTGGGCAGGGCGGGGACGCCGCCGTTGCCGTGCCCGCCGTGCCCATGACCGCCGTGCCCGTGACCGTGGCCGTTGCCGCCGCCGTGCGCGGCGGCCTGCCCGGCGCCGAGACCGAGGAGCGCGGCGGCACCGAGACCTGCGCCGACGCCGAGCATTCCTCGTCTGCTGAGGCGGGCGGAGAGTTCCTCGTCGACTGTCTTCTTGCGGCTCATGCGGGGCTCCCTGGGAGGAAGAGGGGGTGGGGTGGTGGTGCGGTGGCGCCGGAGAGGACGGGGTCAGGACCCGTCCAGACCGGCGAGTCGGAGGAGGAGGGGCTTGACGTCGGTCGCCGCGAGGCGCCCGGTGACCGCCGCCGGGTCCGAGCTGAGCAGGACCGGGCCCTCCTCGTCGTTCTCGGGCAGCCGCCCGTGGCTGCCCCGCACGGGCGCGGCGTCGAGCGGGACGACGGCCATGCGGTAGCGCATTCCGAGCTTCTTGCGGGCGAGGGCGCCCGCCGCCTTGAGGCGGACGTAGGGGTCCTCGGGGTCCATGAACAGCTCGACGGGGTCGTAGCCGGGCTTGCGGTGGATCTCGACGAGCTGGGCGAAGTCGGGGGCGCGCGCGTCGTCGAGCCAGTAGTAGTACGTGAACCAGTGGCCGGGCGCGGCGACGGCGACGAGTTCGCCCGCGCGGGCGTGGTCGATGCCGTGCGCCTTCTTGCCCTCGTCGTCGAGGAGTTCGCCGATGCCCTCGACCCCGGCGAGCGCGGCGCGGGTCGCGTCCAGGTCCTCGGGCCTGCGGACGTAGAGGTGGGCGATCTGGTGGTCGGCGACGGCGAAGGCGCGCGAGGCCATCGGGTCGAGGTACTCCATGCCGTCCTGCGTGTGCACCTCCAGGAGCCCGGCCTCGCGCAGGGCGCGGTTGAGGTGCACGGGGCGGTCGGCCTTGGTGATGCCGTACTCGGAGAGGACGACGACGGTCCGGCCCTCGCGGCGGGCGTCCTCGATCAACGGGGCGAGCGCGATGTCGAGTTCGGCGGCTGCCGCGTGCGAGCGGGGGTCGTCGGGGCCGAAGCGCTGGAGGTCGTAGTCGAGGTGGGGTACGTAGGCGAGGGCGAGGTCGGGCTTGCGGGTCGCGAGGAGGTGGCGGGTCGCGCCGATGATCCAGCGCGAGGAGTCGAGGCCGGCACCCGGGCCCCAGAACTGGAAGAGGGGGAACGTGCCCAGTTTCTCGGTCAGTTCGTCGTGGAGGTCCGGGGGCCTGGTGTAGCAGTCGGGTTCCTTGCGGCCGTCGGCGTAGTAGACGGGGCGCGGGGTGACGGTCCAGTCGGTGTCCGCGCCCATCGCGTACCACCAGCAGATGTTGGCGACGGTGTAGCCGGGGTGGGCGCGGCGCGCGGCGTCCCACAGCTTGTCGCCGGCGACGAGTCCGTTGTGCTGGCGCCACAGGAGGACGTCGCCGAGTTCGCGGAAGTACCAGCCGTTGCCGACGATGCCGTGTTCGGCGGGGAGGGTCCCGGTGAGGAAGGTGGACTGGGCCGCGCAGGTGACGGCGGGCAGCACGGTGCCGAGCGGGGCGCGGCTGCCCGATGCGCCGAGGGCGGCGAGGCGGGGCATGTGGGCGAGGAGGCGGGGGGTGAGCCCGACGACGTCGAGGACGAGGAGGGGGACGGGCTTCTTGCCGGTGGGTTCCGTCATACCGGTCGCTTCGCTGGTCACGGCAGCTCCTTGAGGCCCAGTTCGGTGAGCAGATCGCGGGCGAGGACGAGTTCCCGCGCGATGCCGTCCGCGAGCTGGGCGCGGCTGCGCGGGCGCAGGCCCTCGGGCAGGGCCTGCCAGGTGTACGTCTCGACCTCCAGGTGGCGGGTGCGCGGGTGCTCGCCGCCGACGAGGCGGCGCAGGCAGTCGCGCAGGACGTCGAGCGTGGAGGTGAGGGGGGCCGCGGGCGGGGCGTGGAGGGGGACGTGGAAGTGGGCGCGCCACGGCTGTGCGGCGGGGAGCACGTCGCCGCCGAGGGCTTCGGCGAGGTCGTCGGTGCCGCGCAGCCCGGCGGGCGTGAGGGTGCGGGTCTGGTGCAGGAAGCGGGGTTCGGCGAAGGCGCCGAGTGCTTCGCGCACCTCGGGGCGGTCGGGGTGCTCGGCGTGCAGGGCCGCGCTGAGCTGGGTCTTGATGACGGGGACCCCGGCGGCTTCGAGGGCGTCGAGCGCGGTCGCGGGGTCCTCGAAGGAGGTGGCGAGGTGGCACGTGTCGACGCAGATGCCGATGCGGTCGCGGGCGATCTCGGTGAGCGGGGCGATCGCGTCGGCCGTGGTCTCGACGGTGCACCCCGGTTCGGGTTCGAGGCCGACGCGCAGGGAGCGCCCGGTGGTCTCCTCCAGGGCGTCGAGGCGCTGGGCGAGGGTCGTGAGCGCGGTGCGCGCGGCGCGTGCGGCGTCCTCGTCGTAGGCGGTGCGCCAGGCGAGCGGGAGCGTCGAGATGGACCCTTCGGGCATGTCGTCGGGAAGGAGTCCCGCGAGGAGACGGGCGAGGTCCGTGGTGTGTTCGAGGCGCTGCGGGTCCGCCCAGTCCGGCTTGTACACGCGGTACTTGACCTCGTCGGAGCCGAAGCCCCGGTAGGGGAAGCCGTTGAGCGTGACGACTTCCAGGCCGCGCGCTTCGAGGTCGGCGCGCAGTCCCCGCAGGGCGACGGGGTCGGTGATGAGGGACTTGGCCGCGTCGCGCGCGAGCCACAGGCCGATACCGAGCCGGTCGCGGCCGAGGAGGCGGCGGACGGGTTCGCAGTGGTCGCGGAGCTGGGCGCGGACGCCTTCGAGGGTCTCGGCGGGATGGACGTTGGTGCAGTACGAGAGGTGCAGGACGGAGCCGTCCGGGTGGCGGAAGCGCACCTCACTCACCCCCGCGCAGGATGGAGTTGCCCTCGTGGAGCGCGGCCGGGGCCTCGCGGTCGAGATCGAGGCGGCCCGAGAGCCCGTAGAAGGCGACGGGGTTGCGCCACAGGACCTGGTCGACGTCGTCCTCGGTGAACCCGGCGGCGAGCATCGCCTCGCCCGTCGTGCGGGTGAGCAGCGGGTCGCTTCTCCCCCAGTCCGCCGCCGAGTTCACGAGGACCTTGTCCGTCCCGTACTCCTGGAGGATCGCGACCATGCGGTGCGGGTCCATCTTGGTGTCGGGGTAGATGGAGAAGCCGGTCCAGGCGCCCGAGTCCTTGGCCTCCTTGACGGTGGTCTCGTTGAGGTGGTCGAGGAGGACGCGGTCGGGGGCGAGCGGGGACTCGCGGACGACGTCGATCGTGCGGCGCAGTCCGGCGAGCTTGTCGCGGTGCGGGGTGTGGACGAGCGCGGGGAGGCCGAACTCATGGGCGAGCGTGAGCTGGTGGGCGAGGGCGTGGTCCTCGGCGGGGGTCATGGAGTCGTAGCCGGTCTCGCCGACGGCGACGACGTGGTCCTTCAGGAGGTAGCGCGGCAGCGCGTCGAGCACGGGTGCGCACCGCGGGTCCCCGGCCTCCTTGGGGTTGAGGGCGAGGGTGCAGTGGTGCGCGATGCCGTACTGGGCGGCGCGGAAGGGTTCCCAGCCGAGGAGGGCGTCGAAGTAGTCGTAGAAGCTCTCGGGGCTGGTGCGGGGCTGGCCGAGCCAGAAGGCGGGTTCCACGACGGCGCGCACTCCGGCCGCGTGCATCGCCTCGTAGTCGTCGGTGGTGCGCGAGGTCATGTGGATGTGGGGGTCGAAGATGCGCATCAGTTCTCCTCGCCTTGGGGGGCGCCCGCGGTGGGGGCGGCGGCGGTGTGTGCGAGCACCGTGCGCAGGTCCTCGGGCACGGGGCGCCCGGCGGCGGTGCGTTCGGCCGCGAAGTCGCCGAGCATCCGGGCGAGTTCGGTATCGCCACCGGCGCGGGACGACAGGTCGTGCACGGCGGTGACGGGGACGCCGGTGAAGAGGCACTTGAGGACGGCGTGGCGCCAGGCGTGCGCGTCGAGGTGCCGGGCGGCGTAGGGGCCGAGCGCGGCGGCGACGAGGTGCGTGTCATTGGTGCGCAGGGCGTCCTCGACGAGCGCGAGCGCGGAGCCGTCGGGGACGAGGTCGTCGAGGACGGCGAGCACCGCGCGGCGTTCGGCTCCGGTGCCGTGGCGGTAGACGCGGGCGAGCGCCGCGGTGTCCGGGCGGGCCGCGCGCAGGAGCGCGGCGCGGGCCTCGTCGGCGCGGCCGGGGCCGCAGGCCCGCCCGGCCTCGGCGAGCCTGACCTCCCACAGCGGGAGCCCGCCGGGCCCGGTCGCCGTGGGATCGGCGGCCTCGTCGAGTGCGGTGGCGAGCCAGGTGTCGGTGCTCATGCGGGGACACCTCCTTCGGAGGCCGCGGCGGCACGGCGGGCGGCCTCGCGCAGGAACGGCAGGGAGCGCGCGGCGTGGTGGGGTCCGGCGTGGGAGTGGCGGGGCAGTTCGACGACGGTGAGGCCCTGGTAGCCGGTGGCTTCGAGGGCGGCGAGGACGGGCGGGAAGTCGACCTCGCCGTCCCCGAAGGGCAGGTGCTCGTGCACTCCCCTGCGCATGTCCTCGATCTGTACGTGCCTGAGCCAGGGCGCCGCCTCGGTGACGCAGTCGGCGGGCGACTCGGGTTCGAGGCACTGGCAGTGGCCGATGTCGAGCGTGAGGCCGAGCGGCGCCGGGTCGCCGAGGAGTCGGCGCAGGCGGTGGAAGCCCGCGAGATCACCGACGAGGTGCCCGGGCTCGGGCTCGATCGCGAGGGGCACTCCCGCCGCTTCGGCCGCTTCGAGCACGGGCGTGAGCGCCCCGCGCAGCCGCTCCCAGGCCGCGCCCTCGTCCTGCCCATCGGGGAGCACGCCGCTGAAGCAGTGCACGGCGTGCGCGCCGAGGTCGGCTGCCACGCGCACGGCGGTCAGGAGCAGTCCGGTGCGCAGGGCACGGCGGTCCGCGTCCGGGTCGAGGAGCGAGGGGCCGTGCTTGACGCGCGGGTCGAGGACGTAGCGGGCGCCCGTCTCGACGGTGACGGAGAGGTTCAGCTCCCCGAGCAGTCCGCCCACGCGGGAAGTGCGGGCGGGCAGGTCATCGGCGAGCGGGTCGAGGTGCATGTGGTCGAGGGTGAGGCCGACGCCGTCGTAGCCGAGGTCGGCGAGGAGGCGCAGGGCCTCGGGCAGGCGCACGTCGGTGAGGCCGTTGGTGCCGTATCCGAACCTGAGGGCGCTCATGTCGGGCTCACCCGCCTGGAGAGGGCCTTGGCGAGCGGCGCGAGCGCGGCGGTCGCGAGCGCGCCGCCGAGGGACCCGGTACGGGCGGCGAGGGCGCCTTGCAGCGGGATCATCGCGCGGATGCCGCCGCCCACGGCCCGCCCGGTGAGCTGCGGGGACGGGTTGAGCGCCGCGTGCAGGAGCGGGCGCCCCGCGCTCAGCGCGTACCCGGCGGCGAGCGCGGCCGTGAGGATGGTGCCCGGCGGGCCGGGGGCGGCTGCTGCCACCCGGCCCGCCGGGGGTGCGGGGGGTACGGGACCGCGCGCGCCCGTACGCGGGCGGCCCGCCTGGAGCGGCAGGCCCCTCGTACGGCCGCGTGCGCCCCGTACCAGCGCGCCGCCGAGCGCCGTGCTCGCGGCGAGCGCGGCGAGCGGGGCGCGCACGGAGCCGCCGCGCACTTCGTGGCGCGAGACGGCGGTGACGGCGGTGGTGTGCGCGGTGAGGGTGCTCGCGGCGGCGAGGGCGCTGCGGGTACGGGCCCCGGGTTGCGCCGTCGCGCCGAGGAGTACGTCGAGGCCCCGCGCGGCGCCCATCGCGAGGGGGCCCCACGGGGTGTGCTTGAGCCGCAGGTCGTAGGCCCACACGGTGCCGGCCAGGGCGCTCGCGACGAGCAGCGCGGGGCGGCCCGCGCGGGCGGCGAGCGCGAGCCCGGCCGCCGTGAGCGCGCCTGCCGCGAGGAGCGCCGCGCGCGCGGTGATCCGGCCCGAGGGAAGGGGGCGGTGGGGGCGTTCGGCGGCGTCCTCGGCGCGGTCGGCCCAGTCGTTGAGCGCCATCCCCGCCTCGTACAGGCACAGTGAGCAGCCGATGGCGAGCGCGGTGGTGCGGGGCCTGCCCACGCCGCTCGCGGCGGCGCCCGCGACGGCGTCGCCGGGGACGGTGAACAGCGCGGAGACGCGGAGCAGTTCGGCCCAGGCGCCGAGGCGTTGACGGGTGCCGGCCGCGGGCGCGGGGGGCGGGACGAGCGCGGGGGTCACCGGGTCTCCCCCAGTCGTCCCGCGAAGGCGAGGAGTGCCGTGTACTGCTCGCCGAGCGAGGAGGACCCGCCGTCGGGGTCCTTGAAGAAGAAGCCCAGTTCGGGGCGCGGCCCGCTGAGCCCGGCCTCATGGGCGCGGGCGAGGAGCCGGGCGAGGTCGAGGACGAGGGGCGCCGCGAGGGAGGAGTCGACACCCTGCCAGATCGTCTGGAGGATCATGCGGGTGCCGAGGAAGCCGTCGAAGGCGATGTGGTCCCAGGCGGTCTTGAAGTCGCCCATCGCGGGGACGTCGTCGATGTGCACCTCGCCCTCGGGCGCGGTGCCGAGCGTGTCGGCGAGTACCCGTTCCTTGCCCGCGTTCTTGGCGGCCGCGGCCGCCGGGTCGGCGAGGGCGGCGCCGTCGCCGCCGCCGAGGAGGTTGCTCCCCGACCAGGCGCGCACGGCGAGGGCGCGCTGGTGGAACATCGGGGCGAGCACCGAGCGCAGGAGTGTCTGCCCCGTCTTGCCGTCGCGGCCCGCGTACGGGAGGCCGCTCGCCGCCGCGCGGTCGGCGAGCGCGGGGTGGTGGAGCCCGGTCGACGGGGTGAAGTTGACGTAGGGGCAGCCTGCCGCGAGCGCGGCGGCGGCGTAGAGCGAGCTGGTGGGCAGGCGCGCGGCGCCCGGCTCGGGTGCCGCTTCGGTCGAGGCGACGTTGACGACCACGACGCGGGCGAGACCGTGCCTGTCGCGGAAGGCGGTGAGGTCGGCGGCGAAGGCCGCGATCAGTTCCTCGTCGCTTCTCGTGTCGCCGGGTCCTGGGCCGCCCGGCCTGATGTCCGCGTCGGCGGCGGCGAGTTCGGCGACGAGCGCGGTGGGCAGTCCGTGCGGGAGCACCCCGGCGGCGGCGAGTTGCTCGGCGCGCTTGGGCAGCGGGCACGCGGTGGTGTCGTGCCCGCCGAAGACGAGTGAGGAGAGCGGGGGCAGGCCCGCCGCGGCGAAGGCGGGTGTCTCGGTGACCATGCCGGTGGCCGGGTGGAGTCCCGCGGCGACGGCGGCGGCACCGGTGACGGTGGTGGTGGCGACGGAGCCTCTGGCGCCGATGAGCCAGACACCGGTGCGGGTCCCCGCGGAAGACGGAGGGGTGGGGGGCGTGGTGGGGGTGGGGGTCGGTTCGGCGGACATGGGCAGCCTCCTGTCATACGAACCTGCGGGTGCGCCGGGGTGGTGGGGGGAGCGGTGGGCGGGGGTCCGGCGTCCCCCGCCCACCGCCGTTGCGGGGGGCGGGACGTCAGGCCGCGGGGCGGCCGGGCGTCCCGCCCGTGCTCAGGGAAGTTCCTTGATCTGGATGTTGCGGAAGGACACGTGGTCGGCGTCGCTGTGGTTCTGGATGCCGATGTAGCCGTCCGTGAGGGAGCGCTCGGGGTCCTTGTTGGTGAAGTCGTTGATCTTCGTGCCGTTCAGGTACACCTGGACGCGCTCGCCCTTGACCTTGATCTCGTAGGAGTTCCACTGGCCCGGCGGGCGCAGTGCCTGGTCGCGGAGCTTGATGTTGGCGGATTTGAAGGTGTAGATCGCGCCGGTGGTGCGGTCGGGTGCGTCGGTGGCGTCGATCTGGACCTCGTAGCCCTTGTCCACGGCCGACCAGGGGTCGTCCGACGCGGGGAAGCCGATGAAGACACCGGAGTTGTCGTCACCCCGCATCCGCCAGTCGAGCTTGAGGGAGTAGCTGGTGAACTCCTTGGCCTGGTACCACAGCAGGCCCATGCCGCCCTCGGAGTGCAGGGCGCCGTCGGAGACCGAGAAGGTGCCGGGGCCTGCCTGCTTCCAGCCGTCGAGGGTCTCGCCGTTGAAGAGCGGGCGGTAGTCCTTGTTCGGCTTGCAGTTCGCCTTGACCTGGCCCGTGGCGTACTTCATGCCGCCGAGCAGGTGGGCGCGGAAGTCGGCCTCGGCGTAGGACTCCTTGGTGTGGCCGAGACCGGTGTAGAAGGCGCGCCCGCCCTCGTACGGCTGGCACCAGGCGATCGGGTGGTCGCCCTTCATGGTGCCGCCGCTGTAGCTGGTCTCGTCGAGGCTCGCGAGGACCTTGGCCTGCTCGCGCGGGTTGGTGCGGTAGTTGTACCACTCGTCGGTGCGCTCCCAGGAGTCCTTGAGGCTCTCGGTCGCGGGGTGCTCGTGGTCCTCGACGCGCACGGTGGCCTGCTGGATCTGCGGGTGCGAGTCGAAGTAGGCGCCGACGAGGCCGCCGTAGAACTCCCAGTCGTACTCGGTGTCGGCGGCCGCGTGGACGCCCATGTAGCCGCCGCCGCCCTTGACGTACTCCTCGAAGGCGGCCTGCTGGTCGGCGTTCAGGACGTCACCGGTCGTCGAGAGGAAGGCGACCGCGTCGTACTTGGCGAGGTTGTTCTTGGTGAACTGCCCGGCCTCCTCGGTCGCGTCGACGGTGATCCCTGCCGGGGTGCCGAGTTCCTTGAGCGCCTGGATGCCCTCGGGGATGGAGTCGTGGCGGAAGCCCGCGGTCTTGGAGAAGACCAGGAGCCGCTTGCTGCCCTTGACGACGGCGTCCGAGGTGATCTCGAAGTCGTCGACGTCGAAGAGCGCGCCCTGTCCTGTGGTGCCCTTGAAGACGAGGTAGAGCGAGGTGGTCTTCTTGGGCACCTGGGCGAGCTTCACGTCGACGTTCTGGAAGGTCTCCCAGCCGCCGGTCTTCGGCACGGTGGTGGAGCCGAGGAGGGTGCCGGTGGGCGAGCCCGTACGGACTTCGAGGTAGCCGCCCGCCCCGCCCGAGGCGACGCGCGCGGTGAGCTTCTTGGCACCTGTCAGGTTGTACGGGGTGAAGGCGATCCAGTCCCCGTCGTCGATGTCCCCGACCGTCTTGCCCCCGTTGGCCTGCGCCTTGTCGTAGGTCTTGACGCCCGAGGAGGTGTTGAAGTGCTCGGCCTGGCGGTGCCTGGGCTGGAGCTGGACCTGCGCGTGCCCGGTCAGCTTGGCCTGGCCGCCGCCCCCGTTGTCGGTGTACTCGGCGTCGATGACGCCGAAGATGTTGGCGTTGGGGTCGTGCTCGGCGTCGGCGGGCGCGGTGATGGTGCCCTCGCAGCCGGTCGTCGAGGTGATCGGGTGGCCGTGGCTGTCGTGGCCGAGGATGTAGCGCACGGTGACCTTGGCGCAGTCGATCTGGCCGTCCTCGGGGTCGGTGACGGTCACCTTGAACGGGATCGTGTCGCCGAACTTGAAGAGCGTGCCGTCCGCGGGGGCCTCCAGCTTGACCGTCGGCGCGGTGTTGCCGACGACGACCTCGACGCTCGCGGTCGCGGTGAGCCCGGTGGCGTCGGTCGCCGTCACGGTGGCGGTGTAGGTGCCGTCCGTACGGTAGGTGTGGGCGGCGTCGGCCCCCGCGACCTCCTTGGAGCCGTCGCCGAAGTTCCAGCTGTAGCTGATCGCGTCGCCGTCGCCGTCACTGCCCTTCGCCGAGAAGGCGACGCGCAGCGGGGACTGCCCGGAGGTCTTGTTGGCGCTCGCGTCGACGACGGGGGCGCGGCCGTCGGTGACGTTCTCGATGCGGTAGAGCGCGGAGTTCTCGTCGCCGCCGAACCAGGAGAGGCCGTAGTCGAGGACGTAGAGGGCGCCGTCGGGACCGAAGGCCATGTCCATGACCTGCGTGCCCGACCACGGGAAGTCGTTGATCGACTGGACCGTGCCGTCGGCGTCCTGCTCGATGCGCTTGATCCACTGGCGGCCGAACTCACCGGCGAAGAAGTCCCCGTCGTACTCCTTCGGGAACTTCACGGGCGAGTCCAGGTTCTCGTCGTAGTGGTAGACCGGGCCGCCCATCGGGGACTCGGAGCCGTCACCGAACTCGGGCACGGAGTTGCCGTCGTAGGGAATCCACGCCTCCTGCGCGGGCGGCAGGTCGGTGAGCCCGGTGTTGTTCGGCGAGTCGTTCTTCGGCGCGGCGCAGTCGAAGGTGGCGCCCGACTGCCCGGTGGCGAAGTCGTAGTCGTTGTACGCGTCGTTCTTGCCGGTGCAGTACGGCCAGCCGAAGTTGCCCGCCTCCGTCACGCGGGCGAACTCGACCTGTCCCGCGGGTCCCCTGCTCGACGAGGCGGCACCCGCGTCGGGGCCGTAGTCGCCGACGTAGACGATGCCGGTCTCCTTGTCGACGTTGAGCCGGAAGGGGTTGCGGAAGCCCATCGCGTAGATCTCGGGGCGGGCCTTGTCGGTGCCGGGGGCGAAGAGGTTGCCCTCGGGGATGTCGTAGCTGCCGTCCTCGTGGACCTTGATGCGGAGGATCTTGCCGCGCAGGTCGTTGGTGTTGCCCGCCGAACGCTGGGCGTCGAAGGCGGGGTTGCGGCTCGCGCGCTCGTCGATCGGGGTGTAGCCGTCGGAGGCGAAGGGGTTGGTGTCGTCACCGGTCGACAGGTAGAGGTTGCCGTCGGCGTCGAAGTCGATGTCGCCGCCGACGTGGCAGCAGGTGCCGCGTGAGGTCTTGACGTCGAGGATCTTCTTCTCGCTCGCCGTGTCGAGGGTGCCGTCCTCGTCGAGCGTGAAGCGCGAGAGCTGGTTGATGCCGTCGAAGGGTGCGAAGTCGGCGGCGGTGCCGTTCTCGGGGGCGTCGCCGTCCGGGGTGTCGAGCGGCGGCGCGTAGTACAGGTAGATCGCGCGGTTCTCGGCGAAGTCCGGGTCGACGCCGACGCCTTGCAGGCCCTCCTCGTCGTGCGTGTACACGTCGAGCTTGCCGGCCACCTTGGTCGTGCCGTTCTTGTCGGTCAGGCGCAGCGTGCCGTCCCGCGAGGTGTGCAGGACGCTGCGGTCCGGGAGGACCGCGAGGGACATCGGTTCCCCGGTCTCGGCGGCCCCCTTGGCGAGGGTCACCTGCTGGAACTCGGGGGTCTCGGGCTCGTCGGCGCCCGCGGGCTGCGCGACGAGGGTGAGGGATGCGGCGGTGAGCAGGGTTCCGGTGAAGAGCGCGAGGCTTCTTCGGAACCCCTGACGTTTCCTGTGCACGAGAGTGCCTCCACAGGGGGCCGGTCGTACGGGCGGGTGACCCCGGGCGCGCCGTCGTCCGGGGCGTGCTACGTCGTGCGTACTGCGGGCGGTGCGTACTGCGCGTGGTGCGGGTGGTGCCCTGGTGCGCGTGGTGCGTGGTGCCGTGTGTACCGCGAGGTCCTGTACACGCTCAGGGACGGTAGTAGAGCTTTGTCCGTGCGGCATAGCCCTTGGACACAGGCTAGTTCGTCTTTTTCCCGCCACAGGACAAAGACACGTGCGGGCAGCCCTGACCGGCCCGTGGCGGGTGGGGCCACGGGCCGGGCGGAACCGGGCGTACCGCCGCGGGACACGGTGGCCGGAAGGCCGGGGGTCCGCCGGGCGGTCGTGCCGGGGTCAGTCCTTCGTGCTGAAGGCCGCGTCGAAGGAGGCGGTGGGCCGCTCGTAGTCGTACGCGCGCATGCGGGCCAGCGCCTCGGGGGCGCCCTGGAGCCGGTCCATCCCGGCATCCTCCCACTCGACGGAGATGGGCCCCTCGTAGCCGATGGAGCCGAGCATCCGGAAGACGTCCTCCCAGGGCACGTCGCCGCGTCCGGCCGAGACGAAGTCCCAGCCGCGGCGCGGGTCGCCCCAGGGCAGGTGCGAGCCGAGCCTGCCGTTGCGGCCGTCGAGGCGCTTGCGGGCCTCCTTGCAGTCCACGTGGTAGATCCGGTCGCGGAAGTCGTAGAGGAAGCCGACCGGGTCGAGGTCCTGCCACACGAAGTGGCTCGGGTCGAAGTTGAGGCCGAAGGCCGGGCGGTGGCCGACGGCCTCCAGGGCGCGCACGGTCGTCCAGTAGTCGTAGGCGATCTCGCTCGGGTGCACCTCGTGGGCGAAGCGCACGCCCTCCTGGTCGAAGACGTCCAGGATCGGGTTCCAGCGCGCGGCGAAGTCCTCGTACCCGCGGTCGATCATGCCGTCGGGGACGGGCGGGAACATCGCGACGAGGTGCCAGATCGACGAGCCGGTGAAGCCGATGACGGTGTCGACGCCGAGCGCGGCGGCGGCCCGTGCGGTGTTCTTCATCTCCTCGGCGGCGCGCTGCCGCACGCCCTCGGGCTCGCCGTCGCCCCACACGCGCGCGGGCAGGATGTTCTGGTGCCGCTCGTCGATGGGGTGGTCGCACACGCCCTGCCCGGCCATGTGGTTCGAGACGGCGAAGACCTTGAGCCCGTACTTGTCGAGCAGCGCCTTGCGCGAGGGAATGTAGCCGGGATCGCTGAGGGCCTTGTCCACCTCGAAGTGGTCGCCCCAGCAGGCGAGTTCGAGGCCGTCGTAGCCGAAGTCCCGGGCCAGCTCGCAGACCTTCTCCAGGGGCAGGTCCGCCCACTGGCCGGTGAAGAGGGTGTAGTCACGTGACATGCGGGGCCCTTTCTCAGGAGGTCTGCTGCGGTACGGGGGTGTAGACGGAGTTCTTCGCCGCGCTCTCCTCCACCGCGGCGAGCACCCGCTGCACCTGGAGCCCGTCCTCGAAGGTGGGCACCGGCTGCTCGCCGCTCGCGAGGGCGTGCACGAGGTCGCGGGCCTGGTGGACGAAGGTGTGCTCGTAGCCGAGGCCGTGGCCCGGCGGCCACCAGGCGTGCAGGTAGGGGTGTTCCGGCTCGGTGACGAGGATGCGGCGGAAGCCGCTCGTGGGGGCCGGTTCGGTGTGGTCGTGGAAGGACAGCTCGTTGAGCCGCTCCAGGTCGAAGGAGAGCGAGCCCTTGGAGCCGTTGAGTTCGAGCGTCAGCGCGTTCTTGCGCCCGGCGGCGACGCGTGTCGCCTCGAAGGAGGCGAGGGCCCCCGAGGCGGTGCGGCCGATGAAGAGCGCGGCGTCGTCCACGGTGACGGGGCCGAGGCGCCCGCCCGAGCCCGTACTGCCGAGCCAGGCCCCGGCGCCTTCGGGCACGGGGCGCTCGGTCGTGAAGGTCTCGGTGAGCGCGGAGACGCCGACGAGGGGTTCGCCCGTGAGGTACTGCGCGAGGTCCACGACGTGCGCGCCGAGGTCGCCGAGCGCGCCCGAGCCGGCCTTGCTCTTGTCCAGGCGCCAGGTGAGCGGGGACGAAGGGTCGGTCAGCCAGTCCTGGAGGTAGGTGACACGGACGTGCCGCAGGGTGCCGATGCGGCCCTCGGCGACGAGCTGCCGGGCGAACGCCGCGGCGGGCACACGGCGGTAGTTGAAGCCGACCATCGCGAGCTGACCGCGGGCGCGGGCCGCGCGGGCGGCTTCGGCCATCGCCTCGGCCTCGGCGACCGTATTGGCGAGCGGCTTCTCGCACAGCACGTGCTTGCCGGCCTCCAGGGCCGCGACGGCGATCTCGGCGTGGCTGTCGCCCGGGGTGCAGATGTCGACGAGGTCCACGTCCTCGCGGGCGATCAGCGCCCGCCAGTCGGTCTCGGCCGCCGCCCAGCCCAGTTGCCCGGCCGCCTTCCTCACGGCTGCCTCGTCGCGGCCGCACAGGGCGGCGAGTTCGGGCCGGAGCGGGAGCGCGAAGACCCGCCCCGCGGTGCGCCAGCCCTGGGAGTGGGCGGCGCCCATGAAGGCGTAGCCGACCATTCCCACGCCGAGGCGCGGCGGGCTCGTGGCCGACTCGTCCTCGTGCTCCGTAGTGCTCATGCGGTCATTCCTCCTTGGCGAGATACGGGTGGGGGTTGGCCCCCGCCGGGGCCAACCCCCCGCTGCGGCGGCCTACTTGAAGCCGCTCGACAGGTACTGGTCGATGTTGGTCTTGTCGACCACCGCCGAGTACAGGGTCAGCTGGGTGGGGATCTCGGACTCCGAGAGGCCGGAGATCCCCTTGCCCTGACCGAGGGCGCGGGCGAGATCGATCGCGGACGCCGCCATCGTCGGCGGGTAGAGGACGGTGGCCTTCAGCACGCCGTCGTCCGCCTTGATGTGGTCCATCGCGGAGCGGGCACCGGCGCCGCCGACCATGATGAAGCCGTCGCGACCCGCCTGCTCGATGGCCTGGAGGGCGCCGACGCCCTGGTCGTCGTCGTGGTTCCAGCAGGCGTCGAAGGACTTCTGCGCCTGGAGGAGCTGGGCCATCTTGGCCTGGCCCGACTCGACGGTGAACTCGGCGGCCTGGCGGGCGACCTTCTTGATGTTCGGGTAGTTCTTGAGGGCGTCGTCGAAGCCCTTGGTGCGCTGCCGGGTCAGTTCCAGGCTGTCGGTGCCCGCGAGTTCGATGACCTTCGCGTTCTTCTTGTCCTTGAGCTGTTCGCCGATCCAGTGCCCGGCGTTGAGGCCCATCCCGTAGTTGTCGCCGCCGACCCAGCAGCGGTACGCCTGCGGGGTGTCGAAGATGCGGTCGAGGTTGACGACGGGGATTCCGGCGCGCATCGCCTTGAGCCCGGCCTGTGTGAGGGCCTTGCCGTCGGCGGGGAGGATGACGAGAACGTCGACCTTCTTGTTGATGAGGGTGTCGATCTGGCCGATCTGGGTGGCCGTGTCGTTGGAGCCCTCGGTCTTCTCGAAGGTGATGTCGGAGTACTTCTTCGCCCGCTCGTTGGCCTGGACGTTGATGGCGTTGAGCCAGCCGTGGTCGGCCTGCGGCCCGGCGAAGCCGATCGTGACGTGCTTGCCGGTCTCCTCGGCCGCCGGGGCCGCTTCGGTCTTCTCCTCCTTGGCCTCGGCCGGCTCGTTGCTGGTGCAGGCGGCGAGCAGCGCGGTCGCGCCGACCGCGGCACCGCCGAAGAGGAGTCCTCTGCGGCTCGTGGCGTGTGACATGGCGGTGACCCTTCCCGTAGGGCGTGTACTGCGAGGGTGGTGGGGTGGTGCGGGACGGTGCGAGGGGAGTGGGGGGTGGCTGCCGGGGCGCGGGGGTCCGCGGGGCTCAGGTGTCGCGTGCGTCGCGGCGCTGGACGAGGACGGCGATGACGATGATGGCGCCCTTGGCGATCTGCTGAACGTCCGTCTGGAGGTTGTTGAGCGCGAAGATGTTGTTGATCGTGGTGAAGATCAGCACGCCGAGCACGGAGCCGACGATCGTGCCGCGTCCGCCGCTGAGCAGGGTGCCGCCGATGATCGCGGCGGCGATGGCGTCGAGTTCGTACAGGTTGCCGTTGGTGCTCTGGCCCGAGCCCACCAGGATGACGAGCAGGAAGGCGGCGATGCCGCAGCACAGCCCGGAGAGCAGGTAGAGGTAGAGACGCTGGCGGCGGACGTCGATCCCGGCGAGGCGGGCCGCCTCGGGGTTGGAGCCGACCGCGACGCTGCGCCGCCCGAAGGTGGTGCGGTTCAGGAGGAGCCAGCCGATGACCACGACGGCGAGGAAGACGAGGACCAGGGGCGGGATGCCGAGCACGTAGTTCTCGCGGCGGCCGAGGTCGAGCACGGACGTGACGGAGACGATCTGCGTCTGGCCGTCGGTGATCTGGAGGGCGAGCCCGCGCGCGGAGGCGAGCATCGCGAGCGTCGCGATGAACGGGACGAGCCGCCCGTACGCGACGAGTACGCCGTTGATGAGCCCGCAGGCGAGGCCGACGAGGAGCGCGGTGAACAGGATGCCCCAGAAGCCGTACTCCTGTGTCGCCACGGTCGTCGCCCACACCGAGGCGAGCGCGACGATCGCGCCGACCGAGAGGTCGATGCCGCCGGAGATGATGACGAAGGTGACGCCGACGACGACGACCCCGATGACCGAGGACTGGGTCAGGATCAGCTGGAGGTTCGAGGTCGCGATGAACTGGTCGGGCTTGGTGATCGCGCCCACCAGGGCGAGCGCGGCGAGGACGCCGACGAGCGTGAGGGTACGCCCGTCCCAGCGGACCAGGCGCTTGGCGGGGACGGTCTTCGGGGACGTCCCCGGGGACTTCTCGGGGGGTGCGGCCGTGGTTCCCGCACCGTCTTCGCGCGCGGGTGAGGCGGGCTGCGTCATGACGTCGGGCTCCCTTCCATGACGAGGTCGAGTACGCGGGATTCGTCCAGTTCCTGGGCGGGCGCCGTGTGCACCACGGTGCCTTCGCGCAGGACGAGGACACGGTCGGCGAGCCCCAGGACCTCGGGGACCTCGCTGGAGACGAGCAGGACGGCGAGACCGTCGTCGGCGAGCCTGCGGATGACGGCGTACAGCTCGGCGCGCGCCCCGACGTCGACGCCGCGCGTCGGTTCGTCGAGCAGCAGCACCTTGCAGCCGCGCAGCAACCACCGTGCCAGGACGGCCTTTTGCTGATTGCCGCCGGAGAGGGTGCGCACCTGCGCGTCGGGGTTGTCGGGGCGCAGCGACAGCTCGCGGGTCGCCGCGCGGGCCGCCGCACGCTCCTTGCCACGCTCGATCCAGCCGCCCTTCGAGAAGCGTGAGAGCGTCGAGACCGAGACGTTGCGCGTGACGGATTCGAGGCCGAGGAGCGCCTGCGCCTTGCGCTCCTCGGGCGCGAGCCCGATCCCCGCGCGTACGGCGGAGCGCACGCTGCCCGGGCGCAGGGCCTGTCCGTCGACGGTGACGCTGCCGCTCGTGGCCTTGCGCGCCCCGTACACCGTCTCCAGGATCTCCGAGCGGCCGGAGCCGACGAGGCCCGCGAGACCGACGATCTCACCGGCCCGCACCTCGAAGTCGACGGGTGCGAACTCCCCTTCCCTGCTGAGGTTTTCGACCTTGAGGACGGCGGCCCCCGGGGCGACGGCCGGGCGCTCGGGGAAGACGTACTCGACCTTGCGGCCCGTCATGAGCGAGACGACCTCGCTCGTCGGCGTGGACTCGGCGGGCAGTCCGCCCGCGACCGCGCGGCCGTCCTTGAGCACGGTGACGCGGTCACCGATGCGGCGGATCTCCTCCAGGCGGTGCGAGATGTAGACCACGGCGACGCCGTCGGCGGTGAGGTCGGCGACGATGCGGAAGAGGTTCTCGACCTCGTCGGGGTCGAGCGCTGCCGAGGGCTCGTCCATGACGATGAGCCGTACGTCGTGCGAGAGCGCGCGGGCCATCGAGACGATCTGCTGGTGTGCGGCGGAGAGCTTGCCGACGAGGACGCCCGGGTCGATCTCGGGGTGCCCGAGGCGCGCGAGGAGTGCGCTCGCCTCGGCACGGGCGGAGCCGGGGCGCACCACGAAACCGGCGCTCGTGCGTTCGTGGCCGAGGAAGATGTTCTCCGCGACCGAGAGGTGCTCGACGAGGTCCAGTTCCTGGTAGATCGTGGCAATTCCCAGCGCCATAGCGGCACTTGGGGACCTGAGGACCACGTCCTCGCCGCGCCAGGCAATGGTCCCCTCGTCGGGCTGGTGGGCGCCGGCGAGCACTTTGATGAGGGTGGACTTGCCCGCGCCGTTCTGGCCGAGCAGGCAGTGCACCTCGCCCGGGCGTACGTCGAGGTCGACGCCGTCGAGTGCGCGGACGCCGGGGAAGGCCTTGGTGATCCCGGTCATCGTGAGGAGCGCCTGCGGCGGGCTCTCGGGTGGGTGGTGCGCTTGTGCCATGACGGTCCCCTTGGGTGACGTGCCGCTGCCGGGGCCCCCGGGCCCCGGATGCGTGGGGCTCCGCCCCGCGCCCCGCTCCGCGAACGCCGGAGGGGCCGGCTCCTCCCGGCGCGGGCGGATGTCGGGGTGCGGGTGTTGCGGGGTGCGGCAGGTTTCAGGCGTGCGGCAGGTTTTGGGCGTGACTGATTGCGGCGCGGCTCTTGCGGTGGTGCGGGTCGTGCGGCTCGTGCAGTCGTGCGGCTCGTGCGGTGGTGCCGGTGCTCGTGCTGTCGAACGGGTGGCGCTGTACGTGCGGAGGCGGGCCTATGCGGGTCAGGCCGGGGAGAAGAGGTGGTCGCTGATGAGGCGGGCGCCACCGATGACTCCGGAGGCCGGGCCCAGCTCGCCCAGGACGATGGGCAGATTGCCCGTGGCGAGGGGCAGGGACTGGCGGTACACCTGGGTCCTGATGGCGGCGAGCAGGGTGTGGCCGAGGCCGGTGACCCCGCCGCCGATCACCACGAGTCCCGGGTTGAAGAAGCTGACGAGCGAGGCGATCACCTGTCCGGTGCGGTTGCCCCCGGAGCGGATGAGGTCGAGGGCAGCGGGATCGCCCGCCGCCGCTGCCGCCGCCACGTCGGCCGCGCTGAGCGCGCCCTGCGTGCCGAGGCGTTCGGCGAGCACGGCCGAGCGGCCCTCACGGGCGGCGTCCTCCGCGTCCCGGGCGAGCGCCGCACCGCTGAAGTGGGCTTCCAGGCACCCCTTGTTGCCGCAGGCGCAGGACCTGCCGTCGGGCTCGACCTGGATGTGCCCTATGTCGCCCGCGCTGCCGGTGGTGCCCCGGTAGACCTCGCCGCCGACGACGATCCCGCACCCTATGCCGGTGCCGATCTTGACGCACAGGAAGTCGCCTGCCGAACGGGCCACCCCGGCGTGCTGCTCACCGAGCGCCATGAGGTTCACGTCGTTGTCGACCATGACGGGGCAGCCGAGTTCCTGGCTCAGGACCTCGCGGACGGGGTAGCCGTCCCAGCCGGGCATGATCGGCGGCGCCACGGGGACGCCTTCGGGGAAGCGGACCGGCCCAGGGACGCCGATCCCGGCGCCGTCGAAGCCCTCGGCGAAGCCCGATGCCCGCAACTTCGCCGCCATAGCGAGGACTTGCTCGAAGACCGCGACGGGCCCCTCGCGGACGTCCATCGGGTGCGTGATGTGCCCGAGGATCTCCAGCTCGGCGTTGGTCACGGCGACGTCTATCGAGGTGGCCCCGATGTCGACGCCGAGGAAACGGAGTTCGGGCGCGAGCCGGATGTTGTGCGAGCGCCGGCCGCCCCGCGAGGCGGCGAGCCCGTCGGCCACCACGAGCCCGGTCTCCAGGAGCCGGTCCACCTCGACGGCCAGTTTGGAACGCGAGAGGTCGACCTGATCACCCAGCTGCGCGCGGGAGTTGGGTCCTCCGTCGCGCAGCAGTCGCAGCAACCGGGCCTGATGCGTGTTGGCGGGTCGTGCCGTCATGCGTCTCACGCGCCCCTCCCCGCCTCACCGGCCGTCCGATTCCTCGCGCCGCCGCCCGCCGCCGTGCCCCGCTTGCGGCGGGTCGCGGCGTTTTCGCGCTCACGGGCGTTCGCGCTTTCGACGTGGAACGTAGCAGTGGGGTACGGGAAGGGGAAGGACTTGCGCGGGAATTGGCCCCTACTTTCTCCCGGCTCAGGACAAAGGAGCGGGCGGCAGGGGTCAATGAGCGCGCGGGGCGGGCGGATCGCCCCGGTAGCAGCCGGTTTCAGGGGCAGCGGACGACCTGGCCCCCGTACGAGAGGTTTCCGCCGAAGCCGAAGAGGAGCACCGGGTCGCCGCTGCTCAGCTCGCCGCGCTCGACGAGCTTCGAGAAGGCGAGCGGGATGCTCGCGGCCGAGGTGTTGCCGGAGTCCACGACGTCCTTGGCGATCACGGCGTTGACGGCGCCGAGGCGGCGTACGACCGGTTCCACGATGCGCAGGTTGGCCTGGTGGAGCACGACGCCCGCGAGGTCCTCGGGGGTGAGCCCGGCGCGCTCGCACACCTGCCGGGCGATGGCGGGCAGCTGGGTCGTGGCCCAGCGGTAGACGGTCTGCCCCTCCTGCGCGAAGCGCGCCGGGGTGCCCTCGATGCGTACCGCGTTGCCCATCGCCGGGTTCGAGCCCCACAGCACGGGGCCGATGCCCTGCTCCTCACCCTCCGGGGTGGCCCCGACGACGGCGGCGCCCGCCCCGTCCCCGACGAGGACGCACGAGCTGCGGTCGGTCCAGTCGGTGACCGCGGACATCTTGTCGGCGCCGATGACGAGGGCCTGCCGGGCGGTGCCCGCGCGGACGGTCGCGTCGGCGAGGGCGAGGGCGTGCGTGAATCCGGCGCAGACGACATTGACGTCGAGCACGGCGGGCGAGGGCATCCCGAGCCGCGCGGCGACGCGCGCGGCGGTGTTGGGCGAGCGGTCGACGGCCGTGGAAGTCGCGACGATCACCATGTCGACGGAGCCGGGGGCGAGCCCGGCGGCGGCGAGTGCCTTGGCGCCCGCGTAGGCGGCCAGCTCGTCGACCGGTTCGTCGTCACCCGCGATGTGCCTGGTCCTGATGCCGACGCGGGACCTGATCCACGCGTCGTTGGTGTCGACCATCTCGGCGAGGTCCTCGTTGGTGAGCACCCGGCCGGGCTGGTAGTGACCGAGCGCGACGATCCGTGAACCGTTCATGGGGGTCTTGCCCTCCGTAGCCGTGTTCCGTTGTCGAGAGACGGATTGTTCCAGCGTGATCACTTACCGACGGGTACGGAGGTGGGTAAAGCGACAGGATTCGGGCGGCGGGCTTGGAGAGTTCACCCAGAACCACGGGGCGCCAGGGGCGCGCGAGGCGAAAGGGGGGCGCCAAGGAGCGCGGAACACCTCCGGCGACGGGAGGCGACGGGGCCACGGGGAGACGACGGGGGTCGCGGCGAAGCGACGGGGCCGGGGCGAACCGGTGAGGCCGTGGAGAACCGGTGAGGCCGTGGAGAACCGGTGGCGGCCGCGGGGAGCCGGTAGCGGTCGACAGGGGCCTCGGCAGCCGCGTCCGGTGCGAACGGACCGGTTGGGAAACGTTTGCGTTTTTCCCGCGCCACGGGCTACGGTACGTCCGGTAAAAACGTTACCGTTTCTCCCGCGCGGGAGGTGTCGGCGGGGAGGCCGTGGTGACCGGAGAGCCGGAGCAGGACGCGACGGGGCGCAAACCCGTACGCCGTCCCCGGCTGACCCCGGCGCGCGAGTCGGAGTTCCTGCGGGCCACTCTCGACGTCCTGCGGACCGCCGGGTACGAGGCCCTGAGCATGGAGGCCGTCGCCGCGCGCGCCCAGTGCAGCAAGGCGACGCTCTACCGGCTCCACGGGACCAAGCAGCGCCTCGTGGCCGCCGCGGTCTCCAGCCAGCGCCCGCACAGGGACACCCCGCTCGACACCGGTTCGCTCCGGGGCGACCTGCTCGCGCACGCGCAGCGGGACGCCGCGGCCGTCGAGGACTCGGCCGCCGTGTTCTGGGCAGTGGCGCACGCCTCGCTGCACGACGCCGAGCTGCGGGCCGCGCTGCACACCGTCTTCATCGACCCGGAGACCGCCGAGCTGGACGCCGCCGTCGAGCGGGCCGTGGCCAGGGGCGAGCTGCCCCGGCGCCCCGCAGCCGCCGCGCACATCGGGCGCCTCGCCTTCGGCTCGGTCCTGGCCCGCAGCCTGGAAGGCCAGATCCCGCCCACGTACCTCGCCTCGCTCGTCGACGAGGTCCTGCTGCCCGCGCTGCGGCACAGCTGACCCCGGCGGCGGTACGGGCCCGGGCGGCAGGGACACCCGGGCGGCAGGGACAAGGGTGTCCCCGCCGCGCCCGGCCCCGTACCGGCACGTACGCCCCACCCCCACCGGCGCCTGGCGTGCCGGTCCGTTCCGGCGCCTCCGCGCGCCCCGCTCCACCCGGCGCCCCCGCGCGCCTCCTATCGACTCGACGCAAGGAAGTAAGCACCGCATGTCATCCCCCACCACCGACGCCGCTCCGGCGCGGGCCGGAACCGCCCCGGGGCCCGTGCCGCACCGCTGGCTGATCATGGTCTTCATCGCCGTGGCCCAGCTCATGGTGGTCCTCGACGCGACGATCGTGAACATCGCGCTGCCCACCGCGCAGATCGACCTCGGCTTCTCCGACGCGGACCGCCAGTGGGTCGTCACGGCCTACTCGCTCGCGTTCGGTTCGCTGCTGCTGCTCGGCGGCCGCGTCGCCGACCTCTTCGGCCGCAAGAACGCCTTCCTCATAGGGCTCGTCGGCTTCGCGCTCGCCTCCGCGCTCGGCGGCGCGGCCGGGAGCTTCGAGGTCCTGATCATCGCGCGCGCCGTGCAGGGCCTCTTCGGCGCGCTCCTCGCGCCCGCCGCGCTCTCGCTGCTCACGACGACCTTCACCGACCCCGCCGAGCGCGGCCGCGCCTTCGGCATCTTCGGCGCGGTCGCGGGCTCGGGCGCGGCGCTCGGGCTGCTGCTCGGCGGCATCCTGACCGAGCACCTCGACTGGCGCTGGACGCTCTACGTCAACATCGCCTTCGCCGCGATCGCCTTCGTCGGCGGCCTGCTCCTGCTGCGCCGCACCGCCCGCGACCGTACGAAGAGGCTCGACGTGCCGGGGACGCTGCTCGCGAGCGCGGGGCTCTTCTGCCTCGTCTACGGCTTCGCGAACGCCGAGACGCACGCGTGGTCGTCCGTCAGCACGTGGGGCTTCCTCGTCGCGAGCGCCCTGCTGCTCGCGGCCTTCTGCTCCTGGCAGACGCGTACCGCGCACCCGCTCCTGCCGCTGCGCATCCTCCTGCACCGCGACCGGGGCGCCGCGTACGTCGCGATGCTCATCGCGGGTGCGGCGATCTTCGGCATCAGCCTCTTCCTGACGTACTACCTCCAGCAGGTCCTGGGGCTGTCCCCGGTGCGGACCGGGCTCGCGTTCCTGCCGATGAGCTTCGCCATCATGGTCACGGCGACGACCGGGGCGAGCGTCCTGCTCCCCCGCTTCGGCCCGAAGCTCGTCGTGAGCGCCGGGATGCTGCTCGGCGGGATCGGCGCGCTGTGGCTCTCGCGGCTCGGCGTGGACAGCGGGTACGCGGCCGACGTGCTGCCGCCGCTCATCATCGCGGGGCTCGGCATGGGTGCCGTGATGGCGACCGCGATGAGCCAGGCCACGGCAGGGGTCGCGCACAGCGAGGCGGGCGTGGCGGGCGCGCTCGTCAACACGATGCAGCAGGTCGGCGGCTCGCTCGGCACGGCGCTGCTCAACACGATCGTCGCGAGCGGCGCGGCCGACTACCTCGCGGGCCACGACGCGCGCGCCCCCAAGGCGCGGCTCGCGGCCGGGGTGCACGGCTACTCCGACGCGTACGTCTGGACGGCGGTCTTCTTCGCCGTCGGCCTCGTCTCCGCCGGTCTCCTCTTCCGCCGCCGCCGCGCGCACCGCGCCGAGGAGCACGCGGCGCCGGTCGTCCACATGTGAGCGGTACGGGCCGGGGCCGACCGCTCCTGATCGGACCCCTCCCCGTACCGTCCGCCCGAGGGCCGTGGCACGCTCGTACAGGCGTGTCGCGGCCCTCCCCGGGCAGGCGGCGGCCACAGGACACGAAAGGGCGGGCTGCTCATGGGACGCGTGACGGAACGACGGCGGGTCACCCGCGTACGGGCGGGCGTGGTGTCGGCACGTCCTGACACGCTCGTCGCCGAGGAGCCACTCGAAATACGCCTCGCGGGCAAGCCGCTCGCCATCACGATGCGCACGCCGGGCGACGACTTCGCGCTCGCGGCCGGTTTCCTCGTGAGCGAGGGCGTGCTCTCCTCCGCCGACGACGTGCGGTCGATCGTGTACTGCGCCGGGGCGACGGACGACGGCTCGAACACGTACAACGTCGTGGACGTGCGGCTCGCCGAGGGCGTGCCCCTCCCCGACTTCACCCTCGAACGGAACGTCTACACGTCCTCGTCGTGCGGCCTGTGCGGAAAGGCGAGCCTGGACGCGGTCCGTACGCGGACCCACTTCCCGCTCGCCGAGGAGGCCCCGCCCCTGCGCCTCACCCCCGCCCTCCTCTCCGCCCTCCCCGACCGCCTCCGCGCCGCCCAGCGCGTCTTCGACCGCACGGGCGGCCTCCACGCGGCGGCCCTCTTCTCGGAGTCCGGCGAACTCCTCGACGTCCGCGAGGACGTGGGCCGCCACAACGCCGTCGACAAACTCGTGGGCCGCGCCCTCACCGACGCCCGCCTCCCCCTGAGCCGCACGATCCTCCTGGTCTCGGGCCGCGCCTCCTTCGAGCTGGCCCAGAAGGCGGCGATGGCGGGCATCCCGGTCCTGGCAGCGGTCTCGGCCCCGTCCTCCCTGGCGGTGGACCTGGCCGCGGAGACGGGGATGACGCTGGTGGGTTTCCTGCGGGGGGACTCGATGAACGTGTACGCGGGCGAGGAGAGGGTGGTGACGGAGGAGGGCGCGGGGGTGCGCTGAGCACGCGCGACGCCGGTGTTCCCGGCCGCCGTTTCCCTGCCCGCCGCCGTCGCCAGAGGAGAACCGCGCAGCCCGTCGTCGCCGGGTTGCCGGGGTGCCGGGTTGCCGGGGTGCCGGGGTGCCGGCGAAGGAGACCGGGGCGATGCCCAGCTCCGGGAGGAGCGCACCGGCGCCCAGGGCCTTCGCGCGGCCGAAGCGGGCCACCACCGGGCCCCCGGCGAAACGGCCCGCCGCCCTCGTGGCAGCGAAGCCCGTGTGGACGAGCGAGCCGGGTCCGGCGGCGGGCATGTCGTGGCCGTCGACCATCAGGAGCGGGGGCCCGTCCGTCGCCGCGGCGCCCTCCGCGAGGGTCATGCCGGGGACGACGCCGCCGAGGAGGAGCGGGAGACCCCCCGCCACCAGGAGCGCCGCGGGCACCGCCGTGCCGAGCGCCACGGCGCCGACGCCCGGCGGGACCAGCGTCATGCCCGCGATGACGACGGGGCGGGTCGCGTACCGGGCCACCCGTGCGCCCGCGGCGAGACCAGTGCGCCCGCGGCGAGGATGCCGGGCATCGAGCAGATCGACAGGCCGGAGAGCACGAGCCCCATCCCGGCGGTCGAGGCGCCGAGGCTGTCGCGTATGTCGGGGTGCGGGTGACCCACGTGGCGAGCGAGACGCCGGGGACCGCGAGGCACAGGTTGCGGGCGGCGCGGTGACGGCGGACGTGCGGGCCCGGCGGGACGGAACCCATGAGGGCGGGGGTCTCCGGGAAGGAGCGGGACTGCGGGGCCGTACTCCCGCCCCCTCCTCACCCCCGGTCGCTCCCCGTCCCCACGGCCACCTCGCCCTCCGTCTCCGGGACCGCGTCGGCGGCCCTCCTGCGCGCGATCACCGCGCACACCATCAGCTGCGTCTGGTGGAACACCATCAGCGGCAGCACCGCCAGCGAGGCGTGGGCGCCGAAGAGGACGCTCGCCATCGGCAGCCCCGAGGCGAGGGACTTCTTCGAGCCCGCGAACTGGATCGCGATGCGGTCGGCGCGCGGGAAGCCGAGGCGTCCCGCGCCCCACCACGTGAGGCCGAGCATCGCGGCGAGGAGCGCCGCCTCCGCGAGGAGCAGGGCGAACAGGCGCGGGACGGTGACCTGGTGCCAGATGCCTCGCACCATGCCCTCGCTGAACGCCGTGTAGACGACGAGGAGGATCGAGCCCCTGTCCACGTACCCGAGCACCTTCTTGTGCCGGGTCAGGAAGCCGCCGAGCAGGCGGCGCAGGAACTGGCCCGCGAGGAACGGCAGGAGGAGCTGTACGACGATCTTGCCGAGCGAGCCCGCGGAGAGGCCGCCGCCGCTGTCGCCGAGGAGCGCGGCGGCGAGCAGCGGCGTGAGGACGATGCCGAAGAGCGAGGAGAAGGAGCCCGCGCAGATCGCGGCGGGGACGTTGCCGCGCGCGAGCGCGGTGAAGGCGATCGAGGACTGGACCGTGGAGGGCACGAGCGTCAGGAAGAGGAAGCCCGTGAAGAGGTCGGGGCTCAGGAGCCAGGGGCGCAGCGCGTAGGCGGCGAGGCCGAGCAGCGGGAAGACCAGGAACGTCGCGGCCAGGACGGTGACGTGCAGCCGCCAGTGCCGCACCCCGTCGAGTGCCTCGGCGGTGGACAGGCGCGCCCCGTACAGGAAGAAGAGGAGCGCCACGGCCGCCGTCGAAGCGCCCGAGACGCCGCTCGCGAAGCCGCCGCGCGCGGGAAGCAGCGCGGCGAGCGCGACGGTGCCGAGGAGCGACAGGATGTACGGGTCCAGCGGGAGCCGCAGGCGTTTCATGAGCGGGGGCCGTCCTCGGGGCGTACGGGGTGGGTGAGGGCGCCATCGATCGTGCCGCACCCCGCCGCTGATCGGGAACCCCGTACACCGCTCTGACTGTTATCGCATGACGCGATAACCGGCGACTAGACTCCCCCACCGTGTACGAGCCCTCCCACCTGCGCACCTTCCTCACCGTGGCGCAGACGCTGAGCTTCACGCGGGCCGCGCAGCGGCTCGGGGTGCGGCAGTCGACGGTGAGCCAGCACGTGCGGCGCCTGGAGGAGCAGACCGGGCGGCCGTTGTTCGGCAGGGACACGCACTCGGTCGCGCTCACCGAGGACGGCGAGGCGATGCTCGGCTTCGCGCGACGGCTCCTCGCGGTGCAGGAGCAGGCTGCGGCGCACTTCGCGGGGACGCGGTTGCGCGGGCGGCTGCGCTTCGGGGCATCGGAGGACTTCGTCCTGACCCGGCTCCCGGAGATCCTGGAGTCGTTCCGGCTGGCGCACCCTGAAGTGGACCTGGAGCTGACCGTGGAGCTGTCCGGGACGCTGCACGAGCGGCTGGCCCAGGGGCGCCTCGATCTCGTGCTCGCCAAGCGCCGCGCCGGGGAGACGCACGGGGTGCTGGTGTGGCGCGACGCGCTCGTGTGGATCGGGGGCGAGCGGCTGCGGCTCGACCCGGAGCGGCCGCTCCCGCTCATCGTGTACCCGCCGCCCGGCATCACACGCGACCGGGCGCTGCGCGTCCTGGAGCGCGAGGGGCGCGCGTACCGCGTCGCGTGCACGAGCGGCAGCCTGAACGGGCTCGTCGCCGCCGCCCGCGCGGGCCTCGGGGTCATGCCCCACGCGCGCGGCCTGATCCCGCCGGGCCTGGTCCGCGTTCCCGAGCGGACGGGCCTCCCCGCGCTCGGTGACGTCGATTTCGTCCTGGTCCACGACGACCGGCGCCCGGAGGCGCGGGAACCGGGGCGGGCGCTGGCGGAGGCGATCCTGGCGAGCGGGGACCGGCTGCACGGGGGCGGCGATACTCCGTACCGGCCGTCCGACCTGGCATGACATATTCCTGCCATGCGCGCAGAGGCGGCGGGAAACAGGGTGGGGACGAGCGGCGAGGGCGACGGCGGGGAGTGGGCGCTGCGCGCCGCCACCACGGCCGACCTCGACGCGCTCGTGGAGATACGGGCCGAGGTCATGCGCCCCGATCTGGAGCGGCTCGGACGCTACGACGAGCACCGGGTGCGGCAGCGGCTGCGGGACTCCTTCTCGCCGCGCCACACCTCGGCGATCGTGCACGGGGGCGCCCTCGCGGGCTGTGTCACGTTCCGGCCCGCCGGTGCGGGCCACTGGCTCGAACACTTCTACCTCGCCCCGCGCCACCAGGGCAGGGGCCTCGGCGGCGCCGTCCTGCGGTCGCTCCTGGAGCGCGCGGACGGGCGGCCCGTGCGCCTGCACGTGCTGCGCGGCAGCGCCGCCCAGCGGCTCTACGCCCGCCACGGCTTCGTCGTCGATGACGAGGGTCCCGTCGACGTACGGATGGTACGACCGGCGGGCGCCCTGATGCCGGGAGGGGCCCCCGCGACGGCTCAGGCGTGAACGAGGCGGACCCGGTCCACCCCCATCAGGCCGGTGAGCGGCACCCGCGCGGTGCGCTGCCGGGGGTCGACGACGAGTCCTGCGGCCCTGATCATGTCCAGGAGCATTTCGGCGAGGGGCAGGACCATGTGCCGTCCCCAGCAGCGTTCGGACGAATGCCCGAAAGGCAGATATCCGGGGGTGCGGTCGGGGTCCAGTTCCTCCCAGCGTTCCGGTCTGAATTCCTCGGGATTCTCCCACAGCGCAGGATCACGATGGCTGAGGAAAGGGAGGACGAGAACGTCGTCGGCGGGCGTGATACGGGCGTCGATCGCGGGATATTCGGGCGAGGAATTGCGCAGGACATTCCACGAGGGGGGCAGCAGGCGCAGGGACTCGTGGACGAGGTGACGGCTCGGGACCCCGGGAGCGAAGGGGGCGCCGAGCCAGAGCGCGTTGGCGACGAGCGTGGAGATCGTGAAGCACACGGGGGCCGCCGTGCGCCGGTAGAGCCCCATCGCGTACCTGCGCTCCTGGTACGTGGCGGCCCCGGTGCTGAGCGCGCCGAGCCGGGTCGTGCCGGTGCGGCGGCGCGGGGCGGGGAGGGCGGCTCCGGCCGCGATGACGGTCCAGGTGAGCTTCGGGGTCAGCTCCAGGGCGCGGTTCATCAGGACGCGCAGGCGGCGCGGGTCCCCGCCGAGTATCAGGTCCCGCAGGTAGACGTGCCCGACGTGGGGCCAGGGGCCGGAGAGGTCGGGGGCGCGCGGCGCCTCGCGCTTCAGGGCCGCGCGCACGTCGTGGCCGATGGCCTGCATCTGGCTCGCGGCCTGCTGGTGCGGGATCGCGCGGCCGAGGAGCGGTTTGAAGGTGGGGCGTTCGGTCTTGCCCGCCGGGCGCGCGGCCAGTACGCGATCGACGAGTTCGGGTCCCGCGACGCCGACCGTGTCGGCCTCCAGGCGGAAGAGGTCCGCGCCGAGGTGCGTGCGCAGCAGGGCGTCGAGGCGCGGCGCGAAGAGGGTCTCCCGCTCGCGACGGCGCGTCCGGGTGTGTGACGTCATCCGTGCAGCTCCAGAGGGCCGGGAGGGCGGCGCACGGCGGGCCTGCCGCCGCGCGCCGCCCCGGCCGAAGATGCGCTCCCGGAAAGAGAACGCGGCCGAGGGGGATCAGTACCAGATGTACCAGGCGTGCGCCTTCAGGCTCTTCTGCTGGGACATCTTGTTCTTGAGCGAGAAAAGCAGCCGCATTTCTTTCCTTCTTTCCGGGTGGGACGGTCAAGGAAAACATCGTGCGCCGCGCGGTCGATCGGTCGGATTTCCCTCCGGCGCGCCGATGATCACAGTGAAGCCCAGCAATTGATGGCCTGTCAACGCTCCTGGGAAGGATGTGACGTCGACGGGCTTCTCCGGCCTTTTTCCGGGCCCCGGGTGTCCGAAAGGGGCCTGGCGGGGTTTATTCGCTCGCCGCGGCGGGGAGCCCGTACGGAATCGGCGCGCCGATACGGGCGGCGCGGCACGCTCAGCCGGCGGTGCCCTCCTCGTACACCAGCTGCTTGACCTGCCGGAGGATCGGCGTGCACTCGACGCGGCGGACGCCGGGGAGCGGGCCGAGTGTGTCGCTGAGGTAGGCGTACAGCGCGCGGGTGTCGCGGCAGACGAGGACGGCGGTGAGGTCGCAGTCCCCCGTCACGGCGGTGACGCTCGCGATCTCGGCGTGGGCCGCGAGTGCCTCGCCCGTGCGGTGCCTGGCGCCCGGCTCGGTCTCGATCCACAGCAGCGCGGCCGTGCCGAAGCCGAAGGCCGCCGGGTCGTACTGGACGTCGAGGAAGAGCGCCCCCGAGGCGAGGAGCCGTGCCGTGCGGCGCCGCACCGTCGCCTCCGAACGGCCGGTCAGTTCGGCGAGACGGGGGAAGGGCAGCCGCCCGTCGCGTGCGAGTGCCGCGATGAGCGCGGCGTCCTCGGGCGCCGGGTCCGGTCCGTCCTCGTACGGCGGAGGTACCGGCGCGGGAGCGGGCGCAGGCCGCGAGCCCTCCCCCGGCCCCGCCCCGGTTCCCTGCCCCGGGCCTGCTCCCGGCCCCGGCCGCTGCCCCGCCCTCGGCCCCTGGCTCAGCGCGGCGCGCTGCTCCGCGCTGAGCGCCCCGGCCTTGGCGAGCCAGCCGCTGGGGCCGCCGAAGAAGCGGTGCAGGTGCTGGTGGGCGCGGATGCCGTCGAGCGCGGGGGTACGGGGCAGGGTGCCGAGCAGCAGGGCGTCGCGCGCGGCGGCGGAGTCGGCGCCTGTCGTGACGACGACCTCCGTGCCGCCCGACACGAGCACGATCCACGAGGTGTCGGCGCGCCGGGCGAGGGCGCGGGCGAGCCCGGGGGCCGCGTCGGGGGAGCAGCGCAGGCGCAGCGTCCACGACGCGACGACGGCCCGCGTACGGTCGCGTACGGCGACGACCCTGGCCCCCGCGTGCGCGCGCATCCGTGCGAGCCGCCTGGCCACGGTCTGGTCGCTGATCCCGAGCGCGGCGCCGATGCGGCTGAACGAGGCGCGCCCGTCGATGTCGAGCGCCTGGAGGACAGCGAGGTCGGTCCGGTCGAAGGCGGGGCGGGAGGCCGCCGCGCGGATGTCGGAAGGCATCGCCGGCACCCCCTTCTGTGTCGGATCACGTCGGTGCGGCCGTTCCGGCTGGTGCGGGTACGCGCCTCCGCCCATCGTACGGAGCGCATTCCGTCCGCCGGGCGGGAGTTGACCGGAGGGTGTGGGGACATGCGGAAGTGGGGACCGCTCGTGGCGGTCTGCCTGGGGGCGTTCATGCTGCTGCTCGACACGACGATCGTGGTGGTGGCACTGCCCGCGCTCGGCGAGAGCCTGGGGGTCTCGCCGAGCGGGCTCCCGTGGGTGATGGACGGGTACGCGCTCGCGCTCGCCGCGCTGCTGCTCGCCGCGGGGGCGCTCGCGGACGCGTGGGGCGGGCGCGCGGCGTACCTCGCGGGGACGGGGGTGTTCGCGTGCGCCTCGCTGGGCTGCGGGCTCGCAGGTTCGGCCTCAATGCTCGTGGCGCTCCGGATCGTGCAGGGCGTCGGAGGCGCGGCGATGCTCGCGACCTCGCTGGCGCTGCTCGGACAGGCCTACCAGGGGCGGGACAGGTCAGTGGCCCTCGGGGTGTGGGGCGCCTGCTCGGGCGCGGCCGCCGCGCTGGGTCCCGTGCTCGGAGGGCTGCTCGTGGACGGTCCGGGGTGGCGGTGGATCTTCCTCGTCAACGTGCCGGTGAGTGCCGTCGCCGTGGTGCTGACGCTGCGGTGCCTCGCGCAGGGGACGCGGCGCAGGGGGGTACGGGTGGACCTCGCGGGGACCGTGACGTTCACGGTGTTCGCCGGGGCCACGACGTACGCGGTGGTGCGGGCCGGGGAGCACGGCTGGGGTTCGGCGGGCGTGCTCGGGGAGCTGGGGCTCGCGGCGGCGGGGCTCGTGGCCTTCGTGCTCGCGGAGCTGCGGCGCGCGCGGCCGATGCTGGACCCGAGGCTCTTCCTGCGGCCCGCCTTCGGTGTGGTGATGTGCGCGGCGCTCGCCTACAACGCGGGGGCCTTCGGAGTGCTCCCGTACACCTCGCTGTGGCTTCAGACACTGCTCGGCCGCGACGCGACGGGGACCGGGCTCGCGCTGCTGCCGCTCGCCGCCACGTCCTTCGTGGTCGCCGCGCTCGGCGGGCGGCTGCTGCACGGGGTCTCCGCGCGGTGGGTGCTGGGCGGAGGGCTCGTACTGACCGGCGCGGGGACCGCGGGGCAGGCGGTGCTCGGCCCCGGCTCGGGACCCGGGAGCCTGGTCGTGGGGCTCGTGGTGGCGGGGGCCGGGGTGGGGCTCGCCGCGCCCGCGCTCGGCGGCGCCGCGCTCGCGTCGGTGGCGCCGGAGCAGGCGGGAACGGCGGGCGGCGCCGTCAACACGTTCCGGCAGCTGGGGTACGCGCTGGGGGTAGCGGTCTACGGCACGGTCCTCACCGCGCGGGTCGGCGACGACCTGCCAGGCCCGGCGGCGCACGCCCTCGTGGGCGGGGGCGCGGGGGCGCTGCGCGAGACGTTCCCCGAGCACGCGCTGCGCGGGGCCTTCGCTGCGGGCCTCGACAGGGCGGCCCTGGTCGCGGGGGCGACGGCGCTCGTGGCGGGACTCCTGGTGCTGCTCGCGCTGCGGGAGCGGGGGGCGCAGTCGCCCGGCGGGCGGGGGGTCGAGGAACCCGGCGGGCGGGGGGGCCGAGGAACCCGGCCGACGGGGGGCCGCGGACGCGGGCCGGCCGAGGGCGGAGGGGCGGGAGGAGCCGGGGGCGGGCGGGCCCGCTGAGCCGGGCGCGCGTCCCGCCCGTACCCCCGCGGGCGCCCCCGCTCCCCCACCCGCCTCCGCCTGACAGCCCAGCCGCCCCGCTCCCCCGCCTGACACCTCAGCTCTCCCGCTCCCCCGCCTGACACCCCCTCACCTGCGGAAACCCTCCGTGCCACGTGCGGCTTCGGTACAGATTCCGTGGAGGAGGGCCGCGCGGTACTTACCCATCAGTCAGTAATCCCCCGCGATTCTCCTCGGGTCCTGTCCCGCTGCGCCCCGGTTGGGGCGGGTTCCGGGGAGAGATCCGGGCATATGCGGGCGGGACAGACGCCGCGCGAGGGCTCCCCTGGTGGCGCTTACCTGCGGTAGCGTCTCGGCGCCGCACCCCCGCACCAGCCCGGCGCAGGGGTGCGCGGCGCCAGGGCTTGTCGCCACCGTCCCGTCGTCGCCCGGAGGGCGGCCGCACGGCGTCCGGTGCGCTCTTTCGGCGCGCCGCCCCCAGCCCCTCGTACGGGACGTACGCGGACGGGAAGGTGACGACGGGCCCTGAGAGGAGCAGCTTTGCGCGAGTTCAGTCAGCCCCCGCTGACCCGGGCGCGGCCGGTGGGCGGCCTCGCCGACTGTGTCTTCGACCATGCGAGCGAGGACCCGGGCCGTGTCGTGCTCGCGCGCAAGAGCGGCGGGCGCTGGCAGGACGTGACGGCGGCCGGTTTCCGCGACCAGGTCCTCGCCGTCGCGAAGGGACTGCTCGCCGAGGGCATCCGCTTCGGGGACAGGGTCGCGCTCATGGCGCCGACGCGGTACGAGTGGACGCTGCTCGACTTCGCGCTGTGGACGGTGGGCGCGCAGGTCGTCCCCGTGTACCCGACGTCGTCGGCGGAGCAGGTGTACTGGATGCTGCACGACGCGCAGGTCGCCGCCGCGTTCGTCGAGCACGAGGACCACGCGATGACCGTCGGCTCGGTCATCGACCGGCTACCCCACCTGCGCCGCCTGTGGCAGTTCGACGCGGGCGCCGAGCAGGAGCTGATGGCGGCGGGCGCGCAGCTCGACGACGAGGTGGTGCACCGGCACCGCAGGGCGGTCACGCCCGAGTCGGTGGCCTCGATCATCTACACCTCGGGCACGACGGGCCGTCCCAAGGGCTGCGTCCTGACCCACGGCAACTTCATGTTCGAGGCGGACACGCTGCTCGGCGCATGGGAACCGGTCTTCCAGCCGCAGCGCGGCGAGGAGGCGTCGACGCTGCTCTTCCTGCCGCTCGCGCACGTCTTCGGACGCGTCGTGGAGGTCGCGGCGGTACGCGGGCGGGTCCGTTTCGGGCATCAGCCACGGCTCAGCGCGGACGCGCTCATACCCGAACTGGCGTCGTTCCGGCCGAGTTTCGTGCTCGCGGTGCCGTACATCTTCGAGAAGATCTACCGCGCGGCCGCGCGGAAGGCGGAGGCGGAGGGGCGCGGCGGGGTCTTCGCGAAGGCGGTCGAGGTCGCCGTGCGCTACGCGGAGGCGCGCGAGCAGCGGGCGCTGGGGCTCGGCCCGGGGCCGGGGGCCCAGCTGCGGATGCAGCACCAGCTCTACGACAAGCTCGTGTACGCGCGCCTTCGCGCGGTGCTGGGCGGGCGGATGCGGTACGCGATGTCGGGCGGTTCGGCGATGGACCGCAAGCTCGGGCTGTTCTTCTCGGGCGCGGGCGTGACGGTGTACGAGGGGTACGGGCTCACCGAGTCGAGCGCGGCGGCCACGGCGAACCCGCCCGGCCGGGCCCGCTTCGGCACGGTGGGGCGTCCGCTGCCGGGGACGACGGTGCGGATCGCGGAGGACGGGGAGGTGTGGCTGCGCGGGGACCACGTCTTCCAGGGCTACCTCAACACGCCGCGCAGCGGGCACGCGGCGCTGCGCGAGGGCTGGCTCGCGACGGGTGACATCGGGCGGCTCGACGAGGACGGCTATCTCACCATCACCGGCCGCAAGAAGGAGATCCTCGTGACCTCGGGCGGCAAGAGCGTCTCGCCCGGGCCGCTGGAGGACCGCGTTCGGGAGCACCCGCTCGTGGCGCAGTGCGTCGTCCTGGGCAACGACCGCCCGTACATCTCCGCGCTCGTCACGCTCGACGAGGACGCGGTGGCCCACTGGCTGGAGATGCGCGGGCAGCCGGTGCGCGAGCCGGCGGCCGTGGTGCGCGACCCGGAACTGGAGCGCGAGGTGCGGCGCGCGGTCGTCGCGGCGAACACCCTCGTGTCGCAGGCCGAGTCGATCCGTACCTTCCGCATCCTGTCGCGGCCCTTCACCGAGGAGCAGGGGCTCCTGACCCCCTCGCTCAAGCTCAAGCGGAAGGCGATCGAGGACGCGTACGCGCGGGAGATCACGGCGCTGTACCACGGCTGAGGCAGGGGCCGCGCCGGCGGCACCCGGGCCGAGCGGCGGCGCCCCGGGAACACAGGTCCTGGTGGGCGTCGTTAAGGTCGGTGAGCATGACATCCGGTACGGGTGCGCGCGGCCCGCGTGGGCGCGGCCCCGTACCGGCCGATGAGAAGCCGACGAAAGCTAAGGATCGACAGACGCAGTGAGTGCGCACAAGGTGGTTCCCCCGATCGTCCTGAACAATGGCGTCGAGATGCCGCAGCTCGGCTTCGGCGTGTGGCAGGTGCCCGACGAGGAGGCGACGACCGCTGTCGGGCACGCGCTCGACGCGGGTTACCGCTCGATCGACACGGCCGCGATCTACGGCAACGAGCGCGGTACGGGCAAGGCCATCGCGGCCTCCGGGCTCGCCCGCGACGAGCTGTTCGTGACGACGAAGCTGTGGAACGAGGAGCAGGGGTACGACTCGACGCTGCGGGCCTTCGACGCCTCGCTCGACAAGCTGGGCCTCGACTACGTGGACCTGTACTTGATCCACTGGCCGTGCCCGGCCAAGGACCGCTACGTCGACACGTGGCGCGCCTTCGAGAAGCTCCTCGCCGACGGGCGCACCCGCGCGATAGGCGTCTCCAACTTCACGCCCGCGCACCTGAAGCGGCTCGTCGAGGAGACCTCGGTCATCCCCGCGGTCAACCAGATCGAGCTGCACCCGCACCTCCAGCAGAGCGAGGCGCGCGCCTTCCACGCCGAGCAGGGCATCGCGACCGAGGCGTGGTCGCCGCTGGGCCAGGGCAAGGGCCTCCTGGAGGTGCCCGCGCTCGTGGCGATCGCCCAGAAGCACGGCCGCACCCCGGCGCAGATCGTGCTGCGCTGGCACGTCCAGCTCGGCAACGTGGTCATCCCGAAGTCCGTGACCCCCTCCCGGATCACGGAGAACATCGACGTGTTCTCCTTCGAGCTGGACGAGGAGGACATGGCAGCGATCCGCGCCCTCAACGAGGAGCACAGGCTCGGCGGCCACCCGGACGACGTCAACTGACGCCGTTCCGTACGCGAGTACGCGAGTACGGGGGAACGGGGGAACGCGAGAGGGGACGCGCGGCGCGCACGCCGGGCGTCCCCTCCTCGTCTTCCGGGGCGGCGCGGCCCCGGCCCGCGGCGCGGCCCCGCCTCAGCCCCGGTTCCGCTTGCGCAGCGCGAGCAGCGTGTACGAGGGGTCCCCGCGCGGCACGTCGGGGCGGGGCAGCGCTTCGAGGCGACGGGCCAGGTCCTCGCCGCCCGCCGCGTACAGGCTGCCCTCGCGCACGCGCGCGGCGGTCTCGCGCGGGCTGCGGCCCTGGCCGTGCCCGGTGAAGCGGGCCGAGCTGTGCGGGCGCAGATCGTGCGCGGCGGCGAGCGCGGTCACGCGGCCGGCGCCGTCGGGGAGTTCGACGGGCCGGTACGGGGCGAGCAGCGCGTCCATGTCGCTGTCGCCCGCGTGCGCCGCCGACTTGTCGACCGTCGTCACGAAGAGGCCCCCGGGGCGCAGGACACGGGCGACCTCGGCGACGAAGGGCGCGGCGTCGTCGACGAGGTTGAGGAGCCACACGGCGGTGACGGCTTCGGCGCTGCCCGACGCGAGCGGCAGGGCGCGCCCGTCGGCACGTACCACGGCGTCGAGGCGCCCGGCGGCCTGCCGGAGCATCCCGGCGGAGAGGTCCAGACCGAGCACGGTGTACCCGGCCTCGCGCAGGCGGCCGCCGACGATGCCCGTGCCGCAGGCGAGGTCCACGACGGTGCGGGTGCGGCGCGGCAGGAGTCCGGCGAGCGCTTCGGCCGCGGCGCGGGCGCGCGGCAGGCCGCCTCTGCTCTCGTCGTAGCTGGCGGCCTCCTCGTCGTAGTCGAGCATCCTCAGCTCCGCACCCCGTGGGCGGCGGACAGTTCCTCGACGCGGCGCGCGAGCGTGACGTCGAGCGCGGTGATCTTCCCGCCCGCGCTGTGCGTGTGGGTCGCCACCTCCACGGTGTTGTAGCCGAGGGTGAGGTCGGCGTGGTGATCCATGTCCTCCTGGACGGAGGCGATGTGGAGCACGAAGGCGGCAGCGGCGAGGTGGCTGGGGAGGCGGTAGACGCGGGTGAGGCGGTCGTTCTCGCCGCTCCAGCCGGGCAGCGTGGCGAGGGCGGTGCCGATCTCGGCGGCGGGCAGCGGGCGGGCGGCGGGCAAGGCTGCTCCTCGGGAGGTACGTCCGGCCGGGGACGGGGCCGGTTGATGCGGGCTCAGGTTACCGGCCGGTCCACGCCGGTGGGCAGGCGGGCACGCGGGGCCGCCGGGGTGACGCGTTCGGCGGTATCGGGCCACCCGTGAGGCGCCACGCGGGGTGTGCCGTACGCCCCCTGGGCTCTCCGGCTGCCTAGCGTGCGCCGCACGAGGGCGAGCGAGGGAGCAGGGTCTTGACCGATACGCACAGCACCGCCACGCACAGCACCGCGGCGCGCGGCACCGCGGCGCGCGGCACCGCGGGCGCCGGTGCGCCCCCGGCCGAGCCCGGCGCGGCCCTGCTGCGCGCCGGGCGCTTCCTCCGCAGGGGCACGGCATCCCCCGACCTGCACAGCGTGGCCCTGACGGGCGGCAGGCAGGCGGACGGCTTCTACCGGGACCGCTGGAGCCACGACAAGGTCGTCACCTCCACGCACGGCGTGAACTGCACGGGCTCGTGCCGCTGGAAGGTGTACGTCAAGGACGGCATCATCACGTGGGAGACGCAGGCGACGGACTACCCCTCGGTCGGCCCCGACCGGCCCGAGTACGAGCCGCGCGGCTGCCCGCGCGGCGCCGCGTTCTCCTGGTACACGTACTCCCCCACGCGCGTGCGCTACCCGTACGTGCGCGGTGTGCTCCTCGACCTGTACCGGCACGCGAAGGCGGAGCACGGCGACCCCGTCAGCGCCTGGGCGGCCGTCGTCGGGGACCCGGAGCGGCGGGCGCGCTACCAGCGGGCGCGCGGCAAGGGCGGGCTCGTACGGGCGAGCTGGGACGAGGCCATCGAGCTGGTCGCCGCCGCGCACGTGCACACGCTCAAGACGTACGGTCCCGACCGGATCGCCGGGTTCTCGCCGATCCCCGCGATGTCGATGGTGTCGCACGCGGCCGGGGCGCGGTTCATGGGACTCATCGGGGCGCCCATGCTCTCGTTCTACGACTGGTACGCGGACCTGCCGGTCGCCTCGCCGCAGGTCTTCGGGGACCAGACGGACGTGCCCGAGTCGGGCGACTGGTGGGACGCCGCGTACCTCCTGATGTGGGGCTCGAACGTGCCCGTGACGCGCACCCCCGACGCGCACTGGATGGCGGAGGCGCGCTACCGGGGACAGAAGGTCGTCGTGGTCGCGCCGGACTACGCGGACAACGCGAAGTTCGCCGACGAGTGGCTGCACCCGCACCCGGGGACCGACGGGGCGCTGGCGCTCGCGATGGGGCACGTGATCCTGCGGGAGTTCTTCGTCGAGCGCCCCGAGCGCTTCTTCCTCGACTACACGCGGAAGTACACCGACCTGCCGTTCCTCGTGACCCTGGAGGAGCGCCCCGGCGGCGGACTCGTGCCCGCGAAGTTCCTGCGCGCCTCCGACCTCGGGCAGACCGGGGAGGGCGCGGAGTGGAAGACGGTCGTGCTCGACGCGGCGAGCGACCGGCCGGCCGTGCCGAACGGCTCGCTCGGCTTCCGCTGGACCGAGAGCGGCAAGGGCAGGTGGAACCTGGACCTCGGCGAGGTGGTGCCGCGCCTGAGCCTGTACGGGGAGCGCTACGCGGCCGGGGTCGAGGTGCTGCTCCCCCGCTTCGACACCGAGGGCGGGGAGCACGGGCAGGGGCGCGGCGAGGTGCTGCGCCGCGGCGTGCCTGCGACGCGGCTCGGGGGTGCCGAAGGCCCGCTCGTGACCACGGTGTTCGACCTGCTCCTCGCGCAGTACGGGGTGGGGCGCGCGGGCCTGCCGGGGAGCTGGCCGACGGGTTACGGGGACGCGAGCGCGCCCGGGACCCCGGCGTGGCAGGAGACGCACACCTCGGTTCCCGCCGCGCGGTGCGCGCGCATCGCACGGGAGTTCGCGCGCACGGCGGCGAAGACCGGGGGCCGCTGCATGATCCTCATGGGCGCGGGCACGAACCACTGGTTCCACTCCGAGACGATCTACCGCGCCTTCCTCGCCCTGCTCCAGCTCACCGGGTGCCAGGGGCGCAACGGGGGCGGCTGGGCGCACTACGTGGGCCAGGAGAAGTGCCGCCCTTCGACGGGCTGGGCGACGCTCGCGGGGGCGCTCGACTGGCAGCGCCCGCCGCGGCACATGATCGGCGCCGCGTACTGGTTCCTGCACACCGACCAGTGGCGGTACGACCGCTTCGGGGCCGACGTGCTCTCCTCGCCGCTCGCCAAGGGCACCTTCGGCGGGATGACGGCCGCCGACTGCCTGGCGCAGTCGGCGCGCCTGGGCTGGATGCCCTCGTACCCGACCTTCGACCGCAATCCGCTGGATCTCGCGGACGAGGTGGACGGGGATGTCGGGAAGGTCGTCGAGAAACTGAAGGACGGCTCGCTGAACTTCGCCTGCGAGGACCCGGACGCGCCGGGGAACTGGCCGCGCGTGCTGACGCTGTGGCGCGCGAACCTGCTCGGTTCCTCGGCGAAGGGCGCCGAGTACTTCACGAAGCACCTCCTCGGCACGCAGTCCTCGCTGCGCGCCGAGGAGGCGGAGCCTGGGCAGCGGCCCCGCGATGTGACGTGGCGCGAGGAGGCCCCGGAGGGGAAGCTCGACCTGCTGCTCTCGCTCGACTTCCGGCAGACCTCCTCGACGCTCCTGTCCGACGTGGTGCTCCCGGCGGCGACCTGGTACGAGAAGCACGACCTCTCCACGACGGACATGCACCCCTTCGTGCACGCCTTCACCCCGGCCGTGGACCCGCCGTGGCAGGCACGCACCGACTTCGAGACCTTCCAGGACCTCGCGCACAAGGTCAGCGAACTGGCCGCCGGGCACCTCGGGACGCGCAAGGACCTCGTGGCGAGCGCGCTCCAGCACGACACGCCGGGCGAGACCGGGCAGCCGGGCGGCGTGGTGCGGGACTGGCGGCACGGGGACTGCGAGGCCGTGCCGGGCAGGACGATGCCCGCGCTCGCGGTCGTGGAGCGGGACTACACGAAGATCGGCGAGAAGTTCGACGCGCTCGGACCGCTCGCCGAGGGCCTGGGGCTGCCGGCGAAGGGGGTCGTGCTGCGGCCCGGGCAGGAAATCGCCGAGCTGGGGCGGCGCAACGGCACGGTACGGGAGGGGGTCGCGGCGGGGCGCCCGCTGCTCGACACCGCCGTCAAGGCGGCGAACACGATCCTCGCGCTCTCGGGCACGACGAACGGGCACCTCGCCACGCAGGGCTTCCGCACCCTCGAACAGCGTGTCGGCACCCCGCTCGCGCAGCTCGCCGAGGGCCACGAGGGCGTCCGGATCACGTACGCGGACACGCAGGCAGCGCCCGTACCCGTCCTCACCTCGCCCGAGTGGTCGGGCAGCGAGAACGGCGGGCGGCGGTACACGGCGTTCACACAGAACGTGGAGCAGCTCAAGCCGTGGCACACGCTGACCGGGCGGCAGCACTTCTTCCTCGACCACGACTGGATTCACGAGCTGGGCGAGGCGCTGCCGGTGTACCGGCCGCCGCTCGACATGCACCGCCTCTTCGGCGAGCCGCGACTCGGGCCGGAAGGCGAACGGCAGGTCACCGTGCGGTACTTGACGCCGCACAACAAGTGGTCGATCCACTCCGAGTACCAGGACAACCTGTTCATGCTCGCGCTCTCGCGCGGTGGCCAGACGATCTGGATGGCGCCGCGGGACGCGGACGCGATCGGCGTGAAGGACAACGACTGGATCGAGGCCGTCAACCGCAACGGCGTCGTGGCGGCCCGGGCGATCGTCTCGCACCGGATGCCCGCGGGGACGGTCTACATGCACCACGCGCAGGAGCGGACGGTCAACGTGCCGAGGACCGAGACGACGGGCAAGCGGGGCGGCATCCACAACTCGCTGACCCGGCTGCTCCTCAAACCCAGCCATCTCATCGGCGGCTACGCGCAGTTGACGTGGGCGTTCAACTACCTGGGCCCGACGGGCAACCAGCGCGACGAGGTCACGGTCATCCGGCGGCGCGCGCAGGAGGTGAGCTACCGGTGAAGGTCATGGCGCAGGTCGCGATGGTCATGAACCTCGACAAGTGCATCGGCTGTCACACGTGTTCGGTCACGTGCAAGGAGGCGTGGACCAACCGCGAGGGCATGGAGTACGTCTGGTTCAACAACGTGGAGACGCGCCCGGGTCAGGGCTATCCGCGCCGCTACGAGGACCAGGGGAAGTGGCGCGGCGGCTGGGAGCTGAACCGGCGCGGAAAGCTCGATCTCCGTTCGGGGGGCCGCTTCCGGCGGCTCGCCTCGCTCTTCTCCAACCCCGTCCTGCCCGGGATCAAGGACTACTACGAGCCCTGGACGTACGACTACAAGAACCTCACGGACGCGCCGCTCGGCGACGACTACCCGGTCGCCGAACCGCGTTCGCTCCTCACCGGCAAGCCGATGAAGATCGAGTGGTCGTCGAACTGGGACGACGACCTCGGCGGCGCGCCCGAGGCCGGGCACCTCGACCCGATGGTGCAGCGGATGCGCGAACAGGCATCCGAGAAGGTGACGTTCGCCTTCGAGCAGTCCTTCATGTTCTACCTGCCGCGCATCTGCGAGCACTGCCTCAACCCGTCCTGCGTCGCCTCGTGCCCCTCGGGCGCGATGTACAAGCGCAGCGAGGACGGGATCGTGCTCGTGGACCAGGACCACTGCCGGGGCTGGCGGCAGTGCGTGACGGCGTGCCCGTACAAGAAGGTGTACTTCAACCACCGCAGTGGCAAGGCGGAGAAGTGCACGCTGTGCTACCCGCGCATCGAGGTGGGCCTTCCCACGGTGTGCTCGGAGACGTGCGTGGGACGGCTGCGGTACCTCGGGGTGCTGCTCTACGACGCGGACAAGGTCGCGGAAGCGGCGGCGACCCCGGACGAACAGGACTTGTACGAGGCGCAGTTGCGGGTCTTCCTCGACCCGTCCGATCCCGGGGTGGTGCGCGCGGCCGAGGCGGCGGGCATCCCGCACGACTGGCTGGAGGCGGCGCGGCGCTCGCCGGTCTTCTCGCTCGTCAAGCGGCACAGGATCGCGCTGCCGCTCCATCCCGAGTACCGCACGCTCCCGATGGTCTGGTACATCCCGCCGCTCTCGCCCGTCGTGGACGCGCTGAGCGAGACGGGGCACGACGGCGAGGACGTCGGCAACCTCTTCGGCGCGATCGACACGCTCCGCATCCCGCTCGACTACCTCGCGGGGCTCTTCACCGCCGGGGACGTCGGACCCGTACGGGCCACGCTGGAGAAGCTCGCGGCGATGCGCTCCCACATGCGGGCGGTCAACCTCGGCGACATCCCCGACCCGGGAATCGGCGCGCGCGTCGGCATGGACCCCGCGGGCATCGAGGACCTGTACCGGCTGCTCGCGCTCGCCAAGTACGAGGAGCGGTACGTCATCCCGACCGCGGCCGCGGGGGACGCGCGGCGCCTGGAGGAGTCCGCGGTCCCTGGCGAGTGCAGCCTCGACCACCTGGACACGGGTGAACAGCACAGCGGGGACGGGCCGTTCGGGCAGGACTCGGGGCGCAGGGAACTGCCGCTCGTGACGCTGGAGAACTTCCACCTGCGCACGCGGCGGCAGACGAGCGACCGCGAACCCGCCGTATCCGAGGTGAAGGAGCAGCGTTGAGCATCACGAAGGAGCGGGCCGCGCTCGTGCACCAGGCCGCCGCGCTGTGCCTCCTCTACCCGGACGACCGACTACCCCACCGGCTCGGCCTCGTGGAGGCCGTACGGCTCGGGGCGCCCGGCATCGACGCCTTCACGGCGTGGGCGCGCGCGACCGAGGCGGGCGAACTCGCGGCGCACTACGTCGCCGTCTTCGACTTCAAGAACCGGCACAGCCTGTACCTGAGCTGGTGGCGCGACGGCGACACGCGACGGCGCGGCACGACGCTCGTCGCCTTCAAGGAGGCGTACCGCGCGCACGGATTCGAGTGTACCGACGAGGAGTTGCCCGACTTCCTGCCCGCCGTCCTGGAGTTCAGCGCGCAGGCGGGACCCGCGCTGCTCCTGGAGCACCGTCCCGGGCTCGAACTCCTGCGGCTCTCGCTCGCGGCCCACGGCACGCCGTACGCGGGCGTACTCGAAGCGGTGTGCGCGACGCTCCCCGGGCCCTCGCCCGCCGACCTCGCCGAGGCCCGCCGGATGGCGCGCGTCGGGCCACCGCGCGAGGCCGTGGGCCTGGACGGGTACGGCGGTACGGGGGCGACCTCACCGGCCGCGTTCGGGCCGCCCGCCGCGTTCGGGCCGCCCGCCGGTCCGCCCGGCGCCTTCGGCCCGCCCGTCGGAGCGCGTACGCGTACTCCCCTGCCCCTGCTCAGCGAGGACCGCCCCGAGGAGGGGACCCCGTGAAGACCCTGCTGTGGGGCGCGCTGCCCTACGTCGCTCTCGCGCTGCTCGTCGCCGGGCTCGCGTGGCGCTGGCGCTACGACAAGTACGGCTGGACGACGCGCTCCTCGGAGATGTACGAGTCCCGCCTCCTCGGCATCGCCTCGCCGCTCTTCCACTACGGCATCCTCTTCGTCCTCGCCGGGCACCTGCTCGGGCTCTTCGTCCCCGCCTCGTGGACGGACGCGATCGGCGTGAGCGAGCACAGTTACCACCTGCTCTCGCTCTTCAGCGGCACCCTCGCGGGGGTGCTCGCGCTCGCGGGGATCGCGATGCTCCTGTACCGGCGCCGTTTCCGCGCCCCGGTGTTCCGCGCGACGACCGCGAACGACAAGACGATGTACCTCTTCCTGACGGCGGCGCTCGTTCTCGGGATGTGGTCGAAGCTCGCCCACTCCTCGCTCTCGGGCGGCTACGACTACCGCGGCTCGATCGCCCTGTGGGCCCGCAGCCTCTTCACGCTCCAGCCCGACACCGGGCGCATGGAGGGCGTGCCCGTGCTCTACCAGGTGCACGCGGTCGTCGGCATGGCGCTCCTCGCGATGGTCCCGTACACGCGCCTCGTGCACGCGTTCAGCGCCCCCGTGCAGTACGTCTTCCGCCCGTACCTCGTCTACCGCAGCCGTGACCCGCGCCTGCTCGGGGCGCGCGCCGAGCGGCCGGGGTGGCGGCGGATCGGGGGCTGAACGCCCTTACGGCGCACGGGAGTCGGGGGCGAAACGGGACATCCCGAGCGCAGGGTCAAGACTTCCTTTTGGTCTAGGCCAATCCATTGACGTGTTCGTTACAACGGCGGGACAGTCGAGGCGCCTCATTCACCCCCCGGGAGATTCCGTGAGACGTCTTCGTGCCCTGCTGTGCACCGCCGCCGCCTCCGCGCTCGCCGCGGCCGGGCTCACCGCACTGCTGCCCGCCTCGGCCGCCGGTGCCGAGAGCGCAACGCTGGACAAGCGCTGGTACGCCGCAGCGCCCTACCTCATGCCGCTCGACAACGATCCGCCCAGCGCCACCGCGATCATGGACGCCTCCGGGCTCAAGGCGTTCCAGCTCGCCTTCGTCCTCGCCCCCGACGGCGGCGGGTGCAGCCCGACCTGGGACGGCACGGCGCCCGTCTCCTCGGACACCGCCGTCGGTTCCGTCATCGACGCGATCCGCGCCAAGGGCGGCGACGTCTCCGTCTCGATCGGCGGCTACGGCGGCACCAAGCTCGGCCAGGCCTGCGCGGACGCCGCCTCGACCGCCGCCGCCTACCAGCAGGTCATCACGAAGTACCAGCTCAAGGCCATCGACTTCGACCTGGAGGAGCCCGAGTACGAGAACACGGCGGCGATCGCGCGCGAGATCGGCGCCGCGAAGATCCTCCAGCAGAACAACCCGGGGCTGTTCGTCTCGGTGACGACGGCAGGGACCGCGGACGGTACGGGCTGGTTCGGCCGGCAGATGCTGAACGAGGCGAAGGCGCAGGGCTTCACGCCCGACAACTTCTCGATCATGCCGTTCGACGGCGGCTTCGACGGGGCCGCTTCGCAGACCGCGGCGCTCACCGCCTTCAACGGCGTGCTGCGTTCGACCTTCGGGTGGAGCGAGGCGACCGCGTACGCGCACGAGGGCTTCTCGGGCATGAACGGCCGCAGTGACACGGGCGAGTACTTCGGCCAGGCCGACTTCCAGACCGTCCTGGACTACGCGACCGCGCACGGCATGGCCCGCTTCACCTTCTGGTCACTCAACCGCGACCGGCAGTGCAGCCCCGCCGACAACGGCGGCCGTACGAGCGGTACGTGCAGCAGCGTCCCGCAGTCCTCGTGGGACTTCGCCAAGTTCTCCGTGAAGTTCGCGGGCGCGACCCCGCCCACCGACCCGCCGGCCGACCCGGGCGGCCCGACGGACCCGCCCACCGGCCCCGGCCAGTGCGCCGCCGCTCCCTGGAGCGCGAGCGCGGTGTACGTGAAGGGCGACAAGGTCACCCAGGACGGGCACACGTGGGAGGCGAAGTGGTGGACGACGAACGAGGAGCCCGGCACGACGGGCGAGTGGGGCGCGTGGCAGGACGACGGCCCCTGCTGAGCAGGCGCCGAACGGGCCCGCGTACGGACTGAACGGGCCCGCGTACGGGCCGGGGCGACCGCACACCGTGGGGTCGCCCCGGCCCGCACCGCCCGCACCGCCCGTCGGCCCCGCTCCTTCAGTGCTCGTGGTGCGCGTGGACCACCGCGTGGCCCTTGCCCCGCCCGATCATCCACCGGTTGACCGGCGTCGTGACGACGAAGGCGAGGGCGAGGGAGCCCGCGAGCGAGAGCCAGAACAGGGCGTCGGCGAGCCCCGCGTCCATCGCGCCGGGGACCGCGACCATCGCCGTGTTGTCGATCAGCTCCATGACGGCGATCGAGACCGTGTCGGCGGCGAGCGCGACCTTGAAGGCGGCGCGCGGGCTCAGCCCGGCGCGCAGGACGCCGCGCATCGTGAGCGCGTAGCCGAAGACGAAGGCGAGCACGATCGACAGGGCGACCGTGGCCCCGTTGTGCAGCCCGGCAGCCGTGCCGATCACCATGCCGAGGATCTCGCCGATCGCGCAGCCGGTGAGGCAGTGCAGGGTGGCCTGCGCGGCCATCGACCAGGACGTCCCCGACCAGCCGGCCGGGCCCTCGTGCGCGCCGTGGTGGTGGCCCTCCTGGTGCGTGTCGTGCGCGTGCTCCATCGTGCTCCCCCTTCTCGTGCGTCCGCCGCGGCGTGCGCGGCGGCTCGGACAGCGCCGCGCACCGGAGGGAACACCATACCCCCCAGGGGTATTCCCGAGGGGGGTACGGTGCGGCGGTTCGCGGCTCAGTGCGCCACGGTCACGCGGGCTTCGGCGCGTACCCCCGAGACGGTCACCGCCAGCGTGACCGTGCCGGGGCGCAGCGCGGTGAGCCGGCCCGTCGCCGGGTCGTACGCGGCCGTGTCGCGCGGTCCCGCCGTGCGCGCGGGGCCGAGGTGCAGCCCGCGCGACGCGGACCAGTCGGCGCTGACGGGCCAGCCGAGCGGCACCGTCCGGGTGCCCTGGGTGAGGCTCGCCTCGACGGTCGCCCCGGCCCCTGCCCCGAGGCGCGCGGGCGCGTCGATACGGAGCGCGTCGGTGTGCGGGCGGGTCTGGACCCCGAGCCAGTCCGCGGGGAGCGCGGCGCCGGGGCGCGCCGCGCGGTCGACGCCGATGAGGCTCCACCCGGTGAAGCCGCCCTCGTCGGCGGGGGTCGCCGGGTCCTTGCCCGAGTTGCCGTTGACGAGGTACGGGACCCCTTCGGCGTGCGAGGCGTCGAAGGTGCCGACGTGCCCGGCGACGTACGCGACGCCCTTGCCGCTCGACCGGCGGAAGCCGGCGAGCCACGACTCGACGAGCGCGGCCTCCTTGCGGTCGCCGAGCTGACTGCCCTTCTGCGGGGTCGGGTCGCGCGGGGGCACGTGCGCGACCACGACGACCGAGTCGACGGCCCGGTCCTTCGCGGCCGCGTCGAGCGCGGCGCGGAGCCTTCCGAGCTGCGAGAAGTCGGAGGCGCGCAGGCCGAGCCCGGAGGTGTCGAGGGTCAGGAAGCGGGTCCGGGCGTGGTCGAAGGTCTGCTCGGCGGGCCCGAACTCCTTCGTGAAGTTGGCGATCTCACCGCCCATGACCTCGTGGTTGCCGGGGACGTAGTGCCAGGGCACCGCGTCGCCCAGCTCCTCGTCGAGCATGCGGTGCGCGAAGGCCAGGTCCTCGGGCGCGCCCTCGTCGACGAGGTCCCCGTCGACGAGGAGGAAGTCGGGCTTGGCGGCCTTGATCTCGCGCAGCGTGCGCCGCGCCTGCACGGCGTTCTCGCCGTCGGGATCGCGCGCGACGAATTGCGCGTCGGACATGACGGCGAACCGCCAGTCCTTGCCCCGCACATCGCGTGCGGTCGAGATGAGCGGGTCGTGGGCGCGTGCGCTCGCCGGCAGGTCCACTTCCGGCGGGACCTGCGCGGTGAGGTCGTCGAGTTCGACCTCGCCCGTGTACTGCTTCGTCGCGTCGGTCTCCGCGAGGTAGAAGCGGACGACGGAGACGGGGTAGGCGACGGACTGCGGCACGGGGAAGGTCACGCGGCGCCATCCGGTCCAGTCCACGTAGGGGCCGCGCAGCAACTGGTCCGTGCCGGTCGCGTCCTTGAGGTGGAGCGTCGCCCAGGCGCCGTGCCCGTCGCCCTTGAGCCACAGTGTGAAGCCCTGCGGCTGCCCGGGGACGGCGAGGGGCGCCGCCGGGCTCGCGTAGGCGGCGCGGGTCGCCGTGGACTGGGTGAAGTCGTACGTCATGCGCAGCCCGGTGCCGTCGTGGCTGTCGGCGACGGCGCTCAGCGAGCCATCCGCGCGGGCCTGGCTGAACGTCCAGTCCGCCGCGTCGTCGAAGCCGGTGAGGGCCTGGTCGGTGAGCCCGGCGGAGACGGCGAGCGCCGTGGAGTGCCCGGCGACCGTCGCGGTGACCGTGCCCGCCGCGCCTTCCGCGCGCGCCGTGACGGTGAAGCCGTCCGCGTCGGCGGTGACCGTGAACTGCTCGCGGTCGTACGTCAGGTGGACGTCGGAGGGCTCGATGGGGGCGCTGTTCCCCTCGGCGTCGAGCCCGGTGACGCCGAAGCGGGCGCTCGACTCCGCGTCGGGGAGCGAGAGGCGCCCGGTCCCGGTGTCGACGCGGTCGAGGGGGCCGAGCACGGTGAGCTTCGTGGTGCCCTCGGCCTTGCCCCTGCGGGCGGTGATCTCGGCGGTGCCCTTCGTGCGGGGCGCGGTGTAGCGGCCCGTCCGGTCGACGGAGCCCCCGCCCCGCACCGCCCACGCCGGAGTGCCCCGGGCGGGCCCGTACGTCTCGTCGTACCCCTCGGCGGTGAGCAGCCGGTGCAGTCCGGGGAAGACGCGGTCGGGGTGGCCGCCGGCGACGGGGTCGGCGGTCGGGGCGCCCAGCGGGTCCATCGCGGTGCTCACCCAGTAGCCGGTGAGGCGTCCGGAGCCGTCGGGCGCGGTGAGCACGAGGCCGTTGGGGACGGGGCGTTCGCTGCCGTCGGACGGCTGGTTGCCGACCTGGAGCGTGTCGGTGCCGGGGGCGCGTGCGAGGAGCGTGGACGAGCCGCCGCCGTCGAGGTTGATGGCGTTGTAGGCGCCCGTCTTCTTCAGCATGAGGCCGAGTTCGGTGAGCGTGACGCCGCCGCTGTCGGCCTGGCGGCCGTCCACGGTGACGACGTGCAGGGTGCGGCCGTCGCGGCTGAAGCCGACGGCGGTGCGGGGCGCGGCCGCGTCGTTGCCCTCGCCCGTGTGGTCGACGGGCTTGCCGTCCGTCACGAGGTATTCGTTGGCGCCGATCGCCTCGCGCGGCACCGCCGAGCCGTCGCCCGTGCGCGGGTGGTAGGTCCAGCTCACGGGCGCCCCTTCGGGCAGCGCGCGCAGCGCCTCGGCGCCCTTGCCCGCGCCGACGAGCGCGGTCGCCCCGGCCGGAAGGCGGCCGCTGCCGGGCCGGTGCGCGGTGTCCGTCGTCCGCCCGTCCACGACCGTGACCTCGGCGCTGTCGCTCGCGCTGTTGACGGTGAGGGCGCGGTCGGCCTCGCCCCACTGGGCGGTGTAGGCGCCGATGCCGTCGGCGGGGACGTCGGCCGCGTTGAGCGCGGTGAGCGGCCGGTCACCCGAAGGGAGGGTGAGGGTCCCTTCGAAGTAGAGGTCGAGCACGCGGCCCGCCTGCGCGGTGTCGAAGCCGATCGCGCGGGTGTGGGAGGGCTGCGGCGAGTTGAGGAGCGTGCCCGCGTGCAGCCCCGAGCCCTCGGGGGCACCCGTCTCGTTGATGTCGAAGAAGTCGCCGTTGAGCGCGGCGACAGTACGCCGCCCCTTGCCCGGGTCGTGCCCCGCGGCGAGCCCGGAGACGGGCTCGCGCGCGGAGACGCCCTTCGCCGAGCTGAGGTACTGCGCGCGCACGTCGGCGCCGAGTGCGGCGGACAGCTCGTGGACGCGCAGCCACTTGTCGCTCTCCAGGCGGTCGTACGAGGTGAGGCGCGCGCCGGGGGCGAGCGGACGGCTCGACCGGGCGGTCTCCAGTCCGTCGCCGTCGGGGTAGGCGCGCGGGGCGGGCGTGCCGGGGGCGGCGAGGGTGCTCGCGGCGGGCGGGGCCGCCGGCCCCGCGGTGGCGGGCGGGGGCGTCGCGGGCGCGGGCCCTGCCGCGTGGGCGCTCTGGATGCCGGCACCTGTGCCGAGGAGAGCGAGCGTCAGGGCGAGGGCGCTGAGGGTGGTGGAGCGGAGTGTTCCGGAGTGGGAGGTTCTGGAACGGGAGGTTCTGGAACGGGTGGGGCATGGGGGCACGTACTCCTCCTCGGACCGGGCCCCCGGGCGGGGGCCGCACCTCACCTTGACCCGTCCGGCTCCCCCGCACCAGGGATGCCAGAGGACGCACCATTGAACAGCGCGTGACGCGGCGGTCCCGGCTGCCCCGGTGGGGGCGGCCGGGACCGGACGGTGGCTCAGGCGAGCTTCGCCGACAGGGTGATGGTGGTGCCTGCCAGGGCCTGGCTCACCGGGCAGTTCGCCTTGGCGTCGTTGGCGGCGGCGGTGAAGGCGGCCTCGTCGATACCGGGCACGGTGCCCTCGACGGTGAGGTGGATGCCGGTGATGCCCGTGCCGGGCTGGAAGGTGACGTCCGCCGAGGTGATGAGGCGGGTCGGCGCGTGCCCGGCCTGGGTGAGGCCGTTGGAGAGGGCCATCGAGAAGCACGAGGAGTGCGCGGCGGCGATCAGCTCCTCCGGGCTGGTCTTCCCGTTCGGCTCCTCGGCGCGCGAGGCCCAGGAGACGGGGGTCGAGCCGATACCGGAGGAGTCGAGCGTGACGGTGCCGCTGCCCTTGAGCAGGTCGCCTTCCCAGACGGTGTGCGCGGAGCGGGTGGTGGCCACGGTGCGGTCCTTTCGCGAGCGAGGGGCCCGGTGCTGCCCGGGGCGAGAGCCCGGGGGCGGGGCCGGTCCGCCCGGCGGGGCGGTCCGTGGCCTATACGATCACATTCCGCCCGCGCCGGGCGGAGTTGGCGGCACCGGTACGGGTGCGGCCGCCGCCTCCGCGGGGCGGCTGGGCAGCGGGATCTGCGGGCCGTGGCTCTCGCGCAGCCAGCGCCGCAGCACCTCGTGCACCCGCTCCGCGCCGACGAGTTCCTCGCCGTCGGCGACCGGGGCGCTCAGCACGAGCGGCGAGAGCAGGAAGGGCCTGGACTGGTCGCCGCCGAGCCCGCCGTGCGAGCCGATCTGCTCCTCGAAGGCGAGGACTTCGCCGGTCTCCGGGTCGTACCAGGAGTTGACCATGATGTCCGCGCAGTGCGGGAAGGAGTCCGTGCGCCGTACGGCCTCGACGGCGCCGGGCCCGAAGACGGCGAGCGGTCCCAGCTCCTCGGCCGTCGGGTGCTCGCCGAGTTCGTCGACGCGCACCTCGGCCCCGTAGGCACCGAGCACGACACCGCCGTGCTCCTCGTCCCGTACGAGCAGGAAACCGATGCCCGGGTGGTGCGCCAGCGTCGAGAGCAGCGCGGGGTGGCGGCGCTCGATCTCCTGCCGGGTCATGCGGTGCGGGACGTCGGGGAAGGAGACGAGACCGAGGTTGCCCGAGGCGAGGACGACGGGCTCGGAGCGGCGCGGGGACGCGTGGTGCTCCTCGGCGTGCTCCTCGACGGGGCGGTGCAGCGCCGCGCGTACGGCGGCGCGCGCCTCGTTGCCCGAGTGCGTGCGGCGCACCTTGCGCGGCACGGGCAGGCCGCAGCCCGCGCGGACCAGCTCCCCGAGGCTGAGCCCGTAGCGCATCCGGAAGGTCTCGCCCGGGCTCTGGCCGTGGTCGGACAGGAGGACGATCCGGTACGGGCGCGGGGCGAGTTCGGCGACCTTCAGGACGAGGGCGAGGGAGCGGTCGAGGCGGCGCAGGATCTGCGCGGCGTCGCGGCTGCGCGGACCCGAGTGGTGCGCGACCTCGTCGTACGCGACGAGGTCGGCGTAGATCGCGGTGCGGCCCGCGAGCAGGTCGCCCATGACGGCCGCGACGACGACGTCCCTTTCGACGACCGTCGCGAAGGCACGGACGAAAGGGTAGAGGCCGCCGCGCCCCATGCGGGGGCGTTCGCGGCGCAGCCGGGCCCTGACCGACTGGCACATCTCGCGGCCGACCTCGGCGACGAAGGACAGGACGGTGCGGACGGCGTTCGCCGGGTCGCTGAAGTACGCGAAGTACCCGGCGCGCGAGCGGTTCTCCTTGCCGCGCCGTACCGCGACGGACAGGACGAGCGCGAGCTGGTCGGCTCCGCCGCCGAAGAGGTTGCCGCGGCTCGCGCCGTCCAGGCTCAGCAGCCCCGAGTCCCCGGTCCGCTCGACGGCGCGGCGTTGCAGTTCGGCCGCGCTCGCCGGGCGGTTCGACACGACGACCTCGCGGGTCTCCTTCTCGTACCAGCGGAAGGCGGGCACGTCGAAGTTGCTGCCGTGCAGGATGCCGAGCTGGCTCGCGCCCGTCTGGCTCGACCAGTCGGTGCGCCACGGCGTGAGACGGTGGGTGGGGAGGCCGCCGATGAGCCCGGCGACGGTCGGCATGAGGCCCTTGCCGACCGCGTCCACGAGGACGTCGTGGCCGAGCCCGTCGAGCTGGAGGAAGACCGTGCCCGGCGGCGCCGGGGTGCCGCTGGGGCGGCCGTAGCGGCGGTAGGCGAGGCGGTGGAGGCGGCGGCGGTAGGCGTTGTCGTCCCGTACCGCGAGCGCTCCCCCGGTCGCCGAGGCGACGGCGGACATGACGGCGGCGACCACGACGGCGGTCTCCGGGTTGACCTCGCCCCTGTTCACCGGGACGAGCCGCAGTGCGAGGAGCAGCAGCGAGCCGTTGAGGAAGAAGACGAGCACCGCGAGGACGAAGGCGGGCACGAGCAGCAGCGTGCGCACGAGCAGCGGCCACACGAGCGCGCCGAGCAGCCCGAAGACCCCGGCGCCGAGCGCGGCCGTCACGGCGATGCGCGTCGCGCTGTCCCCGTCGGCCGACTGGAGCTTGAAATCCGGCAGCAGCCCCGCGAGCACCAGCATCGTCAGGGTGCTCACCCCCCAGACCGCGAACATCCGCAACACGGCGCTCCCGGCCCCGCGCCACCTCTCCTCGTTCACCGCTCACCTTTTCCACACGTGGTCCGCGCGGAATGCCCTCGGACCGTCCCCCCCACCTTCGCACACCGCCCCGTACCGGCCGTGCGGACGGCGTGACGGTGGTACGACGGCGTGACGGTGGTACGGGGTCGGCCCCGCCCGGAGTCCTCCCCGCCCGAGAAGGACGCCCGCGGGCGGCCACGGGGTTCAGCGGCCGTCGTACCCGGCCGTCGGCATGGACAGCCTGCGGTGGATACGGGCCTTGTGGGCGGCGTCGTACCGGGGCTCGGGGAGCGCGGCGAGCGCGAGTGGGACGCCCCGCAGCGCGCACAGCGCGCGGAACTCCTCCACCGGGTGCACGGCCTCGGCGAGCGCCGCGGCCTCAGCGACGACGAAGAGGTCGACCTCGCCGCGGTCGACCGGGTCCCACAGCGCCTCGTGCGCGGGCGGGAGCCCGTGCGCGAGCACTTCCCGCACGAGGGTGTGCCCGCGTGCGGCCGCCCACTGCGCGCAGTGCGCGAACTGGCTGCGGATGTCGACGAGGTACGGCTGCGTGTCGAGCCGTTCCAGGGGTACGAGGGCGGCGATCGCCACCGCGCGGTGCCCGTTCACAGCACTCCCCCGATCCGCTTCGCTGCCGGTGGCCTGCCTCCGCCACGTGCGGCGCCCGGCCGAGGCACTTGTCCGGATGAGTGACGACTCTACTGGAGCCCGTACGCTCGACGGGAGCCCGCGGGCGGTGAAGCGCGCCGCGGGCGGGCCCGCGGGCGGCCCGCGGCGGTGGCGAGGAGGAGCGACGACGGTGGAGATCACCTGGTGGGGGCATGCGACCTGCACCGTGGAGGACGCGGGGACCCGGCTGCTCACCGATCCCGTGCTGGTGCGGCGGCTCGCCCATCTGCGCCGCCGTCAGGGCGCGCTGCCCCCGCCCCTCGCGCTGCGCGCGGACGGGGTGCTCGTCTCGCACCTGCACAGCGACCACCTGCACGTGCCCTCGCTCACGCGCCTCGCGCCGGGCACGGTGGTCCTGCTGCCGCGCGGCGCGCTGCGCGCGGTGCCTGGGCTCGGGCGGCGGCTCGCGCGCCTCGAACTCGTCGAGGTGGCCCCGGGCGACAAGCAGCGGATCGGCGGGCTCGACGTCCGTGCGGTCCCCGCCCGGCACGACGGGCGGCGCTTCCCCGTGGGTCCGCGTCACGCGCCCGCGCTCGGTTACGTCATCAGCGGTACGGCCCGCACCTACTTCGCCGGGGACACCGGGCTCTTCGCCGGGATGGCGCGCGAGGCGGGCCCCGTCGACGTCGCGCTGCTCCCCGTGGGCGGCTGGGGGCCCGGACTCGGGCACGAGCACCTCGACCCCGAGCGCGCCGCGCTGGCGCTGAGCGAGCTGCGGCCGCGCGCCGCGGTCCCGGTGCACTACGGCACGTACTGGCCGATCGGCCTCGACGCGGTGCGCCCGCACGAGTTCCACTCGCCCGGCGTCGACTTCGTACGGCAGGCGGGACGGCTCGCGCCCGACGTCGCGGTGCACCTGCTCGCGCACGGCGAGAGCGTGCGCCCCGAGGTGGCGCGGTGAGCGCGCGCGTGGCGGCCTGGGACCTGGCCGTGACGCACGCGCGGGGCGCGGCCTGGGACGGGGCGCGGGCGCTCTCGCAAGCGGCCGACCGTGTCGCCGACAAGGTGCCGGGGGTGACGCAGCAGGCGGTGGGCTACCCCTCGCTCTTCCTCCTCGTGCTGCTCGGCGCGCTCGTCCCCGTGATACCCACCGGCGTGCTCGTCAGCTCGACCTCCGTGGTGGCCCTCCACCACAACCTGCTCAACCTGCTCCTCGTCTTCGTGACCGCCGCGCTCGCCGCGTTCCTCGGGGATGTGGGCCTGTACTGGCTGGGGCAGCGCGGGATGCGCTCGAAGAACGGCTCGCGCTGGCTCGACGCGCTCCGCGACCGGGCCCCCGACGACCGCCTCGCGCAGGCCCAGCGCGGCCTGGAGAACCGGCGCGTCCCGGTCCTCGTGCTCTCCCGCCTCGTCCCGGGCGGGCGCGTCCCCGTCATGCTCGCGTGCCTCATGGCGCGGATGCCGTTGCGCGTCTTCGTGCGCGGCAACGCCCCGGCGTGCCTGGCCTGGGCGGTGACGTACCAGCTCGTGGGCATCCTCGGCGGCTCGCTCTTCCCCGAGCCGTGGCAGGGCGTCCTGGCGGCGGTCGTGCTGACACTGCTGATCAGCGGGGGGCCGCCGGTGTGGCGGCGGCTGCGGGGGGACCGGCGGAAGGACGCGGCGGCGGCGGGGGACGGCGCGGGGGCGGCGAGCGGTACGGAGGAGGGGCGGGCACGGGCCTGAGCGGGTCCGCGTGCCCCGTTCGTCCCGCCCCGTACCGCTCCGCCGGCTTCTGGCTCAGGTCCACGTCGTACACGTCGGAGGCGTCGTCCCACACGTCGGAGGCGTCGTCTTACACGTCGGAGGCGTCGTCCTCCTCCTCCTGGAGGGTGGCCTCCCCCGGTCCGTCGGTGTCCACCACGAACTGATCGTCCGGGATCGTCCCGTCGTCGAAGGCCGTCTCCTCGTCCGTGCCCCCGAACAGGACCTCGGGCGGTATCCCGAAGATCGTGCCCTTCTTGCCCTTGGGCAGTGCCTTCGCCCCGGCGGGAGCGACGATCTCGCCCGGGTCGGCGAAGCGGAGGACGATGTCGAACTTGTCGCCCTTCTCGAAGCCGTCGCCCGGCTCGGCGAACTGCGTGACGTCGAGGGTGATCCCGGACAGGGTGCCGTCCTTCAGGGCGAAATCGACGCCGGCCTTCTTGTTGGGCACCTCCTTGAGGTCCTTCTTCGTGGGGAGCGAGGGCAGCTTCCCGGCCGGGAGTTCGTCGGCCACGCCGCGCAGTGCCGCCACGACGTCGGTCACCAGCGCGCGGGCGGGGGCCTCGGCGCGGATGTGCTGGGTGCCGTCCTTCGTCCCCTGGTCGTCGAAGGTGACCCGGCGCGTGACGATCGACTTGAGGTCGGTCTTCAGCTTGCGCCCGGTCTTCGGCGAGATCGGGTCGCCGGTCTCGCCGGAGTCGTCGCCGCCCGCGAGGTCCTTCAGCGTGCCGGTGTCGGTCTTGACCCACTTCCCGAGGAACAGGTCCCGGAACGAGCCCATCTCGGGGGGCAGCTCGTCCGCGCCCGGCATCGGCTCGTCGACGGTCTCGCCCAGCTTCGGGAAGTCGGCCCGCAGGTACAGGGTCTTGTCGACCATGCGGACGTCGAGCAGTTCCTCGCCCTTCCCGGAGCCCAGGGAGAGCGCCACGGCCTTGATGTCCTTGTCCCCGGCCTCGGAGAGCGGCTTGGACGCCTGCACGGACACGGAGACGCGCAGCTGGGAGACCGCCTTCGCGGCCTTGGGCGAGAGCGCGTCCTCGGGGTCCCCGGAGTCGCTGACGCGCTCCAGCAGCTCCGGGTCGGCGTCGAAGCCGAACTCGACCGTGAGTGCCTTCTGCTCGCCCAGCTTGTCGGCGGCCTTCTGGATCTTCTGCGCGGCGCTCAGGTTCTCGACGGTGCCGCAGGCGGCGATCCCGGTGAGGGCCAGCGCGGCCGAAGCGGCGACGGCGAGGGTGGTACGGCGTGCGGTGTTGATGGTTCTCCCCTGTCCTCGTAGTACACACAGGAGACCCATCGGGTCTTCACACGGTTGCAGGGATACGGGGCTACGAATGCGTAACGGCCGGCGTGCGGGCTCACCCCGTACCCGCGCCGTCCTCCCGCACCCGCGCGAGGACACGCGAGGCGCCCACCGGAAGGTCCCACAGGTCCTCGCGGGCGCGTCCGGCGGCGCGCCAGGCGGCGCGCGTGCGCAGGAGGGGTTCGAGCACGGGCTCGGAGGAGAGCAGGAAAGTGCCCCAGTGCATGGGCACCATGCGGGCGGCGCCGAGGTCGCCCGCGGCGCGCACCGCCTCCTCGGGATCGCAGTGCACGTCCCCCAGGCACCAGCGCGGGTCGTAGGCGCCGACCGGGAGGAGCGCGAGGTCGGTGCCGGGCAGGCGGCGGCCGATCTCGGCGAAGGCGGGCCCGTAGCCCGTGTCCCCCGCGAAGTAGAGGCGCGCGCCGTCCGGGGCGGTGAGGACCCAGCCGCACCACAGGCTGCGGCAGGTGTCGGTGAGGCCGCGTTTGGACCAGTGGTGCGCCGGTACGCAGTCGAAGCGGACGCCGTCGAGGACGGCGGCCTCCCACCAGTCCAGCTCAGTGACCCGCGTGAAGCGGCGCCGCCTGAACCACGGGGCGAGCCCGGCGGGGCAGAGGACGGGTGTGGTGCGGGGCAGGCGGCGCAGCGTGGGGGCGTCGAGGTGGTCGTAGTGGTTGTGGCTCAGGACGACCACGTCGACACGGCCCAGCGCGGCCCACGGGACGCCGACGGGCGTGATCCGCGCGGGCGTGCCGAGGATGCGGCGCGACCACACGGGGTCGGTGAGCACGGTGAGACCGCCGATCCGCACGACGAAACTCGCGTGCCCGGCCCATGTGACGGCGAGTTCGCCGGGGCGGGGCTCCGGCAGCGGCGCGGGCGCGTACGGGATGCGCGGCACGTCCGCGAGCCCTGCGGCCCTCGGCCGCACGCCCCCCTCGCGGACCAGCCGCGCGTACGCGCGCACCCCGGGCAGCGGCGCGCTGAGCCGGTCGCTGAAGTCGCGCGGCCACACCCGCCGTTCACCGAGCGGCCGGGGTTCGGGCGGGGCGGGGTCGCCGGGGCGCCCGAGCGGGCGCGGGGCGTCCGACGGCGCGGGGGCCGTCATGCGGGGCCGCCCGTCCCCGCGCGGTGAGGGGGTCCGGGCCTCCCGCGTCCCTGGCCGCGGCCCGCCTGTGCCGGGGCCTCTCGCACCCCACCCCGGCACAGGACGGTCGACTTCGCGCGGGGGCCCACGTTCATTCCGTTCCCTTCCCTGTGCCTGTGCCCTCCTGCCGGTGCCCCGGCGCGGGAGCGTGCGGTGGCTCCGCTGCCGCGAGGTCGCGCAGGACGGCTTCGAACATGCTCAGGGCCCGGCGGGGCTCCGGCAAGGCGAGGGGGTCCGGGGAGGTGAGCGCGGGGGCGCGGGCGGCGGGCGAGGGCCCGAGGAGCCCGGCGGTCGGTACGCGCACGCGCAGCGCGGTGAGCGGGTCGCCGAAGCGGTGACCCCCGTGCACGGGGAAGGGGAGGCGGGCGCCGAGGTCCGCTTCGAGGTCGACGGCGTCGAGGACGCCGCGCGCGGCGAGGGCCTCGCGGAAGGGGCCGAGGTCGACGAGGAGCGAGCGGCCCGCGCGCGGGGGCAGCGCGAGGGCCCCGGCGGCGGTCGCCCGCGCGTGGGCGGCGCGCGCCACGATGCCGTGGGCGCGGGCGCTCGCGCGGGTCCCCACGCGCAGTGCGCGGGGTTCGGCGAGGGCGTGCGCGGCGGGCGCGAAAAGGGGCGCGGCGGGGCGGGCGCCCTGCGCGGTGAGCGCGTCGGCGGTACGGGCGCGGAGCGCGCGGCCCGCCGGGGTGCCGGGGAAGCGGGCCAGAGCGAGGGGCCACCCGGCGGGGAGGAGGGCTCCGGCGAGGTCGCTCAGGACGACGACGTCGTCCGGGTACGCGTGCGCGGGGCTCAGCACGAGGAAATGGTGCGGGGAGTGCGGGGTGTCGCGCAGCGACTCGTCGGCGACGACGGTGAGCCCGCAGCCGGCCGCCGCCTCAAGGGCCGCGTCGATCGCTTCGGGCCCGGGCACGGTCCCCGTCGGGTCGTCGACGACGCCGAGCACGAGGAGGCGCGGGTCGCCGCCCTCGCGCCGCACCCGCCGTACGGTCTCCAGGAGCGCGTACGGGTCGGGGACGCCCCCGTACGCGGCGGGTGTGGGCACGGGATGGGCCGCGCGCCCGAGCAGCGGCGCCTGCGGCAGCCACCAGGCGGCGCAGGGGCGCGGTACGAGGACGTCGCCGCCGCGTGCCGCGAGCAGCGCGAGCAGCAGGGCGCTCCCGCCGGGCGCGACGAGCACGTGTTCCGGGCGGGTCCCCAGGCCGCGCCGCCCCCAGTAGCCGCACGCCGCCGCGACGACGTCCTCTTCCCGCGCCGCGTCCCCGAGTCGTCCCCTCAGCTCGGCGGCCGCCGCGAAACCGGCCACGGCGTACGACGGCTCAAGGAACCCGGCATCGTGCTCGCCTCGACTGCCCACGCCCCCTACTGTGCCGCGCGGGCCCGCACCGCGCGCGGGGAGACGTCGGCGACCAGGTCCTCACCGGTGACCGGCTCGCGCGGGCCCGCACGGCGCGCGGGCAGACGTCGGCGGCAGGGCCCGGGCCCGCGCCGGTACGGCGGAGAGCCGCCCGATACCGGCGCGGCGCCGCGTACGGACCTCTCGCCGATCCACCGCTTTGCCGCCTTGCCGCCTTGTCGCCCGCGGACCCCGCCGCCGTGGCGCGGCGGCCCCGTCACCTCGCTCGTGCCACCCGCCGCTCGTCCCAGACGGGCTCGGGTGTCTCGCGGACGCGGCCGTCCTCGCCGAAGACGAGGTAGCGGTCGAAGGAGCGGGCGAACCAGCGGTCGTGCGTGACGGCGAGGACCGTGCCCTCGAAGGCTTCCAGGCCCTCCTGGAGGGCTTCGGCGCTCTCCAGGTCCAGGTTGTCCGTCGGCTCGTCGAGCAGGAGCGCGGTCGCGCCCTCCAGTTCGAGCAGGAGGATCTGGAAGCGGGCCTGCTGGCCGCCGGAGAGGCGTTCGTAGCGCTGCTCGGCCTGCCCCGTCAGCTCGTAGCGCCGCAGCCGCGACATCGCGGCGCCCCGGTCCTTGGCGTGCTCGGTCCACAGGATGTCGAGGAGCGTGCGGCCCTCCAGCTCGGGGTGCGCGTGCGTCTGCGCGAAGTGCCCGGGGACGACGCGGGCGCCGAGCTTCCAGGCGCCCGTGTGCGCGACGTCGTCGCCCGCGAGGAGGCGCAGGAAGTGCGATTTGCCCGAGCCGTTGGAGCCGAGGACCGCGACGCGCTCGCCGAAGAAGATCTCCAGGTCGAAGGGCTTCATGAGGCCCGTCAGTTCGAGCTTCTCGCAGGTCACCGCGCGGACCCCGGTGCGTCCGCCGTGCAGCCGCATCGTGATCTCCTGCTTGCGCGGCGGCTCGGGCGGCGGGCCGGCCTCCTCGAACCGGCGCAGCCGCGTCTGCGCCGCCTGGTAGCGCGAGGCCATCGCGTCGCTGTTCTTCGCGTACTGGCGCATGTCCAGGACGAGCTTCTTGAGCTGCGCGTGCTTCTCGTCCCAGCGGCGCCGCAGTTCCTCGTACCGCTCGAAGCGCTCCTTGCGCGCCTCGTGGTACGTCGCGAAGCCCGCGCCGTGCGTCCACACCTCGGCGCCGTCCGGACCGGGCTCGACGCTGATGATGCGCCGCGCGGAGCGGGCGAGCAGTTCGCGGTCGTGACTCACGAAGAGGACGGTCTTGCGGGTCTGTTCGAGCTGTTCCTCCAGCCAGCGCTTGCCCGGCACGTCGAGATAGTTGTCCGGCTCGTCGAGGAGGAGGACGGCGTCGGGGCCGCGCAGGAGCGCTTCGAGGACGAGGCGTTTCTGCTCGCCGCCCGAGAGCGTGCGCACCTCGCGCCACTGCGCCTTCTCGTACGGGACGCCGAGCGCGGCGACCGTGCACACGTCCCACAGCGTCTCGGCCTCGTAACCGCGCGCCTCCGCCCAGTCCGAGAGGGCCTGCGCGTACGCGAGCTGCGCGGCCTCGTCGTCGACGGTCATGATCGCGTGCTCGGCCTTGTCCACGGCGCGCGCGGCCTCGCGGACGCGGGGCTGCGCGACGGAGACGAGCAGGTCGCGCACGGTGGACTCGTCGCGCACGGAGCCGACGAACTGCGGCATGACGCCGAGGCCGCCGCTCGACGTGACCGCGCCGCCGTGCGGCTGGAGTTCACCGGAGAGGAGGCGCAGGAGCGTCGTCTTGCCCGCCCCGTTGGGACCCACGAGCGCGGCGACGACGCCCTCGCCGATACGGAACGACACGTCCCCGAGCAGCGGCCTCCCGTCGGGAAGGAAGTACTCCACGTGCCCTGCTTCGAGATGCCCCATGCCGCGCATTGTCCGCGTCCGTCCGGGTGCCGGGCAAACTCATTTCGGTCGCCCCGCGCAGGTCGTCAGGGGTGAGGCGGGGCGGCCGGGGTACGTGTGCGCCATGACCGCAGACGTCACCTCATCGCCCTGGCGGGACCGCCTCACCTCGCTCGACTCCACCGTCTTCCGTATCGCCGCCAGCCACCGCTGGCCGGGCGCCGAGCAGGTGCTCCCCCGGCTGAGCCGGTCCGCCAACCACGGCGTGCTGTGGTTCGCCGCGGGCGCCGGGCTCTACGCGACGCGCTCCCCGCGCGCCCGCCGCGCCGCCGTGCGCGGCCTCGTCTCGCTGGGGCTCGCCTCGGCGACCGTCAACACGATCGGCAAGCGCGCGGTGCGCCGCGCCCGCCCGCTGCGCGACGCGGTCCCCCTCGTACGGCAGCTCAAGCGGCAGCCGGTCACGACGTCGTTCCCCTCGGGGCACGCCGCGTCCGCCGCCGCCTTCGCCGCCGGGGTCGCCCTGGAGTCGCGGGCACTTGGCGCGCTCGTCGCACCCGTCGCCGCCTCCGTCGCCGCTTCGCGCGTCTACACGGGCGTCCACTACCCGAGCGACGTCCTCGCGGGCGCCGCGCTCGGCGTCGGCGCGGCGCTCGCCGTGCGGGGACTGGTGCCCACGCGCGACCAGATGCCGCTGCCCGCGCGCCTCACCGTGAGCGCGCCGCGGCTGCCGCGCGGGGCCGGGCTCGTCGTCGTCGTGAACACGGGCGCGGGCTCGCCCGACCGCGTACGGAGCCTGCGCGACGCGCTCCCGGACGCGGAGGTCGTCGCGTGCGAGGGGCCGGGCCTCGCCGAGGAGCTGGAGAAGGCGGCCGGGCGGGCGAAGGCGCTCGGGATCAGTGGCGGCGACGGCTCGGTCAGCACGGCGGCGGGGGTCGCGCTGCGGCACAAGCTCCCGCTCGTCGTGCTGCCCGGCGGCACGCTCAACCACTTCGCGTACGACCTCGGGATAGAGGACGTACGGGACGCCTACCGTGCCGTCGAGCTGGGCGAGGCGGTCCTGGTGGATGTGGGGCGCTGGCGCACCGCGTGCCGCGACGCCGAGGACGGCTGGACCTCGGGGCTCTTCCTCAACACGTTCAGCCTCGGCGTGTACCCGGAGCTGGTCCAGGAGCGCGAGAAGTGGTCCGGCAGGCTCGGCGGGCGCCTCGCCGACGTCGCCGCGGCCGTGCACGTCCTGCGCCGCGACCGGCCGCTCCTCGCCGACATCGGCGGCCACCGCGAGCCCCTGTGGCTCCTGTTCGCCGGCAACGGCCTCTACGGTCGCCCGGGCCTGACGGCGGGCCGCCGCACGGATCTCGCGGACGGTCTCCTGGACGTCCGGACGGTACGGGGCGGGGGCCGTCCCTCCGCCCGCCTCCTCGGCGCGGCTCTCGCCGGTCCCCTCACCCGCTCCCCCTTCCACGCCGCGCGCCGCCTGCACCGCCTGCGTGTCACGGGCATCGAGCCGGGGACGCCGCTGGCGCACGACGGCGAGGTGGCGGAGGCGGGCAGCGTCGTCGAACTGGACAAGCTGCACGAGGCGTTGACGGTGTACCGGCCGATAGACGTGTGAGGGCGGCTCCCTCGGCCCCGGAAGCCTTCGCGTCTCGTATCACAAGACGCCTGTCTCACGAAGCGACATGCGGCGTAGCGTGAACGCACCGAATCCTCCGGGACCGAAGGAGTTCCGTCATGCCGGAAACCGCTGAGACCCCCGCCGAAACCCCGGCCGAGACGGCCGTCTACACGCACGGCCACCACGAGTCCGTGCTGCGCTCGCACCGTTGGCGGACCGCCGAGAACTCGGCCGCCTACCTGCTGCCGCACCTCAAGCCGCACATGCGCGTGCTGGACCTGGGCTGCGGGCCGGGGACGATCACGGCGGACCTCGCCGCGCTCGTCCCGCAGGGGCACGTCACCGGGATCGACGCCTCGGAGGAAGTGCTCGCCAAGGCGGCGGCGGAGGCGGAGCGGCGCGGGCTCGCGCACGTGGACTTCACGACAGGGGACGGGCACGCGCTCGCGTACCCCGACGACACCTTCTGCGTCGCGCACGCGCACCAGGTGCTCCAGCACGTGGGCGATCCGGTGGGCGTGCTGCGGGAGTTGCGGCGGGTCGTGAAGCCGGGCGGCATCGTGGCGGTACGGGACGCGGACTACGCGGCGATGACGTGGTACCCCGAGGTGCCGGGGCTCGACGACTGGCTCGACCTGTACGCGCGCGTGGCGCGCGGCAACGGCGGGGAACCGGACGCGGGGCGGCGGCTGCGCGCGTGGGCGCACGCCGCCGGCTTCACGGAGGTCACCTCGTCGGCGAGCACGTGGTGCTACGCGGAGCCGGACGAGGTGGCGTGGTGGAGCGGCCTGTGGGCGGACCGCACGCTCGCCTCGGCGTACGCGGAGCGCGCGACGAGCGGCGGGCACGCCGACGCCGCCGGGCTCGAAGCGATCTCGGCGGCGTGGCGGGAGTGGGGACAACGCCCGGACGCGTGGTTCGGGGTGCTGCACGGGGAGATCCTGTGCCGGGTCTGAACCGGGGGCGGGCCTGGGACCGGGGGCGGGTGTTCGCGGGCTGAGGGCGCGGGCGGCCCGTCCCGGGGCGGGGGCGACGGGGGCTCGCGCGGGCAGCGGGCCTCGCGCAGGCGGCGGGGCGGCACCGGCTCCGTACCCCTCGTGGCACCGCCGCCGACGCGCCCCGCGCGAGCCGCCGCCGTCAGTTCACCAGCATCCGCACCGAGGCCGTGATCGCGTCCGCGTCGATGCCCGCCGCCGCGAGGCTCTGCGCGGGTGTCGCGGAGCCGGGCATGTTGCGTACCGCGAGGCGGACCAGACGCGGCGTGGGGCGGCCGTCGTCGAAGGCGGAGGCGACGGCGTCGCCGATGCCGCCCTCGGGGTGGTGGTCCTCGACGGTGACGAGGCAGCCGGTCTCCTCGGCGGCCTTCCCCAGCGTCTCGCGGTCCACGGGCTTGACCGAGTACAGGTCGATGACGCGGACCGCGATGCCCTCGGCGGCGAGCCGGTCCGCGGCGGCAAGGGCCTCGTGGAGGGTCTGGCCCGCGGCGACGAGGGTGAGGCGGTCCTCGCTGCCCGAGCGGAGCGTCTTGGAGCCCCCGACGGGGAACTCCTCGTCGGGTCCGTAGAGAACGGGGCTCGCGCCGCGCGAGGTGCGCAGGTAGGAGACGCCGTCCGTGCCGGCCATCGCGGCGGTCAGGTGCGCGGCGGAGTTGGCGTCGGCCGGGTAGAGGACCGTGGAGCCGTGCACGGACCGCATCATGGCGAGGTCTTCGAGGCCCATCTGCGAGGGTCCGTCCTCGCCGATGGCGACACCCGCGTGCGAGCCGCACAGGGCGAGGCTGACCTGGCTCACCGCTGCCATGCGGATGAAGTCGTGGGCGCGCGTGAGGAAGGCGGCGAAGCTCGCGGCGAAGGGCCGCCAGCCGCGCGCCGCCATGCCGACGGCCGCACCGACCATCTGCTGCTCGGCGATGTACATCTCGAAGTACCGCTCGGGGTGTTCCTTCGCGAAGAACTCGGCGCGGGTCGAGTCGCCGACCTCGCCGTCGAGGACGACGACGTCGCGGCGTGCGGTACCGAGCGCGGTGAGCGCCTTGCCGAAGGCGTCACGGGTCGCGACGTCGTCGCCTCCCTTGTCCCAGCGGGGCAGGTCGAGTGCGCCGGGGACCGGGTTGCGCTGGCCCGGGGAAGCCTTCGGCTTGTGGACGGAGACGCGGATGTCGCGTACGCCGCCGAGTTCGGCGATGGCACCCTCGGGGTCCTTCAGCGGCTTGCCGTGCAGGCCCTCGTGGTCGGCGGCGGCACGTACGCCCTGCCCCTTGACGGTGCGGGCGAGGATCACGGTGGGCTCGCCGCGCGTGGACTCGGCCTCGCGGTAGGCGGCGTCGATCTCGCCGACGTCGTGGCCGTCGATCTCGATGGTGTGCCAGCCGAAGGCGCGGAAGCGGCGGGCGTAGGCGTCGAGGTCGTGGCCGTGGCGCGTGGGGCCGCGCTGGCCGAGGCGGTTGACGTCGATGATCGCGGTGAGGTGGTCGAGGTGGAGGGCGCCCGCGGCCTCGGCCGCCTCCCACACGGAGCCCTCGGCGATCTCGCTGTCGCCGCACAGGACCCACACCCTGCTGTCGGTACGGTCCAGATCGCGTGCGGAGAGCGCGAGGCCCACGCCGACGGGGAGCCCCTGGCCGAGGGAGCCCGTCGCGACGTCGACCCAGGGGATGCGCGGAGTGGGGTGCCCGTCGAGGCGGCTGCTCTCCTTGCGGAAGGTGAGCAGTTCCGCGTCGCTGACGGCCCCGGCGGCCTTGAAGGCCGCGTAGAGGACCGGTGAGGCGTGCCCCTTGGACAGCACGAAGCGGTCGTTCGTCGCCAGGTCGGGGGCGTCGAAGTCGTAGTGCAGGTGCCGGGCGAAGAGCACCGCGACGAGATCCGCCGCGGACATCGACGAGGTCGCGTGCCCGGAGCCCGCGGCGTCTGTCGCGCGCACCGAGTCCACCCGCAACTGCTGGCCGAGTTCCGCGAGCGCGTCCAGGTTCTCGGGGTCGAGCGGCGTGGCGGTGCCGGTTTCACTCGGCATGGTGGCTCCTTTCGTACGCTTTCGTACGCGAGGTGCACGGGTCGTGCACGAGCGCGGCTCTTCGGGTCCCCGTGGGCACGAGGGGCAAACGTGCGCGCGAGGCGTTTCTCCCAGTTCTCCCAGTATGGAAAGGGAGGCGGCATCGCGCGCGGCGAGCCGGTTCGCGGCCGGAGGGCGGGGGCGCGATGGGGTGCGTGGGCGCGGGCAGGGCGGTGGAGCGCGGCGGGATGGGCGGGCGCGGGTAGGGCGGCGGGGCACGGGCACGGTGAGACGAGCGGGGCGTGGTGGGGTCGCCGGGGTGCGGCGGGGTGGCGGCCGAGGGGCCACGGCTGTGGAGTGGGGCGACGGGGGGGCGGGGCGGCGGCGGGGGCGCGCGTGGGGCTGCGGCGGCGGAGGGCGTGGGGCGTGAGACGGCGGAAAGCGGGTTGGCGGCCGGAAACGATCACCTTGCGCGGGCGCGCCAACTAGGCTCGGGCTCATGGAGATTCTGGGTACCACGCTCCGTGTCTGTGTCGATGACCTGGACCGCACGGTGCCGTTCTACGAACGGCTCGTCGGCCGTCCCGCCGAGCGTTTCGACCGCGGGAACGTATCGGTGGCCGCGGTGGGGTGTTTCTTGCTGATGAGCGGCCCCGCGGCCGAGATCGAGGTGTTGCGCCAGGTACGGGCGACGCTCGCGGTCCCCGACGTGGAGGAGGCGGCGGTCGCGCTGCTCGCCTCGGGAGGCCGCGTCCTGGCGGGACCGATCGGCTCCCCGGCGGGGCGCACGCTGGTCGCGCTGCACCAGGACGGCAGCATTTTCGAGTACGCGGACCGGGGTGGGGCGGAACGGGGGTGAGGTGAGGCCCGGCGCCCCTGCCCCACCCGAGACCGAGGCCGACCGCCCGTGCGGATCGCCCCACTTGGTGGCGCGGTGGCAGGCGGCGCGGTGGCGGCAGGTGGCGCGGTGGCGTGGTGGCAGCGGCTGGCGGCGTGGTGGCTGGCGGCGCGGCGGCAGGCGGCGCGGTGGCGTGGTGGCAGCGGCTGGCGGCGTGGTGGCTGGCGGCGTGGTGGCGCGGCGGCAGGCGGCGTGGTGGCGGCAGGCGGTGCTGTGGCGTGGTTGCAGGTGGCGCGGTGGCCGCGGCGGCAGGTAGCGCGGCGGCTGGCAGCACGGTGACGGTTGGCGCGCGGCGCTGGTGGCGCGGCGGGGGCAGGCGCGCGGCGCTGGTGGCGCGGCGGCGGCAGGCGGTGTGTGGCGCGGCGGCTGGCGGCGTGGCAGCAGGTGGCGCGGCGGGCGAGCTGCCATTCGGTGGGCGGCTCGGTGCGCTGCACAGCCCCCTCCCGCCCGGGGGGCGACCCCTATACAAGTCTCCCAAATCCCCCTCCCCGCCCCCCGCCCTCCCGCGACATCTGTGGATAACCTCGGTAAACCCACACAACCGCTCACCGGAACGAGTGAGCCGATGCGAGGATTCGCCGGAGTTATCCACAGGCGCGAAGGGTGGGTGAGCGCTCACTCACCTCGACGAGGCGCCATCCGGCCCCCGGGCGGGAGGGGCCGTGCAGCGCCCCCCTGCGACGAGGAAGCTGCCCCCCTCGGCCTCCGCCCCTCAAGCCCCCCAAGCCCTCTCCCCGCCCCGCCCCCGCCCCCGCCCCCGCCTCAACTCCCTAAGCCCCAAACCCAACCCGGTCATTCCCCCACCCCCATCACCCCCTCACACCCCCGCCGCCCCAACCCATAAGCCGCCGTGACCGCCACCCCCCGGTCCTCGTCCCCCGTGAGCGCTGTCAGGACCCGCGTCGCGCTCTCGCCTGGGATGTCCGTGAGCGCCTGAGCGATCCGCCGCCTCACCGCAGGCTCGCCGCCCTCCGCCACTAGCGCCTCGGCAAGCAGCCCGACGACGCGCTCCGCCACCCCTGCCGCACCACCCCGCCCCCCACCTCCCGCAAAGACACCAGCCACCTCTCCCCCACCCTCATCCCCATCGGCCCCCGCCACCCCCGGAAGCGCACCCGGAACCCCCGGAAGCGCCCCCTCGCCCTCATCCCCCGCACCCCCCGCCAACCGGCTCAGCACATCCGCCGCGTCCACGTCCTGGCGCCCCGCCACGACCAGGCCCACGAGCGCCGGTACCGCTTCCGCGTGCCCCCGCGCCCCCAGCGCAAGGGCCGCGTGGCCCCGTACCTCGGGGTCGGGGTGGCCGAGGGCCTCGCGCAGCGGTGCCGTGGACCCGGCGCCGGGCGGGAGCGCGGCGAGGGAACGCGCCGCTCGCTCCCGTACCTCCGCCGCCGGTGAGCCCAGGCCCCGCGCCAGCGGCGCGAGCGCGCTCCCTCCCGCCCGTGCGAGCGCCCAGCGCAGCGTCCCCGCCACGTACGGGTCCGGCTCGCGCAGTACCGCGTCCGCGAGCATCTCCCCCGGTACGGGCCCGCCCTCGGCCGCCGCGAGCGCCGCGCGCTGCCTGTCGTCCGCGTTCCACGCGCTCAGCGCCCGCAGCAGCGCGGCGCCGCGCAGGACGTCGTCCCAGCCGGCCGGTTCGGCGGCGCTGATGCGGTCGAGCCTGGTGAGCAGTTCGGTCTCCGCCGCGATGCGCTCCCGCGTCCGCCTGGCGAGTTCCCCGACGAGGCGCGCGGGCGCGAAGTCCGGGTCGTCGAGCGCGCGCCCCACCTCGCGCAGCGACAGGCCGAGCGAACGGAGGCTCTCGATGTGGAAGACGCGCCGCACGTCGTCGGCCGAGTACTCACGGTAGCCGGAGGCGCTGCGGCCCTGCGGTCGTACGAGACCGAGCGCCTCGTAGTGCCGCAGCATCCGGGCACTGACCCCGGACCGCCGCGCCAGCTCACCGATCAGCACCGTCCACCACTCCTCGCGGCCTCCGCTTCCCTCATACTCCCTCGCCCCCGGGCTCCTCACCCCTGCGGCGGCCCAGGGGGCCCGTCGGGCCCCAGCGCGACGGCGCGTTTCGCCGCATCGATCACCGAGGCGAAGCCGAGCGAGGGGTCCTGCCGCAGCCGCGCGGTGGCCAGAGCGTGCGCGCGGACCTCCGGGTCGGCGTCCTCCTCCTTCCGCGCGAGGACCGGCAGCGCCGCGTCGCCGAGCGCGATCAGCGCCCGGCTCAGGCTGAGCCGCACATCGAGGTCACCCCGGCCGAACTGCGCCGACAACGCTACGGCCAGCGCGGCTTCCCCGCCCTCGGGAACGAGTACGACGGCCGTGCGCCAGGCGGTGCGCGCCACCTCGTCGTCCGGGTCGTCCAGCAGGGCGGGCGTGATCGCCTCCCAGGTCGCCGGGTCGGCGATCTTCGACAGCGTGTGCAGGGCCTGAGCGCGTGCCTGAGCGGGCTCCGTCCGCAGCGCGGCAACGAGCGGCGGCACGGTCACCGCCTCCGGGTGCCTGAGCAGCGCCCACGTCAACATCTCCCGTACGCCGAACTCCGGCTCGACCGCGCATCGCGCCACGAGCGTGCCGACGTACCCGGGGTCCGGGTCCGTGCCCGCCGCGAGCGCCGCGCGCAGCCGTACGGACTCGTCCTCGCTCTCCAGCGCCCGCACGAGCCGCGTCGTGTACGGGAGCGCTTCCCGCATGGTCATGGGACCCCTCTCCTCGCCCCCCGTGGGAGGGCTTTCGTCGTCTCTCCAGTGAAGGGCTTGCCACCGTGTCAAGGTCAAACACCGACGGCAGGGTGCCCCCGCAGGGACGGAACCTGACAGGGGCGGTACGAGACGCGGCGCGTGTACGGGACGAGCCCGCCCGCACAAGGTCCAGCCCGCCCCGCACACGACCACCCCGCCCCGCACAGCACCACGGCACCACCCCACACAGCACCACGCCGCCACCCCGCACCACCCTCCCGTGCGGTCGCGCCCCTCTCAGTCGCGGGTGAACGCCGCCGTGAGCAGGTCGGCCAGCGTGTCCCCCGCCGTTCCGTCCGGGTCCTTGTCCGGGTCGTAGATCGTCACGTTGAGCCCCACACAGTCGGGGCTCGCGAGCAACGGCCGGAGCAGGGAGGCGAGTTCGTCCGGCTCCAGGCCATCGGGGTCGGGGCTGTCCACGGCCGGCATGACGGCCGGATCGAGTACGTCCGCGTCGCAGTGCACCCAGTACCCCGCCCGTCCCCCGCCGCCCAGCTCGGCCGCGAGCGCCGCCCCGACGGCGTCCGGGCCCCGCTCGCGCAGGGCCCCGATCGTGACGACGCCCATCCCGAGCGAGGTCAGCTCGGGGATGTCGGCGTCGCCGTCCCTGATGCCCGCGTAGCGGATGTCCTCCTCGCGCAGGTAGGGGCGCAGCCCGTCGATGTCCGCGAGGTCCGCCTGCCCGCGCCCGGTGGCGATCGCGACCTCCTCGCCGGCCGCCGCGCCGACGGCGGGCGCGTTGCCGAGGTGCCGGAAGTCGGCCGAGGCGTCGGCGGCGAGGAGCCCGTAACGACCCCTGCGGCGCAGCGCGAGCGAGGCGCCGAGCTGGATCGCGCAGTCGCCGCCGAGCACCACAGGGAAGTCGCCCGCCGCCAGGGAGGTCCCGATGCGGTCCGCCAGTCGCCTTGTGTACACGGCGAGTTGGGGTGCGTGGAAGACGCCGTCGCCCGGGCGCCAGTCGCCGCGGTCGTACGCGGGGGCGGGGACAGCGCCCCCGTCGTGGGCGCCGATCCGCCGGGGCAGGTCTCGCGCGCGCAGCGCCGCGGCGAGGCCGTGGCACCCGGGCACCGCGCCGGGCGCGGGGGGTCGCAGGCCGAGGTTGGAGGGCGCGTCGATTATCACCGTGCGTCGCATACCGCCCATCCTCTACGGTGGCGCGGCACGCTTCACCTCTGTTTCCGGGAAGGCACCATGAGCAGCGCCACCGCACCCGCCGGGCCCCAGGACGGGCAGCACACCTACCGCGTCACCCTGCGCGGGGTCTGGGCACCTCGCGACGAGGCCGAGCGCGAGACGCTGCGGGGCGGGCTCGCGGAGGCGGACGGTCTCGGCGCGATGCGGTTCACGCCGGAGGGCTCGCTCGCCTACGACCGGACGCTGAAGGCGTTCTCGTTCCGGATCGAACTGCGCTCGGACGCGGAGGACGGTGAGGAGATGGCCGCCGCGCTCGCCGAGGAGCGTCTTGAGCACATCCTGCGTGAACGAGGCTTGCACTGCGGTGAGTTGCGGTCGGCCGTGACCGATCTCGACACGATGAAGGTCAACCGCAGGCGGCGCGGCTGACGTTACGCGACCGCGGACACCATCTCGCTGGTGAGCGCGAAGCGTTCGTGCCCGCGCCAGGCCCCGTCGACGTACAGGAAGTCGGGCGAGTAGCCCTCGTGGCGGAAGCCGAGGCGGCGGGCGAGGGCGCACGAAGCGGTGTTCTCCGGCTGGACGTTGATCTCCAGGCGGTGCAGGCCGAGCGCGGTGAACGCGTACCGGATGACGAGGCCGAGCCCCTCGGTCATGAGGCCGCGTCCCTCGGCTCCCGCGAAGGCGCCGTAACCGAGCGCGCCGCAACGGAACGCTCCGTGAACGATGTTGTTGATGTTGACGAAGCCCGCCAGGGTGCCACCCGCCACGGCACCACCCGTCGTCGCACCGCCCGCCCCCACACCGCCCGTCCTCGCACCGCCCGCCACGGCGTCGTCCGCGCGGGTGCGCAGCAGGAATCCCGCCCGCTCGGGCTCGGCCAGGCGGTCCGCGTAGGCGGCGAAGGCGTTCGCGTCGGCGGGCATCGACAGCCACGGGTGGTGCAGTGCGCGGCTCGCGCGCACCCGCGCGACGAACGCGGGCCCGTCCTCGTGCCGCAGCGCGTGCAGCGTCGTACGGGGTCCTTCGGCGAGGACCGGGGCGGGCCCGGGCGCGGGAAACGCGGGAGGGGTCGCGAGGAGCGCGGCGGGGCCAGGGGACACGGGGGGTACGGGGCCTTCGGTCACCGCCGTACGCTAGCAAAGCCCGTGCGATCCGTGGCAGGCTCACGCACATGCGCAAGACCCCGCTCCTCCGCGCCGTCCTGCTCGACGTGGACGGTGTCCTGCTCGATTCGGCGGCCGTGCACCGCCGCGTGTGGGACGCGTGGGCGGCACGCAACGGGCTCGACCCGGACGCGGTGTGGCCCCTCACCTTCGGCAGGCGCCCCGAGGACACGGTCCGCGCGGCGGCACCCGGCCTCGACGTGATGGCTGAACGGCGCGTGCTCGACGGCATGTTGGCGGCCGAGGGGGACGCGGTGCCGCCCGTGCCCGGAGCCGGCCGGCTGCTCGCCGCGCTCGACGCCGCGCGCGTGCCGTGGGCGCTCGTCACCTCGGGGGATCGCGCCACCGTACCCGCGCGCTTCGCCTCGGCCGGGCTGCCGCTGCCACGGGTGCGCGTGTACGGCGAGGACGTCGTACGGGGCAAGCCCGCGCCCGACTGCTACGCGCTCGCCGCCGCCCGGCTCGACGTGCCGCCGCCGGTGTGCGTGGCCGTCGAGGACGCGCCCGCGGGCGCGCGGGCGGCGCGCGAGGCCGGGTGCCACGTCATCGGGCTCACCACGGCGTACGGGCCCGAGGCGCTCACCGCCGCGCACGCGCACGCCGCGAGCCTCGCCGAGGTCCACGCCGCGCTCTCCGCCCTCGGCGTACTCCCCGCGCCCGGCTTGAACCCCGTGAACGGCGCGGCGAACATGACCGGATGAGCCATCCCGCACGTTCCGTCGCCGTGCTCTCCGACATCCACGGCGTCCTGCCCGTTCTGGAAGCGGTCCTCGCCGAACCGGATGTCCGCGACGCCGAACTCGTGGTTTTCACCGGTGACTTGGCAGCGGGGCCACAGCCGGTCGCGGTCCTGGACCGCTTGACGGGCCTCGGCGGGCGCGCCGTGCTCGTACGGGGCAACGCGGACCGCGAACTCGTCGCCCTCGCGCGCGGCACGCTCCCCGGCGAAGCGGCCTGTGCCGTCGACCTGTGGGCCGCCCGGCAGCTCACGCCCGCCCACCTCGCCCTGCTCGACGGCCTCCCGCACCCCGTGGTGCGCGAGGTCGCGGGCTTCGGGCCTGTCGTGTTCTGCCACGGCACCCCGCGCGACGACGAGGAAGTGGTGCTCGTGGACACCCGCCCGGCGCAGTGGGCGGAGGTCTTCGCGGGGCTCCCTGACGAGGTGCGGACCGTGGTGTGCGGGCACACCCACATGCCCTTCGTGCGGCTCGTCGGCGGGCGCCTCGTCGTCAACCCGGGCAGCGTCGGAATGCCGTACGGCCGTCCAGGCGGCTCCTGGGCGCTCCTGCGCGACGGGCAGGCGGCCGTGCGGCACACGCCCGTGGACGTCCCTGCGGCGATCGACGCGGTGGTGGCGGGATCGGCGTACCCCGGGGCGCGGGCCTGGGCGGAGACGTACCTGCGGGCCGGAATCGGCGACCTGGAGGCGCTCGCGGCGTTCGGACCGCGCGACGGAAGGGAGATGCACAAGTAACTTGACAAAGTTACTTGTGCATTTTTACTCTCCTCGTATGCCCGACCCGTCCAGCTCCCCCGACCCGTCCAGCTCCACCGGCTCCCCCGACCCGGTCTCCCCCACCCCTGAGACCGCCCAGCGCCTCAATGACGCGATCCGGCGCCTCCGCGCCCGGCTGCGCACCGCGTCGGGCCAGCACGCGACCGGGCTCACGCCGACCCAGCTCACCGTCCTCGCGAGCGTCGTGCGTGAGGGCCCCGTGACCGCCGCGCGGCTCGCCGCGCTCGACCACGTCAGCGCGCAGTCCATCGCCCAGAGCCTCACGGTGCTCAAGGCCGCCGGGCTCGTCCGCACCGAGCCCGATCCCTCCGACGGCCGCAAGAAGCTCACGAGCGCGGCCCCCTCGGCCGCCGAGCTGATCGAACGGCTGCTCGCGGGCCGCGCCGCCTTCCTCGCGCGCGCCATCGACGAGGTCGTGCGCCCCGATGAGCGGCCCGTCCTGGACAAGGCCATCGAGCTGCTCGAACGCCTCGCCCGCGCGGGCCTCGACGACGAGGAACCGGTGTGAGGGCCGTGCGGCAGCGCCAGGAGGCCACCGGCGAGGACGCACCGGGCACCCCCGAAGCGCCCCGCACGCCCTTCTCGTGGCGCTTCACCACTCCCCTCTACCTCGGCTCCAGCCTCAACCCCGTCAACAGCTCGATCATCGCGACCGCCCTCGTCCCCCTCGCCACCGATCTGGGACTCGCGGTCGGCGCCACCTCCGTCCTTGTCTCCTCGCTCTACCTCGCGAGCGCGGTCGCGCAACCCACGGCCGGCAAGCTCGCCGAGGTCGTCGGGGCGCGCCGCGTCTTCCTCGGCGGCATCGTGCTCGTGCTGCTCGGCGGGATCGTCGGCGGCCTCGGGCAGGATCTGGCGACGCTCACGGTGGCCAGGGTCCTCATCGGGCTCGGTACGTCCGCCGCGTTCCCGTGCGCGATGGTGCTGATCAGGCGCCGTGCCGAGGAGGCCCGGATGACGAGTCCGCCGGGCTCGGTGCTCGGCGGCGTCGCGATCTCAGGGATGGCGACAGCGGCGTTCGGGCCGCCGCTCGGCGGTCTTCTCGTCGGCGCGGCCGGCTGGCGCTGGGCCTTCCTCGTCAACATTCCCTTCACCCTCCTCGCGCTCGCCATGACCGTGCGGTGGCTTCCGGCCGACCCTCCGCCCGACCGCTCCCCGCACCCCTTGCGCCGCGTCGCCGCACGGATCGACCTCGCAGGAGTCCTCGGTTTCGCCGCGTCGATGACCGCGCTCGTCGTCTTCCTCATGGGCCTGCCGCACCCCTCCTGGCCCGCGCTCGCGGTCTTCCTCGTCGCCGCCGTGCCGACGGTGTGGTGGGAGCTGCGCAGGCAGGACCCGTTCTTCGACCTGCGGGGCCTCGCGGCGAACGGCGCGCTGTCGCGCACCTACCTGCGCCAGGCGCTGTCGCTGCTCGGCACGTACACCGTCATGTTCGGAGTCACGCAGTGGACGCAGGACACCTACGGGATGTCCGCGCTGAAGACGGGGCTGATCCTGCTGCCGATGGGCGCCGTCTCCGCGCTCCTGTCGCGGCCGCTCGCGGGCCGCAACCTCGTCCGGGGGCCGCTCGTCGCCGCGGCCGTGTCGATGCTGCTCGGCCCGGCGGGCATCCTGCTCCTGGACGCGGACAGCCCGGTGTGCGTCCTCGTCCTCGTGTCCCTCGTCTTCGGGATCACGACCGCGACGACGACAGTCGGCAACCAGACGATGCTGTACGTCGCCACCCCGCCGGAGCGGATCGGCACCGCGTCCGGGCTCTTCCGCACCTTCGGCTACCTCGGCACGATCACGTCGTCCGTCATCGGCGGCATCGTCTTCCGCGGAGGCACGAGCGACGGCGGCCTGCACACGCTCGGTCTCGTCCTGGTCGGCGCGGGTCTCGCCGTCCTCCTGCTCACCGTCCTCGACCGGCGCCTCATGCGCGGCGGTGGTACGGGCGGCACGGGAGCCGGGACGGGCGGTACGGGGCACGGCGCCCCCGTACCGCACCCCGCCCCCGTACCGCCCCCCCGCCCCCGTACCGCACCCCGGGCCCGTACCGCGCCCCGGGCCCGAGTAGCGGGCGCCCACGGGTCTCAGGCGAGCGCGGGTTCCGCGAGCGTCAGCGTCCCCGCGTCCGCGTCGAGCACGGCCCGCACCCCGAGCGGCATCGTGAGCGCGCCGGTGCCGTGCCCGAAACCGAAGTTCTCGATCACGGGGACGCCCAGTCCTCCCAGGCGGTCGGCGAGCAGCGGGCGGACCTCGCTCTCGTACGGGCCGCACTTCTCCCAGGAGCCGAGGAGGATGCCGCGCACGCCGTCGAGCAGCCCCGTGCGCAGGAGTTGCGTGAGGACGCGGTCGATGCGGTACGCCCCCTCGCCGACGTCCTCCAGGAGGAGCAGCCCGCCCGCGCCGGTCGGTCTCGCGTGGGGGGTGCCCCGTTCGGCGGCGAGGAGGGAGGCGCAGCCGCCGAAGGTGATGCCCTCCGCGCGTCCGGGGACGAGGGCGCGGGCGCCTTCGGCGGCGTGCAGGACCTGGACGGTCTCGGGTGCGAAGAGACTCGCGCGCAGGTGGGCGCGGGCCCCTTCGTGCTGGAGGAAGTCGATCCCGGCCGCCATCGGGCCGTGCAGCGTGGCGAGGTGCAGGCGCGTCGCGAAGTCCTCGTGCAGCGCGGTGATGTCGCTGAAGCCGAGGAAGGGCTTGGGCCCCGCGGCGCGCATCGCGTCCCAGTCGAGCAAATCGCTCGTGCGCTGCGCCCCGTACCCGCCGCGTGCGCACAGCACGGCGTCCACGGCCGGATCGCACCACGCGGCCCGGAGATCGGCCGCGCGGTCCGCGTCCGTGCCCGCGAGGTACCCGAACTCCGGGTGCCTGTCGAGGACATGGTCACCGACGACGGGATCGAGGCCCCACTCGCGCAGGAGGTCGATGCCCGGCTTGAGACGGTCATGGGGTACGGGGCCGCTCGGCGCGACGACAGCGACGCGCGCGCCGGGTGTGAGGCGGGCGGGGCGGGTGAGCGGTTCGAGGCTCACCGCTGCTCCGCCCTGCGCAGCTCCAGGTGCGGGATGCCTGCGGCTTCGAAGCCGAACGTCTGCGCGTACAGCGAGAGTTCGGCCTCCAGGCAGCGCACCATCGTGTCGAGCCTGCGGAAGCCGTGGCCCTCGCCGTCGAAGGTGAGGTATGCGTGCGGGACACCGCCGCCGGGGGCGCTCGCGAGCGCGGCCAGGAAGCGTTCGCACTGCACGGGCGGGCAGATGGGGTCGTCGAGGCCCTGGAGGAGCACGAAGGGCGCGGTGACCTGCTCGGGGTGGTTCGCCGGGGAGCGTTCCTCGTAGCGCGCGGGGACCTCGGCGAGCGGGCCGATAAGCCCTTCGAGGTACTGGGACTCGAAGTCGTGGGTGCCGCTCGTGGCCCAGCCTGCGAGGTCGAGGATGGGGTAGAGGATCGTGCCGCAGGCGTAGACGTCGGTCGCGACGAGCGAGGCGCCCGTGGTCCAGCCGCCCGCGCTGCCGCCGCGCACCGCGAGGCGCTCCGGGTCGGCGAGGCCCTCGTCGGCGAGGGCGCGGGCGACGGCGGCGCAGTCCTCGACGTCGACGATCCCCCACTGCTCGCGCAGCCGCTCGCGGTACTCCTTGCCGTAGTGCGCGGAGCCGCCGTAGTTGACCTCGGCGACGCCGATGCCGCGCGAGGTGAAGTAGGCGATCTCCAGGTCGAGTACGCAGGGCGCGTAGCCGGTGGGCCCGCCGTGCGCCCACATCACGTACGGCGCGGGCGTCCCCGCGGGGCCGGTGGCCTCGGGGTGGTGCGGCGGGTAGAGGTGTACGTGGATGTCGCGGCCGCCGGGGCCGGTGAAGACGCGTTCCTCCGCGACGGGGTAGTAGGCGGGGTCGACGGCGTCGTGGTGCGGGGCGGCGACGACGCGGGCGTGTCCTGTGCCGGTGTCGAGTTCGACGATCTCGGCGCCCGAGGCGGGACCTGCGGCGACCCCGGTGACGCGGCTGCCGTGCACGGCGAGGGTCGCCGACCACTCGGTCCAGGGCCCCGCCGCGTCCACGAGGGTCCCCGCCGCGGGATCGAGGATGCCGAGCGCGTTGCCGCCGCGCCCGTGGAGCATCGCGACGAGCCCGCCTTCCAGGGGTGCGAACCAGCGCAGTCCCGCCTTCCACAGCGGGCCGCCCGTCTCCTCCTCGCGCGGGCACAGGTTGACGGCCTCGCCGCTCGCGGGGTCGACGCGGTGCAGGTTCCACCAGTTGCCGCGCTCGGTCGCCGCGAGCAGCGCGCCCTCGGGCGTGAACTCGGCCTGTGCGACAGCCTCCCCGGGCCCGCCGATGAGGGTGCGCGGGTCGGTGAGGGTGCCCTCGGGAGTGATGCTCGCGTGACGCAGCTCGGTCCCGTCCCAGGGCATGCGGGGGTGGTCCCAGGCGAGCCACACGGCCTGCGTACCGTCCGGGGAGAGCTTGGGCCCGGTGAGGAACCGGTGGGCGTCGTCGGTGAGTTCACGCACCGCCGTACGGTCCTCGGCGGCCGAGCCGTCGAGCGGTACGGCCGCGAGCACGCGCCGCAGGTCCGTCGGCCCCTCGCCCGTGAACTCCTCCAGGACGCACCACACTTCGTCGCCGCTGGGCGCGAACACCGGCTCGCACCAGCGCAGTCCCGCCCCGACGCCGGAGAGCGGTGTGAGCGGGCGCGGCGCGCTGTCGGGCGCGTCGGGCTCGACGGCGTACAGGCGCTGGTCGCCGAAGTGCGTGAAGACGACGAGTGGCCCGTGCTCGCCCGTGCGTCCCGTCCACGGGAAACCCCCGTACCCCATCACGCTGTTGCGCACGTTCCACGGTGCGGGCAGCGCGCTCTCCTCGGTGCCGTCGGCGCGCCGCCGCACGAGTGTCCTGCGGCCGCCCTCGGCGGGGCGCGGCGCGGTCCACCACAGCTCGTCGCCGACGTGGCCCAGGTGGTCGGGCGAGCCGTCGTGGCTCGCGGCGGTCGCCGCGTCGATCGGCGACGGCCAGGTGCCGTAGGGGAGTTGTGCGGGGGTGCTGCTGCCCATAGGGGCCCCTCTCGGAAGGTGCGTACGACGGAGTACGGGAGCCTCGCCGCGTCCGCTCAGGCGGTGCGCAGGAAGCGGTCCAGGACGCGGACACCGAAGTGGAGGGCGTCCACGGGGACGCGCTCGTCGACGCCGTGGAAGAGCGCGTTGTAGTCGAGCCCCGGCGGCATGCGCAGCGGTGAGAAACCGTAGCCCGTGATGCCGAGGCGCGAGAACTGCTTCGCGTCGGTGCCGCCCGACATGCAGTACGGGACCGGGATGCCCTCGGGCGCGAACTCCCGTACGGCTTCCCGCATCCGCGCGTACGTGGGCGAGTCGAGCGGGGCCGTCAGCGCGGTCTCGCGGTGGTGGAACTCCCACTCCACGTCGGGCCCGGTCAGCTCGTCCATCGTGGCCCGGAACTCGTCCTCGTGCCCGGGCAGGAACCGGCCGTCGATCATCGCCGTGGCGCTGCCGGGGATCACGTTGACCTTGTAACCGGCGTCGAGCATCGTGGGGTTGGAGCTGTTGCGCACGGTCGACGCGACGAGCGAGGCGGCGGGGCCGAGCTTGGCGAGGTAGGCGTCGACGTCGAAGTCCGGTGCGTCCAGGTCGGCTTCGAGCCCGTAGACCGCGCCGATGTCCTTGAGAGCGGCGCTCACGACGGGCGTGAGGCGGACGGGCCACCGGTGGGCGCCGATGCGCGTGACGGCGGCGGCGAGGCGGCTCACGGCGTTCTCCGCGTTCGCCTTGGAGCCGTGCCCGGCACGGCCTCGCGCGGTCAACTTCAGCCAGGCGGTGCCGCGTTCGCCTGCGGCGATGGGGTACAGCTCGTTGCCGGAGCCGTCGTGGAAGGTGAAGGCCCCGGACTCGCTGACGCCCTCGGTGACCCCCTCGAAGAGGTGGCCGTGCTGTTCGGCCAGGAACTCGGAGCCGTCCTCGGCGCTCGCCTCCTCGTCGGCGGTGAAGGCGACGACGACGTCACGGCGCGGGCGAACCCCGGTGCGGTGCCAGGAGTTGAGGACCGCGAGGATCATCGCGTCCATGTTCTTCATGTCGACGGCACCGCGCCCCCACACGAGCCCGTCGCGCACCTCGCCCGAGAACGGGTCGACGCTCCAGTCGGCGGCCTGCGCGGGCACGACGTCGAGGTGGCCGTGCACGAGGAGCCCGGGCGCCGTGGGGTCGGTGCCGGGGACGCGGACGACGACGTTCGCGCGGCCCTTGGTGCGCTCCAGGAGCACGGGCTCGTGCCCGGCCTCGGCGAGGCGGGCCGCGCAGTACTCGGCGGCGGGGCGTTCCTGGCAGTCGCCACCGCCCCTGTTCGTGGTGTCGATGCGGATGAGGTCCGACGTGTAGGTGACGACCTCGTCGAGGGAAAGGGCGTCGGGGCTCCCGGCCGCGGGGCTCCCGGCCGCGGGGGTCTGCTGCTCAGCCATACTGCTCCTCCACTGCTCCGGAGGCGATCGAGCACACCGACTTGAAGGTGCGGTACGCCTCGTACATGGTCGGGCTCTCGAAGGAGACCTTGCGTTCGCCCGCGCGCTCGACGCCGGGGATCGCGGTGACGGACTGCGAGAGGTGGGCCGCGTCGAACTCGACTTCGACCGTGTGCGGCGCCGCGGGTACGGGCTCGTGGCGGCCTGCGAGCGCGACGGCCTCCCTCGCCGCCGCGTGGATGTCCCTGGCCGTACGGGTGGGGGTGCGGCAGATCGCCGCGTACCGCGAGACATGGTCCTTGACCGCGACCTTGCGGGCCTCGGGCGCGTAGCCGTCGGCGTCCCGGCAGGCGAGGTCGTCACCGGTGACGAGGATGACGGGGATGCCGTACTCGGCGACGAGCGCGGCGTTGAGCAGGCCCTCGCTCGCGCGCCGCCCGTCGAGCCACACGCCGGTGATCTGGTTGGCGAGGAAGGTGTGCGCGAGGACGCCCTCCATACCGGCCCCCGCGTGGTAGCCGACGAAGGCGATCGCGTCGGCGGCACGGGCGCCCTCGTACTGCGCGCCCTCGACCATGCTGAGGTCCTTGTGCTTGCCGGTGAGCATCTCGACGCGCTCGTCCATCCGCTCGATGAGCAGATTCCGCATCGACCAGTGCGCCTCGTTGACGAGCACGGAGTCCGCGCCGCCGTCGTAGAAACCGCGCACGGCGGCGTCGACGTCGGAGGTGAACATCGGCCGGCACCGCTCCCAGAGCGGGGTGCCGGGGAGTACGTCCCCGGGCCAGGTGACCCCGGTGGCGCCCTCCATGTCGGCGCTGATCAGAATCCGCACGCGTCCTCCTTCCCTCGGGGGCCGGGCCCGTGCCGGGCGGCCCCGTCAGAGTAGATCTTGCGGCAGGCGCGCAGGTCAATGGCCTTCCCACCGAGGTGAAGGCACCGCCAATGGCCGTACCGGTGACGGCACGGCTGCCGCGTGCCGGCCCGGGGTCCTGCCGCGGGACGGCCTCAGCACGGCCCCCGGCCTCCCGCGCCCGGCGGGCGGAGCACGCGTGCGCCTCGCCCGTGTCGGCCCGTGCCGTGCGGCACGGGCGCGAGCCGGCGGTGAGGGCCGCGGGGCCGGGAGGGCGGGCCGCCGCGAACGCAGTGGGCTCGGCGACAGCGTCCGGCGGGGGCGGCGCGGGGGCCGGGGGCGTACCGGGCACGGCACCCGCGGAGCGCGGCACCCGGGCGCGCCAGCCAGGGCGTGGAAAGACGCCCGCCCTCCTCCCGGAAGCGCTCGGGAAGGAGGGCGGACGCCGGGGCGGCCCGGCAGGGGAGGCGGCCGGGACCGCCGGTCTGTGCGGCCGTCAGCGGCCAACGACGCCATCAGCGGCCATCAGCGGCGTCAGCGGCCATCGGCGTCAGCGGCCATCGGCGTCAGCGGCCATCAGCGGCGGCGGCCTTCGGTGGCGGCGGCAGGCCCGCCGTTCGGGGCCCGCCCGGCACGTGTGCACGGGCGGCCGCACCCGGCCGGGCAGGTCAGTCCTCGTGGCCCAGGAGGAGGTCGCGTTCCGTACGGCCGCCGCCCGCCACCTGGAGGACCGTGGCGACCGGCGGGTAGCCCGCCGCGATGACCGTGTACTCGCCGGAGGACAGGTCCACGAAGCGGAAGCTGCCGTCGGCCTCGGTCGTGAGCGAGTCGACGACGTTGCCCGCCGCGTCGAGCAGCGTGACGCGCGCGTCCTCGACGGGGCGCCCGCCCCTGGCCCGTACCGTCCCGCGCAGCACCGCTCCCCCGGCCAGCTCGATGTCCTGCCGCGTCTCGCGCGCCGCCTGCACGCTGAGCGGCAGTGCGGCGGGCCGGAAGGCGGTCGCGCTCGCGGCGAGCGTGTACTCCCCCGCGACGAGGTCGTCGAGCACGTACGCCCCGTCGTGCTCCGCGCGCGCGTGCCCGACGACCTCGCCGCGCACGTCCGTGAGCGTCACCGACGCGCCCGCCACAGGCGTGCCGTCCGCCGTGACGACCCGCCCCGCGAGCCGCCCCGCGCCGCCGAGCACGACATCCAGTTCCACGGGCCGCTCCGCGACGGTCACCGTGACCGCCTGCGGCTGGTGCCCTCCCGCGGCCGCGATGAGCACGTACGAGCCGATCCCCGGCGTCGCGAGCGCGTACCTGCCGTCCTCGCCGCTCGCCCCGCGCCCGACCTGCTGCCCCGTGATGTCGATGAGCGTGAGCGCGGCGCGCGGTACGGGGCTGCCGTCCGGGTGCTGGACGCTGCCGCACACGGGGACGCCGGGGCCCGCGTGCGGGGTGCGGCTCGCGGGGAGGCGGACTTCGGTGGTGTCGGCGAGCGTCTCGGGCCCCGGCTCGGCGGGCTGCTCTGCGGGGGTGTGCGCGGCGGCGGTGGACACGAGGGGGGTCTCCTTCAGGAAGCAGGCGATCAGCAGGCCGAGGGCGAGCACCGGCACGAGGTAGAGGAAGATCCTCGGCATCGCGTCGGCGTACGCCTGGATGAATCCGTCCCGCAGCGCCGCCGGGAGGTGGTGCACGAGCTGCGGGGTCACGGACTCGGGGTCGGGCAGGGTGTCACCGGCGCCCGCGGGCAGCCGGTCGGCGAGCGCGTCGGCGAGGCGGCTCGCGAAGAGGGTGCCGAAGATCGCGGCGCCGACGCTGCCGCCGATCTGCCGGAAGTAGTTGTTCGCGCTCGTCGCCGTGCCGAGGTCCCCGGGGCGCACGGCGTTCTGCACGGCGAGGACGAGGACCGGCATGATGAGCCCGATCCCGGCGCCGAGCACGGCCATCCACACGCTGTAGGTGAACCGCGAGGTGCCGATCTCCAGGCGGGACAGGAGCCACATGCCGAGCGTGGAGAGGACCCCGCCGAGGATCGGGTAGATCCGGTAGTGCCCGGTGTGCGTGATGAGCTGGCCCGCGACGATCGAGGCGATGACGACGCCGCCCATCATCGGCAGCATGAGCAGCCCGGACTCGGTGGCGCTCGCCCCGTCGACCATCTGGAGGTACGTGGGCAGGTAGCTCGCCGCGCCGAAGAGCGCGACGCCGACGACGGCCCCCACGAGCCCCGTCACGTTGAAGGCGCGTTCGCGGAACAGGCGCAGCGGGATGAGCGGTTCGGCGGCGTAGTGCTCGGCGAGCAGGAAGAGCGCGGAGCTGACGACGGCGCCCGCGCCGAGCCCGATGATCATGCGCGAGCCCCACGCGTACTCGGTGCCGCCCCAGCTCGTGAGCAGCACGAGGCACGCGGACGCGACGGCGAGCAGGGTCGCGCCGAGCAGGTCGAGCTTCGCCTTGCCGCGCGGCTTGGGCAGTTTGAGCACGACGGTGACGACGGCGAGGGTCAGCAGTCCGAAGGGGACGTTGAAGTAGAAGCACCAGCGCCACGAGACATGGTCGGTGAAGAAGCCGCCGAGGAGCGGCCCGGCGACCGAGGCGAGCCCGAAGGCGGCGCCGATGAGGCCCATGTACCTGCCGCGTTCGCGCGGCGGCACGATGTCCCCGATGATCGCCTGCACGCCGATCATGAGCCCGCCCGCGCCGATGCCCTGGATGGCGCGGAAGGCGATGAGCTGGTCCATCGAGCGGGACCAGCCCGCGAGCGCGGAGCCGACGACGAAGACGAGGATCGCGAACTGGAAGACGCCCTTGCGCCCGAAGAGGTCGCCGAGCTTCCCGTAGATCGGCAGGCCCACGGTCGAGGTCAGCAGGTACGCGGTGATCGCCCACGACATGCGGTCGAGGCCGTGCAGTTCCCCGACGATCTTGGGGAGCGCGGTCGCGACGATCATCTGCTCAAGCGCCGCGAGGAGCAGCGCGAGCATGAGCCCGAGGAAGACGGTGCGGATCTGGGCCCGGGTCAGGGCGGGCGCGGGTTCCCGCGGGGGCGGGTCTTCGGTCCGCGGGGGTACGGGGCTGGGGTGCGCCGGCTCGGCGAGGGGCGCGCCTCCCCGTTCGTCGAGCCCCGGCCAGTTCTCCGCCAGCGTCGTACCGCTCACCCTTGTCCCCTTCGTCCGCCCGTGCGGGGACCGTTCTCGCATCGCGTTCCGTGGCGACGCAAGTACGAAGAGTGGGGAGAAAGGGGTGGTGGTGCGCGGGCGCGCGGGCATCTGCGCCGGTGAGGGCCTTACGGCGTATGGCGGGAGGGATACGGAGATCCACTCGTCTCAGTGACATTCCTCCGCGGGCGGGAGGGGACGCGGGTTGACGCCCGCCCGGCTTGCGGCGACTCCGCCCGGGACCCCGTTCACCGAACGCCGGAGGGGCTGGGCACGCCCAGCCCCTCCCGAACGCGCCGCGGGCTGGTCACGCCCCGAAGTGCGCGGCCAGCTTGGCGAGTTCCGCGTCATAGATCCGCGCGAGCCCCTTCGGCGCGAACGTCTTCTCGAAGAAGCCGCCGATGCCGCCCGCCCCGTCCCACGTCGTCGTCACGACGACCCGCGAGGCGCCCTCGCCGCTCGGGGTCACCGTCCACGTCGTCACCATCGAGGAGTTGCGGTCCTTCTCGACGAGCTGGCCGTCCTGCGGCTCACCGACCTCCAGGAGGCAGTCCCTGATCCGCTTGCTCGTCGCCTGGAGCTTCCAGTGCACGAGGGTGCCCTCGCCGTCGCCGCCCTCGCGCACCTCGTACTCGCTGAACTGTTCGGGCAGGAGCTTCTCGCGCGTGCCGCTGTAGTCGGCGAGCGCGTCGAAGACATCCTCGGGGCCGGCCGCGATGATCCGCTCCGTCGTGGCCTCGACCTGCGCCATTGCACTACCTCCAGGGACTTCGCCGGGTGTTCCCGCACGCCCGCCGGGCGGCGGTGGGGCCCACCCAACCATCGCGGGGCCACGCCGCCAAATCCAGCGTCCCGGCGATCAAGGGAACAAATGTTCTATTGTTCGAGCGCAGCCGGTCCGCTACCCCGAGGAGGCCGCCATGCGCTGGGACAACCTGAACGACACCGTCAACGACGCGACGACCGCGAGGAACGCGCTGTTCTCCGCCGAGTCCGTCACGACCCGCACCTTCGACACACCCGAATTCGCGGGCATCACCTTCCACGAGATACGCGCCCGCTCGATCGTCAACCGCGTCCCCGGCGCCTCGCGGATGCCCTTCGAGTGGACCGTGAACCCCTACCGGGGCTGCTCGCACGCCTGCGTCTACTGCTTCGCGCGCAAGACGCACAGCTACCTCGATCTCGACACGGGCCTCGGCTTCGACAGCCAGATCGTCGTCAAGGTCAACGCGCCCGAACTGCTCCGCAAGCGCCTCGCCTCGCCGCGCTGGCACGGCGAGCACATCGCGATGGGCACCAACGTGGACTGCTATCAGCGCGCCGAGGGCCGCTACGCGCTGATGCCGGGGATCATCACGGCGCTCACCGAGCACGCCAACCCCTTCAGCATCCTCACGAAGGGCACGCTGATCCTCCGCGACCTGCCGCTGCTCGCCGAGGCCGCGCGCGTGACGCAGGTCGGCGTCTCGGTCTCGGTCGGCTTCACGGACGAGACGCTGTGGCGCACGGTCGAGCCCGGCACCCCGGCCCCCGCCAGGCGGCTCGACGTCGTACGGCGCCTCGGCGAGCGGGGCCTGGACTGCGGCGTCCTCATGGCCCCCGTCATCCCGTACCTGGGCGACAGCCCCGAGCAACTGGAAGCGACGGTACGGGCCGTCGCCGAGGCGGGCGCCACCTCGGTCACCCCGCTCGTGCTGCACCTGCGGCCCGGCGCGCGCGAGTGGTTCATGTCCTGGCTCGCCCGCGAGCACCCGCGCCTGGTCGGCCCCTACCGGCGCCTGTACGGGGACGGGGCCTACGCGCCCACGTGGTACCAGCGCCGCATCACGCGCCGGGTCCACGAACTCGCCCGGGCCTACGGCATGGGCGAACGGCGGGCCGCGTCGTGGCGCGCCCAGGAGCACAGGGACGGGCGCGCCGGTTCGGGCGAGGGCGTACCGCTCGCCGAGCAGGCGCACGTACCGCCTCCGCACGCCCCGGAGCGCGCGCGGGGGCCCGAACCGGCGGGCCCCACCCAGCTCACCCTTCTGTGAGCCGGTGGCGCACGGCCCGCACGCCCCTGCCCCGGGGACCCGAACGGCCCTCAGCCCCCGGTCCCGGCCTCCTTCTTGCGCAGTTCGGCGGGGCGCCGGTTCCGCGGCGCCGGGATGCGGGCGAGCGCGGCCGAGGCGGCGGCGCCGAGCCCAGGGTGCTGTTCGGCGGCCTGGAGCACCCGGCGCGCCCGCCGGTCCCCGAGCACGCCGAGCCCGGCGACGCACGCGAGCGCGACGTTGCGGTAGGGGTCGTTGCGCACGAGCCGGCGCTCCAGCGTCGCGATGAGCGCGGGGACGGACTCGGGGGCGCGGAGCGTGGTGAGGAGCCGTACGGCCTGTCCCGCGTAGGCGACGCGCAGTTCGTTGGTGGCGAGCGCGGCGGCGGCGCGCGCCGTCCTGGGGTCGCCGAGCGCGGCGAGGGCCTGTGCCGCCGTGGCGCAGCGCTGGGGGTCGCGGTGATTGAGGAAGAGGACAAGGGTCTCGAAGGCGCGCGGGTCCTTGGCGAAGCCGAGGCGGTAGGCCGCCAGCTCCCTGGCCCACAGCGGGCGGCCGGGGTCGCTCAGCACCCCGGCCAGTTCCTCGGGCCCGGCCGCGCGTGCCAGTCGTTCGCACTCGTCGACCGCCCGCTCCCCCTCCACCACCGCCTCGCACCGTAAGCGGTCCGTGAGCGCACGCAACTCTTTGTTCATGGCAGCCGAGCGTAGCGGCTGAGGCGGCGCAGGGTCAGGGGGCCAGGAAGAAGGAAAAGCCCTTCCTCCTCGCCCAGTTCACCCGTGCCGGGGACGGCGGGCACGCACGGCCGCTCATCACGTGCGAGGGTCGCTCATCGGAGCGCGACGGCGAGGGGCGGGAGGGGCGCGGGGCCACCCCCGGGCCCGTACGCGGTCGGCGCGCGGCGCGCGCGAGGGGCGTACGGGCGGGGTCGCGAGCGGCGGGCAGCGCACACGCGCGCGGCGCGATGCAGTACGTTCGGGAGCATGTCCCAGTCGGCCACGCCTCCGTCGCCCCCCTCCGCACCCCGTACCGCCACGCCCCAGGCCCCGGCAGGCACCGAGAACGGCTCCGGCGGCCGGGCCGCGGCCCAACGCCTCAAGATGCGCCGCGAGCTGGCGTCCGCGGCGATGGAGCTGTTCGCGACGAAGGGGTACGAGGCGACGACCGTCGATGAGATCGCCGCGGCCGCAGGGGTCGCCCGCCGGACCTTCTTCCGCCATTTCCGGTCGAAGGAGGAGGCGATCTTCCCCGACCACGACGACACCCTGGTCCGCGTGGAGGACGTCCTCAAGGCGGCGCCCGCGCACGAGCACCCGCTCGACACGGTCTGCCGGGGCATCAAAGAGGTCATGAAGATGTACGCGGCAGCCCCTCAGGTCTCGGTCGAGCGCTACAAACTGACACGCGAGGTGCCGACGCTGCGCGAGCGCGAGATCGCCTCGGTCTCGCGCTACGAGCGGCTCTTCACGCGCTACCTCCTCGGCCACTTCGACGAGCACGAGCAGAACGGCAACGACGAGCCGCTGCTCGCCGAGGTCGCCGCTTCGGCCGTCGTGACCGCGCACAACCACGTCCTGCGGCGCTGGCTGCGGGCCGGCGGCGAGGGCGACGTCATGTCCCAGCTCGACCGCGCCTTCGCGATCGTACGGGCCACGGTCGGCGCCAACTTCGCCGTCGGCGGCCTCACGCCCGGCAGGCCGGGCCCCGCGGCGACGGCGAGCGCGCGCGGCGAAGTGCTCGTGACGGTGGCACGCACGGACGCGCCGCTCGACGAGGTCATGCGCACGATCCAGCAGGCGCTGCGCCCGCAGGGGGACTGAGCGCACGGGGACTTCACCGCGAGGGGTGGCGGGCCGCACAGGTCCCGCCGCCCCTTTTCGTTGTCCCCGCACCACCCCCGTGGGTGCGGCACGCAGTGCCAAGATCGCGTTGGCTCCCCCATCGTGCCACGCCTCCGCCTCCGCACGGAAGCCCCTGCTCCACCCCGCCGCGATCGATCATTTCCGCCCACCTTGGCCGCACATCCCTTTCCCCACTTGGGATGATCGATCATCGCTCATGTGAGCACTCTCTTTGCCAGATTAATACTCGCGAGTAGCTTCACCGCCTTGCTGACTGACACCGCGTGCCATACGTTGAGGAAGTCCGGGCGGCCCCTCCAGGAGCCGCATCGCCGCAGCCCCCCGCCGGAGGCACTCGTGAAGGACACCACCGACCTCTCCAGGACCACAGGGACGGCCGCACTCGCCCTCGTGTGCGACGCGCCGACGCGTGCGGGCTTCGACCCGGGCGAGGCGGCGGGCGGCGCCTTCGGGCGCGCGGGGGTGTCGCTCGCTCACCTCGGTGACGTACGGCGGCTGTTCGACGGGGTCCCGCTCGGCCGCGTGCGTCTCGCCCTCCCCGGCGGTCCCACCGGGATGTGGCTGCTCGCGCTGTGCCTGGTCGCCGCCGAGGAGCAGGGCCTCGCGCCCGACGAGCTGAACGGGACGACGCACGAGGAGCGGCCCGCCGCGACGGCGCTCGCGCTGCGCCTGCGCGGCGACCTCACCGCCTACGCCTCGGCCTCCCTGCCCCTGTGGTCCTTCCGTACCGGCACCCTGCCCGGGAGCGGCCCGTCGGCCGCCGGGGAGGGCGAGGAGTGCGCCGCGGTCGCCGCCCTCGCGCGCTGGCGGGAGACCCGCGAGGAGTCCACCGACCGGCAGGGCCTCGCCGACCCGTACCTGTGGCCGAGCGTGCGCCAGAGCCTCGAACGGCTCGCGGACGCGGCCATCGAAGGGGACTGCCTCATGGAGGCCACGCTGGACTGCGTGCGCGCCGGGGTGACGACGGGCGAGTGGGCGCGCACGCTGCGGGCGGCGCTCGGCACGTACGAAGCGCCCGCGACGTCCCCGCGCGAAACCCCCGGGACGCCCTCGCGCGCGCCGTCCGCGCCGCACCCGTTCCCGCCCCGGGGCGGGCGCCACCGTGCCCCCGCCGGAGTGCGGTGATCACCCCCCGTAGGGTCGGGGGGAGCACGTACCCGCCGCTCCCCCGGAGGTCCCCGCATGACCGGCATGCCAGGCCCGCGTCCCGTCCGCCCGCGCCGCTCCTGTCTCGCCGTGCCCGGCAGCAACCCGCGTTTCCTGCGGAAGGCGCAGTCGCTGGCCGCCGACGAGGTGTTCCTCGACCTGGAGGACGCCGTGGCCCCGCTCGCGAAGGCGGAGGCGCGCGAGAACGTGGTGCGCTTCCTCAACGAGGGCGACTGGGGCGGCAGGACGCGGGTCGTGCGGGTCAACGACTGGTCGACCGAGTGGACCTACCGCGACGTCGTGACGGTCGTCGAGGGCGCGGGCAGGCACCTGGACTGCCTCCTGCTGCCGAAGGTGCAGGACGCGCAACAGGTCGTCGCGCTCGACCTGTTGCTCACGCAGATCGAGAAGGCCACGGGTCTCGACGTGGGCCGCATCGGCATCGAGGCGCAGATCGAGGACGCCCGGGGTCTCGTCGCCGTCGACGCGATCGCCGCCGCTTCCCCGCGCCTGGAGGCACTCGTCTTCGGCCCGGCCGACTTCATGGCGTCGATCGCCATGAAGACGCTCGTCGTCGGCGAGCAGCCGCCCGGGTACGGCGCGGACGCCTATCACTACATCCTCATGAAGATTCTCCTGGCCGCGCGCGCCCACGGGCTCCAGGCGATCGACGGCCCCTACCTCAAGATCCACGACGTGGACGGCTTCCGCGCCGTCGCCGGGCGCTCCGCCGCGCTCGGCTTCGACGGGAAGTGGGTCCTGCACCCGGCGCAGATCGAGGCGGCCAACGAGGTCTTCGCGCCCGCGCAGGAGGACTACGACCACGCCGAACTGATCCTTGACGCGTACGCCCACCACACCTCGGCCGCGGGCGGGGCCAGGGGCGCAGCGATTCTCGGCGCGGAGATGATCGACGAGGCGAGCCGCAAGATGGCGCTCGTCGTCGCGGGCAAGGGCCGCGCCGCCGGCCTGACCCGTACGGCATCGTTCTCCGCGCCGGAGTGAACGGCGCGTGCGCGGAGCGCTGCCCCGTACCGCCCGTCGAGATCCCTGTCACACCGCACGGTGCCGTGGGATGATGAGAAGACTGACGGAAGGACTGACGGGTTTACCTCGCACGTACGGAGGTGCCCCTGATCACATCCGGTGAGGGCCGTTGGCCCGTCGACTCGCTTCCTGGCTTGCCCAGTTGCGGGCCGCAACCGATACCATCCCCGGAAAGCCGCCGTCCCCCGTCTCATCCGCGCGGCATTCATCCGCTACGAAGGTCATCCATGCCCGACAGCCACACCCCTGTAACTCGCGGCCGGGTCCGCCTGGCCCGCGGCGCCTCTCCCTGGCTGCTGCCCACCGTCGCCACGGCGGCCCTCTCCCTCGGCCGCGCCCGCCGCTCCGGGCGCGCGGCGGCGCTCGCGGTACCGGCCACGGCCCTCGCCGCGGGGATGCTGTGGTTCTTCCGCGACCCCGAGCGCGAGATCTCCGAGGGCAGGGTCATCTCGCCCGCCGACGGAGTGGTGCAGAGCATCATGCCGTGGAAGGACGGCCGCACCCGCGTGGCGATCTTCATGAGCCCGCTCAACGTGCACGTCAACCGCGCTCCGCTGGCCGGCACCATCACCTCCGTGGAACACGTTCCCGGTGGTTTCGTGCCCGCCTTCAACAAGGAGAGCGAGAACAACGAGCGTGTCGTGTGGCACTTCGACACGGAACTCGGCGACATCGAGATGATCCAGATCGCCGGGGCCGTGGCGCGCCGCATCGTGCCGTACGTGCCGAGCGGCACCAAGGTCGAGCAGGGCGAGCGGATCGGCCTGATCCGGTTCGGCTCCCGCGTGGACCTCTACTTGCCGGAGGGGGTCGAGGTCGCCGTGGAGGTCGGGCAGCCGACGCTCGCGGGGGTGACTCGCATTGACCGTGACTGACCGCGGTACCCACGACCGCGAGACACACGACCCCGAGACGGGGAGCCCCTGGGGGCTCGACGCCGAGGAGGCGGGCGAGCCGGAGATGCCGCTCTCGCTGCGCCTGTCGATAGCGGACGCCCTCACGCTCGGCAACGCGACGTGCGGCTTCATGGCGGTGTACTTCACCACCACGGGCATCCTCATCCCGCACCTCACCGGCAGTGACGAGTTCGGCATGGCGCGTCACTCGGCGGCGACCGCGGTGATCCTCATGCTGTGCGCGGCGGTCTTCGACCTCTTCGACGGCCTCGTGGCCCGCAAGCTGCGCAGCTCGCCGATGGGCGCCGAGCTGGACAACCTGTCGGACCTGATCAGCTTCGGTCTCGCCCCGGCCTACTTCGTACTCGTGTACGGGCTCGTCGCGGACGACGCGCATCAGAGAGTCGCCGCGCTCGGGGCGATCGTCGTGCTCCTCGCCGTGGTGCTGCGGCTCGCCCGTTTCTCCTGCGTGACGCTGCGTGACGGCGTCTTCCAGGGGATGCCGAGCCCCTTCGGGGCGCTCACGGTCGTGTCGGTCGTACTCCTCGAACTGCCGTTCGTGGCGACGCTGCTCGCGATCATCGGGACGGCGTGGCTCATGGTGAGCCGCGTCGAGTACCCGAAGCCGCGCGGGCCGCTCGCCGGGGCGATGCTCAGCTGGATCGTCGCGGCGATGGGGCTCCTCGCCGCCTGGGCCTTCGACGCGCCCGGCGGGCAGCTGCTGCTCCAGACGGGGTGCGCGCTCCAGCTCGTGCTCGCCGCCGTCATCCCGCTCTTCGCGACGGCGCGCCGGGTCAACAACTTCCGGGGCAACCGTCGCGAGGCGCGCGCGGTACGGCTGCCGTAGGCGTTCCCGGTACGTGCCAGGGCCCCGCACCTCGCGAGAGGTGCGGGGCCCCGCGCGTACCGCGGCCGCGGGCCCCGCGCCTGCCGCGCGTACCGCGGCCGCGCGCGCCGTCCTACAGGCGCTCGGTCGCGATGCGGCCCGCGAGGCGTTCCAGGAGCGGGCCCGCTTCGCGGACACAGGTGTCGACGTCGGGTTCGATCGACGTGAGGGGGTACGCGGCCGCGATGCCCGCCGCGCGCAGCTCGGCCTCCTCCAGCGCGAGCCTGCCGCACACGGCGACGACCTCGACGCCGCGCGCGCGGGCGGCGGCCGCGACCCCGGCGGGCGCCTTGCCGCGCAGCGTCTGCGCGTCGAGCGAGCCCTCGCCCGTGATGACGAGGTCCGCGCGCTCCAGCGCCGCCGCGAAGCCGAGCACGTCGAGCAGCACGTCGATGCCCGGCCTGAAACGCGCGCCGAGCCCCACGAGCGCCCCGTAGCCGACGCCGCCCGCGGCTCCCGCGCCGGGCGCCGTCGCGCGCTCGCCCCCGTCGAGTACCCGCGCGTAGTGCGCGAGCGCCGCGTCGAGCGCGGCGACGTCCTCCGCGTCGGCGCCCTTCTGCGGGCCGTAGACGGCGGCGGCGCCGTGTTCGCCGGTCAGCGGGTTGTCGACGTCGGAGGCGAGGACGAGATCGGCGGCGGCGAGGCGCGGGTCCAGGCCGCTCAGGTCCGCGCGCGCGAGCGCGGCGAGCCCTCCGCCGCCCGGGCCCACGGGGGCGCCCGCCGCGTCGGTGAACCGCGCGCCCAGCGCCGTGAGCATCCCCGCGCCGCCGTCCGTGGTCGCGCTGCCCCCGACGCCGAGCACGAGGCGCCTCGCGCCCGCGTCGAGCGCGGCGCGCAGCAGCTCGCCCGTCCCGTACGTCGTCGCGGTACGCGGCGCGAAGCGCCCGGCCGGCAGGTGCTGGAGCCCGCTCGCCTCCGCCATCTCGACGACGGCGGTGTCCGCGCGCAGCGCGAAGGCCGCGGTACGTGGCTCGCCGAGGGGACCCGTCACGGCCACCTCGTGCCGTGTGAAGCCGGCGGCGACGGCGGCGGCGACCGTGCCGTCGCCCCCGTCGGCGACCGGCAGCGCCTCCACGGCGATCCCGGGGCGCACCGCGCGCAGCCCCGCGCCGACGCGCTCGGCCACGTCGACGGCGGTGAGCGAGCCCTTGAACTTGTCGGCGGCGATCAGCACCCTCGGGTGCCCGTGCTCCTCGGTCACAACTCTCCTTCGCGCGGCTGCTCGGTCGCGTACGCGCCCTCGGACCGGCCCGGTCGCGCACGCCGCAGCGACCCTAACCGGCGCGGCGGGCGGGAGCCGGGGCGCGTCCGGGGAGTGGGCAGAGGACCGGGCGGGTCCGTGCGGGGGCCACTAAGGTCGGTGACCGTGAGTCGGAACGAAGTGGACAGCGCGTACACGCACTACATCGCGGGCCTCCCCCACGTGCTCGCGGCGGCGGCGACGCTCTTCAGGGACACGGAGGGACGGGTGCTCCTCGTCGAGCCCAACTACCGGGCCGGGTGGGGTCTGCCCGGCGGGACGGTGGAGGCGGACGCGGGCGAGTCGCCGCGCGAGGGGGCGCGGCGCGAGACGCGCGAGGAGATCGGGCTCGACCTGCCGCTCGGGCGGCTCCTCGCGGTCGACTGGTCACGCAGTCCCGTGCGCCCCCCGATCGTCATGCACCTGTACGACGGCGGGGTGCTGACCGAACGGCAGCTCGGGGCGATCCGGCTCCAGGAGGCCGAGCTGCTCTCGTGGCGCATGGTGCCGAGAGCGCGCCTCGCCGACTTCCTTCCCGGGCAGCCGGCGGCGCGCGTCACGGCGGCGCTCGACGTGCTCGACCGCGGCGAGGGCACGGTGGAGCTGGTGGACGGGGTGCTGCCGCCCGGGATGGAGGACTGAAATCCCTTCGCCGCGCGCCCGGCCCCCGTCCTCCGCTCGCCCCCATGACGACCACCCGGCTCCCCCTTCTCGCCCTCCTCACCGGCGCCGGGATCTCGACGGACTCCGGCATTCCCGACTACCGGGGGCCGCAGGGGGTGTGGCGGCGCGATCCCGAGGCGGAACGCCTGGTCACGTACGAGGACTACGTGGGCGATCCGGACGTGCGCCGACGCGCCTGACGGTTGCGGCTCGGCCACCCCGCGCGCGGCGGAGCCGAACGCGGCGCACCGGGCGATCGTGGACCTGGAGCGCGCGGGCGCCCCGCTGCGGGTTCTCACGCAGAACGTGGACGGCCCGCACCAGCGCGCGGGGCTCGCGCCGCGCACGGTCTTCGAGCTGCACGGGAGCGCGCACCGCACGGCGTGCGTGCGCTGCCACGCGCGGCGGCCGATGGAGGAGGCGCTCGCGCGGGTCGCGGCGGGCAGCCCGACCCCTCCCGCGCCACCTGCGGCGGCGTCCTGAAACCGGCCACCGTCATGTGCGGGGAAGCACTCGATCCGCAGGTGCTCGCGCGCCGTCGCCGTGACGAAGGCGGCGGACGTCTTCCTCGCCGTCGGCACGACGCTCCAGGTGCACCCGGTCGCCTGGCTCGTGGAACTCGCCGTGCGGCACGGCGCCCGGTTCCTCGTCGTCAACGCCGAGCCGACCCCGTACGACCACCTGGCGAGCGAGGTGGTCCGGGAGCCGATCGGCACGGCGCTGCCGGAACTCCTGGAGCGGATCGGGGGCCGCGCGACGGCATGACGTGGCTCGGGGCGGGGGCGGGGGCGGGGCGGTCCCGCCGGAGGCCGGGGCCTCAGGACGCAGGGCTCAGTTCAGCGCGAACAGGGCCTCCTCGCCGACCGGGCCGCTTCCCGTGGCCGCCGTCGCCCCCGTACGCGCCCGCTCGAAGGCGAGCAGCGCCTTCTTCTTCTCGACGCCGCCCGCGTACCCCGTCAGGCTTCCGTCGGCGCCGACGACGCGGTGGCACGGGACGATGATGCTGATCGGGTTGCGGCCGTTGGCGAGTCCCACGGCGCGCGAGGCGCTGGGTTTGCCGAGGGCGGTGGCGAGCTGTCCGTAGCTGCGGGTCTCGCCGTACGGGATGCGGACGAGCGCGTCCCAGACGGTGCGCTGGAAGGGCGTGCCGTCCTGGTGCAGCGGCAGGTAGAAGGTCGTCAGCTCGCCGGCGAAGTAGGCGCCGAGCTGGTCGAGTGCCGGAGCGAAGGGGCGTGCGTCGCGCTCGCCGAAGGTCTCGTCGGCGGGACGGTGGCGGTGCCGCGGCAGGTAGAGGCCGCTCAGCACGCCGTCCGTCGCGACGAGCGTGAGCGTGCCGTAGGGGCTGTCGGTCAGGGTGTGCTGTCGGCGCACGGGGAACACTTCCTCACGATCGGGTGGGGGGGTCAGGAACCTGGCATGACGTTGATGGGGTGCGTGGACGTCGCCCACAGGTACTGCGTCGCGTAGGCGCGCCAGGGGCGCCAGCCGGCGGCGCGGCGGGTGAGCGCGGCGGGGGTGGCGGGCAGCCCGAGCGCTTCGGCGGCCTGGCGGACACCGAGGTCGGTGACGGGGAAGGCGTCGGGGTCGCCGAGCGCGCGCATGGCGATGATCTCGATGGTCCAGGGGCCGATCCCCGGCAGTTCGGCGAGGCGCGCGCGGGCGAGGTCCCAGTCGCTGTCCGCGCCGAGCGCGAGAGTGCCCGAGGCGAGCGCGTCGACGAGGCCGAGGAGCGTGCGGCGGCGGCTGCGGGGCATCGCGAGCTGCTCGGGGTCGAGCGCGGCGAGCGCGGCCGGGGCGGGGAAGAGGTGCGTGAGCCCGCCGTCGGGGTCGTCGACCTCCGTACCGTACGAGGCGGCCAGGCGCCCCGCGTGGGTGCGCGCGGCGGCGGTGGAGACCTGCTGCCCGAGCACGGCCCGTACCGCGAACTCGGCCTCGTCCGTCGTCCTCGGGACGCGGCGGCCCGGGGCCTTGCGCACGAGCGGCGCGAGTTCGGGGTCGGCCGCGAGCGCCGTGTCCACGGCCTCGGGGTCGGCGTCGAGGTCGAGGAGGCGGCGGCAGCGGCTGATCGCCGCGGGCAGGTCGCGCAGCTCGCGCAGGCGCAGGCGGCAGTCCACGTACTCGGGCATCGGGCTCAGCGCGACGATGCCGGGGCCGTGCGGGAGGTCGATGGTGCGGCGGTAGGCGCCGTCGCGCCACTCCTCGACGCCGGGCACCGCGGTCGCGACGAGGTGGCCGAAGAGGTTGTCGGGCGTGAAGGGGCCGCGCAGCGGGAGCCGGAGGCGTACCGTGCCGGCGCCGGGCTCGGCGGTGGCCCCCGCGCGGGCGCGCAGGGCGGAGGGCGGGAGCGCGTAGACCTCCTGGACGGTCTCGTTGAAGGTGCGGACCGAGGAGAAGCCGGAGGCGAAGGCGATGTCCGCCATCGGCAGGGCCGTCGTCTCGATGAGCAGGCGCGCGGTCTGCGCGCGCTGGGCGCGGGCGAGGGCGAGCGGGCCCGCGCCGAGTTCCGCGTTGAGCTGGCGCTCGATCTGGCGGGCGCTGTAGCCGAGGCGCGCGGCGAGTCCCGGCACACCCTCGCGGTCCACGACGCCGTCGGCGACGAGGCGCATGGCGCGGGCGACGAGGTCGGCGCGGTGGTTCCACTCGGGCGAGCCGGGGCTCGCGTCGGGGCGGCACCGCTTGCAGGCCCGGAACCCGGCCTGCTGGCAGGCGGCCGCGCTCGGCAGGAAGACCATGTTCTCGGGCCGGGGCGTGAGCGCCGGGCAGCTGGGACGGCAGTAGATACCGGTGGACGTGACCGCGGTGAAGAACCACCCGTCGAACCGCGCGTCCCGCGAACGCACGGCGCGCACGCAGCGCTCCCTGTCGGCGTGCAGCCCGCCCTGCGGGCCGCCGACGACGGCGCTGGTCGCTGCGGCCTCTGGGGCCGCCCCTGGAGTAGCTGACATGCCTCAAGGATGCGGCATCCCGGAGGGCGGAGCTGGCGGAAATCCGACATGGCGATGCGCAACCGGAACCCGCGGGCTGCGGGCCCCGGGGCCCGCGGCCACGGGACACCCCGGACACCCCGGACGCACGGACGCTCCGGACGCACCCCACGAGCAGCCCGCCCCCCCTCCCCGTCGTCCCTCCCCCGCCCGTCCCGATCCCCGCGAATTCCCCCCATTCGCCCGCACCCTCGGAACGGGGCGTTCCGTGGTCCCTCCGTCACACGCAGGAAACCCCGCCACCACCTCTTTACAACGATGTAATCCGAGTGCTGACATGAGATCCCACCAAGTGATGTCCCAAGTGGTGTCCCCGCGAGGAGAGTTCATGCCCGAGTACGACGGCATCTGTCCGCATCCGCTCGACGCCGGTCCCGAAGTGCCCCGGCCCGAGTACCCGCGTCCCTCTTTCGCGCGTGCGGAGTGGCTGAATCTCAATGGCACGTGGGAGTTCGCGCGCGACCCCGGTGACAGCGGTCTCGAACGCGGTCTCGTCGGGCAGGAGCTGCCCGAGCGGATCACGGTGCCGTTCTGCCCCGAGTCCGCGTTGTCGGGCATCGGGGACACCGACTTCCTGCACGCCGTGTGGTACCGCCGCACCGTGACGATCCCGGCCGAATGGGCGGGGCGCCGCCCCGTCCTGCACTTCGGCGCCGTCGACCACGACGCGACGGTGTGGGTCAACGGCACCGAGGTGGCGCGGCACAGCGGGGGTTTCACCCCGTTCAGCGCGGATCTGGGCGGGGTCGCCGCGCCCGGTGAGGAAGCCGTCGTCGTCGTGCGGGCGCGGGACGCCGCGCACGGGCCGCAGGCGCGCGGCAAGCAGTCCACCGAGTACGCCAACCACGCGTGCAACTACACGCGTGTGACGGGGATCTGGCAGACGGTGTGGCTGGAACCGGTCGCCGACGTGCACCTGCGCCGCCCGCGCGTCACGCCCGACCTCGCGGGCGGCTGCTTCCACCTGGAGCTTCCGCTCTCGGCCAACCGGCCGGGGCACCGCGTACGGGCGCGACTGCTCGACGCGGAGGGAACGGTGGCACAGGCGGCGGTACGGGCCGATCTCGACCTCGCGCCCCGCCTCGTCCTCGCCGTACCGCCCGCGCGGCAGCGCACGTGGTCGCCCGATGACCCGCACCTGTACCGGGTCCTGCTCGAAGTGACCGACGCCGAGGGCGAGGTCGTCGACCGGGCCGTGTGCACGGCGGGTCTGCGTGCGGTCTCGCTCGACGGGAAGCGGTTCCTGCTCAACGGAAAGCCCGTCTTCCAGCGCCTCGTGCTCGACCAGGGCTGGTACCCGGACGGGCTCATGACGGCGCCGGACGACGCGGCGCTCGTGCGCGACATCGAGCTGTCGCTCGCCGCGGGCTTCAACGGGGCGCGGCTGCACCAGAAGGTCTTCGAGGAGCGCTTCCTGTGGCACGCCGACCGGCTCGGCTACCTCGTGTGGGGCGAGTTCGGCGACTGGGGCGCGCACACGGGCGGCGGCACGGCCTGGGACAACCAGCAGCCGACGGCCGGTTTCGTGCACCAGTGGCTGGAGGCCGTGGAGCGGGACCAGGCGCACCCCTCGATCGTCGGCTGGTGCCCGCTCAACGAGACGCACCAGCGCCTCCACGACCGCCGCACCCAGCTCGACGACGTGACACGGGCGATGTTCCTCGCGACGAAGGCCGCCGACTCCTCGCGCCCCGTCATCGACGCCTCCGGCTACGCGCACCGCGTCGCCGAGACGGACGTGTACGACGCGCACAGCTACGAGCAGGACCCGGCCGCCTTCGCGAAGCAGATGGCGGGTCTCGCCGACGACGCCCCGTTCGTGAACCCGCAGGACCAGAGCCCGGATCAGGTGTGGTCGCTCCCGTATCGCGGACAGCCGTACTTCGTCAGCGAGTTCGGCGGCATCTGGTGGAACCCCGAGGAGGCGGCGGCGGCGGGCGAGGACCGCGACGTGTCGTGGGGATACGGCCACCGGCCGCGTGACGAGGAGGAGTTCCACGCGCGCTTCACGGGGCTCACCGGGGTCCTGCTCGACGACCCGCTCATGTTCGGCTACTGCTACACGCAGCTCACGGACGTCTTCCAGGAGCAGAACGGTGTCTACCGCTTCGACCGCACGGACAAGCTCGACGTGAGCCGGGTGCGCGAGGCCCAGCTGCGGCCCGCGGCCTACGAGAGCACCAGCGCGAGCACCGGTGGGAACACCGCGCCCGCGGGGGAGGAGCGGTGACCCTCACGACGACCAGGCGCGGTCTGCTGCGCGGCGCCCTCGCCGGGCTCTCGGCCGCCGCGCTCGCGCCCGCGCTCGCCGCCTGCGGCTCGGTGGCGGGCTCGGTGTCCTCCTCGGCGGGCAAAGTGCGGTTCTGGCACCTCTTCCAGGGCGGCGACGGGGCGCTCATGCGCCAGATGCTCGCGAAGGTGCGCGAGGACGTCCCCGGGCTCGACCCCGAGGACACGGTCCTGGACTGGGGCGCCGCGTACTACACGAAGCTCGCGATGGCCTCGGCGGGCGGTCGCGCCCCCGACCTCGCGATCATGCACCTCTCCCGGCTCGCGGGATACGCGCCGGGCGGGCTGCTCGACCCGTGGGACACCTCGCTCCTCGAAGAGTTCGGCGTCCCGCAGGAGCGGATCAACCCGCGCGTGCGCGCGCTCGGGCGGTTCGAGAAGCAGCCGTACGCGATCCCCCTGGACACGCACCCCTTCGTCGTCTTCTACGACCGCACGGTCATGGACAAGGCGGGGCTGCTCGACAGCGACGGGCGGCTCCTGCCGCCCGAGTCGCCCGCGCACTTCCTCGACATGGCCGAGCAGCTGCGCAAGGGGAAGGGGAAGCTCGGCCCGATCATGGGGCTGTTCAACGACACGGCGCAGGCGTGGCGCATGTTCTGGGGGCTCTACAGCCAGACCGGTGCCCCGTTCGGCCTCTCGGGCCGGAAGCCCGACGTCGACCGGGGAAAGATGGCCGACGTGGTGGAGTTCTTCCGGAAGGTGGCCGTCGACTCGCGGACGATGGACTACCCGGCGGGGGTCGCCGCCTTCACCACGGGGCAGTCGCCTTTCATCTTCTCGGGCGAGTGGGAACTCCCCACGTTCCAGGGCGCGAAGTTCGACCTCGGGGCCTCGCCCATGCCGACCCTGTTCGGCTCGCCTGCCTCGTACGCCGACAGCCACTCCTTCGTGCTGCCGCACCAGGACAACGCGGACGAGGGGCGGCGGCGCGACGCGCACCGGCTCGTGGCGGAACTCCTCAAGGGCAGCATGACGTGGGCGCAGGCAGGCCACATCCCCGCCTACCTGCCGGTCGTCGGCTCGAAGGCGTACGCGAAGCTCGACCCGCAGTCCTCGTACGCCCCCGCGGCCGAGCACCCCGCGATCGACCCGCCCGCGTGGTTCACGGGCGCGGGCTCCGACTTCCAGGCGCGGATGTGCAGTGCCCTCCTCCAGGGGGTGCGCGGCGCCGACTCCGCGCAGCGGACGGTCGCCGAGATGCTCTCCGGGCTCGACTTCTTCCTCTCCAAGCCCAATCCGGCCTGACCGGGACAGAAAGGCGCTCAATGATGAGTACGGTCCCCACCACGGGCCCCGCGAGCCTCGCGCCCGAGGCCGCCACCCCTCCCGATGCCGGCGCCAGCGGCGCGCGCGGCCTCGGGAAGCGCTCGGCGAAAGGCGGTTCGGGGGGTCTCTTCGTCGCCCCGTTCATGATCTTCTTCGGGCTCTTCCTGCTCGTCCCGCTCGGCTACGGGCTGTGGATGAGCTTCACGGACGCGAGCCTGACCGGGCACGGTGACGGCTCCTTCGCCGGGCTCGGCAACTACGCCGAGGCGCTCACCGACTCCGAGGTGTGGAAGAGCCTCGGCAACACCGCCGTCTTCACGGTGCTCTCCTCCGTACCGCTCGTCGTGCTCGCGCTCGCGATGGCGCTCCTCGTGCACGCGAACCTGCCCGGGCAGTGGCTGTGGCGGTTCGCGTTCTTCGCGCCGTACGTGCTGCCCGTCGCCGTCGTGTGGCAGGTGTGGTCGATGATGTTCCAGCCCGATCTGGGACTGGTCAACAACTTCCTCAACGCGATCGGTCTCGACAGTATCGGCTGGCTCGTCGACGAGAAGTGGGCGATGTACGCGGTCGTCCTCGTCACGGTGTGGTGGACGGCGGGCTTCAACTTCCTGCTCTACCTCGCGGCCCTCCAGGCCGTCCCCGACCACCTCTACGAGGCGGCGGCGCTCGACGGCGCGGGCGCCTGGCGGCGCCTGTGGTCGATCACGCTGCCGCAGCTCACGCGCACGACGGGGCTCATCGCCGTGCTCCAGATCCTCGCCTCGCTCAAGGTGTTCGACCAGATCTACCTGCTGACGCGCGGCGGCCCGAACGGCTCGACGCGGCCGATCCTGGAGTACATCTACGACACCGGCTTCACCGGTTACCGGCTCGGCTACGCCTCGGCCATCAGCTACGTCTTCTTCGCGATCCTCGTGATCCTCTCGCTCGCGCAGTTCAAGCTCTTCTCGCGCAAGGAGGCGTGACACATGAGCACCCAGACCGTTCCGTCCGCCGGGCGGCCGCCCGTGTCCCCGCCCCGTCGCTCGACCTCGCCCGTCCCGCGCGGGCAGCGCTTCTCCGTACGCCCCGGGCCCGTGCTCGGCTCCGGACCGCTGCCGAAGGTCATCGCGCTGCTCGCCCTGCTCGTGGCGACCGTGCTGTGGCTGCTTCCGCTCGCGTGGGGGCTCGTGACGTCCTTCAAGAGCGAGACGGACGCGGCGACCCCCGACGACGGCTGGATACCCGCGCACGGTTTCACGCTCGGCGCGTACCGCAAGATCCTCGACCAGGGGAACCTTCCCCTGTGGGGGCTCAACAGCCTGCTCGTCACGGTCGTCGTGACGGCCCTGACCGTCGCCGTCTCGGCGCTCGCCGCGTACGGCTTCTCGCGCACCCTCTTCCGGGGCCGCAAGGTGCTCCTCGCGCTGACGCTCGCGTCGATCATGGTGCCGCCGCAAATCCTCATCGTGCCGCTGTTCCGCGAGATGATCACCGCACACCTCGCCGACACGTACTGGGCGGTGATCCTGCCGCAGGTCGTGGCGCCCGCGATGGTGTTCATCCTGAAGCGCTTCTTCGACGGGGTGCCGCGCGAGCTGGAGGAGGCGGCGCGCATCGACGGGGCGGGGAGCCTGCGGGTCTTCTGGAGCATCGTGCTGCCGCTCTCGCGCCCGATCCTCGCCGCGGTCGCGATCTTCGTGTTCATCACGACGTGGAACAACTTCCTGTGGCCCTTCATCAGCACGAGCGACCCGAACCTCATGACGCTCCCGGTCGGTCTCTCGACGGTGAAGGACTCCTACGGGCTCCAGTACGCGCAGTCGGCGGCGGCCGCGATGCTCGCCTCGCTGCCGCTCGTGATCGTCTTCATGGTCTTCCAGCGCCAGATCGTGAAGTCGGTGGCGACGACGGGGCTCGGCGGGCAGTGAGCGCACGCCGTACGGGGCCGGGGCTCCGCGGGGCCACGTCCCCGCCCCGTACGGCGTTCTCGCCGGCCGGATAGCCTCCTGGCATGTCGAACGATGATCACACCATCCTCTCCGCGGGCATCCTCCTGCGCCCGCTGGCCGGGGGCGACGCCCCCGCGCTCCTCGACGCCTACGTGCGCAACCGCGACCACCTCCGGCCGTTCGAACCGGTGCGGACCGAGGAGTTCTACACGCTCGCGGGGCAGCGCGAGCGGCTCGCCAACCAGCTCGCCGCGCAGGAGGCAGGGACGCTCTTCGGCTGGGTGTTCGTGGACGGCGAACGCATCGTCGGCACGATCACGCTGACGCAGCTCGTACGCGGCCCGCTCAACAGCGCGAACCTCGGCTACTGGGTCGACAAGGAGTACGCGGGCCGCGGCCTGACCGGCGCCGCGGCGGCCTTCGTCGTCCGGTACGCCGACGACGTGCTCGGCCTGCACCGTCTGGAGGCAGGGACCCTGCTCGACAACCTCGCCTCGCAGCGCGTCCTCGCGAAGGCCGGGTTCACCGAGTTCGGCGTGGCCCCCCGCATGCTCCACATCGACGGCGCCTGGCGCGACCACAAGCTCTTCCAGATCCTCCTCAACGACCTCCCGCCGCGCTGAGCCCCGCGGGGGACGGCGTGCCGCACACGCCCACTCGCCCGCGCAGCCTGTAGGAAAGCCGCAGGCGCGGTTAAGAAAACCTCGATGGACCGGGTGGCGTGCGGAGCGGCAGGATCTTGATGCCGGTCGTGCGCACCCTTCCGCGGGCCGCGGCCGTCCCCCACCCCTCCGTACCGCCACCGGCCCCCGCGGCCGCGCGGTACGGCGCGCACAGAGCACAGAAGAGGAGCCGCCGGAGTGAAGGCACTGGTCAAGGAGAAGGCGGAGCCCGGACTGAGCCTCGTGGAGGTCCCGGAGCCCGAGGCCGGTCCCGGGGACGTGCTCATCAAGGTGCTGCGCACCGGGATCTGCGGCACCGACCTGCACATCCGCGCCTGGGACGGCTGGGCCCAGCAGGCCGTCAGCGCGCCGCTCGTCGTCGGTCACGAGTTCTCCGGCGAGGTCGTCTCGGTCGGCCGCGACGTCAACGGCATCGCGGCGGGGGACCTGGTCAGCGGCGAGGGTCACCTCGTGTGCGGCAAGTGCCGCAACTGCCTCGCGGGCCGCCGCCACCTGTGCCGCGCGACGGTCGGGCTCGGCGTCGGGCGCGACGGCTGCTTCGCCGAGTACGTCGTGCTGCCCGCCTCCAACGTGTGGGTCCACCGCAACCCGGTCGACCTCGACATCGCCGCCATCTTCGACCCCTTCGGCAACGCCGTGCACACCGCGCTGTCCTTCCCGCTCGTCGGCGAGGACGTGCTCATCACGGGCGCGGGCCCCATCGGCCTCATGGCGGCGGCCGTCGCCAAGCACGCGGGGGCGCGCAACGTCGCGATCACCGACGTGAGCGAGGCGCGGCTGGACCTGGCCCGCAAGGTCGGCGCGGATCTCGCGCTCGACGTCTCCTCGGCGTCCATCGCGGACGGCCAGCGCCTCCTGGGCCTGCGCGAGGGCTTCGACGTCGGCCTGGAGATGTCCGGGAACCCGGCGGCGATGCGCGACATGCTCGCCAACATGACGCACGGCGGCAGGATCGCGATGCTCGGCCTGCCCTCGCAGGAGTTCGCCGTCGACTGGGCCCGCATCGTCACCTCGATGATCACGATCAAGGGCATCTACGGCCGCGAGATGTTCGAGACGTGGTACGCGATGTCCGTCCTCCTCGAAGGCGGCCTCGACCTCGCCCCGGTCATCACGGGCCGCTACCCGGCCGCCGAGTTCGAGGCCGCGTTCGCCGACGCCGCGAGCGGGCACGGCGGCAAGGTCGTCATGGACTGGACCACGTGAGCCGCTCCCGTACGGCCTGATCGCTACGTACCGCCCCCGCACCCACCCCTCCGGAGGAAACCCCATGTTCGGCTCCGTGCGCGACCAGCTGCGTGCCACTCTCGACGAGATCACCGCCGAGGGCCTCTACAAGCCCGAGCGCGTCATCGGCACCCCGCAGTCGGCGACCGTCGACGTCACCGCCGGGGGCCGCCCCGGCGAGGTCCTCAACTTCTGCGCCAACAACTACCTCGGCCTCGCCGACAACCCCGAGGTCATCGCCGCCGGGCACGCGGCGCTCGACCGCTGGGGCTACGGCATGGCCTCGGTCCGCTTCATCTGCGGCACGCAGGAGGTGCACAAGGAGCTGGAGGAGCGTCTGTCCGCCTTCCTCGGGCAGGAGGACACCATCCTCTATTCCTCGTGCTTCGACGCGAACGGCGGTGTCTTCGAGACGCTGCTCGGCGCCGAGGACGCCGTCATCTCGGACGCGCTCAACCACGCGTCGATCATCGACGGAATCCGCCTCTCCAAGGCTCGCCGCCTGCGGTACGCGAACCGCGACATGGCCGAGCTGGAGCAGCGTCTCAAGGAGGCGGGCGACGCGCGCCGCCGCCTCATCGTGACCGACGGCGTCTTCTCGATGGACGGCTACCTCGCGCCGCTCCAGGAGATCTGCGACCTCGCCGAGCGGTACGAGGCGATGGTCATGGTCGACGACTCGCACGCGGTCGGCTTCGTCGGCGAGAACGGGCGCGGCACCCCGGAGCTGGCGGGCGTGAGCGACCGGGTCGACATCATCACGGGCACGCTCGGCAAGGCGCTCGGCGGCGCTTCGGGCGGCTACGTGGCGGCGCGCGCCGAGATCGTCGCGCTGCTGCGCCAGCGCTCGCGCCCGTACCTCTTCTCGAACAGCCTCGCGCCGGTCATCGCGGGCGCCTCGCTCAAGGTCATCGACCTCCTCGAAAGCGCCTCCGACCAGCGCGTGCGGCTGCGCGAGAACACCGCGCGCTTCCGCACGGCGATGACCGAAGCCGGGTTCGAGCTGCTGCCCGGCGAACACCCGATCGTGCCCGTCATGTTCCACGAAGCGGCGCTCGCCGGCCGCATGGCGGAGCTGCTGCTCGAACGCGGCGTGTACGTGACCGCGTTCTCGTACCCGGTCGTGCCGCAGGGACAGGCACGCATCCGCGTGCAGCTCTCCGCCGCGCACTCGGCCGAGGACGTCGACCGCGCGGTCGCCGCGTTCGTGTCGGCGCGCGAGGCCTCGGAGACGGACAAGCCCGCGGTCTGAGCGAGGGACCCCTCGCGCGGGCGGCTCGGGGAAGTGTCCCGAGCCGCCCGCTCCGCCGATTTGCGACAATCGTTCCCATGATCGAGGCACGGCGGCTGCACATCCTGCGCGCGGTGGCGGACCACGGCACGGTGACCGCTGCCGCCGCCGCGCTCTACCTGACCCCTTCGGCGGTCTCGCAGCAGCTGAGCGCCCTGGAGCAGGAGACGGGGCACCGGCTCGTCGAGCGCGGGGCCCGCGGCGTGCGGCTCACGCCTCCCGGCGAGATCCTGCTCGCGCACACGCACGCGGTGCTCGCCCAGCTGGAGCGCGCGGAGGCCGAGCTGGCGGCCTACCGCACGGGCGCCTCCGGCACCGTCACGGTGACGTCCTTCGCGACCGGCATCAATCTCGTCGTGGCCCCGGCGCTCGCCGTCCTCACCGACACGGCACCGGGGATACGGGTACGGGTGAGGGACGCCGAGGGTGACGCGAGCCTGCGGATGGTGCTCGACCGCCGTACGGACGTCGCCGTGGCCGTCGAGTACCGGGGCGCCCCGGGCGCCGACGACCCGCGCCTGACCCGCGTCCCGCTCTACGCGGAGCCCTTCGACGCGGTCCTCCCGCCGGGCCACCCCCTCACGGCCGCCGTACGCGTCCCGCTCGCCGACCTCGCGGCCGACCCGTGGATCGGGCCCTTCCCCGGCAACCCGTGCCACGACGTGGTCGTCCTCGCCTGCGAGCACGCCGGTTTCCAGCCGCCCATCGAGCACCTCTCCGACGACTTCCGCGCGGTCGTCGCCCTCGCGGCGGCGGGCGCGGGCGTCGCCCTCGTCCCCCGCTCGGCGCTGCGCGGCATGGACCTCGACGGCGCCGTGGTCCGCCCGGTGGACGGCGTGGCCCCCACCCGCAGGGTCTTCGCGGCGGTGCGCTGCGGAGCGGAGGACCACCCGCTGATCCGGCCGGTGCTGGAGGCGCTGGGGAAGGCGGCGGGGTGAGAGCGCGGACCTGGCACGCGGGACGGGTGGCGCCGAGGGAGACGTGCGGGGTGCGGTTCGGGGCGGGAAAACCCGTCGCGGCGCCGCGGGCCCGGTGGTAGACCTCCGGCGTGCGAGAGATCCTGGACCGCCCTGACCCGCCGCGGTCGAACGACGAGCGTCCCTCAGCCCTCCAGAAGCCGGCATGCCCCGGCCCGACGCGGTCCCAGCCGGTCCAGCGCCGCCCGGACACGGTACGCGGGGCCCTCCCCGTCGGCGGTCGGCACCGGCGCCACGACGACCGGCTCGTGGCCGGGGAACCGGACGAGACGTGACGGACCTGTTCTTGCTGGTCGGCCTGCCCGGGGCCGGTAAGACGACGCGAGCCCGGCGGCTCGCGGAGGAGCACGGCGCCCTGCGCCTGACGCCCGACGAGTGGATGCTCCCGCTCTTCGGCGCGTCGGACCCGGACGGAAAACGGGACGTGCTGGAGGGCCGGCTGCTGTGGCTGGCGCTGGAGGCGGTGCGGCTCGGCACGCACGTCGTCCTCGACTACGGATGCTGGTCCCGCGCCGAGCGCTCCGCGATCCGCTGCCTGGCGGAGGCCGAGGGGGCTCGCTTCCGCATCGTCCACCTCCCGGTCACCGAGGAGACCAGGCGCGCCCGCATCGCCCACCGCCGGGCGACCGCGCCCGGCGAGACGTTCCCGATGACGGAGGCCGAGATCGCCTTCGGCCGAGCGCACTTCCAGGAGCCCGACGCGGCGGAAATCGACGGGACCGCGACGTACGATCCGCCTGCGGGCTGGACGACGTGGCGGCAGTGGGCGGCATGGCGGTGGCCGTCGTTCGGGTAACGAGGTCTCCCGGGCCGGCCGTCCGGGGCGCCCGTGGGCCGCCGGGGCTCGGGCGGGGTGGGAGGACCGCGTCTCGCGGGCGAGCGCCCCGTGGGGCCGGACCCCTCGGTGTCTCAGTCCCCGTTCGTCATCGCGCCGCGTCCCGCGCTCTCAGGGCTCGCCACACCGCTCGTGCCGCGTTGTGGCCGCTCATGCCGTGGACGCCGGGGCCCGGCGGGGTCGCCGATGAGCAGAGGAAGACGGCGGGGTGGCGGGTGGCGTAGGGGCGGAGGGTGGGGCGGGGGCGGAAGAGGAGCTGGAGGCCGCTCGCCGCGCCGCAGGCGATGTCGCCGCCGACGTAGTTGGCGTTGCGCGCGGCGAGTTGGGGTGGGCCCGCGGTGGCACGGGCGAGGATCAGGTCGCGGAAGCCGGGCGCGAAGCGTTCGATCTTGCGCTCGATGACGTCGGTGAGGTCGCCCTCCCAGCCGTGCGGGACGTGCCCGTACGCCCAGAAGACGTGCTTGCCCTCGGGGGCGCGGCCCGGGTCGACGAGGCTCGGCTGGACGGTGATGAGGAAGGGGTCGGCGGGCGGGACGCCGCGCCGCGAGACGTTCACAAGGGCGCGGGAGATGTCGTGGCTGCCGGGGCCGAGCTGCACCGTACCGGCGCGGCGGGCCGCCTCGGAGGTCCAGGGGACGGGCCCGTCGAGTGCGTAGTCGAGCTTGAAGACGGAGGCACCGTAGCGGTAGCGCGGGTAGGCGCGGTCGCCGAGCCCGGCGATGCGGGCGAGGGCGTGCGGGGAGGTGTCGAAGAGGTAGGCGCGCGCGGGCGGGAGGTCGTCGAGGCGGCGGACCTCGAAGCCGGTCTCCACGGTGCCGCCGAGGTTCTTGAGGTACGCGGCGAGGGCGCCGGTGATCGCGCCTGAGCCGCCCGCGGCGACCGGCCAGCCGCGCGCGTGCGCGGCGAGCGCGAAGAGGAGCCCCACGGCGGAGGTCGCCGGGCCGCTCAGCGGGGCGATGACGTGGCCGACGAGCCCGGCGAGCAGCGCGCGGGCGCGGTCCTCGCGGAAGCGGGCGAGGAGGACATGGGCGGGGGGCAGCCCGGCGACGCCGAAGCGGGCGAGGGCGAGCGGGTCGCGGGGCAGCGCGGTGGAGGGGAGCGCCATGAAGTCGCGCAGCACGGCGTCCCAGTGCCGCAAAAGCGGGGTGACGAGGCGCCGGTACGTGCCCGCGTCGCGCGCGCCGAGCGAGGCGGCGGTCTCGCCGACGGACCGGGCGAGCACGGCGGCGTCGCCGCCGGGCAGCGGGTGCGCCATCGGCAGCTCCGGGTGGAGCCAGCGCAGCCCGTACCGCGCGAGGGGCAGCGCCCGGAAGGCGGGCGAGGCGATGCCGAGAGGGTGGGCGGCCGAGCAGGGGTCGTGGTGGAAGCCGGGGAGGGTCAGCTCCTCGGTGCGCGCGCCGCCGCCGACCTCGGACGCGGCCTCGAAGACGGCGACGGAGAGGCCCCTGCGGGCCAGTTCGACGGCGGCGGTGAGCCCGTTGGGTCCCGCTCCCACGACGACCGCGTCCAGCAAAGTCGACACCTTCGGACTCCTCACGTCAGCCGACGGCCCGGCGGTCAGGATATGCCGCGGGGCACCGCCCGAAGCCACGCTTTCCCGGCCCTTGACGCTCCCTCACGCCGCGCTGTCCCTCGTCTCGCCCGCCAGCAGCGCGCGGACGCGCTCGGCCGTGGCCGCGTCGCGCGCGGTGGTGAAGGGCAGCGCGTTGCCCCCGGTGATACGGAACGGGGCGCCGTCGGTCGTCAGGTGCGCCCCGCCGGTCTCCTCGACGAGGAGGAGCCCGGCCGCGTGGTCCCAGGCCAGCTCCCAGCCGAAGGCCGTGGCGTCGAGTTCGCCGCGCGCCACGGCGAGGTATTCGAGCCCTGCGGAGCCGCAGGGGCGCGGCGCGAGGCCGGGCACGTCGAGGCGGCGGAGCTGGGCCTGCTGGGGTCCTGTCGTGTAGTCGGGGTGCGAGCAGGCGACGCTCAGCGGCTCGCCGGGCACGGCGGCCGTACGGGTCAGGGGCTCGCCGTTGAGCTGGGCGCCCCTGCCCCGCACGGCCACGGCCATGAGGCCGAGGACGGGCGCGTACGTCCAGGAGGCGACGACCTCGCCTTCGAGCGCGAGCGCGACGAGCGTGCAGAAGCCGGGCTCGCCGCGGACGAACTGGCGGGTGCCGTCGACCGGGTCGACGATCCACACGGGCGCGGCGCCGCGCAGCGCCTCGTACCTGCCCGGGTCCTCGGCGACGGCCTCCTCGCCGACGACGACGGAGCCGGGCAGGAGGGCGGGCAGGCTCTCGGTGAGGAGCTGTTCGGCCTCGCGGTCGGCGACGGTCACGAGGTCGTGGGGGCCTGACTTCGTGCTGACCTCGCTGTCCGTGAGGTGGCGGAAGCGCGGCAGTACGGCGCGGTCGACGGCGGCGCGCACGGCGGCCTCGACGGCGGCGAGGAGGCCGGTGTCGAGGCGGGCGGCGAGCGGCGCGGCGGAGGCGGGAACGGCGACGGCGCGGCCGGCGGGGTGGGCCGGGGCGGAATCGCGCAGGTCTTCGAGCATGGGTTCATGAGAGCACGGGGCACTGACAACCGGGAGCAGGAGGGGGAACGGGGGCTTGCGGGCAGGGGAACGGCGGGCGCCGGGCACGGTCGCTGTCTCCCGCCCCGCCACGCGTCACCCCCGCCACGGGAATCCCGCACCCCCCGCTAACGTTGCCCTGTCCGCAGGGAAATGACCGAAGTGCCCGTCCCGGGCCCGGAACAGTTGGAGGCGGCGGCCGTGCACGGTGAGTACAAGATCCCGGGCGGGAAGCTCGTGGTGGTGGACCTCGACGAGGAGGGCGGGGTCCTGCGCGACGTGCGCGTGGCCGGGGACTTCTTCCTCGAACCCGACGAGGCGATCGACGCGATCAACGCGGCGCTGGAAGGCGCCCCGTCCGGCACGGACGGCAGCGGGCTCGCCGCGCGGGTGCAGGCCGCGCTGCCGCCGGGCACGGTCATGTACGGGCTGACCGCCGAGGGCATCGGCATCGCGGTGCGCCGGGCGCTCGCGCGGGCGACGGACTGGACCGACTACGACTGGCAGCTCATCCACGACGGGCCGCAGCCCGTGGGCCTGCACCTCGCACTCGACGAGATCCTCACGCAGGAGGTCGCCGCGGGGCACCGCCCGCCGACGCTGCGGGTGTGGGAGTGGCAGGACCCTGCCGTCGTGATCGGCAGCTTCCAGTCGCTGCGCAACGAGGTGGACCCGGACGGCGCGGCCAAGCACGGCGTGACGGTGGTGCGCCGCGTGACGGGTGGCGGGGCGATGTTCATGGAGGCGGGCAACAGCATCACGTACTCGCTCTCCGTGCCGAGCGCGCTCGTCGAGGGCCTGTCCTTCGCGGACAGCTACGCCTACCTCGACGACTGGGTGCTCTCCGCCCTGGGCGACATGGGCATCAAGGCGTGGTACCAGCCGCTCAACGACATCGCGACCGACGCGGGGAAGATCGCCGGTGCCGCGCAGCGCCGCGTCGCCGCGCCGCAGGGCGGCGTGCCCGCCGTGCTGCACCACGTCACGATGGCGTACGACATGGACGCCGACAAGATGACCGAGGTGCTCCGCATCGGCAAGGAGAAGCTCTCCGACAAGGGCACGACGAGCGCCAAGAAGCGCGTCGACCCGTTGCGCCGCCAGACGGGTCTGCCGCGCGAGGCCGTCATCGCCAACATGGTCGCCTCCTTCCGCAGCCGGTACGGGCTCGCGGAGGGCTCCGTGACGGAGGAGGAGATGGCGCGGGCGCGTGAACTGGCGCGGACGAAGTTCGACTCCGAGGAGTGGACGGCGCGGGTCCCCTGACGGGTCCGCGCGGACCGGGGCGGTCGCACCGCTCCCGGGTCCGCGCGCACGACCCGCCCTCATGACGCGGACGTTCCCCACGGGGGCGTCCGCGTCGTCCTTTTCCGAGCGGGTACGGGCCCCGCTCCCCCGCACGCCTCGGCGCGACCGTCCGGCTGTCGAGACGCCCGTTGACCGCCTGTGGCCCACCTCGCTACGTTCGGCGGCATGTTGCGTTCAGCTCTGCTCACCTCGCGTGGTCACATCGACCTGCTGCTGGTGGCCTCGGCCGCGTGTCGTCGCGACCGCTGACGCCTTTCTCCCCCTCGTTCTCCCGCCTTCCCGCGACCTGATCAACCGGGCCGTGCGCCGAGGCGTACCCGTGTGCCGGTGTCCCGGCGCGCCCGCGGCGCCGCGTACCGCCCCGGTTCCTCGTCCGAGCGCCGGGTAACCGCCCGCACCCACGCGGGTCCTCGGCGTGCCCCGACGCCATCGCCCGGCCCCGCATCGCCTCCCTGGAGACGTCATGACTGTCGGCCATCCCCCACCAGGCCCCACCCCCACCCCCGTCCCCGTCACCGCAGACGCAGACGCAGTACCAACCCCGGACACAGGAACAGAGACAGGCGCAGGCAAAGGCTCCGGCGTAGCCGCCGCGCCGGCCGACGGGAAGCCGGAATCCGATACCGCGCGGGCGGCGGACGACCCCGAACTCGTGCCGCTGGCCGCCGTCGCCGGGCGGCGGGCGCGCGTACCGCGCTGGCTGCGGCGCACCTCGGGTCCCTTGCTGCTGCTCGCGGTGTGGGAGGTGCTGAGCGCGAGCGGAGCGCTGCCCGCGCACATCCTCGCCCCGCCCGCGACCATCGCCCGTGTCGGCGCCGATCTCGTCGCCGACGGTTCCCTGCCCTCCGCCATGCTGGTCTCGCTCCAGCGCGTCGCCCTCGGGCTGCTGCTGGGGCTCGTGGTGGGGGTCGGGCTCGCGCTGCTCTCGGGGCTCTTCCGGGCCGGTGAGGACCTGGTGGACGCGAGTGTGCAGATGCTGCGCACCGTGCCCTTCGTCGGACTCATCCCGCTCTTCATCATCTGGTTCGGGATCGGCGAGACCCCCAAGGTCGCCATCATCACGCTCGGTGTGACCTTCCCGCTCTACCTCAACGTCTACGCGGGCATCCGGGGCGTCGACGCGCAGCTCATCGAGGCCGGTGAGTCGCTCGGCCTCTCGCGCTGGGGCCTCGTCAGGCACGTCGTCCTGCCGGGGGCGCTGCCGGGCGCGATGACCGGGCTGCGTTTCTCGCTGGGGATCGCGTGGCTCGCGCTGGTCTTCGCCGAACAGGTCAACGCGGACTCGGGCATCGGTTTCCTCATGGTGCAGGCGCGGGACTTCCTGCGCACCGACGTCATCGTCGTGTGCCTCATCGTCTACGCCTTCCTCGGCCTCCTCGCCGATTTCGTCGTCCGCGCTCTCGAAAGGCTGTTGTTGCAATGGCGACCGACGTTCACCGGCCGGTGACCCCCGCGCGGGCCCGGGGAGCGAGCGCCCCGGGTGCGGCCGTCCGGGTCGAAGGGCTGAGCCGCGTCTTCGACGGGCGCCCCGTACTCGACGGGCTCCATCTGACCGTGCGTCCGGGGGAGTTCGTGGCGCTGCTGGGGCGCAGCGGCTGCGGGAAGTCCACGCTGCTGCGGATTCTGGCGGGCCTCGACCGGGAGATCGAGGGGACCGTTCTCGTGCCCCGGCGCAGAGCCGTGGCCTTCCAGTCGCCCCGGCTGATGCCGTGGAAGCGCGTGTGGCGCAACGTCCTGCTCGGGCTCGACGGGCCGCTCGACCGTTCCCGCGCCGAACGGGCCCTCGCCGAGGTCGGCCTGGGCGAGCGGGCGGGGGCGTGGCCGAAGACACTCTCGGGTGGCGAGGCCCAGCGCGCCTCGCTGGCCAGGGCACTCGTGCGCGAGCCCGAACTCCTGCTTCTGGACGAGCCGTTCGGGGCGCTCGACGCGCTCACCCGGATCAAGGCGCAGCGGCTCGTGGACGAGGTGTGGCAGCGGCACGGCTGCGCGGTGCTCCTCGTCACGCACGACGTGGAGGAGGCGGTCCTGCTCGCCGACCGTGTCCTCGTCATGGACGGCGGGACCATCGCCCACGAGGTGCCCGTCACGCTCGACCGGCCCCGCGAGCTGACCGACCCGCGCTTCTCCGCACTCCGCGCCGATCTCCTGGAGCGGCTCGGGGTCACCCCGACGGCCACCGCCGAAGAAGCCCGCGCCTGAGCGCGCGGGGGACGCGACCCGGGCCTGTGCGCCCCTCCCCTTCCACCCGATCGGACTCCTCATGCCACCCCGCACACCCCGTACACCCCGTACACCCCGTACACCCCGCCCACGCCGCCTGACGCCCGCCCTCTTCCTCCTCGTCCCGCTCGCGCTCCTCGCCTCCGCCTGCGGTGCCTCCTCCTCCGCCTCGACCTCCGGTTCCGGCTCCTCCGGGCGGACCGACGGAAAGGGCTCGGTCACCCTCGACGTCGGTGACCAGAAGGGAGGTTCGGAAGCGCTGCTGCGCGCGAGCGGCGAGCTGGACGACCTCGGCTACCGCATCAAGTGGTCGACGTTCACCTCGGGTCCTCCGCTCCTGGAGGCGGTCAACGCGAAGGCCGTCGACATCGGCGGCGTCGGCAACACGCCGCCGGTCTTCGCCGCGGGCGCCGGGTCGAAGGTCACGGTGGTCGCGGCCTCGCACGGGGACAGCTCGGCCGAGGCGATCCTCGTACCGCCGGACTCGCCGCTCACGAAGGCCCCGCAGCTCAAGGGCAAGTCCGTCGCCGTGGCGCAGGGTTCGTCCGCGCACTTCCAGCTCGTCGCCTCGCTCAGGAAGGCCGGGCTCACGCTCTCCGACGTCAAGGTCAAGTACCTCCAGCCCGCCGACGCGCTCGCCGCCTTCACGAGCGGCAAGGTCGACGCGTGGGCCGTGTGGGACCCGTACACCTCGCAGGTCCTCACCGCGAAGCAGGGCCGGGTCCTCACCGACGGCCGGGGAGTCGTGAACGGCCTCAACTTCCAGGTGGCGGCGCCCTCCGCGCTGTCGGACGCGAAGAAGTCGGCCGCGATCGCCGACTACTTGAAGCGGCTGCGGCGGGCCGAGAAATGGGTCGTGGCGCACCCCGAGGCGTGGGCGAAGGTCTGGGCGAAGGACACGGGGCTGCCGTACGAGGTGGCGCTCGCCGCCGTGAAGCGCTCGTACGGGACACGGATCACCGTCGCCGTGGACAAGGACGTGGTGGCCTCGGAGCAGGCCATCGCCGACACCTTCGCCGAGCTGGACCTCATCCCGCGCCGCATCGACTTCGCGCGGTACACCGACACCCGGTTCAACGAAGGGCTCCCGCCCTCGACCACCGAGCCCCGCACTGTGAAGGAGTCCTCGTCATGAGTGTCCGCCTGCACTGGTTCCTGCCCACGGGCGGCGACGGCCGCACCCTCGTCGACCGCCACGCCTACACCGACGGCGGCGTGTCCCGCGCGCGGGTCACGCCCGTGAGCGGGGTGAGGCCGCCGGACATCGACTACCTCGCGCAGATCGCGAAGGCGGCCGAACACCTCGGGTTCGAAGGCGTGCTGACCCCGACGGGCACGTGGTGCGAGGACGCCTGGCTGACGACGGCCGCCCTGGCGCAGCACACGGAGCGGCTCAAGTTCCTCGTCGCCTTCCGGCCCGGGGTGCTCTCGCCGGTCCTCGCCGCGCAGATGGCCGCCACGTACCAGCGTGTCACGCGGGGGCGGCTGCTCCTCAACGTCGTGACGGGCGGGGACGCGACGGAGCAGCGGCGCTTCGGCGACCACGTGGGGCACGACGAACGGTACGCGCGCACCGACGAGTTCCTGTCCATCGTGCGCGGGGCGTGGTCGGGGAAGCCGTACGACTTCGAGGGGAAGCACTACCGGGTCGACGGCGGGCTCACCGCGCTGCCGCCCGACCCGCTGCCCGAGGTGTTCTTCGGCGGCTCCTCGGCCGCGGCAGGCCCGGTCGCCGCGCGTCACGCGGACGTGTACCTGACGTGGGGCGAACCGCCGGCGCAGGTGCGCGAGAAGATCGACTGGGTGCGGGGGCTCGCGGCGCGCGAGGGCCGTACCGTGCGCTTCGGCATCCGGCTGCACACGATCTCGCGGGACTCGTCCGCGGAGGCGTGGCGCACCGCGCGCGGGCTGCTCGACGACCTGGACGCGGACACCGTCGCGGCGGCGCAGGAGGCGCTCGGGCGCAGCGAGTCCGTGGGGCAGCGACGGATGCTCGCGCTGCACGGCGGCTCGCGCGAGAGCCTGGAGGTCTCGCCCAACCTGTGGGCGGGTGTGGGGCTCGTGCGCGGGGGCGCGGGGACCGCGCTCGTGGGCAGTCACGCGGAGGTCGCCGACCGCGTCGAGGAGTACCACGCGCTCGGCGTGGACCACTTCATCTTCTCCGGGTACCCGCACCTGGAGGAGGCGTACTGGTTCGGCGAGGGGGTGATGCCGGAGCTGGCGGCGCGGGGGCTGTGGCAACGGCCCGGCGCGGCGGCCTTCGGCGGCGGGGTGCCGCTCACGGTGTCGGGCGGTCGCTGAGCGGACCGGCGCGGCAGGGGCCACGTACCGCGAACGCGCGAAGCCGGCGCGCGTGGCCCCTGCCCGCACCACTGGGCCCGTCAGTCCCCGTCCGGCAGCGTGAGGTGGAAGGAGTCGCCGGGGCGCAGCGTCACCGTGCGGTCCACGAGGCGGATGTCGAGCGAGGGACGGTTGGCCTCGGGGAGGCTGATGTCGAGGCCGCCCGAGCGCATCCGGAAGCGCACGCCCCACAGGTGGCGGTAGTGGATCGCGAAGTCGTAGCCGGACAGCTCCGGTTGGGGCACGGGGTCGAGGCTGAGGGCGCCGTCGGAGCGGATGCGCAGCCCGGTGAGGCAGCGCTGCACGAGGTCGAGCGTCCCCGCCATCGCGCCGAGGTGGATGCCCTCTCCCGTCGTACCGCCCTGGAGGTCGGCGACGTCGCCGCGCAGCGCCTCCTGGAAGAAGCCCCACGCCTGCGTGGGCCGCACCCGGGCCAGCACCCAGGCGTGCACGAGTCCGCTGAGCGTCGAACCGTGGCTCGTGCGGGCCACGTAGTAGTCGACGGTGCGGCGCCACGTCTCGTCATCGAGGCGGTGGCCCAACCGGGCGAAGAGCGCGCGCAGTTCGCGGGGCGGGAAGAGGTAGCCGAGCATGAGCGTGTCGGCCTGCTTGGAGGCCTGGTAGCGGTTGACGGTGTCGCCCTCGGCCTCCAGGACGCGGTCGAGGCGGCGGATGTCGCCGTACTTGGTGGACATGCCGACCCAGTCGAGTTCGCGCAGTTCCCCGTAGCCGTCGAACTGGCTGACGACGCCCTGGTGGAAGGGAACGTGGAGACGGCGCGAGATGTCGTCCCAGTGGGCGAGTTCGGTGTCGTCGAGCCCGGTGTGCTCGGCGAGTTCCGCGCGGCGCTCCTCGGGGAGCGCGGCGAGCGATTCGAGGGTCCGCTGGAGGACCCAGGCGGCGGTGACGTTGGTGTACGCGTTGTCGTCGAGCCCGGGTTCGGCCGCGTCGGGGTAGGCGTCGTGGTACTCGTCGGGACCGACGACGCGGCGGATGCGGTAGCGCCCGAGGTCGCCGTCCCACTCGGACTTCGAGGCCCAGAAGCGGGAGATCTGGAGGAGCATCTCGGCGCCCTCGTGCTCCATGAAGCGGGTGTCACCCGTGGCGCGCGCGTAGCTCCACACGTTGTACGCGACGGCCGAGCCGATGTGGTGCTGGAGCCGCGAGTTGTCGGGCAGCCACCGCCCGGAGCTGGGGTTGAGGTGGAGTTCCTGGGTCTCCTCGCGGCCGTCGCTGCCGGACTGCCAGGGGTACATCGCGCCGTCGTACCCGGCGTCGCGTGCGAGGCGGCGGGCGCGGTTCAGGCGGCGGTGCCGGTAGCGGAGCAGGCCCTTGGAGACCTCGGGGAAGTGCAGGTTGAGGTAGGGCAGGACGAAGAGTTCGTCCCAGAAGACGTGTCCCCTGTACGCCTCCCCGTTGAGGCCGCGCGCGGGTACGCCCGCGTCGAGGTCGGCGGTGTGCGGGGACACGGTCTGGAGCACGTGGAAGAGGTGGAAGCGCAGGATGTGCCCGGCCTCGTCGGGGACTTCGAGGAGCGCGCGGTGCCACAGGCGCTGCCAGGCGAGGCGGTGGTCGAGGAGCAGCTGGTCCCAGCCGGGCACGTTGCGCACGCCGTCGAGCGCGGCGTCGAGCGGGTCGCTGATCGCCGAGTCGCGCGAGGTGTGCAGCGCGACGATCTTGTCGACCGTCGCCGTCGCACCCTGCTTCAGGTCCAGGTTCAGGCGGGTCGCGGGCCGGTGCGGGCTGCCGGTGGAAGGGCGCGGTGCGCACGGGGGGCCCTCGCCGCTGTACGTACGCGCGGCGACCGCCACCGTGATACCCGAGCTGACCGTGCGCGCGCGGACCCACACGGTGCAGTCCTCGGGGTAGCCGCTCTTGATCTCGGCGAGGTGCTGCCCATTCAGCTCGCGGTAGCGGGCCACGCCGTCGTTGGTGACGCCCGCGTCGAGCGCGGACTCGACTTCGAGGGTGCCGTCGAAGTTCTCGGCGGTGAACTCGGTGCGCAGCGCGGCGAGATGGGGGTCGTCCATGTGGACGATGCGGAGCTGGCGCACGCGCAGTCGGCGGCCCGATGCGTCCTCGTACACGAGGTGGCGTTCGAAGACGCCCGCGCGCAGGTCGAGGAGCTGGCGGTAGGAGTGCAGCCCGGCGTCGTCGGGCGTGTACCAGTCGGTGCCGCTGCCGCCTTCGGGCGGGGTGAGCCGGTAGCGCAGGGGCAGCCAGTTGGGGAGGTTGACCATGTCCTCGTTGGACACGGTCTGCCCGGCGACCTCCGAGGTGAGCCGGTTGTAGACACCGGCGGCGTAGGTGCCCGGGTAGTGCGCGCCGCCCGCGGCGCACTCGGGGGCGGCGCCCCGGGTCGCGAAGTAGCCGTTCCCGAGGCTGCACAGGGATTCGCGCAGCGTCTCCTCGGCGGGGTCGTAGCCCTCGTACTCCCACGTCCACTCGGACATGTGGTCACTCCTTGCCGTCGGTGCCGGGTGCGCGCAGAAGGTCGGCGAGGTCGTCGACGACGAGGTCGGCGCCGTGTTCCCGCAGGTCCCTGGCGGTGTCGGTGGTGTGGGCGCGGTCGACGCCGACGACGAGCCCGAAGCCGCCGCGCCGCCCCGCCTCGACCCCGGCGAGGGCGTCCTCGGCGACGGCCGCGTGCGCGGGTTCGGCGTCGAGCCGCTTCGCCGCCTCCAGGAAGAGCGCCGGATCGGGCTTGCCCGGCAGGCCGAGGCGCTGGGACTCGTCGCCGTCGACAAGGGTCACGAAGTAGTCGATGAGCCCGGCCCCCGCGAGGACGTCGCGGGCGTGGTGCGAGGACGAGGCGGCGGCCAGCGGGATGCCCGCGGCGCGCAGGGCCTTCAGGAGCCGCACGGAGCCGGGGAAGGGCTCGATGCCGTTCTCGCGCACGCGGCGCGTGAACATGCCGTCCTTGAGCGCGGCGACGGCGGCGACCGAGTCCGTGCCGGGGGGATCGGCAGGGCTGCCGTCCGGGATCGGCACCTCGCGGGCGTGCAGGAAGGCGGCGGCGCCGTCGGCCCTGGGCTTGCCGTCGACGTAGCGGAGGTAGTCGGCGGCGGCGTCGAAGGGCTTGTCGAGTGCCTTGTCGGCGGGGGGATGCTCCCGCAGGCAGGCGTCGAAGGCCTCCTTCCACGCCTCGGCGTGGACGCGCGCGGAGTCGGTGAGGACTCCGTCGACATCGAACACCATCGCGGCGATGCCCGCCATGACGGGAGCGAGCCCGTGCTCGGCGGCGGTCACCGCGTGGTTCCCGCGGCGGTACGGGTTCCGGTACGGGGCGTTCGCATGGCACACGTCCTTCCGGCTCGGGACCGACCGGCCGGGAGGGCCCAGCCCTCCGCCCACGCTAACCGCAAGGGCGGGGAGCCGCAGCCGGGAGCGGCCCGGGCCGCACGGGCGGTACGGGCGGTACGGACGGTACGGGCGGTACGGACGGTACGGGCGGTACGGACGGTGCGGACGGTACGGACGGTGCGGACGGTACGGGGGGGCCGCACGGGCGGTACGGGGCACGGGCCCCGTACCGGCGCGCGCGCCTCTCACGCCCGCTCCGCCCGCCTTCCCGCGCGCCCCGCGAGGAGTACGTAGACGAGGAGCGAGGAGGCGAAGCCGATCGCCCAGCCGTAGTCGGCGAGCGGCTTCAGGAGGGGGACGAGGCCGTCCTCGGGGAAGGGGCCCTTGCCGGGCGCCGAGTGGGAGCCGCCGACCGCGAGGACGCCGCCGGCGAGGAAGGCCACGACCGCCGCGGGGTGCCAGCCGCCGCGGTACCAGTAGCGGCTGTCGCGCCGGTACAGCTCCACGAGGTGCAACGAAGTGCCACGGACCAGCCAGTAGTCGGCGATGAGGATGCCCGCGACCGTGCCGAGCAGCCCGCCCACCACACCCAGCCACGTGTAGATGTACAGCTCCGGCGTCGCGATGAGCTTCCACGGCATGATGAGCACGCCCACCACGCCGGTGATGAGCGCCCCCGTGCGGAAGCTGATGAAGCGCGGGGCGAGGTTCGCGAGGTCGTACGCGGGTGAGACGACGTTCGCGGCGAGGTTCGCCGAGATCGTCGCGACGAGCACCGTGATCAACGCGAAGAGCAGACCGAAGGTGTTGTCCGCGCGGGCCGCCAGGTCGACCGGCTCCCAGACGGGTTCGCCGTAGACGGCCTGCGAGCCCGAGGTGACGAGGACGGAGAGGAGCGCGAAGGCCGTCATCGTGGTGGGCAGGCCGAGCGACTGGCCCCAGACCTGGGCGCGTTGGCCCTTCCCGAAGCGCGTGAAGTCGGGGATGTTGAGCGAGAGCGTGGACCAGAAGCCGATCATGCCCATGAGCGCGGGGAAGAAGACGGGCCAGAAGGCGCTGCCCCAGCCGAGCTTCGACGGCTGGTCGAGCAGCGGGCCGAAGCCGCCCGCCTCGTTCGCCATCCACACGAGGAGTGCGAGCGCGCCGAGGAACACGAAGGGCCCGGCCCAGTTCTCGAAGCGCCGCAGCGTCTCCATCCCCCGGTGGATGATGAGGAGTTGGAGCAGCCAGAAGATGCCGAAGCAGACCCACAGCGGCCACGGCTGTCCGCCCACGTGCGAGGCGCCCGCCCAGGTCCCCGGCAGGAGCTTGTCGAGCAGGACGAAGACACCCTGCCCGCCGATCCACGTCTGGATGCCGAACCAGCCGCAGGCCACGGCGGCGCGCAGGAGCGCGGGCAGGTTCGCGCCGCGCAGCCCGAAGGAGGCGCGCGCGAGGACGGGGAAGGGGATGCCGTACTTGGGGCCCGCGTGTCCGGTGAGCAGCATCGGGAGCAGGACGACGACGTTGGCGAGGGCGATGGTGAGGACGGCCTGCTTCCAGTCCATGCCGAGCGCGACGAGTCCCGAAGCGAGCGTCCAGGAAGGGATGTTGTGCGCCATCCCGATCCACAGCGCAGTGAAGTTGTACGTGCCCCAGTGGCGTTGGGCGACGGGGATCGGGCGCAGGTCCTCGTTGGCGTGCGGCGAGTCGGCGGGGAAGGCACCCGGGTCGAGTGCGACACGGCCGTCGGGAGTGAGGTGCTGGCCCGGCGCGGTGGCCGCGTGGGCGGGGGACGGAGGGCCGGGTGGGGTGCCCGGCGGGGTGCCGATGGCGTCGGTCATGGCGGACCCTTCGGGGAGAACGGTGCGGGGAGGATGCGGTGCCGTGCTCGGGTGCCGTGGGGTGCCGTGCGGGTGCGGGTGCGGGTGCGCGGGTGCGGGTGTCCAGGTGCGCGGTGGTGTGTGCGGTCGGGGTGTGGAGCCGGGATGTGCGGCCGGGGTGTGCGGTCGGGGTGTGCGCTAGGAGTTGAGGACCGGGATGACGTCCTTTCCGTACACGTCGATGAGCTGTTCGCGCGCGTCGTGCATCGCGTAGACGGCGAACTGGTCGACGCCGATGGCGCGCAGTTCGCGCAGCTTCTCGATGTGGGCTTCGACCGGCCCGAGGACGCAGAAGCGGTCCACGATCTCGTCGGGCACGAAGTCGGTCGAGCTGTTGCCCACGCGGCCGTGGTGGCGGTAGTCGTAGCCCTCGCGACCCGCGATGTACGCGGTCAGCTCGGAGGGCACGGAGGCGGATTCGCTGCCGTAGCGGGCGACGAGGTCGGCGACGTGGTTGCCGACCATGCCGCCGAACCAGCGGCACTGCTCGCGCGCGTGGGCGAGGTCCTCGCCCACGTAGGCGGGCGCGGCGACGCAGATCGTGACGGCGCCGGGGTCGCGGCCCGCGTCCGACGCGGCGGTACGGACCTGCTCGACCATCGCGGCCGTGAGGTAGGGGTCGGCGAGCTGGAGGATGAAGCCGTCGGCGCGGGCACCGGCGAGGGCGAGCGCCTTCGGCCCGTACGCGGCGGCCCAGACCGGGAGCCGCCCGTCCCGCACCCACGGCAGGCGCACCTCCGTGTCGCCGAGCCGCGCCGTGCGGCCCTCGGCGAGGTCGCGGATCGTGTCGATCGCCTCGCCGAGGCGCGCGAGGGTGTTCGGCGGGCGCCCCGCGACGCGCATCGCGGAGTCACCGCGCCCGATGCCGCACACGGTGCGGTTGCCGAACATGTCGTTGAGCGTCGCGAAGGCCGAGGCGGTGACCTCCCACGTGCGGGTGCCCGGGTTGGTCACCATCGGGCCGACGACGAGCCGTTCGGTGTGCTCCAGGATCTGGCTGTGGATGACGAAGGGCTCCTGCCACAGGACGGCGGAGTCGAAGGTCCAGCCGTGCGTGAAGCCCTGCCGCTCGGCGCGGCGCATGAGGTCGACGACGGTGGAGGCCGGTGGGTCGGTCTGGAGAACGAGTCCGAAGTCCAAGACAACTGCTCCTGTGGTCGGGGCTCCTGAGGTGGCGTCCTACGGCCGGACCGCGGACGAGGGTGCGCACGATGGTGTCGGACGATACCGCGCGAAGGGGGCCAATCGGGCTCCGAAGGCTCCGTGCCCGTACGGGTCCCGCCCCCTGCCGCCGCGCCGCGCGCCGGGTCAGCTCCCGTAGGCGCTCAGTCCCCTCGGCACGTACACCCCGTGCCCCGCGCGGCCCACGTACTCGCGGTCCTCCAGGACGGGGACGCCGCGCGAGAGGACGGTGCGGACGCGGCCCGTGACACGCTTGCCCTCGTAGGCCGAGTAGTCGACGTTCATGTGGTGCGTGCCTGCCGAGAGGACCTGCTCGGCGTGCGGGTCGTAGATCACGATGTCGGCGTCCGCGCCGGGGGCGATCGTGCCCTTCCTCGGGTACAGGCCGAACATGCGGGCGGGGGCGGCGCAGGCGAGGTCGATCCAGCGGCGGCGGCTGAGGTGGCCGTCCACGACGGCCTGGTGGAGGAGGTCCATGCGGTGCTCGACGCCGGGCATCCCGTTGGGGATCTTCGAGAAGTCGCCCCGGCCCAGTTCCTTCTGCCCGCTGAAACAGAAGGGGCAGTGGTCGGTCGAGACGACCTGGAGGTCGTCGGCGCGCAGTCCGCGCCACAGCGCCGCCTGGTGCTCCTCGGGGCGCAGCGGCGTCGAGCACACGTACTTGGCGCCCTCGAAGTCCGGTTCGGCGAGGTTGTCGGTGGACAGGAAGAGGTACTGCGGGCAGGTCTCGCCGTACACGGGCAGGCCCGTGTCGCGCGCGGCGGCGATCTCGGCGAGGGCCTCCTCGGCGGAGACGTGCACGATGTAGAGCGGTACGTCGCCCGCGACGCGCGCCAGCTGGATCGCGCGGTGCGTGGCCTCCGCCTCCAGGAGGGTCTTGCGGACCTCGCCGTGGTGGCGCGGGTCCGTACGGCCCGCGGCGAGCGCCTGTTCGACGAGGACGTCGATCGCGATGCCGTTCTCGGCGTGCACCATCGTGAGGCCGCCGTTCTCGCCCGCCCGCTGCATCGCGCGCAGGATGCGGCCGTCGTCGGAGTAGAAGACCCCCGGGTAGGCCATGAAGAGCTTGAAACTCGTGACGCCTTCGCCGACGAGGAGGTCCATCTCCTTGAGGGTGTCCTCATTGACGTCGGCGAGGATCATGTGGAAGCCGTAGTCGATCGCGCAGTTGCCCTCGGCCTTCGCGTGCCAGGCGTCGAGGCCCTCGCGCAGGCCCCGCCCGACGCTCTGCACGACGAAGTCGACGATCGTCGTGGTGCCGCCCCAGGCGGCGGCACGGGTGCCGGTCTCGAAGGTGTCGGACGCGTAGGTGCCGCCGAAGGGCATCTCCATGTGCGTGTGCCCGTCGACGCCACCGGGGATCACGTACATGCCGCTCGCGTCGATGACCCGTTCCGCCGTCCACGCCTCGGCGGCGGCCGATCCTGTCGAGGCGAGCGCGGCGACCCGCCCGTCCTCGACGAGCACGTCGGCGTGGGACTCCTCCGCCGCGGTGACGACGAGTCCGCCGCGGATCAGGGTGCGCTTGCTCATGGGGCTCCTTCTCCTTCCGGTTCAGGACGGTTCGGGGGCGATTCGGGGGCGGTCGTTGACGTTCAGGGGCGGTCCGGGGGCGATTCGGGGACGTTCAGGGCGGCCCGGGGGGCGGTTCAGGCCGCGGCGCGCAGCGCCGAGAGCAGCAGGTCGCCGCCCTCCTCGGCCTCCGCGACCGTCAGGCTCAGCGGCGGCGCGACGCGCAGCACGCTCGTGTCGTGGCCCCCGCCCTTGCCGAGGAGCAGCCCGGCCGCACGGGCGGCCTCCAGGACGGCGCTCGCGCGCGCCGGGTCGGCACGGTCCGTGCCGGGCTCGACGAGTTCGACCCCGAGCATGAGTCCGCGGCCGCGCACCTCCCGTACGTGGGCCATGCCGGCCGTCCCCGCCCGTACCCGTTCGCGCAGCAGGCCGCCGACACGGCGCGCGTTGCCCTGCAGGTCGTGTTCCAGGAGGTACGTGAGGTTGGCGAGCCCCGCGGCCATCGTGATGGGTGAACCGCCGAACGTGGAGAGCGAGTTGGTGTCGATCACGTTCATGATGCCGGCGCGCGCGACGACGCCGCCGATGGACATGCCGTTGCCGATGCCTTTGGCGAAGGTGAGCAGGTCGGGTGGCCCGGCCCGGTCGTGGGCCTGCCAGCCCCAGAAGTGGTCGCCCGTACGTCCCCACCCGGTCTGCACCTCGTCGGCGATCCAGAGGATGCCGCGCTCGGCGAGGACTTCGCGGAACGCGGCGTACAGTCCGTCCGGCGGCGAGGTGAACCCGCCGACGCCCTGCACCGGTTCGGCGATGAGCGCGGCGACCTGCCCGCGCGCCTGGCCGAGCAGGTCGCGCAGGTCGGCGACGCTGCCCGCGATGAACTCCCGGTCGTCCAGGTGCGCGTACGGGCCGCGCCCGCGCACGGCCCCGTGCGCCCACAGGGTGTGCAGGGGCGAGTAACTCGTCGGGGACCAGCCGCTGTTGCCCGTGACGCCGACCGCTGAGAAGGAGCGGCCGTGGTAGCTGTTGCGCATCGCGATGATCTGGTTGGAGCGGCGGTACGCGGTCGCGAGGAGCAGCGCGGTGTCGTTGGCCTCGGTGCCCGAGGTGGTGAAGAAGACGCGCGCGTCGGGGATGCCGGAGAGGCCCGCGATCCGCTCGGCGAGGTCGATCATCGGGCGGTTGAGGTAGAGCGTGGAGGAGTGGACGAGCCTGGCGGCCTGCTCGCCGACCGCCTTCGTCACCTCGGGGAGCGCGTGCGCGGTCATCGTGGTGAGGATGCCGCCGAAGAAGTCGAGGTAGCGGCGGCCCTCGGCGTCCCACACGTGACGGCCTTCGCCGTGGGTGAGTTCGAGGGGCTCCTCGTAGTAGAGGGCGAGCCAGTCGGGCAGTACGGCGCGGTGTCGCGCGAGGAGTTCGCTCACGGACGGGTCAGCCCCTCGTAGGCGTCGGGGCGGCGGTCGCGGTAGAAGGCCCACTGGTGGCGCACCTCGTCGATGAGGCCGAGGTCGAGGTCGCGCACGACGAGTTCCTCCTCCTTGTCGCTCGCCGTCTCGCCGACGAACTGCCCGCGCGGGTCGACGAAGTAGCTCGTGCCGTAGAAGTCGTTGTCGCCGTACTCCTCCTGCCCGACGCGGTTGATCGCGGCGACGAAGTACTCGTTGGCGACGGCCGCCGCGGGCTGTTCGAGCTGCCACAGGTAGCTGGAGAGGCCGCGCGAGGTGGCGGACGGGTTGTAGACGATCTGGGCGCCGTTCAGGCCGAGTTGGCGCCAGCCCTCGGGGAAGTGCCGGTCGTAGCAGATGTAGACGCCGACGCGGCCCACCGCGGTGTCGAAGACGGGCCAGCCCGCGTTGCCCGGGCGGAAGTAGAACTTCTCCCAGAAGCCCTTGAGCTGCGGGATGTGGTGCTTGCGGTACTTGCCGAGGTAGCTGCCGTCGGCGTCGATGACGGCGGCGGTGTTGTAGTAGAAGCCCTCCGCCTCGCGCTCGAAGACCGGCACCACGATCACCATCCCGGTCTCGCGGGCGAGGTCCCGCATCCGGCTCACGGTCGGCCCGTCGGGCACGGCCTCGGCCCAGCGGTAGTGCTCCTCCTCCTGCACCTGGCAGAAGTAGGGGGCGTTGAAGACTTCCTGGAAGCCGATGATCCCGGCGCCCTGCCGGGCGGCCTCGCGGGCGTGTTCCTCGTGCTTGGCGATCATGGATTCGGTGTCGCCGGTCCAGGTGGCCTGGACGAGTGCGGCGCGGACGACGGAGGCAGCCATGAGCAGTGCTCCTTCGACAGACGTCAGAGAGCCGCTACCGCCCGGGACCCCGGGCCGTAGAGGCACGAACGTAAGCCCAGTGCGGTAACCGGGCAAGACCGCCGGGTCGCCGGACACGGTGGATGCCACCCCAGCGGGTGAGCGGGAGGGCGGGGACGGGAGCGAGCGAGGGGCACGGAGGCGAGTGCGGGGCGGGGCGGCGCGGGGCGGCGCGGCGGTGGGGCGGGGCGGCGCGGCGCGGCGGTGGGGCGGGGCGGCGCGGCGGTGGGGCGGCGCGGCGCGCCGTGGCGCGGCGGTGGGGCGGCGCGGCGTGAGGCGGCGGTGGGGCGGCGCGGCGTGAGGCGGCGGCGCTGAGGACGGCGGAGGGGGCGGCGCAGGTGACGGGCCGCCGGTGAGGACAGGGGGCGGGCGGCCCGTGGCCCGTACCCGCTCCGCCCCCTCAGGGCCCCGCCACCCCTGCCACTCTCAGCGCGTGGGTGAGCGCCTCGTGGCGGAGGTCCGATGTGCGGGCCGCCGCGGCGAGGAGGGGGGCCGTGAGGGTCCCGGGCGCCGAGGCAGCGATACGGGCGAGGTCCTCGGCGCTGCGGGCGGTCACGCAGGAGTCGGCGAGGCGGTCGAGCGCGCCCGGCACCGCCGTGACGGCGGGATCGGCGAGAGCCGCGGCGACCTCGCGGAGCGGCCGTACGACGCCCTGCCGCAGGATGCGTGCGGCATCGGCGTGGTACCCCGCCGTCTCCAGCGCCGTCGCGAGGGCGGTCAGGCGCGGCAGCGGGAGCGCGGCGGCCTCCCAGAGCACGGTGCTCCAGTCGGCGGCGAGCCCGTCGGCGGCGAGCCGGGAGCCGAGGGCGAGGACGTGGGCGGGCGGCCAGTGCGCGGCGTCCACGAGGAGCATGTGCGCCTCGCCCTCGCGTTCCTCCGCGCGCAAGCGGTCCAGCAGCCCGAGGAGTTCCCCGGCGCGTCGCAGCCCCTCGGCATCGGGCGCCGCCGCCTCACGCTCCTCGGCGGCCGCGCCCCCCGCGAACCGCGCCCCCGTGGGCGCCTCCCTCGCCGCAGGTCCCGCCGCGAGCGGCGCCCCGCTGGGCGGCAGCACACTGCCCGGCCCGACGAGCGCGTCGTCGACCCCGGCGAACCGAGCCGAACGCCTGCGTCGTCGAGGGGACCTGACGGGTTTTGCGGGCTCGGCGTCCGTCGCGGGGAGGTCCGGCGCCGGCTCGGGTACGGGGATGCCCGCGGGACCGGCGGGCTCGCGTGTCCCGTACGGGCCGGGCTCGCGCGGAGAGCCGTAGGAGGCGGCCGGTTCACGCCGTGGCCCGAACGAGGCGGCGGCTCCGCGCGGTGCCCGTGCCGAGGAGCCGGACTCGCGCCGCGCCCCGTACGGCTCGGCCTCGCGCCCGTACTCGTCCGGTGTCTCCAGCCGTCCCAGCCGCTCCGCGAGTTCCCCGCACCGGGCCTCGGCGCGCCGCAGGTCGTCCCGCGCCCACGCGAGGTGCCCGTGCAGGTGGGCCGCCGCGGTGCCCTCGGCTGCGGCGAGTCCGCGTTCGAGTTCCGTGACGCGCGCGGCGGCGCGCTCGCGTTCGCGCACCATCCGGGGGAGCCGCCTGGCGAGTTCGGCGCCCGCGCCGGGGCGGGCATCGCGCGCGGCGAGGGCCGCCAGGTAGGCGCCGCGCAGCCCGGCGGCGACCTGGCGCGGGTCCGTACCGGGCGCCGCGCGCGCCACGTGGTCGTCGACGAGCGCTTCGACGACGTCCCACGGCGGCGTCTCCGTACCGTCGACGCAGGCCCGCATCCCCCGGGGGTCGCGCGCCCAGAACACCTCGCACCAGCCGGCACCCGGATCGAGCCCCGCGAGCAGCCCGCCGAACGCGCGCGCGAAGTCCGCGACCGGGTCCCGTACCTCGCTGTTCTCGAACTGGTCGATCCGGAAGGGAAGTTGTCCCACCACGCGTGCCCCGCTCCCACTGCGGCTTCCTTTGGTGCGGAAGGAAACACCCGCCGTGTTACGCGGCGGCTACACGGGCTTTTCGGGGAGCGACGGAGTGACGGGCGGGGAGGACGAGGCGCGTTCGGCATCGCGGAGATCGCCGGGGGGGGGAACCCGGCTCCGGGCAGCGCGCGCTTCACGCACCTCCAAGCCTTCACCGGCCGCCCCGGCCACCGGAGCGCCCGGCCCGGCGGACGGGGACGTGATCTTCGTGGCGTACCGGGGCGAGTCCCCCGTCCCGGTTTCCGGTTACCAGCCGTTCCGGAGCATGGTGGACCCAGCAGGTGGCGGGGCATGGCGCCGCCAGGCGCGGGCACAAGAGCCCCGGGCCCGCACGACGGAGGAGTCGCCCAGGATGACACAGCACGACGCGACGCACTGGATCGGCCTCTCGGTACCCGGGCTCGACTGGCTCCTCGTGCTCGGCCTGCTCCTCGCGACGGCGGTCGCCTGCGTCGCGGTGCCACTGCGCATCGAGATGAGCCGCTCGCACGGCGGCGGCTCCTCCGAGGACACCCCGGCCGGTGCGCGGTACGAGGACTGACGCCTCATGACGCCGCGCCTGCTGTACGTGACCGACCTCGCCTACCAGGCGGCGGGCCGCCGTTACGCGGACGAGGATCTGGAGCTGTCGGCCCGCCTGCGTGCGCACTTCCCGCTCGCCCTGTGCGACCCGCGCGACGCCGCCCGCCTCGTCGACGGCTTCGACGCCGTTCTCGTCCGCAACAGCGGCCCCGTCCTCCACTACCGCGCCGCCTACGCGGAGTTCCGCGCCGAGGCGCTGCGGCGCGAGGTGCCCGTGTACAACCCGCTCACGGGCCGCGCCGACATGGCGGGCAAGGGCTATCTCATCGAGCTGACGCGCGCGGGACTGCCCGTCATCCCGACGTACGCGGGCGACACCGCCCCCGGCGAGCTGCCCGCTTCGGACGCGTACATCGTGAAGCCCGTCGACGGCGCGGACTCGGTGGGCCTCGTGCGCCTCGACGCGGCCGCGCTCGCCGCCCGTACCCCCGAAGCGGGCACGCTCGTCCAGCCGTACGTCCCGTTCCGGTACGAGGTCTCCTTCGTCTTCGTGGACGGCGACTTCCAGTACGCCCTGTACGCACCGGACCCCGCGCGCCGCTGGGAGCTGGCCCCCTACCGCCCGAGCGCCGCGGACCTCGCCTTCGCGCGCCGCTTCGTCGACTGGAACGCCCTGCCGTACGGCATCCAGCGCGTGGACGCGTGCCGCACGCGGGAAGGGGAACTGCTGCTCGTCGAGCTAGAGGACCACAACCCGTACCTGTCGCTGGGGCTGCTCGACGAGGAGACGCGTTCGGCGTTCGGGCGCGCGCTCGTGGCCTCGCTCAGGCACTGGGCGACACGCCCGTAGCCTCTCCGGCGCCCGCGGGACGGGGAGTGGAGGCGCGGGACGGGGCCCGGGAAATGCCCCGCGCCGGGGCGTCTCAGCTCGCGGCGCTCAGCGCCGCGGGGCCACACGCCTCTTCGATGGCGTCGAGCGACAGCTCAAGCGCCCGGGCCAGCGCGGCCACCGTGAAGAAGGCGGGCGTGGGCGCCCGCCCCGTCTCGATCTTGCGCAGGGTCTCGGCGGAGATCCCCGCCTCGATGGCGACCTCGGCCATGCTGCGCCCGCCGCGCGCGTCCCGGAGGAGCGCCCCGAGCCGTTCGCCGCGGGCGCGTTCCTCGGGGGTGAGCGGAGTACGGACCATACGGCGATTCTACGGGGCCCGCACCGCGCGGAGGGCGCGATCAGGACGGAGCCGGAACCGTGACGGGGCGTGCGCGACCGGTATAAGAATTGCGGTATAGTAATTGGCATGGTGCGAAGGAAGACAGCAGCCGAGATTCTTGAGATGCGCGAGGCCGGGCGGGTGGTGGCGCGTGGCCTGCACGCCGTGCGGGAGGCCGCGGCGCCCGGCGTGCGGCCGCGGGAGCTGGACGAGGTGGCACGCGAGGTACTGCGCGAGGCGGGCGCGGACTCGCCCTTCCTCGACTACCACCCGCACTTCGCCCCGGTCCCGTTCCCCGCGACGCTCATCATCTCCGTCAACGACGCGATCGTGCACGGCATCCCCGGCGACGTGCCGCTGCGCGACGGCGACCTCGTGAGCGCGGACTTCGGTGCGCTGCTCGGTGGCTGGGCCGGGGACTCGGCGATCAGTTTCACGGTCGGCACGCCGCGCCCCGAGGACGTCAGGCTCATCGCGACCGCCGAGCGCGCGCTCGCGGCCGGGATCGAGGCGGCGAAGGCGGGCGCGCGGATCGGCGACATCGGGTACGCGGTGAGCACGGTGTGCCGGGCGGAGGGGTACGGCATCCCCGAGGACTTCGGCGGGCACGGCGTGGGCCGCGCGATGCACGAGGACCCCGGCGTGCCCAACGAGGGACGACCAGGGCGCGGCATGGTGCTCCGCCCCGGGCTCGTCATCGCCATCGAGCCGATGGTCATCGCCGGCGGCACCGACGGCTACCACCCGGACCCCGACGGCTGGACCCTCCGCACGAACGACGGCTCCCGCGCCGCCCACGTCGAGCACACGGTGGCGGTGACGGAGGAGGGCCCACAGATCCTGACGGCGCTCTAGCCCCCCGGGCGGGACGCGCAACCCCGGGCCCGCCCGGCATCCACACCGCCCGCCTGCCACCCGTCACGCACGACGCCCCGTCCGCACGACGCCCCCGCCCGGGCTACGCGCCGCCCGCCTCGCCGCCCGCCCCGCGCACGGTCACGAGTCCGTCGACCAGGAGGCCGACGAGGCGGGAGGCGAGAGCGGGATCGTCCTCGTAGCCGCTGATCATGGTGACGCCACCGAGCGCCATGAGCACGTCGCGCGCCGTGACGTCGGAGCGCAGCACCCCGGCGGCGGCGCCGTGGCGCAGCAGCGTGGCGACCGCCTCGCCCAGCAGCTCGCGGCTGCGCAGGCGCAGGCCCTCCCGCGTGGCGAGGATCGCGGGCAGCGCCTCGGCCATGCCCCGCTTGGTGCGCATGTACTCGACGAAGTCCTCCATCCAGGCGGTCAGGGCCTCCACCGGGGGCCGCGCGGCGAGGAGAGCGTCCGCGGCGGCGGCGAGACGGGCCGTCTCGGCGCGGTACGTGGCCTCGACCAGGTCCTCGCGGGCCGGGAACCGCCGGTAGAGGGTGCCGATCCCGACGCCCGCCTCGCTCGCGATGGCCTTGAGCGAGGCGTCCGCACCCTCGCGCGCGAACGCGCGCGCCGCCGCCTCCAGCAGACGGTCGTGATTGGCCTGCGCGTCGGCGCGCAGTGAACTCCCCATGACTCCTCCTCGCGATCCCGGCACGCGTGCGACCCGGGCGACCCTCGCGTCCCGCGCCGATTCTCGCGCACCTTGCAAAGCGGACCCGGCTCCGCTTACGGTGGGGACACCACAAGCGGACCCTGCTCCGCTTATCGTACGCCCGGGCCGCGCCGCCCTCCCCTCCCCGCCCCGTTCCCGGGGGCCGGGCGGCGCCCCGCAGAAGGAGTCCCCCATGTCCTCTCCCGCTTCCGCTCGCGTCACCACCCCCTTCGGTGCCACCAGCACCGCCGCCGACGTCCTCGCCGGGGTCCGGCTCGACGGACGGCGCGCGGTGGTCACCGGGGGCGGCGGCGGGCTCGGCCGCGAGACGGCGCGCGCCCTGGCCGCCGCCGGGGCCGAGGTCGTCCTGGCGGCCCGTCGCCTCGGGGGCGCCGAGGAGGCGGCGCGCGAGATCGCGGCGGCCACCGGGAATCCCGCCGTGCGCGCGGCGGCCCTCGATCTCGCCGATCCCACCTCGGTCGCCGCCTTCGTCTCCGGCTGGTCGGGTCCCCTGCACGTCCTCGTGAACAACGCGGGCGTCATGGCGACCCCGGAGGCCCGTACCGCCGCGGGTCGCGAGCTCCAGTTCGCGACGAATCACCTCGGCCACTTCGCCCTCGCGACGGGCCTGCGCGCGGCGCTCGCGGCGGCCGGGAACGCCCGTGTCGTATCGGTGAGTTCGGTCGGTCACATCAACGGGCCGGTGCGCTTCGACGACCCCGACTTCACCCGGGAGCCGTACGATCCCTGGCTCGCCTACGCGCAGTCGAAGACGGCGAACATCCTCTTCGCCGTGGAAGCGGCGAGCCGTTGGGCCGGGGACGGCATCGCGGTCAACGCGCTCAACCCGGGCCGCATCGCGGAGACCTCGCTGGGCCGCCACCTCCAGACCCCGCCCGCCTCCTTCGACCCGGCGGGCGCGACGGGCGTGTCCGTGAAGAACACGGAACAGGGGGCCGCGACCTCCGCGCTCCTCGCGGGCTCACCGCTGGTCGAGGGCGTCACGGGCCGCTACTTCGAGGACTGCCAGGAGGCCGGGCCGCACGAGGAGGGCGTGCGGCGCGGAGTCGCCGCGTACGCCCTGGACCGCGCGCACGCCCGCCGCCTCTGGGAGCTGTCGGCCCGCCTGACGGGTACCGGCGCCTGAGCGGGCGGCCCGGCGCCCGGAAGCGGGCGGCCGGTGCGCCCCTCGCGGGACCCCGGCCGCCCGTCGCCGCACGCGCGTCTACCGCGTCGGCGAGACCACCATCGCGCTGCCGCCCCCGCGCCGTACGGGCTCGGCCGCGGCACGCCAGCGGCCGTCCTTCAACCGCTCGATCCCGGTCGCCGCGCCGATCTCGGGGACCTGTGCGAACGTGTGCCCGATCGCCTCCAGCTTTCCGCGCACCGCGCTGTCGTACAGCGCGGGCTCCAGTTCGGTCGCCGCGGCGTTGCGCTGGCTCGCGCGCGGCGCGGCGATGGCGTCGACGAGCGGGAGGCCGCGGTCGAGGTAGCCGGTGAGGGACTGGAGCACGGTCGTGATGATCGTCGCGCCCCCCGGTGAGCCCAGCGCGACGACGGGCTCACCGTGCCGGTCGAGGACGATCGTCGGGGAGATGGAGGAGCGCGGCCGCTTGCCGGGGCCCGGCAGGTTCGGGTCGGGCACGGCCGGGTCCGCCTGGGCGAAGGAGAAGTCCGTCAGCTCGTTGTTGAGCAGGAAGCCGCGGCCGGGCACGGTGATCGCGCTGCCGCCGGTCTGCTCGATGGTGAGGGTGTACGAGACGACGTTGCCCCAGCGGTCGGCGGTCGTCAGGTGTGTCGTGTTCTCGCCCTCGTACGTCGTGTCGACCCCCTTGCCCGCGGGCGCGCAGCCCTTGCCGGGGTGGCGCGGGTCGGCGGGGGCGAGCGGGCTCTTCAGGACGGCGTCGTCCTGGATGAGGCACGCGCGCGAGTCGGCGAAGCGCTGCGAGAGGAGTTCCTTCGTCGGCACCTTCTCGCGGCTCGGGTCGGCGACCCAGCGGCCCCGGTCGGCGAAGGCGATACGGCTCGCCTCGATGAAGTGGTGCAGGTACTGGGTCTGCGAGAGCTTGCCGAGCCTGTCGTTCTCCAGGATGTTCAGCGCCTCGCCCACGGTCGTGCCGCCCGATGAGGAGGGCGCGATCGAGTAGACGTCCAGCCCCCGGTAGGCGGTGCGGGTCGGCGCCTGGTGCTTGGCGTCGTAGGCGCGCAGGTCGGCGAGCGCGAGCTTGCCCGGCCGCGCCTCGCGCGTCGAGCCGGGGGCGAGCGGCGGGTGCGTCGCGGTGCGCACGATGTCCCGGGCGAGGGCGCCGCCGTACAGCGAACGGAGTCCCTTGCGGGAGAGTTCGTCGTAGGTGCGGGCCAGGTCCGGGTTCTTGAGGGTGGTACCGACCGCGGGGGGCTCGCCGCCGGGCAGGAAGAGCTTCGCGCTCGCGGGGAAGTCGCGGAAGCGGTCGGCGTTGTCGGCGGTCTGCTGGCGGAAGGTCTCGTCGACGGTGAAGCCCTCGCGGGCGAGGCGGGTGGCGGGCGCGAGGACGTCGCGGGTGGACTTGCGGCCCCAGGAGCGCAGCGCCTCGTCCCACGTCGCCGGTGTACCGGGAGTGCCGACGCTCAGGCCGCTCGTGACCGCGTCGGCGAAGTCGAGCGGTTCGCCGTTCTCGACGAAGAGGTTCTTGTCGGCGGCGCGGGGCGCGGTCTCGCGGCCGTCGAGGGTGTGGACGCGGTGGGTCCGCGCGTCGTAGTAGACGAAGTAGCCGCCTCCGCCGAGGCCGGAGGAGTAGGGCTCGGTGACGCCGAGCGCGGCGGCGGTCGCGACGGCAGCGTCGACGGCGTTGCCTCCCTTGCGCAGCACTTCGATCCCGGCGGCGCTCGCGTCCGCGTCGACGCTCGCCACGGCTCCGCCCCAGCCCGTGGCGACCGGGGTCTTCGTGGGAGGCTTCGGCGCACCGTGCTGCGGTGGCGCCGCGCCGATGCTGAGCGCCCCGGCGACAACGGCGGTCAGGGACAGGTACGAGAGGGTGCGGCGACGCCCGACGCGCCGCGCCGCGGAATGTGACATCCGGTCTTCCTCCAGTCAACAGCCGTCCGCGCAGCGTAACTTGACACCCACGACACCACCAGAACGCCACGCCGCCCCCTGGCCGCCCCACGAGGGCGAGCGCGCGGCCGTCCTCCGCTCGCGCCTCAACCCTCCTTCCACGCACGCGGGTTGCGGGCGCGAGCCGGTACGATCGCGCGCCATGACGGACGACGTACGTGACCTCCTGCTCGGCCTCCTCGCCTCGGGCCTCAGCGCCGCGCTGGCGTGGTCGGCGCGCGCCTTCGTCGGGCGCCGGCGTCTGGGCCGTACGCGGGAGTTCTTCGGGCTGCCCGCGCACAGCGAGGCGCTGCTCGTGGTGAACAAGGACGCGGGCGGCGCGGATCTGGCCGTCGCCCGCTACGACACCTACGCGCTGCTCGAACTCGCCGCGCTGATCAAGGAGTGCGGGGCGCGGGCCCAGGTCCTCGCCCACGACGAGGCCAGGCGCGGCTTCGGCGAGCTGGCCGAGTTCTGCGTGGGCGGCCCGTACTCGAACCGGCGGACGGCCGCCCACCTGGCCGCGCTGCTGCCCGGGATACGGGTGGAGACCGACCCCCGCCCCGAGCGCAACGCCTTCGTCATCGGCGACGAGCGGTACGCGCTCGACCACGGCCGGTCCGAGTACGTACTGCTCGCGCGGCTGACGACGGGCCGCGAGGAGCTGTCGCGCCCGGTGTTCCTGCTGTGCGGGCAGCGCTCGGTGAACAACCAGGCGGCCGCGCGCTACCTCGTGAACCATCAGGAGCGCCTGCGCCGCCGCTACCGCCGCGACTCCTTCGTCCTGCTGCTGCGCGTCGTCAACTCGGCGGCGTACGGCCCCGACGTGGTCGAGCTGGTGGGCGACGTGACGCACGCGGCCCTGACCCGGGCGGAGCCCGTACCGGAGCCGAGGAGCGAGGCCGGGACCGGGGCCGCGGCCTCGGCCGAGTCCGAGACCGAGTCCGAGTCCGAGTCCGACGGGGGTTGAACACACCATCCGCGAGGACACCTTGCGGTTCCGTCGCGGCGACTGGGCCCGCCACGCATCGCGCCTTCGGCGAGCAGGGCCGTCGGCAGGACGCGACGGGAAGCCGCCGCACCGCAGGCCCGGGAGGCGGAGACACCGGGACCGGGCACCGGGCGCGGCCGAAACGGGCCCCGCCCGGACCCGACGCAGCCCCGCTTGCACCCTCCGTACGACAGTGTTTGGGTGGTGAAGTCGATGTATTCCCATTTGTCCGCACGCCCGTATCCGGACGTCCGCATGAAGCACGTACACCGCATGCGGCAGTCGCGCAGGGGTGCGTGCGCGCAGGTCCACAGGGAGCGCCATGTCACTGTCGTCCTTCGGGCCCCTCGGCGGCCAGGACCCCTTCTCCGATCTGCTCAACCGCTTCTTCGGCATGTCCCCGGGCTCCTCGCCGCCCGCCGTGCAGCGGGTGCCGATCGGGCGGCTGCTGAGCGATTCGGCGCGTGAGCTGCTGGCGCGGGCCTCGCGGCGGGCGGAGCAGGACGGCAGCGCCGACCTGGACACGGAGCACCTGCTGTGGGCGGCGACCCAGGTGGAGCCGACCCGCGCACTCCTCGCGCGCGCCGGGGCCGATCCCGATGCGCTCGCCGAGCGGCTCGCGCGGGTGCTGCCGGGCGAGAGCGCGGTCCCCTCGGCCGAACCGGGGCTCACCCCGGCGGCGAAGCGCGTGCTGATCGGCGCGCACGCGCGCTCGCAGGCGGCGGGGGTCTCGTACATCGGCCCGGAGCACATTCTCGCGAGCCTGGTCGACGGCTCGTCCCCGGCCGTCGAACGGGTACTCGGCGACAGCGGCGCCGACGCGGAGCGGATGCGCGCGGAGACCGGGCGCGCCGGGGAGCAGGGCGCCGGGGCGGGCACGGGGCGGCAGGGCGGCGCAGGGCGCGAGGACAGCGCCACGCCGACGCTCGACGAGTACGGGCGCGACCTCACCGAGGAGGCGAGGGCGGGCCGCCTCGACCCGGTGGTGGGACGCGCGGAGGAGATCGAGCAGACCGTCGAGGTCCTCTCGCGGCGCTCGAAGAACAACCCGGTGCTCATCGGCGAGCCGGGCGTGGGCAAGACAGCGATCGTCGAGGGGATCGCGCAGCGCGTCGTGAGCGGCGACGTACCGAAGACGCTCAAGGACCGGCGCGTCGTCGCGCTCGACCTGCCGGGACTCGTCGCGGGCTCGAAGTACCGGGGCGAGTTCGAGGAGCGCCTGAAGAAGGTCATCGACGAGGTCCGCGCGGCGCGGGACTCGACGATCCTCTTCATCGACGAACTGCACACCGTCGTCGGCGCGGGCGCGGGCGGCGAGGGTGCGATGGACGCGGGCAACATCCTCAAACCCGCGCTCGCGCGCGGCGAGCTGCACGTGGTCGGCGCGACGACGATCGACGAGTACCGCAAGAACATCGAGAAGGACGCGGCCCTCGAACGCCGTTTCCAGCCCGTCATGGTCTCCGAGCCGAGCGTCGAGGAGACGGTGCAGATCCTTGAGGGGCTGCGCGACACGTACGAGGCGCACCACCAGGTGCGTTTCACCGACGAGGCGCTCGCCGGGGCCGCCGAGCTGTCGGACCGCTACGTCACCGACCGCTTCCTGCCGGACAAGGCGATCGACCTCATCGACACGGCGGGTGCGCGGGTGCGGCTGCGTTCGCTCGGCGGCTCCACGGAGGCGACGGAGCTGGAGGACAGGCTCGCGAAGCTCGGCCGCGAGAAGGACCAGGCGGTCGCCGCGGAGGACTTCGAGAAGGCGGACGGGCTCAAGCGCGAGATCGAGACGGCTCGCGCGGAGCTGGACGGGATCGCCGAGCGGCGTGAGGGCGTGCGCGAGGTGACGGTCGACGACATCGCGGAGGTCCTCTCGCGGCGTACCGGCATCCCGGTCGCGCAGCTCACGGAGGACGAGAAGCAGAAGCTCATGAAGCTGGAGGAGGCGCTGCACTCGCGTGTCGTGGGGCAGGACGAGGCGGTCACTGCCGTCGCGCAGGCGGTGCGGCGCAACCGGGCGGGGATGGGCGACCCCGACCGGCCCGTGGGCTCCTTCCTCTTCCTCGGCCCGACCGGGGTGGGCAAGACGGAGCTGGCGAAGGCCCTCGCGGAACTGCTCTTCGGGGACGAGAACCGCATGGTGCGCTTCGACATGAGCGAGTTCCAGGAGAAGCACACCGTCTCGCGCCTCGTCGGCGCCCCGCCCGGCTACGTCGGGCACGAGGAGGCGGGGCAGCTCACCGAGAAGGTGCGGCGCAGCCCGTACAGCGTGCTGCTCTTCGACGAGGTCGAGAAGGCGCACCCGGACGTCTTCAACACACTGCTCCAGGTCCTCGACGACGGGCGGCTCACCGACGCGCAGGGCCGCACGGTGGACTTCCGGCACACCGTCGTCATCATGACGTCGAACATCGGGGCGCAGCGCATCCTCGACCACCACGGCGACGTCAGCGGCATCAAGGGCGAGCTGATGGCGGATCTGCGGGAGCGCTTCCTGCCGGAGTTCCTCAACCGCGTCGACGAGGTCATCGTCTTCCACAGCCTCGGCGACACCGAGCTGACCTCGATCCTCGACCTGCTCCTGGACCGCAGCGAGCGGCGGGTGCGCGCCCAGGGCCTGGGCCTGGAGATCACCCCGGCGGCGAAGAAGCTGCTCGTCGCGCACGGCACGCAGCCGGAGTTCGGCGCGCGGCCGCTGCGCCGCACGCTCCAGGCCGAGCTGGACAACCGCATCGCGGACCTGCTCCTCGGCGGCGAGGCGGACCCGGGGGACACGGTGGTCGTGGACGTGGGGGACGAGTCGCTCCAGACCTCGGTACGGAAGGGGGACGCGGGCGGCGGCGCGGCTCCGGGGGAGGCGAAGGCGGCGGCCTGAGCGGCACGCACCGCGCGGCGCCCTCGGTCCGTACGGGCCGGGGGCGCCTGGGCGTGTACGGGGGGTGAGGGCGCCCGGCGTATACGGGGGTGGGGTGCACGGGGGCGGGAATGCCTCGGCGTGTACGGGGGGTGGGGTGCCTCGGCGCGGACGGGGACCGGAACGGGGGGACGGGGACGGGGACGGGGACGGGGACGCGCGAGCTTTTCGTGTACGAGGGCGGGTGCCCGCACGCAATCGTTACCCGCGCGTAACATACCGACCGGTTACCTCCGGTAAGTCGCTCCGGTTACCGTCGGGTCACTTAGCGGTCCTCACCGCGTCGCTCACCCTTCCCGAGAGGTGACCCATGCGCGCTCCCCGCTCCTCCCCCACGCTCGCCGTCCTCGCCGCGGCACTCCTCCTCACCGGGCCCGCCGCCGCCGGAGCCGTCGCGGCCCCCGCCGCCGCGGCCGCCGCGGCGACCGTCCGTTTCGCCGACATCCCTGGCGCCGGCGGCACCGTCCTCAAGGGCAACGTCGTCGCCCCGGCCGACACCAGCCGCACGTACCCCCTCGTCGTCCTGCCGACCAGCTGGTCGATGCCGCAGGTCGAATACCTCGCGCAGGCGCAGAAACTCGCCGAAACGGGGTACGTCGTCGTCACGTACAACTCGCGCGGCTTCCTCCAGTCCGGCGGCGAGATCGAGGTCGGCGGCCCGAAGGACGTCGCCGACGCCTCGGCCGTCATCGACTGGGCGCTCGCCAACACCCCCGCCGACGCCGGGCACATCGGCATGGCGGGCGTCTCGTACGGGGCGGGGATCAGCCTGCTCGCCGCCGGGCACGACTCCCGCATCAAGGCGGTCGCCGCGCTGAGCGGCTGGGGCGACCTGATCGACTCGATCTACAGCGGCCGCACCCAGCACGCGATGGCGGGCGCGCTCCTCGGTGGTCTCGGCTTCCTCACCGGACGTCCGAGCGCCGAGTTCCAGCAGATCCTGAAGGACTTCCTGGGCTCGAACCTGGCCAAGGAGGACGAGATGATCGCGTGGGGCAAGGTCCGCTCCCCCGCGACGTACCTCGACGGCATCAACCGCAACAAGCCCGCCGTCTTCCTCGGCAACGCGTGGGGCGACTCGTTCTTCCCGCCCAACCAGTACGCGGACTTCTTCTCGAAGCTCGCGGGCCCCAAGCGCCTGGAGTTCCGCCCGGGCGACCACGCGACGTCCGAGGCGACGGGCCTGCTCGGCCTGCCCAATGACACGTGGACCGACACCCGCCGCTGGCTCGACCACTACCTCAAGGGCGAGGACAACGGCGTGCAGAACGAGGCACCCGTGCACATCTCCTCGCGCTCCGGCGGTGGTTACGAGGACTACGCGAGCTGGCAGGACGTCGGCAAGGCCACGACCAAGCTCGACCTGGGCGGCAGTCAGCGCATCGTCACGAACCTCGACTCGGGCGCCAACGGGGGCGTCACCCTCCTGTCCAACGCGCTCGACCAGCTCATCAAACTGCCCCCGACCGTCTCGGTGCCGCTGCTTCCGCGCGCCTGGACCGGCGTGTGGCAGTCGTCCGCGTACGGGAGTGAGCGGCACGTACGCGGGACGACGCGCCTGCACACGACGGTGACCCCGACCAAGGCCGACGGCACCTTCGTCGCGTACCTCTACGACGTGGGCCCGCTCGGCGTCGGCAAGCTCGTCACCCACGCCCCGTACACCTTCCACGACCGCACGCCGGGTCAGTCCTTCCCCGTGGACCTGGACCTCTACTCGACGGCCTACGACGTTCCCGCGGGCCACAAACTCGCCCTCGTCGTCGACACGGTCGACCCCCTGTACATCGAGCACAACCCGCTGGGCGCCGAACTGACCTTCTCGTCCCCGGCGAACGACCCCTCGTACGTGTCGGTGCCGCTGCGGGAGGAGTGAGGGCGCGGGCCGGGGAGCGGCGGAGGCGGGCCGGGAGCCGGATGGAGTGGGGTCCCTCGGCCGGTCGGCCACCGTCCGCCCGCGCGCCCGCGCCCCGGCTCCTCGTGACCCGTGCCCCGGCCCCTCGTGAGCGGGGCGCGCCGGCGTCAGCACGCAGACGAAAACGGACGGTCGTGTCTCCGTCCGTGGAGAAGTTCGGGAACAGCAGCGCAGCCGACGCGATGACCAAAGTCAGCAGAAGGGCCGCGCGGGCCGAGTCCGCGAGGAAACGCCCGCGTCCGCCCCGCGTCCGCGTCCGCCCCGCGTCCGCGTCCGCCCCCGCGTCCGGCGCACGCTGCGCACTCCCGGCGCGCCCGGAGCCGTCGACCTCGCCGACGGCGAGCGGCATCGTCGTGTGCCGCGGGTTCTCCGCGCCCGGAGCCGTCCCTCCGCTTCTCCGCGGCACGTCCGGAACCGTCTTTCCGCCGCACCGGGACCCCCGTTCCCCCTGTCGCGGCGCCGCGGCCTCGGCCGGATGCCGGGCCCTCGGCGGCGGTACCACGGGGTGTGCCAGCGCCAGAGCCGTGCTTGCCCAGTGCACAGCGCCTGCTTGGCGGCGCGTTGACCGGGTGGAGGGGCGGCGGACGGAGCCCGTCCGGCGCGGCTGACCTTCTCCTCGCGGGCGGCGGCCCCTGGGGGCCGGTCCGTCGGTGAGGAGTGATCCTCGGCCTGCGCCGGGCGGGCTCGTACCGCCGGTGGACCTCAGGGGGCGGGGGCCGCCGTGTCCTGGAGCGGGGCGCCTGGACCCGGCTCCGGTGTCGCCGCGGCCTTCGCCTTGGGATCGCGGCGCTCCCGCCGCGCGAGCCAATTCGCCAGCCAGGACAGGAGCATGCACATCCCGATGTAGACGGGCGAGATGACCATGACCACGGGGATGAAGGGCAGGTCGTAGTCGAGGTTGGACGCGATCAGTTTCCCGGCATGGAGGAACTCCTCATAGGTGATCAGGTATCCGAGCGAGGTGTCCTTGAGCGCCACGACCAGCTGGCTGATGATCGACGGCAGCATCGCACGGACCGCCTGCGGGATCAGGATGTACGTCATGACCTGCGTCTTGCGCATGCCGAGCGCGTACGCCGCCTCCCGCTGGCCGCGGTCGACGGAGGCGATCCCGGAGCGGAACACCTCGGCGAGCACCGAGCCGTTGTACAGCGTGAGCCCGGTGACGAGGGCGGGCAGGGGCTGGACCTTCAGCGCGATGAAGACGAAGAAGATCATCACGAGGACCGGCATCGCCCGGAAGAACTCGACGAGCGCCGTCGCAGGCCAGCGGACGAGGCGGTGCTCTGACAGGCGTCCCACCGCGAGCAGGGTGCCGAGCGCGAGGGCGAGCACCGCCGAGATCGCGAAGGCTTTCAGCGTGTTGCCGAGCCCGCGCAGCAGAAGCTCCTGAATGCCGACGTACTCGAAAGGAGTCCATTTGGCCGCCGTGAACTGGTCGGTGTCGAAGAGCAGAAAGAGGAGCCAGCCGATGAGGGCGAGGATCACCGCGGTGGCGGCCACGCCGTAGAGGGCGTGCCTGCGACGGGTCCTGGGCCCGGGGATGTCGTAGAGGGCGCTGGCCCCGCGCGTGCCCCGCGCGCCACGGGCCCCGCGCGCCCCGCGCGACGAGAAGACGGACTTCACCGCGGCACCCCCCAACGGTGTTCGAGGTAGTTGAACAGAGCACTGATGGCGAGGGTCAGGATGAGGTAGCCGACGGCGATCCAGACGAAGACCCACACGATGTTGAAGCCCAGCTCATTGAGCGTCTTGTACGTGCCGAGGAGTTCGGTGACGCTGAAGGCGCCCGCGATCGCCGAGTTCTTCGCGAGGGCGATCAACTGCGAGCCCACGGGCGGGATCACGGAGCGGAACGCCTGCGGGAGGATCACCGTCGTAAGGGTCTGCCCGAAGCTCATGCCGAGCGAACGCGCCGCCTCACCCTGCCCCTTGGGAACGGTGTTGATGCCCGAGCGGAGCGCCTCGCAGATAAAAGCCGAGGTGTAGCAGCCGAGCGCGAGCACGGCGAAGAGCTGGAAGGGCAGCACGAGCCCGAAGCGAGGCAGCCCGAGCAGCACGGCGAAGAAGAGCAGGGTGAGCGGCGTGTTGCGCAGCACGGTGACCCACGCGGTGCCGAAGACCCGCAGACTGCCGACCGGGGCCACCCGGAAGGAGGCCATGACGAAGCCGAGGGCGAGGGCGAGCAGCGAGGCGTAGACGGTGAGTTCGAGCGTGCCGAGGAAACCCTTTCCGTATTCCGAGAAGTTCTGCGTCAGTACGTCCATGTGCGGTCCGTGGCGCTTTCTGCGTGGTGCTTTCTGCCGGTGTTTTCTGCTCGGTCCTCGGTGCTCTCCGCGCGGCCGCGGCGCTGTCCGGGCGGCCCGCGGGGCCCGTGGTGCTCTCCGCGGCCCGTGGTGGTTCCGCGGCCCGTGGTGCTTACGGCCGGGGTGCGCGCCGCGTGCGGGTGCGCCGCGCGGTTCAGGAGGCCGGGTAGCGGTCGATCGGTGGTGGCTTCGGGGCGGGGACGCCGGAGAGCCCGAGTGTCGCCTGGTACGCCTTCTTCCAGGTGCCGTCGCGCTCGCGGGCGGCGAGGATGCCGTCGATCGCGAGGCGCAGGGCGTTGTCCTTGCGCGGCACGCCGATCCCGTACGGCTCCTTCGAGAAGGACTTGCCGACCACCTTCAGCTCCTCCGGCACCTTCGCCGCGTAGCCGAGCAGGATCGAGTCGTCGGTCGTGACGGCGTCGACCTGATAGGTGAGGAGGTTGTCGACGCAGATCGAGTAGGTGTCGTAGGAGACGAGTTCGGCCTTGGGGTAGTCGTGCTGGATGCGCTGGTACGGGGTCGATCCGGCGGCGGAGCAAACGCGTTTGCCGTCGAGGTCGGCCGGCCCCTTGATGCCGTCCTCGTCCTTGCGCACGAGCAGGCCCTGACCGGCCATGTAGTAGGGCCCGGCGAAGCCGACGAGCTTCTTGCGGTTGTCGTTGATGGTGTACGTACCGACGTAGTAGTCGATCTGGCCGTTCTGGAGTGAGGTCTCGCGGTTCGCCGAGGCGATGGTGCGGAAGCTGATCCGGTTCGCGGGGAAGCCGAGCCCCGCCGCGACCATCTTGGCGATCTCGATGTCGAAGCCGGTGTACTTGCCGCTCGCGGGGTCCTTCTCGCCCAGGTACGGCTGGTCCTCCTTGGCCCCGACGACGAGCCGGCCGCGCGCCTTGGCCTTGCGCCATGTCGGCGAGTCCGGCAGCCGGAAGCCGGAAGCCACGCGGTACCGCGGCAGTTCGGCGGCGCTGGGACCCTTCGCCGGCGGGCTGCCCTCCTTGCCGCAGGCGGCGGCGAGGAGGCAGAGGAGGGCGAGGAGGAGGGCGACCGGGCGACGCGTGGCGGGGCGGCGGGTGGTGCGGGGATGGGGGCGCGGGGGGCGGCGGGTGGTGTGCGGGTGCGGGGCGCGAGGGGCGGCGTGCGGGGGCGAGGTGCGAGGGGTGGTGCGCGGGAGGAGCGTGGCGGAGGCGACAGGCGGCCCGGCGGGGGCGGCAGGCGGCCCGGCGGGGGCGGCAGGCGGCCCGGCGGAGGCGACAGGCTGCCCGGCGGCGGCCTCGGGGCCGGGGGGCGGGGTATTGGTCACGACGGGGGCTCCTCTCCGCTCAGTGCTTGAGGATCTTGGAGAGGAAGTCCTTGGCGCGCTCACTCTCCGGGGCGGTGAAGAATTCCTCGGGCGTGCGGTCCTCGACGATGCGGCCGCCGTCCATGAAGACGACACGGTCCGCCGCGGAGCGGGCGAAACCCATCTCGTGCGTGACGACGACCATCGTCATACCGGAGTCGGCGAGTTGTTTCATGACGTCGAGGACCTCGTTGATCATCTCGGGGTCGAGCGCGGAGGTCGGCTCGTCGAAGAGCAGCGCTTTCGGGTCCATCGCGAGGGCCCGCGCGATCGCGACGCGCTGCTGCTGGCCACCGGAGAGCTGGGCGGGGTACTTGTCGGCCTGCGGGGCGAGCCCGACACGGTCGAGGAGTTCGCGCGAACGCCGGTCGGCGTCCTCGCGCTTACGGCGGCGAACCTTGATCTGCGCGAGCGAGACGTTCTGGAGCACTGTCTTGTGCGCGAAGAGGTTGAAGGACTGGAAGACCATGCCGACCTCGGTCCGCAGCCGGGCGAGGCCACGCCCTTCGTCGGGCAGTGGTTCCCCGTCGAGCAGGATGGAGCCGGACTGGACGGTCTCAAGGCGGTTGACCGTGCGGCAGAGCGTGGACTTGCCGGACCCCGAGGGCCCGATCACGACCACCACTTCCCCGCGATGCACGGTGAGCGAGACGTCCTGAAGTACGTGCAACTGCCCGTAGTACTTGTTGACGTCACGCAGTTCGATCAGTGGCTCGACGGCCATCGGCAAGAGACCAGCCCATCCGTAGCGGTATCGGTCCGCGCAAACTACCCACCTGGATACGGGGCTTGGCGGGCGACACGCACATCGGGGCATTAACCGTATTTGCGGCCGAGACTGTGGATATCTACCCAGGATCGAGACGACGAAAGGGCTCCAGGGGCCTTAAGACGCCGGGGACTTCACCCCTTCGAGGGCGGGTCGGAAAGCAGACGCGAAAAGCGGCTCACCACAACGAGTGAGCCGCTGAAGAATTTCGCGGAGTTGTCCACAGATGCGGCGGGACGGGGCTCGGGGGGTGGGGGAGTGCGAAAGACTGGTGTTGGGGCCGCCCCCAGGGAGGGTGGGGGCTGCCCTCGGGCGGTGTGCGGCGCACGGCAAGCGGGTGCGGGGTGCGGTGTGCGCGGCGTAGCGGCAAGCGGTGTACGGCGCAACGCAAGCGGTGTGCTGCATGCGGTGTGCGGCGCACGGCAAGCGGATGCGGCGTGCGGCGCACGGCAAGCGGGTGCGATGTACGGCAAGCAGCGTGCGGCGTGGCGGCAACCGGCGTGCGGCGTGCGGCGTGCGGCGTGCGGCGTGCGGCGTGCGGCGTGCGGCGTGCAGGGCGCGACGCGCGCGCCGCACGCAACGGGCCACGGGCCAGCGAGCCCCCGGACACATGCGCTCCGCCGCGGGTCGCCGTCCGCTGACTGCTCCCCCATGCCGGAGCACTCCGCCACAGACCGTGCTCCGCCAACGACTCCCCCGGGCACGCACGCACGCCCCAGGCCACGCCGCCCCAGGCCGCGCAGCGCACCGCAAGCCAGCGGGCGCCGCCCTCGTCCGGGTGCGATCCGCCCCGTTCCACAACCCGACCCGAGCCACATCCCACCGAGCCCCTCCTCCCTCCCTCCTCCCCCCTCCCCCTCGCATCCCCCTTCATCCCTCCCCCGTCACCCCTCCGAAACCTCCCCATACACCTGTGACAGCTCTGGCGCCCCCGACTCCGCCCACGCCAGTCCGTCCTCCACGACCGCCAGTTCGCGGCCCGAGGGCAGCAGAACGACAGGGGTCCCGTCGCCGCCGAGTCGCCATGCCGCTCCTGGCACGGTGCGCGCGACGACGGTGCCGAGGTAGAAACCGGCGTCGTTGCCCAGGTGGTTGAGGAGTTCGGGGTCCGAGCGCCAGCGGGGCAGCAACTGGTCGAGTGCCTCCAGGGACTGTGGGGAGTCGTCGAGCACGACCCCCGCCTCGGCGGCCTCCGCGCGCAGCAACTCGCACTCCGCGAAAAGCTCCACGGCCGCGCGCGGGTCCTGCTCCAGGAGTTCACCGACAGGACGCGGCGGCCCGCCCACCCCGGCCGGTACTCCCGCCTCCTCGGTCTCCGTCACCACCGTCGCACCCCCGCCGTCCTCCCCCCGGGTCACCGTGGCGGTCGCACGCGTCGCCCCCGCCGCCTCACCGCCGCTCCCCTGGCCACCACCCGGGCTCCCCGCCGCACCGCTCTCCGTCCCCCCACCCCCACGGGCCGCCTCACCCGCATCGTTCACCGTGTCTTCCGCACCATGACCGCTGTCGTCCGCCGCACCGCGCCGCTCCGGGCGTCCGCCGAAGAAGGGAATTTTCATACCGCCCAGCCTGACACCGGGCCACCTCCCCACACCACAGGGCGCGCAGACGGGCTCCCCCAAGCGTTCTCAAGCGATCGGCAAAGGGCAGACCCGATCACCCCGTTCGCCACACGACCTCCACGTTCCCGCCTCGCCCCCTCCCCACCACCTCGTCCAACTCCCGCTCCCCTCCCCGCCCCTCCCTGCTCCCCCGGCTCCCCCCCTCCCAGCGAATTTCCCGCCGCCATGATGCGTAACCACACTTTCCTGGGCAGTAGTCCGTCCGAAGACGACACCTCCCCGACGAACAAGCCGGAGCCGCCACCGCCCTCTCCACCATCCCCGGACCGCCACCACCTCCGCCACCGCCCCACCGCCGCACCACCGACCCCCGGTACCCCCCGCCCCCACCGAGGAGAACGTGAAACAACCACGTCCGCGCCGCCCCCTCCACACCGCCGTGTCCCTGCTCGTGATCCTCTGCTCCGCCGCCCTCCTCGGCACCGCCTCCACGGCCATCCCGCCCGAGTCCCCGGCGCGTCCCCTCGCGCGCCTCTTCGACAACCGCGGGATCGGCGCGGGCGCGCACGGTGGCGGGGCCGACCTCGACGGGCACGGCCGCGCCCTGTCCGCTGAGGCCCTGCGGGACGCCGGGTGGTCCCCGGGCGCCCGGGTGACCGTGGCGGGGACGCCCCTGCGGCTGCCCGCTCCCGCGCCCGGTGCCCCGGACAACGTGCGCGCCGACGGGCAGCGGGTGCGCGTGACGGGGCGCGGCGACGCCCTCGCCTTCCTCGTCACGGCGACCGGCGGCCGGGCGCACGGGCGCGGCACGGTCACGTACGCGGACGGCCGACGCTCCTCGTACCGCGTCGAAGCCCCCGACTGGCGCACCGGCACTCTCGCCACGAGCGCCCTCGCGCTCCCCCGCCTCAGCACCACCGAAGGCCCCAGGAAAGCGCGCGCCGCGCTGTACGTCGTGACCGTGCCGCTGCGTCACGACGTCGCCGTGCGTGCCGTGACGCTCCCGCGCGCCCCGCTCGGCCCCGCGCGCCTGCATGTCTTCGCGCTCGGTGTGCGGCCGAGCACGAACGGCTGGACCGGCTCCTGGTCGGCGGCGACGGCGGCGCGGATGCGGGTCGGTCCCTGGCAGGACCGCACCCTGCGCCTCGTGGTGCACCCCTCGGTGGGCGGGGAGCGGGTACGGCTGCGCTTCGACAACACCTTCGCCGCGTCCCCCGTCCGGATCGGGCGGGCCTCCGTCGCGGTACGGGAGAAGGGGGCGAGCGCGCGTGCGAAGCCCGTGCCGTTGCGTTTCGGCGGCCGTGCGGGCGTGACACTCGCCGCGGGGGCGCAGGTGCGCAGCGACCCGCTGCCCTTCCGTGTCACCGCGGGCAAGGACCTGCTGGTGAGCGTCTCGCTGCCCGGGCGCGTCACCTCGTTGCCCGTACGGACGGCGGCGAAGCAGCCGGGGTACGTCGCCGAGGCGGCCGGGGACCTGACCGGACGCCGCGAGGGCTCGGGCTTCGCCGATGACCTGGACTACTGGCCGCTGCTCACCGGGCTCGACGTCGCGGGCGGGCCCGGCAGCGTCGTCGCGCTCGGCGACTCCACGACGACCGGGGCGAAGACGCGTACGGGCGCCGACGAACGGTGGACCGACGCGCTCGCCGCGCGGCTGCGCGCCCAGGACACCGTCCCGCACTACGGCGTGCTGAACCAGGCCCTCACCGCGAACCGTCTCCTCAAGGACCGCTACCCGGGCGCGGGCGAGAACGAGGACACGAGCGGCGTGCGGCTCGCCCACCGGCTCGACCGCGACCTCTTCGCGCAGTCCTCCGCGCACACCGCGCTCGTCTTCCTCGGCCTCAACGACCTGCGCTGGGGCTCCTCGGCGGCCGAGGTGCGCGACGCGCTCGGCGAGGTCGCGCGGCGGGCGCGGGCCCGGGGTGTGCGGGTGCTCGCCGCGACGCTCACGCCGTGCGGGGGCAGCGACCGGTGCGCCCCCGCCGTGGACGCGCGGCGGCGGGCCGTCAACGCGTGGCTGCGCGGCGGGGGCGGCGGCTTCGACGCGGTCGTCGACTTCGACCGCGCCGTACGGGACCCCGAGCGGCCCGGGCGGCTGCTGTCCGCCTACGACAGCGGCGACCACCTGCACCCGAACGCCGAGGCTCTCGCGCGCATGGCGGACGCGGTGGACCTCGACGCGCTGCGGCCCCGTTGAGACCCGCGCCCGGCCCCGGCGTGCTCGCCGTTCACACGTCCAGGTCCACCACCACAGGTGCGTGGTCCGATGCGCCCTTGCCCTTGCGCTCCTCGCGGTCCACGTAGGCGTCCTTCGCGGCGGTGCGGAAGGCCGCGTTGGCGTAGACGAGGTCGATGCGCATGCCCCGGTTCTTCGGGAAGGCGAGCTGACGGTAGTCCCAGTAGGTGTAGGGGCGGTCGTACTTGAGGGGGCGGGGGACGAGGTCGTCGAGCCCGGTGGCGCGCAGTTCGGCGAGGGCGGCGCGCTCGGGCGGGGTGACGTGGGTGAGCCCTTCGAAGACGGCCGGGTCGTAGACGTCCTCGTCGCTCGGGGCCACGTTGTAGTCGCCCATGACGGCGAAGGGACGCGAGCCCGCCGCGTCGCCTGCGACGGCGGTGCGCAGCGCCTCCAGCCACTCCAGCTTGTAGGCGTAGTGCGGGTGGCCGACCTCGCGCCCGTTGGGCACGTACACGGACCAGACGCGGACGGGGCCGCACGTGGCGCCGAGCGCGCGGGGCTCCATGACCCCGTCGTAGGCGGGCTGGTCGGGCAGTCCGCTCACGACGTCGTCGAGGCCGGCGCGCGAGATCACCGCGACGCCGTTCCACCGGCCCGTGGCGTTCACGGCGGACGCGTAACCCGCCTCGCGCAGGGCCTCGGTGGGGAAGGCTTCGGCGGTGGTCTTGGTCTCCTGGACGCACAGCACATCGGTGCCGCTCGACTCCAGCCAGGCGAGCAGCCTCGGCAGCCGGGCGGTGATCGAGTTCACGTTCCACGTCGCGATACGCATGCCGACCAACCTACCGGCCGCCTCCGACAACGCCCGTCCGGCGACCGGGCACACGCCCTCCGTGTCCGGCGACCGGACAGGGCCTCCGTGTCCGGTGGGCGGACAGGGGCCTTCCGTCCGGCCACCGGGCACTCGTCGTCCTCGCCGCCTCAGACCGTCAGCCGCGTCCCCGGCTTGACGCGGTGGTGTTCCGCGCCGCCGAGCGCGCCGATCTGGCCTTCGTAGACCGGCGTCGCGAGGTCGGTGAGGAGCGCGTCATGGACGTCGTACGCGCGCTGCGGGGCGACCTCGCGCACGTAGTCGATGATCTCCGAGATCTTGCTCCACGGGGCCATGACCGGCAGGAGGAGCGTCTCGACGGGGCGCTCCGGGACGGTGAGCGCGTCACCGGGGTGGAAGACGGTCCCGTCGACGAAGAAGCCGATGTTGGTGAGGCGCGGGATGTCGGGGTGGATGACGGCGTGGAGTTCGCCGTGCACCTCGACGTCGAAGCCGGCGGCCTCGAAGGTGTCGCCGTGCCCGACCGTGTGGACGCGCCCGGGGAAGGCGGCGGAGAGCTGTTCGGCGACGGAGCGCAGGGTCCACAGCTCGGTGGCGGGGTTCGCCTCCAGGGCCGCGCTGAGCTTGGCCGCGTCGAAGTGGTCGGGGTGCTCGTGGGTGACGAGGAGGGCGTCGGCCCCGGCGGCGGCGTCCTGTTCGCTGAAGGCGCCGGGGTCGATGACGAGGGTGCGGCCCTCGTGCTCCAGGCGGACACAGGCATGGGTCTTCTTGATCAGCTCCATGCGTCCCATCCTCGCGCACCCCGCCTCGCGCACCGCGTGCGGGCGGCCGTCCGGGGGACCGCCCGCGCGGCCCGTGTCTACGCGCGCGGGCTCGTCTCCTCGCGTACGACCTCGCGTGCGACCTGGAAGGCGCGTTCGGCGGTGGCGAGCCCGCAGTGGACGCCGATCTGGAGCAGCGCCTCCTTGATCTCGGCGGGCGTGAGGCCGCTGCGCAGCGCGCCGCGCACGTGCACGGCGAACTGCTCGAAGTGCCCTGCTGCCGCGAGCGCGCCGAGGGCGACGCAGGCGCGGTGGCCCCGGTCGAGTCCGGGGCGCTGCCACACCTCGCCCCAGGCGTAGCGCGTGAGGAGGTCGTCGAAGTCCTCGGTGAACGCGTCGGTCGCTGCGAGCGCGGCGTCCACGTGCGCGTCGCCGAGCACTTCGCGCCGCAGCCGCAGCCCGGCCGTCCGCGTGTCCGCGCCGCCTTCGGTACCGGGCGTGCCGCGGTACGGGGCGATCTCGGGGCGCGGCGCGGCGAGCGGCGGCGCGACGGCGGGCGCGGCCGCGACGGGCAGCGCGGCCTGCGGCGACCAGCTCGTCGAGAAGTGCCGTACGAGCAACTCCGTGACGGCGGCCGGTTGTTCGACGGGGGCGAGGTGGGCGGCGCCGGGGACGAGCGCGAGGCGCGCGTCGCTGATCCCTGCGACGAGGGTACGGGCCTGGGCCGGGCCGGTGAGGGAGTCCTCCGCGCCGACCACGACGAGCGTGGGTGTGGTGACGCGGTCGAGCACGGCGCTCGTGTCGAAGGTCGCGAGTGCCTCGCAGGCGGCGATGTAGCAGCCGGGGTCGGTGGTGCGCACCATCTGCACCGCCCAGTCCGTGATGGCGGGCTGCGCGGCGGCGAACCCGGGCGTGAACCAGCGCTCGGGCGAGGTACGCGCCACGGGGTCGAGGCCGTTCGTGCGGACGACGACGCCGCGCTGGCGGTGCTCGTCGGCCGTCCCGAAGCGCGGCGCGGCGGCGACGAGCGCGAGCGAGGCGAGCCGCTGCGGGTGGCGCAGCGCGAGATCGATCCCGATGGCCCCGCCGAAGGCGCAGCCCACGTACCCGAAGTGCCGTACCCCGGCGCTCTCCAGTGTGTGCACGAGCCGGTCCGTGAGCGCTCCGACCGAGTCGGCGGGATAGGCCGCGGCACCCCCGTGCCCCGGCAGGTCGAACCGCAGCACGCGCCACTGTCTGCTCAGCTCGGGAACCTGCCGGTCCCACATGTGCCACGTGGTGCCGAGGGCGGGACCGAGGACGAGCACCGGAGCGTGCTCCGGGCCGTCGAGGCGGTATTGCAGGAGGTTCGGTGATATCTCGCTCACCCGCCCGACCCTCTCACCTGTCACGAAAAGTCACGGCGCCGGGTGGCCCTTCTTGTGTGGCGCCGCAAGAGGAACCAGATACCAACCGAACGGCCGTCCGCTCACGGCACCCGCCTTCCAGCCGGTACTCCGCGCGCCACGTCTACTCCGCCTCGGCGATCCCGTAGAGACCGTCCCATGTGGCGGCGGCAGTGCGAAGGTCCTCCGCCTCCGGCTTCACGTACCACTTCTTGGTGGTCTCCGCGCTCGTGTGCCCGGCCCGTCGCGCGAGGATGCGGTCCGGTACGCCATTGCCCGCAAGGCAGGTGAGACACGGGGCCGGGCATCGCAGAGACGAACCTGCGGGGTCCCAGCAGCTCCGCGGGCCGCAACGCCCGCCGACGCGGCTGCTCGATGGTGAGCACCCCGCCAGTCCGGGCGAAGGCCCACGAGGGGAGCGGGAGCGCGGCATACAGACGGTCTTCCTTGATCCCCTGTATGAGTATCCGCACCTCTGGGGGCCTCACGGCGTCAGCGTTTCCTTCCGCTCAGGTCCTGTCCGGCGGATCATGCGATCCCGTGATGTCGGCATGGGCTGTCGGTTCCGCGGTGCGGGGAGACGCGCATTCCCAGGCCGTAGTCTGGAGCGCATGTCAGCCATCCGTCTTCTCGTGCTGGGCGCCGTGCGACGGCATGGGCGGGCCCACGGCTACCAGGTGCGCAACGACCTGGAGTACTGGGGCGCCCACGAGTGGTCCAGCGCCAAGCCGGGGTCGATCTACCACGCCCTGAAACAGATGGAGAAGCAAGGACATCTGCACGCGCACGAGGTGGCCCCGTCCACGGTGGGCGGCCCGCCCAGGACCGAGTACGAGGTGACGGCGAAGGGCACGGAGGAGTACTTCCGGCTGCTGCGCGAGTCGCTGACCGCCTACGACCAGAAGTCGGACGTGCTCGCGGCGGCGCTCGGCTTCATCGTCGATCTGGAGCGCGAGGAGGCGCTGGACCTGCTGCGCGAACGGGTGCGGGCCATCCAGGAGTGGCGCAAGTCCGTCACCGAGTACTACACGCCCGAGGACGGCCCGGACCGGCTGGGGCACATCGGCGAGATCATGAACCTGTGGGTCCACTCGGCGGACGCGGGCGCCGAGTGGACCGACGCGCTGATCCGGCGCCTGGAGGGCGGCGCTTACACCTTCGCGGGTGAGGGCGAGCCGTTCTCGGGGGTGCACGCGGTACTGGCCGAGGGCGAGCGGAACCCGTACGCGACCGGGGAGCCCCACCCCGGGGACGCACACTGACCCACCCCGTCCGCCCCCGCCGAGCACCACGCGGCCGACCTCCGCAGGACCGTGTCGTCGAGTTTGACCGCATCAGGCGGAGGAGACGCATGGCCGACGCGATCGACGTCGAGGGCGTACGGAAGCGATACGGGGACAGGGCCGCTCCGGACGGGCTGGACCTGCGGGTGGGACGCGGCACCGTGCACGCCCTCCTCGGCCCGAACGGCGCGGGCAAGACGACGACGGTCCACGTCCTGATCACGCTGCTGCGGCCGGACTCGGACCGCGTGACAGTCGCGCAGTACGCCCTGCTGAGCACTTGGTCCGCGGTGCCGGAGGCGTGGGCTCCGGAGCAGGCCGCCGGAGCCGGTCTCGCGGTCGCCACCGCGGGCCGGGCGCTCGACGCGCTCGGTGACCTCCGCGGCCGGACCCTTGTGACCGAGGGGGCCGCGGGCGGGGTGGGCGGCGGCGCCGTCGCGATGGCGGCAGCACGCGGCGTCACCGTCTTCGGCACGTCGAACCCGGCCACGCACACCCGCCCGCGGACGCAGCGAACCGTACCCACCACCTACGGTGACGGGCCGGCCGACCGGGTCCGGGGACTCGCCCCCGGAGGAGTGGGACGCGAACGACCCGGTCGGTGCAGGGCGCGTGGCATCCTCGCGGGCGGCGATTACGGCGAGCGCGGCGTGGGTGAGCGTCGCGCACACCGGCCGACGTCGCCAGGAGGTCCAGCGGCGGCGCCGCCGCTCGTCGCGTCCGACCAGGATTCGCCAGGCGCCGGGGACTTCGTGAAGACGTAGCGGCGCTCCTGGCGCGGCGAGGCGGATCTCACTGTCGGCCGGACGGCCGGGCAAGCCGGTCGGCGTCGGTAAACTGGGGGTGAGGCACCGGACGAGGGGCGGCGGGCGTGGACTACGGCGACAAGCTGTTCTGGCTCTCGGTCCTGATCCAGCGCAGGTACGCGCAGATCTGCGCCGCGTGCGACCTGACGCCCTCACAGGCCACGTTGCTGTGCGCCGTCAAGGACGAGCCGCGGCGGATGACGTACCTCGCCGCCGCGCTCGGCATGACCAAGAACGCGCTGAGTCAACTCGTCGACCGCACCGAGCGGCGCGGCCTGGTCAGCCGGGCGAACTCGGAGCAGGACCGGCGGGTCATCATGCTCGGCGTGACGCCCGCGGGGAAGGTGCTCGCCGAGGCGGTGTTCGCCGAGACCGTCAAGCGCCTGCCCGACGTCGCGGAGAACCTCGACGCCGACGGCCGGCGCGACCTCGAACGCCTCGCCACCGCCATCGTGGACGCGTCAGGCGTCTCGACGCCCACCGCGTCCTGACCTACCGCGCGACCCCCCTCGACACCCCCGCCCCTGGCGCAAGGTGACGCGTCGGGCGTCTCGATGCCCCCACCTCGTCCCGCCCTGCCCCGCGCAGCCTCCTCGGCACACCCGCACCTGGCGCAAGTTCACGTCATGAACTATTCTGGTTCACGACATGAACTAATTGAGGTTCATGGCATGACCCAACGAGAGGTGACGACATGGTCACGCGGGAAAACGGCGCGATCGCGGTCTTCGGCGCGACGGGACAGCAGGGCGGGGCGGTCGTCGACGCGCTCCTGGCCCGAGGAGCGCGGGTGCGGGCCCTCGTTCGCACCCCCGAGTCCGACCGGGCGCGGGCGCTGGCCGCCCGAGGCGTCGAGCTGTCGACCGTCCGGATCGACGACCCGGCGTCAACGGTCGCCGCGCTGGCAACGGTCGACGCGTTCTCCTTCATGACCCCGGAGGCGAACAGCCTTGCGGAGATCGAGGAGGAGATCCGAGTGGGCACCGCCCTCGTCGACGCGGCGGCCGCCGCGCGCGTGCCACACGTCGTGTTCAACTCGGTCTTCGGAGCGGATCGCGAAACGGGCGTGCCGCACCACGACTCGAAGCACCGGATCGAGGAATACCTGAAGCTTTCCGGCCTGAGGGCCACGATGGTTCGTCCGACCGCCTTCATGGAGAACTTCGCGACCGTGATGGCACCGAGCCTGGAGGACGGAACAATCGTGCTGAGGCTGCCGCTGCCGGACGACGTCGCCTTGAAGATGGTCTCGATCAAGGACATCGGCCGGGTCGCCGCCGCGGTCCTGCTCGGCACCGCGGACGTGCCCGGCGGAGCCGTGGACGTCATCGGCGACGCGCCGACGGGCCCCCGGATCGCCGCCGCGTTCGGCGCGCGCGCCGGGCTGCCGTCACGCTATGAGGCCCTGCCACTGAGCGTCCTCGGCAACGACCTCGACAAGGCGATGTTCCGCCAGTTCGCCAAGGATTCCGAACACCCGTCGGACCTCGCAGCGGTGCGGGCGATCGAGCCGACCACCTGGGACCTGGCCGAGTGGATCCGCTCCACCGGCTGGACCGCGCCCGCGGACCGGGGCGGTTCCTCACACTCCAGCCGCAGGCCGTGATCTTGCCGACGTGACGGGAGTGGAGTCCGACCACTGGCAGGCAGGAACCGGCAGGCTGCTCGGGGTGAGGCGCTCCGGGTTCCCGGGACCGAGCCCCGCCGCCGGGCCAGCCGGTTCCTGCCCGAGCTGGCCGGGCTGCCCGGGCTGCTGACCGAGCTACCCCGCGAGAACCGCTGGAGCATCGCGGAACGCTCCGGTGACACCGCCCCGCACGGCATGGCGCTTCCTCGGCGTCAGCCTGCTCAACGTCGCCTTGTCGTTCGGCTTCATCCGCCTGCTCCTGGTACTGCCCGTCCTGTACTGCCCCCTCCTTCATCGGCGCCCACGAAGCCGGCGTTCGGCGCTGTTCCGCCCGCGCGACATCTTCGCCAAGCCGGGGGCCACGTACCGCGTCGACGCGGCGAACAGGGCCGTGGCGGCGCGGCGGGCTCCGGGGGACAGGCAAGGACTCCGGGGCCCGCCGCCGCGCCGCGTGCTCACTCCTTCGTCGCTCCCGCGAGCATCCCGGAGACCAGGGTGCGCTGCGAGAAGAGGAAGAGGACGAGGACCGGGAGGATCGCCACGACGATCGCGAGCGACAGCTCGGGGATCGTGATGTTGAGGCCCGCGCCCGCGACGGGGTTGAAGCTCGGCGTCGAGGTGAGGAGCTGGTTGAGGCCCACCTGCACGGGGAACTGGTCGCTGTCCGGCAGCACGAGGTAGGGCAGGAAGAAGTTGTTCCAGTTCCCCACGAAGCTGAAGAAGGCGACGAGCCCGACGACCGGCTTGGCGAGCGGCAGCGCGATCCTCGTGAAGAGCTGCCACTCGTTGCAGCCGTCCATGCGCGCCGCCGAGAGCAGGTCGCGCGGCAGGCTGCTGCCGAAGTAGATGTACACGAGGTACACGCCGAAGGGGTAGAACGAGAACGGCAGGATCACCGACCAGACCGTGCCGATGAGGTGGAAGCGGTTCAGCTCCAGGAAGACCGGGAGCACGAGCGTCGCCTGCGGCATGATCATCGTCACGAGCGTGACGGTGAGCAGCGTCTTGCGGCCCCTGAACTGGGTGAGGGCGAGCGCGTACCCGGCCGTGATGCTGACGGCGAGCGTCAGGATCAGTGAACCGCCGCTGTAGATAGCCGAGTTCAGCAGCCAGTGCGCCATGACGCCGTCCTGGAAGTCGAACAGGTGCTTCCAGGCGGTGCCGATCTGGCCGAAGGAGCCGAAGGAGAGCGGGTTGTCGTGCGTGATCTGTCCGGCCGTCTTGGACGGCGCGAGCAGCAGCCAGATGACCGGCAGCACGAAGAAGACCAGCAGTACCGCGAGGAGCGCGCCGACCACGGCGAACGAGAGGAACGTGGAGGGACGTGCGCGCCGGCCGGTGCGGGCGGCGAGGGGGATATCGGTCATTTCTCGTCCAGGGAGAACAGGTTGGAGCGCGCGACCAGCAGGCCGGCGGCGATGAGGCCGAGGCTGAGCAGGAAGACCGAGATGGCCGCCGCGCCGTTGAAGTCGCCCTGCTGGAAGGCGAAGACGAAGGCCAGCTGGTTGGGCGACCACGTGGGGCTGACGCGGCCGAGGCTCGCGGTCTGGAGCAGCTGGGGCTCGACGAAGAGCTGCGTGCCGGTGGCGAAGGCCATGATCGCCATGTAGACGATCCACTGGCGGATCATGGGGATCTGGATGTGCCACACGGTGCGCCAGGGCCCGGCCCCGTCCATCCGGGCGGCTTCGAGGACCTCGTCGGGGATGTTGTTGAGCGCCCCGTACATGACGACCATCCAGCCGCCCGCGCCGGTCCAGAAGGCGATGAGCATGAGGATGACGGGCAGGTGTGCGGGGGCGAGCACCGCCGCGAAGGAGTGCATCCCGAGGGCGTTCAGGAGCCAGGAGACCGGGCTCACGTCCGGGTCGAGCATGAAGAGCCAGACGAGGACGCTCGCGACGCCCGCGAGGGCGCCGGGGATGTAGTAGAGGAAGCGCAGGACGGCGGAGGTGCCGGGGCGGATGCGGCCGCGCAGGACGACGGCGACGAGGACGACGAGCACGACGAGGACCACGAGCCACAGCGCGAGGTAGACCAGCATGTGCCCGAAGGCGGGCAGGAAGCGGTAGTCCCCCGCGACCTTCGTGAACTGGTTGAGGCCGGTGAACTGGCCCCGGTCGTTGGTGAAGGCGAGGTAGAAGGAGTAGGCGGTGGGGAAGACGCCGAAGGCGAGCAGGAGCACCGCGTATCCGGCGACGAAGAAGTAGCCCGCGTTGAGCCTCCGGCCCCGCGGCCGCGACGGCGCTGAGCCGTCGCGGCGCGGAGTGCCGGCGGAGACGCGGGGGGTCTCCAGGACGGTCATTCGTTGGTCACCTGGTATCCGTCGGCCTTGGCCTCGTTGCTGATCTCCTTCTGCCACTCCGGCAGCACCGAGGTGAGGCTCTTGCCCTCGGTCAGCTTCGGCAGCACCGCGTTGGACCAGGCGGTGGAGTCCGGGAACTTCGTGTTCGACCAGCCGGTCCACACCGCGTCGGCGGCGCTCTGGAAGACCTCGCTCACGTCACCGGCGAAGTAGGAGCTGTTCGCCGGGTTCTTCAGCCATGCCTGGGCGGCCTTGGTGTAGGCGGGGTAGGTGGGTGCGGCGGCCTGGTTCTCGTCCGACGTGGTGAGCCATGTGGCGAGGTCGGTCGACGCCTTGAGGTTCTTGCTGTGCGAGGAGACCATCCACACGCCGCCGCCGACGTTGCCGGTGCTGGCGGTGGACTCTCCCTCCCAGGTGAGCGGCGGTGCGACGGCCATCGTCCTGGCGGGGACCTTGAAGGCGGTCTTGAAGAGGTACTGGCCGTACCAGGAGGGCCCGTAGGCCATGAGGACCTTGTCGCCGCTGTTCTTCGCGAAGCCCTGCGAGAAGAAGCCCTTGGTCGTGACGGCCTTCGCGTCGATCAGGTGGTCGAGGAGCTTCGCCGTGCGCGTGCAGTTCTCGTCGGAGAGGTCGCTGCGCAGCGTGTTGGGCCCGGTGAGCTGGTACGCCGGGCACTTCGTGGACCAGAAGTACGACTCGTGCGAGTTGGTGTCCCCGACCGAGCCGACGAGGTAGCCGGGGTGCTCCTTGCCGACCTTCTTGCCGAGCGCCTCGTACTCCTCCCACGTCGTGGGGACCTTGTAGCCCCACTTGTCCATGAGCGGCTTGTTGTACCAGAGGACGACCTGGGCGATGTCGTTGCGCAGGCAGTACGTGTGCCCGTTGAACTCGCAGGGGGTCAGCGAGCCCTTGGCGAAGCCGTCCAGGGTCTCCTGCGGGACGAGCTTGTCGTCGAGCGGCGCGGCGAAGGGCTGTGCGCCCGGCTTGGTGGGCTGCGACGCCCAGGTGACGTCGGTCGGGGAGCCGAAGACGACGTCGGGCCAGCCCTTGCCGGTGCGGTCGAAGAGCTGGACCTTCGACTGGAGGTAGGTGGAGCCGTCGGCGCCGCCGTCGTACGTGACGATCTTCATCTTCGTGTCCGGGTGCGCCTTCTGGTACGCCTGGACGGAGGGCAGCCGGGTGGAGTCGGCCCACACGGTGATCTGTGCGCCCTCCTGCTGCTCGGCCTGCTTGAAGTCCTTCGCAGCGGCCGGGGAGTCGCCGCCGGATTCGGAGGAGGGGTCCGCGCTGGCGCAGCCCGCGAGGAGGGTCACGGTGGCCAGGGCGAGCGCGGCGGCGGCGGTGCGGGTGGCACGGGCCCGGCCGGCTCCGGGAGATCGGAGAGACCTCATTGTCTTGCCTTTCGTTGTGCGGGGAGTCCGCGGGGAGGGGGCGGTGCGCCGGTGGGGCGGGCGCCGGGGTGTCCGTACGCAGGGGGGGCGGGCGGACATCCGCGTCGCTCAGCGCGGGGTTTCGGCGAAGGGCTCCAGTGTCTTGCCGTAGCCCAGGCCGAGCGGGAGGGAGATACCGGGTGCGGTGGGTGCGTGCACCAGGCCGTCGGCGTCCACGTGGCGCTCGCGCACGACGTGCGCGGAGGTCACGAGGGACTCGTAGTAGGTCGTGTTGGGGATCGCCATGCACAGGTGGTGGTTGGGCAGGTCCGAGCCGTGCACCTCGGCGCGCAGCCGGAAGGAGTCCGCGAGGTGCGCGATGCGCATGGCGCCGGTGATCCCGCCGCGCAGGTTGGTGCTGGCCCGTACCCCGAAGGTGGCGGCCCCCGCCTTGATGAAGTCGGCGGTGTTCATGTGGGCGCCGTCGGAGGTCTCGGCGACAAGGAGCGGGATGTCCACGCACGCGGCGAGCCTCTGGTAGGCGCTGATGCTGAACTCGCGCATCGGCTCCTCGTACCAGAGGTAGTCCGCTTCGGAGAGGGCGCGGCCGAGGTGGATGGCGTCGGGGAGGTCGAAGCCCGCGGAGCCGTCGTACATGAGCGGGACGTCGGGGCCGACGTGCTCGCGCAGGGCGAGGCACAGCGCGGCGTCGCGGCGGGCGTCGCCCCAGGCGTGCAGCTTGATGCCGCGGTAGCCGAGCGCGAGGCTCTGGTCGGCGACGTCGAGGAACTCCTCGGTGCTCGCGAAGGTCGAGGTCGATGCGTAGGCGGGGATGGCCTCGCGGTAGCCGCCGAGGAGGCGCCAGACGGGTTCGTCGTAGTAGCGGCCCGCGAGGTCCCACAGGGCGGTGTCGATGAGGCCGAGTGCGGGAAGCGGGAGTTCGTGGATACGGTCCAGTTCCCAGACCCGGTGCCACAGCCACTCGCGCTGGAAGGGGTCGGCGCCGAGCAGTTCCTCGCGGAAGACCACGTCCACGAGGCTCGTCAGCATGGCGTGCGCGCCCGGCCTGGCGAGCAGCGCGACGCCTTCGGCGCCTTCGTCGGTCCCGAGGTGCAGGACGGCGCCGTCGCCCACGGGGGCGCTCCCCGCGAGCCCTTCCCGCCACAGGAAGGGCGGGTCGGCGGGCGGTACTTCGACCCGGTGCACTTCGACGCTGGTGATCTTCATGAGTGGCTTTCGTCTCGTCTTTCTGTGCCTCCGCGCGGGCGGCGGTGGGGTGGGGCCGTCCGTCCTGTCCTCGGGCGGACGGCCCCGGGCTTGCCTAGAAGCCGCCGTAGGCGCGGATTTCGTGGATGCTGCCGCCGTTGCCGCTGGAGCCGGTCACGGTGAGCCGCAGGTAGCGGGCCTCGACCGGCCCGTCGGCGAAGGCGTTGTCGGTCTGGGTGGTGGTGGCCCGTTCCGTCCGGTCGGCGAAGGGGAGCCACTCCTTGCCGTCGGCCGAGTACGCGACGCGGTAGCGGTAGCCGCCGCTCTTCTCGAAGGTGGTGACGACCGCGGAGACCGGGGTGCTGCTGCCGAGGTCCACCTGGAGCCAGGAGGGGTCGGGCAGGCCGATGCCCTGGGCCCAGCGCGTCGTCATGTCGCCGTCCACTGCCTTCGCCGCCACGTTGCCCTCGGAGTCCGATGAGGCGGTGGCCTCCTTGTGGAGGGCGAGGTTGGTGTCGGCGGGGGTGGTGACGACGGCCTCGGGGCTCGCGGGCGAGGTGTTGAGGGCTTCGTCGCGGGCGGTGACGGTGAAGGCGTAGCGGGTCCCGGGCGTGAGCCCTTCGACGCGCAGGGTGGTGTCACCTGTGACGGCGACGCGCTTGCCGTCCCGCGAGACGACGTAGCTGGTGACGCCGGTGTCGTCGGTGGCTTCCGGCCAGTCGAGCCGGACGGTGCCGGGGAGCAGGACCTTCGCCGTGAGGGTCTTGGGGGCGGCGGGGGCGGTGCGGTCGGTGGTCTTCGCCCTGGTGCCGTAGACCTGGAAGTCGTAGAGGCTGCCGCCGTTGCCGCTGGTGCCCGTCAGCGTGAGCCGGACGTAGCGTCCTGTGACGGGGGTGGTGGCGCGGGCGTAGTCGGTGGCCTCGGTGGTGTCGGCGCCCGTGCGGTCCACGAGCGGCTTCCAGTGCACCTCGTCGGGAGAGACCTCGACGCGGTAGCGGTAGCCCTTGCTCTTCTCGAAGGTGGTGATGGTGCCGTTGACGTCGTAGGAGGCGCCGAGGTCCACCTGGAGCCAGGAGGGGTCGGGCAGGCCGAGGCCCTGGGCCCAGCGGGTGCCCGGATCGCCGTCCACGGCCTTCTCGGGGACGTTGCCCTCGGAGTCCGACGAGGCGGTGACGGGGTGCTTGAGGGCCAGGTCCTCGCCCTTGGGCGTACGGACGACGGTGGTGGCGCTGTACGGGGACTCGTTGCCTGCCGCGTCGCGCGCCCGGACCTGGAAGCGGTAGGTGGTGTTCTGCCGCAGGTCGGGGACGCGGACCTCGGTGGAGGCGGTGGCGCTGACGAGCGTGCCGTCGCGGTAGACGGAGTAGCCGGTGACGCCCTTGTCGTCCTTCGACGCGGTCCAGCTCAGGTCGGCGACGGTCGGGAAGTCCGTGGTGGCCTTCGGCGCGCCCGGCCTGGTGGGCGGGGTGCGGTCGGTGACGGCGGGGCCCGGGTCGAGGTGCTGGTAGGCGGGTTCGAGACCGGCCTTGGCGACGATCGACGCGGGGAGTTGTTCGCAGCCGCCGACCGTGACGTTGTTCCGGACGGTGTTGCCGAAGCTGCCGCCCTGGACGGCGTAGCCGGGGTTGTCGGTGAAGTTGCCGGAGGCGTTGTTCTCGATGCCGTGGTTCATCAGCATCCACTGGTACGTGACGCCGCAGAACGCGTTGTGCGTGTTCGTCCAGCCACGGCTCATCTCGTCGTGGTAGACGGCGCCGTAGGCGGGCTCGGGCACACCGTGGATGTAGTTGTCGCTGACCCGGCCGCCGGGGTTGGCGCCGAGCGTGTAGACCGCGCCGCCGTCCGCCTGGTGCTTCATGATGTCGCCGATCTCGTTGTACGAGACGACGGTGTTCCTGCTGGTGGTCGGGGTCGTGGCGACCGGGACCTTGCCGTTGTTCTCGTACGAGGGGTTGCCGCCCTTGTCGGTCAGTCCCCAGCCCCAGCCCACCGAGATGCCGCTGTAGGGCAGGTCGTGGACCTTGTTGTGGGTGATGGTGGTGTGGTCGGTGTATCCGGCGAGGATGCCGAGGGAGCCCCGGTACTGGTCGGCGGTACGGGTCACGACGTTGTCGCTGACGGTCGTGTTCCTGACCACGTTGCGCTGGTCGGTGGGGTGGGCGTCCTGGTAGTAGTCCACGCCGCCGATCTGGATGCCGGTCGCGGATATCTGCCGGAAGACGTTCCCCGTGATCTCCGTGCCCTGGCTGCCGGTGTTGAGGTTGAGGCCGACCGCGCCGAGGTGGGTGAAGGTGTTCCCGGTGAAGGAGACGTCCTTCGTGAAGGCGGTGTTGACTGCGCCCGGCGTCTTCTTCCAGTGGAGCCTGGTCGAGTCGAAGTCGGGGTTGTTCCCGCCGACCATCCGGAAACCGGCCTGGCCCTCGACGTGGCCCTCGTCGGAGCTGGGCTCCAGCCACGTCGAGTACGAGAAGGTGAGGCCGTCGAAGGCGACGTCCCGTACCGGCTTGGACGCGGTGCCGTTCAGGTCCACGAGGTCCTGGACGGTGGGCACGGTGACCTCGGCGCGGCGGAGGTCCTGGCCCTGCTTCGGGTAGTAGTAGACCTCGCCCGCGGCGTGGTCGATGTACCACTCGCCGGGGGTGTCCAGGAACTCGCGGGCGTTCTCCAGCCAGGTCGGCGTGGTGATCTCCTGGCCTTCCTGGAGGTTCGCGTTGTTCCAGCAGGGCTGGCGCATGGTCACGGTGTGGTCGTTGATCGACTCGACCGGGCAGCGCATGAGCTTCCAGCCCCAGCTGCTGACGACCTCCAGGTCGGAGGGGCGCTTGAGGTGGGTGAGGCTGTCGTCCGTGAAGGTGTAGCCGGTCTTCGTCTTCTGCCAGCCGCCGGGCCACTCGTTCTCGGTGCGGGCGCGGGTCTGCGGCTCGCCGTCCACGTAGAGCTGGCGGGCCTGGAGGTCGCCGATGGGGGCCTTGAAGACCTTGCCGTCGTCGTCGGCGGGCTGCCAGCCGGTGATCCGCTCGCCGCCGCTGATCACGGGGTGGGCACCGCGGGCCGCTGCCCACGTGATGGTCGAGCCGTGCGTGCCGGAGTCGCGGGAGTCGAGGGCGAGCGTGCGGTCGACGCGGTAGGTGCCGTCGGCCAGCTCGATCCGGATGTCGCCGTGCACGCGCTTCTTGACGGAGCGCACGTAGTCACGGGCGTGTTCGAGCGTCTTGAAGGGGCGCGCGGCGGTGCCGCTCCCGGAGTCCATGCCGTGCGGCGACACGTGCACGGTCAGGGCGGGACGCGGCGCCTTGGCGGGCGCCGCGGCCGAGGCGGTGGGGGCGAGGGGCAGCGCGAGGGCGGCCGGGGTGAGCAGGGCTGCGGCGAGTGCGGCTCTTCGCAGCCTGGCGGGCGGGGCGTTGTTCTCAGGGCGTGTGGACACGGGTATCCCATCGCGTAAGGACAAGCTGTCCGGACCCCGGAGCGGCTGGCTCCGGGTCTGGGGGTCCTGGGCCGGCCGCTCCGGGGCCGCGGGGGCGGCGACCGGGGGCGTGCGGCTCCTGGGCGGGGCCGGAGTGCTGCTCCGGGCCGAGGGCCGGTGTCCTGTCCGTCCCGGAAGGGGACACCGGCGTGCGGGGAGGGGCGGTACGGCCGTCGGCGGCGCGGATCGGGTCACGCGTGGACCGGCGGGGGCCGGGGGCCCGGTACGGGCCGCCCCACGGGGTGTGTGCTGGTGGGCGGTGCGCAGTGGTGGCTGTGGTGCTGCCTTTCGTGGTGCGGTCTCCCGTGCGGGAGGCTCGTGCGGTAGGTGCCGTGCGGGGCCCCGTCGGGCGGGGTGCCCCGCGGGGCGCGGTGGCCGGTGGGCCCCCGCGCGGCGTGGTGGCCGGTGGGCTCGCGTGGTGGCCGGTGGGCTCGCGTGGTGGCCGGTGGACCCTCGCTGTGGCCGGGGCCTCAGGAGGCCGAGGCGGCGGGCGGGTCGGCCCGCTGTCCGGGAACCTCCGGGGGCTGCGTCCGCTCGTCCATGTGGAAGAGCCGGTCGCGGATCTTGCGCTCGAACTGCCGCCGTGTCGTGGCGATGTGCTCGGCCATGAGGACGGCGGCGCGTTCCGCGTCGCCTGCGGCGACCGCCTCGGCGATGCCGAGGTGCTGCTCGGCCGCCACCTCCAGCGAACCCGGCGCGTCCCCGTGGAAGAGCAGGACGTCGGACTGGGAGGCCAGGCGGCGGATGTTGCCGATGCTCGACCGCAGGAAGAGGTTGTGCGCCGCCGCGCCGACGGCGTTGTGGAAGGCCGCGTCCGCCTCGGCGAAGCCGTAGGCGTCGGCGGCCCGTGCGGTATTCGCCGATGTGGTGGCGCTGCTCCTGATCTCCCGTACCTCCAGCGGGGTGGCGAGCGAAGCCGCGCGACGGGCGGTCTCGGTCTCGATCACCGTGCGGTAGTCGAGCAGCATGAGCACGTGCTCCATGCTGGTCGGCCGGAAGTGCAGGGTCTGGTCGTCGTCCACCAGTCCTCCTGCGGACTCGGCGACGAAGATGCCCGCGCCGCGCCGCACGCTCAGCCGTCCGATCCCCGCGAGGGTCTTGACGGCCTCGCGGGTCACGTTGCGGGAGGCGCCGAGGAGTTCGGCGAGCTTCTGTTCGGTCGGGAGCCTGTCCCCGGGGCGGAGCCGCTGCTCGGCGATGTGGTTGAGCAGTTGTTCCGCGACCCGTTCGTACCCGGGCCTGTAGCGGCCCGGGTCGTGTGCGGGCGCTTGGCTCCCGTCCGGCGACTGCTTCGGCGCTCCCACGGCGCTTCCCCCTCCAGCGGTGGCGGATTAATCAGGTTCATCGGCGCCGCAACTATGACACCCACGTTACGAGTTCGGAAGATGTGGCGGAAAAAAACTTCGAACCGCTCGTTTAAAACAGGACACAAGGCGATCAAAAGGGCTTTTAATCGCTCGCATTGCGCCGAATGGATCTGACTCTTATGGTCCTGGCGTACCGCGGTACGCCGGATGGCGCCGCCCGACGCCGCTGGGGGCCGCCCGACGCGGCTTGGCACCACCCGGCGCCGCATGGGGTCGTCCGACGCCACTGGGGGCCCGCCCGAACCGTGCGCCTGCCGAGCGCGCCTTCCGCGCCCCCGCCCCTGGCCCCTCCCCCACCCAGCCCCTCCCCCACCCAACCCCTCGCCCACTCCCCTCGCCCCTCCCTGCGAAAGGCCCGCGATGAAACTCGCACGCATCGGCTCCCCCGGCGCGGAACGCCCCGTCGTCTCCGGCGCGGACGGCACCTGGCGCGAGCTGGCGCCCCTCCTGGACGGCGCCGACCTCACCCCGGCGACGCTCGCCACCGCGCTCGCCGCGTCCGCCGTCGACGCGCTGCCCGAGGTGACCGGGGCTCCCGAGCGGTTCGGCCCGCCCCTCGCCGCCATCGGCAAGATCGTCTGCGTCGGCCTCAACTACCGTCAGCACGCCGCCGAGACGGGCGCCGAGGTACCGGGCGAGCCGATCGTCTTCCTCAAGACCCCCGACACCGTCGTCGGCCCCGATGACGAGGTGCTGATCCCGCGCGGCTCCGTCAAGACGGACTACGAGGTGGAACTCGCCGTCGTCATCGGCCGCGAGGCCCGCTACCTTCCCGACGCCGCTTCGGCGGCCGCCCACATCGCCGGATACGCCGTCAGCAACGACGTCTCCGAACGGGAGTTCCAGCTGGAGCGCGGCGGCCAGTGGGACAAGGGCAAGAACTGCGAGACCTTCAACCCGCTCGGTCCCTGGCTGCTCAGCGCCGACGAGGTCCCCGACCCGCAGGCCCTCGGCCTGCGCCTGTGGGTCAACGGCGAGCTGCGCCAGGACGGCGGGACCCACGACATGATCTTCGGCGTCCACGAGATCGTCCGCTACCTCAGCCACTTCATGACGCTGCGCCCCGGCGACGTCATCAACACCGGCACCCCCGCCGGTGTCGCGCTCGGCAGCCCCGACACGCCCTACCTGCGCCCCGGCGACGTCATGGAGGTCGAGATCGACGGCCTCGGCCGCCAGCGCCAGACCCTTGGGAAGGCATGAGATGACCACCACCCCCGCACCGTCCGCCCCCCGCTCGGCCGCGACCGTCCCCGCGCCCCTCGCCGGGCTGCGCGCCCTCGTCACGGGCGGCGCGTCGGGCCTCGGCCGCGCGACCGCAGGGCGGCTCACCGCGTACGGCGCCCGCGTCGTCGTCCTCGACCGCGCGGGCGAGGCCCCCGAGGGCACGGCCGGGCTCGTGCGCGCCGACCTCGCCGACGACACCTCGGTCCGTACCGCCGTCGCCGACGCGGTCGACCTGCTCGGCGGCCTCGACATCCTCGTCAACAACGCGGGGATCGGCGCCCAGGGCGCCGTGCAGGACAACGACGACGCCGAGTGGCACCGTGTCCTCGACGTCAACGTCGTCGGCCTCGTCCGCGTCACGCGCGCCGCCCTCCCCGCGCTCCGCGAATCGGCGCACGGCGCGGTCGTCAACATCGGCTCGATCGCCGCGACCGCGGGCCTCCCGCAGCGCGCCCTCTACACCGCGAGCAAGGGCGCGATCCTCTCGCTGACCCGCGCGATGGCCGCCGACCTGCTCCCCGAAGGCATCCGTGTCAACGCCGTCAACCCCGGTACGGCGGACACGCCGTGGGTGGGCCGGCTCCTCGCGAGCGCCGCCGACGCCGCCGCCGAGCAGGCGGCGCTCGCCGCCCGCCAGCCGCACGGCAGGCTCGTCGCCGCCGACGAGGTCGCCGAGGCCGTCGCCCACCTCGTCTCGCCCGCCGCCTCCTCCACGACGGGCACCGCGCTCGCCGTCGACGGCGGCATGGACGGACTGCGCCTGCGCAAGGAAGGATGAGCGCCGTGCCCGAGCAGCCCGCCCCGAGCCCGCACGCGTCCACGCGGCACGCGTCCGGGACCACGACACCCGCGACCGGGAGCACGGCGCCCGCGTCGCCCGCCCCGCGTCCCGTGCGCCGCTTCGCCTCCGTCATCCGGCTGCGCCCGGAGAAGGAGGCCGAGTACCGCGCCCTGCACGCCGACGCCTGGCCGCAGGTCCTCGCGACGCTCAAACGGGCCCGGATCGGGAACTACTCGATCTTCCTGCGCGACGGGCTCCTCTTCTCCTACCTGGAGTACTACGGGGACGACTACGACGCCGACCAGGCGCTCATCGCCGCCGATCCCGTCACCCGCCGCTGGTGGGAGCTGACCGACCCCTGCCAGCAGCCCGTGGAGAGCGCCGCCCCGGGTGAGAGCTGGGCGCCCGCCGAAGAGGTCTTCCACCTCGACTGAGGCCGGGCGCCCACCGGGCCCCGGCCACCCCGCACCCAGGCACCACCCCGCACCCCCCCGTGCCGTACGCGCCGCACCGCCTCGTACGGCACGGGCCCTGCCCGAAGGACGACCGTGCGCATCGACGCCCACTTCCACCTCTGGGACCTGGACAGGCACGCACACGCCTGGACCAGGGAGAGCCCCGTCCTGCACCGCAGCTACCGCCCCGCCGACCTGCGTCCCGCGCTCGCGGCGGCGGGCGTCGGGCGCGCCGTCCTCGTCCAGACCGTGCCCGAGCCCTGGGAGACGCCCGAACTCCTCGCGCTCGCCGACGAGGAGGAGTTCATCGGCGCCGTCGTCGGCTGGAGCGACCTCACCGCCCCCGGCATCGCCGCCGCCGTCGACCGGCTGCGCGCCCTGCCCGGCGGCCGGTTCCTCACCGGCCTGCGGCACAACGTCCAGGACGAGCCCGGCACCACGTGGTTCACGCGCCCGGAGGTACGGGCGGGGCTGCGCGCGCTCGGCGCCGCGGGACTCGTGTACGACCTCCTGGTGCGCCCCGACCAGCTCACCGCCGCCGTCGCGCTCGCCCGGGCGCTGCCCGAAGTCCGCTTCGTGCTCGACCACGCGGGCAACCCCGTCATCGGTCCGCGCCCCGCGCCCGAGTGGACAGCGGCGATGACCGCGCTCGGCGCCCTCCCCCACGTCGCCGTCAAGTTCTCGGGCCTGCTCACCCGTACCCGCGGAGCCGACCCGGTCACCTCCCTCGCCCCCTACGCGGCCGCGCTGCTCGACACCTTCGGCCCGCGCCGTGTCCTCTTCGGCTCGGACTGGCCGGTGTGCCGCCTCACCGCCGAGTACGACGCGGTCCTCGCCGTCACGGAGGAGCTGCTCGCGCCGCTCGCGCCCGCCGACAGAGCCGCGGTCCTCGGCACCAACGCGGCCGCGTGGTACGCGGTTCGCGCCTGAATCCCGCCCCGGCACGCACCACGGAGTCCGCCATGACCAGCCCCCGCCGCACCCTCGGCCGCAGCACGGTCGCCGTCAGCCCGCTCGGCTTCGGCGCCGCGCCGCTCGGCAACCTCTACACACCGCTCGACGAGGAGACCGCACGCGCCACCGTGGACGCCGCCTGGGACGCGGGCGTCCGCTCCTTCGACACGGCCCCGCACTACGGCCTCGGTCTCTCCGAGCGCAGGCTGGGCGCCGCCCTGCGCGGGCGCCCGCGCGAGGAGTTCACCGTCTCCACGAAGGTCGGCCGCCTCCTCGAACCGCACCCGGCACCGACCGGCTCCGACCTCGCCGCCGGGGGCTTCGCCGTACCCGACACCCTGCGCCGTCGCCCCGACTACAGCCGTGACGGCGTGCTGCGCAGCCTGGAGGCGAGCCTCGCACGCCTCGGGCTCGACCGGGTCGACCTCGTGCTCGTGCACGACCCGGACGACCACATGGACACCGCGCTCGCCGAGGCGCTTCCCGCCCTCGCCGACCTGCGCGCGCAAGGGGTCGTCGGCGCGATCGGGATCGGGATGAACTCCGTGGACCCGCTGCGCCGCTTCGTCGCCGAGGGAGATCCCGACGTCGTGATGGTCGCCGGGCGCTGGACGCTCCTGGACCGGAGCGCGGCCCCGCTCCTCGCCGAGTGCGCCGCGCGCGAGGTCTCCGTCATCGCGGCCGCCCCCTTCAACTCCGGCCTGCTGAGCACCGATCACCCCGAGGCGAACGGCCGCTACGACTACGGCACGGTGCCCGCCCCCGTCCTGGCACGGGCCCGTGCCCTCGCCGCCCGCTGCGCCGCGCACGGTGTCCCCCTCCCCCGCGCGGCGCTGTGCTTCCCCTTGCGCGAGCCCGTCGTGGCGAGCGTTCTCGCCGGCTTCCGCAGCCCGGCGGAGGTCACATCGGCCGCCGCCCACCTCGCCCGCGGGGTCCCTGCGGAGGTGTGGGCGGAGCTGGAGGCGACCGCCTGACACGGACGGTGTCGCGGTCGCAGGACAGGACGACGAGGAGCGGCCACAGGGCCTGCGCGAAGGTGAGGGCGCGTTCGACGGCGCCGGGCGCCCAGCCCCGTAACAGCGAGAGCAGGAAGAAGACCGCACCCGCCGCCATGACCGCGGTGGCCCACGCCGCGACGTGCGGGCGCAGGCCCCAGGGGGCGTGCGGCTCGTGGCGCTCCGCGGCCAGGACAGGCCACGCGGCGAGGAGGACGAAACCGATCGTGGCCACGGCACCGTGCCCGAGATCGCCGCCCCTGGGCGGAGCGGGCGCGAGCGTCAGGCCCATCGCCGCCACTCCCCCACCGGCGAGCGCGGCGCGCCCCGCGAGCGCGGCCGGAAACAGCCCGCAGGCGATCGTCACGTAGCACGCGCCGAGGACGAGCAGGGCCGCGGTCATGAGCCAGTAGCCGGGAGCGCCGTAGGAGGCGAGGACGCTGATGGTCTTGCGGGCCGGGTCGTACCCGTCCCCCTGAAGGACCTCCGCGACTCCCCAGGCGGTGACGAGCACCACGGGGGCGCACCCGGCGGAGAGCAGGGCCCACCAGGGAACAGGTCGTCGCATGGAAGCACCCTAAATCAGGCATTCCGCACGCGCCCTCCGCGGCGCATCCGACGTCGCCGCGCGGGGGTGCGGGGAGGGCGTACGGGCCCGGGGCCGCGACGCCGTACGGGCCCGAGGAAGGCGCGCGGTCCGGCTCGTACGGGGTCGGTCGGCGTCCCCGTACGAGCCGGACACCTGTCGCCCGGCATCGCTCGCCTTGCCCCTAGAGGGCCCGCGCCGGGTCGGCGGGTCCCGGCAGCACGCCGGGCGGCGGCCCGAGCGGCGGGACGCCCTCGCTCTCGGCGTCCTGGCCCTCGTCCTCGGCCTCGGCCAGGAAGCCGCCCGACTGGTGCTGCCACAGCCTGGCGTAGGTGCCGTCCGCGGCGAGGAGTTCCTCATGGCTGCCCTGTTCGACGACCCTGCCCCGGTCGAGGACGACGAGGCGGTCCATGTCGGCCACGGTGCTCAGGCGGTGGGCGACGACGAGGGCCGTACGCCCTTCCATGAGCCGCCACAGCGCGTCCTGGACGAGGATCTCGCTCTCCGAGTCCAACGCGCTCGTCGCCTCGTCGAGCAGCAGGACGGGGGCGTCGCGCAGGATGGCCCGCGCGAGGGCGACGCGCTGGCGCTGGCCGCCCGAGAGCTTGACCCCGCGCTCCCCCACGAGCGTGTCGAAGCCTTCGGAGAGCTGGTCGGCGAACTCGGTGACGTGCGCGGCCTCCGCCGCGGCACGGACCTCCGCCCCGCTGGCTCCCGGCCGGGCGAAGGCGATGTTGTCGTGCAGGCTGCGGTGGAACATCGCGGGCTCCTGCGGCACGTACCCGATGAGCGCGCGCAGGTCCCGCTGGCGCAGCTTGCTGATGTCCTGACCGCCGATCAGGATGCGCCCGCCGTCGATGTCGGACATCCGCAGCAGGAGGCGCGTGAGCGTGGTCTTGCCGCCTCCCGACCTGCCGACGAGCCCGATCCGCGCCCCCGGCGGCACGTCCAGGTCGAGGCCCTGGAAGAGCGGCTTCGCACCGGAGTGGGCGAAGGTCACCGCGTCGAAGCGGACGGAGGAGTCCTTCGGGGCGAGCGGCTCGGGTTCCGGCGGGTCGAGCACGGTGACAGGTTCGAGGAGGAGTTCGGTGAACTGGGCGGCCTCGGTCACCGAGCTTTCGAGACGCCGGTAGATCTGGTTGAAGTCGAACATGATCGCGCTGGCGTTGGAGAAGTACGTGAACGCCACGATGATTTCCTCGACCCCCGCGTTGCCCCCGGCCAAGGCGATGGCCAGGACCAGGCCGAGGACGTTCGTCAGGACGGACATGGGCGCGATCAGCGTGTCGACGCGCAGGTTGCCGTAGTCCCACGAGCGCAGGGTCAGACGGCGGGACTCGGCGACGCGCTTCCTGTGCTCCGCCGCCTCCCTGTCCTCGGCGGCGAAGGCGCGGATGGTCTCCATGTTGCTGAGGCTGTCGGCGACGTGCCCGGAGACACGGGCGATGGCCGCTTCGCGCTCGTTGACGATGCGCTGCCTGCGCCGGATGAGCGGGACCGCCGCCGTGGCGGTGAGCGTGATCATCAGGACGAGGCCGACGACGAGGACCGGTTCATAGAGCCACAGCACCACGGCGCCGAAGAGGAGCGGCACGAGATTGCCCGTGACGTTGAACATCAGCGTGTCGACCACGTCCTCGAAGCGCTTGCCGTAGCTGAGGATGCGCTTGGTCAGGGAGCCCGCGAAGTTGTCGTGGAAGAACGCGGGGTCCTTGGCGAGGAGTTCGTCCATGCCCTGGACGTAGAGGCGCTCCATGCCGCGCGCCTCGACGCGGTTGAGGCAGTGCAGCCCGATGCGCCACAGCACCTCGGCGAGCAGCAGGGTGAGGCCGAAGCCGATGATGTAGGGCGCCGCCCTGCCGAGGGTGAGCCCGCGCGCGTCGGCGGCCTGCCCGGCGAGCTTGGCGATCACCAGCGGGCCGAGGTAGCGGATGCCGATGTTGCCGAGAGCGGGCAGCAGGAGCGCGGGCAGCGCCAGCCCGCGTTGCCGTCTCAGTTCCAGGGCGTAGTGACGCAGTGCCAGCAGGACGGCGCTCCTGCCCGGTGGCTTCGTCTCCTGGGTGTCCGTTGTTCCCATCACACTCCCCGTCGTCCGGAAAGCGGAAGTCTCGCGTCCCGCCAGGTACTCAGTCCAGGCATTTAACGCGGACCGGCGAGAACCAGACACAGCGGGGCGGGAGACACGGGGCCGCCGTACGGGGTGGGCGGGGCGGTGGCGTGACGAGGCGGTGGGGGCCGCCGGTGCCGGTGGCCCCCACCCTTCGTCCCGTCAGAGGATCTCGATGTACGAGACCTTCGGGGGCCTGTTCGGGTAGGTGATGTCGGTCCAGCGGTTCACGCGCACCGAATCGCCGTTGGCGTCGCTGTAGATGAGGTCGTTGTTGCCGGTCGAGATGCGGTCGACCCACCAGCCGCCGAAGGAGATCTTCCCCTTGTTGGCGTAGCAGTCGACGCTGTCCTTGCCGTTGAGGTGCGACCAGATCTTGAGGTAGTTCTCACCGGCGCGGCAGGGGATGTGGTCGATGGCGTAGGCATTGCCGGTGGGCAGCGTCGCCGCGAGCGCGGTCGCCGCGGCGAAGGCCACGACCGTGGAGCGCACGGCCCTCTTCGTCTTCTTGTTCACGTGTTCACCCGATTCCGGAAAGTAGCTGGATACAGCACCCGGGCAACGAGCCGCACCTGACGCGGACACGGCGAGACAGGGGTTCGGGAAGTCCCCCACAAGATCAACAACCCGGCCCCGCACCGTCGGCGACGCCTCGTGCTACCTTTCCAATACACAATGACTCGTAATTGCGCGAGACGCTCCCGGCGGAGGTCCGGGCGGCTGCCCGGGCGGCTGCCCGGGCGGAAAGGAGAACGCGTCATGCGCGTTTTCGTGACAGGTGCGACCGGCTGGATCGGTGCGGCGACGGTGGACGAACTGAAGCGGCACGCGTACGAGGTCGTCGGCCTCGCCCGCTCGGACACGGCGGCGGCCTCGCTCGCCGCGAAGGGCATCGAGGTGCTGCGCGGCGACCTGGACGACCTCGGCTCCCTGCGGCACGGCGCCGCGGACGCGGAGGCGGTCGTCCACCTGGCCAATAAGCACGACTGGGCGGACCCCGAGGGCACCGACCGCGCCGAGCGGCGCGCGGTCGAAGCGATGCTCGACGCGCTCGCGGGCTCGACGAAGCCGTTCGTGCTCGCCAACGGCCTCTCCGACATCGTCGAGGGCCGCCCGGTCGCCGAATCCGACGCCTCGCCCGCCGTGGGTCCGGGCTCCGACCGTGGCGGCTCCGAGAACCTCGCACTCGACTCCGTGTCACGCGGCGTCCGCTCCCTCGCGGTGCGCTTCGCGCCGAGCGTGCACGGGCGCGGGGACTGGGGCTTCGTCACCTTCCTGACCGCCGCCGCGCGCGAGCACGGCGTCTCGGGCTACATCGGCGACGGCACGCAGGCGTGGTCGGCGGTCCACGTGAGCGACGCGGCCCGCCTCATCCGCCTCGGCCTGGAGTCCGCCCCCGCGGGCTCCCGGCTGCACGCGGTCGCCGAACAGGCCGTCCCCACCCGGGAGATCGCCGAGGCCATCGGCGCGGCGCTCGACCTGCCTGTCGTCTCCGTGGACCCCGAGGACGCGGAGCAGCACTTCGGCTTCGTCGGCCACTTCTTCGGCCGGACCCTGACGGCGGACAGCGCCGCCACCCGCGACCTGCTGGCCTGGACCCCGACCGGGCCGACGCTGCTGGAGGACATCGCGGCGGGGGCCTATACGCGGGCGTGAGGCGGGGGCAGCGGCCGACGACGCCGCCCGGGGCCTTGTCACAGGGAAGGAGAGGGGCGCTCAACCGGCGTGGCGCCGACCGTACCGCCCGGCCGTCCCACCTGCCTCGCCGCCACCGCTCCGCCCGAGGCGGCGGAGGCGGGATGAACTCCCGCTCCGCCGCCGGAAGTTCATGGCGACGTACCGGCCGGCCCCGCTCCACCACGCGCCGCCATCGGAGACGCCGTCGCCGCGGTACGGTCTGCCGGGGGTGCGGTGTCCCGCCGGGAGACGGGGCCGCGCACGGTGCGCGCGACGGCTTCCAGGGAACCGAGCAGCGGGTTCGGGTCGTCGGCACGCGTGACGAGCACGACCTCGCAGGGATCGGCGTCGACGACGGGGATCAGGACGATGTCCCGGCGCGCGGCGGGGCGTCGGTCACCGGCGGGGAAGAGCGCGACGCAGTGGCCGGTGGCGACGAGTTCCAGCTTGTCCTCGTAGCCGTCGTCGATCGCGGGCCGCGGCGGCGCCGGGCGATCGCCGACCGGTCTGGGCGTGCTCCAGACCGCCGGAGTGCTGGCACAGGACACCAGTTCCTCATCCGACAGAGCCCGCAGGCTGACCTCTTCCTCGTTCGCCAGAGGATGCAGCGTCGACGCGACGAGCACCCTCGGTTCCTCGTGGAGCGTGGTCACCCGCAAGCCGTCCCCGCTCAACGGCAAGGGCCGGTACGCGACGAGGGCGTCGACCCGCCCCTCGGCGAGCGCGCGCGTGTCCCGCCAGTCGAGGTGCCGGGTGCGGACCCGGCTCTCGGGGTGCCTGCGGCGCAGTTCCTGCATCCAGGCGGTGATGACCAGGCCCTCGGCGTGGCCGACGGTGACGGTACAGGGCTGCGTGGCGGCTCTGGCCGTACGAGCGGCCCGCTCGGCATCCAGGAGCAGGGTCCGTGCCAGGGGGAGGAACACCCGGCCCGCGCCGGTGAGGCTGCTGCCCCGCGGCGAACGGTCGAGAAGCCGGACACCGATCTGAGCCTCCAGCCGCTGGATCTGGCGGCTCAGCGACGGCTGCGCCAGGTGCAGCGCGGTGGCGGCCCGGCCGAAATTGCCGTACTCCGCCACGACCGTGAAATAGCGCACGAGCCGAAGGTCCACGTCCATTCGGCAAGCGTACGTCGCGCGCACCGTCATGCCTCTGGCGCATGACGGCATACGGGACAGGTCTTGGACAAGGTCCGATGGCAGCGATTTGGCTTGGGGCATGACCACTGACGAGGGCAAGAAGTACGACGGCAAGAAGATCGTGATCACGGGCGGGAGCAGCGGTATCGGCCTGGCTGCCGCGAGGCTGTTCGCGGAGGGCGGGGCGCACGTACTGATCACCGGCCGCACCCGGTCCACCCTGGACGCCGCGCTGGAGCGACTGGGCGACAGGGCGGTCGGCGTCCGCAGCGACGCCGCGTCCCTGCCGGACATCAAGGCTCTGGCCGGCACGGTTCAGGAGCGGTTCGGCGCGGTGGACGCGCTGTTCGTCAACGCCGGTGTCACCGTGTCCGCACCGCTGGACGCGACGACCGAGGAGATGTTCGACGCGCTGTTCACCACCAACACCAAGGGCCCGTACTTCACGGTGCAGGCCCTCGCACCGCTGCTGCGCGAGGGAAGCGGGGTGGTCCTCACCACCTCGGTGGTGAACGTCCTGGGCCTGGACGCGCTGAGTGTCTACTCGGCGAGCAAGGCGGCCCTGCGGTCGATGACACGCACCCTGGCCCGCGAACTGCTGCCCCGCAAGGTACGGGTCAACGCCGTGAGCCCCGGCCCGATCGACACGGGCATCCTGGACCGCTCCCTCCCCGCCGACGTCGCCGAGACGATAAAGGACGACTACCGCAGGACCATCCCGATGCGACGACTGGGGACATCCGAGGAAGTGGCCGCCGCGGTGGCGTACTTGGCGTTCGGCGCGACCTTCTCGACGGGAGCGGAGTTCCCCGTCGACGGAGGCGGGTCACAGCTCTAGGGTCTGGCCGACGCCCCGCGGCCGCCCTCCGGGCGACGACGGGAATCCTCGGACGGAGCCCGTGGCCCCCGATGTCGCGCGGACCCGGCCGGGCCCTCAGGCGTACGGGTCCGGCCGGTCCTCCTCCTCGTCCGGCTCGGGTTCCGCGCTCTCCAGGGCCACCACCGGGTCCTTCGCCGCCGTGCCGCGCGGCCACCAGTCCTCGGCGCCGGGCTCGGACTCGTAGGCGTACCACGTGCCCTCGCGGTCCATGCGGAGCTGACGTGTGCCGTCCGGGCTCGTGAGCCTGTTGTCATGCGGGCGGTACGGGGGATGCCCCGCCGCGAGGAGGAGGGAACGCGCCCGGTCGAAGGGGCCGGCCGGGGGGTTCCACGGCGGGTCCTCCAGGGCGCGCAGTCCCGCCGCGCCCGCGCCGCGCCAGGCCGCGACCGCCCGGTGCAGCGCCCCCGCCTCCGCGCCCGCCCCGCGCGCGAGCCGCGTGTACAGGGCGCGGCCCGTACCGGTGAGGCCCGTGCCCGGATGGGCGGCGGCGATACGGACCGCGTCCTCCCACACGCCGCGGCCCGCGAGCGGGTCGGCGCCGGTGCGCAGCAGCGCGAGGGCGCGCGTGCCCGCGTCGGACGCGAGACGGTCGAGCACGAGCGGATCGGGCGCGGAGGCCCCCGCCGGGTACGCGGGGGGCGGCTCCGTCGTCGCCGGTACGGGCAGGGGTGGCGGGAGCGGGCCTGGCTCGCGCCCGTACAACTCCCCGGCCTTGACGCCGGGAAGCGCGGTCGCGCCCGCGTCGCCCCGTGCCGCGAGGCGCGCGTGGCGGCGGCTCAGCTCGCTCGTGAAGGTCCCCGGGTCGCGACCGCGCAGCAGCAGGAGCGCCTGCGGGTCAGCGGCGAGCAGCCCGCCGACGCGCAGCGCGAGCGCGAGTCCGTGCTTGCACGGCCGTACGGGGTCGGGGCAGGCGCAGTCGAGCAGGGGCTCCCCCGGGGAGGGGAGCAGCGCGGCGCCCTCGGCCCCGGCGAGCGCCCCCGGCAGCCCGCCGTCGAGGAGCGCCGCGAGCCGGTCGGCACGTGCGGCGCAGGCGTCGGTGAGGCGTTCCCAGGCGGGCTCGGGCAGCTGGTGCGTGCGCAGGCTCACGCGGTACGGGCGGGCCCTGCCGCCCCGCACGTAGGCGAGTGCCGTACCGGGCGTGAGCGTGACGGTGCCGACCCTGCCCTGGCGCTCGTACTCACGCGCCCGCGCGAACCGCCCCGGCTCGGCGGCGAGGGCGGTCAAGGACCGCTCCCAGCCCTCGGACCAGGGCGTCGCCGGGGCCTCGGCACGCGTCGCGCTGTCCGGGCGGTACGTGCGGCGGGCCGCGGCGGGGGCGGCGGCGGAAGCGGGGACCGGCGCGGGCCGTGCCGGGCGGGCCGCGGTCTCCGCCGGGGCCGCAGCCGACGCCGGGGCCTGGGGCGTGGTGGGGGTGGACGTCGATGTGCGGGGCTCGGGCGTGGAGCGCGGTGTCTCCGGGCCGGGCTGGGGGGAGCGGGCGCGGGCCGAGCGGAGCGCGGCGCGGGCGAGATCGGCCGGGCGGGCGGCCGGGGCGGGCGCGGAGCGGGGGCGCGGGGGCTCCACGGCGGGTGGGGGCGCGGCGGGCGCGGGCGCGGGCTCGGCGGACTCGGCGGGCTCTTCGCCCTTGGGTTCGCCGGGTACCGGCCCATCCGTACCGGCGGCGGGCGGGGACGCCGGGCGACCGGGAGAGGTCACCTCGTCGCCCGGGGCGGCGCCCCGCCTGCTGCCGCGCAGGGCGGCACGGGCGGCGTCGGCCGGACGGGGGCGGTCGGCGCGAGCGGCCACGGCTTCCGGGGCGTCCTCCGGGTCCGTCCCGTCCGCGTACCGCTCCCCCGCGCGTCGCAGTCCCTCGCGTACGCGGTCGGCCGGGCTCTCGCCCGTATCCGCCGCTTCCCTGCGCCGGGCGGCGGCCGCGCTTGCCGTACGGCGGGCGCGAGCGCGGGCCGCCGGGCCGAGCGGGGCAGGTCGCGGGGCCTGCCGGATGGCGGCACGGACGAGCGCGGCGGACGCGGCGGCCGCCGCGTCGGCGGCGAGCTGTTCCGGCGTCACGGCGCCGGAGGCGCCGGCCGCCTCGTGCTCGCCGTATTCCTGGTCCTCGTTCACGCGTCCCTCCGCAGGGAGACGAGCGAGGCGAGGTCGCGGTCGGTGAGTTCGGTGAAGGCGGGTTCGCCTCCGGTGCCGAGGACGGCGTCGGCGAGGGCCTGTTTGCCCGCGACGAGGTCGGCGATGCGGTCCTCGACGGTGCCTTCGGCGAGGAGACGGTGGACCTGGACGTGCCGGGTCTGGCCGATGCGGTGGGCGCGGTCGGTGGCCTGGTCCTCGACGGCCGGGTTCCACCAGCGGTCGTAGTGCACGACGTGCCCCGCGCGGGTCAGGTTGAGGCCCGTGCCCGCGGCCTTGAGGGAGAGGACGAGCACGGGCAGGGCGCCGCTCTGGAAGCGGTCCACGAGGGCGTCGCGCGCGTCGACCGGCGTGCCGCCGTGGAGGAGCCCCGCGGGGACCGCCTGCGCGCTCAGGTGCGCGGTGAGGAGCCGCGCCATGCGCACGTACTGCGTGAAGACGAGCACCGAGCCGTCCTCGGCGAGGATCGTGCCGAGGAGTTCGTCGAGCGCGTCGAGTTTCCCCGAACGGCCGGGCAGGCGGGCGGTGTCGGGGTGTTCCTTGAGGTACTGCGCCGGGTGGTTGCAGATCTGCTTGAGGGAGGTGATGAGGCGCAGGACGAGGCCGCGTCTGCTCATGCCCTCGGCGGACCCGATCGCGGCGAGGGACTCGCGGACGACGGCCTCGTAGAGCCCGGCCTGCTCGGTGCCGAGCGCGACGGGGTGGTCCGTGACCGTCTTCGGGGGCAGTTCGGGGAGGATGCCGGGGTCGGTCTTCCTGCGGCGCAGGAGGAAGGGCTTGAGGAGGCGGGCGAGGCGTTCGGCCGCCTCCGGGTTCTCCAGGTGCTCGCCGTTCTCGACGGCGCGGGCGTGCCGGGCGCGGAACGCGGTGAGCGGGCCGAGGAGTCCGGGGGTGGTCCAGTCGAGGAGGGCCCATAGTTCGGAGAGGTTGTTCTCGACGGGGGTGCCCGTGACGGCGACGCGGGCGCGTGCGGGGACGGTGCGCAGGGCGCGCGCGGTCGCCGAGTGCGGGTTCTTGACCTGCTGGGCCTCGTCGGCGATGACGAGGCCGAAGTCCTGCTCGGCGAGCTGGGGCGCGGAGGAGCGCAGTGTCCCGTACGTCGTGAGGAGGAAGCCGCCGGGCGGGGGCACGGGGTCGCGGCCCGCGCCGTGGAAGCGGCGCACCGGGGTGCCGGGCGCGAAGCGGTGGATCTCGCGCTCCCAGTTGCCGAGGAGCGAGGCGGGGCACACGACGAGGCTCGCGGCCTTCGGGGTCTGCTGGGCGCGGGTGAGGTGGAGGGCGATGACGGTGACGGTCTTGCCGAGGCCCATGTCATCGGCGAGGACGCCGCCGAGGCCGAGCGAGGTCATGAGGTCGAGCCAGCCGAGGCCCTGTTTCTGGTAGTCGCGGAGCGTGGCGTGGAGCCCGGGCGGTTCGGGCGCGGCCTTGACGCCCGCGAGGAGGCGGTCGCGGAGCGTCGCGAGGGCGCCGGTGGGGACGGCCTCGACGGTCTCGCCGTCGATGTCGGCGGTTCCCGTGAGCGCGAGGGAGAGCGCGTCGAGCGGGTCGAGGAGCCCGAGCTGCCGCTTACGGGCGCGGCGGGCCAGCTCCGGGTCGATGCGCACCCACTGGTCGCGCAGGCGCACGACGGCGCGGTGCGCTTCCGCGACGCGGTCCATCTCCTCGTCGGTCAGCTCCTCGTCGCCGAGCGCGAGCCGCCACTCGAAGCGGAGCAGCCCCTCGCTGTCGAGGAGTCCCGTGCCGTTCGCCGCGGAGCCGGGGGCGGAGTGGACGACCGCCGTCGCCGTGAGGTCGCGGGTCAGCTCGCGCGGCCAGTGCACGGCGATGCCCGCCGCGTCGAGCCGCGCGGCCGCGCGGCCGAGGAGGTCCTCCGTCTCGCTCTCGTCGAGGGCGAGCACTCCGGGTACCTCCAGCTCCGCGAGGCGGGCGAGCGGGGCCCACACGTGGGCGGCGCGGCGCAGCGCGAGCGCGGCCTCGACCTGCGCCGCGGGTCCGAAGGCGGGGTCGGCCTCGCCGCGCCACAGGGTGCTCGCGTCGGTCACGAGGGTCGGGTCGGCGAGGCTGTGGACCTGGACGAGCACGGTCGAGCCGAGGCTGTGCGCGCCACCGGGGCCCGCGTCGAAGACCGTGCGCGCGGACAGGTCCAGGCGCAGCGAGACCCGTACGCCGGTGCCGCGAGCGGCCGCGGCCTCGGCGGCCCAGTCCCTGGCCCCGGGCAGCGCGGTCGCCTTCGCGGCGGCGAACGGGACACCGTGCGCGTACGGAGCCGCCGGGGTGCGCGGCAGGGTGTCGGCGACCGCGTCGAGCAGGGCTCGTACGAGGGCGGCGGGTTCGGGCAGCCGCAGCGGTCCCGCGCCGGGCAGCGGCACCGCGCAGCCCTCGGCGGGGAGCGCGGCGGCGAGGGCGCGGGCCTGCGCGGTCTCGGCGGCGTCGAGCGGTCCCGCGCGCCAGGTGTCGAGGTCCCCCGGCGCGAGCGCGGGCCGCAGTCTGCCGCGCGCCACGAGCCCGAGCGCGAGCCGCACGGCACCCGCCCAGCACGCGGCGGCCGGGTGCGCGCCCACGTCGGGGGCGGCGAGGAGGACGGGGAGCGCTTCGGCGAGGGGCAGGCGCAGGGCGGGGACCTCGACACGGCGCGGGCGCCCGTCGGCGCGGAGGCGGACGACGGTGAGGGTGTCCGCTGCGCCGGGGACGGGGTCCCCGGCCGGGTCCCACCAGGCGAAGGCGCCCGCGCGGGGCAGCTCGGCGGGCAGGAAGACCGGGGCGAGGTGGTGGAGGCGGGGCGGGGCGGAGGTGGTCATCGCGCACCCCCACGAGGGGCGCGCGGCACGGCGGCAAACAGCGCGCGCGGCACGGCGGGAAGCGGCACGGCGGGAAGCGGCACGGCGGGAAGCGGCACGGCGGGAAGCGGCGCGTGCGGCACGGCGGGAAGCGGCCCGCGAAGGGTGGCGGCGCGCGGCCCGCGGAGTGCGGTGGGACGGCGGAGGGGGGTGCCCCACCCCGTGCGGGACGGCGAGCAGCGGGCGGGTCGCGAGGTGACGCCGCGGTGGGGGCGGCCCGGGTACGTACCGCTGTCGCGCATGTCCACCGCCCCTTCCCGCACTCGTCCCACGGCCCTCACCCCGGTGGTGGGAGCGTGTACGGCCTCGTCGGCGAGGCCGTGTCCGACTCTACGGTGCGGGACGGACAACACGGGGCGTGCGGTGGATCGGCGCAGGTCAGGGCGTTGTCGCGGAGACGACGTAGACGATCGGGTGCTGCGGGTCGGTGCGGTCGACCGTGACGTCCTGGCTCGGGCGCGGGTCGTCCTGGTGGTGGCGCAGGCCCGTCCAGTGCACGGCGGGGTCGAAGCTCCAGCGGGTGATGTCGCGGTCGCGCTTCTTGATCGTGATGCCGTCGTTGAGGTCGGCGCGGGTCTTGCCGAGGGAGTGCAGGAACTTCGTCAGTCCCTTGTGGGTCGTGCGGAACTGCGTGTAGAGGCGGCTGGCCTTCCAGTTGTTCGTCTCGTAGTACGCGACGAACGTCGACTTCGGCGGGATGTCCACCTCGTAGATGCGCCGCTGCACCTTCGAGGGCCAGCCCGCGCTCAGGCCCGTCGCCGAGTACCTGTTCTCCTTGTCGCGGCCCGAGTCGCGGCTCTGCGACGCCGAGACGAGGAGGTATCCGGCGGGCACGCCGATGAGCAGCACGATGATCAGGAGCGTCAGCGTGCGGCGGCGGATCATGTGGCCGCGGCTCTCCGTACGCGCGGCACGGAGCGGGCCCGGCTGCTGGGGAAGGCTCTGGTGGCCGAGGCTCACGCGCGGTCCTCTCCGCCGGGGACGCCCGATGCCTGCGCGTACCGCTCGTACCGCTCGACGCGGCGGCGGTTGGCGCGGCGGAAGCGGCGGGCGACGAGCCTGGCCAGGTCGGCGGCCCCGACCATCCCCGCCTCCGGCCCGAGCTGGGCCTTGGCGATACGGGCCTGGGGGCGGTAGCCGCGCCCCGTGAGGTGGCGCCGGAACGCGTCCGTGGCCGGGTCGATGAGGAGGTCGTCCGCCGCGCTGACGCCCCCGCCGATCACGAAGCACGAGGGGTCGAGCGCGGCCGCGAGGTTCGCGATGCCGACGCCGAGCCACTGCCCGATGTCCTGGAGCAGTTCGACGCACATCGCGTCGCCCGAGCGGGCCAGCTCGGTGATGAGCGGACCGGTGATGTCGTTGATGTTGCCGCCGACGCGGTCGATGATGCCGTGGGCGACGGGCGAGTCGGCCGCGGCCAGCTCGCGGGCCTCGCGCACGAGCGCGTTGCCCGAGCTGTACTGCTCCCAGCAGCCCCTGTTCCCGCAGGGGCAGCGGTGGCCGCCGGGGACGACCTGCATGTGCCCGAACTCGCCCGCGACCCCGAACTGGCCGCGCTTGACCCTGCCGTCCTCCAGGATCGCGCCGCCGATGCCGGTGCCGAGCGTGATCATCACCAGGTGGTCCTCGCCGCGTCCCGCGCCGAAGCGCCACTCCGCCCACGCGGCGGCGTTCGCGTCGTTGTCGACCATGACGGGCACCGCGAGGCGGCCCGAGAGGCGGTCGCGCAGCGGCTCGTCGCGCCAGGCGAGGTGCGGGGCGAACAGGACCCTGTTGCGTTCCGCGTCGACCCAGCCCGCCGCACCGATACCGACGGCGTGCACGTCGTGCCTGTCGGAGAGGTCGAGGACCAGTTCGACGATCGTGTCCTCGACGACCTTGGGGCTCTTCGACTTGTCGGGTGTCTCGGTGCGGAGCGTCTCCAGGATGTGGCCGTCCGCGTCGACGACACCGGCCATGACCTTGGTGCCGCCGATGTCGATGCCGACCGTGGGGACCCGCGGTGCGCTCAGGTGGGAGCGCCGCTCGCGGGTGCCCACGGTGCGCGTACGCAGGACGGTGGCGCGGGCGGCGCCGCGGTACGTGCTCATCGGGGTCCTGTGGGTGTCGGGGGCGCGGCGCTGGGCCGGGGCGGGCGGGAGCCCACCGGGGCCGATTGTGCCATTGCCGGGGGTGGGGGCGGGGGCGGCCCGGGCCGTGGGGGGGCTCTCCCCGCGCGGTGTCCCGCTGTGGCCGCCCTGTGCCCGCCCTCCCCCCGCTCCGGCCGGGGGCGCTCGGTCCGCCCGGGCCCGGGACGGTTCAGTCCGCGTCCCCTGCTCGGGGACGGCTCAGTCCACGTCCTTGACCGGGTGCCCGCCCAGGTGGTCGGGGACCGGGGCGCGCTGGAGTTCGTGGCTGAGTTCCTCCAGTTCGGAGCCGCCCGCCATCTGGCGGGTCAGTTCGTCGAGGGTGATCTCGGCCTTGGGGTGGCTGCCTGCCATCGTGCCGCGCTTGAGGAGCACGAAGTGGTCGCCGACGAGGTAGGCGTGGTGCGGGTTGTGGGTGATGAGGACCACGCCGAGCCCGGCGTCGCGGGCGGCCGCCACGTACTTGAGGACGACGCCGGACTGCTTGACGCCGAGCGCGGCCGTCGGCTCGTCGAGCACGAGGACCTTGGCGCCGAGGTAGACGGCGCGCGCGATCGCGACGCACTGCCGCTCGCCGCCCGAGAGGGTGCCGATCGGCTGGTCGACGTCGCGCAGGTCGATGCCCATGCGGGCCAGCTCGGAGCGGGTCGTCTCGCGCATGAACTGGACGTCCATGCGCTTGAGGGGCCAGGTGCCCTTGACCGGCTCGGAGCCGAGGAAGAAGTTCCGCCAGACGGGCATGAGCGGGACGACGGAGAGGTCCTGGTAGACGGTCGCGATACCGAGGTCGAGCGCTTCGCGGGGCGAGGAGAGCTTCGTGTCCTCGCCGTCGAGGCGGAAGGACCCGGCGTCGTGCTGGTGCAGACCGGCGATGATCTTGATGAGCGTGGACTTGCCCGCGCCGTTGTCGCCGAGGACGCAGGTGATCTCGCCGGGGTGGACGCTGAGCGAGACGCCTTCGAGCGCGCGGACGTTCCCGTAGTACTTGCTGACGTCGTCGAGTTCGACGAGCGGGGGGCGCTCGCCGGTCTCCGCCGGGGTGGGGGTGGTCATGAGGTGGCCTCCGCACGCTTGCGCACCCACGCGTTGAGGAGCGTGGCGAGGAGGAGCATCGCTCCGAGGAAGAACTTGAACCAGTCCGCGTTCCACTCGGCGTAGACGATGCCCTTGCTCGTCATGCCGAAGATGAGCGCGCCGACGGCGGCGCCGATCGCCGATCCGTAGCCGCCGGTGATGAGACAGCCGCCGATGACGGCAGCGACGATGTAGATGAACTCGTTGCCGACGCCTTCGCCCGACTGCACCTGGTCGAAGGAGAAGAGCAGGTGCTGTCCCGAGATCCAGGCGGCGAAGGCGACGCCGAGGTAGAGCCCGATACGGGTCTTCGTGACGGGGACGCCGACCGCGCGGGCCGCGTCGTCGTCACCGCCGACGGCGAAGATCCAGTTGCCCGCGCGGGTGCGCAGCAGGACCCACGTGCCGAGTGCGACGAGCCCGAACCACCACAGGATCGTGACCTTGAAGTCGACGCCGCCGAGGGTGAGCGTGGACGCGAAGAGGGCGTGCGCGGAGTCGAAGCCCTCCATGTCGGAGATGCTCTTGGTCGAGACGCCGCCGCTGATGGCCTTCGTGAGGCCCAGGTTGAGGCCCGTGAGCATGAGGAAGGTGCCGAGCGTGATGATGAAGCTCGGCAGTTTCGTGCGCTGGCGCAAGTAGCCGTTGAAGAAGCCGATCGCGAGCGTGACGACGAGCGAGACGCCGACGCCGACCCACGTGTTGGCGGTCATCTGGAAGCTGAACATGGTGGAGACGAGCGCGGAGGTCGTCACCATGACACCGGCCGAGAGGTCGAAGTCGCCGCCGATCATCAGGAGGGCGACGGGGACCGCCATGATGCCGATCGTGGAGGCCGCGTAGAGCATCGTGGCGAGGCTCGCGGGCTTCAGGAAGCTGTCGGCGACGAGGGCGAAGAAGACGAAGACGGCGATCGCGCCGACGATCGAGCCGAGTTCCGGGCGGCGCAGGAGCTTGCGCCAGCCGGGGGTGCGCAGGAGCCGTTCGTCACCGCCCGCCACGGCGCTCATCGGGTCTCCCGCTTCGTGTACTCGGCGAGCGCGTCGGCGTCGTCGCGCGTGATGATCTGCGGTCCGGTGAGGACGGGCTGCCCGCCGCCGAGCATGTCGGCGTTGTAGCGGTAGAGCCACAGGAGGTCGACGGCCTCGTAGCCCTGGAGGTAGGGCTGCTGGTCGACGGCGAAGCCGAGGGTCTTGGATTTGAGCCCGTCGACGACCTCGGAGTTGAGGTCGAAGGTGTCGATCTCGGCCTTGCTGCCTGCCTCGTCCTTCGCCTTGACGGCGGCGTCGGCGAAGGGCGCGCCGAGGGTCACGACGGTGTCGATCTTCTTGTCCGTCTGGAGCTTGGCCTGAAGGGCCGACTGCACGTCGGGCATGTTGGTGCCGGTGACGTAGATGTTCTCCATCGTGCCGTCGAAGGTCTTCTTGGCCCCGGCGCAGCGGTCCTCGTGGCCGACGTTGCCCTGCTCGTGCAGGACGCACAGCGCCCGCTTCTTGCCGCGCTTGTTGAGTTCCTCGCCGACGGCCTCGCCCGCGACGGTCTCGTCCTGCCCGATGTGGGCGAGCGCGCCGAACCTCTTGGAGTCGTCGGCGCCCGAGTTCACGGTGACGACGGGGATGCCTGCCTTCTTGGCACGGGCAAGGGCGGACTTCATCGCGCCGGGCTTGGCGAGCGTGACGATGATGCCGTCGACCTTCTTGTCGATCGCGGCGTCGACGTACTGCGCCTGGACCTGCCCCTGGTCGCTGTGCGAGTAGAGGAACTTGATGTTGTCCTTGACGGCGGCCTGCTTGGCGCCGTTCTGCACGATGTCCCAGAAGGAGTCGCCGTCGCCGGAGTGGGTGATCATGGCGACCGTCCAGCGCGGGGTGTTCACGGCGGCCTTGCCACCGGCCGCCGCGGCCTTGCGGGCGTCCTCGGCGCGCTTGCCGCCGGTGCTGCTGCACCCCGCGAGGGAGAGGCCGAGCGCCGCGGCCACCGCGACACTCACCCAGGTACGAAAGCGTGCCACCAGGACCAGCCCTTCTCGTCTTGCCGTACGTGCGTCGAATCCGCCGCGCCCGGTGGGCGCACGGTCCACGGGGCCGGGGCCCCGGCCGGAGGCGGGGGGAGGGCGCCCGTGGCGGGCGCTGTCAGCCGCCCCGACCGACCAAGTATCGTGCACCGGCCTCCGGCCGCGCTGCGGCGGGTCGGGAGGGCGGACGGCTCGCAGAGTTGTAACGGAGAGTGGCGGTCCGCGTCAATGGCCCGCACGCGGTCCGCGGCGGGTGCGACGGGCGCGGCCGGTCAACTTCGCCGCGACACACAGGGGTACGGGTCCGTGCTCGCGTGCGTCGCGGGCCCGGCCGGCGAGCGCGCGGGCACGGTGCGCGGCCGGGTGGTGACGCCGGGTGTGTCCCGTGGGGCGGGCCGGGGGCGCGTGTCGCGTGACCAACGCCGCACGGGCGCGTTCAGCCCTGGTCGTCCCACGCCGTCGCGGCCGGGTCCGCGTCGTAGGTCAGGAGGGCGATCTGCACGCGGTTGTTGAGGCGGAGCTTCGCGAGGACGCGGGAGACGTGCGCCTTGACGGTGGGGACGCTGAGGTAGAGCTGGGCGGCGATCTCCGCGTTGGAGGCGCCCCGGCCCACCGCGAGGGCGACCTCGCGTTCGCGCTCGGCGAGGCTCGCGAGCCGTGCGCGGGCCCGGTCGCGGCGCGCGTAGGGGGACTCGCCGCCCGCGACCTGGGCGATGAGGCGGCGTGTGACGAGCGGCGAGAGCACGGGGCGCCCCTGGGCGACCTCGCGCACGGCCTCGGCGATCTCGGCGGGCGGGGTGTCCTTGAGGAGGAACCCGGCCGCGCCCGCGCGCAGGGCCCGCAGCACCTGCTCGTCGGCGTGGAAGGTCGTGAGGACGAGTACTTCGGGTGCCCCTGGCCGCTCCCTGATCCTGGCGGTCGCCGCGAGCCCGTCCGTGCCGGGCATCCGCAGGTCCATGAGGACGACGGCCGGGCTCAGCTCGTCGGCCAGCCGCACCGCCTCCTCGCCGTCCGCGGCCTCGCCGACGATCTCCAGGCCGGGGGCGCCCCCGAGCATGAGGCGGAGTCCGGCCCGTACGAGGGCGTCGTCGTCGGCGAGGAGCACGGTCACTGTCATGCGGGCCACGGTAGCCAGCCCACGAGGCGGAAGCCGCCGTTCCGGGCGCTCCCGTGCTCCAGGCGGCCACCGGCGAGTACGGCGCGCTCGCGCAGGCCGATGAGGCCCTGCCCCGAGCCGGGTACGGGCGCGGGGGCGCCGGGCGGCGCGGTGTTGGCGACCTCGACGGTGAGCCCTTCGCCGGGACGGCCGTGGACGCGGCACGTGACGGGGGACCCGGGGGCGTGCTTGCGGGCGTTGGTCAGGCCCTCCTGGACGATGCGGTAGGCGGTGCGTCCGGTCGCCGCGGGCACGGCGTCGGGCGGCTGCCCGCCGAGGTCCACGCCGAGGTCCACCGCGGCGCCCGCTTCCCTGCTCTCCTCGGCGAGGCGGTCGAGCGAGGCGAGCGTGGGCTGCGGGCGTTCGGGGTTCTCGCCCTCGTCGCCCGCGCGGAGCACGCCGATGATCTGCCGCAGGTCCTGGAGCGCTTCGTGGGCGCTGTCGCGGATGACGCCCGCCGCGCGCTCGATCTCGGGCCCGGGGGCGTCGGGGCGGAATTCGAGGGCGCCCGCGTGGACGCTGAGCAGGGAGAGGCGGTGGGCGAGCACGTCGTGCATCTCGCGGGCGATCTCCTCGCGGGCGAGTCGCTGGGCCCGCTCGGCGCGCAGCTCCGCCTCGGCCTCGGCGCGTGCGGCCCGGTCGCGCAGGGAGAGCACGAGCTGACGGCGGGCGCGGACGAACATGCCCCAGCCGATCACGGTGCCGACCATGACGGAGACGAAGACGGTGGCCTCCGCGACGGAGAGGTCGGGGTCGGGCCGCACGAGGAAGTACGGCGGGACGAGCAGCAGCGTGAGGGCGCCGACCCAGGCCACGTACCGGAAGGGGCGGTGCACGGTCAGGGTGAAGAGGCTCACGAGGATCGCGCCGCCCGAGGTCTCGGAGAAGAGCCCGACGACCATGAGGACGAGTGCGAGCCCGAGGGGCACACGGCGGCGGACCCACAGGGCGCAGCAGGCGAGGAGGCCGAGCACGACATCGACGAGGACCTCGCCGCCGGAGGCGGCGCGGCTGAGGGTGTCGAGGGCGAACACGCCGACGAGCAGCGCCGAGAGGAAGCACAGGCTGTCGACGATCCAGTCCCGCACGGTGCGCCGCGCGCGGCGCGGGGGCGCGAGGTCGACGACGGCGGAGGGCAGCAGCCAGGGGTACTCGGGGCGGACGGGCCCGCGCGGCTCGCGCGGCTCGCGCGCGGCGGCGGTGGACAGCGCGGATCGGAGGCGCGCGACGACCGTCCCCGCCCGGCTCCGGCCACCGGTCCCGTGTGCCGCCGCGTCCTCCCGGCCGGTCGGACGCCCGGGTGCCACCTTTGTCGTCATAGTCAACAAATCTACGGGCCGGGGAAGGACCGCCGGGCGGCCCTGGCGAAGGATCATCCGAAAGTCCACGGGGCGGTACGAAAGTCGGAGCGCGTACGGGGCCGGGGGGAGTCCCGCGGGCGCGGGCCGGGGGGGGGAGTCCCGCGGGCGCGGCCTCGCCGCGCCTCCGCCCGGGCGCGGCACGCCGCCCCACCGCGCGCCGTCGAGCCGTGGGGGGACGCGGGGTGGGGCGGGGGGCGCCTGGGCCGGTCGGTGCCGGCTACCGGCGGGGCGCCGGGGGAAATGGTCAGCGCGTGCGGCGGGTCCGGCCGCTTCGGCGAGCGGTTCGGCCACCTCGGTGAGCGGTCCGGCCGCTTCGGCGAGCGGTTCGGCCGCCTCGGTGAGCCGTTCGGCCGCTTCGGCGAGCGGTTCGGCCGCCTCGGTGAGCCGTTCGGCCGCTTCGGCGGTTCAGCAGGTGAAGTCGATCAGGTCGAAGCTCGCGTAGTGGTCGGAGGTGTAGTAGTCCTCGTCCGTCTGCTCGCCGGTCACGATGCGGCGCGCGCCGCGGTCCGACGAGCCGGGCGTCTTCACGGTGTACTCGTGGTAGTAGCCGGTGGACTGGCTGGGGAGGACCCCCTCGCGGTTCTGGAAGACGGTGCCGTCCTGGGGGTACGGGTACGGGCCGCCCTTGTCGATGAGGTCGAGCGTGTCGTGGGCCTGGCTCGGCAGGGCCGAGGAGCAGATGTCCCCGACGGCGGCGGCGCGTGCCGGAGCGAGGACAGCGGCGGAGACCGCGGAGGGGGTGTGCGCCTGCGCGGTGGCCGCGGGCCCGCCGATCAGGAGGGCGGCGCCGAGTGCGGTGAGGGCGGCGAGTCGGGGGGTGCGGGACAAGGTGTGGGGGTGTCGTCGCATGACGTCCACGATGACGCGCGTAGATGCCGGTGTCCATGTCAACCCGGGTGAAAGTTCCGTGTGTTGGTGAACGGCTGGTGCACGCCGTGTGTGCCGGTGCGGGGCGGCGCGCCCCCGGCGTACGCGGCGGCGCCCCCGGCGTATGCGGCAGGCCGTCCGCACGCCCCCGTCCGCGCGCCCCCGCCCGTGCCGCACCGCCCCGCCCCTCAGGCCCCGCCCAACTCCCGTACCTTCCGCTCCAGTTCCCGCGTCCCCCGCTCGCTCAGACTCCCGTGCAGCCGCAGTCGCGAGACACCACCGTCGGGGTGGATGTCGAGGCGCGCGTGGGTCGCGGGGACGGGGTGGTCGAGGAGGAAGCGGTGAGGGGTGTCGGGCTGGAGGCGGGTGGGCGGCAGGATCTCGGTCCAGGGCCCGTCGTCCTCGCGTACCGAAAGCGCCGCCCAGCCCGCCGCGTTGCCGAGGTAGCAGGCCGTGTCGATCTCGACGGCGCGGATCTCGCCGTGGCCCGCGAGCGCGTAGCGCACCCAGTCGTGCCCGTCGTCGCGCCGCCGCCGGGTCTCCCAGCCCTCGTGCATGGACCGCGAGCGCCCGGGGCGCAGCGTGTTGGCGGGTGGTGAGAAGAAGCGGTCGGAGGCGTCCTCGGCGCGGCCCCCGTGCTCCTGCGCGGCGAGGTCGAAGGTGCCGAGCGCGGCGAGCCAGCCCGGATCGGGCACGACGTCCCCGTGCACGCGCAGCCGGGCGATACCCCCGTCGGGGTACTGCCGCAGCCGTACGTGCGTGAAGCGGCGTGCCGCATCGACGGGGAAACCGTTCGCCGCGTGCCCGCCGATCTCCGTACGGGGCAGGAGAGTTGTCCAGCCCACGCCGGGGGCGAGCAGGTCTTCGGGGCCCGGGTGCCCCGGCAGCGCGGTGGCCTCGACGCTCACCGCGCGCGGGTGGTTGCCGCGGAAGTGCGCGGTGTCGACGAGGAGGCCGCGGACGACGCCGGGGGTCGCGAGGCGGATGAGCGCCCAGTCGTGGTCGTCGGCCTCGGGCCAGGGGTGCGCGGGGCCCGTGCCGCGGCGGCGGCGGGTCTCCCAGCCGTCCATGATCTTGCCCTTGTGGCCGTACTCGGCCGGGTCGAAGTGGGGGCGCTCCGGGCGGAGCAGGTTCTCACGCTCGGCGAAGAACTCGTCGTTGGCGGCGACGACGCAGCCGCCGAGCGCGCGGTCCGCGAGGTCGGGGAGGTCGGTGAAGGGGTGCGCCGCGGAGCGGTAGTCGGCGTAGGGGTCGCCGCCCGCGTAGGGCTGGGCGGGTCCCGTGAAGGTCTCGGTCACGGTGGGCGTGGTTTCCTTTCCTCGCTGGGGTGTTCGCGCGCCGCTCAGGGCTCCCGGCGCAGCAGCCTCCCGGCTGGTTCACCGAACTTGCCTTCTTCGTACGTGCGTTGGCCGCGCAGCCAGGTGGAGCGGACGACGCCCCGCAGCGTGCGGCCCGCGTAGGCGGTGACGGCGTTGCGGTGGTGGAGGCGGGCGGGCTCGACGGTGAAGACGGCCTCGGGGGCGAAGACGGTGAAGTCGGCGTCCTTGCCCGGAGCGAGGGCGCCTTTCGTGGTGAGCCCCGCGAGCGCGGCGGGTGCGGCGGACATGCGGCGCACGACGTCGGCGAGCCCCGTACCGCGGTGTTCAGCGGCGGTCCAGACGGCGGGCAGGCCGAGCTGGAGCGAGGAGATGCCGCCCCAGGCGTCAGCGAAATCAGGGGTTTTGAGGTCCGCGGTGGAAGGCGAGTGGTCCGAGACGACGCAGTCGAGTGTGCCGTCGGCGAGCGCCTGCCACAGGGCGTCCTGGTTGGCGGCCTCCCTGATGGGCGGGCAGCACTTGAACTCCGTCGCACCGTCCGGGACTTCCTCGGCGGTGAGGGTGAGGAAGTGGGGGCAGGTCTCGGCGGTGACGCGCGCGCCCGCCGCTTTCGCCTCGGCGATGAGGGGCAGGACGTCGGCGCTGGAGACGTGCAGGACGTGGACGCGGGCGCCGGGGTGCCGGGCCGCCGTCTCCAACAGGAGGCGTACGGCCTCGCGTTCGGCGGCATGGGGGCGCGAGGCGAGGAAGTCGCGGTAGCGGGGCCCGGCATGCCGGGGTGCGGCGTCGAGGTGGTGCGGGTCCTCGGCGTGGACGAGGAGGAGGCCGCCGAACGTGGCGAGAGTGCCGAGCGCCGTATCGAGACCGGCGGCGTCCAGCGGCGGGAACTCGTCGACGCCGGACGGCGAGAGGAAGCACTTGAAGCCGAAGACCCCGGCCTCGTGGAGCGGGCGCAGGTGATCCGCGTTGCCGGGGATCGCGCCGCCCCAGAAGCCGACGTCGATGTGCGCGCGGGGGCCTGCCACCTCCCGCTTGCGGCGCAGGTGGTCGACCGTGGTGGTGGGCGGGAGGGAGTTGAGCGGCATGTCGACGAGCGTCGTGATGCCTCCGGCCGCCGCGGCGCGGGTCGCGCTCGGGAAGCCCTCCCAGTGGGCGCGCCCGGGATCGTTCACGTGGACGTGCGTGTCGACGAGGCCCGGCAGGAGGGCGTCGTCACCGAGGTCGAGGACGCGGCAGCCCTCGGGCGCCGCGCTGTCGTACGGGAGCACCGCGCTGATCACCTGGCCCGTGACGGCGACGGCGGCGGGGCGCGGCGGGCCCTCGGGGAGCACGGTGCGGGTGGAGCGGAGGAGGAGGTCGGGTGCGGCACCGGGGCCGGGCGCGGGCCGGCGACGTGGGGCGGCACGGTCGTCGGCGGGGTCGGGGGTGGGGCGCGGTGCGGGTGGCGGTGCGGGTCGCGGTGCGGGTGGCGGTGCGGCGGTCATGGCGGGCCCCCTGGCTCAACACCTGCTGAATCGTTCAACGTTCTGTTGAATCCTTGCCGCGAGTCTCTGCCGCCCCAGGGACCCCGTCAAGGGCACGGGGCGGCGGGGCGCGTCCTGCCTCTTTTCGGTAACCGGAAATAAATTTTCGCGTAACAGCGACCTCCGTGGGGCCCGGCGGGTCCCGACCGGTAGGCTGCTGATTCGCCCGTCCGCTCCCCGAAAGGACCGCGCCGTGCCGACGCCGAGCACCAGCGATGCCGCCGCTCCCCCGAAGTCCGCGGCCGCCGGGGGCGTGCAGTCCCTGGAGCGCGCCTTCGACCTCCTGGAGCGGATGGCGGACGCGGGCGGCGAGGTCGGTCTCAGCGAACTCGCCACGAGCAGCGGCCTCCCGCTTCCCACCATCCACCGCCTCATGCGCACGCTCGTCGCGACCGGTTACGTGCGCCAGCAGGAGAACCGCAGGTACGCCCTCGGTCCGCGCCTGATCCGGCTCGGCGAGTCCGCCTCACGACTCCTCGGCACGTGGGCGCGCCCGTATCTCGCCCGTCTCGTCGACGAGACGGGCGAGACGGCGAACATGGCGCTGCTCGACGGCGACGAGGTGGTGTACGTGGCGCAGGTGCCTTCGAAGCACTCGATGCGCATGTTCACCGAGGTCGGCCGCCGGGTCCTTCCGCACTCCACGGGCGTGGGCAAGGCCCTCCTCGCGGACAGCACCCCCGGCGAGGTGCGCGCGCTGCTCGCCCGCACCGGCATGCCCGCGGCGACGGAGCGCACCCTCACGACGCCCGAGTCCTTCCTCGCCGCGCTCGACGAGGTCCGGGCGCGCGGTTACGCGGTCGACGACAACGAGCAGGAGATCGGCGTGCGCTGCCTCGCCGTGTCCGTCCCGCACTCCCCCACGACCGCGGCGCTCTCGGTCTCGGGCCCCGCGGGCCGCCTCACCGACGAGGCGATGGAACGCCACGTGCCCGTACTGCGGCAGGTCGCGGCGGAGCTGTCCGAGGCGCTCGCACGCCGCGCCGAGCAGGCGTAGTCAGGCGCGATCAGCCGCAGCACGGCCGCCGCCTGACGTGGCGTCCCCTGGCATGGCCCCCCCGACACGGGTCCCCTGACGCGGCGCCGCTGACCTGGCGCCGCTGACCTGGGGCCCCCGACCTGGCGCCCCCCGACGCTGCGCCCCTGACCCGGCGTCCCCGGCGGCACGCCTCCGGCGCGGCGCCTTCGGCCGTACACCCACCACTCTGTACCTACTGGTATGTACACTCTGCCCATGAGCGCTGCGGAACGCCTGATCGAGAGCACACGCGAACTGCTGTGGGAACGCGGCTACACCGGCACCAGCCCGAGGGCGATCCAGCAGCGGGCCGGTGCCGGGCAGGGCAGCATGTACCACCACTTCACCGGCAAGCCCGACCTGGCGCTCGCGGCGATCCGGCGCACCGCGGAGGAGATGCGCGCCAAGGCCGAGGAGCAGTTCTCCGCGCCGGGCACCGCGGTGGAGCGCGTCACCGCGTACCTGCGCCGGGAGCGGGACGTGCTCAAAGGCTGCCCGATCGGACGCCTCACGCAGGACCAGGAGGTCATGGCGGACCCCGGCCTGCGGGCCCCCGTCGGCGGCACACTCGACTGGCTGCGGGAACGCCTCGCCGAGCTGCTGACGGAGGGCCGCGAGCGCGGCGAGCTGGGCGCGGCGCTGGACCCGCGGACGACCGCCGCGGCGATCGTCGCGACTCTTCAGGGCGGCTACGTCCTGGCGCGCGCGGCCGGTTCGGTGGAGCCGTTCGACGAGGCGGTCACCGGAGTCCTCGGCCTCCTGGCCGCCCACTCCACCACGCGCTGAGGGCGCGACACCCCCGCCGGCCGAGGAAAGGCAGCACCCCGTGCACGCGAAGCAGTACGAGATCACCCTGCCCGCGGACTACGACATGGGCATCATCCGCCGCCGCGTCGCCGCGGGCGGCCACGTCCTGGACGACCGGGCCGGGCTGGGCCTGAAGGCGTACGTCATCAGGGAACGCGGCGTCGACGGCTCGCCGGTCAACGAGTACGCCCCGTTCTACCTGTGGAACGACACCGGCGCGATGGCCCGTTTCCTCGTCGGTGGCGGCGGATTCCAGAACATCGTGCGGGACTTCGGGCGCCCGGTCACCCGCCACTGGGCCGGTATCGCCTGCCACGCGGGCCCCGCCCGCACGGCGGTCCCGACCGCGGCCTCGCGCCGCCTCTCCCCGGTGCCCGCCGACCCGGACGCGGACGGCACGGGGCTCGGGCCGGCCGCGCTGATCGAGCGGGAGAGCGCGCGACTGCGGCGGCTCGCCGCCCGGGACGGGGTGCACACCGCCGCGCTGGCCGTCGACCCGCACCACTGGCAGCTGGCGCGGTTCGTGCTGTGGGCGGACTCCGCCGCGCCGGACGAGGACGCGACCGAGCGCTACGAGGTACTGCACCTGTCCGCTCCCGGCATCAACGACCTGCCGGAGGGCAGGAACTGGTAGCGCCGGGGGCGCGCTCGCGGCCACGAGCGCGCCCCGCACGCCTCGTACGCCCCCTCAGCGCCCGCCCGCGCCCCCGAACAGCTCCACCGCGGCCCGCAGCCGGCCGAGGGCGGGGGCGAGCGAGCTCACCGAGCCCGTGGTCGCCGCGAGGCGCAGGAGGGGGCCGCCGAGCGCGGCCGGGCTCGGGGCGGGGCCCGAGAGGAGGGCGGTCAGCGCCGCGAGTTCCTCCTCGGCGAGGTCCCTGTCGGCGAGTTCGGCGGGCAGCGCCGCCAGGGCACGACGCAGGACCGTCACGGCCGCGCGCAACTCCGCGATGCGCGGGTCCTCCTGATCCTCCCCGGGCCGCCGATCGCCCGTCAGTTCCCCGGTGATGACGACGGGCACGCCCGCCGGGTCCGTACCGGTCACAAGCGGTACTCCCTCCCCCTTCGCACGCCTTCGTGCGTCTTCCCGAATCCGTTCGCCGGCCACGGCTGGTCAGGCGCACGGCGGCGCGAACGGTGCCCAGTATTCGCCACCGCGCGCCGACACGCCAGCCGGTACGCGCCCCGGCGGCGCCCGTATCCGCGCCGCCCGTAGGGTCGCCGCACACGTGCGCCGGTGCGGACCGGCGGGAAGGAGGCCGCGGTGAAGACGGACGCGCGCGGCGGGACGGCCGGGATCGTGCTCGCGGCGGGGGGCGGGCGGCGGCTCGGAGGCAGGCCCAAGGCGCTGCTGGAGTACGGGGGTTCACCCCTCGTCGCGCGCGCGGTCGCGCTCGCGCGGGCGGGCGGCTGCGCGCGCGTGCACGTCGTGACGGGGGCCGAGGCGGAGGAGGCGCGCGCGGCCGGTGAGCGCGCCGGGGCGGCGCCGGAGGCGTGGGTGCGCAATCCCGCGTGGGCCTCGGGCATGGGCTCCTCGCTCCGGGCGGGGCTCGCCTCGCTCGCGGGGACGGGGGCCGGTGCGGCGCTCGTCCTGCTCGTGGACCAGCCGGGGATCACGCCGGAAGCGGTGGCGCGGGTACGCGCCGCGTACGAGGGTCCCGCGACGCTCGCGGCGGCGGCCTACGGCGGCGAGCGCGGGCACCCGGTGCTGCTCGGCGCCGCGCACTGGGACGGGGTCGCCGCGGGGGCGAGGGGCGACCAAGGGGCGCGGGCCTACCTGCGGGAGCACGCGGGAGCGGTCCGGCTCGTGGAGTGCGGGGACCTCTGCGCGCCGTACGACATCGACACGCCCGAGGACCTGCGGCGGCTGCGCGAGGCGCCCTGAGACGCACGCGGGACGAGGTGGCACCGAGGGACATCAGGCGGACGGACCCCAGCCATTGACTTCCGTCATGAGGAAACTACTATCCATTGAACAGCGGGGAGTGGCATTCTTTCCGCTCCGCACCGTCTCCACGCCCCACCTACCGCCGAAATTCTCTTGGCACGCAGTGCCACACTACGTGCCGACCCCGCCGCAGCCGAAGGAGTGCCCCTCATGTCCGCACCCGCTCCCGCCGTCGTCGTCGCCGACGCCCCGCACGCGAGCCGGCAGGAGGAGATCCTCACCCCGGCCGCGCTCGCCTTCCTCGCCGAGCTGCACCGTGCCTTCGCCCCGCGCCGCGCCGGGCTGCTCGCGCGCCGGGCCGAGCGCCGCGCGGAGATCGCCCGTACCGCCTCGCTGGACTTCCTGCCCGAGACGCGCGCCATCCGCGAGGACGACTCCTGGCGCGTCGCACCCGCGCCGGACGCGCTCCAGGACCGCCGCGTCGAGATCACCGGCCCCACCGACCGCAAGATGACGATCAACGCGCTCAACTCCGGCGCCAAGGTGTGGCTCGCCGACTTCGAGGACGCCTCGGCCCCCACGTGGGAGAACGTCATCGGCGGCCAGGCCCACCTCATCGACGCCTTCGAGCGGAAGATCGACTTCACGGACGCGCGCACCGGCAAGAGCTACGCGCTGCGCCCCGACGAGGAACTGGCGACCGTCGTCGTGCGCCCGCGCGGCTGGCACCTGGACGAGCGTCACCTGGAGGTGGACGGCGAAGCGGTCCCCGGCGGTCTCGTCGACTTCGGGCTCTTCTTCTTCCACAACGCCGAGCGGCTCGCCGCGCGCGGCCTGGGCCCGTTCTTCTACCTCCCGAAGACGGAGTCGCACCTCGAAGCGCGCCTGTGGAACGACGTGTTCACGCTCGCGCAGGAGAAGCTGGGCATCCCGCACGGCACGGTCCGCGCGACGGTCCTCATCGAGACGATCACCGCGGCGTACGAAATGGAGGAGATCCTCTACGAGTTGCGCGAGCACGCCGCCGGGCTCAACGCGGGCCGCTGGGACTACCTCTTCTCGATCGTGAAGAACTTCCGTGACGCCGGGCCCGCGTTCGTCCTCCCGGACCGCAACGCCGTGACGATGACGGCCCCGTTCATGCGCGCGTACACCGAACTGCTCGTCCGCACCTGCCACAAGCGCGGCGCGCACGCGATCGGCGGCATGGCCGCCTTCATCCCCTCGCGCAAGGACCCGGAGGTCAACAGGACCGCCTTCGCGAAGGTCCGCGCGGACAAGGACCGTGAGGCGGCGGACGGTTTCGACGGTTCGTGGGTCGCGCACCCCGACCTCGTCCCCGTCGCCCTGGAGTCCTTCGACGCGGTGCTGGGCGCGCGCCCGCACCAGAAGGAGCGGCTGCGCGAGGACGTGCGGGTCGCCGCCGCGGACCTCATCGCGATCGACTCGCTCGACGCGAGGCCGACGTACGACGGTGTCGTCAACGCGGTGCAGGTCGGCCTCCGCTACATCGAGGCGTGGCTGCGCGGATCGGGCGCGGTCGCGATCTTCCACCTGATGGAGGACGCGGCGACAGCGGAGATCTCCCGCTCGCAGCTGTGGCAGTGGATCAACGCGGGCGTCGAGGTCGCGCACGAGGGCGCGCCCGTCCTCGTCACGCGCGACCTCGTGCGGCGGGTCGCTGACGAGGACCTGGCCGCGCTGCGCGCCGAGCTGGGCGAGGAGACGTACGCGGCGGGCCGCTGGGACGAGGCGTACACGCTGCTCCTGGAGGTCGCGCTCGCCGACACGTACGCGGACTTCCTGACGGTCCCCGCGTACGCGCGTCTGCGCGGCTGAGCCGCAGGCGCCGCCGGGACCGCCCGCGGCCGCCGCGGGGCCCGCGCGGGCTCAGCGGCGGCCGTGCAGGTCGGGTACGTGCTGGAGCCACGCCGGGCGCCCCGCGAGAGTCCTGTCGCGACGGCGCCGGTCGGCCTCGGACAGCTCGCCCGCGCTCGGGAAGTCCGTCGGCAGCCAGCGCGCCGAGAGCGCGGCACGCTCGGCGAGGTGGCGCACGTACGCGTCCCTGACCTCGCCCGGCGTGGCGAAGCCCGCCTCGTCCTTGAGCCACGCGTCCGGTACGAGCCCGACGACCTCGCGCAGCAGCTCCTCGCCGACCTTCGGGGCCAGCTCCGCGTCGGCGGCGCGGGTGTCGGGCGCGTAGCCGCCGAGTGCGTGCGCCCGGAAGTCGTACGCCTTGCCACGCGCGTCCTCGGCGCCCGCCCAGCGGTGGTGGAAGACGAGGGCCGCGCCGTGGTCGATGAGCCACAGGCGCGGCGGCGCGATGCCGCGCGTGGGCCACACGAGCAGGTTGGTGCTGTGCACGGTGCGGTCGACGTTCGCGGTGAGCGCGTCGAGCCACACGATCCGCCCGGCCTCCAGCGGGTCGACGGGGAACTCCCCGGCGAGGAAGTCGGCCGCCCCTGACAGGTAGTCCATCCCGAGATTGACCCCACCGCTCGCGTCGAGCAGCTCCCGCACCTCCTGGTGCGGCTCCCCCGCGCCGAGCGCCGGATCGAAGTCCACCAGCACCAGCTCGGGCACCCTGAGCCCGAGCCGCCGCCCCAGCTCCCCGACGATCACCTCCGCGACGAGCGCCTTGCGCCCCTGCGCGGCACCCGTGAACTTCACGACGTACGTCCCGAGGTCGTCCGCCTCGACCACCCCGGGCACGGACCCGCCCCCGTGCAAGGGTTCGACATAGCGGGTGGCGGTGACCTTCCGCATCATTTTCCGAGGTCCCGCACCACGAGTTCCCTGTCTTCCACGGCCCGCTCCTGTGAGGCGGTCTTCCGGCTCTCCGCCCCTCCGGTACGGGGCGAGCATATCCAGCGGCGTGCGGCGGGGCGGACCGGCCGGGGTCTCGCGTCGGATGCGTCCTGCGAGGCGGACGGCACCGCTTGCGCGGGCGGCGGCGCGCGCTCAGGCTCGAAGCGCGTGCCGGTACCGGGGGACGGCCGGACAAGCGGGCCCCCGTGGTCCCGGGACAGGAGAGACGCACCATGCCCCCTTCCTCCGAAACTCCGGTCGGCGACGCCGACCACGTGGCGCTGTCGCGGCTGGTCACCGAGATCAGCCTGCGCCTGGACAACGGCCGGGCGGGCACCGTCCACGAGCTGGCCACCGACGACGTCGTCTTCAGCATCGCCGAAGACCCGGTACTCGGGCGGGACGCGCTGCGCGTCTGGGGCGAGCGGTTCGACCGGGCGAGGCCCCTGCCCGGCATCCGCCACTCGCTCTCCAACCCGCGCTTCCTCGCGGACGGGCCCGACCGGGCGAGCGGCACCGTGATGGTGACCGCGTACTACGTACCGGCGGAGGGCGCCGGGGACATCGTCGCCACGACACCCTTCGCGGTCGGCGAGGACCACGACACGTACGTGCGCACCCGTGAGGGCTGGCGGCTGGCCTCGCGCCGGTGGGAGCTGTGGTTCAGCCGCTGAGCCGTGCCCTCCCGCGGGTCTCAGGGGGCCGTGCCGGGGTCGGGCGCGATACCGGCGGTACCGTCCTCCGTCGCGCCCTCGCCGCGGCCGCTCCCGGCCGCGGCCCAGTCGGCGAGGAGCGCGAGGGCCTCGGCGGACGGCGACCGCGGTTCGACGGTGTGCGTTCCGAGGACCAGTTCGGGCTGACCGACCGGCGTGAACGCCTCGTACCCCAGCTCCACGGGACCGACGACGGGGTGGTGGTAGCGCTTGCCGCCGTGCTCGCGCAGGTACACGTCGTGCTCGGCCCACCACCGCCGGAAGTCGGGATCGCGCACGGCGAGGTCGCCGACGAGATCGGCGAGCCCGGGGTCGTGCGGGTGCCGGCCCGCGTACCGGCGCAGCTCGGCGACGATCCTGCGGGCGGTGGCGGCCCAGTCCTCGTACAGTTCGCGGGCCGCGTCCACCGTGAAGAGGTAGCGGACCATGTTGCGCCGCCCGGCCGGCAGGGTGTCGAGACCGGCGTAGAAGGCGGAGCCGAGCGCGTTGACGGCGACGAGGTCCTGCCGCGGTCCGAGGACGAGCGCGGGTACGCCGGTCATGAGGTCCAGCACGCGGCGCAGCCCGGGGCGCAGGCGCGGGACGGGCGCGGCGGCGCTCCTGGCGCGGGCTGGTCCGGCGAGGGCGAAGAGGTGGTCCCGTTCGGCCGGATCGAGGCGAAGGACCCGGGCGACCGCGTCGAGCACGGAGGCCGAGACGTTCCTGGTACGGCCGCGCTCCAGGCGCTCGTAGTACTCGGCGCTCACTCCGGCGAGCAGAGCCACCTCCTCCCGCCGCAGCCCCGGCACCCGGCGCACCCCCATAGAGGCCGGCAGGCCCGTGTCCTGCGGGCTGACGCGGGCACGGCGCGTGCGCAGGAACTCGCGCAGGTCGTTGGCGGCGGGGTCACTCATGCTCCGAGACTAGCCGCGCAGGCCCGGCGGCAGCGGGGGGTCTGCCGGTACCCCCTCTGGGCATTGCCCCGTCACAGCGCGCCGTGCCGCCCTTCCCACCGCCGTGGTGCGGTGGGAAGGAACCAGCCGGCAAGGAAGAAAGGGATGGTGGGCCTGAGATGCGACAGAACACGCTCGGCGCGTCCGGCATCGTCGTCAGCGATCTCGCGTTCGGCGCGATGAACTTCGGCTTCCCCGGTGGTCCGGACGACAAGCAGGCGGTCGTCATGGTGCACCGCGCGCTGGATGCCGGGATCAACCTGGTCGACACCGCCGACGTCTACACGAACGGGGAGTCGGAGCGCGTCGTGGGTCTCGCCCTCAAGGGGCGTCGCGACGAGGTCGTCCTCGCGACGAAGTTCGGCCTGCCCATGAGCGAGGACCCGAACCGGGCGGGGGGCTCGCCGCGCTGGATCAGGCGCGCGGTCGAGGACAGTCTGCGCCGCCTCGGCACCGATCACGTCGACCTCTATCAGATGCACCGCCCCGACTACCGGACGGGCCTGGACGAGACCCTGGGCACACTGAGCGACCTCGTCCGCGAGGGCAAGATCCGCGCCATCGGCTCCTCGACCTTCCCACCGGAGCTGATCGTCGCCGCCCAGTGGGCGGCCGAGAAGGGCGGGCACCGGCGCTTCGTCACCGAGCAGCCGCGCTATTCGCTCTTCAACCGCCGCCCCGAGGCGCATGTCTTCCCCACCCTGCGCGAGTACGGAATGGGAGCGCTCACCTACGCGCCGCTGGCGAGCGGCTGGCTCGCGGGGCGCGCCGAGCCGGGCGGTGGACCACGCGCGCGGATGGAGAAGCACGTCTTCGACCTCGACAGCCCCGCCAACCGGGCGAAGGTCCGCGCGGCGGGCGAGCTGCGCGAACTGGCCGACGGTCTCGGCGTACCCCTGACCCACCTCGCGCTCGCCTTCGTCCGCGCGCACCCGGCGGTCAGCACGGCGCTCATCGGGCCGCGCACGCCGGAGCAGCTGGACGACCTGCTCGCGGCGGCCGACGTCACACTGGACGCGGCCACCCTCGACCGTATCGACGAGATCGTGGCGCCCGGCAGCGACCTCAATCCGGCGGACAACTACGACGCCGAGATCCCGGCCATCGCGGACAAGACACTGCGCCGCCGCGCCTGACCCGGTTCTCGGGGCGAGGCGGCCGCGAAGGTCGACCGGGTGATCGCCGGCACCGTGCGGGGCTTCGCCGCGTTCGATGTCCGCCTGGACGCGTCGGCTCCGGAGCGACGGGATGCCCTGGCCGCCCTCGCGGCGGGCCGGTGGCGTCGAGCGCCCCCGCCCGGCGGGGCCGGACGCGGCCCGCGCGCGTCACACGTCGCGCGCCGACCGCCCCTCCGGCGCCGACCGTTCCTCCAGCGCCCGCAGCACCGCCACCATGTCCTCCCGGCCGAAGCCCCCGGCGTAGGTCTCGCCGTACAGGGCGTGGCACGCGTCCAGGAGGGGGGAGGCGGCTCCGGCCTCGCGGGCCGCCTCGGCGATGAGGCGGTTGTTCTTCAGGACGTCCCCGATCGTGGCCTGGGGGGCGAAGTCGCGGGCGAGGAGCTTCGGGGACTTCATGCGCGAGACGGGGCTCGCCAGCGGGCCCGCTTCCAGGATCGCGAGGAACTGGGGGAGGTCGAGTGCCTGGCGGGTGGCGAAGTGGAAGGACTCGGCCAGGCCCGTGACGGTCGCGACCAGGAAGAGGTTGACGGCGAGCTTCATGAGGAGGGCCCGCGGGGCCGCTTCGCCGCACACGAAGGTCTCTTTGCAGAGCGGAGCGAGCGACGGGCGGATACGGGCGACGTCCTCGGGCCGCCCCGCCAGCATGGCCACCAGTTCGCCCGACTCGGCGGGCACGCGGGAACCGGAGACGGGGGCTTCGACGTAGGCGCCGCCCGCGGCGCGTACGTCCGCCTCCAGGTCCCGCGCGTAGGCGGGCGCGTTCGTGCCCGTCACGACGAGCGTGCGGCCCGCGACGCGGGACGCGAACTCCCCCGTGCCGCGCGCGAGTACGGCATCCGTCGCCACCTCGTCCGCGAGCATCAGGAAGACGGTGCCGCAGCGCTCGAAGACCTCGGCGGGGCCGCTCGCGACCTCCGCCCCCTCGGCGCGCGGCGGCTCCGCGCGGGACGCGGTGCGGTTCCAGACGACGAGCGGGGTGCCGGAGCGGGCCAGGTTGAGCGCCATCGGCTGTCCCATGACGCCGAGTCCGACGAAGCCGGTCGGGACGGAGGTGCGCATGACGGGTCTCCTCAGCGGAACGGGATCATGACCGTCGTCATAGTAGAGGCGGGGCATGACGGCCGTCATGACGGGGGGCGTCGTTATGCTGGCCGCCGGTGCGAGGGAGGTGGCGAGGCATGGCGGAGCCGGTGCGCGGTCCGCGCGAGCGGATCGTGTTCAGCGCCGCGCAACTGCTGCGCAGGGGCGGCGTCGCCGGGACGGGCATGCGCGAGGCCGTGGCGCGCGCGCAGGCGCCGCGCGGCTCGCTCCAGCACTACTTCCCCGGCGGCAAGGAGCAGTTGGTCAACGAGGCGGTCGACTGGGCGGGGCGGTACGCGGCCCGGCGCGTGGACCGCTTCGTCGCCGGGCTCGACACGCCCTCGCCGAGCGGGCTCTTCGCCGCGATGGTCCGGCAGTGGATCGAGGAGTACGAGGGTGACGCGGGCTTCGCCGCGGGTTGCCCGGTCGCCGCGGCGACCGTCGACAGCGCGGACACGGTCGCGTCGACCCGTACCGCCGCCGCGCGCGCCTTCGACGGCTGGCGCGCCGCCGTCGCGGGGGCGCTGCACGCGATGGGCGTGCCCGATGCCCGCACGCACGCGCTCGCGACGCTCATGATCAGTTCGCTCGAAGGGGCGCTGCTGCTCGCGCGCGCCGCCCGCGACGTGCGGCCCCTGCACGACGTCGTACGGGAGCTGGGGCCGCTGCTCGACGCCGCGGTGCCCCGGGGCTGACCGCGTCCCATGTGCGCGGGCCACATCCCGGGGCCCGCGAGTACGGTGCGCGCCACCATGTCCGGGGGCCCCGGCGGGAACCTACGGTCTGGCCGACAGCTCACCCGCGCCGCCACCGTCGTCCGTCGCAGGTCCGTCCCCCCTGCGGGGCGCCGGCTCCGGTGGCCCCAGCGAAAGCCGGTCCCGTCATGTCCCACCACCGCGCCCCCCGCTCCAGAGCCCTCGCCGCCGCGGCCGCGCTCTCGCTCGGCCCGCTGTTCCTCGCCGCCTGCGCCTCGCCCGGCACGGGTGGCTCCGACGGGGCGAAGAGCGCGTCCGCGCCCGTGAAGGTCGGTCTCGTCTACTCCAGGACCGGGCCGCTCGCCGACTACGGCAAGCAGTACCTCCAGGGTTTCAAGGCCGGTCTCGCCTACGCGACCAAGGGCACGAACAAGGTGGGCGGCCACAAGATCGTGGTGACCGAGCGGGACGACGCGGGGGACGCGGCGAAGGCGACGGCAGCGGGCAAGGACCTCATCGGCAAGGGCTACAAGATCCTGGCGGGGACGACGGACTCGGGCATCGCGCTCCAGATGGCGCCGCTCGCCGCGCAGAACAAGGTGCTCTTCATCGACGGGCCCGCGGCGACCGACGCCGTGACCGGCATCAACGCATACACCTTCCGCTCGGGCCGCCAGTCCTACCAGGACACCCTGACGGCGGCCGCGATGCTCGGGGACGCGAAGGGCAGCAAAGTCACCGTGCTCGCCCAGGACTCGACCTTCGGGCAGGCGAACGTGGACGCCGTGCGCGCGGTGCTCGGCAAGGAGGGCGCCGAGGTCGCGAAGGTGCTCGCGCCGCCCTCGGCGACCGACCTCACGCCGTTCGCGCGGCAAGTGAAGGCTGCCAAGCCCGACCTGGTCTTCGTGGCCTGGGCCGGGGCGACCGCGCCCGCGCTGTGGACGGCGCTCGACCAGCAGGGCGTGCTCGGTTCGTCGAAGGTGACGACGGGGCTCGCGGGCACCGCCTCGTACCCGGTCTTCGGCAAGGGCGGCGACAAGATCACCTTCCTCGCGCACTACTTCGGCGGCGCCGCGGGCACCGCGGCAGAGAAGGCGATGACCGCATCGGTGAAGGAACAGGGCGGCGTGCCCGACCTGTTCACGCCCGACGGCTTCACGGCCGCGCAGATGGTGGTGCGGGCAGCCGAGGAGAGCCCCGAGGACGCGGAGGGGATGATCAAGGCCCTGGAGGGCTGGTCGTTCGAGGGCGTCAAGGGCACGACCGAGGTGCGCGCCGACGATCACGCGCTGCTTCAGCCCATGTTCCAGGCCCGGTTGGAGGGCACGGGCGCGAACGCGCGGCCGAAGCTCGTCAAGAAGCTCGCCAAGGACGAGGTCACCCCGCCGGTCCAGCCGATGAAGGGCTGACCGGCGTGAGTACGGCACAAGCACCGCGCCAGGCAGGCGCGTTGGCCCCGCCCGTCCTCGCCCTGCGGGGCGTGGGCTGGACGGTCGGCGGGGCACGCATCATCGACGATGTGTCCCTGGAGGTCGGCGAGGGCGAGTTCCTCGCCTTCATCGGCCCCAACGGGGCGGGAAAGACCTCCCTGTTCAACCTCGTGAGCGGTCTCGTGCCCGCCACATCGGGGCGGGTCCTGCTGGACGGCGAGGACCTCACGCGCGCGGCCCCGCACGCGCGGGCGCGGCGCGGGCTCGGGCGGACGTTCCAGACGTCGAGCCTGTGGCCGGCGATGACGGTCGCCGACCACGTGCGGCTCGCGGCGCAGGCCGCTTCGGGCGGCTCGTACCGCGTGTGGCGCAGGGCGGCCGCGTACCGCGAGAAGGTCAGCGACGTGCTGGAGCGCACGGGCCTCGCGCACCGTGCCGGGGCCCGCGCCTCGGCGCTCTCGCACGGCGAGAAGCGGAAGCTGGAACTCGCCGTGCTGCTCGTCGCCGAGCCCCGGCTCATGCTGCTCGACGAGCCGATGGCGGGGGTGAGCGCCGAGGAGGTCCCCGCGCTCACCGCGCTGATCCGCTCGCTCCACCGCGACGAGGGCCGCACGGTCCTCATGGTCGAGCACCACATGGACGTCCTGCTCGGCCTCGCGGACCGGCTCGCCGTCATGCACCACGGCAAGCTCCTCGCGCTCGAAGCGCCGGACGCGGTCATCGCCGACGAGACGGTGCAACAGGCTTACCTCGGGGAGGCCTTGTGAGTACCGCGACCCCCCTGCTCGCCGTACGGGGCCTGCGCGTCCTCATCGGCGGGCGGCACATCCTGCACGGCGTCGACCTCGACGTGGCCGCGTCGGGCGTCACCGCGCTGCTCGGGCGCAACGGCGCGGGCAAGACGACGACGGTACGGGGTGTGCTCGGCCTCGTACCGCGCACGGGGAGCGTCGTGTTCGCCGGCGCGGAGACCGTGGCGCTCGCGACGCACGCGCTCGTGCGGCGCGGGATCGGCTACGCGCCCGAGGACCGGGGCGTGTTCGCCTCGCTCACGGTCGCGGAGAACCTGCGGCTCGCCGAACGCGCGGGCGGCACACCCGACTACCCGCGGGTGCACGCGCTGTTCCCCGAACTCAAGCGCAGGGAGAAACAGTTGGCGGGCACGCTTTCGGGCGGTCAGCAGCAGATGCTCGCGATCGGGCGGACGCTGCTCAACGGGAACAGGCTCATCATCGCGGACGAGCCGACGAAGGGCCTCGCACCGAGGGTCGTCACCGAGGTGACGCACGTCCTGGAGCGCGCGGCCGAGGCGGTGCCGGTGCTGCTCGTCGAGCAGAACCTCGCGATGGTGCGCAGGCTCGCCACGTACTGCACGGTCCTCGCGGACGGCCGCACGGCCCACCAGGGGCCCGCGGACGCGCTGTTGGGCGATCCGGAGGCGACGCGGCGGCTGCTCGGGGTCGGCCGGGCCCGTACCCCCGAGGCCCCCGCCGGCCCCCACGAGAAGGCGGGTGCCTGATGTCCACCGTCGTCCTGCTCGTCCTGACCGGCCTCGGTCTCGGCGCGCTCTACTTCCTCGTCGCTTCCGGGCTCTCGCTCATCTTCGGGCTCATGGACGTGCTCAACTTCGCGCACGGCGCGCTGCTCTCGATCGGCGCCTACGGCACCTGGTGGGCCGCTTCCGGGAATCTCCCCGGGGCGGGACCCGGCGGCTTCGGCTTCGTACTCGCCGTCGCCTTCGGCGTCTGCGTCGGCACGTCGGCCGCCGTGCTCGTCGAACTCCTCGTCGTACGGCCGCTGTACACGCGGCCGCGCGAGCAGGTCCTTGCCACGGTGGGGATCTCGCTCGCCGTTCCCGCGCTGCTCGCGGGCGTCTGGGGCTCGGACGCGCACAAGTTCCCCGGGCCCGACGCGCTCGGCGACACCTTCGGGCTGCTCGGCGCGCGCGTGCCCGTGAACAGGCTCGTGCTCATCGCGGCCGCCGTCGTGGTGTGGGCCGCGCTGAAGCTCTTCCTCGACCGCACGCGGCACGGGCTCGTGGTACGGGCCGGGGTCGAGGACCGCGCGATGGTCACCGCGCTCGGCATCGACGTGCGCAAGGCGTTCACGCTGGTCTTCGCGATCGGCGGGGCGGCGGCCGCGCTCGGCGGGGCGCTCGGCGGGCTCTACTTCGGCTCGGTCGACCCGCGCCAGGGCACCTCACTGCTCATCTTCGCGTTCGTCGTCGTCGTGACGGGCGGCATGGGCTCGGTGAGCGGTGCCGCCGTCGCCTCGGTCGTCATCGGCCTCGTCCAGCAGTTCGCCAACTACTACACCACCGCCGGGCTCGGCGACCTCGCCGTCGTCGTCCTGCTCGCCGCGCTCCTGCTGCTGCGCCCGCGCGGACTGACCGGGAGGCTCGCGTGAGCACCATCACCGGGACACACACCGCACTCGCCCCCACGCCGGACCCGTCAGGGCCGGGCTCCGGGGCGCGGGGGCCCGCGCGGCGCCTGCTGCGCCGGTGGCCCGCCGCCGCGCTCCTCGTCCTCTTCGTACTGCCGTACGGCACGGTCGAGATCCCCGGGCTGCTCGACGGCCCTGTCGGCAGCGCGGGCAGCCTCCAGCTCCTCGCCCTGTGCCTCCTGTTCGGCGGGCTCGCGACCGGGTACGACCTGCTGCTCGGGCGCACCGGGCTGCTCTCCTTCGGGCACGCGCTGTACTTCGCGGCGGGCAGCTACGCGACCAACACCTTCCTGCGTGAGGCCGGGCTGTCGTTCTGGCTCGCCGCGGTGCTCGGGCTCGTCCTCGGGGTCGCCGTCGCGCTGCTCCTCGGCTCGGTGAGCCTGCGCGTGACGGGCATCGGCTTCTCGATGGTGACGCTCGCCTTCGCACAGGCGGCCTCGCTGCTCGTCGCACGGGACCCGGGCGGCTTCACGGGCGGCGAGGAGGGCATCTCCGCCCCCGGGGACGCGCTCCCCGGCTCCCTCGTCGGGATCGGCAACACCGCCAACCTGTACTGGATCGCGCTCGCGTTCCTGGTCCTGTGCCTGGCCGTCGTGCACTGGACGACCCACTCCCCCACGGGCCGCGTGTGGGAGGGCATCAAGGAGAACGAGCGGCGCGTCGAGGTGCTCGGCCTGCGCCCGTACGGATTCAAGCTCGTCGCCTTCGTCGTCGCCGGAACGCTCGCCGCGCTCGGCGGCATCGTGCACCTCCTCCTCACGGGTGGTTCGACCCCGGCCACGACGACGTCGGAGTTCACGCTCTCGCTCCTGGTGATGGTCGTGCTCGGCGGCTCGGGCACCCGCTGGGGTCCGATGCTCGGGGGCATCCTCTACACGTGGGCGGACCACCGGCTGGGCGACCTCGCGAACTCCGCCGCTGTCGCCGGTCTCCCCTCGGTGCTGCGGGTCCCGCTGAGCCAGCCGCTCTTCCTCCTCGGCGTACTCTTCGTGATCGTCGTCAACGTGCTTCCCGGTGGGCTCGCCGCCCTCCCGGGACGCGTCCGCGCGGCACGCTCCCGTACCCGCACCACCGACAGCACGGCCCCCACCGAAAGGCGAGACGCGTGAGCACGACCGGCCTCGGCACCACTCCCCTGCCCTTCGACGAGGTGCGGGTCCCGGTCAGCGGCGGCGACCTGGCCGTGCTGCGCTGGCCCGCGCGCGAGCCGGACGCGCCCACCGTGCTGGCCCTGCACGGGATCACCGCGAACGGCCTGTCGTGGGGCGCGGTCGCGCGCCAACTCGCGGGGCGCGCCACGCTCCTGGCGCCCGACCTGCGCGGCCGCGCGGGCAGCGCGGACCTGCCGGGGCCGTGGGGCATCGCTGCGCACGCGGACGACGCTGCCGCGCTCGTGGCGGCGCTCGGCCTCGAACGGCCCGTGCTCGCCGGGCACTCGATGGGCGCGTTCGTCGCCGCGCTCGCCGCCGTGCGCCACCCGGATTCCTTCGGGCGGCTGCTCCTCGTCGACGGCGGTGTGGGCTTTCCCGCCCCGACGCATCTCTCGCCCGACGAGCTGATGACCGCCGTCATCGGGCCCGCGATGGACCGGCTGTCGATGGCCTTCCCCGACCGGGCCGCCTACCGGGACTTCTGGCAGGTGCACCCGGCGTTCGCGGACCAGTGGTCGGCGGAGGTCGACGCGTACATCCAGCGTGATCTCACAGGTCGCGAACCGGAGCTGCGGTCCTCGTGCCGCCTGGAGGCGGTCCGCACCGACGGCGTCGGCCTCTTCGACCGGGACGTGCTCGCCGCGGTGCGCGAACTGCCCTCTCCCGCCACGCTGTTGTGGGCGGAGCGCGGCCTCATGGACGAGCCGCAGGGCCTGTACGACGAACGACGCCTCGCGGCAGCGGCGCTCACCGACACGCGGGTCACGCCCGAACCGGCCCCCGGCACGAACCACTACACCCTGCTGACGGGCGAGCGGGGCGCGGCGAGGGTGGCGGAGCTGCTGCTCCAAGCGGCGGCGCGGGGCTGAGCGAAGGCACCGGCGGTACGAGGGACGAAGGCACCGGCGGTACGAGGGACGAAGGCACCGGCGGTACGAGGGACGAAGGCACCGGCGGTACGAGGGCGGGGCGCCGCGCCCGCGCGGGGGCGGCGCCCCGTCCCCGTACCGCCGGTCGCCACGGAGCGGCAGCGGGACGCCCGCTCAGCCCTCCCGCAACCGCACGAGCATCAGCGCGAGTTGCAGTTCGAGGGCGTGCTCGGGCGTGTTCCAGTCCGGGCCGAGGAGCGCTTCCACCCGTTCGAGGCGCTGGACGACCGTGTTGACGTGGACGTGCAGGGTCTCCTTGGCGCGGACGAGGCTGCCGCCCGCGCCGAAGTAGGCGCGCAGGGTGCGGACGAGTTCGGTGGCACGCTGGGCGTCGTAGGCGAGGAGCGGCCCGAGCGTCTTGTCGACGAAGCCGTCGAGGTCCTTGTCATCGCCCAGCAGGAGCCCGAGGAAGCCGAGTTCCGCGGCCGATGCGCCTTCTCCCGCGCGGCCGAGCACGTGCAGGGCGCGTAGGCAGCGCACGGCTTCGGCGTGCGCGGTGGCCAGGCGCGCGGGGCCCGCGACGGGTCCCGCGGCCGCGACGGTGACGGGGGCCCCGGCGAGGTGCCCGAGCTGGGTCGCCGCGGCGCGGGCCGCCTCACCGGGCGGGCGGTCCGTGTCGGCGGGGACGAGGAGGACGACGGCGCCCGCGTGCTCGGCGCTCGCGCTGCCCTGCGGGGAGCCGAAGAGGTGGCGCACGGCGGCGGAGCCGAGCCGGTCGCGGGCCTCGGGGACGGTGTCGGCGACGAGGACGAGGTGGGGGCGTTCGAGGTCGATGCCGAGGCGGTGCCCGCGCTCCGTGAGGAGCCCGGGGTTGCGGCCCGCGTCGGTGAGGAGGTCGTTGACGAGTTCGCCGCGCACCCGGTTCTCGGTCTCCGCGACGGTGCGGCGCAGGAGCATGAGCAGCCCGGTGACGACCCCGGCGCGCTCGAAGAGGCGCCGGTCGGCGTCCTCCAGGGGCGCGCGGCGGTGCAGGACCATGATGGCGAGGAGTTCCTGCCCGGCGAGCACCGCGCAGATCCAGCGCCCGCCGCGCGACACGGCACGTGCCGCCGTACGGGACTCCTCGGCGGCGGCGACGAGCCAGCGCGCGTCCATCGAGTCGGCGGCGACGGGACCGCCGTCGTGGCGCACGGCGGCGAGCGGGCGGCCGCCCGGGTCATGGATGCTGAGGGTGCCGTCGAGCAGCCCGGCGACCGCGGCGGCCACGTCGCGCACCTGGCCGCCGCGCAGGACGAGGTCGGTGAGCCGGTCGTGCGCCTCCTCGGCGCGCTGCACGGCGGCGGCGTGGGCGCGGACGACCTCGTTGGCGCGGCCGAGTTCGGCGAGGGCGGCGCGCGTGTCGTCGAGAGCGCGGGCGGTGTCGATGGCGATCGCCGCGTGGGCGGCGAGCGAGGAGAGGAGCGCGACCTCCTCGGGCGCGAAGGCGCGCGGGGTGCGGTCGGCGGCGAAGAGGACGCCGATGACCTTGCGGTCGCCGCCGTGCACGGAACCGAGCAGGAGCGGGACGCCGAGGATCGCGACGAGGCCCTCGTCGAAGACACCGGCGTTGATGTCGCGGGTGTGCCGGAAGCGCTCGTCGGTGCGGTAGTCGGGCGAGGCGTAGGGGCGCGCGGTCTGGGCGACGAGCCCGCCGAGCCCTTCGCCGAGGTCGAGCCGGAGATGCTGGAAGACCTGCGAGACGGAGCCGTCCGTGACGCGCATGTAGGTGTCGCCCGCCTCCTCGTCGGGGAGCGTGAGGTAGGCGGTGTCGGTGCCGAGCAGGCGGCGGGCGCGGCGCACGATCGCCTTGAGCACGGCGTCGAGGTCGCGGGTCGCCGCGAGATCGGTCGCGGTGTCGAAGAGCGCGGTGAGTTCGCGTTCGCGGCGGCGGTGGGTACGGAGCAGGGCGCGGACGCGCAGCGCGGCGGCGACGGCCCGGCCGGTCTCTGCGACGTCGGCCTCGGGGGCCCCGGCGGCCCGTACCCGTTCCTCGACGTCCGTGAACTCTTCCTCGGCCGCGTCCCCGGCGAGGAGTTCGAGGAGGTGGCGGAGGTGCGGGGCGGCGGAGGCGGCTGCGTCTGGTGGCGTGGTCATGTCCGTGTCTCGCGTCCGTTCTCGCTGCGCCCCCGGCGCGCCGCCGCGGGCTCACCCGGGCGGTGCCGGGGGCTCACCCTGCCAGCGTCCGGCGCGGCGGTCACCCCACTGAGCAGGGATCTTTACGAGTCCGTGACCGCCGCCCCGCTCCGGCCTCACGTCGCCGTCCAGCCCCCGTCCATCGGCAGCGATGTGCCCGTGACGGAGGCCGCGTGCGGGCCGCACAGCCACAGCACCGCCGCGGCGACCTCCTCGGGCTCGACGAGCCGCTTGATCGCGCTGTGTTCGAGGAGGACCTTGTCGAGCACCTCGTCCTCGGGGACGCCGTGCCGCCGGGCCTGTTCGGCGAGCTGGCCCTCGACGAGGGGGGTGCGGACGTAGCCGGGGCAGACGCAGTTGCTCGTGACACCGTGCGGGGCGCCCTCCAGAGCGACGACCTTGCTCAGCCCCTCCAGGCCGTGCTTCGCGGCGACGTACGCGGACTTGTAGAGGCTCGCGCGCAGCCCGTGCACGGAGGAGATGTTGACGACCCGGCCCCAGCCCCGCGCGTACATCCCCGGCAGCGTGCGGCGCAGGATACGGAAGGGGGCCTCCAGCATGACGCGCTGGAGCAGGGCGAAGCGCTCGGCGGGGAACTCGTGGACGGGGGCGACGTGCTGGAGTCCCGCGTTGTTGACGACGATGTCGGCGTGGTCGGGGAGCGCGTCCACCTGCCCGGGGTCGGAGAGGTCGGCGACGATCGCGGTGCCCCCGGTCTCGGCCGCGACCCGCTCGGCCCCTTCCGCGACGACGTCCACGACGAGTACCCGGGCCCCGGCCTGCGCGAGGGCCAGCGCGCAGGCCCGCCCGATCCCGCTCGCCGCGCCCGTGACGAGCGCGGTCCTGCCGTCGACGCGAGCGCTCTGCGGCCGCGGGTCCGCGCCCGCACGGGGGCCCGCGACGGGGCCCGGAGTGGTCTTCATGGCCGTCACCGTAGGAAGCGCGCGAAGGGGCGGACATGTGGGCGGTCCACACAATCCCCGGGGACGGGGTGGTGGAGTGATCCATGCGGGGGTGCGGGGGGGCGGGCTGGGTCGGGGGGCGTCGCGAACCGTACGGGGCAAGGGGGCGGGCCCACACCTTCGGGCGGCGGGTGTGGCCCGGCCCGCCATAGAGGGGTGCCGCGCGCGGTCCTAGCCTCGCGCAGCGAAGGGCGGAGCCACCGGCCCCGCACCCGCACCCGCACGCCTCGGAGGTACCCCACCGTGCGCCCACCCCTGCTCGGACGGCTCGGCCGTCTCCTCCTCTCCGCGCTGCTCGCCGCGACCGCGACGACCTTCGCGCTCACCCCCTCGGCCTCGGCCGCGAGCGGCCTCACGCAGGTCACCGGTTTCGGGGCGAACCCCGGCAACCTCGCGATGTACGCCTACGTCCCCGACGGGCTGCCGCGACAGGCACCCGTCGTCGTCGCACTGCACGGCTGCGGGCAGTCGGCGAACGACTACTACGCCAACTCGGGCTGGACGACGATGGCGGACCGCTACCACTTCGCCGTCGTCTTCCCGCAGACGAGTGCGGCGAACAACCTGCTGTCCTGCTTCACGTGGTTCGACCCCGCCGACACCACGCGCGGCAAGGGCGAGGTCGCCTCGATCGTGCAGATGGTCGACAAGGCGGAGCAGTTGTACGGCTCCGACGCCTCACGCGTGTACGTGACGGGCCTGTCGGCGGGCGGCGGCATGACGGCGAACCTGCTCGCCGCCTACCCGGACGTCTTCGCGGGCGGCGCGGTCGACTCGGGGCTCCCCGCGCAGTGCGCCACGAGCCAGGTGGACGCGTCGAGTTGCCAGTACGGGAGCCTGAACCTGACGCCCGCGCAGTGGGGCGACAAGGTGCGCGCGCAGTACCCGGGTTACGCGGGCCCGTGGCCACGTGTCGCGATCTGGCAGGGCACATCGGACTACACGGTGCGGCCGGTCAACGCGACGGAACTGCGGGACCAGTGGACGCACGTGTGGGGCCTGTCGCAGACCCCGTCGTCGACCACCACGCTCCCCGGCAGCACCACGCTGACCAGCTACGACGACGCGAACGGCGAGCCGGCCGTGCAGCTGTACGAGATCGCGGGCATGGGGCACGGCCTCGCGGTGGACCCCGGAACGGGCGAGGAGCAGTGCGGCAGGAGCGCCGCGTACTTCCTCGACACGATCTGCTCCAGCTACCACACGGCACGGTTCTGGGGCCTGGACGGCTCCGGCGGCGGGGGCACCGACCCCGGCGAGGGCGAGGGGCTGCCCGCCCCTGCGGACCTGAAGGCCGGTACGCCGACGGAGACTTCGGTCCCGCTGAGCTGGTCCGCCGTCGCGGGCGCCGCCTCGTACCGCGTCTACAGGGACGGTACGCGGGTGGGCACGCCGAGCGGGACGAGCTTCACGGACACGGCCCTGGCGGCGGGGACTTCGTACACCTGGTCGGTCGCCGCTGTCGACAACGCCGGTGCGGAGGGCGCGCGTTCGGCCCCCGTGACCGCGAGCACGACGGGCGGCGGCACCCCGGCCACGTGTGTCACGGCGAACAACTACGCCCACGTGGCGGCGGGCCGCGCCCACGTGAGCGGTGGCTACGCCTACACGAACGGCAGCGACCAGAACATGGGCCTGTACAACGTCTTCGTCACGCACACGCTGCGCCGGACGGGCCCGGACGCGTGGGAGCTGGCGGACGGGGGCTGCTGACGCGGCACGTCGAGCGGGGCGCCGGGACCCACGCGTCTCCGGCGCCCCGGCCGCCCGGCCTCCTGCGCCGGGGGGAACGGCTCCGGTGGGCCGCCCTCCGACACGACCGAGCCGCGCGCGCCGCACTGGGCCGGGCGCCGGGCGGGTATGTCCTCCGCATGAGCGAGAGCCAGGGGGACGCGCGGCCGTTGCTGCTGATCGATGTGGACGGGCCGCTGAACCCGTACCGGGCGCGGTGGGCGCGGCGGCACGGGTACACGAATCACCGGATGTGGCCCTCGGTGTGGTCGGCGCGGTACCCGGAGGGCTCGCGGGCGCTGCGACGGGGGCTGCGGGTGCGGTTGCGCGCGGCCGACGGGCCGCGGCTGCTCGCGCTCCCGTACACACCGGTGTGGGCGACGACGTGGGCGCACGAGGCGAACGAGTTGATCGCCCCCGTCCTCGGTCTCACGCAGCCGCTGCCCGTCATCGACTGGCCCCGGCTCTTCGAGAGCGATCCGGAAGGGCTGTACTGGAAGACGCGGTACGTCGTCGCGTGGGCGGCGGGGCGGCCGTTCGCGTGGATCGACGACATGGTCACGGACCTCGACGTGCGGTACGTGGCCGAGGCGCACGGTCCGCACGCGCTCCTGCTGCGTGTCGACCCCCGCACCGGGCTGCGCGAGGCGCACTGGGAGCGGCTGAGGGAGTGGGCGGGGACGGTGGGCTGACGAGGGCAGGGGGAAGCCGGGGGCTCGTCGCCGCGGGCGTCCTCGATGGCGTCAGCCGGGGCAGTCGCATCCGGGGCGGCAGCCGCAGCCGTCGGACGCGGCGTCGGCGAACGGCACGGCAGCGGAGGCGGCGTCGGCCGACGGTACGGCAGTGGAGGCGGCGTAGGCGAACGGTACGGCAGTGGACGCGACGTTGGCCGACGGTACGGCAGTGGAGGCGGGCGCCGCGCAACAACCCTTGCCCTGCCAGGCTTCGCGCCCCTCCTTGACCGCGACGGCGGCGATGACGAGGGCGACGGCGGGGTCGGCCCAGGACCAGCCCAGGGTGGCGTTGAGGACCAGTCCGAGCAGCAGCACGCCGGACAGACAGGTGCACAGGAGAGTCTGCCTGGAGTCGGCGACGGCGCTGGCCGAGCCGAGTTCGCGCCCTGCCTGGCGCTGGGCGGCGGACAGGAACGGCATGACCGCGAGCGACAGGGCGGCGATGACGATGCCGGGCACCGACCGCTCCGCCTCCGCGGCGCCGCTCAGCGCGCGGACGGCGTCGGCGGTGACGTACGCGGCGAGCGCGAAGAACGACAGCGCGATGATCCGCAGGGCGCGCTGCTCGCGCGCCTCCCGGACGGCGTGGTCGCGGGCGGAGAACTGCCAGGCGACCGCCGCGGCGGAGGAGACCTCGATGACCGAGTCGAGGCCGAAGCCGATCAGCGCGGTGGAGGAAGCGCGCGTACCGGCGGCAATGGCGACGACCGCCTCGACGACGTTGTAGGCGATGGTCGCGGCGACGAGCAGGCGTATCCGCCTGGCGAGCGCTTCGCGACGGGCCGGGGAGGGCCCGAGGGAGAGGGATATCCCGGCGGTCATGGTCAGCAGCACCCCTTGGTCGCGGTGTCGGCACACGTACGGTCGGTCTCGACGGCCACCACGGCGCCGCGCAGGTCGTCCAGGGCGCGGCCGAGGCGTTCGTCGGCGAGTTCGTAGCGGGTGCGGCGCCCCTCCGGGACGGTGACGACGAGACCACAGTCCCGCAGGCACGCGAGGTGGTTCGACAGACGGGTCCGGGAGACGCCGAGCGCCTCGGCAAGGTCGGCAGGGTAGGCGGGGGCATCGCGCAGGGCGAGCAGGATGCGGCAGCGGATCGGGTCGGCGAGCGCACGACCGAACCGGGCCAGCACCTCGATGTCGGAGGCAACAGTCAGCACGCCATGACAGTACACACAATCCTGAATTCAGGAAAGCGTGGATCGTGTGACGGTCTGACGCCACGAGGCGGACGTCGCGGCAGCGGACGGGCTACGTCTCACGGGAGAGCGGGAGAGCGGGAGAGGTGGGGCAGCTGGGGCGAGGGGCGGGCGGAGGCTGGGGGCGTCGGGTGGCGCGTTGGGGGGCGTCGGGTGGCGGCGTCGGGTGGCGGCGTCGGCTGGCGCGTGGGGGCATCGGGAAAGGGCATCAGGTGGCGGCGTCAGGTGACGGCGGGGGCAGCGCGTACCGGACAGGCGCCACGTGCACGGTCCGCGCGGTCCGGGGACAGCCCGTACGGCCGGTCGGGCCGTTGTCGGTCGGGTGCGGCACTATCGACGGCGCGAGCGGTGACGGCGGCATGGGAAGAGGGGTGGCGGGATGGCGCGGGAGCTGACGGCGGCGCAGCGGCGCGTGATCGGGGCGGCGGAACCGGTGACGGGGCGCTTGCGGGGGTCGGCGGCGGTGCTGGACCGGCTCGTGAAGCTCGGGCTCGCCTTCCGTCACCCGCGCCCGCCGCACGACTGCTTCCTGACCCCCGCAGGCCAGCGCGCCCGTAACGCACCCCCGTCGCCGCCGGAGCCCGCCGGGCCCACGACCGCGCCGCGCCCGGCGGAGGACGGCGTCTTCGCGGCACGTACCGGCGAGGAGAGCGAGCCGCCTGCCGACCCCGCCGCCCGCGCCCGCGAGGTTCGCGGGGCCTGGCAGGGGCTCCTGGAACTGCGCCGGATGACGAGGGCGGACGGCGACACAGGCCGCCCCTGCGCCTGGGAGCGCGCGCACCGCGTACGGGCCGCCGCGCTCGCCCTGGAGGCGGCGGGCCGGGTCCCCGCGCTGGCGGGGCGGGGCGGCTACGTGGTCCGGGAATCGCCACAGCCGGAGGCGGTGGAGGTGCGAGTGAAGGGGGCGGAAGAGGCGTCGGGGGCGCGACGCGGGGCGGCGGGGGCGCGACGCGGGGCGGCGGGGATCGGGGACGGGAAGGAGAGAGCCGCGGGGGCGGGGGGCCGGGCGGGCGGAAACCCGGACACGCGGGACGGGACGGGCGGGACCGCTTGCGCGGGGCCTGTTGGGGTGGTCGGGACGGTGGGAAGCGCCGAGGCCGGTGGGGAGCTGGCGCGTTGCGCGGGGGTACTGGAGGCGGCGGGATGGCAGGTGAGTGAGCACGGCGACCGGCGTGGGGGGCGGGTGGTGATCGCCTCGCCACCGCGGAGGTAGTCCGGGGGCTTCGGTGGGTGGGCGGGTCCCTTCGGTGGGTGGGCGGCCCGCTTCGATGGGGGTGGGTCCTTTCGGTGGGTGGGCGGCCCGCTTCGGTGGGTGGTGGCCCGCTTCGGTGGGTGGGTCCTTCCCCCGGGTGCGCGGGTCCTTCCGCGGGCGGGCGGGCCGTTCCGCGGGCGGGCCATTCCGCGGGCGGGCGGGCCATTCCGCAGGCGGGCGGGCCGTTCCGCAGGCGGGCAGCTCCCTCCTGCGGGCGGGCGGGCCCTCCCCGGGCAGGCGAGCCCCTCCCGCAGGCAGGGCGCGCCCCCCAACATCGCGCCAGTGGACAGCCCCCTCCCGCCCGGGGGGCGACCCCAACACCAGTCTTTCGCACCCCCCACCCCACCCCCCGCCCCCACCCGAAATCTGTGGATAACTTCGCCATACTCGCCAAACCCGCCACTCGAAAGGGTGGTGACGATGTGTGAAAGCCCTCCGGATGAGTGCGTGCCCACCCACCCCGGGCGCCCCTGCCCCGCAGGCTTCGGCACGTCCGGGTGCGGGCCGCAGGTGTTCCCGTACGAGAATGAGCGGCGGTGAAACCGGTACCCGAGGTCGGGAGTGGCAATGTCCGAGCAGCAGTTCAGCGTCTCCGTACGGGTGCGCGGCTACGAGACCGACGTGCAGGGGCACCTCAATCAGAGCGTGTACCTCCAGTACGCGGAGCACGCGCGGTGGGAGTTGTTCCATGCGGCGGGGATCACGCAGCGGGACCTCGCGAAGGCGGGGATCGGGCCCGTGGTGCTGGAGACGACGATCCGGTACCTGCGGGAGCTGCGGGCCGGTGACGAGGTGACGATCGGGTGCGCGCTCCTGTGGAGCGGCGGAAAGACGTTCCGCGTCGAGCAGACGATCACACGATCCGACGGTGTGGTCTCCGCCGAAGTCACCGGGGTGGGCGGCATCCTCGATCTGCGGGAACGGCGGCTCGTCGCCGACCCGCGCGAGCGGGTCCGCGCGCTCGCCACCGACCCCGCCGCGCTCGGCTTCTGACGGGACCGCAGGTCTCAGCCCCCGGCCACCGCACCGGGCTCGGCCCGGCCCCGGCCCCGACCCCGGCCGCAACCTCAGCCGAAGCGACCGCAGCCACCTCACCCCCCGAAGCCGCCACGGCCACGGCCACCCCCGCCGCCACCACCGCTACCGCCGCCACCGCCACCGCCACCGCCACCGCCACCGCCACCGCCACCGCCACCGCCACCGGGCGATCGTGTGCCCCATCCGGCCGACAAGGCGCGTACGGGTGGGAGGCCGCCGGGCGAACGGGGTACCCCTCGCGAGGGACAACGCAGTCGAGCCGAGGAGTCGCCGTATGTCATGGGACCGCCGTACCTTCCTGGGGCTGCTCGCGGGCGCACCCGGAATCGCCGTCGGCGTCGCGAGCGGCACGGCGGTGGCCCAGGAGGGCCCGCCCCCCGCGCCATCCGCCCCCTCCGCGCCGCTCGCCGCCGCGCCCGGCGACCCGGCGGCGGCCGCCGCCCGGCGCCTCCTCGGCTCCCACGCCGGTCAATTCGCCTTCACCCCCCTCACCCCGGACGCGGAGGGCCGTGACCGGTACGTCGTCAGCGGCCGGGCAGGACGCGTCACGATCGCGGGGACCACTCCCGCGACGCAGCTCACCGGACTGCGGCAGTACCTCAAGCAGGCCGGGCTCGCCCAGTTCACCTGGGCGGGGAGCCGCACCGGGCTGCCCGCCCAGGTGCCCGCGCCGCAGGGCGGGCGGCTCGAAGGGCGCGCCGACACGCCGCACCGCTTCGTGCTCAACGACACGAACGACGGCTACACCGGCCCGTACCACGACTGGGCCTACTGGGAACGCGAGATCGACCTCCTCGCGCTGCACGGCTTCAACGAAGTCCTCGTGTACGCGGGCGCCGAGGCCGTCTACCAGCGGCTCTTCCAGCGCTACGGGTACCGCGACGACGAGGTGCGCGCGTGGATTCCCGGGCCCGCGCACCAGCCGTGGTGGCTGCTCCAGAACCTCTCCTCGTTCCCCGCGCCCGTGACGGCTCGGCTGATCGAGCAGCGCGCGGCGCTCGGCGCGCGCATCGTCGGGCGGCTGCGCGAACTCGGCATGAAGCCCGTGCTCCCTGGCTACTTCGGCACGGTCCCCACCGGGTTCGCCGACCGCAACCCGGGGGCGAGGACCGTGCCGCAGGGCACCTGGATGGGCTTCGCGCGGCCCGACTGGCTCGACCCGCGCAGCGGCCTCTTCGCCGAGGTCGCTGCCGCGTTCTACGACATCCAGGAGGAGTTGTACGGGCGCGGCACGCTCTACAAGATGGACCTCCTGCACGAGGGCGGCCGTGCCGGTGACGTGCCGGTGGGGGACGCGACGCGCGCGGTGCAGCGGGCGCTGCGCACGGCGCGCCCCGACGCGGTGTGGGTCATCCTCGGCTGGCAGAAGAACCCGCCGAAGGAGATCGTCGCGGCGGCGGACAGGGACGCGATGCTCGTCGTGGACGGGCTCAGCGACCGCTTCCCCGAGGTGAACGACCGTGAGAGCGACTGGCAGGGCACACCGTACGCCTTCGGCTCGATCTGGAACTTCGGCGGGCACACCGCGCTCGGCGCCAACACGCGGGACTGGGTGGACCTCTACCCCCGCTGGCGGGACCGTCCCGGCAGCCGGCTCTCCGGGATCGCGCTCATGCCTGAGGCCGCCGACAACAACCCGGCAGCCTTCGAACTGTTCTCCGAACTCCCCTGGACTCAAGGCCCTGTCGACCTGACGAGCTGGTTCCGCGAGTACGCGCGGGTGCGGTACGGGGGCAGTGACGCGCACGCCGAAGCGGCGTGGGACATCCTGCGGAAGACGGTGTACGGGACGCGCCGCGAGGACCGCTGGTCGGAGCCCGCCGACGGGCTCTTCGGGGCGCGGCCCGCGCTCGACGCGGTCTCGGCGGGCAAGTGGTCGCCCAATGCCTTGCGGTACCCGGCCGCGTCCTTCGAACCCGCGCTCGGCGAACTCCTCGCCGTACGCGCCGAGTTGCGCGACTCCGCGACGTACCGCAGGGACCTGCTCGACGTGGCGCGACAGGCGCTCGCCAACCGGAGCCGGACGCTGCTTCCGCGCCTGGCCGCCGCCTACGCGGCCAAGGATCAGGGGGAGTTCGCGCGGCTCGGGCGGCGCTGGATCGCGCTGATCGACCTTCTCGAACAGCTCGTCGCGACAGACGGCGACCACCTGCTCGGGCGGTGGATCGAGGAGGCGCGCGCCTGGGGAGGTAGCGCGCAGGAGAAGGGTCAACTCCAGTACGACGCACTGTCGTTGCTCACGACATGGGGGACGCGGCAGGGGGCGGACGCGGGGCTGCGCGACTACGCGAATCGCGAGTGGGCGGGGCTCGTGGGCGGGCTGTACCGGCTGCGCTGGAGCACGTACATCGACGAGCTGTCGGCCGCGCTCAAGGAGGGCCGGAAGCCGGCGGCGGTCGACTGGTTCGCGCTGGAGGACCGGTGGACGCGGAGCCCCGGGACCCTCGCGACGCGGCCTCGCGGGCAGGTGCACGAGGTCGCGGAGGAGGTGGCGCGGGCGCTGGCGCGCGCGGACTGAGACCGGCCCGCTCGGGCACGTATCCCCCGCCTCGTACGGGAGTTCACTCCGTCAGTGCCGCCAGGCGCCGGGCCTCTTCGCGGGCCTCTCGCGCCACGAGGTCCTCGTCGGTGTGGACGAGGCGGCCGTCCTCGACGAGGGGGCGGCCGCCGACGAGCGAGAGGGTGACGGGGGCGGGGGCGCCGAGGACGAGGGCGGCGACGGGGTCGGCGATCGTGGAGTGGGCGAGGGTGTCCGTGCGCCACAGCACGAGGTCGGCGAGCTTGCCGGGTTCGAGGGAGCCGATCTCGTCCTGACGGCCGAGGACGCGGGCGCCCCCGGCGGTCGCGAGTCGCAGCGACTGCCGTGCGGTGAGGGCGGATTCGCGGTGCGGGCCGAGGCGGGCGACGAGGACGGCGTTGCGCAGTTCGGTGTGGAGTTCCCCGGACTCGTTCGAGGCCGTGCCGTCCACGCCGAGGCCGACGGGGACCCCGGCGGCGAGGAGGTCGGGGACGCGGGCGATCCCGGCGGCGAGGCGGGCGTTGGAGGAGGGGCAGTGCGCGACCCCGGTGCCGGTGCGGGCGAAGGCGGCGATGTCCGCGTCGTCCATGTGGACGCAGTGGGCCATCCACACGTCCTCGCCGAGCCAGCCGGTCGACGCGAAGTAGTCGGTGGGCCCCATGCCGAACAACTCTCGGCAGAATGCGGCCTCTTCGCGGGTCTCGGAACCGTGCGTGTGCAGTCGTACGCCCTTGCGGCGGGCCAGTTCGGCGCCTTGGCGCATGAGTTCCGTGGACACGGAGAACGGGGAGCAGGGCGCGACGGCGACTTGGGTCATCGCGCCGAAGGAGGTGTCGTGGAAGCGGTCGACGGTCTCCTCGGTGGCGGCGAGGGCGTCGTCGAGTGCCTCGACGGCGAAGTCGGGCGGGAGGCCGCCGTCCGATGTGCCCCGGTCCATCGAGCCCCGCGCGAGCGTGAAGCGCACGCCGAGGTCCAGGGCGGCGCCGACGAGGGCCCCGGAGAGGTCACCGGCGCCACGCGGGTAGATGTAGTGGTGGTCCATCGCACAGGTCACACCGCCGCGCGCCATCATCGCGAGCGAGCCGCGCGCGGCGGACCGGACCATCGCTTCGTCGATGCGGGCCCACGTCGGGTAGAGGGCGACGAGCCAGTCGAAGAGCTTGTGGTCCGTGGCGAGTCCGCGCGTGAGCCACTGGTAGAAGTGGTGATGGGTGTTGACGAGACCGGGGGTGAGGAGGTGCCCGGTGCCGTCGACGCGGCGGCGGACGTCGGGCAGGTCGGCGGGGGCGGGGCCCGGGCCGAGGGACTCGATGCGGTCGCCGTGCACGACGAGGTGGCCCGACGCGTACTCGGTGCCCTCGGCGTCGACGGTGGCGAGGGCGGCGTTGTCGATGACGACGCGCCCTTGCGGAATGGGAGTTGGGGTCACGGTCGGCGTCCTTGGGGAGCGATCGGTACGGCTCAGAGGTTGCTGTGGTCGACAGGTATACGGGCCTCGTGGCCGGTGCGCAGGATCGTCGCCTCGATGAGGCCGTAGGGGCGGTCGGCCGCGTAGTAGACCTCGTTGTCGTTGCCGAGGCCGAAGGGGGTGAGGTCGACGAGGAAGTGGTGCTTGTTGGGGAGCGAGAGGCGCACCTCGGCGATCTCGGGGCGGTGCTCGATGATCCTGCTGCCCATGCGGTACATCGTCTGCTGGAGGGAGAGCGAGTACGTGCCGGCGAAGGCGGCCAGGAGGTGCGCGCGGCTCTCGCGGTAGGAGGTGTCCCAGTCGGGCGCCGTCCCGGTGTCCTCGGTCCACGTGTGGCGCCAGCGCCCGGAGACCTCGGTGGCCAGGATGCGGTCGCGGGTCTCCTGGAGGGTCGTGTACGGGTCCTTGGCGAAGCCGTGGAACTCGGAGTCGGTCGTGTTGAGGACGGTGAGGCCCTTGAGCCCCGAGATGACCTGCCGGCGGCCGTCCTCGTACGTGATCTCGGCGAGGCGGGTCTCGCCGCCGCGCCGCGCGAAGGAGTGCGCGGGGTTCTCGGCCGGGCTCTCGGCGGAGCCGTCGCCGGGTTGTTCCCCGGACGGCTCGGTGAGGCGGTCCCAGGCGTACTCCTCGACGCGGACGCGGGCCCGGTGGATGCCCGGCTGCGTCGTGACGAAGTGGCGGGCGAGGTGGGTGGCGAACTCCTCGGGCGAGGCGATGCCGTGTTCCTTCGCGAAGACGTAGACAGTGTTCTTCATCGTGTCGGTGGGCAGGCAGTTGGCGTTCGAACCGGTGAGGTGCACGTCCTCCAGGTCCCCCGAGAGGGCGATCGAGACGTTGAGGTCCCTCAGGTGGTGGACCGCGCCCTCGCGGACGACCCGGACGACCCGGACCTCCGCCTTGCCGTACTGGTTCTGCCCGAGTACGGAGACGGCGGGGACCGGGGCGGCAGGCGCGGAGGCGGCCGCGGCGGCGACGGGCACGGCTTCGGAGGCGGTGGTGGCTTCGGGGCCGGTCTTCGGCATGGTGCCTAGCTCCCTCGGTATGCGGAGTAGCCGTACGGGCTGAGCAGCAGGGGTACGTGGTGGTGCTCGCCGGGGGTCACGCGGAACACGAGGCTGACCTCGGGGAAGAAGGAGGCGGCGGGGACGTGGCCGGCCGTCGTGAACTCCAGGCGGACCTCGGTGGTGTCCGGGGGTGGGGCCGGCAGGTCCCGGCAGCGCCCGTCCGTATCGGTCGCGGAGGCGCCGACGACGGTCCAGGGGGCCTTCTCCCCCGAGCGGGCGGCGAGCGCGACGGGTACGCCGGGTGCGGGGCGGCCCGCGCTCGTGTCGAGGACGTGCGTGGAGACGGTGGCAGGCGGGACGTCGGGCGCCGCGGGCGAAGCGGCGTCGGGGAAGAGGCGGTCGAGGCGGAGGCGGTTGATGGCGGCGAGTTCGGTACGGGATCGCTCGCGCTCGGCCGCGGGCGTGGCGCCGAGGCGTTCCTCCAGGGCCGCGAGGATGTCGGCCGCGCTGCGTCCGGTGGCGCGGATGAGGAAGACGTGCCCGAATTTCTCCTGGTAGGCGAGTGTGAGCGCCCGTACCCGCGCGCGCAGTGCCTCGGGGGCCCCGGCCACGGCGCTCTGCTCGCGCGCGGACGCGGCGTCCCCCGGGCGGCCGATGGGCGGGTGCCCGGCGAGGGCGGCGTCGAGGCCGGGCCCGTCCAGGGCGGCCGTCGCCGCGTCGCTCGCCGCGTGGAGCGCCGCGGCGTTCTCGTACGGCCGTCCGGCGAGCACCGCCGCCGCCCACGCTTCGGCGGCGCAGACCTCGCCCAGGACGGAGCGGGCCTCGGATGTGGGGAGTGCGTTGAACCGGCTGAGCGTCACGGGGACCTCCCGGGTCCTGGTGCGGTCGTGCTGCGGTGCGGCTGCGGACAGCTAAGACGTTCCCCCGCGGTGCGTCAACACTTTGTTGAAACGAGGTGGCGAGCGGATACGGCGAAGTAACACGGGCGTAAAAGGAGGCGACGGGGACGGTTGCCTCAGGGGCGGCTACGGTCCCTGCCCCGTGGGGGGGCGGACGAGCCGCGGGTGTTCACACCGGCGTAGCGCCGTTGTCAGTGGAGCCCCCTACGGTGGGGCCCATGACGCAGACGCCTCGTCCTGTCACTCCGCCCCGCCACGACCCCCGCGGTGCCTGCCCGCACCTGCCCCCCTCCGCTCGCGCCGCCGGGCTGCCACCCCGCCCCGCGGCCGTGGTCAACGCGGAGATCCGTGCGCTGTGGTGCGCGGGCGGGCGGCTCGCGGAGGAGCGGCGCGGGGAGTACGAGGCGCTGCTCGCCGAGTGGTCGGCTGCGCTGCGCGCGGAGGTCGTGACGGCCGCCTGAGCGCGACAGCGGACCCCGCGCGCGGTGGCCGGCGGTCGCCGAGGTCAGCGGACCGCGCCCGTCCGCAGGTCGCCCGCGATCGTGACGTCGTCGCGGCCCCTGGTCTCGGGGAGCCTGTGCCACACGAAGCCGAGGCCGACGAGGCAGATCCCGGCGAAGAGCCAGAAGGTCTCGCCCTGGCCGATGGCGCCGACGAGCGTCAGGAAGAACTGGTTGACGACGAAGTTGGCGAGCCAGTTGACCATCGTGCACACAGCGGCGCCGAGCGCCCGCTGCCCCGGCGGGAAGATCTCGGGGAGCAGGAGCCACACGACCGGGCCGAGGCCGATCGCGAAGGCGGCCACGTACGCGAGCAGGCACAGGAGCGCGACGAGGCTGTGCGCGGGCACGTCCCACATGAAGCTGACCCCGAGCGGGACGAGCGCGACGAACATGAGCCCGACGGAGAGGAGCATGAGCGGCCGGCGGCCCCAGCGGTCGACGAGTTCGACGGCGAGCATCGTCATGACGACGTTGAGGGCGCCGATGTACACCGAGTAGAGGATCGCGTTCGACGCGCCGAGCCCGGTGGAACGGATGATCGTGGGCGCGAAGTACAGGACCGCGTTGATGCCGCAGAGCTGCTGGAGCAGGCAGAGCCCGGTGCCGACGAGGAGTGCGGGCCGTACGCCGCGCGCGGTGAGGGCGCGCAGCGCGGCGCGCGGCCCGGGGCTCTCGCGTGCCGCGCCGCTTCCCCGTTCCCGCCATACGGGGGACTCGGGCAGGAGCGGCAGGGCGAGCAGGAACACCGCCACACCCGCGAGCCCGGCGCCGAACATCCAGCGCCACTCGCCGCCGGACGCGTAGGCGAGCGCGACGAGGTACGAGACGAGCAGGCCGACCGTCACCATGAACTGGTTGAGCGTGCCCATGCGGCCGCGGGCGCGGTCGGTGGAGATCTCGGAGAGGTAGACGGGCACGACGGCGGAGGCGATCCCCGCGGCGAGACCCTGCACGACGCGGCCGACGAGGAGGAGCGGCAGTCCGGGGGCGAAGGCGGCGAGGGCGAGGCCGGCCCCGAAGAGGAGCCCGCTCAGGAGGAGGGCGGGCCGGCGGCCGTAGCGGTCGCTGACGCGCCCCGCGCCGAGGGCTCCCGCGGCGGCACCGAGGAGGAAGACGGAGACGACGGCGCCCTGAGCGGTGGTGCCGAGCGAGAAGTCGCGGCTGACGTAGAGCTGGGCGCCCGCGACGACGCCGCTGCAATAGCCGTAGAGGAGGCAGGCGAGCGCGGCGATGGTGCCGTGGAGGAGCCGGCGGGCGGGGGTGGGGGCGGCCCGGGGGACGGCGGCGGGCGTGCGGGGGCGGGCCATGACATTCCCTTGCTTCCGGGGAGGCAGGAGGGCACAGGGTCTCGCGGCGGCAGCAGGGGCGCGAATGTGGAGGGGGCCGGACGGAGCAACGGGGGCGGGCGGCGTGCGGGGGTGAGTCCGCGTACCGGTGGGGGCGGTGTACGGGTGGGGGGTGGCGTACCGATGGGGGCGGCGTACCGGCGGGCGGCGTACGGGGACGGGGCGGCGTACCGCGGCGGGGCGGGGTGTGACCCCACGCGGCGTCAGCGAGGGGTGAGGCGTCAGGCCGGACGCAGGACCGTGAGGGCCGCGTCGAGGAAGTCGCGCAGGAGCGGGTCGCGCGCTTCGGCGCGCGTGGCGAGGACCGTTTCGACGCCGGGGGCGCCGGGGACGTCGAGGTAGACGAGGTCGGGGCGGTAGTAGGCGTGGGCGACGCCGACGGGGACGAGGGCGACGCCGCGGGTGCCGGAGGCGAGGAGTTCGAACTTCTCCTCGGCCGACGCGGTACGGCGGATCGGCGGCCCTGCCCGGCCCTCGTCGACGAGGCCGTCGATGTCCTCGGGGGTGAGGTGCTCGCGCGCGGCGAGGGGGTGGGTGAGGGGCAGGCAGGCGACGCGGCGCTCATGGCCGATGGGCACGGTGCGCAGCCCGGTGTCGTCGAAGGGGCGCCGCAGGTACGCGGCCTGGGCGCGGCCGTCGCGCAGGGGCGCGTCCGGTTCCCACCAGGGCGCGGGGACGACGTCGGTGGGGACCTCGGGGTGGCGGGCGGCGAAGGCCCGCAGCGCGTCCGCGACGTGCAGGCCCGCCGAGAAGGCGACGGTGAGGCGTCGGGTGCCGCGGTCGGCGTCCCGTACCCGTCGTACGGCGGCGTCCGCCGCGGCGAGGAGGCGCCGGGCCTCCTCGTGGAGCTGGGCCCCGGCCGCCGTCAGCTCGACGGTGCGCGTGGTGCGGACGAGGAGCGTGCACTCCAGCTCCGCTTCGAGCGCCTTGACCTGACGGCTCAGCACCGGCTGGGTGATGTACAGCTCCTCGGCGGCGCGCCCGAAGTGCAGGTGCTCGGCGACGGCGGCGAAGTACCGGAGCTTGCGCAGGTCCACATCCATGCCCGCAAGGTATCAATCGTGAGGAAGAGCATTGGACCGGCCCGCGGACCCGGCCGAGACTCGGCACATGATCGTCATCACGTCACCGACCGGCCGCATCGGCGGCTCCCTCCTCTCCCTCCTGCTCAGCGAGGCGCCCGCGCGCGGCGAGAAACTGCGCGTCGTGGTCCGCGACCCCGCGCGGCTGCCCGCGGAAGTGCGCGGACGCGTCGAGGTCGTCACGGGTTCGCACAGCGAACCGGACGTCGTCGACGAGGCGTTCGCGGGCGCCGACGCGGTGTTCTGGCTCGCCCCTTCGGACGCGCGGACGGCGGATCTCGACGCGGCGTACGCGGGGTTCTCGCTCGCGGCCGCGGGCGCGTTCGTGCGGCAGGGGGTCGGGCACGTCGTCGGCGTGTCCGCGCTCGGGCGCGGCACACCGTACGCGAAGCACGCGGGGCAGGTGACGGCGTCGCTCGCGATGGACGACCTCATCGCGGGCACCGGCGTCGCCTACCGGGCGCTCGCGAACCCGACGTTCATGGACAACCTGCTGCGACAGGCGGCACGGATCGCGGATCAGGGCGTGTACACGGACGTGGTGCGGCCCGACCACAGCGCGCCGCTCGTGGCGGTGAGGGACATCGCGGCGGCCGCGGCACGGTTGCTGCTCGACCGCTCGTGGACGGGCGCGGGCGAGGTACCGGTCCTGGGGCCCGAGGACCTGTCGGCGCGGGAGATGGCGGCCGTCATGACGGAGGTGCTCGGCCGCCCTGTGCGCTACGCGCGGCAGCCGCTGGAGGACTTCCGCGCGGCGCTCGGCGGGGCGGGGGCGAGCACGGCCGCGGTCGAGGGCTTCGTCGCGATGCTGCGGGCGAAGGAGGCGGGGCTCGACGCGGGCGTGGAACGGACCCCCGAGACGGCGAGCCCCACGAGTTTCCGCACGTGGTGCGAGGAGGTGCTGAAGCCGGCGGTCCACGGGTGAGGGGGCGCACCCCGCGCGCGCCCCGCCACTCGCCGCACACGGAGATACGGGCGTTCCACGGCACGACGTACGTCCTGGAGCACACCGTCCGCCGCGACGTCGCGCGCGTACGGGCCGGGAGGGCGACCGGCACGGCAACGCCGCCTTCGCGAAGTCGAAGTCCGCACGGAACGTGATTCCGCTCGCCGCGACGGCGGGGCGCGTCACGCTCGCCGGGTTCGGGGAACCGGACGGCCCCGGCGCGACGGTCAACGGGATGGGCGGCGCGACGGACCTCGTGCACGGCGCCCGCCTCGTCCTCGTCCTGCTCCGCGTCCTGCTCCGCGTCCTCACGGACCCGGGGTCCTGGACGCGACGGCGGACGGCTTCGTGCGCGTCGCGGCGGCTCCCCGCGTGACGGCGGGCAAGGGGCTCCCCTCGCCTCAACGTTCCTTCGCGCGCTGCTCGTTGACGTGCCGGAGGTAGTTGTAGACGGTGAAGCGCGAGACGCCGAGCGCCGCCGCGACGGTCTCGACGCCGTGTCGCACCGTGAACGCGCCGCGCGCCTCCAGCTGCCGCACGAGGTCCTGCTTCGTGCGGCGGTCGAGCGCGCCGAGGGGGCCGTGGACGCGTTCGAGCCCTTCGACGAGCCGGTCCAGGCTGTCGTCCCCGAGCCCCGGCAGCCGCACCGCGAGGACCTCCTCGCCCTCCCAGCGCAGCACGACGTCGCCGGGCGCCGCGACAGCCGGGTCGAGCAGCTCGCCGCCCACCGCGTCGACGAGGGGGCGGACGGCTTCGAGAAGCGGGTGCGCCACGGCGTCCCGCTGGGGCTCGGGACGGCTCACCGCTCGTCCTCCCCGAGCACGCTGACCTGGAGCGAGACCCGGTCGGCGCCCGCCTCGATGGTCGTACGGAGCAGCTCGGCGACCGTCGCGACGACGTCGTCGGCGCTGCCCTCGGCCGTATTGCCGAAGGGCCCCACGTCGATCCCTTCGAGCGGCGCCGCACGCAGCACCTCGCGGGCGACGAGCGCGTGCCGGGGCGCCTGTTCGAGGTCGAAGGGCTCGGTGGTGAACTCGACCCGCAACCGCATGAGACGCCTCCCCGCCGTGGCCGCGCGGCCCCGCGCGGAGCCGCCGCAGCGACCCTAACCGACGCCGGTCCCGCGGGTCCCCGCCGCACGGGCCGTACGCCGGGGACCGGGACGCGACGTACCCGCTCCTCTCCCCCAACTCCCGGCAGGACGACGGGGAACGGGAGGATGATGGGGGCACGTCCCGTCCGCGCGGGGCGCCCCTCGTACGCTCGCGAGCACGCGTCCTTCCCGTACGCGCGGCCCGTCCGTCAAGGTCCTGGAGCACGTCATGGCCTCCGTCGCCGTCACCTGCCCGGTCTGCCGCCGTGTCGGCAGCCACCTCCCGCCCGAGTTGCCCTGCGCCTGCGGGGTCCCGGTGATCCTGCCGCTCGTGGACGGCGGCATGGGCGAGCCGGTGGAGCGCCGCGACTGGGGCGAGGAATGGCTCGCGGTACGGTGCGCGGCCTGCGCGCGTACGACACGCTGGCCCCGGCCCGAGTACGGCTGCCCGTGCGGGGCGCTGCTCCGGCTCGCCGTCGACGAGGGCGGGGCGCCCGGTTCCGTCCCGCTCGCACGGCACCCCGAAGCGCTCGCGCCGATCCGCTCGACCCGGGACGCCGTGACAGCGGCCGCGCTGCACCTCGGGCGGCTCGGCCACGGCGAGATACACCGGGCCGCGCAACCGGCACCGGCGGGCGTCGCGCTCGCCGCCCGCGGGCTGCTCGCCCACGTCGAACCCAGCAGGCGACGCCTGACGGTGCGGGACGTGGAGTGCCTGTGGCTCGCGGCGCTCGCCGCGGGCGCCGCCCCGGTCGGCTTCACCCGCGGCGGACCCGAACCGGAGGCGGCCGAGAGTGCGATCCGGCTCGGAGTGCCCCTCTTCGCCCTGGAGCCGAGCGGTCTCGTACGGCCGCTCAACGAGGCGGCGGAACGCATGGGACGGCCGTAAGCGGCACGGGCCGGACGGGTCTGCACGGGCCGGACGCGTCTGCGCGGTGCGGTGCGGCCGGCGCGGTGCGGTGCGGCCGGTGCGGTGCCCGCGCGGTGGGGCCGCGTGGGCACCGTGGTGAACACCGCGGTGGCGCCCGGGAAGAGCCCGAGGTGATCGGTCCTGCCAGGGCGATGACCGTCCGGCCGCGGAGGATCGTGACCGTGCGGGTGAAGGACAGCGCGCGCGGTGGTGGGCGCGCGCTCAGTCCGCCTGTTCCCCGTACGTCTCGCGCAGTTCGATCTTGCGGACCTTCCCCGAGACCGTCATCGGGAAGGTGCCGAGGACTTCGAGGCGGCCGGGGATCTTGTAGTGGGCGAGGCGGTCGCGGCAGAAGGCGCGGATCTCGTCGAGCGTGGGCGCGTCGGCGGGGTCGCGCGGGATGACGCAGGCGAGGACGGACTCGCCGTAGCGCGCGTCGGGGATGCCGACGACCTGCACGTCGGAGATCTTCGGGTGGGTGTAGAGGAACTCCTCGATCTCGCGCGGGTAGATGTTCTCGCCGCCGCGGATGATCATGTCCTTGATGCGGCCCGCGATCTCGACGTAGCCGTCCTCGCGCATGAGGGCGAGGTCCCCGGTGTGCATCCAGCGGCCGGGGTCGACGACCTCGGCGGTGCGTTCGGGGTCCTCCCAGTAGCCGAGCATGACGGAGTAGCCGCGCGTGCACAGTTCGCCCTGCGTGCCGCGCGGGACCGTGACGCCGCTGACGGGGTCGACGACCTTGACTTCGAGGTGCGGCAGCACGCGCCCCACGGTGCCCGTGCGGTGTTCGAGGTCGTCGTCGGCGCGGGTCTGGCAGGAGACGGGCGAGGTCTCTGTCATGCCGTAGCAGATGGACACCTCGGCCATGTGCATCTCGGCGACGACCCGTTTCATGACCTCGACGGGGCACGGCGAGCCGGCCATGATCCCGGTGCGCAGCGAGGTGAGGTCGAAGGAGGCGAAGTCGGGGAGGTTCAGCTCCGCGATGAACATCGTCGGCACGCCGTACAGCGAGGTACAGCGCTCCTTCTCGACGGCTTCGAGCGTCGCGCGCGCGTCGAAGGAGGGCGCGGGGATGACGATGCAGGCGCCGTGCGAGGTGGCGCCGAGGTTGCCCATGACCATGCCGAAGCAGTGGAAGAAGGGAACGGGCAGGCACACGCGGTCGTTCGCCGTGTAGCCGACCGTCTCGCCCACCCAGAAGCCGTTGTTGAGGAGGTTGTGGTGGGAGAGGGTCGCCCCCTTGGGGAAGCCCGTGGTGCCGGAGGTGTACTGGAGGTTGACGGGGTCGTCGCAGGACAACTCGGCTTCGCGGGCGTGGAGTCGGGCGAGCGGGACGTCGGCGCCCGCCGCGACGAGGGCGTCCCAGCTCGGGTCGCCGATGTAGACGGCCTCGCGCAGCTCGGGGCACTCGGGGCGCACCTCGTCGACGAAGGCGCGGTAGTCGGTGTCGCGGTGGCGCAGCGAGGCGACGAGCAGCTGGGTGCCCGACTGCCGCAGTACGTAGGCGAGTTCGTGTGCGCGGTAGGCGGGGTTGATGTTGACGAGGATGGCGCCGACCCGCGCGCTCGCGTACTGGAGCATGACCCACTCGGCGCTGTTGACGGCCCAGATGCCGACCCGGTCGCCCTTGAGGACACCGCGCGCGAGGAGCCCGCGCGCGAGCTGTTCGACGGCCTCGCCGAAGGCGGAGTACGTCCAGCGGCGGCCACTGGCGACGTCGACGAGGGCGTCACGGCCCGGGTAGGTCGCGGTGATCCGCGCCAGGTTCTCGCCGATGGTCTCGCCGAGGAGTGGCGTGGTCGCGGTGCCGTGCGCGTAGGAGACGGGGACCGGCAGGGACGGGGAAGCGGTGCTCATCGGTGGTCCTCCTCGCGGTACTCGGCCGCGGAGCCGCCGGCGGTGGCCTCGCGCAGTTCGACGCGGCGGATCTTGCCGGAGATGGTCTTGGGCAGCGGGCCGAACTCCAGCCTGCGCAGCCGCTTGTACGGGGCGAGCACGGCGCGCGAGTGCGCGAAGAGGAGCTTCGCCGTGGCGGCGTCGGGCGCGTACCCCTCGGCGAGGACGACGTACGCCTTGGGGACGTTGAGCCGTACGGGATCGGGCGCCGGCACCACGGCGGCCTCGGCGACGGCGGGGTGTTCGAGCAGGGCGCTCTCCAGCTCGAAGGGGCTGATCTTGTAGTCGCTCGCCTTGAAGACGTCGTCCGCCCTGCCGACGTACGTGAGGTAGCCGTCCTCGTCCCTGGCCCCGATGTCGCCCGTACGGTAGTAACCGCCCGCCGTCGCCTGCGAGGTGCGCTCCTGGTCGCCGTGGTAGCCGCGCATGAGGCCGACGGGGCGGGCCGAGAGGTCGAGGCTGATCTCGCCCTCGGCGGCGCCCGGTTCGCCGGTCACGGGATCGAGGAGCGCGATGCGGAAGCCGGGGCTCGGGCGGCCCATCGAGCCGGGTTTGAGGGGCTGGCCCGGGGAGTTGGCGACGGCGACGGAGGTCTCGGTCTGGCCGAAGCCGTCGCGGATCGTGACGCCCCAGGAGCGGCGGACGTGCTCGATGACCTCGGGGTTGAGGGGTTCGCCCGCCGCGACGACGGAGCGCGGCGGGGTCTTGAGACCGCTCAGGTCGGCCTGGATGAGCATGCGCCACACGGTGGGCGGGGCGCAGAAGCTCGTGACGCCCGCGCGGTCCATCTCGGCCATGAGACGGCCCGCGTCGAAGCGCGTGTAGTTGAAAATGAAGACGGTCGCCTCGGCGTTCCAGGGGGCGAAGAAGTTCGACCAGGCGTGCTTCGCCCAGCCGGGCGAGGAGATGTTGAGGTGCACGTCCCCCGGGCGCAGCCCGATCCAGTACATCGTCGAGAGGTGGCCCACGGGGTAGGAGAGGTGGGTGTGCTCGACGAGTTTGGGGCGTGCGGTGGTGCCGGAGGTGAAATAGAGCATGAGGGTCTCGTCGGACCTGGTGGGGCCCTCGGGGACGAACGCGGCGCTCGCGGTGGCGGCTTCGGCATAGTCGTGCCAGCCGGTGACGGGTTCCCCGACGGCGATACGGGTCCAGTCGCCCGGGACCCGCGCGAACTTGTCCAGGTCGGCGGAGCGGGCGACGACATGGCCCACCTCGCCGCGTTCGACGCGGTCGCGCAGGTCGAGCGGGCCCAGGAGCGGGGTCGCGGGGATGACGACGGCGCGCAGCTTCATCGCGGCGAGCATGAGTTCCCACAGCTCGGCCTGGTTGCCGAGCATGACGAGGACGCGGTCGCCGGGCCCGACGCCGAGGCCGCGCAGCCAGTTGGCGGCACGCGCGGAGCGGCGGGACAGCTCGGCGAAGGACAGCTCCAGGCGCGAGCCGTCCTCCTCGACGATGTGCAGCGCGGTGCGCTCGTTGCCCTCGGCGATCCTGTCGAACCAGTCGAGCGCCCAGTTGAACAGCTCGGGACGGGGCCACTCGAAACCGGCGTGCGCCGCCGCGTAGTCCTCGCCGTGGGCGAGGAGGAAGTCGCGCGCGGCGCGGAAGGCGGCGGTGGCGTCCGGTTCGCCGCGCTGCGCGGCTGCGGGGGTTGCCGACATGTGTCCTCCAGGTTGCGAAACCACTCGTCCCCATCGTGAGATGCGTGACACAGGTCTCACTACCCCCGTTCGGGGGTGGCGGACGCGGATGGCACGCTGAGCGGCACCTGCGGGACGGAGGACGGTCATGGCGGCGCACACAGGAGTACGCGGCGGGGCGCGCGGGACGGAGCGGGAGGCGGAGTGGGCGGCGGACGCGGCGGAGATCCGGGCCGCGCTCCTCCGGCTCCGGCGCGCGACCGGGCTGCCGGTCGCCTTCGGCGGGCCGCTCGTCGGCGCGGCGGCCACGCGGGTACGGATCGGTGAGCTGAGCGGTACGGCGACGGCGGCGCTCGACGGGCTCGCGGTCTCGGCGGGAAACGGCCTGGGCGGCAAGGCGATCACACTGACACGGCCGTGCACGGTCACCGACTACCGCGTGGCGCGCTCGATCAGCCACGAGTACGACACGCCTGTGGCCGCCGAGGGCCTGCGCTCGGTCCTCGCGGTGCCTGTCGTGGTGCGGCGGCGGGTGCGGGCGGTGCTGTACGGGGCGCTGCGCGCCCCGCAGCCGCTCGGGGACCGCACGCTGCGCGCGGCGGTGGAGGCGGCGCGCGACGTGGAGCAGACGCTGGTGGTGCGGGACGAGGCGCGGACCCTCTCGGCGGCGGGCGGTGAGGCGGCGCGCGCGGGCTCCTGGCAGGAGGTACGGGACACGGGCGCCCACTTGCGCGGCCTCGCCGACCGCCTCGGCGACCCCGCGCTGCGGGCCGAACTCCTCGGCGTGTGCGCACGCCTGGCGGCGGCGGACAGCGGGCTTCCCCGCGACCCGCAGGCGCCCCCGCTGACCCCGCGCGAGGTGGAGGTCCTGATGGTCGTCGCCGAGGGCGCGACGAACGCGGCGGTGGCGAGCAGGCTCGGGCTGCGCCCGGAGACGGTCAAGGCGTACCTGCGCGCGGCGATGCGGAAACTGGGGGCCCGCACGCGCGGCGAGGCGGTCGCGGTGGCACGGCGCGCGGGCGTGGTGGCGTGAGGACGAGGGCCTCGTGCCGCCGTGCGGGGCGGCATCAACGGCACAGCGGGTCAGCGGCACGGACGGGTCAGCGGGTCAGCGGGTCAGCGGGTCAGCGGGTCAGCGGGTCAGGAGCAGGGTGACGACGGCGAGGGCAGCGAGGGCCGCTCCCGCCGTGGCGCTGAGGAAGGCCGGGGGGACGGCGCGGACGTGCGGAGCCGGGGGGCGGACCGGCCGTCCATCGGGGCGGCGGGACACGGCGGGCGGGACCGGGGCGAGGCGGGCGGCCCGGGCGCGCCACTCGCCCGGGGGCGCCGCGGGGAGGCCGAGGCGCCAGGGGCGGCCCACGTCGTAGCGCACGACGGCCGTCGTGGCGCGGGCGAGGCCCTGGACGTCGGCCGCCTGCCTGACCCTGGTCCGGTGCGGGCGCCCGTCCGCCGTGATGACGGAGAGGTCGAAGACGTGCACGGCCTCCGGATCGTGCTCCGCCACGGGCGTCCCGGTGCGGCGGTGCACCGTCGCCGCCTCGTGCACGAGCGCGGGGGCCCACTCCGCCGCGGCGCCCGAGCGGGGTCCGGCCGTGGCCCGCGTGCCGTACGGCGCGGCTTCCGCGAGGTGACCGACGAGGGTGAGCACGGGCGCGGTGACGGCGAGTCCGGTGAGCAGCAGCCAGCGCGGCCCCGGGCCCGCCCCGTACCCCGCGGCGGTGAGTCCCGCGGCCGTGAGCAGGGTGAGGAGGAGCGCGGTGGGGGTGAGGGTCCTGCGCAGGAGGTACGTGCGCGGGCGGGGCGGGCGCTTGTCCAGGGGGGCGCGGGGTGTGGGCACTCCTGCCCTGGTGGGGTGGGTCATGGTCTGCTCACCGGGGACTTCCTGGGCAGGACGGCGCGGGTGCGGGACGGATCGCCGGGGCGGGCCGGGTCGTAGATCACCTCGACGGGGCGGCGCAGCGCGGCGCGGTCCACGAGGACGGGTACCTCGTGCGTGCTGCCGTCGGCGGCGCGGAAGACGGCGGTCGTCTCGGCGCGGCCGCGCCCTCGTGGTCGCCAGCCGCGCAGTTCCGCGCCCGCGCGGGCGCGCGAGCCGCGCAGCCGGTGGCGGAGCCCGAGCCTGCGGGCGCTGAACAGGGCGCCCCACACGGCGGCGAGACAGGCGAGGACGGCGACGACGCGCAGGACGGTGAGCCAGGTGCCGGTGGACAGGGGCACCGGGATGAGGACCGGTGAGCCGCCGGGCACCGTGCCGGTGCGCAGGGTGCCCGCGTCGAGCGCTTCGCGGAAGCCTGCGGAGCAGGCGAGCGCGGCGAGCAGGACCACGAGCCCCGGCGTCGCGCGGTGCAGGTACCGGGCGCACAGGAGGCCGAGGAAGGTGGCCGCCGCGGCGCCCGGCAGCGCCGAGAAGGAGGCGAAGTCGTTGCTGGCGCACTCGCCGGTGCCGTCGCACGTCCAGGAGACCGTGCCCGCCTCGGCTCCCGTGAGGTGCCACAGGAGCCACACGAGCCAGGCAGTCGCCGCGCAGGCCGCCAGGCGCAGCGCGTGCGCGTGCCCGCCTCCGTACCGCATCCCGCCCCGCCTCTCGCACTCCGCCGTCGCGGTTCCGCTTCTGCGGCTCCGCGCCGCACGCCGTCGTGGCGCGCGTACAGCAGGACCATAGCGGGCGGCTCGGACACCGGCCGCTGTCACACCCCCGCTTGTCACACCCCCGCTCTACGGTGGTCCGCACCGAGGAGAAAGGAGGCCGTCATGGCGCACGAGACGGTGACGAGGGGACGGTCGGACGCGGCGAGCGCGCCCGAGGCGGAGGTGTCGGTGCTGCGCGAGGCGCTGCGCGCGCAGCGGGCGCATGTGCTCGGGGCGCTGGAGGGACTGGACGAGGAGGAGTTGCGACGGGGGGTGCTGCCCTCGGGGTGGTCGTGTCTCGGGTTGTTGCGGCATCTCGCGCTCGATGTCGAGCGGTTCTGGTTCCGGGGCGTGCTCGCCGCCGATCCGGAGGTCGTGGCCTCGGTGACGGGGACGAAGGCGGGGGACGACGCGTGGCGGCCCGCGCCCGGGGACACCGGCGAGGGGCTGCGCGCGCTGTACCGCGCGGAGGCGGAGCGTGCGGACGCGGTGCTGGCCGGGCTCAAGGCGGCCGAACCGCCCGCGTGGTGGCCGGGTGAGCTGTTCGGCTCGTACCGACTGCACACCGTCCGCGAGGTCCTTGTGCACGTGCTGACCGAGACCGCCTGTCACGCGGGGCACGCCGATGCCGTACGGGAGTTGCTCGACGGCAGGCAGTGGCTCGTCCTGGACGGCTGAACCCCGCTAATGTCGTCAGCCCGATCGCGCGAGCAGGAGTGACAGCATGGCCGAGATCCACCGCACGACGCTGACCCCGAGCAAGCTCGAACTGCTCTCCGGATGGCTGCCGAAGCAGCCCTGGTACCAGGGCGGGAACGGGCCGGCCGTGCTGGAGAAGGCGGGCGGTTTCCGGCTCGACGACCCGGCGGGCGAGGTGGGCATCGAGTTCATGGCGGTCACCGACACGGCGGGCGCCGGGCCCGTCACGTACCACGTGCCGCTGACCTACCGGGGCGCGCCGGCGGAGGGGCTCGAAGCGGCGCTCGTCGGGACGAGCGAGCACGGTGTGCTCGGGAAGCGCTGGGTGTACGACGGCGCGCACGACCCGGTGCTGTGCGCCCAGTTGCTCGCTCTGGCGCGCGGTGCGGCGGAGCCGCAGGCGCAGAGCCTCAGCGACACGCCCGACCCGAGCGTGCACGGCCGCTGGGACGGTCCGCTCCCCGAGGGCGAGGCGACGCCGGGCGGGGTCGTCTCGGGGCCCGAGGGGACGTCGACGCCGCTGTGCGGCGGGCGCCTGCTGCTGCGTACGCACCGGGTGCTGCGCGCGGCGGACGCCGAGTTCCCGCCCGGGCTCGTCGGGTACGTGAGCGGTCTCGCACCCGCCGACCTCTCGGCGCGGTCCGTGTACGCCTCCTTCCACCTGCCGACTCCCTGAGCCGCGGGAGGAAGATCAACTCACTCATGGCCCCAGGGGCTTGACTGTGCGAGGCTCTGGCCATGAGTGACGATCACGAGGAGCGGCGGCGTCCGCTCGCCGAGCGCATCCGCACCGACCAGCCGCAGTCGGCGCGCGTGTGGAACTACTTGCTGAACGGCAAGGACAACTACCCGGTGGACGCCGCTGTCGGCGACATGATCCGGCAGAGCTTTCCCGACATCGCGGGCATCGCGCGCGGGCAGCGGTACTTCCTCGCGCGTGCGGTGCGCTACCTCGCGCGCGAGGCGGGCGTACGGCAGTTCCTCGACCTGGGGACGGGGCTGCCGACCGCCGACAACACGCACGAGGTCGCCCAGCGCGAGGCGCCGGAGGCGCGCGTCGTCTACGTCGACAACGATCCGCTGGTCCTCGCGCACGCGCGGGCGCTCCTGACGAGCACGCCCGAGGGCGCCTGCGCCTACATCGACGCGGATGTGCGCGAGCCCGCCGCCATCCTCGAAGAGGCGGCACGGACCCTGGACTTCACGCAGCCCGTGGGGCTGACCATGCTCGGCATCATGGGGCAGCTGCCCGACGAGGACGAGCCGGGGGCGCTCGTGCGCGAACTGCTCGCCGCGCTGCCCTCGGGAAGCTGGCTCGCGCTCGCGGACGGCGTCGACACGAACGAGACGCTCAACGCGGCGATCGCCGCGTACAACGCGAACTCGGCGAGCGAGTACCACCTGCGTTCGCCGGAGCGGATCGCCGCGTACTTCGAGGGTCTCGAACTGGTCGCGCCCGGCGTGGTCCTGACCTCCGAGTGGCGCCCGGAACCCGGGCAGGGCGATGTGACGCCCGGCGAGGGCAACGCGATGTGCGGGGTGGCGCGCAAGCCGTGAGGCGGCACGGGGGCCGCGCCCCCGCGCGGGGAACACTCCCCCCGGGCGGGCGGGCGCGGCCCCCGCTCCCTCTCAGACCCCCGAGCCCGCCCGGTCCCGCCGGTGGATCGGCGAAGGCGAGCCGGTGAGCGGGGCGCCCGTGCCGCCGTGGCGGTGGGCGACGATCTCGGCGGCGATGGACAGGGCCGTCTCCTCGGGGGTGCGGGCGCCGAGGTCGAGGCCGATCGGTGAGCGCAGCCGGGCGAGTTCGGCCTCGGTGAGCCCTTCGGCGCGCAGGCGGCGCAGGCGGTCCTCGTGGGTGCGGCGCGAGCCCATCGCGCCGACGTAGGCGACGGGCAGGCGCAGGGCGCGGGCGAGGAGCGGCACGTCGAACTTGGCGTCGTGCGTGAGGACGCACAGGACCGTGCGCGCGTCGGTGGGGGTCTCTTCGAGGTACGTGTGGGGCCAGGCGACGACGAGTTCGTCGGCGTCGGGGAAGCGGGCACGGGTCGCGAAGACGGGGCGCGCGTCGCACACGGTGACGTGGTAGCCGAGGAAGGACCCGGCGCGGGCGAGCGCGGCCGCGTAGTCGATGGCGCCGAAGACGATCATGCGGGGCGGTGGAACGCTCGACTCGACGAGGAGGGTGACGGGCCGTCCGCAGCGCGAGCCGTCGGCGCCGATGGTGACGGTGCCCGTGCGGCCGAGGGCGAGCAGGGCGCCGGCCTCGTCGGCCGCGGAGCGGTCGAGTTCGGGCGGGCCGCCGCAGCCGCCGCGTACCGTACCCGAGCCGTCCACGGCGAGCGGGCGGCCGAGGAGCGCGGGCGGCCCGTCGACGACGCGGGCGAGGGCTCGCGGGGCGCCCTCGGCGACGGCGGTGAGGACGTCCCCGTACAGCCGTGCGGCCGCGGTACCAGGACGGACGGGGACGACGAGCACGTCGATGACGCCGCCGCAGGTCAGGCCCACGGCGAAGGCGTCCTCGTCGCTGTAGCCGAAGCGCTCGGCGAGGGGACGGTCGGCGGCCAGTGCCTCGCGGCACAGCTCGTACACGGCGCCCTCGACGCAGCCTCCCGAGACGGAACCGATCGCCTCGCCCGCCGCGTCGACGGCGAGCGCGGCACCGGGCGGGCGGGGGGCGCTGCCTGTGACGGCGACGACGGTCGCGACGGCGAAGGCGCGCCCGTCGGCGGCCCAGCGGCGCAGTGCCGGAGCGAGGTCGAGCATGGCGGTCTCCAGGAGGGGGCGGGGCGCGAGCCGGTTCGTCCGTCAGTCCACGAGGTGCTCGGGGCGCACCGGGGTGCGGTCGAGCGCGCGGCCGGTCGCGGCGCGGATCGCCGCGAGGACGGCTGGGGTCGAGGAGAGCGTGGGCGCCTCGCCGATGCCGCGCAGGCCGTAGGGGGCGTGGTCGTCGGCGAGTTCGAGTACGTCGAGGGGGATCGTGGGCGTGTCGAGGATGGTGGGGATGAGGTAGTCGGTGAAGGAGGGGTTGCGGACCTTCGCTGTGACGGGGTCGACGAGGATCTCCTCCATGACGGCGATGCCGAGGCCCTGGGTGCTGCCGCCCTGGATCTGGCCCTGCACGGAGAGCGGGTTGAGTGCCTTGCCGACGTCCTGGGCGCAGGCGAGTTCGACGACTTTGACGAGGCCGAGTTCGGTGTCGACCTCGACGACGGCGCGGTGGGCGGCGAAGGAGTACTGGACGTGTCCCCTGCCCTGTCCGGTGCGCAGGTCGAAGGCCTCGGTGGGGCGGTGGCGCCACTCGTCCTCGCTCTCGATCACCTCGCCGTCGAGTACGTCGGCGAGGCTCGCGAGCACTTCGCCGCCCTCGGTGACGACCTTGCCGTCCTCCAGGAGGAGTTCGGCGTGCGCCCAGGCCGGGTGGTACGTGCCGAACTTGGCCCGTCCGAGGTCGAGCACCTGTTCCCGGACGAGGCCGCACACGTGCTTGACGGCGCCGCCCGTCATGTAGGTCTGGCGCGAGGCGGAGGTCGAACCGGCGGAACCGACGCGTGTGTCGGCGGGGTTGATGGTGACCTGGGTGACGCCGAGTTCGGTGCGGGCGATCTGCGCGTGGACGGTGACGCCGCCCTGGCCGACCTCGGCCATCGCGGTGTGCACGGTGGCGACGGCCTCGCCCGCGATGTTCTCCAGGCGCACGCGGGCGGTCGAGTAGTCGTCGAAGCCCTCGGAGAAGCCGACGTTCTTGATGCCGACGGCGTAGCCGACGCCGCGTACGACGCCTTCGCCGTGGCTCGTGTTCGAGAGCCCGCCGGGCAGGTGCCGTACGTCGGGGCCCTCGCTCGACTCCCACTGGCGTTCGGGCGGGAGCGGGCGGGCCTTGACGCGGCGCAGGAGTTCGGCGACGGGCGCGGGCGAGTCGACGACCTGCCCGGTCGGCATGACGGAGCCCTGCTCCATCGCGTTGAGCCGCCGCAGCTCGACGGGGTCCATGCCGAGCGCGGCGGCGAGCTTGTCCATCTGCGCCTCGTAGGCGAAGCACGCCTGCACCGCGCCGAAGCCGCGCATCGCGCCGCACGGCGGGTTGTTGGTGTACAAGGCGATCGTCTCGATCTCGACGTCGTCGATGACGTACGGGCCCGCGCCGAGCGAGGCGGCGTTGCCGACGACGGCGGGCGAGGAGGAGGCGTAGGCGCCACCGTCGAGGACGATGCGCGCCTTGAGGTGGGTGAGCTTGCCGTCGCGGGTGGCTCCGTGTTCGTACCGGAGCCTGGCGGGGTGGCGGTGGACGTGGCCGAAGAAGGACTCGAAGCGGTTGTAGACGATCTTGACGGGTTTGCCGGTGCGCAGCGCGAGGAGGCAGCCGTGGATCTGCATGGAGAGGTCCTCGCGGCCGCCGAAGGCGCCGCCGACGCCGGAGAGCGTCATGCGGATCTTCTCCTCGGGCAGGCCGAGGACGGGGGCGATCTGGCGCAGGTCGGAGTGGAGCCACTGCGTCGCGACGTAGAGGTCGACGCCGCCGTCGTCGGCGGGTACGGCGAGTCCCGACTCGGGGCCGAGGAACGCCTGGTCCTGCATCCCGAAGTGGTACTCGCCGCGCACGACGACGTCGGCGCGGCGGGCCGCCTCGGTGACGTCGCCGCGCACGACCGGCTGGCGGTGGACGATGTTGGGGTGCGGGACGTGCCCCGCGTGGTGGTCGGCGCGGCCCTCGTGCAGGAGCGGGGCGCCGGGCGCGGTGGCGCTCGCCTCGTCGGTGACGACGGGGAGTTCGCGGTAGTCCACGCGGATCTTCGCGGCGGCGCGGCGCGCGGTCTCGGGGTGGTCGGCTGCCACGAGCGCGACGGGTTCGCCGTGGTGGCGGACGCGGCCGTGGGCGAGGACGGGCGTGTCCTGGATCTCCAGGCCGTAGTGGCGTACGGCGGTGGGCAGGTCGTCGTAGGTGAGGACGGCGTGCACGCCGGGGGTGGCGAGGGCCTCGGCGGTGTCGATGGACAGGATCTCGGCGTGGGCGTGCGGGGAGCGCAGCGTGTGGCCCCACAGCATGTCCTCGTGCCACATGTCGGAGGCGTAGGCGAACTCGCCCGTGACCTTGAGGACGCCGTCGGGGCGGAGGGTGGACTCGCCGACGCCGCCGGGGGTCGTGGTGCCGGGGCGGCCCTGGGTGAGGTGCGTGGGGACGCCGGTGGGGATACGGGGAGTGGTCACCGGGACTCCTCGGTACGGGTACGGGTACGGGAGCGGTTCCGGGCGCGGGTCACCGGGCCTCCTCGCTTCGGGCCGTGTCCTGGCGGGCCGCGGCGAGGCGGACGGCGTCGAGGATCTTCTCGTAGCCGGTGCAGCGGCACAGGTTCCCCGACAGGGCCTCGCGGATGTCGGCGTCGCTGGGCGAGGGGAGGCGTTCGAGGAGGTCGTCGGCGGCGACGAGGAGTCCGGGGGTGCAGAAGCCGCACTGGACGGCGCCCGCGTCGACGAAGGCCTGCTGGACGGGCGAGAGCGGGGGCCCGCCGGGGCCGCTGGGCCTCGCCTCCCAGCGGCGCGGATCGGCGGAGGCGTGGCCCCTGCCGTCGGGGGCCTCGCCCTCTCCCGTAGCGGTGGCCCGGTCCTCCGTACCGCCCGCGCCGGGCCTTCCGTCGCGCCTGGCCGCGTACGCGGCGAGTCCTTCGACCGTGTCGACGCGCCGTCCCTCCGCCTGCCCGGCGGCGACGAGGCAGGCGCAGACGGGGACGCCGTCGAGCCGTACCGTGCAGGAGCCGCACTCGCCCTGCTCACAGGCGTTCTTGGAGCCGGGCAGGCCGAGGCGTTCGCGCAGCACGTACAGGAGCGACTCGCCCTCCCACACGTCGTCGGCCTCGTGGCGCCGTCCGTTGACGACGAGGTTCACGCGCATGATGCTCCGTTCCGCCGCTGCTCGGTGCCGAGGGCCTGCCAGGCCCAGGTGAAGGTGCGGCGGGCCATGACGCCGACCGCGTGCCTGCGGTAGGCGGCCGAGCCGCGGACGTCGTCGATGGGGTGGCAGGCGCCGGAGGCGAGCTGCCCGAACTGCCGCAGCGCCGCCTCGCCCGGCGCTCTGCCGGTCTCCCAGCAACGCTCCTCGTCGAGCACGGAGGTGAGGAAGTCCTCGGCGGCCTGCGCGCGCACGGGCGTGGGCGCGGCCGAGCCGATCCCGGTGCGCAGGGTGCGGCGGTCCGGGTGGAGCGCGAGGCCGAAGGCGCAGACGGCGATGACCATCGCGTTGCGCGTGCCGACCTTCGAGAACTGCTGCGGGCCGCGCGCGACGGGCAGGTGGATCGCGCGGATCAGCTCGTCGGGCGCGAGGGCGTTGCGTTTGACACCGGTGTAGAAGTCGTCGACGGGGATACGGCGGGTGCCCCGTACCGAGGCCGCCTCGATCTCGGCCCCCGAGGCGAGGAGCGCGGGGTGCGCGTCACCGGCGGGCGAGGCGGTGCCGAGGTTGCCGCCGACGCCGCCGCGGTTGCGGATCTGCGGCGAGGCCACGGTGTGCGCGGCGCGCGCGAGCCCGGGCAGCTCGGTGGCCAGCTCGGTGATGATCCGGGTGTACGGGACCGACGCGCCCAGGCGTACCGTGTCCCCGTCCCGTTCCCAGTCGCTCAGCCCGGGCACGCGGCCGAGGTCGATGAGGTGCGCGGGCCTGCGGTGGTCGAAGTTCAGCTCGACCATGACGTCGGTGCCGCCGGCGAGCGGTACGGCGGCGGGGTGCGCGGCCTTCGCCGCGAGCGCCTCCTCCCAGCCTGCGGGTCTCAGGAACTCCATGCGGACTCCATGCGGTTGCTCCCGGTGGGTCGGAAGGACGGGCGAGCGGGCTGGCCGCACCACGGGGGTGCGCCCAGTGAAGCGGTGACGGTCCCTTTCCGCACAGTCACCGAACCCCTGAACGAATTGGCTGTCCAGGGGCCGAGTCTTGTAGATTCGTATGAAGAATGCGGGCGTTTAACTTCGCTGTTTCGCCCAGGAAACCCACACGGATCGGCGGCGAGGACATGCGGCTGCGCGCACTGCTGGAGAGCGGCACGCTGGGGCTCCGGCTGCTCGGCGGGGCCGAGGAACTGGACCGTACGGTGCGGGGGGTCATGACGACCGACCTGCGCGACCCGAGCCGCTACCTGTCGGGCGGCGAACTGGTCCTCACGGGGTTGGCCTGGCGGCACGCGCCCGAGGACTCCGAGTCCTTCGTGCGGATCGTCGCGGAGGCGGGCGTCGTGGCGCTCGCGGCGGGCGAGGCGGAACTCGGGCCGGTGCCCGAGGACCTGATCGCGGCGTGCGCCAGGCACCGGCTGCCGCTCTTCTCGGTGAGCGAGTCGGTCGCCTTCGCGACGATCACGGAGCACATCGTGCGGCAGGTGTCGGGCGAGCGCGCGGGCGATCTCGCGGCGGTCGTGGACCGGCACCGCAAGCTCATGACGGGGGGCCCGGCGGGCGGCCCCGGTGCGGTGCTCGACCTCCTCGGCAGCGACCTGGACCTGCACGCCTGGGTGCTCTCGGCGACGGGCCGCGAGATCGCAGGATCGGCCCGCACGGGCGCGCCCGCGCTCGCCCCGGATGTGCGCGAGACCCTCGCGTCCGCGCGCCTCGACGCCGTACGGACCGGGCGGCTCGGCGCGCAGCGCGTCACGGTCGGCGACACCGTCTACTCGCTCTTCCCCGTGCACTCCGCGACACCGAGCCCCCTCGACGCCCGGCGCGCCGGGCTCGGCGAGTGGGTGCTCGCCGTCGCCGCCGACGCCTCCGACTGGCCGGCGGAGCGGCGCGAACTGGTCGACGGGGTCACCCAGCTCATCGCCGTGGAGCGCGACCGCAGGGACGCCGGGCGCGCGGTGCGGCGGCGCCTGGCGGGCGAGGTGCTCGACCTCGTGCAGAACGGCGCCCCCGCAGCCGAGACGGCCGCGCGGCTGCGCGCGGCGGGGCCGCTCCTGCTGCCGGGGGTGGCGAGCGCCCCGTACTGGCAGATCGTCGTCGCCACGGTCGAGTGGGACGGCGCGGCGAAGGACCGACTCGCACGCGATCTCCTGGAGGAAGTGCTCGCGTCGGGCGCGGCGGGCCGGGTCCTCGCACACGCGGACGGCCACGCGGGCTCCGCCGGTACGGACCTGTCGCCGCACGGGGACGAGGAGGGCGCCGCCGACCGGGCCGCCGTCACGCAGCTCGGCGCCGAGGCCGTCGCCCTCGTACCGCTGCCCGCCCGTACCGGCGAGGAGGAGCAGAAGAGCGCCGAACTGAACGCGGCGGACCTCGTGGGCCCGGCGGCCGCGCCGCTCGCGGCGGGACTGGGCACGGAGGGCAGGCTCACGCTCGGCGTGAGCGCGGCGGTGCACTCCGCCGACGGCCTGCGCGGCGCCCTGGAGGAGGCCCGCCACGCCCGCCGCGTCGCGGCGGCCCGCCCGGGCCCCGTCAACGCCGCCGGACACCAGGAACTCGCCTCCCACGTCCTGCTCCTCCCCTTCGTCCCCGACGACGTACGCCGCGCCTTCACGGCCCGCCTCCTCGACCCACTGCGCGCCTACGACCGCCGCCACCGCGCCGAGCTGATCCCCACCCTGGAGGCGTTCCTCGACAGCGACGGCTCCTGGACACGCTGCGCGGCCCGGCTCCATCTGCATGTGAACACCCTCCGCTACCGGGTCGGCAGGATCGAGCAACTGACGGGCCGCGATCTGTCGCGTCTGGAGGACAAGCTGGACTTCTTCCTGGCGCTGCGGATGAGCTGAGGGGGAGCGGGAGCGCGGGAGGCGGGCGTTTCGCGGGGCGCGGGAGCGGGGGGGGGCGCCGGGGGGCGCGGGAGCGGGGGGCGAGCGCGCGGGCGGCGCGGGGGTGCGGGAGCGGCGGCGCAGGAAGCGGGCGCGGGGACCGGGGAACGAGCACGCGGGGGGCGCGGGCAGCGGGGGCGCTGCGCGAGCCGGGAGCGCTGCGGCGGAGGGGAAGCGGCTGCGCAGAGGCGGGGAGGCTTCGCGGGGGTCCGGGGGCGTCGGGGACGGACGGGGTGGGTGAGGGGCCGCCGCACCGTGGAGGCGTTTGCCGGGTCTTGGGGAGCGTGCGTCGCGTGTCGGGTCCCGAGGGGTCGCGTGTCGGGTCGCGAGTCGGGTCGCGTACGTCGGGTGCCGGGTCGCGTACGTCCCGTGTCGTACGGCGCGGGAGAGCCGGGACCCTCGCGCCACCCGCCGGGAGGAGCGGAGATCGTCGCGAACCGCGGAATCCCGGGCTCCGCCGCTCCCTCGCAGGTCGGGCGGTACGGGGGCGCGCGAGGCCCGCGAAGCGGCGCGACACGCGCTCCGGCGCGTTTGTGAAAACTTTCACCCACCCCCTTGGCGGCCCGCCGCCCATCGTGCTGAGATGCACGTCACAGCTCACCGGCGCGCGTGATGTGAGGAGGGGACTGTGGCGGACACCGCCATGCCTTGGTCCGTATCGACGTCGAAGCCGGGACCTGCGGGGGAGACGGAAGTGTTCGACCGGTCGGTGTGGCGGCTGCGGGCACGCGGTTGCTGGACCGAGGCGGCCGCCCTGCTCACCCCGCTCCCCGGAGCGGAAGCCGCACTGCGACGCAGCGAACTCCTCGCGGAGCGCTGCCTGTACACGGGCGAGGGCTGGGCGGAGGCGGAGGACGCGCTGCGCGCCGCCGAGGCGCTCGCACACAGCGACGACGAACGCGGCACGGCCGCCTGTGAACGCGGCCACCTCGCCTACCTCGCCACCTCGCTCGGGATCAGGGACCGTGCCGACGAGGCGAGTTCGGCCCTCGGCAGGGCGGCGGCCCTCCTCGCTCCCGGCTCGCCCCACCGGCCGCTCCTCGACTACCGGCGCGGCCTCATCGCCGAGCACCTCGCCCATGCACCGCAGCCCGCCCGCGCGGCCTACCGCCGCGCGCACGCGGGCGCGACGGCTCACGGTGACCGCTTCCTCCTCGCCCGCACGTGGTACCGCCTCGCCGAACTCGCCCTGCGCGAGGGCGAGGTGGCCGAGGCCAGACACGGCTTCACACAGAGCCTGGCGCTGCGCGAGACCCTGGGCGACCTCGTCGGCACAGCCCCTACCCTGGCGGCGCTCGCCGAGACGAGCCCCGACCCGGAGGCGGAGCGGCTCAGGACGGAGGCGCGACGGCTGTGGCGGCTGCTGGGCGGGGTGCCGAGGCTGCTGGAGGGGCGGCTGGGGGTGGAGTGACGAGGGGGAGGGCGCCGGGACGAGGGGGGAGGGGCGGGGCGACGGGCGGGGCGACGGGCGGGGGCCCGGGGGCTTGGGGGCCCGAACAAGGGCGCAGGGAGACGGGCGGGGGGACGGGGACCTTGGGCCCCGGGGACCCGAGCGGAGGTGCGGGGACGGGGCCCCGTGGACAGGGACCCGGGCTCGGGTGCGGGGACGCCGGGCGGGGCGCGGGGACGGGGAAGCCCGGGCGGGGTGCGCGGACGGTGGCCAGGTGAACGGGTCGAGGGAGGACAGGGAGGCGCCGAAGGTAAGGGGCGCCAGAGGGCCGGGCGCCGAAGGTAAGGGGCGCCAGAGGGCCGGGCCGTGCCTCCGGGGAAGGCAGCGTCAGCGACCGCGCACGATGCCCCTGGACAGCCCCCACCCGCCCTGGGGGGCGACCCCAACACCATTCTTTCGCACCCCGCCACCCCCCGAGCACCAACGTCGCGAATCTGTGGATAACTCAGGCTTCCCCACGTACGCACACACTCGTTCCGGGGAGATCCGGACGCCAAAGTTGACAGAGCCGACACGAGCGAGTGACCGGGTGAGCGCTCACTCACCTCGCGGAGACACCTGCCGGACCGCTCCGCCTCAGCCCTGCACGCCCAGATGGCTTCGCAGCACCGTCGCGAGTGTCGCCGTGTCGGCTCGTTCGATGGCGTCCAGGAGCATCCCGTGCTGCGCCGCCTCCTCGGCCCAGGACTGCGGGCTGCGGGCACGGGGACTGCCCGCCCTGCGGTGGAGAGTGTCGGCGACGTTCGTGAGCTGAGGATTTCCGTGCAGCCCGAGCAGCGCCCGGTGGAAGGCACGGTCCGCCTCGCCGTAACCGCCGCGGTCGCCCGTGCGGGCCAGGTCCCTCGTCCGCTCGGCGAGCGGGCGCAGTTCCCGGGGCAGCGCGGGCAGCGTGGCGGCGAGCCGGGTGAGGACGGGCAACTCGATCAGGAACAGCACCTCGGCAAGCCCCGCGGCCTCGTCGGCGGTACGGGCCAGGACGCGAAAGCCCCGGTTGGGCACCGTCTCGACGGCTCCCTCGGCGGCGAGCCGCTGCATCGCCTCGCGTACCGGCGTCGCCGAGACCCCGTACCGCTCCCCCAGTGCGGGCGCCGAGTAGACCCGCCCCGGTTCCAGCTCACCGGAGTCGAGCGCGGCCCGCAGCGCTTCGAGCACTTGGCCCCGCACCGAGGAGCGGCGCAGCGGGGTACGGACATGGCCCGGGTGGTCCTGCGCCCGGGCCAGGTCGTGCGCCGGGTCGGCGGGATGCGCGGGACCGGAAGGACGCGCGGCCCCCGAAAGGTACGCGTCCCTGCCAGAGGCCCCGGACGCGGCGGACACATCGGCTTCACCAGCCCCACCGAACCCACCAGCCGCACCAGCCGCACCAGCCGCACCGAACCCGCCGGCCGCACCGGAGTCACCGGCCGCCCCGGACCCGCCAGCCGCACCGGAGTCACCGGCCGCCCCGGACCCGCCAGCCGCGACAGACCCGCCGGCCACACCGGCGGCCCCCACCCCGCCGCCGGCCTCCCGCGCCCCGCTCCCCCTCCGCACGCCACGCCCGCGCGCGCCTCCCGGACCGTCTTCACCCGGACGGCGGGGTGGGGGGACGCGATCCTCGGCCCGGGTCGCCGGGTGCGGGCCTCGGGGGGCCGGTTCGCGTTCCACGTCGCCTTCCTCCGTACCGCTGGGGTGTGCGTGCTCGGGGCGTGCGGGCTTCGCGCGCCACGAGCACGATAGAGGGCGAGGCCCCCGGTTCCCATCCCGATCACTTCCGGTAAGGTAAGGCTTACCTGTAGATTCCGGCTGTTTCGACGTGCGATTCGGTGGTCCGCGCATGCTGCACTCCCCTCAGCTCTCCGCCCTCCCGGTGCCGGCGACGGCCGCTTCGCCGGTCGGCGCCGCGTGGGAGCGGCTGGCTCAGGTCTTCCCCGAGCTGCGCGTGACGGAGCTGGCGGCGGACGAGCCCCGCCCCGCCGGGGGCGACTGGGTGAGCGCGGCGGGACTCGCGGCGGCGGGCGCCGAACTGGACGCGTACCTGCGCTGGGACCACGAGCAGATCGAGCGCGACTACGGGCGCACGCCACGTCCCGACGTCGTCGCGAGCTTCGGTTTCCACCGGTACGCGTGGCCCGCCTGCCTGCTCATCACGCTGCCGTGGCTCCTGCTGCGCCGCGTGCCGCGCTACGGCGCCGGCGATGTGTACTTCGACCGCCCGCGCTACCGCATGGCGGTCCGCTCCGTACCCTTCGCCTGCCTGCCCGACGACCCCGAGGCCGGGCACCCGCTCGCGGTTGTCGTGGCGGACGAGGACGCGCTGCGTGCCGCGGTACGGGACGCGGTGGCCGCCCATCTGGGGCCGCTGCTCGACGGGATCGGCCCGCGCATGCGCCGCAGGGGCCGGGCGTTGTGGGGCATGGTCACGGACGAGATCGTCGAGGGCCTCGCCTACATGGGGGAACTGCTCGGCGAGGAGGTGCGCGCCACCGCGGAGCTGGAGGCGCTGCTGCCCGGCACGACGAAGCCGTACGTCGGCACCCCGGGCTTCCGCGAGCTGACCGGGCCCGACGGTGAGGCGCTGCCGACGAGGGACCGGGTGAGCTGCTGCCTGTCGTACACGCTGGGCGCCGAGGAGATCTGCGGGACCTGCCCCCGCCTGTGCGACGCCGAGCGCGTCGCACGCCTCAGCGCCGAGCGGCTCGCCGCGGACGAGGCCGCGACCGCGGCCTGAGCACGGGCCCACAGCCACCACCTTTGGCACGGGCCCATACCCACCACCTTTGGCACGGGCCCACAACCACCACCTTTGGCACGGGCCCGCAGGCACCACCTGAGCACGGCCCGGCAGACACCACCTGAGACCTGAGCACGAGCCCGCGAGCACCGCCTGGGTACGGACCGGGATCGCCCCGCAGTACGGTCGGCGCGGAGCGCCCCGCCCCGCGAAGTCCCCCCCGGACAATCGCCCCCGAGCCAGCCCCCGGCCCCCCGCCCCGCGACGCCCGCGCTCTCTCCCGTCCGGTGCGCCCACCCGCGCCCCCTCGTTCGCGCCCCGTCGCATTCGCATCGACGCGCCGCGCCGCGCACGACCCGTGCACGACCCCCGGACGCGCCACCCCGTTACCCCGTCAATCCCCGTTTCACACCAGCGATTTCCGGCCTCGCCCCCGCCTCTTCCGTCCCTGCCGGAACACGGCGCTCAGGACTCGCCTCGGGCGCCCGCGTTCCCCTGTGCAACCATTTCACACCCACTCCCCCTTACGAGTATTCTGTCTCGCACGGAACTCCCTGTCTTCGCGCAAGAGTTCGAGCAGGTCGACGCTATCCGGTGCCCGGTACCCCTCGTTGGCGTCCAGTTGCCCGGAAACCACCTGACGGCCCTTCGGCATGCGCCACGATGGCGCCCGAAAGGCCCTACCGACGCAAGGGACCCCCCTGATGAGAATGACCGACATATCGCTGGACTGGCTCGTACCCGGCGCCGTATTGCTCCTGGGCATGCTGGTGGCGGTTGCGGTGCTCACCCGCGGCAAGCGGGCCGGGGCGAAAGCGGCGGCGGCCGAGGACTCCTGGGAGCGCAGCGAGGAGCGCCGCCGCCGCAAGGAAGCGGTCTACGGCAGCGCCTCCTACGTCCTCCTCTTCTGCTGCGCGGCCGTTGCCGCCGCGCTCTCCTTCCACGGCCTGGTCGGCTTCGGCCGGCAGAACCTCAGCCTCTCCGGAGGCTGGGAATACCTGGTGCCCTTCGGCCTGGACGGTGCGGCGATGTTCTGCTCCGTGCTCGCCGTGCGTGAGGCGAGCCACGGCGACGCGGCGCTCGGTTCGCGGCTGCTCGTGTGGACCTTCGCGGGTGCGGCGGCCTGGTTCAACTGGGTGCACGCGCCGCGCGGCATGGGTCACGCGGGTGCCCCGCAGTTCTTCTCCGGGATGTCGCTCTCGGCCGCCGTGCTCTTCGACCGCGCCCTCAAGCAGACCCGTCGCGCCGCGCTGCGCGAGCAGGGCCTGGTACCGAGGCCGCTGCCGCAGATCCGCATCGTGCGCTGGCTGCGCGCCCCGCGCGAGACCTTCGGCGCCTGGTCGCTCATGCTCCTGGAGAACGTGCGCAGCCTCGACGAGGCGGTCGAGGAGGTGCGCGAGGACAAGCGCCAGAAGCAGGTGGGCCGTCAGCGCGACCGTGAACAGGCTCGTCTGAAGAAGGCTCAGCTCAGGGCGATCAGCCGCAGCACGCGCGGCTGGGGCGGGCGTGGGGGCGGCCGGCAGGTCGACGTGCAGCAGGCGATGGCGAGCATGGGTCAGGCCGACGCGGACCCCGCCATAGCGGAAAGCGAGCAACTGCCTTCCGGGCGGCCCTCCTTGCAGGCCATCACCGCGAAGACTGACGCGACGTCCTCCCCGGAGGAGCCTGCCAAAGGAGCCGTTGTCGACCTGACGGCCGAGGACGACACCCAGGCCCTCCCCCGGCTCGACAACCTGGAGCGCAAACTGAAGGAGATGGAGCAGCAGTTCGGCTGAGCCGCCACCGCGCTCGGGCTCTCCTCACAGGGCGGCCCGCACCCTCGCCGGGTGCGGGCCGCCCTGTGCCATGCCCCCGGAATCGCTCACTCCCCCACCATCCCCGTCTCCAGCTCGAACCACACCGCCTTGCCCGCCCCCACCGCCCTGACCCCCCACGCGTCCGCGAGGCTCTGGACGAGGCCGAGGCCGCGGCCGCCCGTGTGCTCCTCGGGGACGGCGGTACGGGCCCGGGGCGTCCCCTTCGCCTGGTCGCGCACCTCGACGCGGAGCCGCCCGCGCCGCACGACGGCGGTGAGGACGGCGTCGTCGGCGGTGTGCACGAGGGCGTTGGTGACGAGTTCGCTCGTGAGCAGCTCGGCGGTGTCGGCGCAGGAGGCGCCCTCACCGTGCCTGTCGAGGAGTTCGCGCAGTGCGTGCCGTGCCTCGCCGACCGCGCGCAGATCGGCGCGCGCGAGTTTTCTCGTGAGGCGGTGCCCGCGCGGCGGGCGGCGCGGGAGCACCCGCCGGGCGCTCGCCCCCCGCCCCGGCTGTCCGCGCCGCTCCGTCCTGTGCCCGTCCATGTACGGCTCCACCCCCGTGACGGACCACTCCGCCTGTCGGCCCCGGCCCGGCACGCTTCCGGGCGCGGGGTCTGCGAACACCACCTCGACCACGCTGTCGACTCTTGTCACGAGCGTTCCTGTCCCGCGGCTCCGGTGACGAGCGCTCCGGTCACGAACGCGTATACGAGGACCATGCCCGCTTAGTCCGTACCTGACGCCTCCTCGGCGTGCCCGCGCCGAAACCCTGACGCACACGGCCGAAACCACGCGCCGGGGGCGCACGTGGCGGGCCGTGCGGGGCGTGCCCCGCGCCCGGCGGCTCAGGGGCGGGGCACGTTGCGGAGGTTGGAGCGGGCCATCTGGAGCATGCGCCCGACGCCGCCGTCGAGGACGACCTTGCTCGCCGAGAGCGCGAAGCCCGTGACCATGTCGGCGCTGATCTTCGGCGGGATGGAGAGCGCGTTGGGGTCCGTGACGACGTCGACGAGGGCCGGGCCCTTGTGCGCGAAGGCGTCACGCAGGGCGCCCTCCAGTTGCTTGGGCTTCTCGACCCGTACCCCGTAGGCACCTGCGGCGCGGGCGACGGCGGCGAAGTCCGGGTTCTTGTTGGTCGTCCCGAAGGACGGCAGCCCGGCCACGAGCATCTCCAGCTCGACCATCCCGAGGGCCGAGTTGTTGAAGAGGACCACCTTCACAGGGAGGTCGTACTGCACGAGGGTCAGGAAGTCGCCCATGAGCATCGAGAAGCCGCCGTCCCCGGACATCGAGACGACCTGCCGGTTCCGGTCGGTGAACTGCGCGCCGATCGCCTGCGGCAGCGCGTTGGCCATCGAGCCGTGCCGGAAGGAGCCGATGATGCGGCGGTGGCCGTTGGGGGTGATGTAGCGGGCGGCCCACACGTTGCACATGCCGGTGTCGACGGTGAAGACGGCGTCCTCGGCGGCGATCTCGTCGAGCACGGAAGCGACGTACTCGGGGTGGATCGGGGTGTGCTTCTCGACCTTGCGGGTGTACGCCTTGACGACGCCTTCGAGCGCGTCGGCGTGCTTCTTGAGCATCTTGTCGAGGAAGCGGCGGTTCTCCTTCGGCTTGACGCGCGGCAGCAGGCAGCGCAGCGTCTCGCGCACGTCGCCCCACACCGCGAGGTCGAGCTTGCAGCGGCGGCCGAGGTGCTCGGGGCGGATGTCGACCTGGACGATCTTGACGTCCTTGTCGGGCAGGAAGGGCGTGTAGGGGAAGTCCGTGCCGAGCAGGATCAGCAGGTCGCACTCGTTGGTGGCCTCGTAGCAGGCCCCGTAGCCGAGCAGTCCGCTCATGCCGACGTCGTACGGGTTGTCGTACTGGATGTACTCCTTGCCGCGCAGCGCGTGCCCGACCGGGGACTTGATCTTCCCCGCGAGTTCCATGACCTCGGCGTGCGCGCCCGCCGCGCCCGCGCCGCAGAAGAGGGTGACGCGGTGCGCCCCGTCGATGAGTGCGGCGAGCTTCTCGATCTCGTCGTCACCGGGGCGCACGGTGGGCTGCTCGGTGATCATCGCCTGCTCGGTGACGCGCTCGGGCGCGTCGTGCGAGGCGACATCGCCCGGGAGGGTGACGACGCCGACGCCGCCCTGGCCCACGGCGTGCTGGATCGCGCTCTGAAGGACGCGGGGCATCTGCGCCGCGTTGGAGATCATCTCGCTGTAGTGGCTGCACTCGGTGAAGAGCCGGTCGGGGTGGGTCTCCTGGAAGTAGCCGAGGCCGATCTCGCTGGAGGGGATGTGCGAGGCGAGGGCGAGCACGGGGGCCATCGAGCGGTGGGCGTCGTACAGGCCGTTGATGAGGTGCAGGTTGCCGGGGCCGCAGGAGCCGGCGCAGGCGGCGAGCTTCCCGGTGATCTGCGCCTCGGCGCCCGCGGCGAAGGCGGCGGTCTCCTCGTGACGGACGTGAATCCAGTCGATCGCGGAATTGCGGCGGATCGCGTCGACCACGGGGTTGAGGCTGTCCCCGACCACGCCGTACAGCCGCTGGACGCCCGCGCGGACGAGGACGTCGACGAACTGCTCGGCTACGTTCTGCTTGGCCATGACACTCGCACCCCTTCTGTGCTCCGTGGGTCCATGAAGTCACAGTGACCGCGATCGTGCCCGTCAAACCGGGGTGGCCAGGGCTCACCTCTCCCAGACGGCGGCGAGGGTGCGGTCGTCGGCGTAGCCCTTGACGCGGGTCTGGCTCGTGGCCAGGAAGGCGGCGAGCCCGGGGGGTTCGGGCGCGGACCACTCCTCGGCGAGGCGGCTGGCGAGCGGCGGGCTGCCGCGCAGTGGTTCGGCGAGGCCCGTGCCGCACAGCAGCAGCACATCGCCCGATCGGGCGATGGAGGCGCGGAAACGGAAGGGTTCGCGGCGCGGTTCCTCGACGGGGGCGTACGGGCTCGGTGGCCGCCCGATACCGGGGTCGAGGGTGAGCGCGCCGGCCTCGGGCCCGGAGCGGGGCTGTCCTTCGGCGGGGACCTCGGGCTCGATGTCGCGCAGTTCGCCGCCGCGCAGCCGGAAGAGCCCGCCTTCGCCCGCGCCGAAGAAGACGCGGGTGCGGCACTGGCCGTCGGTGGGCAGGAGCAGGCAGCGCAGGCTCGCGGTGTACTCCTCGGGGGCGAGCCCGCGTGCGGCCGCCGCGGCGCGCAGACGGCCCAGGGTGCGGTCGGTGAGGCGGTGCAGTCCCGACTTGAGGTCGCCGCGGCGCGCGGCGCGGATGTCGTCGCCGAGGCGGCGGTGGCTGCGGCCCACGGCGGCGCCGATCGACCGCACGGCCTCGGTCGCCGCGCGGTACGCCTCGGGACAGGCCCGCGCCCCGGTCGCCGCGGCGACGAGCACGATCCCCTCGTCGCCCGCCCCGAACCGCACCACGAGCAGCGCGTCCCTGCGCGCCTCGCCGCGGTACCGCGCCGAGTCCCCGCGCTGCGAGACCGCCCGCAGGGTACTGCCCCCGAACCGCCCCCCTTCGAGGACGGTGTCGGGCACGTAGGCGTCGAGCGCCGCCGGATCGCTCTCGGCGAGCGCGGTGGGCTCGGCCTCGTAGGTGGGAGGCCGGTCACCCACGTAGGGGACGGAGGCCGCGGGAGGCACGGGGGCCTCGGCGAGTTCGGCGTGCGCCGCCGGTTCGCGGGCGGCGCGCGAGGGCGCGGACGGGTCCCGCTGCTTCCCGGGCGGTACGGGGGCGGGGGCGGCGGGCGGCGGTACGGGGCTTCGGGGCGGCGCCGCCGGGGAGGAGGTGTCCTCCCGGGGAGCGGCGGCGGGGCGCGGCCACACGGGGGGACCGGGGGCGGGGCGGTACGGCAGGGGCGGTACGGGGGCTGCCGGGGCGCGGTCCGTGCGGGGCGTGGCGTCCTCGCCCGAGGCGGGGCCGTCCTCGCCCGGCTGGTCGGGGCGGGCAGGGGCGCGCTCCGCTGCCGCCGGACCGGGCGGCGACGGGGGAAGCGCGTGGCGTGGGACGCGGGGTGCGGGGCGCGGCGGAGCGGGCTCGTCCCGTACGGGCCCGGGCGGGCCCGCGTCGGCGCCGGTGGTCCCGGGCCACGGCGGCCCGCCCCGTACCGGCTCCGGCCCGTTCCGTACCGGCTCCGGCCCGTTCCGTACCGGCTCCGGCCGCGGTCCGTCCTGTGCCGGGCCGGGGGCTCGCGCCCCCGGGGCCTCTTCCGTGCCCTCGCGCGGCTCCGGCTCCGCGCCGGGCTCGGGCCGGTCCGCCGGTGTCGTCGTCCCTGCGATCCCGTACGCCGCGGGCGGCGGGCCGAAGCCCTCCGGTTCGGCGCGGTCCGCCGTCGTGTCCGCGCCGTCGGGAGCGGCCCGGTCCGAACCGTCGCGCGTGCTCTCCCGCGGCGCGGGTCGCTCGTCGGGGGTCCCCGCCCCGGCCACCGGTGTTCCCTTACCGCGGCGCGGTGCCGCTCCGGTCCACCCGGCGGGGGGCGGCGGGGGCGTGGGCTCGGTACCGCGCTCCGGGGAGGCGCCGAACCAGCCGGTGAAACCGTCGGGCGTCGCGGGCTTGTGGCGCGGGAGCCGCTGCGGAAGGGGCGGAGTCGGCTCGGTCTCCGGGGCGAGGGGGCGCCGCGGGAGAGGGGGGCTGTCCTCCGCCTCCGGAGGGAGGGGGCGGGCGCCCGGGACGTAGGGGCGGCCCAGGCGTTCGGCCGCGGGCCAGGGGGCGGCCGGTTCGGGAGGCGTGGGCGGGAACGCGCGTGACGCCGGGTCGCTCGGCCCGGAGGTCCCGGGCGGCGCGGGCGGTTCAGGGGGTGAGGGCGGCGCGGGCGGCTCAGGGGGTGAGGGGGGCGCGGGCGGCTCAGGGGGTGAGGGCGGCGGGGAGTCCTCGCGGGTGAGCTGTTCCTGCGGTGACCGCACGGTGTGGATCGCCGAGGCGAAGCGGTCGTCCAGCGTGTCCGCGGCGCGGTCGGGGCCCGTGTCCGGCGCCGATTCCTCGTACAGCTGGTCCCACCAGTCGTCCTCGCGCGCGTCCCCCTGTTGGCTCATGCCCTTATTGTCCACCGCGAGGACGGTACGAAAACGAGGCAAGGAGAAGTTACCGGCCGGTCCGGAGAGTTCACGCCGACCGGGCGGCCCTACCCCCCACGGGAGGACCGCCCGGCGGCGCGGGTGACCTCCGGCCCCGACGGGGGCGCCGTCACAGCCGTACCACGCCCTGACGGCGTGGAGTCACCCGGAGAAGTCCGGCCGCGGAAGAGGCTGCGACGCGCACCCCCCACGGATGCTCGATCGCCGACCTTTGGCCAAGACACGGTCACTGTGTCAGATCCGGCGCGGGGCGACGATGATAGAACCTGGCGGGTTTACGCCGTGGCCGGTTTCCGCCAGAAATCTGTGTGTGCCACGGCCGGGGAGGGGATACGGAAGATGCTGGGCGCGATCGGACTGGACGAGCCGCACGAGGCGGCGTACCGGGCACTCGTGGCGGAGGGCGCGGCCGAACTCGGCGCGCTCGCGCGGCGGCTCGGGCGGAGCGAGGCGGAGACACGGGCCGCGCTGCACACCCTGGAACGGCACGGGCTCGCCGCGCGCTCGTCGGCAGGCCCCGACCGCTGGGTCGCCGCCCCGCCGGGTGTCGCGCTCGGCGCGCTCCTCACGCAGCGGCGGCACGAGCTGGACCAGGCGGAACTCGCGGCGGCGTTGCTCGCCGAGGAGTACCGGGCGCGCGGCGAACGCACCCCCGCCCACGACCTCCTGGAGGTGGTGACGGGGACGAACGCCGTCGCGCAGCGCTTCCTCCAGCTCCAGCTGGGTGCCAAGGAATCGGTGCGGGCGCTCGTCACGGGGGCGCCGATGGCCGTGTCGGGGATGGAGAACGACGCCGAGGAGCAGGCCGCGGGGCGGGGCGTCGCCTATCGCGTGGTGATCGAGCGCGAGGTGCTGCACCTGCCCACGGGGCTCGTCGAGCTGTCGGCGGCACTGGGTCGTGAGGAGCGGGTACGGGTCGTGGACGAGGTGCCGACGAAGCTCGTCCTCGCCGACGACACGCTCGCGATGGTGCCGCTCACCTCGCGCGCGCCGGAACCGGCCGCGCTCGTCGTGCACGCGAGCGGGTTGCTCGACGCGCTGAGCGGGCTCTTCGAGTCGGTGTGGCGCGAGGCGCTGCCGCTGCGGCTCGGGGCCTCGGCCGGGGAGGTCGACGAGGGCGGGGAACCGGAGCCGGACCGCACCGACCTGGAGGTGCTCTCGCTGCTGCTCGCGGGGATGACGGACGCGAGCGTGGCGAAGCAGCTCGATCTCGGCCTGCGGACCGTGCAGCGGAGGGTGAAGGGCCTGATGGAGCTGACGGGGTCGACGACGCGGTTGCAGCTGGGGTGGCACGCGTACGAAAGGGGCTGGGTGGCGCGGTGAGCCCGCGCGGGGGCGGGCCTCGCGGGGCTCGCGGGAGCGGGCCTCGCCGGGCCTCGCGGGAGCGGGCCTCGCGGGTCTCGCGGGCCTCGCGGGCCTCGCGGGCCTCGCGGGCCTCGCGGGCCTCGCGGGCCTCGCGGGGCTCCCCGCCCCTGACCGTTGCCCCGTTCCCCAGGACTCCGGACCCCGCTCCTCGTAGGCCCGAGGGTCGGGGTCCGCTTCCTTCTCAGGCTTCGGAGGGCCTGGGTCGTGGCGGGAGGGGATTCCCTGTGGCTGCCAGGAGGGCGCGGTGGGCCGGTGTGGTCGCCTGGGCGAAGCGGCCTCTTGCGAGTTGGGAGAGGACCGCCGTCACCGTGTCGGGGGGCAGGGCCGGGGCCGCCGCCGCGAAGTGTCGGACGAAGGTGTCGAGGGCGGGGGCCAGCTGTTCGGGGGGCAGGGGCTGGAGGAGGGGCGGGATCTCCTCGTAGGGGACGGGACGGTCCGTGAGCAGCGAGACCACGGCGTGGGCGGCGGAGTGGCGCGGGTCCTGGCCGCCCTCCGTCTCGAAGAGGGCCGGGAGGCGTTCGGCGAGCGGGGCGAGGGCGTGGAGCGCGCGGGCGAGGGCGGGCTCGTGGCGCACGCGCGCGTCCCTGGCCAGGTCCGCGAGCTGGTCCCGCAGGGGGCGGGCCTCCGGGCGGCTCCGGGCGGGGAGTTCCCAGGGCGAGGGCACGGCGTCGGGAGGCCCGCCGAGCCGCAGGTCGGGGCTCCGGGGGTGCGGAGCGGGGTGTATGTGGCGGGACAGCGCGGCCCACGAGGTCTCCGTGAGACACGCCTGCCACAGCCGTGCGCAGGCGCGCCAGCGGCCCACGGGGTCCGCCGTGCCGAGGAGCGCGGAGGCCGTGATGCCGGGGCGCAGCCGTACCGCGAGCAGGGCGAGGTTGGCGGTGTAGGTGGCGACGCGGCGCGGGGGCTGAAGGCGCCCGGGGACTCCTGCGAGGCTCGCGCGCAGGTGGGCGCCGAGGTGGTGGGCGAGCGCCGCCGGGTCGGCCGGGCGCACGAGTTCGGCGACGGCGGCGAGGACTTCGGGGTGGTCGCCGAGCGGGACGTGGGCGAGGAGGGGCCGCAGGCGCGTGTCCTCGCCTCGCCCTGCGAGGGCCCGCAGCTCCGTGGCGAGGAGCCGCGCGAGAAGGAACTCGCCGAACGTGGCGTGCAGGAACTCGTACGACTGGTCCTCCTCGCCCGCGCCCTCGGGCCGTGCGGCGCGCACGAAGAAGAAGCGGCCGAAGAGCAGCGGTCCGCCCGGCACGGGAGCGGGAGCCGCGCCCGTGGGGGCGTCCGGCGCGCCCGGGGAACCGCCGGGCGCGCCCGTGCCGGTCTCCGGTCCCGGATACGCGCCGAGGTCGGCGATCGCCTCGCGGGCGGTGAGCGACCTGCGGTGGCGGCGGAACATGCCGAGCGCGAGGACGGAGAGGCGCAGGAACTCCTCTTCCACCGCCGCCACGTGCTCGGCCTCGGGGAGCGGGCCACCTTGTTTGGCGAGTTGTCGGCGGATGAACGCGGTGAGCAGCCGCTCATAGAGTTCGAGCCGCCCGAAACCGGCCCCCGCGGCCGCCCGCAGCGCGTTGTCCGACGCGTCGTAGAGCGCGAGCATCAGCAGCAGGAGCGGCTGGCAGGCGAGTTCGCCGTACGAGCGCAGCAACTCCGCCGCGAGTGGCTGGACTTCACGTGCGGCGAACCAGCGCCTGTTGCGCGCGTTCCAGGCGGCGACCCACTCCCTTATCCGCGCGTCGTCGAAGGGTTCCAGGTGGATCACCGTGCCGCGGCGCGGGCTGAGCATGCGTGCGGCGGCGAGAGTGCGGCTCGTGACGACGACGAGCGTGGGGCGTCCCGCCAGTGTTTCCGCGCTCTGGAACTCCTCCACCTCGGCCAGGAGCCGGCGCCCCTCGTCGGGCTCGGGACGGCCGGCGAGGGCCTGGAGCAGTTCGTCCAGTCCGTCGAGGAGGAGCACGCGCGGCAGGGCTTCGGTTGCGGAGGAGCGCGCGGGTGCGGTGCGCTGGAGTTCGGCGGCGAGGTGCGCGGCGAGGCCGCCGCCCGCGGGGGCGTGCCGCAACTCCACTCGCAGGCAGGTGAATTCGGTGGGCGGGAGACGGGCGGTGAGCAACCGGGTCAGGAGGGACTTGCCCGCGCCCGGGTGGCCGAGGACGAGGAGGGGGGCACGGCCCGCGTCGTCGGTGAGGAAGTGGGCGGCGAGGAAGCCGGCGAGGTCGTCGCGCGGGGGTCTCGTGCGCCACCAGCTCTCGCGGGCGAGGTCCCCCGGACGTGCGCCCTCGCCGGCGAGGCGGTAGGCGGGATCGAGGTAGCCGTCCCGCAGGCTCGGCGGGACCGGCCCCGCGTCCTCGGCGACGGCGAGCGGTTCGCGCAGGAGCCGGTGGGCAGGGGGGGTCTGCCCGGCGAACTCGTCGAGCTTTGCGGCGAGTTCGCTCAGTCCACGCGGTACGGGCCGGGGGGCCGGGTCGAGCGCTTCGGGCGGGTCGTCGGGCGCGGAGGTGAGCCGGAGTTCGGGGCACTCGTGGACGGCGTCGGAGAGCAGCGCCTCATAACGGCGCCAGGCCCGCCGTACCAGATCGGCGGTCTTGTCGTACGGCGGGTCGACCGCGCCGTACACGAGATCGGCGGCCGAGGAGTAGGCGCGGAGGACGTCCTCCCGGATGTCGGCGGGCGCGCGGACCCGGGTGGAGCCGAGCGGGAAGCGGGTCAGCTCGGTGACGACGTCCCCGTCGAAGTCGGCGTACGTGGCGGCGGGTTCGAGTCCGTGATGAAGGCCGGACGTGGCGACGGCCTCACAGAAGGCGGTCACGAGGATCACCCGGTCGGCCGCGCACAGCAGGGCGGTCCTGGTGGTGCCGTGGTGGGCGCGGACCCGGGCCGCGAAGCCCCGCAGCAGGTGCTCGGTGCCGACAGGGGCCGCGCCGCCGAGACGCAGCGGGGCAAGGAGTTCCTCGGCGATCCCTTCGAGCCCGGGGCGGCCGCCCACGAGGACGTCCACGGCCTCGGCGAAGTCCTCGGGAACGGCTTCCACCGGACGGAACGCGGGAGCGCTCGCCCTGCGTCGGCGCGGCGCCGGGCGCTCCCGCTCCCGCTCGGTGAGCGTCACCATCTGGTGGTGGAGCTGCCGCCAGAAGGCGGGATCGAAGGTGTGGTGGAGCGGTGGACGGCCCGCGCGGTGCGCGCGGCAGCACTCCAGGACACGCGCGACGGTCTCCCACTGCGGCGGCCGTCTGAGCCGCCCGTTGAGGAGCTGCGAGACGGCCGAGTCGCCGCGCCCGAGCGGTCCCGTGAGCGCGGTGTGCGGGAGCCCGCAGGCCGCGACGAGGCTCCCGAGCGTCCGGCAGAAGAACACGACAGGTACCGGGTAATCGGTGTCGTCCACGCCCGTCCTCCCCCGCCCGCCCCTTGCGGTCCCGTCCCGCGCGCACGGGGTTCCACGGCGCCCCCGAGCTGCCCGGCTCCCTTTCGTTGCAGGGTATTTCGGAATCGGGACGCTGACAGGAGGGCCTCGGCGACGCTGGGCCCGTGGCCGGGACACGGCACATGGCCGGGACGGGGGTTCGTGGTGGGCGTGATGGACGTGGTGCGCATGGTGTACGGGCTGGGCGGGACGCTCTGCGCGGGTGTCGTGCTGTGCGGGGTGGTGCTGCCGGCCGTGTGGTCGCGGCGGCCCTGGCGGCGGCGGGCGGCGCTGCGGGTGCTCGGGGTGCTGCGCGGGGCGGGCGGTGAGGATGGGGCGCCGGGCGCGGGGAGGGCCCGGTGAGGCGGTACGGGCGCCCCGGGGCGGGCGCGGGGTACTCCGTATGGGCCCCTCGGACGCATCCGGACTGCGCGGGCGGGCGCGGGCGCGCAGGGTGGGGCCATGAGTGTGTGGGAGGTCCTGATCGTCGCGCTCGTCCTGCTGCTCGGCCTCGTCGGAGTCCTGGTGCCGGGCGTGCCGGGCCCCTGGCTGGTGTGGGCGGCGATCCTGTGGTGGGCGCTCCAGTCCCCCCGGCCGCTGTCGTGGGGAATCCTGGTCGGCTCCACCGTGGTGCTGCTGCTGGGCAACCTCGTGCGCTGGCTGCTGCCGAAGCGGCGGGCACGGGGCGCGGGGGCCAACCGGCGGATGATGGTGTGGGCCGGGGTCGGCGCGGTGCTCGGCTTCGTCGTCGTACCGGTCGTGGGCGCGTTCCCCGGCTACGTGGGGGGCATGTACCTCGCCGAGCGGCTCAGGCTCGGCAGCCACGGCGACGCGGCGGCGTCGACCCGTACGGTGATGCGGGCCAGGGGCACCGGCGTGCTCGTCGAACTCTTCAGCTGCCTGCTCATCGCGGCGGCGTGGACGGGCGCGGAGGTGTGGGGCTGAGCCGGGGGAGCTGAGCGACGCGGTCCGAAGCGACGCGGCCCGAAGCGACGCGGCCCGAAGCGACGCGGCCCGAAGCGACGCGGCCCGAAGCGACGCGGCCCGAAGCGACGCGGCCCGAAGCGACGCCGCTTGGGGCGGTGGCGAGTCGCGCCCCTCACTCCTCCCCCGGGAAGCGTGCGAGCGGGGCCTCCCGTGTGAAGAAGGTCTTGGCCTCCTTCAGGGCGCGGGCGTCGGTGAGGACGTCGCCGGGGCGGGAGCCGTTGCCGAGGAGGACGCCGCCGAAGCGCATCCGCAGGAAGGCGGCGGAGAGGCGGAGGGTGCCGACGAGGGGCTCGGCGACCGCGTGGTTCTCGTCGGCCATCGCGGTGACGCCCCACAGCGTGCGGCCCGCCATCTTCTCGCGGAAGGCGGGGTCGGGGGTGCGCAGCCACGTGGACCAGTGGTCGAGGTAGGTCTTCGCGTACGAGGAGAGCGCGTACCAGTACAGCGGCGAGACGACGACGAGGTCGGTGGCCGCGAGGGTGGCCTCATGGAGCAGGGCCTCGTCTCCGGTGACGGGGGTGTGTCCCCCAGGCGCGTGACGGCCGTCCACGAAGGCGGGGAGCGAGAGCGCGGAGAGGTCGATCCAGCGGCGGGAGTACGCCGCGGGAAGCTGCGCGGCCGCGGCCTCGGCGAGGAGGCGGGAATTGCCCTCGGGGCGGGAACTGGCGAGGAGGAAGAGAAAGGAACGGGACATGAACGGCCCAACCCGGGGCGCCCCGGGGCTATTCCGGCGGGAGCGGGACAGGGAGCCGGGACAGGGAGCCGGTGCCGGGAGCCCAGGCCGGCGCCCGCCGCCGAGGCCGGGTGCCGGGAGCCGAGGCCGGGGTCAGGAGCCGGTACGGGCGTGGGCGGGGGCCCGGTATCCCCCGGAGCCCCCGCTCCCGCCTCACCTCGCCCCGCCCCGCGTCACCTCACGGCGCCGCCCCGCCCCGCCTCGCCCCCCGTTCCGCCCCGCCCCGCCTCAGCGGCGCCCCTTCCGCCCCCGCTCCGGGACGGTCCCGTACCGCTTGAGGTCCATCGCCGCCCGGCCCTCGGCGCCGCGCTTCTTCCACTCGCGGCGCTGAGCCGCGCGCAGGAAGGCGTCGGCCTTCGCCTCGATACGGGTGTTCTCACGCCGGAGCTTGCGGTAGCTGTCGAGCCTGCGCCGCGGGAGTGCGCCGCTCTCGACGGCCTCGCGGACGGCGCAGCCCGGCTCGCTCTCGTGGGCGCAGTCGAGGAAACGGCAGCCGGTGGCGTACTCCTCGATCTCGGCGAAGACCTGGCCGACGCCGTGTCCGGCGTCCCACAGGCCCACGCCGCGCAGTCCGGGCGTGTCGATGAGGACGCCCCCGGCGGGGAGCGGGATCAGGTTGCGGGTCGTGGTGGTGTGCCGCCCCTTGCCGTCCTGGTCGCGCACGGTCCGGACCCGCATGTGCGGGGCCTCGGCGAGGGCGTTGGCGAGTGTGGACTTGCCCGCGCCCGAGCGGCCGAGGAGGACGGAGGTCCCCCCGGCGAGCAGCTGCCGGAGCCCGGGCACCCCCTCGCCGGTGTCACCGCTGACCGCGAGGACCTCGACGCCCGGAGCGGCCGACGCGGCGTCGGCGAGGAGGTGCGAGCGGGTCTCGGGGGCGGGCACGAGGTCGGCCTTGGTGAGGACGAGCACGGGGGTGGCCCCGGACTCCCAGCCGAGGGCCAGGAACCTCTCCACGCGGGAGAGTTCGAGTTCTTCGGCGAGGGAGATGGCGACGACGGCGAAGTCGACGTTGGCGGCGAGCACCTGTGCCTCGCTGCGCTTGGAGGAGGTGGACCGCAGGAAGGCGGTACGGCGCGGCAGCAACGTCCGTACGTACCGGGGGTCGGCGCCCGCCGGGTCGACGACGGCCCAGTCACCGGTGCAGACGACCTTCATCGGGTCCCTGGGCACGACGAACGCGGTGTCGGCGCGGACGCCGCCCTCGGCGGTGACGAGGTCGCACTGCCCCCGGTCGACCCGGACGACCCGCCCGAGGGCGAGCCCTTCGGCGGCGTACGGGGCGAAGGCCTCGCCCCACTCCTCGTCCCAGCCGTAGGGAGCGAGGGGGTGCGAGGACGTGGAGCGCTGAGGAGAGGAGAAAGACAAGGGGTGACCCTTCACAGGGGTGGCCCCGGCACCGCGCGCACGGGCGCGGCAAAGAACGCAGGTCAGCCGGCGGCCACAAAGGTGGACTTGACGAACTTCCGCATGCGGGCAACGCCCATCTCGACGACAGCCATCGGTCGCCACCTCCCTGATCGCACGGCCGGCAGCCGCGGCATCGTGTGCGCCGCGGCGGGAACGGACAGGACCCTAGCGACCCGCGCCGAGGACACGCCACCGCTTTTCGCGCGGGGCCGCCCCCGCGCGCGGCGCCGGGGAAGCGGCCCGTCCCGCGCCCGCGGCGCGTGTCCGCTCGCTCCGCCTCCCCTCGCACGGCGTATCCGCTCGCTCCGCCTCCCCTCGCACGGCGTATCCGCTCGCTCCGCCTCCCGCTCCCCCGCCTCGCCTCCTCAGGGCGTGCGAGGCCGGTGTGCGTCGTGGCCAGGGCCCACCGTCGTGGCGAAGCGCAGCCGCTGGCCCGGGCGGGCCTGCGCCGCGCGGTCCACGTCGGCGCGCGTCACGACGGCGATCACCGGGTAGCCGCCGGTGACCGGGTGGTCGGCGAGGAAGAGGACGGGGCGGCCCGAAGGGGGCACCTGGAGGGCACCCGCGACCATGCCCTCGCTGGGCAACTCCCCCGTGTCGGCGGCCCGTTCCAGCTCGGGGCCCGAGAGGCGCATCCCGACCCTGTCGCTCTGCGCGCCGACCTCCCACACGCTCTCCAGGAGCGCGGCGAGCGCCTCCCGCGTGAACCAGCCGGCGCGCGGCCCCGGTACGACCTGGAGCGTCAGTTCCCCTGCGGGCGGGTCGGGTACGGGCGCGAGGTCCACCTGCGGGTGCGCGGCGGGCGGGGGGCCCACGGGGAGCGCGGTGCCCGGGCTGAGCGGGTCGGGGCCGAGTCCGGAGAGGACGTCGGTGGCGCGCGAGCCGAGCACGGGACGCACCGCGAGCCCGCCCCGTACCGCGAGATACGTGCGCAGTCCGCTCGTCGGGCGGCCCAGGCGCAGGACCGCGCCTGCCGGGACCTCGACGGGCGCGTTGAAGGCGACGGGTGTGTCGTCGACCGTGACGGGGCACGGCGCGCCCGTGGCGGCGACGAGGAGCGGGCGCAGGGCACGGACGGCGAGGCCGCCGAGGGTCGCCTCGATGCCTGCCGCGTCCTCGGGGTTGGCGAGGAGACGGTTGGCGAGCGCGAAGGAGGCGCGGTCGGCGGCGCCCGAGCGGCCCACGCCGATGTGCGCGAGCCCGGGGCGGCCGAGGTCCTGGAGGGTCGCGAAGGGGCCGGTGGCGAGGACGTCGAGCGCGGCCTGGACGTCGGCGTCGGGCGCGGGCGGGCGGTTCGGGGGGTGGGGCGGCGTGGTCATCGGGCCTCCTCGAAGCGGACACGGACGCCGGGGCGCAGCAGCGCGGGGGGCTCGCGCTCGGGGTCCCAGACGGCGAGATCGGTACGGCCGATGAGCTGCCAGCCGCCGGGTGAGGAACGGGGGTAGACCCCGCTGTACTCGCCGGCGAGACCGACGGCCCCGGCGGGGACGCGGGTACGGGACTCGGTGCGGCGCGGCACGATCAGCTCGGTGGGACCCCCGGTGAGGTAGCCGAAGCCGGGCGCGAAGCCGCCGAAGGCGACGGTCCACTCGGCGCCCGTGTGCAGCGCGACGACCTCGCGCGGGCTCACGCCCGCGAGGTCGGCGACCTCGTCGAGGTCCTCGCCGTCGTAGACGACGGGCACGCGCACGAGCGGGCCGGGGGCCTCCTCGCCGCGCGCGGGCCGCACCGCGCGCACGGCGCGCTCGACGGCGGCGGGCTCGGCGCCGGGGCCGAACAGGAGCAGGACGGTGCGCGCGGCGGGCACGAGGTCGGCGACGCCGTCGGGCGGGTCGGCGGCGAGCGCGGTGTAGAGGGCGTGGGCGGCCTCGCGGTCGTCGAGTTCCACGAGGAGGCCGTGGTCGGCGCAGGGCAGGAAGAGCATGACGGGCATTCAACCCTTCACGAGCGGGCGGGTGTGGTACGTGGCGGGACGGGGCGCGGGCGTGGCGGGGGCGACGCCGAGCGATGCCGAGGGGACGGGCCGGGGGAGGGTACGGGGCCCGGAGAACAGCACGGGCCGGGGCGACGGTACGGGGCGGGGCGACGGTACGGGGCGGGGCGACGGTACGGGTCGGGGCGACGGTACGGGTCGGGGCGACGCCGCGGGCCAGGGGCGCGGCCGGGAGCGGGGACACGGGCCGGGCCCCCGCTCACCCCGTGAAGGCCCGTACCGTCACCCCTGCCGCGCTCAGCCGCTCCCGTACCGCCCGCGCGATGGCCACCGCTCCGGGGGTGTCGCCGTGGACGCACAGCGAGGCGGCGTCGAGGCGCAGGACGCTGCCGTCGCTCGCCTCGACCGGCTCGCCGCGCGCGAGGCGCAGGGCGCGCGCGGCGATCGCGTCGGCGTCGTGGAGGACGGCACCGGGGAGGCGGCGCGGCACGAGGGTCGCTCCGGGCGTGTAGGCGCGGTCCGCGAAGGCTTCGGGGACGGTCCGCAGACCGGCGTCGGCGGCGAGCCGGAGCCACGCGGAGCCGGGGAGGCCGAGGACGGCGAGCGCGGGGTCGTAGGCGCGGACCGCCGCGACGACGGCGGCGGCCTGCTCCTCGTGGTGGACGATCGCGTTGTAGAGCGCGCCGTGCGGTTTGACGTAGCGGACGGCGGAGCCCTCGACGCGGGCGATGCCGTCGACGGCGGCGATCTGGTAGAGGACGTCGTCGGTGAGTTCGGCGGGCGGTACGTCGATGAAGCGGCGGCCGAATCCGGCCAGATCGCGGTACGAGACCTGGGCGCCGATCGCGACGCCGTGCCGCGCGGCGCCCGCGCAGGCGCGGCGGATGACGCGCGGGTCGCCCGCGTGGAAGCCGCAGGCGACGTTGGCGCTCGTGACGAGGGGCAGCAGGGACTCGTCATCGCCGAGTTCCCAGTGGCCGAAGCTCTCGGCGAGGTCGGCGTTGAGGTCGATGACTACCGGGGGCACGGGGCTCCCTTCGGGCGGGGTGCGGGGGACGTGACGGCAAAGTACCGCGCGCGGAAGCGGGCGGAGCACCGCACACCCTTGGTGAGATGATCCGATGATGAACAGCGAGACCTCCGCCGCGCCCGCTCCCGGCGACATCCTCCCGGGCCCGGTGCGCAACTGGGCGGGCAACCAGACCTTCCGTGCCGGTGTGCTCCACCGCCCCGCGTCGCCCGACGCGCTCGCCGCGCTCCTCGCGAAGGCGGGCGCGGACGGGCGGCACGTGCGGGTGCTCGGCAGCGGGCACTCCTTCAACCGGATCGCCGACGTGGACGCCCCTGACGACCTGCTCGTCTCGCTCGCCGCGCTCGATCCGCTCATCGAGGTGGACACGGCGGCGCGGACGGTACGGGTCGGGGCGGGCGTGCGGTACGCGGAGCTGGCGCGGGTCCTGGACGCGCACGGGCTCGCGCTGCCGACGATGGCCTCGCTGCCGCACATCTCGGTGGCCGGTTCGGTCGCGACGGGCACGCACGGCTCGGGCGACGCGGTGGGCTCGCTCGCGACGCAGGTACGGGCCCTGGAACTGCTCACGGCGGACGGCGAGGTGCGGGTACTGAGCCGCGAGGCGGACGGGGAGCGGTTCGCCGGGGCGGTCGTCGGGCTCGGGGCGCTCGGGGTCGTGACGGCCCTGACCCTCGACGCCGTACCGGCCTTCCTGGTGCGGCAGGACGTCTTCACCGGCCTCGATCTGGACACGTGCGCCGCGCACTTCGACGCGATCACGGGGTCCGCGCACAGCGTGAGCCTCTTCACGGACTGGAAGGAGGCGCGCTTCGGGCAGGTGTGGCTCAAGCGGACCGACCTCGGGGCCCCCGACTTCCCGTGGGCCGCGCCCGCGACGGAGCCCGTCCACCCGGTGCCCGGCATGGACGCGACGGCGTGCACGCCGCAGCTCGGCGCCGCCGGTCCCTGGCACGAGCGGCTGCCCCACTTCCGGCCCGAGTTCACGCCGAGCAACGGCGCGGAGGTCCAGTCCGAGTACCTCGTGGCGCGGGCGGACGCGGTGGCCGCGCTGCGCGCGGTGGCGGGGGTGCGGGAGCGGATCGCGCCCGCGCTCCAGATCAGCGAGGTGCGGACGGTCGCGGCCGACGACCTGTGGCTGAGCCCGGCGTACGGGCGGGACACGGTGGCCCTGCACTTCACGTGGGTGCCGGACGCCGCACGCGTGCGCGCGGCGTGCGGGGCCCTGGAGGCCGCGCTCGCGCCGTTCGCCCCGCGGCCGCACTGGGGCAAGGTGAGCACGGTGTCCGCGGAGGAGCTGCGGGGGCGGTGGGAGCGGATGCCCGATTTCGGCGAGCTGGTGCGGGAGTTCGATCCTCGCGGGCGGTTCGCGAACGAGCTGGTGCGGGAGGTGCTGGGCCGCTAGCCGGGCGCCGCCCGGTGGGGCTCAGCCCTTCCGCGCCGCCCGCAGCTCGCGCGGCGTCAGGCCCGTCAGTGCCCGGCACTCGCGCGTCAGGTGCGGCTGGTCCGCGTAGCCCGCTTCGGCCGCCAGGGCGGCGAGCGGGGTGCCCGCGTCCAGGAGGGGAAGGGCGCGCTGGAGGCGGAGGACCCGGCTCAGGGTGCGGGGTCCGTAGCCGAAGGCGGTGAGGGCCACGCGGTGGAGGCGGCGGGGCGACGCGCCGCTCGCACGGGCCGTCGCGGTGAGCGGGCGGGCGGCGCGGGCCCCGGCGAGCAGGGCGAGGGCGAGCGGGTCGGGCGGTGTTCCCGTGAGGAGGGGGAGCGCGGCCGTCTCCAGGGCGCGCCCCGAGGGTGCGCCATCGGCGAGCGCCGAGGTGAGGGCGTCGTGCAGGTGACGGACGCGTGCGGCGGGCCAGACCTCGGCGAGCGGGACGCGGAGGTCGCGCAGCGCGCGGGCGGGGACGCCGAGCAGGGCGGGCGCTGTCCCCGGCGCGAAGCGGTAACCGGCCCACCGCCCGCGGCCCGCGCCCGCGGGCTGGGCGCGTGTGTCGGGACCGGCGAGCCGCAGCCCGTGCTCCTCGCTCCACAACAGGTCCATGCAGCCGTCGGGAAGGACGGGGGCGCGCGCGGAACCGCCCGGGGTGCTGACCCAGATCCAGCCGCCGGGGCGGCGGGCGGGGCGTTCGCGGAAGGTCATCGGTGCCTCTCAGCCGCCCTGCGGCCACCCGCCGCCCTCGTCCTCGCGCCGTCCCCCGCCCCGGTGCTGGCCGCCGCCCGAGACGTACCCGGGGTCGCCCGAGACGTAGCCGGGATCGCCGTCGTAGGGCGGTTCGCTCTCGTACGGGGGCTCGCCCGGCGGTGCCTGGGTCGGGTCGGCGCCCCGCGGGGGCGCGGGGCTCGCGCCGCCCCGGGGTGTGTCCGTCCGCGGACCGGTGCCCGGAGCGGCGCGTTTCGCGTGCTTGCCCGAGCGACGCTTGACGTGGGCGCGCAGGCGCGAGGAGACGTCCTCGGGGGGCAGGAAACCGGCCCAGCGCTCCGGGTACTCGGAGGGCATGTCGGGGTCGCCCGGCTCGCCGGTTCCCGCGCGTTCGGCGGCGTAGCGGGCCATGACCTCGGCGGCCTCTGCCTCGCGGGCGCGCTCGTTGGCCGCGCGTGCCGCCGAGGTCGCGACGGAGGGCCAGACGCGGTCGATCGCCGCGTTCATCGCGGCGCCCACGAGCACGGCGAAGGCCGAGACGCCGATCCACAGGAGCACGGCGACGGGCGCGGCGAGCGACCCGTAGATCGTCGGTCCCTCGATCGTCGACGTGAGGTAGATGCGCAGCGCGAAGCTGCACACGACCCACATCGCGAGGGCGACGAAGGAGCCGGGCACGTCCTCGATCCACGGCGAGCGGACGGGGACGGACACGTGGTAGAGCGTCGTCAGGAAGACGACGCACAGGATGATGACGACCGGCCAGTACAGGATCTGCACGGCGGTGCCGCTCCAGGGCAGGACGTGCACGACGGTGTCGGGCCCCGCGACCATGAGCGGCAGCGCGATCGAGCAGATGAGCAGCCCGACGATGAAGAGGCCGAAGGAGAGCAGGCGCGTCGCGACGATGCCGCGGACCCCGTCGAGCCCGTACATGACGGTGATGGTGTCGATGAAGACGTTGACGGCGCGCGAGCCGGACCACAGCGCGAAGACGAAGCCGATCGAGATGACGTCGGGGCGCCCGCGGGTGACGTCCTCGAAGATGGGCTGCGCGATGTCGTGGACGCCCTGGTCGGACAGGACGGTACGGGTCGCGTCGAGGAAGTGCTGCTCGAATCCCGCGATCGTGTCGGCGCCCGTCCACGCGTCCACGTAGCCGAGCAGACCGACGAGGCACAGGAGCAGCGGCGGGACCGAGAGCAGCGAGAAGAACGCGGCCTCGGCGGCGAGGCCGAGGATGCGGTACTCCATGCAGGAATTGACGGTGTCCTTCACGAGCAGCCAGGCGGTGCGACGCTTGGACACATTGCGATAAAGCGCCCGGACCCGGCGGAGACGGCCCGGTCTCCGCCGCGTAGCTGTTTCTTTTGCCTGGTGCACCTCCTTACCGTATCCGTATGGCATCCCGCACCCACACAGTGACCAACCAGCCCCCGCCCCTGGTCGGGTACGACGTCTTCGGCGCCGACCTGGCGCTGAGCGAGGCCGTGGAGCGCCACCTCGACCCGGCGCTGCTGTCCGAGGCACGCACCGAGCTGAGCGAGCTGGGGCGGGCGGCCGGCTCGGAGCAGGCGCAGGAGTGGGGGGCGCAGGCGAACGAGAATCCGCCGAAACTGCGCACGCATGACCGTTTCGGCCACAGGATCGACGAGGTCGAGTTCCATCCCGCGTGGCACCGGCTCCTCGGGCACGCGGTCTCGGCGGGGCTCACGAGCGCGTGGACGCGGCCCGGCGGGCACGTACGGCGTGCGGCGGGGTTCCTGACGTGGACGCAGGCGGAGGCGGGGCACGGCTGCCCGCTGTCGATGACGCACGCGGCGGTCCCCGCGCTGCGGGCGCAGCCGGATCTCGCCGCCGTGTGGGAGCCGCTGCTGACCTCGCGCGTGTACGACGAGGGGCTGCGCCCCGCGGGCGAGAAGGCGGGCGCGCTCTTCGGGATGGGCATGACGGAGAAGCAGGGCGGCAGCGACGTACGCGCCAACACGACGCGCGCGGTACCGCTCGCCGAGGACGGCGCCTTCGAGCTGACCGGGCACAAGTGGTTCTGCTCGGCGCCGATGTCGGACGGCTTCCTCGTGCTGGGGCAGGCGCCGGGCGGGCTGAGCTGTTTCCTCGTGCCGCGGGTCCTCGCCGACGGGGAGCGGAACGTCTTCGCGATCCAGCGGCTCAAGGACAAGCTCGGCAACCGCTCGAACGCGTCGAGCGAGGTCGAGTTCGACGGGACGTGGGCGCGGCTCGTGGGCGAGGAGGGGCGCGGGGTGCGGACCATCATCGAGATGGTCGCCGCGACGCGCCTCGACTGCACGCTGGGCTCGGCCGCGCTCATGCGGCAGGCGGTGGCGCAGGCGATCCACCACGCCACGTACCGCGAGGCGTTCGGCGGGGTGCTCGTCGACAAGCCGCTCATGCGCAACGTGCTGGCCGATCTCGCCCTGGAGTCGGAGGCGGCGACGACGCTCGCGCTGCGGCTCGCGGCCGCGTACGACGCCGCGGGCGCGGGCGACGAGCGGGAGCGGGCGCTCCTGCGGCTCGCGGTGCCGGTCGCCAAGTACTGGGTGACGAAGCGGTGCACGCCGGTGGTCGCCGAGGCCCTGGAGTGCCTGGGCGGCAACGGGTACGTGGAGGAGTCGGGGTTGCCGCGGCTGCTGCGCGAGTCGCCGCTCAACTCGCTGTGGGAGGGCTCGGGGAACGTGCAGGCGCTCGACGTGCTGCGCGCGCTCCAGCGCGAGCCCGGCTCGCTCGACGCCTTCCTCGGTGAGCTGGGCCTCGCGCGTGGCGCGGACCACCGCCTGGACGCGGCGGTGAAGCAGCTCTTCCAGGAGCTGGCCGACCTGGAGGGCATCGAGGCGCGGGCGCGGCGGCTCGTGGAGCGCATGGCGCTCGTGCTCCAGGGCGCGCTCCTGGTCCGTTTCGCCCCGCCGGAGGTCGCGGACGCCTTCTGCGCCTCGCGCCTGGGCGGCGACTGGGGCACGGCCTTCGGGACCCTGCCGCACACGGCGCCGACGGGGGCGGTCGTGGAGCGGGCGGGGGTGCGGCTGGGGTAGCGGGGGGCGCGCGGGCGCGACGGGCGCGCGGGGCGGCGGCACCGGCCGTGCGCGGTCCGCCGCGGAGACACGGTTCGCGAGGCGGCAACCGGGCTGTGGGGCCCGGTCGCGCCCCGAGGGGAACGCCTGCCGGAGCGCGGCGGGGTGGTGCCGCGCCGACACGGCACCACCCCGGTTCGCGGCCCCGTAAGGCGCGGGCACCCTCGCGGGTGCCGCCCTCAGCATCGCGCGCGGGGCGCGCGGCGCGCGAGAGTTGCGGAAGGTTGCACCGGGCTTGGCCGATTAGCGGCGCGGACGGCGCCCCGGGCAGCAGGATGGGACCCGCAGCACCGGCACCCGCGGAGGGACCGGTACGTAACCGACGAGAACCATCCGGGAGCCGCACGTGCAGCGCACGCAGCCTCCGTCCCCGCCCACCGCCGCACGACGGGGAGAGGGGGCGCCGCCGCGCCCTGTCATCGACGCCTCCTGGCGCCGCGTCAGCAGGGACGGCGTCGTCCCCGGCCAGGGCACCGAGAGCGAACGTCTCGACCGCGAGGTCCTGGAGGGGCGGCGGCGTACGTCGACGCTGCGCGAGGTGCTGCCCGACCTCGGGCGCGGGCTCGCCGGGGCCGCGCGGTCCGCGGGCCAGGTGATGATCGTCGCGGACGCCGAGGGCCGGGTCCTGTGGCGCTCGGGGGACCGGCGCACGCTGCGGCTCGCGAACACGATCTCGCTCGCCGAGGGCGCCGCGTGGGAGGAGCGGGCGACGGGCACCAACGCGATCGGTACGGCGCTCGCGACGGGCACCGCGGTGCAGGTGCACGGCGGGGAGCACTTCGTCCGGGTGCTGCACCGGTGGACGTGCGCCGCGGCGCCGCTCCACGACCCGCGCGACGGGCGGCTGATCGGCGTCGTGGACCTCAGCGGCCCCCGGTCGACGTTCCACCCGGCGGCGCTGGCGCTCGTCGAGTCGGTGACCCGGCTCGCGGAGACGGAGCTGCGGCTGCGGCACCTGGAGTCGGTGGAGGTGCTGCGCGCGGTCGCCGCGCCGATCCTGAGCCGCATCGCCGGGCCCGCCGTCGCCGTGGACCCGCAGGGGTGGGTCGCGGGCGCCACGGGCCTCACGCCCCCGCGCCGCCTGCCCTTGCCCGCGGCTCCCGGAGACACGCTCGACCTGCCGGGCCTCGGCCTGTGCGCGGTCGAACCGCTGCCGGGGGGCTGGCTGCTGCGCGTGCGCGAGGAGACCGCGGAGCGGGGTGCGGAGCCTGGCCGTATCGTCCTCGACCTCACGGGCGGGCGCCGTGCCGTGCTCACGGTCGCGGCAGGCGGGGCCGGGAGCTGGTCGGCGCGGCTGAGTCCGCGCCACGCGGAGATCCTGTACGTGCTCGCCGTGCACCGCGAGGGCCGTACGGCGGCGCAGCTCGCGCTGGATCTCTTCGGCGACGCGGGCAGGACGGTGACGGTACGGGCCGAGCTGTCCCGGCTGCGGCGGAGGCTGCACGGCGTGCTCGACCACCGCCCGTACCGCTTCAGGGACGGCTGGGAGACGGAGCTGCGGCTGCCGAGCGGCCCCGGCGACCTGCTGCCCTTCTCGCAGTCGCCGGTGGTGGTACGGGGCAGGGGGGCCACAGGGGAGCCGGGCGGCGCGCGTGATTCCCTGAGCCCATGAGCACCGTCGACGTCACCACCTGGTACCTGGAGCAGACCTCGCCCGCCGACGCGGGGGCGCCCGTGCCCGCCCCCGAGGGGGTACACGTCCAGCGCGCCGAGATCGAGTCCCCCGAGCTGAGCCGGTTCCTCTACACGGCCGTCGGCCAGGACGTCACCTGGACCGACCGGCTCTCCTGGGACTACGCCCGCTGGGCGAAGGAGCTGGAGGGCACGCAGACGTGGGTGGCGTACGAGCGCGGCACCCCCGCGGGGTACGCGGAACTGGCGCCGCGCGAGGACGGCTCGGTGGAGATCGTCCACTTCGGCCTCCTGCCCGCCTTCCGCGGCCGCCGCATCGGCGCCCACCTCCTGTCGTACGCGACCGCGCGGGCCTGGGACCTCGCGGGCCCCGAGGGCCGCGTCTGGCTCCACACGTGCAGCAAGGACGGCCCCCACGCGCGGGCGAACTACACGCGCAGGGGCTTTCGCGTGTACCGGACGGAGGTGGAGCGGGAGGAGACGGTGGCAACACCTGGTCCCTGGCCGGGGGCGCTCGCGCGCTGAGGCGGCCGGAGGGGCGGGGCTTCGGCCGCGATGGCGCCGGAGGGGCGGGAGGGGCGGGACCGCGCCGCGCTCACGCCGGGGGGACGGGGCCCCGGCCGCGCTCCTGCCTCTCCGGCGTGCGGGGAGCGGGGCCCGGGCGGGAGCCGCGCGAGGCCGGTCCCCGCGTGCCCGCCCCACCACACCGTCCATATACCGATACGTCTGCGTCCATTCCTTGGACGGCGGTGGACTCCCCCAATCCCCCCGTGCCAGGCTTCCGCCATGTCTTCTGCTGGAATCGCCTTGGTGAGTCGGCGCCACGTCGATCTCTGCCGCATGTCCAGCGCCATCTGTCGGGCGCGCTGACGGACCCACCGCCCCGTCCCCCGCGGCCCGTTCACCCCGCGGCCGCCCTCTCCCCCGCCTGCGCAGCGCCGCGCACGGCCGCCCGTCTCCGCAGGCCCGAGCCGCCGCCTGCCCGCTCGCCGCGCCGCGGCGCCCCGTCAGCGCGGGCAGCGCCCCGCACGCCCCGAAGGACGTACCGTCATGGCCGACGCCCCGACGCCCCCCGCCGCTCCCCGCCGCAAAGCGAGCCGTCACCGTGGTGAAGGCCAGTGGGCGGTCGGGCACTTCACCCCGCTCAACGGCAACGAGCAGTTCAAGAAGGACGACGACGGTCTCCACGTACGGACGCGTATCGAGACGATCTACTCGAAGGCCGGTTTCGACTCGATCGACCCCAACGACCTGCGCGGGCGCATGCGCTGGTGGGGCCTGTACACGCAGCGGCGGCCGGGGATCGACGGCGGCAAGACGGCGATCCTGGAGCCGGAGGAGCTGGACGACGAGTACTTCATGCTGCGCGTCCGCATCGACGGCGGCCGCCTGAGCACCGCGCAGCTGCGCGTCATCGGCGAGATCTCGCAGGAGTTCGCGCGCGGCACCGCCGATCTCACCGACCGGCAGAACGTGCAGTTCCACTGGATCAGGATCGAGGACGTCCCGGAGATCTGGCGGCGTCTGGAGGGTGTCGGGCTCTCGACGACGGAGGCCTGCGGCGACACCCCGCGCGTCGTGCTCGGCTCCCCGGTCGCGGGGATCGCCGAGGACGAGATCATCGACGGGACCCCCGCGATCGACGAGATCCAGCGCCGGGTCATCGGGAACCCCGAATTCTCCAACCTGCCACGGAAGTTCAAGACGGCGATCTCCGGTTCGCCGCTGCTGGACGTGGCGCACGAGATCAACGACATCGCCTTCGTGGGCGTCGAACACCCCGAGCACGGGCCCGGGTTCGACCTGTGGGTCGGCGGCGGGCTCTCGACGAACCCGAAGCTCGGCGTGCGGCTCGGCGCGTGGGTACCGCTGGAGGAGGTCGCCGATGTGCACATCGGGGTCATCTCCGTGTTCCGCGACTACGGTTACCGGCGCCTGCGCACCCGCGCCCGCCTGAAGTTCCTCGTCGCCGACTGGGGCGCGGAGAAGTTCCGGCAGGTCCTGGAGGACGAGTACCTCCTGCGCAAGCTCGTCGACGGGCCCGCGCCCGCCGAGCCCGTCGCCCGCTGGCGCGACCACGTCGGCGTGCACCGGCAGAAGGACGGGCGGTTCTACGTCGGTTTCGCGCCGCGCGTCGGACGCGTGGACGGCACCCTGCTCAGCAAGATCGCCGACCTCGCGGCCGAGCACGGCTCCGACCGGCTGCGGACGACCGTCGAGCAGAAGATGCTCGTGCTCGACGTGCCCGAGGAGCGCGTCGACTCGCTCGTCGCGGGCCTGGAGGCGCTGGACTTCCAGGTGACCCCCTCGCCGTTCCGGCGCGGCACGATGGCCTGCACGGGCATCGAGTTCTGCAAACTCGCGATCGTCGAGACGAAGGCGCGCGGCGCCGCGCTCATCAACGAACTGGAGCGCCGCCTCCCGGAGTTCGACGAACCGCTCACGATCCACGTCAACGGCTGCCCGAACGCCTGCGCCCGCATCCAGGTCGCCGACATCGGCCTCAAGGGCCAGCTGGTCCTGGACAGCGAGGGGCGTCAGGTGGAGGGCTTCCAGGTGCACTTGGGCGGGGCACTCGGCCTGGAGGCCGGTTTCGGCCGCAAGGTGCGCGGGCTCAAGGTGACGGCGGAGGAACTGCCCGACTACGTCGAGCGCGTGCTGCGCCGCTACCTCGCCGAGCGCGAGGACGGCGAGCGCTTCGCCGCCTGGGCGGGCCGCGCCCCGCAGGAGGCCCTGTCGTGAGCCGGCCGAGCGCCGGCACCCAGCGCGCGGTGCCCTTCTACTGCCCGTACTGCGGCGACGAGGACCTGCGCCCGGGCGAGGAGGGGCACGGCACGTGGGAGTGCGCCGCCTGCAACCGGGCCTTCCGCCTCGGCTTCCTGGGCCTGCTCGCGCGCGGCTTCGCCCGCGAGGCCGCGTCCGCGCCCGAGGGGGCGCCGCCCGCCCGTACCACCACCGAAGACCCCAACGGCGAAGGGGAACAACGGACATGAGCCACCCCGGCATACCCGCCACGGACCCCGGCAGCCTCACCGACGACGAGCTGCGCGCGCTCGCCGAGCAGGCGGGCCGCGCACTCGAAGACGCCGAAGCGCTCGACATCCTGCGCTGGGCGACCAGCACCTTCGGGGACCGCTTCTGCGTCACCTCCTCGATGGAGGACGCCGTCGTCGCGCACCTCGCCTCGCGGGCGCGCCCCGGCGTGGACGTCGTCTTCCTCGACACCGGCTACCACTTCCCCGAGACGATCGGCACGCGCGACGCGGTGGACGCCGTCATGGACGTCAACGTCCTGACCCTCACGCCGCGCCAGACCGTCGCCGAGCAGGACGCCGAGTACGGTCCGAAGCTCCACGACCGCGACCCCGACCTGTGCTGCGCCCTGCGCAAGGTCGCGCCGCTCGCCGAGGGCCTGGGCAACTACCGCGCCTGGGCGACGGGTTTGCGCCGCGACGAGTCACCGACCCGCGCGCACACGCCTGTCGTCGGCTGGGACGAGAAGCGCCGCAAGGTGAAGGTCTCGCCCATCGCCCGCTGGACGCAGGACGACGTGGACGCCTACGTCGCCGAACACGGCGTGCTCACCAACCCGTTGCTCATGGACGGCTACGGCTCGGTGGGCTGCGCGCCCTGCACCCGCAGGCTGCTCGCGGGCGAGGACGCGCGCGCGGGCCGCTGGGCCGGACGCGCGAAGACGGAGTGCGGTCTGCACGGCTGAGCACCGCGGGCGGACGCAGGCGGAACGACACGGCGGGACGACACGGCGAGACGCCCGGAGGGACGACCGGGCACGAGGAGGGGTACGAGGTGACGGGAGCGACGGTCTGGCTCACCGGACTGCCGAGCGCGGGCAAGACCACGATCGCCTACGCGCTGGCCGAGCGGCTGCGCGCCGAAGGCCGCAGGACGGAGGTGCTCGACGGCGACGAGATCCGCGCCTTCCTCTCGGCGGGGCTCGGCTTCACGCGCGCCGACCGGGACACGAACGTCCAGCGGATCGGCTTCGTCGCCGAACTCCTCGCCTCGCACGGCGTGCTGGCCCTGGTACCGGTCATCGCGCCGTACGCGGACAGCCGCGAGGCGGTGCGCAAGCGGCACCAGGCCGAGGGCACCCCGTACCTGGAGGTGCATGTGGCGACGCCCGTCGAGGTGTGCGCCGAGCGGGACGTGAAGGGGCTGTACGCCAGGCAGGCGGCCGGGGATCTGAAGGGACTCACCGGGGTCGACGACCCCTACGAGGCCCCCGCGGCACCCGACCTGCGGATCGAGTCGCACACGCAGTCGGTCGCCGATTCGGCCGCCGCGCTGCACGCGCTGCTCACGGAGAGGGGACTGGCATGACGACGACGGCGACGACCGCGGGGAGCGGTACCGAGAGCCCGTTCGCGCTGAGCCACCTGGACGTGCTCGAATCCGAGGCGGTGCACATCTTCCGGGAGGTGGCGGGCGAGTTCGAGCGCCCGGTGATCCTCTTCTCGGGCGGCAAGGACTCGATCGTGATGCTGCACCTGGCGCTCAAGGCCTTCGCGCCCGCGCCCGTGCCCTTCGCGCTGCTGCACGTGGACACGGGGCACAACTTCCCCGAGGTCCTCGCCTACAGGGACCGCGTCGTCGCGGAGCACGGGCTGCGGCTGCACGTGGCCTCCGTGCAGGAGTACATCGACAACGGGACATTGCGCGAGCGCCCGGACGGCACCCGCAACCCGCTCCAGACCGTGCCGCTCACCGAGGCCATCAGGGAGCACCGTTTCGACGCCGTGTTCGGCGGCGGGCGGCGCGACGAGGAGAAGGCGCGCGCGAAGGAGCGGGTGTTCTCGCTGCGCGACGAGTTCTCGCAGTGGGACCCGCGCCGCCAGCGCCCCGAGCTGTGGCAGCTGTACAACGGGCGGCACGCGCCGGGCGAGCACGTGCGGGTCTTCCCGCTCTCCAACTGGACCGAGCTGGACGTGTGGCAGTACATCGCCCGCGAGTCCATCGCGCTCCCCGAGATCTACTTCGCGCACGAGCGGGACGTGTTCCCGCGCGGCGGGATGTGGCTCACGGCCGGTGAGTGGGGCGGCCCGAAGGAGGGCGAGCCTGTCGAACGGCGGCTCGTGCGCTACCGCACGGTCGGCGACATGTCGTGCACGGGGGCCGTCGACTCGGACGCGAGGACGCTCGACGCGGTGATCGCGGAGATCGCCGCGTCGCGGCTCACCGAGCGCGGCGCGACCCGCGCCGACGACAAGCTCTCCGAAGCCGCTATGGAGGACCGCAAGCGCGAGGGGTATTTCTAGCCATGACGACCACTCAGGCCCTGGACACGCGTGCGACGACGCTCCTGCGTTTCGCGACGGCGGGTTCCGTCGACGACGGCAAGTCCACGCTCGTCGGGCGGCTCCTGCACGACTCCAAGTCGGTCCTGACCGACCAGCTCGAAGCCGTCGAGCGCGCCTCGCGGAGCCGGGGCCGCTCGGGCCCCGACCTCGCGCTGCTCACGGACGGCCTGCGCGCCGAACGCGAGCAGGGCATCACGATCGATGTCGCCTACCGCTACTTCGCGACCCCGCGCCGCCGCTTCATCCTCGCGGACACGCCGGGGCACGTGCAGTACACGCGGAACATGGTGACGGGCGCGTCGACGGCCGAACTCGCCGTCGTGCTCGTCGACGCGCGCAACGGCGTCGTGGAGCAGACCCGCAGGCACGCGGCGGTCGCCGCGCTGCTGCGCGTCCCGCACGTCGTCCTCGCGGTCAACAAGATGGACCTCGTGGAGTACGCGGAGCCCGTCTTCGCCGCCATCGCCGAGGAGTTCACGGCGTACGCGACGCGCCTGGGCGTCCCCGAGGTGACAGCGATCCCGATCTCGGCGCTCGCGGGGGACAACGTCGTGGAGGCGTCGGCGCGCATGGACTGGTACGGCGGCCCGACGGTGCTCGAACACCTGGAGACGGTCCCCGTCAGCCACGACCTCACCGGCTGTCCGGCCCGGTTCCCCGTGCAGTACGTGATCCGCCCGCAGTCGGCGGAGCACCCCGACTACCGCGGCTACGCGGGCCAGGTGGCCTCCGGGGCGCTGCGCGTCGGGCAACCCGTCACGGTGCTGCCCTCGGGCCGTACGAGCACGATCGCCGGGATCGACGCGCTCGGCCAGGAGGTCGACATCGCCTGGGCCCCGCAGTCGGTGACCGTGCGGCTCGCCGACGATCTCGACGTCTCGCGCGGCGACCTGATCGCCCCGGCCGGTGAACTCCCCGCGGTGACGCGCGAGGTGACGGCGACCGTGTGCCACGTCGCGGACACGCCGCTGACGGTCGGGCACCGCGTGCTGCTCAAGCACACGACCCGGACGGTCAAGGCGATCGTCCAGGAGATCCCCTCGCGGCTCTCGCTCGACGACCTCACGCAGCACGCGGCGCCGGGGCGGCTCGTCGCCAACGACATCGGCCGCGTCGTGGTGCGCACCGCGGAGCCGCTCGCGCTCGACGACTACGCGGGCTCGCGCCGTACCGGGTCCTTCCTGCTCATCGACCCTGCGGACGGCGCGACGCTCGCGGCCGGGATGGCGGGCGAGGCCTTCGGCGGGAACGCCGCTTCCGCCGAGCCCGTCGCCGCGGACGACGAGGGCTGGGACTTCTGATGACGTGGCAAGGAGCGGTGGCGGTACGCGGGACGGGCGGCACGCCCGCCGCCGGGTCCCGCGACACCGCCGTGTTCGGCGCCGCCGGGTCCCGCGACGCCGCCGTGTTCGGGGACTCCCCCGGGTCCCGCGACGCCGCCGCGCGCGCGGCCCGCGCCGTGTTCAGGGACGCGTACAGCGGTTTCGCCAAGGAGGGCGGCCGGGTGGGCAGCGGCGCGCTGGGCGCCGGGACCGGGGGTGTCGCGCGATGTGTGTGAACCGCGGCCCGCGCCGTCCCCGGGGGAACGCCCGCGCGTTCCCCGCGCACCACCACCGAAGACCTTCCATCCGCCCCGAAGCCTCCTGACGACCCTCCCCCACGGGGACCCGACGAGGACCGGGCCAACGAGAGGACCCCCTCCCGTGCCTTCCGCAAGACTGCGCCGCTCGCTCGCCGCGGCCACCGCCCTGCCCCTGCTCGCCCTCGTCGCCACGGCCTGCGGCTACGGCTCGGACTCGGACGACGACGACAAGGCGTCGAAGGCGCCCGTGGCCGCCGACGCCAAGAAGCTCTCGGCGTCGAGCGTGCGGATCGGGTACTTCCCGAACCTCACCCACGCGACCGCCCTCGTCGGCATCGAGAAGGGTCTCTTCCAGAAGGAGCTGGGCGCGACGACGGTCAAGCCCTCGACCTTCAACGCCGGCCCCTCCGAGATCGAGGCGCTCAACTCCGGTTCGATCGACATCGGTTTCATCGGGCCCTCCCCCGCCATCAACGGCTTCACGCAGTCGCAGGGCAAGTCCCTGCGGATCATTGGGGGTTCGGCATCGGGCGGGGTCAAGCTCGTCGTCAACCCGAAGAAGATCACGTCGCTCGACGACGTCAAGGGCAAGCGCATCGCGACCCCGCAGCTCGGCAACACGCAGGACGTCGCCTTCCTCAACTGGGTGGCGGAGAAGGGCTGGAAGGTCGACGCGCAGAGCGGCAAGGGCGATGTCTCCGTCGTCCGCTCGGACAACAAGGTGACGCCCGACGCCTACAAGTCCGGTTCCATCGACGGCGCCTGGGTGCCCGAGCCGACCGCGTCGAAGCTCGTCTCGGAGGGCGCGAAGGAGCTTCTGGACGAGCGGGACCTGTGGCCCGACAAGAAGTTCGTGATCACGAACATCATCGTGTCGCAGAAGTTCCTGAGCGAGCACGCGGACGTCGTCGAGGCGGTGCTGCGCGGCTCGGTCACGACCAATGAGTGGATCAAGGCCAACGACGAGGCGGCGAAGACCGCGGCGAACGACGCGCTGAAGAAGCTGAGCGGCAAGGCGCTGCCCGCCGATCAGCTCGACCCGGCGTGGAAGTCCATCGAGATTCTCGACGACCCGCTCGCCGCGACGCTCCAGGCCGAGGCCGACCACGCGGTCAAGGCGGGGCTCCTCAAGAAGCCGCAGCTCAAGGGGATCTACGACCTCGGGCCGCTCAACAAGGTGCTCAAGGCCGATGGCCGCCCGGCGGTGGACGACGCCGGTCTCGGCGTGAAGTGACGGCGCGGGGCGCGGTGCCGCCGTACCGGCACCGCGCCCTCTGCCCCCTCCTCGCCCCCGTACCCATAGCGCCCATCCCCCGCCCCGTCTTCAGGAGGTGTCTCATGGCGACGACGTACGCCGATGCCACGGACGGCAGTACGCGTGACGCGGGGCCTGCCGCCCGGCTCGCCCACGTCTCCAAGTCCTTTCCCACTCCCGCCGGGCAGCACCTCGTGCTCGACGACATCTCGCTCGACGTCGCCCCCGGCGAGTTCGTGACCCTCCTCGGGGCCTCGGGCTGCGGCAAGTCGACGCTGCTCAACCTCGTCGCCGGGCTCGACGCGCCCTCGGCGGGCGAGATCAGCACGCCGGGCGCGCGGCCCGCGCTCATGTTCCAGGAACACGCGCTGTTCCCGTGGCTCACGGCGGGCAAGAACATCGAGCTGGCACTCAAGCTGCGCGGCGTGCCGAGGCCCGAACGCAAGGAGCGCGCCGAGGAGTTGCTGAACGTCGTACGGCTCGAAGGGGCGTACGGGAAGCGGGTGCACGAGCTGTCGGGCGGGATGCGCCAGCGCGTCGCGCTCGCCCGCGCGCTCGCGCAGGACAGTCGGCTCCTGCTCATGGACGAGCCGTTCGCCGCGCTCGACGCGATCACCAGGGACCTGCTGCACGACGAGCTGACCCGGGTGTGGCGCGAGACGCGGCTCTCGGTGCTCTTCGTGACGCACAACGTGCGCGAGGCGGTGCGGCTCGCCGAGCGCGTCGTGCTGCTCTCCTCGCGGCCGGGCAGGATCGCGCGCGAGTGGCGCGTGGACATCCCGCAGCCGCGCCGTATCGAGGACACCGCCGTGGCGGAGCTGTCCGCCGAGATCACCGAGGAACTGCGGGGGGAGATCCGCCGTCATGGCCAGCACTGACACACGTACGCCGCTCGACAAGGGCGTTGGTCCCGGGGAGCCGGAGCAGGGCGACCTGGCCGGGCTCGACGCGCTCGAAGCGGCGGGTGGCGGGGGCGGCACCCCGCGGGCCGGGGCCCGCGAGGTCCTGGTCCGCAAGGTCCTGCCGCCCCTCGTCTCTGTCGTCCTCGTCCTCGCCGTGTGGCAGATCCTGGTCTGGGCGAAGGTCACCGACTCGTACAAGCTGCCCTCGCCTGGCGCGGTGTGGGGCGAGCTGAGCGACGCGTGGACGCAGGGGAAGCTGCTCGGCTACATCTGGACGAGCGTCGAACGCGGCCTGTTCGGCTTCCTGCTGGCGCTCGTCATCGGCACGCCGCTCGGGCTGCTCGTCTCGCGCGTGCGGTTCGTGCGCGCGGCGATCGGGCCGATCCTGTCCGGTCTCCAGTCGCTGCCCTCGGTGGCGTGGGTGCCGCCCGCCGTGCTGTGGCTCGGCCTTAACAGCTCGATGATGTACGCCGTGATCCTGCTCGGTGCGGTGCCCTCGATCGCCAACGGCCTTGTCTCGGGCGTCGATCAGGTGCCGCCGCTGTACCTGCGGGCCGGGCGCACGCTCGGTGCGACGGGGCTGCGCGGGACCTGGCACATCGTGCTGCCCGCCGCGCTGCCCGGCTATCTCGCGGGCCTCAAGCAGGGCTGGGCGTTCTCGTGGCGCTCGCTCATGGCCGCGGAGATCATCGCCTCCTCGCCCGATCTCGGCATCGGTCTGGGGCAGTTGCTGGAGAACGGCCGTACCAACAGCAGTATGCCGATGGTGTTCCTCGCGATCTTCCTCATCCTGATCGTGGGCATCGCGATCGATCTGCTCATCTTCAGCCCGCTGGAGCGCAGGGTGCTGCGCACGCGCGGGCTGCTCGTCAGGAGCTGAACCATGCACCACCCCCGTCCCGCGCTTCTCGTCGTCGCGCACGGCAGCCGCGACCGCCGCCATGCCGCGAGCGTGCGCGAACTGGTGGCGCGGGTACGGCGTTCGCGGCCGGGGGTCACCGTGGAGCCGGCCTTCCTCGACTTCACGGAGCCGTCCGTGCCGGACGCGCTCGCACGGCTCGCCGCCGCGGGCGCGCACGAGGTCGTCGCGCTGCCGCTGCTGCTCACGCGTGCCTTCCACGCGAAGAGCGACATCCCCGCGGTGCTCGAAGCGGCGACGCGCGCGCTGCCCGCCCCCGGGGTGCGGGTGCGGCTCGCGCGCGTGCTCGGTCCCTCGCCGCTGCTCACCGCGGCCCTGGAGCGGCGGCTCGCCGAGGCGGGGGTACGGCGTGCCGAGCGCGCGTCGACCGCGGTCGTGCTCGCCTCGGCCGGGTCGAGCGATCCCGAGGCCGCCGCCGTGCTCGACGGGCTCGCGCGGCAGTGGCGGGGCGCCGGCTGGGGCGCGGTACGGCTCGCGTACGCCTCGGCGCGCGGTCCGCGTACCGAGGAGGCGGTGGGGGCGCTGCGCGCGGCGGGCTGGGCGCGGATCGCTGTCGCCCCGTACGTCCTCGCGCCCGGCTTCCTGCCCGACCGCATCGCGCGGGGCGCGCGCGAGGCGGGCGCGGACGTCCTGGCGCGGGAGCTGGGCCCCGCGCCCGAGGTCGCGCGGCTCCTCGTACGGCGGTACGAGGACGCGCTGCTCGCGCGGGCCCCGCGGCTCGCGGCGGCGGCCTGACGTACAGCCGTTCGAAGATCCCCACTATGGTGGGCCGGGTGACTCCGGAACTGCGCACCGAGCGCCTGGTACTGAGCCCGTACGTCCGTGCCGACGAGGAGGACTTCGTCGCCCTCTTCCAGACGGCCGCCTTCGGCGAGCACTTCGGCGACGGCATGCAGTCGCCCGAGCAGGACCGTGCCCTGTTCGGGCGGATCTTCAGCTACGTCTACGCGGAGGAGCGCTTCCCCGTGTGGGCGGTGCGTCTCGCGGGCGCGTACGCCGGGCACGCCGAGATCAAGCCCTCGCCTGCGCCGTGGCTCGACGGGCACGAGATCATCTACGGGCTCGCGCCGCGCCACCACCGCCAGGGGCTCGGCACCGAGGTCGCCGCCGCGCTCACCGCGTACGGTCACGGGACCCTCGGCCTCGCGGAGGTCCACGCGACCGTCGACGCGAACAACACCCCCTCCCTCACCCTCCTCGAACGCCTCGGCTACGAGCGCCGCCGCGAGATCAAGGAGGACAACGGCCACGTGACGTGCCTCCTGACGTCGACGGCGCAGGCGTGGGCGGGGCGCCACGAGGGCTCCTCCGGCGCCGGCGGCGTCTAGCCCCGTACGGCCGCGATCCGCTCCCGTACCTCCGCGACGGTGTAGGCGCCCGCCCCCCTGCCCGCGCGCACCGCCTCGTTGACGAGCGTGCGCAGGGTCTCGTTGACCGGTGCGGGGACGTCGTGGAGACGGCCGGTGAGGACGATCTCGCCGTTGAGCCAGTCGGCCTCGGCCGAGGCGGCGCCGCGTGTCAGGCTCTGCCACGTGGAGCCGCCGCCGCGCGGGATTCCGGGGAGCGGTCGCAGCTCGACGCGGTCGCCGCGCACGCGCCGCGCCTCCTCCTCGCTCGTCGCGGCGATTCCGGCTGCTTCGAGTACCGCGGAGCCTTCCGCGCGCGCCGCCTCGACGAGGGCGAGCGCCTCGGGCCCCTCGACGGGCCCAGTCAGGGCCTCGACGGCGTTGGCGAGGTTGCCGAGCAGCTTGGCGTACTTCCAGGGCATGACGTCGTCGGGCAGCGGCGCGTCGAAGTGGCTCGCGCGCAGGTCGGCGGCGACGGCTTCGAGTACGGGCTCGGTGCGGCCCCGCGGGTAGGTGCCGAGGTGGAGGATGCCGGTGAGCGGGGCGCCGCCCGCGCCGACGGTGCCCGCTTCGACGTACGTGGCCGGCAGCCATACGCACACGCCGATGACCCGCGCGAAGCGGCGCAGCGCCATGCGCTCGTTCGCCACGCCGTTCTGGAGGCACAGCACGGGCAGCCGCTCCCCCGCCGTACCGCCGCCCGCGACAGGGCGCGGCGCCCACGCGTCGAGCGCCGCCACGGTGTCCTGGCTCTTGACGGCGAGCAGCAGCACGTCGTCGGCGCGCAGCTCGCCCAGTTCCTCGGGCCCGCCGACGACGGGCACCCGGTGCACGTGCGCCCCTTCGGGCGTCACGAGCCGCAGCCCGTCCCGCTCCAGGGCCTCGCGGTGTGCCCCGCGCGCGACGCACACCACCTCGCACCCGCTCCCCGCGAGCCGCGCCCCCACGGTCCCGCCGACGGCCCCTGCCCCGATCACGATGTAGCGCATACGGGGGAGCCTGCCACAGCGGCGCCGACCGGCTCCCGCGGGGGCCGCCGCCGGGGCCGCGGGGGCCCGGCCCGGTGTGCGCTCCCGCCCGGTTCGCCCCATCATGGCCCCATGCCCACGCCCTTCGACCCCACCCGGGTCCCCCACCTCTCCGGCCCCTTCGCGCCGGTGACCGACGAGGCCGACGCCCCCGGCCTGGAGGTCGTGGGGGAGCTGCCCGACGCGCTGGACGGGGTGTACCTGCGCAACGGGCCCAACCCCCGGTTCACGCCGGTCGGCAGCTACCTCTACCCGCTCGACGGGGACGGCATGGTGCACGGCGTCTGGCTCTCGGGCGGCCGCGCCCGCTACCGGAACAGGTTCGTGCGGACCGAGGCGATGCGCGCCGAGGAGCGGGCCGGGCGGGCGCTGTGGGGCGGCCTGGAGTCGCTGATCCTCCCGGACGCCTCCGAGGTCGGCGAGGACCTCGCAGGGACCTTCAAGCCGCTGCCCGACATCAACGTCGTCCGGCACGCGGGGCGGCTCCTCGCGCTCGCCGAGTCGGACTGCCCGTACCGCCTCGCCCCCGGGCTCGACACGCTCGGCAGGGAGACCTTCGACGGGCGGCTGCCCGCGGGGATCACGGCGCACCCCAAGGCCGATCCGGTGACGGGCGAGCTGGCCGCGTTCTGCTACGCGCTGGAGCCCCCGTACCTCACGTGGTCCGTGATCGGCCCCGACGGGGCGGTACGGCGCGGCCCGACGCCGGTCGACGGCGTGGACGAGCCGCGCATGATCCACGACATGGCGCTCACCGAGCGCTACCTCGTCCTCGTCCTGGCACCCGCGTTCTTCACTCTCGACGAGGCCCTGCGCGGCGGCTCCTTCCTCCACTGGCGTCCCGAGCGCGGCACGCGACTCGCACTGATCCCGCGCGACGGCGGCCCCGTGCGCTGGGCGGAGGACGAGGCGTTCTGGCTGTGGCACACCGTCAACGCCTACGAGCGGCCCGGGGACGGGCACGTCGTCCTCGACTACGTGCAGTGGCCCGAGCTGTCCCTCGGCGCGCGCCCCGAACGCCGTTCCGCGCCCGGTGCGGCGCACGGGCTCACGCGCGCCGTCGTCGATCCCGTCGCGGGCACGGTGCGCCGCACCCGGCTCGACGACGCGCGCGTCGAGCTGCCGCGTATCGACGACCGCGCGCTCTCGCGCCCGTACGACCGCCTCGCCGTCGCCGCGGGCAGCGGGCGCGCGCGGGACCTGCTGCCGGGCGAGTACGACGCGCTGCGCTTCTACGAGGTGGGCGGGCCCGAGATCACCGCCGTGAGCTGGGACGCGGGCGACCTCGCGGTGGGCGAACCGGTCTTCGCGCCCGAGCCGGGCACACGGGACAGCGCGCGCGGCTGGTGGCTCACCTTCGCGACGGACCGCACCGACGGGTCGAGCAGTCTCCTCGTCCTGCCCGCGGCGGACCCGGGCTCGGGCCCGGTCGCCGAGGTGCGTATCCCTGTCCGGGTCCCGCTCGGGCTGCACGGGAGCTGGCTGCCGACGCAGGAGTGAGCGGTGCCGCGCCGTGACACGCCCCGCGACGCGACACGCCCCGCGCCACGGCGCGAAGCCTTCGCACCTCAGCCCGCAGGAAGCGCTTTCTCCCGCACGCCGTTCCCCCGACGGGGTCCGGCGGCATAGCGTGGGGCGTCGCCCTCGTGCCGCCCGGGGTCGACGCACCGTGCCGGTGTGCTTCCGTGAGCCGCTGTGCAAGGACTTCCGTGCGATGACTTCTGTGCGATGAGGAGAGGCCCCTATGGCCCTGTTCGACCTGTCACTCGACAAGCTGCCCGGCTATCGCAGCGCCTCCGTGGAACCGGAGGACTTCGACGCCTTCTGGAACCGGACGCTCGCCGAGACCCGCGCGCACCCGCTCGACGCCCGTTTCGCGCGCGTCGACGTCCCGCTGACGACCGTCGACGTGTACGACGCGAGCTTCTCCGGTTTCGGCGGCGACCGGATACGCGGCTGGCTCGTGCTGCCCGCGGGCACGAGTGAACCGCTGCCGCTCGTCGTGGAGTTCGTCGGGTACGGGGGCGGGCGCGGCCTTCCGCACACCCACCTGCTCACCGCGAGCGCGGGCTACGCGCACTTCGTGATGGACACGCGCGGGCAGGGCGCGGGCTGGGGCGGCGGCGACACCGTGGACCCGGGCGGCAGCGGACCGGCCGTGCCCGGCTACATGACGCGCGGGATCGAGGACCCGGACACGTACTACTACCGGCGGGTCTTCACGGACGCGGTACGGGCCGTGGAGGCGGCGCGCTCGCACCCGCTGACCGACGCGAGCAGGACCGTCGCGACGGGCAACAGCCAGGGCGGCGGGATCACGCTCGCGGTCGGCGGTCTCGTGCCCGACCTCGCGGGCATCGCGCCCAACGTGCCGTTCCTGTGCGACTTCCCGCGGGCGACGACGCTCACCGACAGGCACCCCTACCGCGAGATCGGCGCGTACCTGAACGTCTTCCGCGACCGCGTCGCCGCCGTGCGCTCCACGCTCGCCTACTTCGACGGCGTGCACTTCGCCGCGCGCGGCACCGCGCCCGCGCTCTTCTCGACGGCCCTGGAGGACCAGGTCTGCCCGCCGTCGACGGTGTACGCGGCGTACAACGCGTACCCGGTCGAGGAGAAGGACATCAAGGTCTACGAGTTCAACGGCCACGAGGGCGGCGGCACCCACCACGAGGCGGCCCGCCTGGCGTGGCTGCGGGGCCTGGAGGGCTTCGCGCTCGACGGCTGACGGAGCGGAGGACCGCGGGACCCACCGGTTCACGGACGGGGTGCCTCACGGACGGGGTACCGCCGTCAGGGGCGCGGGGGTACCCCGTCCGGTGTGCCCGGGGCGGAGGGCGTGCCCGGGCGGCACGGCGTCCGCGGGGGGTACGGCGTCCCCCCGGTGTGGGGGGTCCCTCGGGTGCGGGGCGTCCCCTGGTGGAACCACAGCAGCCACTCCCCCGAGCCGGGCTCGCGGCGCCACAGCGAGGTGCGGTGCACGGTGCGGTCGCCCTCGTCGGTGTCCCAGCGCAGGTGTACGAGGTCGGGGGCGAGCCGGGTCGCGGTCATGGCCGTGACCCGGCTCGGCGTGTCGTCGGGGCCGGTCGCGGGCGCGAGCACGGCGGCGACCGAGGCGCGGTCCCAGAGCCGTCCCGAGGCGCCGATCTCGTGGAACTCCGGGTGCAGGTCGCGCAGGAGGGCGGCCGGATCGCGGCGCACCTCGGGGCGGAGCATCCGCAGCTCGCGGGCGACCACCTCGGCGAGGCAGGGATCATCCGGGTCGGGGCGGCTTCCCCGCCGTGCGTCGGCTGTCATGGGCCCGTATCCTCCTCCGCCCGCTCCGCGAGGGCGAGGAGTTTGTTCGCCGTGTTCCACGTGCGGGTCGTCGTGAAGAGGCCGGGGAGGCGGGCGGGGCGCAGGAGTTCGGTCGCGAGCGTGGAGCGGCTGATGCCGTCCGGGGTGTGCAGGTAGAGGACGCGGTCGCCGATGCGGTAGTCGTCGGGGGCGTGGGCGGCGGGGTCGAGGTCGGCGAAGCGGGCGGGGTCCGCGGGGCCGGAGAGGAAGACGAGCTGGAGCCGCGAGGCGTGGAAGGTGCCTTCGGGGTACGGGTTCGCCGCGAGCGCCGCGCGCAGCCGTACCGTGTCGAGCACGAGGACCGGGACGGCGAAGCCGAACTCCCGCTCAAGGAGCGCGGCAAGCTCGGCGGCGTGTTCCTCGGGCGGGCGCGGCACGCCCGGCACGAACACGATGTTCCCGCTGTTGAGGTGGGTCCGTACGGCCCGGTGCCCGAGCCCGGCGGCCAGTTCGCGCAGTCGCGCCATCGGCACCTTGTGCGCCGTCCCCACGTTCACGCCCCGCAGCAGGGCGATCGAAGCACTCGTCATGCCCCGCACCGTAACCACCGCCACCGACAACGGCCGGGGAACGCCGCTGCCCCCGGTGCCGCGGGGCGGCCGGGGGCAGCGGCGGAGCGCGACCGCGGCGGCGGGGGCCGGGAGGGCGCGTCGGCAGGGCTCAGGAGGGCGAGTGCGGCGACCGCGGACCTTCCCGCTCGCCGCGCTGCGCCGGTACCTGCGTACCGAGGGGGACGGTCTGCCCCTCCTGCCACCGGCCCTCTCCCTGCCGCTCCGGCGCTCCGTGCTGCTCCGGCGCTCCGTGCTGCTCCTGGTACTCCTGCTGCCCCTGCTGCCCCTGCTGCCCCTGGTAGGGGGCGCCGGTGGCGTCGGCGACCTGCGCGAGCTGTTCCTCGGCGAGGGCCGGGGGCGGCAGCGGTATGGACTCCAGGGTGCGGCCGAAGTCGCGCGTGGAGAGCAGCAGTTTGTAGACGATGGCCAGTTCGAAGACGAGCATGAGCGCCGCGGAGACGAGCGTGGCGCCGAGGACCACGTCGAAGAGCGGCCCGACGATGAAGACACCCATCTGGAACTCGATGCCGCTCACGAGGTGCGGGCGGACGCGGTGGCGCAGAAGGGCGGAGCGGATACGCAGGTAGAAGGGGAACTTCCTGCGGAACTCCTGCTGAAGGTCGATGACCTGCTTCGCCGCGGCCGGGGAGGCGTCCTCCTCGCTCTGCCCGTCCGCGCCGGGCAGACCGGAGCCCGAGGGGTCCTTGACCGTCGGATCCTGCTCGTCGAGGTCCCCGGAGCCTGGCAGGCCGACCGCCCGGCCCGCGGCCGGGGCCTCGCCCCGTTCCTCGGAGCCGTCCTCGTCGGGGTCGGCGGGCACGGTCGCACCGGCCGCGCGGTTGAGGTCCTGCTCGATGTCGGCCTCGGGGTTGGCACGCAGCAGGTCCTCCATGAAGGCGAGCTGTTCGCTGTTCTGCGCCTTGCGCGCCGCACGCATCCTGGCCTTGATCTGCCGCCGCATGGTGAGGCGGGTCTTGAAGGTCTCCAGCGCGTTGATGTACCGCAGCGCGTCGCAGAAGACGACGAGCACGGCGAGCCAGATGTAGAGGGTGTTGTCGCTGCGGTGGTACTGGCCCCACATGAGCGCCACGGCACAGGCGGCGACACGGATGCGGTCGAAGATGTAGTCGAGCCACGCGCCGAAGACGGAGCCGCGCCCGGTGAGGCGGGCGACCTTCCCGTCCATGCAGTCGAGGACGAAGCTGAAGTGGTAGACGACCGCGCCGAGAACGATCCACTGCCAGTCGCCGAGCGCGAAGAGCGCCGCGGAGCCGAGGCCGAGCACCAGCGCGGCCCACGTGATCTGGTTCGGCGTGATGCGGGTGTAGCGGGCGGTGAGCCGGACGAGAGGGGTCGCGAGCGGGTCGACCAGCAGGACGGTCCACCACGCGTCGCGCTTCTTCTGCACGAGCTTGCGCACTTCGCGCACCGGCGGGGTGCTGCGGCGGTCGTACGGTGCGGGGCGGCCCCGCACCGGCGCGGCGGCCTGGCCCGGCGCGACCGGAGTGGGGTGGGGTGCCGCTCCGTCGCCTGGAGATGTGGGGGTCGCGGGAGCGAGCGTTTCGTGCTCGTGAGGCATTCTCGGTTTCCTGCCCGTTGCGGAAAGTTCACCTCACGTTAGGGACGGGTTCGGCCGAGAAACAAGGGTCTCCAGGTGCAACCCTCAGGTCACCCCGAAGGTCTCCCGGCCCGATCGCGCATTTTCCGTGCACAACTTCTTCATATTTCGCGCGCGTTTATTGGCGCGTTATCGGTTGGGCACCCCGTTGTTATTCGACGGGCGGAACGAATCCCGGCCCGGACGCGTCACCGGATCCGCCGCCGGACTCGCCGCCGGACCCGCCACCTGTCGCGTTGTACCGCAGGAGGTACGCCGCGAAGCGGTCGAGATCAGCAGCGCCCCAGTCGGCGAGGCGCTGCCGAAAGGCCTCCCGCCGCGCGTCGTTCACCTGCGCGAGCACCTCCTCGCCATGAGCGGTCAAGTGCAGCACATGCACCCGCGCGTCCACGGGGTCGGCGCTGCGCGCCACGAGCCCGGCCCGTTCGAGAACGGAAATCTGGCGACTGATGGTCGACTTGTCGAGCAGGTAATGCGTGGCCAGGTCCGTGGCGCGGCAACCCGGCTGATATTCGACATGACTGAGCAGCGTGAAGGAGACGAGCGACAATTCGGGGTGCATATGCGCCGCGATCCCCCTGGCCCTGCGCGCAAAGGCCGTCATTTCGCGCTGAATGATCTCCAGGGCGGCATCCCTGTCCTGCGCCACGTACCCCACCTCACCCTGCGCCACGCACTCGACGTATCCGAGGAACCCGACGGCGACGCACTCGGCGTACCTCACGTCGCCCGATTGGTTGTATAGTACAACGTAAGCACATGGTTGCATTTGCCAACCACCCCGTTCGTCGTCGCCCGTCCCCGGCACGGCGCGGTTCCACAGGAGTACTCCCGATGAGTTCAGCCGAAGCCCCGGCGCCCAGCAGGGCCCGCGATCTGGCAGCGGCCCGCCATGTCCTGGTCCATCTGCTGACCCCGATGCTGATGTGTGTCGGGATGGGCCTCGCCTATCTCGGCGCCTTCGTCAATCCCTCGCCGCACCACATGCCGGTCGCCGTCGTCGGCGCGGGCCCGAGCACCGCGGCGCTCGCGCAGACGATCCACGACAAGGCAGCGGCGGCGGGCGAGTCCCTCGACGTACGCACCGTGCCCGACCGGGAAGCGGCGCACCATCTGCTCATGGAGCGGCAGCTCTCCGGCGCCTTCGTCCCCTCGGACACGGCACCCGAGCTGCTCGTCGCGAGCACGAACGCCGATACGAGCGCCACGGTGGCCGAGAAGGTCTTCACACCGCTGGCCACCGCCCAGGACAAGCCGCTCAAGGTCACCGATCTCGCCCCGCCCGCCCACGGCGATCCCACGGGGCAGGGCGTCTTCTTCTTCCTCGTCGCCGTGAGCATCGGTTCCTACGCCTCCGTCGCTGTGCTCGGCGGGGCCGGTGCCGTGCTGCGGATGCGCGCCAGGGCCGCCTTCGTCGTCGTGACGTCCTTCGCCGTGAGCCTCATCGGCGCCGCGCTCGCCGGGCCCGTCTTCCACGTCGTCTCGCACGGGTTGTGGGGGGTGTGGGGCATGGCCTGGCTGTACTCGGCCGGCATCCTCTTCCTCGGCGTGGGCCTGCACACCTTCCTGAAGCGGTGGACGACGCTCACGATGATGGTCCTCTTCGTGATGCTGAACTTCACGACGTCCGGCGGGCTGTACCGTCCCGAGCTGCTCAACGGCTTCTTCGGCGCACTGCACTCCTTCTGGAACGGTGCGGGCCTCGTCGAGGGTCTGCGCAGTCTCGTCTACTTCGACCACGTCGGCCTGAGCCGTCACGTGCTCACACTGGTCGCCTGGCTCGTCGTGGGCCTGCTCGCGACGACGGCGGCGGGCCTGTACGAGCGACGCCGCCGCCGCGCCGCCCTCGCGGCGACCTCGGAGCCTCCCCACCACCACGCGGCCGCACGGGCGAAGAACGAGACGCCGGAGGAGCACGAGGAGCGGGAGGAGGAGATGGACGAGTCGGTGGGAGTCTGACTCCGCACCACCTCGGCCACGCGCCACGCCGGGCCGCCGCCCCGGCCAAAGCGGGTGGCTTGGCCACCCCGGCCACCCAAGCCACCTCGGCCACCCCGGCCACCCCGGGCCGATTGAGCCGCCCGGGGGCCCAGGCGCCAGGTGCTCGGCTGGTCGGGGCGCTCGGCCTGCGCGGGGCGCTCGGGGCGCCAGGCCTGCTCGGCTGACTCGGCCTGCCTGGGGCGCTCGGCCTGCTCGGGGTGCTCAGCCTGCTCGGGGTGCTCGGGGCGCCAGGCCTGCGCGGCCTGTGGATAACTTCGATGAACCCGCACACGGTCTCACTCGAAACGGTGAGGTGTTGTGCGGGTTCGTCGGGGTTATCCACAGATCTCTTGGGGTGGCGGGGGTGGGGGTGGGGGATTTGGGAGACTGGTATAGGGGTCGCCCCCCGGGCGGGAGGGGGCTGTCACGGGTACCGGTGTCACGGGTTCCGGCGTCACAGGCACCGCCGCCACAGGCACCGCCGCCACAGACACCGCCGCCACGGCTATCACCGCCGCCATCGCTACCACCCCCCTCACCACCCGCCCCCCGCCCCACCGCTCCCCCATCTCACCCCACCGCCTCCGCCCCCACCCCGTCCCGCCGCGCCCCGCCCCGCCCCGCCCCCCGTCAGGGGTCCCGCCCCGCCACCCGCGGCGGCCCGGTGGGAAACTGGGGGCGGGCGTCCCTGAGCAGGCGGGCGCGGTGAGCACGGTACGGCGGCCCCCGGCAGGGCCCGGCACGGGAGGCGGACGATGGACGAGGCACGGGCGCGCGAGGTGCTGGGCGCGGCAGGGCTCGACGCGGGCGCGGAGCTGATGATGCTCGGCGAGAACGCGGTCTTCGCCTCGGGGGACCTCGTCATCAAGGTCGGGCGGGCCCCCGAACTCCTCGAACGGGCACAGCTCGCGCTCCGCATCGCGGACTGGCTCAAGGAGAACGGCGTCCCCGCCGTGCGCGCCGCGCGCTCCGAGCCGCTGCTTGTCGAAGGGCACCCCGTCACGCTGTGGGAGCGGCTGCCCGAGGCGAGCAGGCCGGCGACCCCCGCCGACCTCGCGACCCTCCTGCGTCAGGTCCACGCGCTGCCCGCCCCGTCCTTCGCCCTGCCCCGGCGCGAACTCCTCGGCGGCGTCGAGCGCTGGCTCCGCCTCGCCGGGGACGCGATCGACCCGGCGGACGCCGCCTTCCTGCGCGAGCGCCGCGACGGCTTCGCTCCTGCCGCCGCGGCGCTCACCCCGCACCTGGCCCCCGGCCCGATCCACGGCGACGCGCTCCCGCGCAACGTACTCGCCGGGCCCGAAGGCCCCGTCCTCTCCGACCTGGAGACCTTCTCCTTCGACCTGCGCGAGCACGACCTGGTCGTGATGGACCTCTCGCGCGACCGCTACGGTCTCCCCGCCGCTGCCTACGAGGACTTCGTGCGGACCTACGGCTGGGACGTACGCGAGTGGGAGGGGCGGCTCACGCTGCGCGGCGCGCGCGAGACGGCCAGCTGTGCGTGGGTGGCCCAGCACGCCCCGTCGAACCCGGCGGCACTCGCCGAGTTCCGACGCCGCGTGAACTCCCTGCGGGACGGCGACACCACGGTGCGCTGGTACCCCTTCTGAGTCCGAGGCAAGGCGCCGCCCCGAGTGAGGCGTCCTGGGCGAGACACCGCCCGGCCGCAGCGTCCGGCCAAGGCACCGCCCGGCAGCAGCCCCCTGGGCGGACACTGCCGAGGCGCAGCCCCCTGGGCGAGGCGCAGCCCGGGCGAGCCGCCCCGCCCCGGCCGCCCGCAGCCCCGCCCCTCAGCCACGGCACCGCGCGCCAACCGCCCCCGCGGCCTCACCCCTCAGCCGCGCCACCCCACACGCCCCAGCCTCAGCCGCCCCGCCTCACCGACCCCGAACACCCCACACACCACCAACCGCACCCCGCACCCCACACCCCGCACTCACGTCACCTCGGCCCACGCCCCGACACACCCCACGCCCTCCGCGCGCCCCCGCCTCACGCCGCAGTCCGCTGCCTCGGGATCACCGGCCATGCCCCCTCCACCACCGCGTCCGGCTTCGTGCGGCGCAGGTACTCCTGGAGGCTCGCCGACTGGCGGGCAGCGGCGTCGACCTGGAGGCGGTGCAGCTCGGCGGGGGGCAGGGCGCCTATGCGGGGGTGGTGGGCGCCGAGGCTGCGGGCGAGGAGCGTCGCGGCGAGGGCGTCGGAGCGGGCGTCGTGGGCGGTGTCCAGGCTGACGCCGTAGTGGGCGCACAGGGCGGCCAGGACGCGGCTGCCCCTGCGGTACCGGTCGGCGTGCTTGTCGAGCACGAGCGGGTCGATCACCGGGGCCGGCTCCGCGCCGAGTTCCTCCGCGAGCGCGGGCACGCCGTGGCGGCGGCACTCGCGGTCGAGGAGGGAGAGGTCGTAGCGCGCGTTCATCACCACGAGCGGGGTCCCCGCCCGCAGTTCGGTGGCGAGCGCCGCGGTGATCTCGGCGACGGCGCCGCGGGCCGGGGCGCCGTCGGCGCGGGCGCGGGCGGTCGGGATGCCGTGGATCGCGGTCGCCTCGGCGGGGATCTCGACGCCCGGGTCGAGCAGCCACGTACGGGCGTGCGTGACGGCTCCGGAGGCGTCGAGGCGTATCACGGCGGCGGTGACGATGCGGTCGTGCTCGACGTCGGTGCCCGTGGTCTCCAGGTCGAAGCCGGTCAGCGGCCCCTCGTACCAGGTCATGTGTGTCTCCCTCGGGTGTTCGGCGACGTGTCCCCCCGTCCGGGCGCCGCGTGGTCCCCACCTTCGCACGCGCCTGTGACAGTGCCCCCGTACCCCTGTGAAGCCCCCGCGAGGCCGCCTCAGGACACGGGCCGCGCGTCCGCCCACGCCGATTCGAACTCCTCGCGGTACGTGTCGAAGAGGCCTCCCTCGCCGTCACCGCCCGCACCGCGTACGAGGCGCCCCCCGCCCCGCACCACCAGGACGGGGGACTCCATGCCCCGTGCCCGGCGCAGGTACGGCTGGACGACCGCGACGCCGTCGGCGGTGTCGCCGTCGACGAGGTAGGCGTTGGAGCGCGGGGTCTCGTCGATGACCTGTATCTCGAAGGCCCCCGGGTCGCGCAGCCGGGCCCTCACACGGCGCATGTGGAGGATGTTCATCTCGACGCTGCGGCTCATCTCGCCGCGCTTGAGGCCGAGTTCGCGCTCACGGCGCTTGACGGCGCTGCTCGCGGGGTTGAGGAAGAGGAGCCGGGTGCGGCAGCCCTCCTCGGCGAGGCGGACGAGGCGGCGCCCGGAGAAGTTCTGTACGAGGAGATTGAGGCCGATGCCCATCGCGTCGAGCCTGCGGGCCCCGGCGAAGAGGTCCTCGGCGGGGAACTGCCGCAGGAGGCGTACGCGGTCGGGGTGGACGGCGACGACGTCCGCGTACCTGTCGCCGACGAGGTCCTCGACGGCGTCGACGGGGAGGCGGCGGGTGGAGGGCACGCCCGTCCCGGCCGAGAGCATGTCGAGGAGCCTGGCCGAGGCGCGCTCCGCCTGCGCGAGGACGCTCGGGTTCAGGGCGCGGTTGCGCGAGACGACGTTGCGCGCGACCTCCAGTTCGTCGAGCGCCAGCTCCACGTCCCTGCGGTCGTCGAAGTACGGCTCGAAGCAGGGCCAGTGGCTGACCATCAGCTCACGGAGCTGGGGCAGCGTGAGGAAGCTGAGCACGTTGTCGTCGGCGGGGTCGAGGAGGTAGCCCTTGCGGCGGCTGACCTCGCGCACCGCGATGGCGCGCTGCACCCACTCCTGCCCCGCGGGTCCCGCCGCCGCCGTCACCCAGTCCTCGCCGTGCACCGGCACGTACACGGGGCGCAGCACCGCGGCGACGACGGCACGCAGCCGTTGTTCGACCAGATTGAGCCATACGTAGACGCGGCCGGCGCGCTGGGCCCTGGTGCGGACCTCTTCCCACTCCTTGGGGCCCCAGTCCAGCTCGGGACCTATCTGCGGGGAGACGTCCACGGTGCCCGTGAGCGGGACCGGTGGGGGCGGGCGGTCCGCCGTGGAGCCCTCCGCGCCGCCGCCTTCGCCAGGTGGCAGCTCCAGCCCTCCCGACACCCGCACACCGCCCCTTCGTCCCACTTCCGCGGCGTCCGCCGCCCCTGTTCAACGATCAAGGAAGACTACTCCGGACGGGGGCCCGGGTGCAGCCGGAGGCCACGGCTCCCTTTTGCCGGGGAAGGGCCCTGGTACGGCCGCGGAGCGGGGTGCGGACAGGGCGTGTACGGCGGGCGGAGGCGGGGTGAGCGGGGCGGGGAGGGCTTGCGGGGATCACCTGACCGGCGGTGTACAGACGGAGCCGGTCCGCCCCGGGGCCGTACCGATCTCGCCATAATCGCTCATCAGGCTGAATTTTCGACGGCGGACTTGACGCTCCCGCACCCGGTCCGACGCCCCCGGCCCGCCCCTCGCCTCCCCACGGCCCGTCCGGGACACCTCCGGCGCGCGGCCCCGCGCCTCCCCGCACCGGTCCCGACGCCTCTCCGCCCCGTCCCGACGCCCCCGCACCCGCACCCGCACCCGCACCCGCACCCGCACCCGGCCACCCCACGCCCCCCGCCCCGCCACCACGCCCTCCGCCCCGCCGCACTCCCGCCCCCGCGCGCCCTGCGCCCGCGCGCCCTGCGCCCGCGCGCCCTGCGCCCCCACGCGCCCCGCCCGCCCCATGCGCCCCGCCCCACCCTCTCCGGCCCCGCCCGAATGCCCCCCGTGCCCCCTCTTCCCCGCGGAGCCCGTTCGTACGTCGGTGTGGTCGCGGCCTCCGCGGGACAGAAGTCCTACGGGAGCGGCCCCTCTTCCGGGAGACTCGGGCCCACGGTGGCCCTTCCCTCGGGCCGGAAACGGAAGAGTCGAGTTCATGCAGCTCTGGCCAGGTGAGGCATATCCGCTCGGCGCCACGTACGACGGCGCCGGGACGAACTTCGCGGTCTTCTCGGAGGCCGCCGACCGTATCGAGCTGTGCCTGCTCCACGACGACGGCTCGGAGAGCGCGGTGGAGCTGCGCGAGTCCGACGCCTTCGTGCGGCACGCCTACCTGCCCGGGGTGATGCCGGGTCAGCGCTACGGCTTCCGCGTGCACGGCCCGTACGAGCCGGCGCGCGGCCAGCGGTGCAACGCGGCGAAGCTCCTCCTCGACCCGTACGCGAAGGCGATCAGCGGCTCGGTCGACTGGGGCGAGGCGGTGTACGGGTACCACTTCGGCGCGCCCGACAAGCGCAACGATCTCGACTCGGCCCCGTACACGATGGCCTCCGTCGTCGTGAACCCGTACTTCGACTGGGGCGACGACCGCCCCCCGCGCACCGACTACCACCGCACGGTGCTGTACGAGGCCCACGTCAAGGGCCTGACGATGCGCCATCCCGATCTGCCCGACGAGCTGCGCGGCACCTACGCGGCGCTCGCGCATCCCGCGATCATCGGACACCTGACCGAGCTGGGCGTCACCGCGCTCGAACTCATGCCGGTGCACCAGTTCGTCAACGACCACAGGCTGGCGGACGCGGGGCTCGCGAACTACTGGGGCTACAACACGATCGGTTTCTTCGCCCCGCACAACACATACGCCTCCTGGGGCGACCGGGGCCAGCAGGTCCTGGAGTTCAAGTCGGCGGTACGGGCGCTGCACGAGGCGGGCATCGAGGTGATCCTCGACGTCGTCTACAACCACACGGCCGAGGGCAACCACCTGGGCCCCACGCTCTCCTTCCGCGGCCTCGACAACGCCTCGTACTACCGGCTCACCGAGGACCCGAAGTACTACATGGACACGACGGGCACGGGGAACTCGCTGCTCATGCGGTCCCCGCACGTCCTCCAGATGATCATGGACTCGCTGCGGTACTGGGTCACGGACATGCATGTGGACGGTTTCCGCTTCGACCTCGCGGCGACGCTCGCGCGGCAGTTCCACGAGGTGGACAGGCTCTCGTCCTTCTTCGACCTCGTGCAGCAGGACCCGGTCGTCAGCCAGGTCAAGCTCATCGCCGAGCCGTGGGACGTCGGCGAGGGCGGGTACCAGGTGGGGAACTTCCCGCCGATGTGGACGGAGTGGAACGGCAAGTACCGCGACACGGTGCGTGACCTGTGGCGCGGGGAGCCGCGCACGCTCGCCGAGTTCGCCGGGCGCCTGACCGGCTCGTCCGACCTCTACCAGGACGACGGGCGCCGTCCGCTCGCCTCGATCAACTTCGTCACGTGCCACGACGGCTTCACGCTGCGCGACCTCGTCTCGTACAACGAGAAGCACAACGCGGCGAACGGGGAGGACAACAGGGACGGCGAGAGCCACAACCGCTCGTGGAACTGCGGCGCCGAGGGCGAGACCGACGATCCGGAGGTCACCGAGCTGCGGGCCCGGCAGATGCGCAATTTCCTCGCGACGCTCATGCTCTCGCAGGGCGTCCCGATGCTGAGTCACGGCGACGAGTTCGGGCGCACGCAGGGCGGCAACAACAACGCGTACTGCCAGGACAACGAGCTGTCCTGGGTCAAGTGGCCGGAGGACGAGGGCGAGGAGACGGCACTCGCCGCGTTCACGCGCGCGATGGTGTGGCTGCGCCGCGACCACCCGGTCTTCCGGCGCCGCCGCTTCTTCCACGGCCGCCCGGTCGAGGGCACGCACGACGAGCTGTCCGACATCGCGTGGTTCACGCCCGAGGGCGGCGAGATGACGCGCGCCGACTGGGACGGCGCGACCGCGAGCGCGATGACCGTCTTCCTCAACGGCAACGCGATCTCGGAGCCGGGCCCGCGCGGCGAGCGCATCCAGGACGACTCCTTCCTCCTCATGTTCAACGCCTCGCCGCAGGACCTCGATTTCGTCATCCCGGTCCATCACGGCAAGGAATGGCAGGTCGTCGTCGACACCTCGCGCGCGGACGGCCTCCCGCCGGGCACGGGCGTCAAGGCGGGCGCGGGCCAGCGGCTCGAACTGAAGGACCGGAGCCTGGTGGTGCTCCAGCGTCCCGCGTGACGCGGCACGGCCGGTCGGGGGGGGGGGGACGGGGACGCTGACGGGGACGGGGACACGTCACGTACGCGGACGGGGACGCGGACGGGGACGGGGACGGGGACGCGGACGGGGACACGTACGCGGACGGGGCGGCGTTACGGCTACGGGGCGACCCGCGTCGCACGGCGCCCGGCCCCCGCACTCCCGCCGCCTTCCTCCCCCCTTCCCTCCTTCCCCGTTCCCCCGTTCCCGTTCACCCGTCCGATTCATCCGTCCGCGCGCCCCGTGACACACTCGCCCGCCGCGCGGGTACACAACCCCCCATGACCTCCGACTCGTCCCGCGCCCCCGAAACGGTCTTCGCCCCGCCGACCGCGACCTACCGTCTCCAGCTCACGCCCGGTCTCGGCTTCGCGGACGCGGCGGAGCTGGTCCCGTACCTCGCCTCGCTCGGCGTCTCGCACCTGCACCTCTCGCCCGTCCTGGAGGCGGTGCCCGGCTCGGCGCACGGCTACGACGTGACCGATCCGACGCGGGTGCGTGAGGAGCTGGGCGGTCGCGCGGGCCTGCTCGCGCTCGCGGGGACGGCCCGCGAGCACGGGCTGGGGCTCGTACTCGACCTCGTCCCCAACCACATGGCCGCCTCGCCCCGGCACACGCGCGCGCTGTGGCACGTGCTGCGCGACGGGCCCGACTCGCCGTACGCACGGTGGTTCGACCTGGACTGGGAGGGCGGCGGAGGACGGCTCCTGCTCCCGGTGCTCGGTGGCCGCCTCGCCGACGTACAGGATCAACTGACCGTGGCGGACGGCGAGTTGCGCTACCACGAGCACTCGTTCCCGCTGCGGCCCGGGACCGAGCACCTGCCGCTCGACGAGCTGCTCGACGCGCAGTGGTACCGGCTCGCGTGGTGGCGCCTGGCCCGTACCGAGCTGAACTACCGCCGCTTCTTCACCATTTCGGAGCTGATCGGGGTACGGCAGGAGGACCCGGAGGTCTTCGCCGCGACGCACGGGCTCGTCCTCGATCTCATGGCCGCCGGCGCCGTGCGGGGCCTGCGCATCGACCACCCGGACGGGCTCGCCGATCCGGGCGGCTACCTGCGGCACCTCGGCGAGCGCGCGGCCGACGTCGCGCCGGGCGGGCACTGGACCGTCGTCGAGAAGATCCTCGCGGACGGCGAGACGCTCCCCGAGGGCTGGCCGGTCTCGGGCACGACCGGGTACGACGCGCTGCGCCACGTCGACGGTGTGTTCACCGACCCGGCGGGGCACGGCGAACTCCTCACGCGCTACCGGGCGCTCGCCGCCCCGGCGGAGGCGCGCGGGGGCACCTGGCCGCCGACCGCGCGCGCCGCGGCGTACCGCGTCGTCACGCACGACCTCGCCGCCGAGGTCGAGACGCTCGTGCGGTACGCGGCGCGCATCGCGCGCGAGGACGTCGCGGCGCGCGACCACGCCCCGTGGGCACTGCGCACCGCGCTGCGCGAACTCCTCGTGCGCGTCCCCGTCTACCGCCCCTACCCGGCGCGCGACGCGGGCGCGGCGCCCGAGGACGTGCTCTCCGCGCAGGCGGCCGAGGAGGCATCGGCCCTCTTCACGGTGCCCGAGGAGGCGGAGTCGGTGGCGCTGGTGCGGGACCTGGCGCTCGGCAGGCGCGGTGACGGGCCCGCGTACGAGGCGTTCCGCACCCGTTTCGCGCAGACCGCGTCCGCGCTGCGCGCGAAGTCCCTTGAGGACCTGGCCTTCTACCGGTACGTGCCGCTGCTCTCGGCGAACGAGGTGGGCGGCGACCCGGGCGCGCCCGCGCTCTCGCCCGACGTCTTCCACGCGTACTGCGGGCGCCTCCAGCGCGACTGGCCGCTGACGGGCACGGTGCTGTCGACGCACGACACGAAGCGCAGCGCGGACGTGCGTGCCGCCATCGCCGTGCTCGGCGAGGTGCCCGAGCGCTGGGCCGCTTTCCTCGCCGAGGCGTCCGCCGCCTGTCCCGCGCCCGATCCGCACGTGGGCTGGGCGGCCTGGCAGCTCGCCTTCGGCTTCGGGCTCGCGGACGCGGAGCGGCTCGGCGGTGCGCTGCTCAAGCACGTACGCGAGGCGGGCCTGCGCACGTCGTGGACGGAGCAGGACGGGGCGTACGAGGAGGAGGTGCGGCGATTCGTCGCTGCGGGCCCGTGCGGGCCGCTCGGCGGGCGGCTCGCCGAGCTGCGCGCCGAACTCGCCCCGTACATCCGCGCGAACGTACTCGGCGGCGCGCTCCTGCACCTGACGATGCCGGGGGTCCCCGACGTCTACCAGGGCACCGAGACGCAGTCCCGGACGCTCGTGGACCCCGACAACAGGCGTACGCCGCCGGACGTACGGGAGACGCTGCGCGCGCTCGACGAGGGCCGTGCCCCGCGCGGCCTGCCCGAGGAGAAACTCGCCCTGACGGCCGCCGCGCTGCGCCTGCGCCGTGAGCGCCCCGACTGCTTCGGCGAGGAAGCGACGTACGCGCCGCTGCCCGCGAGCGGCCCTGCCGCCGCCCACTGCCTCGCCTTCGTCCGCTCCGACCGCGTCCTCACGGCGGTGACGCGGCTCGCGGCGCGGCTCGCTGAAGGGGGTGGCTGGAACGGAACCATGCTGACGCTGCCGCCTGGCCGCTGGCAGGAGGTGACCGGGGAAGGCTCCTACGAGGGCGGTGTGCCGTGTGCCGAGGTGTTCGCCGCCCGCCCCGTCGCCCTCCTGGTACGCGCCGACTGACCACTCGTTTCCCGCCAGTCCCGTCCCCTTTCGTTGACGCCCCCGGGCGCGACTCCCTACGGTCTGGACCACCGCCGCCCCGGCGACCCGGAACCCCGGTGCCCACACCCCGGCGCCCCGGCGTCCCGGGGGCGGCGGTACCCGAGCGGCCCCTGAGCGCGGCCGCGCCTCGCGGGGCGCCCCTCAGCCGCCACCGAAGGCGCGGGTGGCGGCCGCTCCGCTCCCCCCTCTCCGTGTCCTCTTGACCTTGTCGCGACGTCAAGGTTTCTCCTGGCCCCATGCGTATCGGAGAGCTGGCCGCCGTTGTCGGGCGAGGCTGAAGGTTTCAGTAGCGCAAGATTCTTTTCAGTGGGTTCTTCAGTGCCGCACTGAAGATTTCAGTGCGTTAACGCAGCGTGATGGCGCGCCTCCCAGCGCAGCGAGATGACGCCCGCCCTAGCCTTATTCACCCCAAAGTCCCGCGGGCCTTCTGCAGGACGAGGAGGAGGGGCTTGTCAGTAGGCACCGCTACTATCCGGGATGCCTCACGGGACGACGAGCGGAGTCAGGAAATGGGCGACGTGAACGAATCAGCGGTCAAGCGGAAGTTAGGTATCCCGAACTGGCGGAATCTGTCCAAGGACAAGGTGCTCAAGTTCGCGGCAGCGATGCCCGAGATGGCCACCGAGGTGCGGCTCAGGCTCATCGAGCAGTTCCCCGCCTTCAAGGACCTGGGCAAGGCCGACATCGATGCGGTCGCAGAGGCCCACAAGTCCACTCTCGCAGCCAACGAGAACAGTCAGAACCACTTCTACCAGGCTTCGCAGGACCAGCGGGACGCCCTGCGGGCCGACCTCGGTCGGGACGACCTCAGCTGGACACAGCGGGAGGCCCTCCACGACCGCCTTAATCAAAACGTGCGGCAGGCATACGAGAAGGACAGCGAGAGCAAGCAGTTCCTGGGGGCGGGGATGAAGGTGGTGGCAGTCGCCGGCGCAGCCGCCCTCGGGCTGGGCGTGGTATTCGTCGGCGGCAAGCTCGCTGGAACGAGCGAGGACGGTTCCAAGGAACCCCAGTAGGACTGTTTTTGATCGGACACTGAGCGTTTTCAGCGTTGCCTCTCCAGGGTGAGGACGGCTTTCGTGATGACGCTCATGCGGTTGGGGCTGATGCGGGATCTACGGAAGATCTGCCAGGACTTCAGCCGTGCCATGCCTCGCTCGACAGGCGCCCGGGCAGCAGACGGGGCCCGGTTCAAGGTCTGCTCGGTGACGGTAAGTTCACCGCCCGGTGGTCGGCGCTTGGCGGTCGTGACCCAGTCGCCGGCGCCGATGTAGGCCATGTCGGCGAGGACCGGGACGCCCTGGCGTTCGCAGATCCGGAGGATTTTATGGGTGCGGGCGGCCGTCAGGTCGTGGGTTCTGCCCGGCAGTGCCGGCGACAGCCACAGGATCTTGCCGGTCTGGTCGGTGACGACCTACACGTTCACGCCGTGCCGCTTGTGTTTCGAGGAGTAGTCCGCCCTGCCGTCACCGACGCGTTCGCACTCAGCGAGCATGCCGTCCAGGAGAACGAAGTCCGGGGCGTGCACGCGCAGCGTCTTCAGCAGGCCCGGCGCCTGCTCGGCAAGCAGTTCGGTGGCCGCGGTGACGTAGGCGTGGGCGGTGCCGACGGATATCCCGAAGGCTCCAGCGATCTGGGCGAGGGTGTCGTGGCGGCGCAGGTATACGAGTGCGACCAGCGCACGGCGGTGCGGCGGAAGTTTGCACCGCCGGTCACCCTCGCGGGTGAGGATGAGCATCGTGACCCACTCGACCAGTGCGTGGGGCAGGTCGAGTGCGGCAGGATAGGGCACCAACAGGGCTCTTGGGCTGCTGAGATGAGACGTCGAACACCTCCCTCAACGGCACGGGAGCCCTGTCCGTTGCGCACCTCAAACCCGCACCGCGCCCGTCACCCGATCAGTGGGCACGCTGAAAACGCTCACTCATGCGGCTCTCGTCAAGGGGGTAGAGGGCGTGCGAGCCGCCGAAGTGGCCCCGAAAGATGTCCAGTTGACGCTGGGGTCTGCGAGAACGGCGGCAGGTCTCGGCGGCTAGTACCCCAGCAGGACTTCGGTATTCCTGCTGGAGTGCTAGCCGGGGTGAGTACCGTCGTGCACGCGGAGTTGAACGCTGCTCGGCTATTCAGTGTGCACGTCGTCGCCGTCATCCGTTGAGGTAGGGGGGACGAGCCGGTCGGCATCGGAGAGTTCCAGAGCCTTGTGGAGGCCGTCGATCGGTGGCGAGTCGTTGTCGGTCACGATGATCTGCAACTGGTCGATGTGCTCTGTTGCTGCTTCAAGGAGGGTGGAGTACATCTTCCGAAGCCGTTCTAGGTCGACGCCTTCGTGGCCGACGTTGCTGCTAATGCCATCAATGATCAGCAGGTTCGGCAGGGGGATGCCGTCGTCGCTCAGGGCTACCTGTTGATGCGCAAGAACGTGGGCCACGTTCACCAGCACCTCCACACCCTGTGACTGCAGATCAGCGAAAGAACGCCCGTCCACGATCGGCATGTAGGTGTCCCGGTTGATGCGGGACCCAGACTGTTTGTCGAAGCGGGGTGCGTCGAAGCTCCGCAGGGCGGCTTCGAAGGCGCCGTCGAGTTTATCGAGCCGTTCGTGGACGGCGGTGTTGCTGTGCCGGGATGCGGCGATGCGTTCGTTGAGGTCTTCCTGTTCGCGTTCTAGCTCGGTGATCCGTGAGCCTTGGCCCTGAAGTCGGTCATGCACCTTGAGAGCGTCATTGATCCGCCCAAGGTGCTCCTCCAGGCGAGCCTGGCGAGCCGCCACCGTACGGATGCGCTCGGCTTGATCGGTGATGTAGGTGGCGGTGGCCCGGTCGAGCGTCTCTCCCAACTCGGCGCGCCTACGTGCCTGAGCCGAGTGTGCCGCCTTCAACTCTTCAAGACGACGTTCGCTGCGGGCGATGAGGTCTTCCGTTTCGCTGATTTGTTCGATGACGCGATCTTGTTCCGCGGCGAGTGTCGACGGGGCGGGAACCTGCGGCGGGGGCTGGAGGCACAACCTGCAGGTGTCGTCATCGCCGCGCTCCGGCACGCCAGCCCCGCAACGCGGACACGTGTGGAACTCGAAGTCGTTTAATAGACGCTCCGCGACCAAGGCACGTGTGAGACGTCGGCTTTGGGCAATGAGCTGGTCGCGCAGTTCCTTGAGCCGGGCGACTGAGACGGCCTCTGACGAAGACGCTTCGCCCATGCGCGCCAGCTGAACCTCGGATTCAGCGATCTCCTGGCGTAGCGAGACGGTGGAGGGGTCAGCAAGATCCGCTGTCAGCGCCAGATCACTCTGCCTCGCCTCGTTCAGTTCCAGTTCGGTCTGCTGCAGCTGGACCTCAAGGAGGGCGCGGGAGGCAAAGGCGGTCGTCTCAAGAATGCGCTCCAGTGTGGCGGCGTCAGCTGTCAGCGCGTTGAGTTCGGTTGTGACTTTACGCAGGCGTTCACGCAGGCCGGCGGCCTCTGGATCGTAGAGACCGTAAAGGATCTCGAAAACGTACTTGCGCTTGATGTTCTTCTGAGTGTTGTCCGGGGTGCCGAAGACGGAAGTGTCGATTTCCTTTTGCCTCAGGACGCAGTACATCAGGTAGTCACTGATGGTGACCGGTATCAGCGGGCTGGTCTCATCCGTGGGAGCCCGTGGTACGCGCACACGGGGCAGCCCCAACATGCTCAGCCACCAGTTGCGGAACGTCTGATCGTAGCCTGCTTGCAGCTGCGTCGCTGGTAGCCGCCATACCTCTTGTTGGCCGCCGATCTCTGCAATGTCCACCTTGGCTGTGGGCGTACTGACGAGCTGTCGAACGATGCGGAAACGCCGGTCGCCCACAAGGACAGTGCCAGATGCCGTGCGCCCCCGCAGCTCGGGCACCACGCTCACTTCGGCACCTAGCAGGGCGCGCAGGCAGCTCACGGTCGCTGTTTTGCCACCGCTCATGGAGCCGATCACGGCGTTCATTCCGGGCTTGAAACGAACAGTGCGGCTGGTGCCGACCAAGGTCAGCTCTTCGATCCGAAGTCTCACAGCTTGGTCCCCCAGTCCGCCTCGACAATGTCGGGGAACGTCTTATAGATCAGGTCCTTCAACGTGGTGCCGCTGAGATTGAAGTGCTGGCGAAGCAGCCGTGCTCGGTCGCGGACGGCTCGCCAACTTTCGGTCTCGGCCAAGGCCAGCGACAGATCGTGGCCCACCTCAGTGGTGCGGTAGGTAGCGACCGCATCATCGTGTTTGGGTTCGATCAGGCCTTTGCCCGTGAGTGCCCCGAGGAGGGAGTAATAGCTAGGGTCCCAGGGCCCGTAGCGGTATCGGATCATGCTCTGCTCGATCGCGCCCGTGAGCCAGGGGTCCTCGCCAGCCTCTTTACCAGGACGACGCATGGATAAGAGCTGCTTGAAGTGTGCGGGGTAGCGAAGAAGGAAGTCCAGCTTCGCCAGCTTCATCCGGCCCTCGATGCCCTTTGAGCTCTTCGTCTCCGAGAAGGCGTCAATGAGCAGAAGGAGGCGGGCCTGAGCATCGGCCGATGGGGGCTGTCCGGCAGGCGGCGCGGCTGTAGCTTCGAGGTCAAGAGGCATCTCGCGCGTCTCCCCAGTTGAAGCGGCACTCATCCGAAACCGCGCAGGCACGCCCCATCAGCAGCACTGAGTCCTGGGCGTACAGAGGGCGACGATCGTACGCGCTGGGGTTGTCCAGCAGGGCTTGCTGAAGTCCGTCGAAGATGCCGTCAGCTGGCTTGGCAAGCTCCTTATGTGCCCTCGCCGTCCTACGGACGAGGATCAGCAATCGCTCGTCCAAGTCCATTTCGAACGCGCTATCGTCCGGCCACGTTCCCAGTGCCTGTTCCCGGAGTCGGTGGTGATCCGCCTGAGCCCGAAGCATCTGCGCTTCCTCGATGACTTCGCTGGACGCTGCGCCCTGACGGAGCTTGCGCACGAGCGCCGTCTCCGATCCCTGGATGGATGCGGAAACGTCCTCGAGTAGTACGTGATCAGGTCGAGTCAATCGCTGACGAACATCATCAACGACCCTTGCGGTGATTCGCTTACCCAACACCTTCGGTGAGGGCGAGTCGGTTGCCAACAGCTCAGTCCACCGCTCGGGCGGACGCCCTTCTGTAGCTGCAAAGGTGCGACGCAGCAACTCGTTGTACAACGCGTCGATTACAGACATGGGTAGCTTGGGGCCGAGGTCGGCCAGCACGCGTGTATTGCGCGCCTCGACGTCCTCTCGTCTCACCAGCGTCCGAACACGGATCAGCGTCAAGAACTCATCTAGAGCGCCGTCCTCGGGGACCTCCAGATGCTTGGCTACCCGCCTGCGACAAGCGGCGTGCTGTGCTCCTAGCCCCTTAGACAGGGCGGTGACACCGCTGTCACCGGGATCAAGGTGCCCCTCGATGCCAGCGGTCAGCTGATATACGAGCCCAGTGTTCCGCACTGTTGTGTGCGTGCGCCAAAGGCTCTTCAGCGGCCTCTTGGAGATCATGTCTGCGAGTGACCACGGCTCGACTGCATCGCGCGTCTTGATCTGTTGGAAGTCCCAGAACAAGCTGCCGTCGGCGCAGCGAGGATCTCCCCTGCGCGCCACGAGAATGTCCTCAATGTGCTCGCACGTAACGTGCTCTACTGCCCCTCCTGCCAGCATCTCCAGGACGGCCTGCACGGCGATGTGGACCTGGTAGCTGTAGCGGCGCAGTGTGACCGAACCAGAGTCGTCTGGTGCTTCAGTCTCGATGGGATCGGTAATCGAGTCGGCCATCATCCCCCCAGTCTCTTTGCTCCCCCTTGCACGCAGAGTAAGGCTTTGGCGATCCTCAGTCGATCAAAACTAAGGGTGTGGTCTCCAGATCAAGTAGTGAGGAGCAGGGCCTGCTTGAATGCTGCCCCCCTGCCCAGCACTTCTGCCGTGTGCGGCCGGTGCATCAGCCTCCGCACGGAGGTTGATGGACGTCCTCACCGGCAATCTGGTGCTACGTTCACGGCGGACTGGAGGCATCGCGACGCCGGTCGAGGACGTCCGGGGCGAGTGCCTGAGAAATGAGCGCACCCAGCTCATCGCTTGCACGGAACAGGTAGGACGGCGGGTTGCCGCCGAAATCACGGAGGCTGGCCGCGCGTAGGACCTTGAAGTGGCGCTGTGCCGCGGCTGCTGTGTCGTCACTCGCAAGAACGGCGGCAATGACGCGGAGCACCGCAGCTGTGGTCAACGGGTCCCGTTCCATGCTGTACGTACTGGGAGATGTTCGTCGCCAGGGGTACAGGAGTCCGGCATCGGTGGCGCGCCAGGCGACGGAGTTGACATCGGCGTCGTCCCACATCGACCCGCGCCCCTGCGTGGTGTAGCGCTCCTGCAGAGCGGGGTCAGGGCTGGTGAAGGCCTTCACGCGCAGCGGGTTGGGTTCGTTGAGCAGAATGCGCAAGGTCCGCAGGTCGTCGTACCACTGCCGGTCCGGCGGCGACGGCCCCTCGACGGCGATCCGGACCAGCCGCTGGTGGGTGTCGCGTACCAGCGGATCGGTCACGGGCGGTGTGGTGATCTCCCACAGGGGGCGGCCACAGCGCTTGCGCTTGGGTCGACGCTTGCCGCACGCCCGGTACTGCTCGTCGCTGAGCGGGATGAAGCCCGGGCAGCGGCCCGGCGCGTCTCCGCGCAGGTTGGAGGGTGAGAAGGGCGAGCCGCAGGCGGGGCAGAAGGAGACGGTGTAGCAGTCGTGCTCGGGGCACATCACCGCCCACGACCGGTACCACCACAGTGGCCAGCGGGTCGGCGGCTCCACGCACCGGGGGCAAAAGGCCCAGGCTTCTTCGGGGGCCTCGGGCATCTCGCTCAGTCGGTATGGTCTGCTGTCTCGTTCCTCGACGATGCCGAGCAGTGTCATGGCGCGGATGGCTGCGGGGGCCAACCCTGTTGCGACATGCAGCAATTTGGCTGACGCCAGGGGTAGTTCGGCGGTGTGGCGGGCCAGGCGGGCGGCGTGGGCGGTCTTCGGTTCCAGGCCCAGCCGGTGCATTGCCTCGGTTCGGTCCACCTCGTACACCGCGGCGAGGTGATCGACCCAGCTGAACAGGGACTCGCCGGGCAGCGGCACGGGGACCACGGGGAGTCTGCGCGGCCCCCGGTGACGCTCGGCCTGCGAAACAACCATCTATCGGTCGCCAGAGGATTCTGCGGGTGTGTGCTGGAACAGCTCGTACGGCTCGACTCCCAGCGCGCGGGCCAGGGCCGGGATGCGGTCGACGGACACACTGTGGATCGCCGCTTCCGCCTCCGCGTAGAACGAGCGGTCCATCCCCGCGGCGGCCGCTGCCGCGGTCTGGGTCAGTCCGGCGCGCGCACGCAGAGCCCGCAACCGCCGCCCAAAGGCCAGCCGTTGAGCTGGCGCGCCTGCACTGGAATCGCTGTTCGCCACGGACGGCACCGTAGTACAGTCCCCGACTGTAGGAGATCTCCTACAACCCCAAGCTGGGAGGGGTGCGTGGACGGCGCCGGGGAAGTGCCGCGCAGGCTTCCGGCGGTGCTGCTTCCGGTGGCGGGTGAGTCGTTCCCGTCCTGGCTCCACCGCGTGGCGGCTGACTGGCAGATCCCGCCGGGCAGGGCCGCGCGACTGCTGGGCCTGGAGTGCACCCCGGGGTACCGGGTGCCACGGCCAGCATGGTTCGGCGTCTCCCTCACCCAGCGCAGCCTTCAGGGACTGATGGCGGCGACGGGGCTGGACGAGCGGGCGCTGGGCGAGATGCAGCTGTCGCGGTACGCGGATACCGCGCTTGACCTCTTCGCCCGTGAACTGCCCGACCAGTCACGGGAGATGGCCTACCTCGGGCGCCCGCGCCAGGAGTGGGCGTTGACTACCTCCAGCCGTGCGTGTCCCCACTGCCTAGCCCTCCGCCCGGTGTGGCCGGTGTGGTGGCGCCTGGGGATCGCGGCGGTATGCCCCGAGCACCGGGTGCTGCTGGTGGACGTGTGTAGTCAGTGCGACGAGCGCCTCGGCTCCGGCTACACCGGTCGTCCGCAGGGTCTGACTACTCGGTTGCCGATGCTCGACCTGGACCGGTGCAACAACCGGCGGCCCGCGGGGCATGAAAGCAAGGCTGGGCTGTGTCGTCGGCGCCTGTCCGCGCTGGCGACCGTCACCGTGCCGACAGAACTTGCCGCACTGCAGCAGCGGGTCCTGGACATTGCGGACGGCAGCCCGGCCCATCTGGCGGGCAGCCCCGTGGTACAGGCCGAGTTCTTCGTCGCGCTGCGGTTCCTCACCGGCATGGTGCGTCTGGTGGCGACCGCCGAGGAGACCGCGTCCTGTGCGGCGCTGCCCGCCGCGGCGGCCGCAGCGTTCACCGCCGATCAGTACGAGGGGCAGCGGGCCAAGGCGGGTGACACGGGCGGTCGGCTGCAAGCCTGTCCGCCCAGCGCCGCGCATGCGGCAGCCATCCTCGCCCTGAGCGCACCGGCCCTCTTCGCCTCCGACCGGCGCGCGTTCCAGGACCGGTTGACGATGTGGATGGATCGCGCCGCTGCGATCAGGCGTGTGCCGGGTGAAGGGGATCCTCTGCGGTACCTGACCCGCCCTGCCTGTCTGGAGCCGTTTCTGCACGCTGCGGGTGCCCTCGCCAGTCGCCCCCGGGCCAAGGTTCTGTTCACCGCGGACCACCTGCCGCATCTCGTCGACGCCGGCGACTACACGGACCGGATCGCCAAGCACTTGCCGCGCACCGCCGAGGTCGGCGCTCGCCGCCTGGCTGCTTTGGCGCTGGCCCGCCATGCCGGGGCGGCCAGTTGGCTGCACGCCGCCCTAGCACTGGGCATGAACCCCGTCGCGGCCGCACGGGTGACGAACACGCTCGAACCGCGCATCAGTGACGTCAGTGCCTTCTGGACAGACATCGAGCAGCTCGGCAACAGGATCGTGGAGCGCGGCCTGACCGACTACGCTGCCCGACGCCGGGTGCTGTCCGAGCTGACCATCCTGCCGCATGTCGTGCTCAGCTCGATGTGCCAGCCACTGGGATACACCGTCACGGTGCAGCGCCGCCGTCACAGCGCCGCGTGGATCTGGCAGCACTTCACCGGCGGCGACCTCCGCGACGCCCCCGCCTACGAGCCCGTCTTGTGGGCGCCTACTGCAATGGCGCACGTCCGGGAGAGCGGGTGGCGTTTCGCCACCTGGCTGCCCGCGCCCCTCGCCCGCGCCCTGACCGCCTACGGCAACAGCCTGCTCACAGAGCCCGTCCCGCAGAGCGGTGCGGCATGAGCCCGAAACGCACCCAGACGCTGCGCCCGGTCCGGCACACGGCCGAGCAGCTGTTCCTCCACTTCTACGACGCCGACGGCATCGAGCGGCTCTTGCCCGCCGCGCAGGCGGCGGAGGTGCGGTTCGAGACCTGCATGCCCGCCCGTGACATCCCGTCCTACGCCGGGCAGCAGCACACCCCCGGCTTCTACTGGGCCGCCAGCAGCGACACCGTCCTGGAGTACGAGAGCTTCCTGGAAGCCCGCTGGATGAAGCTCCTCGACTTCGATGCCAAGGTCGCTCTCTTCGCGGCCCAGCCGTTCATCTTCGAGGGCATCGACGCGGACGGGCCCTGGACCCACTACCCGGATCTGTTCGTTCGCCGCACCGACGGCTCCGTGCTGCTGCTGGACGTGAAGAACCCCGAACAGATCGACAAGCCCAAAGTCCGACACCAGGCCCGTCGCTCCGCCACAGCCTGCCAACAGCTCGGCTGGGACTACCAGATGGTCGGCGAGCCGGACGCACAGCTGTGGGCGACCGTCGAATGGCTTGCCGGCTATCGCAGGCCGCTCAACGCCGCAGCACCCGTCGCCCAGATCCTGCTCTTTCGCGCCCAACACCCCGTCTCCATCGGCGAACTGCTGTCGCTGTGGCCCGACCCGCAGGTCGAACGCGCCGTCACCTACCACCTCATGTGGCACCACCGCCTGCTGTTCGACCTCACCCACCCCCTGCGCGATCTCACCCGGGTGTGGGCCGCGCCCGCCTTGGAGCACGCCTGATGGATCAACGCCACCGCATCGCCGTGTCCGACTGGATAGAGTTCGAGGAAGAAGAACACCAGGTCACCGGCATCACCGGCGCCCTGGTCCGGTTGCGCTCGGCCTCCGGGCACCACCAGACCATCATGCTCAGCAGGCTGCTCACCGATGCCTCCTTCCGTACCCGGACCGCGCACATACCCGAGACGGCGAACACGACGGTGGGACTCGACCCGGGCGGCGTCCTGGCGCTCCTGCCTAGGGAAGTCCGTACGGCCGCCCTGGAGCTGGAAGCCCACCTCAAGGAGGCCACCACCGGCTACCAGTCGGGCGACCGGCTCGATGCCCAAGAGGGTGAACCCCGGCCCGACTACCGGCCCGACCTCCCGCTCACCACCCGCGTCGAAGCCAAGGCCGCCGAGCTGGGCCTCACCCCCCGCCGTATCTGGCAACTCCTCGACGAGTGGGAGGAGAACGGCCTGTGGGCGCTGGTCGACCGGCGAAAGGCCCGGCTGAAGAACCCGCTGCGCAACATCGACGAACGCGTCATCACCGCGATCCGCGAGCAGGCCGCCGCCGAACGCCACGACAGCTCCTCCAGCGTCTCCACGCGCTTTCGCCGCCGTACCCAGAACCGGCTGGACGAGGAACACGGGCCCGGAACGGTCCTCCTGCCCAAGGAGGACACCTTCCGTCGCATCGTCAAACTGCTCCTCACCCGAAGCCCGTCCGACCCCGCCTACCAGCGGATCTCGGATGCCAACCAGCCCGACCGCACCTTCGGCAACGTCATCGCCCACCGGCCCGGCCAGGTCGTCATGCTCGACACCACCCCGCTGGACGTGTTGGCCTTCGACCCCGCGATGAACGACACCTACAACGTCGAACTCACCCTCGCCCTGGACGTCGCCACCCGCTCCATCCTTGCCTGGCGCCTGACCCCGCTCGGCACCAAGGCCATCGACATCGGCCTTCTGCTCGCCGACGTCATGACCCCCGAGCCGATGCGCCTCGACTGGGCCGACGCCCTGCGCTACCAGATGTTGCGCGTGCCCTTCGAGCGCCACCTCAGTGTGGACGAGCGCCTCGCCGAAGCCGCCGCCCGTCCCGTGATCTACCCCGAGACGCTCCTGTACGACCACGGCAAGCCCTACAAGTCCGACGTCGTCCAGCGCGCCTGTCGCAAGTGGAAGATCGACATGCAGGACGCGCGCAAGCTCAAGCCCACCGACAAGCCCCATGTCGAGCGGCTCTTCGGCACCGTCCGCGAGCAGTTCTCCATGCACGTCGCCGGATACAAGGGCTTCAACGTCGCCCATCGCGGCAAGACCGTGGAACAGCAGGCCCGTTGGACCCTGGACGAGATCGCCGAGTTCTTCGCCGAGTACGTCGTCGCCGTGTACCAGAACAAGCACCACACGGGACTGCACCTCCAGGGCTTCCCCGACCTGAACATCTCGCCCAACGAGGCGTACGCCATGGCGCTCGGCTCGGCTGGCTTCGTCGACTGCCCGCGCGATCCGAACCTCTACTACGAGCTCCTGCCCATCGCCGACGGCGGCCGGGCCATCAACGCCTACGGCGTCGAACTCAACCACCTCGTCTACGACGCGCCCGTGCTCTACCAGTTCCGACGGGCCAAGTCGCCGTACCCAAACGGCACGTGGCCCATCCGGTACGACCCCCGCAACCTGCTGCACGCCTACTTCCACAACCCGCGCGACGACAAGTGGTACACGCTGCGCTGGGCCAAGGCGCTCAGCGACCTGCAGCCCTTCACCGACATCACCCTGCGCGAGGCCAAGCGGCTCGTCACGCTGCGCGGCGGTGACCCGAAGGACGAGGACTTTCAGCAGCAGATCGCCGAGGCCCTGCGGGATCTGCAGAACCGCACGGACGCTCCCGAAACGTGGTCCAAGGCCGACCGTAAGCGCCACACCCGCGACCGGCACCGCGCCGACGCCCAGTCCCAGGACGAAGCCCGTTCCCTGCCGGCCGTCCCCGTGCCGACACCGCGACCGGCACCGGATTCCGCGGCGCCCACCGTCGCGTCCCTGCACGCCGTCCCCGATCTTCCCGGCGAGGACGGCGACTTCGACCCGCGCACTGTCAAACCGGCCGAGGTCTGGAACGCGCGCACCAGCCAGGAGAGCTGATCATGACGCCGCCGCTTTCCCCCACCCCCGACGGCCCGCATGGCGCCGGCACCTTCAGCCACCCCGGCCTGTCCGAGCCGCGCACCAAGGAAGAATGGCGCCTCTACCTCGACTACCAACTCCCGCCCCGTCCAGCCCTGTTGCCCATCGAGGTCTACGAGCAGCTCAGCTCCGCAGAACGCCGCCCGCACAACCAGGCCCGCATGGCTCACCACAGCGCCCTGGTCATCGTCCGCACCAGCCAGATGAAAACCATCCACCACCAGATCCGGCGCCGGATGGTCACCAACGCCCACCAGCCCGCAGGCGCCCGCCGCGGCATCGTCCTCGACGGCCCCGCCACCCTCGGCAAGTCCACCCTGGTCAAGACCTTCGCCTACGACTTCGAGCACGCACTGCGGCGCGACCACCCCGAACGCTTCACGCGGCAGTACACCGTGGAGAACCGGCTGATCGACTACACCCCCGTCGTCTACCTCAACATCCCCTCCCAGGCCACGCCGAAAGACCTGTCCGTCGCGCTCGCCCAGTACCTCGCCCAGCCTTACCGGTCCGGAGCCACCAAGAGCGACATCACCCGTCTCGTCCTGGAGAACATGCGGCTCGTCGGAGTCGAACTCGTGATCATCGACGACGCGCACTTCATGGACCTCTCCTTCAAGGAAGGAAAGGTCGTCAACGACCACCTCAAGTACATCGCCAACCACACCGCGGCGACCTTCATCTACACCGGCGTCGACCTCCAACACTCGGGCCTGTTCCTCGAAGGCTCCGGCTCCGCCCGCGTCACCCAGACCGCCGGACGCAACACCCTCCTGCACATGACCCCCTACGCCATCAGGACCCTGAACGAAAAGGCCGACTGGACCTCCGTCATCGCCGCCATGGAAGACGCACTCGTCCTGTACCGACACCAGGCGGGGACCCTCGCCGCAGAGTGGAAGTACCTGTATCGCCGCACCGGAGGCAACATCAGCTCGCTCGCGGAACTCATCCGTGAAGCAGCCGTCGACGCGGTCCTCACCGGCGCAGAGCGGATCGACCGCAAGCTCCTCGACAGCATCGTCATCAACGAGCACGCGCAGAGCACCTACGAGGCCAACTGGCGGGAAGACCCCAAACCCCCCGCAGACGAGGACGGCCCCGCGGCCGCCGCCAGCTGAACCACGAGTCATATTGGCGCGCATCTGCGACGCCCTGCGGTCGGCAAGCGTCCCGGCGGACAGACCGCACCGTCAACGGCGAACTGTCGTACCGTGCCCTGTGCGCGATCTCCCCGCCGAAAAGATCCGGCGCCTCCCCGTCGTCCCGCGACCGCTTCCGCGGGAATCGCTGCTCAGCTGGCTGGACTACATGGCCACGATGTACGCCGTGCCACGCAAGGACATGGCGCGAGCGTGCGGCCTCCTGGGCCCCGGTGACAAGGCGACGCGCATCGAGGACTCGGGGCCGAGCTCGATCACCTACGGCCTGAGCGACGCGGACGCCGCACGAGCGGAACAGGCAACGGGACTTGAGGTGGAAGACCTGCAGCACATGACCTGGCTGCGCTTCCTGGAAACGGCCGTGAAGCCCGAACTGGCCGATGCCGCCCCACGCGACCGCTTCGCCGTCATGAAGGCAAGCTGGATCGACCCGAGGGAGCTGAGATTCTGCCCCTCCTGTATCCAGGAGACGGACGGGCGCTGGTTCTTGGAGTGGTGCACTCCGTGGGCCTTCGCCTGCCTGCGTCACGGCTGCTACCTGTTGAGCGAGTGCCCCACCTGCCGCACGGCCCTCCGCACCGGAGACGTCAAACTCGCGAACGGACGCTGCCGAGGGGTGGAACGACACCGGCTGCTCGGCAGCATCACCTGGCGGTGCGGCATCGAGTACCGGAAGATGCAGGCCCCTGTCCTACGGGACGATTCACTCGCCGAACTGCAACTCCACCTGGAACAACACCTCGCCTGGCCGCAGCCGACATCGGACCAGGCCAAGGACGATCTCGCCGACCTCACGGCAATGGCCGAGTTCGCGTTGTACGCCGCCACCCCGGAACACCTGGACGGAGCCGATCCCGTCGTCCGCGAGAGCTTCACCGAGTTCTGCGCCAGCACCACACTCGGGAACTACCGCACCATCCAGGGCAACCCGAGTCCGACGGCGCGGACGGCAGCCCTGCGGGTCGCCTCGCAGATCGTCTTCAGCGCCGACCCTTGGTCCTCGGCCCGGAAGATCGCGGACTTCGCCTCTCGCCCGCTACCCAGCCATGTTGTCCCACTGCACCAGGCATGGCTCAAACAGCGACCAAGGGACACCACGCGGCGTCTCGAGCGGATCGTACGATCGGTACGCATCGCAGCACCCTCAATACGCACGCCCGACAGACGAGTTGTACCCGGCCCTTGAACGCCTGGTGACTACGTAGCGTTAGCCGGCCCGGCGGGCGTAGCACCGGCCGAGCAGGAGACTGAAATCATTTGTGCGTCGACTGTGACCTGGACCACCTCACGAAAGATTTCAGTGCCCAGGTCAGGCGGCCGGCCACTGAAATCTTTCGTGCCGCCCGACAGCCGTGGCCGGTGTGAGCACCAGGACCGTCCGCCACTACCACCGGATCGGTCTCCTGCCCGAGCCCGCCAGGCAGCCCAACGGCTACCGCGCGTACGGTCTGCGGGACGCCGTCGAGCTGGCGCGGGTGCGGCGGCTGACGGAGCTGGGCCTCAGTCTCGACGAGGTACGGGACGTGCTCGCCGAGGACGCGGGCAAGGACCTCGCGGAGATCCTCGCCGAGCTGGACGCCGACCTCGCACGCCAGGAGGAGACGATCCGGCGGCGCCGCGCCCGGCTGCGGGATCTCCTCGCGCAGGCGGAAGCGGAGGGCAGCCTTCCGCCGGAGGCCCCCGTCTCGCCCGCGCTCGCCACGCTCTTCGCCGACTTCGACCGCGCCACCGCGCATCTCACGGCGCCTGAGCCGGAGTCGCTCGCGCTCGACCGCCGCCTCCTCGCGCTCCTCGACACCTCCGCCGCGGCGTCCGGTCCGGGCGACTGGCTCGGCCCCCTCGCGGAGGCGTTCACCGCCGACCCGGAGGCGACGCGCCGCGCGTACGCCCTTTACGCGCGCTTGGACGACCTCGCGCACGCCGCACCCGACGACCCCCGCGTCGAGGAGACGGCCCGCGCCCTGGTCGCGCTCCTCCCGCGGGACCTCCCCGCCGGGGCCCCCTCGGACAGCGCCTTCCTGGACGCCGTCTACGCCGGCTTCGCCCCGGCCCAAGCCGCGGTACTGCGCCGCGTCATCACCCTCCTGAAGGAGCGGACGCCATGAGACGGCCACCTCTCACCGCACTCGTCCCCCGCCCCGTACGCCACCTCGCCGCGCACGAACTCACCTTGTGGCGCGACCTCGCCCGCTGGGCGGCCCGCCGGGGCCCGCGCGATGTCGGCGAGGGCGACGTCGCCGCACCGTACGCACCCGCGCAGTCGGCGACGATGTACGGCCTGCTCTTCGTCGCCGTCGCGGAGACGGTCGCCTTCGCGGTCGTGATCCCCTGGCCGTGGCTCCACGCGCTGATGCTCGTCATCGACCTGTGGAGCTGGTTCGTCCTCGCCCTCCACTCCTCGTGCGTCGTCCGCCCGCACGTCCTCAAAGCCGACGGCTCCCTCCGCCTGCGGTACGGGGCGCTGCCCGACGTCACGGTCCCCGCTTCCCGCGTCGCGGCCCTCCGCACCGACCGGGCGTACCCCGACGCACGCCTCGGTGCGGTGACGGCCTCGGGTACGGCGGACCTCCCGGTGGGCGGCATGACGACACTGACCGTGGACCTGACCGAACCCCTCACGTACACAAAGCCGTTGGGCACCCGCGCCGAGGCCCGCGCCTTCCGTTTCCACGCGGAGAACGCTCCGCGGATCGCACGGACCCGAAGCGACCGGCCGAGCCCGGAGACACCACCTCACGGCGCACGCATCCCGGAGGGCCCCCAGACTCGCGCTGCTGAAACATCCCCGGGGCCGATCTCCTGAGGCCGCTCCCTCGTGACCGGCTCACCGTGACGCGCGCCGAGAACCCCCAGGAATCACCACGCCTGGAAGGCCCGGGACGCACCCCACGCCGGAGTACTCGCCGAGGATCACATCGAACTCCCGGAGTTCCGCACGCGCCCCGGCACTCCCCCTCCCGGGAGCACCCCGCCCCACGATCGCCCGCGCAGGCCGCCTTCACGCCCGAGCGAACCCCCTGCTCCTGGGACGAGGCGTCGCCCTCATCGTCATCAAGGAACTCCTCGGCCACGCCCACATCGGCGTCACCGCCACCGTCTACGCCCTCGTCCGACTCCGCCTCCAGCGCCACGCCATCGACGCCCTGGGACATGCCCTCGGCGGGCAGGACGACGATCCGGACGACCCACCTGCCGCAGCCGTCGTCCGCTGACGTTGCCGTCAGCGTTGCCGTCAAACGGCACGAGGCCCTCCCGAAGAGTTCGGGAGGGCCTCGTTTCGAAGCTACGAGAATTCTGCCAGCCAATCCCAGTCACCAGGGCATTTACGAAGCTCGCCGAGTCCGTAAGCAATGGCATGCTCAAAGGTGGGCGAGTCGGTTCGAATAAGCCCACGCTCGCCGAGTCCAGGACCTGACATGACAAGGGTCCAGGGCTTACCGCCCTCCGCCATTCTTTCGTGATCAACCTTGATGATCACCGTAACCCCGACGCCACCCAATCGCTCCATCAGCTCCTCAACATTACTAGCCGACGCATCCATTAGTACCCCCGCAACATCGACGCGATCTGGCCATTTTCCATCGCGTGCCCCTTCTTGCCAGGGTCTCTGACTCTAGCGATTACGCTCCACAGCTCGTCCGACGTTGGACCGCTGGTAACTCCATTGCGAGACATGAGCTCCGAGACCGCTGCGTGGGCGGTGCGCTTATTCCCATTAATGTACATGTAACCGCCCGCGATGTCGCGAATCACGACAGCAGACTTTTCCCAGAAGCTGCCATAGCGACTCGCATTGATCATCATGTTTTGCGGAGATCCATGCAGAAGAGTCTGCCCATCTTCATTGAACCCTCTGTTGATTTTCGCGATTTCATCGCTGTCAATCCCGACGTTGAACCCGCCAGTGAGGCGGCAGTTCGAATTGTGAACCAGGACGGGCGTGGCCCCGCCAGTACATAGTACGTATGCGTGCTGAAGTGCTGTCATCTGCGTTTTCGCAGGTCAGCGGAATTCGACCAGTCCGTGGGTGTGCGTGGAAGTGCCGTGCTGTACGCCCCTGTCGCCCTCGGCGTTTCCGTCAGACGGCTACGCGCGCGAGGGCGGCGGAGTGGGCTTTGGCCGGTGTCCTGTTCGGGTTGGGGTCGGGCATGGCCAGGGGGCCGTACGCTGGCCGGCAACTCGGGCAGGCTTTGGGCCTGACCGCAATGTGACGAGTGGCCCCCTGGCCTTGCCCGACGCGGGCCCCGGCCCGAACAGCTGGGTAAAGCCCACGGAGCCGACCGACCCCACCCGCACGCCGACTACCCGACGTACTGGCTCAGCAGTGTCGCCGTTCACCGGCTCCGCGAGAACACCCACACCCGATACGCCGCCTGCGTCCGCCTCCACCTCGTCCCCGGACTCGGCACCAAGAACAAGAAGGTCGCCCGCCTCACCACCAAGGACGTACGCACCTTCCTCGACCGGCTCCGCACCACCTGCCAGTGCTGCACCCACGCACTCGACGCCGGGCGGAAGAGGTGCTGCGCCATCGGCGAGTGCTGCCAGAAGCAGCTGTCCCCTTGACCGTGACCTACGTGCACTCAGTGCTCAAGTCGGCACTGGAACGCGCCGTCCGCGAAGACGAGCTGCCCCGCACCATCGCCCGCAGCGTCAAGACCACCGCACCCCGGCCGACGCGTATCCGGCCCTTCACCGCAGCCAAGGCCCGCCAGTTCCTCGACGCCGCCCGCGCCGACCGGCCCCACGCCCTGTACGAACTCGCCCTGCGCACCGGCCTCCGCAAGGGCGAACTCCTCGACCTCCACTGGGAAGACCTCGACCTCACCACCGGAACAGCCGGCATCCAGCACTCGCTCCAGCGCACCCGCACCCAGGGCCTGACCGTCCTGAACACCACGACGCTCGCCTCCGAACGCCGCATCGCCCTCCCCACCGAGTGCATCAACTCCCTCAAGAGCCACCAGGAACGGCAGCAGGAGGAGCGTCAGGCGGCCGGAACGGGTTGGACGGACAACAGGTTCGTCTTCACCACCCCGAAGGGCAGGCCGCTCGACCCCACCTACCCCAGCCGCCGCTTCCGCCGCCTTCTCCACAAGGCCGGGCTCCGGACGATCCGCCTCCACGCCCTCCGACACTCCACCGCCACCCTGCTCCTGGAACAGGGCGCGGACCTCGTCGTGATCAAGGAACTCCTCGGCCACGCACACATCGGCGTCACCGCCACCGTCTACGCCCGCGTCCGACTCCGCCTCCAGCGCCACGCCATCGACACCCTCGGCAACGCCCTCGGCGGCCAGGACGACGATCCGGACGACCCACCTGCCGCAGCCGTCGTCCGCTGACGTTGCCGTCAGCGTTGCCGTCAAACACGCAGGAAGCCCCACCGAGAATGTACCTCGGTGGGGCTCCTGGATTACTTTTGGGGTCAGCTCGCCAATCGACTCTTAATCGCCACCAGACGCTCTCGGCTAGCGGTTCGGTCACCCTCTCTGAGTTGCGAAATAAGCCCCGCATTCAATACCCCCAGAGGAGGAGCGGAAATCGCACGACGCTGAGACTCGGCCTCCTGGGCGAAGAATTCAGCACCCGGAAGGTTCTGATCCAATTGCCCCATCGACGTCAGACATGCGTGCGCGCATTTGAGTGCATCCTCAGTATCGACATGGGAGCGATAAAGGACAGCGTAACGCAACGCAAGCACCGAGTAGAAGGAATAAATTCCTCCCACTTCGACGATCTCTTCGTCGGACGGTTCGAGCTCTTGGAAACCCTCGAGAGAGGCCACGTACCTCTGGAATGATTCTGCCGGAATTACAGGATTCCAAAGATCCTCTACGACGCGGACGATGAAATCAGCATCGCCCCTCCGCGCAGGATCGTCGCCACACAAACCCGTGAAGATCTGCACCATCCGCTCCGCACAGCTCGCAACGAAGGTTGCAACCTGGTCCTGAGACTGCTCTCGGAGGGTGGCCTCAACGGCCTCGTCGACTACCACTCAAAACTCCTCTGGCGAGTTGTAGTTGTCCCACTTCCGGGATACACCTCGCCCATCATCTTACCGCCTGTGCCTCGGATGAGTGGTGCACACCTACCCAGGCAAACGTTACGAGACGTGCCTCCTGACACGGGAGTCCATCCCATGTCATTAATGAAGAGTAGGGCATTCTGCTCTGCGTGAGTGCCTGGAATGTTGTCGGCGACGATCTCACCCTTGCCAATGGCGGACATCTGCGCGGGCGTCAGACCATCACCAGATCCGGCAACAACGTTGATCGGGCCATGAGGAGTGTCCGCCCTAATTACAGCTACCGTACTTACGTTTTTACGAACAAACTCGTCCGGTTCAGCGGCGTGAATTTTACTCGCCCGCGCAGAGAGGTTGCAATTGTGGACAAGGACCGGCGTCGCGCCCGCGAGTACATAGTACGTATGCGTGCTGAGGTGCTGTCATCTGCGTTTTCGCAGGTCAGCGGAATTCGACCAGTCCGTGGGGGTGCGTGGAAGTGCCGTGCTGTACGCCCCTGTCGCCGTCGGCGTTGCCGTCAGACGGCTACGCGCGCGAGGGCGGCGGAGTGGGCTTTGGCCGGTGTCCTGTTCGGGTTGGGGTCGGGCATGGCCAACCCATCGCAGCCGTCGTCCACTGACGTTGCCGTCACCGTTGCCGTCAAAGCCCCGAAGGCCCGCCGGAAGCATTCCGGCGGGCCTTCGGCAGATCCTCGGCGACATCAAATCCGACGGAGGTCAGTCTGCTCATCCCTGAACATCGACACACCACTCCTGCCATCGGAGATGTCTCGAACATTCCGAGAAAATTAGCCAGCGTCTCGCAATTCTTCAATCGAGGCAGAAATTAGGCCTAGATTCCCCTCTAGCCCGGCTAGCCCTTGAGCACTCTCCAGAAAATATACGGACCGAGACCTCAGCTCGCTACTAAATAGCCCACACATGAGAATTAGGTCGATGCAAGCCGTACGAGAATCAAGCGTTGCGCTCGTTTCAAGAATCTCAACGTAGGCCGGATATCCTAGGCTGATCTCCTTCATGCACTCCGCTTCGGACGCCGGACCGTATACGCCCGGATCCTCCTCGCTCACCACGGCGGCCGAAATATCCGAGAGAAGCCCTAGAATTAGATCTTCGGAATAGTCCGAGCAGCGCCATAGACAATGAACGAGACTAGACGCCAAGGCGGTTGAGGCTTCACATAGAAGTCCTTGCGCAAATGCGACCTGCTCTACCCGGCGCGCAGCGCCCACCGCAACCTCCCGGCTGCCAGCGCGGGAAAGGTCCCAGAGAGCATCCCCGAGTACACGAGCATCACCAGAGACTCCTTGGAGTGATCCCCAGGAATGCCGTCTCAGTTCAAGGTCCATATCGGCCCCAACCACCCTTAAGCGTTATTCATCGAAGAGTCTCAATACGTCTGAATCGAACACTGTACCCGTCCCCTTGAACCCACTACGTCCGAACTGGCCTTCACATGAGACGCAGATATTGATCGGCGCCCCAGTCCGAGGCCTTACGGCAGTAGTGAATACAATCTTCGACGGGTCGCCTCCGAGCTGGTTGACAACGCAAGTCTCTGCGCAGACACCCTTAGACGATGCACCTGCGGCGTACTGTCCGGTCTCCGAATTGTATCCAGCCGTGACAGTGGCTGGCCTCTTTCTATTGGAGAGCTGGGCCATTTCTCCGGCGTACTCATCCCGAAGCCCTTCCGCCTTCGACATGAGTTCATCTGGACCCAGACCTGCACCATCTCGGGGACCCGTTCCGCAATTGTGGACAAGGACCGGCGTCGCCCCCGCCAGCACGTAGTACGTATGCGTGCGGTTCACGGTCAGGTTGTGGACCGTCGTGGTCTGGGTCCAGGCCCGTACCGCTGTGATCTGGGCCTTCGTGCCGGGGCCCGTGCTCAGCCACTGGCCCGGTTCGAGGTCGCCGGCGTCGCGCCATTTCTTCAGGTCGGGGACCCAGAAGGGGTGGCCCTCCGTCGCTGTCACGCGGGCCGTGGCGTCGCCCTTGTCTCCGTCCGTGTCCAGGGTCAGGTCGACCAGGTGCTTGGTGCCGCTGCCGGTGATGGTGGCCGTGACCTTCTCGGGGGACGTGTCGCCCGTGGTCGGGTCGGTGGCCTCGACCTCGTCGCCCTCGGTGATGTCCTCGATGGGTTCGCGGCTGCCGTCCGCCATCAGGACCAGGGTTCCCTCGGCGAAGCTGTTGGCCGATGCCGCGAGCCCGGCCACGTCGACGGCGCAGGACGTGTAGTCCGCGGCCGTCTCGATCTTCTCGGCCGCCTCCGCGAACCTGTCCGCGTACTTGGCGGCCTTGCCCGCCATCCGGCCGGCCTTCGCCGCCCGGACCGCTCCTGCTCCCGCGCCCCCGAGGGCCACCCCTGCCACCGTGGCCGCCGCCCAGGCGCACGCCTCCATGTCGCCCTCGGTGAGGCAGTCCTTGAAGTCGTTGAAGCCCGAGACGTCGGCCGCGATCTCCAGGCCCGCCTTCAGCCCGTCGAGCAGGACGGGGGCCGCCGCGCGCGCGAACTCCGTCGCCGCCTCGACCGCGGCGGAGACCGTCTCCACGACCTCACCGGCCGCAGCGACCATCGCCTCCCGCAGGTCCGTCGCCGCCTGCGCGGCGTCCGCGATGACGTCGCGGGCGGTGGACAGGGCCTGGGCGGGGAGGTTCGCCGCCGCCGAGACGATGTCCTTCGTCACGGAGATGAGCGGTTTCACTGCCGCGGCGATTTCGGGGAGCGGGCTGTTGCGTATCGCGTAGGTGACCGCCTGCCTCGCCTTCTGGGTGATGGCTTTCGCGCGGGCCACGGCGGCTCGTTCGGCCGCCTCGGCCTTCTCGCGGGCCCAGGCCGCCGCCGATTTCGCCGCGGACGCCGATTTGCCCGCCACCCAGGCGACCGCCGACGACACCTTCTGGGCCGCCCAGCCGATCGCCGACCTGGCCTTCTGGTAGACCCAGCTCGCGGCTTTGCTGATGGTCCTGCCGACCGCCTTCACCACCGAGATGGCGGCCCTGATCGTCTTCTTGACGACGTTCTTGACGGCCTTGGCGGTCTTCTTGATGACGCTGCCGACCTTTTTGGCCGCGCTCTTGATCGCGCTGCCGGCCTTCTTGAGGCCGGAGACCGCCTTCTTGCAGAAGCCGCAGCTGGGCCAGTGCCCGTCGGGGTCCACGTAGTCCAGCGGCGCGCCTGCGCCGTAGGTGTACCGGTTGGCGAGGATGGAGGCGCCGCCCGTGTAGTCCACCGCGTCCCGCGAGCCGAAGGTGCCGGTGCCGCTGTCGTACCACCGGGCACCCATGTTCACCTGCTCGGTGTCCGGGTCCGTGTAGTCGCCCTGGTAGCCCAGTTCCCCCGCCACCGCCCCGTCGTCGCCCGCTCCGGCGCCGGTCCGTTCGCCGAACGGGCTGTACGTGGCGGAACCCGCCAGCTCCGTCAGGTCGGCGTCGCGCGCGTCGAAGTCACCGACCACGTCGCCGTGCGAGTCGCTCAGCGAAAGCTGCGCGGTGCCGTTCTCGGCGACCGACAGGAGTTCGTCCATCGGGCCGCGGCCGTAGGAGGAACTGCCGTCGTTGACCGGGTCGGGGCTCAGCCCCGCGTAGGAGAAGCCGACGCCGTTCCGGGAGGCGACGCGGTCGAGCGAGTCGTACGTGTAGGAGACGTCGCCGGCCTGGAGGAGCCGGTCGAAGGCGTCGTGGGCGAAGTCCTCGGTCAGCCCGGAGCTGGTCCGCGATGCCAGGGTCCCGCGCGAGGTGTACGTGTAGGTGTAGTCGCCGTCGGAGCGCACCCGGTCGCGCTCGTCGTAGACGGCGGTCTTGTCGCCCTCCTTGGTCCGGTTGCCCGAGGCGTCCCAGGCGTAGCCGGTGGTGGTGCCGTTCGCGGTCCAGGAGGTGAGGCGGCCCGCCTGGTCGTAGCCGTAGCTGTTGTCCGCGGCGTTGCCGCCGGTGATCTTCTTCGAGGTCAGGTGGTCGTTGTCGTCGTAGCCGTAGTCGATCGACGTGACGGTCTGCCCGTCGCTGTTGGCGAGCGTGTCGGTGTCGATGCGGCCGAGGTCGTCGTAGCCGTAGGAGCGGCGCTGTCCCGCGCCGTAGGAGACCTGCCTGAGCATCCCCGATGTGTCGTACGCGTACGCCTGCGCCGTGCCGGTCAGGGAGTCCCGCGCGGTCGACAACTGCTGGGTGACGTAGGTGAACTGCGCGGTGCCCGTGGCGTCGGTGCGGCTGGTGAGCAGGCCGTCGTCGTCGTAGGTGTAGTCGGCCTTGCCCGAGGGTCCTTCGGCCGACAGGAGGAGGCCGCGGTCGTCGTAGGCGTAGGTGTTGTCGCCCTCGGGGGTGCCCGCGGAGGTCAGGCGGCCCGCCGCGTCGTAGCCGTAGTGCCGCTCGGCGGTGTCCGCCTCGGCGCCTGTGCCGGTCTCCTGGATCAGTCGGCCCGCGTGGTCGTAGCGGCGTGTCTGCGTGACGCCGCCGGGGGCGGTGGCGCGGACGGCCTGGCCTGCCGCGTCGTAGGCGGTGGACCACGTGCGGTCGGCCGCGTCCGGGTCTGCCGCGGTGGCGGGTTCGACGACCGACTCGGCGAGCCCGAGTGTGTTGTAGGTGTACGAGGTCGCGTTGCCGCGGCCGTCGGTGTAGCGGGTGCGGTGCCCGGCCGCGTCGTAGCCGAAGGACGTGGTGAGCGAGGTGGTGTCGCCGACAGGTTCGGTCTGCGTGGTGAGACGGCCGAGCGCGTCGTAGGCGTACCGGGTGGTGTGGCCGAGCGGGTCGGTCGACGCGGTGAGGTTGCCCGCGTCGTCGTAGGTGTAACCGACGGTCCGCAGCGGGTTGTTGTCGGGCGCGAGGTCGGATTCGGAGACGAGCCTGCCCGCCTGGTCGTAGAGGAGGGACGAGGTGCGGCCGAGGCCGTCGGAGCGGCGGACCTCGCGGCCCGCCAGGTCGTAGCCGAACTGGGTGACGGCGCCGCCGGGTTCGGTCAGCCGGGTCATCTGGCCGAGGCTGTCGTAGGCGAAGGACGTCCGCGCGCCGCCGGGGTCGGTCCGCGTGGTGACGTTTCCCGCGTCGTCGTAGGCGTAGTGCGTGGTGAAGGCGTCCTGGACGGGCTTGCGTGCGATCTCGGTCTGGCTGACGGGGCGGTCGAGGTCGTCGTAGGTGGTCTCCGCGCGGGCGCCGGTGGGTCCGGTGGCGGAGAGGACCTCGCCTGTGCGGGTGTAGGTGTACGTCCAGTGGGCGCGGTCGGTGCCGGTGCCCGCGGGTTCCTCGCGCTCGGTGAGCCGGTTGAGCCGGTCGTAGGTGTAGCGGCTGACCTGGTCGAGCGGGTCGGTCGCCTCGACGAGATTGCCGAGCGCGTCGTAGCGGTACTGGGTGGTCGGGGTGACGGGGGTGCTCGCGCCGGGTGCCGTGTAGGGGGCGCCCGTCGCGCTGGTCTGCCGGCCCAGCTGGTCGTACCGGGCGTGGGTGAGGGTGCCCAGCGGGTCCTGCGTGGAGGTGGCGGCGCCGTAGGTGTCGAGGCCGACGACGGTCAGCGGGCGGCTGGCCTGCGGGCTGCCGCCGTCCTGCTCGGTCTCGACCGCGGGGGCGAGGGTGGAGATCTGGCGGCCCAGCGCGTCGTAGCCGTAGTCGGTGGTGTGGCCCGCCGGGTCGGTGACGGACCGGGTGAGTCCACGCTGGTCGTAGGCGTAACGGGTGGTCAGGGTCGCGGTGCCGTTGTGCACGGTCTCCTGGGTGGCGTTGCCGGCCAGGTCGTAGACGTAGTCGACCTGTTCGGGGCTCGCGCTCACCGGCCACGGCACGTTGGAGGGGTTGCCGCTGTTCTTCGTCGTGGTGACGTTGCCCGCCAGGTCGTAGGCGAACGTGGTGCGGCGGGCGAGTCCCGCGGGGTCGGTGACGGTGGAGGCGACGCGGCCGACGGTGTCGTAGCCGGTCTCGGTGACGGTCCTGCCGTTGTCCGTCGTCTCCTTGGTGACGTTGCCCGCGCCGTCGTACTCGTCGGCTTCCACGACGAGGTCGCGGGTGGTGCCGTCGGCGTCGTGGAAGTCCTTGAGGACGACGGACTTGACCAGGTCGTCGCCGTAGTACTGGTACTCCAGGGTGCGGCCCATCGCGTCCGTCTGCTGGGCGAGGCGCCCGGCCATGTCGTAGGCGTAGGACTGGGTGACCAGGTCGCCGTCGGAGGCGTCCGCGTCCCCGGGGTCGCCGTCCCAGTCCGTGAGCCGTACCTCGGCGATCATGTTCCGCGCGGTGTAGGCGTAGGTGAAGCGGTTGCCGTTGCCGTCGACCATGAAGGTCTGGTTGCCGAAGGGGTCGTACCCGTAGGAGGTCTCGTTGCCCTCGGCGTCGGTGACGCGCACGGGGCGGCCGTACTCGTCCAGTTCGTACGTCATCGCGCGCGGCGGGTCGGCGCCGATCACGTCGTCGATGCCGGTGGCGGTCACGATGCCGTCGGCGTCGTAGGTGGTCGTGGTGCGCTGCTGGTGCCGCGCTCCCGTGACGGCGTCGCCGACCTTCGGGTCCAGGCTGGAGACGAGGCGCGAGAGCTGGTCGTAGGTGTACGTCGTGGTGACGCCCGCGGGCTCGCTGTCGGAGATCTCCGTCGCGCTGACGCGGCGCCCGATCGCGTCGTACGTGAAGCGGGTCGTGAGGCCGGAGGGCTCGACGACCTCGGCGATGTCCCCGCTGGTGAAGTAGGCGTAGCGGGTGACGGCGCCGCGCGGGTCGGTGCTGGTCTTCAGGAGCCCGGTGGGGGTGTTGCCGCCGTCGCGTGCCGGTTCCACGCCGGTGGTGTAGACGTTGGTGACGGTGCCGCCGTCGGGGTTCTTCTGCGTCAGCAGGTTGCCCTTGGTGTCGTACGTGGAGGTGGTGCGGTAGCGGTTGTCGCTCGCGCCGGTGGAGCGGGCGTCCCGGACCTCGGTGGGGAGGTCGGCGCGCAGGTCGTCGTCGTCCGGGTCCGCCGGATAGGTGGTGTAGGACGTGTAGCAGTCGCCCGGGGACCGGCAGGTGGTGCGGGTGGTGACGTTGCCCCTGTCGTCGTGGCCGAGGGTGACGGTGTCGCCGGTCTCGCTGGTGACGGCGGTCTGGTAGCCGCGGTCGTCGTAGGTGTAGCTGCGGATGGCCACGCCGTCCACGGGGTGCCGGATGAAGTCCGGGCTGCCGTCGTCGTTGCCCGGCGGGGTGGTGCAGAAGGTGGGGTCGCCAGGATCGGGGTCGGTGCACGTCTCGACGGGGTCGGGCGGGGAGGGCGAGGGCTCGGGCTGCTCGTCGTACTGCCGTACGCCCAGGCCGAGGGGTTCGCCGTAGCGGATGAGCTGCGAGGTCATGCCGTCGTACTCGTAGTAGTACGGCTGCCCGACCGGGTCGTGGACCTCGACGGTGCGGCGCAGGTCGTCCTCGTCGCCGAAGACGGCCGGGGGGCCCAGTTCCCAGGTCCCTCCGTTGGCGTCGGTGTACTCGCGCACGCGGTCGCGCGCGGTGTCGTAGGAGATCTCGGCGGCGGTGCGGCCGCTGGGGAGTGTGGTCCTCGTGAGCAGGGCGGCGGGCTCGGTGCCCAGGGCGTAGTGCGTGGAGACGGCCGGGAGCCCCAGCGGGTGGTGGTAGACGGCGACGTCGTCGATCGCTCCGGCGAAGGAGCGCGCCTGCGCGCCGCCCCAGCCCGGCCAGCCGGCCGGGGAGCTGGGGCGGGCGGCGCCGATCTGGTTGTACGTGAGTTCCCCCGCCCGGAGCTGGCCGCCGTCGAGCGTGGCGGCCTGTTTCCCGTCCAGGTAGAGGGTCTGGCCGGTGCCGGACGCGGAGAGCGCGGCGTGGTGCCAGTTGCCGTCGTTGACGTTCGCCGTCGTGGCGGTCATCGGGTGGGCGGTGCCGTCCCAGAACTGCCCGCGCAGCTTGCCGTCGGTGCCGACGTAGAGGGTGGGTACGCCGGTGGTGGGGGCCGTGCCCCACTCCTTGTCCTGGTAGCCGACGAGCGGTCCGCCGGTACCGCCCGGGAGGGTCTTGAACCAGACCTCGACGGCCGCGTCCCTGCTGGATTTGAGGACACCGCCCGGCAGGGTGACCCGGGACGTGGTGCCGTTGAAGGTGGCGGCGGTGGAGGTGTCCCCGGCGGCCGAGCCCGTGGTGCCGAGGGCGACGTCCGTGTAAGTGCCCCGGTCCTTGCCGAGGTTGACCTCGATGGTGCTCTCCGCCGATGTGCCCTCGCTGTCGCCGAGCCGCCAGTAGGACTCGGGGCGCGTATCCCGTACGCCTGCCGCGTAGTGGCTCCCGGAGGTGTAGTCGTAGCCGGTGCAACCTCCTGCGGGGTCGCAGACCTTGTCGAGCACGTCGCCGGTGTAGGAGTACGTCCAGGCGAGCGGGGCCCCGTCCACCGGGGTGGTGGTGACCCGCGTGACGTGGGCGCCGGTCCAGGTGAAGGTCAGGGAGCGTGCGCTGCGGGGGTTCTCGGCCTTGGCGAGTCTGCCGCCGGAGTAGGTGTAGGTGACGACGTTGGAGGTGGCGTCCGTGGTCCTGACGAGGAGACCGGTGCTGCTGAAGGCGTACGTGGTCCCCGACTTGTCCCGCAGGGTCCACGTACCGGCCGCGGTGTCGTGCGTCAGGGTGGCGAAGCGGCCGGGCGGGGGTGCGTAGGTGCCGTCGGGGTTCTTGCCGAAGCGGACGTCGCGGCCGTCCGGGTAGCGGATGACCACGTTTCCCGTGCCGTCGTCGTCGGGGGTGAGCCGGATGTCGTAGCGGGTGGTCCAGCCGCTGCCGAAGGCGAGGTCGCCGCGGGAGTCGAGGCTGTTGTAGGTGCGTACGAGCGTCATGTCAGGGCCGACGCCCGCGAGTGAGGCGTCGACGGCCGAGGTGGCGTAGTTGCCCACCTGGGGGTCGAATTCCAGTTCCTGGCCCTCGGTGAGCCGGGAGGTGATCTCCGGCTGCGGGACGGAGGTGAGCATCGCGACGCGCGCCGTGGGCACCTCGTTGCTCGCGTCCTTGACGAAGCCGCGCCACAGGTAGGTCCTGTCCCAGGAGAGCCTGCCCGCGGGGACGGGGTAGGCGGGGCTCGGCTGGTAGGCGGAGGTCGTGCAGTCGGCGGGCTCGCCCGCGTCGTCCTGCGCGCAGATCTCGAATTTGTACTGGAGCGTGGACCCGGCGGGCGCGTCGATGTCCACGGCGGCGGCCCACAGTTGGGGCGTGAGCGTCTGCGCCTGGTAGCCGTTGGGCGGGTACTGCTCGCGGATCACGGGGGCGATGTCGAAGACCTGGAGGGAGAGCCGCCCGGGTGCCACTTGTTCGTCGGTGAAGACCGGTCCGCCGGAGCGGACCATGCTGAAGTCGAGCAGGTACGTGCCGGGGGGCAGCGCCTTGATGGTGGCGGTGAGGGTGGTTTTGGCGCCGTACGCGACGTTGGTGGTGAGGTTCGCCGCGCGCTGCTGGGTGACGAGCTTGCCGGTCTTGTCGTACGCCCGGTAGGCGAGGTAGTAGGTGCCGGGTGTCCAGGTCTGGGAGCCCTTGTTGGTGACGGTGAGCTTGACCTGGCCGTTCTGGTTCTGGAGGACCGGCGGGTCGGGGACGGGCTGGGCGAAGGAGTAGCTCGCGTTGTACGGCGAGTGGGTGACGTACAGCTTGGGCGGGTTGGCGGTGCCGTGCCCGGCGAACTTCTTCCAGCCGAGGGAGTCGGTGGCCGAAGCCCGTACGGACAGGCCGTAGTTGGGCTGGGTTCCGTCGGCCCAGCGCTGGACGAGGTCGCGGCCTGCTTTGCCGAGGTCGAAGAGTTCGGCGGCGGCGGGGCAGGCGGACGTGGAGGCGCCGAGGGCGATGTAGCCGTGGGCGAAGGACTTGGACGCGAGGCTGCCGCCGACGGCGGGGCCCGGGTAGGCGAGGCCGGTGCCCGCGGACCAGGGCTCGGTGACGGGGTGGACGGAGACCGGGCGTGCCTTGCAGGACGCGGAGTCGTAGTTGGCGAGCTGGAGCTGGGCGCCGAAGATCTTGTGGTGGCCCAGCTCCTCGTCCAGGGAGGGGAATCCCAGGTAGGCGGCGCTCGTGCCTTCGGCGCCCTTGCCGACCTGTAGTTCGTTGGTCCCGACGACCGATGAGGCGCCGCTTCTGACGTAGGCGCTGGTCCCGGCGGACGAGGTGTCCACGGAGGGGTCGATCCTGACCGGGAAGACGCGCTCGGGGGCGTGCAGCCATTCGGGGTCGGCGGCGATCCTGAGCGCCTGGCCGCCGTCCGGCCGGGTGACGAGGTCGTAGGTGACCTTGTCCGAGCGGGCGGGGGCCCCTTCGTCGCCGCCGCGCCCCGAGTCCTCCATGAAGGGGGCGGGAACGACCGCCACCACGCGCTTGCCGGCATCGGTCAGCTGGACGGCGCCGTCCACGAGGCGGGCGGTCAGCCCGTGCGGGGCGAGCGGGAAGAGGAAGGTGGCCGGGGCGTCGGCGGAGCGCAGGACCAGCGTTTCCTTCACGCCGCCCGCCTGGGACTCCAGCGTCAGATCGGTCTCGTCGAGGACGTCGTGGTACGTGACCGTGGCGCCGTCGGCGTGCCCCTCCACCCCGGCAGCGCCCTGGAGGCCGTACGACAGGCCGGTGCCGCCGGGGAGTTCGACGGTGGCCAGGCGTGGGGTGTCCGCCTGTCGGCCGATGCGCACGGCGACCGCGTCGGCGGTGTTGTGCCAGCCGTCGGCGTCCTCACGCAGCTCGGTGCGGATGGGCTGCCATGTGTCTTTGTCGTCGCGGTAGTTGAGCGGGGTGGGGGACAGCTCGGTGGTTCTGGTGCCGTCCTCGTTGGCGTAGGACCTGCTGAACCCCGTGCGTTCGGCGCGGAGTTCCTTGCTGTGCGCGGTGTCGAAGCCTTTGACCCGCGTGGTCGGCGGGGTAACGACCTCTGCCTTGTTGCGGGCTTTGGCGGCGGCCGCCGGACTCCTCCTCGCCTGCTGGGCCGGGTATTTCGCCCGCAAGGTCCGGGGGACCTCCGTGTTGGTGTTCTTTCCGCCGACGAGGTGTTCCCTGCCCCCGGCGCTGCCCCAGCGCTGCTCGGGTGCCGAACGCCCGTGCGGCGCCTTCGAAAAGAGGGGGATGCCGGTGTCCGTCAGGGCGAGCGAACTCACCGCCAGCACGGAGGTCAGCAGGAGCCCGAGGAGTGCCGCCCACCGGCCGCGCCTGAATCCGCGGGACCTTCGTCCGCGGTCAACCCTCTTGCAGGCAGGCACAGTTCCCCCTCAGATCACGGCACGCCACAAGTGACAGCCGGAGTCTGTGCCTCTCGTGAAGATTCCGTCCAGACGCACACCGACTCGTCACTTCCCCGCCTTCTTTCACCCCCCGCTGTTCACACGTACGCCACTGCTTCGTTCGCTGAAGCCCGCCTAGCGTCCTCTGCGGGAAGCGCCGTGATCGCGAGGCAGTCCCTTCCCCCTCCCCCGAAGTCCCTTGAGCCGGAAGGACATTGATGAGACCCGTTGCAGGAAGGTCATGGGGCCGACGCCTGACCGCGTGCACGGCCGCGCTGGCCGCGCTCCCCCTGACGCTGACGCTGTCGGCCACGGCGCACGCGGCGGACGACGTGAACTGCGCGTCGACCGGCGCCCTCTACTCGGTCACCTCAAGCGGCGGGCTGCTGCGCCGCAGCCTGAGCGACCCCGCCGGCGGCACGGGCGGCTGGCCCGCCTCGACGACCATCGACACGGGGTGGGAGCAGTACCCCCGCGTCCTCGCCGGTCCGAGCGCCACGTTCTACGGGATCAAGTCCGACGGCCTCTACTTCAGCCACAGGGACGCCTCCGGCACCTGGGACGTCCACCACCAGAAGATCAGTACGGGGTACGGCGGTTACCGCCTGGACGCGAAGCGGAACAAGATCACCATCGACACCACGGGGCACCTGTGGTTCATCGACGACGACGGCGACCTGCGCTGGACGCGCTACCTGAGCGACACCAAGACGTGGGAACCCGCGGGCGGGAGCAAGAAGACGGCATCGGGCTGGGGGCGCTTCTCCATGATCGTCGCCGCCGATGACGGCGTGCTCTACGGGGTGGATTCCGCGAACGGCCGTCTGCTGCGCTCCCGTTACGACTTCGCGAGTCAGCGCTGGCTCGAACGCGACCGCGAGGTCAGCGCGGCCGACTGGCGGCAGACGGAGGATCTCACCTCCTTCGGCGGCGACGTACTGCTGCGCGTGCTGCCGAGCGGGGAGGTCCGCCACTACCGCTTCCACGAGGACACCGGCGCCTTCGCCCCGTACAACGACCTCCTGGGGGGCGGCGCCTACGTCGCGGCCTACACGAGTGTGGCCGGGTCCGTGGCCTCCTGCCGTCTCACCGCTTCGCACACCCCGCCGGCCCCCGTCATCGCCGTCGATCCCTTCACGCCCAACAGCGTCCTCCAGGCCGCCGGCGGTGAGATCGAGTACGCCTACACCGACAACATCGGGCGGCTCGTGCACGGCAGGCAGACCGACCCCTCGGACTTCAACTCCGTACGCTGGGCGACCGTTTCGGGCGACGATGCCTTCTCGGGCCGACCCCAGCTCACGGAGCTGACGGACGGTCGCACCGCGCTCACCGCGCAGAACGTGAACAGTCAGGTCTGGTTCCGGCGCCACGCGGCGAGCAGCCCCGACTGGGAGGACTGGTACAACTTCGCCGGGGCGATGGCAGGACACCCGGTCACCGCCAGGACGCCTGCCGGGGCCGTCACGCAGTTCGCCGTGGACGCGGACGGCAAGCCCTGGTACCGCACGGACTTCGCCGGCTGGCTGCCGCTGAGCGGCGACGGGCTGACGGGCTCGCTCACCGCCGTCACCGTGCGCGACGGCGTTCAGCTCTTCGGTACGGACACGACCGGCGTGCTGCGTACGGCGGCCTTCTCCGGCGGAGCCGTCGGCGCCTGGACCGCCGTGGGCGACCAGGCCGTCACCGGTGCCCCCGCCGTCGTGGTCTATCCGGGCTACCGGCTCGGCGTCTACGCGCGCGCCACGAGCGGCCGCGTCGTCACCGTGAGCCAGCCGTCCGAGGGCGCCGCCTTCCCTGCGGCTTTCGGCGAGGTCGGTGACCGCGCCTTCGCGGGTACGCCCTCGGTCGTCGTCAGCCCCCTGACCGGCATCACCGAGATCGTCGCCCGGAGCGAGGACGGCTACGTCTACAGCACCGGCGAACAGACCCAGGGTTCGGGGAGCTGGCGCACGTGGCAGCAGGTGAGCTTCGAGTCCTCGGCGACGGACCCGACCGCGTTCACCTACACCAACGCCTCTGGCCCCACCTGGGCATACACCTTCCGCACCAGCAGCAACCAGACGCGCGTCTACGAGGTGGCGCCCACGCTGCGGCGCTCCTCCCCCGCGGCGAAGGCGCCGGAGCCCGGGCCCGCGCCGGTCTTCACGGCACGCGCGCTTCCGGCTCCGCCGAAGCGGTGACGGGGCGACGGGGTGACGCGGTGAGCCGCTGAGGCGCGAGGCGCCGGGAGGGCGCCCCCGCCCGGCCCCGCCGCGGCTGGGAGGGGCGGGGGCCCGCCTCCGGCGCACGGCGTCGTTCCACGTACCGCCGGAGCGCCCCGCCCTCCCTCCCAGCCCCGGACCGGACGGCCCCGCCCGAGCGGCCCCTCCCGGAGGGCCGTTCCGGACGGCCCCCCTCCCGAAGGGCCCCGTTCCGGACGGCCCCCCTCCCGGAGGCCCCCTCCCCGCCCGACGGGCTCAGTCCTTGTCCGTGTCCGTCTTCCGCTTCTCGCCCAGCTTCTCGACGAAGTCCTGCGCCTTGTCGACGCCCGTGTCGATCTTCGCGCTGTACTTGCCGTCCGTGCGGGTGTCGATGAAGTCGCCGGCCTTCTCCAGGCCGCCCGCGATCTTCTCGCTGTGCTCCCCGGCCAGTTCCTCGGCCTTCTCCTTGAGGTTCTTCAGATTGTCGAACAACCCTGGCATTCCGGGCTCCTTCTCGTCTCCGCGGTCGTCTCGCGCAGTCGTCGCGCGCACGGGGCCCCGATCATCCCACGGCCCCCGCCTCAGTCCTCCCCCGCGAGCAGCTCCGCCATCCGTCCCGCCGCCGCCACGACCAGCGGGATCGCGCGCTCCGCGACGGACGGGCGGTGGGTGATGACGTTGATCGCCGCGGGGTCCCCGGGTTCGGGGACGCGGACGGGAGCCGCGATACCGATCGTGCCGGGCGTGATCTCCTCGTGCGTGACGGCCCAGCCGCGCGCGCGGACCTCCGCGACGCGCCCGGGTTCGCCGGGGAGCGGCTCCGAGGCCGAGAGCAGCGCGAGCCCCGCCGAGCCGCGGTCGAGCGGGTCGCGGTTGCCGACCCCGTACGAGAAGCGCGGCCCAGGTCCCGGGGGTTCGACGACGGCGACGGCGACGGCGTGCGCGCCGTCGGGGACCACGAGGCAGGCGGTGGCGCCGAGTTCGACGGCGAGGCCGCGCAGCACCGGCATCGCGACGTCGACGAGCGGCGGACGGGCGCGCCGCGCGAGCGTGTAGAAGGCGACGCCCACGCGGTAGCGCCCGGCCGCGTCGCGTGCCGCGAAGTGGCTGCGGGTCAGCGCGGTGAGCAGCCGGTACGCGATCGAGCGGTGGACGCCGAGTGCCGCGGCGACCTCCGAGGCTCGCAGCCCGTGCGGCGCCTCGGCGAGCATCCGCAGCACGCCGAGCCCGCGCTCCAGCGTCTGCGCCCCGTCCGCCCGGCGCGCGGGCGCGGCCCCGCGCCCCTTGTCAGCCTCACGCGCCGTCATTCGCACTCCTTAGCCGTCACTTTCGGCCCGGTCCCTTGACGTGGCACGGGCCGTCTCCGCACAGTGTTGCAACATTCAATCCCGCATGTCTCGATAATCGCAACACCATGCCACCAAGCGCACCGCGGAGCCGATCCGCACCGCGTTGCCGCCCCGTCCGGGTGACACCACGACGACCTCGCGCGCCCGGACGGGGAAGTCTGCTCGTACACGGCGGCCCGTACGACCCGGCGGGCCGCACCGGCAGAGCGCCCGCACCCGGGCGAGAGGAGACCCCGTGCCCCACTACCGCGCCCTCGGCGACGTGCCCCCCAAGCGCCACACCCAGCACCGCACTCCCGAAGGCGGCTTGTACTACGAGGAGTTGATGGGTGAGGAGGGCTTCTCCTCGGACTCCTCGCTCCTCTACCACCGCCACCTGCCCTCCGCGATCACCGATTCCACGGTCTGGGAGCTGCCCGACCAGCGCACCATCCCCAACCACCCGCTCCTGCCGCGCCACTTCGCACTGCACGGCCTGGTCAAGGGCGAGCGCTGGCGGGACGCGGACGTCGTGACGGGGCGGCGGCTCGTGCTCGGCAACGGTGACGTGCGGATCTCGTACGCGGTCGCGGGAGCGCCCTCGCCGCTGTACCGCAACGGGCTCGGGGACGAGTGCGTGTACGTCGAGTCGGGCCGCGCGGTCGTCGAGACCGTCTTCGGGCGGCTCACGGCGCGCGCCGGGGACTACGTGCTGCTCCCGCGCGCGACGACGCACCGCTGGCTGCCCGAGGGGGACGAGCCGTTGCGTGTCTACTGCGTCGAGGGCAACAGCCACATCGCCCCGCCCGCCCGCTACCTCTCGCGGTACGGGCAGCTGCTCGAACACGCCCCGTACTGCGAGCGCGATCTGCACGGGCCCACGGAACTCACCGCGAGCGAGGGGCAGGACGTCACGATCCTGGTGAAGCACAGGGGCGCCGGCGGCGAGGTCGTCGGGACGCGCTTCACGCAGGCCGAACACCCCTTCGACGTCGTCGGCTGGGATGGCTGCCTGTACCCGTACACCTTCAACATCGCGGACTTCGAGCCGATCACCGGGCGGGTCCACCAGCCGCCGCCCGTGCACCAGGTCTTCGAGGGCACCCACTTCGTCATCTGCAACTTCGTGCCGCGCAAGGTGGACTACCACCCGCTGTCCGTCCCTGTGCCGTACTACCACTCGAACGTCGACAGCGACGAGGTGATGTTCTACTGCGGCGGCGACTACGAGGCGCGCAAGGGTTCGGGGATCGGGCAGGGCTCGGTCTCGCTGCACCCGGGCGGGCACAGCCACGGGCCGCAGCCGGGGGCGTACGAGCGCTCGGTGGGGGTGGATTTCTTCGACGAACTCGCCGTCATGGTCGACACGTTCCGGCCGCTCGAACTGGGCGAGGGCGGCCTCGCGAGCGACGACGGCGCCTACGCGTGGACGTGGGCGGGACGGGGGCCGCAGGCATGACCGTGCCCGCCGCGCTGCTCGCCGCGCTCGTCGACGACGCGGGCCTCTTCCCGCCGACCGCGCTGCCGATGGACCGCGCGCTCGCCCGGCACCGTGCGGACCTCGCCGCAGGACACCCGGTGCACACGCACCGCTTCCTCGTCCCCGCGAGTCAATTGGGCCTGATGCGCGCCGGTTTGCGCGCGGACGACTCCTTCGCGCTCGGTCTCGTCGCCGACCGGGGCGCGGAGGGACTCGCCGACGACTGCGCGGCGCTCGCCGCCGATCCGCGGCTGCGCCTCGCGCTCGTCGAGGCGCCGCTCGCCAGGTTCCCCGGAGGGGTGCGCGAGGTGGTGGCCGCGGTGCCTGACGGCGTACCGGTGTACGCGGAACCGGCCGCGCGTGCCGCCTTCGAGCCCCTGCTCACCGAACTGGCCGCGCTCGACCGGCCCGTGGGCGCCAAGCTGCGCTGCGGCGGCGTCCGCGCGGAGCTGTTCCCGACGGCGCCCGAGGTCGCCGCGTGGCTCGTGGCCTGTGCCCGCGCGGGCATTCCGTTCAAGGCGACGGCCGGGCTGCACGAAGCGGTACGGCACACCGCGCCCGCGACCGGATTCCGCCACCACGGCTACCTCAACCTGCTGCTCGCCACCGCGGCCGCCGCCGGGGGCGCGACCACGGGCGAGGTGGTGGCGGTCCTGGAGACGGAGGACGCGCAACGCCTCGCGCGGCGCGCGCACGCGCTGGGCGGCGCGGGCGCCCGCGCCGCGCGGCGCTTGCTCGTCTCGTACGGCTCGTGCAGCACTTCGACCCCCGTCCGGCAGGCAGCGGACCTGCTCGGCATCCCCCGTACGTACCAGGAGACTCCCGTATGACCGCCGCCACCTGGGCCGATGTGCCCGCGGGCTCCCCCTTCCCGCTCCAGAACCTCCCCTACGGCGTGTTCACGCCCGCGGGCGACACGCGGCCCCGCGTCGGCGTCGCGATCGGCGCGCACGTCCTCGACGCCGCCGCCGTGCTCGGGGACGGCACGTTCGCGCACGACGCGCTCAACCCCTTCCTCGCGCAGGGCCGCACCCGCTGGACGGCGGTACGTGCCGAGCTGACCTCGCTCCTCACCGACGCCCGCCACCGCGCGGCCGTCACGCCGCACCTGTACCCGCTCGACTCGGTGCGGCTCCATCTCCCCTTCGAGGTCGCCGACTACGTCGACTTCTACGCCTCGGAGCACCACGCGGCGAACGTGGGCCGCATGTTCCGCCCGGGCGCCGAGCCGCTGACGCCGCAGTGGAGACACCTCCCGATCGGCTACCACGGGCGCGCGGGCACGGTCGTCGCCTCGGGTACGCCCGTCGTCCGGCCGCGTGGCCAGAAAAGGCCCGCCGAGGGCGAGTTGCCCGGTTTCGGGCCATCGGCGCGGCTCGACATCGAGGCCGAGGTCGGCTTCGTCGTCGGTACGGGCTCGGAACTCGGCGCTCCGGTCGCCACGGACGCGTTCACCGAGCACGTCTTCGGCGTGTGCCTCGTCAACGACTGGTCGGCGCGCGATATCCAGGCGTGGGAGTACGTACCGCTCGGGCCGTTCCTCGCGAAGTCGTTCGCGACGTCCGTGTCCCCGTGGGTCGTGCCCCTGGAGGCCCTGGGGGCGGCCCGGGTGGCTCCCCCCGAGCGGGCCCACGAGCTGCGCCCTTACCTGCGCGAGACGGAGGACTGGGGCCTGGACCTGCGCCTGGAGGTCCGTTTGAACGGGGAGTGCGTCGCGCGGCCGCCGTTCTCGGCGATGTACTGGACGGGGGCGCAGATGCTGGCCCATATGACGGTCAACGGCGCCTCCTTGCGTACCGGGGACCTCTACGCCTCGGGCACGGTGAGCGGCCCTGAGCCCGGGGAGCGCGGCTGCCTGATGGAGCTGACGTGGGGCGGCGAGAAGCCGCTCAACCTCGCCGACGGGACGAGCCGCGCCTTCCTGGAGGACGGCGACGAGGTGACGATCACGGCGACGGCGCCGGGCGCGGACGGCACGGTGATCGGCTTCGGCGAGGTGACGGGGAGGATCGCGCCCGCACCGGCCGGGGATCGGTCATGAGACGCCGGATACAGGACAGGCGGGCCCGGCGCCACCGCTTCCCGCACGCCCGTTTTCCTGGCGTTTCCGCGCCGGAAGTGGAGATTTCGCGAAGAATGGGTGGTGCGTACCCGCAATTTAACCTGATCGCGACCTGCGGAATCTTGACGCGATATCTCGCCACTTGGAATCGTCAGCAGCAGTGCCGCCCGCATCGCACGGCTGCCCTGAACTGGTCCACTCACACGCGAGGTTGTCGCTCCATGCCCGGCGCACTCCCCATCCCGGCTTCGACCACAGGTGCCACCCCGTCAGCCGATCTCAGTGTCGTACACGGGAGTTGTCGCGCACCACTCATTTTCTGACCTGGGCATCTCGCACGTCCGTCCGAGCACGCGCGATCCGTTGCCCGGTCACCCACCCCGACCACGTGCCCGCCGCATCCGCCGGACACGCAGGCCGAAGCGCTCTTACGAAAGGCCGGCTAGCAGTGCTGCGTTACATCGCCCGCAAAGCAGTCGGCTGGTTTTTGATGATCGTCGTCGCGACCAACCTCACGTACTTCCTCGCCAACGCCTTCCTCAAGCCCGCGTCGAACTACACCGCTCTGCGACCGCCTCGAACTCCAGCCGAGATCAACCACGCCCTGTCGCTGTACAACCTCAACCCGGACAAACCACTGATGAGCCGGTGGTGGGACTGGATATCGGGGATCGTGACCCGCTGGGACTGGGGGCAGTCGCCGACCGGCGGCAGTGTCAACAGCCAGGTGTCCTACCGGATCATCGTCAGCGGCGAGCTGGTCATCGCGTCGACCGTCCTGTCGATCGTCATCGGGATCGCGCTCGGCGTCTACACCGCCTCGCGCCAGTACAAGGCCGGTGACCGGGTGTGGCAGGGGATCTCCGTGATCTCCTTCAACACCCCCTCGGCGGTCGCCTCGCTCGGCGTGGTGGCCCTCGCCATCACGTTCAACCAGCACCTGGGCAGCTCGCTGCCGGTCGCGGGGGCGGAGAGCCCGGACGCCTCGGGGTTCTGGGGCGTGCTCGGCTCGCGGGGCCTGCACGCGATCCTGCCCACGATCTCGCTGACGTTCATCTCGTACGCGAGCTACCACCTGTTGCAGAGGTCGCTGCTCCTCGACAACATCAACTCCGACTACGTCCGCACCGCGCGGTCCAAGGGGCTGACACGGAAGCAGGCCATCTACCGGCACGGGCTGCGGACCTCGATCATCCCCGTCGCCACGCAGGTCGCCTTCGCGATGCCCGCGCTCTTCACCGGTGCGGTGATCACCGAGACGGTCTTCGCCTGGCACGGGATGGGCGAGTACTTCAGCAAGACGATCGGTACGAACGACGTCCACGGTGTCGTCGCCGTCGCCGCGTTCGGTGCGCTCATGACGGCGGTCGGCGCGATCCTCTCCGACCTCGTCATCGTGGCTCTCGACCCCAGGATCAGGGTGAGCTGACATGGCCATCAACATGCCAGGCGTCGGACCCGACGCCGAGGCGGCCCGCACCGACGAGGCCGCGACGCCCGCACCGGGAAAGCCCGGCGGGACCGGCAAGCGGATCTCACCGTTCAAGCTCTACGCGCGGCGATTCGCCCGCAACAAGGGCGCGCTCATCGGAATGATCCTCTTCGTCCTGCTCGCCCTCTTCGCGATCTTCGGCCGGTTCCTGACGCACTGGAACTACACGGAGGCGGACTTCACCGCGCTCAAGGTGGCCCCCGGCGAGTCCGATCACCTGCTCGGCACCAACAGCGCGGGCAACGACATCTACGCGCAGCTCGTGCACGGCCTCGGCCGCTCGATGATCATCGCCGTGGTGGTCTCGCTCCTGACGACGGCCATCGCCGGGCTCTTCGGCACCACCGCCGCCTACTTCGGCGGCAAGGTCGAGCGCGTGATGCTGGGAGTGGTCCACTTCCTGCTCGTGCTGCCCTCGTTCCTCATCATCGCGCTGGTCGGCACGCACTACCGCGGTGACTGGAAGATCCTCATCGTGGTCCTCACCATCTTCGGGTGGATGCTCACGGCGCGCGTCATCTGGTCGCTCGCGACCTCGCTGCGCGAGCGCGAGTACGTGATGGCGGCGCGCTTCATGGGCGTCAGCCCGATGCGCACCATCGTGCGCCACCTCGTCCCGAACATCGGCTCGCTGCTCATCGTGACGTTCACGCTCGGGGTCGCGTCGACCGTGCAGTCCGAGACGGCCCTGTCCTTCATCGGCTTCGGCGTCAAGCAGCCCGACATCTCGCTGGGCGCGATGCTCGCCGACGGGCAGGGCACCCTGTCCACCGCTCCCTGGCTGTTCTACATGCCCGCCGCGCTCGTGGTGCTGCTCACCGTCGCGATGGCACTCATCGGGGACGGCCTGCGGGACGCCCTCGACCCCACCTCGCAGTCCGGAGGCCGCGCATGACCGAGCAGAGCACCCTCACGACCGCTCCGCGCACGGGGCAGCCGCTGCTGTCCGTGCGGGACCTGCGGGTGAGCTTCCCCTCGGAGGCGGGCCGTGTGGACGCCGTCCGCGGCGTCTCCTTCGACCTGCACCGCGGCAAGACCCTCGGCATCGTCGGCGAGTCAGGTTCCGGCAAGTCCGTGACGTCGATGGCCGTCATGGGCCTGCTCCCCGAGTACGCCTCCGTCACGGGCGAGGCCGTGCTCGGCGGGGAGAACCTCCTGGCGCTCGACGACAAGCGCATGTCGAAGGTGCGCGGCAAGCACATCGGAATGATCTTCCAGGACCCGCTCTCCTCGCTGACGCCGATCTTCAGCATCGGCGCCCAGATCGTCGAGGCCCTCCAGATCCACCAGGACATCTCCTCGGCGGCCGCGTGGAAGCGGGCCGTCGAACTCCTCGACCTGGTCGGCATCCCCAACCCGGACCGGCGTGCCAAGGGATTCCCGCACGAGTTCTCCGGCGGTATGCGGCAGCGCGCCGTCATCGCGATGGCGATCGCGAACGACCCCGACCTGATCATCGCGGACGAGCCGACGACCGCGCTCGACGTCACCGTGCAGGCGCAGATCCTCGACGTGCTCAAGACGGCCCAGCGCGAGACCGGGGCCGCGGTCATCATGATCACGCACGACCTCGGTGTCGTGGCGGGCTCGGCCGACGACGTCATGGTGATGTACGCGGGCAAGCCGGTGGAGCGGGCCGGGGTGGACGAGCTGTTCGCGCGCCCCCGGATGCCGTACACGATCGGCCTGATGGGGGCGATACCCCGCCTGGACGACCGGGCCAGGGACGCCCTGACCCCTGTCCCGGGGACCCCGCCGCTCCTGGTGAACCTTCCGGACGCGTGCCCCTTCGCCGCGCGGTGCCCGGTGGCGGAGGACGCCTGCCGGGCGGCGGAGCCCGAGCTGCTGGCGATCGGCGACGGACCAGGGACGAGTACGGGTACGGGTACGGGCGAGGGTGGTGCGGCCGCGGGCGAGAGCCCCGCGCACTCCGTCGCCTGCCGCCGTTCCGCCGAGATCAGTGACGGCGCCATCGACGGTGAACCTGTCTTCCCCGTCCCCGCCCTTCGGGAGCCCGCGGCCGCCGGTGTGCCCCGCGAGGAGCGCCCGAAGGTGCTCGAACTCTCGGGCCTCACGAAGACCTTCCCGCTCACCAAGGGCGGCATGCTCAAGCGGAAGGTCGGCACCGTCTTCGCCGTCAACGGCATCGACCTCGACATCCGCGAGGGCGAGACCCTGGGGCTCGTCGGCGAGTCGGGGTGCGGCAAGACGACGACGCTCCTGGAGATCATGGGTCTCAAGCCGCCGGAGCGCGGCAGCATCTCGGTCGCGGGCAGGAACGCCGCCGATCTGCGCCACAAGCGGGACATCGCCGCGGTCCGCCGTGAGATGCAGATGGTCTTCCAGGACCCGATGGGCGCCCTGGACCCCCGTATGACGGTCTTCGACATCCTCGCCGAGCCACTGCGCGCCGCGGGCGGGCACGACAAGGAGGACCTCAGCGCCAAGATCGCCGAACTCATGGAGCTGGTGGGCCTCGACCCCGAGCACAGGGACCGCTTCCCCGCGGCCTTCTCCGGCGGCCAGCGCCAGCGCATCGGCATCGCCAGGGCGCTCGCCACGAAGCCCAGCCTGCTCGTGCTCGACGAACCGGTCTCGGCGCTCGACGTCTCGGTCCAGGCGGGTGTCATCAACCTGCTGAACGAGCTGAAGGCGGAGCTGGGGCTCTCCTACCTCTTCGTCGCCCACGACCTGTCGGTCGTGCGGCACATCTCCGACCGGGTCGCGGTCATGTACCTGGGGCGGATCGTCGAGATCGGCGACATCGACGCGGTCTTCGACCACCCCAGCCACCCGTACACGAAGGCCCTCATCTCCGCGATCCCGCTGCCCGACCCGGTCGCCGAGCGGGGCCGGGAGCGTGTCCTGCTCAAGGGCGACCTCCCGAGCCCCACCGACGACAGCCCGGGCTGCCGCTTCGTCAGCAGGTGCCCGCTGCACCTCACGCTCCCCGAGTCGCGCAAGCGGCAGTGCCTGGACATCACCCCGGAACTCACGGAGCGGGCCACCCCGGACCACTCCTCCGCGTGCCACTTCGCGGACTCGTCACCGGCGGACCTGACCACGTCCGCCGACGTACCCACTGAAAGGCAGTCATGAGAAAGCTCGTTCTGAGCGCGGTGGCCTTCGCCGCCACCGCGTCACTGGTCCTCTCCGGTTGCGGGGGTGACAGCGACAACAAGTCCGACAGCAAGAAGGACGAGAAGGGCGCCACCTCCGAGGCCCAGGTCCTCACCTCGTACAACCCGCAGCCCGCGAGCAACATCCAGCAGGGCGGCAAGCTGACGCTGCCGGTCGCGGAGATCCCCGACCAGCTCAACGACCTGCACGGCGACACGACGGTGTACGGGTCCAGGATCTCCTGGTTCTACAAGCCGCAGCTGTCCTACAACGACCCCAAGGGCAACATCACCTACAACAAGGACTACCTCACCGACGTCAAGCAGACGGTGGTCGACGGCAAGACCCAGGTGACGTACGACATCAACCCGAAGGCCAAGTGGAACGACGGCCAGGACATGGACTGGACCATGTTCCGGGACACCTGGAAGGCGCTCAACGGCAAGGACAAGGACTACGTCGTCAGCTCCACCGACGGCTACTCCAGCATCGCCTCGGTCAAGAAGGGCAAGGACGCGAAGGAGGCGATCGTCACCTTCGGCAGTGAGTTCGTCTACTGGAAGTCCCTCTTCACCAGCCCCCTGAACCCGCACATCGCCAAGGCCGACGACTTCAACAAGGCCTACATCAGCAAGCCGCACCCGGAGTGGGGCGCCGGCCCGTACACGATCACCAAGTTCGACGCCAAGGGCGGCACGATCGTCTACAAGCCCAACCCCAAGTGGTGGGGCGCGAAGGCGAAGCTGGACCAGCTGACCTACGTGCAGATGGAGGACAGCGCCAGCGTCAACGCCTTCAAGAACGGCCAGATCGACGCCGTCGAGGTGCGCGAGGGCGAGGCGCTCAACCAGGTGAAGGGGGTCAAGGGCACCGAGGTGCGCCGTGGCACCGACACCACGACCAACCTCCTCATGTTCAACAGCACCTCGCCGGTGCTGAAGGACGCCAAGGTGCGCAAGGCCCTCATGGAGGGCATCGACCGCACGCAGTTCGCGAAGATCGCCTTCCAGGGCATGGGCTACACCGAGGGCCTGCCGGGCTCGCTGAGCCTCTACTCCTTCCAGAAGGGGTACCAGGACAACTTCGGCAAGCTCGTGAAGTTCGACGCCGAGCAGGCGAAGAAGGACCTGGACGCGGCCGGCTGGAAGGTCGGCTCGGACGGGGTCCGCGAGAAGGGCGGCAAGAAGCTGGAGGTCACCTACCCGACCGTCAGTGACCGCGCCACCATCAAGGCACGCGCCACCGCGCTCGCCCAGATGATGAAGAACATCGGCGTCAAGCTGAACATCGACGCGCACCCGTCCGCCGACTTCAACAAGATCCTCACGCAGCGCTCCTTCGACATCTTCAGTCTCGGCTTCACCTCCAGTGACCCGAACGGGATGCTCTACATCTGCCAGGTCTTCTGCTCGGACTCCGGTCTCAACCTGTCCCGCTCGGTGCCGAAGAGCATGGACAAGGACATCGAGGCCGTCACCAACCTGCCGACGCTCGACGAGCAGCTGAAGGCCGGTAACGAGATCGAGAAGAAGGCTTTCGCGACCTACGGCGTCATGCCGACCCACAACGGTCCTTCGATCTGGGCCGTCAAGAAGGGGCTCACCAACTACGGTGCCGCCCAGTTCTTCGGCAACTACGGCATCATCGGCCCGCCCGAGCTGATCGGCTGGGAGAAGAAGTAATCCGGTAGCGCAGCACCACTCGTGGCCCCGTCGCACCTCGTGCGGCGGGGCCACGCCGCGTCTCCGCCCAGGCGGCCCCCGGCGGCCTCACCCCCCGAGCCGCACCAGCAACCGCCGCGGCCCGCGCACCCGCACCCCCACCGCCCTCGGCGCGAACCCCGGAGCGAGCGCGAGCCCCCGCAGGCCGAGGAGCGGCGGCAGCCCGTACCGCGCCGTCAGGAGCCCGAGGTCCGGCCAGGGATGCGCGGGTACGGGCACGCTCCCGCCCCGGTACGGGTCCCAGCTTCCCGGGTCCGGGTACTCCACCGGGTCCCAGCCCGCGGCCCCGAGCAGGCACAGCACCCGCTCCCCCGCCGCGACCGCCCCGCCCGGCAGCCGCACCCGCTCCCGCGCCCGCAGCACCAGGTAGGGCGCGGGCGGGTCGTGGCGCAGCGTCTCGGCCCACACCGCGTCGACAAGCGCGGGCTCGTCCCGTACCGCCGCGAGGTGCGCGGGGCGCGTGAGGAGCGCACCGAGGAGCGAGGCGAGCGCGTAGGCGGTGGCGCGCTCGGCGCCCCGCGCCCGTACCGCGAGCGCGTCCGGCAGGGGCAGCGGCGCGGGTCCGCCCGCGCGGCACCAGCGGCGCAGCACCTCGGTGCGGCGGTACGGGAGGCCGAGCGCGGCGCCGAGCGCGACGGCGGGGAGCCAGTCGCAGAACTCCGGTACGAGGTCGGCGCTCGCGCGCGAGCCGAGCCGCCCGGCGAGCACGTGTCCGGCCCGCGCGACCACCCCGGCAACGCGCGGCGGCAGGGCGGCGGCCCGGACACCGGAGGACGCGGAGGGCGCGGACGCGCCGTCCGAGGGCCCGTCGGCGGACGAGCTGGCGGCGGACGAGCTGTCGGAGGGCACGTCGGCGGATGAGCTGTCGGCGGGCACGTCGGAGCGCACGTCGGAGCGCACGCCGATGCCGACGAGGCCCGTCCCGTCGACCAGCCCAGGGATGTCCTCCGTCGCCGCGTCCGCCACGAGTCCCGGTTCCGCGAGTGCGGCGCGTACGTCCGCGGCGCGGCCCACGAGCCAGATCCCGTCGCCGCCCCCGGCGGTCCCCGGCACGCGCACGGGCCCCGGCTCGCGGTGCAGGAGCCGGTAGTACGGGGCCGGATCGCGCGCGACGCGTGCGGCGAGCGAGGCGAGGGCGGGGACGTGGCTGCGGAGCGCCGCCTCGGCAGGGGCCCGTACGAGCGCGCCACCGCCCCCGTCGTCCGCTCCCGCCGCTCCTGGTGCCACCGCCGCCTCCCGTCCCGGCCTCCCACCGCACCACCGGCGGGCCACGCGCGCCACGCCGGGCGGCCGTCCGGGTGAGCGGGCGGGTCTCTGCCAGGATCGGCCCCATGCTTCAGGTCTGTCTCAACGGGGTCCGCTCCCCCGCCACCGGGCGCTGGTTCCCCGCCACGCCGGGCGCGCTCGCCGCCGAGGCGCGCGCCGCGTACGAGGCGGGCGCCGACGACGTCCATGTCCACGCGAAGGACGCGGAGGGCGCCGACTCGCTCGCGCCGGGCGACGTGGCGCGGGTGCTGCGCGCGGTACGCGAGGCGCTGCCGCCCGGTGTCGGCGTCGGCGTGACGACCGGGGCGTGGGCGGAGCCTGACCCCTCGGCGCGGCTCGCGCACGTACGGGCGTGGACGGAGCTGCCCGATCACGCCTCCGTCAACTGGCACGAGCCGGGCGCCGATGAGCTGGCGGCGCTGCTCATGGAGCGCGGTGTCGGGGTCGAGGCGGGGCTGTGGTCGGGGACCGACGGCCCGGCGCGCTTCCGCGCCTCGCCGCTCGCGCCCCGTACGCTCCGCGTGCTCGCCGAGGTGACCGACCCGGAGCCCGCTTCGGCGGCCTCGACGGCCCGCGTCCTGCTCGGCGCCGTCTCACCGGCCCCCGTGCCCGTCCTGCTGCACGGCGAGGACGAGGGGGCCTGGCCGGTCCTCGCGCTCGCGGCGGAACTCGGTCTCGACACGCGCACCGGCCTGGAGGACACGTTGTTCCTGCCGGACGGCACCGCGGCGCGCGGGAACGCCCCGCTCGTACGCGCCGCCCGCGCGGTGATCGAGGGATAGACGCCGCGTCCCCGCCTCCGCACCACAGGCATCACCCACGGGACACCGACCCTGCCGGGCCCAGGACGGGGGAAGGGGGCGGGGAGGGAGCGGCCTGCGGGGGCCGGAGCCCCGTCACCCCGCGGGCGCGCCCGACCTCGCGGGCGCGCCCGCTTACGGTCCCGCCGTCACCCCCGTACGGCCGCGCCCCGGGCCCGGAAGGTGTTGCGGTACGCCTTCGGGGACACCCCGATGACCGTGTGCAGGTGCTGGCGCAGCGAAGCGCCTGTCGCGAACCCGACCTCGCCGGCGATCCGGTCGACGGGCAGGTCGGTGGTCTCCAGGAGGTGGCAGGCGCGACGCACCCGCTGCTGGATGAGCCAGCGCCCCGGGCTCATGCCCGTCTCGTCCTGGAAGTGCCGGGCGAACGTGCGCGGGCTGGTGCCCGCGTGCGCGGCCAGCTCGGCGAGCGACAGGGGGCGTTCGAGGTTCTCCAGGGCCCAGGCCCGGGTGGCCGCCGTGCCGCTGGCTCCCTCGTGCGGCACCGGCTGCTCGATGTACTGGGCCTGGCCGCCCTCCCGCCACGGCGGGACGACGCACTGCCGTGCCACCTGGTTGGCGACCGCGCTGCCGTGGTCGGAGCGGATCAGGTGGAGGCAGACATCGAGCCCGGAAGCGGCGCCCGCCGAGGTCAGGACGTCACCGTCGTCGACGAACAGCACGTCCGGGTTCAGGGCCACGCGCGGGAACATCCGGCGGAACGTGTCGGCCAGCGCCCAGTGCGTGGTCGCCGGCCGCCCGTCGAGCAGTCCCGCGGCGGCCAGTGCGAACGCCCCCGAGCAGATGGAGACGACGCGCGTGCCGGGCCGGATGCGGGCGAAGGCGGCCCGTACGGGGTCCGGCAGCTCCGCCGCGACGCAGGCGTCGTCGTACGGCGGCACGACGACGGTGTCCGCGGTGTCGAGCGCTTCGGGCCCGGACGCGACGGTGACAGTGAAGTCCGCGTTGGTCACCACGGTGCGGTCGTCCGTCGCGGCGCAGGTCACCACCTCGTAGGCGCCGTCGACGTAGGGGAACACCCGGTTCGGGATGCCCAGCTCGAAGGGGTAGAGGCCGTCGAGCGCCAGCACGACGACGCGGTGCGCGGGCGTGGTGCGGGATTCCGCGGGGGCCGGGGCGAGGGATGTGGACGCCATGTCCTTATTCTATCGTTTACTGTCCATCTTGCCATTGCCCAGGTCAGAGCCCCTGTCGCACGCTGGAGGCCAAGAACGGCGCCGTCATGGATCATGACAAAAGGCGCATGGGGAGCCACCGGCGTCCCCGCCCCTCACCCCGCTCAAGGAAGGCGTTTCGATATGGCCAGGCGCGTGCAGTTCGACCGGCTCGGCGGACCCGATGTGCTTCGCGTACGCGAGGTGGACACGGGCTCTCCAGGCGCTGCCGAGGTACTCGTCCGCGTGGCGGCGATCGGGCTGAACCGGGCGGACGCGATGTTCCGCGAGGGCAGCTACTTCGTCCAGCCGTCCTTCCCCAGCTCCCTCGGCTACGAGGCCGCAGGGACCGTCGAGGCGATCGGCGCGGACGTCCCCGGCCTCGCCGTCGGCGATCCGGTCGCCGTCGTCCCCGCTTTCTCGCTCAACGACTACGGCACCTACGGCGACCACGTGATCGTCCCCGCCGCCGCCGTCGTGCCCCGCCCGGCGCACATCGAGCCGGTCACCGCTGCCTCCGTCTGGATGGCGTACCTCACCGCCTACGGCGCGCTCATCGACGAGGGCGGCCTGCTCCCCGGCGACCACGTCCTGCTCACGGCGGCGTCGGGCGGCGTGGGCCTGGCCGCGATCCAGACCGCCCGCCGTATCGGCGCGGTGCCGATCGCCACCGTACGCGGCACGTCGAAGCGACAGGCGCTCCTCGACGCGGGGGCGGCCGCCGTCATCGACACCGAGGCCGAGGACCTGGTCGCGCGCGTCAAGGAGATCACCGGCGGCCGGGGCGTCCGGCTGGCCTTCGACCCGGTGGCGGGCCCCGGGGTCGACACGCTCGCCGAGGCCATCGCGCCCGGCGGCAAGCTGCTCGTGTACGGCGCCCTCGACCCGCGTCCGACCCCGCTGCCGAACGCCGCGTCCTACCCGGACCTGAGCACGAGCATGTTCACGATCTTCCGCGTCACCGGGGACCCCGAGCGGCTCCGCCGCGCGGTCGCCTTCGTCAACGCGGGCCTCGGCGACGAGTCCCTCGTACCGGTCGTCGACCGCACGTTCGCCCTCGACGACGTCGCCGAAGCCCATCGGTACATGGAATCCAACGCCCAGACCGGCAAGATCGTCCTCACTGTCGGCCACGACACGGAAGCGGCCTGATTCCGCTCGCCCCCACCCCTCACCGACCGACAAGAAGGAACCGTATCCATGCGTGCGATCACTCAGAACGCCTACGGAGGGCCCGAGGTCCTCACCGAGACCGAGCTGCCGCTTCCCGAGCCGGGAGTGGGCGAGATCCGCGTCCGGATCGCGGCCGCCGGTGTCAACCCCACCGACTGGAAGCACCGCGACGGCAGCATCCCCTACGACCACGGCCTGCCCGCCACCACCGGCTGGGACGTGGCGGGGACCGTCGACAAGGTCGGCCCGGGCGTCACGATCTTCGAGGAGGGCGACGCCGTCTTCGGGATGCTGCCCTACCCGTACGAGCCCGGGGGCTACGCCGAGTACGCCACCGCCCCCGCGCGTGCCTTCGCGGCCAAGCCGGACAGCATCGACTTCGTCCAGGCCGCCGCGCTGCCCCTGGCCGCGCTCACCGCCTGGCAGGCGCTCAACGACACCGCCGGGCTCGCCCGCGGGCAGCGCGTCCTGATCCAGGGCGGCGCGGGGGGCGTGGGCCACCTCGCGGTGCAGATCGCCCACCACATCGGCGCCGAGGTCATCGCCACCGCGTCCGCCGCCGACGCCGACTTCGTACGCTCGCTCGGCGCCGACCAGGTGCTCGACTACCGCACCACCAGCATCGTCGACGTGCTCAGCGACATCGACGTGGCGGTCGTCCCGCTCACCGGCCGGACCCGCCTCGACTCCCTGCGCGTCGTCCGCCGCGGTGGTGTCCTCGTCTCGCTCCTGGGAGCCGATGAGGAAGCCCTCGCCCTGGCCGCGGAGCGCGACGTGCGCTACCGCAGCATGATGGTCCAGTCCGACCACGCCGGGATGCTCGCCATCGCGGGGATGGCGGCCTCGGGGGCGCTGCGCGCCCAGCTCCACGGGACGCTTCCGCTGTCCGACGCGGCCGAGGCTCACCGCCTCGGCGAGGGCGGGAAGATCGACGGGAAGCTCGTCCTCGTCCCCTGACCGCGCGGGGGCGGAGCCGTCGGCCTCGGCGTGCGGCCGACGGCTCCGCCCCCTCTTCCCGCCGCACTCCCGCCGCCTCCTCCCCCTTTCTCCCCGCGCGCGTCCGCCCTCCCTCTCTCTCCCCCCCGCGTCTGCCCTCCGAACCGGTACGAATCGGCTTGTCGGCGTCCGGCCGCGTCCCGGGCGGCGCGGGATGCTGATGAGCTGGGCGGATGACCCGCATGATCGCCCGCAGCCGGAGCGAGGCCCATCGTTCGGCGACCTCCCTGGAGCTGCTGTTCGACCTCTGCTTCGTCGTGGCCGTCGCCCAGGCCAACACCCGGCTCGTGCACGCCCTCGTCGAAGGCCACCCGGGTACCGGAGTCGTCGGCTACCTCGCCGTCTTCTACGCGATCTGGTGGGCCTGGATGAACTTCACCTGGTTCGCCTCCGCGTACGACACGGACGACGCCCTCTACCGCGTCGTGACCCTGGTGCAGATCACCGGCGTGCTCGTCCTGGCCGCCGGGGTGCCGCGCGCGTTCGACGAGGGCGACTTCACGATCGCGGTCGCCGGATACGTCGTGATGCGGCTCGCGCTGACCTCCCAATGGCTCCGCGCCGCCCACAGCGATGCCGAGCCGCGCGCACGCCGGGTCGCCCGGCGGTACGCGACCGGTGTCACGCTCTGCCAGCTGGGCTGGATCGCGATGCTCGCCCTGCCGGAGGCGGCACGGGTCTGCGCGTTCGTGGCACTCGTCCTGGCCGAGCTGTCGGTCCCGGTGGTCGCCGAGCGGGACCTGGCCCTCGCCTGGCATCCGCACCACATCGCCGAACGGTACGGCCTGTTCACGCTCATCGTCCTCGGCGAGACCGTCTCCGGTGCGACCGTGGCGGTCCAGGAGGCGCTGGACGACCACGACGCGACGGCGCGGCTGCTGCCGCTCGCCGCCGGAGGACTGCTGATCGTCTTCACCGCGTGGTGGCTGTACTTCGCCGTGCCCATCCACACCTACCTGGTCTCGAACAGGCAAGGCTTCCTGTGGGGCTACGGTCACTTCGTGGTCTTCGCGTCCGCGGCCGCCATCGGGGCCGGGATGGAGGTCGCCGTCGAGGAGACGGCGGGCGAGGCGCACGTGTCCGAACGGGCCGCGGCGGCGGCAGTGACCGTACCCGCCGCCGCGTTCCTCTTCGTGGTGTGGCTCCTGCACTCCCGGCACTTCAAACGCACTCTTGCCCAGCAACTCACCATGCCGACAGGCGCGTTGGCGATTCTGCTGTGCACGTTCGCGGGGCCGGCCGCGATCCCGGCCGCCGGGGTGGCGGCCGTGCTCACGCTGGCCGCGGGCTCCGTGCTCATGCGGCGCGGCCCGGAGGGCTCATGAGCGGGCGGCGCCCGCCCCCGCCACTACTTCGCGTCCCCCTCGAACCGCGGCCGGTCCCCGGAGGTCCCGACCCAGTCCTGGGCCCGGCGCCGCCACACCTCGGCGGACGGCTCGATGCCCGAGGGGTCGTCGAGGGTTCCGGCCTTGACGATCAGGAGATCGGGCCGCTCGTGCAGGACGGTGAAGACGGGCGTGCCGCAGTCGCCGCAGAAGAGCCGGTCGCGCGGGTTGCCGTTCTCCGTTCCCGTGGTCCGGAACGCCTTGGGCGCACCCTTGATCTCCAGGGACTCACGCGCGACCAGGACGTTGACCGAGAAGGCCGAGCCGGTGTGGCGCTGGCAGTGGCCGCAGTGGCACACGACGACGGCTTCGGGCCGCGCGTCGAACCGGTAGCTGATCGATCCGCACAGGCAGTGGCCGGTTCGGGTACGGAGGTCGGTCGCCGCAGGGGTGGTGCTCATCTCTTGTTTCGCTTTCTCGTGGATTGCCGGGTCCCGTGGATTGCCGGGCCCGTGGATCGCCGGGCCCGGGCACTACCGGGCCTGGTGCCGCCCGGCCGGGCGGTGCCGCACGGTGGCGGCACGTCTGGCGCCCTCAGCCTTCCGGCGGGAAGGCGTGCTTCCTGCCGCCGATGACGGTGAGGGCGGAGGCGAGGAGGAGGATCAGGGCCGCCCAGGTCAGCGAGACGGCGCCCAGCCCCGCGATCAGCAGGCCGCCGATGAGGCTGCCCACCGCGATGGAGGCGGAGAACACGCTGATGGTGATCGACTGGGCGACGTCCGCGGCCTCCTGGGTGGCGTTGATGGCCGCCCCGATGAAGAGGCTCGGGGAGCTGCCGAACGCGAAGCCCCACGCGGCGACCGCCACGTAGACCAGGACCGGGACCCCGGACAGCGCGCCCAGGACGAGCGCGGCGGCGCCGAACACGACGGCGCTGCTCACGGTGAGCTTGCGCAGGTGCCTGTCGATGTGCGCGCCGACGACGAGGACGCTCAGCACGGACGTGACGCCGAAGGTGAACAGCACCCACCCGGTCTGGCCGCCCATGCCCACCGAGGAGAGCAGGTCCGTGATGTACGTGTAGAGGAGGTTGTGCGCGACCATGTACGTCGTCAGCGCGAACAGGATGGTCCGCAGGCCGGGGATGACGAGGGCCTGCGCGAGCGTGAACCGGCTCTCGACGGGCTGCCCCGGCAGGTTCGGGACGGCGGCCAGTACCCAGATCATGGACAGCAGGGTGACGGCGGCCGCTGCGTGGAAGGCGAGCGCCCAGCCGCCGATGCCGCTGAGCAGCGTGCCCAGCGGGATGCCGAGCGCCAGGCCGATCGGCGTGCCGGCGAGTGCGATGGCGATGGCACGGCCCTGCCGCCCCTCGGGAGCGAGGCGCGCGGCGTACCCGCCGAGCAGCGGCCAGATCAGCCCGGTCCCCAGGCCCGCGACGAAGCGCAGAAGCATGGTCAGCGCGTAATCCCCGGAGAGCGCGGTGAGCGCGTTCATCACGGCGACGACGGCCAGGGCGAGCAGCAGGACGTGCTTGCGCCGCCAGGTGGCCGTCGCGCGGGCGAGCGGGATGGCGCCCAGTGCGGTGGCCAGGGCGTAGAGGGTGACGGTCTGGCCGGTCAGGGAGACGCTCGTACCCAGCGTGCGGCTCATCTCCGGCAGCAGACCGGCCGGGAGGCACTCGGTGAGGATGCTGATGAAACCGGCCAGGAACAGCCCGAGGAGGGCCTTGACCGGGAGACGGCCCCGAGGCGCGGGCGCCGCGCCTGATGCCGGGCGGGGGGAGGGGGCGAGGGTGTCTGTCATGGCGTCTTCCAAGCGCGGTCGGTCGTGGCGTTTCCCGCGGCGGGCGTGAGCCCGTGGGAGTGGGGTGTCCGGGGGCGGGGCCCGACCGGACACTGCGAGAGTCCGCCCAGCGCGCGGGTTCAGCCAGACACCCCCTTCGTCCACGTTTCGTGGAGCTATCACTGGCAGGGACAGGCTTGGCGGCGCGAACCGCGCCATACTCGGCACATGCCACGCCACGACGCCCGTACCGCCGCGGCCGCAGCCGCGCGAACGGCCCCGCGACGAGAGCCCCAGGAGGAACAGGAGGGTGTCGACGCGCGCGCGGAACTGAGCGAGTTCCTGCGTACTCGCAGGGACCGCCTCAAGCCGGCCGACGTCGGGCTGGCCGACTACAGCAGACGCCGTCGCGTGCCCGGGCTGCGCCGCGAGGAGCTGGCCCACCTGGCGGGCGTCTCGGCCGCGTACTACACCCGGTTCGAGCAGGGCAACGCCCGCAATGTCTCCCGCGAGGTGATCGACGCCATTTCCCGCGTGCTGAGACTCTCCGACCCCGAGCACGCCCACCTGCTGCGCCTGGCTCAGGCGGGCAGGACGGGGCAGCGCCCGAAGGCGCCGCGCCAGCGGGTCAGGACCGAGTTGCGGGAGATGCTGGCGGCGATGGAGGGCATGCCCGCCTACATCTGGGGGCGGCGCAGCGATGTCCTGGCGTGGAACCGGACCGCGGGCGCTCTCTTCGGGGACTGGGACACGCGCACCCCGCGGGAGCTGAACTGGGGCCGGATCTTGTTCCTCGACCCGGCCTCGCGGAAGCTGTTCGTGGACTGGGAGACCACGGCGTACGACGTCGTGCGGCAGCTGCGGCTCGGAGCGGGCAAGTACCCGGACGACGCGCTCCTGGCCTGCCTGATCGACGAACTCGCCGCGGAGAGCGAGGACTTCCGCAGGCTGTGGGCGGCGCACGACGTCAAGGGCTACACCCACGGGGACGTGCCCCTCTCCCATCCCGTGGTGGGGGAGCTGACACTGCGCTACCAGAGCTTCGCGGTCGCCGACGACCAGGAGCAGTACCTGACCACGTACCACGCCGCCCCCGGCTCACCGTCCGAGCGGACGCTGCGGTCACTGGCCGACTGGAGTGCCGGGGCGGCCCAGGAGCACCCCGCCGGGGAACCGGCCGACTAGCCTCCGGCCGCTCGTGCTGTCCGTGAGGTACGCGCGGACCGCCGCCGCCGTCCCGGCACCCTCGGCGCGGGCGCGCGGGCGCGCGGGCGCGCGGGGGCCCGCGGCGTGGCGTGGTCCCCCGCGCGCCCGCCGGTCCCGGGACCGGGCGGGCACCCCGGCCAGGCGCGGCCCGGCGGCGGGCCTGCCACTGCCTGCCGTGTCCGCCCGGTGGCAGACCAGGGCACCGCGCCACCCCTGCCCGACGCCCCCGCGCCCCCGCACCCCCGCGTAGAACCGCCCACCCGGCCCGGGGCCACTACCCTCGCCCCATGCTGACCCTCGGAATCCCCGTCATCGGCGTCGCCGACCTCCCCCGCGCGGTCGCCTTCTGGACCTCGGCGCTCCCCCTCGTCGAGAGCGAGGAATGGCGGAGCGACACCTGGAGCACCCTGCGCCACGCGGACGGTTCCGGCCGCGCACTCGGCCTGATGCTCAGCCAGTCCCCGCCGGAGCCCCGCCCCCGCATCCACCTGGACCTCTTCACGGAGACCCCCGAGGAGCAGTCCGCCGAGGTCGCCCGCCTCCTCACCCTCGGCGCCCACCGCGTCGACTGGCCCCTGTACCCGGAGAACCCCGACTTCGTCGTCCTGTCCGACCCGGACGGCAACCTCTTCTGCGTCGTGGACCTGAGCCGGGCGCCCAGCGGGGGCTGACGGCCGCGCCGTGCGGAACGCGGGCTGCGGCCGCCGGTGCCCCCGCCCCGACCCGCCCCACCCCGGCCCCGTCCCCGGCAGAGCGCCCCCGACACAGCGCCCCCGCCCGAAAACGCCGCGAATCCCGTGGATCTGCGCCACGATGGACACCGAGCGTCACCGACCGGCCTCAGCCGGGCGCCGCCCCGGCCGCGGCCGGTCCCGGGCGGTCCCCGTCCCTCCCCCGACCAAGGAGATCCGGTGCAGTTCTCAGTGTGGGCCCCGCAGGCGAAGCAGCTCCGCCTCCAGGTGGAGGACGCGGCGCACGGAATGGAGCGCGACCCCACCCGCCCCGGCTGGTGGACGGCCGAGGCGGAAGCCGGGCAGGGCACGCGGTACGGGTACGTCGTGGACGGCGCGGGCCCGTACCCCGACCCCCGCGCGCGCCGCCAGCCGGACGGGCCCGACGGGCTCAGCGCCGTCGTCGACCAGGGCGCGTACGTGTGGCGGCACCCGGAGTGGACCGGGCGCGGGCTCCCCGGCGCGGTGCTCTACGAGATGCACGTCGGCACGTACACGCGCGAAGGCACCTTCGACGCGGCCGCCGAACGGCTCCCGCACCTCGCGGAGCTGGGCGTCACGCACGTCGAGCTGATGCCGGTCTGCCCCTTCCCCGGCACGTGGGGCTGGGGGTACGAGGGCGTGTCGCTGTGGGCCGTGCACGAACCGTACGGCGGTCCCGACGGGCTCAAGCGGTTCGTGGACTCGGCCCACGGGCTCGGCCTCGGCGTCGTGCTCGACGTCGTGCACAACCACTTCGGCCCCTCGGGGAACTACCTCCCGCTCTTCGGCCCCTACCTGACGGACCGCCACAGCACCCCGTGGGGCGCCGCCGTGAACCTCGACGCGCCGGGCTCGGACGAGGTGCGCGCGTACCTGCGCGAGAGCGCGCTCGCGTGGCTGCGCGACTACCGGATCGACGGGCTGCGCCTCGACGCCGTGCACGCGCTGCGCGACGAGCGCGCGCTGAGCTTCCTGGAGGAGCTGTCGGGCGCGGTCGCGGAGCTGGCCGAGTCGACGGGCCGCCCGCTCTTCCTCGTGGCCGAGTCCGATCTCAACGACCCGCGTGTCGTCACGCCCCGTACGGAGCACGGCCTCGGCATCGACGCGCAGTGGAACGACGACTTCCACCACGCGCTGCACGCGACGCTCACGGGCGAGGCGCAGGGCTATTACGCGGACTTCGCGCGCGAGCCGTACGCGGCCCTCGCCAAGACGCTGACCGGCGCGTTCTTCCACGACGGCACGTACTCGTCCTTCCGCGGCCGCCACCACGGCCGCCCCGTGGACCGCGCGCACGCCTCGGCGCACCGCTTCCTCGGCTACTCCCAGACGCACGACCAGGTCGGCAACAGGGCGCGCGGCGACCGCCTGAGCGCCCAGCTGGAGCCCGGCGTACTGGCCTGCGCGGCGGCGCTCGTCCTCGCCTCCCCCTTCACGCCGATGCTGTTCATGGGCGAGGAGTGGGGCGCGTCGACGCCGTGGCAGTTCTTCACGGACCACACCGACCCCGAGCTGGCGGAGGCGGTGCGGCGCGGGCGCAGGCGCGAGTTCGCCGAGCACGGCTGGGCCGAGGAGGACATCCCCGACCCGCAGGACCACGCGACGCGCGAGGCCTCGGTCCTGGACTGGGCCGAGCTGGCCGAGGAGCCGCACGCGCGCCTCTTCGCCTGGTACCGCAGGCTCATCGAGCTGCGCCGCACGCGCCCCGACCTCCAGTCCCCCGACCTGACGGCCGTGAAGACGGCGTACGACGCGGAGGCGGGCTGGTTCGCCGTGCGGCGCGGGGACGTGCGGCTCGCGGTGAACCTGGGAGCCGACCCCGTCGACGTACCGGTCGAGCCGGGCCCGGTGAAGGTCCTCGCGGCGTGGGAGGACGTCGCGGAGCCCGACGGCTCGGGGACGGTGACCGTGCCCGGGCGCTCCTGCGTGGTCCTGGCCGAGGAGGCGTGAGCGGGACGGCGTGCGCGGGGCGGCTGAGCGGGGCGGCGTGAGCGCGGTCCGCGTGCGCGGGGGCGGTACGGGGCGGGGCGCGCCCGGCGTGCCCCGTGCCGCCGCAGGACGGCCCGTCAGTGCACGACGGCGAGGTCCCTGGACGTCTTGTTGAGGCGCTCGCCGCCGGTCTCCGTCACCGTCACGATGTCCTCGATACGGACGCCGAAGCGGCCGGGGAGGTAGATCCCCGGCTCGACGGAGAAGCACATCCCCGGCACCAGCTCCTGCGCCTCGCCCTCGATCATGTACGGGGGCTCGTGCGTCGTGACGCCGATGCCGTGCCCGGTGCGGTGGATGAAGTACTCGCCGTACCCGGCCTCCTCGATGACGGCGCGCGCCGCGCGGTCGATGTCCTGGCACGTCGCCCCGGGGCGCACGGCCGCGCACCCGGCCTCCTGCGCGCGCCGCACGATCTCGTGCACCTCGCGGACCTCGGCCGAGGGCTCGCCGACGCTCACGGTACGGGTCGTGTCGGAGCCGTACCCGTGCTTGAGCCCCCCGAAGTCGAGGACGACCGTGTCGCCCTCCTCGATGACCCGCTCGCCCGCCTCGTGGTGCGGGTTCGCGCCGTTGGGACCCGAGCCGACGACGGTGAAATCGACCTGCGAGTGCCCGTGGCCGAGGAGCAGCGCGGCGAGATCCGCGGCCACCTCGTTCTCGCGGCGCCCGGCGAAGCGCGTGCTCTTGATCTCCTCGTACGTGGCGTCGGCGGCCTCCGCCGCGGCCGCGAGCCGGGCCAGCTCCGCTTCGTCCTTGACCGCGCGGAGCATGGGAAGCGCACTGGTCAGCGCGTCGAAAGTGGTACGGGGCAATGCGCGCTGGAGGCTGAGCAGGTGCAGCGCCCAGGCGTTGTCGCTGATGCCGAGGCGGCCGCCGAGCGGGAGCAGCGGGACGACGAGCCGGTAGGGGTCCTGCCCGTCGCGCCAGGCCTCGAAGGTGAGCGCCCCGGCGCCCGGGGCCTCCTCGGCGTCCGGCGCTTCGAGCGCGGGCACGACGAGCACGGGCGAGCGCCCGGCGGCGAGGACGAGCAGCGTGGCCCGCTCGGTCACGGCGGGCACCCGGTAGCCGGTGAGCCACTCCATGTCCGGGCCGGGCGTCACGACGAGCCCGTCGAGCCCGGCCGCCTGCGCGTCCCCGGCCGCCCGCCGCATGCGGCTCTCGTACTCGGCGGGGGTGAAGGGGTCGGGGGTCTCGGTCGCCATCGGCTCGCCTTTCGCGGTACGGGTACGGCGAGCGCCAGCGTACGGGGAGCGCGCGCCCACGTCCCCTCAGAGCACGCCGTCAACGGCGAACTCGGCCCGTACGGTCTTGCCGACGGCCCCCCGTTCGACGACCTCCCACCGGTCCGCGCAGGCATCCACGAGGACGAGCCCGTAGCCGCCCTCCGCGAGCGGCGCGCGGGGCGCGGGCCGCCGTGGCGGGCGGCACTCCGCGCGCGCGTCGGCGACGTCGACCCGCAGCACGCCCTCCGTCACGCGCAGTTCCGCCCGCACCTCGAAATCCCGCCCCGGCACCTTGCCGTGCGTGACCGCGTTGGCGGCCAGCTCCCCCACGACGGTCTCGACCCGCCGCACGAGAGCGCTCCCGCCGACGAACCCCCACACGCCGAGTTCGTGCACGACGAGGAGCCGGGCGAGGCGGGCCCCGAGCAGGGTGGAACTGAACCGCTGGACGAAGGGGGCGGGGGTGGGCGGACGGGGCGTGTGCGTGGTCGTCATAGCGGCAAGGCTGGCGCGCTGACCTGCGTGATCCCAGGTACCCCACTCGTACAGAAAGTGAGCGTACGAGTGCGAAGGGTGGACAGTACGAGTAACCGGCCGAGACCATGAGCCGTTGTTCCGTACGGCGCGAAAGGCAGGCGGCATGGCGATCGGCGCGACCCCGACGGAGCCCGAACCCTCAGAGACTCTGAAGGTGTTCGGCGCGGTCGTCAAGGTCTTCCGTAAACGGGAGGGCCTGACCCAGGAGCGGTTGGCCGAAGTCCTCGGCTACTCGGTGGACATGATCTCGTCCATCGAGCAGGGCCGCCGGATGCCGCAACCGGACTTCGTGCAGGCGGCCGAACAGGCCCTGCATGCGGCGGGGATGCTGAGTCCTCTGCTGCCCCATGTGGTGCGGAAGCCGGGGCTGGCCAACCACTTCCGCGAGTGGGCCCTGCTGGAGACGGAGGCGATCAGCCTCTACACGTACGAATGCCGAGTGCTGCCAGGGCTGTTGCAGACGGAGGCATACGCCCAGGCAGTCGAACTGAACGTGCCGCCTCTACCGACCACCGAGGAACTGAGGCAGCGCCTGGCTACTCGGCTTGAGCGCCAGGAGTTGCTGAGCACGGATCGCCAACCCCCGTGCGCCTTCAGCTTCATCATCGAGGAGGCCATCTTCGTCCGCAGGACCGGTGGCGACGAGGTGACGTGCGGAATCCTGGACCACATCCGGCGGGTCATCGACGAACACTGGAACGTCCAAGTGCAGATCATGCCGCTCCACCAGCCCGTGCACGCGGGGCTCGACGGGACCATGAGGCTGCTGGAAACCCCCGACAACATGTGGCACGCCTACTCCGAAGGCCAGGAGAGCGGCGTCATGATCTCGAACGCCAAATCCGTCAGTGTGCTTCACCAGCGGTATGCGAAACTTCGCTCACAGGCGCTGACACCGGAGGACTCGGTGCGCCTGCTTGAGCGACTGCGAGGAGCACTATGACCACCGTGGAACTGTCCTGGTTCAAGAGCAGCTACAGCGGCTCGGGCGGGAGCGACTGCGTAGAGGTCGCCCTCACCCCCCTCGCCATCCACATCCGCGACTCCAAGGACACCACGCGCCCCAGCTTCACCGCTGCGCCTTCCGCCTGGGCGGACTTCCTGGAGCGGATCGCCGCACGCTGAAGCAGGATGCGGCCGAGGGCAGGGCCGTCAGCCCGTGCCCTCAGCTGGCTTCCCGTAGCCGCACGGCGGCACCGCCCCCTTCTTGTCGCGAACTTCGGCGTCCTGCCTGTCCGGGAACGTGCGGGCCCGTGCGGGCGTGGCGGCGGCGTCGCTATGGTCACCCCGTGGACGGCGCCAGGTGGTTCGAGGACGAGGGCCCGGCTGGGGACGACGAGGAGCCCTGGGAATTCAGCGAGGCCGACCTGTCCTTTTTGGCGGCCCTGCGTGCCCGCGCCGCCGCCTGGCGGGTGCCCCGGGCTCCCCACCACGTCGGACGGTCCGAGGACGAGGCGTCGCTTCTCGTCCGCGTCGGCCTCGCCGATGAGGAATACCACCTCGTACTCGGCGAGTGGGCCGTGCACTTCTACGGCGCGTACGTGCTGGCGGGGAAGGTCGGCGATCAGCTCTACAACCTTCACGAGTCGCCCGCGTACGGCTCCTTCCGGGCCACCGGCACGGCCGAGGATCTCGCGGGACGGTGCGCCGACTGGTTCGAGAGACTGCTGAGCCGCCCGGTTGTCCGGGAGGAGTGGCCGTCCGAGGACGGGAGGCACGCGGTCCGCTGGGAGTTCGCCGACACGGGCGAGCCCCTGGTGTCGAGGTACCCGCTCCCCTGCGACGGCTCACCCCCGGCCCACCGCCACCGGGTCCGCCCCTGATCCCCGGGCCGTGCACCGGAGCCCGCCCGAACCGCGCCGCCTCCCGGGACGCGCGCGAGCCCTCGTCCGGCCCGCTTCGCGTGGGCGCGGTACGAGGGGCACGGGCGGGGGGGAGGGACACCTCGGGAGCCTCCTACCGCCTGGAAGCCGGGCCGGGTCCGGGGGCGTCCTTCGTGTGCGGCCGAGCGGTGCGTGGCTCGCGCGGAACGGTCCTGGGACGCCTCGTACGTGACGGGCGGTCCGCTTGGTTCACCGGTCCCGAGGTACGGCCACAAGCGCTGTGGTCCCTTGTTGAAAGGGCGGCCGTGGAGCGGTGGTGGAATCCGGCGCGGGTGGGGGTGGCGCGGGTGAGGGCGGGCGGGTGCGCGTGCCCGACGTGTGGGGCGGCGCCCCGGGGTGCGGGCCGGGACCGTGCGCGGACGCGCTGCGGGGGCGCGGCCGGGGATCAGCGGCCACCGGTGCCCGTACCGCGCTCCCAGTCCGCCCGTGTCAGCACGTACTCCACGTCCCCGTGCTCCGAGCCCTCGATCACTTCCGGCCAGTCCTGGGTGTAGTGGCGGAGGAAGGTGAGGCCGCACTTCTCCATCACGTGGCGGGACTTCGTGTTGACCGTCATGGTGTTGGCGGTGACGCGGTGGACACCGAGGTCCGTGAAGCCCTTGCGGATCAGGGCGCGGGAGCCTTCCGTGGCGTAGCCCCTGCCCCAGGCGTGGGTGTGGAGGCGGTAGCCGAGTTCGACGTCGGTGGCGCTGTCCTCGGTCAGGGGACGGAAGGCGAACCAGCCGAGGAACAGACCGGTTTCACGCTCCTGCGCGACCCAGTAGCCGCGTGTGCCGAGGCCCGGGTAGTCGTGGAGGAGGCGGGGCAGGGGCCCCGTCCGGATCTCCTCGCGGGTCGTGGGACGGCCGCCGTTGATGAAGCGCATGACGGCAGGGTCGCTGTCCAGTGCGACGAGGTCGTCCACGTCGGCCTCGGTGAAGGCGCGCAGGGTGAGGCGGTCGGTCTCCAGGAACACGTGCATGGCGCGATCCTCGTCCATGACGGCCGGATTCCACCACGGGATTCAGGCGCGCGGCTCCGCGAGGGGCGAGGAGGCGGCGAGGTGACGGGCGAGGACGAGCGCCACGGCCTCGTCCACGATGGCGCTGTGGACGGGGTCGGGCGGTACGAAGTCGTCCCGTATGAGCTGGGGCCACAGGAGTTGCCCGCAGATCATCCCGAGGAACTGTTCGGCCACGGCGGACGCCGGCCGCTCCCCCGCCCCGGCCGCCCCGGCCGCCCCGAGGACGAGCGTCCCGGCACGGCTCTCCGCCTCAAGGTAGTCGCGGAGCCGCTCGTAGAAGGGCCCGCGATCGAGGGCGAAGCCGGTGCCGACGCTGTGGGCGAGTTCCGGCATCCGCGGCAGTTCGGTGATGACCAGACGGCACAGCGCCGCGGTGCCGGGACGTGCCAGCAGGCACGCGTAGTCGCGTCCGATGCGCGTCAGACCGTGCCGCGGGTCCCCGGGAGCGGGCGCTTCGGCGTACTGCTCGTCCAGCTGCCACTGCTCGGCGGCGACGGCGGCGAACAGCGCGGCCTTGGAGGGGTACCACTTGAACAGGGTGCCGGTGGAGACCTTGGCCTCCTTGGCGATCCGGGCCAGGGAGGTCTTGTCGTACCCGTGGGCGAGGAAGAGGTCCCTGGCGGCGGCGATCATGCGCGCGCGGTTCTCCGCCTTCACACGCTCGTGGTACCCGGGCGCGCACGCGCCGTCACGCGCTCCTGAACGGTCCTGGTCCGCCGTGGTCATCCGTACCCCTCCTGCGACTCGCTCGCATCCTCGCATGTCAGAGCAGCGTCTGGCCCCCGTCCAGGATCAGGTCCTGGCCCACCGTGAACGCCGAGGCGTCCGAGGCGAGGTACACGACGGCCTCCGCGATCTCCTCCGGCCTGCCCATGCGCCCCAGGGGAATGCCCGAGCTGATCGCGTCCAGAGCGGCGACGTGCCGGGCCGGGTCCTCGATCCCGAGCTTGGCGTACAGCGGGGTGTTCACGGGACCTGGGCTGATCGCGTTGAAACGGATGCCGTGCGAGAGCAGCAGGTCGGCGTTCCACGACCGCATGAGAGAGGCCACCGCCGCCTTCGTCGCGGCGTACGCGTTCGACCGGCCGTACCCGCCGTGCGCGCTGTTGGACGCGTTGAGGATGACCGAGGACGGGTTGGCGAGGACGGGGACGAGAGCCTGCATGAGGAAGAACACGCTCTTGACGTTGATGTCGAAGAGCCTGTCGTAGCTCTCCTCCGTGTGGTCCTCGAACGGACGCCAGTCCGAGACGCCCGCGTTCAAGAAGGCCACGTCCAGCTCGCCGAAACTCTCCCGCACCCGGTCGGCGAGCCCCCGCTGCGCCTCAAGATCACGTGCGTCCGCCTCCACGACGGGCACGCCTTCGCCGAGCACCTGTCGCGCGTTCTCGATACTGGCCGGGGTGACGCCTGTGACGAGCACGTCGGCGCCCTCCGCGAGGAAGTGCCTGGCGGTCTCCAGACCGATCCCGCTCGTGCCGCCCGTGATCAGGGCACGCTTGCCCGCAAGACGCTTCATGATTCCCGTTTCCTTGCCGAGACAGAGAGGTAAGTCGAACGACTTACTTTCACCGTAGCCCGGCCGCACCCCGGAGGCAAGTCGCCCCACTTACCACCGGGTCTCCGCTACTCACGGCCGCCGTCCCCGTCGGCACCCGCACGCCCCTCCTCGGCACCGGGACGGTCCTCCGCCCCACCGGCACGCCCCTCCGCCCCACCGGCACGGTCCTCCGCGCCGCCGACGAGCAGCAGGGACTTGCCCACCACGGCGCGGGCGGCCAGGGCGCGGTGGGCGTCGGCGGCCCGCTCCAGGGGATGCACGGCGCCGATGACCGGCCGCAGGCGTCCCTCGGCGGCGCGTGCCAGCGCGAGGCCGAGCAGCGCGCGTACGTCCGCCTGCTCCGGCGGGCCGTCCTTGAGCGGCGCGTGCAGCCGGATGCCGCGGCGGGCGGCCTCCTCGCCGTCCGGAGCGGCAAAGCCGTCCGCGGTGCCGTAGGTGAGGTACCTGCCGCCGTCCGCGACCGCGTCGACGGTGCGGGTGCCGAGCGCGCCTCCCGCGCCGTCGTACGCGAGTGCGGCGCCGCCGCCCGTCGCCTCGCGCACCCGGTCGGTCCAGTCCGCGCGCGTGTAGTCGACGACCGCGTCGGCGCCCAGGTCGCGGGCGAGGGCCCGCTTGGCTTCGCTGGACGCGGCGGCCACCACCCTCGCCCCGGCCTCTACGGCCAGTCGCACCAGGAGCGTGCCCGCCCCACCGGCCGCCGAGGTGACCAGGACCCACTCCCCGGGGCCCGGCGCGCCCACGCGGTGGAAGCCGAGCGCGGTCACGCCGTCGTGCACCAGCGCGGCCGCCGCCGTGGTGCTCAGCCCGTCAGGAACGGGAAGGACGTCCTCCTCGCGCACGACCGCCTGTTCGGCGTACGTGCCGTCACCTCGTACGACGACGCGGCGCCCCCTCCAGCCCGGGTCCACCCCGGCGCCGACCGCCAGCACCTCGCCCGCCCCGCCGCTGCCCGGCACGTACGGCAGCGTGCGCGGGAACAGCTCCCGGCCCCAGCCCGAACGCAGCAGGGTGTCCAGGAAGATGACATCGGCCGCGACCATCCCGACGACCAGCCGGCCGGGCCCAGGCACCGGCTCGGGCATCTCCACCGGGGTCAGCACCTCGGGGCCGCCGAAGGAGGCCACCTGGATCGCGCGCATGAACAATCACCTTTCGCCGGGGACGGCCTTCCCGCGCACTCTCCGGCCTCAAGTCCGGTTGAGGTCAAGAGGCCGGGAGGTGCGGCGCGGCGTCCGACGGCCCGCACCGCCTCCGCCGCACCGCACCGCACCGCCTCCGCCGCACCGCCTCCGCCGCACCGCACCGCCTCCGCCGCACCGCCTCCGCCGCGCCGCCTCCGCCGTGCCGCACCGCCTCCGCCGTGCCGCGCCGTCGACGTCTCCGTCCCGGTCGCGGGAGTGCCGCAGGCCGGCGTGGGGACGCGCGGTCAGTTCGTCCAGACCTCCGCCCTGTCCACGCTGACGTAGGCGGCGCCCGACTGGTCGTCGCGCTCGCCGGTCACCCGGACGCGCAGGGTGTGCGTGCCGCTCGCGAGCCGGGGGCTGAGGTACTGGAGGTTCTCGCCGGTACGTGGCGTGCCGTAGTAGTCGAGGCGTTGCTCGGCGCCGCCGTCGATACTCACCGCCGCGTAGCCGTTACCGGTGTCCCGTACGGAGAGCAGCGCGATCCTGGTGCCGGTGAAGGTGTACGTGGCGGTGTCGCCCGCCGTCGCGCTCCAGTGGTCGTCGCCCCAGAAGCACTGGACGCCGCAGTCGGTGCCGGAGTTCCAGGTGCCGGTGTAGGCGAGCGAGCCGGCCCCGTCGGAGCGCCCGTCGTCATTGATCCAGTAGGCGCCGGGGCCCGGGTCGCCCGAGGGCAGGTCCTGGGTGGCCCCGGTGGCGAGCGGGACGCCGAAGTCCGGGCTGCCGTCCGCGTTCCAGCCGATGCGCTGGGCGCGCGTGGTGCGGTTGCTGTAGGTGTTCTCGGACGTGGACTTGGCGTGGTAGACGATCCAGTCCTCGGTGCCGTCGGGGGACGTGAAGAGGGCGTGGTGGCCGGGCCCGTAGACGCCGTGGTCGTCGGCGCGCGAGAAGACGGGGCCCTGGTGCTGCCGCCAGTTGTCCGGCACGAGCGGGTCGGCGCCGTCCGGCAGCGACATCATCCACAGCTGGTAGTCCGGCTTCCCCGTGTCGCACGTGGAGTACGTCATCCAGGTGCGGCCGTTGCGGTAGAGGAACTCGGGCCCCTCGCGCACCTCGGGGCAGCCGCCCGCCGCGTCGAGCGCGACCGCGTCGCCCGAGACCGTGTACGGGTTCGCCATCGGGGCGAGGTTGAGGCCGTTGTGCTGGTACTGGTTGATGCCGCTGTAGGCGAGGTAGAGCCTGCCGCCGACCTGGAGGATTCCGGGATCGATCGCGAAGTCTTCGGCGTGGTTGGGCGGCGCGAGCTTCGCCTTGAAGTGGTACGGGCCGAGCGGGTCGTCGCCCTCGGACTCGGCGACGAAGACGCGGTGGTGGTCGTCGGTCCCGTCGTCGGCGGTGTAGTAGAGGTACCAGCGGCCGTCGAAGCGGTAGAACTCCGGCGCCCAGATGTCCTTGTCGCGGCTCGCGTCGGTGTCGGTCCACACGGTGACGGGGTCGGCCGTGAGCAGAGTGCTCAGGGAGGGGGAGCGCCACATCTTGACGCTGTCGCCCTGGGTGGTCGTCAGGTAGTAGTTGCCGTTCCAGTACGTCATGTACGGGTCCGGGCCCGTGTTGAGCGGGTTGCGGAACGTCCCGGCGGCGGCCGCCCCGGGGGCGGAAGCGGAGGCCGGGGCCGACGCCGTGGCCGGGGCGGCTCCTTGCGCGGCGGCTGCCTCGGCGGGGCGGAGTGCGGCGGCGGCCTCGGCGGGGCGGATCGCGTTCGCGCCCGCGCCGAGCAGGACGAGGACGGCGAGGACGCCGAACAGGCGCAAGAGGCGGAACGAGCGCGAGGGGTGGTGCGGACGCGGGGTGCGGATCGGGCGCGAGGGGTGGGGCGGCTGCGCGCGCATGTGGGGGGCTCCTTCTTCGCGAACCGCCCGACCCGGCCGGGCGGCCGGGCCTGACGGGGTTTTACAACGATGCAGAGCTGTCGCGGGGTCACCGTAGGGACGGCCCGCCGCGGCGTCAACACTCCGCGCGAGCGGCCCCGGACCGGCACGCACACTTCCCGGCCCGCGACACCGCACCCGCCACCGGCCCGCGCCCCCGGCCCGCGCCCCCGGCGCGCCCCCGCGGGGCGGCCCCCGGCACGACCCGCACGGCACCCGCGCAAGGCCGCACTCGGATGCGGCATTGCGGTACGAATAGGGACATGTCTGAGCCGGTCTCCCCGCCCGCCCCACGCCGCGGGCACAGGCACGTCCTGCGTCCCGCCGTGCTGATCCCCGTGCTGTCCATGACGGTCCTCGTCGTGATCGACCTCGCGGTGCCCCGGTCGGTCCACCTGGGTCCGCTCCTCGCGGTGGCCCCGGCCCTGACGGCCGCGTCCGCCGGGCCCATCACGACGGCGGCGGTCGGGGTGCTCGCCGTCGTCCTCCAGTTCCTGCTCGGACTGGCGCGCCAGGAGACCAACACCCCGAACACGGCGGTGCAGGTGACCGCCGTCGCCCTGATCTCACTCGCCCTCGTCCTCTACAGCCGGGCCCGCACCCGCCGCGATTCGGAGCTGGCCCGGGTACGCGTCATGGCCGAGGCGACGAACGATGTCCTGCTGCGCCCGCCACCCGAGCGCCTGGGCCCGCTGCGGCTCGGCTCGGAGTACCGCGCGGCCGGTGAAGTGGCCCAGATCGGCGGGGACTTCTACGGCGTTGTGCGCACCCGCGGGGGGACCAGGCTGCTGATCGGGGACGTACGGGGCAAGGGCCTCGCCGCACTCGACGACACCGCCCTGCTCCTCGGCGCCTTCCGCTCGGTCTCGCACCTCGGCCTGAGCCTGCCCGGGCTGGCCGCCCACCTCGACGCGGCGCTGGAATGGAGCAACGAGCAGAAGGGCGCGGGTGAGGACTTCGCCACCGCGCTGCTCGTGGACGTGCCCGACGCGGGCGAGGAGGTACTGCTCCTCTCGTGCGGCCACCCGCCCCCCTACGTCATGCGCGCGAGCGGGCCGGAGTCCCTGGAGTCCACCCGCCCGGCCCCTCCGCTGGGGCTCGGGACCCTCGACCCGGACGCGTGGACGGTCGACAGGCACGCCTTCCGTCCCGGCGAGACGCTGCTCCTGTACACGGACGGGGTCATCGAGGCCAGGGACGGCGACGGGGCCTTCTACCCGCTCGCGGAGCGCCTCGCCCTCTTCAGCGGCCGCGACGAGGACCGGCTGGCGCGCCTGGTCGTGGAGGACGTCGTGCGGCACACGCACGACCGCCTCGCCGACGACGCGGCCCTGCTGTGCGCGTACCGCTTCCCGGCCTGAGCCGGCCGGAGACGCGCGGCGGCTTGCCCGCGCAGCCCCCGCGCCCATGAGGGAGCACTTCACCCCGGCGCCGCACACCCCGGCCGACCGACAAGCGACGCGCGCGGGCCACGCATGCCACCGATCCGAGGATTCCCCACGTCAGCCCCCACCCCCGCTCACACCTCCCCCACCGCCGCCCATGCTGCCGCTGCCGCCACCGAGGTCGACGTTGTCGCCGAAGCACCAGGCGCAGCCTGATCAAGAGCCCCCCAACGGCAACCGCGAAGGCGGCACCAATTTCCCGACGGCGACCGTGGCAAGACCCCCGAGCTGCCACACCACCGCGCGATCACGCCTGCCGACCACCGCGAGGGAGGCGCCCGCCGGTCCGGACGGAAAGAACGATGAGCAGGCCGTGCCCGCCCAGGACGCCGGTCCCGGCACCCCACCCGGGGAAGGGCCATGCCGCCTCGCCCCGGCTCACCTCAAGGGCCCGCCCCGTCACCCTTCCGAACGACACGTCACGACGTCAAGTTTGACGGCCGACTCCCGCACGGCACTCGGACCCGCCCTTCAAGTCCCCTGCGGCAAGGCCTGCTTCACCAAGCCAGCGAGACCCGCCATCCCGTGCACCAGCCTTTCGCGTTCCGGCCGACAGTGTCAGTCCGGAGCATTACAGTCGCCTGTGCCGTGCGGCAATCGGAAGCGCTCACGGTGCGCACACACACGCTGAGCACGGGGGGATACGCCAGTGGCACGGGAGTTCGGCCACCACCTCGGCCTGCCTCACGCGCTTCCCGCGCTGCCGCTCACCCCGCTGGTCCGCGCCTACGACGAGGTGCTGACGCTGCAACACGATCTCGGCCCCACCTGGTGGGGTGAGGCACTGTGCGCGCCCGGCGAACGGCTTTCCGTGCTCGACGGAGTCTTCGCGAGCCGACCGCCACTTCGCCGACGCCACCTCGGACCTCACGAACTGCGCGCTCGCGCCCAGAACTTCCCTGAGCGGGCCGCACTGCTCACCGCATGGGCGGAGCGGGAGAGCGAGAGTCCGGGCGCGTTGCGTCGCGCACTCTTGTACGAGCTGACGCGACAGACACCCCTCGGCGCCTCGGCCGCAGAGCTTCCCGAGGTGCTCGACACCCCGGAACGGGAGGCACTCGCCGCCGCGCTCACCGCCACCCCCCGGCTGAACGCGCGGCAGGAGCGCGCCGCGCGGGAACTCGCGGACCTGTGGCACGCCGGACGCCTGCGCACGCTGGTCCGGCACCTTGCCCTGCTGCCCGTCCCTGCTCGCGCGGAAGCAGCGCAGGCGGCGTTCTCGGAGCAGGTCGAGCGCCGGACGTCGCGGACCGACGCCCTGCTCGACCGGGCGGCGCAGTACGAGCGGAGCGGCCTGACGCGGGAGGCGGCAGGGGCGTACCTCCGGGCGGCGCGACTGGCGACGGACTGCCCCACAGCCCTGCGCGGCCTCGTCCGTACGCATACGGCCGACAGCGGCTCGCAGGCGCCGTTGCGCGCGCGTCTGCGTCAGGACGGTGGCGTGGACCTGGACTGGGACCCGGCGGACACCCGCACGTACGACCCGCGGTCAGACGGTCGCACGGCCGACGTGGCGGACTGCTCGGCGAGCGACGCCGCAGACGTGCTGCGGATCGTGCGTCTGGAAGCCCGGCAAGGCTCGGCTCCCGTCCTGGCGGAGATCGCCCGGCTGAGCGGGGGGCAGGAGGCCAGGGACCCCTCACCGCCTCCCGGATCGCGGGTACGGTACGCGATCGTTCCGCTCCACGCCGGCCACCGGCCCGGGCCGCCGCTCGTCTCCGACCCGGTGGAGATCACGCCCCAGGTGAGCGCGGTCACAGTACGCGACGCACCCGCCTCCTTGCACGCGCGATGGACTCCGCCGCCCGGTGCGACCGCCGTCCGCCTGCGACTCGAAGGCCCTGCGGGACTGAGCCGCGAGACCTGCGGGGAGTCGGTGCAGGAGTGGACCTGGGAGGAGCTGCCGACCGGCCCGTACCGGCTCGCCCTCACCGCCGAATTCCGCACGCCCGAGGGCACGACGCGCTGTGCGTCGGCGCGCCGGGTGACCGCACGGGTACACCCCTGGCCGTCTCCTGTGCACGGGCTGTTCGCCGAAGACGTGGCGGACGGGGTGCGCCTGAGGTGGGAACCGGAACGCCCGGAGCGCGGTGAGATCAGCCTCGTGGAGTGGCCGGACGGCGCGGCGCCGCCCGTCGGCGAACACCTGACCGATATCGAGGCCCTGGCTCCGCTGTCATGGGAACCGGCCGACGAGGCAGGTACGTTCCGGGTTCCCGCCGGCCCCGCGCGCACGGTGGGTGCTGTGGCCGTGCTCGGTGCCCGAGCCCTGACCGGGCCGACCGTCCGGATACGGTGCCGCGCAAAGGTGAACGGTCTGCGCGCCGAGCGGCTCGCTCCCGGCCGCGCGCGCCTGATCTGGGACTGGCCGCCCGACACGCCGGCGGTGACGGTGCTTGTACAGCAGAACGGCACGATGGCCGAGCACGCGGTGACGCGCAGTGCGTACCTGCGTCAGGGCTGTCTTCTGGACCTCGCACCATCCGCCGCACTTCTCACCGTGCGCGCCGAATCAGCCGCCGAGCCCGCAGCGCTTCTCGTCTCCCCCGCGGACTCCTCCGTGCCCCTGTCCGCCGATCTCGTGGTCTCCTACGCCTTGACCGGCGGACGACGACTCCTGCGCGCGGGTCCGAGCGGACCCCGTGTCCACGTACGTCTCAGGAGTGCGGCGGAGCCCGCGGACGAGGCGAGCGTGCCGGAGTTCGTACTGGTGGCGCGGGTGGCACAGGCGGGGGCCCCGCACCCCAGGAACGTGGAGGACGGGGTGGTGGTGCTTCGCGTGAGCGGGACGGAGCTGGCACGGCGGGGTGCGGTGGAGCTGCCCCTGCCACGCCGACGCCGTGAAGGGCCGTTTCTCCTGCGCGCCTTCCTCGTCGGCGGCAATCCCGGCGCGCGACTCGAAGAGCCCCCTCTCACAAGCCTGGTGGTGCACTGACATGACAACTGTGATCTGCCCGTACTGCTTCGAGCGTTCCCCCGCAGCGCGGCTGCCCTTCCGCTGCCTCATGAAGACGACAGGGGTACTGGGGAAGGCTCCCTGCCACCCTGTGCGCGACGATGCCTGGGCGGACTTCATGGGCAGCAGTGCGGCACCGGCCCAGCGGGAGCGGGGGCCCGTCTTCCTCGCCCCACGTCCCCTCGCGTCCCTTGGCTCCGGTCCGGGGCGGGCGGCCTGCCCCGACTGCGGAGTCGTCTCGACCCTCCGCGTCTGCCGCCGCTGCCACAGCGACCTGCCGAGCGACTACTGCGACCAGGACACCCGCATCATCGCGCTGGTCGGCCCGAAGGCGGCGGGCAAGAGCACTTACGTACAGGTGCTCGTCAACGAATTGCGCCACCGCGTGGGCCGCGCCTATGACGCATCGGTCGTCCCTATGGGGGCCGAGACCCAGCGCCGCGACCGCGAGGCCGCCGAAGATCTCTACGAACGACTCCGGCTGCCCCAGGCGACGCGCCCCGCCGCCACGGGCTTCAACCAGCCGTTGCTCTACCGGCTCAGCCTGCCCCGTCCACGCCGCCCGGGCAGCACCCTGCACACCGCGCTGGTCTTCTTCGACGCTGCCGGGGAGGATCTCGCCGACGACGACGCCACGCGTCGTTACACCAGTTACCTGGCCTCCGCCGACGGCATCATCCTCCTGGTGGACCCCCTCCAACTCGGCACCGTGCGCGACCTCGTGCCTCCGGCGGACGGCCCGCTCCCCATCAGTGAGACGCCCGCGCAGCAGATCGCGTCGAACATCGCCGAGCAGTTGCGCGCTCACCGCGGCCGCAGGACCGGCGGCCGTCTCGCCACCCCGGTGGCAGTCGCCCTCACCAAGACCGACCGCCTGCGCGAACTCGTCCCGCCGCACTCCCTCCTGCTGCGCAATGCCTCGCACGAGGACGGGAACTACCGGGAGAGCGAACGGCGTTCGGTGCACGAGGAGGTACGCGGGCTCCTGGAGGGCTGGGATTCCGGGGCGTTGTACCGGCAGTTGAACCACGATTTCGCGGAGGTCTCCCTCTTCGGCCTCTCCTCGCTCGGGGCTCCTCCGCCGCCCCACGCTCCCTCCGATGTCCCGCCCTCGGGTCCGCAACCGCTGCGGGTCGAGGACCCCCTGCTGTGGCTGTTGTCCCGGCGCGGTCTGCTCCCCCGAGCCCGCGAAGGCCGCAATCGCCGGGAGGTTCCCGCGTGAACCTCCCGCACCTGCACTACACGTGTGCGCCCCCGGGCAAGGACGGCTCCGGTTTCCGCTTCACCGCCGTATCCGCCGGAGTGCCTTCCTCGGTACTGCGCGAGGCGGAACCCCTCATCGGGTACGAGCCGCCGCGCTCGGCGCCCGGTTCGCCCAGTGCCGCGGAACTGACTGCCTTCCCGGTGTCGCTGAGCCTGAGCGCGCTCCAGGACGGCGGCCGACTGCTCTGCCGTTCCGCGTACCTGGGCGCGGACTACAGCGGACGCTGGGGAAATTTCCACGCCCACGCCGTCCACCTCGCCCGCGACACCGAGCTGCCCGGCGCCGCGCTGCCCATCACGACCTGGGAGTCGCCCGGCTGGCAACGGACCCCGCCGACGGGCCCGGTGCCCGGGCCCCAGGCGGACCTCTGTCCGGGTGTCAGCTTCGACACCGGGACGATGACCGCGTTCGCGCGGGCGCGCTCCGCGCGGCTCGCGGCCTTCCTCACCGACCTCCGGCAGTCGCTGACGCTGCCGAGCGCACCCCAGCTCGTGGTCGTCGAGGAGAACACGCTCGACGTGGTCCGCTGGATCGCGCTGGCCTGCGTTTCCGTCCCCCGCGCCGAGGCGGGCACGCTGACCTTCACGACGTACACGCGCAGCCCGCGACTCGCACCGCAGCAGATCCTCGGCGTCCTGCCGGAGACCGCGGCCGAACTCGTCACCGAGGGCCACCGCTACCGGCTGCACGACCCCACCCGGCCACCCGGCCCCACGACCGACGCCTGGGCCGAACTCGCCGCCGCCGTCTGGCAGGAAGGCCACCCGGCGGTACTGCGAAGGGCAGCGGAGCTGGCGCCGTTCCACAGGGGTGCCCTCGCCGCTGTCGCGGCGGCCCACGTCACCGGACTCGGGGCGGCGGCCCGCACGGCCGCCGCCGACTGGCTCGGCGCGCACCCCGAGGCGCTGAGCGACAGCGAGCTGTCGGGCTGTGTCGGCATGCTCGCACGTACACCGCCTGCCGATGCCGTCGCGGCGAAGGCGCTGCTCACCGTGCTCACCCGCCTCCGCGACCGGCTCCCCGCCACGAGCAGGGACGCCCTCGCGGAAGCCCTCCTGCGGGCCGGCGCACAAGGGATTCCCGGCGCCGGTGAGCTGCCACAGGACGTACGGCTGGACAGCGCGTCCCGCACGCGGCTCGCCGTCGAACTCCGGCCGCGTCTTTTGACGTCACTGTCCGCCCCGGACGTCCCGCTCCGGCAGGTGGTGGAGCTGGCCGGGCTCGCCGACCGTCTCGGCATGCCGCTCGGTTCCGCGCTCGTCGCAACCGCTCAGCCGCTCGCCGAGGCGCTGGTGTCGGCCGACCGGGCCGCACGGGACGACGGTCGCTCGGCGCTGCCGGGCGCGGACACCCTGGAGCGGCTGCCGGAGTTGCGTGCCGCGCTGCTCCCGCGCCTCGAAGAGCTGGCGGCCGACCGGCCCGCCGAAGTGGCCCGGATGCTCCGGCACTTCCGCGTGCCGCTCGACCCCGCGCTCTCGCTGCCGCATCTGGAGATGTGCGCGCACGCGGCGCGCCTTCCCGCCCGTCCCGCCGATCCGCTCGCCGCCTGGCACACCCTGCTCAGGGAGAGCAGACTGCCCTACGCGGCGGAGCCGCTGCTCCTGCGCACGGCGCAGGCCCTCGCGTGGAGCGAGACGCCGCCCACTGCCCAGGAAACGCACCTCATGCTCCAAACCGCCGGTGCGGAGGCCCATCGTGCGGCCGGGACGTGGCAGGACGCCGTCGACGTCGCGCTCGGAGCCTCACCCGAGGACCCGCACGTCCTCGCTCTCGCTCCCGTACTGCTCGGCCTGTTCCCCGAGGAGATCCCGCCCCGGGTCCGGGCCGCGCTGCTCCTCCTCGAACTGGCCCACGAGGCACGTGGCGGTGACTTCGCGGGCACCGCCGGCCCCGCACGTGGCGGCTGGATCGAGCGGGCGACGGGGCTTCGGCGGGCCGCCGAGCCACTGCCCCCCGCCGTACGGGAGCGCGCACACCGAGCCCTGGCCGCCGCGGTGCTCGCCGGTACCGGGGATACCTGCGGCGAGCTGCGCGCGCTGGCGCACAGCGGCGACGCCGAGCTGATGCACACGTACGCGCTCCTGGCCCGGGAGGAACCCTTCCGAGCCCGCTTGCGCGCCGAGCCGCGCCTGGCCGCCGCCTGCTTCACGGGCTGGACGATGTACGCCGACGCAGGGCATCGCTGGCGCGAAATCTCGGCCGGGCTTCTCCAGGATGTGCTCCGTCCCGTCGTACGCGCCTACCGGGAGAGCGAACTGACCCGGGTCGAGGCAGCGCTGGAACGCCCGCCCGGGCATCGCGCGGACGCCTTCCGCGAGTGGGCGGGCCCGGGGCCACTCGGGCGGCTGGGCCGCCGCCTCCTCGGCAGACGCGGTGGGAAGACGCGATTGCCGGAGCCGGGACGGGCCGACGTTCGACCGCGGGACGAAGGGGAGGCACTGTGAGCGGCCTGCTGGGGGTGCTCGTGGTGTGGTGCCTCGTCGTGGCACTCCCGCTCGCCCTGCTGCGCGTGTGGTGGGAACTGCTCTGCTACGCGGTCGTCGCGGCGGGGCGTGCCCTGGGCCCGCGGGAGCGCGGGGCCCACGACCCAAGACTGCGGCCGATGCGGGCCGATGGGGAGCCCGCGTTGCTCGCGTACTGGTACGCACGGCTCGTACCCGACGCAGTCGACGCCCTACGCGCCGCGTACCGCGTCGTGTGGCAGGGGCTCCAGTACTGGCTTCGCGGCCGCGCCGGCCATCTGCTGCGAGGGCGTCGGCCGAGGACCGGCCTCAAGGGCGGGCCGTGGGCCAAGGTCTTCTTCTCGGCGGTGGCACCCGGCGTCGCCCTCGCGTCGCTCCTGGGAACGGCGCTCGCCTGGGCGACGCTCTTGCCGGTGTTCGTGCTCTTCGCGGTTTTCCTGGTGCCCTGCCTGCTCGTCCCCTGGTGCTGTGCCGCGTTCCTCCGCGCCGGACGAGCCTCGGAGCGGTGGCTGCGCCGCGTGCGTCCCGCGTGCCCGTACCCCGACTGTTACCGGGACATCAAGGTGCTCGCCCGAGCGTGTCCCGGCTGTGGTGACCTGCACCGTGCTCCGCTGCCCGGACGGTACGGCGTGCTCCGGCACGTCTGCCGTTGCGGTGACCGGCTCGCGGTCGTGCCCTCGGCCGCCCGGCGCGCGCTCCTCTGCCATTGCCCGCACTGCGAACGGCCACTGCCCGAAGTCCTCGCACGCACCCGCGTGGTGCACCTTCCCCTTGTCGGGGCCGCGTCCTCGGGCAAGACGATGTACCTCGCAGCTCTGCTGCGCGGGCTCGACTCATGGGGCGAGCGCGGAGGCTTCCGCGTAACGTCCGCGACCCGGGAGGACCAGGCGACCGCGCGGACGCTGGCGGACGACGTCCGGGGCTCGGGCTGGGCCCTCAAGACGCAGGGGGAACCGCGCGCGCTCATGCTGCTGGTGAGCCGGGGCAGGCGACAGCGGTTGCTGTTCCTGTACGACCCGATGGGCGAGGCTCTGCGCGACCCCGACACCCTCCGCCGGCAGGAATACCTCGCCCACGCGGACGGGGTGCTGCTCCTCGTCGATGTCCTGGCGGACCCGTCAGTGCGCAAGCGGCTCTCCGCCGCCGACCGCCTGGCGGCCGAGCGGGGCCGCCCCGCCGTCAGAGGGCCGCTCGACACGTACTACGTGCTGACCGGTGAACTGGGTGCGCTCACAGGGCGTCGTGAGCGGCTCGCGGTGGCGTCGCTGGTGCCGAAGCGGGATCTGCTCGACGGACTGGACAGCCTGCCGGTGCTCGGCCCGGAGGTGGACGCCTGGCTCACGGACGTCGGGCTGGGGGTCCTCGTATCGGGCCTCGCCCACGATTTCGGTGCGGCACGGCACTGGGCAGTGAGTGCGCACAAGGCCGTTCAGGAGACCGACGGCAAGGGCGAGGCCCGGCGTGCGGCGGAGCCCGTGCTGTGGCTGCTGCGCCGTTCCGGGCTGCGACTACCGGGAGTCCCGGTGCCGGGCAATGGCAGGGGATCCGGGGTCAGGCTGCCCCGGCAGCGCGGCAGCGGCGCGGCCGGGACGGGCGCCTCGGCGCCGGGGGCCCCGGACGAGGAAGCGCGGGAAGCGAGGGCGCGGTGAACTTGTCAGCCGGATACGTCCGCTGGCGTACCTTGCTCCTCCTCCTGTTCGGCTGCGCAGTCGTGAGCGGGGTCGCGGGGACGCTGTGGCTCCTGTGGCGCATCGGGCGCCTTCTGCTGTGAGACCGGGGCGCGGAACCGCATGCGTCGAGGCCGCGCGCAGGCCGTGCCTTCCGTACCACCCACCCTCTTCGTGAAAGGAATTCCGCACGTGCACGACATTCCCGGCGGACCGATGGCGAACCGGCCCGTCCACTTCATCTGGCTCCTGGACACCTCGTACTCCATGCAGGGTGCCAAGATCAGCCAGCTCAACTACGCCATCAGAGAGGCCGTCCCCGAGATGCGCTCGGTGGCGCACGACAACCCCGCTGCGCAACTGCTGCTGCGTACGATGACGTTCTCGACCACGGCGCGCTGGCACAACCTCGCCCCTGTGCCGGTGGACGACTTCACCTGGCAGGACGTGACCGCTGACGGCGTGACGGCGCTCGGTGAAGCCCTGCATCTGGTCGCGCGCGAGCTGGAGACCCCGCCCATGCCGCAGCGAGCGCTCAAGCCCGTACTCGCTCTGGTCTCGGACGGAGTGCCGACCGACGACTGGCGGAACGGGCTGAAGGCACTCGACGCGACCCCGTGGGGGCGCAAGGCGGTACGTGTCGCGATCGCCATCGGCGAGGGCGACGCGAACCGGGACGTCCTCCAGGAATTCCTGGGCAACCCCGAACTGCGCCCGCTGGACGCGAACAGCCCCCGGCAGCTCGCTGCCGCGATCCGTTGGGCTTCCACCGCCGCGGTCAAGGCGGCGTCCCAGCCCCTCGCGGCCGACGGCGACCCGCTCACCAAACAGGCGGCATACGCTCCCCCCTCGCTCCCCGACGACGACGAAGACGTGTGGTGACGGCGCCGCACGCCATGATCTGGTCGCTCCTCGGCGGAAGCGTCCAGGGGGCGAACAAGAAAAGGAACCAGGACGCGTTCCGGCACAGCGGTCTGGGGACGAGCGAGGCCCCGCTCCTCCTCGCGGCCGCCGACGGGCACGGCGCGGCCGCTCACACGCGCAGTGCCAGAGGCGCAGAGCTGGCGGTCGAGCTGCTCACGAAGGAGATGGGCCGCTTCGCGGACCTCGCCCGCGCACGGCCCGGGCAGCGCGCGCCCGTCCTCTCCTGGCTGCGGCACTATGCCGAGGACGCGCTCCCGCGCCAGTTCGTCACGGAGTGGCGGCGTCAGGTGCTCCGGGACTGGGAGGAGGAGCACGATCCCGCCGCGGACGGGCTGCCCGTGGACAAGCGACTGGAGCTGTACGGCACCACCGTCATCGGCGCCGTGCTCACCCCCCAGTTGCTCACCGCCTGGCAGCTCGGTGACGGCGAACTCAGCCTCGTCGACGAGGACGGAACGGTGCATCTGCCGCTCGCCCCCGCCACGGCGGCTCTGGGGGACGAATCGGAGTCCCTCTGCCTGGACGAGGCGTGGCGGCTCATGCGTCTGCACTGGGAGCCCCTCGCGGGCGCCCATCTCGCCCCGGTCCTGCTCTCGCTCTCCACGGACGGCCTCTCGCACAGCTTCGTCGGCGATGAGGGTTTCCGCGGCTTCGTACGAGACCTCGCGGGGCGGACACGGGGCTCCCGCGAGGCGGTGGAGGCGGTCCGCGAGGCACTGCCGCGATGGCTCTCGGAGGCTTCCGCCCACTCGGGCGACGATACGACGCTGGTGGCCGCGGTACGGACGAACGGCACGGCTGGGACGGACGGCGAGGACGGCTCCGGTACGGCGGTCCCCTCGCCTGCGGGCGGTCCGGCGGCCCCGGTACCGGCGAGTGAGGGAGAGGAACCCGTACCAGCGGGTTCGCCGGCCATCGAAAAGAAGCCCGGCCCCGGGGCCGGGGACAGGGAGACTTCATGAACGGAATGCTGGCACCTGGTACTCCCCTGACCACTACGGAGGGGGTCACCCTGGAGGTCGCCGAACTGCTCGGCTCGGGCGGACAGGGCGAGGTCTACCGCGTCCTCGGCCCCGGGGGCCCGCAGGCACTCAAGTGGTACTTCCCGGCCTGCGCGACGGATCAGCAGGACGAGATCGTCCAGCAGTTGGTGGCGCGGAATCTCGACGACGACCGGTTCCTCTGGCCGAGCGCGCACGTACGCGACGACACAGGATTCGGCTACGTCATGCCGCTGCTTCCCGACCGTTTCCGCAAACTCACCGATCTCTTCCGTCGGACCCTGCACACCAGCCCTCGGGCCCTGCTGGCCGCCGCGTTGAACACCGTCGAGGCGTACCAAGTCCTCCACGCCCAGGGCATCGCCTACCGCGACATCTCCTGGGGCAACGTCGTATTCGACCCGGCGAACGGGGATGTCCTCATCTGCGACAACGACAACGCCGTGGTGGAAGGGGAGAACAGCGGCATCACCGGGACGATGCATTTCATGGCTCCGGAGCTGGTGCGCGCCGATCCTGGGGCGAGGCCGGGGACACAGAGCGACCTGCACTCGCTGGCCGTCCTCCTCTTCATGCTCCTCATGAACCATCACCCGCTCAGTGGACGCAGGGAACTGGAGGTGCACTGTCTGGACGAGGCGGCGGAACGCCGTCTGTACGGGCGCGAGCCGGTCTTCGTCTTCGATCCGAAGGACCGGTCCAACGCGCCCGACCCACAGGAACAGGGCACGGTGCTCGCGACCTGGGAAGCGGCCTGCCCCTCGCTGCGGGAGCTGTTCACGCGGAACTTCACCGAGGGTCTTCACGAACCCGCCCGCCGGGTGCGTGAGTCCGAGTGGCGTGACGCGCTGCGCGCGGCCTACGACGCCGTCGTCGAGTGCGCGCACTGCGGCAGGCAGAACATGACGGAGCCCGGCTCCGGTGACTCGCGCCCGTGCTGGCGCTGCGGACAGCTGGTGACGCTGCCCGCCCGCCTCACCGTGACGACGCTCGGTCCCCGCGTCGTACGGCACATCAGCCTGCACCGGACGGCACGGCTCCAGGCGCATCATCTCGAAGCCGAGCCGGCACGCCACGACTACGGGGACGCCACGCTCGTCGGGATGCTCACCGAACATCCCAAGCAGCCAGGGCGGTTCGGGCTCACCAACCGATCCACGCAGTCATGGACGGCGGAGCGCAGGGATGGTTCGCGGCAGAGTGTGGACCCTGGCCAGACCATCCCGCTGCGCGCGGGCCTCAGCCTGGATCTGGCGGCGGCCCACGCGGTGGTGGAGACCGTCTGACGCCGGGGCCGGGCGCTCCCTGGACGGAATCGTCCGGCAGGGGCGCGCCCGGCTCTGCCGGACGAGGCGTCGGTGAGAGCCGTCGGCGAAGGCTCCCGGTGTCAGGCGACCAGCGTCGCGAGTTGCTGAGCGAGGAGGAGCGCCGCGCTGCCTGCGCCCAGCGCCTGGGTGACAGTGCCCAGGACGCGACGGACACGGCCCTGGTCCACGGGGCGTCCCTCCGCCGCAGCCGCGGCGATCTCGGCCCCGACCTCACCGGCCCGGGCCGCGAGGTCGGGCCGCTGCTCAGCGTGCAGTGCCTCTGTCAGCCGCGTGGCGAGCCCTTCGAGGTCTCCGTCTCCGCCGTAATGACGCACCTCGATCCTGCCGTTGTCGCCGAAGTTGCTGTTGCCGCCGATGGAACCGTGGAAGTTGTACGTGCTCATTCCTCGTCGTTCCCCTCTTTCCGGGTGATCACAGCGGTGATCGCGTCGGGTCGCCGTGCCTGCCGTCGTCACGCGCCGGGCTGCGGAGCCGGGCTGCCTTGCTGCGGCTGCGGCCCGTACTGGTTCTGGATGGTTCCCTGAGCGCCGAAGACTCCCTGATTGATGTCTCCGGTGAAGTTGTAGGTCTGGTTGTTGATCACCTTGCTCGCGCTGTCGAAGCTGCTGGTGTCGATGTGGTGTGCCGTGAGGAAGCGCTTGGTGGCGAGGAGGACGCCCTGCTGGAGCCTGTTCAGGATGTCCTGGGCGTCCTGGAGTTCGTTGTGTCCCATGCGTTCCTGGTCCGCCCAGCGCGAGCGCAAGGTGTCCCTGGCCCCGTAGTCGTGCTGCAGTCGGTTCCTGGTGATGTCCCTGCGCTCCCGTTCGAGACGCCTGGCACGGACGGCCCGCTGTCTGGCCCGGGCCAGACAGCGCCCGGGCGCGCCGCGCAGCCGCCACTCCTGCTGGGTGCGCAGCATGTGGACCATGCGGCGTACCCGGCGCCAGCCGGGGTGCGGCACGTGGTCGACAGCGTCGAAGCGGGGACCGAGCGGGGGGATGAGGTGCACCGTGACCTCCCAGCTCAGTTGTGCGGCATGCAGCCGGGCCCTCAGGTGCATCACGACGACGATGCGGCCCCCCTCCCCCACTCGCTCCAGACTCAGGTAGGTGCGCATCCCTGCTCCCGGGTGGATCAAGGCGGACCGTACGAGAGCGGAGGGCACCCTGGTGAGCGGCGGGCGCTCCGGATCCGGGACCAGGTCGCCGCCGAGCAGCGGGGCGTGGGTGCCCGCGACGTAGAGGCGGTTGTGGGACCGGAGTCCCTTGAGGCCCGAGAGGTGCTTCATCTCGCGGGCAACGAAGGTGTGCAACTCGGCTTCGTCGAACGGCGTGATGGTCTGCGTACCGCCGTTCGGCGCCTGGGCGGGACTGCCGACGTCGATGGGCTGCCACACCGTCTTCCGCACACGCTTGCCGTGCCCCACGAACGGGTCGTCGTGGCCCACTTCGGCGTCGTACACGACGACGTTCGCCCGCCGGAGCCCGGAGAGGCCCGTCTCCGCCTCCGGGTCAACGGCGGGCGCCAGCGCCTCCGGTCCTTCCGCACCCCAGTGCACGGTGTACGCGGCGTTCCACGCCTCGCCGAGCGCTCGGTACCGCAGCACCCAGGCAAGACCCCACAACAGCACCACGGCCGCGATCAGGCTCGTGGCCCACGAGGCCGCGCCACCGAGAAACGAGAGCACTGCCCCTGCACCGGTCACGACGAGGAGCGCGAACAGCAGCGCGAACAGGTGGTCCCTGGCCCGTTCGCGCCGCACGGCCACTTCCGCGTGACGGACGAGCGCCACGAGGTTGACACCGAGGGGGAGCCCCAGGGCGTCGATGCGGTCGCCAGTGAACTCCTTTCGCACTTGACGGGCGAAATCCGGGTCGAGGTGCGTCGACGCGCACAAACGGCGGCTCACCGCGTCGGCGTAGTACTGCGGAACCCTCGGCATGTGCCGGGCAGGCGTTGTCACTGTCACCCCTCGGTCCGTCCCCCGCCGGAAGCCCTCGCGCATGCCGGCAAGAGGTCCGCGGCCATCACGTCCACCGTAGTCGGCCCCGCGGACATCGCGCCGACCCGTGAGGGCCGGGGGCGGGCGGGTGAGGGGGTGGGGGCGGAGATTCGGCTCCGGCCTGCCGGGAGTTGGCGCTCCCGCTACGATTCCCGCACAGTGCGGGATCGGACGTGTGTGCGGTGGATGCGGAGACGGTATGGCGGACGGACGATCGGGTGGCGCGGGGCCTTTCGGGGAGGTGCTCGGTGTCGTCGATCCGGCCGCCGTGGCGGGGGGTTCGCCCGCTCTGCGGCCCGTGCGGGTGACGGTGGGAATCGACGTGGTACGGGCCGTGGCCGCGCTGGAGTGGCCCGTGCCCGAGGCCGGGACGAGCGTCGGGGTGCTCGATGTACTGCCGGGCGGGGCCAGGGTGTTGACGCGGGTGAGTGCGCAGGGCGGCGGCGGGGTCGCCGTGCACGGCGTGCATCTGCCCGCCGGGGTGCGGCTGCCCGGGGGCAGGGCGCCCGTCGCGTTCCTCGACGCGCCCGGGTGGGGCAGCGGGGACCCCTTCGGGGCCGAGCCGCCCGTGTCGTCCTCGCTCGGCGACTTCGCGCGGGCGCGGGGGCCGTGGATCGGGGCGTTCCTCGAAGGCGTACGGGAGGTGCTGACGCGGGACGGGGCGGGGGCGCCGTTCCTCGTCGCCGAGAAGGACCCCTCGCTCGTGGCGCGGTGGATAGCCCTCGCCTGCGCCGTACTGCCCCCGGAGCGGGCAGGCGCCCTGTCGTTCACGACGTACGGGCCGCGGGAGGCCGCGCGGAGCGGGCGGCTCGTCGTCGGGGTGCCGCTCGGGAGCGCCGCGCCCGTCGCGGGGCAGCGGCTGCTCGACGGTGCGCTGCCCCCGGCCGAGCCCGTCACGGACCTGTGGGCCGCGGGCGCGGCGTGGCTGTGGCGCGAGGGGCGGCCCGAGGTCGCCGCGGGCGCTCGGCCCGCGCTCGACGGGTTCGCGCTCGTCGCGGCCGCGCACCGTGAGGGACTCGCGGTCCCCGCGACCGTACGGGCCCTGCTGCCCGCCGCGCTCGACGCGCTGCCCGGCGGTGAACTTTCCGAGGCCGTTGGTGCGTTGACCGATCTGCTCGGCGCCGAGGCGCCCGCGAGCGATGCCGAGGCAGCCGGTCTCGCGCGGGTGTGGGCCCGGCTCGAAGACCGCGCGCCGCTCCACGTCACCGCGCCGCTCGCCGGAGCGGTGCTCATGGCGCTCGCCGCCGGCCGGCCCACCGGGGTCCCCGTACCGGGCACGGCCTCGCTCACCGCGTCGGGCCGTGCCGCGCTCGCCGCGCGCCTCGGGGCGGGACTGCGCGAAGCCGTCGCCGAACCCACGCTCGGCCCGCGCCGCTCCGTCGCGCTGCTCCAGGCCGCCGCCGTACTGGGCGTCGAGATCGACGCGCCCACGCTGGAACAAGTCGCCGACCGGCTCGTGGCCGCCCTGACGCGCGTACCCGCCGAGGAGGAAGCGCTCCCCGCGCCCGGGGCGCTCGCGGGGCTGCCCGAACTGTGCGCCGTGCTGCTGCCCCGGCTTGAGCAGTACGCGGCACGTGAACCGCTGGGCGCTCAGGCCCTGTTGCGTGTGGTGGACCTCCCGCTCGACGCCGCCGTCAGGCCCGTGCCGCACCTGCGCATGTGCGCGGGCGCCGCGACGGCCCGCGCGCTCGCGCTCGACGCGGTCGCGGCCTGGGACGAGCTGCTGCGCACCTCGCGCCCGTCATGGTCGACCGAACCGAGCTTGCTGCACACGGCGTTGCGCCTCGTGTGGGACGAACAACCCCCCGGGCTGGCGGAGATGGCGCACGTCCTGGAGGCCGCCGACTCCGACAGCCACCGCGCGGCGGGGACATGGCGCGAGGCGGTCGCGGCGGCGGAGCGCGGCGGCACGGGCACGGAGGCGGACGCGGCGGCCGGACAAGCCCTCGCCGCCCACCTGTTCCGCTCCTTCCCGGCCGAGCTGACCCCCCGGACCCGCGCCCGGCTGCGACTCCTCTCACTGGCCGGTGACATCGCCGAGGGACGCGGCACCGACTGGGCCGAACAGGCGGTGCGGCTACGGGAGTCGGGCGGCCTCACGGAGCCCACCGGTCTCCTCGCGCACGTGTACGCGGTCCTGGGCACCGCGGTGCTCCGCCGGCCCGGCAGCCCGGAGGGCGAGTTGTACGGGCTCGCGCACTCCGCCGACACGGAACTCCTCGCCGCGTACCAACAGGCGGCCGAACAGCCCGCGTTCGGGGAACTCCTGCGGAGCGATCCGGCGACGGCGGCGGGCTGCTTCGTCGACTGGACGGCTCACCCGGGCGCGGGCCGCGCGTGGGAGAGGACGAGCGCGGCGCTCCTGGACGACGTGCTGCGTCCCGCGCTGCGATCCGCGTCCCGCGCCCACCTGACCGCGCTCGGCTCGGCACTCGCCGCGGGCGGCCCGCATCGCGCGAGCGCTTTCGAGACCTGGCACCAGCGCACCCGCGCAGGCCGCTGGCGCCGTCTGCTCGGGGGCTGACCCCGGGCGCGTCCCACGGCCCCCGCACGTGCGGGCCGCCCCCCGCGCGGGCCGGACTCAGTTCCGTATCACCACCGACGTCACGACCAGCCCTTGCCCCGCCGCCCACTTCCCGGTCAGTTCCCTCACCGGGCCTTCCACCAGCACCCGCGCGGTGAAGGTCCCGTCAGCGGACAGGGCGAGTTCGGCCTCCGTGAAGTCGAGGAAGCGGCGGGCCAGCGGGAACCACGCCTTGTAGACCGATTCCTTGGCGCTGAAAAGGATGCGGTCCCAGGAGGGGCCGTCCCCGGGGAGGGCCGCGAGGGCCTCGCGGTCGGCGGGGAGGGCGATCATGTCGAGGACGCCCGGGGGCAGGGGAGCGTTCTCCTCCGCGTCGATGCCGAGGCTGCGCCAGTCCTCGGCGGGGGCCACGGCGGCGGCGCTGTAGCCGGGGCAGTGCGTCATGCTGCCGACGATCCCCACGGGCCAGCCAGGGGCGCCGCGTTCGCCGGGGAGGAGCGGGACCGGCGGCCTGCCGAGCGCAGCGAGGGCGCGGCGCGCGCAGGCCCGTACCGTCGTGAACTCCGCGCGCCGCTTCGCGACCGCGCGCGCCACGAAGGGCTCCTCCTCGGGGAAGAGCGTGGCGTGCGGGTCCGTGCCGTGGTGGTGCGCGGCGCTGACGCCCTCGGGAAGGATCTCGGCGATCACGCGGCGGCCTCGGGGAAGACGGGGCGGGCGAGGTCGGCGCGGCGTCCGTACCGCTTCCACTCGCGCGGGTAGCCGAGCGAGACCTCCTCGAAGGGCACCCCGTCGTAACGGGTCGAGCGGGGGATGTGCAGATGCCCGTAGACGACGGCGCGGACGTCGAAGCGCGTGTGCCAGTCGGCGGTGCGGACCGTCCCGCACCACTGCACGAACTCCTGGTGCGTCATGATCTCGGTCGGCTGCCGCACGAGCGGCCAGTGGTTGACGAGGACGAGCGGCGGACCGCCCGCCGCTTCCGCGAGCCGCTTCTCTGTGTACGCGACGCGGTCAGCGCACCACTGGGCGCGGCCCGCGTACGGCTCGTGGTGGAGCACGGCTTCGTCGGTGCAGATGATGCCTGCCTCGTGCGCGCGGGCGAGCGAGGCCTCGGGCGTCGTCGTGCCGGGGGCGTACCAGGAGTAGTCGTACAGGGTGAAGAGGGGGGCGATGCGGAGCGGGCCGCCCGAGCCGCCGCCCGGGCCGCCCTCCGGCCCGCCCCAGGGCCCTTCCCACACCGGCCACGGGTCCTCGGGCGTCAGGACGCCGATCTCACGGCACAGCGCGACCAGCTTGTCGTACCGTGCCACGCCGCGCGCCTGGTCCGGCTCGCTCGGCAGGGTCCACAGCTCGTGGTTCCCCGGCGCCCATACGACGCGGGCGAAGCGGCGGGCGAGCAGGCGCAGCGCCCACTCGATGTCGGCGAAGCGCTCGCCGACGTCACCGGCGACGATGAGCCAGTCGTCCGGGTGGCCCGGGCGGATGTCCTCGGTGAGGGCCCGGTTCTCCTCGTAGGAGATGTGCAGGTCGCTGACCGCGCGCAGCGTCGCGCCCCGTGGTGTCTTCCCCGTTGTCGTCACCCGGGGAGCCTAGAGCGAAGGGGCGGGCGGCGTCACCCGTCCCGCCCCCGGAGCGCTCACGCGACACGGCGCGACACACGAGGAGGACACGCGCGGCGGCAGCGCGAGGCACGCACGCGGCGCCATGCGGCGCTCACGCGGTGTCGTGAAGCACTCACGCGGAGTCGCGAAGGGCCCACGCACCGCCGTGAAGCACTCGCGCTCCGCCGTGAAGCACTCGCGCGACCTCGGGTCAGCTCTCGTCCTCCGCGACGAGCTTCACCGAGATCGAGTTGATGCAGTACCGCTGGTCCGTCGGGGTCGCGTAGCCCTCGCCCGCGAAGACGTGGCCGAGGTGGGAGCCGCAGTTGGCGCAGCGCACCTCGGTGCGGACCATGCCGTGCGAGCGGTCCTCGATCAGTTCGACCGCGTCCGTGTCCTTCGGGTCGTAGAAGGACGGCCAGCCGCAGTGCGACTCGAACTTCGTGTCCGAGGTGAACAGCTCGGCCCCGCAGGCGCGGCAGTTGTAGACGCCCTTGGTCTTCGTGTCGGTGTACTCACCGACGAAGGCGGGCTCGGTGCCTGCCTGGCGGAGCACCGCGTACTCGTTGGGCGTCAGCTCCTCGCGCCATTCCTGGTCCGACTTCTCGACGTTGTACGCCATGCCTGCTCCTCAGCTCTCGTGGTGCGGTCCGGCGGCGAGCCGGTCCAGGATGGCGGGGCCGAGGTCCGTGACGTCGCCCGCTCCCATCGTGAGAACGAGATCACCGGGCTTCGCCATTCCCGCGACGGCCTCGGCCGCCTCGTCCTTCGCGTGCAGCGGGCTCACGTCGGCCCCCGCGGCGCGTCCCGCCGCGATGATCAGCTCGCTCGTGACGCCCTCGATGGGGTCCTCGCGCGCGGGGTAGATGTCGAGGACGAGCGAGGAGTCGGCGAGCGCGAGGGCCTGGCCCATCTCCTTGCCCAGCTCCTGCGTGCGCGAGTACAGGTGCGGCTGGAAGACGACCAGGATGCGGCCCTCGACGGCGCCGCGCATCGCCTCCAGGTCGGCTGCCATCTCGGTCGGGTGGTGCGCGTACGAGTCCACGACCTGCACGCCCTCGGCCTCGCCCTTGAGCTGGAGGCGCCGCTTCACGCCGGTGTAGCCGCGGACGGCGGAGGCGAGGTTGTGCACGGGGACGCCGAGGGCGACGCCCGCGACGAGGGCGGCGACGGCGTTGTGGGCGTAGTGGCTGCCCGGCACGGAGACCGTGAACGTGAGCAGCTTGCCGTCGAGCGAGACGGTGACCTCGCTGGTCAGCCCGCGCGGGGTGACCTTGAGGACCCGTACGTCCGCGTCCTCGGCCGAGCCGTACGTGACGACCTTGAGGTCCGCGCGGTCGCGCACCCGGCGGGTCAGCTCGCGGGCGCCCTCGTGATCGGCCGAGATCACCAGGGTGCCGCCGGGGACGATCTTGCCGACGAAGGTCTCGAAGGACTCGTAGATCTCCTCGATCGAGGCGTAGTTGGCGTGGTGATCGAGTTCGACGTTGAGGACGACGGCGACCTCGGGTGCGTACGTGTGGAAGCTGCGGTCGCTCTCGTCGGCCTCGGCGACGAAGATCTCGCCGGTGCCGTGGTGCGCGTTGGAGCCGGGCGCGTCGAGGTCGCCGCCGATCGCGTACGAGGGGTCGAGGCCGAGCGCCGAGAGGGACACCGCGAGCATCGAGGTCGTCGTGGTCTTGCCGTGCGTGCCCGCGATCGCGAGGGGCCGCGTGCCCGCCATGAGGGCGGCGAGGGCGTCGGAGCGGTGCACGACCGGGATGCCGAGTTCCTCGGCGCGGACCAGCTCGGGGTTGTCGGCGCGGATCGCGGAGGAGACGACGACGGCGGAGGTGCCCTCGGCGAGGTGGGCCGCGTCGTGGCCGATGTGGACGGTGGCACCGAGGGCGCGCAGCGAGGCGGCGGTCGCCGAGTCCTTCGCGTCACTGCCCGCGACGCTCGCCCCGCGCTGCGCGAGAATCCGGGCGATGCCCGACATCCCGGCCCCACCGATCCCGATGAAGTGCGGTCGGTCGAGGGCGGGGGGAAGGGCGGGGGCCATGTGGGGTGTCTCCAGGGGGTGGGGCCGGGACACCGCGGTGCGTCCCGGAACGGATTCTTCGGGGCCACCTTAGAACGAAACGTCCAGCGACTTGGCAATGCCGAGCGGCTGGGCGAACGGCTCGCCGCTACAGGCGGTCCCGCCCCCGCCACGCGGCACGCCGCCCCGGAACGCGAGCACCGCCGCCGGTCTCCTCGCGTTCCGGGCGGGCCCCGGCCGGGACGTCAGTTCTCGGCGTCCGGGGTGTGCGCGTAGAGCTTGAGGACGGGCACGCCGACCTTGTGGCGGGCGCGCGAGGCCCAGTCGCGGTGGAAGAACTCCTCGACGTAGTGCGGTGCCGTCAGGACGATCACCTCGTCGGCACCCGTCTCCTCGACGGCCTTCGCGATCGCGTCGAGCGGGTGGTTCTCGACGACGTGGCCCACGGCGTCGGCGCCCGCCGCGCGCAGCGACTGGAGCGAGTGCTCCAGGGCGATCTTCGCGGGCGGCACAGCGGACTCGCCCTCGGGCACCTCCGCCTCCCGCACCGCGTCGGTCAGCTCGCCGATCGCCACGTCGTCCACCGCGCGCAGCAGCCGGTCCTGATCGCCTCTGGGCTGCATCAGGACATGGAAGGACACCGCTTCCTCGCCGTGCAGGGTGGTGACGAACTCGATGTCCACCGTGGACAGGGCCTGTTCGATCATCAGTACGCTCGTGAACACCTCGGGCGCCTCTTCTCTCAAGGGCCGGCGATCACCGGCCGTACGGTTTCCCCACTACCCCGTGAACGGAGTGGCGTGCGTTCCTAGTCTGCCCAGCGGACGGTAAACGGAACGGCACATTCCGCAAGGAGGGCCCCAGGACCCGGGCCGTACGGGCGGAGCGGCACCTCTTCACGGCCGGCCGCGTACGCCTCCCGTGGCACAGCCCACACCTCTCGCACGGGGAAATCCCGCACGCACCCCTTGACGTCCGCCCATCCGAGTCGCAGAGTGCTCACTAATGCGCATTACTAATACGCATTAGTGCCGCATGGGTGAGCGAGGTCGACAGGTGAACGACAACAAGCGGGGCAAGCCGGGCAAGGCGGAGAGAACACCGCGCGAGCCCGCGAAACGGGCACGCCCGCGCCAGGCGGAGGTGGCGCGGCTCGCGGGCGTCTCGCAGGCGACGGTCTCGCTCGTGCTCGGCAACAAGCCGCAGGCCGCGACGATCTCGGACGAGACGCGGCGGAAGGTCATGGAAGCGGCCCGCACCCTCGGTTACGTCCCCGACCCGGCGGCGCGCAGCCTCGCGGGGGCGGGGAACGACCTGCTCGGCGTCTTCAGCTTCACCGCGACGTTCCCGACGGACGTGCAGCACTCGTACTACCCCTTCCTCGTCGGCGTCGAGCAGGAGGCCGCGGCGCGCGGCTTCGACCTCGTGCTCTTCACGGGGTCGAGCGCGCACGGCGCGACGCCCGGCCCCGAGGCGCTGAGCCGGGTACGGCTCGCCGACGGCTGCCTCTTCCTCGGCCGGCACGCCCCCGCGCGTGAACTGCGGCGCCTCGTCAACGACGGTTTCCCCGTCGTGCACCTGGGCCGCAGGGACGAGCTGGACGGCCTCGCGTGGGTCGGCGCCGACTACGCCCCGGCGAGCCGCGAGGTCGTACGGCACCTCGTCGCGCTCGGGCACCGGCGGATCGTGCTCGTACGCGAGGACGACGAGGCCCCGGCGACGGCCGACCGCGAACGCGGCTTCCTCGCGGGCCTCGACGAGGCCGGGCTCCCCGTCGATGACGCCGTCTTCCGCACCGCCGAGCCGGACGCCGACCTCACCCCCGAGCGGCTGCGGGCCTGGCGTGCGGAAGGTGTCACCGCCTTCGTCGCCGAGGAGACGGACACGGGCGCCGCCTGGCGGGCGCTGCGCGCGGCCGTCGCGGCGGCCGGGTACGACTGCCCGCGCGAACTGAGCCTCGCGCTGCTCGGCGACCCGCCCCCCGACCTCGCGGGCGAGCCGGTGCCGACCGGCTTCGCCATCCCGCGCACCCGGCTCGGCGCCGCGGCGGTACGGCTGCTGGCCGCGCTCGTCGCGGGCGAGGAAGCCGACGAACCGCTCGTCCCCTGCGCCTTCAGGCCCGGGGCGACCGCGGGGCCCGCGCCCGGCGTGGTGCGGGACCTGGCGACGACCTGACACGCCGCCGGGCCCCGTACCCGTCGACAACACCGCACCACCCGCACCACCCGCACCACCAGCAACACCCGCACCACTAGGAGAGCTTGTGACCAGCCAACCGGACATCCTCGTCGTCGGCGGAGGGCTCGGCGGCGTCGCCGCCGCCCTCGCCGCCTGCCGGGCGGGGCGCACCGTCGTCCTGACCGAAGAGACCGACTGGGTCGGCGGCCAGCTCACCTCGCAGGCCGTGCCCCCGGACGAGCACCCGTGGGTCGAGCAGTTCGGCGTCACGGCCTCGTACCGCGCGCTGCGCGAGGCGATCCGCGCCTACTACCGCGACCTGTACCCGCTGCGCGCCGAGGCGGCGGCGCAGCCGACGCTCAACCCGGGCGCCGGGCGCGTGAGCAAGCTGTGCGCCGAGCCGCGTGCGGGACTCGCCGCGCTGGAGGGCATGCTCGCCCCGTACCGCTCCGCCGGGCTGCTCACGCTGCTCACCGAGCACCGTCCCGTCGCGGCGGCGACCGAGGGCGACACCGTCACGTCGGTCACGGTCGAGAACCTGCGCGACGGCGGCCGCCGCACGTTCGCCGCGCCGTACGTGCTCGACGCGACCGAGACCGGTGAGCTGCTCGAACTGGCGGGCGTGGAACACGTGCTCGGCGCCGAGTCGCGCGCCGAGACGGGCGAGCCGCACGCGCCCGCGCAGGCCGACCCGCTCAACCAGCAGGGCATCACCTTCTGCTTCGCGCTCTCGCACCACGAGGGCGAGGAGCACACGATCGAGAAGCCCGCCGACTACGACTTCTGGCGCTCCTACCAGCCGGACTTCTGGCCCGGCCCGCTCCTCGGCTTCCTCGCGCCCGACCCGCGCAGTCTGGAGGCCGTGCCCCGTACCTTCGTGCCGAACCCGGAGCAGGACCCGCTCGCCGTGAGCGCCGACCAGTCGGCGGACGCCGGGGACAAGGAGTTGTTCGGCTTCCGCCGCATCCTCGCCCGCAAGCTGCACCGCGAGGGCGCCTTCGGCTCCGACATCACGCTCGTGAACTGGCCGCTCAACGACTACTGGCTCAAGCCCCTGATCGGCGGCGGCGAGAAGACCACCGCCGAGGCGATCCGCGAGGCCAAGCAGCTCTCGCTCTCCGTCCTCTACTGGCTCCAGACCGAGGCCCCGCGCGCGGACGGCGGCAAGGGCTTCCCCGGGCTGCGCCTGCGCCCGGACGTCATGGGCACCGATGACGGGCTCGCGAAGGCCCCGTACGTGCGCGAGTCGCGGCGCATCAAGGCCGTCACGACCGTCACCGAGCACGATGTGGCGATCGACCTCGTGGGCCCCACCGGCGGCACCCGCTACCCGGACTCGGTCGGCGTCGGCAGCTACCGCATCGACCTGCACCCGTCGACCGGCGGCGACAACTACGTCGACATCGGTTCGGTGCCCTTCGAGATACCGCTCGGTGCCCTCGTGCCGCGCCGCGTGCGCAACCTGCTCCCCGCCGGCAAGAACATCGGCACGACGCACATCACGAACGGCTGCTACCGGCTGCACCCCGTCGAGTGGAACATCGGCGAGGTCGCGGGGGCGCTCGCCGCGCACTGCCTCGACGAGGAGCTGACGCCGCGCGAGGTGCAGGCGGACGAGGGCCGCTTCGCGGTCTTCGCGGGGCTCCTCGACCGCTCGGGCGTCGAGCGGCACTGGCCGGAGGTACGCGGCTACTGAAGCCGAGGGCGGTGCGCGGCCACGACGGCCGCCCCGCCCGCCGATCCCCACCGGGCCCGGGAAGCTTGACGGCGCGCCCGGCCACCCGGGGCGGAGACCGCCGGGCGGGACAGCTCCACCTGTCCCGCCCGGCCCACCGCCCACGCAAGCGCCGACCCAGCACAAGGAGGTGCCCAGACCATGACCACCCACCGCATCCGCGTCGGCATCGACGTGGGCGGAACCTTCACCGACGCCGTCGCCGTGGACAGCGCGACGCTCTCCCTCGTCGGCCAGGTGAAGGTCCCGACCAGCCACCATCACGAGGACGGAGTCGCGCACGGCATCGTGACGGCGCTCGACAAGCTGCTCGCCGAGACCGGACACACCGCCAAGGACGTGTCCTTCCTGGCCCACGGCACGACACAGGCTACCAACGCCCTGTTGGAGGGCGATGTGGCGACCGTCGGGCTCGTCGGCCTCGGCGGCGGCGCGGGCGCGCTCTTCACCAAGCGCCTCGCCTCGCTCGCGAAGACCGAGCTGATCCCCGGCAAGCACTTCCCGCTCGTCTACGCGCACGTCGCCGACCCCGGGGACCGCGCGGCGATCGAGCGGGCCGTCGACCAGGTCGTACGCGCGGGTGCCGAGGTGATCGTCGCGAGCCAGCCGTTCAGCGTGGACCGCCCCGAGGGCGAGGACGCGGTGCGCGAGGCCGCGGCGGCGCGCGGCGTCCCGATGACGGCGGCGCACGACATCACCTCGCTCTACGGCCTCCAGAAGCGGACCCGTACCGCCGTCGTCAACGCGGCGATCCTGCCGCGCATGTTCGCGACCGCCGACCTCGTCGACGCGGCGATCACGAAGGCGGGCGTCGAGGCGCCGCTCATGGTGATGCGCTGCGACGGCGGCGTCATGTCGCTCGACGAGATGCGCCGCCGCCCGCTGCTCACCGTGCTCTCGGGCCCGGCGGCCGGGGTCGCCGGCGCGCTCATGCAGGAGCGGGTCAGCGAGGGCGTGTTCCTGGAGACAGGGGGCACGTCGACGGACATCAGCGTCGTGCGGCGCGGAAAGGTCACCGTCCGGCACGCGACGCTGCTCGGCAAGACCTCGTACCTCTCGGCGCTCGACGTGCGCACGGTGGGCGTGGGCGGCGGCTCGATGGTGCGCATGAGCGGCGGCAAGGTGACCGCCGTCGGCCCGCGCAGCGCGCACATCGCCGGGCTCCCCTACGCGTGCTTCGCCGAGCCAGGCGAGCTGGCGGGCGCGACGCTCGCCACGATGCGCCCGACGCCCGACGACGCGGACGACCACGTCGTGATCGACGCGGCGGGCGGGCGCTACGCGCTCACCATGACGTGCGCGGCGAACGCGCTCGGCCGCGTCCCCGAGGACGACTTCGCGCACGCGGACCGCGAGACGGCCCGTACCGCGCTCGCGCCGCTCGCCGCCGCGCTCGGCACCGACGTGGACGGCGCGGCGACGCAGATCCTCGACGCGGGCGTCGCGCAGGTGCGCGAGGTCGTGGACGCGATGATCTCGGACTACCGGCTCGACAAGGACGCGGTCCTGCTCGTCGGCGGGGGCGGCGGTGCCGCCTCGGTCACGCCGCACCTCGCGGCGGCGACCGGGCTCGAAGGGAAGCTCGCGCGCCACCACGAGGTGATCAGCCCGATCGGGGTCGCGCTCGCACTCGTGCGCGAGCAGGTCGAGCGGATCATCCCCGGCGCGGGCCAGGAGGACATCCTCGCGGTACGGGCCGAGGCCGAGCGGGCCGTCATCGCGCAGGGCGCGGCGGCCGACGCGGTCGAGGTCGAGGTGACCGTCGACCCGCAGACCAACACCGTGCGGGCGGTCGCGACGGGTGCCACCGAGCTGCGCACCCAGGACCGCGCGCACCGGGCCGACGACGCGGAGCGGCTGCGCCTGGCCGCGACCAGCCTGAAGGCGCCGGAGGGCGAGGTGCGCGAGCTGGCCCGTACGAACGCGTACACCGTCTACGGGACCGAGAAGCACCGCAGGCTGCGCGGTACCAAGCACCCCGTGCGGGTCGTGGACGCCGACGGCGTCGTGCGGCTGCACGCGCCGGACGCGCGGATCGAGACGACGACCGTGGGCGGCGCGGCGCACACCCTCGCGACGCTCGTGGACGAGTCGACCGCGTACGGGGACGGCGGGGTGCGTGCCCCGGCGCTGCGGCTGCTCATCGGCTCGCGCATCGCGGACCTGTCCGGGGTGCTCGACCCGCGGCCGCTGCTCGCCCTGGCCCGTACCGAACTGGAGGGGCGGCCCGCCGACGAGCGGGTCGTGGCCCTGGTGGAGGAGCGCTCATGACTGTCCTGACCGAGGATCTTCCGGCCGTCGACGCCAAGGGCCTTTCGGCCGTCGACGACATCGCGTACGGGGCGAGGTTCCTCGCCTCGCTGCCGCTGCACGCGCACCGCGACCCGGCCGTGCTGCGGCGCTGGGCCGAGGCCGCCGACCGCTTCGGCACGGACCTCGCGCGCACCCCTTCGCCCGCTCCCGCGCACGTCGTCGAGAGCACGGGCGGCCTGGAGCGCGGGCTCCTCGCCCGGTACACGTCGCGGCCGCAGGCCGTGGAGCTGTACACCGACGCGATCGCGGCCGCCGAACGGCTCGTGGCGCGGCACGGGTGGCGCCAGTGGTTCCCCGCCGGTTCGGTACGCGCCGCGGCGCTCGCCCACGAAGCCGTGCACGAGCGGCTCCACCACGGCCCCGAACGGGCCGCGCTCAAGCAGGCCCTCGGGCACACCGCGCTGCGTCTGGGGCGGCTGCGCGTGCCCGCGCACGTCGCGGGGGCGGAAGAACTCGCCGCCCACGCCTACGCGCGCACCGTCTGTGGTCTCGGCCGCAGCCCGCTCCTGCTGTCCGCCGCGCTCGCCGCGGCCTGCACCGCCGCAGCGCCCGCCCCGGCGCCCTCGGCCAGAGAGAAGTAAGTCATGGGCATCATCATCCTGATCATCATGGCGGCCGGTGTCGCCGCGATGCTCACCCGCAAGCTCCCCACCGCCTTCGCGCTCGTCCTGCTCGGCGTCGTGATCGCGTTCGTCTCGGGCGCGCCGCTCACCGGCAAGAACAGCGTCCTCGACACCGTGCTCCAGGAGGGCGCCCCGGCGCTCGCCGCGACGATGATCGCGATCCTGCTCGGTTCGTGGCTCGGCAAGCTGCTCGACGAGACGGGCATCGCGGGAACCCTGGTCCGCAAGATCGTCGAGTTCGGCGGGGACCGGCCCACGATCGTCGCGCTCGGCGTCCTGATCGTCTCGACGCTCATCGGCACGGTCACGGGCTCCGCGCCCGCCGCGATGCTCGCGGGCATCATCGGCATCCCCGCGATGATCGCGGTCGGCATCCCGAAGGTCACCGCCGCGGGGACGGTCCTCATGGGCATCGCCGCCGGGATGCCGTTCGAGCTGCCCGTGTGGCAGTTCTTCTCCAGCGCGCTCGACATGCCGGTCCACGACGTGCGCCACTTCATGATCCAGCTCTTCCCGTTCGCGCTCTTCGCTGCCGTGATGTTCGTGCTGATCGAGTCGCGGCGCCGGGGCGTCGAGCACGCGTGGGCCTTCCGTACGGAGGCGCCGCGCTCGAAGGGCGCGCGGCGGCGCGCGGAGCTGGGCGACGCGCCGTGGTACGCGCTGCTCACGCCGCTGGTTCCGCTCGTGCTCGCGCTCGGCTTCGACGTCGCGATCATCCCCTCGCTGCTCGCCGGGGTGCTGTACGCGCTCGTGACGACGACGCGGCCCGGCGAGATGAACCGGCGCCTGCTGCGCACGCTGTACAGCGGCTTCGAGGTCGCCGCCGCGCCGATGACGCTGTTCGTCGCGATCGGCATCCTGCTGGCGGCCGTGAAGCTGCCGGGCGCGGTCGACGCGCTCGAACCGCTCGTGCGGGCGGTCACGCCGGAGAACCCGATCCTGTTCGTCGTGGTCTTCGCGTTGCTCGTGCCGCTGTGCCTGTACCGGGGCCCGCTCAACGTGTACGGGCTCGGCGCCGGTATCGCGGGCGTGCTCATCGCGACCGGGATCTACCCGGCCATCGCGGTGCTCGGCATCACGGCCTCGTACAACCAGGTGTTCGGCGTCGCCGACCCGACGAGCACGCAGACGGTGTGGGCCGCGCAGTACGCGGGCGTGAGCCCGCAGCAGGTGATGATCCGCACGCTGCCGTACGTGTGGTTCGTGGCCCTCGGGGGCTTCGTGGTGACGGCCGCGGTGCACCTGTGACAGGGCGCTGAGCCTGGGGCGGGCCGCTTCCTCGCGGGAGCGGCCCGCCCCCTTTTCGTGTCCGGCGCTTTCGTGTCCGGCGCTTTCGTGTCCGGCGCTTTCGTGTCCGGCGCTTTCGTGTCCGGCGCCTCAGGCCCTCTCGCGCACGTACCGCGTGAAGAGGAAGCCGTCCTCGGTGAGGATCGACGCCGGACGCATGCGGGCCGGGGTCGTGAGGGCCTGGGGCGCGTGGGCGAGGCGGCTCGCGTCGCCCGCGGTGAGGAACGGCGACACGGTGAGGCAGAGTTCATCGACCGTGTCCGCGGCGATGAGCCGCCCGAGCAGACGGGGACCACCCTCGGCGAGCTGGCGGCGCAGGCCGCGCGCGACGAGTTCGGCGCGCAGGCGGACGGGGTCCGCGCCCCGGCCGCCGCCCGCGACGACGACCTCCGCACCCGCCTTCCGCGCCGCGGCGACCCGCCCGGCGGGAGCCTCCGCGCCGGTGAGGACGAGCGTCGGGACGACGGGCTCGGTGAAGAGGGGCAGGGTGAAGTCGAGGTCGAGCGAGGCCGAGACGACCGCGATCGCCGCCGCGGGCGCCTGCCCCCGTTCCGCGCGCGCCGCGGCGAAGGCCTCGCGCGCCTTCGCCGGGCGGTACTGCTCCTTGCGCACGGTCTCCGCCCCGACCACGACGACGTCCGCGAGCGCCCGCAGGACCCCGAAGACCCGCATGTCGGCCGGTCCCGAGATGCCCTGCGAGCGGCCTTCGTGGAAGGCGGCGCCGTCGAGCGTCGTGACCATGTTGGCGCGCAGGACCCCGGCCTCGGGCAGCGGCTCGGGGTACGCGTAGAGCGCGGCCAGTTCGGCGAGCGGCCCTTCGCGATCGAAGCCGGTCGCGCTCGGTGTCGGGTCGGTCACGGGGAACAGGCGTCGCATACCGGCAGTCTCGCACGGCGCCTAAGCTGGGTGTTCGTGTCGACCCCTACGCCCTCGCCCACGCCCATAGCGGAGGCGCGGCCCCTGTCGCTGTGCGCCCGCGAGCCCCGCGTCCCGCCGGAGCGCCTGGTCGCCGAACTGGTGCCGCCGCCGCGCTTCGACGCGGTCCGCTTCAGCACGTACGTGCCCGACCCGAAGCAGCCGAGCCAGTCGGAGGCGGTGCGGGAACTCTCCGCGTTCGCCGCCTCGCTCGGCGCGTCCCCCGCGGCCGCTGTCAAGCGCGGGTGGTTCGGCCGCAAGGCCCGTACGAGCGCGCCCGCCGCGCCGCGCGGGGTGTACCTCGACGGGGGCTACGGCGTCGGCAAGACGCACCTGCTCGCCTCGCTGTGGCACGCGACCGACGCGCCGCCCGAGAAGAAGGCGTTCGGGACCTTCGTGGAGCTGACGAACCTCGTCGGCGCGCTCGGCTTCCAGCAGACGGTGGCGACGCTGAGCGGCCACCGGCTGCTGTGCATCGACGAGTTCGAGCTGGACGACCCGGGCGACACGGTGCTCGTCTCCTCGCTCCTCGCCCGGCTCGTCGAGGCGGGCGTGGCACTCGCCGCGACGTCGAACACGCTGCCCGGCAAGCTCGGCGAGGGCCGCTTCGCCGCGCAGGACTTCCTGCGCGAGATCCAGGGCCTGTCGGCGCACTTCCGCGCGCTGCGCATCGACGGCGACGACTACCGGCACCGGGGTCTGCCCGAGGCGCCCGCCCCGTTCACCGAGGAGCAGGTGGTACGGGCGGCGCGGGCGACCCCCGGCGCGAGCCTCGACGCCTTCCCCGCGCTCCTCGGCCACCTCGCGCGCGTGCACCCGAGCCGGTACGGGGCGCTCACGGACGGGCTGAGCGCGGTGTGCCTGACCGGGGTCGCCCCGGTGCCCGACCAGTCGACGGCGCTGCGCCTCGTCGTCCTCGCCGACCGCCTCTACGACCGCGAGGTCCCCGTCCTCGCCTCGGGCCTGCCCTTCGACCGGCTCTTCTCGGAGGAGATGCTGAACGGGGGCTACCGGAAGAAGTACTTCCGCGCGATCTCGCGGCTCACGGCGCTGGCGCGCGACGCGAAGCCGCTGGTGGCGAGGGGAGCGGAGGAGTAGCGGCGGGCGGACGACGCTTCACGGGTGCGCGCCGGAGAGATCCAGCGGCTTCGGCGCGACCCGGTTCTCTCGGTCGCCGTACCGGCCCACGGGGGTCGCGCCCTCGACAAGGCACCGCCCCGCGCTCCCCCGGCCGCGCCCCCGGCCTCCCCACCGCAGTGCCGCGTGAACGCCTCGCGGGCGCGGGGTGCGGTCGGCGTACCGGGCGGGGACGGCGTACGAGGGGGGATGGCGTACGAGGGGGACGGTCCACGGGGCGGGCGGGGCGCCCCCGCGTCGTAGCCTGGCGGCATGGTGCACACCCCGCAGGACCCCGCCACCGCCGTGCCGAGCGCGGAGCGGCCACGTGCCGCCGAGGAGCCCGGACGCGCCGACGGCACCCCGGCCGCGCGGGGCGCCGAGGAGCCACGGGCCGCGTGCGTGCTGTGCCAGGAGCCGAGCGAGTACCCCGAGTCGCACCGGGGGATCACGCTGTGCCCGCGCTGTGCCTGGCTGGAGGGGCAGCGCACCGCCTGCTCGGGCTGACCGGGGCCGGGCTCAGCCCGACTTGGCCTCCGGCTTCGCCTCGCTCGGCCGTACGATCACGAAGCCCTCGCCGTCGAGCCGCAGTTGGACCGCCTCGCCGGAGCCGCCGCGCAGCATCGAACCGACGCTCTGCGAGCGGTGCAGGCTCGTCCGCAGGTGGGCACTCCAGCCGACGACGGCGTCGGTGTCGACGAAGACGGGCTGTCCCTGGCCGACCGGGATGACGAGCGGGTGGCCCTCGCACATGAGGCCGAGCTTCCCCGACCCGGAGAAGACGCTGTTGAAGAGGCCGCCGCCGGTCATGCCCGCGCCCTTCACCGTCTTGATCTCGTAGCCGAGGCTGGGGTCGAAGCACAGCACGTTGCGCCCGTTGACCGTGAGCTGGTCGCCCTGCTCGATCTCGACGACGAAGACGTTCTGCGCCTCGTGCGCGAACCAGGCCTCGCCGTTGCCCGCGACGGACATGAGGGGCAGGCCCTCGCCGGTCACCGCGCGCTTGAGGAGGCCCCCTATGCCCTGGCCCTTGCGCTCGAAGCGGAGATCCCCGCGGAAGGCGATCATGGCGCCCTGCCGCGCGAACATCTCCCCCTGCACGACGTACTTGAGGGTCTTGGGGTTCTCCACCGTCAGCCCCGGGACGGCGGAGCGGGCGAGGAAGTCGGCACCGAACAGATCGCTCTTCATGCGCTCATCATGGCGGGGCGCCCGTGGCACGCCAAGCGTTTTCGAGGCTTGGGGCAGCGGTGTGGCAGAACGGTGGCAGAAGCTGCCGGAGGCGTGGCAGAAGCGTGGCAGGCCGTCCCCCTTTGACGCCGCCGCACGCCTGGCAGACTGGAGGACGTGACCAGCAGCGACTTCCCTCCCCCGCCCTTCGACGACGCGCGCTCGCCGCGCGACGAGGCCCCCCAGTTCGTCCTCCCTCTCGTGCTGCACCTGGAGAAGACGGCTCCCCCGGCCCGTACCGACGCCCTGGAGACGGCGGCCCGCGCGGTGCTCGCGCTGCTCTCGGACCCGCGCGCGGAGGGTGAGGGACCGTGGGCGCAGGCGGTACGGGACTGGCAGGACGCCCGCATCCGCAAGGTCGTGCGGCGGGCGCGGGGCGCCGAGTGGCGGCGGGCCGAGGCGCTGGACGGGCTGACGCTGCACGGCGGCAGCGCCGAGGTCAGGGTCTACCCGCCGATCCCGCTCGACGGCTGGCCCAAGGACCTCGCGAAGCTCCAGGTCTCGGGTACGGAGCTGAGCGACCCCGAGCCGCCCGCCGCACCCGCTCCCGGCACCCCGGTCGTGTGGCTCAACCCCGAGGTCGAGATGTCCGCGGGCAAGACGATGGCGCAGGCGGGGCACGCCGTGCAGCTCGCCTGGTGGGAGCTGGACGACAAGCGCCGTACGGCGTGGGCCGACGCCGGGTTCCCGCTCGCGGTGCGGAGGGCCGACAGCAAGCGGTGGCGGGCGCTCGTCGCCGCCGGACTCCCCGTGGTGCACGACGCGGGGTTCACCGAGGTGGTGCCGGGATCGGCGACGGCGGTCGCCGATCTGCGCGACTTCGCGGGCTGAGCGACGCGTGCCGACGATGCCCGCGGCCGAGGTCTCGCTCACGCCCGGCCTCGTGCGAGAGCTGCTCACCGCGCAGCACCCGGACCTCGCCGCGCTGCCGCTCGCGGTCCTCGCGCACGGCTGGGACAACGACGTGTGGCGGCTCGGGACTTCGTACCTCGTACGGCTGCCGAGGCGCGCCTTCGCCGCGGATCTCGTACTGAACGAGCAGCGCTGGCTGCCCTCGCTCGCCGCGCGGCTGCCGCTCCCGGTGCCCGCGCCGGTGCGGGAGGGCGTGCCGGGGTGCGGGTACCCGTGGGCATGGAGCGTCGTCCCGTACCTGCCGGGCGGGACGGCGGCGCACACGCCACCCGCCGACGCGGAAGCGGCGGCCCGGGCCCTCGGCGCCTTCCTGGGCGCGCTGCACACGCCCGCGCCGGCCGATGCGCCGGTCAGCGCGGTACGCGGCGTCCCGCTCGCGCGGCGGGCGGCGCGCGTCGCGGAGGACGTGGCGGCGCTGGGCGACCCCACGGCGCAGGAGGTGTGGCGCCGCGCCCTCGCCGCCCCCGCGTGGTCCGGGCCCCCGCTATGGGTCCACGGCGACCTGCACCCGGCCAATGTCCTCGTCCACAAGGGCCGGTTGAGCGGTGTCGTCGACTTCGGCGACCTCACGTCGGGCGACCCTGCGACGGACCTCGCCGCGGCCTGGATGCTCTTTCCGCGCGCGGCCGACCGTGCCGCGTTCCGCGCGGCGCACGGCCGGGTGGACGAGGCGGCGTGGACCCGCGCCAGGGGCTGGGCGCTCGCCCTGGGCCTCGTCTTCGTCACGCACTCGGCGGACAACCCGCTGATGGCGGGGGTGGGGAAGCGGACGCTGGAGGCGGTGCTGGGGAGCTGAGGCAGGCGTCTCCCCTCGGCTCGTCAGCCGTCTCCTCAGCCGAGCGCGTCCACGCAGTCGAGGCAGCGGCTCGTGGCGCGTGCGGCCGTGTTCCCGCCCGTGGCGGCCACCGGTGCGCCGCCCTCCTTGATGCGTTCCCACAGGCCAGGGGGCGGGTCGAGAATCCAGCCCCAGCGCGGGGCCCTGACGTCGTCCTCACTCATGTGGTCGCAGGCGCCGGGGACATGGGCCTTCCCGTCGCGCCTGATCAGGATGGCCGTACCGGGGAACTGCCGCCATTCCTGGCGCACGGGACGGCTTTCCGGGGCCTTCCTCGGGGTGCTGCCGTCCTCGGGGCAGGCGCATCCCCTGCCGACGACGAGGTCGCACCGGGGGCAGTACGTGTCGCTCATGCGGCGGAGTGTCCCATCCGGGGACCGCGCAGGAGCACCGTGGTGGCCCCCGGTGCACGGGCGAGAACGGCGCGACAAGCCCGTACGTCCCGGCGAAAGCCCTCTCCCACCTCAAGTACGGCTCTGAGAAAGCCACCCGAACGATTGACCCGCGCCCCCGCCGGTCATCACCCTGTCGCGAGAGGTACGACAGGAGGGGGACGGGGATGACCGTGGAAGCGGGTGCGCGAGCGGCGGCAGGTCTTCGGCTCGGGGCCGGGATCGGGTGGCGGCCCGAGATCGCCGACGCCGTGGAGCGGATGGACGTGGACTGGGTGGAGGCCGTCGCCGAGAACGTCTGCCCGGGCCACGTGCCGGAGTCGCTGCTGCGCTTGCGGGCGCGCGGCGTGACGGTGGTGCCGCACGGGGTCGGGCTCGGGCTCGGCGGTGGTGAGCGGCCCGATCCCGGGCGGCTCGCCGCGCTCGCCGAGCGGGCCGAGGTCCTGGGCGCGCCGCTCGTCACGGAGCACATCGCCTTCGTCCGGGCCGGTGCCCTGGAGGCCGGTCACCTGCTGCCCGTCCCGCGCACCCGCGAAGGGCTCGCCGTCCTGTGCGAGAACGTCCGCATCGCGCAGGACTCGCTGCCCGTACCGCTCGCCGTCGAGAACATCGCCGCGCTCTTCACGTGGCCGGACGAGGAGCTGACCGAGGGGCAGTTCCTCTACGAACTCGTCGAGCGCACCGGCGTACGGCTCCTCATCGACGTCGCGAACCTGTACACGAACCAGGTCAACAGCGGCGAGGACGCGATCCGGGCACTCGACGAGCTGCCGCTCGAAGCGCTCGCTTACGTGCATGTCGCGGGCGGCGTCCTGCGCGAGGGGGTGTGGCACGACACGCACGCGCACCCCGTGCCGCCGCAGGTCCTGGCACTGCTCGGCGAGTTGAGCGCGCGGGCGGAGCCGCCCGGGGTGCTCCTTGAGCGGGACGACGACTTCCCTCCGCCCGGTGAGCTGGAGGGGGAGTTGCGGGCGATCCGCGAGACGGTGCGCGGGAGTGCGGCGGGTCCCCGGAGGAACGCCCCCGTGCCCCGTACCGGGGGCGGCACCGTCCCCGAGTCCGCCGTCCCCGAGGCCGGCCGCACGCGCCTCGCCGGGGAGCAGCACGCACTGCTCTCCGCGCTCGTCGCGGGCGGGCCGGTGCCCGGCGGCTTCGACGCGGAGCGCCTCGCGGTGCAGGCCGGGGCGCTCGCGGGCAAGCGGGGGCAGGTCGTCGGCAAGGTGGCCCCCGAGCTTCCGCACCTGCTCGGGGCGCGGTACCGGGCGGCGTTCCGCGCCTACGCGACGACACGGCCGCTGACCGGCGGCTACCGCCGTGACGCGCTCGACTTCGCCGCGCACGTGCTGGCACACGCCGACCCTCCCCTGCCCGCCCGCACCCGCCGCGCCCTCACCCGCTGGCACGCGGATCGCTCGGGCCCCGTACCACCGCGCCGGGGCCCGTGGGGACTGTGGGGACGACGCGCAGCCTGACGGCGGTCCCGCCACCCCGGCCGGGCGCCCCGCACCGCCCGTCCCCTACCGCGCCCGGCCCGCACCGCCCGCCCCTCACCGCGCCCGGGCTGGGCGCTCGCCCTCCCGTACCACCCCGCCGCACCGCCCGTCGCCGCACCGCACCCCCGCGCCCCCGCCCCGTGCCGCACGTCACCGGGCCGCTGTGAGCACCGTCATGGCAGAAGTCACGCAACGGCGTTACAAAGCGGAGGTGTTGTGGATACCGGTCCTGTTGCTGGCCTCGGCGGCCTCCGTCGTCGCCTGTGCGCGGCTCTTCCGCGCGGCGGTACGCGCCGCCGATCCCCGTTACCGGCTCACCGCGGGCCGGGGCGATCCCGCCGCGCGGCCGCTCGGGCTCTTTGAGACCGCGTTCCTCGTCGGCGGCCCCGCGCGCGTCGCCGAGGTGACCCTCGTGGCGATGGCGCGGCGCGGGCGGCTGATCCTCGCGCACACCGGCTGGGCCACGGCCGTCGCCGACCGCCCGGCGGACGCGCTGGAGGGCGCGGTGCTGCGCGCGCTCGGCCCGGGGCTGCAACTCCCCGTCGCCGAGCTGCGCACGGCCCTCGCCGATTCGGCGGAGGTACGGGACCTGGAAGCGCGCCTGAGCGCGGCGCGGCTCGCCGTGCCGGCCGAGATCCGCGCGCTCGTCTCCGGGGCGCTGCGGCAGTTGCGGCGCACAGTGCTCGCGGTGCTCCTCGCCGGGCTCGCCTCGCTCGCCCTCCTGCCGCACGGCGGGCACGCGGCGCCCGAGGTCGCCGGCTGGTTCGGGCTGCCGCTGCTGCTCGGCGCCGGGAGCCTCGTCATCGCACGCGTCGATCTCGCCCCGTACGGGCGCTGGGCGACGCCGCTCGGCACCGAGGCGGTGCGCGGGGCCGCGAACCACGAGACGCTCGCGCTCGCCGTGCACGGCCTGCGGGCGGTGCACGAGCCGCAGTTCAGGGCGGCGCTCACGGTGCGTACGACGGCCTGAGCGGCCCTCCGCACCGGCGTGACCCCAGGCGAGATCCCAGGTGTGATCCCAGGGACCGCCGCCCCGACACGGGGCGACGGTCCTTTACTTCGCCCCTTCTCGTACGAATTATCCCTTTTATCGTTTCTTCGTCCCGCTGCCCACCGCGCCCCGCTGTGTCGTGGCGTGCCGTGGCGGCGGAAGGGATCGCCCCGTATGAGATTCCCCCGCAGGCCGGCCCCCCGGTTCGTCCTGGTCCCGGCAGCCGCCGGTTCGCTCCTGCTCGGCTGCCTCGGCGCGGCCCCGGCGGGCGCCCAGCCCTCGCGCCTCTCCCCCTCACCCGCCCCTTCGGCGGCGCGGCAGCCGGCCGGGGTCGGTACGAGCGTCGCGCGGGCCGCGGCGCGCGGCATCACGTTCGGCACCTGCCCCGCGGTCGAGCAGATGCCGCGCAGCGTGCAGTGCGGGACGGTCGACGTGCCGCTCGACTACGCGCACCCCGACGGCGAGCAGATCAGCCTCACGGTGAGCAGGATCGCCGCGACGGGAGCGCCCGCGAAGGCGGGCGGCAAGCACACGGAGCGGCAGGGCGCCCTGCTCTTCAACCCGGGCGGCCCCGGCGGTTCGGGGATGTACTTCCCGCTGCTCGGCGCGTACCCAGAGTGGAAGAAGCTCGCGGCGGCCTACGACTTCGTGGGCTGGGCCCCGCGCGGCGTGGGCCGCTCGGCACCGCTGAGCTGCCAGGACCCGAAGGAGTACGCGAAGGCCCCCGACACCTCGCCCGTGTCCCCCGACGAGACGTACAAGCGGGCGCGGCTCGCGCGCGCCGAGGCGTACGCGAAGGGCTGCGCGAAGCGCTCGGGCGACAAGCTGCGCCACTACACCTCGCTCAACAACGCGCGCGACCTCGAAGTGCTGCGCGCGGCGCTCGGCGAGCCCGACCTCAACTTCATGGGCGCCTCGTACGGCACGTACCTCGGCGGCCTCTACGCGACGCTCTTTCCCGGTCACGTGCGGCGCATGGTTCTCGACTCGGCGGTCAATCCCGATCCCGAACAGATCTGGTACCGCAATAATCTCGATCAGTCCTTCGCCTTCGAGCAGCGCTGGAAGGACTTCACCGACTGGGTCGCGCGCCACGACGACGCCTACCACCTCGGCAGGAGCGGTACGGCGGTACGGGCGGCCTACGACGAGGTACGCGAACGCCTCGCCCTGCACCCGGCGGGCGGCACGGTGGGCCCCGCCCAGCTTCAGGCCGCGTTCCTGAAGGCCGCGTACTACGACGACTACTGGGCCTCGCGCGCCGAGGTGCTCTCGCGGCTCGTCGTCGGCAAGGACGACAAGCCGCTCCTGAAGCTCGCCGCTCCGCCCACGGAGGCAGCGGCGAAGGAGGAGGAGAACGGCACGGCGGTGTACACGGCCGTCGAGTGCAACGACGCGGCGTGGCCCACGGACTTCGCGACGTGGGACGAGGACAACACGCGGCTCGCCTCGGTCGCGCCCTTCGAGACGTGGGACAACGCCTGGATGAACCTGCCCTGCGCCTCCTGGCCCGTCCCGCGCCAGCGGCCGCTGGACATCGGCGTGCGCCCGGGCGTCCTGCCCCCCACGCTGATCCTCGCCGCCGAACGCGACGCGGCGACCCCGTACCCGGGCGCGCTCGAACTGCGCCGCCGTCTCGGCGGCGCGGCCCTCGTCACGGAACGCGGCGCGGGCACGCACGGCATCGCGGGCGGCGCCAACGACTGCGTCAACGCGGCCGTCGACACGTACCTCCTGACGGGCCGCGTCCCCGGCAACGGCACCCTGGACTGCGCCCCGCACGAGGAACCGGAGCCGTCCGCTCCCCCCGAGGCCGACAACCGCACGCCCGCCCCGTCCCCCGACGGCACGGAGAGCGGCACCACCGTGGTGGGAAGAGCGCGGGAGGCGCTGCGGGAGAGGTGAACCGGTCGGGCGCGCCACGCGCGAAGGGGCCCCTGCCCGCCTCGACGGCGGGACGGGGCCCCTTCGCGCGAGCCTCAGGCCAGGCCCTGCACCAGCTCCGTGACCGAGCGGCGGCGGCCCGTGTAGAAGGGGACCTCCTCACGGACGTGGCGGCGGGCCTCGGAGGCGCGCAGGTGGCGCATGAGGTCGACGATGCGGTACAGCTCGTCGGCCTCGAAGGCGAGAATCCACTCGTAGTCGCCGAGCGAGAAGGATGCCACGGTGTTGGCGCGCACGTCGGGGAAGCCGCGCGCCATCTTGCCGTGGTCGGCGAGCATCGTGCGGCGCTCCTCGTCGGGCAGCAGGTACCACTCGTACGAGCGCACGAAGGGGTACACGCTGACGTAGGCGCGCGGGTTCTCGTCGGCGAGGAACGCCGGGATGTGCGACTTGTTGAACTCGGCGGGGCGGTGCAGCGCCATGTTCGACCACACCGGCTCCAGGGCGCGGCCGAGGCGGGTGCGGCGGAAGAGGTTGTACGCCTCCTGGAGCGCGTCCGAGGTCTCCGCGTGCCACCAGATCATGAGGTCGGCGTCGGCGCGGAGCCCGGAGACGTCGTACGTGCCGCGCACGGTGACGTCCTTGGCGGCGAGCTGGTCGAAGAGGTCCTGGACCTCCTCGGCGTAACCGGCCCGGTCGTCGGGCAGCACGTCGCGGAGCTTGAAGACGGACCACAGCGTGTACCGGATGACCTCGTTGAGGTCCTTGGCCTTCTTGCCCGCGTTGGGGATCTTCTCAGGAGCAGCACTCATGCCGACCATTCTCCTTCCTCACTCTCCGCGACCCGACGCCGGGCCCGGTCCGCGGCGCCGGCTCAGCCGACGCCCAGCAAGCCGTCCACCGCCGCCTGGGCGCTCGCCACGCACGCCGGGATGCCCACGCCGTCGTAGGCCGCGCCGCACACCGCGAGGCCAGGGAGCTTCGCGACGTGTTCGCGCACGCGCGCGATGCGGGCGTGGTGCCCCACCGGGTACTGCGGGAGACCGTCGTTCCAGCGCGTGACGACGGAGGCGAGGGGGCGCGCTTCGAGACCCGTGGCGAGGCGCAGATCGCGGCGCGACAGGCTCACCAGCTCCGCGTCGTCGCGCGCGAGATCGGCGGTGTCGCCGTGCCGCCCGATCGAGGTGCGCAGGACGAGCAGATCGGGGTTCTCCTCGTCCACCCATGCCCACTTCTGGCTGCTGAAGGTCGATGCCTTGATCGTGCGCCCGTCGACGGGCGGCACGAGGAAGCCGCTGCTGCCTGCGGGCAGCGCCGCCGTGTCGGCGCGGCGGTACGCGAGCGTGACGAGCGCCATCGACGCGTACTCGACGGCGCGCAACTCGGCGGCGGCCGCGGGCGACTCCGCGTCGAGCAGGCGCGCGGCGCGCGGCGCGGGCAGCGCGAGGACGATCGCGTCGGCCTCGATGACGCTGCCGTCGGTGAGGACGACGCGCCAGGCGTCGGGCGTGCGGCGCAGCTCCTCGGCCGCCGTCCCCGTGCGGATCTCGCCGCCCCGGTCGCGCACGGTGCGGGCCACAGCGAGCGGCAGCGTGCCGAGGCCGCCCTTGAGGCCCTGGAAGACCGGGCCGCCCGGCTGCCTGGCGCCCGCGCCGTTCGCCACGTTCGCCTGCGCCGCGCGCACCGCGTCGGTCAGGCGCGGGTGGTCCTGGGCGGTCTTCCACAGCTGCGGCACGGCGGCGCGCATCGAGATGCGGTACGCGTTGCCCGCGTAGACCCCGCCGAGGAGCGGCTCCACGAGCCGGTCGACGACCTCGCGGCCCAGGCGGCGCGCCACGTACTCGCCGATCGCGACGTCGTCGCCCAGTTCCTCGGGCGGCAGCTCGGCCTCCGCGCCGATCCGCCGCAGCCCCTCCTCCGAGAGCACCCCCGCGAGGCTCCCCGCCTCGGCGGGGACACCCATGACGTGTCCCTTCGGCATCGGGCGCAGCGCGTCGCGCGTCCACAGCGAGGCGCTCGCCGTGTTCGGCGGCTGGAGCTTGTGGCCGAGCCCGGCCGCGCGCGCGAGGGCGACGGCCTCGGGGCGGCGGGCCAGCATCGACTCGGCGCCGAGGTCGACCCGTACGCCCTCGATCTCGCCGGAGCGCAGCTTGCCGCCGAGCCGTGCGGCGGCCTCCACGAGCGTCACCCGGGCCCCGGCGTCGAGCGCGCGGAGCGCGGCGGCGAGCCCGGTGATGCCGCCGCCGAGTACGAGGAGGCGGGGAGCGGTGCCGGACGCGGGCACGCCGGGGGAAGACGCGGGGAACGGTGAGGAAGTGGCGGAGACGGGGGTGCTGCTGGGGACTTCGCTCATGGGTCCACTTTCTCACCGTACGGACTGCGGGCGGCGGGAGGGTCGGGCTTGCGGGGGCGGGCGCGGGGGGCGCGCGGCACGGGGCCGCGCTTCCGTCCCGTGTCCCCCTCGTGACCGCTTCGGTATCGCGCGGGCCGATCGTCGCGACGCGCTTCTCCGTCCAGTCATCAAAGCCCCGAACACACCGGGGCCCGTGGACGAGGGGGAAGCATGACGACGACGCACGGAACCCGTGGGGGCGGCAGTCGGGACGGGGGCGCGGCACCCCGGTACGGGGCACGCGGGGCCGGGCGGCGCGCCCGGCTGCTCGCGGTGCTCGGCCTGCCGCTCGCGGCCGTGCTCGCGCTCGGCGGCTGCTCGGCGGACGACGGCGCCGACAGCGCGAGCGGCAAGCGGGCCGTGGCGGGCGAGGCGAACGACGCGAGGGCCGACGCGGGAGCCGCGCGGCCCGGCAGCGGCGCGGGCGACGCGAGCGGCACGGGCGACGGCGGCGACGCGAGCGGCACGGGCAGTTCCGGCGGAACCGGCAGCTCGGGCGGCGCGGGCAGTTCGGGCGGCAAGGCGGCCAAGACGGTCGAGGCGGAGGCCCCGACGCCCAAGGGGCCGCACCTCATCCGCACCGCCACGACGCGGATACGGGTCAGGGACGTCGCCGCCGAGACGGACCGGGCCCGTGCCGCCGCGGCCGACGCGGGCGGTTTCGTCAGCGAGGAGACGACGACGGGGGCGGGCGGCGACCGCGCACGCTCGCGGCTCACGTTGCGCGTCCCCGTGGACTCCTTCGACGCGGTGCACAGGACGCTCGCCGCCGGGCCCGGCACCCTCCTCAGCGACGAGGTGCGCGCGCAGGACGTGTCCTCGGAGGTCGTCGACATCGACAGCAGGGTCCGGACGATGCGGGCGAGCGTGAACCGGGTCAGGGCGCTCATGGACGACGCCACGAAGATCGCCGACGTGACCGCCCTGGAGAGCGAACTGAGCACGCGGGAAGCCGACTTGGAGGCACTGCTCGCGCAGCGGGCGGGGCTCGCCGACCGTACGGCGCTCTCGACCCTCACCCTCGTCGTCGAGGGTCCCGACGCCCCGGCCGAGACGAAGGAGAAGAAGGGCGCCGCGAGTTTCGGCGGCGCGCTCGCCGGCGGCTGGCACGCGCTCGCCGCGACGGTGCGCGTCATCGGGATCGCCCTCGGCGCCCTCCTGCCGTTCCTCGCGGTGGCGGCCGTGGTGCTGCTCGTGGTGGGGGCGGCACGCAGAGCCGTACGGGGCCGTCGGGTGCGTACGGGAGGTACCGCGGGTACGGCCGCGAGCGGGGCCGGTACGCCACCGGGCACGGGTGCGACGGCCGCGAGCACGGCGGACGCGGCGGACGCGGCGGACGCGGCGGACGCGGCGGACGCGGCGGACGCGGCGGACGCGCCCCGGCCCGCAGCGGAGGACACGCCGGAGGAGCCCGTCACCGGCACCCCGGGCTCCGCGCCCGAGCCCCCCGCCCGGCCGTGAACCCCCCGCGTAGCCTGCCCGCATGACGGAACGACTGGTTGTCATCGGCGGCGACGCGACGGGGATGGCGGCGGCCTCACAGGCGCGTCGGCTCAAGGGCCCGGACGAGCTGGAGATCATCGCCTTCGAGCGCGGGCGGCACACCTCGTACTCGGCGTGCGGCATCCCGTACTGGGTCGGCGGGGATGTCGCGGGCCCGGAGGACCTCGTGGCGCGCACGCCCGAGGAACACCGGGCCCGCGCCATCGACCTGCGCACGGGCACCGAGGTGACCGCGCTCGACATCGAGGGGCGCCGGGTGCGGGCCCGCGAGCGGGAATCGGGCGGTGAGTACTGGACCGCGTACGACAAGCTGGTCATCGCCACCGGCGCCGCGCCGCTGCGCCCCGGCCTGCCGGGGATCGACGCGCCGGGCGTGCACGGGGTGCAGACGCTCGACGACGGCGAACGGCTCCTCGCGACGCTGACGAGAGCCCGCGGCAACCGCGCCGTCGTCGTCGGCGCCGGGTACATCGGTGTCGAGATGGCCGAGGCCCTGATCCGGCGCGGCTACGAAGTGACCGTCGTCAACCACGCTCCGCAGCCCATGACGACGCTCGACCCCGACATGGGCGCGCTCGTCGACGAGGCGATGCGCGGCATGGGCATCACGATGGTCAACGGAACGGCGGTGACCGCGCTCGGCACCGGCCACGACGGGCACGTCGACGCGGTGCGCACCGAGGAGGCCGAGTACCCGGCCGACGTCGTCGTGCTCGGCCTCGGCGTCCGCCCGCAGACCGACCTCGCGCGGGCCGCGGGCCTCCCGCTGGGGCCGGCCGGCGGGCTGCTCACCGACCTCGCGATGCGGGTGCGCGGGCACGAGGAGATCTACGCGGGCGGCGACTGCGTCGAGGTGCTCGACCTGCTCGCCGGGCGTACCAGGCACATCGCCCTCGGGACGCACGCGAACAAGCACGGCCAGGTCATCGGCTCCAACATCGGCGGCGGCTACGCGACGTTCCCCGGTGTCGTGGGCACCGCGGTGAGCAAGGTGTGCGAGCTGGAGATCGGGCGTACGGGGCTGCGCGAGCGGGACGCGGCGGCCGCCGGGTACCAGTTCGTGACCGTGACGATCGAGTCGACGAGCCGCGCGGGCTACTACCCGGACGCGTCCCCGATGACCGTCAAGATGATCGCCGAACGCGGCACAGGCCGGCTCCTGGGCACCCAGATCGTCGGCCGCGAGGGCGCGGGCAAGCGCGTGGACATCGCGGCGGTCGCGCTCACGGCGGGGATGACGGTCGAGCAGATGACAGCACTCGACCTCGGCTACGCGCCGCCGTTCTCGCCGGTGTGGGACCCGGTGCTCGTCGCGGCCCGCAAGGCGGTGAAGGCGGTGCGGGAGGCGAGGTGACGGGGGCGGGTACGGGGCGGCGGTACGGGTACGGGGCGCCCCGTACCCGTACCGCCGCCCCGCCCCGTACCGCCCGTACCTCCCGCACCGCTCGGGCCGTGCGGCCCCGCGGTCAGCGCCGGGTGCGCGCGTGGACGTCCGCGACGAGGTCCGTGAGGACGCCCGGGTCCGTCGCGGGGAGCACGCCGTGGCCGAGGTTGAAGATGTGGCCCTCCAGGTCGCGGGCCGCGTCCAGGACCTCCGCCGTCTTCTCGCGGATCGCGGCCTCGTCGGCGAAGAGCACCGCGGGGTCCAGGTTGCCCTGGAGCGCCTTGCCGGGCCCGACGCGGCGGGCCGCCTCGTCGAGCGGGACGCGCCAGTCGACGCCCACGACGTCCGCGCCCGCCTCGCCGAGGTCGCGGAGCAGCTCGCCCGTACCGACGCCGAAGTGGATGCGCGGCACGCCGTACTCGGCGACCGCGGCGAAGACCTTCGCGCTCGCGGGCCGCACATAGCGCCGGTAGTCGGCCGGGGAGAGCGCGCCGACCCAGGAGTCGAAGAGCTGCACGGCCGAGGCGCCCGCCTCGATCTGCACCTTGAGGAAGCCGGTCGTGATGTCGGCGAGGCGGTCGAGCAGCCGGGCCCACAACTCGGGCTGCCCGTACATGAGCGCCTTGGTGCGCTCGTGGTTGCGCGAGGGCCCGCCCTCGACGAGGTAACTCGCGAGAGTGAACGGCGCGCCCGCGAAGCCGATGAGCGGGGTCGCGCCGAGTTCGGCGGTGAGCAGGCCGACCGCCTCGGTCACGTACGAGACGTCCTCGGGCACGAGCGGGCGCAGGCGGGCGAGGTCGGCGGCCGTACGGACCGGGTCGGCGACGACGGGGCCGACGCCCGGCTTGATGTCGAGGTCGATCCCGATCGCCTTGAGGGGGACGACGATGTCGCTGTAGTAGACGGCGGCGTCGACCTTGTGGCGCAGGACCGGCTGCATCGTGATCTCGGCGACGAGTTCGGGACGCGTGCAGGACTCCAGCATCGGGATGCCCTCGCGCACCTTGAGGTACTCGGGCAGCGACCGGCCCGCCTGGCGCATGAACCACACGGGCGTGTACGGAACGGCTTCACGCCGACACGCCTTGAGGAAGACGGAGTCGCGAAGAGAAGGGGACGGCGTCATGTCGTTGTCACTCACGCCGACAAGTCTGTCATTCTCCTGGACCACCCCCGTCGGCCCCTCCGGCGTGACCGCGCGCACACGGCCGCTCCGGCGTCCGATGCGCGGGGTCCGGGGCGGGAACCGTGTGCGCGGGCCCGACTTCGGGCCAAACCTTCCGCCACACGGCGAGCACCCCCCACCCCCCGCGCGAATGCGCATACGCTTCCCCGCATGGCTGCGGCTCAGGAACCACAATCCGGTGGTACGGACGGGACAGGCGGTACGGGTGGGACTGACTTTCAGGGGGCTCCGGCCGATTTCGGGGCCGCCGTCGCCTCACTGCGCGCGGCGCGGCCACGACCTGAGATCGAGCTGAGCCCCACGCGCGCCCCCCGGCGCCTCGCCCCCTGGGCCTTCGCGCTGGAGGCCGCCGTGAGCGACGGCGACGGCGATGACCTCGCGGACGGACGTCTCGTGCTGCTGCACGACCCCGCGGGGCACGAGGCGTGGAAGGGCCGCTTCCGGCTCGTCACGCTCGTCCGCGCCGAACTGGAGCCGGAACTCGCGGCCGACCCCCTGCTGCCCGAGGTGTGCTGGTCGTGGCTGACCGGCGCGTTCACGGCGCGCGGTCTCGCCTACGGGGAGGCGGGCGGCACGGTGACGCGGGCGAGTTCGCACTACTTCGGCGGCCTGCGCGAGCGGCCCTCCGCCTCGCAGATCGAGATCCGCGCCTCCTGGACCCCGCGCGAGTCGCCGAGCGGCGTGCCCGACGCGACGGCGCACCTCGCGGCGTGGTGCGAGCTGCTCTCGCAGATCGCCGGGCTGCCCCCTGCGACGGGCCCCGGCGAGGCGGCGGTGGTCTCGCTGCCGCAGCGCAGGGGGCCGCGCGGTTCCTGAGGCGGACCGGGGCCGCGCGGGGGGCTCTGACGATTACGGATCGGTTACGGACCGGTAGGGGAAGACATGACGTCGTTCACGAACGGATGACACGCGAGACCTGATTCGTTCGAGTTCTCGTTCCGATCTCTTCGTGATCGAAAACTCGTCCTAATCATTCTCTTTTTTCCTCCCTCGTTCGTGATCATCCCCTAAAGGACTCCAGGGGTGCTGCCGACATTCATTTCGACCTTGTCGGCACGGTTCGCCCGGCTTCTTCCCCGGCCGGGACCGTCCCGCTCCTCTCCCCCACCACAGGAGGCCCGGTGTCCGTTCTTCTTGAGCAGCCCGCAAGCCTGGTCGCCTACCGTCCGAACAAGCCGACCGCGATGGTCGTCGTGGCCGACCCCCGGGTGCGTTCCACGGTCACCCGGCACCTCTGGGCGCTCGGCGTACGCGACGTCATCGAAGCCTCGTCCATCGCCGAGGCCCGTCCCCGCATCGGCAACCCGCGCGACATCTGCGTGGCCGATGTCCACCTGCCCGACGGTTCCGGGCTCACCCTCCTCTCCGAGACCCGCGCCGCGGGCTGGCCCAACGGGCTCGCCCTCTCCGCGGCCGACGACATCGGCGCCGTGCGCAACGCCCTGGCGGGCGGAGTCAAGGGCTACGTCGTCACCGGTACCCGTACCAACGTCGGGCTCCCGGGGCGTCCCGGCGCCGCCCAGCTCGGCGCCGCCTCCCGCACCCACCGCCGCCCCCCGGGTACCCCGAGCCACCCGGGCGGCTACCGCGAGCTGTCGGGTCGTGAGGTCGAGGTCCTGAGACTGGTCGCGGAGGGCCAGTCCAACAAGGCCATCGGCGTCTCGATGGGCCTGTCCGCACTGACCGTCAAGAGCCACCTCGCCCGGATCGCGCGCAAGCTCGGCACCGGCGACCGCGCGGGGATGGTCGCCGTGGCCCTGCGCACCGGCATCATCCACTGAGCCCCGCTTCCCCCCAGTCCCCGTTTCCCCCAGCCCCCGAGCCGCTGAGCCCCGAGTCGCTGAGCCCCGGGTCCCCCGGCCCTGAGTCCTTCAGGTCCACGTCCCCGCGCACCAGGGAGGCCACCGGCGGAACATTCCGTCGGTGGCCTCCGGCACGTCCCCGGATACCCTTGACCGGTGACCGATGCCACCGACGCCCAAGACAGCCCAGCACCCCCCGCACCGCAGGTCTCCGGGACGGACCCCGGGGCCGGGGAAAGCACCGCGCATCCGGCACCGGTCCCCCTCCTCGAACCCCGCGAAGGCATTCCCCCCGTCGTCGCCGACCCCGAGAGCCTCGCCGCCGCCGTCGCCGCCTTCGCGAGCGGCAGCGGTCCCGTCGCCGTCGACGCCGAGCGGGCCTCCGGCTACCGCTACGGACAGCGGGCCTACCTCGTCCAGCTGCGGCGCGAGGGCGCGGGCACCGCGCTCATCGACCCCGTCGCCTGCCCCGACCTCTCCGGGCTCGGCGCGGCGCTCGCGGACACCGAGTGGGACCTGCACGCCGCGACCCAGGACCTGCCCTGCCTGCGCGAGGTCGGCATGGTCCCGCACTCCCTCTTCGACACGGAGCTGGCCGGTCGCCTCGCGGGCTTCCCGCGTGTCGGGCTCGGCGCGATGGTCGAGAACGTCCTCGGCTACACACTGGAGAAGGGCCACTCGGCCGTCGACTGGTCGACCCGCCCGCTGCCCGAACCCTGGCTGCGGTACGCGGCGCTCGACGTCGAACTCCTCGTCGACCTGCGCGACGCGCTGGAAGCGGAGCTGGCCCGGCAGGGGAAGCTGGAGTGGGCGCTCGAAGAGTTCGACGCGATCGCCACCGCGCCGCCGCCCGCCCCCCGCAAGGACCCCTGGCGCCGCACCTCGGGGATGCACCGCGTACGCAGGCGCCGTCAGCTCGCCGTCGTGCGGGAGCTGTGGACGCTGCGCGACCGCATCGCGCAGCGCCGCGACGTCTCGCCCGGCAAGGTCCTGCCCGACGCGGCGATCGTCGAGGCCGCACTCGCCGTCCCCGTGAACGTGCACGCGCTCGGGGCGCTCCCCGCCTTCGGGCAGCGCGCGCAGAAGCGGCAGCTCGACCAGTGGCAGGCCGCGATCGACCGGGCCAGGGAACTGCCCGAAGGCGAGCTGCCGCAGCCGGGCGCCTCGATCGCCGGACCCCCGCCGCCGCGCGCCTGGGCGGACCGCGACCCGGAGGCGGCCGCGCGGCTCTCCGCGGCGCGCGCGGGTGTCAACGCGCTCGCCGAGCGCCTGCACCTGCCGCAGGAGAACCTGATCACGCCCGACACCGTGCGTCGCGTGTGCTGGGAGCCCCCGGCCTCGGCCGACCCGGACGCGGTCGCGGAGGCGCTGCGCGGCTACGGGGCGAGGCGCTGGCAGATCGAGCACGTGACGCCCGTACTGACCCGGGCCCTCCAGGCCCACGCGGCCTGATGGCGTCGTCCTCGCCTCCGGGAGCGCCCAAGCCGGTGTCGCGCCACCCGACGTGCTCGGTCGCCCGTTCCGCACGACCCGCGCGCGACGGGCGTCTCGACACCGTCGCGCTCCCTTCGGCTCGGCCGACGCCGCTCGGCCCCGCGGGCCTCGGCGGGTGGGCGCGCCGCCGTCCCTGCGTCGTGTGACCTACGCCGCCCCCCTCGCAGGGGTGCAACTTATGGTTACCGACGAGTAGCATGGCCGGGAGAGCGACACGCCCCGCCGTGCCGCGTGGCAGTTCCGTCCCGCACCCTGGAGGAGAGCCAACGTGCCTCGTACCATCCGGGACGTCGTCTTCGTCGACGGCGTCCGCACCCCGTTCGGCAAAGCGGGCCCCAAGGGCATGTACCACGAGACGCGCGCCGACGATCTCGTCGTGAAGGCCATCCGGGAGCTGCTGCGCCGCAACCCGGACCTGGACCCGAAGAAGATCGACGAGGTCGCCATCGCCGCGACGACGCAGATCGGTGACCAGGGCCTGACCCTGGGCCGCACGGCGGGGATTCTCGCCGGACTGCCGCAGTCGGTCCCCGGCTACTCGATCGACCGCATGTGCGCGGGCGCGCTCACGGCCGTCACGACGACCGCCGGTTCCATCGCCTTCGGCGCCTACGACGCGGTCATCGCCGGTGGCGTCGAGCACATGGGCCGCCACCCGATGGGCGAGGGCGTCGACCCGAACCCGCGGTTCGTCTCCGAGAAGCTCGTCGACGAGTCGGCGCTCTTCATGGGCATGACGGCGGAGAACCTGCACGACCGCTTCCCGCACCTGACGAAGGAGCGCGCCGACGAATACGCCGTGCGCTCGCAGGAGAAGGCGGCGAAGGCGTACGCGAACGGGAAGATCCAGGCCGACCTGGTACCGGTCTCGATCCGCCGCACCTCGCCCGAGGCCGGGGAGACGGGCTGGGGCCTCGCGACGGCCGACGAGCCGATGCGCCCCGGCACGACGATCGAGCAGCTCGCGAACCTCAAGACCCCCTTCCGCCCGCACGGCCGGGTGACCGCCGGGAACGCGGCCGGTCTCAACGACGGCGCGACCGCGTCGATCATCGCCTCCGAGGACTTCGCGCGCGAGAACGGCCTGCCGGTCAAGATGCGCCTCGTCTCCTACGCCTTCGCGGGCGTCGAGCCGGAGGTCATGGGCTACGGGCCGATCCCCGCGACGGAGAAGGCGCTCGCCAAGGCGGGCCTGTCGATCTCCGACATCGGCCTCTTCGAGATCAACGAGGCGTTCGCCGTCCAGGTCCTCGCCTTCCTCGACCACTACGGCATCGCCGACGACGACCCGCGCGTCAACCAGTACGGCGGCGCGATCGCCTACGGCCACCCGCTCGCCTCCTCCGGCGTCCGGCTGATGACGCAGCTCGCGCGGCAGTTCGAGGAGCAGCCCGAGGTGCGGTACGGCATCACCACGATGTGCGTCGGCTTCGGCATGGGCGCCACCGTGATCTGGGAGAACCCCCACTGGGAGGGCAAGTGAGCACCACCACCGAGCTGCTGCGGGAAGCCGCCGCGCTCTTCCCCGACGAGGTCGTCACGCAGGCACACGTGCGCCACCTCGACCTTCCAGGCGCGGGCCGCTTCGCGCTCATCACGCTGGACAACGGCCTCGACCACACGAAGCCGACGACCTTCGGCCCCGCCTCGCTCGCCAATCTGAGCGCCGCGATCGACCAGGTCGAGCAGGAGGCCGCCGACGGGCAGCTCGTCGGTGTCGGCGTCACCGGCAAGCCGTTCATCTTCGCGGTCGGCGCCGACCTCAAGGGCGTCGGGCTGCTCAAGCGCCGCGAGGACGCGCTCGCGATCGGCCACGGCGGGCACGAGGTCTTCAAGCGCCTCTCCGGGCTCGCGGTGCCGACGTTCGCCTACTACAACGGCGCGGCGATGGGCGGTGGCGTCGAGGTCGGTCTGCACTGCGCGTACCGCACCGTCTCGGCCGCGCTGCCCGCGTTCTCGCTGCCCGAGGTCTTCCTCGGCCTCGTCCCCGGCTGGGGCGGCTGCACGCTGCTGCCGAACCTGATCGGCGCCGAGAAGGCCGTCAAGGTCGTCATCGAGAACTCGCTCAACCAGAACCGGCAGCTCAAGGGCAAGCAGGTCTTCGAACTCGGCATCGCCGACGCGCTCTTCGAGGGCGCGGACTTCCTGGAGCAGTCGCTGCTGTGGACGGCTGCCGTCCTCAAGGGCGAGATCACCGTCGAGCGTCCCGAGGTGGACCGGGGCGAGGCCTGGGACCAGGCCGTCGCGGCGGGCCGCTTCCTCGCGGACGGCAAGGTGCACGGCGCCGCCCCGGCCCCGTACCGCGCCCTCGACATCATCGCCGCGGCGAAGGACGGCGACCTCCAGGCCGGTTTCGACGCCGAGGACGAGGCGCTCGCCGACCTCATCATGAGCGGCGAACTGCGCAGCGGCCTGTACGCCTTCGACCTCGTGCAGCGGCGTGCGAAGCGCCCGGCGGGCGCGCCCGACAAGTCGCTCGCGCGCCCGGTCAACAAGGTCGGCGTCGTCGGCGCCGGGCTCATGGCCTCGCAGCTCGCGCTCCTGTTCGTACGCCGTCTCGAAGTGCCGGTCGTGCTGACCGACATCGACCAGGCGCGCGTCGACAAGGGCGTCGGCTACGTGCACGCCGAGATCGACAAGCTGCTCGCCAAGGGCCGCGTCAACCAGGACAAGGCGAACCGCCTCAAGGGCCTGGTCACCGGTGTCCTGGACAAGGCCGAGGGCTTCTCGGACGCCGACTTCGTGATCGAGGCCGTCTTCGAGGAGATCGGCGTCAAGCAGCAGGTCTTCGCCGAGGTCGAGGCGGTCGTGCCCGAGGGCACGATCCTCGCGACGAACACCTCCTCGCTCTCGGTCAGCGAGATGGCCTCGAAGCTCCAGCACCCCGAGCGGGTCGTCGGTTTCCACTTCTTCAACCCGGTCGCCGTCCTGCCGCTCCTGGAGATCGTGCGCGGCGAGGCCACGGACGACGCCTCGCTCGCGACGGCCTTCGCCGTGGCGAAGAAGCTGAAGAAGAGCGCGGTGCTCGTCAAGGACGCCCCGGCGTTCGTCGTGAACCGCGTCCTGACCCGCTTCATGGGCGAGATCCAGAACGTCATCGACGAGGGCACCCCGGTCGCCGTGGCCGAGAAGGCGGTCGAGCCCCTGGGCCTGCCGATGTCGCCGCTCGTGCTCCTGGAGCTGGTCGGCCCCGCGATCGGCCTGCACGTCTCGGAGACGCTGCACGGCGCCTTCCCCGAGCGCTTCACGGTCTCGCCGAACCTCAAGGCGGTCGTGGACGCGGGCAAGCGCGGCTTCTACGTGTACGACTCCGGCAAGCCGGAGCTGGACCCCGAGGTCGCCGCGCTCCTCAAGCAGGGCGACACGGTCCTGACGGAGGAGCAGGTGCGCGACCGCGTGCTCGACGCGGTGGCCGAGGAGATCTCGCTCATGCTCGCCGAGGGCGTCGTGGCCGAGGCGCAGGACATCGACCTGTGCCTCATCACGGGCGCGGGCTGGCCCTTCCACCTGGGCGGCATCACCCCGTACCTCGACCGCGCGGGCGTCACCGAGCGCGTCACGGGCAAGCGTTTCCTGCCCGAGGGCGTGGCGTCGGTACCGGTGGCCTGAGCCGGCGGGCGCACACGGAGCACAGGGCGGGCCGCCCCGGGAGACCCCGGGGCGGCCCGCCCTCGTACGCCCCCGGCGTGCGGCCGCCCGGGCGCACGGGAACCAAGCACCGCTCCTCGCACATCCCTTCGAGGGGGTGGCTTATAGTTCTAGGCCACGCGCGGACCGGCACCCCACTCCAGTCCCCCGCAGCGCACGCATCGCCGCCCCCACAGCGACCTCGGCCGAAGACCCGACTGGAGCAGGATGAGCTACGACGACACGCCGCCAGGGCCCCCGGCCACCCCCCGCGGGGAATCGCACCGCAAGGACCGCCGCAAGGGCCGCAAGCGCCATGTCGGCCGCTGGGTCCTGATCGGTCTCGTGGTCGTCGTCCTCGCCGCGGGGGGCACCGGCTGGTGGTACTACGCGCACCTGAACGGCAACCTCAAGGGCGTCGACCTGAGCAAGCAGCTCGACGAGGCCCAGCGCCCGAAGAAGGCCGTCGCCGCGGGGAACGCGACCAACCTGCTTGTCCTCGGCTCCGATTCGCGCTCAGGCGACAACGGCAAACTCGACGCGGGGAACGTGAGCGGGGCCCGCTCGGACACCGCGCTGCTCGTGCACGTCCCCGAGGGGCGGCAGCAGGCGGTCGCCGTGAGCATCCCGCGCGACACGCTCGTGGACCGGCCCGCGTGCAAGGACAGGGACGGCGGGCAAGTGCCCGCCGCGCACCGCGTCATGTTCAACTCGGTGTACTCGGTCGCCGGGCCCGCCTGCGTCGTCAAGACCGTCGAGAAGATGTCGGACGTGCGCGTCGACCACCTCGTCGAGGTGGACTTCGCCGGGTTCAAGGGGCTCGTGGACGCGATCGGCGGCGTCACCGTGACGACGGACGAGGACATCCACGACTCCAAGAGCGGCTTCGACCTGCCGAAGGGCACGCACAAGCTCGACGGCACCGACTCGCTCAAGTTCGTCCGCACCCGCTACGGCCACGGTGACGGCAGCGACCTCGGCCGTATCGGTCTTCAGCAGCAGTTCCTGCTCGCCCTGCTGAGCGAGGTGAAGAACCAGGACCTCCTCGGCAGTCCCACCAAGGCCATCAAGATGGCGAACTCCGCGACCAAGGCGCTGACCACCGACGAGGACCTCGCCTCGCTCACGTCCCTCGCCAAGTTCGCCCGCAGTATGCGCGGGATCGACCCGAACACGATGGAGACGATCATGATGCCGGTCGCGTACGACAAGCAGGACCCCAACCGCGTCGTGCCCGCCGAGCCGCAGGTGACGCGGTTGTGGAAGGCGATCCGCAACGACGTCGACATCCCCGAGTCGGCGAAGAAGTCCCCGGCGACGGGCGGCTGAGCGTCCGCGCGAGGCACGCGGTGAGCAGGGGGCCGGTCCGCACGCGGGCCGGCCCCCGCGCCGTGCCCGGGTCCGTCCCCCGTCCCGTGTCCCGTGTCAGACCGTCAGTACGGGCCCGAGCGCGAGCCCCCGTCGCCCGTCGTGGCGGGCGAGGCGCAACCGGCCGTCGGGGCCGTACACGCCGACGACGAGGCGTCCTGCCCCGTCCACCGCGAGCCCGGGGCCGCCGATGCCGTGCAGCCCGGTCGGCGCCCACCACAGCCCGTCCTGCTCGTGCTCGCTGCGGCAGTGCGCGAGGAAGACCTCGCCCGCCTCGTCGCGGTAGGCGAAGACGGTGGAGTCCACGCCGTCCACGGGCGTGCGCAGCACCGTGACCGGGCCCTCTCCAGGGGCCCCGCCCAAGGGTATGAGCCAGCCGCCGGGGCGGTGGGCGACGACGGCGCCGCTGTCGGGATCGGTCCAGTAGTACGTGACACGGCCCGGTGAGGTCTCGATGCCGGTGAGGCTGCCGGGGCGCACCGAGAGCGGGATGTCGGGCAGCCGCTCGAAGGGGCCGTGCGGCACCTCGCGGCGGAAGTGCCAGGCGGGTTCCTCACCGGCGGCGAGGAGTTCGAGGGTGCCCGTCGACGTGGCGACGGCGGCGGGGCGCTCGTAGAGCAGCCGCCCCTTGAGGTCCTTCCACCCGGTCCACTTGCCGGTCTTGTCCTCGCGCCGGATCGTCATGCCGCGCGCCCCGTTGCACATCACGAGGTGGACGGTGCCGCCGTTGTCCACGGCGAGCACGGGGGTGCCGACGCGGGGCTGGCGCGACACTATCTTGATGTGCGGATTGCCCAGCGAGCGGAAGGTACCGAGGGTGCGGCCGGTCTGGTACTGCACCGCGTGCACGAACTCGACCACCGGGCCCGTGCCAGGCTCCCTGCCCGTCCTGCGGCGGCCCGCGAGGTGCACGTAGCGGTGTGTGTCCTGCGCCAGCGTGAGGTGGTCGATGCCCGTGGCGGGGAAGAGGTCGGGGCCCTGCCAGTCCTGCCCGCCCGGCCGCTCCTCGGTCCAGCGCAGCACGCCCTCGGGACCGTAGGCGTAGGCGGTGAGACGGCCGTCGCCGCCGCACACCAGCCAGGAGCCGGAGGGAACCCGCACCTCGGCCGGGCCCCGCTGTTCCGGTCGCTCGGCAGTCCTCTGCGCGGTGCCACCGCGCCGTGCCGCTCTGGCCATTCCACCGTCCTTCTGTTCCAAGGGCCGGTCCACCGGCTGCCGTCCATCATAAAAGCCGCCTTCTCCGGGCCGTCCGCGCACCCGTGCCCCGCACGCGATGATGGGCGGATGGACACACAGCGCACACTCGTCGTGGACGCCGCCAATGTCGTCGGCTCGGTGCCGGACGGCTGGTGGAAGGACCGCAAGGGGGCCGCCGAGCGGCTCAGGGACTCGCTCGTGCGGTACGGGAGCGAGGGGCTGCCCGGCTGGCCGGCACCGCTCGACGTGGTGCTCGTCGTGGAGGGCGCGGCGCGGGGCGTGACGGGGATCGACGGCGTACGGGTCGTGGCCGCGAGCGGCAGCGGCGACGACCGCATCGTGGCCGAGGTCGAGCGTGCGCCCGGGCCGACCCTGGTCATCACGGCGGACCGCGAACTGCGCACGCGTGTCACGGCCTTGGGCGCGGAGGTCGCGGGGCCCCGCACCGTACGGCCCTGAGGCGCCGCCCCGGGTGCCGCGCCCGCCGCTAGCGCGGGCCGGGCACGTACAGCACCGCGCCGTCGATACGCCCGGCGCGCACGTACCCCGCCCGCAGCCAGGCCCGCAGGGTCGGGGTGCGGGAGAGGCGGTAGGGGGCGCCGCGCGCGTCGTCGACGACGAGAGCAGGGGGGCGGGCGGCGAGTTCGCCGCGGAACGTGGGCCAGGCGCCCCGTACCGCCCACCGCTCCCCCACCGTCGCCGTGCCGGTGCGGCCGCCGCCGAAGTTGGTGAGGAGGCCGGCGGTCAGGTAGCGGCTCGCGGGCGGGCGGTGGGCGAGCCAGTACGTCTCGGGGTGCATGCCCCAGACCAGGACCGCGTCGCCCGGCGCGGTGCGGCGGGTGATCTCGGCGGCCACGCGGCGGGAGTGCTCGTAGCCCGTACGGGGCGCGAGCAGGCCCCAGACGAGGAAGGCCGCGCAGCCGCAGGCGCAGACCGCGAGGGCGGCGCGGCGGGCGCGGCGCGGCACCTGGGCGAGGGCGCCCGCGCCGAGGAGCGCGAGCGGCGGGACCAGGTGCAGGAAGTAGTGGCCGAAGAAGCGCAGGCCGAGCGCGGTCGCGAGGGCGGCACCCACGAGCCAGAGCCACAGCCAGCCGGTGCCCGGCCCGAGTCCGGTGCGCCGGGCGCGCAGGGCGGCGAGCGCCGCGGGCAGCACCCCGGCACCCGCGCCCGCGAGGAGCGCCGCGTTGACGAGGGCACGGCCGGTGAGCGTCGCGAGCGAGCCGGAGAAGGCGAGGTAGTCGCCCGAGCCCGTGAGGGTCCAGAAGAGGAAGCCGCGCGGGGCCGTGGCGAGCGCGGCGAGCAGGACGGGCAGGGCGGCGGAGCCGAGGAGCAGTCCGATGGCGCGGGCCCTGTCCCCGGCCGGGGCGCGGTGCGGTACGCACCACAGGAGCGGGAGCAGGACGGCGAGCCCGGTCTGCTTGGCGAGGAAGGCGGCGGCGAGGGCGAGCCCGGCGCCGCACCAGTGGGCGCGGTCGGCGCACCACACGGCGGCGGTGGTGGCAGGGAGCATGAATGCCTCGAAGCTCGCGGCCTGGGTGTCCGCCGGGCTGAGCCCGGCGGAGAGGAGGAGGCACAGGACCCCGGCGGCGGCCCCCGCGCGGGGGCCCGCGTGGCGGCGGGCGAGCGAGGCGGTGAAGGCGGCGGTGAGGAGCCAGGCGAGGACGGCGAGGAGCCGGGGGCCGAGGAGCGTCGTATCACCCGTGAGGGCGAAGGAGGCTTCGTAGAGCCAGGGGACGAGCGGGGGTTTGCGGTCGACGACGGTGTCGTAGAGGCTCCCGCCTGCGGCGAGCATCCGGGCCTGGACGGCGAGGTAGCCCTCGTCGGGGTTCCACAGGGGGCGGGTGAAGGAGGGGGCCCGGACGAGGAGGGCGAGCGCGGTGAGTACGGGGAGCAGGCGCCACCAGTAGCGGTCGCGGACGGCGGGGGGCGGGAGCGCGGCGGTGGGCGGGGCTGCCGGGGAAGGCGGAGGGGGCGGGGCGAGCATGACGCTCAACCTATCCGCCCCCTTCGCCCGGTTTTACCCCTTGCGGGATGGCGCGTTGGGGGTGTCGAGGCGGCTGTGGCGGTACCCGTAGACCCCGTACAGGACGGTGCCGACGACCATCCAGATGAGGAAGCGGAGCCAGGTCTCCGCCGGGAGGTTGAGCATGAGCCACAGCGAGGCGAGGACCGAGGCGATGGGCAGCCAGGGGACGAGCGGGGTGCGGAAGGCGCGGTCGAGGTCGGGGCGGGTGCGGCGCAGGATGAGGATGCCGAGGGCGACGACGACGAAGGCGAAGAGGGTACCGATGTTGACGAGTTCGGCGAGTTCGTCGATCGAGGTGAATCCGGCGACGACGGCGACGACCCCGCCGAGGAGCGCGGTGGAGCGGTAGGGGGAGCCGAAGCGCGGGTGCACCTTGGAGAAGCCCTTGGGCAGCAGGCCGTCACGGCTCATGGCGAAGAAGACGCGGGTCTGGCCGAGGAGCAGGATCATGCAGACCGAGGTGAGCCCGACGGCGGCGCCGAAGCTGATGAGCCCGGCCCAGAAGGGGTGCCCGACGGCCTTGAAGGCGTCGGCGAGCGGGGCGTCGACGGTGAGGTCCGTGTACTTCTGCATCCCGGTGACGACGACCGAGACGGCGACGTAGAGGACGGTGCAGATGGCGAGGGAGCCGAGGATGCCGCGCGGGACGTCGCGCTGCGGCGCGCGGGTCTCCTCCGCGGCGGTCGCGACGACGTCGAAGCCGATGAAGGCGAAGAAGACGACGGCGGCGGCCGTGAAGATGCCCATGACGCCGAAGTTCGCCGGGGTGAAGCCCGCGATGAGCTGGATGAGCGGGGCGCCGAGGCCGCCCCCGCCCTCGGTGGGCCTGGACGGGGGCACGAAGGGGTCGTAGTTGGCGCCCGTGATGAAGAAGGCGCCGACGATGACGACGATCAGGACGACCGTCACCTTGACCGCGACGATGACGTTCGTGACGCGCGAGGAGAGCTTGGTGCCCGCGACGAGGATGCCGGTGAGGACCACGACGAGGAGGGCAGCGAGCAGGTCGAAGCCGAAGTGCCCGTCGTGCGTGCCGCTGAGCCACTGCGGCAGGTGGAATCCGGCGGTGTCGAGGAGGGAGCGGATGTAGCCGGACCAGCCGACCGCCACCACCGCCGAGCCGAGCGCGAGTTCGAGGATGAGGTCCCAGCCGATGATCCAGGCGGGGAACTCGCCGAGCGAGGCGTAGGAGAAGGTGTACGCGGAGCCCGCGACAGGGACCGTCGACGAGAACTCGGCGTAGCACAGCGCGGCGAGCGCGCACACGACCCCGGCGACGGCGAAGGCGATGGCCACCGAGGGGCCCGCGTTCTGCTTGGCGACCTTCCCCGTGAGCACGAAGATCCCGGTGCCGATGACGACCCCGACGCCGAAGACGGTCAGGTCGAGCGCGGAGAGGGATTTCCTGAGCGCGCGCTCGGGGTCCTCGGTGTCCTTGATCGACTGCTCGATGTTCTTCGTGCGGAACAGGGTCCGCGCACGGAAGGGGCTGTGGCTGTTCAACGGGCGACCTCCCACCCTCGGGTGCACGCATGATCGCGAAGGCGATGGGCCACGTGTGCCCGGCCACGGCTTCTTTCACGCGGATGGGCCGCCGTTTCCACCCTGAAGAGGGGTTTCACCGGCGGCCCTTACCCGGAGGGAGCAGCGCGTTCAGTCGCGCGTGCGCTCCACCTGCTCGTCGGCGGTGGCCCGCTCGGTCTCGTACGCGCCCTGGAGGCCCGCGACGAGCCCGGTCACCTGGCGGGCGATGTCCGGGGCCGTGAGGCCGATCTCGGCGAGCACCTCCTTGCGCGAGGCGTGGTCGAGGAAGCGCGGCGGGATGCCGAAGTCGCGCAGCGGGAGGTCGACGCCCGCGTCGCGCAGCGCCTGGGCGATCGCGGAGCCGACGCCGCCGACGCGGCTGTTGTCCTCGACGGTCACGACGATGCGGTGCTTCTCGGCGAGCGGGGCGAGGGCCTCGTCGACCGGCTTGACCCAGCGCGGGTCGACGACGGTCGTGGAGATGCCCTGCTTGTCGAGGAGCTTCGCGGTCTCCAGGCACATCGGGGCGAGCGCGCCGACGGAGACGAGGAGCACGTCGGGGTGCTCGGTACCGGCCTCGCGCAGGACGTCCATGCCGCCGACGCGGCCCACGGCGGGGACGGCGGGCCCCACGACGCCCTTGGAGTAGCGGACCGCGGTCGGCGCGTCCTCGACGGCGACGGCCTCGCGGAGCTGGGCGCGCAGCTGCTCGGCGTCGCGGGGCGCGGAGATCCGCAGCCCGGGGACGATCTGGAGCAGCGACATGTCCCACATGCCGTTGTGCGAGGCACCGTCGTCGCCCGTGACGCCCGCGCGGTCCAGGACGAAGGTCACGCCGCACTTGTGCAGTGCGACGTCCATGAGGACCTGGTCGAAGGCGCGGTTGAGGAACGTCGCGTAGACGGCGAAGACGGGGTGGAGGCCGCCGGTCGCGAGCCCGGCGGCGGAGACGGCGGCGTGCTGCTCGGCGATGCCGACGTCGTAGACGCGCTCGGGGAAGGCCTCGGCGAACTTCTTGAGGCCCACGGGCTGGAGCATCGCCGCGGTGATCGCGACGAGGTCCTCGCGCTCGCGGCCGATGCGGACCATCTCGTCGCCGAAGACGGAGGTCCAGCTCGCGGCGGCGGTCTTGACCGGGAGCCCGGTGTCGGGGTGGATCGGGCCGATGCCGTGGAAGCGGTCGGCCTCGTCGTGCTCCGCGTGCTCGTAGCCGCGGCCCTTCTGCGTGATGCAGTGCACGATGACGGGTCCGCCGAAGCGCTTGGCGCGCGTGAGGGCGGACTCCAGGGCTTCCAGGTCGTGGCCGTCGATGGGGCCGACGTACTTCAGGCCGAGGTCCTCGAACATGCCCTGCGGGGCGATGAAGTCCTTGAGGCCCTTCTTCGCGCCGTGCAGCGTCTCGTAGAGCGGGCGGCCCACGACGGGGGTGCGCTCCAGCATCTCCTTGCCGCGGGTGAGGAAGCGCTCATAGCCGTCGGTGGTACGGAGCGTGGCGAGGTGGTTGGCGAGGCCACCGATCGTGGGCGCGTAGGAGCGCTCGTTGTCGTTGACGACGAGGACGAGGGGGCGGTCCTTGGCGGCGGCGATGTTGTTGAGCGCCTCCCAGGCCATGCCGCCCGTCAGGGCGCCGTCGCCGATGACGGCGACGACATGGTCGTCCTTGCCGAGGACCTGGTTGGCCTTCGCGAGGCCGTCGGCCCAGCCGAGCACCGTCGACGCGTGGCTGTTCTCGATGACGTCGTGCGCGGACTCGGCGCGCGAGGGGTAGCCGGAGAGGCCGCCCTTGGAGCGCAGCCGGGAGAAGTCCTGGCGCCCGGTGAGGAGCTTGTGCACGTAGGCCTGGTGGCCGGTGTCGAAGAGGACGCGGTCGCGCGGGGACTCGAAGACGCGGTGCAGGGCGATCGTCAGTTCGACGACCCCGAGGTTGGGGCCGAGGTGGCCGCCGGTCTTGGAGACGGCTTCCACGAGGAAGGTCCTGATCTCCCCGGCCAGTTCTTCGAGCTGCTCAGGGCTGAGCCGGTCCAGATCGCGCGGTCCCGTGATGCGGGTCAGCAGCGGCACCCGTGCCTCCTTGCAGTAGAGCGGTCGATCCTTGCCGGGTCGGGCGGTCTTGCGAGTCTAATGTTCCGCCTCCGGGGCCCGTCACCGGTTCCGGGGGACGAATCTCACGTCCTGCGCGGTGGCGGGGCCGGTCCATGATCCACCTTCGTGGGGGCGCGGGCCAGCCGGGGGGCCATTTGCCCCGCGTCCCTCCCCGCGCCGGGGCGGAGGACTCGGGGCTCCGCCCCCCCGGCCGGGCCTCTCAAGCGCCGGGTGGGCCGAACGGCCGGGTGGGCCGAACGGCCGGGTGCCCCGCCCTCTCGTACGGAGACGAGGGGACGGGGCACCCGGGGGCGCCGGCAGCCGTCAGGCGCGACCGGCGGACTTCTGGGTCTTGCGGGTCACGGAGTCGATGACGACCGTGGCGAGCAGCACCGCGCCGGTGATCATGTACTGGATCGGGGACGCGACGCCCTCCAGGGCGAGACCGTTCTGGATCGAGCTGATGACGAGGACACCGAGCAGCGCGTGCCAGGTGCGGCCGCGTCCGCCGAAGAGGCTGACGCCGCCGATGACGGCCGCGGCGATGGAGTTCATCAGCAGGTCACCGGTACCGGCGCCCTGGTTGGCGGTGGCGATCTTGGAGGCCAGGAAGAGGCCACCGGCCCCCGCGAAGGCGCCCGCGACACCGAAGACCGAGATCCGGATCAGGGTGACGTTGATGCCCGCGCGCCGCGAGGCCTCGACGCTGCCACCGAGGGCGAAGACCTTGCGGCCGTAGGGGGTACGGCGCAGCACGAAGTCCGTGAGGACCACGAGGGCGAGGAAGACGACCAGCGCGAGCGGGGTGCCCTTGTACTGGTTGAGCATGATCGCCACGGCGAAGGCCAGCACGGCGAGCAGCACGGTCCGCAGGATGATCTCGCTGAGCGGGCGCGAGGGGACGTCGGCCGCCTTGCGACGACGGGCGTCGGAGAAGGAGCTGAGGAAGAAGAGCACCACCGTGACGAGCGCGATGCCGTAGCCCACGGCGACGTCGCTGAAGTAGTAGGTGGTGAGCTTGACGATCCCGCCGTCGGGGTTGAGGTTGATCGTCCCGTTGTCGCCGAGGATCTGGAGCATGAAGCCCTGCCAGAACAGCAGTCCGGCGAGGGTGACGGCGAAGGCGGGGGCACCGAGGCGGGCGAAGAAGAAGCCGTGGATGGCGCCGATGACGAGGCAGGTGACGATGGCGATGAGGATCGCCAGCCAGTCGTTCACCCCGTGGTTGACGGAGAGGACCGCCGAGAAGGCGCCCGCGACACCGCTGACGGAGCCGACCGACAGGTCGATCTCACCGAGCAGCAGGACGAAGACGATACCCACCGCGATGAGGCCCGTGCCGACCATCGTGATGCTCATGGCGGTGAGGTTGCCTGCGGTGAGGAAGCCCGAGTTCAGGCTCTGGAAGATGATCCAGATGACGACGAGACCGGCGATGACGGGCATGGTGCCCAGCTCGCCGCCGCGTATCTTGCGCTTGAACTCGGTCCAGTAGCCCGCGAAACCCTGCTCGCGCACGAGCAGACGGGGGTCGACCGCGGCGACCGAGCCCGCGGCGCTCTCCGGGTTGCCGGTGCTGTCCTGCACCGCCCCCGGCTTGTCGTTCTTCACGTTCTGGGCGCTCACTTCTGCACTCCCCCACTGCGGGCCGCGCGACGGGTCACGGCGTTCTCCGTGGCACCGGTGATGGCGGAGATGATCTCTTCCTGGGAGGTCGTCTTCACGGGGAAGACGCCGTTGTTGCGACCGAGCCGCAGGACGGCGACGTTGTCCGCGACGGACTTCACGTCGGCCATGTTGTGGCTGATGAGGACGACCGCGAGGCCCTGCTCGCGCAGGCGCTCCACGAGGTCAAGGACCTGGGCGGTCTGCTCGACGCCGAGGGCCGCGGTGGGCTCGTCGAGGATGACGAGCTTGGGGTCGCCGAGCATCGAGCGCGCGATGGCGACGGTCTGGCGCTGGCCACCCGAGAGCGAGGCGACCGGGATGCGGACGCTCGGGATGCGGATGGAGAGCGTGGTGAGCAGCTCGCGGGCGCGGCGCTCCATCTCGACCTCGTCGAGCACGCCCCAGCGGCGCACCTCACGACCGAGGAAGAGGTTGCCGACCACGTCCAGGTTGTCGCACAGCGACAGGTCCTGGTACACGGTGGCGATGCCCAGCTCCTGGGCGTCGTGGGGGCGGTTGATCGAGACCGGCCGGCCCTCCCACTCGATGACACCGTCATCGATGGAGTGGGCACCCGCGATCGTCTTGACCAGAGTGGACTTACCGGCGCCGTTGTCGCCGACCAGGGCGAGCACCTCACCAGCGTGGACCTCAAGCTCTACGTCGGTGAGCGCCTGAACGGCACCGAACCGCTTGGAGACCCCGCGCAACGCCAACACGGGCGCAGCGGACACGTGAACCATCTCCTTCGCCGCCTGACCGGCGGGGATGCCGCGTCCGTTGGGGGTGACCGGACGCGGTGGGTTGAGCAGATTGGGGGGATTCCCGCCCGTGGTCCGTCCGGCGCCCCGTCCCGTTAGCGGGACTGGTGAGGGGGCGGGGCACCGGACAGGTCTGGGTGGGAGCGAGACGAGGGCGCTCACGGGCCCGTGGACCGCGTGAGCGCCGTCTCGACCGCGCTTACTTCAGGCCGGCCTTGTCGCAGGCGTCCTTGTAGTTGGCGGTGCAGATCTCGGAGAGCTTGTAGAACTTCTCCTTCAGGACGGTGTCCTGGATGTTGTCCTTGGTCAGCGAGACAACGGGGATGATCTTGCTCGGGATCGCCTTGTCGGTGCCGCTGTCGACCTTGTCGGGCGCCAGGGAGGCGAGGTCCTCGCCCTTGCCGATCGCGACGGCCAGCTCGGCGACCGTGTTGGCCTCGGTCGGGTAGGACTTGTAGACGCTCATGTACTGCTCACCGCTGAGGATGCGCTGCACGGCGGCCAGCTCCGCGTCCTGACCGGTGACCGGGGGGAGCGGCGAGATACCGGCGGCCTTGAGGGCGGTGATGATACCGCCGGCCATGCCGTCGTTGGCGGAGTAGACGCCGACGATGTTCTTCTTGCCGAGAGCCGAGATGGCGCCCTCCATGTTGGAGTTGGCGTTCTCCGGCTTCCACTCCTTGGTGTCGTACTCCTTGCCGACGCTGACCTTGCCGTCGAGGACGGAGTGCGCGCCCTTCTTGTAGTCGCCCGCGTTCGGGTCGGTCGCCGACCCGTTCATCATGACGATCTTGCCCTTCTTCGCCTTGTCGCCCAGGGCCTTGAGCAGGGCCTCGCCCTGCGCCTTGCCGACCGACTGGTTGTCGAAGGAGGTGTAGGCGGAGATGGGGCCCTCGGCCAGGCGGTCGTACGCCACGACCTTGATGCCGTCGTCCACGGCCTTCTGCACCGAGGAGCGGATGGCCTTGGCGTCCACGGCGTCGACGATCAGGACGTCCACCTTGTTGGTGATCATCGTGTCGACCTGCTGCGCCTGAAGGCTCGCGTCCTGCTTGGCGTTGTTGTAGACGACCGTGCCCTTGCCGTTGGTCAGCTCCTTGACCTTGGCGGTGATCAGCGGCTTGTCGAACTTCTCGTAGCGAGCGGTCTGGTTCTCCGGGAGGAGCAGACCTATCTTCAGCGCGTCGCCCTTGGACTTGCTCGACGAGGACGACTTGGCGTCGTCCTTCTTGCCGTCGTCGCTCTCCTTGGCGGACCCGCAAGCGGCCAGCGAGACGGCGAGGCCCGTGGCGGCAAAGGCAAAGGCAGCACGACGCATACGCGTGTTCATTGAAACCTCCCTGACGAGGCCGCGTCGCTGCGGCCGAGGTGGCTGGAAGTCAACTCGGCCGCGCGAGCGGCGTCAAGGAGTTAATACTTAACGAGATGGCAACGGTGTCATGCGTTTGCTAAGTGAAGGCAGGACGCGCGGCCGGAACCGGCGCTTCCAAGAGGGTCGAATCCCCCATTTCACTCAGCGCGAGGGCGAGCGCTCCCAGGACCTCGGCCCGCCCGCCGAGGGCCCCGGGGAGCACGGAGAGCTGCCGCGCCGCGCTCGGGATCGCGTACCGCCCGACCGACTCGCGGATGGGCCCGAGGATCAGCTCCCCCGCCTCCGCGAGGTCCCCGCCGAGCACGACGCGGCTGGGATTGAGCAGATTGCAGAGGTTGGCGACCCCGCTGCCGATGTGCCGCCCCACGTCGCCCACGACGCGCCTGCACCCCGGGTCGCCCTCGCGGGCCAGGCGCACCATGCGCTCCAGGGTGAGATCGGTGCCGTGGCTGGAGTGCAGCAGCGGCAGCACGTAGCGCGCGGCCGTGAACGTCTCCAGGCAGCCGCGGTTGCCGCAGCGGCACACCGGGCCCGACTCGTCGAGCGTGATGTGCCCGATCTCGCCCGCCGTGCCGCCGGGGCCCCGGTAGATGCGCCCGTCGATGACGAGCCCGGCCCCGACGCCGCTCGCGACCTTGATGTAGGCGAGATCGCGCACGCCGCGCCCCGCGCCCCACACCAGCTCGCCGAGCGCCCCCAGGTTGGCGTCGTTGTCGACGTGCACGGGCACCCCGAGCCTTCCGCTCAGCTCCTGCGCGGGGCGGGTGCCCGACCAGCCGGGCAGGATCGACGTGGAGCCGAGCGTCCCGGACTCCACGTCGATGGGCCCCGGCACGCCGAGCCCCACGCCCGCGATCTTCGCCTCGTCCACGCCGGTCGCCGAGATGAGCCTGGCCACGACCTCCTCGGCCCGGTCCAGGCCCTGCGCGGCCGAGGCGTCCACGTCGAGCGGCTCGGACTCCTCGGCGAGCACCTGGTGCGCGAGGTTGCCGAGCGCGACCCGCAGGTGCGTGTGGCCGAAGTCGACGCCGATGACGATGCCCGCGTTGCCGCTCAGCGAGACGCTGCGCGCCCTGCGCCCGCCCGCCGACGTGGGCGTGACCTCGACGGTCCCGATCTCGCGCAGCTCGCGGACGATGTTGGAGACGGTGGCCGCGGAGAGCCCGGTCGTCCGCGCGATCTCCGCCTGCGTCAACGAGCCGGCGAGCCGCACCGCCCGTACGACGCGTTCCAGATTGGCCCGGTGCAGCGACGACTGCGACCCCGGAGTCTCCATTGCCCCATCCACTCCCGCCCTCGACCGGGCACCCCGCAGGGGGGCACCCGCGACCGGTCACTCGGAGTGACGGCGGCCACGTACAAGTTATGAACTCCAAGTTCCGCTGTCGGGGTTGCCGCAGTCAAGTCCTTGACGGAGTTCGTTGTACGGGCGTGAGCGGACCGTCACCGCGCGCAGGGGGCGGTCCAGGACACGCGGAAGACCGCGCCCGCCGCGGCCCCGAGGGGCGCGCGGCCGGCGCGGTGCTTTCCGGCCGGGCCGATGTTATGTCAGTTCGCTTGCGCGAAGGGTGAATCAGCGAGGGCATCACGGGCGCTCACACTTGCGCGCCGCTCGCCCTTCCCTCTGCCGCCGCTACTTCACGGCCCCCGCCGTGAGCCCTTCCTGCACCTGGCGCTGGAAGAGGATGTACGCGGCGAGCACCGGGAGCATCGCCATCACGAGTCCGGCGAAGAGGCCCGAGTAGTCGCCCTTGTAGCCCTGGCTCGTGGCGAGGGCCACGAGCCCCTGGGTGAGGACCTTCTTGTCCTCGTCGGTGTTGAGCACCGTGGGCAGCAGGTACTGGTTCCACTGCCCGAGGAAGTTGAAGATCCCGACGCTGATGAGCCCGGGCCGGGCCATCGGCAGCATGATCTGGAAGAAGGTACGCGTGTGGGACGCCCCGTCGATCATCGCCGCCTCGGCCACCGAGCCCGGCAGGGTACGGAAGAAGGAGGTGAGGAAGAAGACCGTGAAGGGCAGCGAGTACGCGATGTAGACGAGGATCAGGCCGTGGGTCGTGTTGAGCAGCCCGAGGTTCTTCATGACGAAGAAGAGCGGCACGAGCGCGAGGATGACGGGGAAGCTCATCCCGCCCACGAACAGGTAGTAGATGAAGCGGTTGCCGGGGAAGTCGAAGCGCGCCAGGACGTAGGCGCACATCGATCCGAGCAGCAGGGTGCCGACGAGCGAGAAGCCCACCACGACGACCGTGTGGAGGAAGTAGTCGCTCATGTGGGCGTTGGTCCACGCCCGCGACCAGTTGTCGAAGTGCAGCGAGTCCGGCAGGGCCCACGGGTGGTTGAAGATCGACCCGTCGTCCTTGAAGGAGGTCATGACCGCCCACAGGAGCGGCATGACGACGAGGATCGCCCAGATCACGAGGAAGCCGTGCGAGAAGACGTTGAGCACGCCGCCGGTCTTCGCCCCGCCGCGCGGCCTCGGTGCCCCCGCGGTGCCCGTACGGCCCGTCGTGCCCACCGGGCCGTCGGGTCCTCCCGGGCCGCCGGGGCCTTCCGGGCCGCCGGGGCCGTCCGGGCCGCCGGGGCCGTCCGGGCCGCCGGGGCCGTCCGGGCCGCCGGGGCCGTCCTGCCCGGGTACGAGGGCCCCGGGGGCCGCGTCGGCCGGCTCGCCCTGCTCCGCCGGGGGTGGGGTGTCGGTGGTCTTCATCAGAACTCCAGCCGCTCGCGCCTGCCCAGCCGCATCACGAGGCCGGAGAAGATCAGCGTGATGACGAGCAGGGCGACACCGATGGTCGTGGCGTAGCCCGCCTGTCCCTGGCCGAACGCCTTCTGGTAGACGAGCAGCGGCAGCACAGTGGTGGAGTCGGCCGGGCCGCCGGGGCCCACCGACATGATCTGGACGACGGCGAAGGCCTCCGCGCCGAGCGAGAGGATGCCCATGTAGACCCAGCCGGACTGCACGGTGTCCCACAGCAGGGGCAGGGTGAGGCGGAAGAAGGTCGTGAAGCGCCCCGCGCCGTCGAGCAGCGCCGCCTCGTACAGCTCCGAGGGGATCGAGGCCATCCCGGCCGAGAAGAGCACCACGAAGAAGCCGACCTGCGTCCACACGAGGACGGCCATGATGCACCACAGGGCGAGGTTCGGGTCCCCGAGCCACTCCGGCTGGACGCCGCCGAGACCGACGCCGCGCAGCACGGAGTTGAGCGCGCCGGTCTTCGGGTTGTAGGCGAACTGGAAGAGCAGGGCCACGATCGCGATCGAGAGGACCTGCGGGAAGAAGTAGACGATCTTGTAGAACGACGAGCCGCGTACGCCCGCGATCGCCGCGCCCTTCCTGCGCCGCCCGCCCACGTTGATCATGAACGACAGGAAGAGCGCGATGCCGAGGACGATGACGGGCAGCAGGACGACGTAGGTGACGCTGTGCTGCGCCGACTTCCAGAAGGTGTCGTCGTCGAACATCTTCTTGTAGTTGTCGAAACCGACCATCTTGAAGTCGGGGCTCAGGCCGGTCCAGTCCGTGAAGGAGTAGTAGATGGCCTGGATGAACGGCCAGATCACGAAGACCGCGTAGAGCGCGAGCGGGACGATCAGGAAGCCGATGACGAAGGGGTACTTGCCGCGGTCGGCGGCACTGCGGGGGCGCTTGCTCGCGCGGCCCTGGGCTGTTTTCCGCGTACGGCCGGTGGCCGGGGCGGACGCGAGGTCCGCTCCGGCTCCGGCTGCGCTGTGCTCGCTCGCCATCAGCTGTGCTTGTAGTGGGGGATCGAGTCGTCCTTGGCGGCGGCGTCGGCGAACTCCTGGCACTTCTTGATCGCCTCGGCCGGGCTCATGCGCCCCGCCATCATCTCGCCGAGGGCACCGACGCCGATCTTCTGCTTGTTGAGGTCGACGTACCAGTCCTGGAGGCGCGGGTTGAGGACGTTCTCGCCGGCCTTGTCGAGCGCGTCGATGCCGGACTGGAGGGCGGTGGAGAGTTCGAGCCCGTCGGTGCCGCCGTTGAGCGCGGAGAGGGACTTCACCTTCTGCGTGAAGTTCTTCGAACTGGCCTCGGAGAGCATGACGCGGAGCTGCTCCATGCCGCCGTCGGGGTTCTTGGCGTTCTTCGGGACGATGAACGGCTCGCCGCCCGACGCCCACAGGGTGCCGAAGGGCAGCGCGTCCGAGCTGTCGAGGCTGGAGGGCGCGGCGACCTTCATCTGGAAGTCCTTGGGCGTGGTCTTCGCCGCCTCGTTCTCGACCCAGGAACCGTTGGGGATGAAGAGCGCGTTGCCCTTGGTCCACTCGGTCTGCGACTGGATGTGGTCGAGGCCGGGGGTGCCCTTGAGGACGTAACCCTTCTTGTACAGCTCGTAGTACGCCTCGAAGGCGGACTTGACGGCGGGGTCCTTCCAGGCGTTCGGCTCCAGGTTGTCGATCGCGTCGAGTACCTTGCGGCCGCCGATCTTGCCGATGAACGGGAAGAGCGAGAACGGGATGTAGTACGGGTACTTGCCCGCGTAGGTCCAGCCGGCGATGCCCTTCTTCTTCGCCGCGGCGCAGACCTTGAGCATGTCGTCCCAGGTCTCGGGGTACTCCACCTCCAGCTTGTCGAGGGCGGTCTGCGAGTACCACACGCCGTAGACGGTGTAGGCGTAGTTGAAGACGTAGCAGGCCTCGCCCTCGTACTGGCCCATCTCGACGATGCCGGGGCGCAGTGTGTCGCGCACCTTCTTGGCCGGGTCGTCGTAGGAGGGCGCGTCGAGGAGCGGGGTGAGGTCGGCGAGCTGCTTCTTGCCGACGAGGACGCCCATGTCCATCTGCTCGGCGCCGGAGTTGTCGATGAGGTCCGGCGGGGTGCCGCCGTTGAAGCGCGGCTGGAGCGTGGACTGGATCTTCTGGGTGGGAGTGAACTTCACCTTCGCCTTGGGGAAGTTCTTCTCGTAGATCGCGACGGCGTCCTTGCCGTACTCGCTGCCGAAGCCCCCGTCGAAGAGGACGAAGTCGAGCGGCGCGCTCTCATTGACGCCGAGCGGGTTCTTCCCGCTCTTGGTGCCCTTCTTCTCCGGCTTGTCGTCGGAGCCGCTGTCGCTGCTGGCACAGGAGGCCAGGAAGCTCATCGTGGGCACGGTGACGAGACCGATCGCGGCGGAACGCTTGATGAGGTCGCGCCGGCCGAGACCGTGGCCGTTCGCTCGGGAAGATCCCATGCTCAAGTCCTCGCTTTCATCCAGGACTCAGGCGGTGAACCGGACCTTCCCCGGCACCGCGGTGAAGTGTGACTGGGGTCGTGCTGGAACTGCGGGGTGGTGCGCGCCGGTTGGGTGCGGAACGGCGCCGTGCGAGCGTGGCCGCCCGTGTGTCCGTGCCCTTCTCCCCCGGTTCCGCGCGGGTCCGGCTTTCCGGCCCGGGCGGTCGCCGACAGGTATAGTCCACTTGCGGTACAGGGGGCAAGATCGAAAGCCTCATTGGCCTTGGAACTTTCCCTAGTTGAGACATCGGGGAAACGCCAGGTAGCCGGAGGTGTCGGCAACTTCCCAGTACAGAGGGGTTTTTGGGGACGCGTGCACCGGCGATTGTTCCCCCGCTCAACGAAGTACGGGACAGGGTGCGGGAGTTCGGGAGAGCGCGCAGGAATGAGGCGCTCCGCTTTCAGCGAGGACGCGAAAGGGCCCCCTCCCGTCGCCGGGAAGGGGCCCTCACCGTGTGCCGCCGCCCTCAGGGGCGGGCTCGCGTCACTTGCGGATCAGCGAGCGGAGCACGTACTGCATGATGCCGCCGTTGCGGTAGTAGTCCGCCTCGCCGGGGGTGTCGATGCGGACGACCGCGTCGAACTCCACGCCGGTGTCGGTGGTGACCTTGACCGTGCGCGGGGTCGTGCCGTTGTTCAGCTCGGTCACGCCGGAGAAGGAGAAGGTCTCCTCGCCGGTGAGGCCGAGGGTCTCGGCGGTCTGGCCCTCGGGGAACTGGAGCGGCAGGACGCCCATGCCGATGAGGTTCGAGCGGTGGATGCGCTCGTACGACTCGGCGATGACGGCCTTGACGCCGAGGAGCGCGGTGCCCTTGGCCGCCCAGTCGCGCGAGGAGCCGGAACCGTACTCCTTGCCCGCGAGGACGACGAGCGGGATGCCCTGCTCGATGTAGTGGCGCGAGGCGTCGTAGATGAAGCCGACCGGGCCGCCCTCCTGCGTGAAGTCACGCGTGAAGCCGCCCTCGGTGCCCGGCGCGATCTGGTTGCGCAGGCGGATGTTGGCGAAGGTGCCGCGGATCATGACCTCGTGGTTCCCGCGGCGGGAGCCGTAGGAGTTGAAGTCGCGCCGCTCGACACCGTGCTCGGTGAGGTACTTGCCGGCCGGGGTATCGGCCTTGATGGCACCGGCGGGGGAGATGTGGTCGGTGGTGACCGAGTCGCCGAGCTTGGCGAGCACGCGGGCGCCGGAGATGTCCTGGACCGGGGCCGGCTCCATCTCCATGCCCTCGAAGTACGGGGGCTTGCGCACGTAGGTGGACTGCGGGTCCCACTCGAAGGTGTTGCCGGTGGGGACCGGGAGGGCCTGCCACTGGGCGTCGCCCGCGAAGACGTCCTCGTAGGACTTCTCGAACATGTCCTCGCCGATGGCGCTGGCGACGACCTCGTTCACCTCGGCCTCGCTCGGCCAGACGTCCGCGAGGAAGACGGGGGCGCCGTTCTGGTCGGTGCCGAGCGCGTCCTTGGTGATGTCGATCTTCATCGACCCGGCGAGCGCGTAGGCGACGACGAGGGGCGGGGACGCCAGGTAGTTCATCTTGACGTCGGGGTTGATCCGGCCCTCGAAGTTGCGGTTGCCGGAGAGCACCGAGGTGACGGCCAGGTCGTTGTCGTTGACGGCCTGGGAGACCTCGTCGGGCAGCGGGCCCGAGTTGCCGATGCAGGTCGTGCAGCCGTAACCGACCAGGTTGAAGCCGACCTTGTCGAGGTACGGGGTCAGGCCCGCCTTGTCGAAGTAGTCGGTGACGACCTTCGAGCCCGGGGCGAGCGTGGTCTTGACCCACGGCTTGCGGGTCAGGCCCTTCTCGACCGCCTTCTTCGCCACGAGCGCGGCGGCGACCATGACGTACGGGTTCGATGTGTTGGTGCAGGAGGTGATCGCGGCGACGGTGACGGCGCCGTGGTCCAGCTCGTACGTCGTGCCGTCGGGGGCGGTCACGGTCGCCGGGTTGCTCGGCACGCCGTTGGAGACGGCCGGCGAGTCGGAGGCCGGGAAGGACTCCTGGCCCGCCTCGTCCACGCCCGCGTCGGAGACGTAGTTGCGCACGTCGCTGACGAACTGCTGGGCGGCCTCGGCCAGGACGATGCGGTCCTGGGGGCGCTTCGGGCCCGCGATGGAGGGGACGACCGTGGAGAGGTCCAGCTCCAGCTTCTCGGAGAAGTCCGGCTCGGCGGCCGGGTCGAGCCACAGGCCCTGCTCCTTGGCGTACGCCTCGACCAGGTCGACCTGCTGCTTGCTGCGGCCCGTCAGGCGCAGGTAGTTCAGCGTCTCGCCGTCGATCGGGAAGATCGCGGCGGTGGAGCCGAACTCCGGCGACATGTTGCCGATGGTGGCGCGGTTGGCGAGCGAGGTGGCGGCGACGCCCTCGCCGTAGAACTCGACGAACTTGCCGACCACACCGTGCTTGCGGAGCATCTCGGTGATGGTGAGCACGAGGTCGGTCGCGGTGGTGCCGGGCTTCAGCTCACCCGTGAGCTTGAAGCCGACGACGCGCGGGATGAGCATCGAGACCGGCTGGCCGAGCATCGCGGCCTCGGCCTCGATGCCGCCGACGCCCCAGCCGAGCACGCCGAGGCCGTTGACCATCGTGGTGTGCGAGTCGGTGCCGACGAGCGTGTCGGGGTACGCCTGGCCGCCCCGGACCATGACGGTACGGGCCAGGTGCTCGATGTTGACCTGGTGGACGATGCCGGTGCCCGGCGGGACGACCTTGAACTCGTCGAAGGCGGTCTGGCCCCAGCGCAGGAACTGGTAGCGCTCGCGGTTGCGGCCGTACTCCAGCTCCACGTTCTCCTTGAACGCTTCGTTGGTGCCGAACTTGTCCGCGATGACCGAGTGGTCGATGACCAGCTCGGCGGGGGCGAGCGGGTTGATCTTGGAGGCGTCGCCGCCCAGCTCCTTGACGGCCTCGCGCATCGTGGCGAGGTCGACGACGCAGGGAACGCCGGTGAAGTCCTGCATGATCACGCGGGCGGGGGTGAACTGGATCTCCTGGCTCGGCTGGGCCTGCGAGTCCCAGTTGCCGATGGCCCGGATGTGGTCGGCGGTGATGTTCGCGCCGTCCTCCGTGCGGAGCAGGTTCTCCAGCAGCACCTTGAGGCTGTAGGGAAGGCGAGCAGAGCCCTCGACCTTGTCCAGCCTGAAGATCTCGTACGACTCGTCACCCACGCGCAGCGTGCTGCGGGCGTCGAAGCTGTTCGCCGACACGACAGTCTCCTTCATTTCTGTGCGCGTACCACCACAATGCTGCCGCCATGCCGCCGATCCCGTCAGCTAAGGTAGGGCTTAGTTAGGTAACCCTTACCCGGGGCGGCGGTCGCGGTGCGCCTCGGCAGATATCTCGATGTCGAGATAACCCTAATACACGCGGCCCGCCCGGTCATGCCCCGGGCCGCCGGGCGCTGCACGGGAAGCGGACGGCACGGGGCGGCCCGGCGGCGACGCGGGAGGAGGGACGCCGGGAGTTCTGGGGCGTTTTCGTACGGTTACGCCCTGCCGGAATCGCGGGTTTCGCGCCGCCCGGCGCGGTACGGCCATTGCGGTGGCGGTACGGGCGCGTGGCGCGCGTCACCCTCGGCCCCCGGGCGCTCAGCACGCGGGCGGGCCCGCCTCGACGCGGCGCGGGACGGGGCGAGCCGGTCGACGCGCTCCCCGTCCCCGCCCGGCGCCCGCCCCACCACGTCGCCCCGCCTCCGCGTACGGCGCGATCAGTTCGGCCGCACGGTCCGGGTCGCGCGGCGAGAGGCCGCCGGTCCGCACGGGCGGGCGCGGGCGCCGCACGCTCGCGGGCAGCAACTGGGCGCCCTCCACGGTCCAGTGGGCACCGTGGTGCGTGACGCGCTCGCCCGTCCAGTAGCGGGCGAGCGGCCCGAGGCCCTCGTCGAGCGTCCCGGCGAGGACGCGCGGGTTTGTGGGCTCGCCGAAGGCTTCGCCCTCGACCGGGCCGCCGAGACCGGCGCCGAGGACGACCCGGCCGCCGCTGAGCGCGTCGAGCGTGGCGACCTGGCGGGCGCGTGGGCGGGGGCGGCGGCGCGGGACGGGGACGAGGAGGGTGCCCGGGCGCAGGCGCGCGGTGGCGAGCGCCGCGGCCGTGCGGAGCATCCAGGGGTCGCCGAAGGGAACACCCCTGCCGCGCTCCCCGTCGTGCCGCACGTGGTCCCGCGGTGCCGCACGTGGTCCCGCGGTGCCGCACGTGATCCCGCACGAAGAGCCCGTCCCAGCAGGCCTCCTCCGCGATGCGGGCCCGGAGGGCGACCGTGCGCGGGTCGGCGAAGTCACCGAAGCCGGGGATGTTCACGCCGTAGCGCATGAGCGCGCCCTGCGGCGGGTACACGAGGCGGCGCAACGGCTCCGGGGCACGCGCTGTCGCCCGAGTGGCGCGGACGGCGCTGCCGGGGTTCACTGAAATGCCCTCACCTTGCCTGCTGCGCAGCGGGCATGACGCCCCGCGGCCCGGCGGCACGCGACCTCACGGGCCCCTCACCCCCCAAGCGGCGACGATCTCATATCTGAGATAGCCTGCGTTCATGGCAGACGATTACCTCGTACGCATCGGCAAGCTCATCCGTGACGCCCGTCAGCATCGCGGCTGGTCACAGGCGCAGCTCGCCGAAGCGCTGGCCACGAGCCAGAGTGCGGTGAACAGGATCGAGCGCGGGAATCAGAACATCAGTCTTGAGATGATCGCACGTATCGGGGAGGCCCTGGACAGCGAGATCGTCTCGCTCGGGTACTCCGGCCCGATGCACCTGCGGGTGGTCGGCGGTCGCCAGCTGTCGGGAGCGATCGACGTCAAGACGAGCAAGAACGCCTGCGTCGCGCTGCTGTGCGCGAGCCTGCTCAACAAGGGCCGTACGACGCTGCGGCGCGTGGCCCGCATCGAGGAGGTCTACCGTCTCCTCGAAGTCCTCTCGTCGATCGGCGTCAAGGCGCGCTGGATCAACGAGGGCAAGGACCTGGAGCTGGTCCCCCCTGCCGAGCTGAACATGGCGGCGATCGACGCGGACGCGGCGCGCCGCACCCGTTCGATCATCATGTTCCTGGGCCCGCTGCTGCACCGCATGGACCACTTCACGCTCCCGTACGCGGGCGGCTGCGACCTCGGGACGCGGACCATCGAGCCGCACATGATCGCGCTGCGCCGCTTCGGTCTCGACATCACGGCGACCGAGGGGCTGTACCACGCGGCCGTGGAGCGGGCCATCGTCCCCGACCGCCCGATCGTGCTGACCGAGCGCGGCGACACCGTGACCGAGAACGCGCTGCTCGCCGCCGCGCGCAACAGCGGCGTCACGACGATCCGCAACGCCTCGTCGAACTACATGGTCCAGGACCTGTGCTTCTTCCTGGAGGCCCTGGGCGTACGGGTCGACGGCATCGGCACCACGACGCTCACGGTGCACGGCGTGCCCGACATCGACGTCGACGTGGACTACTCGCCCTCCGAGGACCCGGTCGAGGCGATGAGCCTCATCGCCGCCGCCGTCGTCACGGAGTCCGAACTCACCGTGCGCCGCGTGCCGATCGAGTTCCTGGAGATCGAGCTGGCGGTCCTGGAGGAGATGGGTCTCGACCACGACCGCTCCACGGAGTACGTCGCGGACAACGGCCGCACCCGCCTGACCGACCTGACGGTCCGTCCCTCCAAGCTGGAGGCGCCGATCGACAAGATCCACCCCATGCCCTTCCCCGGCCTGAACATCGACAACGTCCCGTTCTTCGCGGCGATCGCCGCCGTGGCCCAGGGCAAGACCCTCATCCACGACTGGGTCTACGACAACCGCGCGGTCTACCTGACCGACCTCAACCGCCTCGGCGGCCGTCTCCAGCTCCTCGACCCGCACCGCGTCCTGGTCGAGGGCCCGACCCGCTGGCGCGCCTCCGAGATGATGTGCCCGCCCGCGCTGCGCCCGGCGGTCGTCGTCCTCCTCGCGATGATGGCGGCCGAGGGCACCTCGGTCCTGCGCAACGTCTACGTCATCAACCGGGGCTACGAGGACCTGGCGGAGCGCCTCAACTCGGTGGGCGCCCAGATCGAGACGTTCAGGGACATCTGAGCCGCGCGTGCCGCCGCGCTCCTCCCCGTCCTGCCGACCGGCGGGGCGGTGCGGGGTGCGGCGGCAACGGGCCGGGGGCCGCGGAGACCGGAACCCCTGGCGCGGTCGCGCGGCCGCGGAGGAGAACGGCCGTCGCCTCGCCCGGCGGTCCCGACCCCGACGCCGCGACCGCCTCGGCCGCTTTGGCCGCCTCGGCCGCCTTGGCCGTCGGCCGGGAAATGTCGTCGGAGGTGGCCGAACGCCACTCCCCCGAGGGCTCCTTGCCGCCGCTCTTCCGGTCGGCTCAGGAGGTCAGGAGGGGGTGCCCGCGACCGCCGGGGTGGGGGCGGGGGCGCCCTCGGCGGCGACGCGACCGGGGATGAGGCCCGGCCGGCGCAGAACGAACATCACAGCGAGCAGCGCCACCGCGCTCGCCGCGCCCAGCAGGGCGAACGTGAAACGCCCCGTCGTCTCGTAGAGCGCCACACCGATCAACGGGCCGACGACGTTGCCGAGATCGGAGACCAGGCCGAAGAGCCCGTACGCCTTGCCGTCGTCGGCGCTGGCCGCCTTCAGCTCCACCACCCCCCGCCGCGCCGCGAGGAACAGCGTCGCGTAGCCCGCCATGTAGACCAGGAAGCACGCGGCGACCACCCAGACGGACGTCCCCGCGGCCAGCGCGCCCAGGCCGACGGCGCTGAGCGCCAGGCCCGTCACGGTCAGGCGCCGCAGCGACGGCGTGAAGCGGCCCATCAGCCACATGACGAGCGCGGACATCGCCAGTCCCCCGACGAGCACCGCCGAGATCACGGAGCGGGAGGAGTCCGCGTCCACGGCGCGCAGGTGCAGGGGCAGCAGCGGCTCCAGCGCCGAGTAGACGACGAAGGTGAACATGTCCATCAGGCCGAGGAGCAGCGCCCACACGTACCAGCGGGACGCGGCGGCGGGGACGGCCGCGGTCGCGGCGGGCGCCGCCGGGGCGGGCGCGTCCTGGCCCCGCCGCACGTCCCCGGCGCCTGTGCCCGGGTCCGCGGGCGTGCCCGCGCCGGGCGCCGGTTCGTCGTCGGGTCCGGGAATCGCCAGGACGAGGCCGACCGCCGTCAGCGCCGTGACCGCCGCCCCGGCGAGGAAGAGGCCCGTGAGCGAGGCGGGCCCCGCCAGACCGGCGATGAGCGGCCCGAGGAGGAAACCCGCGATGGCGGCGGCCCCGAAGGAGCCCATCATGCGGCCCGTCGGGACGCCGTGGCGGCGGCACAGGGCCGTCATCCCGGCGTAGAGGGCGGGACTCACCAGGCCCTCGCCGACGCCCCACACGACGCGGGCGGCGAGCAGGGCCGCCCCGTTGCCCGCGAGGGCGGTGGCGGCGATGCCGACGGCCGCGAGGAGCATCGACAGCATGGCCACCCGGTCGGCGCGCCACCGGTCCACCCACCAGCCGCCGAGCGGCTGCGCCAGCGCCTTCGCCGCCGCGAAGAGCGCGAAGGTGAGCGCCACCACGAGCGGGCCCGCGCCGACCCTGTCCTCCAGGTCCGGCACGAACGGGATCATGACGGTGTACGAGGCGTTCACGCTGACGACGGCCGCCAGCAGCAGCGCCGCGCGGCGCCGGGCCGCTCCCATCGACTACTCCCCCTTGATGTAGGCCGACAGTTCGGTGTGCATCCGCCGCAGTCCGGGGACCAGGTCCGGGCGCGGCCCCGGCGCGTACACCAAGGCGTACAGGTCCGTGCCCGTCAGCGCGTGCCGCTCCTTGAAGCGGTAGTTGTCCCGGCCCCACTCCAGGCGCCGCACGCCGTTGGCGTAGGCCCACTCGGTGCCCCGGTACATGAGCGCGACGTACGTGCTCAGGTCGTGCAGGCTCGCGTAGCTGACGCCGCCGCACATGAAGGTGACCTCGGTGCCGCGCCGGAAGGAGAAGAACGCCCCGACGAGCCGGCCGTGCGCCTCGGCGACGAGGAGGAACGCCCCTGGCACCTCCAGCAGGGCGGCCAGGGACGCCTCGTCGAAGAGCGGTGGCCAGTCGTTCTTGTCGCTGGTGTCGACCGTCAGCGGGTACACGGCGGGCACGAGGGCGCGTGCCTCCGCCCCCTGAACCACCCGTACCGTCAGGCCGCGTTCGTCGGCCCGGCGCAGGCGTCGGGCCACGTCCCTGCGGATCTTGTTGGTGACGCGGTGGAGCTGGGTGTCGAGGTCGGGGGCGAGGTCGGTGGCGTAGGTGCGCTCCAGGAGCAGGCGCCCCACGGGCTCGCCCGCCACCCGCAGCCAGTCCGCCACGCCCTCCTCGGTGAGGTTGGGGACGACGAGGAGTTCCCCTGCGCCCTCGGCGATCCACTCCATCGCCGTGGAGTGCGCCCCCTCGATGAGGGCGGCGGGCACGTGGCCGCGCCGGGTGTACATGGAGTACGGCGAGCCGGCGAAGACGACGGGGTCGCCGAAGCGGCCGACGAGGCCCACCTGCCGCTCGTAGCCGTCCCAGAAGGGGCTCTCGTGCAGGGCGTACAGGGGCAGCACCGCCGTGCCGCCCTCGGCGTCCGGGGCGGTGTGCACGTACGCGGTGCGGGCGCGGCGTTCGACCGTGACCCGCTCCCAGCCGCGCAGCCACGGCGCCGAGTCGTAGAGGCAACTGGGCACCACCCGCTCCGGCACCGTCGGTGAGATGCGCCAGCGGGGCGCGGTCACCACGCCCTGCCCGGTGCGCGTGACGTCCATCCCGCAACCTCCTGCTCGGCCGTCCCGGTCACGTCCTGGCCAGGCTAGGAGCCGGCGCTCTCACCGCGCTCTCACGGACGGCCTCCCGGCGCTCTCGTGGGCGCGGAGCCGGGTGAGAGGGGCGGGAGAACGACGGCCCGTAGGTTCCCTGGCGGGCTCCGGCCCACGACGCCCGGCCCGCACCAGCCGGCTCCGGGCCGGTCAGGCGCAGTCCTAGCTCACCTGGAGAGAGACATGACGGCACAGCTGGCGATGTTCGGTAGCAAGCCCGTGGTGGAGCCGGAGCACCGGCGCCTGGAGTGGCCGGTGGTGACGCAGGCCGACAGGGATGCCGTGCTGCGCGTCCTGGACAGCCGCAAGTTCACCGTCGGCGCGAAGAACGAGCCGGAGATCAGCGGCCTGGAGAGCGAGTGGGCCGAGTTCTGCGACACCCGGTACGCGGTCGCCGTCAACAGCGGCACGGTGGCGCTGGAGCTGGCGCTGACGGCGCTGGGCATCCAGCCGGGCGACGAGGTGATCGTCCCCGCGCTGAGCTACGTGGCGACGGCGATGGCACCGCTGTACCAGCTCGCGGTGCCGGTGTTCGTCGACATCGACCCCGTCACCTTCAACATCGACGTGCGGCGCGTCGAGGAGAAGATCACCGACCGTACGCGCGCCATCATCCCCGTCCACCTGGGCGGGCTGCCCGCCGACATGGACGAGATCCGGGCCCTGGCGCGCCGTCACGGCCTGCTGGTGATCGAGGACGCCGTGCAGGCGCAGGGCGGCACGTACCGCGGCGAGACGGCCGGTTCGATGGGTGCCGCCTCGGTGTTCAGCCTCAACGTGGAGAAGTCGGTCCCGACCTGCGGCGAGGGCGGGCTGATCGTCACCGACGACGAGGAGGTGGCCACGCGCTGCCGCAGTCTGCGGGTGCTGGGCGAGGACCTGAGCACCGACGAGCGGCTGTACGTGTCCGCCACGCGCGGCTCCAACCTCAAGCTCTCCTCCGTCCTGGCCGCGTTCACCCGGGCGCAGCTCGGGCGGTTCTGGGACTACCAGGAGCGGCGGGACAAGAACATCCCGGTGTTCCTGGAGCGGCTGGGGGCGCTGCCGGGGATCGTCGTTCCCACGGCACCGGACGACCGCACCCACATGTGGCACATGCTGCGGTTCCGGTTCGACCCGCGCGCGGCGGGCCTGGAGGAGGTGGCGGCAGGCCCGTTCCGGCAGGCGCTGCGCCGGGTGCTGCTCGCCGAGGGGGTGCCGCTGACCCACTACCAGATCATCCCGCTGCCCGGTCAGCCGGTGTTCCAGAAGCAGGACGCGTACGGCAAGGGCTACCCGTGGTCGCTGCCGGGGGTCAACCCGCAGCGGTACGACCTGGCGGACTACCCCGTCACCTGCCAGGTCATCGAGGACTCGCTGTGCCTGCGCCGGATGCACCTCAACCCGGACGCGGGCCCGGCGCTGGACGCCTACGCGAGCGCGTTCGAGCGGGTGTGGGAGAACCTGGACGTCGTCGGGCGCATCGCCCGTTCGCTGGACTACGCGCCGCCGTGGGCGGTCGTGAAGGGTCACGAAGGCGCGGGGAGGACGGCGTGAGCGTGCCGGTGGCGGCCGGGACGGCGCCCGCGGAGGCGGCCGGGACCGCGGAGGTCGCGGGGGCGGCGCAGGCGGGCGAGGCGACGCAGGCTCCGGAGGCGGCGAAGGTCGAGGGGGCGGCGCAGGCTCCGGAGGCGGCGCAGGCCGGTGAGGTCGCGGAGGCCGTCGCCGTACGGGAGTTGCCTCTCGATCCCCACGACGAGTTGCGGGAAAGGGCGCTGGCGGTGCGGGAGCACGTGCTGCGGATGGCCGCAGGCACGGCCGGTGCGCACGTCGGCGGCTGCCTCTCGGCCACCGACGTGCTGGTGGCGCTGTACTTCCGTGTGCTGCGGCTGCGGCCCGACGAGCCCCGGTGGGAGGGGCGCGACCGCTTCGTGCTGAGCAAGGGCCACGCGGGGGCGGCCCTGTACGCCACCCTCGCCGAACGGGGCTTCTTCCCCGTGGCCGCTCTCGACACCTACGGCACGCCCGCCGGGCATCTCGCGGCGCACCCGACACCGGCGGTCCCGGGCGTGGAGTTCGCCACCGGCTCCCTCGGCCACGGTCTCTCGCTGGCCACCGGGCTGGCGCTGGCCGCCCACCGGACCGGCACGGACACCCGCGTCTACACCCTGCTGGGCGACGGGGAGTTGCAGGAGGGGTCCAACTGGGAGGCGGCGATGTCCGCCGCGCACCTGGGTCTCGACCGCCTCACCGCCGTCGTGGACCGGAACCGGTTGCAGATCAGCGGCGGCACCGAGGAGCGCATGGGCCTGGAGCCGCTGGCCGACAAGTGGCGCGCCTTCGGATGGCGCGTGACGGAGACCGACGGGCACGACTTCACCCGGCTGTTGCCCGCGCTGGAACAGCCCCCCGAGCCGGGCCGCCCCTCGGTCGTCATCGCCGACACCGTCAAGGGCCGGGGGGTGCGGCACCTGGAGCACCGCAAGCAGGGCCACTTCGCGAAGCTGTCGGCGCCCGCGTACGACCGGGCGCTGGCCGCGCTGCGGACCGGGCGGGCCGCGCGGTGAGCGGCGTGCCGACGGCGGCAGGCCCCGCGCCCGTACCCGCCTTCGCCCGGGCGGTCCAGGAGGCCGCGGGTCCCCACGCGCCGCGGTGGGACGGCTCGGACCGTACCGCCTACCGGATCGCGCTGCTGGAAGTCGCCCTGGCCGACCGGCGGATCTGGTGCCTGGACTCCGACATGGGCGGCCTGGAGAAGTCGTTCCAGGCGGCGCTGCCCGAGCGGTACGCGGACCTGGGGATCGCCGAGGCGAACATGATGTCCGTCGCGGCGGGCCTCGCGGCGACGGGCGTACGGCCCTTCGTCAACACCTTCGCCGCTTTCGCCTCCGCGCGGGCCCTGGAACAGGTCAAGACGGATATCGCCTACCCGGGCCTGCCGGTGCGGATCGTCGCCACCCACTCCGGCCTGTCCGCCGGGCACCTGGGGCCGACCCACCATGCCACGCAGGACCTGGCGGCGCTGCGGACGCTGCCGGGGATGACGGTGATGACGCCCGCCGACGCCGAGGAGACGGTGCGGATGGTGCGGGCGGCGGCCGAACTGCCCGGACCGGTGTACATCCGCCTGGGCCGGGGGCCGGCCGAAGCGGTGGGCGGTCCTGCGGAGTTCACCGTCGGCCGGGCGCGGCGGCTGCGCGAGGGCGGGGACGTGACGCTCGTCGCCGCGGGCTCGCTCCCCGTCCTCCTCGCGCTGCGCGCCGCGCGGACGCTGGCCGCCGAGGGTGTCCGCGCCGCCGTCCTGGACATGCACACGATCAAGCCGCTGGACGTCGCCGCCCTGGTGGCCGCGGCCCGCGCGGGGGCCGGCCTCGTCACGGTCGAGGACCACTCGGTGCTCGGCGGGCTCGGCGGCGCCGTCGCCGAGGCGCTCGCCGCGCACGCCCCGGCGCGGGTGGTGGCCCTGGGCGTCCCCGACGCCTTCGCCACCCGGCCCGGCGGGCACCAGGAGCAGCTCGCCGACGCGGGCGTCACCGCGGAGGCGGTGCACCGCGCCGCGCGGGCCGTCGTCGACGGCCACCCCTACGACCCTCACCCGCACCACCACCCGCACCACCCGCACCACGCCCCGCACCATCCGAGTCACGAGGAGAACGAGTCATGACCACCGCCGTTACCAACGCCTGCCCCGAGTGCGCGGGAATCGTCGCCGCGCCCGCCCCCGTCCGTGTGTCGTCCATCGTCGTCTGCCCGTCCTGCTCCGTGGAGCTGGAGGTCATCTGCGTGGACCCGGTCGAGTACGCGCTCGCGCCGGAGATCGAGGAAGACTTCGGGGAGTGACCGTGCGGACGAGTGCGTCACCGGACGGCACCCTCGCCGTCCTCCTCTCCAGGGTCCGCCTGGAGGAACGGCTGATCCTGGAGGCCCTGGAACACCGGAACGTGCCGCACGAGTCCGTGGACGACCGCACCCTGGTCCGCGACCTCGCGTCGCGGACCGGGGTGCGCCACCGCGGCGTGCTGAACCGGATCATGTCCCACACCCGCGGCCTCTACGCCGCGCGGCTCTTCGAGGCGGCCGGGCAGACGGTGTTCAACTCCGCCGACGTCATCGACGTGTGCGGCGACAAACTGCGTACCTCGCTCGCCCTCGTGGCCGCCGGTGTCCCCACGCCCCGCACGGTGGTGGCCCTCACCCCGGACGCGGCGTTGCGCGCCGTCGAGGAGATCGGCTACCCGGCGGTGCTCAAGCCGCTCGTCGGCTCCTGGGGGCGACTGCTGTCGAAGGTCAACGACCGGGACGCCGCCGAGACCGTGGTCGAGCACCGGCAGTCGCTGCGCTCCCCGCAGCACTCGGTCTTCTACGTGCAGGAGTTCATCGACGCGCCGGGCCGCGACATCCGCGCCCTGGTGCTGGGCGACCGGGTCGTGGCGGCGGTGTACCGCGCCTCGGACCACTGGATCACCAATACCGCACGGGGCGCCACCACCCGGGTGTGCGCGGTGACGCCGGAGCTGGCGAAGCTCGCGCGCGCGGCGGCGGACGCGGTCGGCGGCGGGATGCTCGCCGTCGACCTCATCGAACGGCGCGACGGCGAGGTGCTGGTGACGGAGGTCAACCACACGATGGAGTTCCACGGCCTGATGGCAGCGACCGGCCTGGACGTCGCGAATCTCGTCGTGGACCACGTCCTGGACGCCCTGCGCGCGCAGGAGGTGACGGCGGCATGAAGGCCACCGTGGTCGGTGCCGGCGGTTACATCGGGGGCGAACTCCTGCGCCTCCTGCTGGACCACCCCCACCTGGAGCTGACGCAGGCCACCTCGACCCGGCTGCGCGGCCGGCCCCTGCACTCCGCGCACCCCAACCTGCGCGGCGCGAACGCGCCGGCGTTCGTCGCGGACGAGGACGCCACCGAGACCGACGTGGCGTTCCTCGCCGTGCCGCACGGCTCCTCGGCACCCGCCGTGGAGCGCTGGTCGGCGCTGGCCCCCACGGTCGTGGACCTGAGCGCCGACCACCGCGTCCCCGACGACGCCCTGCGCGCCCGCCACTACCCGCACTCCCCCGCGAAACGGGAGTGGCTGGACCGCTTCCGGCCCGGCATACCGGAGCTGTACCGGGAGCGGCTGCGCGGTGCCTCGCACATCGCGGTCGCCGGGTGCATGGCCGGGGCGGGCATCCTGGCGCTGCACCCGCTGGCCGCCGCCGGACTGGTCGCGGGCCCGGCGCTGGTGGACGCCCGTACGGGCTCCAGCGGCGCCGGGCGGGTACCCGACGAGGGCAGTCACCACCCGGAGCGGGCGGGCGCGCTGCGCATGGCGAAACCGCACGGGCACCGGCACACCGCGGAGATCGAGCAGGCGTGCGGGGTGCCGGTGCGGATGACCGTGACCGCCGTGGACGCCGTCCGGGGCGTCCAGGTGGCGGTGCACATCACCCCGTCCCGGCCCGTCACCGAGCGGGAGCTGTGGGCGCTGTACCGCGACGCCTACGGCGGCGAGCCCTTCGTACGACTGGTGCGGGAGCGGTCGGCGCTGCGCCGGATGCCCGATCCGAAGATCCTCAGCGGTACGAACTTCTGCGACATCGGCCTCTCCCTCAACTCCGAGGGGGACCACCTGATCGTGGTGGCGGCCTTGGACAACCTGGTGAAAGGTGGGGCCGGAAATGCCGTCCAGTGCGTCAACATCGCCGCAGGACTTGAGGAGTCGGCGGGACTCCGCTTCGCCGGGCTCCACCCCGCCTGAGCGGATCGTGGTCAAGATCGGCGGCTCCTTGCAGAGCAGGATGGGCGAGGCCTGCGCCGACATCGCCCGGCTGAGCGCCGCGGGCCACCAGGTGGTCGTGGTGCACGGCGGGGGCGCGGACGCCGACCGGCTCGCCGCCGAACTCGGGCGGCCCGCACGGCGGATGACCGCGCCGGACGGCCGGGAGAGCCGCTACACCGACGGCCCGGCGCTCGACGCGCTCGCCATGACGATGCTCGGCCGTGTCAAGCCGACGCTGCTGGCTGCGCTCAGCGGCTCGGGGCTGTGGCCGGTGGGGCTGTCGGGGCTGGACGGCGCGCTCGTCACCGCGCGGCGCAACCCGCCGACGCGGGCGGTGGTGGACGGCGTGGAGCAGGTGGTGCGCGACGACCACTCCGGCCGGATCGCGGGGGTGAACCCCGCGCTGCTGCTGATGCTGCTGCGCGGCGGGTTCACCCCGGTCGTCTCGCCCCCGGCGCTGGACGCCGCGCGGGGGATGATCAACGTGGACGCCGACCGGCTCGCGGCCCGGCTGGCCGTCGCGGTGGGCGCGGACTGGCTCGTCCTGCTCTCGGACGTCCCCGGGCTGCTGCGCGACGGCGCGGACGCGAGCAGTCTCGTGGAGCGGCTGCCGCACGCCGAGCTGGACGCCTATCTGCCGCTGGCGGCGGGGCGGATGCGGGTGAAGGTCCGCAGCGCCGCCGAAGCCTTCGCCGCCGGGGTGCCGCACGTGGTGCTCGGCGACGGGCGGCTGGAGTCGCCCGTCACGGCCGCACGCGAAGGGGCGGGCACGGTGTTCGTCGCCGGTGGGCGCCCCGCGCCGACCGGGCGGGGCGCACGCGGGCGGCGGGCCGGAGGGAGCGGGCGGGCGGCCGCCTCCCCGTCGTCCTCGCGCGGCAGGTCGGCCGCCGTCCCGGGGGCTGCCCCGGCTCCGGGAGCGGCCACCGCGCCAGGGGAGGCCCGATGAGCGCCCCCTCGGCCGCGCGCGCCGAGGCGCTGCTGCGGCGCATGGTGGAGATCGCGTCCCCGTCCGGCTCCGAGCAGGATCTCGCGGCCTTCCTGGAGCGGGAGTTGCGGGAGTGGGGGTTCCGCACGCGGCGGGACGCGGTGGGGAACGTCCTGGCGGAGCGGGGGCCCGCCGACGGGCCCGTCATCATGCTCGTCGGCCACATGGACACCGTCCCCGGCCCGGTGCCGGTGCGCCGGGAGGGGGACGTGCTGTACGGGCGGGGCACCGTGGACGCCAAGGGGCCGCTGGCGACGATGGTGTGCGCCGCCGCGAGCGCGCGGACGGGCCCGGTGCGGGTGGTGGTGGCCGGGGTGGTGGAGGAGGAGACGTTCGGGCGCGGCGCCACCCACCTCGCGCTCGGGCCCCGCCCGGACGCGGTGATCGTCGGCGAGCCCAACGGCTGGGCCGGGGTGGGCATCGGCTACAAGGGCCGGGTCGTGGTGCGCTACGAGGTACGGCGCCCCGCAGCGCACACCGCGTCCCCGGAGGAGCAGGCCTCGGACGCTGCGGTCGCTTTCCACCACGCGGTGCTCCGCTACTGCGAGGAGCACGTCACGGGACCGCGCGCCTTCGACCGGCCGCTGGCGACGCTGCTGCGCGTGGAAGGCACCATCGAGCACGCCCGGCTGACACTGGCCGTGCGTACCCCGCCCGGCTTCGACCTGCCGCGCTTCGAGGCGTTCCTCGCCGAGGCGGCCGGTGACGCGCGGCTGTGGATCGACGACCGGACCCCGGCGGTGCGCGTGGACCACAGGGGGGCGGTCGTGCGCGCCCTGTGCGCCGGTGTCCGCGCCCAGGGGGGACGTCCCACGCTGAAGCTGAAGACGGGGACGGCGGACCTGAACATCGTGGAGCCCGTCTGGGGCTGCCCTGCGGCGGTCTACGGTCCCGGGGACTCCGCGCTGGACCACACCGGCCACGAGCACATCGACCTGCGCGAGTACGCGACCGCGATCGAGGTGCTGCGGCACGGCCTGGAGGCGCTGGCGGCGGAGCTGGCCGGGGGTGCCGCGCCGGGGGCCACGGCCGGGACCGGGGCGGCGGGAGCGGGCGGGAGGGCGACGGGGGCACGGGACGCGGTCCGGTGAGGCCGGTGGGGGCAGGGGCGCGGTCCGGTGGGCCCGGCGCGCGTCGGCCGTCCGGCACGCCGGGCGCGCGGTCCGCGGCCCCCGCCGCGCGGGCTCCCCGGTCCGGCGCTCCGGGCGGCGGGGGCCACGGGCGTCAGCGGGTCGTGCCGGACGCCTCGCGCGCGGCGTGCCCGGCGCCGCCGCCGGTGCCGCCGTAGAGGCGCACGGGGCGCCCGTCGATGATCCGCTGGTGCAGGTCCTGGAGACCGGCGCACGGGTCGAGGCCGACGCGGCTGACGAGGGCGGCGCGGCCGGCCCGGTAGGCGGCGAGGGCGTCGGCGCGGCGGTCGGAGAGGTAGAGCGCGGTCATCAGGCGGCCCCGCAGCTGCTCGCGCAGGGGGTGCTCCTCGACCAGGAGGCTGAGTTCACCGACGAGTTCGCGGTGGCGTCCCAGGGCGAGTTCGGCGTCGAAGCACTCCTCCAGGAGCGCCAGGCGGCGCTCCGCCCAGTACGCGGCGACGGGGGCCAGGCCCCGGCTGCCGAGCCCCGCGAGGGGTTCGCCGCGGAAGAGGGCCAGGGCGGCGCGGTAGTGCTCGACGGTGCCCTCCAGGTTGTCGGGGGCGGCGGCCCGGCCGCGTTCCCTGTGGGCCTCGAACTGGCGCGTGTCGAGGTGGGCGTCGGACACGCGGAGCAGATAGCCCCCGCGGACGGTCTCGATGAGGTCGGGCGGGCCACCGGCCTCCGTCCACGCCTTGCGCAGCCGCCATACGCACGTCTGGATCTGCTTTTCCGCGGTGACGGGCGGAGTGCCGCCCCAGACCGCGTCCACCAGGCGGCTGACGGGCACGGCCCGGTCGGCCTCGGTCAGGAGCACGGCGAGAACCGTCAGCTGGCGGCTCTCGGGGAAGGGCACGTCCCGCCCGTCGACGCGTACGCGCAGGGGCCCGAGGAGGGAGAAGGACACGTCGGGGACGCGCGCGGCGCCGAGGAGGACGGCGGGTCTCGCGGCGGTGCCGGAGAACGGGGCTCCGGAGGCGCGGGAGGTGGTGCCGGTGGTGAGGGGCAGACGCATGGTGTTCTCCGGTTCTGTGGAAGGCCCGGCCCACCGCGGTGCGGCCGGCGTGGTTGGCGCGACAGAGGGAGGAGCGGCGAATGCGGGGGGTGGCGCGCGGCCCGGGAAGGAAGGGCGCGAAGAGCCCCGTCCGGCGCGGGCCGCCCCGGGGGGCGCCCGGGGGCGGTGGGACCGGACGGGGCCGGTGTCGCGGGACGGGGTCAGTCGTCCTCGTGATCCTGCGGGAGCTTGAAGACGGAGAGGTATCGCACGGGCGTGACGGCCTCGAAGTGGCTGTGGCGCGAGCCGGCCGCCGCGGCGAAGACGTCTCCGGTGGTCATCGGCACGCCCTGGTTCAGACAGTCGCCCTCGATGACGTACAGGAACTCGGTGTGCGCGTGGGTATGCGGTTCGGTGACGTATCCGGGCTCCGCCTCGACCAGGGCCATGAGGTAGCCGTCGGCCCGGGCGGTGAGCCGGGCCCGTGCCCTGCCGTCGGAACCCCAGGGAATCCAGGGAACGGAGTCGTCCACGTGGACGAGGGACCAGCCCTCCAGGGAGGGGACCTCCGCGGACGGCGCCTGCGGGGAAGGGGCCCGCAGGGGGGAGCCGCCGGGCGCGGGGGCCGGGGCGGGGGCCTGTGCCGGGGCGGGGGCGGTGGGCGTGGCGGGTTCGGGGACGGCAGGCATGACGCTCCTGGGACGCGGTCCGTACCCCCGTGGCGCGGGGCCACCGGGGGGACCGCTGGTCGGTGAGGGGTACGGGGTCAGACGGCGGCCTTGGCGGCGGCCTCGGTGCCGGGAGCGCCCTCGGCGGCGGGCGCCTCCGGGGCGGGCGACTGGCGGGGGATGCCGAGGGCGCACACCGCGCCGAGCAGGACCACCCCGACGCCCACCCACACCGCCGGGTGCAGGCCGTCGACGAACGCCTGCGGCGACGTGGTGGCGCCGGAGCCCGCGAACACCGTGCTCAGCACGGCGATGCCCAGCGCCCCGCCGACCTCGCGGACGGTGGTGTTGGCGCCCGACGCCTTCCCCGCGTACTGCGGGGCGACCGAGGCGAGCACCACCGCGGCGGTCGGCGCGAAGACGAAGCCCATGCCGATACCGGCCACGACCATCGGGGCGACGAGCGTGCCGTACGGGGTGTCGGCGCCGGCGACGAGGTTGATCCAGGCCAGGCCCACGCCTTGCAGGAAGAGCCCCAGCGCCATGAGGCGTCCGCCGCCCACCTTGCTGGTCAGCAGGCCGGCCACGGGGGCGACGAACATCGGCATCAGGGTCCACGCCAGGGTGCGCACACCGGCCTCGAGCGGGGAGCGCGGCGGGGCGATCTGGAGGTACTGGGCGAGGAGGAAGAGCGAACCGAAGACGCCGAAGTACATCGCGGCGGAGACGACGTTGGTGAGGGTGAAGGCCCGCACCTTGTAGAAGGACAACGGCAGCATCGGCTGCCGGACGCGGCGCTCCCACACGAGGAACACCGCCAGCAGGACCACGGCGGCCACGAAGGAGCCGATGACGGTGGTGGAGGTCCAGCCGTCGGTCTCCCCGTGCACGATGCCCCACACGAGGGCGAACAGCGCGGCCGAGGCGAGCACCATGCCGGGCAGGTCCAGGCCCACCCCGTCCTGGCGGCTCTCGCGCAGCACGAAGCGGATCAGCGGGAGGGCGACGATGCCGACCGGCACGTTCACCCAGAAGATCCACTGCCAGTCGAGCCCGTCCACGACGGCGCCGCCGACGACCGGGCCGAGGGCCACGGCGAGGCCGCTGATCCCCGACCACAGGCCGAGGGCCAGTCCGCGCATCCGGCTGGGCACCGCCTGCGAGAGCAGCGTCAGCGACAGCGGCATGACCGCGGCGCCGCCCACCCCCTGGACGGCACGGGCCGCGATCAGCTCACCGCTCGTGTCGGCCAGCCCGCAGAAGACGGAGGCGACGGTGAACAGGGCGATGCCCAGCATGAACACGCGTCGTCGCCCGAAGCGGTCGCCGAGGGCAGCGCCGGTCAGGAGCAGACAGGCGAAGCTCAGCACGTAGGCGTTGACGAACCACTGCAAGGCCTGTGTGTCGGCGTCCAGTTCGGTGGCGAGCGTGTGCAGGGCGGTCGAGACGACCAGGTTGTCCAGCGCGACCATGAACATCGGGACGCTGCACGCCACGATCGACAGCCACAGGGGCACCGACCGGCGTTCGGGCTTGGTCATGGTGAAGCTCCAGCGGGAGGGTCCGCCGCGGGGCGGACGGGTGAGTTCGGACGGGCGAGTTCGGACGGGGCGGGGAGCGGACGGGGCGGAGCGGACGGGTGAGCGGCCTGGCGCCGGGCGGACCCGCAGGGGCGGGCGCGGGGAGCGGGGTCAGGAAGCGGCGCGACCGGTATCGGCCTGACCGCTGTCCCGCTCGTCCCGCTCGTTTCGGGCGTCCTGTTCCGCCCGGTGCCTGGCCAGGCGCTCCTTGGCGTCCGCCCAGGTGATGGGCAGCTCGCCGACGGGAACCTCCCAGAAGGTGAAGTCCGAGCGGCGCATGGTGGGCCGCAGCCCGGTCATGATCGACTTGTGGGGTTCCGTCTTGGCGTAGGCGTACAGCAGCTCGCGGTTCTCCCAGGCCGACAGCGTCCAGAAGGTGCGTTGCAGCGGGTTGGCGATGAGGGAGGCGCCGAGCGCCCCCTGCGCGCCGCGCACCTGTTTCCAGGCGGCCAGCGAGCGCAGGAAGAACTTCGGCACGTCCTTCAGCGACCGCACCTCCAGGCGGGAGGCCATGACGAGCGCGCTGCCGGTTTCGGCGCGCGGGGGGTTCGGGGTGGTCCAGGGGAGAGTGGGCACGGCGATTGCTCCCGACGTGGAGGGCGCCTCGCGCGGCCCCTCGCGGACCCCGCTCGCGACCTATTGGACAGTGGCACTACCCATGATAGACAGTAGAACTATCGAGTGGCCAGGAGGAAGGTGAACATCGTGCGAATCTCCGAACTCAGCAAGCGCAGCGGAGTCTCCGTGCCGACGATCAAGTACTACATCCGTGAGGAGCTGCTGCCCCCCGGCCGCCTCGTCTCGGCCACCCAGGCCGAGTACGACGAGCAGCACCTGCGCCGGCTGCGGCTGCTGCGGGCGCTGATCGGGACGCGCGGCCTGTCCGTGGACACCACCCGGCAGGTCCTCCTCGCCCTCGCCGAGCGCAGTTCCTCGCCCCACCACGTCCTCGGCCTGGCCCTGGGCGCCATCCGGGTGGGCGGGGAGCCCGCCACCGACGACGCGTCCGGGACGGGCGGGGCGCCCGCGGAGCCGGACGAGGCCGAGCGGTCCGTCACCGCGCTCCTGGACGAGCTGGGCTGGGACGTCTACAAGGAGACCCCGGCCAGGGAGGCGCTGGCCGAAACCCTCACCGCGCTGCGGCGGTTCGGCGTGGCCGACGACTGGCGGGCACTCCTGCCGTACGCGCGCCTGGCCGCCGACACCGCCCGCCTGGACCTCGACCAGCTCGACGGGCTGGACGATCCGCTGGAGATGGCCGAGCGGGCGGTCGTCGTCACGACCCTGCTGGAACCGGCCCTCCTGGCGCTGCGCCGCCTCGCCCAGGAGCACGAGTCGGCGCGGCGCCACGAGAGCTGAGCGGCGCACGGGAGCCGGGTCTTCCGGGTCCCGCGCTCAGCCGTCCAGCTCGGCGAGCAGCCGCAGCGCGGCCTGCTTGCCCGAGGCCCAGGCCGCCTCGTGCGAGCCGATCTGGTCGACGCCCAGCTTCGGGGAGTGGAAGTAGGAACCGGCCAGCTTCACGCGGGTGTTCTCGTTGACCCGGTAGATGTCCTTCTGCAAGGCACGGACCGGGCCGTCGAGGACGGGGTGGGTGTAGCGGAAGCGGGCGATGACCTTGTCCGGGTCCAGCTCGCGCGGGTAGTCGAGGGTGATGAAGTAGTCCGTGCGGGACGTGAAGTCGTGGAGCTTGTTGAGGTAGTACACGACGTACGTGCGCGGGGCGCCGTCCAGTTCGACCTTGCCGTAGTTCCACGACTCCCAGCGCGCGCGGTCACCGGAGATGACGGAGGTGTCGGTACTCAGGGCCACGTCGGAGGCGTGGTAGCGGACGGTGGACAGCACCGCACGCTGGTGGTCGGTGGGGTTGCCCAGCAGGGCCAGTGACTGGTCGGCGTGGGCGGCGAGGACGACGTGGTCGTAGCGCTCGCGACCCGCCGCGGTGACCACGGTGGCGTGGTCGGCGCCCTGTTCGACGGCGGTCACCGGCTCGCCCGCGCGGATCTCGGGGCCGATGGCGGCGATGGCCTTGCGCACGTAGCTGATGGAACCCCCGCCCACCGTGCGCCAGTCGACCCGGCTGCCGCCCAGGCCGCCCTCGTCGTGGCCCATGAAGAAGGCGATCACGGTCGCGGCCGGCATCTCCCAGATCTGCTCGGCAGGCACCGACCACACGGCGGAGCACAGCAGGATCAGGTACGAGTGGCGGAACTCGGCGCTGTAGCCGCCCGCGTCGAGGTACTCCCGCATCGGCAGCTCCGCGCGCCCGCGCAGGAAGTCGCGACGGCCCTCGGTGTGGAAGCGGCGCACCTCCCGCCACACGGGCAGGAACTCGGGCGTCGCCGCGTACCGGGCGGTGACCTCCTCCTCGGGGAGGTCCAGCTCCCTCGTGCCGTACTCCAGCCCCGAGTCCAGGTCGAAGAAGTTGAAGCCGCCGGGGTGGTCCACCATCTCCACGCCCAACTCGTCGAAGACCGGCGTCATCGTGGGGTAGGCCAGGCGGTTGAAGACGATGAAGGCGGTGTCCAGGCCCAGGACGCGCCCCTCGTCCTCCACCTCCACGGTGTTGGCGTGGCCGCCGAGCCTGTCCTCCTTCTCGTACAGGGTGATGTGGGCGCGCTCGCGCAGGTGGTAGGCGGCGGAGATGCCGGACGGGCCGGCGCCGACGACGGCGATACGGGGCGTGCGGGGCTGCGACATGGTCTCTCCACGGTCGGGTGGGGCGGGTACGGACGGACAGGGGGGTTCAGGTGCGGGGGGGTGGGGGGTGGTTCAGGTGCGGGGCGGCCCGGGCGGGGGCGCCGGTACGGGCCCGCCGGTGGCGGCTTCCTGGAGGGCCACCCCGAGGACGTGGCGCGGCCCCGGGCGCAGCAGACGCAGGCGCCAGGTCGCTGCCTCGGCGGCGGGCAGCCGGGGGTCGTCCACGGTGAGAGCGACCCCGCCGGGTTGTCCCGCGCCGGGCGGGCCGCCGTCGCGGAACGTGAAGGAGGACAGGGGGCGGGTCAGACCGGTGCCGAGCGCCTTGAGGTACGCCTCCTTCAGCACCCACAGCTCCGTGAGCCGCACCGCGCGGGCCGCGCCGTCCAGGGCGTCGAGGGCGGCTCGTTCGGCGGGCGCGAGGTGCGGCGGGAGGTGCGTGAGCGCGTCGGGCCTGGCGGGGACGCCCTCCACGTCCACGCCGCAGCCGCCCACCGGGGTGACGACGCAGGCGATGAGCCCCTCGGTGTGCGAGAGGTTGAACCGCAAGCCCTGGTCGGGCGGCGGCAGTTCGGGGCGGCCCCAGGGCCCTGTGGTGAAGTGCCAGCGCTCGGGCGGGCGGCCGTCGTGGGCGCTGAGGGCGTGGCGGACGAGCAGGCGCGCGCCGAGGTGGCGGCGACGCGCCCCCGCCCCCCGCAGCCGGGCCCACCGCTCGCGCTCCGCCTCGCTCAGCACGTCCGTGCCGCCCACCCGCGCGGCGAAGGCGTCCACCGCCTCCTCCGGCAGCAAATGGAGCGTCGCGGGGCCCGCGGCGAGGCGGTGAACGGCGGGGGCGGGCAGGGAACCGGCGTCCGGGGGGAGAAGCGCGGCGGGACGGGGCAGGGGCACCGGGGGTCACTCCTCTCGGCGACGGGGACGGTACGGGGGGACAGGGCGGTACGGGGCGGTACGGGGGCGGACGGACCGGAGGGAACGGACGCGGCGGGCGGCGGCGGGCCGGAGGGGTGCGCCCGCCCCCGGGCGGCGGTCGGGAGCGGGCCGGACGGCGTGCCCCCGCCCCGGCGTCAGCGCCGCACGGTGTCCGTGTCCAGCTCCCGCCGGGCCAGCGGGAACTGCCAGTGCGAGAACAACTGGTCGGCGCCGTGGAAGTGCCGCAGCACCCGCATCACCTCGTCCACCACGCCCGGGTCGGTGACCGACTCGTGCGGTGCCAGGGCCCGCCGCAGCCGCTCCAGTTGCAACAGCAGGAGCGCCCCGTTGGGCAGCGGCTCCTCCATCACCTCGTGGGAGTGCACGAAGGTGTGCACGCAGGCTGCGACGGCGTGCAGGAGGCAGTACTCCTTCGCCAGGTCGAACAGCTCCGCGCTGTTGCCGAAGGCACGGCCCAGCTCCGTGCGCAGCCGCTCCGCGCGCTCCCCCAAGGAGACGGTACGGGCGAGCAGTTCCTCCGCGGTGGCCGCCGCGCGGCGCAGCCACCCGCGCTGGTCCTCCTCCTTGGCGTCCTCCGCGAGGGCGTCGAGCGCGGCCACGGAGGCCGGGGCGGCGAGCAGCGTGTCGTCCCTGCCCCGCGCGAACAGCTCCTGACGCCAGGGCTCGTACGTCGGCAGCCCGGCGCCCATGCCGTACAGCACCGCCGCGTTCGCCTCCGCCGCCGCCCGGTCCCGGCCGGTGGCGGAGGCGAGACGGGTCAGCAGCGGCTGGAGCTGCCCGGCGAGGTTGCGCAGGTTGACCACCGTGTTGCCGTCGGCGAAGTTCGCCACCGGCAGGTCGCGCAGCATCTTCTGGAACACCCCGTAGTGCGGGTGGTCGCGCAGGAAGTAGCGGGCGCCGAGGACGACGGCGAGCTGCGACATGGCGCGTTCCATCATCGTCGGCACCAGGTACTTCGCCACCGACGAGTGGACGCTGGCCTGTTCCGGGGCCTGCTGGAGCCCGCGCACCGCGCCCAGGCTCACGGCGTCGGCGACCATGAGGTCGGCGAACACCTCCGTGAGCTGGCGGCGGCTGTAGGGGATGTCGCTGACCGTCCTGCCGAGGATGACGCGGCCCTCGGTGAAGTCCAGCGTCACCCGGAGTCCGGTGTCCACCGCGGAGATCGCCATGCCGGAGATCTGCGCCCTGGCGGCCTGTGCCGCCTTGAGCGCGATCTCCAGGCCCTGCCCCTCCCGCCCGATGAGCGCCGAGCGGGGCACGAACACGTCGTCCACGCGCACGCCGCTCAGGTCCATCCCGCGGATGCCGTGCAGCCGCTCCTTCGGCAGCTCCGTCACCGAGCCCGCGGGGGCCGCGCGCTTGTCGAGGACCAGGACGGAGAAGTCGCCGCTGCCGCCGCGCTCCCCCGTGCGGGCGAACACCACCATCGCGTCGGCCCGGGTGGCGTTGCCGATCAGCCACTTCTCGCCGCTGAGCAGGTACCCGCCGTCGACGGGCCGCGCCCGCATCGCGTTGGCCAGCAGGTCACTGCCGTAGCCGCGCTCGGACAGGCCCCAGGAGAGGCGCTGGCCGTTCTTGATCGCCGTGACGAACTCGGCCTGCTGCCCGGGGCTGCCGCCGGTCCACACGGTCATGAAGGCGAGGTTGGTGATGATCAGGGCGGTGGCGGTGGTGGAGTCGCGGCGGGCGATGAGCCGCACCAGGTTGAACTCGGCCTCCACGTCGCCCGCCCGTCCCCCGTGCTCCCCCGGCAGGGCGTACTCGGGTACGCCCCAGGCCCGCAGCGGGTTGACGAACTCGTACGGGTAGGACTCCCGTTCGTCCAGTTCCAGGACGCGGCGGAAGGGCATCGCGGAGGAATCGTCGTGCGGGCAGCCCAGGAACTCCTCCAGGCGGACGGCGAGCGCGGTCAGGTCAGCCCTGGGCATGGACGGCCTCCTGCGGGGCGTCGAGGGGGACGGGCAGGGCGGTGAAGAGGGCATGGGAGGTGTGGAGCGCGCCGACGGCGTCGCGGGCCGGTTCCAGGTCCCTGGCGCGGCGGCGCGGGTCGGTGCCCGCGGCGCGGGACAGGAGGTAGGCGAGGACCGAGCGCAGCCAGCCGGTGTCGCCCGGCGCGGTCCCGTACAGGCCCGTGGTGCGCGAGGCGACCCACAGCCGGACGCAGACGGCGGCGCCGTGCAGCCAGGCGTAGCTCTCGCCGAGGTCGGCGAGGGCGTGCGGGTCGGCGTCGGCGCCCCGGGTACGGGCGGCGAGGGCCGGCAGTTCGGCGACGGCGTCCGCCAGCTCCTTGAGCAGCGCGGACGTGTCGGCGTCCGTCTGTCCGGCCAGCTCGGCCGCGAGGTCCTGCAGGGCGGCCAGGACGGGGTCGGGGCCGCGTGCCAGGAGGTCGAGCCGGGCAGGTTCGTAGGCGGGCAGGGCCGCTTCGAGGTCGAAGACCGCGTCGACCGCGGGCGCGGGACCGTCCGCCGTCGTGGCCGTGACGAGCGTGGGCAGCTGGGCGGCGTAGGAGCGGAGGTTGGCGTAGGGGCTGGCGTCGATGACGCGGACCACCGCGGCGTCGCGGCGCAGCTTCTGGAACACGCCGTCCCCCGGGGCCTGTCCGCGCAGCACGGAGCGGGTGGCCAGCACGGTCGAGCAGTGCCGCAGCACGTCCTGGGTGGCCTCCGCGACGAGGTGCTTCGCGGCGGGTCCCCACACGCTGTACGTCCGCGGTGTCACGTGCACGCCCCGGGCCGCCGCCGTCGCCACCGCGTCGGCGGCCAGCAGCGCGGCGCTCGCCGCGGCGCACTCGCGGCGGGCGTAGGGGGTGGCGTCCAGGGTGGTGCGGCCGAAGCGACGCGTCGCGGTGAAGTCCAGGGTCAGGCGCAGCGCCGTGTCGGCGATGCCCAGGGACCCGGCCATGCTCATCAGGCGCACGGCCTGCTGGGCGCGCAGGGCGACCTCCAGGCCCTCGCCCTCCTTGCCGACCCGCGCCCCGGGCGGGACCTGGAGGCCGTCGAAGCGCAGGGTGGCGAGGTCCACCCCGCGCATCCCGTCGGTGCGGGGCGCCGGAAGACGGGTCAGTCCCTCGGGCGTGGTGCCGCGTGGGGTGTCGATCAGGTAGGCGGTGAAGGCGCCGGGGCCGCGCGCGCCGGTGCGGGCCACCACGTACACCGCCTCGGCGCGCGTCCCGTTGCCGACGAGCCACTTCTCGCCCCGCAGCCGGCCCTGCTCGTCGAGGTGCAGCGCGCCCGAGACCAGGTCGCTGCCGTGGGCGGCCTCCGTCATGGCGAAGGCCACGGCGCCGCCCTCGCGCAGTATCCTCGCGACCTTCTCGCGCTGCCCGGCCGAGCCGTGCACCTGGAGGCAGGTCGCTGCGATGATGCTGAACATCGTGCCGGGCATCACCGTCACGTCGCGGCGGGCAGCGGCACGTACCAGGGTGAGGCTGCGGTCGAAGGACTCGAACGTGCCGCCCCACTCGCGGGGCAGGTAGGCGAGGTGGAAGCCCGCCTCGAAGAGCAGGCCGCACAGTTCCCCGGGGAAGGCGTCGGCCTCGTCGCGGGCGACGGCGGCGGCGAAGCCGTACGGGTTGGCGGGGTCGGCCGGGTCGCCGAGGAGCAGCTCCACCTCCGCGGGAGTGAGGGCGGGGGTGCGGGCGGGCGCGGCGGTGCGGGCGGGCGCGGGGGTGCGGGCGGCGCTCATGAGGCACCCGCCGTGGGGGCGAGGGGCAGCGGGGTCTCGCGCGGCACCGGCAGGTACTCGGCCGCGCCGGCGGGCACCCGGACTCCGGCCAGGCGCAGCTGGGCGAGACGGGTGTGGAACGCCGCTCCCCGCATGAGGTGCTGGGCGACGTCGGCGACGCGCCGGTTGCTGGGGTTCTTCAGGTAGCTGCCGGTCACCCAGTCGTTGAAGGAGCCCATCGCCGGTCCGCACCAGACCTGGTAGTCGGGGGTACGGGCCTCGTCCCCCGTGACGGCCCAGCGCGAGGCCATGCCGAGGTACCAGCGGAACACCAGCGCCATGCGGCGGCGCGGGTGGTCGGCGGCGCGGGTCAGCTGCTCGGGGTCGCGGTTCGTGAAGTAGCTGACGCAGTCCGCCCACACCTCCTCCAGGGGGCGCCGGAAGATCTGTTTCTCCAGCCGCTCGCGCTCGTCGCCCGGCAGCGCCTCCAGCCCGTCGTACGCCTGATAGAGCTGGTAGAGGCGGCGGGCGCGCATCGGGAAGAGCGTGCCCTTCTTCAGTACTTGCAGGTCCACGCCCATCTCGAACATGTCGGCGGCCGGGGCCATCTCGCAGTCCGCGATGCCCGCCTCGGCGAGCATCGCCCGCACCTGCGGCGAGGTGCCGGACTCCAGACACGACTGGTTCACCGACCCCGTGACGACGTAGTCGGCGCCCATCGCGAAGGCGGCGGCCAGCGAGGCGGGCGCGCCCAGGCCGCCGGCGGCGCCGAGCCTGATGGGGTCCTGGTAGCGGTGTTCGCGCTGCACGGCGTCGCGCAGGCGCGCGAGGACGGGGAAGAGGGCCGGGAGGGGGCGGCGGTCGGTGTGGCCGCCGGAGTCCGCCTCGACGGTGATGTCGTCGGCCAGCGGCACCTGGTGGGCGAGCGACGCCTGCTCGGCGGTGATCAGGCCCCGCTCCAGCAGGGCGGTGACGGTGGCGGCGGGGGCGGGGCGCATGAAGCGGGTCGCGGTCTCGGGACGGGAGACCTTCGCGATGAGCCGGTTGCCCGTGACGACGCGCCCTTCCGGCCCGCGCCGCAGCCCGGCCAGCCGGTAGCGGACGATGTGCGGGGTGAGGTCCATGTACGCGGACGCCTCCACGCAGCGCACACCGTGCCGCAGGGCCAGTTCCACGGTCTCCCGCTCCAGGCGGTCCTCGCTGGGGCTGTGGATGACGTTGATGGCGTAGGGCAGGCCGGGGATCTCCCGCGCGAAGCGGCGCAGGGTGTCCTCCACGACGGAGGGCAGCAGACCGGCCGCGCCGAAGGAGGCGAGCAGGTTCTCGCGGGCCATCGCGATGACGAGGTCGGCGGAGGCGATGCCACCGGCCATCGCGCCCGCCATGTAGGGCAGGCGCACGCCGTGGGCGGCGGTGAAGGCCGCCGAGCCGAGGCGGTGCGGGGGCAGCGGAGCGGCGGCGGCGAGGACGCCTGGGCCCTGCCCGCCCGGCGCCGCGGTGCCGCCGGAGACGGCGGCGGGCCCGGCGGGACCTGCGACGACGAAGCAGGGCTGCTCCAGGTCGGCGAGTGCCTGGTGGACTCCGGAGGGGTCGGTGGCGGGGAGGCCGTCGCCGTGCCAGCGCAGCGGCGGGCCTGCCTGGGGTGGAGTGGGGTGCGGGCTGGACATGGGGTACGTGGCTCCTCGGCTGGTCAGGCGGGGTCGGTGGCAGAGCGGACCTCGATGGCCGCGTCGGTGAGCTGGTAGATGCGCAGGCCCGGCTTCCACAGTTCGGCGTCGGCGATCACCAGGAGCCGGTCCGCCTCGCGGCGCACCTCCTTGACGTGGACGTCGAAGCGCAGTTCGCGGTCGTCGCGCAGGATCTGGCCGCGGTACTTCCAGCCCATCTCCACGCCGGTGGCCATCGCGAAGCGCGGCGCTTCGATGCCGGCCGCGAGGTCCCCTTCCAGCACGAACAGGCGCAGCGCCTGGAGGACCGCCTCCACGCCGAGGGAGCCGGGCATCACGGGGTCGCGGTGGAAGTGGCAGGAGAAGTACCACTCGTCGGGCCGCACAGCGCGCCTGCCGTGCAGGTAGCCGTGGCCGAAGCGCCCGCCGCCCGCCACCAGGTCGATGTGGTCCACGAGGTCGAAGTGGTCCCCCGGCAGGTGCAGGTGGCCGCCGTCGGGGTCGGTGAACCAGGGTGCGTCGGGGGTGAGTTCGATCTGGCGCACGCGATCGGCCGCGGGCTGCTCCTGTTCGATCCAAGGCGCCGTCCAGCCGCCGTTGTCCAGGCCCACCTGGTTGGCGAGGGCGGCCTCGGAGAAGTACCCGAAGAGGGATTCCCCGGTGTAGAACACCTCGCCGTCGGCGGAGAGTTCGTAGGAGAAGTTCTGGAGGACGGCGCCGGAGACGGCGGAGGTCATCAGCAGCGTGGAGTGGTGGCGGATGGTCTTGCCGCGCAGGTCGATGTCGCGCACGAGGGTGGCGCGGCCGTCGAGATTGCGGATGGAGTACTCCTGGGCGGGGTCCTTGAGGGTGGCGCCGAGGTAGTAGCCGAGGAAGATCGCCGCCTGGAGCGAGGACTCCATGTAGACGCAGTTCGGCATGTGCGGGTGGGAGTTCTGGCGGTAGTACCAGGCGTCGTCCGGCGAGTCGTACTCGGTGACCATCTCCGCGCCGGGCGTGAGGTCGCCGCGGGTGCCCTTGAGGGACATGACGCGGTCGACGAACCGGAAGTCGCCGTTGGGGATGTAGGGGGCGCGGCTGTCGCGGTAGACCTCGAACTCGGGTCCCATCGCCACGTCGAGCAGGCCCTTCGCGGCGTGCGCCAGGTGCAGCTCGTTGATCATGGCGGGTTCGCCCGCGCGGTTGCGGCGCCCGAGGAAGACGGGCACCCCGCCGGTCTCCGGGCGGTAGGGGGCGCCGTCCTTCTCGCGTACCTGGAGGCCCAGGTTGCGCATCCGGATGGCCTGCTTGTCGCCGAGGTGGACGATGATGTCGGCCCGCACCGTGGGGCGCGGCAGGAGCGTGATGTCGGTGATCTCCACCTCGTAGCGGATCTCGCGGTGCTCGGGGGTGATCTGGCCGCGCACCTGCACGTCGATGCGCTCGTCGGTGACGGTCTGGAAGCGGGCGTCGGGCAGCGTCAGGTGCATCCCCAGGTAGAGCAGTTCGATCTGGAGGAGCTGCACCGCGCCCTCGGCGACGAGGGAGCCGGCGAGGACCGGGTCGTCGGGGAAGTGGCAGGCGAAGTACCAGGCGTCGGGGGTGAGGCGCTTGACGGCGGTGAGCTTGCCGAGGCCCCTCGGCCCGCCGAGCCGGTCGATGGTGACCTCGTCGACCATGCGCAGCATCGGGCCGGGCAGGCGCAGCGCCGGGTTGAGGCCCTCGTCCTGGGCGTGTTCGGGGCCGAAGACGTCTCCGGGGCGGCCCTGGGCGAGCAGTTCGAGGTCGTCGCCGCTCAGGTGCGTGACGTCGGTACGGGCCAGGGGCTTGAAGTAGCCGGGGGCGAGGGCGGCGCGTTCGGCGCGGTCGCGGTCGCTGATGACGACGCCGAGGGAGGCGTCCAGCTCCTCCTGCGTGAAGAAACCGGCGCAGGCGTCCCGCAGTTGGAGGATCAGGCGGTCGTCGGCGAAGCAGTCGTAACTGAAGAAGAACAGGGTGGTGTCGCCGTTGTGGACGAAGCGGTCGATGGAGATCTCGTAGCGCAGCGTCTGTCCGGCCAGCGGCAGCGGGCCCTTGAAGATGAGCGAGGAGTCGAGGAGCCGGTAGACCCGCTCGCCCTTGTTGCGGAAGTCGATGCCGAGGTAGCTGACGAGGAGCAGGTCGCACTGGCCGGCCTCGACGGTGACGGCGGGCGGGGCGGCCCCGTCCACGAGGTACCAGGCGTCGTGCGGGATGTCGTACTCGGTGGTGATGCGGGCCGGGCCGAGCGTGCCGGGGGTGGCCTCCAGCCGGGTGACGCGGGTGGCGAAGTGGTACGGGGGCGCGGGCAGCCGTACGCGCTTGGCGTAGGAGTCCACGGCGGCGAACTCGGGGCCGAAGACGTGCGCGACCTTCCCGGTGGCGAACTCCAGGAGCGCGGCCTCGTCCCAGATGACGCCGGGGGTGGCGGCGGGGCGGTGGAGCTGCCCGGGAGGGGTGCTCGCGGCGGTGGCGGGCGGCTCGGGGCTCGCGGAGCTGCCTGTCGGCCCGGCGGGACCGGTGGTCGCGGGCCGGTCGCCCGCGGAGGGGCCGGGCGGGAGGGGCAGGTGCGGTGCGGGGGCCGGGGTCGGCGCGGTCTCCTCGGCACTCGGGAGGGCCGGGGCGGGGGCGGGCACGGGCCCGAGCGGCCGCGCGGGCGCGGGGGCCGGGGCCGGGCCTGTCGTGGTGTCGAGGAGGGATTCGGCGCGGGTGAGGGTGGCGTCCTGGAGGATGCGCTGGGTCTCCATCACCACGGCGTGCGTGGCGAGGATCTGGTGGCGCAGTTCCCGTACGGTATCGGCCGCCGGGTGCCCGGCGGGGCGGCCCTGATCGGCCGCGGGGGCGGCCGGGGCCTCGGGAGCGGCCGGACCTGTGGGGGCCGGGGGCTGCTCGCCGGGCGGGGCCCAGGGCAGGAAGGCGATCGGGTCCCCGTCGAACTGGATGACCTCGGGGTCCGCGACAGTCGGGTCGGCGGGCATGGGGTCGGGCTCCTCGGATGCGGTGGCGGATGCGCTCTCGGGTGGGCTCTCGGGTGCGCTCTCGGACGGGCTCTCGGGTGCGGCGGCGGGCGAGGTGGCGGCGGGTACGGCGGTGTTCGGCACGGGTGCCGGGGGTCCGGCGGGGGCCGCGAGGGGCGGGGAGGCGGCCAGGGCGGTGGCGCCGCCGGACACGACCGTCGTGGCGGTAGCGGAGCCGGCGGAGACCGTGGCCGCCACCGAGTACGGGCGTCCGCCCACGAGGTCGGCGGTGGTGCCCGCCCCGTGGGATGCGGCGGTCCCCGTGGTGGCGGTCCCCGTGGCGGCGGTCGAGGCCAGGACCGTCCGGGCTCCCGCCGCCACTTGCTCCGGCACCGGGTCGCCGCCGCCCACCCGGAAGCGCGGGCGGGGGCGGGTGGTGGCGCTCGCCGGGGTCTCGTCCGGGCCGCCGAGCAGCGCCGCCAGGTCCACCGGCAGGCCGTTGCCGACGAGTGGGGCGACGAGCCGGGCCACCGCTCCCGCCGCCGAAGCGCCGCGCCGGTCCACGCACACGGCGGCGTGCGGCAGTTCGCCGAGGGTGTCCTTCACCCAGCGGGTGCAGGTGGCGCCGGGGCCGACCTCCAGGAAGTAGCGGTAGCCGCGCTCGTAGGCGGTGTGCACGAGGCGGGGGAAGTCGATGGGCGAGCGCAGGGTGTGGGCGATGCGCCGGGCCACCCTTCGCCGCTCCAGGCCGGGCAGCTCCTGGTAGTCGTAGGCCGACAGCAGCTCCAGGCCGCCGAGGGAGCCGGTCGGGTAGTCGTTGAGCCCGGCGAGCGCGTCCACGTCGGCGTCCACCACCGGGCAGTGCATGACGACGCTGACGGGCGAACGCGCCGCCTGGCAGCCCAGTTCGGCGATGAGCGCCCGGCACTGGGCCGGGTCCCCCGCGACGACCAGTTCCCCCGGAGTGTTGACGTGGGTGAGGAAGACCCGGTCGTAGGAGGCGAGGGCCTTCTCGGCGCGGTCCCTGCCGGTGAGCAGCACGTGCGAGGCCCACAGGTCCTTGTCGGGCGTCTCCTCCGGTACGTCCCACAGCTCCCGGACCGTGCGGCGGCGGCCCACGAGACGGTCCTTGAAGACGGGCGTGTCGCTGATGAGGTCGTCGCGGCGGCCCTCGGCGCTCCACCCGCCGGTGGCGAACAACATGCTGGACTCGCCCAGGCTGTAGCCGAAGCCGCCGTGCGCGGTGATCCCCAGCACCTGCCGTACGAGGTGGGTGTAGAGGATGGCGAAGGAAGTGCCGGTGGCGAGCATGAACGGCACGTCCTGTGCCAGCGTGTCCTCCAGCCGCATCAGCTCCCGCCGCCCCGGCGTGCGCAGGGTCCGCGGGTAGAGCAGCGAGGCGCGCAGCTGCCGCGCCGGTTCCTCGGCCTGCGCCTCGAAGTGCTCCAGCAGCCCGGGGAAGGCGCGGAAGAGGTCCTGGCCGAGCCCCGGGTAGGAGTTGAAGGCGCCCGGGTAGACGAGGGCGACCTTGCCGTCGGGGCCGAGGGGGCGGGCGGTGGCGTACGAACCGGCCGGGGTGGCCCACTCGCCGCCCGAGGCGAACACCCCGGGCAGGTCCCGCGCGGCCGCCTCGGCCTGCCGCAGCAGCTCCTCGCGGTCCCGTCCGGTGAGGACGACGCGCACGGGGCGCCCGGGCAGGGCGCGGGCCGCCGCGCGGGCGAGGACCAGCGGGTCGGCGCCTTCGCGCAGGGCGGTGGCGTGCGCGTCCACGGCGGCGAGCAGTTCACCGGTGGTGCCTGCGGAGAGCGCGAGCAGGACGGGGCCGCGGGCGCGGGCGAAGGCGGTGGCGTCGGTGCTGCCCGCTGTGGCGTCGCCGGAGAGCACGAGATGGGCGTGGGCGCCGTGCGCGCCGAGGATGCTGACGGCCGCGTGCCGCCGCTCCCCCGCCCGCGCCCGCAGCCACGGCCTGGACCGGTCGGGGACGTAGAGGGCGGACGGTTCGAGTGCTTCGGCGAACGCGGGCGCGGGGGCGTTCCAGCCGGTGGTGCCCGGCAGGTAGCCGTGGCGCAGGGACAGGACGGTACGCAGCAGCCCGGCCATGCCGGAGGCGCTGCCCGTCGAGCCGAACTGGGCGGCGGCCGAGCCCAGGGCGGTGGTGCGCCGCTCGTGCTCGGCCACCTCCGCCCCGCCCGTCGCCCGGTACACCTCGCCCAGGGCGGTGACTTCGGCGAGGTCGTCGGGGAGCAGGCCGTCGGCGTGCGCCTCGACGTAGCCGACCGCCTCGGCCCCGATGCCCGCCTCGGCGAGGGCGGTTCGGGCGGTGGCGGCGAGGGCGGCGGCGTCGGGGCCGGGGCGCTGTCCCTCGCGGGCGGGGGCGGCGCCGGTGGCGAGGGCGTCGAGGCGGGCGTGGACGCGGCGGCCGTGCCGGGAGCCGGAGCGGGTGAGGACGACGGCTCCGGCGCCGTCCCCCAGGCGCGGGCCGTGGGGGCCGTCGGCGAAGGCGAGTCCGGCCTCGCCGACGGCGTCCGGGCGCAGCAGGGCGTGTTCGGCGCTGCCGGTGAGGTCGACCGCGCCGACCAGGACGGCCTCAAGACCTTCGTCGAGGAGCAGCAGCCGCGCCGCCTGGAGTGCCTCGGCGGTGCCTGCGCCCTCGGCGGAGACGGTGAAGGACGGGCCGGTGAGGTTCCACAGCGAGGAGATCCGGCTGGCCATGACGTTGCCGATGTAGCTCAGGACCTCGTTGGCGACGATCGGCGGCACCACCGCGTCCCGGGCGACCTCGCTGAGCGCCGCGAGCACCTTGCCGTCGATCTCGACGCCCGCGGCCTCGCACTGGGCGCGCAGGAAGGTGCCCACGGTGTGGCGGGTGAGGCGGGCGCTCGTGTAGGGCTCCAGCTCCATCGCGACGATCACGCCGATCCGGCGGCCGGGCGGCGCGCCCGCGCCCGGCGGCACGGCGCGGCTGTACCCGGCGTCGCGGAGCGCCTCGTCGGCGACCTCCGTGGCCAGGGCGTGCTGGAGGTTGTAGGTGCGCAGGTCGGACGGGGGGATCTTCTGGTCGACCGGGTCGATGTCGACCCCGTCGACGTACCCCCCGGCGGGCGCGTCGGCACCCGCGAGCCCCGCGGCGGCGAGGGTGCCACCGGTGGTCTGCTCCAGGCCCCGCCAGCGGCGCGGCGGGAGCGGCCGGAGCGTGTCGGCACCCTCGTACACGGCCCGCTCGACGGCGTCCACGTCGCCGAACTCCCCGAAGTGCGCGCCGAGGCCGATGATGTCGAGCGCGGGCAGCGGTACGACGTCGGGGCTCTCCACCGGGGTGATGTCGGCGGCCTCGGGTGCGGAGAGGACGACGTGGGCGTTGGTGCCGCCGAAGCCGAAGGCGGACACGGCGGCGCGCAGCGGGCCGGGTTCCGTCGGCCAGGGCCTCAGTTCACGCACGAGGCGGTCGGGGCCGACCTGTCCGTCGGCGCTCGTCACGGGGTGCTCCACACCGATGGTGGCGGGGATGCGGCCCTTGTCGATGGCGAGGATGACCTTGAGCAGGCTGCTGAGCCCCGCGACGGTCAGCAGGTGGCCGATGTTGCCCTTGACGGAGCCCAGCAGCGGCACCTTGCCGTGTCCGCCGAAGAACGTGGCGACGGATTCGGCCTCGGTGGTGTCCCCGAGGGGGGTGCCGGTGGCGTGGCACTCCAGGTAGTCGACGGCCGCCGGGTCCACTCCGGCTTCCGCGTAGGCGAGTGCGTAGCAGTCGAGCTGGCCGTCGCCCTGCGGGACCAGGAGGTGGCGGCCGCTGCCGTCGTTGCTGAGGCCGATGCCGTCGATGACGGCGTGCACGCGGTCCCCGTCACGGATGGCGTCGGCGAGGCGTTTGACGGCGACCATCCCGGCGCCCTGCCCGGTGAGGATGCCGCCCGAACGGTTGTCGAAGGGCTGGCTGAAGCCGTCCTCGGGGTAGGCGTGGAGGTCGCCGAACGACAGGTGGATGAGGGTCGGGTCGGGGGCGCACACCCCACCGGCCAGGACCATGTCGGCCTGCCCCGAGGCGAGGTGCGCGCAGGCGAGTTTGAGGGCGTACAGGGCCGACGAGCAGGCCGCGTCGAGGGTGTAGCGGGGTCCGCCGAGGTCCAGGGCGGTGGCGGTGACGGCGGCCGGGGAGCCGCTGACCCGCAGGTTCTCCTCGCGCAGCAGGGCCGGGTCGACGAGCGGCCGGCCGTCGGGCAGGCCCGCGAGTGCGGGGGCGCCGGAGCGGCGCAGGCCCTCCAGGACGGCTTCCTGGGCGAGCGAGACGCTGAGCGCTGCGGAGGTGGGGGTGGGGAAGGAGTAGTTGCCGAGGACGAGGGCGGTGCGCCGCCGGGTGGCGGGGTCGTCCAGGTGGCCGCTGTCGCGCAGCGCCTCGCGCGCCGCGTACAGCGACCAGTGGTGGATGCGGTCGAGGGCGCCGAGGGTGTCCGCGTCCACGTGGTAGCCGGTGGGGTCGAAGACGAAGTCGGTGATGAAGCCGCCGCGGCGGCAGTGGAGGCGGTGGCGGGGGTCGAGGTCGGCTTCGGCGGGCTCGTCGGTGAAGACCTCCGCCCCGCCCTCGTGGCGGCAGTCGCGGCCGTCGCGCAGGTTCTCCCAGAACTGCTCGGGGGTGTGGGCGCCGGGGAAGAGGCAGGACAGGCCGACGATGGCGTACTTGCTCATGCGAGCGGGGTCCCTTCGTGGACGGTCGGCCCGCCGGGCGGGCGGGGGCGCCGTGGGCGGGCCGACCGGGTCGGGTCGTCAGGCGGTTTCGGTGGCCGGTCGGCCGGCGAACTTGGCCGTGAGCTGCGGCGCCGAGATCACGGACACCTCGTCCCAGACGGTGAGGACCGTGCCGTCGGGGGTGCAGGCGGTGACGGTGAGGCGGGCCGGGCCGCCGGTGGGGGCCGCGACGGGCTCCACCACGACGAGGAACGTGTCGCCGTCGGGCAGTGCGTGGTGCAGGGCGGCGCGGGCCACCGAGAGCGGCAGCCCGGCAGCGCCGCGGAAGCGCCGCACCCACACGAGGGCGGCCTGGAGCAGCAGGTCCGCGGCGCCGGGCGCGTAGCGCTGACCGCTGAACGCCCCGTCCCCGAAGGGCGGTTCGGGCAGGGAGCACTCCAGTACGAGGCGCGACTCCTCGTCGGCGAGGACGCGTCGCAGGCCGCGCAGGGACGGGCCGTGGAAGAGGGTGCCGTCCCGGTAGAGGCCGTCGGCCGCCGTACCGCCGCCGAGGGCCGGCAGTCCGGTCAGGGGCGCGGGCCGCGGCACGGGGGTGGTGTCCAGGACGGCGGCGTAGTGCGAGCGGGGTGCGCCCTCGACGCGCTGGGAGCGCAGGGCGGCCGTCACCGTGCCCTCGCCCTGCGGCGCGGGGGTGAGGGTCACGTCGAGGGCGGCGGGCTCGGTGCCGTCGAAGACGATGCCCTTGTGGACCGCGAAGTCCTTGACGGTGCGGACCTCCTGGCCGGTGACGCGTTCGGTGAGGCCGACCGCCAGGCCCAGGGCGAGCGCGGCGGGCAGTACGGGCGCTTCCCCGATGACGTGGTCGCCGATGACGGCCTCGCCGGTCAGCGGCGCGAGGGCGCGGCGGACGGTGACGGGTGCCGCGGGCGCGGTGTCCGGCTCGGACAGGGGGGTGGTGGGGCCGAGGACGGTGACGACGTCGTCGGCGTGCTCGGCGGCGAACTGGTCGGCGAACAGCTCGGCGCCGAGTTCCCGCGGGATGAGGGCGATGCCGCGTTCGGCGAACACGGCCTTGATCTGCGGGGACACCATGCCGCTGTCCCAGGCGCCCCAGTTGAGCGAGGTGACGCGGGCGCGGGGGTGACGGCGCTTGAACGCGGACGCCCAGGTGTTGAGGGTCTCGTTGGCCATCGCGTAGTCGGACTGGCCCCGGTTGCCGAAGAAGCCGGCGACGGAGGAGAACAGCACGACGTGGCGCAGGGTGTCCTCGTCGAGGGCGGCGGTCACCGCGCGCAGCCCGGTGAGCTTCGGCGCGAAGACCCGGTCGATCTCGCTGGCCTTCTTCTGCGCGACGAGCTGGTCCGCGAGGACGCCCGCGCCGTGCACGAGGCCGGTGACGCGGTCCCGGTAGGGGGCGAGGGCGGCGGCGACGGCCTGCGGGTCGGTGATGTCGACGGCCAGGTAGTGGGCCTCGGAGCCCGCGGCGCGCAGCCCCTCCAGGGTCTCGCGGATCTCCCGGCAGCCGGTGACGGCCCGGTAGGCGTCCTCGACGCGCTTGGGGGTGGGCTTCTCCCCGGCCGCCTTCAGGTCGGCGACGGCGGCGGCCTTCAGGGCGGCGGCGTCGTGCACGCCCTGCGCCCAGGCGGGTTCGTCCACGAGGGGGGTGCGGCCGAGCAGGAGCAGGCCGGTCCGGTGGCGCCGGGCGAGTTCGGCGACGCAGACGGCGGTGATGCCGCGCGCGCCTCCGGTGACGACCAGCAGGTCCTGCGGGCCGACGGGGTGCGCCTCGGCCCCGGCGGGGTGCGGTGCGCGCGCGCCGAGGCTCAGCGTGACGCGGCGGGTGCCGTCGTGTCCGGTCTGGACGGGGGTGGTGGCGGCGTCGCGTGTCTCGGCGAGTACCAGGTCGGCGGCGGTGTCCGCGTCGAGTTGCGGGGCCAGGTCGACGGCCCGGCAGAACACGCGGGGCGCTTCCACGGCGAGGGTCTTGACCAGTCCCGCGACCCCGCCGAGGGGGGTACGGGCCTCGTCGACGCCCGTGACGCCGAAGGCGCCGTCGAGCCGGGTGACGGTCGTGTAGGCGGTACGGCCGGTCGCGGCGCCCGCGGTCAGCGGCTCCACCAGGTGCTTGGCGGTGAGCAGGGTGTGCGCGAGGCGGCGGACCGCCTCGCCCCAGTCGGCAGGTTCCTTGGTGCACAGGTCCAGGACCAGGCTGACGCCCTCGGTGACGATCTCCCCGGTACGGGCGGCGAGTTCGGTGACGCCCCAGCCGGTCAGGGCGTGGTCGACGGCGCCGTCCACGCGCTGCGGGACGCCGGGCAGGCGCAGGACGTGCACCTTCCATCCCTGGCCCTGCAAGCGCGCGGCGAGCGCGGGGGCCAGCTCACCCCCGTCGTCCACCAGGAGGGCGGCCGACGACTCGGGGTAGGCGGCGAGGAGTTCGTCCGGGGCGGGGAGGGTGACGAGGGCGGCCTGGGCGCGGCCTATTCGGGGCGGCTCGGGGGTGGCGGGGGCCGGGGACGCGGGCGCGTCCGTGGTCGGCGCGGGGGCGGCCTGGGTGGCGGGGGCGGCCTCGGCGGGGGCGGCCTCGGCGCCGGAGATGAACGAGACGATGTCCTGCAACGTCCGCAGCTCGCCCAGCTGCTCGGGACCAGCGGCCGGAGCACCAGCAGCGAACCGCTCGTGCAACACCCCCATGATCTCCACCCGCTTGATGGAGTCGATCCCCAGATCAGCCTCCACATCCATCCCCAACTCCAGCATCTCCGCCGGATAACCCGTCTTACCCGCCACCACCTCAAGCAGAGCCCCAGCCACCTCACCAGCAGTCGGACCAGCAGGAGCGGGAGAAGGGGCAGGGGCAGGGGCAGGGGCGGTCGGTGCCGGGGCCGCCGGGGTGGAGGCCGGGCCGCCGGTCCGGTGCGGCACCGCCGTCGGTGCCGGGGCCGCCGGCGCGGGCGCCGCCGTGGTCGTCACGGCGGCGGGAACCGCCACCGGCTGCGGTACCGCCACCGGCTGCGGCGCCGTCAGCGGTGCGGCGGGGGCGGGGGCCAGCGCCGCGGGGAGGGCCGGGGCGGCGGCCGGAACGGAAGGTGCGGCGGCGGGGGTCGCACCCTTCTCCAGCGTGGCGAGGCGGCTCAGGATCTCGTGGGCGTGCAGGTGGGTGCGGCCGATGGCGAGGCTGTGCTCCTTCACGGCGGTCACCCCGGTCAGCACCTGCGGCAGTTGCCCCTGCTCGTAGGCGCGTTCCAGCAGAGCGGCGAGACGCTGGGCACTGTCCAGCTGTCCGCTCAGGTACTCGTCGTGCAGCGCCAGGTGGTCGGCGATGACGCCGGCCAGGTGGTCGTTGTCCACGGATGTGGCCTCCTGGGCGAGGGGTGCCTGCGCGGTGGTCGCGAGCGACTCGGCGGCACGGGCGGCGGGAAGGGCGGCGAGGTCGGCCGCGGGGGCGGGCGACGCCGCGGGGACGGTGGCGACGACACCGCTCCTCGCTTCCTCGTCCGGCCGTACGGCGAGGGCGGTGCCGGTGGCGGCACCGGGTGCGGTGGTGCCACCGGGAGCGGACCCGACGGTCACGCCCACCGGGGCGGGCGCCCCCGGGCCGCGGGAGGGGGCGGGGGGAGCGGAGGGGCCGCCGGTCACGGAGGGAGCGGCACCCACCGGCGCGGACGGTGCGGAGGAGGCCGCGGCGACCGGCGCGAGCGGCGTCGTGGCGGGCGGGAGCGACGGAGCGGCGGCGGGTCCTTCCTGCGGCCCCCCGGCTCCTCCTGTCACCACGTACGGCACCCGGTAGCCGTTCTCCAGCACGTCCTGGTAGGCGGCCTTGCGCTGCGGGGAGACGTAGTTGATGCCGTTGAGCAGGATCGACATGCCCTTGGCGGGCTGGCGCTCCACGGGCGGCGCGACGTAGTCGTCCGCCGTGCGCAGCGGCAGGCCGAGGACGGCGAGGCGGGCGACGGTCTGCTTCAGCGCCACGTCCGCGTCCCGGCCGGGGCCCGCGTCGGTGGCCACCGCGGTGTGCGGCCGGTCCTTCAGGACGCGGCGCACCAGCTGCGTCAGGACGCCCTTCGGGCCGAACTCCACGAAGGTGCGGTACCCCGCCGCGTACATCTCCTCGACCCGCGCCGCGAAGTCGACCGGGTTGATGAGCTGTTCGGCGAGGACGCGGGCGTTGGCGGCGGTGTCGTCCCCGTAGGAGGCGCCGCGCGTGTTGGCGTACACGGTGCGGCGGGGCGCGCCCACCCCCGCGGCGTCGATGTCGGCGCGGAAGGTCTCCACGGCGTGGCTGACGTAGGGGGTGTGGAAGGCGGCCGAGACGGGCAGCCGGGCGGCCTTGACCCCGGCGGCCTTCGCCGCGGTGACCAGCTGCTCGACGGCGGCGGTGGCGCCCCCGACGACGATCTGGTCAGGGGCGTTGCGGTTGCACACGCGCAGGTCGGTGCCGTCGGGGAGGGCGGCGAGCAGCTGGGCCACCCGCTCCTCGGGCGCGCTGACCGCGGCCATCGCCCCGGCGTCGCCCGTTCCTTCCGCGGGCGGGGCCATCGCCGCGCCGCGGGCGCGGGCGAGGGCGTAGTACGCCTCGTCGTCCAGGGCCCCGGCCGCCCACAGAGCGGTCAGCTCGCCGAAGCTGTGGCCGAGGCAGCCGGCCGGGTCGAAGCCGAGTCCCGCGAGGTAGCGGAACTGTCCGGCGGCGAGCGCCCCGATGGCGGGCTGGGCGTACCGGGTGGCGCGCAGTGCGGTCTCCTGGGCGGCGCGCGCGGCGTCGTCGAAGACGGGCGGCGGGAACGCGACGGCGGAGAGCGGGAGTTCACCGGCGAAGGGCCGGTTGGCCGCGTCGAAGGCGGCGCGCAGCGGCGGGAGCGCGAGGACGGCGGTCAGGCCCGGCTCGACGTACTGGCTGCCCTGCCCGGCGAAGAGGGCACCGACGCGGCCGATCTCCTCGGCGTCGGCGGCGGCCCGGCGGAAGTGCACGCCCTTGGGGTGGGACCAGGCGCTTTCGGCGGGCCGCTTGCGCAGCTCGCGGACGGCCAGCTCGCGCAGCGCCGCCGCGTCCTCGTCGCCGCGTGCGGCGAAGGCCACCCGCGCGTGGTGCCCGGGTGCGGGTCCGTCCTGGGGAGCGGCGCCGGACTCCAGGGCACTCAGCAGGGCCGCGGTGTCGGGGGCGTGCCACAGGTGCACGCGGGCGACGGGGAACATGACCTTGAGGTCCTCGCCCTGCCCGTACTCCTCAAGGACCACGTGGAAGTTGGTGCCGCCGAAGCCGAAGGACGACACCGCGGCGCGGCGGTGGGGGCGGCGGGGCGTCCTGATCCAGGGGCGCAGGCGGGAGTTGACGTAGAAGGGGCCGTTCTCGAAGTCGACGGCGGTGTTGGGCCTGTCGACGTTGATGGTGGGCGGCAGCACCTTGTGGTGCAGGGCCAGCGCCAGCTTGATCAGGCCCGCGGCGCCCGCCGCGGCCTTGGTGTGCCCGATCTGCGATTTGACGCTGCCGACCGCCGCGTACTGCCGCTCGTCGGTGGCGCCGTTGACGACGGCGGCCAGCGAGGACAGCTCGGTGGCGTCGCCCACGGCCGTGCCCGTGCCGTGCGCCTCGAACAGCTCCACGTCGGCGGGCGAGCAGTCGGCGTCGCGGTAGGCCCGTTCCAGGGCGAGGACCTGCCCCTCCTTGCGAGGCGCGTAGATGGACTTGAAGCGGCCGTCCGAGGAGGCGCCGATGCCGCGCAGCACCGCGTAGACGCGGTTGCCGTCCCGTTCGGCGTCGGAGAGGCGGCGCAGCGCCAGCATGCCGATGCCCTCGCCGATGAGGGTGCCGTCGGCGTCGTCGTCGAAGGGGCGGATACGGCCCGTCTTGGAGAGCGCCGGGGTCTTGCTGAAGCACAGGTACATGAAGATGGTGTTCTCGGCGTCGCAGCCGCCCACCAGCATCGTGTCGGCGCGCCGCTCCAGGAGTTCGCTGACGGCCGACTTGACCGCACCGAGCGAGCTGGCGCAGGCCGCGTCGACGGTCATGTTGATGCCGCCGAGGTCCATCCGGTTGGCGATCCGGCCTGCGACGACGTTGCCGAGCATCCCGGGGAAGCTGTTCTCCTCCCACGGCGCGTACGCCATGCGGAACTTGGCGGCGATCTCCTCGGCGTCGCGTTCGGTGAGGCCGCAGCTGCGCACCACCTCCTTGAGCACGGGGGTCTGGAGGCGCGCGGTGAGGGGCTGGGTCAGCTGGTTGGCGCCGGTGATGCCGAGGACGACGCCGGTGCGCGAGGCGTCGTACCAGGGCTGTTCGGCTCCGGCGTCCTTGAGCAGGTCGCGGGCGACGACGAGGCTCAGCAGTTGCAGGACGTCGGTGACCTCCAGGGTGTTGGGCGGCAGCCCGAACTCCAGGGGGTTGAAGGGGGTGTCGGGGATGAACCCGCCTCTCTTGGCGTACGTCTTGTCCGGCACCGTGGGGTCGGGGTCGTAGAACTCCTCGGTGTCCCAGTGCGTGCGGGGCACGTCGGTGAGGCAGTCGGCCGCCGCGGCGACATTGCCCCAGAACTCGCGGAGGTCACGGGACTGGGGGTAGAGGGCGGACAGGCCGACGATCGCGATGGGGTCGCGGGCGAGGCGGCGGTCGAGGTCGGCATCCTGAGCGTTCACAGCGAGGCTCTTCCAGGAGTCGGGACAGGAAGACATGGCCCAGCCTCAACGGGTGGAGGAAGGGCATGGAGGTGCTGGAGGCGGGCCCGTGGGACGGGTGGTCCCGGTGACCGCGGGTCGTGCGGGCGGCGCGGGGCGGGTCGTGCGGGGTGACACGTCAAGGGGGGCGCGAGGGACGGCGAGGCCGCCGGGTCGCGCGGGCTCCGTCGGCCTCGGGTCCGGCCGGCCCGGTGGGGGGATGTCACGGGACGGCGGGAAGGCGGGGACGGAGCGGTCGGGGCGGTCGGGGCAGGCGGGAGGGGCCGGGGACCGGCGGGGGGTCCGCGCCGATCCGGGTGGGTTCCGGCAGCAGTGGTCCGGGTTCCCGGTTCCGGGTCCGGTGGCCCGGTGGTCCGGGTCGGTGGTCCAGGTTCACGGTTCCGGGGTCAGGGGTCCGGGTTCAGGGGTCCGGGTTCAGAGGTCCGGGGTCAGGGGTCCGGGTTCAGGGGTCGATGAGGAGCGAGGCCACGGTGGTCGCCGCGTCGGCGCGCGACAGCATCGTGTAGTGGTCGCCGGGACACTGCCGTACGTCGAGGCCGTACGGGGCGAGGGACTCCCAGCCCATCGCGCCGCCGTCGGGGAGGAGTCCCCGCGCCGCTCGTACGAGCACCACGGGCACCGGCGAGGGCGTCGGCCGGTGAGGCAGCGTCAGGCGGTTGTTGCGCAGCAGCCCGTCGACGTAGGTGTCGTAGAGCTTGCGCAGGCCGGGGAGCGGGGTGGAGGGCAGCAGCACCTCGGCGGCGATCGCCGCCTCCAGCAGCACCTTCAGCCCGTCCTCCGTCCCCAGGCCCGCAAGACGCTCCTCCTCGACCGGCAGCGGCCTGCCGCGTTTCGCCCCGAGGTACATGGCGAACCAGCCGAGCAGGAGCGCGGGCTCCAGCGCGTCGTCCTCCTGCTTGAAGGCGTCGACGGGGGCGATGCTGTCCAGGAGCACCAGCCGGGACGGCAGGCGCCCCGGGCCCGCGAGGGCCGTCATGGCGTGCGCGACCACCCCGCCGAAGGACCAGCCGGCGAGCAGGTAGCGGCCGTCACCGCAGCCGACACGCACCGCCGTCATCAGGGAGGCGGCGAGCGCGTCGAGAGTGGTGTCGGCGTGACCCCCGGTCAGGGCCGCCTGCCAGTACTCGGCGACGCCCGCCAGGTCGAGCACGGTGAGCCCGGTCCCTTCGGGGAGGGCGTCGGCCAGGGCGTGGTGCACGGAGGCGTCCAGCGCCCCCGGATGCACCAGGTACACCGTGTGCCGGCCATCGGCCGCCGCCTTGAGGCGGTGGACGACGGGCTGTTCAGGCTTTCCCGGCCGCCGCATGGTTGTCACTCTCCTCGGCGAGGTGGGCGGCCAGGTCCTTGACGGTCGGGTGGTACCAGAGAGTGGTGGTGCTCAGCTCGAAGCCCAGCCAGCTCTCGATCTCCCCGGCGAGGATCAGCGCCTCGGTGGAGTCCAGGTCCATCTCGTCGAAGTACATCTCGGGCGAGACCCCGGCAGGCTCGGTGCCGAGGCGATGCGCGATCTTCTCGATCAGCCACTGCTGCGCCTCAGGCTGGCTCACTGCGGGCATGATGATTCCTTCCGGTAAACGGGGCTGGTTCCGGAACTGACGATCCGGCATCACGTACGCGTCGTCGCGTCAACGTGCCGGAGAACCGCGAAATGGCACAGGACGGCCAGGCGAATAAGGCTCTCCACCTGCCGGGAAATAATCGGCCGGCCGAGTAGGGGGACCCCTACCCGGTGGCAACACGAGGATATTACAACCGAATCCAGTGACCACCAGCGGGCGCCACGTTAAGTTTAAGTGTCCAAAGGATCTACGCGGCACGAAGCATTTTTCGGCCACCGCGTGTCCGGTTCTCGCGAGAGAGCAGACCCGCGCGCACGGCGAGACCGCCCGCCTCCCAGAGGCGAACACCCCGCCTTTCTCTTGTTCGAAAGTTCATGTTTACAACGGAGGGCGGCAGGCGCGATTACGGAATCCGGGATTCCGGGAAACCACGCGCAGCGGAGGAGGGGAAGGGCAGCGGGATGCGCGGTCCACGGGGCCACGAGGGACCATGAGGGGTCACGCCGGGGGCCGGAGCCGGTGATCGGAGCCGGGGACTAGCGCCGGTGACCAGAGCCGGTGACCGGAGCCGATGAGCAGCGGAAACGACGGGATCGCACCGAGGCCGGGCCTCCGGGTGCACACCACCCGCCCGCGCATCCGTCCGCCGTCACGGGTCGAACGGGAAACCGTCGGCACGGAATCCAGACGGAAAAGGGCATGGGTTTATCACGGAAACAGCCCGCCGTCACCGGGGCATCAAGAAACAGCGCACCAACGACGAGGGAACCCGAATGAGCAGGCATATGCCAATTCACTCGGCGGAAACAATCCGCCCCCCGGAAAAAGGTCTCACCGCAAAAGACCCAAGAAACCGGAGCGCAGATTTCAGGGCGCGAACGCCTCTGGATTTGCTCGCGCGAAAAGCACCCCCCGATCGGCACCCGCCGGTAATCACGACTGAAAGATCACTCGCCTGATAAACACGGCAGAGTTTCACCGCGAACGCAAATCCCACCGCGCCGAAGCGCCGGGCGGTGAGAGGACATCCGGCACGGGAGGAACACGTCGCCCGGAACGCCCGCCTACGGGGTCGTCGCCCGTGAGGCGAGGCACCCTCTCGCGCGGCGCCATCGCCTCGCGGAGCGGGGCGTCATCGCCCCGGCACCCCTGCGCGCGGCGTCGCCACCCGGCGAGGTGCGGCGCCCTCTCCCGCGGCGCCCTCTCCCCGTGAGGCCGGGCACCTTCCCGGACGGCGGCCGGTACGGCAGGCCCCATCGACCGGGCCGCCGCGGAGGCGGGCCGTGGCCCGCTCCCCGCCGGAGCGGCCGACACGACCGGCCGCGCGGACCCGCCCCGGAACAACACCCGTGTCCGGCCGTAGAGTTCACTCCGGCCGTACAGTTCGCTCCGCTCGCGCGCCGCGCACCACAGGTGTCACGCGGCCGGGCGGCCGATAACCCGCCGTACCTCTCCACACGCCCCACCCCCGGCCCCCGCCCTCACCCAAGTCGAGACTTCCCCAGCCCCGTTGGACATGCCACAGTGGACCAACCACAGTGGACCATCGCCGCTCGCCAGATTGCACCGTCCACTGAGGAGTGTCAAGGGAGACCCGGAATGCACAACCTCAACTCCACCGCCGCCACCATCCTCGGCCTGCTGCACGGCGGTGAGGCGAGCGGCTACGAGCTGCTGGCCGTCGCCGAGAAGACGGTCGGCGCCTTCTGGACGCTGACGCGCAGCCAGGTGTACCGCGAGCTGACCGCCCTGGCGCATCGCGGGCTCATCACCGGCGGCGACGCGGGTCCCCGTACGCGCGTCCGCTACCACCTCTCGGACGCGGGGCGCGAGGCGTTCGCCGAGTGGATAGTGCAGCCGCCGGGCACGGAACAGATCCGTTACCCGCTGCTCCTCTCCATCGTCTTCGGCGGCCATCTCGACAAGCGGACGCTGATGCGCTTCGTCGAGGGCCACCGCACCATCCACCAGAAGCGCCGCGACGACTACCGCGCCCGCCTCGCCCTCCCCGACGGCGACGCCCATCTGCGCGCCACCCTCGCCTTCGGCCAGCGCTACGAGGAGGCGGTGCTGGCCTGGATGGACGACCTGCCGGAGCTGCTCGACACCGCGGGGCCGACGGCCGCCGAGGCGCCCGCCCCGGCCCTGGAAGGGCAAGGAGGAGGCGCCTGACCCGCGCGCCGTCCGCTCACTGCGACGGCGCGTGCGCGCGCCGCCCGGCGGCTCCTCGCACTGTCGGCCCGTACCGCCCCGGCAACGGACGGCCCGCACCACGACTCCCCCGCACCCGCGACTCCCCCGCACCCGCGACTCCCCCGCGACCGGGGCACACCGCAGGCCCGCGGACGCGGCGGCCCACGTCGCGGAGCGGTCCCCGGCGGCGCACGGCCACCGGTGAGGGACGCCGGGACGTACGAACGGGCCGCTTCCCGGCCGGGTGGCCCGGGACACCACACCGTCACGTGCCCGGCTTCCTGCCGGGACCCGGGCGACGGGTCGGCCGCGCGGTGCCGTGCGCACTCGCCGGGCCCCAGCGGCGCCCCGGACGAAGGAGCTTGTGACGCACGGCTCGTGGCACCTGTACGGGGCGCCGCTGGAGTCCGGGTCTGGTGCGGGCCGTCCCACCGCCCGCCGCGACGGCGCCCACACTGCCGCACGGCGGACCGTGGCACGGCGGGCCGCCGCGCCCGGTCGCCACGACGCACCGCCGCGGGATCTCGTGGGCCCTCGGCCCCGGGGCACGGCAGGTACTGCGCGAGTTCGGGGACCCGTGGACACCGTCACCCGCTTCACCGACGACACCGGGCGAAGCGTCGCACGGCGTCCTCGGGCCGCGCACCCGCCCCCGGACCGCGCACGCCGCCCGCGCGGCCCGCTTCCCGGATGGACACGGCGGCCTCCCGGCCCGCGCCCTCACGGGCCGGGCTCCTACCCGCACGCCACGGCCTCGTGGGCCGGAAGGCCGTGCCGTGCGTCGCGCGCCCGGTGCCGCGCGAGGGCAGGGAGACGCTGGTCCGGGCGCTCCCGCGCATCCGGCGCGCGGTGGCGGATGCCGTCGCGGCGCTCTCCCCCGGCCCCGATGGTGCGGCCCCGGGTACCCGCACCCCGTGGAACTTAGAATAGGCTTCCCTAAGTTGAACCGTCTTCGGAGGGGGAGCGGTGGGAACAGGGGCTGTGGCGGGGCGGGACGTCCTGAGGAGCACCGTCAGAGGGCAGGGGCGGCGGGTCTCCGTCGCCGCTGTGCTCGGCTGCGTCCATCAGCTCGGCGAGGCGATGACGCCCGTGCTCATCGGGGTCGTCATCGACCAGGCGGTGGCGGGGCGGGACGGCGGGCGGCTCGTGCTGTGGCTCGTGGTGCTCGCGGTCGTGTACGTGTGCCTGTCGTGGAGCTTCCGGCTCGGCGCGCTCGCCGGGGAGCGCAGCGCCGAGGAGGCGGGGCACGTCCTGCGGCTCGCCGTCGTGCGGCGGGTGCTCGACGCGCGCGGGGGCGCCGAGAGCGACCGGCTCTCGGGGGAGCTGGCGAACGTGGCGACCGAGGACGCGAAGCGCGTCGGCGCGGTCACGATGGCGCTCATGAATGGCATCTGGGCCCTCGCGGGGATCACCGTGAGCGCCGTCGCGCTGCTCCTCATCTCCGTACCGCTCGGGCTCGTCGTGCTGCTCGGCACCCCTGTGCTGCTGTGGGTGGGTCACCTGCTGAGCAAGCCTCTTGAGCGGCGCAGCGAGGCCGAGCAGGACCAGGCGGCGGCCGCCGCGGGCGTGGCCGCCGACCTGGTCGGGGGGCTGCGAGTGCTGCGCGGGCTCGGGGCGCAGGGGGCGGCCGTGGAGCGCTACCGCCGGACCAGCAGGGTCTCGCTCGTCGCGACGCTGCGGGCCGCGCGCGCCGAGTCGTGGCAGTCGGGGCTCGTCCTCGCGCTCACCGGGTGCTTCCTCGCGCTGATCGCCTGGGTGGGCGGGCGCCTCGCGCTCGACGGCTCGCTCACGCTCGGGCAGCTGGTCTCCGCGGTGGGGCTCGCGCTGTTCCTCGTGGGGCCCCTGGAGACCTTCGCGTGGGTGAACGCCGAGCTGGCGCAGGGGCGGGCCTCGGCGGCCAGGATCGCCAAGGTGCTCGGTGCCGGGCCCGCGGTCGCCGGTGGCGAGGAGCCGGTACCGGCCGGTGGCAGGGGGGAGTTGCGGCTGCGCGGGGTGCGGCTGCGCGGGCTCGACGGAGTGGAACTCCTTGTGCCCGCCGGGTCGTTGACCGGGATCGCCGTGAGCGATCCGCGCGACGCCGAAGCCCTGCTCGATTGCCTGGGCAGAGAGGCCGATCCCGAGGCGGGCACGGTCGAGCTGGACGGGGTGCCGCTGAGCCGTATCGACCCGGCGGAGCTGCGCGGGGCGGTGCTGGTCGCGCGGCACGACGCGGCGCTGTTCGAGGGCTCACTCGCCGCGAACGTCGCCGCGGCGGGCGGTGACCTGGACGACGCGACGACCGCGGCCGCGCTGGCGGCGGCCGATGCCGACGAGGTGGCAGGGGCGCTCCCGTACGGCACCCGGACCGACGTCGGCGAGGGCGGGCGTGCCCTGTCCGGGGGGCAGCGGCAACGCGTCCTGCTCGCGCGGGCCTTGCGCGCTCAGCCGCCCGTACTCGTCGTGCACGACCCGACGACCGCCGTGGACGCGGCGACGGAGGCGCGCATCGCGCGCGGGCTCGCCGGATTCCGGCGGGGCCGCACGACGGTCGTCGTGACGAACAGCCCGGCGCTGCTCGCCGTGACGGAACGCGTCGTGTTCCTGGACGGCGGCCGCGTCGGGGCCGAGGGGACGCACGAGGAGCTGGCGCGGACCCATGAGACGTATCGCGGGACGGTGTGGGCATGACGACGACCGAGGAGAGCACCGGCAGGGACCTCCTGCCGACCGCCACGCCCGCGCGCACCCGCGCCGCCGTGCGCGAACTCCTGCGCCCGCACCGGGTCCTCGCGTGCGGGGGTTTCGCCGTGCTCGTCCTGGCGACGGCGGTGGGGCTCCTGACGCAGCCGCTCCTGGGGCGGATCGTCGATGTCGTGACGCAGGGCCGCTCCCCCGGCGCGCTGACCTGGCCCGTGCTCGCGCTCGCCGGGATCGCGCTCGTGCAGGGCGCTTCGACGGCGTGGGGCATGGCGCTCGTGTCGCGGCTCGGCGAGACGGCGCTCGCGCGACTGCGCGAGCTGTTCGTGGAGCGGGCGCTCTCGCTGCCGCTGGACCGCGTGGAGCGGGCGGGTTCGGGCGACCTCAGCGCGCGCGTGACGCGTGACGTGTCGCGGGTGGCCGAGGCGGTGCGCACGGCGCTGCCCGAACTGGCCAGGTCGGGGCTCTCGATCGTGCTGACCCTCGGCGCGCTCGCGCTCCTGGACTGGCGGTTCCTCGTGGCCGCGCTCGTCGCCGTGCCCGTGCAGGCGTGGACGGCGCGCTGGTACGTGCGCCACGCCGTGCCCCTGTACGCGCGTGAGCGGATCGTGACGGGGGCCCAGCAGCAGCAGTTGCTCGACACGATCGGCGGGGCGCGCACGGTGCGCGCGTACGGGCTCCAGGCGGAGCACGACCGGCGGGTGACCGCGCGTTCGCGCGCCGCCGTCGACCTGACGATGCGCGGGGTGCGGCTCGTGCTGCGCTTCTACGGCAGGCTGCACGTCGCCGAGTACCTGGGGCTCGCCGCCGTGCTCCTCACCGGCTTCCTCCTGGTGCGCGACCACGCGGTGTCGGTCGGTACGGCGACGGCGGCGGCGCTCTACTTCCACAGCCTCTTCACGCCCGTCAACACGGCGCTCGTGCTCCTCGACGACGCGCAGTCGGCGACGGCCGGGCTCGCGCGCCTCGTCGGCGTGGTCGACGTACGGGCGGAGGAGGACGCCACGGACGCCGCGCCGCCCGTGGCGGGCCCGCCGGGCGTGCTGCTCTCGGGGGTCTCGCACGCGTACGTGCCGGGGCAGCCGGTGCTGCACGGCGTGGACCTGGAGGTGCGGCCGGGGGAGCGCGTCGCGCTCGTCGGCACGAGCGGCGCGGGCAAGACGACGCTCGCCAAGCTCGTCGCCGGACTGCACCGCGCGGAGTCGGGGCGTGTGCGCGTCGGCGGCGCCGAGCCCGGTGCCTCGGGGGGCCTGGTGGGGCTCGTGACCCAGGAGGTGCACGTCTTCGCGGGGACGCTCGCCGACGACCTGCGCCTGGCCGGGCCCGGTGCCGACGAGGCGGAGGTGCGCGCGGCGCTCGCCGCCGTGGGGGCGCTGGAGTGGGTGGAGCGGCTGCCGGACGGCCTGGACACGGTCGTGGGCGAGGGCGGGCACCGGCTCACGACCGACCGCGCCCAGCACCTCGCGCTCGCCCGGCTGCTGCTGGCCGACCCGCCGCTCGTCGTACTCGACGAGGCGACGGCGGAGGCGGGGAGTTCGGGCGCGCGGCTCCTGGACGAGGCGGCCGAGCGGGCCCTCGCGGGCCGTACCGCGCTCGTCGTGGCGCACCGGCTCGGCCAGGCGGCCGCGGCCGACCGGGTCGTGGTCATGGACGCCGGGCGGATCGTGGAGCAGGGCACGCACGCGGAACTGCTCGCCGCCGGGGGGCGGTACGCGGACCTGTGGCGGGCCTGGTCGGGGAGCCGCTCCCCCGGCGAAGAAAACCGCTCCCCCGGCGAAGGCAGCACCGCGACGGAGGACGGTGCCCCCGCGGCGCAGGGCCGCTCCGCGCCCGTCCCCTCCCCCTCCCCCGGCCGTCCCGAGGTTTCCGAAGCCCCCCACTGATCGCCGCCCCGAGCCTTCGGGGCCCCTACCGAACCGACGAACAGAAGGATCACCTGATGTCCCGCGCCTCCAGAGCCCTCCGGCTGACCGGCCTGCTCGCCTCCACCGTGCTGCTGACGGCGACGGCCGCCGCCTGCGGCTCCGCATCGGACTCCGGCTCGTCCGCCGACACGAAGGGCTCCGCCGACACGAAGGGCTCCGCCGACACGAAGGGCTCCGCCGACACGGAGGGCTCCGCCCCGGAGAGCGGCGCCTTCCCCGTGACGCTCTCGCACAAGTTCGGCAGTACGACGGTGAAGTCGGAGCCGAAGCGGATCGTCACTGTCGGGCTCACCGACCAGGACGCCGTCCTCGCCCTCGGCAAGGTGCCGGTCGGCACGACCGAGTGGCTGGGGGGCTACAAGGGCGCGATCGGGCCGTGGGCGAAGGACAAGCTCGGCGATGCCAAGGCGCCGACCGTCCTCAAGGACAGCGGTACGGGGCCGCAGGTGGAGCGCATCGCCGCGCTCAAGCCCGACCTCGTCCTCGCGGTCTACGGCGGGCTGACGAAGGCGCAGTACGAGAGCCTGTCGAAGTTCGCGCCGGTCGTCGCGCAGCCCAAGGAGTTCAACGACTACGGCGTGCCGTGGCAGCAGCAGACGGAGGAGATCGGGAAGGCGCTCGGCAAGCCGGCCGAGGCGAAGAAGCTCGTGGCGGGCGTCGAGGACACGTTCGCGGCGGCGAAGAAGGAGCACCCCGAGTTCGTGGGGGCGACGGGGGTCGTGGCGACCCCGTACGAGGGCACGTTCGTCTTCGGCAGCCAGGACCCCCGCTCGCGGCTCCTGGCCGATCTCGGCTTCACGCTGCCGAAGGGCCTGGACAAGGTCATCGGGGACGAGTTCGGCGCCAACATCAGCAAGGAGCGGCTCGACCTGCTCGACCAGGACGCCGCGCTGTGGATCGCGCCCGACACCACGTCCTCGGTGAAGAAGCTGCACGCCGACAAGATCTACGGGGACCTGAACGTCGCGAAGCAGGGGCGTGAGGTCTTCGTCAAGGAGACGAGCGACTACGGCAACGCGGTCTCGCTCTCGACGGTCCTGAGCATCCCGTACGTCCTGGACCGCCTGGTGCCGCAGCTCGCCGCCGCCGTGGACGGCAAGCCGTCGACGAAGGTGGAGAACCCCGCGTCCTGAGGCGCGGGCACGACGAAGGGGGCGGACACCGGGTGTCCGCCCCCTTCGTCGTGCCGTCCGGCCGCGCGCTCAGTCGCCGTCCACGAGGCTCTTGGGGCGCATGTCCGTCCAGTGCGTCTCGATGTAGTCGGCGCACTCCTGCCGCGGCGCCGGGCCGTGGACGACGCGCCAGCCGGCGGGGACCTCGACGAAGTCGGGCCACAGGCTGTGCTGGTTCTCGTCGTTGACGAGGACGGAGTACTGGCCGTCGGGGTTCTCGAAGGGGTTGCTCATGGTGCTTGCCTGCTCCTTGGTGGGTCGGGGTACGGAGGCTAGTCGCGGGTTTCCGCGTGGCGCACGAGTGTTTCCAGGGCGCGGAACCACGTCGCGCCGAGGTCCCGTACGGCGTCCTCGGTGAGGAGCCCGGCGGCGAAGGACCAGTGCGCGGCGAGGCGCGGTCCCTCGGGGCGGTCCTCGGTGAGGGCGTTCAGGGTGAGGGCGTGCGACATCGGCATGTCCGGGTCGGCGTCGAGGTCGGCGGCGTCCTCCTCGGGGGCGTAGGACCAGTCGGCGTCCTCGGGGTGCCCGAAGCGGCCCATGTAGTTGAACTCGATCTGCGGCTCGGCGAGTGCGGCGAGCACGGGGGCCGTTTCCGCGTTGAGGTGGCGCAGGAGCCCGTGGCCCGTACCGGCGGCGGGGAGGGCCGTGAGGTGCGCGCGGACGCGGGCGACGGCGGCGTCGATGCCGTCCTCCTCGGGGGTGCCCGGGTCGAGACGTACGGGGATGACCGTGGTGAACCAGCCGACGGTGCGCGAGAGATCCGCGTCCCCGGCGAGTTCCTCGTCCCTGCCGTGCCCCTCCAGGTCGACCAGGACGGGGCCGCCCGCACCGCCGGGTGCGCCGAGCACGCGGGCGCGCCAGTCGGCCACCGCGAGGGCGAAGGCCGTGAGCAGCACGTCATTGACGCTCGCGCCGAACGCGGCGGGGACGGAGCCGAGGAGGGGCCCCGTGAGGTGCGTGGGCAGGGTCAGCGAGACGTAGCGGGTCGTCGCGACCGTGTCGAGCGCCGGGTCGAGCGGGCGGGGCAGCGGCAGGCCGGCACCCTCGGCGAGCACGTCGGTCCACCACGGCAGTTCGTCGGCCGTCGCGGGCTCCAGGGCCCGCGCGCCGAGCAGCCGCGACCAGCGGGCGAAGGACAGCTCGACGGGCGCGAGCGCGGGGGCCAGCCCCTCCCGTACCGCTTCCCACGCGGCCGCCAGGTCCGGCAGGAGCGCGCGCCAGGAGACGCCGTCGACGGCGAGGTGGTGGACGAGCAGGAGCAGCCGCCCGGCGCGCTCCGGCCCCGCGTCGTACCAGACCGCGCGCACCATCGCCCCCGCCTCGGGGTCGAGACCGGCCCTGGCCTCGTCGGCGTGCGCGGCGATCGTGGTGCGCAGCGCCTCGGGGTCGTCCGCTTCGGCGCGTACGTCCACGCGGCGCAGCCACGCGCGCACGCCGCACTCGGCGGGGACGGTGAGCGCGGGTTCCGGGGAGCGGACGAGGCGGGCGCGGAGCATGTCGTGGCGCGCCGCGAGGGCGCCGAGCACGGTCAGGAGGCCGTCCTCGGTGAGCGCGGCGGGGGTGCGGACGAGCGCGGCCTGGTGGTAGGCGGCGAGGGGGCCGCCGCGTTCCAGGAGGGCGCGCATGATCGGCGTGAGCGGCACCGTGCCCGTGCCGTCGTCGTGCGTGGCGCCGCGCTCCCCCGGGGCGAGCGGGCGGGCCAGTGGCGCGAGCGCGGCGACGGTGCGGTGCTGGAGGAACTGGCGCGGGGTCAGGCGCAGTCCCGCGGCGCGGGCGCGGGCGACGACCTGCATCGCGATGATGCTGTCCCCGCCGAAGGAGAAGAAGTCGTCGTCGGTGCCGAGGGCGTCGGCGGGGACCCCGAGCGCGTCGGCGAAGAGGTCGCGCAGGGTCCGCTCGGTGGCGTTGCCCGGGGCGCGGCCGCTGCCCGCCGCGGTGAAGTCGGGCGCGGGCAGCGCGGCGCGGTCGAGCTTGCCGTTGGGGAGCAGCGGGAGGCGGTCGAGTACGACGACCGCGGCGGGGACCATGTACTCGGGGAGCGTCGCCGCGGCGTGGGCGCGCAGGGCCGCGGGCTCGGGCGCGGGGCCCTGCGGGGCGGCGTAGGCGACGAGCTGCTGGACCCCGGGGCGGGGTTCGCGCGTGACGACGACGGTGCGGGCGACGTTCTCGTGCGTGTCGATCGCCCTTTCGATCTCGGCGAGTTCGACGCGGTAGCCGCGGATCTTGACCTGGTCGTCGGCGCGCCCGGCGAAGCGCAGGAGTCCGTCCTCCGTCCAGCGGGCGAGGTCGCCCGTGCGGTACATGCGCTCCCCCGCCGGGCCGTACGGGTCGGCGACGAAGCGCTCGGCCGTGAGCGCGGGGCGGTCGAGGTAGCCGCGCGCGAGCCCGGGCCCCGCGAGGTACAGCTCGCCCGTGACGCCGGGCGGTACGGGGCGCAGCGCGGTGTCGAGCACGTAGGCGCGGGAGCCGTGCACGGGGCGGCCCACGACGGGCTCGTCCGGGCTGTCGGCGACGCGGCCCACGAGCGCGTCGACGGTGGTCTCGGTGGGCCCGTACAGGTTGACGGCCTCGGTCGCGGGGAGCGCGGCGAGCCTGCGCCACAGGGCGGGCGGCACGGCCTCGCCGCCGAAGCCGACGAGTGCGAGCGGGCAGTCGCCCCGCGGGCCGACGAGGCCGCTGTCGGCCATGCGCGCGAGGAGGGAGGGGGTGACCTCGATGAAGTCGATCGCGTGGGCGCGGACGAAGGCGGCGAGGAGTTCGGGGTCGCGGCGCGTCTCCTCGTCGGCGATGTGCAGGGTGTGGCCGTCCAGGAGCCACAACTGCGGCTGCCAGGAGGCGTCGAAGGCGAACGACCAGGCGTGCGCGACGCGCAGGTGCCTGCGGCCCGTGCGGCGGCGCGCGGTCTCGTGGAGGTCGTGCCGGTGGCTGTGGAAGAGGCTCGTGATGTTCCGCTGGGAGATGACGACGCCCTTGGGGCGCCCGGTGGAGCCGGAGGTGAAGATGACGTAGGCGGGGTGCCCGGGCGCGGGCGGGGTGGGGTCGGCCTGGGGCAGCTCGCCGAGCGGGGTGTCGACGAGGAGGACGGGCACCCCGGTCTCCGGGAGCGCCGTCCGCCTCGTGGCCAGGACGAGGACGGGGCGGGCGTCGGTGAGCTGGGCGGTGAGCCTGGCCGCGGGGAGTTCGGTGTCGAGCGGCAGGTAGGCGGCGCCCGCGCGCATGACGGCGAGGATCGCGACGAGGTGTCCGGTGGTGCGGGGCAGGGCGAGGGCGACGGTCCGCTCGGGCGCGGCGCCGTGCGCGGCCAGGACGCGGGCCAGTTCCTCGGTGCGCCGGTCGAGTTCGGCGAAGGTGAGGGTCGTGCGGCCGTCCGTGACGGCGACGGCGTCCGGGCTCTCGGCGACCTGGGCCGCGAGGAGTTCGGGGATCGTGTCCAGGCGCGCGGGCGTGGGGAGCGCGGTGTCGTTCCAGGTCGTGAGGACCTGGTGCCGTTCGGCGGGGGCGAGCAGGTCGAGCCGCCCGACGGGGAGTTCGGGCTCCTCCGCCATCCCGGTCAGCAGACCGGCGAGGGCGTCCGTGATACGCCGCACCGTCGCCGCCTCGAACAGGTCGGGCCGGAACTCGGCCGTCAGGCGCAGGCGTTCGCCCGGCTCGATCGCCCAGGCGAAGGGGTAGTGCGTGGAGTCCTCGTGTTCGCGCACGGTGACGCGCGGGGCCTCCCCCGTCCCTGGCGCGTCGGCGACGGGATACGACTCGAAGACGACGAGTGTGTCGAAGAGTTCGCCGAGTCCGGCGGCGCGCTGGATGTCGGCGAGGCCGAGGTGCTGGTGCGCCAGGAGGCCCGACTGCTCGTCCTGGAGCCGGGCGAGCAGGGCGGTGACGCTCTCGTCCTGGCGCAGGCGGACGCGTACGGGGACGGTGTTGATGAAGAGCCCGATCATCGCGTCGGCGCCGGGGAGTTCGGGCGAGCGGCCGGCGACGGTGGCGCCGAAGACGACGTCGGTGCGCCCGGTGAGCCGCCCGAGGAGGACGCCCCACGCGGCCTGCACGAGGGTGTTGAGGGTGACGCCGCGCGAGCGTGCGAACGCTTCCAGGGCGGCGGTACGGGTCCGGTCCAGCTCCAGGGTGTGGGTGTGCGGGACCGCGGCGGCCCGGTCGGGGTCGGCCTGTGCGAGGCGTGTGGGCTCGGCGAGCCCGGCGAGCGCCTCGGTCCACGCGGTGGCCGCCGCTGCCGTGTCCTGCGCGGCGAGGTGGCGCAGGTGGGCACGGTAGGGGGCGGGCGGGGGCGGGGTGCGGCCCTCGTAGCGGGCCCACAGTTCGGCGGTGAGCAGGGGCAGGGACCAGCCGTCGAGCAGGAGGTGCTGGTGGGACAGGACGAGGCGGTGGCGCTCCGGGCCCGTGCGGGCGAGGAGGAGGCGCAGGAGCGGGGGGCGTGCGGGGTCGAAGCGGCGGCGCTCCTCGGCGAGGAGCCTGGTCCAGGTCTCCTCGGCCGCGCGGGAGGCGGTCGTGCCCGTGTCCGTCCCGCCCGTGCCCGCGTCCGTCAGGTCCACCGTGCGCCACGGCAGCGTCGCCGTGCGCGGGACGACGGCGACGGGGCGGCCCGTGGCGAGGTGGCGGAAGCCGCTGCGGAGGTTGTCGTGGGCGTCGAGGAGGTCCTGGGCGGCGGCGCGCAGGCGCCCGGCGTCGAGGGGGCCTTCGAGGTCGTACGAGACCTGCACGGTGTAGACGTCGGGGCCCTCGTCGCCGGAGTCGAGCGCGGCGTGGAAGAGGAGCCCGGCCTGGAGCGGGGACACGGGCAGCAGCTGGGTCCCCGCGGGGAGCCCGGCGAGTTCGGCGCGTTCGGCCTCGGTGAGGGCGAGCAGGTCCGTGTCCTCGCCCGCTCCGGCGGCGGGGCCTGCCGCCGTGGCGACGGTGGCGAGTCCGGCGACGGACTTGTGGCGGAAGACGTCGCGCGGGGCGAGGGCGAGTCCCGCGGTGCGGGCGCGGGCGACGAGCTGCATCGCGACGATGCTGTCCCCGCCGAGCGCGAAGAAGTCGTCGTCGACGCCGACGCGCGGGAGGCCGAGTACGTCGGCGAAGAGCGCGGCGAGGGTCTCCTCGCGCGGGGTGCGCGGGGCCGCGTCCCCCGCCTCGGCCGCGAAGTCGGGCGCGGGCAGGGCTCGGCGGTCGAGCTTGCCGTTCGGTGTGAGCGGGAGCGCGTCCAGGAGGAGCACGGCGGCGGGGACCATGTGCTCGGGGAGCGTCGCGGCGGCGTGGGCGCGCAGGGCCGCGGGGTCGACGGCGGCGCCGGGGGCGGGGACCACGTACGCGACGAGGCGGTCCTCGCGCAGGACGACGGTGGCGTGCGCGACGCCCCCGTCCCTGCTCAGGGCGGCCTCGATCTCGCCGGGCTCGACGCGGAAGCCGCGCAGTTTGACCTGCTCGTCGGTGCGGCCCAGGTACTCCAGCTCGCCGTCCGCGTTCCAGCGCGCGAGGTCGCCCGTGCGGTACATCCGGGTCCCCGCGGGGCCGTACGGGTCGGCGACGAAGCGCTCGGCGGTCAGGGCGGCGCGGCCGAGGTAGCCGCGCGCGAGCTGGACGCCCGCGAGGTACAGCTCGCCTGCGACGCCCGGCGGGACCGGGCGCAGGCCCGCGTCGAGCACGTACGTACGGGTGTTGCGCACCGGGCGGCCGATCGGCACCGTGGCGGTGATCCCGGGGCCGACCTCGTGCGCGGTGACGTCGACGGACGCCTCGGTGGGTCCGTACAGGTTGTGCAGGCGGCGTCCCGGCAGGACCTCGTGGAAGCGGGCGGCGAGCGGTGCGGGCAGCGCCTCGCCGCTGCACATGACCTGGCGCAGGGACGCGCAGGCGGCCGCGGTCGGCTCGGCGAGGAAGGCGCGGAGCATCGAGGGCACGAAGTGGGCGGTCGTGACGCGCTCGCGCCCGATCAGCTCCGCGAGGTAGGCGGGGTCCTGGTGCCCGCCCGGGCGGGCGACGACGAGCGTCGCCCCGGTGACGAGGGGCCAGAAGAACTCCCACACGGAGACGTCGAAGCCCGCGGGGGTCTTCTGGAGCACGCGGTCCCCCGCGCCGATCGGGTAGTGGTCCTGCATCCAGCGCAGCCGGTTGGCGATGCCCGCGTGGGGCACGGTGACGCCCTTGGGGCGGCCCGTGGAGCCGGAGGTGTAGAGGACGTAGGCGGCGTGGCGGGGGTCGGGCGCGGTGGGCAGGGGCGCGTCGGCGGGGTGCGTGGGAGCGCCGTCGGGGCCGACGGTCAGGCGCGGGACCGCGGTGGCGGGGAGGGCGAGGCCCTCGGTCGTGACGAGGCACGCGGGGCGGGCGTCGTCGAGCAGGTGGGCGAGGCGCTCGGCGGGGTGGTCGGTGTCGAGCGGCAGGTAGGCGGCGCCCGCGCGGTGCACGGCGAGCAGGGTCACGACGAGGGCGAGGGAGCGCGGGAGCGCGACGGCGACGGTCGTCTCGGCGCCCGCGCCCCGCGCGGCGAGGGTACGGGCGAGGGCGTCGACGCGGGCGTCGAGTTCCGCGTAGGTGAGCGCGGTGTCCTCGAAGACGAGCGCGGTCGCCTCGGGGGTACGGGCCGCCTGGGCCAGGAACGCCTCGGGGAGCGTGACGTCCTGCCCGGGCGCCGCGGTGTCATTCCACGTGGTGAGGACGCGGGCGCGCTCGTCCTCGCGGAGGATGTCGAGCGCCGCGAGGGGCAGGCCGGGGGCCGCCGCGGCCTGCTCGAGGAGCGCGACGAGGCGTTCGCCGAGCAGTTCGGCGGTGCGCGCCTCGAAGAGGTCGGCGCTGTACTCGATCCAGCCCTGGATGCCGCCGCCCTCGCCCTGCTCGACGAAGTCGAAGCTGAGGTCGAACTTCGCGGTGTCCTGGCCGAGGCTCTCGCGCCGTGAGGCGAGCCCCGGCAGGAGCGGGGCCTCGGCGCCCTCGCCCGCGAGGTGCACGACCATCACCTGGAAGAGCGGGTGCCTGGCGAGCGAGCGGGTGGGGTTGAGGGCTTCCACGAGGCGCTCGAAGGGGAGGTCCTGGTGGGCGTAGGCGGCGAGGTCGGTCTCGCGGACGCGGGCGAGGAGTTCGGCGAAGCTGGGCCCGCCGGACAGGTCCGTGCGCAGGACGAGGGAGTTGACGAAGAAGCCGACGAGGTCTTCGAGCGCTTCGTCCGTACGCCCCGAGACGGGCGCCCCGAGCGGGATGTCGTCGCCCGCTCCGAGCCGGTGCAGGAGTGCGGCGACGGCGGCCTGCGCGACCATGAACATGCTGACGCCGTGCTCGCGGGCCAACGCGCGCAAGGAGCGCTCCAGTTCGGGCGACACGGTGAAGCCGACGGTGCCGCCGCGCCCGCTCGGCTCGGCGGGCCGTGGCCTGTCGGTGGGGAGGTTCAGCTCCTCGGGGAGCCCGGCGAGCGCGCGGGTCCAGTGGGCGAGGAGCGCGGGCCCTGTCTCGGCGAGGAGGTCCTGCTGCCACAGGGTGTAGTCGGCGTACCGCGCCGCGAGGGGCGCCCGGTCGGGGGCGCGGCCCTCGGTGCGGGCGGCGTAGGCGGCGGCGAGGTCGGCGCGCAGGGGGCGGTCCGACCACTCGTCGGTGGCGATGTGGTGGAGGACGAGGAGGAGGACGTGCTCCTCCGGCCCCGTCCGTGCGAGCGCGGCGCGCACGGGCAGGTCACGGGCCAGGTCGAAGGGCCTGGCGGTCTCGGCCGCGAGGTCCTCGTACCGCACCGTCGTGAGCGGGACCGCGGCCTCCTCGGGGGGCAGGACCCGCTGGTACGGGACGCCTTCGACGGCGGGGAAGACCGTGCGCAGCGGGGTGTGCCGGGCGACGACGTCGTGGAGGGCGGCCTCCAGGGCGGCGACGTCCAGGTCGCCCCTCAGGCGCCAGGCGGTGGGGATGTGGTACGCGGTGCCGCTCTCCTCGACCTGCTGGAGCAGCCACAGGCGCCGCTGGGCCGGGGAGAGCGGGAGGCGCGCGGGCAGGGGGCGCGGGGTGCCGAGCGCGGGGCGCGCGGGGGACGCCGCCTCGTCGAGCACGGCGGCGAGGCGCGCGGGGGTCGGCGCGTCGAAGACGGTCCGCAGGGACAGCTCGGCACCCAGGGCGGCACGGACGCGCGCGACGAGGCGCATCGCGGTCAGGGAGTGGCCGCCGAGCGTGAAGAAGTCCTCGTCGGGGCCCACGTGTTCATGGTCGAGCACGGCGGCGAAGAGGGTGCACAGCAGTTCCTCGCGCGGCGTGCGGGGCAGCCTGCCACCGCGCGGGGCGGAGGACGGCGGGGCGGGCAGGGCCGCCGTGTCGAGCTTGCCGTTGACGGTACGGGGCAGGGCTGCCAGGGCGACGAAGGCGCCGGGGACCATGTGGTCGGGGAGCGCGGCGGCGGCGTGGGCGCGCAGTGCGGCGGGGTCGGCCGTGGTGCCGGGCGCGGCGACCACGTAGGCGAGCAGCCGGTCGTCGCGGACGAGGACGGCGGCGGCGGAGACGGCGGGGTGCCGGGTCAGTACGGCTTCGATCTCGCCCAGTTCGACGCGGAACCCGCGGATCTTGACCTGGTCGTCGGCGCGCCCGAGGAAGACGAGCGTGCCGTCGGGGCGACGGCGCACGAGGTCGCCCGTGCGGTACATGCGGGTCCCAGGGACGGGCGCGTACGGGTCGGCGACGAAGCGCTCCGCCGTGAGCGCGGGGCGGCCGAGGTAGCCGCGTGCCAGGCCCTCTCCCGCGAGGTACAGCTCGCCGGGGACGCCGACGGGTACCGGGCGCAGGGCGGCGTCCAGGACGTGGGCGCGGGTGTTGTCGAGCGGGGCCGCCCGGTCCGGTGCGCCGTCGGGGGTGTGGTGCCAGCCGTAGGCGTCGACGGCGCACTCGGTGGGGCCGTACAGGTCGTGCACGGTGGTGTGCGGGAGTGCGGTGAGGCGCTGCCACAGCGCCGCCGGGGTCGCCTCGCCGCCCACCGCGAGGACGGCGGGGATGTGCGCGGCCTCGGTGAGGAAGCCGTGGTGCAGGAGTTCGCGCAGGTACGTGGGGGTGAGGTCGGCGAAGTCGACGCGCGCGGCGGTCATGCGGGCGAGCAGCGCCTGCGGGTCGCGCATCGTCGTCTCGTCCACGACGTGGAGTTCGTGCCCGGCGAGGAGCCAGAGCAGGGGCTCCCACGAGCCGTCGAAGCTGAACGAGGCGGCGTGCAGGGCGCGCAGGGACGTGCGGCCCGTGGTCCGCACGGCGGGCGCGATGAGGTCGCGCAGGTGGGCGGCGTAGAGGTTGGACAGGCCCCGGTGGGTGCCGATGACGCCCTTGGGGCGCCCGGTGGAGCCCGAGGTGTAGATGGTGTACGCGGCCTGGTCGGGGTGCGGCGCGGGCAGGGCGTCCCGCGGCGCTCCCGGCTCGCCGGGCGCGTCCAGGAACAGGCGGGGGAGGCCGGGGAGTTCGGGCAGGTCCGCCGCGTACTCCGTCGTCGTCACGAGGCACACGGGTGCCGCGTCGGCACACATGAATTCCAGGCGCTCGGCCGGGTGCGCGACGTCGAGCGGGAGGTAGGCGGCCCCCGCGGCGAGGACGCCGAGGAGCCCGGGGACCGTCTCGGCGCGGGGCAGGGCGAGCGCGACGACGGCGCCGGGGGTGGTGACGTGCGGGCGCAGGCGGGCGGCGAGCGCGGTCACGGCGTCCCGCAACTCCGCGAAGGTGGTGCGGCGCGGGGCGTCGTCGGGGCCTGTCACCAGGGCGGTGGCCCCGGGGGTGCGGCGGGCGGCGTCGGCGAGGATCTCGGGCACGGAGCGGGTCTCGACGGGGTACGCGGTGTCGTTCCAGCTGCCCGTCCCGGCACCCGTGCCCGCCCCCGTGGCCTTCGCGTGCTCCTCGGGGGTCAGGATGTCCAGGTCGCGCAGGGGCACGTCGGGCGTGCGGACGGCGCGCTCCAGGAGGAGGACGAGGCGCTCGGCGAGGAGCGCGGCCGTCTCCGGTGCGGCGAGGTCGGTCGCGTACTCCAGGAGCAGCGTGATGCCGCCGTCCGCGTCGGAGGCGTCGACGAAGGTGAAGTCGAGGTCGAACTTGGCGGTGCCCGTGTCCATGTCGTACCACTCGGCGGGCAGCCCGAGGAGGGTCGCCGCGTCGCCGTCGGGGCGGTGGTGGTAGCCCAGCATGACCTGGAAGAGCGGGTTGCGACCGGTGACGCGGGGCGGGTTGACGGCCTCCACGAGCCGGTCGAAGGGCAGGTCCTGGTGCTCGAAGGCGGCGAGGGACGACTCCCGTACGCGGGCGAGGAGTTCGGTGAAGGTGGGGGTGCCCGAGAGATCGGTGCGCAGGACGAGGGTGTTGACGAAGAAGCCCACGAGGTCGTCGAGCCCGCTGTCGGTGCGCCCGGCGATGGGAGCGCCGAGCGGGATGTCCTCGCCCGCGCCGAGCCGGTGCAGGAGCGCCGCTGTGGCGGCCTGGAGGAGCATGAACATGCTCGTGCCGCTCGCCGCCGACAGCTCGCGCAGCGCCTGCCCGGTCGCCGCGGGCACCTCGCGCCGCACGACCGCCCCGTGCCCGGTGGGCGCGGCGGGGCGCGGCCTGTCCAGGGGCAGGGCCAGCTCCTCGGGAATGCCGTCAAGTGCCCGCGTCCAGTAGGCGAGTTGCCGTGCACCGAGCTGTTCCATGAGCTGTGCCTGCCACAGCGTGTAGTCGGCGTACTGGACGGGGAGTGGCGCCCAGGCGGGCGCCGCGCCGCGCGCGCGGGCGGCGTAGGCGGTGTCGAGGTCGGCGAGGAACGGCCGGTCGGACCACTCGTCGGTCGTGATGTGGTGCAGGACGAGCGCGAGTACGTGGTCATCGGGGCCGAGCGTGAACACCTCTGCCCGGAGCGGGAGTTCGGTGGTGAGGTCGAAGGGGCGGCGCTGCGCGGCCTCGATGAGGGCGGGCAGTTCGGCCTCGGTGCGCGCGCTCACCGTGAGCGGCGGCTGGGCCTCGTCGGCGGGCACGAGGAGCTGGTACGGCTCCCCCTCGTGCACGCCGACGAGGGTGCGCAGGGACTCGTGGCGGGCCGTGACGTCGTGGAGCGCCAGGCGCAGGGCCTCCGTGTCGAGGGCGCCGCGCAGCCGCAGGACGAGCGGGAAGTTGTAGGCGGGGCTCGCGCCTTCGAGTTCCTGGACGAGCCACAGGCGGCGCTGCGCGGCCGACAGGGGGACGCGCGCGGGCCGGTCCGCGCGGGCGGTGAGCGCGGGGCGGGCGGGCTTGTCCGTGTGCGCGCGGACGGCGAGGAGCGCGGGCGTGGGGGCCTCGAAGAGGTCGCGGATGGCGAGTTCGGCACCGAGTTCGGCGCGGGCGCGGCTGATGAGGCGGGTGGCGAGCAGGGAGTGGCCGCCGAGGTCGAAGAAGTTGTCCTCAGCGCCCGCCTCCTCCAGGCCGAGCACGTCGGCGAAGAGGCGGCACAGCACCTCTTCGCGCGGGGTGCGGGGCCCGCGCCCGCCGCCGAGCGCGACGGCGGGCTCCGCTTCGGGCAGCGCGCGCACGTCGAGCTTGCCGTTGGCGTTCATGGGGAGCGCGTCGACGGTGACGAAGGCGGCGGGGACCATGTACGAGGGCAGGGTGCGGCCCAGGTCCTCGCGCAGGCGGCGCACGAGCGCGGCGGTCTCGCGCGCGGCCGTGGGGTCGTTGGTGTAGGGCGCGCCGGAGCCGCGCGGGCGGAACAGGCCACCGGCGAGCCGGGGTGCGGGGGCGCCGGGGGCGAGGAAGACGGCCTCGTACGCGCCGTCGAGCGAGGACCACGTGGTCAGCACGTGGCGTCCCGCGGCGGCGCCGAGACGGTGCAGGGACTCGGGCGCGACCCCGTCCGGGCGGGTGCGGCCGTCCGGGATGCCGGTGAGGCGCACGGGCCCGTCGGCCGGGCCGCCCACCCCTGCCGTCCCGTTCGCGCCCGTGGCACCGAGGAGACGGGCCGCTTCCTCCTGCGTCGTCCACGCGACGGCCGGGACCGCGTGGAGGTCCGTGTCGGGGGCGTCCTTGTGCAGCACGACGTCGTAGCGGTGCCTGGTCAGCTCGTTGTCGTGGTGACCGCGCTTGGTGCGCACGTCGGCCCCGTAGCCGAGGCTCGTGAAGTAGTCGGGGTCGACGAGGAGTTCCTTCTCCAGGCGCAGCCCGCGCGCCACCGCGCGCTCCAGGTCGGCGTCGGCGGTGCCGCGCGCCCGCTGGACCTCGGTGTGGAAGGTGCGGGCGAGGCGGAGGTTGCGCACGTCGCCGATGAAGAGGGCGCCCCCTGGGGCGAGGAGGCCCATCGCGCCCTCGATGACGCCGGTCAGGTAGTCGACACCGGGGAAGTACTGGATGACCGAGTTGATGACGATCGTGTCGAACCAGCCGGTGGGCAGGCCGCTCAGGTCGTCGGCGGGACGGCAGCGCAGCTCGACGCGCGAGGCCAGCTCGGGGTCGGTCTCCCGCAGTTCGGCCTCGATCTTGCGGATGACGGGCGCCGCGATGTCGGTCGCCCAGTACGCCTCGGCGTCCTTGGCGAGCCCCGACAGGAGCAGTCCCGAGCCCACGCCGATCTCCAGGACGCGGCGCGGCTTGAGCGCGCGGACGCGGTCGAGCGTGGCGGCGCGCCATTCGCTCATCTCGGCGAAGGGGATGGGCTCGCCGTCGTAGGAGCTGTCCCAGCCGTCGTAGCGCTCGGTGGAGACGGCGGTGCCGATCTTCTCGTACTCGTCGGTGTAGATCTCCCGCCACTCGCCGACCTGCGCCTCCTGCGCCGCGGTGCGCTCGGCGGGCTCGGCGCCCGAGGGGACGACGTAGCCGACGAGGCGGTCGTCGCGGACGACGACGGCGGCCTGCGCGACGAGCGGGTGGCGGCTGAGCGCCGTCTCGATCTCGCCGGGCTCGACGCGGTAGCCGCGGATCTTGACCTGGTCGTCGGTGCGGCCCAGGTAGTCGAGGTTGCCGTCCGGGCGGCGGCGCAGCAGGTCGCCCGTGCGGTACATGCGGGAGCCCGGCGCCCCGAAGGGGTCGGCGACGAAGCGTTCGGCGGTCAGGCCCGGGCGGTCCAGGTAGCCGCGCGCGAGGCCGATCCCGGCGATGTACAGCTCCCCTGGCACGCCGTCGGGCACGGGGCGCAGCCAGGAGTCGAGGAGGTGGGCGCGGGTGCCCCTGATGGGGCGCCCGACGGTGGGCGTGGCGCTGTCGGGGGTGCCGCCGCCGAGGGTGTTGATCGTGTACTCGGTGGGCCCGTACAGGTTGTACCCGTAGGTGCCCCGGGTGTCGCGCAGCGCCGCCCACACGGTCTCGGGCACGGCCTCGCCGCCGAGCAGCACGAGGGGCGGTACGTGGCCTTCGAGCAGGCCCTGCTCGATGAGGAGCCGCGCGTAGGTGGGCGTCACGTTGACGACGTCGACGCGGTGTTCCTCGCAGTAGGCGACGAGCGCTTCGGCGTCGCGGCGCAGGTCCTCGTCGCACACGTGGACCTCGTGGCCCTCGACGAGCCAGAGCAGCTCCTCCCAGGACATGTCGAAGGCGAAGGAGACGGTGTGCGCGATGCGCAGGCCCCGGCCGCCCGCGGCGGCGACGGCGGGCCCGAAGATCTCCCTCCGGTGGTTGATCCACATGTTCGTCAGCCCCCGGTACGGGGTGACGACGCCCTTGGGGCGCCCGGTGGACCCGGAGGTGTAGATGACGTACGCGGGGTGTTCGAGGCTGAAGCGGCGGTGCACGGGTGTGTCGGGCAGCGCGGCGAGTTCGGCTTCCACGGCCGGATCGTCGAGCAGGACGCGGGGGACGTCCCCCGCGAGCGTCGCGGAGACCTCCGTACGGCTGAGCAGGAGCAGCGGGCGGGCGTCGGCGAGCATGTCGGCGAGCCGGTCGGCAGGGTGGTCCAGCTCCAGGGGGAGGTACGCGGCGCCCGTGCGCAGGACGGCGAAGAGCGCGACGACCATGTCGAGCGAGCGGGGCAGCGCGAGCGCGACGACGCGCTCGGGACCGGCGTCGCGCGCGATCAGGAGGCGCGCGACGCGGTTGACGGCCGCGTCGAGCGCGGCGTACGTGAGCGTGCGCTCCCCGAAGACGAGCGCGGTGGCGTCCGGGGTGCGTGCCGCCTGCTCGGCGAGGAGGTCCGCGATGGTCCGCCCGGGCTGCTCGACCTCGCTCGCCGCCCGCTCGGCGCGCAGCGCGGCGTGCTCGGCGGGCAGGAGCGCGTCGAGGGAGCCGACGGGGACGCTGAGGTCGGCGCTCAGGCGGTCGACGAGGAGGGTGAAGCGGTCGAGGAGCGCGCGGGCCCGCTCGGCGGGGATCAGGTCGGGGCGGTGGCTCAGCGAGACGGTGATGCGCTCGCCGGGGGTGACGACGAGGTTGGCCGGGTAGTGGGTGGCGTCGACGTTGGCGACGGCGGTCGCGCCGTACCGGGTGCGGAGGGCTTCGAGGCGGTCCTCGGTGTCGTTGTCGCGCAGGACGAAGAGGGTGTCGAAGAGCTTGCGGTGCCCGGTCTCGGCCTGGAGCACGCCGAGGCTGAGGTGTTCGTACGGCATGAGGCCGAGGCGTTCGTCCTGGACGCGGCGCAGGAGGCCGAGCACGGGCTCGGCGGGGTCGAGTGCGACGCGCGTGGGGACGGTGTTGAGGAAGAGGCCGATGATGCCGCCGACGTCGGGGACCTCGCTGGGGCGCCCCGCGACGGTCGTGCCGAAGACGACGTCGGTGCGGCCCGTCGCGGTGGCGAGAGTCAGGCCCCAGGCGGCGTTGAGGAAGGTGTTGAGGGTCAGTCCGTGGACGCGGCCGCTCTCGCGCAGGCGGGCGCCGAGCGCGGCGGGGAGCCGGATGTCGAGCTGTTCGGGGATGACGGGTTCGAGGCTGTCGGAAGCGCCGGGGGCGAGCAGGGTCGGCTCGTCGAGCCCGGCGAGGGCGGCGCGCCAGGCGGCGGTGGCCGCGGTGTCGTCCTGGCGGGCGAGCCAGGTCAGGTAGTCCTGGTAGCTGCCGGGCGCGGGCAGCGCCGCCGCGTCGCCCCCGTTCTCGTAGAGCGCGAACAGCTCGTCGAGGAAGAGCCAGGCGGACCAGCCGTCCCACAGGATGAGGTGGCGCCCGATGACGAGCCGGTCGCCGCGTCCCTCGCCGAGGCGCAGCAGGAGCAGCCGGAAGAGCGGGGGCGCGGACAGGTCGAAGCGGCGCGCGCGCTCGGCGTCGGTCAGCTCCCTGACCTGTGCGTCCTGTGCGTCGGCGGGCAGCCCGGAGAGGTCCACCTCTTCGAGCGGGATCTCCGGGGTGTCGACGATGAACTGCGCGGGGGCGTCTAGCCCTTCGCTCGTGAAGCCCGCCCGCAGGCCGGGGTTGCGGTCCAGGAGGATGCGCACGGCGGCGCCGAGCCGGCCGGCGTCGATGCGCTGGGCGAAGTCGAAGGTCTCGTGGACGGTGTAGACGTCGAGAGCGCCCTCGTCGTACGCGGAGTGGAAGAACAGGCCCTCCTGGAGGGGGGCCAGGGGCCACACGTCGGTGACGGCCGCGGGCGCGGCGAGCGCGCGGACGCGGGCGAGCGCGGCATCGGGGAGGTCGAGCGCGGCGGGCGGCGCGGCGGTCTCGGGGGTGGTGCGCGCGGCGGCGCAGTGCGCGGCGACGGCCGCGGGGGTGCGGTGCGTGAAGATGTCGCGCGGGCTGACGTCGAGTCCCGCGGCGCGGGCGCGGCTCGCGACCCCGATGGAGCTGATGCTGTCCCCGCCGAGCCGGAAGAAGTCGTCGTCGGGGCCGAGGTCGTCGACGCCGAGGACGGAGGCGAAGACGGCGACGAGCGTCTCCTCCCGCTCGTTCGCGGGTGCCCGGCGCACGGCGCGCGCGGCCTCGGGCGCGGGCAGCGCGTTCTGGTCGAGCTTGCCGCTGGGCGTGAGGGGCAGGTCGGCGAGGACGACGTAGTCCTCGGGTACGAGAGCGGCGGGCAGCGCGCGGGCGAGCGCGGCGCGCAGCGCGGCGGGGTCGACGTCCGTGGTGCCCGTGGCGGGGACCGCGTACGCGACGAGGCGCTGTTCCCGTACGAGCACGGCGCCGCGCGCGACCTCGGGGAGCCGCGTGAGCGCCGCCTCGATCTCGCCGGGCTCGATGCGGTTACCGCGCAGCTTGACCTGCCTGTCGGTGCGGCCGAGGTAGTCGAGCGTGCCGTCGGGGCGGCGGCGCACGAGGTCCCCTGTGCGGTACATACGGGTGCCGGGGGCGCCGTACGGGTCGGCGACGAAGCGTTCGGCCGTGAGCGCGGGCCGCCCGTGGTAGCCCCGCGCGAGCTGGACCCCGGCGAGGTACAGCTCTCCCGGCACCCCGTCGGGGACCGGGCGCAGGCAGGGGTCGAGGACGCGCAGCCCGGTGTTCCAGACGGGGCGGCCGATGGGCACGGTCGTGTCGGGCGCCCCGTCGAAGGCGTGGTGCGTGACGTCGACGGTGGTCTCGGTGGGCCCGTAGAGGTTGTGCGGGCGCACACCGGTGAGCGCCGTCCAGCGCGCGGCGGCCTGCCCGGACAGGGCCTCGCCGCTGCTGAACACGAGCCGGAGCGAGGCCGCCCAGGACGGGTCGGCCGTCACCTCATCGGAGGCGAGGAACGCCTCCAGCATGGAGGGGACGAAGTGCATCGCGGTGATGCGCTCGGCGCGCACGGTGCGGGCGAGGTAGGCGGGGTCGCGGTGGCCGTCGGGCGCGGCGAGGACGACGGCGGCGCCTTCGCGCAGGGCCCAGAAGAACTCCCACACGCTCACGTCGAAGCTCGCCGGTGTCTTCTGGAGCACCCGGTCGGCCGCGGTGAGCCCGAAGGCGCCCTGCATCCAGGCGAGCCGGTTGGCGAGGGCGCGGTGCGTGACGACGACGCCCTTGGGACGGCCGGTGGAGCCCGAGGTGTGGATGAGGTAGGCGGGGTGGTCGGGGCCGGGCGCCTCGTACGGGACCGCCGGGGCGTGGTCGGCGCGCGGGGCGCCCTGGCCGTACGGGGGCTCCGCGTCGTCCGGCGCGTCGGCCGCGTGTCCCTCGCCATCCACGAGCACCGTGCCCAGTCCGTGGTGCGCGGGCAGGCGTCCGGCGTCCGCGACGGTCGTGACGACGGTGCGGGCGCCCGCGTCGGCGAGGACGTGCGCGAGGCGCTCGGCGGGGTGGTCGAGGTCGATCGGCACGTACGCGGCACCGGACTTGAGGACGCCGAGCAGCGCGACCATGAGTCCCGCTGAGCGTGGCACGGCGACGGCGACGAACTCCTCGGGCCGGGCGCCGCGGGCGCGCAGCCTGCGGGCCAGCGCCTCGGCGCGGGCGTCGAGTTCGGCGTACGTGAGGCGCGTGTCCCCGGCCACGACGGCGGTCGCGTCCGGGGTACGGGCGGTCTGCGCGGCGACGGCTGCGGGGAGCGTGCGGGGCTCGACCTCGCGGGACGCGCCCGTGCCGTGCGCGACGACGCGCGCGTGCTCCTCGGGGCCGAGCAGGTCGAGCGCGGCGGCGGGGCGCGCGGTGTCGCCGGCGAGCGCGTCGAGCACGCGTGTGAGGCGCTCGGCGATCAGGCGCACCGCCGCCGCGTCGACGCGTTCGGCGTGGTGCTTGAGGCGCAGGTCGAGGCGGCGGCCCGGCTTCACGATGAGCGCGAGCGGGTAGTGCACGGCGTCGTGGAAGGTGTGCCCGGTGAGGCGGACCGTTCCCGTGGGGTCGCTGAGGTCGTCGTCGGCCGGGTAGTTCTCGAACACCACGAGGGTGTCGAAGAGTTCGCCCTCACCCGCGTGCCCGGCGAGGCGCTGGATCTCGGCGAGCCCGATGTGCTGGTGGTCCAGGAGGGCGCTCTGCTCGCGCTGGAGACGTTCCAGGAGGGTGCCGAGCGGCTCGGCGGGGTCCCAGGCGAGGCGCGCGGGCAGGGTGTTGATGAAGAGCCCGACCATCGCCTCGACGCCGTCCACGGCGGCGTCGCGCCCGGAGACGGTCGTGCCGAAGACGATGTCCTGCCGACCGGTGAGCCCGGACAGGAGCAGTCCCCACGCGGCCTGGACGACGGTGCCGAGCGTGACGCCGTGCGCGCGGGCGCGGGCGGCGAGGCGCGCGGTGGTGGCCTCGGGCAGTTCGATCCGGACCTGGGCGGGTTCGATGGGCCCGGCGGGCGGCGCCGCGACGAGGCGCGTGGCCTCCTCGACCCCGGCGAGCGCCGTGCGCCACGCCGCGCGCGCGGCCGTGCGGTCGGCGCGCGCGAGGTGGGCCAGGTGGGCGCGGTACGGGGCGACTTCGGGCAGCGGTGCCGCGTCTTCCCCGTACAGCGCGAGGAGTTCGCGGTGCAGGACGGGGAGCGACCAGCCGTCGGCGACGATGTGGTGGAAGGTGAGGACGAGGTGGCTGTGCGTGTCGTCGAGCCGGACGAAGGCGCAGCGCAGGAGGGGCGGGTGGGCGAGGTCGAAGCGGTGGGCGCGTTCGGCGGCGGCGACGGACGCGGCGCGTGCCGGGTCCTGTCCGGTGAGGTCGGTCTCGCTCCACGGGATGTCGATGCCGGTCGCGACGACCTGTGCGGGGCGCCCGTCGGGGAGCGGCCGGAAGCAGGCGCGCAGCGGCGCGTGCCGGTCGAGCAGGCGTTGCGCGGCGCGGCGCAGCAGGCGCGCGTCGACGGGGCCCGCGAGGTCGATGACCTGCTGGACGACGTAGGCGTCGTGCTCGGCGCCGTCGAGCACGGAGTGGAAGTAGAAGCCCTCCTGGAGCGGGCCGAGCGGCAGGACCTCGGCGATCTCCAAGGTGCCACGGATCGCGGCGAGTTCGGCGGCGGTGGGCGGGTCCCAGGGCAGCTCCTGGCTGTCCTGCGCGGTGTCGGTGGCGGTGCGCGCCGCGGTGGCGAGCTGGGCGACCGTACGGTGCCTGAAGACGTCGCGCGGGGTCAGCGCGAGCCCGGCGGCGCGGGCGCGGACGAGGAGCTGGATCGCGATGATGCTGTCCCCGCCGAGCGCGAAGAAGTCGTCGTCGGCGGTGACGGACGCGACGCCGAGCGTCTCGGCGTACAGGCGGCACAGGAGGCGTTCGCGCGCGGTGCGCGGGGGGCGGCCCGTGCTGAGGAGTCCGTAGTCGGGAACGGGCAGCGCGGCCGCGTCGAGCTTGCCGCTCGGTGTGACGGGGAGCCGGTCGAGCGGGACGAAGGCGGCGGGCACCATGTAGTCGGGCAGGGCGTCGGCGGCGTGGGCGCGCAGCGCGGTCATGAGCGCGGTGACGTTGCGGAAGGGCGCGGGGCGGTTGGCGTGCGGGTGGGGGCGGCCGGGGACGTAGAGCGGGGCTGCCGTGAACTCGCCGTCCGGCAGGGCGTCTTCCGCGAGGGCCCCTCCCGTGAGGGATTCTCCCGTGAGGGATTCTCCCGTGAGGGCTTCTCCCGCGCTCCCCCGCGTGAACACCGCGTCCACGCTGCCGTCCTCCGCGTCGGCGGCCCACGTGAGCGCGGCACGGTGGCCGTGGCGGGCGGCGGTCTCGTGCAGGGTCTCGGGGTCGACGCCGGGCCCGCCCGTGCGGCTGCTGTCGTCCAGGCGGCCGAGCGCGGCGAGGTCGGGGGCGAGGCGCGCGTTGGGGATGCCGGTGACGCGCAGGGGCGCGGTACGGGCGGCGAGCGCGGCGCCCAGCGCCTCGGGGGTGCCGAACGCGGACCAGGGCAGCGTCTCGGGGCCCGGGGCGGCCGCGGCGGTCCCCGGGCGCAGCACGACGTCGTACCGGTAGCGCGTCAGCTCGTTGTGGTGGGTGCCGCGCTTGAGGCGGATGTCGGCGGTGAAGCCGTCGAGCGTGGCGAAGTAGTCGGGGTCGAGGAGGAGTTCGCCCTCCCAGGCCACGGCGCGGTCGACGGCGGCGCGCAGCGCCTCCTTGTCGTCCGCGGGCGTGCGGCCCGCGGCGACGGCGGCGGCGAGGGTGCGGTGCAGGCGCAGGTTGCGCACGTCGCCGACGAAGAGCGCGCCGCCGGGGGCCAGGAGCGCGGCGGCCGAACGGAGCACGCCTGTCAGGTAGTCGGCGTCGGGGAAGTACTGGGCGACGGAGTTGATGACGATCGTGTCGAAGTGCGCTTCGGGCAGCCCGGACAGGTCGTGCGCGGGGCGGGCGCGCAGCGTGACCCGGTCCGCGAGGCCGGGCACGGCGTCCACCTGGGCGCGCAGGGCCCGTACGGCCTCCTCGGAGAGGTCCGTGCCCCAGTACTCGGCGCAGTCGGGGGCGATGCGGGACAGGAGCAGCCCGCTGCCGACGCCGATCTCCAGCACCCGCAGGGGGCGCAGCTCCTGGATGCGGGCGACGGTCGCCTCGCGCCACTCGCGCAGGTCGGCGAGCGGCAGCGGCTTGCCGTCGTACATGCTGTTCCAGCCCGCGAAGTTCTCCTCGAATCCGTCCGATCCCGCGGCGGAGTAGAGGAGTTCGTGGACGTCCTTCCACTCGGCGACGGCCTCGTGCGCCTGCGCGGTGAGCGAGGGGACGACGTACGCGGCGAGGCGGCGCTCGCCCGGGCGGTCCTCGCGGACGACGACGGCGGCCTGCCCGACGGCGGGGTGGGCGCGCAGCACGGACTCGATCTCGCTGGGCTCGATGCGGAAGCCCCTGATCTTCGTCTGGCTGTCGGCGCGGCCGTGGAATTCCAGGCGCCCGTCCGCCTTCCAGCGCACGAGGTCGCCCGTGCGATACAGCCGTTCGCCGGGCGCGCCGAAGGGGTCGGCGACGAAGCGTTCGGCGGTGAGCGCGGGGCGGCCGAGGTAGCCGCGCGCGAGTCCCGCGCCGCCGAGGTACAACTCGCCCACGACTCCGGCGGGTACGGGGCGCAGCGCGGCATCCAGGACGTAGGCGCGCGTGCCGGGGTCGGGGACGCCGATGGGCACGAGGGTCCCCGCGGGCGTGTCCGGGTCGCACAGACCGAGGGTCGAGTTGGTCGTCGCCTCGGTGGGCCCGTACGCGTTGAACATCATCCGGCCGCGCGCGTAGCGCCCGACGAGTTCGGGCGAGACGCGTTCGGTGCCTGCCAACAGCGTGGCCGTGGGCGGCAGTTCGACGTCCTCGGGCAGCGCGGCGAGGAGCGCGGGCGGCAGGATCATGAAGGTGATGCCGTGCGCGTGCGCGTAGTCGGCGAGCGGTGCGCCGGGCACGCGGCGGTCGGCGGGCACGACGACGAGGCGACCGCCGGAGAGCAGGCCGAGGCACAGGTCCCAGAAGGCCACGTCGAAGCTGGGCGAGGCGAACTGGAGCACGCGGCTGTGCGGGCCGATCCCGAAGCGCTCGCGCTGCGTCGCGACGAGCTTCGCGACGCCGCCGTGCGACAGGACGACGCCCTTGGGGCGTCCCGTCGAGCCGGAGGTGTAGATGACGTAGGCGGCGTGGGCGACGGTGAGGCGCGCGGCCTGCGCGGGGTCGTGCGCGGGGTGCCCGGCGAGTTCGGCGACGGTCTCGGGGGCGTCGAGCACGAGGGTGCCCGGGGTGCCGGGGGGCAGGTCCTGGAGCGTCTCGGCGGTCGTGACGAGGCACACGGGCCGGGCGTCGTCGAGCATGTACGCGATGCGGTCCGCCGGGTAATCCGTGTCGACCGGGAGGTAGGCGGCGCCCGCCTTCAGGACGGCGACCTCGGCGACGATCATGTCAGCCGAGCGCGGCACCGCGAGCGCGACGACGCGTTCGGGGCCCGCGCCCCTGGCCACGAGGGCGTGGGCGAGGCGGGCGGCGCGGGCGTCGAGTTCCGCGTAGGTGAGCCGCTCGTCCTCGTGGACGAGGGCGATCTCGTCGGGACGCGCGGCGACCTGCTCGGCGAACATGCGTGGCCAGGTGAGCGCGGGCACGTCGTGGTCCGTGTCGTTCCACTCGACGAGTACGCGGTGGCGCTCGGCGTCGTCGAGGAGCGCGAGCGCGGCGAGCGGGGTGCCGGGCCTGGCGGCCGCGTCGGCGAGGAGGGTGGCGTAGTGGCCGAGTACGCGGTCGACGGTGGCGGGCGTGAAGAGCGCCTCGGCGTACGTGGCGCGTATCTCCTCGTCCGTCACGGTGAGGGCGAGGTCGAGCGGGCCGCCCTCGTCCCAGGCGCGGGGCCCGAACCCTGTGGCGCACAGGAGGGTGCCGCCCCGGCCCTCGTCGGGGCCGAGCAGGGCGAGGAGTTCGCCGGTGGGCAGGCGGTGGGCCTCCGCACGCTCCCGCTCCTCGGCGACGCGGGCGCGCAACTCGGCGAAGGTCGGGGCGCCGTGGAGGCTGAGGCGCAGCGGGAGCCCCGCGTACGCGACGGTGATGTCCTCGGCGCCGCCGCCGTAGCGGTGGAGCAGGGCGACGAAGGCGGCGAGGCGGGTGAGGTCGTCCGTGCCGCGCGCCTCCGCCCCCGCCGCCAGGGCGCGGGTGGCACGGGGGCCGCTCTCGCGCGGGTGCGGGAAGTCCTGGGGCAGCGGAGTGCCAGGGACCTCGGCGGCGAAGCGCGTGGTCCAGTGGCCCTCGGCCGTCGTGGAAGCGGTGGCAGGGGATTCCGGCTTACGCGTGTTGCCCGACACAGCTGTGCGCGCCTCCTGATCGGTACGGAGCGGCCCCGGCGGAACCGCGACGCGGCCCAAGCGGAACCGCGACCCCCCGCATAGTAAGGTAAGGGTTGCCTAACTCAACAGGGCATCAGGCGAGCGACTCACGTCACAGCGGCTGAAGTTACGCTTGCCTTACCTTCTCCCGACAAGGGGAACTACGGCATGGAGACCGGCACGTGACCTCAGGCGGAACCTCCGGAAGACTGCGCACCACGGCTCTGGCGGCCCTCCTCGTCGCCCTGCTCGTGGTCCTGTCCCTGCTCTCCGTGGCGCTCGGGGCGCGGAGCATCCCGCTCGACGACGTCGTGCGCACCCTCTTCGGGCAGCCACCCGACCGGCTCACCGACAACGTGATCTGGTCCGTACGGATGCCCCGCACCCTGCTCGGCCTCGCGACAGGCGCCGCGCTCGGCATGGCGGGCGCCCTCATGCAGGCCCTGACGCGCAATCCGCTCGCCGACCCGGGGATTCTCGGCGTGAGCGCGGGCGCGTCCTTCGCGATCGTCGTCTCGGTCGCCGTGCTCGGAGTCGGATCGCTCTACGGCTACGTGTGGTTCGCCTTCTTCGGCGCCCTCGTCGCCAGTGTCGTGGTCTTCCTCCTCGGGCGCCTGGGACGATCGGGGGCGACCCCGGTCAAGCTGGCCCTTGCCGGGGTCGCCGTCACCTCCCTGCTCTCCTCGCTCACGAGCGCCGTCGTCCTCACCGACGAGGACGCCCTGGACAGGTACCGCTTCTGGTCGGCGGGCACGCTCGCCGACCGCGACGCGGGCGATCTCACACGCATCCTGCCGTTCCTCGCCGTCGGCGCGTTGCTCGCCCTCGCGTGCGCGCCCGCGCTCAACAGCCTCGCGCTCGGGGACGACGTGGCCGCCTCGCTCGGCCGGCGGCTCGGTCTCGTGCGCCTCCAGGGAGTAGTCGCGATCGTGCTCCTCACCGGCGCGTCGGTCGCCGTCATCGGGCCTGTCGTCTTCCTCGGTCTCGTCGTCCCGCACCTCGCGCGGGTGCTCGCGCAGTGGGCGGGGATCGGGCCCGACCACCGCTGGCTGCTCCCGCTGTCGGCGGCGCTCGCCCCCGTACTGCTCCTGTCCGCCGACCTCGTGGGGCGGATGGTGGACCGGCCTTCGGAGATACAGGCCGGGGTCCTCGTCGCCTTCATCGGCGGGCCCTTCTTCATCGCCCTGGTCCGCCGCCGGAAGCTCGCGGAGGTATAGCCCGTGTCCGCCCCGTCCTCCTACGCCGCGCCCGGGACCGCTCCCGCGAAGCGCCCCGTCCTGCGCGACCGCCCCTTCCGGCTGGCCGCTCCCCCCGTCTCCGGCATCCTGCGCCCGCGCCTCCTGCTCACCGGACTCGCCCTCGCCGTCGGCACGTTCGGGCTCTTCTGCTGGGGGCTCGCGCTCGGCGACTACCCCGTGAGCCTCACCGGAGTCGTCAAGGCGCTCTTCGGCGCGGGCGATCCGGGGACGCTCAGCATCGTGCGGGATCTGCGCCTGCCGCGCGCGCTCACCGGGCTGCTCGTCGGCCTCGCCTTCGGCGTCTCGGGCGCCGTCTTCCAGACGATGACCCGCAACCCGCTCGCGAGCCCCGACATGATCGGGCTCACCGAGGGCGCGGGCACCGCCGTCGTCGCCTCCGTCGTCCTCGGCTGGACCGGCGGCCTCGGGCTCTCCACGCTCGGGCTGCTCGGCGCGCTCGCGACCGCGCTCCTCGTCTACGCGCTCGCGTGGAAGGGCGGCGCGACCGGCTACCGCATCATCCTCGTCGGCATCGGCGTCTCCTGGATCTGCACGAGCGCGACGGACTTCCTCGTCGCACGCGGCACGCGCTTCGAGGCGCAGGAGGCGCTCGGCTGGCTCGTCGGCAACCTCAACGGCCGTACGTGGGGCCAGGTCGACACGCTCGCGATCTCCCTCGTCGTGCTCCTTCCGCTCTCCCTCGGCCTCGGCCGCTGGATGCGGACGCTCCAGCTCGGCGACGACGTCGCCGCCGGGCTCGGCACCCCCGTACAGCCCGTGCGGCTCGCGCTGCTCCTCGCGGGCGTCGGCCTCGTCGCCTTCGGTACGGCTGCGGCCGGACCCGTCGCCTTCGTGGCGCTCGCCTGCCCGCAGATCGCCCTGCGGCTCGCCGGTACGGCGACGCCGCCCCCGCTCGTCTCCGGTCTCACCGGCGCGTTCGTCGTCCTCGGCGCCGATCTCCTCGCGCGCGAGGCGATCCCCGGGACCGAACTCCCTGTCGGAGTCGTCACCGGCGCCCTCGGCGCCCCCGTCCTGCTGTGGCTGCTCATCCGCGTCAACCGCGCGGGCTCTGGAGGCTGAACCCATGTCGCTCACCGAGCCGAAGGGACCCGAGCTGCGCGCCCGGGACCTGCACCTCGCCTACGACGGCCGCCCGGTCGTCGCCGGCCTCGACCTCACCGTGCCCACCGGCAGGGTGACGGCCATCGTGGGCGCCAACGCCTGCGGCAAGTCCACACTCCTGCGCGCGCTCGCCCGGCTCCTCGCCCCCCGCGAAGGCGTCGTCGAACTCGACGGAGCCGCGCTCCAGTCGGTACCCACACGCGAACTCGCCCGCAAACTCGGCATCCTGCCGCAGACCCCCGTCGCGCCCGAGGGCCTGACGGTCGGGGACCTCGTGGGCCGGGGCCGCGCCCCGCACCAGACGTGGTGGCGGCAGTGGTCGAAGGCGGACGAGGAGGCCGTGGACGCGGCGCTCGCGGCCACCGGGCTCACGGAACTGGCCGACCGCGCCGTGGACGAGCTGTCGGGGGGCCAGCGGCAGCGCGCGTGGATAGCGATGGCCGTGGCGCAGGGAACGCCCGTCCTGCTCCTGGACGAGCCCACGACGTACCTCGACCTCGCCCACCAGGTCGACGTGCTCGACCTCGTCACGGACCTCAACAGGCGCGAGGGCCGCACGATCGTCATGGTCCTGCACGACCTCGACCAGGCGTGCAGGTACGCCGATCACGTCATCGCCATGAAGGCGGGCAGGATCGTCGCGCAGGGCGCCCCCGCCGATGTCGTCACCGAGACGATCGTCGAGGACGTCTTCGGCCTGCGCTGCCGCATCACGAAGGACCCGGTCAGCCACACCCCGCTGGTCATCCCGCTGAGCAGGCACCACGGGGGCGGGAACGACGACGGCACGGGGCGCGTCGGCGAGGACGGTCGTACGGGGCGCGCCGGCGGGGACGGCGGCACAGAGCGCGCCGGCGGGGACGGTGGCACGGGGCCCGAGGACGCGTCGGCCGTCCCGGTCCCCGTACCCGCGGGGAGCCCCGTCGCTCAGGGCCGCGAGGTCAAGTAGCCGCCCATCGTGCGGAAGTAGTCCTGCGCCGCGTACTCCGTCCCGTCCTCGGTGCGCACCCGCCGCACGAGCAGCCCGGGGTGCCGCCCCGTGTGCGCCTCGGGCCCGGCGACGACCACCACGCCGTCGCCCTCGCGGATGAAGATCCGGCCGGGCGTGCCACCGTAGCGGCCCTCCGATACGGCCGCCGCGACGATACGCAGGCGCTTGCCCTTGTGGAAGGCGTACGCGTTCGGGTACGGGTCCGACTGGGCCCGTACCAGGCGCTCCAGGCGCTCGGCGGGCCAGTGGAAGTCGACGCGGCTGTCCTCGTCGGCGCGCTTGTGGAAGAAGCTCGCGCGGGCGCGGTCCTGCGGGACCCACTGGCCCGCGTCGCGCCCCGAGGCGATGAGGTCGAGCGACTCGCGCACGAGCGGCTCGATGAGGTCGACCGTGCGGTGGAAGAGGTCCGTCGCCGTGTCGGTGGGCCCGACGGGTACCGCGCGCTGCACGAGGACGTCGCCCGCGTCGAGTTCGGCGTTCATGCGGTGCGCGGTGACGCCGACACGCTCCTCACCGTTGAGGAGCGCCCAGATGATCGGCGAGAACCCGGCGTAGGCGGGGAGCAGCGAGTCATGGATGTTGAGCGTGCCGTGCGGGGGCAGGTCGAACAGCTCGGGCGGCAGCCACGTGCGCCAGTTGTTGGCGACGATGATGTCGGGGCGCGCCTCCCTCACGGCGTCGAGGAGTTCGGCGTCGTCGGGCCGGTTGCGGAGCAGCACGGGCACGCCGTTCTTCTCGGCGAGTTCGGCGACGTTGTCGTCCCAGATCTTCTCGTAGGCGTGCTCGCTCCTCGGGTGCGTGACGACGAGCGCCACCTCGTGCCCCGAGTCGAGCAGCGCCCGCAGCGTGCGATGACCCCAGGTCTGGTAGCCGAGCATGACGACCCGCATATGTGCACTCCTCCACGACCGCATTGCTAGGTAAGCCTTACCTTATCTAACATGTCGTTGCCTGAGGAGGCGATGCGAAGGTGAATGCACCGGTTACGGGTTCCGAGCCCGTCCACGACCTGGTCGGGATCGGTTTCGGCCCGTCAAATCTCGCTCTGTCCATAGCTGTTGAGGAACACAACGCGCACCTCGCGGCGGACCGACGCCTCGATGCGCTGTTCCTGGAGCGCCAGCCCCGCTTCGGCTGGCACCGGGGGATGCTGATCGACGACGCCACGATGCAGGTGTCCTTCCTCAAGGACCTTGTCACGCTGCGCGATCCGACCAGCGATTACAGCTTTCTGTGCTTCCTGCGGGAGCGAGGGCGCCTGATCGACTTCCTGAACCAGAAGACCCTCTTCCCGCTGCGCGCCGAGTTCCACGAGTACTTCGAGTGGGCGGCGGAGCGGGTCGCGCACCAGGTCGCGTACGGGAGCGAGGTCGTCTCGGTCGAACCGGTGCGCGCCGAGGACGGCGAGGTGACGTGCTTCGACGTCACCAGCCGGGACGCCGAGGGGGCGCGCACGACGCACCGGGCACGCAACATCAGCGTCGCCCTGGGCCTGGAGCCGCACGTCCCGCCGGGCCTCGCGCTCGGCGAACGCGTGTGGCACAACAGCGCCTTGATCCCGCGCGCGGAGGAACTGGCCCGTTCGGGCGCCCCGGTGCGGCGGGCGGTCGTGCTGGGCGCGGGGCAGAGCGCCGCCGAGTCCGTGGACTACCTGCACCGCACGTTCCCCGAGGCCGAGGTCTGCTCGGTGTTCGCGAAGTACGGGTACACCCCGGCCGACGACAGCCCCTTCGCGAACCGCGTCTTCGACCCCGACGCGGTGGACGTCTACTTCTCGGCGCCGTCGGAGGTGAAGCAGTCGCTGCTCGACTACCACCGCTCGACCAACTACTCGGTCGTCGACATGGACCTCATCGAGTCCCTGTACGCGACCGCGTACCGCGAGAAGGTCGCCGGGCGCGAGCGCCTGCGCTTCCTCAACGTCTCCCGGATCAGGGAGGTGAGGCCGGGCGCCCCGCTGGACGTGACCGTGGAGTTCCTGCCCACGGGCGAGCGCGAGGTGCTGGCGGCGGACATCCTCGTCCTCGCCACCGGTTACCGCCCGCGCGACCTCGGCGCGCTCCTCGGCGACGCGGCGAAGCTGTGCCTGCGCGACGACGGCGACGCGCTGCGCGTCGACCGCGACCACCGCGTCGAGACCACCCCCGAGGTCACGGCCGGCATCTACCTCCAGGGCAGCACGGAGCACACCCACGGCCTCACGAGCACCCTGCTGTCCACGGTGGCGGTCCGCGCGGAGGAGATCCACCGCTCGCTCCTGAACGGGCGGAAGGTGGCCGCGGCGGTCTGAGCCCGGGCCGCGGCGAGGCGCCCGCCCCCGGCGGAACGATTCCCCGGGGGCGGGCGGCCGCGTGCCTCCGCCGTTCGCTCCTCCGGGCACCCCCACGGGCGGGCGGAAGACGTACCGGCACGTACCTCCCGCCACAGCCGTCACGCGCGAGCGGACGCCTCACACGCGAGCGGACGCCGGGCCGGCTCGGTCCCGCCACGCGGGAGCGGGGCGGACCTGGCGTCTCCTCGGCCCGGCCGCCGGGCCGATCGGCCGGGGCCCGCGGCACGTGCCGCCTCCTGTGCGCGGGCCACGTCCCCCGGCCGGGTCAGCGCCGTACCGTGCGCAGGCCCACCGCGTCCTGGTGCTCCACGTCGCTGTCCGTCGCCATGTGGACGGGGACGAACACGATCATCCAGTAGAAGCCGAACAGCCACCGGCCGGCCAGGCGGAGGGGGCCGGGGCGGCGCCCGTCGGCCGCGCGGACCACCCGCAGGCCCGCCAGCAGCTTTCCGAGGCTGGCCCGGGTCGCCCACGTGAGCAGGACCTGGTTGAGGAAGGAGAGGCCGAGGGCCGTGCCGAGCGCCGTCCCCCATACCGCGGGGGAGCCGGGGCGCAGCTCGACGACCCCGTCCACCACCTCCACACCGGCCGCGGCGCCCGCCGCGAGGCCGCACAGCAGGGCGATGAGGGCGTCGACGACCGCCGCGGTGACGCGGCGTGCCTGCGTGGGGGCCGGCTGCCGGCCGATGGTGGGTTGCTGGTCGACCACGGCTCTGCTTTCCACTACTTCCCCGCTCCGGACTTCTTCTTCTCCGCCTCTTCCCTCTCCACACGCTTGAGCGCCAGGTCCATCGCGGCGCGGGCGCGGTCCAGGGCGTCCTTTACCTGCTTCTTGTGGCCGGAGAAATCGCTGCGGAAGCGCTCACTCTTGGGGCCTTTCCACGTGTCCGTGCCGCAGAGCTTCTGGACGTTGTCGACGGAGTTCTCCAACTCGTCGGCGTAGCGCTTGAGTTTGCGCAGGTCCTCACGGCATTCGCTCTCTCGTGACATGACGTCGGCCCTCTCAGTTCGGGCTGATCAGCTTGGTGACCATCGTGCGCAGGGTGTTCTTGCCGACCGGGCGCGCCTCGATGCCGGTCGGGGCATGGGGCTTCTCGACGTACACGGTCCACAGGGCCTTGTCGGTCGCGTACGTCGTCAGGAGCGGCCCAGGGGCGTCCGCCAGAAGGACGGTCTGCCCGACGACGAGGGCGTTGTCGATGGCGTCGCCGAGGGCCCGGCCGACGTTCTCCTGGCTGATCTGCTCGGGCGTGAGCCGCTGGGCCGGTCCGTCCTTGTCGGCGACCTCGAAGGGGTCGACGAAGAGGAGCGCCATGTCCGCCGCGTCCTTCGCGGAAGCGGCGAGGGTGAACATGTGCAGGCCGCCCGAGGTGACGCGCTCCACGAGGTACAGGTCCTCGGCGTGCACGTAGACGAGCAGGTGGGTGAGCCCGCTCGACGTGTGCTGTTCGACGGCGAGGGCCCGCGTGGCGGTCCTGCGCAGCGTGAGGGCGAGACTCACCTCGGGGGTCACCCGCAGGTCCAGGTCGACGCCCGAGGGCCGGGAGCCCGGGTCCGTGCCCTCGGCGGGGGGCTCCCCTGCGGCCTCCGCGGCCTCGCGCCGCTCCTCGGAGGCCCGCAGCACGGCGTCGAGTTCGTCGATGTTGGCGACGTCGACCGCCTCGCGCGAGACGAGGGAGCGCAGCGCGGTGGCGTACACCCACTCGCGTTCCTGGCCGGAGAGTTCGGCGAGTCGCGGGGTCGGGGCGACGCATTCGGTCAGTGACGCGGGATCGAGGATCGCGATCTCTTCGTCGGTGAGCCGCAGCAGGGGCTGCGTGCCCCCCTCCGCGAGGGCCTCGGCCAGAATTCCGCGGAACTCTTGGAGTTCTATGTCGATATCAGGGTTCGGCATGATGGTGCGTCCGCTTCTCGCTTACCAGAACTTGTATTTTTTGACGGTGTTGGGCACCAGGTTGGTGACCGCTTTTTTCGCCCCGTCGACAATCTCGGCCCCCTTGTCCTTGACTTTCCCGCCCCATTCCTTGGTGGCGTTCCAGGCGTGTTTGGCGCCGGACTTGATGTCGTCCCCCCATTTGTCCCACGCCCAGCTGCCCAGGAAGTAGGTGCCCGCCACGCCGAGCGCGACCCAGCCGACCACCGGCACCGCGGCGGCGACGGCCGCCGAGGCGCCGAGCGCCCCCGCCATGCTCGCGCCGCCGAGTACGGCCACGGCCCCGCCCGCTTCCAGGAGCCCCATGCCGCGGTCGGCCACCCCGTACGCGCCCGTGTGCGTGGGCAGGAACATCTGCTTGACGCCGTCGACGATGCTCAGCGGCAGGAAGACCCGCCGCGCGAGCATTCCCGCGCCGGGCGCCTTGTTGAAGAGTTTCGCCGCGTAGGGAATCTTCAGGCGCATGGCGACGCGACGGACGCTCTGCTGCCACTTCCAGGGCTCCTTGTACCAGTTGCGGATCTTCTGGTCCTTGAGGAGTTCCTTCAGCAGTTCGCCGCGCTTCGCCTTGATACGGGCGTCCGCCGACCCGAAGTACTTGTTGAGTTCCCACACCGCGCGGGCGCCCGCGACGTTCTGCCCCTGCGCCCAGCGCTCGTAGAGGTGCATCGTCGCCTCGACGGCCGTGGGGATCTTGAGGATCTTGAAGGGCGTCTTGATGTCCTTGAGGGTGCCCTCCTTGAACTCCTTCCACGTCTCCAGGGCGCCGGAGAGACTGGCGAAGGTCAGGACCGCCTCGGGGTCGTCCTTCGCGATGCCGAGGCGGCGCCGTATGTCCTTGGCCTCGTCCGTCGCCCAGGAAGCCTTCCTGGGGAATGCGGAGACCCCTTCGGCTTTGGCGTCCCATTTGGCGAGAATTCCGCCGATCAATCCGCCCTGGATGGTGAGTGTCCCACCCATGACGTCGACGGCGGCGGCCAGCTTCGGCGCCTGGACGTCGTCCATTCCCTTGAAGCCCACGGTCCTGCTCCTTGAGGTTCGAGCGTGACGAGGAGAGGGCATCCCCCGGTGAACCGACGATATCCGGCCGGGAATCGGCTCCACCACACGCAATATGACGGCAAAGAGTGCATATGGTGAGGACCTGCCGGACGAACCGCGCACGCCGTACGGTGGCCCGCCCCGCCCGCGTCGGCCCGGGTTCAGCGGCCTCCCTCGGGACGGCACCCGGACCGGGCGGGGTCTTCGGCCCGCACCCCCTTCGCGCCTTGCTCTCGCGCGGGCCCCTGGCGGAGGGTGGGGGCCGACGGAGGGGGCGACGTATGGGCAGGCGGCCGGGTGGGCGCGTGACGTTCCGGGCCATCGCGGACGAGGCCGGTGTGTCGATCGCGACGGTCTCGCGTGTGGTCAACGGGAGCACGCGGGTGTCGGAAGGCACGCAGCGGGCGGTGCGCGAGGCGGCGCAGCGGCTCGGCAGCGGTTTCGCGCGGACGCGGGGCGGCGCTCCGCCCGTGCTCGTGTACTGCCCGTACGCGCTGACCGACTACTTCGGCACGATCGTCACCTCCGTCGTGGAGACCCTGGCGCTGCACGGCCGCCGTGCGCTCGTGCTCGCGGGCGAGAGCGCGCAGGACGACACCTCGGCGCTGCTCGCGCTGCCCGAGCAGCAGGGCATCGCGGGCGCCGTGCTCGTCCTGCCGCCCGGCTCGACGCACGACCTGGAGGCGCTGCACGCGCGCCGCTACCCGCTCGTCGTGGTGGACCCGCGCGCCGAACTCCCGGAGACCGTCGCCTCCGTGTCGGCCGCGCACGCGGCGGGGGCGCGACGCGTGACGCGGCACCTGCTCGGGCTCGGTCACCGCAGGATCGGCTTCATCGGCGGGCCCGGCGACTGGCTCGCGAGCCGCAACCGCCTGGTCGGCCACACCGCGGCGCTCGGCGAGACCGGGCTCCTGCCCGACCCCGCGCTCCTGACCGACATCACCGAGCCCACGACGCACGAGGGGCACACGGCGGCCCGGCTGCTCCTGTCCCGTACCCCTCGCCCGACCGCGCTCGTCGCCTTCAACGACAAGACGGCGGCAGGGGCGATCCGCGCGGCGCGCGAGGCGGGGCTCACGGTGCCCGGCGATCTCTCGGTCACGGGCTTCGACGACAGCGAGCTGGGTCAGAGCATCACCCCCGCGCTCACCACGGTCCGCCAGCCCCTGGAGGAGATGGGCCGCATGGCGGTCTCGCTCCTCGTCCGCCTCGTCACGGGCCACGCGGTCGACACGCTGCACGTCGAACTCGCGACGCCCCTGGTCGTACGGGACTCGACGGCGCCGCCTCCCGCGGCATGTCGCGTTTGAAACAGAAAACGGCGGCGAACGGGCCTTCAACCCCTCTCCCGGCTCCATCCCTTGCACACGTGAACGGGCCGGACAGCGGCAGCAAGTGCCGCCGCGACGAGCTGGCGGCACTGCTGACCTGCGGTGCCGTCAATTCCCTTGTGCGTACACGTCATTACTCTTGACGCTCTCCCGGCGTCCCTCTAATTTCACCGGTTGTACGCAGCGGTCCGCACCACTCGTGTAAATGTTTCACGGCCGGTGCGCCGCCCTGTCCTCCTTCCCCACCCCGCCCCCCACCGCCCCCTCAGGAAGGACACCCGCATGCCTCCTGCCCGTACCCGCACCCGCCCGAGACGCCGCCCCAGGACGCTCGCGACGGCAGCGACCGCCGTGCTCCTCGGGGCGGGGACGCTCGTCGCCGTGGACGGCACCGCCGCGAGCGCGGCGACGCCCGGCCCGGTCGTCAGCCAGGGCAACGGCAAGTGCCTCGACGTCAAGGACGGCGCGACGGCCGACGGCACCCCGGCCCAGATGTGGACCTGCTCCCCGGGCCCCAACCAGACCTGGACGCTGAACGACAACGGCTCGCTCACCGCCAGGGGCAAGTGTCTCGACCTCGTGAACGGCGCCACCGCCAACGGCACCGCCACCCACCTGTGGACCTGTTACGACTCCCTCGCCTCGCAGAAATGGCAGTACACGGGCGGGCAGTTCGTGAACCAGGCCGCGGGGAAGTGCCTCGACATCAAGGACAACAACAACGCCGACGGAGCCGCGCTCCAGATCTGGGACTGCGCCGGGACGCCGAACCAGAAGTGGGACTACGCGGGCGGCACGACGACCCCGCCGAACGGCGACGACCCCGATCTCGGACCCAACACGGTCGTCTTCGACCCGTCGATGTCCTCGGCGACGATCCAGGCCCGCCTGAACGCGATCTTCGCGCAGCAGCAGAGCAACCAGTTCGGCGGCCAGCGCTACGCGGTCCTCTTCAAGCCGGGCACGTACGACGCGGACGTCAACGTCGGCTTCTACACGCAGGCAGCCGGGCTCGGCATGAGCCCCGACGACGTCACGATCAACGGCGCCGTCCACGCCGAGGCCGACTGGTTCGACGGGAACGCGACGCAGAACTTCTGGCGCGAGGCCGACAACATGTCGGTCAACCCCACCGGCGGCTCGGACCGTTGGGCGGTGTCGCAGGCGGCCCCCTACCGCCGGATGCACGTGCGCGGGAACCTCAAGCTCGACGACGGCGGCTGGTCGAGCGGCGGGTTCATCTCGGACAGCAAGGTCGACGGCCAGATCCAGTCGGGCTCGCAGCAGCAGTTCCTCACCAAGAACTCCACGATGGGTTCGTGGTCCGGGTCGAACTGGAACATGGTCTTCGTCGGCGCCCAGGGCGCGCCCGCGCAGAACTTCCCGACCTACACGACGGTCGGGGCCGCGCCGGTCAACGCCGAGAAGCCCTTCCTGCACGTCGACGGCGCGGGCGACTGGAAGGTCTACGTGCCCGGCCTCCAGACGAACGCGGCGGCGACTACCTGGAACGGCAAGACGCAGACCGGCAGGGACCTGTCGCTCGACGACTTCTACGTGGCCAAGCCGGGCGCCTCCGCCGCCGACATGAACGCGGCGCTCGCCTCCGGCAAGAACCTGCTCGTCACGCCCGGGGTCTACCACCTGAACCAGACCCTCAAGGTGACCAGGCCCGACCAGGTCGTCCTCGGCATGGGCCTCGCGACGCTCGTCCCCGACAACGGCATCACCGCGCTCACCACGGCCGACGTGGACGGCATCCGCGTCGCCGGGCTGCTCATCGACGCGGGCACCACCACCTCGCAGACGCTCATGGAGGTCGGGCCGAGCGGGGCCTCTGCGAGCCACGCCGCCGACCCGACGGTGCTCAACGACGTCTTCCTGCGCATCGGCGGCGCGACGCTCGGCAAGGCGACGACGTCCCTCGTCGTCAACAGCAACGACACGGTCATCGACCACACCTGGGCCTGGCGGGCCGATCACGGCAACGGCGGCACGGTCGGCTGGAACACCAACACCGCCGACACGGGACTCGTCGTCAACGGGCAGAACGTCACCGCGTACGGGCTCTTCGTCGAGCACTACAAGAAGACGCAGGTCGTCTGGAACGGCAACGGCGGACGCACGTACTTCTTCCAGAACGAACTGCCCTACGACCCGCCGGACCAGGGCTCCTGGATGAACGGCTCGACGCTCGGCTACCCCGCCTACAAGGTCGCCGACGGGGTGACGAGCCACGAGGCCTGGGGCCTGGGCAGCTACGCCTTCGCCCAGGTGAACCCGTCCGTCGTGGAGGAGCGCTCCTTCGAGGTGCCGCGAACGAGCGGCGTCCGCTTCCACGACATGGTGACCACCGTCCTCGGCGGCAAGGGCACCATCAACCACATCATCAACGACGCGGGCGCCAAGGTGACGCCGAGCAGCAACGTCGCCTACCTCACCACGTACCCGTAGGACACCGGGCACCGGTACGTGGCGGGGCGGCCCCTTCGCGGGGGCCGCCCCGTCGCCCCCGCGCACCCCCCACCCCACCCCACCGCGAAGGGCACGCGCATGTCTTTCAGACCCCGACGACAGCCCCGGCACAGGCCCGCTCCCGGCACCCCCGCCACTCCCCCGCGCCGCCTCGTCCGCCTCCTGCTCACCGGCGCGCTCGCCGCCGCCGGGCTCGGAGCGGTGGGCAGCGCCCCCGCGCAGGCGGCGGGCGAGCAGGTCACCGCGTACCTCACGACGACCGACGACTCCGGCGGCAGGCACGTCACGCGCGGCCTGGAGCAACAGGCCCCGTTCGCCTTCCAGTCCGGTACCGCGAACAGCGGCACGACGGTCTCCGTGGACGAGAACACGCGCTACCAGACCTTCACGGGCGGCGGCGCCTCCTTCACCGACACCGCGGCCTACCTCATGAAGGAGAGCGGCGCGCTCTCGCAGTCCACGCTCGACCAGACGATGACGAAGCTCTTCTCGCCGACGGACGGCATCGGGCTCTCGTTCCTGCGCAACCCGATGGGCGGCTCCGACCTCGCGCGCTTCGGCTACACGTACGACGACGTGCCCGCCGGGCAGAGCGACCCCTCGCTCGCGCACTTCTCGATCGCCCACGACCAAGCGGGGGTCCTGCCGCTCACGCAGCAGGCCAAGCGCCTCAACCCGCAGCTCACCACCGTCGCCTCGCCGTGGACGGCGCCCGCCTGGATGAAGGACAACGGGCAGCTCAACGGCGGCTGGCTCAAGGCCGAGAACTACGGCACGTACGCCGACTACTTCGTGAAGTACATCCAGGCGTACGAGGCCGCCGGGGTGCCGATCGACTACGTGACCGCGCAGAACGAGCCGACGTGCTGCGACAGTTACCCCTCGATGAGCTGGAACGGCTCGGGGCTCGCGTACTTCACGAAGAGCGAGCTGCTGCCCAAGCTGGCCTCGGCGGGTCTCGGCACGAAGGTACTCGCGCACGACTGGAACTGGGACACGTACGACGCCTACGCGGCACCCACCGTCGACGACGCCGCCGTGCGCAACCACCCGAACTTCGGCGGCATCGCGTGGCACGGCTACGGCGGCGACGTGAGCAAGCAGTCGCAGATCCACGACAGGTACCCGCAGCTGGACGCCTTCCAGACCGAGCACTCGGGCGGCACCTGGATCGCCAACCAGCAGACCGAGGACATGCGCAACATCATCGACTACACCCGCAACTGGGCGAAGTCCGTGACGAAGTGGTCCCTCGCCGTCGACCAGAACAGGGGCCCGCACAACGGCGGTTGCGGCACCTGCGACGGGCTGATCACGGTGCACGACGGGGACGGCCGCAGCGGGCAGGTCGACTACACCATCGAGTACTACACGATGGGGCACCTCACGAAGTTCGTGCGCCCCGGCGCGAGCCGCATCGCGTCCACGGCGAGCGGGGACGTGCCCAACGTCGCCTGGCGCAACACGGACGGCTCGAAGGCGCTCCTCGCCTACAACGAGTCCTCCTCGGCGCGCACCTTCACCGTCAACTGGGGCGGCCAGCACTTCACTTACCAGCTGCCGGGCAAGACGTCGGCGACCTTCACGTGGGACGGGACGCAGACCGGGGGCCCGGGCGGCACCGAGCGCGCGGGAACGCTCACAGGGATCGGCGGCAAGTGCCTGGACGCCTCGGGCACCACGAACGGCTCCGCGGTGCAGATCTGGTCGTGCACGGGCGCGGACAATCAGCGCTGGACGCTCGGCACGGACGGCACGGTCAGGACCAACGGCAAGTGCCTGGACGTGAGCGGCGGTGCGACGGCGGACGGCGCGAAGGTGCAGCTGTACGACTGCAACGGGACAGGCGCCCAGCGGTGGACGTACGACGCGACGAGCCACGACGTCGTGAACACGGCGGCGGACAAGTGCCTCGACGTGACCGACCGTTCGACAGCGAACGGCGCGCGCGTACAGATCTGGACGTGCACGGGGGCGTCCCACCAGAAGTGGACCTTGGGCAGTTAGGCGGACACGCGCGCCCCGGGGGCCCGTCGCGCTCGCGGCGGGCCCCCGCCCGTGTCCCCGCCTGTACCCCCGGCCGCGCCGAGCGCCGCGTCCGTCTCCTGGCCGGTCTCCGCGCCGGCCTGCGGGCCCGTCCCGAAGGCCGCGTCGCAGTGGGCGAGGAGCGCGGACAGGGCCGGGGCGGCCGGGGCCCGCCGCGTGACGAGCGCGAGTACGCCCCGTACGGCCGTCCCCTCGATACGCAGCGCGCGCAGTCCGGGAACTCCTTCCGCCATCGAGGCGGAGAGCACGGCGGCGCCGAGGCCGCGCGCGGCGAGGTGCAGGACCGCCCCCGGCGCGTTCGCCTCCAGCGCGACGGCGGGCACGAGGCCGTGTTCCGCGCAGGCCGCCTCCAGGCTCGCGCGGATGCCCGTGCCGTGCGGCAGGCACAGGAGAGGGTGCGCGACGAGCGCGTCCAGCGTCACCGACTCGCTTGCGGACAAAGGGTGTCCGGGAGGGACGACGACGGCGAGCGGTTCGTTCAGGACCTCGCGCGCGGCGAGGTCGGCGGGGGCGCGGTGCGCGGCGCCGATCAGGGCGAGGTCGACGGTGCCCTCGCGCACGCGCGCGGCGAGGCGGTCCGAGTCGTCCTCGACGAGGCGCAGCGCGACGCCGGGGTGCGCGCGGTGAAAGGCGGCGAGCGCCGCGAAGAAGGGCTCGACGGTGCAGGCCATGACCATGCCGACGACGAGGCTGCCCCGGACGAGCGCGTTGAGTTCGTCGACCGCCTCGCGCAGCCCGCGTTCGGCGGCGAGCACCTGTCGCGCGTGCCGCCGCACCACCTCACCGGCCTCCGTGAGCCGCACGGCGCGCCCCGAACGGTCGAAGAGCGTGGCACCCAACTCCTTCTCCAGCTGCGCTATCTGCGCGCTGATCCCGGGCTGGCTGACGTGCAGACGCGCGGCGGCGCGGGTGAATCCGCCCTCGTCGGCGACAGCGAGGAAGTATCGCAGGTGACGCAGCTCCATAAGTGGTGATGATAGGACGCATCGAAAGGATTGCTTGGACTTCTGCACGGGGAGCGCATGAGACTCGTGGTGAAGCCGATTCCCGATCTGGAGGCACCGAGCATGACGGAGTACGAGAAGGCCATGCGCCCCGAGGACCTGACCCGGCTCTTCGTGGAGCGTGCGAACGCGGGCGACGCGGACGGGGTCGCCGCGCTGTACGCGGAGGACGCGGTCATGGCGTACCCGCCGGGGAGCGTGACGGTGGGACGCCCGGCGATCCGCGAGCTGCTCGGCAGGATGCTCGCCGCCGCGCCGCGCTTCACACCCGAGGAGCCGCTGCCGACACTCCGCCAGGGCGACCTCGCGCTCACCTCCACACCGCCGAAGGACGGCGCGGGCGCACGCGCGCAGGTCGTGCGGCGGCAGCCGGACGGCAGCTGGCTGCGGGTCATCGACCAGCCGGAATTCCAGCGGCCCACCGGCTGAGCGGGAGGCGGGGCGCGGCCGCGCGGCCGCGCGGACAGGAACGGTCCGCCTGCGCGATTACGGTACGGGGCGAGGCCGCTCGGGGACGGCCTCGCCCCGTACCGCCCCGCCACGTACCGCCCCCGCCCCGCCCGTGCGTATCCGAGGAGCCCCGTGACCGCCGCCGTTCTCAGCGCCCGCGCGCTCAACCGTGCCACGCTCGCCCGCCAGCACCTGGACGCGCGGGTGCGGATGCCCGCGACCGCGATGGTCGAGCACCTCGTCGGGATGCAGGCGCAGGCGCCGTGGCCGCCGTACACCGGGCTGTGGGCGCGGATCGACGGCTTCCGGCACGAGGAGCTGGCCCAGGCGCTCACCTCGCGGCGGCTCGTGCGGGTGCTCCTGCACCGGGGCACGGTGCACCTCGTGAGCGCGGCGGACTGCCTGGCGCTGCGGCCGCTCGTGCAGCCCGTGCTCGCGCGCGGGTACCGGGCGCAGCTGCGCGCCTCGCTCGCCGACGCCGGGCGGATCGCGCGGCTCACGCGCGAAGTGCTGGACGAGCGGGGCCCTTTGACGCCCGGCGAGCTGGGCGCGGCGCTCGCGGAGCTGCTGCCGGGGACACCGGCCAAGGTGCTCACCGATGTCGCGCGGACCACGGTGGCCCTCGTGCAGGTGCCGCCGCGCGCCGTGTGGGGCGCGGGCGGCGCGACGCGGTACGCGACGGCCGAGTCCTGGCTCGGCGCCGGACAACGCGCCGCCGGGCTGCCGGAGCTGGTACGGCGCTACCTCGCCGCCTTCGGGCCCGCGAGCGTCGCGGACGTCCAGGCGTGGTGCGGGCTCACCCGGCTGCGCGAGGTGACGGACGCGATGCCGGACCTGCTGCGGGTGCGTGGCGAGGACGGCGCCGCGCTGCTCGACGTGCCGGACGCGCCGCGCCCGGGCCCCGAGGCGCCCGCGCCCGTCCGCTTCCTCGCCGAGTTCGACAACGTCCTGCTCTCCTACGCCGACAGGAGCCGCATCGTCCCCGGGACCGCGCGCCCGTACCTCTTCTCGAAGAACGGCGTCATCCCCGGCACCGTGCTCGTCGACGGGGTCGTGCGGGCGGTGTGGCGGGCACGGGAGGGGAGCGTCGCGGTCACGCCGTTGCGGAGGCTGACGGGCACCGAGCGGGGCGAGGTCGAGGCGGAGGGGACGCGGCTCGCGAGGTTCCTCGCGGGGGCGGAGGGCGAGGTGCGGGTGGGCCCGGTGGCGGTGTAGCCCCCGCACGCCCGCTCATACGAAGGCGCTCAGGCCCGTCGCCGCGCGGCCCACGATGAGCGAGTTCATCTCGCGCGTGCCTTCGTACGAGTACAGCGCCTCCGCGTCGGCGAAGAAGCGGGCCGCGTCGTGGTCGAGCAGGATGCCGTTGCCGCCGAGCACCTCGCGGGCGCGCGCGACGGTCTCGCGCATCCTGCTCGTGCAGAACATCTTGGCCAAGGCCGCCTGCGCGTCGCTGAGTTCGTCCTTCTCCTCCAGCGCCGCGAGTCGCACGGCGAGTGCCTGGCAGGCGGTGATGTCGGCGAGCATGCGGGCGAGGAGGTCCTGCACGAGCTGGAAGGAGCCGATGGGGCGCCCGAACTGCTCGCGCTCCACGGCGTACGCGCGCGCCGCCTCGTAGGCGCCGAGCGCGCAGCCCGTCGCCGTCCACGCCACGGCGGCGCGCGTCACGCGCAGGACCCGGTTCGTGTCGGCGAAGGAGTTCGCGTGCTGGAGCCTGTCGGACTCGGGGACGCGGACCCCGTCGAGCACGAGGTGGGCGTTCTGCACGCCGCGCAGGGCGATCTTGTGCGGGATGACCTCGGCGCTCAGCCCTTCGGCGCCGTGCTCCACGACGAAGCCCTTGACCCGGTCGTCGGCCTCGTCCCTGGCCCAGACGACGAGGAGGTCGGCGAAGGAACCGTTGCCGATCCACTTCTTCTCGCCGTCGAGCACCCAGGTGTCGCCCTCGCGGCGCGCGGTCGTCGTGAGCCCCGCGGCGGTGCCCGAGCCGACGAGGGGCTCGGTGAGGGCGAAGGCGCCGAGCCGCTCCCAGCGGGTCATCGCCGGCAGCCAGCGCGCCTTCTGCTCCGCCGAGCCGCAGGCCCGTACCGAGCCCATCGCCAGCTCGGCGTGGACCCCGAAGAACGTCGCGAACGAGGGGTCGACGCGGGCCATCTCCATGCCGAGCAGCCCCCGGAAGAGCCGGCCCCGCGTGGGCACCCCCTCGTCGTCGTCCGCCTCGCCCGTGATCCCCAGCTCCGCGAGCCGCCCGCGCAGCGCGAGGGGGCTGCGCCCCTCCTCCCACAGCTCGTTGGCGTGCGGCGCGACCTCGGCACGCAGGAACTCGCGCACCTTCTGGAGGAGTTCGCGCTCCTCGCCGTCCAGCAGGTCCACGATTCCGAAGAAATCCCCCTCGACCGCGCCCGCTTCGCTCCCGTGCCGCCGCTCCGTCATGGTCCGCACCGCCTTCGTCCCGCCGTGCCGCCGTACGGCACGGACTTGATCGCTACTGGCGGGTACCCCGTGGGACGCGGGAGCAGTCGTGACGCCCCGCCCGGCCACCTGAATGCCGGGTGCGCGCGCCCGGTGTCCGCGAGCGCGGCGACCCGCGGCCGGTTCACGCCGCGCGCCGCTCCCCTGCGCTCTCCTGGTCCGATCGGCTCGCCTCCTCGGTGGTGGCCCGGGTGGGCTCGTCGTCCCTGACGAGGCGCAGATGCCGCCCGCGGCGTCCCGCGCGGTGGCCTTCGCCAGGGGGCGCCCCCGATCCCATCCAGTCCTCCACCCTGTCCATCGCGAAGAGCAGGAGGGCGACGAGCGGCAGCAGCAGGGACGCGACAAGCACCACGGTTCCGGACTCCCTCGTACAGGCGGTTCCTCGCGGGTGCCCCCGCGCGCGCCGGGGATCGCGCGGGGGGTGTGAAAGTCCGGTGACGCCCGGGCTCAGCCGCCCGGCGCGTACAGCTCCAGGAGCGGCTGGGCCGAGTCGGCCCCGTCGCGCCCGAACGGCGCGTCGAAGCTCCACACGAGGAAGAGGAGGAAGACGACGAGCGCGCTGAACGTCGTGGCGAGCACGACCTCGCGCGTGGTGCGGCGGATCTGGAGCGTGTAGAGCAGGCCGAGGGTCACGACCCCGCCCGCGATGAGGCCGAACCAGACGGTTCCGGGGAGCGTGGAACCCGCGGACTCGATGCGCTGGTGCCGCGCGTCGTCGGCGGCGGCGACCTGGTCGATGAGCGGCTGGTACGCCTGTGCCTGGAGTTCGTTCGCCGGCTCGCGGTGGGCGAGGTCGGAGCGAATCCTGCCGAGCAGGGCGGCGCCCTTCGCGTCCGGTTCGCGCCCGGCCGTCATCTCGGGCCACTCCGAGGTGACGGTGTGCCGCGCGTAGGCGTCGATGTGGCCGCGTACCTGCTCGCGGAAGGCCGCGGGGTAGACGTCGAGCCGCTGGTCGATCTCGTAGAGCGACTGCGCCTCGCGCTGAACGGTGTCGTCGGCGGCCTCGCGGGCCTCCCAGACACCGGCGATCGCGAGGCCGAGGACGATGGCGTACACGACGCCCACCATCATCACCATGTACTCCAGGACGTCGGGCGTCTCGGAGGTGTCCTCGTCGGTGACGCGGCGCTGTCTGAGCGCGGCGGCGCCGACGACGAGCGCGCAGACGAGCACGGAGGCCAGGGTGTAGATCAGCCATTGGGGCACAGCGAGCCTCCTGGGGCAGGCCGGAGGGAACGGGGGTACGGGTGCGGGGGCCGCGCGCGGCACCCGCGCGGGCGGTCGTCCCGCGAGGGGCGGCGCGCGGGTTCAGCGCCTGCGGCGCCCGCCCGGGCGGAGGGCCACGGCGGTGAGCACGGCGGGGAGCATCACGACGAGGGTCGTGGTGGTGACGGGCATCCCCGCGGGCTTCGGACGCTGCGCGACAGGGCGGTGGGAACGGGGCTCCCACCGGAAACCGGCCGGTGCGGGCCGCGGGGCCGGGACCGCATCGGGTGGTGACGGTTTCGGCGGCGCGGGGCGCGGGCGCGGGCTCGGTGGTGCCGGGGCCGGGGCGGGCCGCGGCGCGACGACGGCGGGGCGGGGCCGCGGGGGCGGAGGAAGCGTGGGACGCGCGGCGGGCGGCGGGGTGGGCGCCGGGGGCTTGGGCGGGGCGGGCTTGGGCGGCGCGGGCCGCGGCGGCTCCGGAGCGGGGGGTGCGGGAGGCGGAGGCGGCGGGGGCGTGGGGACGGGCTCAGGAGGTGGCGGGGTCGGCGGTGGCGGGGTCGGCAGGGGCGGGTGGTGGTGGCCGTTGATCTCGACCCACGCGCGGTCGGTGCAGACGACGAGGTGTCCCCCGACCGGCCCGCCCTCGATGAGCACCGAGGTCCCGCCCGTGTGGCCGGGCAACGGGCAGAACACCGCGGCCGCCATGACCCCGGCCGTGATCCAGCCAGCCATTCGCCCCCTCCTCCTCCGGCGCTCGACGCACCGGACCGCGAACCGCGCCGGGCCCGAGGTCCCGCGCGGGGCGGGAGCGGTTCCGGCGTACGGAGCAACGAACGGGCAGGTCGAAGGGACACGCGACACGAGGGAGCGCGGGAGCGGAGGGGGGCGCGGGCGAAGAGGGTGCGCGCCGGGGAGGCGGGGCCCCGGGCGAAGAGGGGGCGCGCCGGGGAGGCGGGAGCGCGGGAGCCGCGGACGGCCGCGTCACTCGCGCGCGGTCGCGGCGGGTACGTACCGCCAGAAGGCGGGGACCACGAGGGCGAGGAGGACGACGGCGAGGACGACGAGGAGACCGCCGCCCGTCGTCGCGCCCCGCGCGCCGACCGCCTCGCCCACGGTGCCGTGGAGCAGGTCGGCGAGGCGTGGGCCGCCCGCGACGACGACGGTGAAGACGCCCTGCATACGGCCGCGCATCTCGTCGGTGGCCTCCGACTGGAGGATGACGCCGCGGAAGACCATCGAGATCATGTCGGCGGCCCCGGCGAGCGCGAGCAGGAGCGCGGCGAGCCACAGCGAGTGCGCGAGGCCGAGTCCCGCGACGGCGAGGCCCCACGCGGCGACCGCCAGGACGACCATCACGCCGTGGCGGCGGATGTGCGCGTACAGCCCGGAGAAGACGCCGCACAGGAGGGCGCCGACGGGCAGCGCCGCGTAGAGCACGCCGAGCGCCGCGTCGCCGCCGAAGTACGAGTGGGCCATCTCGGGGAAGAGGGCGCGGGGCATCCCGAGGACCATCGCGGCGATGTCGGCGACGAAGGAGACGAGGAGCAGTTTGCGCGGCCAGAGGTAGCGGAAGCCGTCGAAGATGTCCTTGAGCCCCGCGCGGCGCGCGGCGGCCTTGAGCGGGGGCAGCGGCGGCAGCTTCCACACCGCCCACAGCGTGAGGACGAGGGCGAGGGTGTCGATGAGGTAGAGCGTCGAGATGCCGAGCACGGGGGCGAGCGCCCCGGCGAGCAGCGGGCCCAGGATCTGGCCGAACTGGCCGACGGTGGAGGTGAGCGCGGTCGCGGCAGGCAGCTGGGCCTCGGGGACGAGGCGGGCGACCGACGCGGTGCGGGTGGGCGAGTTGATCCCGAAGAGCGCCTGCTGGAAGGCGAGCAGCACGAAGAGGACCGCGACCGAGTGCATGCCGAGCGCGGCCTGCACCCAGAAGAGCAGCGAGGTGACGGCGATGCCCGCGTTGCTGAGGAGGAGCAGCGTGCGGCGGTCGCGCAGGTCGGCGATGGCGCCGCCCCACAGCGCGAAGACGACGAGCGGGACGAGCGCGACGGCCCCCGCGACGCCGACGAGCGCGGACGAGCCGGTGTCGTCGTAGATCTGGAGGGGTACGGCGACGGCCGTGAGCTGGCTGCCGATGGCCGTGACGACCGTGGACGACCACAGGCGGCGGAAGGGCTTGATGCGGAGCGGGGTCGTGTCGACGGTGAAGCGGCGACGGCGCTGCGCCGGGACGGTGACGGGCCCCGGCGGGCTGTCCTCGGTGCTCTCCGTGGGCTGGTGAGCGCTGTCGACCACCGGAAGGACTCCGTTTCCCGGCGGGGCGACGGCCCGCGGGTACGCCGACGCGCCGTCCCCGCCGTGTCGTGCTGGGCAGGAAGCTGGAAGCGCGTTGGCTGACGTTAACGCCTACGGTCGCGGGTCCGGGCGCGCGAGCGCGGAACCGTACCGCGAAAACCTAACCGGAACGGATGACACCGGTCAACACGGGTCCACGCGGGGGGGCGGATGACGTGGCGGAGCCCGGCGGGGCTCGCGTTCTCCGGCCCGGGGCACCGGCCCTCGCCCCGCCCACCGCCTGGTGCTACCGCCTCGTACTACCGCCTCGTGCGCACCAGCAGGTAGATGAAGTACGGCGTGCCCACCAGCGAGGTCATCAGGCCGGCGCCCAGCTGCGAAGGCGCGATCACCGTCCGCCCCAGCGTGTCCGCCAGTGTCACCAGGCAGGCCCCCAGGAGTACGGCCGTCGGCAGGACGCGGGCGTGGCGGCGGCCCACAAGCGCGCGGGCCGCGTGCGGGGCGACGAGGCCCACGAAGCCGATCGTCCCCGCCGCCGCGACCGCCGTCGCCGTCAGGACGACCGCCGTGCCGAGCAGCAGGAGCCGCCGGGGCGGGAGCGCCAGGCCGAGCAGGCGCGGTGTGTCGTCGTCCAGCGAGACGAGGTCGAGTTCGCGCCGCGAGGCCGCGGCGACGGCGCCGCCGAGCAGCAGCGCGACGCCGACGGGGAGCAGGTCGGGCAGCTCGCGCCCGTACGTCGAACCGGAGAGCCACGTGAGGGCCTTGGCCGCGTTGAAGGGGTCGGTCAGGACGATGACCAGCCCGATGAGCGCGGTCGTCGCCGCGGAGACCCCGATCCCGACGAGGATCACGCGGTTCTGCCGGAAGCCGCCCCGCGCGGCGAGCCCGAAGACGAGCACGGCGGCGGCGGCGGAACCCGCGAAGGCGGCGCCCGCGAGGCCCCACGTACCGATGCCGGTGACGGCGGTCGTCGCGAGGACAGCGCCGAGCGCGCCGCCGCCCGAGACCCCGAGCACGCTCGGCTCGGCGAGCGGGTTGCGCGTCACGGCCTGCACGAGGGTGCCGGCGAGGGCGAGCGCGGCCCCGGCGAGGAGCGCGGAGAGGACACGCGGGATGCGCGTGTCGAGGACGAAGGAGATCGCGGAGCCCGCGCGGCCCGTCGCCCAGTTGGTGAGGTCGCCGAGGAGGAGCACGTTGTCGCCGAGGAGGGCGCCCGAGACGACGAGGCCGACGAGGACGAGACCGATGACGGCGAGCGTGGCGAGGTAGGCGAGGCGCCCCGGTATGCGGGTGCGTTCGGGCTCCTGCGCGTCGCCGCCCTCCTTGAGGCGTACCGCCATGACGACGAGGAAGAGCGCGCCGAGCAGGCTTGTGACGGTGCCTGTCGGGATGCCGGTGGAGCGGTCGGCGGTGACGAAGGTGCGCAGCAGGACGTCCGAGCCGAGGACGAGCCCCGCGCCGACGAGCCCCGCGAGGGGGATGTTCGCGCGGGTCTTCACGAAGCCCTTGAAGCGGGCGACGAGGGGCCGGACGAGCGCGGGCGCGCACAGGCCCGCGTAGCCGAGCGGCCCCGTGAGGGTGACGGCGGCGGCGGCGAGGAGTGCGGTGAGCACGACGACGATCAGCCGCGTACGGCCCACGGCGACGCCGAGGCCGCGCGCCGCGTCGTCGCCGAGCGCGAGCGCGTCGAGGCGGCGCGAGACGAGGAGGAGGCCGAGCAGCGCGACGGCGATGACGGGCAGCATCTGGAGGATGCCGTCGAAGCCGTTCTGCGCGATGGAGCCCTGGTTCCACTGGAACAGGCCCTCGGTCTCCTGCGGGAAGAGCAGGAGCAGGGACTGCGTGACGGCGTCGAGGCCGAGCGCGAGCGCGGTGCCGGCGAGGACGAGGCGGACCGTGCCCGTACCGAGGCCGGAGACGCCGAGGACGACGGCGGAGGCGGCGAGCGCGCCGACGAAGGCGACGCCGGAGGAGGCGAGGAGCGGGACCGAGACGCCGGTGACGGCGAAGAGCGCGAGGGCGAGGTAGGACCCGGCGTTGACCGCCAGCGTGTCGGGGGACGCGAGGACGTTGCGGCTCATCGTCTGGAGGGCGCGCCCTGCCGCGCCGAGCGCGAGACCGACGACGAGCCCGGCGACGGCGCGCGGCAGGCGCGAGGCGGCCACGACGGAGGCGGAGGTGTGGTCGCCGTCGCCGATCGCCGCGTGCCACACGTCGGAGAGGCCGACGTCCGATGTGCCCTGCGCGATGTCGACGACGGCGAAGGCCACGACGACGAGGAGGAGCCCGAGGGTGACGGCCAGCGCGCCCCCGCGGTGCACGGGGGCGGTGGACTCCTGGACGGGAGGGCGCGTTGCGGTCGCGGTCATGGGCCTTGTTTCGTCGCGTCAGGGGCGGGTGGAGCGGTGGGGCCGGAGGGGGCAGGGGCGGCGCGGGGCACCCGGCCGGGCGGCGGTACGCGCGCGTCGCGCCCGCACGCCGGGCGGCCCCGGGGGACGCGGGTCCCCGGGGGCCGTCGGGAGCGGCGGGCCGTCAGGGGCGGCGGCCCGCCGGGCGGGTCACTTGGTGAGCGACTTGACGAGGTTGTCGACGTAGGCGGTGCCGGAGGCCGGGCCACCGAACTGCCAGATGCCGTCGTCCATGCGGTACACGTGGTCGTTCTTGACGAACGGCAGCGACTTCCAGACGGAATTCTTGGCGAGCTTGGCGAAGGGGTCGCCGCCGTCCGCGTCCGACGCGATGTAGACGAAGTTGACGTCACCGAGCTTGGTGAGGCCCTCGACGTCCGTCGAAGCGAGGCCGTACGCCTTGTCGCCCTTGAGCTTCCACGCGTTGGTGAGGCCCAGCGCGGAGTTGATCTCGCCGAGGAAGGACTGCTCGGTGAAGGGGCGCACGGAGACCTGGTTGCCGGTGGCCCAGCCGTCGGCGAAGGCGATCTCGCGCTTGTCGGCGCCCGCGGCGGCGAGCGCCTTCTTGCCCTCGGCGAGCGTGTCGCGGAAGTCCTTCTTGACCGTGGTGGCCTTGGCGGTCCTGCCGGTGGCCTCGGCGACGAGGTCGAGGGTGCGGTCGACGGTCTTGAGCTGCTCGCCGCCGGTCGCCGAGTTGACCTCCAGGACGGGGGCGATCTTGCGGAGCTGCTTGATCGCCGCGGCCTTGAGGTCGGTGGTCGCGACGATGACGTCCGGGCTGAGCGCGGCGACGGTGTCCATGCTGGGCTCGCCGCGCATGCCGATGTCCTTGGCGCCGTCCCCGAGCGGGGCGGCCTTGTCCCAGGCGCGGTAGCCCTTGATGTCGGCGACGCCGACCGGCGTGACGCCGAGGCTGAGCGCGGCCTCGGTGACGTTCCACTCCGTGGTGACGATGCGCTTGGCGGGACCGTCGAGCGTGATCTTCTGGCCCTTGTCGTCGGTCACGGTGACCTTCGAAGCGGCGGCCGAACCCTTGGAGGCGGGCTCGTCCTTCGCGGGCTCCGACGAGCCGCAGGCGGCGAGGGTCATCGCGGCGGTGGCCGCCGCGGCCGTGGCGAGGAGGAGTCGTCTCATGGCGTGGGGTGGAGCCTTTCGCTTCGAGTGCTGTGGCGGCCGAGCGCGCGGGTGCGCGGCCGTCCGGTGAGGGGGTCGGTGTCGACCTCGACGCGGATGCCGTAGACCTCGGTGAGGCGCTCGGACAGGAGCACTTCCTCCGGGGTGCCGTCGGCGACGACGCGCCCGTCGCGCAGGAGCGCGATGCGGTCGGCGACGGCGGCGGCCTGGTCGAGGTCGTGCAGGACGACGCCGACGGCGATCGCGTGCTCGTCGGCCAGGTCCCGCATGAGGTCGAGGAGTTCGACCTGGTAGCGCAGGTCGAGGTACGTGGTGGGCTCGTCGAGCAGGAGGATGCCGGTCTCCTGGGCGAGGCAACTGGCGAGCCACACGCGCTGGAGCTGGCCGCCGGAGAGCTGCTCGACGGCGCGCTCGGCGAGGTCCTCGACGCCGGTCAGGCGCAGGGCGCGGTCGATCGCGGCCGTGCCCTCGGGGTCGGTGCCGCCCCAGCGGCCCTGGTACGGGTAGCGGCCGAACTCGACGACGTCGCGCACCCGCAGCCCGCCGGGCGTGGGGCGCTGCTGGGTCAGCAGGGCGACGCGGCGCGCGAACTGCTTGGGCGCGAGCGCGAGCGCGTCGACGCGGTCCGTACCGTCCTCCTCCAGGTGCACGTTCCCCGAACGGGCGCTCTGGAGGCGGGCGAGGGTCCGCAGGAGGGTCGACTTCCCGCTGCCGTTGGGTCCCACGAGCGCGGTGACCTCGCCGGGGCGCAGCGACAGGGCGGCGTCGTGGAGGACGTCCGCGCGGTCGTAGGCCACACAGACGCCCGTCGCGGTGAGGCCGTGGCCGCGCGTACGGGGGGCGGTGTGCGCTCGTTCAGCTGATTTCACGCCACGAAGGCTAGCCTAACCTTAGGCCACCGCGTAACCCACCCCCGGGCGCCGGGCACCTGCCGTCCCGGTCCCGCGCGCTCCTGGTCCTCGCAGGTCACGGAGGTGTTACGGGGGTTAGCCCCCGAGCCTGTCACCGGGTGGCACCCCCCTCGGTCCGGGCGTCAGCAGGCTGCCGCCGCGCGCCCGTGGCGCGAAGACTCGGAGCATGACGACGACTCCCCTCGCACCCCGCCCGGTGCCGGCGCCCCGCGGCGCCGGTGAACGGAGTGGCGGCAGCGATTTCGCCCGCCTCGCCCAGCGGATCGGCGCGGCCGGCCTGCTCGACCGGCGACCCGGTTACTACACCCTGCGACTCGGCCTCGTGACCGCGGCCCTCGCGGGCGGCTGGACGGCCTTCGCCCTGCTCGGCGACTCCTGGTGGCAGCTCGCCGTGGCCGCTTTCCTCGCCCTCGTCTTCGGTCAGATCGCCCTGGTCGCGCATGATTTGGCGCACCGTCAGGTCTTCCGCACCCGGCGTCCCAGCGAGATCGGGGGGCGGCTCTTCGGGAATCTCGGCATCGGCATGAGCTACGGCTGGTGGATGAACAAGCACACCCGCCACCACGCCAATCCGAACCACGAGGAGCTGGACCCCGACGTGGCCCCTGACATCCTCGTGTGGTCGAAGGAGCAGGCCCGGCACAGCAGGGGCATCGCCCGGCTGATCGGCGGGCACCAGGCGCAGTTGTTCTTCCCGCTGCTGACCCTGGAGGGCTTCAACCTCCACGTGTCGAGCCTGCGGGCGCTGCGCAGGCCGGAGATGAAGCAGCGGGTCCTGGAAGGGGTGCTGCTCTTCGCGCACCTGGCGGGATATCTCGCCGCGCTCTTCCTCGTCCTGTCGCCCGGCAAGGCGCTCGCCTTCCTCTTCGTGCACCAGGCCCTCTTCGGCATCTACCTCGGCTCCACCTTCGCGCCCAACCACAAGGGGATGCCGACGCTGAGCGGGAACGAGCGGCCCGACTTCCTGCGCCGCCAGGTCCTCACCTCGCGCAACGTGCGCGGCGGGCTCGTCACCGACATCGCGCTCGGCGGTCTCAACTACCAGATCGAGCACCACCTCTTCCCGAGCATGCCGACCCCGCACCTGCGCAGGGCCCAGCCCCTCGTCCGCGCCTACTGCGCCGAACTCGGCATCCCGTACCACGAGACGGGGCTGCTCCGCTCGTACAAGGAGGCGCTGACGCACCTGCACCGGGTGGGCGAGCCCATCAGGCGCGGCGTCGTGGCCCCGGCGGCGACCGAGGACTGAGCGAGGACGGGACCCGGCGGGGCGCGGGTACGGGCCCCGGCGAGGCGCGGGTACGGGACCCGGCGAGGTGCGAGCGCGGGTACCGGGCCGGGCGGAGTCCGGACGGAGCGGGCGGGCCCTGCGGAAGACGGGCCCCCGGAAGGCGGGCCGGCCTTCCGGGGGCCCGCTCAGGCGTGCTCGGCGAGGGGGTGCTCGGGCTCGGTCGCGGCGCGCGCGGCGCGCTCCAGGAGGCCGGGGTCGCCCCGCCGTCCGTACAGCGCGGGGAGGACGAGGCGCCACCACTCGTAGAGCCGCTCGCCGACGATCTGCCCGCGCCGCCTCCCCACCCCTGCGCCCGCGCCGAAGCCCTCGTCCCCCGCGAGCGGCGCGGTGAGGACGGAGACGCCGTAGAAGGCCCGGACCAGTGCGGGAGCGGTCCGGGCCGGGCTCACGCCCGGGCTGAGCGTGCCGCCGTGACGGGCCCTGGCGAGCAGCCGGGTCGCGGCGAAGGTCCAGGCGCCGAAGGGGTCGGGGAGCGGGGCGGCGATCGTGGCGCGCTCGGCCCACAGGCGCGCCCCCGCGCGGGCCACCGGGTCGTCGGCGAGGCTCCCCGCGATGGTGAAGCTGAGTGCCACGAGGTTCTCCAGGGGGCACACGTCACGCGCCGTATACCTGGAGCGCAGGTGCCCCCAGTCGGCGAAGCGGTCTCTGACGACGGCGAGGGCCACACCCTCCTTGTTCGTGTAGTGGAAGTAGACGGCGCCACTGGTCCGGCCGGACCTGGCGCTTATGTCGTTGATGCTCGTCGCGGCGTAACCGCGCGTGGCGAAGAGGCCGGCGGCCGCTTCCAGCACCTTTCTCCGGGTCGCCTGCGCCCTCTCCTGCAATGTGCTGTCCACCTTCGCTCAACATGGTTGTGACACCCGGGAAATCTAATGCGCCCGCGTACGCCGGGAATACGAACCGACCGCTCGCGCCCGGAAATTGTTCCTTTCTTTCGGGCATGCACGCTTCCGGGTGATTGCGCGCGGCTTCCCGCCCGCTCCCCCGCAGCTTCCCGATCACCTCGCCGAGGGGGCGCGTTCGAGGCCAACTCGGCTGCGCTGGCCCCTCGTTGACGCCTTTCACGGAATACCCGAAAGCCCTTCGCCACTTCCCCCGGACGAGCGCTTCGCACACACAACCGCAACTCCGGGCGATTGCGGGGGATTCACGGGCGGAAATAACGTAGTGCGCATGATGTTTTGCACGAGAGCCGCCTGAATCGCGCCCACCCAGCGCGAGCGCCCACGCCTCGTCGTCCGTCCGGAGACGCGCCGTTCACGGCACCGGGACCCCGGGTCCCGGCCACGCGCCTTCCCCGTCATCACCGCCTGACTCCCCCGCACCCGCGCCTCGCGACCGCCGTGCGACTCCCCCCGCTCCCGTGCACCCTTTTCCTCCCGCTTTCTCCCCGTTCGCGCGAGTCCTCGCGCACCGTCCCCTCCCCGAAAGCGCACCACCATGAACGACTTCACGCACCCCCTGCTCTCCTGGACCCCCGAGGCCGCCGTGCTCGACTGCGACGGCACCCTCGTCGACTCCGAGCGGCACTGGCACGAGGCCAGGGTCGCCACACTCGCCACGCTCGGCCTGCGCCCGAGCCCCGGATTCGCCGCCCGCGCGCTCGGGCTCCACTACGCCGACTGCGGGCGGCTCATGGCCGAGGAGGCGGGAAAGCCGGAACTCACCGAGGAACTGACGGCCGAACTCCTGCGCCGCTTCACCGCGCTCGCCGCGGCCGACCCCGTCCTCATGCCGGGCGCCGCCGCCTTCGTGCGCGCGCTCGCCGAACGGATGCCGCTCGCCGTGGCGAGCAACTGCCCCCGCGAGGTCGTCGAGACCTCGCTCGGACGCGCCGGGCTGCTCGGCCACTTCCGGCACGTCGTGGTGCCCGACGCGGAGGTACGGGCGAAACCGGAGCCCGACGTGTACCGGACGGGCGCCGCCCTGCTCGGGGTCGATCCCGGCCAGGCCCTCGCCGTCGAGGACACCCTCACCGGCGTGGAGGCGGCGCGCGCCGCCGGGCTGCGGGTGCTCGGCGTGGGGGCGAGGCCGGCGGAGGCGGAGCGGGCGCACCTGTGGGTGCCCGCCTTGGACGCGCCCGTGCTGATGGCGTGGGTACGGGCGCATGTGACCGGGGACGGCGCGGGGTCGCGGCCCTGACCCGCGCGGGGCTCCGCCCCGCGCCCGGGGCCCGCCGCTCACAGCAGCGGCGCCAGCTCCCGTACCTCTCCCCCCGCCGAGGCGAAGAACAGCGCCACGCCCACCGCTCCCGGGTCCGGGACCCCCGTGGCCCTGTCGCCGAGGTAGCTGGAGCGGCCCATGCGGGCGCGGAGGCCCGCCGTGCGGTGGACCCCGGCCCAGCCGGCCTCGGCGGCCGCCGCCAGGGCGGAGCCCGGGGTCCTTGCGGGGTCGTCCGCCGAGGCCTTCAGGGACTCGGCCGCCGGGTGGAGGGCGTCGACCAGGGTCTTGTCGCCCGGGGCAGCGCCGCCCACGCGGCGGATCGCGGCGAGGCCCTCGCCGACGCCGCCGGAGAGCGCGGCGACCGTCCAGCCCCCGTCCCGCACCGACTCCGCCATCGCCTGGAGCAGCAGCCCGAAGAGCGGGCCGCTCGTGCCGCCGACCTCGTCGAGGAACGCCTCGGCGAAGTGCTCCAGCGTGTCCGTTCCCGGGTCGGCGTCGGCGCGGCGCAGCGCCGCGCCGACGCCCGCGCTCAGGTTCGTACCGAAGTCGCCGTCCCCGACCCGCTGGTCGAGCGCGGTCAGTTCGGTCTCGGTGGCCTGCGCGGAGGCCGCGAAGCGGCGCATCCAGCCGTCCGCGTCCGGCTCGGGCCCCGTCCAGGTCCTGGCTCGCTCCGTCACGACACCACTCCCTCTCCTCGTGGCCGCGAGGCGGCCGCGGCCCACGTCACCACCGCAGCGCGGCCGTCCGCACCGGGGCGTCCCAGCGGCGCAGGGTCTCCTCGTCGGCGAGCAGCAGGCTCACCGAGAATCCGCGCATGTCGAGTGCCGTCACGTAGTTCCCGACGAGGCTGCGGGCCGGGCGCACCCCCTGCGCGTCGAGGTGGCGCGCGACCTCGCCGTACACCCCGTACAGCTCCAGCGGGGTCGTCGCGCCGAGCCCGTTGACGAGGACGATCGCCTCGCTGCGGGCGCCCGGGTCGAGTGCGGTCAGCAGTTCACCCGTCATCCGCTCGACGAGCGGGGCGAGAGCGCCGCGCGGCACGGTGCGGCCCGCGCGCTCGCCGTGGATGCCGACCCCGTACTCCAGCTCGCCCTCGCCCAGTTCGAAGGCGCCCTCGCCCGTCGTGGGCGAGGTGTGCGCGGCCGAGGCGACGGCGAGGGAGCGGCAGCGGGCCGCGAGGGCGGCGCCGAGCGTCGCGAGGTCGTCGAGGCCCAGACCCTCGTCCGCCGCGGCGCCGAGCACCTTCTCCAGGAGCACGGTGCCGCCGGTGCCGCGCCGTCCCGCGGCGATCTCCTCGGAGTCCGAGGCGAGGTCGTCGTCGATGAGGACGCGCGCGCAGGCGATGTCGTCGTGGGCGAGGCGTTCCGCGGCGATACCGAAGTTGATGCGGTCGCCCGTGTAGTTCTTCACGAGGTGCAGGACGCCGTCCGCGCGTGCAGCGGCCCGCGAGGCCCCGTACACCTGCCGGTTGTGCGGCGAGGCGAAGACACGCCCCGGCACGGCGACATCGAGCATCCCCTGCCCCACGAAGCCCGCGTGCAGCGGCTCGTGCCCCGATCCGCCACCGGAGAGCAGGCCGACCCTGCGCCCCGGCGCCGTGTCGCGCGCGAGCAGGAAGCCGTGCTCGGGGTCGAGCGAGAGGAGGTCCGCGTGGGCGCGCGCGAAGCCGTTCAGCGCGTCCGGTACGAGGCGGTCACCGTTGTTCTCGAAGTAGGGGGCCATCGGGTCCTCCAGTGTCGAAAGCCGGCGCTCCGGGTGCGGCTCGCCCGTTCGCCTCGCGCCAGGGTTTCCATGCTGCGGCGGGAGGTGGGGATCGGCAACCGGCGCACCACCCGTACGGACCGGCGTGCGCGGCCCGCGTACCGCGCGTTCCGCACCGCGCACGCCCCTGTGCGCGCGGCGTGTTCCGTATCGCGCACGCCCCCGCGGCCCACTGGTCACCCGCGTCCCTTCGCGTGCCGCACATACGAACACATGTTCCGTTCAGCGAACAGTTCCGGTCCTTACCGAAGCTTTCGCGCCACGCTGCCGCTCACGCACCGGAGCCGCTTGACTGCCCCTCGGCGACCTCCCCATATGGACATAGCCCGCGCACAGGGTCACCTCCTGGCACCTCAGGGCAATTCACCGCCTTCCCGGCGTCGCCCCAAGGCCCCCGCGGCCCCGAGGCCCCAAGGACCCGCCATGAACATCGCCCTGCTGATCCACAACGCCTACGGGATCGGCGGCACCGTGCGCGCCGTCGCGAACCTCTCCGCGGCCCTCGCCGGGCGCGGGCACGCCGTCGAGGTCGTGAGCGTGCACCGGCCGGCGGACCACCCCGCCCTCGCCTTCGACCCGCGCGTACGGCTGCGTGCGCTGCTCGACATGCGCGAGGACGCCCCCGGCCACGCGGGCGCCGACCCGCTCACCGAGCGGCCCAACACGGTCTTCCCCGACGCGGGCGTCGACTTCGGCAGGCTGCGCTACACGGCACTGCACGACGCGCGCGTCGCCGCCTGGCTCGACGGCACGGACGCCGACGCGGTCATCGCGACGCGCCCCATCCTCAACGGCTACCTCGCCCGCCACGGCCGCCCCGGGCTCGTCCGCGTCGGCCAGGAGCACCTCGCGATGGACGCGCACAGCCCGCAACTGCGCACCGACCAGAACGCGACGCTCGACGGGCTCGACGCCTTCGTCACCGTCTCGGAGGCCGATGCCGCGCAGTACCGGGCAGCGCTCCCCGGCGTCCGCGCCGAGATCCTGTGCGTCCCCAACGCCGTCCCGGCCCCCGCCGTCGCGCCCGCCACGCTCGCATCCCCCGTGATCGTCGCGGCGGGGCGGCTCGTCGCCGTCAAGCGCTACGACCGCCTCCTGCGCGCCTTCGCCGAGGTCGCGCCCTCCTTCCCCGAGTGGAGCCTGCGGCTGTACGGGCGCGGCCCCGACAAGGCGCGGCTGCACGGCATCGTCGACTCCCTCGGCATCTACGAGCGGGCCCGCCTCATGGGACCGGCCTCGCCCCTGGAGACCGAGTGGGTCAAGGGCTCGATCGCCGCGGTGTCGTCGGACCGCGAGTCCTTCGGGCTCACCCTCGTCGAGGCGATGCACTGCGGCGTGCCCGTCCTCGCGACCGACTGCCCCCACGGCCCCGGCGAGATCATCAGCCACCGCGACACCGGAGTGCTCGTCCCGCTCGAAGGCGAGGAGGACACCGACGTCGCCGCCTACGCGACGGCGCTGCGCGACCTCATGGGCGACCCGGGACTGCGCGCCAAGCTCGGCGCGCGCGGCCGCGAGCGCGCGGCGCGCTACGCGCCCGAGCGGATCGCGCGCGAGTACGAGGAGCTGCTCACGCGCCTCGGAGCGGGCCGTCGCCGCCGCGGCCCGCTCGCCGCGCTCCGCTCGCTCCTGCGTCCCCCCGCCCCCGCCGCGCCCGCGCCGCCCGCCCGGCCACCGCACGCGGTGGCCGTCGCGCTCCCCGGCGGCGCGCTCGCCTTCACGCTGGAGCCCGACGGTCTCCCCGAGGGCCCGCTCGACCTGCTGGTACGCCTGCGCAAGGACCCGGATCGGCGGTCCGTACGCGTGCCGCTCGACGGCACGGGAGCCGTGCTCACCGCCGCCGCGCACCCGCTCGCCGAGGGCCGCTGGGACTGCTTCGTGGTGCCGCGCGGGGCGGCCGAGTACGCGCGCACCCGGCTGCGGGCCGTCCGCGCCGAGCAGGCCGCGCTGCTGGGCGCGCCACCGCTCGTGGACGCCGAAGGGCTGCGCACGCGGGTCCCTTACGCGACGAGTGACGGCTTCCTCGCGGTACGGGCGTGGGCGCGGCCCCGGCACGCGGAGGTCACCCGCGTGCGGGTGGGCGCGGAGCACGTCGAGGTCGACGCCAGGTTCCTCGCCCCCGCCGGGGCGACTCCCGACGGCGCCGTGGTGCGGGCGCGCGCCCGCGGCTGCGGGCGGTCCTTCGACGTCCCCGTGGTTCGCGACACCACCGGGGACGGCGCCTTCGGCTTCGTCCTCCCGCTCCCGCGCGCGGGAGACGTACCGCTGGCGGGCGAGGAGGCGCCGAAGGAGGTGTGGGACCTGGAGTTGCGTACACCGGGAGCGGACGGGGCGCCGGTCACGCTCGGCCGGGTCACGGGCGACGGCACCGACCGCAAGCGCACCGACCGCTACCCGGGCGTCGCCGTCCCGCACCCCGAGCACGGCACGGCGACGGTCCGCCCCTTCTTCACCTCGGCGCACGACCTCGCGCTGATCGTGCGGCCCCCGGCGGCGGCGAGGGGCTGAGCACGGGCGGGGCCCGGGTGGCCTGGTCCTGGCCAGGGCGTCCTGAGCCGGACGGGTCACCCGGATTGCGGAGCCCGCGCGGGCCGCCAAGCGTGGAGGCAACGCGCCGCCGCCACGGGGGCGCGGCTTCGCGCGAGAGGAGCCCGCGATGACGCACGGCGAGGGCGGACCGTACGGGGGCGGGCCCCACGGGGGCGGACCGTACGGGGGCGGGCCGTACGGGGGCGGGCCCCACGGAGGCGGGCCGTACGGAGGCGGCGGGCCCTGGGGGCAGGCGGGGGCCGCCGCCCCGTACCCGCCGGAGAGCGCCTTCGAGCGGCTGCCCGCGCTCGACCTGCCCGGGCCCGGACGCCAGCGGCGGTGGACCGTCCTGCTGCGGCTGCTGCTCCTCGTGCCGCACGCCGTCGTGCTGTTCCTCCTCGCCGTCGGCGCCTTCTTCGCCGCGCTCGCGGGGTGGTTCGCCGCGCTCGCCCTGGGGCGGCTGCCCGCCCCGGTCTTCCGCTACCTCGCCGCGTATCTCGCGTACGAGGCCCGCGTGGGCGCCTCGGCGATGCTGCTCGTGGACCGCTACCCGCCCTTCGCGTTCCTCCGCGACCCCGGCCACGAGGGCCACGAGGTGCGCTTCGCGAACCGGCCCACGCGCCTCAACCGGCTCGCGGTGCTCTTCCGGATCATCCTGATCATCCCGGCGTGGATCATCGCCTCGCTCGTGATGAGCGGCTGGTGGACACTCGGCCTCGTCTGGTGGCTCATCACGCTCGTGCTCGGCCGCATGCCCGGCCCGCTGTACGGGGCGAGCGCCGCCGCGCTCCGCTACCACCTGCGGACCTCCGCGTACTGGCTGCTGCTCACGCCCGCGTACCCGAAGCGGTTCTTCGGCGACGAGCCCGGCGTGACCGACCCCGTGGAGCGGTACTCGGCCACGCGCCCGCTGCTCGTGTCGACGGGCGGGAAGTGGCTGCTCGTGCTCTTCCTGGTGGCAGGGGTCGTCGGCGGCGGCCGGGGCAGTACGTACACCTCGCCGCATCAGGAGACGGACACGGCGCGGACCGGGAGCACGGCAGGGCACTGAGGCGAGGGCGGCCGGGCGCGGGGGTGGGTGGCGAGGGGACGCGGGGGCTGGGTGGCGAGGGGACGCGGGGCGGAGTGACGAGGGGGAGCGAGGAGGCGCGGGGGCCGGGCGACGCGGTTTCGCGCGCGGCTTCGTATGGTGGAGAGAGACGTCCCCCCGGGCACCCCCCTGCGCCCGCGTCCCCCGCACCACCCGAAACGGAACCCCGTCGTGCCGGATACCGCCGCCATACGCTCATGGCACCGCACGCTGCCGCACAGCCCGCAGGCCGTCCCGCTCGCCCGTGCCCTCGTCCGCGAGGCCCTCGCGGGCCTCGACCAGGACACCGCCGAACTGCTCACCGCCGAGCTGGTCGCCAACGCCGTCGAGCACACCGCGGGACGCGAGCCGATCGAGCTGTACGTGGAGCTGCTCGCGAGCCACTGCCAGGTGGAGGTACTGGACAGCGACCCCGCGCCTCCCGGCGGTCTCAGCTCCCCCGCTCCGCTGGAAGCCCCCGACCCGCTCGCCGAGGGCGGCCGCGGTCTCCTCCTCATCCGGGCCCTCGCCGCCGCCTGCGGGCACCGCCCCACGGAGTCGGGCAAGGCGGTGTGGTTCAGGGTGGCGGCACACGCGAGGGTGCCGGTGCAGCGGCAGGCGCCGCCGCGGGCCGACCCCACCGCCCGGTGAGAAGCGGGGGGTGGGGGTCCGCGCGCCTACTCGTCCGCGGCGACGCGCCCGGGGCCCGCCAGCGTCGCCACGAGGACCGCCTTGATCGTGTGCAGCCGGTTCTCGGCCTCGTCGAAGACCACCGAGTGCGCTGACTCGAAGACCTCGTCGGTGACTTCGAGCGAGTCGAGGCCGAACTCGTCGTGAATGCGCCGCCCCACCCCTGTGCCGAGGTCGTGGAAGGCCGGGAGGCAGTGCAGAAACTTGACGTCCGGGGTGCCCGTCGCCCGCAGGACGTCCATCGTCACGGCGTACGGGCGCAGGGCGGCGATCCGCTCGCCCCAGACCTCCTGCGGCTCGCCCATCGAGACCCACACGTCGGTGACGACGAAGCCCGCGCCCCGTACGCCCTCGGTGACGTCCTCGGTGAGCGTGACGCGCGCGCCGCTCGCCTCGGCCAGCTCCCGGGCCTTCGCGACGATCCCGGCGGCGGGCCAGTACGCCTCGGGGGCGACGATGCGGACGTCCATGCCGAGCAGGGCGCCGGTGATCAGGTAGGAGTTGCCCATGTTGAAGCGGGCGTCGCCGAGGTAGGCGAAGGAGATCTCCTCCAGGGGCAGCGGGCTGTGCTCGGTCATGGTGAGCACGTCGGCGAGCATCTGGGTGGGGTGCCACGCGTCGGTGAGCCCGTTGTAGACCGGGACCCCGGCGTGCGCGGCTATCTCCTCGACCACGTCCTGCTCGTCGCCCCGGTACTCGATCGCGTCGTACATCCGGCCGAGCACGCGCGCCGTGTCCTTCGCCGACTCCTTGTGCCCGATCTGCGAGCCCGCGGGGTCGAGGTACGTCGTGTGGGCGCCCTGGTCGGCCGCGGCGACCTCGAAGGCGCAGCGCGTACGGGTCGACGTCTTCTCGAAGATCAGCGCGACGTTCCTGCCCCGCAGCCGCGGCACCTCGGTCCCTGCCCGCTTGGCGGCCTTGAGCCGCGCGGCGAGATCGATCAGCGAACGGAACTCGGCCGCGCCGAAGTCCAGCTCCTTGAGGAAGTGACGGCCGCTGAGGTCGATCGCGTCGTGGGCCATGAGGGCGCTCCCGGGGTGCCGCGTACGGGGAGGTACGGAGGCGACGATGACGAATGGAAGTGTATACGGTATCAGGAATTTCTATACGGTCGGTAGGGCGGGGGCCCGGTCGTACGTCACACCGCGTCCCGTTCCACGGGGCAGCTCATGCACCGGGGCCCGCCCCTGCCCCGGCCCAGCTCGCTGCCGGGGATCTCGACGACCTCGATGCCCTGCTTGCGCAGGTACGCGTTGGTCGTCGCGTTGCGCTCGTAGGCGAGCACGACGCCCGGTTCCACGGCGAGCACGTTGCAGCCGTCGTCCCACTGCTCCCGCTCCGCGGCGTGCACGTCCTGCGTCGCCGTGAGCACCCGTACGGAGTCGAGCCCCAGCGCGGCGGCGAGCGCGCGGTGCATGTGCGCGGGCGGGTGGTCGGTGACCTTGAGGTCGCGCGGGCCCGCCCCGGGCTCGATGGTGTACGAGCGCAGGTCGCCGAGGCCCGCGTACTGCGTGAACGTGTCGCCGTCGACCATCGTCATGACGGTGTCGAGGTGCATGAGGGCGCGTCTCTTGGGCAGGTCGAGCGCGACGATCGTGCGCGCCGACCCGGCGGCGAAGAGCTTCGTGGCGAGCATCTCGACGGCCTGCGGCGTCGTGCGCTCGCTCATGCCGATGAGCACGGCGCCGTTGCCGAGGACGAGGACGTCGCCGCCCTCGATCGTGGACGGATAGTCGGGCTGCCCCTCGGACCACAGGCGGAAGTCGCCCGCGCCGGGGCCCGTGAAGAGCGGGTGGTGCCGGTAGATCGCCTCGAAGTGCACGGTCTCGCGCTGCCGCGCGGGCCAGCGCATCGGATTGATGGACACGCCGTCGTAGATCCAGGCGGAGGAGTCGCGCGTGAAGAGGTGGTTGGGCAGCGGGCCGATGAGGAAGTCGTCGGGCTCCATGACGTGGAAGCCGACGGAGACCGGCTCGGGCCAGCGGTCCAGGTACTCGCGCTTGGTCATCCCGCCGATGAGCGCCTCGGTCAGCTCGCCCTCGCCGAGCCCGTCGAAGGAGGCGCGCAGGCGGTCGGTGGCGAGCGGCCCGTACTCCTTGTCGTCGAAGACGCGGTCGAGCACGAGCCGCCGCGCCGCTGGGAGCGCCATCGTCTCGCGCAGCAGGTCGGCGAAGAGGTGGACCACGACGCCGCGTTCGCGCAGCGCGGCGGCGAAGGCGTCGTGCTCCTCCTTCGCGCGGCGCACCCACAGCACGTCGTCGAAGAGGAGGGCGTCCTTGTTGCTGGGGGTCAGTCGCTTGAGTTCGAGGCCGGGGCGGTGCAGGAGGACGCGCCGCAGCCGGCCGGTCTCGGAATCGACGTGGAAGGCCATGCCTGTCATCTTGTCCGCCGAGCGGCCCCCGCACCCGTCACGCCACGAGGTGCGCGGCGGTACGGGTGCGGGGGCCTGCCTTCGTACGGGCGCCGGGCCGCCCCGGTACGGGTGCCGGGCCGCCCCGGTACGGGTGCCGGGGTCGCGCAGGTACGGGTGCGGGGTCGCGCAGGTACGGGTGCGGAGCCTGGCTCACAGCCGGGGGTCGACCGGCTCCGACTCCAGCGCGAGGACCGCGAAGACGGCCTGGTGCACGCGCCACAGCGGCTCGCCGTCGGCGAGGCGGTCGAGCGCTTCGACGCCGAGCGCGTACTCGCGCAGCGCGAGCGAGCGTTTGTGGCCCAGGTGGCGCTCCCGCAGCCGCTTGAGGTTGTCCGGGCGGGTGTACTCGGGCCCGTAGATGATCCGCAGGTACTCGCGGCCCCGGCACTTGACGCCCGGCTGGGCGAGCCCCCGTTTGCCCGAGCGGGCGAGCGCGTCGACCGGCTTGACGACCATGCCCTCGCCGCCCTCCGCCGTCAGCGCGAGCCACCAGTCGGTCCCGGCGCGCACCGAGTCCTCGTCGGTGGTGTCCACGAACACACGGCGTGTCGTCCGCAGCAGCCCCGACGTGTCGGCGGCCACCATGCGGTCCACCCAGGCGAGTTGGGCGTCATGCGGCACTGCGGCGAGGGAGCGGCCGCGGACGGCGAGGAGCTGGAACGGCGCGAACTCGACACCCTCGAGCCCCTTCACCGGCCAGCAGTACCGCCGGTAGGCCTCGGTGAACGCGGCGGCGTCGCTCGCGCGTTCGCGCTGCCGCTCGCCGAGGCCGCCGAGGTCGACACCGCGCCGCGCCGCCGCGTCGAGCGCCGCGAGCGCGCCGGGGAAGACCGCCCCCGCCGCGGCGCCCACGGCCGCGTACTGCGCGCGGAGCAGCCCCGTCGACTTGAGCGACCACGGCAGCAGTTCGCCGTCCAGCAGGAGCCAGTCCGTGTCGAGTTCGTCCCACAGCCCGCTCGCTTCGACAGCGCCGCGGAGCCGCGCCAGCACCTCCTCGGTGACGGCCCTGTCGTCGAAGAAGGGGCGCCCGGTACGGGTCACGAGCGCGCCCGTCGGGGTCGCCCCGCCCTCGTCCGCGAGGCCGAAGCGCTCGACGGCCGTCGCCGCGTCGCGGCACACGAGCGCGACCGCGCGCGAGCCCATGTGCTTCTCCTCGCACACGACGTGCGCGATGCCGTCCTCGCGGTAGGAGGCGAAGGCGTCCTCGGGGTGTTCGAGGTAGCCCTCGCGGTGCGAGGTCGGCGTGGGCGCCATCGTCGGCGGCAGGTACGGCACGAGGCGCGGGTCGACGGCGAAGCGGCTCATCACTTCCAGGGCCGCGGCCGCGTTCTCCTCGCGCACCCCGATCCGGCCGAGCGTGCGGGTCTCGACGACACGGCGGCCCGCGACGTCGGCGAGCGCGAGCGGCCGACCCTGGTGCCCGCCCGGCGCGGCGGATTCGAGGGGCCGCGCGGGCTCGTACCACTGCTGGTGCGCGGGCACGTCGACGAGTGCGCGCTCCGGCCAGCGCAGCGCGGTGAGGTGGCCGCCGAAGACGACGCCCGTGTCGAGGCAGATGGTGTTGTTGAGCCAGGTCGCCGCGGGCACGGGGGTGTGCCCGTACACGACGGTGGCGCTGCCCCGGTAGTCCTCGGCCCACGGGTAGCGCACGGGCAGGCCGAACGCGTCGGTCTCACCCGTCGTGTCGCCGTAGAGCGCGTGCGCGCGCACCCGCCCCGAGGTGCGGCCGTGGTAGCGCTCGGGAAGCCCGGCGTGCGAGACGACGAGCTTGCCGCCGTCGAGCACGTAGTGGCTCACGAGGCCGCGCACGAACTCGGCGACCTTCTGCTTGAACCCGGGCTCGTCGGCCTCGGCGCGCTCCAACTGCTCGATGGTCTCGGCGAGTCCGTGCGAGACGGTCACCTTGCGGCCGCCCAGGTGGCGGCCCAGCTTGTTCTCGTGGTTGCCGGGCACGCACAGCGCGGTCCCCGCCGCGACCATCCCCATGACGCGGCGCAGCACGGCGGGTGTGTCGGGGCCGCGGTCCACAAGGTCCCCCACGAACACGGCGGTTCGGCCCTCGGGGTGCCTGCCGTCCTCGTAACCGAGCTTGCCGAGCAGTTCCTCCAGCTCGGCGGAGCAGCCGTGCACGTCGCCGATCAGGTCGAAGGGCCCGGTGAGTTCACGCAGGTCGTTGAAGCGCTTCTCCCGCACGACCTCGGCGGAGTCGACCTCGGCGACTCCCCGGAGCACGTGCACCCTGCGGAAGCCCTCGCGTTCCAAACCCCTGAGCGAGCGCCGCAGTTCGCGCTGGTGGCGCTGGACGACCCGGCGCGGGACACCGGCCCGGTCCGCGCGCTTCGCGTTGCGCTCGGCGCACACGTCCTCGGGCACGTCCAGGACGATCGCCACCGGCAGGACGTCGTACGCGCGTGCCAGGTCCACGAGCTGCTTGCGGCTCTCGCGCTGCACGCTCGTCGCGTCGACGACCGTGAGGCGCCCGGCGGCGAGCCGCTTGCCCGCGATGTAGTGCAGCACGTCGAAGGCCTCGCCGCTCGCGCTCTGGTCGTTCTCGTCGTCGGCGACGAGGCCGCGGCAGAAGTCGGAGGAGAGCACCTCGGTCGGCTTGAAGTGCCGCCTGGCGAAAGTGGACTTGCCGGAACCCGTCGCGCCGACGAGGACGACGAGCGAGAGGTCGGGGACGGGGCAGCGGCGGCCTTTGCGCCCGGCGGCCTCCGGAGTGTCCGCGGAGCGCGGGGCGGCCTCGGTGGCGGCCTCGGTGGCGGTCTCCGCGACGGCCTCGGCTGTGGTCTCGGCTGTGGTCTCGGTGGTGGTGTTCTCGCTCATGCCGCCGCTCCTTCCTTGGTGGTGGGGCGAGCCGTGGTGGCGCGGGCCGTGGTGGCGCGGGCCGTCGCGGAGCCGGTCGTCTCCGTGTCGGTCGTCGCGGTGTCGGTGCGGGTGAAGCGGGCGAGTTGCGTCGGCGGGCCCACCTCGGGGTCCTCCTCGCCGACCGGCCCGAAGGTGACGGAGTACCCGTACTCCCCGGCCACCTCGTCGGCCCAGCGCCTGAACTGCGCGCGGTCCCACTCGAAGCGGTGGTCGTGGTGGCGCACGTGCCCGGCGGGCAGGGTCTCCCAGCGCACGTTGTACTCGGCGTTCGGCGTCGTCACGACGACCGTCGCGGGGCGCGCGGCGCCGAAGACGGTGTACGCGAGCGTCGCGAGGCGCGGCGGGTCGACGTGCTCGATCACCTCGCTGAGCACGGCGGCGTCGTACCCGTCCAGGCGTGGGTCGGTGTACGCGAGCGAGCCCTGCGCGAGCGTGAGCCTGGCCGCCTGCCGCTCGGGCATCCGGTCGACGCGCAGGCGACGCGCGGCGATCTGGAGGGCGCGCTGCGAGACGTCCATGCCGAGGACGTGCGTGAAGCGGGAGTCCTTGAGCAGCTCCTTGACCAAGGAGCCCTCGCCGCAGCCGAGATCGAGGACGCGCCCGGCGTGCGCGGAGCGGAGCGCTTCGATGATCGCGGCACGGCGTCGCGACGCGAGGGTCACGGGGCGGGGCGTGCCGACGCCGCCCGCGCCCGCCCCGGTGGCCCCCGCCGCCGTGGCTCCTTCGGTCTCCTCGGTCTCCGCCGCCTCCGCGCCTTCGTCGGCCGCGTCCGGCACCGCGTTGTCGATGTTCTTCGCCTCGGTGTCGTCGGACTCGGCGAGCCTGAGGAGTTCGAGGCGTTCGCTCGCCTCGCGCGTGAGCGAGGAGCGGTAACGGAGGTAGCGGCGCGTGATGTACGTCTGCTCGGGGTGCGTGGGCAGCCAGCCCTCCCCGGCCCGGAGCAGCTTGTCGACCTCGTCGGCCGACGCCCAGTAGTGCTTGGTGCCGTCGAGGACGGGCAGCAGCACGTACAGGTGGCGCAGCGCCTCGGCGAGCACCTGCTCGCCTTCGAGCACGAGCCGTACGTAGCGCGAGTCGCCCCACTCCGGGAAGGCGGTGTCGAGCGCGACGGACTCGGCGGTCACGGTCCAGCCGAGCGGGGCGAAGAGCCGCTCGACGAGGCCGGGGTCGCCGTTCGCCGGGACGGCGGGCAGCTCGATACGCAGCGGCAGGGCGCGCCCGGCCAGCTCGGGCCTCGCCTTGCAGTCGCCGTGCATGGCGGTCTTGAAGACGGTGCCGAGCGCGACGGTGAAGAGCGAGGAGGCGGCGTACGGGCGGTCGTTGACGTACTGCGCGAGCGAGGCGTCGGGCCCCTTGCCGCGCCCCTTGCCCTTGCCGCGCCGCACGAGCGCCACCGGATCGATGTCCAGGAGCAAGGCCACCGTGCACCGCTCGGCCCCGGCCTCGGGGTAGAACACGTGCGCCGTCCCGTGCGCCGTGTCGAAGCGCTGCGCCCGCTCAGGATGCTTGTGCAGCAGGAAGCCGAGGTCGGAGGCGGGGGCTTCGGGGGTACCGGTGGTCGTCAAGGTCATGAACACCCCGCGATTATGCGTTCTCCGCACCTGGGCGGACGACCGGTTTAACCGGAACGCCCGGTGCTTCGCGCGGGGCGGCGAGCGCTTCTCCGGGGGACCCGAGCGGGCGGGGGGCGCGGCCGCGCGGGAGCGGGGGGGTGCCGCCGCGCGCGGGCGAGGGGCGCGCGGGCGAGGGGCGCGGACGCGCGCGGGCGAGGGCGGTGCGGTGCGTACGTGTGACCCGTACCGCCCCCGCGCGCGTTCAGCTCAGCTGGCTTCCCACCTGCGAGGAGATGAGTTCCAGGTGGTCGAGGTCGTCCAGGTCGAGGATCTGGAAGTAGATCCGCTGGGAGCCGGCCGCCGCGTACTGGCCGATCTTGTCGACGACCTCGGCCGGGGTACCGGCCAGGCCGTTCTGCTTCAGCTCGTCGACCTCGCGGCCGATCGCCGCGGCACGGCGCGCCACCTCGGCGTCGTTCGCGCCGACGCAGGCGACGAGCGCGTTCGAGTACACGAGCGCCTCGGGGTCGCGGCCCGCCTCCGTCGCCGCCGCGCGCACACGCCCGAACTGCCGCTCGGAGTCCTCGATCGAGCCGAAGGGCACGTTGAACTCGTCCGCGTACCGCGCCGCGAGCTTCGGCGTACGGCTCGCGCCGAACCCGCCGATGAGGACGGGAAGGCGCGACTGCGCGGGCTTCGGGCGGGCCGGGGAGTTCTCCAGCTGGTAGTGGCGGCCCTCGTAGCTGAAGGTGTCGCCCGGCTTCGTCTCCCACAGGCCCGTGATGATCGCCAGCTGCTCTTCGAGGCGCGAGAACTTGTCCTTCGGGAACGGAATCCCGTACGCCTTGTGCTCCTCGTCGAACCAGCCGGCGCCGATGCCGAGTTCGACGCGCCCGCCGGACATCTGGTCGACCTGCGCGACCTCGATCGCGAGGACGCCGGGGAGCCGGAAGGTCGCGGCGGTCATGAGCGTGCCGAGCCTGATCCGCTTCGTCTCGCGGGCGAGCCCGGCCAGCGTGATCCAGGCGTCGGTGGGTCCTGGGAGGCCGTCGCCGCCCATGTGCAGGTAGTGGTCGGAGCGGAAGAACGCGTCGAAGCCGAGGTCCTCGGTCGCCTTCGCGACGGTGAGGAGTGTGTCGTACGTGGCGCCCTGCTGGGGCTCGGTGAAGATACGCAGATCCATACCCCCCATCCTGCCTCCTCGCTCCCGCGCCGCCCGCCCCGCACCCCGCCGCGCGCCCGCCGCACGGTCGGGTGAAATCCGGAGCGGCGGAGCGCGGGGGGCCACGGCCCGGGAGAAGACCACGCCCGGTGCGCCCGGTGCCGGTCCCGGTGCCGGTGCCGCAGGGGACGACAGTCTTCGCCGAGGGCTCAGGGCGGGGGAGCGTCCTTGTACGGGACCGGCGCCCCGGTCAGCGCGTCGAGCAGGACCCGCCCGCCCAGCGGCCTCCTCAGCCGTACGCGGACCGGGGTGAGCCGCGACTGCTTCGTGCACGGCCCGGGCCGCGCCTTCGCGACGGAGCCGGAGAGCACGACAACGCCTCCCGTCTCCCGCACGGCCACGCGGGGGCCGTCGTCGCACACCCCGTGCCTCGCGATCACGGTGACCGTCCGCCCGTTCGCGCCGATCCCCACGAGCCGGTCAAGTCGCTCGCCGGGGACGGAGCGGGTCGGGGCGATCGGGGGCCTGGGAGCGGGCGAGGGGGTCACGGCTGCGCGCCTGAGCGGGGTGTCATAGCCGTCGAGCGAGAAGAGCCAGGCCGGTACGGTCGCCGGGCCACGCGTGGTGGCGACGGTCATCGTGCCGAGCCGTGCTCCGGTCACCGTGAGGCCCGGCTTCCCGCCGCGGGCCATCGCCGCGTACGAGACCGACGCCGCCACGAGAGGCCGGGCGACGGGGGCCTGCCCCGCCCACGTGACCGGAACCTCCTCGGCCCGGCCGCCGGGCAGCTTGCCCCGCAACCGGAACATCCCCCGCTCATAAGCCCGTTGATCACCCGCACTCCGCCAGCCCCCGCGCGGCAACCGCACCGCGCCGCCCACCGGGTGGTAGCCGGCCCGCCACGAAGCCGCCGCCTCCGAGCCCTCCCACGCCGCCCCGACCCGCCGCGCCCGCTCCCGCGACGCCTCCCCGCCGTCCCCGGCCGGTCCTCCGCAAGCAGCACCGGTCACGACCACGACCACGAGCAGGACAACCGCCTGAGCCACCCGCGAAACCCCACGCCGTGACACACCCATCCCCGCCTCCGCACCGGGCGGCGACACCCTGCCCCCGCCCGGTCCCTGGACGCCCCCACACCCCACAACGTTCACCCAGCGTCCACGACGCTCCGGCCCACCGCACAGCACCACCCGAAGGGCCCCGAGTCGGCCCATCACCCCGCCCCCCGTCACCACCACCCGGAACAAGGCGTATCGCCATACCCGTGGACTCCAGCGCCGCACCCGCGCCCCCATGAGGCGCCCCCCTCCGCGCGCCCGTCCAGGCATACCACGGGCCCTGGTCCGGCAGCCCCGCGCGTCGCCCCGCCCCCTTGCGCGCCCCGCCGGACCGGCGTCCGCCTCGGTCAGAAAGGCCACCCCGGACAACGCGACCCCACCCCGACGTCCCCCCTCCTCTCGCGCGGCCCCCTCACAGCAGAGAGCCCGCCCCACCACGCGAACCACCGGCCGCCACCCCACACTCCCGATCGGAGAAGCCCCGGGCAAAGAAGAACCCGCCCGATACAGCCCCACCCTGACCTTCCCGCCCCTCTCGCCCAGCCCCCTCACCCCGTGCCACCGGCCCAGCCGCCCCCACGGCACAGGCCGCACCCCCGGCCGGCCCGCTCCCACGCCCCTCTCACCCAGCCGGGACCGACCCACACACCCACGTGTCCGCGCCACCCCCAGCACCCCCGCAACCCCCGCCCCCCCGCAGCCCCGCCCAGCCGTTCCCGCGCCCTACTCCCCCTTCGTCCCGTCCAGCAGTTCCCGCAGGATGTCCAAGTGGCCGTTGTGGCGGGCCGTTTCCTCGGTGAGGTGCAGGAGGAGCCAGCGCAGGTCGGCGTGCCGGCCGTCGCGCAGGGGGCGATGGGCCCGCTTGTCCAGCGGGGTGGCCGCGACCAGTTCGCGGTAGCGGGCGCTCTGTTCCGCGTAGGCGGTGAGCAGCTGCGGGAGCGGGAAGTCGACGGCGATGCGCATCTCGCGGTCGGGGTCCTCGTCGGTCCAGGGGCCCTGGTCCTCCTCGCCGAGGAAGACCACCTGGAACCAGTGGTACTCGACCCACCGCAGGTGGTTGATCACTCCGCTCATCGTCATCAGCGGGGAGCCGGGCAGGGGCGCTGTGCGGGCGTGCTCAGGCGAGACACCCTCGCACTTGGCCCGGGCGGTGTCGCGTGCGTAGTCGAGGAAGGTGGTGAGCTGGGTCCGCTCGTCCCACGCGGTCGGTGTGTCATCGATTCGTGTCATCGCGCGAAGCCTCCCGGATCATCCCTGCCGGTGTCGATCGCGTTTCCCCGCACGGCACTTCCCCGCGGCTCTCTCCACAGCCCCCGCAAGGCCCTCACCGCGTCCCGGCAGTTGCCCAGGACCTCCATCGCTTCCATGCAGTCCGCGTACGTGCCGCTCTCCGCCGCCGTCGCAGCGAGCGGGATCAGGGCGTGGCCCGACTCTTCGAGGAGTGCGTCCAGCGCTTCGAGGGCGCGGGGCGGGTCGGCGACGGAGGTGAGGCGGCTCGCGCGGGGCCGGGCGCAGGGCGGTGCCCCCGTGCCGCCGGTCTCGTGGAGCCTGCGGGCCTCGGTGCGCCGGTCCTGCGGGCCCGTCGCCGCGAGGACGCCGCCGACCGCACGGGCCAGGGCCTGGGCCTGCCACGCCTCGCGTACCACCTCCCTTTCCGTGCGTGCCGCGCCGAGCGCCGCGGCCGTCACCACCGCGAGCCGTGTCGCGTCCATCCGTCCATCCCCCGTCGTCCGTCCAGCCGTTACCTTTCGCTACTCAGCGTGCTGGACGGAAAGAGGGGCGGGAAGCCATCACGGCAAATCTGTGGATAACTTCGGCGAAGTCGCACAACGGCTCACTCCGAAGAGTGACGAGATTTTCGTTTCAGCCGTTCTCGCCCACGGGAAACCTCTCCTCGTTCCTGTCGATCTTCGCGTGCAGGGCCCGCACGGGGTCGATACCCAGGACGTGACAGAACTGGAGGAGATAGGCAAGGACATCGGCGACCTCGTCGTGCACACGGAAGCCCGTCGCTGGATCGTCCAGGACCGCCGCCGACTGTTCGGGCGTCAGCCACTGGAAGATCTCCAGGAGTTCCGAGGTCTCGACGCTGAGCGCGGCGGCGAGGTTCTTCGGTGTGTGGTACTGCTCCCAGTCGCGGGCCGCCGCGAAGGCCGTGAGGCGCTCGCGCAACTCCTGGAGGGCCGTGTCCCAGGCGGTTTCCTGTGCCCCGGGCGGGGGTGTCTGGCTCGTCACCGCTCCGGTGTACCACGGAGCGGTGTGCCCACTTCCACGAGCCGTACCCCGGGGAGCGTGCCGGGCGGCCCACCCGGCGCCGTGTCCGGGGGCGCGGCGAGGAGTGCGGCAGGGCGGGAGAGGGCACCGATGAGGCGGATGTGGCCGCGCGCGGCCATCCGCGAGGCGAGGGAGAGGAGCAGGGCGGCCTGGCGGTCGTCGAGGTGGAGGTCGAAGTCGTCCGCGAGGACGGTGAGCGCCTGGAGCGCGCCCGGCACCTCGCTCGCCGGGTCCACGTCGAGCACTCCGGGCCCGGTGAGCAGCACCAAGGTGAGGGCGAGGTACCGCAGTTCACCGTCAGCGAGGCGAGCCAGCGGCGTCCCCGGCCCCTCGGGGCGCAGCAGCCGCGCCTCGACGTCGCCTCCGGGCAGCAGCTGGGCGGCGAGGCCGTCGACCGGGCCCGCGCAGCCCTCCCGTACCGCGGCCTCCAGGAGCCCGTACCGCGTGCGGCACTCGCGCGCGGTCCGGCGCAGCACCTCGGCGAGGTTGGCGCAGTCACGGCGCAGCAGCGCGTTGCCGCCGGAGGCGGGTGGGCGCATCGCCGTGGGGTCGGGGGTGCACGGGTAGAGGGCGCGCAGGGCCAGGACGGTCTGCTCGGCGGCCGCGAGGACACGTCGTTCCTCCTCCGTGCGGCCCGCGACGCGCAGCGGCAGGAGGGCTGTGCCGAGAACGTCGTCAGGGAGCGGGGCCCGGGTGACGGCGGCGTTGCCCGCCGTGTGCCAGGCGGCCTGCACGGTGCGGCGGGCGGGGTCGCGCAGGGCGGTTTCGAGGTGGACGACGCCGTCGCCGCTGAGGCGTTCGCCCACGATGCGCAGTGCGGGCTCCGCCTGTACGGCGAGGTCGAGGCGTACGGCTCCGGCGGGGCCCTCGGACACGCAGCCGATGCGGAAGCCGCGCCGGCGTTGCGGGTCGGGGGGCGCGGTCTCGGGGACCGCGGCGAGCGGGTCGGGGAAGACCTCGGCGAGGGAGGAGCCGTTGCCGAGCGCGGCGAGCGCGGCGCAGGCGGCGAGGGCGGTGGACTTGCCGCCGCCGCTGGGCCCGGTCAGGAGGGTCACGGGACCGAGCCGCAGGACGGTGCCGCGGTGCCCGGCGAAGGCCGAGAGGCGCAGTTCGGTCAGGTGCGGACGCGCCGGTGTGGCCGCCGCCCGGGCGGCACGGCTCGCCTGGCCGGGCACGCGGGCCGCCCGCGAGGCATGGCCGTCGTCGGCGTCACTAGGACCGGGCGGGCCGGGGTGTGCCGGACCGGCGTCGGGCACGGCGGGGGCGGGTCCTGAGGTGGGAGGCATGTGCGGAAGATAGGCACGAACCTTCGAGGCGAACCGTTTCAGCGTGGGCAGCTTCCCACCATCGGGGGACGCCCGCGAAACACCTCGTACCTCACCCCACCGGGCACGCGGACGGACTCCAGCCGTGCGGCACACGCGAGCCGGGCGAGGAGGCGTCACGCGGCCTCGCGGTCGGCATCCCCGGAGACGAACCGTTTCACCTGCCGCAGGTCCCGCCTCGCGCGGCTCTCCCGCCGCCGCTCTCCTCACGCCGCTCGTCCCGCCGCCGCTCGCCCCCCATACGGCTCTCGCCGCGAGGGCTCGGCCCGTCGGCCGGCGCCTCAGCCGATGGTGCCCGTGCCCCGTACCCCCTCCACCAGGCTCTGCACCTCGGTGCCGGGAGGGGCGAGGAGGAAGACGTTGCGGTCGACGCGGTGCATGCCGCTGCCGAGGCCGAAGACCACGCCGCTGCTGAAGTCGAGCACGCGCTTGGCGGTGTCGCTCTCGGCGCCGCTGAGGTCGAGCAGGACAGGGATCTGCGCCATGAGCGTCTCGGCGACCTCCCGCGCGTCCGCGAACACGTTCACGCGCAGCACGACGAAGCGCCGCCGCGAGGCGGCCTCCGCGTCCGGGAGCGCGCGGTGCCCCGGCCAGGACGGCCAGGCGTCGCTGCTGCGCAGCGGTACGACCTGGGCGAGCCCTTCCCACTGCTCATCAGTGACGTCGTGGCTGTTCACTGCCCCACCCCGTCCGGGCTCGTACGATTGTCTGCATTCGTTCATTCTCGCCCGCCTCACTCGTTCGGCGGACCAGCGACACACCCGCCCGCGGCCCCCGGCGGCACGCCTGACGGTACGTCGGCACCCTGGGGGTGCCCTGGGAAACCGTACCCAACAACCGGGGTGGTGCGGCGCGGCGGGGCCCGCGGCGGACGGCCCGCATAAACCCTTGTTCCCGAATTCCCGCCCCGGGAACAGATACGCACGGCTTTTCCGCGGGCTTTTCGTGGCTTTTCTTATTCACCGTGAAAAGTCGCGGCCGAGGAGGAGAGTCGGCTGGTCAGCGAAGGGAAGCAGGCTGCGGACCGGGAACTTCCACTCCCTCGCGGGGGTGATGTCGGCGACTCCGGCCCACCCTCTTCTGGCGATTTCGGGCCGTTTCCCGATCGCCGCGTTTCCTCGTGTGTGACGTCGAAGGGCGGGGGCAGGCGGGGCCATGTCGAGGTTCTTCGACCGCAACCGACTGCAAAGGTGCTACTCGTGACGATCTCCACGCACAGCACGGGCACGTCCGGCCCGGCGGCGGCCGAGGCGGACGCCGCCGGACTGCCCTGGATAGAGGACGCGGGGAAGATCGCCCCGCAGGACGCCCGCGAGCTGTCCCGGCTCTTCTTCGACCAGCTCGTCGTCCTCGACGAGGGCACGCACGCCTACCAGTACGCGCGCAACACGCTCATCGAGATGAACCAGTCCCTCGTGCGCTTCGCCGCGCGCCGCTTCCGCAACCGGGGCAACGGCGACATGGAGGACATCCTCCAGGTCGGCACGATCGGCCTCATCAAGGCGATCGACCGCTTCGACCTCACGCGCGAGGCCGAGTTCACCTCCTTCGCGATCCCGTACATCGTCGGCGAGATCAAGCGGTACTTCCGCGACAGCACGTGGGCGGTGCACGTACCACGGCGGCTCCAGGAGCTGCGCGTCGACCTCGCGCGCGCCAAGGAGCGGCTGGCGGTCGAGCTGGACCGCGACCCGGGGGTCAAGGAGCTGGCGGCGGAGCTGGACATCAGCGAGGAGGAGGTCATCGACGGGCTCATCGCGGCCAACGGCTACATGTCCGACTCGCTCGACCTGCCCGCCGACAGCAGCACGAGTGGCAAGCCCGACCAGAAGACCGCGACGACCTACGCCGACTTCCTCGGCGACTGGGACCCGGCGATGGAACTGGTCGAGAACTTCACGGCGCTGCGCCCGCTCCTGGGCACACTCGACGACCGCGAGAGGTATCTGCTCGAACTGCGCTTCGGCCAGGAGCTGACGCAGTCGCAGATAGGGGCCGAGCTGGGCGTCTCGCAGATGCACGTCTCCCGGCTGCTGAGCCGGACACTGGGGAAGCTGCGGGAAGGGCTGCTGTCGGAGAGCTGAGATCCGGGGGCGCGCGGTGAGCCGGGGTTTCCCACAGGGCCCGTACGAAGAACGGGTCTTCGTACGGGCCCCGAAGCCGGGCGGCACCTCGCCGCGCCGGGCGCTGCGTGATCACCCCGGGGCCGCACGTCACCGCGCCGTGCGCGGCACGTCACCGCCCCGGGCGGCGGGTCAGCCTGCCACTCGGCGGCTGGTCACCACCCCACCGCCACCGCGAGCCACTGCGGGTCCTGGTGCGAGACGAAGGACGACTGGCCCGCGTAGTCGTCGTACGGGAAGCCGTACGCGAGGTGGTCGATGCTGTGGTCGTGCCAGAACTTCGCGTAGTAGTTCGCCGGGCTGTCCTTGTAGTAGAGGTCCGGCGTGGACCACTGGTCCTCGGGGAGATCGGCGACGTGGCGGTTGAGCGCCGAGCACATGCCGGGGTCCTCGGAGAGGACGCCCGCGCAGCCGGTGATGTCGGAGGTGGGCGCGTTGACGCCCTGCGACTGGGCGTAGGCGGTGAAGTAGTCCGCGTACTGGCCGCCCTCACGGAAGTCGGGCGAGCTGCCGGGGGCGGGGATGCGGGTCGGGTCGTCGGCGAGGCCCTTGAACTCGGTGGGCACCTCGTCCTTGAACTCCTGGAAGGTCTGCTCGCGGGACTGCTGGAAGGTGTCGTAGTCCTCGCCGACCTGCACGTCGTAGCCGTCCTCGGCGTGCAGGCGCATCGCGAGCTTGAGGCCGAAGGCGTCGACGCGGGTCGTGTTGCCGTTGAAGACGTTGTCCCCGACGGTGAACTCGATGAAGTCCTGGTACTCGCTGTCGGGCGAGCCGAGGTAGAAGTACATGCGGCCCGCCGAGTTCGCCGGCATGTCGACGTAGGGCTGTTCGGCGATGGAGTGCGTCTGGCCGTCGAAGCTCCAGTAGACCTCACTGTCGGGGTACTGGCCGTTGGTGCGGTTGAGGATCGCGACCGTCACCTCGTTGCTCGGCGCGGGGAAGGCGGAGGTGTCGCCCCAGAAGGAGTCGGGCGGGGCCTCGCCCGGCGCGGCCGCGACGACGGGCGCGGGGGCGGGCGCCGCGCCCGCCTGGGGGGCGGTCGCGAGACCGCAGAAGGCGGCGGCGAGGAGCGCCGCCCCCGCCGCGAGCGGGCGTCCCGCTCTGCGGCGCGGGGTGCGCGGGGTTCCGGGGGTACGGGTACGGGCTGCTGCGGGCATGACGGTACCTCCCTGGCGAGTGGGGGTACGGCGGGCCGCCCGCCAGGTGCGCGGCCGCGCCGCCGGGGGCGTGGGGCCACCCGGACGGGCACGGTCCCCGCGCGCGACCCGTGGGAGCCGGTGGGGTGCGAAGGGACCTGTGCCGCCTTCGAGGTTCGGCCGGGCCGCGCGCGATGTCAATGCGAAGGTACGAACCTTCGCTACGGATTCTTTACGCACACGGCCCGTCAACCCGCCCACAGCGTCCGCCTGTTGAAGGAGCAAGGGGGAGGATTGCGGCGGTACGGGGCAAGTCAGCCCCGCGTGTTCGCCACCAACTGCACGGGCCCGCCGAAGGAGTTGGCGGAGCAGCCGGGACCCTCGGTGCGCAGCCCCGAGCCGACGACCGAGAGCGGTCCTTCGACGGTCGTGCCGCACACGTACACCGTCCGCGCGTCCACGGCCTGCACGGGACCCGTGATGTCGGCGCCGAGCGCGACGAGCGAGGCTCCGGCCCGTACGACGACGGGACCTGTCTGGCGCGCGTTGTCGAGGCAGGTGACACCGGAGTCGACGACGAGCGGGCCCGTGCGGGGGCCGCGCAGGGTGGTGGTGCAGCGGGGCGGGGCGACGACGCGGGAGCGGTAGTCGAGGGCGAAGGCGAGTTTGCCCGGCTTCTCGGCCGTGAGCGGCTGCGAGAGCTTGCCGAACTCGCCCTTCTCGGGCTTCTTGCCGTCGTTCCACTCGTCGAGACGGCCGAGTTCGTCGGCAGTGCGCCCGTCGGCGATGACCTCGTCGGGATCGGCGGCGACCATCAGCTCGGAGGCGTCGCGGATCGCCTGGAGGTACGAGGCGGGGTCGTTCAGGTCGTAGTCGGCGAGGTCGAGCCGCTCGCGCAGCCAGCCGCCCCACAGGAACTCCAGGTACTCGGCGGCGTCCTCGGGCGCCGAGTAGCCGATGTCGCGCGTGAAGTACACGAGCGAGCGGTAGGGGTCGTCGTGGAAACGGGAGAGGCCGAGGCGGGCGGGCAGCTGGTCGACGGTGATGGCGTCGCCGTTCTCGTCACTGAGCCAGACCCAGTGGTGGGCGCGCATCTCGTCCCAGAAGGCGCTCTGGCTCAGAGCGCTGTAGTCGGCCTGGACGCGCAGCCTGATGGTCGTCGACGGACCGCCGTCGGGCGCCTCCCAGAAGGAAGTGAGGCTGTGGTGCCCGTCCGTGAGGTAGAGGCTCCCGCCGGGCCCGATGACGACGGTCTTCATCGCGGCAAGGCTCTTGGAGGTCTCGTCGCCGAGCGGGATCGTGCACGAGAAGCTCGCGGGATCGTCGAGCCGGGCGCCCGAGGGGACCTTCGCGGCCTCGCCCTGCCCGTTGGTCTCGCACCAGTCGTCGAAGCGCTTGTTGACGTTCCCCGCCTGCTCGTCCTTCGTGCTCCCGTACCGGCCGAGCTTGTAGAAGACCTGGTCCTTGCCGACGGAGGGCTGGGTGGGCCGCAGCTGATCGAGACGGACGGTGAGCAGGTCACCGGCGCGCGCGGAGGAGGTGGTCGGCCCGGCGGCGCCCGCCTGCGGCGCGGCGGCGACGAGCGCGCCGAGCGCGGCGGCGGTGGCGAGGCCGGCGGTGAGACGCCGGGCGGCTCGGGGGGTACGGGGCGGGGTGGCGGTGGGCACGAGGGCTCCCGGTGCGGGGGGGGGCGGGTGGACGGGGACATCCACGCACGCGGGAGCGGCCGTGCGGTGGCGGCGGGCCGAAGGCGCGGTGAACGCGCGGGAACCCGTTCTCGCGCCGGGGACGTCACACCGGCCCGCGCGTCCCGCGGCACACGCCGCCTTCGCGCGCTCCGGGCGGCCGCGCGGGGACCGACACGGCTGCCGCCACCGGGGTGCGGCCGCCGAGGCCGATCGGTGGGGAAGGGCGGGGCACCGGCGGCGCGGAGGCAGGCGGCGGGAGCGCGCGGGGAGGGCGGACCCGGCGGTGTGGGTGAGGACGCGGATCTCGGTACGGGCGTCGCGAAGGCGGTCCAGGCGCCGCGACGATGACGCGGGACACGGTGGTCCCGGCCCGCACGCACACCCCCGCATCGCCCTCGTCGCCCCCCGTCCCCGGCCACGCGCGGTGGCCCGCCCGCGCGTGCCGGAGGGCGGAGCGGCCACGCCCGGCTACACACCCCGCGTCGGCCACGCCCTGTCGTCGACGGCGAGCCACGGCTCCCGTACCGCGAGCCCGGGAGTCGTCCCGGCGAAGAGGCGGACGTCGTGGTGCAGGTGGGACTGATCGGCGTACCCGTGCCCGGCGGCGGCCTCCGCCGGGCTCTCGCCGCGCAGCAGCCCGTGCACGGCGTGGTCGAAGCGGACGAGCATGGCGGCGCGCTTGGGCGTGACCCCGAGTTGAGTGCCGAAGCGTTCCCAGAGCCGCCGTCGGCTCCACCCGGTCCGCTCGGTCAGCTCCCCGACCCGTACCCGTCCCCCGCTCACGACGATCCGCCGCCAGGCGTACGCCACTTCGGGAGCGACCCCGCTCCCGCCGAGCGCCCGCCGGGCCAGTTCCGCCTCCACCAGCGCGAACCGCCGCGGCCAGTCCGCCGCTTCCGCGAGCCGTTCCCTGAAACGCTCGGCGCCGGTCCCCCACACCGCGTCGAGCGGGACGACACCGCGCCCCAACTCCCCCAGGGGAATGCCGAGTACGGAGCGGGCGAGCACGGGCGAGAGCCGCGCCTGCACGGCCGCGACCCCCTCGGCCCGCGCCCTGAAGACGCCGAATCCGAGCCCGGCGGCGAGGCTCCCGGCACGCAGGTCGCCGCCCTCCGACCGCACGTCGAAGGCCCGTTCACCGAACTCGACGGCCAGCGTCACCGCCGGGTGCGGCAGCGCGCGCAACTCCACGGCGGACCCCTGGGGTACCCGGAACCCGGCCATCGCGAAGCCGCGCCCGCCCCGCTCCCGCGCGATCTCCCACCGGCTCGTGTCCTCCATGTCCCGACTGTACGAACATTCCTCCAATACGGAACAGAGCGGGACGCCGATCCTTTCGGCATGACTTCCACCGATGCTCCCAAGCGCCTCGGGCGCAGGCGGAGCGGGGCCGGGGGCGGCAAGCCGCGCACCCCGGCCCCGCACGACCCGGCCCCGCGCACCCCCGCCGCGCACACCCCCGTCCTGCACTTCGCCGAGTCCCCCGCTCCCCGTTCGGCGGCCGCCCCTCTCGTCCTGATCCACGGCCTCGCCGGTTCCGTCGCCTGGTGGGACCCCGTGCTTCCCGCCCTCACCGGGCTCCGCGTCCTCCGCTTCGACCTGCTGGGCCACGGCGCCTCACCCAAACCCGGGGCGGCGGACTACGGCATGGCGGAGGAGGCCCGCCTGATCGCCGCACGGCTCGACGCGCTGGGCATCCGCAGGGCGACCGTCGTCGGGCACTCGACGGGGGGCTGCGTCGCGATCGCGCTCGCCGAGGCGCGCCCGGATCTCGTGGCGGGGCTCGGCGTGATCGACACGGGCCCGAGCATGGACGCCTTCCTCGGCAACGCTCTCCCCGCCCGCCTCCTCGCCACACCCGGCGTCGGGAATCTGCTGTGGGCCCTGCGCACGGACGGGATGATCCGCGGCACGCTGGCGAGCGCCTTCACGCGCGAGGTCGCGATCCCCGGCCGGCTCGTCGCCGACGTCAGGGCGATGACGTACCAGGGCCTCACGAAGACGGACCGCGCGTCGACCGCGTACCTGGTCGAGCGGCCGCTCCCCGCGCGTCTCACCGCGCTCGGGCTGCCCACGCTGGTCCTCTTCGGCGGCGCCGACAAACGCTGGCCGCCTTCGTGCGTCGACGCGTACCGTCCCGTGCCCGGCTGCCGCGTCGAGGTCCTGCCGGGCGTCGGCCACACGCCGATGTACGAGGACCCCGCCACGACGGGCCTGCTGCTCCACGACTTCGCCTTCGCCGCCGGGAGCGACTGAACGCGCCGGACGGACAGGCCCGTGCCCCGGGCGGTGGCAAGTCCGCCCGGGGCACGGGTTCTTGGCGCGGGCAGGGGTCCACCAACCCCGCGCCGGTCTGGTGGGGCCCGCCGTGACGAGGGCGCGCCCCGGGATCACTCGGTGGCCTGCGGCCCTCCCGTGATCGTGAACTGCGAGCCGGGCTCCACGAGTACGTCGCCGTCCCGCGAGCCGCTGATGGTCACGTCCGTGAGGCTCGCGTCGCCGCGTGCCCCGCCCATCGCGAGAATCCCCGAGCCGTTGTTCGACTTCTCGATCGTCACGTCGCTGATCCGCGCGCCGGGCACCGCGCCGCCACCGGACTTGAACTGGATGCCGTCGTAGGTGGAGTCGTGGATGTCGGTGTCCTCGATGACCACGCCGGGGATGTCCTGGCTCGCCGGGAAGATCGTGATCGCGCCGAACTCCTGGGCCTCGCCCCAGAAGGCGCCGCCCGTGCGGTGGAGGCTGTTGCCCGAGATGAGGGTCTCGCCGGAGAAGGGCAGCGGGTCGTGATCGGTCGCGAGCATGATGCCCGGGTAGTTCATCGTGTCGGAGACAAGGTTGTTCTCGATGCTGTTGCCGTAACCCCCGTAGATCGCGAGGCCGTTGGCCCGCCAGGGCAACTGGATGGTGTTGCCGGCGAAGGTGTTGTCGTGGCCGATGTCGGTGGCCGGGTCCTTGACGTACCGGCTGGCCCAGACGGCGAGCGAGTCGTCCCCCGTGGTGCGGAAGGAGGAGTTGGTGACGCTCGAATTGCTTGTGCCGTTGGTGAAGTTGATGCCGTCCGCGTACGTGTCACGGATGCGCATCCCGGTGAACTGGAGCCCGTCCGCCGGGTTCCACAGGTCGGGGATGTTGGAGTAGTCGCGCCCGACCCACACGCCGACGTTCGCGTGCTCGATCCACACGTTCGAGATCTTCGTGTTCTTGCCGAAGCGGCCGTTGAGCCCGACGCCGCCCTCGGCGTTGCCGTCGCCGCCCCTGATGCGCCCGGAGCCGAAGATGGCGATGTCCGAGATCTGGGTGTTGTCGTCGATGTCGAAGCCGAAGTTGCCCTCGTGCGGGTGGTTGATGCCGCCCGCGTCCTGCGGCTCGGTGAGCGTGTAGAGCTGCGAGTACCACATGCCCGCCCCGACGATCTTGACGTCGCGGATGCCGACCTGGTTGAACTCGCCCCGGTGCTCGGGGTCCTCGGTGAGGATCTTCTGCTCCTGGCGCCACTGCCCCGCCGGTATCCAGACGCAGTCGATGTCGCCGTTCTGGTCGGCCGTGACGGCGGCCTGGAGCGCCTCGGTGTCGTCCTTGCCGTCGTCGGGCACGGCACCGTACTCGGTGATCGAGGTGCACTCGGCGGGCTTCTCGGCGGGCGGGGCGACCTGCTCCAGGTCGACGAGGTCCACGACGTAGTACGCGGCGTCGTCCCCCTCGTCCTTCTTGAGCTGGAACGTCGTGCCCGCCGGGTAGCTCTTGTCGAGGAGCGTGTGGCTCTCGTCGAAGAGCCGCCGCGCGTCGCCGCCCGGCGTGTTCGTCAGGCCCTCGGGGTCGTCGGTGTTCCCGTAGAGCCAGGAGTGCTGCGAGGACAGGTCGAGCTTGCGCACGAACTGGCCGTCCGCGTAGAGGCTCAGCGTCGCCTCCTGGCCACCGCCGCCGGGGGCGTCGGGGATGGAGTTGCGCACGACGAGCGAGTTGGTGGGCACGGTCGACGTGAAGCCCGCGTAGTCGCCGTTCTCCTCCAGGCGCACGGAGCTGCGGCCGCTCGACTCGGTGGCGAAGTTGGTGTGCCCGAAGGTCCGCTCCGCGTCGGCGGTGAGCAGGGTGCCCTGGTAGTCACCGTCCTCCAGTTCGTACTCGGTGTACGGGACGTCGGCGCCCTGCGCGGCGGCGGCGCGGCCCTGGGCCGCCCCTGCCGGTGGAGCCGCGGCGGCGGAGCCCGCCGGCAGCAGCCCGCCGACGAGGAGTGCCGCGACCGGGGCCGCGGCGAGCAGGCATCTGGCCCGGCGCCGTCCGCCGCGCGGGGACCGGGGTGTCGTGTGGGTCATGAGTCCTCTGTTCTGTGGGGGTAGACAGAGTCGCTTACCGTTTTTTGCAGGAGAAGCGCGAAGTTTTTGAGTCAGCTCGTCGCTCTCCTGCGTTCCAGCACGAAGAGTTTTCAATCATGTGATGTGCTTGTCAACAGTTCGGACATTGACCCATTCGATGGAATCCGAGTTGCGGGAGGGGAGATGACGGTTCATCGGGGGAAGTCTCGGTGCGAACGACCCACCTCAACGAGGAGTTTGCATGCGCCTTCGCACCGCCTTCGCCGCCACCGCCCTTGCCGCCACCGCCGTCCTGGGTGGCGCGAGCCTGGCTTCCGCCGACGAGGGCCCGTCCTTCGTGGCCGGCCAGGCCAAGTACACCCACGCAGAGCTGAACGGCGGCTACCTGAACGTCGGCGGTCACGACGGCATCACCGTCGCCCACCTCAACGGTGAGTACACCGACGGCGAGCTGCAGTTCGTCGCGGGCAGCTGACCCGGCCCGGCCCACCCCGTGCGCGGCCCCGGCATCCCTCTTCGGAGGGGTGCCGGGGCCGCGGCATGTGCGCACACCCTGACCCCGGGGAGGCCCGACGCCTCCCGGAAACCCCCGACCCGGCAGGCGTGACGCCCGCCCCCTCACGGAAACCCTTTTTCGAACATCCGTTTACGCCCGTTCGACACGGAAAGGGGGATTATGGAGGGAGCGGAAGCCGGAAGAAGGAGTTGCCGGGAAGCGGAAGGCAATGAGGGGAGGCGGGGATGGCCCGGAGTCGTTCACGCTACGCACCCGATCAGGGGCTCACCGTGCGCATGGTGACCACGATGTTCCTCATCGGTCTGCTCTACGTCGTCCTCGTGGGCGTGCTGCTCGCGGTGCTGCGCGGGGCGTGGCCCATCATCGTGATCGCGGTGGGCGCGCTCTTCGTCGCGCAGTTCTGGTTCAGCGACCGCATCGCCGCCTTCGGCATGGGCGCGCACGAGGTGAGCCCGGAGCAGGCCCCCGAGCTGCACGGGGTCGTCGACCGGGTCTGCGCCCTCGCCGACCTGCGAAAGCCACGCGTCGCGATCGCGGACAGCGATGTCCCCAACGCCTTCGCGACCGGGCGCAACGAACGCTCGGCGCTCGTCTGCGTCACGACGGGGCTGCTGAGACGCCTGGAGCCGGAGGAGCTGGAGGGCGTGCTCGCGCACGAGATGTCCCACGTGGCGCACCGGGACGTCTTCGTCATGACGATCGCTTCCTTCCTCGGCGTGCTCGCCGGGCTCATCACCCGGATGGCCCTGTGGACCGGCCTTTCCCGCGGCGGGAACAGGAACGACCCCGTGGGCGTCGCCCTGCTCCTGATCCCGCTGGTCAGCGCGGCCGTCTACACGATCGGTTTCCTCCTGACGCGTCTCCTGTCGCGGTACCGCGAGCTGTCCGCCGACCGCGCGGCAGCGCTCCTGACCGGGCGACCATCCGCGCTCGCCTCGGCGCTGACGAAGGTGAGCGGGCAGATGTCCCGTATCCCGACGCAGGACCTGCGCAAGGCGGAGCCGTACAACGCCTTCTTCTTCGTCCCCGCCTTCTCGTCGAAGGAGAGCCTCGGCCGCCTGCTCTCCTCGCACCCGACGCTTCAGCAGCGCCTCGACCAGCTCTCCCGCATCTCGGCCCAGCTCTCCCGCTGAGCCGCGCCGTCACCGTCCCGACTGGAGGTCGCGTGGGTTTCCTCGACGCGCTGCTCGGCCGTTCGAAACCGGTCCGCCCCGATCTCGACCAGCTCTTCGCCGTCCCCTCGGCTGCGCTCACCCTCCAGGCGGCGACCGGTTTCCGGCCGACGGGACGCGGCTCGGTGTGCTTCGCCGCCGCCGAGGGCGCCTCCTTCGCGCGCGTGCGCGACGACGTGCGGGCACTGCTCGACGCCGATACGGGGCGGGGCGGCGTCCCCGTCGAGTTCAGCCGTGACCCGTACGGGTACACCTGGCTGCTCGCGACGCAGCCGCCCGAGGACCTGAGCGGCCTCGTCACCGATCTGCACGCGGTGAACACCCTCCTGGAGGAGGGCGGTTTCGGCCCTCAGCTGCTGTGCTCGCTCCTCGCCTTCCAGGACGAGCACGGCCGGTCCCTGGGCCTCGTCTACCTCTACAAGCGCGGCAGCTTCTACCCCTTCGCGCCGCTCCCCGGAGCGCGGGAGAAGCGGGACAACCAGTTGGAGCTTGAGGTGCGCGCCGCCCTCGGCACCGAGCTGCGCGTGGAGGAGGACCTGAGCCGGTGGTTCCCGGTGTGGGGGGCTCCGGGACTGTGAACGGGGCCCGCCCTGTGCGGGGCGGCGCGCCGCGGGGGGACCACGCGGGAACACCCGGCTGAACGGTGCGGAAACCCTCCGTACGGACCCTGTCACGTACCGCGTCGCGCGTCCTACCGTGCGCGTGTGACGACTCATGAGGACGCCCTCAGACCCTCCGCCGCCGACCTCGCGCACCCCCGCCGCCGCACGGTCGTGAAGGCCGCCGCCGTCTCCGCCGTGCTCGCGGGGACGCTCGTACCGGCCGCGCGCGCCGCCTCGCCGCTCTTCCTCCACGGCGTCGCCTCGGGGGACCCGCTCCCCGACGGCGTCCTGCTGTGGACCCGCGTGACGCCCTCCCCCGAGGCGACCCCTGGCTCGGGGCGCGGGGCAGCCGGCGAAGTCGGCTGGGAGGTGGCCGAGGACGCCGCCTTCATTCACGTCGTGGCGCGCGGCACCGTGCGGACCGGCCCCGAGCAGGACCACACCGTCAAGGCCGATGTGCGCGGACTGCGCCCCGCGACGACGTACCACTACCGCTTCACGCGCGGCGGCGAGCACTCGCCCGCGGGCCGCACCCGGACAGCCCCGGCGCCGGACGAACGGGTCGGCGGCGCCCGGTTCGGTGTCGTGAGCTGCGCGAACTGGGAGGCGGGCTACTACGCCGCGTACCGGCACCTCGCCGCGCGCACGGACCTCGACGCGGTGCTCCACCTCGGGGACTACCTCTACGAGTACGCGAGCGGCGACTACCCGGAGAAGCCGGTACGCCTCCACAGCCCCCGCAACGAAACGCTGACGCTCGCCGACTACCGGCTGCGGCACGCCACGACGAAGACCGACGCCGATGTCCAGGCGGTGCACGCGCGCCACCCCTTCATCGCGATCTGGGACGACCACGAGTTCGCCAACGACGCCTGGTCGGGCGGCGCCGAGAACCACACGCCCGGCACGGAGGGCGACTGGGCGGCGCGGGTCGCGGCGGCGAAGCAGGCGTACTTCGAGTGGATGCCGGTCAGGCCGTCGACGGCGGGGACCGTGTACCGGCGGATCGGCTGGGGCGCGCTCGCCGAGCTGCACATGCTCGACCTGCGCTCCTTCCGTTCCGAGCAGGCGAAGACGGGATCGGGCGCGGTCGACGACCCGGAGCGCTCGATCACGGGTCGCGCGCAACTCGACTGGCTCAAGTCGGGGTTGAGTGCCTCGGCGGCGCAGTGGCAGCTGATCGGCACCTCGGTGATGATCTCCCCGCTCGCCTTCGGCGCCCTTCCCGCCGAACTCCTGGGCCCCTTGCGTGAGTTGCTGGGAATACCGGCGGGCGGTCTCGCGATCAACCCGGACCAGTGGGACGGCTACACCGACGACCGCCGCGAACTCCTCGCGCACCTGCGTGCGGAGAACATCCGCGACGCGGTCTTCCTGACCGGCGACATCCACAGCGCGTGGGCCAACGACGTGCCGGTCAACGCCGCCACGTATCCGCTGTCGGCGAGCGCGGCGACGGAGTTCGTCGTGACCTCGGTGACCTCCGACAACATCGACGACATCCTCGGCATCCCGCCCCAGTCGCTGTCGCCCCTCGCCGTGGCGGCCCTGCGTGCCGCGAACCGTCATGTCCACTGGGCCGATCTCGACTCGCACGGCTACGGTGTCCTCGACGTCACCGCGGCCCGCGCGCAGATGGACTACTACATCCTGTCGGACCGCAAGGACCCTGCGGCGACGAGCAGTTGGGCGCGCTCGTACGCGACGCGCACGGGGGCGCGGAAGCTGGAGCGGGTCGGCGCCCCGGTCGCGTGACACACCGGCCGGGCCCCCTGAGCGGCACGGGGGACCGGCCGGCTGTCCCGTGGGGGTCAGGCGGCTCCGGCCTGGCGGTACAGGTCCAGGGCCTCATTGCCGAGCACGGGGTGGTACTCGCTGCTCCCCGCGCTCACGCTGATGTCGCCCACGAGGTAGCCGCCCCCTGAACCGGCGTCGAAGTCGGCGAGGAAGGCGCCGCCGCTCGAACCCCCGGTCTGCACGCAGTCGATGCCCCACATCGTCGAGCCCTCGCGCCCCGCGTCCGGGTACTCGACACCGGAGCAGTGGTTGAGCCGTTCGCCGTTGCCCTCGGCCGCCGAGCCGCCGTAGCCGAAGGAGTGGACCTCGCGCCCCGTCGCCGCGTTGAAGGCGATGCCCTGCGCGCCGACCGTGTCGCCGAGGCTGCGTCCGTCCAGCGGGGCGAGGCGGGCGAAGGCGAGGTCGTAGTTGGCGTTGCCCGCCGTGGCGACGTACTGGTCGAGGTGGAAGAGGGACGAAGCGGTGAAGGTGCCGTGGGGGCGGTCGCCGTTCGCGTAGCCGGGGATGAAGACCCAGTTGCGGTAGACCTCGCCCGTGCCCGCGTCCACGACGCAGTGGCCCGCCGTCAGGACGAGCGATTTGTTGTCCGCGTTGGCGACGGTCGCCGAGCAGGCGAAGGTGCCGCCGCCGGCGTTCTGGAAGAAGACCTTCCCCGCGGTCGTGGAGATGAGACCGCCGCCGGTCCACGGAGTGGGGTCCGAAGCGGCGAGCGCGGGGGCCGCGGCGGCTGCGCCCGGTGCGGGCAGGGGTGCCACCCGGACCTCCTCGCCGGTCCCGGGGGCCGCCTGCCGCCCACCGGCGGCGGAGGCGGCGGGCGGGGTGGACGCCGCGGGCGGGGCGTCGAGGTCCCGCGCGGACCGCAAGCGGGCGTCCGTCCAGAACCGCAGCGCCGTCGCGCGCTCGGCCGCGCCGATCGTCGTGCGCTGAACGCCCTCGGCGGGGGCGGCGCTCACGGGGGCCGCGGACCAGATGACCGCTCCCAGGACCAGGGCGGCGATGCCGCCTGCTCTCGCTCTCATTCGGCTGTTCCCTTCTCGCCTGCGTGACTGCGGGGGCCGCCGCCCGCCTGAAAGGGCGAGCGGCGGAGTCACCGGCCTGACAACGTTGTCCAACGGAAGTCGTCAGGAGCGGCGCAGTTCAGCGTGGGCGTTCGGGGCGCGGCTGTACAGGTTCTCAACAAGCCAAATGGGCAACGAAGCGGGAAGCGCCGCAGGGCCTGCCCCTTCGGCGCTTCCCGCGTCACCCGGGCCCGCCCTGGGCGGCCCCGGGCGGGTCGTCGTCCGGGCGCGGCGCTCAGCCCACCGGCACAGGGGTGGGGAACGCCGTGTGCAGGGCCCTCGCGAAGGTGTCCGTGACCTGGGTGAGGGCTTCGTCGGTGGGGGCGGAGACGGTGAGGGTGCCGTCCGGGTTCACCGTGAGGTCCTTGTCGACGACGAACCAGCCGGGGACGACGTGGGCCGCGCCCATCGAGGTGAGGACGGGACGCAAGGCATAGTCCAGGGCCAGGACGTGCGCGGTGGAACCACCTGTGGCCAGAGGGAGAACGGTCTTCCCCGCAAGCGCGTACTGCGGCAGCACATCGAGGAGAGTCTTCAACAGACCCGAATACGCCGCCTTGTACACAGGCGTGCCGATCACGACACCATCCGCGTCCGCGAAAGCACGCGTCGCACGAACGATCTCCGGATGGCCGAACTCAGCACCCAGGAGCGGCCCCGCGGGCAGGGAACGAACGTCCAGGACCGCCACCTCATGCCCCCGCTCCCGCAACCGCTCATCGAGATGACGCAGGAGACGAGCAGTACGCGAAGTCGCGGAGGGACTGCCGGAAACGGACAGGATACGAGCCATGACGGTGCCTTCCGTGGGAGGAAAAGCGGGTCACCACGCGCTGGACTGCACGGCGACACGCGGAACGAGCTGTTCACGCAAGGTCTCCAGGAAACCGGCGACTTCGGCGGCCACGGAGCGATGCTGAAGATCGTTGAGAACATCGTGGTGAGCACCACGCACGAGCACATACCGAGCGCGCCCAAGAGACTTCGCCAGACCGGCGAGCGCGGCATGATCGGCGAGAGGGTCCAGCTCACCACTCAGCACAAGCGTCGGAACGGCGGGACGAGCGGCGTAGGCGGCGGCCAGGAGCGCGGGCGGGACGGGCTCGGCGAGCGCACCACGCCGCACCCCCACGTCCCCGGTCAACCGGCCCCGGTGCGTAGGACAGGCCGTACGGATACCGAGTTCCTCGTCCCAGGAGGCAGCCTCCGGAACAACCGGCCCGGGGGCAGGAAGCCCCGCGAGAACCAGCGCGTCGGCCCCGGGGACGTCCCCCCTCGCATACAACGCCGCCAGAGCCACCGCGCCCGCGTCCACACCGAGCAACACGACCGGAGCGGTGCTCTCCGCGGGGAGCGCGTCCGTCAGGTCCCGGGCCGTCAACGTCCCCCCGGGCGGCGCGAGCACCCGCACCCGATAAGCGTCGAAAGCCAGCCGGGCACCCAGACGCGTATACGTCTCCGGGGTCTCACCCCGACCCGGCACGACAAGCACCGTGCCACGTGTCAGCAAACCGTCAGGGGCATGGAAGTCGAGCAGGTCACTCATGTGCGTACTCCTGAAGGGGCGTGGGCCGGACGGGTGTGCGCGGACGGGTGTGCGCGGCGGGGGCGGTGTGCGCGGCGGCCGGGTAGGCACGCCGGGAGGTTCGGCGCCGGGCACGGCGGGCCCGCGCGGGCGTCGGGGCAGGCGGGCCCGGGGCGCGAAAGGCGGGAGGGGAAAGCGGCTCGGGAGGGGAGCGACCGGAGCACCGGGGCGGCGGGAAGGGGCGGCCGCCGGGCCGGGAGGGCGGTGGATCAGCGACAGAGGGCGCTGGAAGTGCGCCGCAGGTCCACGTAGCGGCACACCACACCGGGGTGAGTCGTGTGCATGTCCCACATCCTGCGGCGGGGGCCGCGGGGCTGTCAATGGACACCTGGGGGTGTCTCATGGGCCGGGACCGCGGGGTGAGCGGCGGGCGGGCGCGCCGTACGGGCGGGTGCCCGAGCCCCCGTCAGGGCCGAACGGGCTCGGGCGCCTCCCCGCACGCGGTCCCGCACGCCACACGCGGGGCGGCCGCACGCCACACGCGGGGCGGCCGGGCGGCAGGCCACGGGCGGCCGGGCCCGCCACGCGTTCCCGAGGACGCCGGGCGTTGTGCCGTCAGCCCGCCTGGACCGTACCGGCCCCCGTACGCGCCTTCTTCGACGCCTCGGTGCGCTCGCCGCGCCGTCCGGCGAGCCGGCAGGCGAAGCACCCGGGGTGGCCCGCGCGTGCGGCGGTGTCCCGCACTCCCCACTGGTCACGGGGGCGCGGTCCCGCGGCTTTGCCCCAGCCCGCGAGGTGCAGTATCCAGGTGACCACGGCGGACACCACCAGGAGGACGAGGCCGACGTACCGGCCGGGCGTCCACCCGACGACCGCCACAGCGAGGCACGCGGAACCGGCGACCGCGATGGCCGCACCCGTCCACCCCGCGACCGTATGACCCTCGTCGTACTGGCTCATCTCACGCTTCCCCCCGTCGTCGTGGCCTCCCATGATCGGTCAACTCGTCTACGGGGAAAGGGAGAACGGCGCGCAAGAGAGCCACGTCACAGCGCGGGCGCCGCCTCTCCGCCCCGCACCTCGTCCGCCACCCTGCCCAGCAGCCTCAGGACCTCGCCGACCGCGCGCCGTGCCGTCCGCTCGGGGCGGTGGAGGACGTCGACGTTCCGCAGGGCGTGCACTCCGTCGAGCGGTCTGAGCACCACGCCGGGGTGGGCGGCGACCGTCCAGCGCGGGAGCAGCGCGAGTCCGCCGCCCGCCGCGACGAGCGCCGCCGAGACGGTGAACTCATTGACCCGGTGGACGAGTCGGAGGGGACGCCCGGCGACCGTCGCGAGCGCGTCGACCGTCGCGAGGAGCGGGAAGCCGTCGTGGACGGCGATCCACGGCTCGCCCGCGACCTGGGCGGGCGTGAGGGTGTCGTGCGCGGCGAGCGGGTGCCCCGTGGGGAGTGCCACGTCGAGGGGTTCGCGCAGGAGGGTCGTCGCCGTGACCGTGGGCGGCCAGGGCGGGGCGTGGTCGAGGCGGTGGGCGAGGACGAGGTCGTGGGCGCGGGTCAGCGGGGGGAAGCGGTCCTGGGCCACGTCCTCGTCGGTGAGGGCGAGCCGGGGTGCCTCCGGTCCCGTGCAGGCGCGCAGGAGCGGCGGGAAGAAGGCGGCGGCGGCGCTAGAGAAGGCGGCCACGGAGACCTCGCCCGCGACCTGTCCCGCGTAGTCGGCCAGGGTGTGCCGGGCACGGGCGAGCGCGCTCTCGACCTCGGCCGCCGCGCCCGCGAGCACGCGTCCCGCCTCGGTCAGCACGACGCTGCGGCCCGCGCGTTCGGTGAGCGGAAGCGGCACCGAGCGCTGGAGCAGGCGCAGTTGCTGCGAGATCGCCGAGGGGGTGACGCGCAGGGCCTCGGCGACGGCGCTCACGCTGCCGAGTTCGCCGAGTTCACGCAGAATCCGTAGCTGTCGCTCGTCCACGCGGACATTTTAGCGCTACTACACCTTCGATGAAGAAACTGGTCCCTGGTCTTCAACGTACGAGGTGGGGCAGCGTGGGACCCATGCTCGCCGTGCGCCGTACCGATGCGGTACTCGTCCTCGTCGCCCTCGTCTGGGGCTCCAGCTATCTCGTCGCGAAGTCGGCGACGGCCGTCCTGCCCGTCCTCGCCGTGCTCTTCGCCAGGTACGCGCTCGGGGCCCTCGCGTGCGGGGCCGTGACCCTTGTGCGGCGGCGCGCCTGGACGCGTACGGAGGTACGGGCGGGCGGGCTGCTCGGTGTGACGCAGGCGGCGGTGCTCGTCCTGGAGACGTACGGGGTCGCGCACACCAGCGCGGCGCACGCGGGGCTGCTCATCAGCCTCACGATCGTGCTCACGCCCCCGCTCGACCGCACCAGGCCGCCGCTGCCCGCGCGTTTCTACGCGGCCGCGCTCCTGTGCGTCCTGGCGGTCGGGCTCATCGGGGCCGGTGGCGAGGGGCTCGGACTGCCGCGTGGCGGCGACCTGTTGATGCTCGCCGCGGCGGTCGTACGGGCCGGGCACGTCGCGCTCGTCGGCAGGGTCACCGCGCGGCACCGCGTGGACGCGCTGCACCTCACCACGGTGCAGATGGTGACCGGGACCGTGCTGCTCCTGCCCCTCACCGTGCCGCACCTGGGGGCGCTCGCCGCGAGCGATCCGGCGACGGGCGCGCGGCTGCTGTACCTGGCCCTGCTGTGCAGTGTGTTCGCTTTCCTCGCGCAGACGTGGGCGGTGCAGCGGACCTCGGCGAGCCGCGCGAGCCTCCTCCTCGGCACGGAGCCCGTGTGGGCGGTCGTGACGGGCCTCGCCCTCGGCGGCGAGCACCTGACGGCGTGGGCGGCGGCGGGCGCCGCGCTCCTGCTCGCGGGGACGTACTGGGGGCAGGCGGTGGAACGCGCGCACCGCGACAAGGGCGCCGTGCGGCCCCCGTACGACGCGGGGAAACCCCTGGCGGGGAACGTGTCCGCCCCTTAGCCCGGCGCCCGTGCCCCACCTCGCGCCGACGGGACCGACTTCCGCTCGGGCCTGTGGCGCCTCGACATCGACGCGGGCGCCCAGGGGCGTGGCTACGGGCGCTTCGCGGTGACGGCGGTAGGTGAGGAGCCGCGCCGCCGGGGCAAGGACCTCCTGACGACGACCTGGCACCCGGGCCCGGACGGCCCCGAAGCCTTCTACCTGCGGCTGGGCTTCACGCCGACGGGCGAGACCAGCGAGGACGAGACGGTGGGGGCGCTGCGGCTGGGGTGGGGGACGGTGGTCACGGGGCGCACGCCCGCGGCCCCCGCTCCGCGTCGCGTCACCGCGCGATCGTCTTGTACTCCAGGTACTGGCCCAGTCCCACCGTCCCGAACTCGCGCCCGATACCGCTCGCCTTGAAACCGCCGAAGGGGGCTTCGTAGCCGGGGGCCGCGCTGTTGACGAGGACCATGCCGGTGCGGACACGGCGGGCGAGGGCGAGGCCCGCGTCGGGGTCCGTGGTCCAGACGCCGCCGCTGAGGCCGAAGGGGGAGTCGTTCGCGATACGGACGGCGTCGTCCTCGTCCTCGTACGGGATGAGCACGAGCACCGGGCCGAAGATCTCCTCGCGCGCGACACGCCAGGAGTTGTCCACGTCCGCGAGGACCGTGGGCCGCACGTAGTTGCCGCCCTCCAGGTGCGCCGGGACGTCGAGGCCGCCGACGAGGAGGCGGGCGCCGTCGTCGAGGCCCGAGCGGATGTAGCCGCGCACGCGTGCGCGCTGCGCCGCCGAGACGAGGGGCCCGACGAAGTGCGCGGGGTCGGCGGGGTCGCCGTACGTGACCTTCTCGGCCGCCGCGCGGACGGTCTCGACGACCTCCTCGTACCGCGAGCGCGGCACGAGCAGCCGCGTGTGCCCGGCGCAGGACTGGCCGTTGTTGCTGAAGGCGAGGAAAGGGACACCGGCGGCGAGCGCGTCCAGGTCGGCGTCCTCGCGGACGATCGACGCCGATTTGCCGCCGAGTTCGAGGCTCACGCGCTTGAGCTGTTCACCCGCGAGCGAGGCGATGCGGCGGCCCGCGCGCGTCGAGCCCGTGAAGGCGATCTTGTCCACGTCGGGGTGGCGGACCAGGTGTTCGCTGGTCTCGCGGTCCGCGGGCAGGATGCTCACGACGCCCTCGGGGAAACCGGCCTCGGTGAACAGCTCGCCGAGCAGCAGCCCGTCGAGCGGTGTCTCGGTGGCGACCTTCAGGACCACCGTGCAGCCCGCGAGCAGCGCGGGGATCACCTTGACGAGCGCCGACTGGTGCGGCGCGTTCCACGGGATGACCGCGGCGACGACCCCGACCGGCTCGCGCCGCACGAGGCTGCCGTCCCTCAGTTCCTCCTCGTGGTCGAGGACGGCCGAGGCCCGCAGGAAGGCCCCGGTCTGCTCGGCGAGCGAGGTCTGGAGCGAGCCCGTGAACCACGCGGGCGTGCCGTTCTCGGCCGTGACGAGCCGCGCGATCTCCTCCGCACGGGCCGCGTGCAGGATGTTGAAACGCTCCACGAGCGCGCGGCGCCGCTCGGGCGCGAGCCCCGGCCACTCCCCCGCGTCGAAGGCGCGCCGCGCCGCGGCCACCGCGGCGTCCACATCGGCGGGCGCGGCGAGCGGCGCGCTGCCGACGGGCGACCGGTCGTGCGGCGAGCGGACCTCGACGCGGTCGGAGGTGGCGGGGGCGGTCCAGCGGCCGCCGATGTAGAGCGAGTCGTAGGTGAGCACGGGTCCTCCCGGACGGATCGGAAAGGCAAGTAAGTAACTGCCTACTTTCTCGACCGTAGAGCGCCGGAGGGACCGGCGCAAGTGGCTGCGGGAAGGATGCAGGTGGGCGCCTACTTAAGTCCTCGGTACGCTGGTGTCATGGCGCGCAACGCGGAGGAGACCCGTCGCAAGATCCTCACCGCGGCCACCGATGAGTTCGCCCGCCACGGCATCGCCGGAGCGCGGGTCGACCGCATCACCACGGTGGCCGGGGTGAACAACGCCCTGCTCTACCGGTACTTCGGCAGCAAGGTGGACCTCTTCGACACCGTGTACAGCCGTGTCGTCACGGAGCTGACCGAGGCCGTCCCGCTCGACGCGGACGACCTTCCCGGCTACGCGGGGCGCCTGTTCGACTACCACGAGGCGCACCCGGCGGCGGTCCGTCTCGCGGCCTGGCGCGGCCTCGAACGCCCCGATTCGCCCGTCCCCGAGGTCGTGGTGCGGGCGCAGGACGACAAGGCCGAGCGGATCGCCGCAGCCCAGCGCGCGGGCACCGTGCCGAGCACGCTCCCGCCGGAGTCCCTGCGCGACCTCCTGGTCCTGCTGACCCTGAGCGGCTCCCCCCTGGGAACGGCGGGCGGCGGCCCGGCGGGCGCGGAAGGCGCGACGGAGACCGCCGGCGCGGGCGCCGCGCCGGCGGGCGGGGACGAGGAGCGGGCGCGGCGGCGCGCGACGGTGGTGGCGGCGGCGCGGGCGCTGGTGGGGGGCTGAGGACGGGGCGCGGCGACGGGGAGGCCGCGCGGGTACGGGGTACGGGGCCGCCTCTTCGCGTACCGGCCCGGCTTCGCGCCGGGTCCTGCCCCGCACCGGCCCGTCGCCGCTCGTTCGCCGCCGGGTTGTCCGACCCGGGCGCTAGGCTCACGCACGCCTCTCGTGCCCCGCGCGAGGGCCGCATCCGCCATGCCGTGGAAAGGATCTCCTCATGCCCGCCATCGGACACCTCGCCTCCGTCACGCTCGACGCGCCGGACCCGCGAGCACTCGCCTCCTTCTACTCCGCTCTCACCGGCTGGCAGACGCTCCACGCGAGCGACGACTTCGTCTTCATCGGCACGCCGGACGGTGCGCAGCGCCTCGGCTTCCAGCGGGCGGCCGGGTTCCGCAGCCCGTCCTGGCCGGGGGACGACAAGCAGATGCACCTCGACTTCGGCGTGGCCGACATCGCCGTGGCGGTGCGGGATCTGACCGCTGTCGGGGCCACGAAGCCGGAGTACCAGCCCGGTGGTGACAAGTGGGTCGTCCTGCTCGACCCCGCGGGTCACCCGTTCTGCGTCACGACCGCGGTCTGAGCCCGTGCCCGGGACGACACTCTCGCTCCGCGCCCTCAACCGGGCTCTTCTCGCCCGCCAGTTGCTCCTCGCGCGCGAGCGCATCCCGGTGCCCGACGCGCTGCGGCGGCTGTTCGCGCTCCAGGCCCAGGTGGCGAAGGCGCCCTACATCGGGCTGTGGTCGCGGCTCGAAGGCTTCACCAAGAACCAGTTGGCCGGCGCTCTGGAGGAACGTGACGCCGTCCGCGCCACGTTCCTCCGCGCGACGCTCCAAGTCCTCGCCGCCGACGACTACTTGGCGCTGCGCGCGAGCCTGGAGCCCGCGCTGGTCAAGGCGATGCGCGGCTTCATGGGCACGCGCGCGGAAGGGCTCGACATGGCCGCGCTCGCCGCCGAGGCACGCGCCCTGCTCGCCGAACGGCCGCGCACCCTCGGCGAGATGGGTGAGGCGCTGCTTCCGGCGCACCCGGACAGGGACGCGGCCGCGCTCTCGTACATCACGCTGCGCTGCCACCTGCCCGTCGTGCAGAGGTTCCCCGGCGGCGCGTGGAGTGCGGGCGGTCAGGCCACGTACGTGACGCCGGAGGAATGGCTCGGCGGCCCGCCCGCCGCCGCTCCCGATCCCGGGGAACTGGTCCGCCGCCACCTCGCCGCCTTCGGCCCCGCCACGGTCAAGGACGTGCAGTCCTGGTCCGGGCTGACCGGCCTCACGGCGGTGTTCAGGCGCCTGCGACCCGAGTTGCGCGTCCTGCGCTCGCCCGAGGGCACCGAACTGTACGACCTGCCGGGTGCGCCGCTTCCCGAGGAGGACGGCCCCGTGCCCGTCCGGTTCCTCCCCGAGTACGACAACGTCCTTCTCGCGCATCAGGACCGCACCCGCGTGCTCGACCCGCAGTACCGCTCGGAGGTCTACCGGCCCGGGGGGCGCGTCCGCCCCGTCGTACTGGTCGACGGCTTCGTGGGCGGTGTGTGGGGCGTCAAGAAGGAGAAGGCCGGGCGGACCAGGCTCACGGTCGACCTCTTCGCCGGTCCCGGCAGCGCGCGGGAGCGGGACGCGGTGGCCGATGAGGCGGCGCGGCTCCTCGCCTTCATGACGGACGAGGAAGGTCACCCCGTGGACGTACGGGTACGGGACTGACCTCGCGTACGGGGACCGGGACCGACCTCGTATACGGGGTACGGGGCCGAGGTCGCGTACGGGTACGGGACTGATGTCCCTCGCGCGGGGGAAGGGACCGCCCCATGACGGACGAAAAGCCCCGCGGCACCGCGCTCACCCCCGCCGCGTACGGCGCCTCGCGCGCGGCGCTGTGGACGGGGGTGAGCGCGCTCTTCACGGACGTACGCGGCCGCGTACTCCTCGAACGTGTCGACTACCGCCCGCACTGCCTCCTCCCCGGCGGCGCGGTGGACGCGGGCGAGGCCCCCTCGGCCGCGATCGCCCGCGAGGTGCGTGAGGAACTGGGCCTCGCCCGCGTCTTCCCGCGCGTCCTCGCCCTGGAGTGGGTCCCGCCCACGCTCCCCGGGACGCACCCGGCCATGCGCTTCCCCGGCGAGCACCTCTACGTGTACGAGGGCGGCGTCCTCTCCCCCGCCGAGATCGCCGCGCTCGTCCTGCCGCCGCAGGAGGTGACGGGCCTGGAGTGGGCGCGGCCCGATGACCTGGACGCCCTCATGGTCACGAGTGACGCCCGCCGCGTGCGCGCGGCGCTCGGGGCGCGGGAGTCGGGTGTCCCCGTCGTCCTGGAGGACGGGTGTCCGCCCGGCCGTGCGGACATGCGGGGAGGTCACACGGATACGTGACGTGCCCCCTTACCATCGGGAGCCCGAACCCCGAGGATCGGAACCCGTATGCCCCCCGTCACCACGCCCCGTACCGCTCTCCTCGTCGGCGCCTCGCGCGGCCTGGGACACGCCCTCGCCGCCGCCTTCGTCGACCGGGGCTGGGACGTGATCGGCACCGCCCGCGATCCCGCGGCCCCGGGTCCCCTCACCGACCTCGCCGAGCACTCCGCGGGGCACCTGACCGTCGAGAGGCTCGACGTGGACGACCCCGGGCAGGTCTCGGCGCTGCGCGAGCGCCTCGCCGACCGCCGGCTCGACCTGCTCTTCGTCAACTCCGGTACCACGAGCGACGAGGACACTCCGGTCGGCGTGGCCCCGACGGAGGACTTCGTCCGGGTCATGGTGACGAACGCCCTGGGCCCGATGCGGGTCATCGAGGCCCTGGAGGACCTCGTGGCCGACGACGGCCTCATCGGCGCGATGTCCTCGGGCCAGGGCAGCATCACCAACAACACGACGGCCGGGCGCGAGGTGTACCGCGGCAGCAAGGCCGCGCTCAACATGTTCATGCGCGGCTTCGCCGTCCGGCAGTCCGGGACCCGGCGCTCCATCCTGCTGCTCGCGCCCGGCTGGATTCGTACGGCGCTCGGCGGCTCCGAGGCCCCGTACACCGTCGAGGAGAGCGTCCCGCTGCTCATGGACGTACTGGAGTCCCGGCTCGGCAGGCCGGGACTCGCCTACCTGGACCGCGAGGGGCGGGTCGTGCCCTGGTGAGGGGGTGGGGCGGTCGCGGGTCGTGGGCGGTGAGCGGGCCGGGCGGGGCGGCGTTCAGTCCCTGTTGATCCGCCCCCGTGCGACGAGTTCGAGGGTCACCGAGACCGCGAGCGACTGCACCGCCATGAGCGCGAGCAGAACGAAGAGCTGGACCGCGCCTGCGGCGAGCGGGCTCGCGCCCCCGAGGAGGACGCCGACGAACGCGCCGGGGAGCGTCACGAGGCCCACGGTGCGGGTCTGGTCGAGGCCGGGGAGCAGCGCGTCCGAGGCGGCGGGGCGGGCGATCTCGACGCGCGCGTCGCGGTCGGCGAAACCGAGTGCGAGCGCGGCCTCCACCTCGCCCTTGCGCGTGCGCAGTTCGTCGAGCGCGCGCCGTCCCGCGAGAACCGTCGCGGTGAGCGCGCCGCCGAGCAGGATGCCGGTGAGCGGCACGAGCGAAATGCCCTTGAGCGGCACCAGACCGGTGAGCAGCAGCGCGAGCACGGCCGGTACGACGCCGACGGCGAGCGGGGCGGCGGTGAGCCACCACGTCCCGTTGGGCGTCAGGCGCCGCCCCGCCGTCCGTACCGCCACGGCGAACATCACGAGCAGGAAGGCGAAGAGCCCGAGGACGTTCGCGACGGCCCACGTGATGACGAGGGACACGACACCGAGCTGCACGGCGGCCCGCACCCCCGCGACCAGCACCTGTCGCGAGCGGTCCGTCCGCTCGTCGGGGCTGAGGTGGAAGACCCGGACGACGACGGCGGCGAGCACCAGCAGGACGCACATCAGCACGCCGAGCGTGACGTTGACGGGCAGCAGGGACCGCGAGGCACTCAGGAGCACGGGCCTCACAGTAGTCAGGCCCCGCTAAGGGGCGGGCGGGTGTCCGGCACCGTTCGGGCCTTCGCGCGGGGCGGGCCCGCCCGGTGGGGGCCCGCCCTGTGTCGCTGTCGGCGTCCTCACCCCACCGGGAGCGGGCTCGGGAACGCCGTGTGCAGGGCCCTCGCGAAGGTGTCCGTGACCTGGGTGAGGGCTTCGTCGGTGGGGGCGGAGACGGTGAGGGTGCCGTCCGGGTTCACCGTGAGGTCCTTGTCGACGACGAACCAGCCGGGGACGACGTGGGCCGCGCCCATCGAGGTGAGGACGGGACGCAAGGCATAGTCCAGGGCCAGGACGTGCGCGGTGGAACCACCCGTGGCCAGAGGGAGAACGGTCTTCCCCGCCAGCGCGTACTGCGGCAGCACATCGAGGAGAGTCTTCAACAGACCCGAATACGCCGCCTTGTACACAGGCGTGCCGATCACGACACCATCCGCGTCCGCGAAAGCACGCGTCGCACGAACGATCTCCGGATGGCCGAACTCAGCACCCAGGAGCGGCCCCGCGGGCAGGGAACGAACGTCCAGGACCGCCACCTCATGCCCCCGCTCCCGCAACCGCTCATCGAGATGACGCAGGAGACGAGCAGTACGCGAAGTCGCGGAGGGACTGCCGGAAACGGACAGGATACGAGCCATGACGGTGCCTTCCGTGGGAGGAAAAGCGGGTCACCACGTGCTGGACTGCACGGCGACACGCGGAACGAGCTGTTCACGCAAGGTCTCCAGGAAACCGGCGACTTCGGCGGCCACGGAGCGATGCTGAAGATCATTGAGAACATCGTGGTGAGCACCACGCACGAGCACATACCGAGCGCGCCCAAGAGACTTCGCCAGACCGGCGAGCGCGGCATGATCGGCGAGAGGGTCCAGCTCACCACTCAGCACAAGCGTCGGAACGGCGGGACGAGCGGCGTAGGCGGCGGCCAGGAGCGCGGGCGGGACGGGCTCGGCGAGCGCACCACGCCGCACCCCCACGTCCCCGGTCAACCGGCCCCGGTGCGTAGGACAGGCCGTACGGATACCGAGTTCCTCGTCCCAGGAGGCAGCCTCCGGAACAACCGGCCCGGGGGCAGGAAGCCCCGCGAGAACCAGCGCGTCAGCCCCGGGGACGTCCCCCCTCGCATACAACGCCGCCAGAGCCACCGCGCCCGCATCCACACCGAGCAACACGACAGGGGCCGCGACACCCCCGTCACCAGGCGCAGTGCCCGCCAGCGCGTCGGACAAGTCCCGGGCCGTCAACGTCCCCCCGGGCGGCGCGAGCACCCGCACCCGATAAGCGTCGAAAGCCAGCCGGCCACCCAGACGCGTATACGTCTCCGGGGTCTCACCCCGACCCGGCACGACAAGCACCGTGCCACGTGTCAGCAAACCGTCAGGGGCATGGAAGTCGAGCAGGTCACTCATGTGCGTACTCCCGTGGAGGTGTTCAGGCGCGGGCGGCGGTGTGGCGGTTCTCGGGGATCGGGAGGCCCAGGTGGCCGCGCAGGGTGTCGGCCTCGTAGGCGGTGCGGAAGAGGCCGCGCTTCTGGAGGAGCGGGACGACGCCGTCGACGAAGAGGTTCAGCTCCTCGTCGGTGCGGAAGGCGAGGTTGACGCCGTCGAGCGTCCCGGCCTCGAACCAGTGCTGAAGGGCGTCGGCGACGGTCTCGGGGGCGCCCGTGAAGGGGCCCTCCTTGTAGGCGTTGAGGCCCTCGGCGACCTGGCGGAGCGTGAGGTTCTCCGTGCGGGCGCGCGCGATGATCTTCGTGGCGGTGGTGCGTCCGCCCTTCTCGGCGAGGTGGGCCACGTCGGGGAAGGGCGCGTCGAGGTCGTACTGCGAGAAGTCGTGGGCGCCGAAGGAGCGGCCGAGGAGGCCGAGGCTGCGGCCGAGGTCCTTGTCCTCCTCGTGGATCTCGCGCTCGCGGCGGCGGGCGGCCTCGTCGGTGGCGGCCACGACGGGCGCGCCGTGGATGAAGACCTTGATGTGCTCGGGGTCACGGCCGTAGGCGGCGGTGCGGCGCTTGATGTCGGCGTAGTACTCCTGGGCCGCGGCGAGGGTGCCGCCGGGCGCGTAGATGCCCTCGGCGACACGGGCGGCGAGGTCGCGGCCCTCCTCGGAGACGCCGGCCTGGAAGATGACGGGCTGGCCCTGCGGGGAGCGCGAGAGGTTGAGCGGTCCGGCGATCTTGAAGTGCTCGCCCTCGTGGTCGAGCGCGTGGAGCTTCGTGGGGTCGAGGAAGACGCCGCGTTCGACGTCGGCAGGGAAGGCGTCGTCCTCGTAGGAGTCCCACAGGCCGCGGGCGACCTCGACGAACTCCCGGGCACGGCCGTAGCGGGTCGCGTAGTCGAGGTGTTCGTCGAGACCGAAGTTGCGGGAGGTGCCGGTGTCGAAGCTCGTGACGACGTTCCAGCCGGCGCGTCCGCCGCTGATGTGGTCGAGGGAGGCGAAGCGGCGGGCGAGGTTGAAGGGCGAGTTGTAGGTGCTGCTCGCGGTGCCGACGAGACCGACGCGGGAGGTGTGCGTGGCGACGGCGGACAGGAGGGTGAGGGGTTCGAGGCGGTTGAGGTAGTGGGCGGGGTAGGTCGCGTTGATGAACTGGCTGTCCACGATGAACAGGGCGTCGAAGAGCGCGTGTTCGGCGGCCTGGGCCTGGCGTATGTAGTAGCCGATGTCGATGCTCGCGTTCTTGGCGACGCGGGGGTCCTTCCACAGGCCGTGCTGGCCGGGGCCGCCGACGCCGTAGGGGTGCAGGGCGAGGTGGAGGCGGCGGGGGGCGGTGGTCATGGCGAACTCCTTGGTACGGGGCGGGACTTCGGGGGCGGTCGGCTCAGGAGGTGAGGGCCGCGCGCAGGCGGGCGCGGGTCGCGCGGTCACCGCCGGCGCCGCGCAGGGTGGGGGCGGAGGCGAGCAGCAGCTTGGTGTAGGGGTGCTGGGGGCGGGTGACGACGTCGCGGGCGGGTCCGTCCTCGACGAGGGAGCCGTGGTGGAGGACGGCGACGCGGTCGGCGGTACCGGCCACGGAGCCGAGGTCGTGTGAGATGAAGAGGAGCGCGACGCCGTGCGCGCGCAGGTCCTTGAGGATGTCGAGGATCTTCACGCGGTGCGCGGCGTCGAGCGCGCTCACGGGTTCGTCCAGGAGGACGAGGCGGGGTTCGGTGACGAGCGCGCGGGCGAGGACGGCGCGCTGGCGCTGTCCTCCGGAGACCTCGCCGGGCAGCCGGTCGAGCAGGTCGGGGTCGAGGTGCACGCGCGGCGCGAAGTCCCGTGCCCTCGCCGCCGCCTCCTTGCCCGGGAGGCCCTGGAGGAGCAGGGGCTCGGCGAGCGAGTGGCCGAGGGGCAGGTCGGGGTCGAGGCTGCGCAGGGGGTCCTGGAAGACGTACGAGACGAGGCCGCGGCGGCGCAGCGTGCGCCACTGGCGGGCCCCGTAGGCGCTGACGTCCTCGCCCGCGACGGAGAGGGTGCCGGACGTGGGGCGGACGAGGCCGAGGACGGTGCGGGCGAGGGTGGACTTGCCGGAGCCCGTCTCGCCGATGAGGCCGACCGTCTCGCCGGGGGCGAGATCGAGGTCGACGCCGCGCAGCGCGGCGCGGCGGGCACGCCCGCGGCCGTAGTGGACGTCGAGTCCGCGCACGCGCAGGACGGGTTCGGCGCTCACGCGTCCTCCCCGGAGGTCTCGTCGCTCAGGAACTTGTCGAGTCCGTACTGCTCGTGCTCCTCGACGAGGAGACGCGTGTACGGGTGCCGCGGGTGGTGCAGTACCTGCGCGGTGGGGCCCTGTTCGACCACGTCGCCGTCGCGCATGACGAGGACCTCCGCGCAGACCTGGGCGACGACGGCGAGGTCGTGCGAGACGACGAGGAGGGCGAGCCCCGTCTCCTCGCGGAGGTCGGCGAGGAGATCGAGGATCTCGGCCTGGACGGTGACGTCGAGCGCCGTCGTCGCCTCGTCCGCGATCAGGACACGGGGCCCGGCCGCGAGCGCGGTGGCGATCAGGACGCGCTGGAGCATCCCGCCGGACAGCTCGTGGGGGTACTGGGAGCGGACCCGGGCGGGTTCGCGCAGGTGGACCTGGGCGAGGAGTTCGGTGGCGCGCTCGCGGGCGGCGCGGCGGGCGAGGCCCTTCTTGACGCGCAGCACCTCGGTGAGCTGACTGCCCACGGTGAGCGAGGGGTTGAGGTAGGAGGCGGGGTCCTGGAAGACCGCGCCGAGGGTGGAGCCGCGCAGCGCGGTCCACTCGCGCGGGGTGAGGCGCGCGGTGTCGGCCCCGTCGATCTCGACGCGTCCGCCGGTGAGGGCGAGGGGCGGGGGCAGGACGCCCAGGGCGGCACGGCAGGTGAGGGTCTTGCCGCTGCCGGACTCGCCGACGATGCCGAGGGTCGCGCCGGGGGCGAGGGCGAGGCTCACGCCGTGGACGAGGTCGTCGCCGCCGGGCCGCCCGATGCGTACGTCGTGGAGCGCGAGCACGGGCGGGGCGGGCGGCGTGCGCTGCGGCGTGGGGGCCAGGGAGGGGGACGGGGCGCTCAACTCGTACCTCCTGCGGGGGCTTGGGCGCTACGGGGGCGGGGCGCGTCGGGCGCGGGGGCGCCGGAGACGTCGCGTACGGCGTCGGCGAGGAGGTTGCAGGCCCACACGGTGAGGGTGATCAGGAGGGCGGGCACGAGGGGCGCCCAGGGGCGCTGCGCGAGGAAGCCGAGGTCGGTGGCGAGGAGGCCGCCCCACGTGGCCTGCGGGGGTTCGACGCCGATACCGAGGAAGGTGAGGCTGGAGACGATGACGAAGCCCGTGCCGACCGTCTGCGCGAGGGCGACGGCGAGCGGCGGGAGCGCCTTGGCGAGGACGTGGCGGCGCACGATCCAGCCGGTGGACGCGCCCGCGAGCTGCGCGGCCTCGACGTACGGGGAGCGGGCGATGCCGAGCGTCGCGGCGCGGGCGACGCGGTAGAAGAGGGGCGAGACGAGGACACCGGTGACGAGCATCGCCTGGGTGAGGCCGTTGCCGAGGAGGGCGATGACGGCGACCGCGAAGAGGAGGAACGGCAGGGCGACGAGCGTGTCGGCGAGGCGCAGGGTGAGCCACTCGAAGACGCGCCCGAGGTGGACCGAGAGCAGTCCCGGCACGGCGCCCACGACGAGCGCGGTGAGCGCGACCTCCAGGGCGCCGACGACGCTGACCCGGGAGCCGTCGAGGAGGCGGCTGAGCACGTCGCGGCCGAGGTTGTCGGTGCCGAGCGGGTGCGCGCCGGAGAGCCCTGCGAGGGTGTCCTGACTCGTCGCGAGCGGGTCCTGCGGGGCGAGCACGGGGCCGAGCACCGCGAGGAGCGCGATCACGGCGAGGAGCGCGAGGGCGAGGCGGCCGGTACGGAGGCGGAGCAGGCGGCGTACCACGGTCACACCCCCCGTCCGGCGGCCGGGACGAGTCGGCCGAGCACGAGGTTGACGAGCAGGTTGAAGCCGACGACGAGAACGATCGAGACGACGAGGACGCCCTGTACGGCGGGGACGTCACCGGCCTGCGCGGAGTCGTTGGCGAAGCGGCCGAAGCCCTGGAGGCCGAAGATCCACTCGGTGACGACCGAGGCGCCCACGAGGGCCGGGAACTTGAGGCCGAGGGTGGCGAGTGCGGGTCCGACGCCGTTGCGCAGGACATGGCGGAAGAAGATCCGGCGCGGGCTCAGGCCGCGGACGACGGCGCCGAGCACGTAGTTCTCGCGGTACGCGGCGATGAGGCCGCCGCGCAGCTGGCGGGCCACGTCGGCGATCACGTCGCAGCTCAGCGCGAGGGCCGGGAGCGTGATGTGGGCGAGCCAGGGACCGAGGCCCTGTTCCGGCGGTACGTAACCGGCGGAGGGGAAGAGGCCGAGGCCGACGGCGAGGACCGTGACGAGGACGATGCCCACGACGAAGGCGGGCATGACCGAGATGACGGTGACGAAGCCCGTGACGGCACGGTCGAGCGGTCCGCCGCGCCGCAGCGCGGCGAGGGTGCCGAGGGCGAGGCCCACGACGACGCCGATGAGGAGCGCGAGCCCCGCGACCGAGAGGCTCACGCCGAGCCCGAGGCCGATGAGCGTGGAGACGCTCGTGCCGTTGGTCCAGCTCGTACCGAGCTGCCCGTGGAGGACGTCGCCGAACCAGTCCGCGTACTGGACGAGGAAGGGCCGGTCGAGTCCCCACTGTGCCTCGACGCGCGCGATGGCCTCGGGGCTCGCCTGCTCGCCGAGCTGGAGGCGGGCGGGGCTGAGGCCGCTGAGGGCACGCAGCGCGAAGGTGACGAAGGTCGCGACGAGGAAGACGGGCACGAAGACGGCGACGGTGCGGGCGAGTACGGCGAGGGGGCGGCCCGCGCGGCGGCGGGGCTTGGGAGCGCCGGTCGGGGCGCCGGGGGCGGCGTCCGGCGGGCCGGTGCGCGGGGGCGGTGCGGCGAGGGCGGTCAACGGGGTCTCCTCTCCGGGTGGTTGCGGGTCTCCGGGTGGTTGCGGCTCACTTGGCGGCGCCGATGGTGACCCCGGTCCAGTTGAGGTGGGCCGGGTTCTTCGGGAGGGCGGAGACGGTGGGGCTCTTGGCGAGGAGGTTGGGCGCGGAGTACGTGAAGACGAGGGCGCGGCTCTCCAGGCCCGCCCGGGTCGCCGCGCGCAGCACCTTGGGGTAGTCGGGCGCGTCGATGGGGGTCTCGCGCACCTTCGCCGCGGCCTTCTCGAAGCCCTTGGGCTCGTAGGGGCTGCTGAGGTTGAGCGGACCGTTGGGGCCGAAGTGGGCGGTGAGAGTCTGGAGTGCGGAGTCGCGACCCGTGGTGCTGTAGAGAGAGAAGGTGAGGTCCTTGGCGAAGAAGGGCGTCGCCCAGTTCTTGTCGATCTTGATGCGGACCGTGATGCCGACCTTGGCGAGCTGCGACTGCACGATCTCGGCCTGCGGGTCCTCGGTGGGGATGACGAGGTCGAGCTTGAGCTTCCCGGCGGGGTAACCGGCCTGCTGGAGAAGCTTCTTCGCCTTCGCCGGGTTGTACGGCCAGGCGTTCGCCGAGGCGGAGTCGTAGGCCACGTACCCCTTGGGGAAGGGCTGGTCGGTGGTCTCGCCGTAGCCGAAGGTGAGCTTGTCCACGAACTCCTGGCGGTCCACGGCGTAGCGGACGGCGTCGACGACCTTCGGGTCCTTGAACGGCGCCTTGTTGATGTTGAGGCTGATGTTCGAGGCGTTGAAGCCGGGCTGGACGAAGACGTCGAGTCCGGCCTGCTTGGCGGCCTTGGCCTGGCTCGGTTCGATGTCGGCGAAGTTGTAGACGCCGGTGCGCAGTCCGGAGACGACGGTGGCGGGGTCGGGCGCGGAGACGAGTTCGACGGTGTCGATGTGGATGTGCTTCGCGTCCCAGTAGTCCGGGTTCTTGGCGAGGACGGCCTTGGTACCGGGGATGAGCTGCTTGACGAGGAAGGGGCCCGCGCCGACGGGGTGCTGGTCCAGCTTCGCCGGGTCCGCCGCGGCCTTCGGGCTCGCGATCTGGAGGACGCGCTCGCCGAGGAGCTGGGGTATCTGGTGGTCCACCTGGGTGAGGTGGACCACGGCGTCGAGGCCGCTGGCGGTGACGGACCTGATCGAGGTGAGGTCGCCGAAGAGGGCGGAGTTCTTCTGCTTCTTGGCGCGCTCGATGGCGGCCTTGACGGCGCGCGCGTCGACCGGTTCGCCGTCGCTGAACTTCAGTCCCGGGCGCAGGTGGAAGGTCACCTCGTCGCCCTTCGTGTTGTACTCCCAGCTCTTCGCCAGGTCGGGGACGGCGTTCCCCTTCTCGTCCACCTTCGTCAACGAGGCGTAGGTGAGGGCGAGTTCACGGAACTGCGCGCCACTTCCCGAGACCACGGGGTCCCAGTGCGCGGGGAAGTAGGAGGTGGCCCACTTGAGTGTCGCCGCCGTGCCGCTCGCGCTGGAGCCCGAGCCCCCGCAGGCACTCAGCGCGGGGACGAGCAGGGCGGCGAGCGCGGTACCGAGGGCGGTCGCGGTACGGGGCAGGCGGCGGGCGCGGGGCGCCGGGGCAGGGGACAGGGGGCGTCCAGGCATGGCGGTCTCTCTGTGACGGCCCGGCAGGGCGCACGGGGGTACGAGCCGGGGGGCGGGGCAGCGCCGCGCGGCGCTCGCCGCCGTGCGGGCGGACGGCGGAACCTGCGACGGGGCGGGTACCGTCCGGGCACGGCGGGGCCGGGCGGGGAAACAAGGGGAGGGCGGGCTCCGCGGGGGAGCGACCGGGACACCGGGCGGCACGGGGGAGGCGCCGCCGGGCCGGGAAGGCGGGGTGGATCAGCGACAGAGGGCGCTGGAAGTGCGCCGCAGGTCCACGTAGCGGCACACCACACCGGGGTGAGTCGTGTGCATGTCCGACATCCTGCGTGCGCCGCGCCCGAGCTGTCAATGGACACCTTGAGGTGTCTCATCCGGCGGGACGGAGCGGGGAGTTGTTTGGGCAGGTGGCGGGGGTGAGCGCGGGGGGGTGAGCGCGGGCGCGGGGCGGGGCGCGGGGGTCACGGGGGGGGCGGGACGCGGAGGCGTGCGGGCGGGCAGGGCGTCGAGGCATGCGTGTGGGCGGGGCGCCGGAGGGCCTTCGGCGGGGCGGCGGGGCCGACCGCCGGGCGCCTTCGGAGGGACGGCGCCAGGTCGGCCGGGGGCCGGGGGTGACGGCTCCCCGCGGCGTTCCCGGTGCCGTCAGCCGCGTACGGTCCGCAGGGCCGCCTCGTACGCCTCCTCGGCTCGCCACCCGGGGACGAGCACGTCGCCGCCCGGCCCGCGCAGGCGCAGGGTCGGCAGGGCGTAGCGCCACTCCCCCGCCGGGGTCTCCTTCGCGCGGCCAGGGTGCGGACCGCCGTCCGTGACGGCGAAAGCCGCGGCGACAGGACGGCGCGCCTCCGCGTGGTCGGCGGCGACAGCGGCGCGCACCGGTGCCGAGGCCGCGTCCGAGGCGAGCCGCGCGGCGTCCAGGCCCGGGGCACCGCGCGCCGCCGCGAGCGCGAGCGGCAGGGTGTCGGCCGGCTCGCCCCGTACGAACATCGAGGCGCGCAGGCGGCGCAGCACCTCCTCCGCGAGGTCCGCGCCCTGCCGTTCGGCGGCCTTCGCGACGCACGAGGCGGGCCAGGAGGTGGCCGCGACCCGTGCGAGGCGCGGCGCGTACGAGGCGCCGGTGACCGCGCACACCTCGGCCACGTACCGCGCGTACCAGGCGGTCTCTGCCGCCGGGTCCGGGGCGGGCTCCTCGTCCTCGTCGAAGAGGATCGCGTACACCCTGCGCCAGCGCGTCCGGCCGCTCCAGGCGGTCCGCAGCCGGGCGAAGAGCGGCGCGGCGCCCCAGGCCCAGGGGCACAACGGGTCGGTGTACTCGGTGACTTCGACCTCCGGGGGCAGGGCTGCGCTCACACCCTGCTCCCCTCCGCGAGCAGCGGAACGGCGGGGACGGAGCCGGTACGGGCCGCCGGCGCCTCCCGCGCGAGCGAGGCGAGACTCACCTCGCCGAGGAGGTCGCGGGCCCGCTCCTCCAGCGTGCGCCACAGTCCGGGAAGGCCGGCGGCGGGGCCGGGGTAGGCGAGGTGACCGGGGGCGGCGCCGCGCACGGTGAGGACCTCGCCGTCCACGGCGCGCACCACGTCGAGGAGGCTGATCTCCTCGGCGGGCCTGCCGAGCCAGTAACCGCCCTCGCAGCCGCGCTGGCTGCGGACGAGCCCGGCCCGGCGCAACTCGCCGACGACCGACTTGAGGAAGCGGAACGGAATGCCTTGCGAGGAGGCCATCGCCTCGCAGGTCAGCGGGTGTTCGGGGTGGGAGGCGAGTTCGACGAGGGCTCGCGCGGCGTAGTCCGCCTTCGCGGAGATATGCATGACCCCATAATGCACGGCCGCGGTGCTCCCCGGTCCCTGCCGGACCCGCCACCGGGCCGCCGCGGCGATTGTTGCCGCAGGTGAACAGCATTGGACACCTCTTGACATCTTTTCTCGCGCGGCTCTAGCTTCCGGGCCATGAGCGAGCAGTCGACCAGCCCCGGCGAGACCGTTCCCGGCGAGACGCTTCCGGGCGGGACCACCCCGTGCGAGACGAGCAGTCCGGGCGGGGCGCTTCCGGGCGAGACGATCGCGGGCGAGGGCTTCCACCCGCACCTGCACGAGCAACCACCCGGCCCCGTCGCGCCCTTGCGCGCCCGCCTGCACCACATCCGTGCCGACGCGCTCGACGGCGACACCGCGCAGACCGGCGGGATGCGGCGGTTCGCCGCGGTGAGCGGCAGGACCGTCGGCTCCGAGAAGCTGTGGATGGGCCAGACCCACGTGGCCCCCTCCACCGCGAGTTCCGACCACCACCACGGCGCCTCGGAGACCGCGATCTACGTGGTGTCCGGGCACCCGGAGTTCGTGTTCGTCGACGACTCGGGCGAGACCCCCGATGAGGTGCGGCTGCGCACCTCGCCCGGCGACTACGTCTTCGTGCCGCCCTACGTGCCCCACCGCGAGGAGAACCCCGATCCCGAGGCGGAGGCCGTCGTCGTCATCGCGCGCAGTACGCAGGAGGCGGTCGTCGTCAACCTCCCCGGCCTGTACGCGCTTGCGGCGACGCCCGAGTGAGCCCGCCCGGCCCGCGCGCGGCCGCCCCCTACGCCGAACGACCGCGCGGCGCGCGGGCGCGGGCCGCAGGCGGCCGGGAGGCCGCGCCGGGCCGGGGCGCTCAAGCCGCCCCGCGCCGCGCCAACGCGCTCTCGCCGAGCTTCGCGAAGAGTTCGGCCGTGTCCGCGTAGACCTCCTCCGCGCCCGCCCCGACGAGGTCCGCGCGGCACACTCCCCCGCTCAGGACGCCGATCGGGTGGAGTCCCGCGGCCCGCGCGGCGCGCATGTCCCAGACCGAGTCGCCGACGAAGACGGACCCCTCCGGTTCCGCGTCGACCTGTGCGAGTGCGTGGAGCACGGGGTCGGGCGCGGGCTTCCCCTCGGCCACGTCGTCGGCGCTCGCGGTCGCGTCGATCGCGTCGTCGGCGTCGATCGCCGCGCGGAGGGCCGCGAGTTCGGGGCCGCCCGCCGAGGTCGCCAGGACGACGGGCCGGCCCTCGACGTGGAGTTCGCGCAGGAGGTCGGCGGCGCGGTCGAAGGGCGCGAGCCGGTCGTAGTACGTACCGTACAGCGCCTTGTGCCCGGCGCTGATGGCCGCGTCCTCGTCCCGGTCGCGGTCCTCGCCGAGCACGTGCGCGATGAGGTCGGTCGAGCCGAGCCCGATCGCGCCGAGGATCGTGGTGAACGGCACCCGGTGCCCGGCCTGCCGCAGCGCCTCCCACCAGCAGACGGTGTGGAGGTGGTTGGTGTCGACGAGGGTGCCGTCCACGTCGAAGACGGCTGCGCGCGTGCTCACGGGGACCTCCAGGGGGATCGAGGGACCGGGGCCCCTGTCAGTGACGCGTGGCGCTCGGCCGCCCGCGCGGCCCGCCCTCACGCCGCCACGCCCTGCCGAGGGCGGATGGCGGCCGCGCGGGGACCCGGGGCCGCGGGGGGCGGGGTACGCGGTCGCCACTGACCCGCCGCACGGCGCCGGGGACGGTGGCGGCGACGTGCAGGGGACGCACGAGCCCGGTGAGGTGGAAGACGCGCCGCGCCGCCGGGTACTCGGCCGCGACGCACAGCACGCCCCCCGGCACCGTACGGGTCGCCGTGCGGAGCAGGATGCGCAGCGCCTGCGGGGTCACCACCCGGGACCGCACCCTGACCACGACGATCCGGGCCGGGTGGCGCTCGACGGCCCTGCTCAGGGCCGCCTCGGCGGCCACCTCGTTGTCGAGGTCCACGAGCGTGTCGAAGGGCACGACGAGGAGGGCGGCAGGCGCGACGGGCAGTGGGGCGGACGTGGCGTGCGGTACGGCGGGCGTGTCGGTACGGCTCACGGAACCTCCTGACCTCACCTTCGAGTGTGCCCCGGGGCGCGGGGGACGTGCAAAGGGTGCGGTCCGTTCGCGGGCGGCCCCGCGATGGTTCCGCGAGCGCTCGCGGGAGAGGCCGGCGGCCGCCTCACCCCTGCTCCGCACCATCACCGTCACCCTCCGCGACGCCCCGCTCGCGCCGTGCCGCGTGCCGCGCCCAGGCGGGGAAGGCGAACCAGCACAGCGCGAACCACGCGGCGATCCCCGCGACGAGCCACAGCGCGGTGTCGTCCGGCGAGACGACGACCCGCAGGATGAGCAGCATCGACGAGGCCATCGTGGCGAGGAGCCCCACGAGCCCGACGAGCGTGAGCCGCCCCGCCCAGCGGACCGTCTCCGGCTTGAGGCGCTGCCCGGAGAGCAGGCGGTGGAAGGAGACCGGCGCGACGAGCGCCCCCGTGGTGGCGGCACCGAGCACGACGGTGACGACGTAGATCGTGCGGTCCGTGGCCGAGAGCGTGGTGAAGCGCTGCTGGAAGACGACGGTGAGGAGGAAGCCGAAGAGGATCTGCACGCCTGTCTGCGCGACGCGCAGCTCCTGGAGCAGGTCTGCCCACTTGCGGTCGGCCCGCTCCTCACGGGTCTCGCGACGCCCGGCGTCGCGCGGCCGCTCGGCGGGCGGCTCGGCGGGGTGGCAGGGGGTGGCGGGCGGCTCGGCGGGGTGGCAGGGGGTGGCGTCGGCGCCGCCGGGTGCGCGCGGCTCGTCGGGGCCGTCGGGTCCTGGTACGGGCGGGGTCATGGCGGTCGTCCTCTCCTCGGGCGGCTCCTCGGGGGCCCGCCCAGGTTCGGGGGCGGGCGGGGGCCGCGTGCGGTGGCGCGCCGGGACGGGCGTGCGGGAGAACAGGGACCGCCGTGTCCGCCGCTCGGCTCAGCGTCTGGTTCCCCCGGACGGACCCGGGGAACAGGTGGCACATGCCCGAGCGACCCGATCACCGGCAGGCCCCCGTACTCGACGCACTCGCCGCCTACCAGGCGCGCGGCGAGCTGTCCTTCACACCGCCGGGCCACAAGCAGGCCAGAGGCGCGGACCCCGAGGTGCGGCGGGTGCTCGGCGACGCCGCCTTCCACAGCGACCTGCTCGCCTCGGGCGGGCTCGACGAGCGGCGCACGCGGGGGCGGGTACTCGAACGGGCCGAGGAGCTGATGGCGGACGCGGTGCACGCCGCGCACACCTTCTTCTCGACGTGCGGGAGTTCCCTCTCGGTCAAGGCGGCGATCCTGTCCGTCGCGGGCCCGCACGAGAAGCTCCTCATCGGCCGCGACGCGCACAAGTCGGTGGTCTCCGGGCTCATCATCTCGGGGGTACGGCCCGTGTGGGTCGAGCCGGAGTGGGATCGTGCGCGCCACCTCGCGCACCCGCCCGCGCCCGCCGCGTACGAGGCCGCCTTCGCCGCGCACCCCGACGCGAAGGGCGCGCTCGTCACGAGCCCGACGCCGTACGGCACGACGGCGGACCTGCGGGCGCTCGCGGAGATCTGCCACGCGCGCGGCAGGCCACTCCTCGTGGACGAGGCGTGGGGCGCGCACCTGCCCTTCCACCCGGACCTGCCGACGTGGGCGATGGACGCGGGCGCGGACGTGTGCGTGACGAGCATCCACAAGATGGGCGGCGGCCTCGAACAGGGCTCGGTCTTCCACCTCGGCGGGGACCTGGTCGACCCTGCGGTGCTCGCCTCGCGCGCCGACCTGCTCGGGACGACGAGCCCGTCCGTCCTGCTGTACGCGGGCATGGACGGCTGGCGCCGCCACATGGTGCTGCGCGGGCGGGAGTTGCTGGGCGCGGCGCTCGGCAAGGCGGCGAAGGTACGGGCCGCGATCGAGGCGATCGACGGGCTCCACGTGCACGGGCGCGCCGATTTCTGCGGCCCCGGACTCGGCCACGACCTGGACCCGCTCCCCGTGGTCATCGACGTGTCGGGGCTCGGGACGAGCGGGTACCGCGCCGCCGACCGGCTGCGCGAACGGTACGGCATCGACGCGCACCTGGCCGATCACCGCCGGATCAGCACCCAGCTCACGCACGCCGACGACGAGTCCACGACCGCGCCACTGCTCGCCGCCCTGCGCGCCCTCGCCGCCGAGGCCCGGCAGCTCGGCGCCGGGCCCGAGGTCGCGGTCCCCGCTCCGGAACAACTCCGCCTGGAGCAGGTCATGTTGCCCAGGGACGCGTACTTCGGGCCGGTCGAGGACGTCCCCGTCGCGGAGGCGGCGGGCCGCGTGACCGCCGAAATGCTCACGCCCTACCCGCCGGGCATCCCCGCGGCGCTCCCCGGCGAACGCCTCACCGAAGCCCTCCTCCACTACCTCCGCACGGGCATCGCGGCCGGGATGAACCTCCCGGACGCGGTGGACACTTCGCTGGCGACGGTGCGGGTGGTGGCGCAGTAGGAGGACTCCGCACGGGTCTCCGGCCCGTCACGCCGTCCTCTTGCGGGCCCAACTCCAGGTTCCGCCCGCCCCACCAGCACCTCCGTGTGCGGTGACTCGGTGCGCACCCGGTCACAGGGGCGAGCACGCGAAAGGCGCGCAGGGAACGTGCGGAAAAGGCTGGCGCTCTCCTCCGTCAGTCGCCTACGCTCTCCCCGATGACTTCACACTTCTCTCTCCGAGGGGAGGCCCCACGCCCGCAAGGTGAGTGCTGATGCTCACTGACGAGGCGTTCGGGGACCACCACCCCCTGCACCGCCCGGCCGATGCCGGGCACTCTCCGGCCGACGGCCCTGACCCCGCCGACACCGGCCCCGACCCGGCCGATTCCGGGCCTCACTCACCACGGCTTCTCTTCTGGCGGCGTGTGCGCGCGTGTGCCGTGTCGCCCCGCGTGATCGAGACCGCGACGCGGCGGCGTGCCGCCGGGGACTGGGCGGGGGCCTGTGCCGCTGCCGATGTCGACGTCGCCTTCGCCCTCCGCGCCGTCCGGCACCGCTGGGGCGAGGCGCTCGCCTCCCGCCTCAGGGCCGATCTGCGGTCCCTGGCACCGGACTTGCTGCGCTGGCACTTTCCCCGTACGGGCCCCGACGGGCTCTTGCGCGCGGGCACGGCGGTGACCCTCGCGCGGTACGAGGCGGGGACCGGCAGGCCCGTGCACCTGCTCGCCGGTACGCCGCCCGCTTCGGCACGGGCCGGGCAGCGGCTCACGCTGTGGCTCGGCGACCGTCCGGGGCCCGACCGTCCTTCCCCCGACCGACGTTTCCGGCTCGACCTGCACCGGCACCTGTGGGACGCGGGGCGCAGCGGCGAACTGCGCGAGCGCGCCGGGGCGCCCCTCACCGGTCAACCACCTCCGTGGCACACCTTGTTGGGCTCGGGCTCGGGCTCGTACGCCTACGGGCGCTGGGGCGCGGAGGCGGCGCTGCTGCTGCGCGCCGAGGGACACGGGGGGACGGGGCACGTGCTCGTGCGGCTCGCCCGCGCGCGGCGGCTGCTTCTGCGCCTACGGGACGGGACCGTCACCGCCGCCGCCGAGGTGCGCGCCCGCTCCCGCCCGGGCGTCCCCGTACTGCCCGACGCGGCGGTACGGGTACCGCCCGACGTGGAGTTGCTGCGCGCCGGGCTCCTGACACCGGACGCGCTGCACCCGCTCGTCGCCGAGGCCCTCGCCCCGGGCTCGCCCCGCCACGTACCGCGAGAGCCCCGGGAGCCAGGGGTGTTGCGGATCGCCTGCCGGGGCGAGACGCATCGCCTCCAACGCTCGTGCGCAGGCGGGCCGTTCGTCGCGCTCGATCACTCGCGGGAGGAGCTGGCGCGCGAGGAACTGCTCACGATGCTCGGCGGCCCGCCACTGCCGTGCCTCGCCGCGCTCCGCGAGGCCCGGCGCTCGCTCGACGTCCACCCCGAGGTGCGCGCACTGCTGCGGTACGGGGACACGGCGGGCGCGACCGCGCTCGTCACCGACCGCGTCGGCCCGCAACACGAGTTGCCCGACGGGGAGTTGCGCACGGCGCTGGAGGAGGCGGGCCGCGAGCGGCTCCGCCACGCCCTGCATCGCGCGGGACTGACCCCCGCACAGCGCGTCCCGCTTCCCCCGGCCCCGCGCCGCCCGCGATCCACCCGCTGAGCGCCTCCACCGAACCGTTCACAAAACGGAACGCCGCACCACACCCCACGCCCCTCCTCCCACCCTCAGGTGATGCCTCATGCCCCGCACCGCTGCCCCCACCCACCCCCGGACGCCCGAAACATCCCCTTCGCCCACCCATGACCCCTCCCCCGCCGCGCTCGACACCGCGACCACGCTCCTCGGCCTCCTCGCCGACACCACCACCGAGCCCCGCCCGCACGACGACCTGGACGCCCTGGCCCTCGCCGTGGCCGCCGACCTCCCCGTCCTGCTGTGGGGCGAGCCCGGCATCGGCAAGACCGCCGCGCTCACCCAGCTGGCGGCGAGCCTCGACCTCCCGCTGACCACGGTCATCGCGAGCGTCCACGAGCCCTCCGACTTCTCGGGGCTGCCCGTCATCGGGCCCGAACCGGCGACCGAGGGCATCCCGATGGCGCCGCCGGACTGGGCGGTGCGGCTCGTGCGCGCGGGCCGCGGGCTGCTCTTCCTCGACGAGCTGTCCACCGCTCCCCCCGCCGTGCAGGCCGCGCTCCTGCGCCTCGTGCTGGAACGGCGCGTCGGCGCGCTGCGCCTGCCCCCGGCCGTCCGTATCGTGGCGGCCGCGAATCCGCCCGCTTCGGCCGCCGACGGCTGGGAGCTGAGCCCCCCGCTCGCCAACCGCTTCGTCCACCTGACGTGGCGCCACGACCCGGAGGTGGTGGTGCGGGGACTCGGCGGTACGTGGCCGGTGGCCGCGCTGCCGACGCTCGACGCCGGGCGCCTCACCGAGGCGGTCGCGTCCGCGCGGCGCGCCGTGTGCGGCTTCCTGACGGCCCGCCCCGCCCTCGTCCACCAGCTCCCTTCGACCGAGACGGTACGGGGCAACGCGTGGCCGTCGCCGCGCAGTTGGGACATGGCGCTGCGGCTCACCGCCTTCGCGTCGGCCGCGGGTGCCGGGCGTGAGGTCCTCGCGCTCCTGGTGCGCGGCACGGTCGGGGACGGTCCCGGGTACGAGTTCCTCGCCCACCTCGACAGGATGGACCTCCCCGATCCCGAGGACCTGCTCGCCGACCCGGCACACGCGGTGCTTCCTGAGCGCGGCGACCGCAGGCAGGCGACGCTGGACGGCGTGGTCGCCGCGGTCAGGGCCCGTCCGGACCGGGAGAGATGGGAAGCGGCCTGGGAACTCCTCGCCCACGCGGCCCGCACCGGCGCCCCGGATCTGCTCGTCGTCCCCGCGAGCGGCCTCGCGGCGCTGCGCCGCCCCGAGTGGCCGGCCCCACCGGCGATCGAGGGCCTGTCGGGCGTCGTGGCGCTCTCGCACCGCGTGGCACGGGCGGGCGCCGAAGCGGACGCGCGGACGCGGCGCCGGGCGGAGCGGGAACGGGCGGAGTCGTGGCGATGACACGGAAGGAAGTCCCCGCCGCCCCCGTACCCACCCCCGCCCCCGTGTCCCCCGCTGCCGTCACCCTCGACACCGACAAGCTCTACGCCGCCAGGCTGCTGGCCGTCCGCCACCGCCCCTACCTCGCGACCGCGCTGTTCGCCCTGTCCCCCGTCCCCTCGGTGCTCGTGCCGACGATGGCGGTGGACCCGTACTGGCGGCTGTACGTGAACGCCGTCTTCGTCGCGCGCACGCCGCTCGCCGAGCTGGCCGGGGTGTGGGTGCACGAGGTCGCGCACCTGCTGCGCGAGCACCACGAGCGCGGCGAGCGGTACGCGCAGCGGCACGGCGAGGACGGCCCGGCCGAGCGGCTGCGGATCAACATCGCGGCCGACTGCGAGATCAACGACGACGTCTACGGGGACGGGCTCACCGCGCCCCGTGACGCCGTGCGCCCCTCGCACCTCGCCCTGCCGGCGGGCAAGCTGATGGAGGACTACCTGCACAGGTTCCGTCTCGGCCCGCACACCACGCACCTCGCGTGGCTGGAGTGCGGGAGCGGGGCCGACGGGCTGCCACGCCGCTGGGACCTGGGCCCGCAGGGGGCGGACGCGCTGGGCCGCGGGGACAGGGACGCGGTGCGATTCCGCGTGGCCCGCGGGCTCACGGGAGCGCCGGGGAGCGCGCCCGCGGGCTGGCAGCGCTGGGCGGAGCGGGTCGTCCACCCGCCGCAGGCGTGGCAACGGCTGCTCGGCGCGGCCGTGCGCTCCGCGGCCACCGCGGCGGGACGGGGCACCGACCACCGCTACGGCCGCCCGCCCCGCAGGGCGGCCGCGCTCCCGGACGCGGTCCTGCCGAGCCTGCGCCGCACACCCCCGCGCGTCACGGTGGTGATCGACACCTCGGGCTCGGTGAGCGACGCCGAACTCGGCTCGGCGCTCCTCGAACTCGCCGCGATCTCACGAGCGTTGGGCGACCGCCGCGAGCTGGTCAAGGTCATCTCCTGCGACGCGGCCGCTTCCCGCGCCACCACACTGTGCGCGGCGGCCGACCTCCCCCTCACGGGCGGCGGCGGCACCGATCTGCGCACCGCCTTCCCGCGCGCCCTCGCCACCCGGCCCGACACCCTCGTCCTCCTCACCGACGGCCAGACCCCCTGGCCCAGCACCCGCCCGCCCTGCCGCACCGTCGTCGGCCTCTTCCCGCGCCGGCACGGAACCCGCTACGACGAGAGCAGGACCACCTACACCCCGGCCGGCCCCCCGCCCTGGGCCCGGGTGGTGGAGATCGGGTGAGGACTCACACCAGGTCCCGGCCCACCCGCTCGCTCCAGTTCCGTGAGAACACCCGTTCCCCGTCCTCGTAGGCGTCCAGCGTCGCGTGGACGTGGAAGGAGTCCGCGTCGCAGGTGAGCGTCGTCGTGGTCTCGGTACGGGTGTCCCAGGCGCCGCGCGAGAAGCGCATCGTCCAGGCGGAGCGGCCGCGCGGCGAGGTGAAGTCGTCGGCGGTCCAGTCGTAGCGCTCGACGGCGCGGCGGCCGACGTCCAGGTCGATGGCGGCGTAGTGCGTGGTGCCGCTGTCCTTCACGATGTCGAGCGCCGCGTGGTAGTCGACGAGGTCGCGCGAGACGCGCCAGGACTGCTCGGGCGGGACGCGCTGTTCCGTCGCGAGGGGCCTGGCCGCCTCGGGCGGGCCGAAGGCGAGCGCGTCGTCGGGGGCGTCGAGGGGGCGTACCGGGAGCGTCAGGGTGCTCGCGTGCGTCCGCACCGCGAGCATGACCGGCTCGGGCGGGGGCCAGGCGAGGGGCCAGTAGGAGGTGGAGAGGGACAGACGCAGGCGGTGCCCGGCGGGGAAGGCCTGCGCCGTTCCGTTGAGCTGGACCGTGGCGCGGTACGTACGGCCCGGTTCAAGGGGCTCGGGGGCGTCGCTCCCTTCGCGGCGCGTGAGGTTGAGGATTCCGTACGAGACCCGCGTCGACGCCCCACCCGGGGCGATGTCCGAGAGCCGCGCCGCGACCTGCGCGACGGGCCTGTCCACCGTGAACTCCAGCTCCACGGTCGGCGCTCCCAGGATCTCCAGGCGCTCCGCGAGGACACCGCTGTCGAAGACGAGCGAGCCGCCGTCCTCCTCGCGCTGGTCGTAGGGGAGGTCGGGGGGAGCGTTGTACGAGGCCCACTTGCCCGCGTACTGGCCGACCGAGAGCGGCGAGGAGACCGTGAGCCAGTCGCCCGGGGCCGTGTCGGCGGTCCCCGGCTCCGCTATGCGGTGTGCCGTCAACGGGTGGACGCGTGGCTCGACTCGGGGCGAGGGCAGGCACGGCTCACCGACCCAGCGGCCGGGGCGTTCCTCGTACGCCGTCGACGGCGGGGCGCTCTCCTGCATCCAGGACGTGAGCATGGGCCCGTCCATGACGCCGTTCTCCTCGCCCTTGAGCCAGTGGTCCCACCAGCGCACCACCTCCTGGAGGTAGCCGATCGCAGGGCCGGGCTCGCCGAGGTGCGGGAACTTGTGCGACCACGGGCCGATGAGGCCCTTGCGCGGCACGTCGAGGTGTTCGAGCAGCCGTGTCACGGCGTTCGAGTAGCCGTCCGCCCAGCCGCTCGAAGCGAGCACGGGCACCCGTACGGCACCGTAGTCCTCGCACACCGACGCGTGCCTCCAGTACGCGTCGCGACGCTGGTGACGCAGCCACTCGACGACCCACGGACCGCTCGCGGCGAGGCGCTCGTGCCACATGTCGCGCCACCGCTCCCCCACCACCGCCGGGTCGGGCGGGCACGTCGCGTAGGCGAACATCGTGCCCGCCTCGGCGAGGTTGTCCGAGAGCATCGCGCCGCCCATGTAGTGCATGTCGTCGTCGTAGCGGTCGTCGGTGAAGGAGGCCAGGACGACGGCGCGCAGGCTCGGCGGGCGGCGCGCGGCGGTCTGGAGCGCGGCGAAGGCGCCCCAGGAGATGCCCATCATGCCGGTGGCGCCGTCGCACCACGGCCGCGCGGCCAGCCAGGCGAGCACCTCCTCGGCGTCGCGCTGCTCCACCTCCAGGTATTCGTCGCGGAGCACGCCCTCGGATTCGCCCGTACCGCGCAGGTCGAGCCGCACGCAGGCGTAGCCGTGCCCGGCGAGGTAGGGGTGGTGCATCGAGTCGCGTACCGCACTCAAGTCCCTTTTGCGGTACGGGATCGCCTCAAGGACGGCGGGCACGGGCTCCGTGTCGGACGAGACGGGCCGCCAGATGTGCGCGGAGAGGCGGACACCGTCCCGCATCGGGATGAGGACGTGCTCCTCCTCCCGCACGGCGTGGGGGAGTTGGCTGACGTAACGCATAAGTCCTTCCCAGTACGAGGCCCTTCGCCCGCAGCACCGCGGGCGCGCCTCAGACGTCCTCGATCTCGAAGCGCAGCCCCCGCACCGCGCGGTCGTACTTGGCCTCCAGCTCCTTGTCGCTGTCTGCCCCGACATACAGGTGCGCGAGTTCGGCGGAGTAGCTGTCCTGCCCCGGCATCTCGGAGAGCCGTACGCCCTCGTCCGGCACGACGACGACCTTGACGCCCGGCACCTCGCGCTCGATCCCCGCGATCTCCGCCGCGCTCGGCACCCGGCGCACGATCCCGTCGCGGAAACGGCGGTAGTACCACTTCGCACCGTACTCGTACCGCCCGCGCCCCTGTCGCACGCGCGGGTCGCGGCCGAGCGCGAGGCTCAGCATGCGGTGGTGGTTGGGGACCCCGTCCACGTGCGCGAACATCTCGGCGTGCGACTGCGAGTGGCGCGGGTTGATCTCCAGGATCTTCACGTCGCCCGTCTCGGGGTCGTAGAAGAACTCGATGCTGAACGTCGCCGCGTCGAGCCCGGTCCGTTCCATGACGCGCCGCGAGATGTCCTCGACGCGCCGCAGCGTCTCCTCCGGCAGGTCCGCCGGGTACTGATGGCGCAGGAAGCAGGCACTGTTGGGGTACGTGTGCGAGTCGAGCACCCCGTAGACGACGACCTCGCCGTCGTGCACGTAGCCCTCGGCCGCGACCTGCACCCCCGTCAGCGCCTCCTCGGCGAGACACGCGGCCCCGCCCGCCTCCGCGATCTCGCGCGGCAGGTCGATGCCTTCCATGAGCCGCGTGAAGGGGCCGCCCACCCGCCCGATCCCGGCCCGTATCTCCGCCACGGCCTTGCGGAACCCCGCCTCGTCCTTCACGCCGAAGGCCAGTTCCGACGAGTACGACTTGACGGGTTTGAGCCACATCGGGAAGGAGACGCCCTCGGGCGGGCGGGGCTCCGCCTCGTCGAGATCGACGAGCCCGAACCCCGGCACGGCCTCCGGCGCGGCCTCGCGCTGGATGAGGCGGCTCCAGTACTTGTGCTCGCAGCGCACGATCGAATCGACGCTCGTCGCCCGCAGCCCGCGCTCGGCGCACAGCAGCGGTACGAGCGCGCTCACCGGGAAGTCCCAGTACCCCACGACCGCGTCCACGCTCCCGTCGAACGCGTCGAGCGCGGCCCGCGCCTCGTCCAGGAGCCCGTCGAAGTCGATGTCCCCCTCCTGGAGCCGGGCCACCGGCAGCAGGGGATGGAAGGTCAGCCCCTCCGCACCGGGGACCTCGCGGAGCGTGTCGAGATTGTCGTCGTCGAGCCCGACGACGAAGACATCGAGCTGCTCCTTTTCCCGCGTTTCGCTCATGAATTCTCCTGTATCGATCGATTGCCGGGGTTCGGCGCGCGTACCCGGCGCCCGGGGAGGCAAACGAGAGCGCGGCCGGTCGCCCGCGTCGCACGGGCAGGCGGTGAACTGCTCCCCGGCCCTCGCGGCGGTTACCATGACTCGCGCCGTTCGCGCAGGTGGCGGGGAGGTTCGTCAGTGGCAACGATCAGGGATGTGGCCCAGTACGCGGGGGTGGCACCGAGCACCGTCTCGTACGTCCTCAGCGGCTCGCGCTCCATCTCGGAGGAGACCAGGACCCGCGTGCGCGAGGCGATCGACGCGCTCGGCTACCACCCGCACGCCTCCGCCCGGACGTTGCGGGCCGGGCGGACGCGGGTCATCGCGCTCGCCGTGCCGCGGGCGGCGGGCCTCCAGCGCTCGGTCGACGGCCGTTTCGCGATCGACGTGAGCGACGCGGCCAACCTGCTCGGCTACGACCTGCTCCTGAGCACCTCGCAGGACAAGGCGGAGGGCGTGCGCAGGGTCGCGCTCAGCGGGCTCGCGGACGCCGCCGTACTCATGGCGGTCGACATGGACGACAGCCGCATCGACGTCGTCCGCGAACTCGGCTTCCCCGCCGCGCTCATCGGCCGCCCGGCCGACGAGGCCGCGCTGCCGTGGACGGACCTCGACTGGGAAGCCGCCGCCGCCCTCGCTGTCCGCTCCCTCGCCGCCGCCGGGCACCGCGCCCTCGTCTACCTCGGCCCCACCGGGAACGAGTACGCCGCGCGCCGCAGTTACGCCCTGCGCGGCAGGTCGGGCGCCCGGGCGGCGGCCGCCGAGGTACGCGTGCCGGTACGGTTCCTGGAGACCCCGAGCGGCATCTCGCCCGAGCGGCACACCCCGAACGAGGCCCCGCGCCTGGTCCACGCGCTCCGCGAGGCACTCGGCACGGGCCGGGACCGCGCCACCGCCCTGATCGTCCAGCACCCCTCCGCCGACCACGCCCTCAGCGCCCTCACGACCCTCGGCCTGCGCACCCCCGAGGACATCACCGTCCTCGTCCTCGGCTCCCTCCCCGACGACCCCACCGCCCGCCGCCTCCCCCGCGTCGACCTCCCCGTCCACACCCTCGCCACCGAGGTCATCCGCCTGGCCGCCCAGGCCACCACCCACCCCACCCCGCCCCCCGCCCCCCACCTCCTGATCCCCCCACAGCTGAGCGGCACGGAGGGGCTGGGAGGCGGAGGGGGAGAGTGAGGGGGCTACGGCCTGCGGGGCGACGGCGGACGGGCCGAGGTGGGGCGCGACGGGCTGAGGCGCGGAAGGGCGGGGCGAGGCGCGGCGAGCTGAGGCACGGCCGGGTGGACGGGGCGAGGCGCGGCAAGACGGGACGAGCTGAGGCGCGGGGGGACGCGGCGAGCTGAGGCCCGGCGGGACGGACCGGACGAGGCGCGGCAAACTGAGGCGCGGCCGCGTGGACGAGCCGAGGCGCGGCGGGGCGCGACGGACTGCGGCGCGGAAGGGCGCGACGGACTAAGGAAGGGCGGGTGGCGGCCGGCCGGGTGCGGTGGCGGCTGCCGAGCGGGGTGGGGCGGTGCGGCGCCGGGCGGCACTGGGTTGTTGACCGGACCAGCGGGGGACACGCCGGGAGTCTGCACATCCCCCGCACGGCCTGGTCGGTAGACGTTGCGCATCCGAACGATGAAGGAACGCAACCGAGTTGGACGCAGCATCTCGTGACATCCGGTTGATCACCTTGCCGCGCTGGGGGCGGGTGGCCGAGGGCGTAGGGGCGGTGCCCTGGCTGGTCCTTGATGAAAAGGCACAAGCAGTGGAGCCGATCCGGAGGTTTCTGATCGACTTCGCCGCTCGTGACAACCGGCCCGGCAGCGTCCGCAGCTACGCCTTCGACCTGCTGCGCTGGTGGCGACGGCTGCGGGTGGTCCAGGTCGAGTGGGATCGCGCAGCCTCGGCAGTGGTCCGCGACTTCGTGCTGTGGCTGCGCATCGCGACGAAGCCGCGGACGTCGGCGCGTACGCAGTCGAGTTCCTGGCCCACTGCGAACTCCGCAAGGCCGCCCTGGGGACCTGCGGCCGCGACTACGCGACCCCGTGCCAGCATGAAAACGCCTGTGTCAGATGTCCCCTGCTACTCGTGGACCCGGCCCAGATGCCACGCCTCCAGGAGATCCACGCCAACCTCGTCGACCGCCTCCAGGAGGCCAGGGACCAGGGCTGGCTTGGCGAGGTCGCCGCCATCGGGACCACCCGGGCCACCGCCCAGAAGCTGGAGGCCATGCGCGACCGTGCAGCGCAACCGTCTACCGTCCACCTCGGCATGCCCGGCTTCCGCCGCGATTCCGGGCGAAGCGGCACCGAGCTTGAAGGCGGAGGCCGGCTGGTCGTCGGCCGGTGAAATTCGGGCGGCTCATGCGGCGGGACTGGCAGGATGCCCGGATGGAGATCTTGGAAGAAATCGCGCCGTTGCTGAGTTCACTGGCCGCATCGAGTCATGTCTACGCCAAGTGGGGCGGGATATCTGACGCCGGCATCGCCGAGCAGGTCTTCGAGCTCGTTGCGGTCGCCCAGGGCGACTGGGCGCATCAGGCCGTCGCGGGAGCGGTAGGCCCCGCGTCGGTCCGCGAGATCGAGTCAGCGCTTGAGCCCGTCGATGAGGCCGGAGCAATCGAGCTGATGACCAACCTGTCGGCCTTCGATCTCGTCTCCTCGCGCCCTCTCCGGGATCCCGATCACGCCAGGCGGGCAGCCACGAGGGTGGCGAAACTGCTCGGGCGGGGCACGAACTGGGTCACGAACACAGAGGGCATGGTCAACGGTCGAGCGTGGACGCCCGTCACCCGGCACGGCATCGACATCGTCATTGCCGGAACCACTGCCGAGTTCTTCGTGATCCTGCTCGCCCTCGGCGACGACTAGGTTCGTTCCGGCAGGTCAAAGCGTCATAGGCTCCACAGCATGCACAGCACCCTGACGGAGCACGCCCGGTGCCTCTACGGAGACGAGTACCGACCGACGCCTGAGTGCGACCCTCGACCACCGGGAGCACTACTTCGTCGAGGAACTGACATTCGCTGACGCGGATTCGATCCCGCCATGCTCCGTGAGCGCAGCCCGCACGTGGTCGATGGCCGTCTCCCGGTCTGGGTGCACACCCTCTCCTATCGGTTGGTGCTACTGCAGCGACCTGATGAGCCATCGCTGATGCGCGAGGCTGCCGAGGACTTGTGGTTGCACGGACCAGACCGGGATGACATCGCAGCGGACCTGACGAAGCGGGCAGACACCCTGGAGGCCGACTGATTTCGGTTGGCCCTGAGCCTGGCGGCGGCTGGCTGGCTGACTGGCTGGCTGGCTGACTGGCTGGCTGGCTGGCTGGCTGGCTGGCTGGCTGGCTGGCTGGCTGCCGATGGCGGGGCATTGGGGGCGACGTGGGGGGGCTCAGGCGCGCGGCGGCAGTACCTCGATCACGGTGGCCGTTCCGGCAACAGGTCTGGCTTCGTGCATGGTGATCACATCGCCGCACTTCAAGTGCCTCCACTGCTCGGGGCTCAGGGGAGCCAGCCGAACGTCGGCAGTCTCTCCCGGGCCGAGCTCTTGCGCATACTCCACCCACAACCTGGCGATGTTCAGCTCTCGCTCCCCGCCAGCGGTGCAGTTGCCGATGTCCCACATCGGCCGGAGCCGTCCGTCTGCGGCGAAGGCCGTCCGGCGTCGGCCCTCCTCGGCACCCACCAGGCTCAGGGTCGCCCGGAGGGTTCCGTGCCGGACCTCCCAGCCCCGCCACTCGCACCAACGACGGCTACGGTCGAGCATCATCTGCCGAGCAGCCTCGGCAAGGAGGTCCCAGAAGCCGACGGAAACGGGGTGGAGATCCCCGATCTCGATGAGAACGCCGAGCACCATTTCCCACTCCTGGCGCCCGATGTCCTCGCGCACATCCCCGACCGTCTGCCCGTTCTCTGCCGCTGCCTCCTCCGGCAGCAGATCGACGGCCCGGCGAAGAAGTGTGAACGCGTCATCCATGTGCCGCGTTCTCCCCCGTCCCGGACACGCGTTGAAGAGCGACCAGGCCAGCCGGAGTCGGCAACGCGACACGGCCGAATGCTTCCCGGCTCCGTGATTGTCGCTGACTACTTTGAGCAACTCGACTGCGAGCAGACCCCGCCAGGCCGTCTCGGCTAGTTCGGACAAGCCTGCATCCGCTGCCCGGTTCTCCGGGATGGCCCCCCGCCAGAAGCCCCGCCTCATCGAGATCATCCAGAACCTCCGTGAGCGCATCCGCGAGGCTCGCGCCAACGGCCGGCTCGGCGAGGTCGAGGGACTTCAGGTCAGCTTCGACGCCGCGATGGCCAAGTTCGAGAGCCTCAAGGACGTCCCCACCGGCGGACGCCCTCAACTGGTTGACCTCGGTAGGCCGTGTTCACTGACGACGCACCACCGCCTCAGCCAGATGAGTAGGGGGTTCTTCTTCCTAGCGCGTTGAAGCACGGCTCTCCGAGATCCAGATGGTCAGCAGATCGAGCTTGCTCATCGCGCCGGATCGTCGTTGCGGAGGGCTGCTGCCCGGGGTCACAATGCGTGGAGGTGCCGGGGGGTCATCCCGGCGAAGTGTTGGAGGCGCTGCTTGTGAACACCGCACCGCGGTGCGCCTCGCCATGCGCGCCAGACGCTGACCACTTCGCTTCGCCCGCCGGCTGACCTGCTTCATTCACGGTGGGCGCTTCCCCTTATGGGAGACCGCCGTAGTGTTCGAAGACTTCCGGACGGTTGATCGCCGTCCTCTGGCAACGGTTCTTGCCGCCAACCTCGTTTCGATCGCCGGGAATTGCCTTACGTACATGGGCGTGCCGTGGTTCGTGCTACAGAGTACGGGCAGTGCCGCCGAAGCTGGGATCGTGGCGTTCTGCACGCTGCTGCCCGCAGTGCTCGCTGCGCTCGTCAGCGGTCCGGTCATCGACCGGATCGGGCGACGGCGGGTGAGTGTCGCCTCGGATCTCGCTTGCGGGGTCGCCGTTGCGGCGATCCCGCTGTTGCAGTTCGCCGGCATCCTGCAGTTCTGGATGCTGTGTGGGCTGATGGCGATGACAGGGCTGTTCCGTGCGCCGGGTGAAACCGCTCGCGGCGTGCTGTTGCCCACGCTCGCCGAACGGGCCGGAATGCCGCTGACCAGGGCTGCCGGGCTGTACGACGGTGCGGCACGCTGCGCGGCGCTGACGGCATCCGCTCTCGGAGGCGTGCTGATCGCCGTACTCGGATCCGAGAATGTCCTGTTGGTGGATGCCGCGACCTTCGCCGTGGCCGCGCCTCTGTTCGCGTTCGGTGTGCGCGGCCTGCCCGAGGTACAGCCCCAACGATGGGCCGAGCCGGCGTCGCTGCGGGCCTACCGACGTGAACTCGCGGAAGGCTGTCGCTTCCTGGCGGCTACGCCGCTGCTGCTCGGCCTGTGCCTGATGACGCTGGTCACCAGGGGGCTCGACCAAGGGTGGAGCGCCGTGCTCTTGCCCGTGCATGCCCGTGAGGAGCTTGACGGTGCCGTCGATCTCGGTCTGCTGAACGCGGCGTTCGGGGTGTGTGCACTCGCGGGGGCGCTGGTCTATGGGGCGGTGGGCAGCGGCTTCCGGCGGTGGCCCGTGTTCGCGATCGCTTTTCTCATCGGGGGCATGCCGCGCTTCGTAGTGGCCGCCTTCACCGACACCTTCACCCCGCTGGCCCTGATCATGGCGGTAGAGGGTCTCGCCTTCGGCGTACTCAACCCCATCATGGCCACCGTGACGTATGAGACGGTGCCTGAGGACCTGCGCAGCCGCGTGCTGAGTGCGACAACGGCCTCGGTCCAGCTGGTCACTCCGCTGGGCGGACTGGCCGCGGGCTTCCTCGTGGATTCGGCCGGCCTGCCCTTCTCGCTGTTGGCGGTGGGCGGTGTGTATCTGCTCGCCACGCTGTGCCCGGTGATCTTCCCGGCCTGGAGAAGGATGGACAGCACCAGCTCTCCCCACGACAGGACGGAGGACTCGCTGCCGCACGGTGCGGGGGCGAAAGGGATGTAGTCACGGGACAGCTGCTTCAGCGCTGCTCACGAACATCTGACGTCGGCGCTCCCCGTCGTGCTCAAGCGGGGGGCTCGGCCTTCTTAGTCCGGAAAAGGGCCGAGATGTTCGCGCACGTGGACCGGGTCCCCAACCACCACCGCATGCTGAGCCTCGCGCTCGGCCGCGACCCGCGCGTGCGACAGGGACGCGGGCGGTACGAGTACGGCGCGAAGTAGCACTACCGCCGCTTCCGCGACGGGATCGTGCGCCGGGTGCCGAGCGCGGCGGAGATCGCGGGGATCGAGCACGAGGTGCCGGGCGTCAAGGTCGTCGTCGCGGCTCGGCAGCGGATGGCGCCAGGCGGGACAGCGCTGGGCTCGGCGGGGGCGCTGGGCCGAGCGAGGATGAGGCGCGAGGGCCGGGCGAGAGGGAAGAGGGGCAGGGCTGGACAGGGCCAGGCTGGACAGGCCGACGGCAAGGCAGGAAAGGGCAGGTCAGGGGGCGCGGCCAGGTGGCCGGGCAGGCCGGAACGGTCCAGCCAGGGGGCCGGGCAGGCCGGAACGGTCCAGCCAGGGGGCCGGACAGAGCGGGACCAGGCAGGGGCGGCTGGGTCGGACAGGGCAGGACCAGGCACGGACGGCTGGACCGGGCGGGGGCGCTGGCGGACCGAGGCGGGGCGGACCCGCCGGATGGGGTGGGATGGGACGGCGCCAGGCGGGACAGCGCCGGACTCGGCGAGGAACTGCGCCGGGGCAAGGACGAGACCCAAGGGCCGGGCGAGGGCAAAACGCACCAAAACATCACGAATCCAGGCAGTACAGAGCTGACGGCCGGGCGGAGCAAGACCGGAAAGCGCAGGTCGGGGAACGCGGCCGGGCGGCCGGACAGGGCAGGACCAGACACGGGCGGCTGGACCAGGCAGGGGGCGGGGCTGGCGGGCCGAGGCGGGGCGGACCCGCCGGATGGGGTGGGATGGGACGGCGCCAGGCGGGACAGCGCCGGGCTCAGCAAGGAACTGCGCCGGGGCGAGGACGAGACCCGAAGGCTGAGCGAGGACAAAAAGCATCAAAGCATCACGAATCCAGGCAGCGCAAAGCTGACGGCCGGGCGGAGCAAGACCGGAAAGCGCAGGTCGGGGAGCGCGGCCGGGCGGCCGGACAGGGCAGGACCAGACACGGGCGGCTGGACCAGGCAGACGGCCGCACAAGGCGGGCCCAGACACGGGCGGCTGGACCAGGCAGGGGACGGGCCGAGGCCGGGCGGGGCTGGCGGACCGAGGCGGGGCGGGCCCGGCAAGGAGCCGCACAGAGGGCCGGACAGGACATGAGCCGGACCAGGCAGGGGTCGCACAGAGGGCCGGACAGGACAGGACATGGGCCGGACCGGGCAGGGGCCACGCTGGGCAGCCGGGCAGGGTCGGGCAGCCGGCGTCCCCGCGTTGGTCAGGCCCGTAAACGGGTGAGGACGGTCAGCACCTTGCGGTGGGTCTCGCCCGCCGGGGGCAGGTCCAGCTTGCTGAGGATGCCGCTGACGTGCTTGCCGATCGCGGCCTCGGACGCCATCAGCTCCCTCACGATGGCCCGGCAGCACCTGCCCTCCGCGATCAGCGCCAGCGCCTCCCGCTCGCACGGAGTCACCCGCTCCAGCGGATCGCGGCCAAGTCCGCCGCCTTGGCGTCCGGCTCGCCCCGCGGGAGGCGACCAGCAGCCGTCGCAGCGCGGCGCGGGCGCCCACCACGACGCCGAGCGTCCAAGCCGTGTCTTCAATTGATCTTGAGTGGTGGATCATGGTCGGGTGATTCGTCGCCATGAACTGTCCGATGAGGAGTGGGAGTTCGTCCGGCCATTGCTGCCTGCGTCCTTGCGGGGGCGGAAGCGGTTGGACGATCGAAGGGCGCTCAACGGGATCGTGGGGAAGTTCCGCACCGGCACGGCCTGGCGGGACGTGCCTGAGCGGTATGGGCAGTGGCAGACGCTGCACCCCCGCTTTCGCCGGTGGGCCCTGGACGGCACCTTCGAGCGGATGCTCCGGGCCGCGCAGGCCCAGGCGGACGCGGCCGGGGACATCGAGTGGCTGGTGTCGGTCGACTCCACCGTCGTACGTGCCCACCAGCATGCCGCCGGGGCCCGAAAAGGGGGCGCCGCAGCCCATGCCTCGGACGCTCGCGGGGTGGCCTGACCAGCAAGATTCACTTGGCCTGCGACGCTTTCGGGCGTCCGCTCGCCTTCACCCTCACGGGCGGGAACACCAACGACTGCACGCAGTTCACCGCCGTGATGGAGGCGATCCGGGTGCCCCGCCCCGGGCCGGGGCGGCCCCGAGTGCGGCCCGCTCACGTGCTGGGCGACAAGGGCTACAGCTCTCGTGCGATACGAACGTGGCTGCGGCGTCGCGGCATCGGCCCTACCATCCCCGAGCGGGCCGACCAGGTCCGCAACCGGCTCCGGCGCGGCAGCCGCGGCGGGCGTCCGCCAAGCTTCGACAAGCAGCTCTACACGCGGCGCGACATCGTGGAACGGTGCTTCAACCGGCTCAAGCAGTGGCGCGGCATCGCGACCCGCTACGACAAGACCGCCGAGTCCTACGAGGCAGCCGTCACCCTCGCCTCGCTCCTGATGTGGGCGTGACATGTGAAGACAGCACCAAGCACCAAGCACCAAGCAGCACAGGCCCATGAGGAGCGGACCGAGCACGACCCCCACGGACATCCGCGAAACGGGGCCCCACCGGCTCCGCCTCGCCGGGGTTCCGCTGAACACTCTGTTCGGGGGCAGAGGTCCCCCGTGTCCGGGCTGTTGCGGCGGCTGTCGCCGAGTGCGCGACCGTCCGCGGTTCCCGCCTCCCGCGAGAAGACATTCTCTCGCGGGCGTGCGCCACTTGAGGTCCGGGACGACGCCGCCGAGGCGGGCGAGTGACCCGGCAAGGGATACGCGCGCTCCGCGCCAGGCGCCCAGGGTCCTTTCAGGCCCGCGCCTCGTCGTAGGGCCGCTTCGGTCGCGGGTGTGCCGTTCGGCGGCCGTTCGTCACCGCGCGTACCGTGCCGGTTCTGCCGCGCCCTCGCGCTCGGCCGCCCAGTCGCCGCAGCCCGGGGGCCCGTCCCGCCCCTTGTCGGAAGACCCTCCGCGTCCTACGATCACCGCGTCGCGTTGTCGAATCGATTCGACGATGTGGTCGGCGCACCTCACCAGCCACCCACATCACACCGACTCGCCCGACCCCGCTCCGACGTGCCCCGCCCTTCCTGCCCCGCACCCCTCGCCCCGCCCCCTCGATCATCCGCCCGCCTCCCCCGCTGTCGAATCGATTCGACACACGGGCCACCCGGCACCCCCTCCCCCGACACCCCTCCGCCCTACACCGCCGTAGACCGAACGGAGCCCACTCGCCGTGCCACCCCTTCGCCGACGCAGTCGAAGCAGCCGGAACAGCCGCAGCAGCCGGAGCCGGCCACGGGGCACCGCCGTGGTCCTCGCGACCGCGACCGCGCTCCTCGCCCCCGCCGCCCTCGCCGGGTGCTCGACCGGCCCGGACGACGACACCCTCACCGTGCTCAACTCCGCGACCGACAGCCACGAGCACGCCCAGAACCAGCGCTTCTTCGACCGGTGTGCCAAGCCGCTCGGCGTCAAGGTCCAGCAGACCAGCGTCCCCGCCGACCAGGTCAGCTCGAAGGCGCTGCGCATGGCCTCCTCGCACTCGCTCACCGACATCCTGGAGCTGGACGGTTCCGAGGTGCCGCAGTTCGCCGACACCGGTGGGCTGCTCCCGCTCGCGAAGGCCGGGGTGGCGACGGACGGACTCTCGAAGTCCGCCGTCACGATGGGAAGTTTCCAGGGCACCCAGTACGGCATCGCCCGCTCGGTCAACTCGCTCGCCCTGATCTACAACGTGGACCTCCTCAAGAAGGCGGGCGTCGAGCCGCCCCGCACCTGGGAGGAACTGAAGGCCACGGCGAAACGGCTCACCGGCGGCAAGACCTACGGCATGGCGTTCAGCGCCACCCCGGACGCGGACGGCGTCTACCAGTTCCTCCCCTTCTTCTGGACCACGGGTGGGGACGAGGCGCACCTCGACGACGGCAAGGGCGCCCCGGCGCTCCAGCTATGGAAGGACCTCGTGAGCGCGAAGTCCGCCTCCAGCGCCGTCGTCACGTGGAACCAGCAGGACGTCAATGACCAGTTCCTCGCGGGCCGCGCCGCCATGATGATCAACGGCCCCTGGCAGGTACCCGTGCTCAATGCGCACAAGGACCTGCACTGGGCGGTCGCCCAGATACCCGTGCCCGAGGCCGGGCAGTCCGCGCAGCCGCCCATCGGAGGCACTGTCATGACCCTTCCGAAGACCGGCCACCCGGACCGGCAGCGGACCGCTGCCAAGATCCTCAACTGCCTCAACGAGCAGCGGAACCAGATCGACTGGGGCGAGTCCGTCAACAACGTGCCGACGATGCGCGCGGCAGCCCAGCAGTACAAGAAGCAGAACCCGAAGCTCGCCGCCTTCGCCGACGAGGTCGCCACGGCCCGCTCGCGCACCACCCGGGTCGGCGCCTCCTGGCCCGTCGTCTCGGACGCGCTCTCCGGCGCCTTCCAGTCCGTACTGACCGGCAAGTCGAGCCCGGCGGCCGCCCTCAAGCAAGCCCAGTCCCGGGCCACGTCGGGGAAGTGAGCCCGCCATGACCCTGACCGCTGCCCCCGGCACCTCCCTCTCGCACACCCCCGTGACAGGCGGCCCCAGCCACCGGCGCGGCGGCCGGGCCGCCCTGCTGCGCTGGTGCTTCGTCCTCCCCGCCGTGCTCTACATGCTGGCCTTCTTCGGCTACCCGCTCGTCCGCAACGTCGTGATGAGCTTCCAGCACTACACGCCGCGCACCTTCTTCACCGGCGAAGCCCCGTTCAACGGCTTCGACAACTGGCGCAAGGTCTTCGCCAACCCGCTCTTCACCGACTCGCTCGGCCACACCCTCCTCTTCGTCCTCGGCTCGCTCCTCGGGCAGTTCGCGCTCGGCCTCGCACTCGCGGTCTTCTTCTCGCGCCGCTTCCGCCTCGCGGGGCCCGTACGCGCCCTGCTGCTCCTGCCGTGGCTCGTCCCGATGGTCGTCTCGGCCGTCGTATGGCGCAAACTGCTCGACCAGGACACCGGCGTCGTCAACACCCTCCTGACGAACCTGCACCTCATCGACTCGCCCGTGCACTGGCTCAGCAGTCCGGGAGTGGCCCTCACCTCCGCCGTCCTCGTGAACATCTGGATCGGCATCCCCTTCAACATGGTGATCCTCTACGGGGGACTCCAGGAGATCCCGCGCGAGCTGTACGAGGCCGCCGCGCTCGACGGAGCGGGCGCCTGGCGCACGTTCCGCTCCGTGACGCTGCCGATGCTGCGGCCCGTCGTGACCGTCGTGCTCGTCCTCGGATTCATGTCGACGGTCAAGATCCTCGACCTGATCCTCGCCCTCACCGGCGGCGGCCCGGCCGACTCCACGCAGACGCTCGGCACCGTGACGTACCAGCTCTCCTTCCAGCAACTCGACTTCGGGCAGGGAGCCGTCGTGGGCAACGTCCTCATCCTGGTGAGCGCCGTCTTCGCCGTCCTCTACCTGCGCGCCAACCGTTCCGACTTCGGACAGGAGAAGTGAGCCGCATGACCCCACCCGCCACGCCACAGACCGGTCCCGCCGCCCAGCGAGCGGCCCGGCGAACAGGCCCGCACGCCTCCCCCGCGCCCACCCGGCAGCCCCCTCACCCCCTCCACGGCACCGAGCCCATGAGCCGCCGCCTGCGCCGTGCGGGCAATACCCTTCTCGCGCTCCTCATCCTCGTGGTGCTGCTCTTTCCCCTCTACTGGATGGTCAACATCGCCCTTCAGCCCGGTGAGGGACTCGCCTCGACGAGTTGGCTGCCCACCTCGCCCGGCTGGGGCAACTTCAGCCGCGCGCTGGGCAGTCAGGGCGACTCGCTCGTGACGAGCCTCCTCGTCGCGCTCGGCGCCGTCGTGGTGTGCCTGGCCCTCGCCGCGCCCGCCGCGTACGGGCTCGCGCAGCTCGGCCTGCGCGGCGCGCGCACCGTCGTCTTCGGGACGCTCATCACGCAGATGGTCCCCGGCATCGTCATCGCGAACGCCCTCTACAGCGCGTACGTCGATCTCGGTCTCACCAACTCCCTCCCCGGCCTGATCCTCGCGGACGCCTCGCTCGGCCTGCCCTTCTCGATCGTGCTCCTGCGTTCCTTCATGGTCTCGGTGCCGCGCGAGGTCGTCGAAGCCGCGATGGTCGACGGCGCGAACCGCTTCACCGCCTTCGTCCGTGTCGTCCTGCCCATGAGCCGCAACGCCCTGATCACCGCCGGTCTTTTCACCTTCCTCTTCGCCTGGTCCGACTTCATGTTCGCGCTCACGCTCAACACGACGGACGCCGTCAAACCCATCACGCTGAGCATGTACGAGTACATCGGCGCCCATGTCAGCGACTGGGGCGCGGTCATGGCGACCGCCGTCGTCTCCGCCGTACCCGCCGCTGTCCTCCTCGTCCTCGCACAGAAGTACGTTGCCGCCGGGATCACCGGCGGTTCGGTGAAGTAAGTCCCCTCACCCGAAAGGGTGAGCCCCGACCCCGGCGCCCCGGGGCCCGACCCCGGCGCCCCGACCTCGGCGCCCCGACCCCGGCGCCCCGGCCTTCCCGCACACCTCAGGGCCCCCACCCCACGCCACTCCCGCCCACCCCACACCCCCGAAAGGCCCGCATGAGCACCACCCCCTCCACCCCCACCACCCCCACCACAGCCACCACTCGCCCCACCCCCTACCCCACCTTTCCCCCCGGCTTCCGCTTCGGCGCCGCCACCGCCAGTTACCAGATCGAGGGCGCCCATGACGAGGACGGCCGTGGCCCCTCGATCTGGGACACCTTCAGCCACACCCCGGGCCGTACCGAGGACGGCGCGACCGGTGACATCGCCTGCGACCACTACCACCGCTGGCGCGAGGACGTCGCGCTGCTCGCGGCACTCGGCGTCGACGCCTACCGCTTCTCGGTGGCCTGGCCACGCGTCCTGCCGCAGGGCACGGGGGCCGTCAACGCGAAGGGCCTCGACTTCTACGACAGGCTGACCGACGCGCTGCTCGCCGCCGGGATCTCGCCGACCGTGACGCTCTACCACTGGGACCTTCCGCAGGCCCTGGAGGACCGGGGCGGCTGGCGGGAGCGCGCGACCGCCGAGCACTTCGCCGCGTACGCCGCCGTCGTGGCCGAGCGGCTCGGGGACCGCGTCGGAAGCTGGATCACCCTCAACGAGCCGTACTGCGCCGCCTTCAACGGGTACGCGGAGGGCCGCCACGCGCCCGGCGCGCGCGAGGGCGCCGGTGCCCTCGCCGCCGCGCACCACCTGCTCCTCGCCCACGGCCTCGGCACCGGGGCGCTGCGCGCGGCCGGTGCGCGCGAGGTCGGCATCACCCTCAACCTCGACCGCGTCGAGGCCGCGAGCGAGCACCCCGAGGACCTGGCCGCGCTGCGCCGCGCCAGGACCCTGCACAACGACGTGTGGACGGACCCGCTCTTCGCCGGCCGCTATCCCGAGGCCGAGCACGAGACCTGGGGCCCGCTCGCCGACGGCCTCGCCGCGCTCCGCCACGAGGACGACCTGCGGGTCATCGGCGCCCCGCTCGACTTCCTCGGCCTCAACTACTACCGGCCCCTCACCGTCCGCGCGGCCCCGCACCGCGAGGACGAGGCCCGCCTGCGCACGGCCGTCGACATCGGCGTGGCGGAGACGGACCCGTACGGCACCAGGCACACGACGATGGGCTGGCCGGTCGTCCCGGCGGCGCTGCCCGCCCTGTTGCGCGAACTCGCCGCGCGCCACCCGGATCTGCCGCCGCTCCGGATCACCGAGAACGGCTCGGCCGAGGCCGACACCGTCGCGCCGGACGGCGCGGTGCACGACACGGACCGTATCCAGTACCTCGACGCGCACCTGACCGCGCTCGCGGAGGCCGTCGCCGAGGGCGCGGACGTGCGCGCGTACTACGCGTGGTCCCTGCTCGACAACTTCGAGTGGGCGCGCGGCTACGAACAGCGCTTCGGCCTCGTCCGCGTCGACTACGCGAGCGGTGCACGACTGCCCAAGGACAGCTACCACTGGTACGCGGGCCTCCTCGCCCACCACCGCGCCACGACCACCACGGGCGACACCACCACGAGCGACACCACCACAGCCGACACCCCCGCAAGCACCCCCACCACGAGCGACACCACCGCAAGCACCCCCAGTACGAGCACCACTGCCACAAGCACCCCCAGTACGAGCACCACCGGCACGAGCACCCACACCACCAGCACCACCGGCACCACCTCCCAGGAGCGCCCCGCATGAAGTTCACCGACGGCTACTGGCAGGTGCGCCCCGGCGTGACCCTGCGGCATGCCACCACCGTCGCGGAGGTCCAGGCCGGTCCCGAGCGGCTGACCGCGTACGCGGCGGTCCGCAAGGAGTCGACGCGCGGAGCGACCCTCAACAGCCCGTTGCTGACTGTGGAGTTGTGGGCCCCCGCCGAGGGCGTGATCGGTGTGCGGCTCACCCACCACGCGGGTCGCCGCCACCGCGGCCCCGATTTCGCGCTCGCCGCACCGGTCCCGGGCGCGGGCCGCACGCGCACCCACCAGGACGGAGCCGTCAGCGAACTGGTCACCGGCCCCCTCACGGCACGTCTCTCCTCAACGCCCGGCGCCGACTGGGGAATCGCGTTCCTGGACGCCGAGGGGAACACCCTCACCTCGCTCGGCCCGCGCGGGCTCGGCTTCGCGACGGACGCCGAGGGCCGGCACTACACGCTCGCCCGGCTCGCGCTCGGCGTCGGTGAGCAGATCTACGGGCTCGGGGAGCGCTTCACCCCTTTCACGCGCAACGGCCAGACCGTGGACCTGTGGCAGGCGGACGGTGGCACAAGCAGTGAACAGGCGTACAAAAACGTCCCGTTCCACCTGAGCAGCAAGGGCTACGGGGTCTTCGTCAACCACCCGGGGCTCGTCTCGTACGAGATCGGCTCGGAGGCCGTGGGGCAGACGCAGTTCAGCGTCGAGGGCCAGAGCCTGGAGTTCTTCGTGCTCGCGGGTCCGGCGCCCAAACAAGCCGTCGGCCGGTACACGGCGCTCACCGGACGCCCCGCGCTGCCGCCCGCCTGGTCGTTCGGGCTGTGGCTCTCGACGTCGTTCACGACCTCGTACGACGAAGAGACCGTGACCGGCTTCGTGGAGGGCATGGCCGAACGGGGCATCCCGCTCTCGGTGTTCCACTTCGACTGCTTCTGGATGCGCGGCTACCAGTGGTGCGACTTCACGTGGGACCCCGCCGTCTTCCCCGAGCCCGAGGCGATGCTGCGGCGGCTCAAGGAACGGCACGGGCTGCGGATCTGCGTATGGATCAACCCGTACATCGCGCAGAAGTCGCCGCTGTTCGCCGAGGGCATGGAGCGCGGTTACCTGCTGCGCACGACGGACGGCGACGTGTGGCAGTGGGACCAGTGGCAGGCGGGGATGGGGCTCGTCGACTTCACGAACCCCGAGGCACGCGCGTGGTACCAGGGGCACTTGAAGGTCCTGCTCGACCAGGGCGTGGACTGCTTCAAGACGGACTTCGGCGAGCGTGTGCCGACCGAGGGCGTCGCCTGGCACGACGGCGGCGATCCCGCCAGGACGCACAACTTGTACACGCAGTTCTACAACGAGACCGTCTTCGACCTCCTGCGCGCGGAGCGCGGCGAGCACGAGGCCGTGCTCTTCGCCCGTTCGGCGACGACGGGAGGGCAGCGCCTGCCCGTGCACTGGGGCGGCGACTGCGAGTCGACGTTCGAGGCGATGGCGGAGTCGCTGCGCGGCGGCCTCTCGCTCGGCCTGTCGGGTTTCGGTTTCTGGAGCCACGACATCGGCGGCTTCGAGGGCAGGCCATCGCCCGAACTCTTCACGCGCTGGGTGCAGTTCGGGCTGCTCTCCTCGCACAGCCGCCTGCACGGCTCGACGTCGTACCGGGTGCCGTGGGACTACGGTACGGAGGCGGTCGAGGTGACGCGCACGTACACGCGGCTCAAGCACCGCCTCATGCCGTACCTCTACCGCGCGGCGCTCCAGGCGCACGAGGAGGGCGTCCCCGTCATGCGGGCGATGCTCCTCGAATTCCCCGGCGATCCCGCCTGCCGCACCCTCGACCGGCAGTACCTCCTCGGCGACGACCTGCTCGTCGCGCCCGTCCTCAGCGCGGACGGGGCCGTCGAGTACTACGTGCCCGAGGGCACCTGGACGCACCTCCTGACGGGCGAGCAGGTCACGGGCCCCGGCTGGCGCCTTGAGCGCCACGCCCTGGACACCCTCCCGCTCCTGGCCCGGCCCGGTTCCGTGCTCCCGCTCGCCGCGTACGAGGAGGGCCCGGTGTCGGACTGGGCCGACGACGTGACGCTGCGGGTCCACCCGGGCACCGCTGGGAAGGTCGTGGCGATCCCTCACCCTGACGGCACGGGCACAGCGGCGACGTTCACCGTCCGTCCCACGGCGGGTGCCTTGGAGATCACCACGGACAGTGCACGGCCGTGGCGCGTCGAGGTGCCCGGCCACCGGGTACGCGCCGAGGTGCCCGGCGTGGAGCGCGCGGCGGACGACACGGTGCGCTGCGCCGCTGGGACGCGGCGGGTGCGCGTGGAGCTGGACCGGAGCTGAGCGGGCTCGGCGCCGGGACGGGCCCCCACCTGCTCCGTTCCGGCGCCCCCCGGCGATGCCCCCTCACGCCCGTTCCGGCCCCCGGGCAAAGGCCCCCGGCGACGCCCCTCCTTCCGGCACCTCCTCCGAGTGCCGCCTTCCCGCCCTTCCCTCCCCCTGCGGCACCTCCCCCGAGTGCCGCCTTCCCGCCCGTCCCCGGGCGATGCCCCGTCACCTTCCCCGCGCGAGCCCCGACGTCATGAATCGATTCATAGACACGCGCGGCCTCGCACCTCCCGGCGGAAACGTGCCCGCACCCCTCGCACCCGCCCGTGAATCCCGCGTTACCCAATCGTGCCCCGCGCGACAAGGCCCGTGGCACACCCCCTGTGTCCTGTCATACAAGGACAAAAGCAGGCCACAGCGCGAAGCCGACGAAAGTCTCCGCACCGACAGTCCGTGTCCCACCCCTTGACCACCCCTCCGCGAGCGGGCTAGCTTCCCGGCAACTTCGCTGAAACATTTCACACGATGCCTGTCGGCGATCCGGTCCCTTCTGCTCCCGTGCGTCGCCACCGCGTTCCGTACGGCCGCTCCACCCTTCGCACTTCTCACGGAGACACGTCATGTCGCATCCCGAACCGGAGTCCGTTCCGGTCCTCGCGCTGGAGGAGGTGACCAAATCCTTCGGCGCGGTCCGTGCGCTGCGCGGCGTCTCCTTGCGGCTGTACGCGGGCGAGGCGCACGCGCTCGCCGGTGAGAACGGCGCGGGCAAGTCGACGCTCATCAAGACGCTCGCCGGTGTGCACCGGGCGGACAGCGGGCGCGTCCTGCTCGACGGCGTCCCCGTCGAGTTCCACGGCCCCGCCGACGCGCGGGACGCGGGAGTCGCGGTCATCTACCAGGAGCCCACACTCTTCCCCGATCTGTCGATCGCCGAGAACATCTTCATGGGCCGCCAGCCGCGCCGCGCCTTCGGCCGCGTCGACCACCGCGCCGTCAAGGAGGCGACGGCCGCGCTGTTCCGGCGGCTCGGTGTCCCGCTCGACCCCGACCAGCCCGCGCGCGGGCTCTCGATCGCCGATCAGCAGCTCGTCGAGATCGCCAAGGCGCTCTCCTTCGACGCGCGCGTCCTGATCATGGACGAGCCGACCGCCGCCCTCACGGGCAGCGAGGTCGCACGCCTCTTCGGCGTCGTCGAGACGCTGCGCGCTCAGGGGACGGCGGTCCTGTTCATCTCGCACCGCCTGGAGGAGATCTTCGAGCTGTGCCAGCGCGTCACGACCCTGCGCGACGGTGCCCTCGTCTCCAGCGGCCCGCTCGACGGGCTGTCCGAGGACGACCTCGTACGGGCGATGGTCGGCCGCGACCTCGACGAGCTGTACCCGAAGCAGAAGGCAGAGATCGGCGATGCCGCGCTCAGTGTGCGAAGGCTGACCCGTGAGGGCGTCTTCACCGACGTGTCGTTCGAGGTGCGGCGCGGTGAGATCGTCGGTCTCGCCGGGCTCGTGGGCGCGGGCCGCAGCGAGGTGGCGCGTGCCGTCTTCGGCGTCGACCGCTTCGACGGCGGCGAGGTCGACGTACTCGGGCAGCGGCTCAGGCCGGGCGCCCCGAGCCTCGCGATGCGCGCCGGGCTCGCCCTCGTACCCGAGGACCGGCGCGCCCAGGGCCTCGTGATGGACATGTCCATCGAGCGCAACATCGGCCTGACGGGCTTCGCCGACACGAGCCGTGCGGGCCTCATGAACCGCTCGGCGGAGCGCAGTCGCGCGCTCGACTGGGCCGTCAGGCTCCAGGTGAAGTACGCGCGCCTCGCGGACGTCGTCGGCACCCTCTCGGGCGGGAACCAGCAGAAGGTCGTGCTCGCCAAATGGCTCGCGACCGGGCCCCGCGTGCTCATCGTCGACGAGCCGACACGCGGCATCGACGTCGGCACGAAGGCCGAGGTGCACCGGCTGCTGTCGTCGCTCGCCGCCGAAGGCGTCGCCGTCCTGATGATCTCCTCGGACCTCCCGGAGATCCTCGGCATGGCCGACCGCGTCCTCGTGATGCATGAGGGCCGGCTCACGGCCGAGCTGAACCGTACCGAGGCGACGGAGGAGTCCGTGATGGCCGCCGCGACAGGGAGGGCGGCATGAGCACCACCACCGTCACCGCCCCCACCCGGGAGACCGCGCCCGGGCGCCGCCTGCTCGACCGGGTCCTCAAGGCGCGCGAACTCGCCGTCGCCGCCGTGCTCGTGGTCATGGTCCTGGCGACCCAGGTCTCCCACACGCAGTTCCTCTCGCAGCAGGGGATCAAGGACCTCCTGCTCAACGCGACGATCCTGGTCCTCGTCGCGACCGGGCAGGCCGTCGTCGTCCTCACCCGCAACGTGGACCTGTCGGTCGGCTCCGTGCTCGGCATCTCCGCCTTCGCCGCGGGCGACTACCTGCACGGCGGGGGCAACGCCTGGGTCGCGGTGCTGTACGCGGTCGCCGTCGGCGCCGTCTTCGGGCTGCTCAACGGCGCCCTGGTGAGTCTCGGCAAGGTCCCCGCCCTCGTCGTCACGCTCGGGACGCTCTACATCGTGCGCGGCATCGACTCCATCTGGGTCGGCTCGCGGCAGATCGTCGCCGCCGATCTCCCTGACGGTTTCGTCGACTTCGGGCACGACGGCGTGTGGGCGATCCCGTACCTGGCGGTCCTCGCCCTCGTGGTGCTGCTCGCCGTCGGCTCCTACCTGCGCTCCTTCCGCAGCGGCCGTGAGCTGTACGCGCTCGGGTCGAGCCCCGAGGCAGCGAGACTCGCCGGGGTCGCCGTGCGCAAGCGCGTCCTGACCGCGTACGTGCTGTGCGGTGTCCTCGCCGGACTCGCGGGCGCCTTGTACCTCGCGCGCTTCGGGAACGTCGACTCGGCGACCGGCAACGGGTACGAACTCACCGTCGTGAGCGCCGTCGTCGTCGGCGGCGTCGCCTTCACGGGCGGTTCGGGGACCGTCTACGGGGCCGCGCTCGGGGCCCTGCTGCTGACCTCGATCAACAGCGTGCTCCCGGCCATCGGCGTCAGCTCCGTGTGGGTCACCGCCATCAACGGGGTCCTGCTGCTGCTCGCCATCGCCGTGGACCGCGTCCTGGCCCTGCGCGTCGCCGCCGTGCTGCGCAAGCAGGCCGCGCAGAAGAGGAGTGCCCGTCATGCCTGAGCCGACCAAGACCTCGCGGCTCGCCGAGGGGACCGCACGCGCGGAGGCCGCGCGGCCTGCGGGGGCCGCACGCCGGGACACCTCGCGCCTCGCGGAGGCCGTGCGCTGGGACACCGCCGTCGGGGCGCTCCTCGTCGTCCTGCTCCTGTGCTCCTTCTCCTTCGTCGACAACTTCGGGAACGCGCTCAACCTGTCGTTCCTCATCGGCAACACGCTGCCGATCGCGCTCATCGCGCTGCCGATGACGATGCTCGTCGTCTCCGGCGAGGTCGACCTCTCGGTCGGCTCGACGGTCGGCCTGTCGGGTGCCGTCATGGGCGCGCTGTGGAACCACGGCATGGCCATCGAGACGATCATCCCGCTGTGCGTGCTCCTCGGCGTCGTCTGCGGGCTGGTCAACGGGCTCCTCGTGACCCGCCTCGGGCTGCCCTCGCTCGCCGTGACCATCGGCACGATGGCCGCCTACCGGGGCATCGCGCAGATCGTCCTCGGCTCCGACTCGGTCACCGACTTCCCCACCCCGTACCTGGACTTCGGCGCCGGCCGCTTCGGCGAGACCTTCCTCCCCTACGCCGCCGTGCCCTTCCTCGTCCTGCTCGTACTCGCCGTCGTCGTGCTCCACCAGACACGTCTGGGCCGCTCGCTCTTCGCGATCGGCGCGAGCGAGGAGGCGGCGCGCTTCGCCGGGGTACGGGTCAAGCGGCTGCGCCTGTCGATGTTCGTGACGACCGGCGTGCTCTCCGCGCTGACCGGTGTCTTCTGGGCCCTGCACTACGCGAGCGCCCGCTACGACAACGCGACCGGGCTCGAACTCTCCGTCATCGCGGCCGTGTTGCTCGGCGGCATCGACTTCGACGGCGGCAGGGGCACGCTCGGCGGCGCGATCGCCGGGGTGTTCCTGCTCGGGACGCTCCAGAACGTCATGAGCCTGCTCAACGTCTCCTCGCAGTCGCAGATCGTCGTGACCGGCGTCCTGCTCGTCGTCTCCGTCCTCGCGCCGCGCCTCGGACGCCGCCTCGCCCAGGCCAGGGCCCGCGCCCGCACGCAGGCCGCCCCGGCCACCGGCTGAGCTTCGCCGGACCGCCCGCCCCTCCCGTACGTACCCCTAAGGAACCCTCATGTCCATGACCGCCCGCACCCGCAGGCTCACCGCGGCGCTCGCCGTGACGACTGCCCTCGTCGCCGGTGCCACCGCCTGCGGCGGCACCACGAAGAACGACGCGGGGAAGGAGGACTCCTCCTCCGGCTCGGCCGCGAAGGCCGACCCGGGCGCCGCCACGAAGAAGGGCCTCACGGTCGCCTTCCTGCCCAAGCAGGTCAACAACCCGTACTTCACGACCTCGGACAACGGCGGCAAGAAGGCCCTCGCCTCGCTCGGCTCGACGTACAAGGAGGTCGGTACGAGCAGCGGCACCGACACCTCCGGCCAGGTCAGCTACGTCAACACGCTGACCCAGCAGCAGGTCGACGGCATCGCCGTCTCGGCGCAGGACCCCGGTGCCCTGTGCACCGCGCTCAAGCAGGCCATGAAGAACGGCGTCAGCGTCGTCACGTACGACTCCGACACCAAGACCGACTGCCGCGACGTCTTCGTCTCGCAGGCGAGCGCCGAGGACCTCGGCCGCACGCAGGTGCAGCAGATGGCGAAGCAGATCGGCGGCAAGGGCGAGATCGCGATCCTCTCGGCGGCCCAGACGGCCACCAACCAGAACACGTGGATCGACTTCATGAAGGACGAGCTGAAGAAGCCGGAGTACGAGGACATCAAGCTCGTCAAGATCGCGTACGGCGACGACGACGCGCAGAAGTCCTTCCAGCAGACGCAGGGCCTCCTCCAGGAGCACCCCAAGCTCAAGGGGATCATCTCCCCGACCACGGTCGGCATCAAGGCGGCGGCGCAGTACCTCTCCGGCTCGAAGTACAAGGGCAAGGTCAAGCTCACCGGGCTCGGCACCCCCAACGACATGCGTGCCTACGTCAAGAACGGCACCGTCGACGCCTTCGAGCTGTGGGACCCGGCCAAGCTCGGCGCGCTCGCCGCGCACACCGCCATCGCCCTGGAGTCCGGGCAGATCACGGGCAAGGAGGGCGAGACCTACAAGGCCGGTGACCTCGGCTCGTTCACGATCGGCAAGGACGGCGTCGTGAGCCTCGGCAAGCCGACCGTCTTCGACGCGAAGAACATCGGCGACTACCACTTCTGACAGCTGCGGGTACGGGAGCGCCGGTACGGGGACGGGGGCGACGAGCGATGACACGCCACCCGTCCCCCGGCCCCCCGGGGCGGCCGCTCGGCATCGTGGACGTCGCGCGCGCCGCCGGGGTGTCGACCGGCACGGTCTCGTACGTGCTCAACCAGCCCGACCGCGTCGCCGCGCGGACCCGGCGCCACGTCCTCGCGGTCATCGAGCGGCTCGGCTACGTACGCCGCGACTCCGCACGGCAGTTGCGCGCGGGCCACAGCCGCATCCTCGCCCTGCTCGTCCACGACATGGGCAACCCCTTCTACGCGGCGCTCGCGCGCGGCGCCGAACGCGCGGCCCGCGCCGCCGGGCTCGGTGTGATGGTGTGCAACAGCGCGCAGAGCCCCGCCGAGGAGGCCCACTACCTCGCGCTCTTCGCCGAGCAACGCGTGCGCGGCGTCCTCGTCACCCCCTCGGGGCCGGGGCGCGAGGCACTGCGCGCCTTCCGGCGGCACGGCATCCCCTACGTCGTCGTCGACAGCGTCACGGCGGGCGACGAGGGCTGCGCGGTGGGCGTGGACGACGTCGCGGGCGGCGCGCTCGCCGTACGGCACCTCCTCGCGGGCGGGCACGGCGACCTCGCGTACGTCAGCGGGCCCCCGCACCTGCGGCAGGTGCGCGACCGCAGGGCGGGTGCCCACCAGGCGCTCGCCGAGGCGGGCCTGCCCCCGTCGGCGCTGCGGGAACTGGCCACCGAGCGGCTCGACGTGGCGGGCGGCCGCGACGCGGGCGCCCGCCTCCTGGGCCTCGCCCGGCGCCCCACCGCCGTCTTCTGCGCCAATGACCTCCTCGCCCTCGGCGTCCTCCAGGCCCTCTACACGGCGGGCGTCAAGGTGCCCGACGACATCCGCATCGTGGGTTACGACGACATCGAGTTCGCCGCGGCCGCGACCGTCCCCCTCACCTCCGTCCACCAGCCGGCCCGCACCCTCGGCAGCCTCGCGGCGAACCTCCTCCTGAACGAGGGCGATCCGTCCCACGAGCACCAACACCTCAGCCTGGCGCCACGATTGGCCGTACGGGAGTCGAGCAGCCCCACCCGCGTGCGGTGACGGCCACCCGAGCAGCGAGGTGCCCCGATGCCACTCACCCCCGCCACCGTCCGCCCGGTCCCCGACGCCCGCCTCGGCGGCCGCCCCGAGGGCCGCGCCCTCCTCTCCGGCCTCCCCGCCCTCCTGTCCTGGCGCGGATCTCCCCTCCGCACACGACACGCCGAGCCCACGGACGCGAGCCCTCCCGGCGTCGCCGTACGCGAGGTGTGCGAGGAGACGGGGCCGCGGCCCGAGTGGCCGTGTCTGACGCCGTACGCGCTCGACGCGCCCTTCGCCATCGGGGTGCGGGCGATCGGCGCACGCCCCGGGAAGGGCGAACCGGCCCACGCGCCCGGCGACTTCCGGTTCCTCTTGTGCCCCGCCGAGGAGAGCGCGCCGACGCTCGCGCTCCAGGAGGAAGAGGTCACGGGTGCGACCCGGCTCCCGTTCCCGGAGGCCCGCTCCCCCGCCCATCACGCCGAACCCCTCGTGGCGGCCGACGCCTTGGACCTGGACCGCCGGCGGCTCAGCCCAGGGCCGGCCGGGCTGAGCCGCCGGCACGCCGATCCGGCCCGTCGGGGCGCCCGCCCGTGAGGTGCCGCCACAGGAACGTGTACACGAGCGCGCTGTTGAAGGCCGCCTGCCCGTTGTCGCTCCCTCCGCTGTGTCCGCCGCCCGGGCTCTCGTACAGCAGGACCGAGTGCCCGAGTTCCCGCATGCGGGCGGCGAACTTGCGGGCGTGGCCCGGGTGGACGCGGTCGTCACGCGTGGAGGTGCGCAGGAGCAGGGGCGGGTAGGCGCGGTCGGCGGTGAGCCGGTGGTAGGGCGACAGCTCGCGCAGGTGCGGGCGGTCGGCCGCGTCGTCGGGGTCCCCGTACTCGGCCATCCACGAGGCTCCCGCGAGGAGTCGGTGGTAGCGGAGCATGTCGAGCAGCGGGATCTCGGCGACTATCGCGCCGAAGAGTTCGGGGTACCGCGTGAGCATCGCGCCCATGAGGAGACCGCCGTTGCTGCCGCCCGTCGCGCCGAGCATGGCGTGCGTGGTGATGCCCCGGGCGACGAGATCTTCGGCGACGGCCGCGAAGTCCTCGAACGCGCGGGGCCGTTCGGCCTTGAGCGCGGCACGGTGCCAGCCGGGCCCGTACTCGCCGCCGCCCCGGATGTTCGCGACGACGCGCGTGCCGCCCCGCTCCAGCCACGCGCGCCCGCTCACGGCCCCGTACGCCGGGGTGCGCGAGACCTGGAAGCCGCCGTAGCCGTACAGGAGCGTCGGCCCGGGGCCGTGTGCCTCGTGGTCGGGGCCCGTCACGAAGTACGGGACGCGCGTGCCGTCCCGCGAGGTCGCGAAGTACTGCCGTACCGCGAGCCCTTCGGTGTCGAAGCGGGCGGGGGCGCGCTTGAGCACTCCGGCGGAGGCTCCGACGGCGCCGTGACAGAGCGTGGACGGCTGGAGGAAGCCCTCGACGTCGAGGTCGTAGGCGTCGTCGGTGTCGGGGTCGGTGTTCATGACGGCGGCGTCGGAGAGCGGCGGTACGGCCGCGAGCGGCTCGCGCTTCCAGGGGCCTGCGGGCGTCGGCGTGAGCACGTCGACGTGGCTGCTCACGTCGCGCAAGGTCGTCAGGAGGAGGTGGTGACGGGTCCACGCCTGCCCGACGAGGGCCGTGTGCGCGTCCGGCGCGAAGAGGACGCGCGCCGTGCGGTCCCCCGCGAGGAAGGCGTCGAAGCCGAAGGCGAGGAGCGCCCCCGCCGGGTGCCCGAGCCACTCGGTCCGCAGGGTCACGAGCAGGTGCTCGCGGTGCACGTACGCCCGGGCGTCGTCGGGCACGTCGATCCTGACGCGCGTGTCACCGGCTTCGAGGAGGTACAGCTCACCGGTGAAGAAGTCCTTCATCCGCCCGACGAAGTCCCGTTCGAAGCCCGGCGTGTGGTCGTGCAGGCCCCAGGCCGCGACGTCGCCCCGTTCCGCCTCGTACACGACGGGGGCTTCGGCGAGCGGCGTCCCGCGCCGCCAGCGCCGCACCGTGCGCGGGTACCCGGAGTCGGTGAGCGAGCCGCCGGAGAGCCCGGTGGCGATGAGGACGGTGTCCGGGTCTGCCCATCCGATGCGGGTCTTGTCCTCGCCGACCCGGAATCCGTCCTCGACGAACTCCCGCCGCGTCAGGTCGAATTCCCGCACCTCGACCGCGTCGCTCCCGCCTCGCGACAACAGCACGAGTGCCCGTTCCCTGTCGGGCTCGCGCACGGAGGCCCCGCTCCACACCCAGTCGACGCCCTCGGTGTCGGCGAGCGCGTCGAGGTCGAGCAGGACCTCCCACGCGGGCACGTCCTCGCGGTACTCCTCGGTGCCCGTGCGCCGCCACACCCCGCGCACGTGCTCCGCGTCGCGCCAGAAGTTGTACCGGTAAGGCCCTCGTCGCGTCGTGTACGGGATGCGGTCACCCGCGTCGAGCACCTCGCGCAAGCGCTGTCGCAGCCTGTCGAACCCGGCGTCCCCCGCCAGCTCCGCCACCGCATCGGCGTTCCGCTCCCGCACCCAGGCGAGCGCGTCCTCACCGTCGATGTCCTCCAGCCACAGGTGCGGGTCGTCGTCCAGATTCGCGTCGTCGTCAGTCACAGCCCGCATTCTCCCTCCCCCTGACCTTGTGACACTGCTGTGACCGGAACTATGGCCTCCGTCACACGCGCGGGATGCGGGTGCTGATCGGATGACCTGATGGACAGACCCATGCCGCTCCGCCCCGCCGCCGCCCGCGCCCTGCCCTTCGTGGCGGCTCTCGCCGCGAGCGCCCTGCTGCTCACCGCCTGCGGGACGGAGGGGACGACACGTCCCGGGACGGCCCAGAGTTCCGCGAAGGCGGACTCCCGTACGGCCATCGACGACCCCGGCAAGGACGGCGTACGCGTCACCTCGCTGACCCGCCCGCTCAGCTCCCCCTCGCCGGCTCCCGCCCGCAGCTACTCCGCCACTGCCGAGGGCCTCGACCTCGGCAGTGCCCCGGGCATCAGCGCCGCGTACGAGATCACCAACGACGGCCCCGAGGCGCTGACCTACATGGTCACCATCATGTTCACGGACAGCGCCGGGCGTGCGATGAGCAGCCAGTCGACGACCGTGAAGAACGTCGGCCCGGGGACGACCGTACGGGGCAGGGTCGGGGCGGACGCGGCGCCGTCCGGCGCGCCGCCGATCACGGGAGCGAAGGTGACCGAGGTCGCGGCGATCCCCGTGGCGGAGGCCCCCGGCACGTGTGCGCCCGGCGGTATCCGGGTGAACGCCGACAAGGGCGACGCGGCGATGGGCCTGCGCGTCGTGGGCCTGCACCTCACCAATTGCGGCTCCCGTGACTACGAGGTCCGGGGCTACCCCGTCCTGGAACTCCTCGACGACTCCCTCGCCCCGGTCGAGGGCGTCAGCGTCCTCCACGGCAGTCACGGGATCACCACGGGCATCGGGGTCGACGAGACACCCCGCCCCCTCACCCTCAAGCCCGGCGAATCGGCGACGGCCCGCCTGGTCTGGCGCAACACCACCGACCTCGCCACGCCCGTCACCGTCCCTTACGTCCGCGTCCGCGCGAGGACGGGCGCGGCCCCCGTGACGGTCCCCCAACACCTCGACCTGGGAACGACCGGCAAGCTCGGGGTCACGCCCTGGGCGAGGCCGACGCCCTGAGCCGCACGGCCGCCCGGCCCCCGGACGCCCTGCCGCCCGGCCCCCGGACGCCCTGCCGCCCGGTCCCCGGACGCCCTGCCGCCCGGGGACCGGGCGGAACCGTCGCGGTGGGCGCGAGCGGCCCTCCCGGCGGCCCGGGCGACCCGGGCGACCCGGGCCGCCGCCCGGTCTCAGCGGGTCCAGACCTGTTTCCCGTCCGCGTCGTACAGCCGCAGCGAGCCGTCGTCCCCGAGCACGAGCCAGCCGGGCCGCTTCCCCTTCGTCCCTGTCGACCAGACGGCGTGCCCGCCGTCGTCGTACGCGACGAGGTTGCCGTCCGCCTGGAGGGTGAGCTGCACCGTGCCCTTCCCCTTGGTGCCGGTGGCCCAGACCGCCTTCCCGCTCCGGTACTCGACGACGTTGCCGTCCGCCTGCGACTCCAGCGTGTAATCCCCTGCCTTCAGGTACGCGCCCTTCTCCAGCGAGCCCTGCGCGCCGATGCGGTCGGCGCCACAGGTGGCCCACACGTCGGTGAGGTCGGGGAGCTTGTCGAGGGTGTCGCTGGAGACGGAGCGCGAGTCGCCCTCGCCCGCGTCGTGCAGGCACTTGAAGGTGTCCCAGTCGTGGATGACACGGCGTTTGCCGTCGTGACCGACCTGCCAGGACGTCTTCTGCTCCGCCGTGTCACCGTCCCACTGCACGATCTGTCCCCGGTAGGCGGCGGCGTCCACGGGGCTCGTCCACACCGTGTCGTCGGCCTTCGTGGAGAGGATGAAGGTGCCGTCGTCGCGGAGCGAGAGCCAGGCGGCACCCTTGCCGTCGGTGCCGGTCGCCCAGCGGGCGGACGCGCCTTCGTAGAGGACGAGGTTGCCGTCCTCCTGGAGGATGAGCCGGTCACCGGTGGCCGGCGCGGTCCAGCGCACGATCCCGGAGGCGTCCTTCGCGACGAGCTTGCCGTCCTTGCCGAGCGTCAGGCGCGCACCTCCCGCGGATTTCAGGTACGTTCCCGTCTCCAGCTCGCTGTCGGTCCCCATGACGCTCGCGCCGCACACGGCCCACACGTCCTTGAGGTTGATGTACTTGTCGAGTGTCCCGCCGGGCTGCCCGCCCGCGTCCGGCTTCCCCGCCTCGTCCTTGAGGCAGCCGTACGTGTCGAGATCGCTCACCCAGCGGCGGTAGCCGTCGGCCCCCACGAGCCAGGAGGTCTTCTGCGCGTTGCCGTCGTCCTCGTACTGCACGATCCTGCCCCGGTAGTCGGCCTCGCTGGAGCCGGCCGCGCCACCGTCCGCGTGGGTGGGCGAGTTGAGGACGACGAGGGTCGTGGTGTCACCGTCGCGGAAGGCGACCGTGGAGAGGTCGCCGGTGTTCGTGGAGTCGACGCGTACGGCGCCGGGACGGACGAACTTCCCGAACTGCCCCCAGAACCAGAGGTCTTGCGAGGGCGTGTAGCTGCCGTCGCCTTCGACGGTCATCATGCCCCGGCAGGTGTGGCAGGCCTCGGGCGTGGAGAGTGCGGGCCCGCCCTCGCTGTCCTGGGCCAGGGACCAGTAGACGGAGCCGGTGGAGCCGTTGCGCAGCGGCCCGATGAGGAGGTTGGCCACCTCCCAGCCCATGTTGCCCGCGACGTCGGAGGACTGGTCGACGAAGCCGGAGCACTCGGTCATGAGCGTCTTGACGCTCTGCGTCTGGGCCCCGTAGTGCGTGCCGTCGTAGCAGTGGTAGCCGATGGCGTCGACCTGGCCCCGGTCGGTGAGGGTGCGGACGTAGTCGGGGTCGTTCCAGTTGTGATCGAAGCCGAGGACCCCGACGTCACCGGGCAGCCGGCTCCTGAGCGCCTTGGAGAGGGCGACCTCGTCGTCCGGGTTGAGCAGGGTCGTGGGCATCTCGGTCTTGCAGTTCTCGGGCTCGTTCTGCATCGAGACCATCCAGGGCCTGATGCCGGCCTTGTCGTAGGCGGCGACGTACTTGGCGAAGTAGTCGGCGTAGTCGCCCGCCTTGGTGCGGTCCAGCTCGTTCTGTTCGGTGCCGCACTCGGCACCGACGAGCTTGCCGCCTCGCTTGGCCCAGCCGGGGGCCGTCCAGGGGGTGCCGAGGAGCCTGAAGTCGCCGCCCGCCTCGCGTTTGGCGGCCTGGAGCATGGCGATCTGCCGCTTGTCGGCGGGCGTGGCGTCGGCGGAGAAGCTGCCCTTGGTGTCCTCGTAGGTGTGCACGTCGGTGCCCTCCGCCATGAGGTCGCTGGAGCCCATCGGCGAGCGCACGACGGTGAGCCCGGCCTGCTTGGCACCGGTGCCGAAGAGCTGCGAGAGGATCGCGTCCTGGTGCGGCGAAGCGGCGATGAGCGACGCGGCCGAGTCCGTCATGGCACCGCCGAAGCCGTCGATCGTCTGATGCGTCTTCGCGGTGTCCACGGTGACGGTGGCCGATGGCTGCCGCCCCTGGGCGCTCACGTCGAAGTCGTCCATCGTGTACGTCAGCTTCGCGCCGTCCGCCGCGCTGAGCGTCATCCTCGGTTCCTGGCCGTCCTTGAGGACGTACGTGGCGAGCGAGTCGGCGGGCTGCGCGACGTCGAAGGACGTACCGCCCGAGCGGACCGTGAACGTCGTCGGGCGGGAGCCGAGTTCGGGCACCCGGGGGTCCTGGCCGCCGTCACCGGGCGGCGCCGAGAAGGACACGTACCCGTCCTGGCCCTCCGGGCGCTCGAACCGCCCGGAGAAGGCCCAGTTGGCGTAGCCGCCGTCGCCGGTGTTGAGCACGTCGCCGGAGCGGAGCACGAAGGCGTCGAAGTCGGTGTGCCCGTCGTTGCCCTCCCACACGTGCCGCAGGCCCTCGGCGCGGGCGAACTGCATGGCGTTGAGGCTCTTGACGACGAGGATGTTGGTGCCGGGGTAGCAGAGGGCGAGCTGCGCGGCGGCGCGCTGCGCGAAGGTGCCCTCACCGGCGGGCGGGGGCCCGGCGCACACGTAGTGCGCGGGGTCGGGGAGCGCGAGGTCGGTCGTCGCGCTCGTCCAGGGGCCCGAGGGGTTGAGGTCGGCCTCGGCGGGCCGGGCGAAGTCGACGGTCACGTCCCCGTTCTTCTCGGTGCGCTGGTAGTGGCCGCCGTAGCCCCAGTTGAGCCAGCCGCCGTCGCCGGTGGACGTCACCTTGCCCGTGTCCGTCACGTACAGCCAGAAGGTCCGGTTGCCGATGTCGAACCGCTTCTTGTACGCGGGCTCGCCGTCCGCCATCCTCAGCGAGTCCGTGCCGGTGAACTTCGCGGCCCCGCCGTCGTGCAGGAGCAGGATGTTGTGGCTCGGCCAGCAGTGCATGGCCTGGGCGAGGAGCTTCTCGTCGGCCCGCGCGCGGTTCTCGTCGCTGCCGTCGCCCACGGCGAGCTGGAGGTCGGCGTCGGGCGCGGTGATGCCGTTCACCTCGCAGGACATCGGCGTCTGTTCGCCCACCGAGTCGGCGTACCAGTCGCTGTCGCGCGTGACGGGCGGAGGCGCGGTGAAGGTGACCGTGTGGTTCTCGTCCGTGCGGGAGAAGTACCCGCTGTATCCCCAGTTCTTGTAGCCGAGGTCGCCGTCCTTGTGGAAGGCGCCCTCCTTGAAGACGAGGACGCGGTACGAGGTGCTGGAGATCGACACCGTCTTCGCGAGCAGCATGCCCTTCATGTGCTGCGTCGTGAGGCCCTTGGGCTGCGTGACCATGACGTTGTAGCCGGGGAAGCAGTCCTGGACGTCACCGACGAACGTCTCGACGCGCTCCGCCTTCTGCGCCTCGTCCACGATCATCGCGCCGATCACGGCGCCGATGTCCCAGGCGAGCGCGGCGCCGATGTTGGCGAGGTCGATGATGCGGTCGCTCGCGCCGTACGACGGGTCCTTCGTCGTCACGCTCGTGTTCCCCACGGGCACGGCGCCGGGGCACTGCCCGGTGAGCAGGTCGCCGTCTCCCTCGGCCGCCGCCGACGCCGTCCCGCCCAGCGGCAGGAAGGCGGCGAGCAGGGCGAGGAGGAGGACGGCCGCCGCTGCGGGGCGCGTGCGGTCTCTTCGGGTACGGGTCACGGTGCGGTGTCTCCCGGATGGTGTGGGGGCGGGGCGGCGGTTCGGGTGGGGGTACGGGGCCGGGCGCCGCGAGAGGGATGCGGCCGGGTGCGGCTCGCATGGCCCGGCTCAGTCGTCCTCGGCCGCGTTGAGCAGGTCGAGGGCGCTGTGCTGGCAGCCGTTGCCCGTGCCGGTCAGGGGTCCTGCCCAGTGGGGCCCGTACTGGTCGAAGCTGTTGCGGTCCTTGGCGTAGGCGGTGTCGGCCTGCTGCGCGATGTAGGCGCGGTAGGGGTGGTCGGGCAGCTCCCTGTCGAGGATGCCGAGGCCCCGCGCGTAGGCGCCCTTGAAGGAGTCGCCGTTGGACGTGCACCCGGTGCCGTCCGGCTCGTAGGGCTCGTGCAGGGTGCCGCCGGGGTTGAGGTAGCCGGACGAGGTGGAGGCGTCGGCGAGGGTACGGGCGCTGTCGAGCAGGCTCGCGTCACCGGTCGCGCGGTGCAGTTCGGCGAGCCCCGCGAGGACGACGCCCTGGTTGTACGTCCACGTCGTGTCGCCGTTGTTGGCGCAGTCGTCGCCGAGGCCGTCGTTGACGGTGTGGCCGGAGTTGATGAGGCCGCTCCCCCGGAACCAGGACCACTCGTCCCGCGCGCGTGCGAGGTAGGTCGTGTCACCCTCGACGCGGTTGTGCAGGGCCGCGTTGAGCTGGAGGTACAGCTCATTGGTGATGGCGTTCTTGTAGGGCTTGTCGGTGGCCCACTGGACGCCGCCGCCGCACGTGCCGGTCCAGTAGGCGGCCATGTGGTCGGCGTCCTTGCGGGCGGTGTCGAGGTAGCGCTGCTCGTGGGTCTCGTCGTACGCGGCGACCCAGGCGAGGCCCCACCAGCCGGTGTCGTCGAGGTAGCTGTTGGTGAAGTCGCCCCCTTCGGCGCCGCGTTGCTTCTCCCACGTGGTGGAGATGGCGTACTTGTAGCTGGGCATCCCGCTGACGCGGATGTTGTCGATGACGGAGGTGAGCGCGGTCGCCGATGTCCACCAGCCGGCGAACTTCCCGTTGTCCCTGTCGTAGTTCGCCATGAGGGCGGTCGCCGCCGCCGTGCTGCGGCTCCAGGCGTTCCAGTCCGTACGCGCCCAGCCGGTGCAGGCGATCTCGGCGCGGTCGCCCGCCTTGCCGCAGGCGCGCAGGGCCCCGATGGCTCCGGTGTTCCACTCGTCCACGTTGTACATGAGGGTGCGCCAGCTCTCGCGCCCCTCGGGCACGGCGGTCGCGCCGAGCTTGCTGCCCGATGACCAGCTCCGCCCGCCGTCGAAGGAGCGGTCGAGCCACACCTGGTCGCCCGGGCTGCCCTTCTCGATGGAGCCCCAGCCCATGACATCGTTGTCAGACAGGTGAAGGGTGATCGTCCTTCCGTAGAGCGAGGCGCTCACCGGAGTGCGCTCACCGTTCGCGGCGGCAGGGTCGCGCGCGTCGCAGTACTTGTCGCACACCTGCCCGGCCGCGTGCGCGGCGGTCGCGGGCACCGTCAGCCCGGTGGTGACGAGCAGACACCCGAGCAGCGCCGCCCTCGCGGAGCGTACGGACTTTCTCACCTTCGCCACACCTTCCCTCTCGGTCGCCTTCACGTTCCTGGGTCAGGGAACGGCCTGCCCGGGACGCTGTCAAGGCCCCCGCGAGACCCCAACGTGCGCCACGGGAGCACGAGTTGCCACCGCGCAGGCCGGATGTCACCGCTCCGGCGAGCGGTGTCACCGGCCCTTTCGCACCGATCGGCCGGCCACCGGGAGGAACACGGGTACGGGAACTTTCCTCGCGCGGCGCCGGGAATTCGCGTACCGGCCCCTCCCTCGTTCGCCGCGCGCGGGGTACGGTCGCCCTGCCTCGACATGACAACGTTGTCCGAGGGCCGGAGCCCGGTCTTCCCCCGCTCCCGTCCCGGGCACCGCCGAAAGGGAAAGCGCCATGCGCACGCCCCGTACTTCCGCCCGCGAACCTGCGCCCCCCGCCCGGCGCAGGGGCGCGGGTCTCCTCATCGCCGCCGTGACCTCGCTCGGCCTCCTCACCGCGAGCGTCCCCGCCGCCCAGGCCCACACCGGCCGCCCCGCGCCCGGCCGCGCGGCGAGCGCCTACGACTCCGTCGATCCCTTCATCGGGACGAAGCTCGACACCACGCAGAACAAGGGCAACAGCGCCTACGGCAACACGTGGCCGGGGGCCGCGCTGCCCTTCGGCATGGTCCAGTCGAGCCCGACGACGTACCGCACATCGGACGGCGACCAGAAGGGCGGCTACGAGTACACGGCCGACAAGCTGCGCGGCTTCGGCATGACGCGCCTGTCGGGCACGGGCTGCGAAGGCCGCTTCAGCGCCTTCGACTTCCCCGTCCTGCCGTACGCGGGCGCCCTCCCCGACGGCGGCCTGCCGCGGAGCCCCGCCGCCGACATCACCTCGTACTACCTCGACTACGACCACGACGCCGAGGAGGCGGCGCCCGGCTACTACCGCGCGGCGCTGGGCAACGGCGTGACCGCCGAGCTGACGGCGACGACGCGCTCGGCCGTGAGCAGGTACGCCTTCCCGCGCGACGGCGGCAGCGCGACGCTGCTGCTCGACGTGGCCGGGTCCAACAACGCGGTCTACGACAGCCATGTCAGCGTCTCCGGACGGACCGTGAGCGGCTGGGTGGAGGCCGCTTCGGTGTGCGAGGGCGGCGGTCACTACCGCGCGTACTTCTCCACGACCTTCGACAAGCCCTTCACCGCGCACGGCACCTGGCAGGGCGACGACGTCACACCCGGAGCGAACAGCGCGGACGGCGGCGACCGCAAGCACGGCGCGGGCGCCTGGCTCACCTTCCCGCGCGGCGCGAAGGTCACCTCGCACACCGGCCTGAGCTACGTGGACGTCGACGGCGCCGCGCGCAACGTACGGGCCGAGAGCGCCGGGCACTCCTTCGACGCGGTACGCGCCGAGGCCCGCCGTGCCTGGGAGCGCAACCTCGGGACCGTCAAGGTCGAGGGCGGTACGGCGGCCGAGCGGACGAAGTTCTACACGGCGCTGTACCACGCCCAGTTGCACCCCAACGTGACCGACGACGTGTCCGGCCGCTACCCGGGGTACGACGGCAAGGTGCGCACGGTCGCGCGCGGCCACCACGTCTACACGACGTACTCGGGCTGGGACACCTACCGCGGACAGGCGCAGCTGCTCGCGCTGCTCTTCCCGAAGATCGGCGACGACGTCAACCAGTCGCTCGTGGACATGGTCGAGCAGACCGGCACCTGGCCCAACTGGCCGCACCTGAACCAGGCGCAGCAGAAGATGACCGGCGACTCGCTCCAGGCGGTGCTCTCCGCGATCGACGCCTTCGGCAGCACGCACTACGACCGCGCGGGCGCGCTGCGCTCGATGGTCGAGACGCAGTCGCTCCCGGCGACGAACACGCGGCGCACGGCGGCGCTCCAGTACTTCGGCGCCGGTTTCGTGGAGAACGCGAAGGGCGACTCGGCGACGTCGAAGACGCTGGAGTACGCCATCGACGACTTCGCGATCGCCCAACTGGCCGGGCGGCTGGGCCAGAAGGAGACCGAGAACCGCTTCATGGCGCGCGCGCAGAACTGGCGCAACGTCTTCGACCCGGTCACCCAGGAGATCCGGCCGCGCTCGCGCAACGGCTTCGACCGGGACTTCGACCTCGGGCAGCGCGGCGACCAGTTCGACCAGGCGACCGGCTACCAGTACGGCTGGATGGTCCCGCAGAACATCGGCGGACTCATCGCCGCACGCGGCGGCGAGGCGAAGGTGAGCGCCGAACTCGACGAGCACCTGAGCCAGCTGGACGCGGGCGTGTACGGCACGAAGGGCGCCTACCTCTCCAACCAGCCGAGCTTCTCCGCCCCGTACGTCTACAACTGGCTGCGGCAGCCCGCGAAGACGGGCGAGACACTGCGGCGCGCGACGAGCGAGCTGTACGGCACGGGCCCCGACGGGCTGCCGGGCAACGACGACCTCGGCGCGCTCTCCGCCTGGTACGTGTGGGCGAACCTTGGCCTCAGCCCGACGATCTACGGCACGGCGAACCTGGTCCTGAGCGCCCCGCTCTTCGACAAGGTCACGATCCGCAGCCAGGACAGCACCCGCACACTGCGCCTCAACGCCCCGGGCACGACGGGCGACCGCCCCTACGTGCGCTCCCTCAAGGTCAACGGCCGTACGAGCACCGCGAGCTGGGTCGGCGAGGACTTCGCACGGCGCGGCGGGACGCTCGACTTCACGATGGCGGCGAAGCCGGGCGCCTGGGGCACACGGGCCGGTGACGTACCGCCCTCGTACGACGCGGGCTCGGACGCGCGCAACGACGTCGGGACGACGGCGGACGGCGCGAAGTCGGCGGGCTCGCTCGACCTGAGCGACAACTCCCTCTCGCGCGAGCGCCTCGCGGAAGCGGGCGCGGCTCCCGGGGCGAAGATCCCGCTGGGCGACACGGGCGTGACCTTCACGTGGCCGCGCACGGCCCCGGGGGAGCCCGACAACTGGATTCCGCACGGCCAGCGCATCGCCGTCGGCGGCCGCACGGGCACGGCGGCGACCGGGATCTCCTTCCTCGGCCTCGCCACGAACGGCCCGGCCCAGGGCACGGCGCGCGTCGAGTACACGGACGGCACCACGCAGGACGTCCCCGTGGCTCTCACCGACTGGACCCCGGGCACCGACTACCGCTTCGGCAACGTCCCGCTCGTCGAAACGACCGGCCGCAACCGCGCCGACGGTACGGCGGACACCACCCGCACCGTGGTCTTCGGTACGGCTCCCGAGGCCCTGGACCCGGCGAAGCGGGTGAAGTCCGTGGTCCTGCCGCAGTCCAGCGACAAGGGCGTCCTGCACCTCTTCGACGTCTCGCTCACCACCAAACCGCTGCCCACTACGGGCGACTGACCTCACCAGCCCCGGCCCGGCCCCGCACTCCGCGGGGCCGGGTTGACCCTCCCCCTACGTCAGGCTCAAGGCTGTACACCGACGAAAGGGCAGGTGGATGAGCTATTCCGTGGGTCAGGTGTCGGCATTCGCCGGGGTGACGGTGCGGACCCTGCATCACTACGACAAGGCGGGCTTGCTCTCGCCCAGCGGGCGCAGCCCGGCCGGATACCGCCTCTACAGCGACGCGGACCTGGCCCGCCTCCAGCAGATTCTCTTCTACCGCGAACTCGGCTTCTCGCTCGACGAGATCGCCGCGATCCTCAGCGATCCGCAGGTGAACGCGCTGGAGTATCTCCAGGCCAGACAGCGGCGGTTGAGTGAGGAGATCGCCAGGCTCCAGCAGCTGGCGGAGGCCGCGGAACGGGCCATCGAGGTCCATCGGACCGGGGTGTCCCTGAGCCCCCGGGAACGCTTCGAGGTCTTCGGCGAGATCACCTTCGACCTGAGCTACGCCACCCAGGCGGAGCAGAAGTGGGCGCACTCGGAGGGACAGCGCGAGGCGATGGCCCGCGCCGCCGCCCACACCAAGGAGGACTGGCGGCGGCTCATGGGCGAGGCCACCGCCTGGCGTGCGGAGCTGCTCGCTGCCTTCGACGAGGGGGAGCCGAGCGACGGCGAGCGGGCAAGGGACCTCGCCGAGGAGCACCGCCTGCACATCTCGCGCTGGTTCACCTCCTGCCCGCCGGACATGCACCGGCGCATCGCGGACGACTTCGTCGCCGACCCGCGCGCTTTCGCCCTGGTCGTTCCGCCGTCGCAGCAACGGCCGGGCCTCGCCGCCTACCTGGGCAGAGCGGTCCACGCCAACGCGGGCCGTCGTTCCGCACCGGGGGAAGCCCGATGAAGATCCTCGTCGCCGCCGCCGGCTCGCGCGGTGATGTCGCGCCGTACACGGGCCTGGGCGCCGAGCTGCGCCGGGCCGGACACGACGTGGTCCTCGCCACCACGGACGCCTTCGCGCCCCTCGTACGCGACGCGGGACTCGACTTCCGCGGCCTCCCCGCCGACGCCCGGGCGTCCGGAGGTGCCCAGGGCAGACGTGAACTGATGCGCACCGCCGCGGCGTTCATCTCGGACCTGGGGCAGGGCTTCGCCGACGTGATGGCCGAGGGCACGGACCTGCTCCTCCTTTCGACCACGACGGCTCCGCTCGGCTGGCACCTCGCCGAGGCCACGGGCACACCGAGCCTCGGCGTGTACCTCCAGCCCACCGAGCCGACCGGCGACTTCCCGCCGGTCGTCACCGGCGCCCGCTCGCTGGGCCGCCTCGCCAACCGCGTGGCCGGACGCTTCGCGCTCCGTATGACCGACCGCGTCTACGAGCAGGCGGTCGCCGGGCTGCGCCGGCGGCTCGGGTTGCCGCCGGACTCCGCCTCCGCGACGCGCCGTCGGCAGGAGCGCGCGAACTGGCCGCTCCTGTACGGCTTCAGCACGGCGCTCGTGCCCCGCCCCACCGACTGGCGGCCGGGTGTGGAGGTCGTCGGCAACTGGTGGCCTCCTCACGAGGCGAACGAACAGCTGCCCGAGGTCGTGGAGGACTTCCTCCAAGCCGGGCCTCGGCCCGTCCTCATCGGCTTCGGGAGCATGGCGGCGGGCGAGGGGGAACGGCTGAGCGAGATCGCCGTACGAGCCCTGCGCGACGCCGGTCTGCGCGGCATTCTCCAGGCGGGCAGCGCGGGGCTGGCCGCCGAGGGCGACGACGTACTCACCCTCGGCGACGTACCGCATGCCCCGCTGTTCCCGCGGCTGGCCGGGGTGGTCCACCACGCGGGGGCCGGAACCTCGGCCGCCGCCCTGCGCGCCGGGGTGCCTGCCGTCACCGTACCGGTGGCCGCGGACCAGCCGTTCTGGGCGGCACGCCTCGCCGCACTCGGCGCGGCCACCGAGCCGATCCCCTTCCGCTCTCTCACCTCGGAGCGCCTCGCCGACGCACTCGGCCGGGCGACGCGCCACCCGGCGTACGCACGAGCCGCCACGAGAGCGGCGCGGCACATGGCCACGGAGGACGGGGCGGGGCGGGTCGCCGAAGCCGTGCGGCGACTGGCCGAGGCCTGACCGACGGCCGCGGCAGCATCCGCGGCGCGGTCGACGACCGCCCACCGCGTTCGTCGACCGCTGCCGGTCGCTGGTTCGGCGCGTGTGGGCTGATCCGGGCGCTTGTGGGGGGGCGCCCGGGTCCTTGCGTCCGGGGATCGGGCAAGAAGTTGACCGTCTCAGGCAAGGCCGGACGTGGTCCGCGTAAGGAACATGGAGACATGCCTGTTCCGACCCGGCCGGCAGCGGGGCGAACGATATTCACCGTTCTCGGTGGGACATCATTCACCGTTCTCGGTGGGACATCTCCGCGGTGAGGGGGCGGCGCACCACTCCTGAGCGGGCCCTTCGCGGCCGACGCGGAGGAAGCGCCGCCTCCGTGGCGGCCGGCCGCCGGTCCTGGAACGCGCACTCCAACGCCCAGCGGACATGCAAGGAACGCACCTGATGAGCACCCAGCACCCCCTCACCCCCAACCGTCCCGCTCCGGCCTTTCTCGACCAGTCGCACGGCCATTTCATCGACGGCCGGGACCAGCCGCCCGCCGGCGGTGTCCACGTACCCAGCATCGACCCGATGACGGAGCGGACACTCACGAACATCGCGGTCGGCGACCAGCAGGACGTCGACCTGGCGGTTGCCGCGGCCCGGCGTGCGTTCGGGTCCGCGGACTGGGCCGGTATCACTCCTGAGCGGCGCAGCCGTGTGCTGCACCAGATCGCGGACGTGATGGAGGCGAACGCCGAAGAGCTGGCCACTCTCGACTCGCTGGAGATGGGCGGGCCGTTCGTCGGCACCCGGTGGATGGTCCACCACACCGTTGAGGTGTTCCGGCACGCGGCCGGGTGGCCCACGCGGATCTACGGCACGACCGCCCCCTCAGCGCCGACACAGCTGAAGTACACCACCCGGCGTCCTCTGGGTGTGGTGGTGGCCATCGCCAGCTGGAACGGCCCGATGCTGCAAATGGGATACAAGGTCGCACCCGCCCTGGCGACAGGGAACACGGTGGTGGCGAAACCTTCGGAGCAGTCCTCGCTCAGCTGGCTGCGCCTGACCCAGCTCATCCACGAGCACACGGACCTCCCGGACGGCGTGCTCAACGTCGTCACCGGCCCCGGGCCCACCACCGGTGAACTGCTCATCACCCACCCGGACGTGGACAAGGTCAGCTTCACGGGGTCCACCGCGGTCGGCAAGCACGTGCTGGAAGCCTCCAAGGACAGCCTCAAGCGCGTCACGCTGGAGCTGGGCGGCAAGTCGCCGGTCATCGTCCTCGACGACGCCGACCTGAACGAGGCCGCCGCCTCCGCCGCTCTGGGGTACCTGGCAGGCAGTGGGCAGGGCTGCGTCGCCGGGTCCCGCATCCTGGTGCAGGAGAGTGTGCGGGAGGAGTTCACCCGCCTGCTCACCGAACAGCTGGCCAACTGGTCCAAGGCTATGGGCGACCCGTTCGAGGCGACCACCGTCATGGGCCCCCTCGCCTCTCGCGCGCACTACGAGAAGGTGACGGGCTACATCGACCTCGCTCGCTCGCTCGGCGCCGAGGTCATCACCGCTGAGACCGATGAGAACGACCTGTTCGTCGGTCCGACCCTGGTCACCGGTCTGGACAATTCCTCGCGCGTCGCGCAGGAGGAGATCTTCGGCCCCGTCGCGGTGCTCCTGAGCTTCGACGACGCCGCCGAAGCCGTGCGCATCGCCAACGACACGCGATACGGTCTCGCCGCCACCGTGTACACCAACAACCTTGCGGAAGCGCACAGGATGGCCGAGCGGCTCCAGGCCGGAACGGTGTGGATCAACGGCGGGCACGACATGAGCACCGGACCGCTTCCCTTCGGTGGCATGAAGGAGTCGGGCATCGGCCGTGAACACGGGCCCGACGTCATCGACGCCTACACCGAGACCAAGGCCGTCGTCATCAACCTCTGACCGGACCGGACACACAGCCCTGCCGTCTCCTCACCAGGCTTCGTGAACCGCCTGTCGAGGTGAACCGCCTGGTGAGGAGACGGCAGACGTCTCGCAAGCGCCCGCAGGATGATGTTCCTTCACACCTTCGCCTCCTCTCGCACCGGCGCTCATGGCAGAGTTGGCCGATTGGCAAGCAACCGATCACACTGATTCCGCGGAGGCTTCATGCGCATTCGAAGGATCATGCTGGCGGGCATGCTGGTCTTCAGCGCCTCCGTCTCGGCGGGAGCCTGCTCGACCGCCGTGGACACCGGCCACGCCGACAGTTCGCCCGAGCCCGCCACGCTGGAGACTCGCGTCGGGCACGGCGGGATCGCCAGGAGCACGACCAAAGAACCGCACCTGGCGGCCCAGGCCCCCGGGACCGTGGTGGACACTCCGAAGAAGTGCGCCACCGTCGCCACCAAGATTCCCGAACAGTGTGCTGTACCCGGCCTTTCGTCCTCGACGATCACGATCGAGACTGCCAAGCCGACCAAGCACGCGCCGCACACATAGAGCCCGCACACGACCGACAGCAGGTGGCACGGGGCCGAAGCCGAACCAGGCTTCGGCCGCTTCCGTCTGCCGGCGCCTGTCCAGGATTCCGACGAGCGCGGGCGAACCGCTCGATCCAAGCAGCTGCAGAAACCCCTTTCATCGACCAAGAAGGTTCACTACCCTCACAACCCGTTCATGAATTTTCCGGAAGAGGCCCTCAAAACGGGGTCCAGGGGTGGGGTTTGCGCATGCCGCGGGAAAACCGGCGAGTGAAGCTGAGCGTGCTGGGCGGAGCCGCGGCGCTCGCGCTGTCCATAGCGGCCGCCGCTCCCGCGACGGCTGATGACGCCCCGTCGGGTCGGTGGCAGCGGGTCGAGCTGCCCGCCGGCACCATGATCGAGGACGCCGTCGCCACCCCCGCCGACGCCCCCGCCCCCGCCGACGCCCCCGCCCCCACGTCGGGCGGGCTCACGAAGGCGGCACCCCCGTCCGACACATGTCTGGGCATGACCGTGACCTATGGCTCCAGCGGGTGCTTCCAGCATTACGGCGACATCATCTGGGCCAAGGACACGGAGTCCGATGGCATGTCCGCCGCCGTGGTGGTCACGACCGACTACGGCCGCGCCCCCTTCGCCTGCGTCCACAAGGGAGGTGCGGGAACCTGGGGCACCTGCGACAAGGACTACCGCGAGGACGGCGATGTGAAGCTCCAGGTCCTGCGATACGACAGTGACACGGACTCCTTCTGGGAGCCCAGGGCCCACTCCGGCTGGATTCCGGTAAACGGGGCCTACTGACACACCACGGGACCCCTCCGCGAGCCGGGCACCCCGGCATCCTGCCTGACACCGGCCAACCTCACCGGCTCACCCCCCTCCCCCGCTTCCGCGGCCCGGCCTTTCGTCCGGGCCACGGTCGTCAGCGGGACCGAGTCGTCGGGCTGTTTCCAGGCCCCGCCCAGTAACCTCTCCCGGCATCCGCCCGTGAGGCGTTCGTCCGAGACGTTGTCCAGTCACTCGGCGGGCGGCCATGCGGCTCGGGCCCCCTTCGCCACCGGCTCCAGCATCGCCACGCACGCGAAGTGCTGCGTCATCGGAACCATGTCATGATGCGCCGAAGCGGAAGAACGCCCAGGTCACAGCATGTTTTTCGGTTCCGTCGGCGGGCTGCCGGGGCCGAGGGCGCCACATGGGCCCTCACGCAGGCTGAGGAATACGGCCGTACGGCGGACCGCCGGCCGCTCCGGTGCAGGACCGCAGTCCCCTCGCGGCGCTCGGCTTCATCGTCGGCCTGGAGCGCGCGGAGGTGCGGGGCCCGCCGCGGGAGCGATCGCGGGCCGGCCGGGAGTGGCGCGCGTCGGTTCCGGGTACTGCACGCCGGAGGGCGGCCCGTACCGGCTCGGGCACATCGGCGAGATCATGCACCTGTGGCTCCACGCGGCCGACGCGGGCGCCGCGGGCGCCGCGTGGACCGAGGGGCCGATCCGGCGCCTGGAGGGCGGGGAGTACACCTTCGCGGGTGAGGGCGAGCCGTTCTCGGGGATGCACGTGGTGCTCGCGGAGGGCGAGCGCAACCCGTACGCGACCGGGGAGCGGCATCCGGGAGACGAGCGCCGAGGTAGCGCCGCCCGGCCGGCGGACGGGGCACCGGCACGCGTCCATGTAGTCAAGTTTGACCAATCGCCAAGCGGGCATTAACGTGCGGCGAGCAGTAGTCAAGATTGACTACATGAGCGGAGGAGACGCATGGCCGACGCGATCGACGTCGAGGGCGTACGAAAGCGATACGGGGACAAGGCCGCTCTGGACGGTCTGGGCCTGCGGGTGGGAGGCGGCACCGTGCACGCCCTCCTCGGCCCGAACGGCGCGGGCAAGACGACGACGATCCGCGTCCTGACCACGCTGCTGCGGCCGGACTCGGGCCGGGTGACAGTCGCCGGGTACGACGTGGTGACGCAGGCCGACCGGGTGCGGGCCCGCATCGGACTGCTCGGCCAGCACGCGGCGCTCGACGAGGAGCTGGGCGGCCGGCAGAACCTGGAGATGTTCGGCCGGCTCTACCACCTCGGCGCCCGGCGGGCCCGCGCCCGCGCCGACGAGCTGCTGGAGCGGTTCGGCCTCACGGACACCGGTGCCAAGCAGGTCAAGCGGTACAGCGGCGGCATGCGGCGGCGGCTCGACCTCGCCGCGTCGCTGATCACGGAGCCGGAGGTGCTCTTCCTCGACGAGCCGACCACCGGGCTCGACCCGCGCAGCCGGGCCGAGGTCTGGGCGTCGGTGCGCTCGCTGGTCGGCGGCGGCACCACGGTGCTGCTGACCACCCAGTACCTGGAGGAGGCCGACCAGCTCGCCGACCAGATCTCGGTGGTCGACCAGGGGCGGGTCATCGCCGACGGCACCGCCGACGAGCTGAAGGCGCGTACCGGCGGCGACCGCATCGACGTCGTCCTGCGCGACGCGTCCCAGTTGGCCGCCGCGGTGGCCCTGATGCCGTTCGCCGCCGCCGACGTCACGGTGGACACCGACCGCCGGCGGTTCAGCGCGCCCGTGACCGACCGGATGAGCGCGCTCACCCAAGTGGTGCGGCTGCTGGAGTCGGCGGGCATCGAGGCGGAGGACATCGCTGTGCGCAGGCCCACCCTGGACGAGGTGTTCCTGCGGCTGACGGGGCGCTCCGAGGAGGCCCCGGCGTCGGACGAGACCCGGACCAGGGAGGCGGTGTGAGCGCGGTGGGCACGACGCACGCGGTGCGCGAGAACGGCGGTGGTCTCGCCTTCGCGCTGAGCGACTCCTGGACCATGACCCGGCGGGAACTCGCCCACTGGGGACGGCAGCCGGTACAGGTGGCCGTCGGCGTGGTCTTCCCCGTGATGATCCTGCTGATGTTCGGCTATCTGATCGGCGGCGGCCGGGACGTCGGCGGCGACTACATCGACTACCTGGTGCCCGGCATCCTCGCGCTGACCATGGCCTTCGGCCTGGAGAACACAGTGATCGCGGTCACCCAGGACATCAACAAGGGCGTGATCGACCGGTTCCGGTCCATGCCGATGGCCAACGGCGCGGTGCTGGTGGGCCGTTCGGCGGCGGACATGCTGCAGTCCACGGTGAGCCTCGCCGTGATGATCGGCGTCGGGTACGCCATCGGCTGGCGGGCGCACACGACGGCGGCCGGGTTCCTCGGCGCCGTGGGCCTCCTGCTGCTGTTCCGGTTCGCGATGCTGTGGATCGGCATCCACCTGGCCCTGGTGGCTGGGAAACCGGAACTGGTGCAGGCCGTGCAGATCCTGGTCTGGCCGGTGGGATTCCTGTCCAACGCCATCGCGACCCCCGCGTCCATGCCGGACTGGCTGGGCACGGTGGTGCAGTGGAACCCCATGTCCCAGACCGCGACGGCCGTACGGGACCTGTTCGGCAGCGTCGGCGGCGCGTCCGGGCACATCCTGGCGGCCGTGCTCTGGGCGGTGGGGCTGTTCGCCGTCTTCTTCCCGCTGGCCCTGCGCCGGTTCGCCCGGCTCAGCCACTGACCCCCCGTCGGCCGCACCGGCCGACGACCCGCTCCACCCCTGGATGCCGCCCGGGACCGGCCCCACGCCGGCCCCGGCGGTGACCGCCGGTGGCCGCGTCCCTGCCCCCCGTCAGCGGACGCGGCCACCGTCGTGTCCACGGCCGGGTCCGCGGCGCTCCTGCCATCGGCGGACGGGAATCGAGTGAGGCTCCAGCCTCGTGGGTGAGGCTCGGTGTCCGAGGACGCAACCGAGGCTCAGGACTGTGAGGAATCCGATGAAACGGGTCGTGATTACCGGCATGGGAGTGGTCGCCCCGGGCGGTGTGGGCGTCAAGTCGTTCTGGGAGCTGCTCACGGCGGGCCGTACGGCGACCCGGGCCATCACCCTGTTCGACGCGGCACCGTTCCGCTCCCGTATCGCCGCCGAGGCCGACTTCGACCCGGCCGAGCACGGATTCGGCCCCGCTGAGGCCGAACGGCTCGACCGGGCCGCCCAGTTCGCCCTCGTCGCCGCCCGCGAGGCCCTCACGGACAGCGGAGTCGACGAGACGCCGGACCCCCTGCGCACCGGGGTGAGCCTCGGCAGCGCGGTCGGCTGCACCACCGGCCTGGACACCGAGTACGCGGTCGTCAGCGACCACGGACGGGACTGGACCGTGGACCACACCCGGGCCGTGGCCCACCTCTTCGACTACTTCGTGCCCAGCTCGCTGGCGGCCGAAGTGGCCCGGACCGCCGGCGCCCAGGGCCCTGTGTCCCTGGTGTCCAACGGCTGCACCTCCGGCCTGGACGCGATCGGGTACGCCGCCGAGCTGATCCGCGAGGGCAGCGCCGACGTCATGCTGGCGGGTGCCACCGACGCGCCGATCTCCCCCATCACGGTCGCCTGCTTCGACGCCATCAAGGCGACCAGCCCGCGCAACGACGACCCGACGACCGCCTCGCGGCCCTTCGACCGGACCCGCAACGGCTTCGTGCTGGGCGAGGGTTCGGCGGTCCTGGTGCTGGAGGAGTTCGCACGCGCGCGCCGCCGGGGCGCGCCGATGTACGCCGAGATCTCCGGCTTCGCCAGCCGCAGCAACGCGTACCACATGACCGGACTGCGGGCCGACGGCCGCGAGATGGCCGAGGCGATCCGGGCGGCACTCGCCGAGGCACGGCTCGACCCGACCGCCGTCGACTACGTCAACGCGCACGGCTCGGGAACCCGGCAGAACGACCGGCACGAGACGGCCGCCTTCAAGCGCAGTCTCGGCAGCCACGCCCACGCCGTCCCGGTCAGCTCCATCAAGTCGATGATCGGCCACTCGCTGGGCGCGATCGGCTCGCTGGAGGTCGCCGCCAGTGCCCTCGCCATCACCCACAACACCGTGCCACCGACGGCCAATCTGCACGACCCCGATCCGGAGTGCGACCTGGACTACACCCCGATCACGGCCCGCGAGCGGCGCACCGACACCGTGCTCAGCGTCGGCAGCGGCTTCGGCGGCTTCCAGAGCGCCATCGTGCTGACCCGCCCCCGGCTCGCGGAGGCGGCGTGACGACGGCCTCGCCGGTGTCCGCGCCGACCCGGCCCTCCGCAGCCCGCCCGGAGACCCCCGTCGTGACCGGAATCGGCGTCGCCGCCCCCAACGGCCTGGGCGCGGCTGCCTGGTGGGCGGCCGTGCTGCGCGGGGAGAACGGCATCGGTCCCGTCACCCTGTTCGACGCCTCGGGCTATCCGGTGCGGCTGGCCGGCGAGGTGCCCGGCTTCGTCGCGGCCGACCACGTGTCCAGCCGCCTGCTGCCGCAGACCGACCGGGTGACCCGGCTGTCCCTGGCCGTCGCCCGGGAGGCCCTCGACGACGCCGGGGTGGACCCGGCCGAACTGCCCGACTACACCGCCGGAGTGGTCACCGCCAGTTCCGCGGGCGGATTCGAGTTCGGGCAGCGCGAACTCCAGGCGCTGTGGAGCCGGGGCGGCCGTCATGTCAGCGCGTACCAGTCCTTCGCCTGGTTCTACGCCGTCAACACCGGCCAGATCTCCATCCGGCACGGCCTGCGGGGCGCGAGCGGCGCCGTCGTCTCCGAGCAGGCGGGGGGGCTCGACGCGGTCGCGCAGGCCCGGCGGCAGATCCGCCGGGGCACCCGGCTCGTGATCACCGGGGGCGTCGACTCGGCGCTGTGCCCCTGGGGATGGGCGGCCCATCTGGCGGGCGGCGGTCTGAGCACCGCCGACGACCCTGCGCTGGCGTTCCTGCCGTTCGACGCCGGGGCCCGCGGCCATGTGGTGGGCGAGGGCGGGGCGCTGTTCGTGCTGGAGGACGCCGCGTTGGCCCGGCAGCGCGGTGCCCACATCTACGGATCGGTCTCGGGGTGTGCGGCGACCTTCGACGCCGACGGCTCCCCGCGCCTGGCCGACGCGGCCCGGCTCGCCCTGGCCGACGCGGGCGTGGGACCGGCAGACGTCGACGTGGTCTTCGCGGACGCGGCGGGCGACCGTGCCGCCGACCGGGCGGAGGCCGCGGCGATCGCCGACCTGTTCGGCCGCTTCGGGGTGCCGGTCACCGCGCCCAAGTCCATGACGGGCCGACTGCTGGCGGGAGGTGCCTCGCTGGACCTGGCCGCGGCCCTGTTCGCCCTGCGCGAGCAGGTGATCCCGCCGACCACGGGCACGGAGCGCCCGGCCGGGGACTGTCCCGTCGACCTGGTGACCGGCGCCCCGCGCCGCGGTGTCCGCCTGCGCCACGCCCTGGTCCTTGCCCGCGGCCGGGGTGGCTTCAACGCGGCGGCCGTGGTCCGCCGCGCCGACTGACCGGCTCCACCGACGAGCGTGCCCGGCACGCGGAGAGACAGTGTGATGAAGCAGCTGGAACTGAGCGAACTGACCGCCCTGCTGCGCGAGTGCGCAGGCGAGGACGAGGGCGTCGACCTGGACGGCGACGTCCTGGACATCCCCTTCACCGACCTCGGCTACGACTCGCTGGCCATGCTCCAGACCACCGGACGCATCGAGCGCGACTACGAGGTGACACTCGACGAGGCCATCGACGGCGCCGGGACGCCGCGCGCCTACCTGGACGCCGTCAACCGCACCCTGGCGGCCGGGGAGGCGGCCTGACCGTGGCGAGGACCCGCACACCGCACGGCACGACCCACCGAGAAGGGACACGATGACCACTCCAAGCCGCCGGCGTTTCGTCGCCGGCACGTTCACCGTCGGGGCCGCCGGACTCCTCGGCGCGGGGATGAGCCCCGTCCCGGCCGCGGCGGCCACCACCGGCGGGCACCGCGGGCCGGGCGTTACGGGGGGCGGCATCGCTCCGGGCGACCCCCGGTACGAGGTACTCGCCACCCGCGGCCACAACAAGCGGTTCACCGCGCGCCCGGCCACCTTCCGCGTGGCCACGACCACCGAGGAGGTGGTCCGTGCCGTCGGCGAGGCCGCCCGTTCCGGCCGGCGGGTCGCGGTGCGCAGCGGCGGCCACTGCTACGAGAACTTCGTGGGCGACCCGGCCGTGCGCCTGGTGATCGACCTCGGCGACATGAACGCCGTCGCGTACGACCCGCGGATGCGCGCGGTCATGATCGAGCCGGGTGCGCGGCTGATGGACGTGTACCGCAGGCTTTACGACACCTGGGGCGTCACCCTGCCCGGCGGGGCCAGCGCCACCGTCGGCATCGGCGGGCACGTGGCGGGCGGCGGGTACGGGGCGCTGTCCCGGCGCTTCGGTGTCGCCGCCGACCACGTGTACGCCGTCGAGGTCGTCGTCGCCGACGCCGCGGGCCGGGCCCGTGCCGTGGTGGCCACCCGCGAACCCGAGGACCCCCACCGCGACCTGTGGTGGGCCCATACCGGCGGTGGCGGCGGCAACTTCGGTGTCGTCACCCGCTACTGGTTCCGCTCCCCCGGTGCCACCGGCGACGACCCCGCCCACCTGCTCCCGCGCCCGCCCGCCGAGATCCTGTCCAGCACGGTGATCTTCCCCCGCGAGGGCATGGACCGGGCGGCGATGCGGCGGCTGGTCGGCAACTTCGGCCGCTGGCACGAGCGCAACAGCGGCGCCGGGTCCCCGTACACCGGCCTGTACGGCGGACTGGTGCTGCTGAGCCGGCTGCGGGAGAACGACCCCGGCCACAGCGCCGTCAGCTTCACCCATGTCGACGCCGGGCTGCCGGACGCCGAGCGGCTGCTGGAGCGGTACGTGACGGCCGTGACGGAGGGCGTCGGCGTCACGCCGTACGTCCCCGGGACCGTCCGGGTCCCCTGGTTCACCGCCACGACGCAGCTCACCGAGACCCAGGACGCGGAGAAGGGCCGGCAGAAGATCAAGTCCGCCTACCTCCGCCGTTCCCTGACGGGCCGGCAGATCGATGCTCTGTTCACCCATCTCGACAGCGCCGACCACAGCAGCGAGGCGGCCAGCGTGTCGCTCCAGTCGTACGGCGGCCGGATCAACACCGTGGGCTCCTCGGCCACCGCCACCGCGCACCGGGACGCGGTGGTGAACGTCATCTTCATGAACACCTGGCAGGACCCCGAGGCCGACGCCGAGAACATCGGCTGGCTGCGGCGCATGTACCGGGACGTGTTCGCCACGACGGGCGGCGTGCCGGTGCCGGGACGGGGCGGCGCCGACGGCTGCTACATCAACTACCCGGACCTCGACATGGCCGACCCCGAGTGGAACACCTCCGGGGTGCCCTGGCACCGCTTGTACTACAAGGACAACTACGCTCGCCTCCAGCGGATCAAGGCCGTCTGGGACCCGCGGCAGGTGTTCGGGCACGACCTGGGCGTGCGACCCGTGTGACGGGGCCCGGGACACGAAGGGGAGGGGCGGCGCCGCGGGCGTCGCCCCTCCCCGGGCTGTCCGGACGCTCAGGACGGCACGCGCTCCAGGAGCGGGGTGTACAGCTCCGGGTCGCCGTCGCTCAGCGCGCGCAGCGCGGCGCGGTGCGCGGCGAACTCCGGCTGCCGCAGCGCCTGGCGGAAGGACCGCTCGTCCTCCCAGTCGGCCACGTTGACGTAGCGTCCGGGCCGGTCCAGGTGGCGCAGCAGACGGTGGCGGACGAAGCCGGGCTGGGCGGCGAAGAACGCCGAGGTGCTGTCGAAGACACGCTCGAACTCCTCGGCAGAGCCGGTGAGTTGGAACCGGTTGATTAGTGTGATCACGGAGAGTTCTCTCTGGGAGACAGCGGGGAGCACGGTCACCGTCACAGACGGCACTCGAATGGCCGTGGAACGCGGCTGGGCCGCCCGCCCGAACCAGCGGACAGCGGAACAGCGGAACAGCGGAAACATGAAAGCGGGACGCATGGTGTGGATTGCGCGTGAGCACGCCCGACGGCTGGCGCGGTACGCGGTCGCCTTCGAGCCGGGTGACCCGGCCCGTACGGGGCGGATGGCCTTCTGGGACCCGGACGGCGGGGATCCGCCCGCACTGCCCGGCGCCGCCCCCGCGGAGGCCGGGCTCGTCACAGCCCACGGACGGCGCCCGGTCCCCGTCCTGTGGCTGCCCGTCGCCGACGCGCTGCCGGTCCTGACCCTTGCCCGGCGCGAGTACGGCGGCGACGCGGTCCACCCTGCGGCGGCCTTCTGGGGCGCCGCCACCGCGCTGGCGCTCCATCTGGCCGCCCGCGAACGGCTCCTGCCCGGCGTGTCCACGGGCGGTTACGACTCCTGGCGGGTCGGCCCGTTCGACCCCGCCGACGTGCTGCGGCTGCGCGAGCTGGCGGCCGCCGCCCCGCCCGAGGCCCTCGCCGTGCCCGTGCCCGGGACCACGCTGCTGCCGCCCGCAGACACAGCGCTGCGCGCCTTTCTGGACGCCGTCGCCGACACGCTGCCGCGCACCGCGGCCGCCGAGGCGGCCACCGGCCGGGCCGCGTTCGCCGCGACCGCACCCCAGCACGTGCCGCAACTGCGCTCCTGGGCGGAGGAGATCGCGCTCGGTATCGACTCCGGCGTACGGGTCTCGCTTTCCGTGCGGCTGGCCGACGGCACGGACGGCGCGCCGGTCGGCCGGATCGTCCCCCTGGTGTCCGATCTCGCCGACCCGACCGTGGAGCTGACCGCCTCGGAACTCTTCGACGGCGCCCCGCACACGCTGGGACCCGTGGCCCAGGCCGACACCGTCCGCGCCGTGCGCCGCGCCGCCACCGTGTGGGAACCGCTCGCCCGCCTGCTGCCGGTGCCCCGGCGGCTCGACCTCGCCGACGAGGAGTTCAGCCAGCTGCTGGGCGGTGCGGCGGCCCGGCTGCGGGCGCACGGCATCGACGTGCGCTGGCCGGACGAGGGGAAACGGCGGCTGACCGCGCGGGCCACGGTGGGCGCGGACCGCACCCCGCCGTCCGACCTGCGCTCCTTCCTCGGCGGGGGCGGCACCGTCGGTCTGCGCTGGCAGCTCTGCCTCGACGACGTTCCGCTGACCGAGGAGGAGACGGCGGCCGTCGCCGAAGCGGGACGGCCGGTGGTCCGGGTGCGCGGCGGCTGGGCGTTCCTCGGCCCGGAACTCGCCCGCAGGGCCCGGGACCGCGTGCTGCCTCCGCTCACCGCCGTGGAGACCCTGGCGGTCGCCCTCACCGGGTACGCGGAGATCGGCGGCGAACAGGTGGCCGTCGCCGACGGTCCCTGGCTGCGCGCGCTGCGCACGCTGCTGACCGACCTCGCCGGTGACGCGCCCGTCGAACAGCCGGCGGGGCTCGCCGCGACCCTGCGCGACTACCAGTCGCGCGGACTGGCCTGGCTGGAGCGGATGACCTCGCTCGGCCTCGGCGGCTGTCTCGCCGACGACATGGGCCTCGGCAAGACGATCCAGGTCATCGCGCTCCACCTCTTCCGCCAGGAGCACGAGGCAAGCCGCGGCCCCACCCTCGTGGTGTGCCCGGCGTCGCTGCTGGGCAACTGGGAGCGGGAGATCCGCCGGTTCGCCCCCGGCACCGCCGTGCGCCGCTTCCACGGCGCCGGCCGCAGCGTCGAGGGCGCGGACGGCGGCTTCGTACTGACCACCTACGGCACGATGCGCCTGGACGCCGAGCGGCTCGGCGGCCGGCGCTGGGGGTTGATCGTCGCCGACGAGGCCCAGCACGTGAAGAACGCGTCGTCCGCCACGGCCAGGGCGCTGCGGCTGATCCCGGCGGACGCGCGGGTCGCGCTCACCGGCACCCCTGTGGAGAACAGCCTCTCCGAACTGTGGGCGCTCCTCGACTGGACCACGCCCGGTCTGCTCGGCACCCACAGCCACTTCCGCCGCCGCTGGACCGCCCCGATCGAGGCCGAGCGGTCCGCCGCGAGCGCCGGGGACGGGGCCGGTCCCGGCGCCACCGCCGGGCGGCTCGCCGGACTCGTCCGGCCCTTCCTGCTGCGCCGCCGCAAGTCCGACCCCGGTGTGGCGCCCGAGCTGCCGCCCAAGACCGAGACGGACCGTCCGGTACCGCTGACCGCCGAGCAGTCCGCCCTCTACGAGCAGCATGTGCGCGCCGTGATGGCCGAGATCAGGTCGACCGAGGGAATCGCCCGCAGCGGTCTGGTCCTCAAGCTGCTCACGGGTCTGAAGCAGATCTGCAACCACCCGGCGCAGTTCCTCAAGGAGGAGGAGCCGAAGCTGACCGGCCGCTCCGGCAAACTGGCCCTGCTGGACGAGCTGCTGGACACGATCCTGGCGGAGGACGGCGCGGCGCTGGTGTTCACCCAGTACGTGGCGATGGCGCGACTGCTGGAACGGCACCTGCGGGACCGGGGCGTCACGGCCCAGCTGCTGCACGGCGGAACGCCGGTGCCCCGGCGGGAGGAGATGGTCCGCCGCTTCCAGGACGGCGAGGTGCCGGTCTTCCTGCTGTCGCTGAGGGCGGCCGGTACGGGCCTCAACCTGACCCGGGCCGACCACGTCGTGCACTACGACCGCTGGTGGAACCCGGCCGTCGAGGCCCAGGCGACCGACCGGGCCCACCGCATCGGGCAGACCCGGCCGGTGCAGGTGCACCGGATGATCGCGGAGGGCACGGTCGAGGACCGTATCGCGGCCCTGATGGAGAGCAAGCGGGAACTGGCCGACGCGGTCGTCGACAGCGGCGAACGGGCGCTGAGCCGGCTCGGGACCGACGAGTTGGCGAACCTGGTGGAGCTGAGGAGCGCGGAATGAGCGACGAACACGACGACCGGCCGCGGGGTTTCGCCGCCTTCCCCTCCCGCAGGGGCGGCCGCATCCGCGGCCAGTCCTGGTGGAGCCGGTCCTGGGTGGAGTCGATGGAGGACTTCTGGCCCGAGGAGGAACCGCTGAAAAAGGGGCGGACCGTCGCCCGCTCCGGTCGCCTCGGCCCCCTCACGGTCGGTCCCGGGCGGGTCAGCACACAGGTGTACGACGACGGCGCCGACGAGCCGTACACGGTGGTCCTCGCCCTCCCCGAGCTGGACGACGAGCAGTGGGACGCCCTGTGGGAACGCACCGCGGACCGGCCGGCGGAGACGGAAGCGCTGCTCGCCGGTGAGCTGCCGCCGGATCTCCTGGAGGCGGCGGAGGACGCCCGGCTGGGGCTGCTTCCGGGCTACGGCGAGCTGGAACCGGACTGCGGTTGCGACGAGCCGGACCATCCGTGCGCGCACGCGATCGCGCTCGGCTACCAGTTCTCCTGGCTGCTCGACGAGGAACCGCAGCTCCTGCTGCTGGTGCGCGGCCGGGACTGGGGTACGGCCCTGGAGGAGCTGAAGTCCGTCCTCCTCCTGCGCGCCATGACCGAGACCACAGGGGACGGGGAGGACGAGGAGGACACCGGCACGGAGGCGGTGCGGCCGGACGCTCCGGCCGTCACCGGGACCCCCGCTGTCGGCACCCCCGCCGACGAGGCGTACGCCCGCCCGGCGGTCCCCCTTCCCCCGCTCCCCCCGCTGCCCGACCCGCCGCAGGAGGGCACCGAGCCGGTCACCGGCATCGAGGCGGACCCGCTGGAGCGGCTGGTCGCCGACGCGGCCGTACGTGCCCGGGAACTCCTCGCGTACACCCTGGGGGCGGGCGACGGGCCGCCCCGGCTCCTCGGCCGGTGGCAGGACACCGTACGGATCGCCGCCACCCACCCCGACCCCCGGGTGCCCGCGCGGCTGCGGGACGCCTGCGACCGGCCGGAGGAGCTGGACCGGGCGGCCGAGGCGTGGCGATGGGGCGGAGCCGCGGCACTGGAGGTGCTCGAAGAGGCATGGCAGCCCGAGGGGCCCGACATGGTCCGCGCCTGCACGGCGCTCTCGACGGGCTGGGAGGACGAGGGGCTTCCCGAAGCGGTCGTCCGTGACAACCGCTGGACGCTGCCGGGCCGGGGCCTGCAACTACGGTACGGGCGCGACGGCCGCTGGTATCCGTACCGGGAGCGGTCCGGCACCTGGTGGCCCGCCGGGCCGCCCGCGCACGACCCCGTGCAGGCGCTCGCCGAACTCCTCGACGGCTGACCGCCGACCACCACCCAGCGGCCGGACCGCCCCCGCACCGGGGCGCGGACCGGCCGCTTTCCCGTGCTCCCGACGGCCACCGCCCGCCGAGTCAGGCTCCAACGAGCCTCCAGATGCCGGAACCACGATGGGGCTCAACGCGTTCGCCGGACCCCGGCGAGGCGCGGACCGGAAGGAGGCATCGTGGAGGGCACCACCATCGCGGGACCGCGTCCGCTCGTCGAGAGCTTCGTGGACCAGGCCCGGCGGACGCCGGCGGCGACCGCCCTGGTGTGGCGGGGGCACTCGGTCGGCTACGGGGCGCTGCTCGCCCACGCGGAGCGGGCACGGGACCGGATCGCCGCGCTGCCGGCCGGCGCGCCGGTGGCCCTGCCGGCGGTCAAGTCGCCCCGGACCGTCGCGCTGGTCCTGGCCTGTCTGCTGGCCCGGCGCCCGCTGCTGCTGCCGTCACCAGCCCTGGGCGCGGACGTCATGGAGCGGCTGTACGAGCAGGCCGGTGTGGGCCATGTGCTCGCTCCGGGGCGGCCGCCCGCGGCCCGCCGCTCCCCGGGCGCGGACCTCACCGGGACCGCACTGCTCCTCACCACCTCCGGATCCACCGGTCTGCCCAAGATCGTCCCGCTACCCGGTGCCGCGCTGGACCGTTTCGTGGTCTGGGCGGGCAACGCCTTCGGCATCGGCCCCGGCACGACCGTGCTCAACTACGCGCCGTTGAACTTCGACGTGTGCCTGCTGGACGTGTGGACGACCCTCGCCCGTGGTGGACGGGTCGTCCTGGTGGACGCGGACCGCGTCACCGACGGCGGCCGCCTCCTCGACCTCGTCGAGCGCGAGCGCCCCGAGGTGGTCCAGTCGGTGCCGATGTTCTACCGGCTCCTGGCCGAAGCCGCCCGCGCCGGGGGCCGTACGCTCCCGTCCGTCCGGCACGCCGTCTTCACCGGGGACACCATGCCCGCCCCGGTCCTGGCGGCACTGCCGGGACTGCTGCCCCGTGCCCGGCTGTACAACGTCTACGGCTGCACCGAGACCAACGACAGCTTCCTGTACGAACTGCGCGGCGCCCCGGACCCCGAGCGCCCGCTGCCGATCGGGCAGCCGCTGCCCGGTGTGGCGGCCCTGCTCGTCGGCGCGGAGGGCCGGGTGCTGGACGGGCCGGGGACCGGTGAGCTGTACGTCTCCACCCCCTTCCAGAGCGAGGGCTACCTCGGCGCGGACGCCGCGTCCGGCGCGTTCGTCCCGCATCCGGAGGGAGCGGACGAACGGTGCTGGTTCCGCAGCGGCGACCTGGTGCGCCGCTCGGCCGACGGAACGCTCACCCTGGTGGCGCGCACCGACTTCCAGGTCAAGGTCCGCGGCGTCCGGGTCAACCCGCAGGAGGTCGAACACCTGCTGCTGGCGCACCCGGACGTCGCCGAGGCCGCCGTGGTGGCGGTGCCCGACCCGGTGGCCGGGCACAGGCTGCACGCCGTGGCGCGCCGTGGCCCCGGCACCGGGGTCGACAGCCTGGCGCTGCGCGGACATCTGGCGCGCGCACTGCCCCGGGCCGCGATCCCCGCGGCCCTGCTGATCACCGACGAGCCGCTGCCCAGGACCGCCACCGGCAAGGTCGACCGGGAGCGCGCCGTACGAGTCCACTTCACCGAGGAGAGCTGACATGCTTTACGCCCAGGCCATCAAGGAGTTCGTCGTCGCGGAGTTCCTGCCGGACGTGTCTCCGGCCGAACTGGACGCCGACTACGACCTGCTGGCGAGCGGGGTGATCGACAGCCTGGGGCTGCTGAAGGTGATCGCCTGGATCGAGGACCGGTACGGGATCGACACCGACACGGTCGAACTGCGGCCGGAATCCTTCCACACGGTGGCGGCCATCGACGCGTTCATCACGCACGCGTCGCCGCGGCGGGCGAAGAGCGCGTAGCCGTGCACGAAGCCGTCACCATGCTGCTCCAGCGGGAGCGGCCCGTGGAAGCGCCGGTCTGGCGGTCGTTCTGGGACCTGCTGCGCGAGGGCGGGCCGCGGCGGGGCGAGTCGGTGGCCCTGCTCGCCTCGCTGGCCACCCGGATGCCCGACCGCACCACCCTGACCGGCCTCCTGGACTCGCTGGCCGGGTACCGGTCCGCCGACGTGCCCGCCGAGGTCGGCACCGCCGTCAACATCGTCGGGACCGGCGGGGGGCCGCGCACGTTCAACATCTCGACGGCCGCCGCGTTCGTGGCCGCCGCGATGGGCGTCCGGGTCGTGAAGACCGGATCGCGCGCCTGGACCGGCGGCCTCGGCTCGGTCGACCTGCTGGAGCGGCTCGGGGTTCCGCTGACCTCGTCGTACGAGCAGACGCACGCGTCCCTGGAAGCGCACGGCATCGCCTTCGCCGGCGCCTTCGTCTACCCGGCCGAACTCGGCCTGCTGGCCCGGAGCGTGCTGCCGCTGGACATCAGGCGACTCGGCGGTTTCGTCAACGCGCTCGGCCCCTTCCTGGCGCGGCTCCCGGCCAGGGCGCAGCTCACCGGCGTCGCGGACCGGCGGCTGCTGACCGGGCTGCGGCACGCCGCCGGGCACCTGGCGCGGGGCGAGGTCCGCTCGGTGTGGCTGTGCGCCAACGAGGCGGGTGCCGACGAACTCCTGAGCTTCCTGCCGAACCGGGTGTACGCGTGTGAGGGTGCCCTGGAGGACGAGTTCGTGCTCGACCCGGCCCGGCTCGGGCTGCGTCCGGGCTCGCCGGACGAGCTGCGGCCGCGGGACGGCGACCCGGTGGCCCGCTTCCACGAGGTGCTGTCCGGGCAGGGCACACCGGTGGCGGAGGAGACCGTGGCCCTGAACGCCGCCGCGCTGGCGGTGGCCGGTCAGGTCACCGGCGACTGGCGGGCCGCCTTGGACGCGGCCCGCGAGGTGATCCGCGACGGCCGGGGCCTCGGCCTGCTGTCCCGGCTGCGGTCGGGGGCGGACGCCCATGCCTGAGTTCTTCGCCCGCCGCCGTCCCGGCCGGCCTGGACTCGCGGTGTTCCTCAACGCCGGTGACCCACCGCTGGACACGCTGCCCGACCTCACGGCCATGCTCGACGAGAGTGAGGTCGACTGCCTCGAACTGGCCGTGCCGTTCCCCGGCTCGGCCACCGACGGGCCCGTCGTGCGGGCCTCCGCCGGCCGGGCGCTGGCCGCCGGAGCGACGTTCCGGGGCGTGCTGGACGCCGTCGCGTCCGTGCGGCCGGGGTTGCGTCGGCTGCGGATCGCGCTGCTCGCCGACTGGAGCCACACCGCCAGGGACACCGCCCCCGCCGACTTCGCCGCCGCTGTCCGCGACGCCGGCTGCGACGGGCTGCTGCTGCACGGGGTGCCGCCCCGACTGCGCGCGGCCCATTACGAGGCCGTGCGCCGGGCGGGACTGCCGCTCGTCACGACCTGCTATGCCGTCTCCGGCCCCGACGCCGTGGCCGAGGCGGCGGACCTCGCCTCCGCGTACGTGTACCTGGTCGCGCACTACGGCCGCAGTGGCACCACCGCGGCCCCTCACCGGGACCGGCTCGGGGCGGTCCTCACCACCCTGCGCTCCACCGCGTCCGCGCCCGTGGCCGTCGGCTTCGGGATCAGGACCGCCCGCGACGTCGCGCGCGTGGCACGGCTGGGCGCCGACGCCGCCGTGGTCGGCAGCGCGGGGGTGGCCCGCATCGAAGAGGCCCGCGTGCTGGGGCGTGACCCCGTCGAGGAGCTGCGCTCCTTCGTCCGGGACCTGCGCGCCCCGGTCCGCACAGACACCGGCCAACCGGAAGAAGGGATCGACACCCATGATCGTCCGTAAGCTCGAAGAGGTCACCAGTGTCGACTGGGGCAACGGCCTGAGCCGCCGCTTCCTCACTCTGGGCGACGGCATCGGCTACACCGTCACCGACACCACCGTCCGCGCGGGCACCAAGTCCCGCCTGGAGTACCGCAACCACCTGGAGACCTGCTACTGCATAGGGGGCAGCGGCGAGGTGATCGACACCGAGGGCACCGTCCACCCGATCACCTCCGGCACGCTGTACTCGCTCGACCGGCACGACGCGCACTGGCTCGTCGCGCATCCGGAGGAGGACCTGCGCCTCGTGTGCGTGTTCACCCCCGCGCTGCGCGGCGACGAACGCCACGACCTCGACTCGTCCGGCTACTCCCACTACTGATGATCGAGTGGACCGCGGAACAGCGGGCGCTGCGCGAAGGCCTCGCGCCCTGGCTGGAGAAGCTCAACGCCGGTCACGTCGAACGCGACGCGGCTGCCTCGTTCTCGTACGAGAGCTGGCGGACGCTGGCCAGGACCGGCATCCTCGGGCTGCCCTTCCCGGAGCGGTGGGGCGGCCTCGGGCAGTCGCTGCTGACCACGATGTACGTCCTGGAGGGGCTCGGTGAGGGCTGCCGGGACGCCGGGCTGAGCTTCTCGGTCTGCACCCACATGGTGAGCACCGGGGTGCCGATCCAGCGCTTCGGCTCGCGGGCCCTCAAGGAGCGCTATCTGCCGCTGCTCTGCTCCGGCGAGTGGATCGGCGCCCACGCCATCAGCGAACCGGACAGCGGATCGGACGCGTTGGCCATGCGGACCAGGGCGGTGCGGGACGGCGACCACTACGTGCTGAACGGCAGCAAGAGCTTCGTCAGCAACGGGCCGGTCGCCGACCTGTTCACGGTGTACGCCCGCACCGGCGACGGGCCCGGCCCGCTCGGCGTGAGCGCGTTCCTGGTGGAGCGGGACACGCCGGGGCTGCGGGTCGGCGCGCCCGTCGCCAAGATGGGTCTGCGCACCTCACCGCTCGGCGAGCTGTTCCTCGACGACTGCCGGGTGCCCGCGTCCCACGTCGTCGGCCCGCCCGGCGGCGGCTTCCTGGTGCTCGACCATGTGATGCGCCGGGAGATCCTGTGCTCCTTCATCGTCAACGCGGGCGAGATGCGCCACCGTGTCACCCGCTGTGTCGCGTACGCGCGCGCTCGCGAGCAGTTCGGCCGGCCCATCGGCGCCAACCAGGCCGTCTCCCACCGGATCGTGGACATGGAGATCGCGGTGGAGACCGCCCGGCACTGGCTGTACGCCACCGCGGAACGGATGGCGGCCGGCGCGAACGTGACCCGGGACATCGCCATGTCCAAGCTCGTCACCAGCGAGGCGAACGTCGCGTCCGCCCTGGCCGCCGTGCAGATCTTCGGCGGCAACGGCTACATGGCCGAGTACGGCGTCGAGGCCGAGCTGCGCAATGCGGTCGGGTCCACCGTCTACTCGGGCACGTCCGAGATCCAGCGCAACCGCATCGCGGCCCTGCTCGGCCTGTGACCGGCCGCCCACCCTTCCGACCCACGACCGCCCACGACCGCCCACAACCGGAGAGATTCCACCGTGACGACCCAGCACCACGAGGACATGGGCACGCTGCGCGCCACCGCTTTCCTCGACCACGCCTCGGCCGAGGTCCGCGACTTCGTCGCCGGCGCGCTGCCCTCCTCGGCCACCACCCCACGCGCCCGCGCGGTCGCGCTCTACTACGCGGTGCGCGACCGTGTCCGCTACGAGGTGTACGGGGCGGACCTGTCCCGGACCGGACTGCGGGCCAGTTCGGTGGCCCGGACCGGTTCCGGCATGTGCCTGCACAAGTCGGTGCTGTACGCGGCCGGTCTGCGGTCGCTCGGCATCCCGGCGCGGCTGGTCCTCGCCGACGTACGCAACCATCTGGCCTCCGCACGGCTCAAGCGGCTGATCGGCGGTGACGTCTTCCACATGCACTGTCTCACCTCGGTCCGGCTGGACGGCCGCTGGGTGCGGGCGACACCGGTGTTCAACAAGGCGCTGTGCCGGCTGTACGGGCTGGCGCCGCTGGACTTCGACGGCACCGCGGACAGCCTGCACCACCCCTTCGACCTCCAGGGCCGTCGGCACATGGAGTTCCTGCGCCACCACGGCGAGTTCGACGACCTGCCCTACGAGCGGGTGGTCGAGGAGCTGAGGACGGCCCACCCGCGTCTGCTGAACGCGTCCGGCACGGGGTTCACCGAGGGCTCGTTGGCCGGGGAGGCCGGACCCCTGACGGCCGAGCGGTGATCGTCAAGTTCTGCGGGGCCACCACGGAGGCCGAGGTCACGGGGATGGCGGCGGCCGGTGCCGATCTCGTCGGCCTGTGGCACGGTGTGCCGGGCGGCCGGGCGGAGCTGACCGCCGCCCGGCTCGCCGACCTGGCCGCGCTGGCCCTGGCGGACGGCCGGCTCAGGCCGGTGCTGGTCACGTTCTCCTCCGACACCCGGGCGCTGCTCGCGGCGGTGGCGGCGGCCCGGGTGCCGTGCGTGCAGTTGCACGGTTTTCAGCCGCCGGGCACGGTGCGCGCGCTGCGCCGGGCGGGGCCGCCGGCCCTGGAGATCGTCAAGGTGCTCCACCTGCGCGACGGCGTGTGCCTGGAGGAGCGGCTGACCGGGTCGTACGAACGGGCCGGCGCCGATTCCTTCCTGGTGGACACGGTCACTGCCGACGGCCGGCTCGGCAGTACCGCCGAGCCGCTCGCGGACGCGGCGGTGACCGCGCTCGCCGAGCGGACGGGTTTGCCCTTCCTGCTCGCGGGCGGTCTGCACGCGGGCAACGCGCAGGACTTCGCGGGTGCGCGGGCCCATCCGCGCTTCCTCGGTATCGATGTCGACTCGGCGGCGCGCGGCGCCGACGGGCTGCTGCGAGCCGGCCGTGCCCGCGCCGTCGCCCGCGCCTGGAGGACCACGTGAACACTTCCTTCGGCGACGCGCTGGCGTCCGCCGCCCGGCCGCTTGTCATGGAGGTCAAGCTGCGGGACGCCGACGGCCGGGATCTGCTGGGCGGCCGGAGCGTGGCCGAGACGGTGGAACGGTTCGAGGCCGCCGGCGCGCCCTGTCTGTCGGTGGTGACCGGGCACTGGTTCGGCGGCACCGAGGACCTGCTGCGCGAGGTCGCCTCCCGCACCTCGCTGCCGCTGCTGCGCAAGGACTTCGTCACCAGCGGGCGTCAGTTGGAGCGGACCCGTGAGCTGGGGGCCTCCGCCGTGCTGCTGACCGGGCGGCTGCTGCCCGCCGGGGTGCTGGCCCGGCTGACCGACCGTGCCCTGGGGCTCGGGCTGACCCCCTTCGTGGAGGTCGCCGACGCGGCCGAGGCGGCCACGGTGGCGCGCGGGCCGGAGTGCGTGGTCGCGGTCAACAACAAGGACATCGCCACCCGCGAGCGTCTTTCGGCCGATCTGGGCCGCAGCCTGTCGCTGCTGCCGGCGGTGCGGGCCACCGGCACCCGCCACCCGGTGAGCGCGAGCGGCATCACCGGACCGGTCACGGCGGCCCGCCTGCTGGGCGCGGGCTTCGCCGGCCTGCTGATCGGCACCGAACTGCTGCGGACCCCCAGTCTGACGGCCTGGTGCGCCGAGTTCGACGCCGCGCGGAGCACCCCGGGTGCCCCGCGCTGACCGCCCGTCAGCCGCGTCCGTTCGCGGGCCGGGCCCGGCGCCCGCGGGCCGTTCGCCCCCAGGGTTTGTAGACCGAGACGACGGCGGCGACGGTGAGCAGGACGAACAGCAGGGGCACACTCCACAGCAGGAAGTCCGCGGCCGCGCCCGGCTTCGGCGGGCTGCCGCCCGCCTCGGCCGTCCGCTCGGTGGCCGTCATGACGACCGGGTGGATCACGAACCACGCGAAGACCGTCGTGAAGAGGGTGATGGCCCACTTGACGACGATCCACCAGTGCAGCAGCAGCCCCCACTTGGTGCCGCAGGACAGGAGGATGCCGGTGACGGCGGCGGTGAGGCTGAAGACCGTCACGCTGGTGTCGTCGAAGACGTACATGGCGTAGTAGACGCCCTTGGCGACGGCGGCGTCCTCCGTGGTACAGCCCAGGACGGCTAGGACCACCATGGAGAGCGAGAGTCCCACCCAGCCGACCGAGGTCACGACGTGGACGGCCAGGGTCGACTTCCGTGCTCTGCGGCTGAGTTCGAACCTCTTCCTCGCGGGATGCTGCCGGGGGGCGCCGGGCCTGGTGGTCGCTGCGGGGGTGGAAGCGGCCAAAACTGCGCCTCGCTTTCTGCCGGGTCCGGAGCGCGCCGCCGCGGACACCAAACTCTTTACGGTGTAAGGAGAATGCTGGGAAGCGTACAGCATTACCATGCCGATGTGACGTCAGGAACCAGCAGCACGAGTGGAAATGGCCGGATAGATCCGGCCCGTACCCTGGCTCTGCTGTGGCGCGCGGGACAGGAGCCCGTGCGCCCGGCCCGCGGCCCCCGCCAGGGACTGACGGTCGACCGCATCGTGCGGACCGCCATCACCGTCGCCGACGCCGAGGGGCTGGCCGCCCTGTCGATGCGCAAGGTCGCCGAACCGCTCGGCGTCTCCGCGATGTCGCTCTACACCTACGTGCCGGGCCGCGCCGAGCTGGTCAACTGCATGCTCGACGAGGTGCTCGGCGAAGCGCCCTCGCTGGAGGCCGCCGACGGCTGGCGGCAGGCGCTGGAGCGCTACGCGGAGGGCAGCATGGACATCGCCCGCCGCCATCCCTGGGTGCCGCCCCTCGTCTCCTCCCGGATGCTCATGGGCCCCAACGAGACCGCGCTGTGGAACGGCGTGCTCGGCGTCCTGTCCGGGGTGGGCCTGCCGGAGGGGGAGATGCTCGCCGTGGTCCACCTGCTCAACGGCTACGTCCGCGGCGCGGCCCAACAGTCGGCGGACGCCGAGCACGACGCGCGGCGCTCCGGGCTCAGCTACGACGAGTGGTACGAGCAGACCGCGCCCCTGCTGGAGGAGAAGATCTCCGCCGACCGCTACCCGGCCCTCACCCGGGTCTGGCAGTCGGGGGTCTTCGAGGAGGTCGGCGAGGGACTCGGGCCCGACAGAGGATTCGAGTTCGGCCTCCAGCGGATTCTCGACGGCATCGAACAGCGCATCGAGGGCCGCTCCGCGGGCTGACCCGCTCCCGGCCCGCCCCGTGCTCCAGCGACTCTCCGGGGGCCCTCCAGTCCGGTTTTCCACCCTGGTTGCGCAAGGGACGAAGCAGCCTCGCAGGGCCGAGGCCGACAGGGCGGAGCAGGCGTGACAGTTCTGGTGACAGGAGCGACAGGATCCGTGGGCCGGCTGGTGACCGATCACCTGCTCGCCGCGGGCGTACCGGTGCGGGCGCTGACCCGCGACCCGGCGGCGGCCGCACTGCCGGACGGGGCGGAGGTGTGGGCGGGCGACCTGCTGCGGCCGCACACCCTGACGGCGGCACTGCACGGCGTGGAGCGCCTCTACCTCTTCCCGGTCCCCGAGACCGCCCGTGCGGTGGTCGCGGCCGCGGAGGAGGCCGGCGTACGCCGGATCGTCGTCCTCTCCTCGTCCTCCGTGCTGGACACGTCGGGCGACAACCACAGCGGGGAGCACCATCGCGCCGTGGAGCGCGCCGTGGCGGAGTCCGGCGTGGAGTGGACCTTCGTACGCCCCGACGAGTTCGCGTCCAACGTCCTGTGGAAGTGGGCCGAGTCCATCCGCACCGAGGGTGTGGTGCGCGCTCCCTACGGCGCCGCGCCGCGGGTGCCGGTGCACGAGGCCGACGTGGCCGCCGTGGCCGCGGCCGCACTGCTGGAGGACGGGCACGCTGGGCAGGCGTACCTGCTGACCGGTCCCGAGGCGATCACCCAGTCCGGTCAGGTGCGGGCGATCGCGCGGGCCGTCGGCCGCCCGATCGCGTTCGAGGAGATCACCCCGGACCAGGCACGGAAGGACATGGCGGCGGCCATGCCCGCGCCGGTCGTGGAGATGGTGCTGCGGTATCTCGCCGACGCCGTCGTCCACCCGCCGGTTCCCCTGGACACCGTCGAGCGTGTCACCGGCTGCCCGGCAAGGACGTTCGCCCGGTGGGTGGCCGACCATGCCGCCGACTTCGCTCCGCGGCCCGCCGCGGAACCCCTCGCGCGGCGCGCTGCCCGGGACGAGGAGCCGGCCGCATGACCGCCGGCGTCCCCGAGCCCGTCAAGCCACCCGTGGCGATGGACGACACGAACACGTTCGTCCGGATGACCGGCAGTGGCGATCCCGAACGGCACATCGTCCTCGGCGAGGGCGCCCGCCCCACCGCCGGCCGCGGCAACGTCCTCGTCCGGGTCGAGGCCGCCGGCGTCTCCTACGCGGAGGTGCAGATGCTCGGGCATCTGCACCCCTTCCCGCCGGCCTTCCCCTTCGTCCCCGGCTACGACCTGGTCGGGCGCGTCGTCGAGACCGGCCCGGGCGTCACCGACAGACACGTCGGCGAGCGTGTCGCCGCCATGCCCCGCCACGGCGCCTGGGCGCGGTACGTGCGGGCGCCGGCGAAGACGCTCGTCCCCGTTCCGGAGGAACTGGACGCGGCCGCCGCCGTGGCCCTGATCACCAACGGAGTGACCGCCTGGCAGATGCTGCACCGGCTGGCCCGGGTACAACCCGGTGACACCGTGCTGGTGCACGGCGCCGGGGGCGGCGTCGGCAGCCTGCTCACCCAGCTCGCCGTGCACCACGGGCTGCGCGTCCTCGGCACCGCCTCGCCGGGCAAGCACGACGCGGTGCGCGCGCTGGGCGCGGAACCCCTCGACTACCGCACGCCCGGACTCCCCGGCGTCGTCCGGGAGCGTGCCCCCGGTGGCGTACGAGCCGTTTTCGACCACATCGGCGGGCGCGGCCTGGACGAGAGCTGGGCCATGCTCGCCCCCGGCGGGACCCTGGTCTCCTACGACTCCTCCGTCGCCGGCTACGAGCCCGGCCAGTGGTTCCGCCCCCACGTCCCGGCGCTGCGGCGCACCGTGCGCCGCTGGGTCGCCCGGCACCTCGGACTCACCGGCGGCCGACGCATGTCCACTTACTACGTCAGGCCCGGCAAGGACTTCGGCGCCGACCTCACCACCCTCTTCCGGCTGGCCGCCGAGGGCGTGCTGCGGCCGGAGATCGCCGCCCGCCATGCGCTGGACGCGGCCGCGGCCGCGGTGCGCGCCCTGCTGGACGGCCGCACCGTCGGCAAGCACGTCCTGCTGCCCTGAACCACCGGTCGGACCCCGACCGGCTCGACTCCCCCCCGTTCGGAAAGGAACCCGGTATGTCCGCCACTCTGACCGAGAAGTCCGCCCAGGAACGCAACAAGGAACTCGCCCTCTCCATGGTCGCCAGCTGGAACCGCTGGGACCTCCAGGGGATCACCAAGCACTGGGCCCCGGACATCCAGCACTTCTCCGAGGACCGCCCGGTGTCGTCGAAGGCCATGACGCGGGCGATGGAGGGCGGCCTCGCCGCCTTCCCCGACCTGCACCTGGACGTCAAGAGCATCGTCGCCGAGGCGGACCGGGTCTGCCTGCGCATCACCGTGACGGCCAGCCACGGGGGCGAGTTCCTCGGCAAGGCCCCCAGCGGCACCACGGTGACCTGGTACATGCTGGAGGAGCTGCGCTTCAACGACGCGGGCCAGGTGATCGAACACTACGACGTCTTCAACTACCTCCCCATGCTCAAGAAGCTGGGGCTGGCCCCGGCAGACGTGCTGTGAGCCGGTCCGTCCGGGCCGCCGTACCGCACATGGCCGAGGTCGCCGACGGGGTACACGCCTATGTGCAGCCCGACGGCGGCTGGTGCCTCAACAACGCCGGGCTCGTGGTCGCCGACGGCGGCGAGAGCCTGCTGGTGGACACCGCGGCCACCGAGCTGCGCGCCCGACTGCTGCGCACCCAGGTGCTGCGGCGGTCGGGCGCCCCGCCTCGCACCCTGGTGAACACCCACTTCCACGGCGACCACACCTTCGGCAACGCGCACTTCCCCGAGGCGCTGATCGTCGCCCACGAGCACACCCGCACCGAGATGGCGGCGGCCGGGCTGCACCTCACCGGCCTGTGGCCGGAGGTGCGGTGGGGCGACCTGGAACTGGCCCTGCCCCAGCTCACCTACCGGGACTCGCTGACGCTGCACGTCGGCGGGGTGCGCGTCGAGCTGATCCAGCTGGGGCCGGCGCACACCACCGCCGACACGGCCGTCTGGCTGCCCGACCGGCGCGTGCTGTTCACCGGTGACCTCGTGATGTCCGGCGTCACGCCGTTCTGTCTGATGGGGTCGGTCTCCGGGTCGCTGCGGGCCATGCGGCGGCTGCGCGCCCTGGGCGCCGAAACGGTCGTGCCGGGCCACGGCCCGGTCGGCGGCCCCGAGCTGATCGACGCGAACGAGGCGTACTTCCGCTGGCTCCACGAGCAGGCCCGGCGGGGCGTGGCCGACGGTCTGACTCCCCTGCGGCTCGCCCGTGAGTGCCGACCCGGGCCGTTCGACCACCTGCTCGACTCCGAACGCCTGGTGCCGAATCTGCACCGGGGCTGTGCGGAGGTGCGCGGAGCGGCGCCCGGCAGCCCCCTCGACGTCGGGGCGCTGTTCAAGGAGATGTCCGTGTTCCACGGCGGACTCCCCGACTGCCACGCATGACCGGCGGGGAGCCCGGGGCCGCACCCCGTGCGCCGGACTCCCCGCACCCACGGCGTTGCCCCGGACAGGCGGTCGGCCGGTCCGGGGCAACGCCGTCTCTTGCCGCTACCCGATCTCGATGCCCTTCAGGTACGTCGCGAAGTCCATCAGCCCCGGGTGCTCGGCGCGCAGCGCGGGAATGTCCGCGCGGTAGCCGTGCCGCTGGAACCACTCGAACATCAGGGCGATCTCCGGCGCGTTGGGGATGTACGGGCTGGCCGCGACCTTGTCCAGCGGGAGTTCCTCGAAGCGGGCCGGCAAACCGGTGCGCCCGGCGAAGGCCTCGGCCACCTCGGTCGCCGTCAGCTCGTCCCCGGCCAGCTCCAGCGACCGCCCCAGATAGTCCTGCGGCCGCTCGAACGCCTCCGCGGCGAAGTGCGCGATGTCCGCGACGGCGACGAACTGCACTCGGGTGTGCGGCTTCAGGGCGAGCCGCACCACCAGCGTGCCGTCCTCCCGGGGCACGCCGTGGGCGGCGAAGTTGTCCATGAAGAACGCCGGGCGCAGCACGGTGTGCGGCACCCCGAGTTCGGCGAGATACCGCTCGATGCCCCGCTTGGAGTCGAAGTGGGGCACGCCGCTGTGCCGTTCGGCGCCGCCCACCGAGCTGTAGACCACGTGGGCCACGCCGGCGGCCAGGGCCGCCCTGGCCACGGCACGCCCCTGGCGGACCTCGCCGCCCAGCCCGGCCGGCGTCATGAAGGTCTGCACCGAAAAGACCCCGCGCACGCCGTCCATCGCGGCCCGCAGCGACGCCTCGTCGTTCAGGTCACCGCGGCGCAGGGTCACGCCGAGTGCCGCGAGCCCGCGGGCCGGCGGCGCGTCCCGATCCCGCACCAGCGCCACCGTGTCCCTTCCCCGGCGCACGAGTTCGCGCGCCACGGCGCCGCCCTGGAGACCGGTGGCCCCGGTGACCAGGACCGGTCCTGCCGTCCTCGCACTCTCGCTCATACCGCACGTCCCTCCGCTCGGTCCGGCGCGAACAGCACCGCGTTCTCCACGGCCCATCGCCGATAGGGGCGCGGCTCGCGTCCCGTGAGGTCGCGCACCGCGGTCGTCGGCCTCGACCAGGGCACCCCGGGGCTGCGCAGCGCGGCCACGTTGGTCACCGCGGCTGCGCGGTCGCCGGTGATCCCGGCGAAGACCTCCACCACCTCCTCGGCGGGCGCCACCGAGAAGTCCAGCTCCCGGCCCAGCACGTCGCCGAGGATCCGCGCCTGCTCGCGCGAGGTGAGCGTCTCCGGGCCGGTGAGCAGGTACGACCGGCCCTCGTGCCCGTCCCGGGTGAGCGCCGCGACGGCGGCCGAGGCGATGTCGTACTCGTCGACGGGCGCCCCGGGGTTGTTCCCGATCCAGCAGCGCACCGCGCCCCGCTCACGCACGGTCCGGGCCCACCAGGAGGTGTTGGCGTGGAACGGGCCTGGGCGCAGGAAGGTCCAGGACGCGCCGGACCGCCGTACCGCCTCCTCTGCGGCCCGATGCTCGTCCGCGATGCCGTGCGGCAGCGGATGCAGGACGCTCGCCGACGACAGCAGCACGATCCGGTCCGTGCCCGCCCTCCTGGCGGCCTCCGCGATGTTGGCCGCCTCGCGCGCCACGTCCCCGGCGAGTACCACCAGCGCCACCGAGACGCCGGTGAAGGCCTCGTCGAGCGAGGCGGGGTCGGCCGGGCTGCCCCCGACCATGTCGACTCCACCGGGCAGTTCGGCGTCCTCGGGCCTGCGGCTCAGCGCGCGGACGCCGTGGCCGAGTCCGAGGAGCTGCCGGATGGCCTCACGGCCGACCTTGCCGGTGGCTCCGGTGACCAGGATCATCCCTCAGGCCCTCCAGCCGCTGGGCTCGGGCCACGGCGACCCGAGCTGCCGGTAGGTGCCCTGGTAGTCGGGCCAGTCACGGTGGTCGCGGATCCGGCCGTCGACGAACCGGATCAGATGGATCTGCTCACCCGAGAAGACCCGCCCGGTGGGAGCCATACCCACCAGATCGCCGACATGCCGGCCGTAGAGCACGAGGTGGGCGCGGACCCAGTCGCCGCGCTCCTCGATCCGTACCTCTTCGAGACGGGCCTCCTCGGAGAACGTCATCCGGAGCCATGTGACGGCCATCGCGAAGGACTCGGGCCCTCGCACATCCATGTGTTCCAACGCCGCCGGGTTCAGGTATTCCGGGTGTATGTATTCGGCGACATCATCGGTGACTCCGGTGTTGTACGCCCTTATCATTCGACGCACGGCATCAATCTGACCGCTCATCTCACTCCTTTCGGACCGCATGGGCTTTCCTGCAATCCTGCGGCAGCACATTGCCGCGAACAAGGCCCAGATTCCTTGTCCCACCCCAGATCCAAAACAATTCGAGCGAGCGTCGAGCAATTCTCCACGCCTCGTCCGGCGGTCCTCGTTTCCGCGCCAGGACGATGAAACAAAGACACTTTCTTCCGCACGAGACGGAGCGAACGAGTGACGAGGGACACCGCCGCTTACAAAGCGAAAGTCACCAACGCCTTCAACGAGGCCGCGGCCATCTACGACCGGATGGGCGTGGAATTCTTCACGCCTATGGGCCGCCGGCTCGTCGAGCGAGCGGCACCGCGCCCCGGCGAGCGAGTGCTCGACATCGGGTGCGGCCTCGGCGCGACCCTGCTGCCCGCCGCCCGGCTGATCGGTCCGGCGGGCCGCGCCCTCGGTGTCGACATCGCCCCGGCGATGGTCGAGGAGGCCCGACGCGAGGCCGGGCGGCAGGGCATCGGCAACGTCGAGGTGCGGGTGATGGACGGTGAGCACCCGGACCTGCCGGCCCGCTCGTTCGACCTGATCCTCGGCAGCTACAGCGTGATCTTCCTGCCGGACGCGCGGGCCGCGCTCGCCCGTTTCGCCCGGCTGCTGGCCGACGGCGGCCGGATCGCCTTCACCAGCCCGGTGTTCGCCCGGGACACCTTCCCCTTCCTGCCGCCGGTGTTCACCGAGCTGATTCCGCTGGGCCTGCTCCGGCACCTGCCCGAGTCCTGGCACCCGGAGCAGCTGCACCGGCAGTTGCACTCCTGGTTGGAGCACCCCGCCGACCTGACGGCGGCCCTGCGGCGGGCCGGGTTCACCGGCGTGCGGATCGCCGACGAGCCGGTGCCGATGACCGCGGCCTCCGGCACGGCGTGGGTCGACTGGTCGCACACCCAGGGCATGCGCCTGCTGTGGCAGCACCTGCCCGGCGAGGAGGCCGCGGCGCTGCGGTCCCGCCTGGTCACCGCGCTCGACGCGCTGCGCGAGGGCGACGGTCCGGTACGGATCGAGGTGCCGGTCCGGTACGTCACCGCGACGGTCGCCCGCTGACCCGGGCACGCACGAGAGCGGAGGGCCGGGGCTGTCCCGGCCCTCCGCTCTCGTGCGTGCCCGGCCGCTCCGGTACGCGCGACGGACGGCGGCGCCGGGGCCCACGAAGGGAACCGGCGCCGCCGCCCGCGCCCGCTTCAGGTCACCGAGAGCGCGCCGTCCACGGCCAGCACGGTGCCATTGGCGTACGCACCCGCCGGCCGGGTCAGCCGTACGATCCACCAGGCGATGTCCTCGGGACGCCCCACCCGACCCGCCGGAATCCGCCCGGCCATCCGCGTCAGGAACCCCTCGTACACCTCGGCGGGCATACCCGCCCGCACACCGACGCCGGTGTCGACCACACCGGGGGCGATGCCCACGCAGCGGATGCCACGCGGGGCGAGTTCCACGGCCCAGGTGCGGGTGAGGAAGTCGAGGGCGGCCTTGGCCATGCCGTAGACGGAGTTCTCCGGCCAGGCCCGGCGGCCGAGCGAGCCCGCCGAGCTGACGTTCACCACGGTGCCCCTGGTCGCCTCCAGCGCGTCCAGCGCGCACTGGGTCAGGAACAGGGGGCCGATCAGGTTCGTGCACAACTGCGCCTCGACAGACGCCCGGTCGAGGGCGTCCAGCGACGCGAACCCGGTGACGGCCGCGTTGTTGACCAGGACGTCGATCCGGCCGAACTCCCGCAGGGCCGCCGAGACGATCTCCTCGGCGGCCTCGGGGGCCCGCACGTCGGCGGTGAGGCAGCGAATCCCGGCGTATCCGTCGGCGGTCTCCCGGAGCGTCCGCGCCGAGCGGCCGACGACCAGCACACGCGCCCCGTCCTCGTGGAACGCGCGCGCGGTGGCGCGGCCGATCCCGGTGCCGCCGCCGGTGACGACGATGGCCCGCTCCTCGCCGCCGGCCACGGTCTCACGCTTCGCCATGTGCCGGAGTCCTTTCCAGCGCCGGGCCCCCGGCCCGGAACGGGGAGATCACGCCGGTCATCGGAAGCAGACCGCGGTGTTGACACCCCGGATGACAGCCTGCTCCGCCTCCTTGGTGAAGTCCGCGCCGAGGGTGATCGACAACTGGACCCGGATGCCGAGGTCACGGGTGGTCGCCGCGAACGTGGCGTACCCGGGGATGCCCGCGCCGTGCCCCCACAGATCGAGGCCGTCATCGTTCTGGAGCTTCATCAGCCCGAGGCCGTAGCCGATACCCATCGGCAGGTCCTTGATCATCTCGCCGGGCAGCGGAGTGGTCATCTCCTTGAACTCCGGCTCGGCGAGCAGTTCTCCGCCGAACAGACCGACCAGGAAGCGGTCCAGGTCCGCCGTGGTCGAGATGATCTCGCCCGCGCAGCCGGCCTCGGAGGGGTTCATCAGGGTGACGTCCTCGGTACGGCCCGCGATCCGCATGTAGCCGTGGGCGTGCGGCCCGGGGATCTCCGGGGCGTCACCCGGCAGCGTGGTGTCCTTCAGCCCGAGCGGCTCCAGGACCCGCTCGCGGATCTCGTCCCGGTACGAGCGGCCGGTCACCTTCCCGATGAGCAGGCCGATGACGAAGTAGTTGGTGTTGCAGTAGGCGAACTCCTCCCCCGGCTCGAACTCCAGCGGCTTGCCGGCCGCGATGGCGATCAGGTCCTCGGGCTCGTAGTGGTTGTAGCGGTCGCGCAGGAAGCGGTCGCCCGGCTTCTGGAAGGAATCGGCGTAGTTGTACAGGCCACTGGTGTGCTGGAGCAGATTTCGGACGGTGATCCGCCCGCCCTGCGGCAGCAGCCCGGGGAGGTAGCTCTCCACGGTGCGGTCCAGCTCGATCCGGCCCTCGGCGACCAGTTGCAGCACCACCACGGAGACGAACGGCTTGGTGATGCAGGAGATCCGGAACCGGCCGTCCTCGGGCACCGGCCGGTCGGTGCCCAGTTCGGCGACGCCGGAGGTGACGACAAACGTGTGCTCCCCCCGGGTGACGCGGAACTGGACACCGGCGGCACCCAGTTCGGCGAGACGGTCGGCCGCGTGCTGGACCGCCTCCCTGTGGGCCGGGACCTGCGAAGTAGCGATGGTCGTCTGCGGCATGTAGGCACACCCCAATGTCGTATGGCGGTTGGTTGCTTCCCTCCACGGAAGCCTGGCGGCCCGCGATGGAGGCCCGGACGCGAGTCGCTCGAACCCCGCTCAGGCGAGGTCGTCGCGGGTCACCACGCGTGTGGCGACCCGGAGTCCGCCGACGACGCGGACCAGCACGTCGTCACAGACACAGACGCGGTGCACCTGCGACTCGCCGCCGGCCGGGGACGCGTACACGATGGCGTACGAACGCACGCGGATCGTGTCGTCCGGCTGCTCCGCGACGTCGAACATGCCGATGAAGTGGCGGTGCCGCGTGCCGCTCGCCGCCAGCTGGGCCGCGGTGCGTCCGGTGGCCGCGGCCAGGGCGGGCCGCCCGACCACCGGCTCGGGCAGCGTGGGCACCTCGAAGGTGGCGTCCTCGGTGAAGGTGGCGGCCCACCGCTCGCACTCGCCGAAGTCCAGCAACTGCATCTGGTGGGCGTAGAACTGCTGCACCTGCGCGTACAGGGCGCCGAACGCTTCCGCGTCCCGCGGCCGGACGGCGGCTCGGGTGGTTGTCGACTGCGTGGTCATGGACTTCTCCGTTCCCTCGTGTCCCGCGTTCTCCGCCACGGTCCGGGACCCGGGTCGAGCGGGCTTCGAGGACACCTCGAAGACCGCGTCTCAAGTGATGTTCGTGCGGCCTTCGAGCTGACCGGGACACGGTCGAAGCCACCATCGCCGCTCGGGAGGCAGACGAATGACGACAGTGACGAACCCGGTAGCCCTGGTCACCGGGGGCACGAGTGGCATCGGCCTGGCCGTGGCCCGGGACCTGGGGCGCCGGGGGAACCGTGTCTTCCTCTGCGCCCGCGACGGGGACAAGGTCGAGCGGACCGTCAAGGAACTGCGCGAGGACGGCCTGGAGGTGGCGGGCGCACAGGCCGACGTGCGCTCCGCCGACTCCGTCGCGCTCCTGGTCCGCTCCGTGATCGACACCTTCGGCCCGGTCAACGTCCTGGTCAACAACGCCGGGCGCAGCGGGGGCGGCCCGACGGCCGGTATCACGGACGAGCTCTGGTACGACGTCATCGACACCAACCTCAACAGCGTCTTCCTGGTGACCCGCGCCGCGCTCACCACCGGCGGCCTGGCGGACGCCGGTTACGGCAGGATCATCAACATCGCCTCGACCGCCGGGAAGCAGGGCGTACTGCTGGGAGCCCCCTACTCCGCCTCGAAGCACGGTGTCGTTGGCTTTACCAAGGCGCTGGGCAGGGAACTGGCCCCGGCCGGTATCACCGTCAACGCCGTGTGTCCCGGCTATGTGGAGACCCCGATGGCCGAACGGGTCCGCCAGGGCTACGCGGCCGCCTGGGGCACCACGCAGGACGACGTACGGCAACGGTTCGAGGCGAAGATCCCGCTCGGGCGCTACTCGACTCCCGAGGAAGTGGCGGGCCTCGTCGGCTACCTGACCACCGAACATGCCGCCTCCATCACGGCACAGGCGCTCAATGTCTGTGGCGGTCTGGGCAACTTCTGATCCGAAAGGGGCTTCTGGATGGCTGCCGAGCGAGTGCACCGCACCAGGCACGAGATCAACGTGGCCGCGCCGGCGAGCGTGGTCTACGGGATCGTCTCCGACGCGGTCACGTGGCCGCTGTACTTCCCGCCGAACGTTCACGTGGAGCAACTGGAGTCCGACGGGCAGCGGGAACGGCTGCGCATGTGGGCCACGGCCAACGGCCGGACCACGTCATGGACCTCACGCCGGGAGCTGGCCCCCGAGGCACGACGGATCGAGTTCCGGCAGGAGCAGTCGGCGGCACCGGTGAAGTCCATGGGCGGGACCTGGATCGTCGAGCCGCGCGGCGCCGCGGCGTCGCGACTGGTCCTGCTGCACGACTTCACCGTGGCAGGCGATTCGGCGGACGACGTGGCGTGGGTGGAGCGTGCGACCGACACCAACAGCCGTGCCGAGCTGGGCAGTCTGAAGGAGCTCGCCGAGCGCTGGACGCGTCTGGGCGACCTCGTGCTGTCCTTCGAGGACTCCGTCCGGGTCGACGGACCGGCCGAGCCGGTCTACGAGTTCCTCTACCGGGTGCGCGACTGGCCGGACCTCGTGCCGCACGTGTCCCGGCTGGACGTGGTGGAGAACGAACCCGGGGTCCAGGCGATGTCGATGGACACCCGCACCGCGGACGGCTCTACACACACCACCGAATCGGTGCGCGTCTGCTTCCCGCATGCAGGGCGCATCGTCTACAAGCAGACGGTGACGCCCGCGCTGATGTCGGCCCACATCGGCGAGTGGCAGGTCGTCCCCGACGTGTCGGGCGTGACGGTCACCTCGCATCACGGTGTGGTCCTGCGCGAGGAGAACATCCCTCGGGTGCTCGGCGAGGGCGCCGGCCTCGCCGAGGCGCGCTCGTACGTGCGCGAGGCGCTCGGCCGCAACAGCACCGCGACTCTCCACCTCGCGAAGGAATATGCCGAGAAATACGCAGAGGGCGCGACCAGGAGTAAAATTTCCCAAATAAAGCTCAACTAAGAATTCCGAAGAAGTCTGGCCGATTTCAGCGGCAGCGGCGCCCGAGCTGACGGTGAACCCGAGTATCGAGGGCGTGAGTGGAGTATCGTCACACCGAGATGAGTTCTTGACTCATCTTTTTGACTCGGCGCAACAGCGCGGAGAGACGGGGAGAATTCATGGAGATCCAGCTTCTGGGTCCCTTCGGGGCGACCATACGAGGTGAATCCATCGTTCCCACGGCTGGGAAGCCGCGGCAGATCCTTGCCCTTCTGGCACTGCACCCGGGCAGGATATTACCGGTGTCCACCCTCATGGACGAGCTGTGGGGTACGGAACCGCCTGCGAGCGCACTGACCACGCTCCAGACGTACATACTCCAGCTCCGCCGCCGCCTGGGCACCGCCCTGGGCCCGGACGCGTTGGGCACGGCGAAGGACGTACTCGCCACCCGGCACGGCGGTTATGTCCTCCAGATGGAGCCGGCGTGCACCGATGTGCGCCAGTACGAGCGCCTGGTGGCCTCCGCGCAGAGCGCTTTCGAGCAGAACCGGGACGAGGAGGCTTCCGCGACCTTCTCCAAGGCCCTGTCCCTGTGGGAAGGCCCGGCGCTCGTCGACGTGCCCGTCGGGCCGGTCCTGGAGATCGAGGTCATGCGGCTGGAGGAGTCCCGTCTGGTCGCCACGGAGCGCCGGATCGACGCCGATCTACGGCTGGGCAAGCACTCCCGGCTGATCGCCGAGCTGTTCGACCTGATCTCCCGTCATCCGCAACACGAGGGCCTGCACTCCCAGGTGATGGTCGCCCTCTACCGCTCCGGCCGCCAGGCGTCCGCCCTGAGCGTCTACCGCGATCTGCGCACCCGGCTGATCGAGGAACTGGGCGTGGAACCCTCACCACAGCTGCAACGGCTCCACCAGGCCATCCTCACCGTCGACAGCCGCCTCGATCTCCTCACCGATGAACGCCGAGGCTCCACGTTCGACTTGTACGCGGCCTGACCACCCTTCCGGTCCCGGCTCTGCCGTCCTCAAGGGAACGGCGGAGTCGGCCGGACGCAGGGAGCCTTGGAGGTCCGGGGGGACGACTCGCTCGACGCGCACGCTCGGTCGTCGGAGAACCACCACCGAGCGCGGGACGTCGCCCCCTGCGCATGCGGGCGACGGCGTCACCACCTCGTCCAGGGGGATGTCTCGCCGACGAGGACATCGAGGCCCGGACGGCCCCCACACAGAGGTCGATGAGCATGAGGACGTCACACGAGGGCAGGCAGTCGCCGTACCAGCAGGATGCCGGCGCCCCGCCACGGCCGGGGACGCCCGCAGCCCTGCCGCAGGGCTGCGGCGACAAACAGGTCGCGGCGAAGCGCTCTTCACCCCCGCGCCGTCTACGCCGAGCCGCAGGTGAAGACGCGTAGCGGAAGCCTGTGAAGTGCTCCATGCGGAGCAATGCTCATGCCTTGCGGATCAGCCCCCGGGCGGCGCGTGAAAGGCGGAGATCGATTGAAGGTCATCGAGTAGGCCCGTGTTTCGCCGCACGGGTCGGGAAAGCATGCCCGTGCTCAGCGCCGTCAACGAAGAGGGCACCACCGCAAGCGGTTCGCTGATCGACGAGATGGTGCGGGAAGGCGCCCGCCGGATGCTCGCCGCCGCTCTGGCGACGGTGTTCAAGCCGGCCGAGGCCGCCCGAGCCTCAACTCACCCACCGGTTCGGAAAATTACCCCGACCTGTCGCCGTATAGCCCAAGGCCCGGAGAGAAGACCTCACGCGCTACCCGACGGATCGAGCCGCACACTCGCGCCGCTGAACCGCGGGTGAACCACGTGGCGGCTACCTGAAACAGGCTCCACGCGGTGACCTCCGGGAAACAGGCCGACCACCACCGACCACATCTGGGAAACACAAGAAATCCGCAGGTCAGACGCCCTTTGTCGCGGGCTCCAAAATCGCCACGCACTCGAAGTGCTGCGTCATCGGGAACAGGTCGAATGCCCGCAGGACGCGGACGCGGTAGCCGTTCTCGGCGAAGTGTTTGAGGTCGCGGGCGAGGGCGGCGGGGTCGCAGGCGATGTAGGCGATGCGGCGGGGCGCGAGGGTGGTGAGGTGGCGGACGGTGGCCTTGCCGGCGCCGGCGCGTGGGGGGTCGAGGACGATGAGGTCGGCCTCGGTGATGCCGGTGCGGGGGAGGACCTGGTCGACCTTGCCCTGTTCGATGCGGACGCGGGGGTAGTCGGCGAGGTTGTGGCGGGCGTCCTCGACGGCGCGCTTGGAGGTCTCGATGCCGAGGACCGCGCCCTTCTCGCCGACGCGGTCGGCGAGCGCTCCGGCGAAGAGGCCGACGCCGCAGTACAGGTCGAGCGCCGTCTCCCCCTTGCGCGGGGTCAGGCCCTGCATCGCGGCGCGCACCAGCGTGTCCGCCGCCTTCGGGTGGACCTGCCAGAAGCCGCCGTTGCCGACGCGCCAGGTGTGCTCGTCGGCGCGCTCGCGGACGAAGGCGCGCCCGTGGACGCGGTGGACGCCGCCGTCCTTCTCGTCGACGCGCAGGACGGAGACGGGCTTGTCCAGGGCGACGATCGGCAGGCGCGCTCCGGGGCGCGGGGTGAGGATGACCTGGCGGTCCTGGGAACCGGTCGCCGCGATCGCCTCGACCGTGTCCATGCCGCTCCAGTCGCGCGCCTCGACGCCGAGTTCGCTGACGCCCTCGGCGGCGATGAGGCAGCGGTCGATCGGCTCGACCTCGTGGGAACGGTGGCGGCGCAGGCCCGCGTGACCGGCCTCGTCGATCGCGTACTGGACGCGCGTGCGCCAGGCCGGGACCTCTCCGGCGGGGAGCTTGTCGCCCTCGGCCGGGAGCACGGTGCCGTCCCAGTTGGCCTGCTCGGGCGTGAGCCCGGCGAGGCGTTCGAGCTGTTCGCGCAGGACATCGGCCTTGAGACGGCGCTGCGCGCCCGGCTTCGCGTGCTGCCAGTCGCAGCCGCCGCAGCGCCCGGGGCCCGCGAAGGGGCACGGGGCATCGACGCGGTCCTTCGACGCCTCGATGATCTCGACCGCGTCGGCGCGCAGGAAGCGGGAGTCCTCGGCGCCGTCGGTGATGCGCGCGACGACGCGCTCGCCGGGCAGCGTGTGCCGTACGAAGAGGACGCGGCCCTCCTGCGTACGCGCGACGCAGTGGCCGCCGTGCGCGACGGGGCCGACCTCGACCTCGTACTCCTGACCCACCAGGGAGGCCCCGGACTGCGGTTTCTTCGGTTCTGCCTGCATGGGGCGGGGGCTCCTGAAAGTGGTGGTGCGGGTACGCGGGCGGCCGATGGGGGCAGCAGCCTTCCAGTCTACGGGGCTGCCGTCCCCCGTACGGACCACGGGCGGTCTCAGTCCTTCGGCCTGCCCCCGCCTCCCGTGCCCGCCGGTTCCTTCGCCCTGCGCTCGACGGGGCCGCGGCGCACGGCTCCGGGCGCGGACCAGTTCTGGCGGCGGCGGACGCGGCGCTTGGCGGCCTCGGAGGATTCGAGCTGGTAGGGGACGGAGGTGACCATGACGCCGGGGCTGAAGAGCAGGCGGCCCTTGAGGCGCAGGGCGCTCTGGTTGTGAAGCAGGTGCTCGTACCAATGCCCGACGACGTACTCGGGGATGATCACGCTCACGACGTCGCGCGGGTTCTCCTTGCGGAGCCGCTTCACGTACTCGATGACGGGGCGCGTGACCTCGCGGTACGGGGAGTCGAGGATCTTGAGGGGGACCTCGATGCCGCGCTGCTCCCACTCGGCGCGCAGCGCCTTCGTCTCGGTCGGGTCGACGCCGACCGTGAGGGCTTCGAGCGAGTCGGCGCGCATGAGGCGCGCGTAGGACAGTGCTCGTATCGTCGGGCGGCCCAGCCGGGAGACGAGGACGACGCTGTGCACGCGCGAGGGGCGCAGGATGTCCTCGGTGTCCTCGCCGGGGGGAGGCAGCGCGATCTCCTCGCTGATGCGGTCGTAGTGCTTGCGGATCGCCGTCATCACTCCGTAGAAGATGACCATGCCGAGGACGGCGACCCAGGCGCCGTGCGTGAACTTCGTGATGAGGACGACGACGAGGACGATGCCGGTGAGGACGGCGCCGAAGGCGTTGATGGCGCGCGAGCGGTGCATCCGGCGGCGCGCGGCCTCGTCGCGCTCGGTGGCGAGGAGGCGGTTCCAGTGCCGCACCATGCCGGTCTGGCTGAGCGTGAAGGAGACGAAGACGCCGACGATGTAGAGCTGGATGAGGCGCGTGGACTCGGCCCCGTACACCGCGAGGAGGAACCCGGCGGCGCCCGCGAGGAGGACGATGCCGTTGGAGAAGGCGAGCCGGTCGCCGCGCGTGTGGAGCTGGCGGGGCAGGTAGCGGTCCTGGGCGAGGATCGAGCCGAGCAGCGGGAAGCCGTTGTACGCGGTGTTCGCGGCGAGGAAGAGGACGAGCGCGGTCGCCGCCGCGAGCACGACGAAGAAGAAGGTGCCGTCGCCGAAGACGGCGGAGGCGACCTGGGTGATGACCGGGTCCTGCACGAAGCCCGCGCCCACGGGGACGCCGTGGTGCAGGAGGTCGACGGCCGGGTTCTCCGCCATCCGTACGTGCGAGGCCATCGCGAGCCCGACGATCCCGCAGAACATCGTGACCGCGAGCAGGCCCATGAGGGCGAGGGTCGCGGCGGCGTTCTTGCTCTTGGGCCTGCGGAAGGCGGGGACGCCGTTGCTGATCGCCTCGACGCCGGTGAGCGCGGCGCAGCCCGAGGAGAAGGCGCGCAGGAGGAGGAAGACGAGCGCGAAACCGGCGAGGCCCTGGTGTTCGGCCTTGACCGTGTAGTCGGAGGTCGGCGCGCTCAGGTCCTCGCCCATGAGGACGCCGCGCACGATCCCCCAGACGATCATGAGGAAGACGCCGCCGACGAAGACGTACGTGGGGATCGCGAAGAGCTTGCCCGACTCCCGTACACCTCGCAGGTTCATGACAGTGAGGAGGAACACGACGACGAGCGCGCACAGCACCTTGTGCTGGACGACGAAGGGGATGGCGGAGCCGAGGTTCTCGACGCCCGAGGAGACGGAGACGGCGACGGTCATCACGTAGTCGACGAGCAGGGCGCTCGCCACGGTGAGTCCGGCGCGCGGCCCGAGGTTCGTCGTGGCGACCTCGTAGTCGCCGCCGCCGCTCGGGTACGCGTGGACGTTCTGGCGGTACGAGGCGACCACCGTGAACATGAGGACGACCACGGCCGCGGCGATCCAGGGGCTGAAGTGGTAGGCCGACACGCCCGCGACCGAGAGCACCAGCAGTACCTCGCCGGGCGCGTACGCCACGGAGGAGAGCGGGTCCGATGCGAAGACGGGGAGAGCGATGCGCTTGGGCAGCAGGGTCTCGCCGAGCCTGTCACTGCGCAGTGCGCGCCCGATGAGGAGCCGTTTGGGCACGTCGGTCAATTTGGACACGGCGGCGATCCTAAGGGCTCGAACAGGCGCGCACCCACCTCCCACCCCCGTCCTTGCGAAGTCCTAACGCGTACGCGCGAACCTTGACGCCTGCTTGACGCGACACGGGTCCGGTGGGCGGGCGGATATGTACCTGCCGTGCGACGTGTGTAGCTTGGCCCCTTGTCCGGAAGCGTGGGCCGGTCCGTCTGCACGGCGGGCCGGTTCCCCGGACCTGGCCCGCGAGCGAAGGGCCGCCCGAGTCGATTCAGCCGGAAGGACGGTCGTGCACATCGTCATTATGGGCTGCGGGAGAGTGGGTTCCGCTCTCGCGCAGACCTTGGAGCAGCAGGGGCACACGGTCGCCGTCGTCGACCGCGACCCCACCGCCTTCCGCCGTCTCGGCTCAGGGTTCGGCGGGCGGCGGGTGACCGGCATCGGCTTCGACCAGGACACCCTCCGCGAGGCGGGCATCGAGGAGGCGGGGGCCTTCGCCGCCGTCAGCAGCGGCGACAACTCCAACATCATCGCGGCGCGGGTCGCCCGCGAGATGTTCGGCATCGAGCACGTCGCCGCCAGGATCTACGACCCGCGCCGCGCCGAGGTCTACCAGCGGCTCGGCATCCCGACGGTCGCGACGGTGCGGTGGACGGCCGACCAGATGCTGCGGCGCCTGCTGCCCTCGGGCGCGGAGCCGCTGTGGCGGGACCCGACGGGCGCGGTGCAGCTCGCCGAGGTGTACGCGACCGAGGCGTGGGTCGGGCACAAGGTGAGCCGGCTCCAGGAGGAGACCGGGGTGCGGGTCGCGTTCCTCACGCGGCTCGGCGAGGCGATGCTGCCGACCTCGCAGACGGTGGTGCAGGACGGGGACCTCGTGCACGTGATGATGCGGACCGGGGACGTGGAGCGGGTCGAGGCGGCCTTCGCCGAGGGTCCGCAGGAAGGCGGTCAGTGATGAGGATCGCCATCGCGGGGGCAGGGGCCGTGGGCCGTTCCATCGCCGGGGAACTCCTGGAGAACGGGCACGAGGTCCTGCTCATCGACAAGACGCCCACGGCGATCTCGGTGGAGCGGGTGCCGCGCGCGGAGTGGCTGCTCGCCGACGCCTGCGAGATCACCTCGCTCGATGAGGCGGCGCTCCAGCGCTGCAACGTCGTGATCGCGGCGACGGGTGACGACAAGGTCAACCTCGTGGTCTCGCTGCTCGCCAAGACGGAGTACGCGGTGCCGCGTGTGGTCGCGCGCGTCAACAACCCGAAGAACGAGTGGCTCTTCAACGAGTCCTGGGGCGTGGACGTCGCCGTCTCGACGCCGCGCCTGATGTCGGCGCTGGTCGAGGAGGCGGTGAGTGTCGGCGATCTCGTACGGCTGCTGCGCTTCAGCCACGGGGACGCGAACCTCGTGGAGCTGACGCTGCCGCCCGAGTCCGAGCTGGCCGGGACGCGGGTCGGGGAGGTGCGGTGGCCCGAGGACACGTCGCTCGTGACGATCATCCGGGGGACACGGGTGCTGGCGCCGACCGTCGAGGACCATCTGGAGGCGGGTGACGAGCTGCTGTTCGTCGCGGCGCAGTCGCGGGAGGAGCAGCTCGAAGCGTTGCTGTCGGGGCGGGGGGACGGGGTCGGCCAGGAGGAGTAGTCCGGCCGGCCCCGGGGGTCCGGGGGCGGTGCCCCCGGACCCCCGGGGCCGGGTTCGGGGCTCCGCCCCGGGCCCCGCTCCTCAATCGCCGGAGGGGCTTGACTTACCCGCGCGTTCCGCCTCTTCGGCCGCCTCCATCTCCGCGAAGACGTCGATCGGCGGCGGTGCCTTGGCCAGGAAGATCCAGGTGAGCCAGACGGCGAGGAGGAAGGGGGGGATCTTGAGGGCGACGAGGACCCAGCCCAGTGAGGTCGTGTCCCCCCACCAGTAGAGCGGGAAGAGGATCGCGCACTTCAGGAGGAGGATCAGGCCCCAGGCCCAGCTGGAGCGCGCGTACGCCTTCTTGCGGCCCGGGTTGCGGGTGCGCCAGGAGAGGTTCTCCTTGAAGATCGGGCCCAGGATGAGGCCGATCAGCGGGACACCGGCGAGCGTCGTGAGGATGTAGGCGAGTGCCAGGCCGAAGGTGTACACCATGCCCGGCAGGTAGAAGTCCTTCGCGTTGCCCGTGAACATCGCGAAGAGGACGCCGAAGCCGACGCCGAAGACGCCGGAGAAGGCGTGCTTGATGGTGCCGCGCTGCACGAGCCGCGCGAGCCCGAGCAGGATCGAGACACCGAGCGCCGAGAAGGCGGAGATCTTCAGGTCCTTGTTGATCGTGAAGATCGTGACGAAGAGCAGCCCGGGAACGACCGTTTCGATCATGCCGCGCAGGCCGCCGAAGGCTTCGAGCAGCGCGGCCTCGGTCACCGCGCGGTCGGCGGCCTCCTGGGGTGTATCGCCCGGTGGTCCGTCCTGCTTCCGGTGGCTGGTCGGCTTGTCGAGGGACGTCACCGGTTACTCCCGTCCGAGGGGCTTGAGTTCGTACTTCGGGTTGAACAGCACCCTACGGCCATGATTCATGCAGACCCGGCCCGAGGCGATCAGCTTGCGCCCGGGCTCTATCCCCGTGATGGAGCGCCTGCCGAGCCATACGACGTCGAGCGGGGCCGTGCCGTCGAAGAGTTCGGCCTCCAGCGCGGGGACCCCGGCGCGTGGCCGCAGGGTGACCGTGCGCAAGGTACCAGTTACGGTGACGAGCTGCCGGTCGCCCGTCGCGGCGATGCGGGTGCAGCCCGTGGTCGTCTGGGCATCCTCCTGGAGTTCTTCGGACTCCAGCTCCTCCTGCGGCGTGGAGAGGCGGTCCAGCATGCGGCGCAGCCGGCCTGCCGGTCGTTCCGCCTTCTCCGGCCTGCCGGGCCTGGGAGTTCCGCTCATGATGCGCAGCCTATCGGGGGGACGAGGGGAGGGGTTTCCCCGTGTTCGCTCTTCTTCCCCGCGCTCGTTCCACGAACCCGGGGGTCACTTCTCGAACCGGTACCCCATGCCCGGCTCGGTGAGGAAGTGCCGGGGATGGGCGGGGTCCTTCTCCAGTTTCCTCCGCAACTGTGCCATGTACACGCGGAGGTAGTTGGTCTCGGTGCCGTACGAGGGGCCCCAGACCTCCTGGAGCAGCTGTTTCTGCCCGACGAGGCGGCCCGCGTCGCGCACCAGGACCTCCAGGAGGTGCCACTCGGTGGGGGTGAGACGGATGTCCCTGCCCTCGCGCCGCACCTTCTTCGCCGCGAGGTCCACGTGGAAGTCCTCCGTCTCGACGACGCTCTCGCCCTCTCCTCCGGCGGGCTCGGCGCGGCGTACCGCGGCACGGAGGCGGGCGAGCAGCTCGTCCATGCCGAAGGGCTTGGTGACGTAGTCGTCGGCGCCCGCGTCGAGCGCCTCGACCTTCTCGTCGGAGCTGTGCCGCGCGGAGAGCACGAGGATCGGCACGCGGGTCCAGCCGCGCAGTCCCCTGATCACCTCGACCCCGTCCATGTCGGGCAGCCCGAGGTCGAGCACGACGACGTCGGGGTGGCGCGCGGCGGCGAGCTGAAGGGCGGCGGCACCGTCGGCGGCGGCGTCCACCTCGTAGTGGCGCGCCCTGAGGTTGATCACGAGGGCGCGGACGATCTGCGGCTCGTCGTCCACCACCAGCACGCGGGTCATGAACGAGCCGCCTTTCTGTCGGTCATCGCGGCGGTCGGCTGATCCCGCGGGGTGTCTTCGGGCGGTACGGGGGCGGGATGGCCTTCCCTCGGGGCCGCGGCTGCCTCGCGCACCGGCAGTGTGAGGACCATCGTGAGGCCACCGCCCGGGGTGTCCTCGGCGGAGAGGGTGCCGCCGAGTGCCTCGGTGAAGCCGCGCGCGACGGCGAGGCCGAGGCCCACGCCGGAGCCGCGCGGAGCGTCCCCGTGGCGCTGGAAGGGCTCGAAGATGCGCTCCTTGGCCTCGTCGGGGACGCCGGGACCGCGGTCGACGACGCGGAGTTCGAGGCGGTCGCCGAGGGTGCTCGCCGCGACGAGGACGGGCGTGCGGGGCGGGCTGTACTTGACGGCGTTCTCGACGACGTTGCCGACCGCGCGCTCCAGGAGCCCCGCGTCGACGGCGACCATCGGCAGCGTCTCGGGCACGTCGAGGTCGACGAGCGCGTCGGGGGGCAGTCCGCCGAGTGCCATCGGGACGACCTCGTCGAGGTCGATCTCGCGGATGAGCGGGGTCACGGTGCCGGTCTGGAGGCGGGACATGTCGAGGAGGTTGCCCACGAGGTGGTCGAGACGGTCGGCGCCGTTCTCGATGGCCTCCTGGAGGGCGTCGCGGTCCTCGTCGGACCATGCGACGTCCTCGGCGCGCAGCGAGGTCACCGCGGCCTTGATGGCGGCGAGCGGCGTGCGCAGGTCGTGGCTGACGGCGGCGAGCAGCGCCGTGCGGATGCGGTTGCCCTCGGCGAGCGTACGGGCCTGGCGGGCCTGGCGCTGGAGTCGCTCGCGGTCCAGGACGACGGCCGACTGGGCGGCGAAGGCGGCCAGGACACGGCGGTCGGCGGCGGGCAGGACGCGCCCCGACAGGGCGAGCGCCATGTGGTCGCCCACCGGCATGTCCACGTCGGCGTCCTCGGGGCGCGCGGCGGGTGCGGGGCCCACGCTCCCCGCCGGGGTCCAGGGCTCGCGGTCGCCCTGGCGTTCCAGGAGGGCCACGGAGTGCATCGCGAAGGTCTCGCGGACGCGGTCGAGGAGCGCGTCGAGCGTCGTCTCGCCCCGCAGCACGTCCCCCGCGAGGAAGGAGAGGATCTCCGACTCGGCGCGCAGCCGCGCCGCCTGGTGGGTGCGGCGGGCCGCGAGGTCGACGACGGAGGCGACCGCGACGGCCACGGCGAAGAAGATGACGATCGCGACGATGTTCGAGGGGTCACTGATGGTGAACGTGCGCGTCGGCGGTGTGAACCAGAAGTTCAGGAGGAGCGAGCCGACGGCCGCGGAGGCGAGCGCGGGGCCGAGGCCGCCGAGGAGCGCGGCGCCCACGGTGAGGAAGAGGAAGAGCAGGACGTCGTTGGCGAGGCCCGGCCCCTCGTGGAGCGCGCGCAGGACGAGGGCGAGCAGCACGGGTCCCCCGACGCCGACGAGCCAGCCCGCGAGGATGCGGGAGCGGCCGAGGCGGGCGCCGCGCGCGACGGGCAGGCCGCGGCCCTTCGCCGCCGCCTCGTGCGTGACGATGTGGACGTCCAGGTCGGGGCCCGACTCGCGGGCGACCGTCATGCCGACGCCGGGTCCCAGCGCGTACTGCCAGCTGCGGCGGCGCGAGGAGCCGAGGACGACCTGCGTGGCGTTGACGCCCTTCGCGAAGTCGAGGAGCGCGGCGGGTATGTCGTCGCCTATGACGTGGTGGAAGGTGCCGCCGAGGTCCTCGACGAGGGTGCGCTGGACGGCCAGTTCCTTGGGGCTCGCGGAGGTGAGGCCGTCGCTGCGGGCGATGTAGACGGCGAGGATCTCGCTGCCCGAGCCCTTCGCGGCCATGCGCGCGGCACGGCGGATGAGGGTGCGCCCCTCGGGGCCGCCCGTGATGCCGACGACGATGCGTTCGCGGGCCTGCCAGGTGGATTCGATGTTGTGCTCGCCCCGGTACTGCTGGAGGTACTCGTCGACGCGGTCGGCGGTCCACAGGAGGGCGAGTTCGCGCAGCGCGGTGAGGTTGCCGGGGCGGAAGTAGTTGGCGAGGGCCGCGTCGACCTTGTCGGGCGCGTGGACGTTGCCGTGCGCGAGGCGGCGGCGCAGCGCCTGGGGCGACATGTCGACCAGCTCGATCTGGTCCGCGCGGCGCACGACCTCGTCGGGCACGGTCTCGTCCTGGCCGACCCCGGTGATCGACTCGACGACGTCGCCGAGCGATTCGAGGTGCTGGATGTTGACGGTCGAGACGACGTCGATCCCCGCGGCGAGCAGCTCTTCGACGTCCTGCCAGCGCTTGGCGTTGCGGGCCCCTGGGACGTTGGTGTGGGCGAGTTCGTCGACGAGGACGACGGCGGGGGCGCGGCGCAGGATCGCGTCGACGTCCATCTCGGTGCGCGCGGCGTCACGGCGCGCGTGGTGGGCGCGCGGCAGCTCTTCGAGCCCGGTGAGCAGTGCTTCGGTACGGGGGCGGGCGTGGTGCTCGACGTAGCCGACCACGACGTCGGTGCCGCGCTCCAGGCGCCGGTGGGCCTCGGCGAGCATGGCGTACGTCTTGCCGACGCCGGGGGCGGAGCCGAGGTAGATACGGAGTTTGCCGCGGGCCATGCGTGCCATTGTCCGTGGTGACGGCCGCTGGTGTCGCCCCGGCCGGGTTCGCGGCGGCGACCTTGACGCGACCCTGACGCCCACGCGCGGCCGGCCCTCGCGCGGCTCCGCCCCGGACCCCGCTCCTCAAACGCCGGAGGGGCTGGTGGTGTGGCCCCTCCGGCCGATTGATCAGCGGGCCGTGTAGGCGCCGTCCACCAGGTGGTAGCTGCCCTGGACGAAGGAGGCACGGTCGGAGAGGAGGAAGACGATGACCTCGGCGACCTCCTCGGCCTTGCCGAGGCGGCCCACCGGGTGGGCCGCGACGAGGGCGTCGTGGCCTGCCTGGTCCTTGCCGGAGATGAGCGGCGTCTCGATGAAGCCGGGGCCCACCGCGTTGACGCGGACGCCCTGCGCCGCGTACTCGATCGCCGCCGTCTTCGTGAGGCCGACGACGCCGTGCTTCGCGGCGACGTAGGCGGCGGCGTGCGGGAAGCCGACCGAGCCGAGGATGGACGCCGTATTGACGATGGCTCCCTTGCCCGCTGCGGCCATGACAGGGATCTGGTAGCGCATCCCGTAGAAGACACCGTTGAGGTTGGTCGCGACGACCTTCTCGAAGGCCGTTATCTCGGTCTCCCCGATCGGGGTGCCCTCGCTGCCGATACCCGCGTTGTTGACCGCGAGGTCGAGGCCGCCGAAGGTGTCGACGGTGAAGTCGACGGCCGCCTTGACGGAGGCCGGGTCGGTGACGTCGACGGCCACGGCGGCGGCCTCTGTGCCCTCCTCCTTCAGCGCGGCGACGGCCGCTTCGGCGCCGTCCTTGTTGTAGTCGGCGACGACGACCTTGGCGCCCGCGCGGCCGAGGCGCTGGGCGGTGGCGAGGCCGATTCCGGAGGCTCCGCCGGTGACGAAAGCGGTCTGGCCGGCGAATTCGGTGGGGTCGATGGTGCTCATGGTGTTTCGCTTTCCGTGCTGTGCTGCGGCGGGCCGGAACTCCGGCCCACCTCGGTGACGAAGACCCTGTAGACGCGGTCGACGAGGGTGCGGATGTCCTCGCCCTCCTCCTGGCCGCCCCGCACCCACAGGCGCAGGGCGGCGATGAAGACGCCCGCCGCACCACCGACGACGGCCGCCGGGCGCGGATCGCGCGCGGGGTCGACGCCGAGGCGCGCGGCGACGATGCGTACGGACTCGGACTGGGCGGCGACCCTGACCCGCTCGAAGGCGGCGAACATGGTGGGTTCGCTGTCCACGAGCGCGTAGATCCCTGGGGTGCCCGGCCAGTGCAGCCAGCCGCCCTCGGGATCGGCGAGCCAGTCGTCGACGGCCGCGCGGTAGGCGAGCAGGGGCGGCTCGTCCGCGGGGCGCGCCCGCAGGGCGGCGTTGATCCGCTCCGTGTCGGCCCGGACGAAGTCCAGCGCCGCCTCCTCCTTGCCGGAGAAGTAGCGGCTGAACGTGCGCCGGGTGACGTCCGCGCGCTCGGCGATGGCCTCGACGGTCACGGAGTCGAGCCCCTCTTCGAGGATCAGCTCCATCGCCGCGCGGGCCAGCGCCTCCCTGGTCCGCAGCGCCTTGCGGTGCCTGCGGTCCCCGGGTGCGGGCGACGGCGCCCGCCGCGTCTCCTCGGCCTTCATGCCTTCCACCGTACTCCTTTTTGTCTCATGGGGACATGTGTCCCGTCGGGACTTTTCGCAGCTGGGGCCTGGTCGAGGCCCAGGCCCGGCCGGCCGCGGGGCCGCGAGCACGGCGAAGGGGCCGCACCCCCGGACTGGGAGTGCGGCCCCTTCGGGCCGTACGTGGACGAGCGGCGCCCCGCGCGCGCTCAGCGGATCTCGGTGATCTCCGGGCCGCGGGCGAGCTGGCCCATGTCGCCGGAGAAGCGTGAACCGGCGCCCTGGCGGTCCTGCTGCACACCCTCGGGCACCATCTGCGCGTCCTCGGGAAGCTTGAGCACGATCGGGTCGCGAGGGGCCATCGGGCCGTCGCCCCGTACCACCACCGTGTCCCGCACGATCTGCTCCAGGACCCCGGCGGCCTGCGGCTGCACCGCGCCCTGGCCCGAGATGACCCCGCGCAGGAACCAGCGGGGGCCGTCGACGCCGACGAAGCGGACGACCTGCTGGCCGCTCTTGCCGTCCGGGAGCTGGATCGGGACCTGGGCGCGCAGCTCCCAGCCGAGCGGGCCCTCGATCTCGTCGATCAGGCCGCCCTGGCGGGTGATGCCGCTCGCGATCTCCTCGCGCACCTCGCCCCAGATGCCCTCGTTCTTGGGCGCCGCGAAGCCCTGGAGCTGTACCGCGCTGTCGCCGAGGACGACGGTGGCGGCGACGATCGCGTCGCCCGCGACCTCCACCCGCAGCTCCATGCCCTCGACACCGGGCACGAAGAGGCCGCCGAGGTCGACGCGCCCCTCGCCCGGCTCGTGCAGCTCGGAGACGTCCCAGGGCCCGTCGGGCCGGGGGGCGGGCGGAAGGCCGCGACGCACCGATGCGGAATCCTCATCGGCGGCCTGCGCGTCCGCGACCTGCTCGGTCTCGCTCTCCGCGTCTTCCGCGGCACTGCTCTTCTTGCGACGTCCGAACACGTCACTGTCCTTCCCGGTCGGATACGACCGAAGCGTAACCGTTCCCACCCGCGCCGTCGCCCACGGCCGCATGCCCGCCCGTGGACCCGAAGCCACCCGCCGCGCGCACCGAACCGGGGAGTTCGGCGACCTCCCGGAACGCGGCCCGCTCGACGCGCTGGATCACCAGCTGGGCAATACGGTCGAAGCGCTCGAACCGCACGGGCTCGCGCGGATCGAGGTTCACCACGATCACCTTGATCTCCCCACGGTACCCGGCATCCACCGTCCCCGGGGCATTCACGAGCGCCACTCCGCACCGGGCGGCGAGCCCCGAGCGGGGGTGCACGAAGGCCGCGTGGCCCTCGGGGAGCGCGAGCGCGATGCCGGTCGGCAGGACCGCACGCTCGCCCGGGGCGAGCACGGCGGCCTCGGTCGTGACGAGGTCGGCGCCCGCGTCGCCCGGGTGCCCGTAGGCGGGGAGCGGCACCTCGGGGTCGAGCCGCCGCAGCAGCACGGTCAGGGGCTCAGGGTTCACTGTTGACTCCGGTGACTTCTGTCCGGCGGCACGGACGGGTGCGGGCGGCACGGACAGGTACGGACGGGTGCGGGCAGCACGGACGGGTACGGATGGGTACGGGCGGCACGGACGGGTACGGCGTGCGCACGTTCGGTGTTCGGCGCCCGACCCTACCCGCGCGCGGGAGGCCACAGCGCGCCGTGCCAAGCTTGGATTCATGCAGCCTTACGAAGAACGTCTGACGGCGCCCCGTTCGTGGTGGGCGGTCTGTGTCCTGGTCGGGATCGTCTGCGCCCTCGTGGCCCTGCCGTTCGGGACCCTTCCCCTGCTGGGCGCGCTCGTCGCGGGAGCCGCCGTCTCCGCGGTCCTCACGAGTTCGTACGGCTCGGTGCGGATTCGCGTCGTGAACGGCTCGCTCGTCGCCGAGGAGGCGAAGCTCCCCGTGGCCGCGCTGGGCGAGGGCGAGATCCTGGACAGCGAGGCGGCGCGCGAGTGGCGGCTGCACAAGGCGGACCCGCGGGCATTCATGCTGCTGCGCGCCTACATCCCGACGGCGGTCCGCATCCCGGTCACCGACCCGGCCGACCCCACCCCGTACCTCTACCTCTCCACGCGCGAGCCGCGGCGGCTCCTGGACGCGATCGAGGCGGCCAGGCAGACGAGCCCCGCGGCCTGACGCGCTCGCGCGGCCGCGGGCCGTCGCCGCGCCCCCGCCCTCAGGGCTTGACCAAGACTTTGGGGTCAGCCGCGCTCGGGACGGGGCCCCGGCAGCCCCGGGTACGGCTCGTCGGGCGCCTCCAGCGCCGGCAGCCCCTCCAGGCGCTCCCACGGAATCGCCCGCTTCCGCAGGTCGTCGCGCACGTGCTCGGCGAGCTTCCTCGTGTCCCTGCGGTTCATGTACGCGCCCACGGCCGCGCCGATGAGGAACGGCACGAGGTTGGGCAGATTGCGGATCGTCCGCTTCATGATCTGCTGCCGCAGCTCGCGCGCCGCCTGCCCGCTGAGCCCGCCCGCCGTGAGCGAGAGCGGCTTGCTCAGGTCGACGCCGCGCTCCTGCGTCCAGGCGGTGAGGTAGGCGGCACTGCGCTGCCCTCGCGTGCCGGGCGGGCGGTGCCCGTAGACCTCGTGGAGTTCGGCGACGAGCTTCAGCTCGATCGCGGCGACCGCGGTGATCTCGGCGGCGAGTTCGGCGGGGAGCGCGGGCGGCACCGGCATCATCGCCGCGGCGCCGATCGAGGCGCCGACGGCGGAGGCCGAGTGGGCCGCGCCCTTGACGAGTTTGTCGGCCAGTTCCTCCGGGCCGAGGCCCGGGAACTGGCGGCGAAGAGTGGCGAGATCGCGCACCGGGACGCGGGGCGCGGTCTCGATGATGCGGTCGGCGAGGAAGCCGACCGCCGCGCGGGCGGAGTCACGCCCGCGCCTGAGCCCCTGCCCCACGCCGGAGCGCAGAGCGGTGAGCCTGCCGCCGCGCGCGGGCTTCTCGCCCCGCGTGGCCGCCGTGTCCCGCCCGGGGGCGGTGTCCGGCTCCTCGACCCCGCCGGGGGGCTGCTGAGCCGGGAGAAAGGCCGCAGCGGCGTCCCGCTCGTCGAGCGAGGCCGCCCGGCCTCGCTCGTTCTCGCGTGCACGCCGCTCCGGGCCGTCGGGCGACGCCGAGCGCCGCCGCTTCCAGGGAGGGGTCGAGCCGGTCACGGCCGCCCCGCCCTCAGTCGCAGTCGCGGCAGATCGGCTGCCCGTTCTTCTCCCGCGCGAGCTGGCTGCGGTGGTGCACCAGGAAGCAGCTCATGCAGGTGAATTCGTCCTGCTGCTTGGGCAGGACGCGGACCGCCAGCTCCTCGTTGGAGAGGTCGGCCCCTGGCAGCTCCATCCCGGCCGCCTCCTCGAACTCGTCGACATCGACGGTCGAGGTGGTCTTGTCGTTGCGCCGGGCCTTCAGCTCTTCGAGGCTGTCCTCGTTGAGGTCGTCATCGGTCTTGCGTGGAGTGTCGTAGTCCGTAGCCATGTCGCTCTCCCCCTCTGGGTTCTGTGCGGTGTCTCAGCGCTCGTAACGCGTGAGAGGCCGGACTTGTGCCCGACCCGAGGCGGAGATTTTGCCTCACATCAAGGTCTGTTACTCAATCGACACTTCTTCCGCCCCCTTGACCAGGGGCGTATGGAAGTGCTGGTGCGCACCGTAACCGGTACGACAGTCGCACCGGGGACGGGCCTCCCCGTGTACTTCCCGTGATCGACCCCCGCGAAAACCCCGATTTTCCGGGCGATTCGGGGCTCTCAAGAGTCACCCACTGTGAATGTCCGAAAATCCGCTCTTGTGATCGATCACACAGGTCGAACGCGGACCCAGGTCCCGAAAATTCCTCCCAAAGCGAACAAGGCGACCAGGACCCGGCGCGCCGCCTCCCGTGTCGGGCGACCCGGGGAACACGTATCGCATTCCTCCGGACACGTTCCGCTCACAGCGGGAGTGTGACCCGCATCACGAGCCCGCCCCCCTCCCGTGGCTCCGCGTGGATGCGCGCGCCGTGCGCGCGGACGATGGAGCGCACGATCGACAGGCCGAGGCCCGCGCCCTTGTCGCTCCCCGTGCGCTCGGTGCGCAAGCGGCGGAAGGGCTCGAAGATGTTCTCGATCTCGTACGCGGGCACGACGGGCCCCGTGTTGCTCACGACGAGCACCGCCTGCCCGTGCTGGGCCTCGGTGGTCACCTCGACCCAGCCGCGCTCGGGAGCGCCCTCCTTGCTGAGCCGGTCCGCCGGTGCGGGCGGCGGCACGTTGTACCTGATCGCGTTCTGCACGAGGTTGAGGGCGACGCGCTCCAGGAGCACGCCGTTTCCTTCGACGACCGCGGGAGCCCGCGTGCCCCTGATCTCGACGCCCTTGGCCGCCGCCTCGCCGCGCGCCTGGTCGATGGCGCGGTCGGCGACCTCGGCGAGGTCGACGGGGCCGCGCTCGACGAGCTGGTTGTCGCTGCGGGCGAGCAGGAGCAGGCCCTCGACGAGCTGTTCGCTGCGCTCGTTGGTGGCGAGCAGGGTCTTGCCGAGCTGTTGCAGTTCGGGGGGCGCCTGCGGGTCGGAGAGCTGGACTTCGAGCAGGGTGCGGTTGATCGCGAGCGGGGTGCGCAGCTCGTGCGAGGCGTTGGCGACGAAGCGCTGCTGCGCGCTGAAGGCGCGCTCCAGGCGCTCCAGCATCTCGTCGAAGGTGTCGGCGAGTTCCTTCAGCTCGTCGTCGGGGCCGTCGAGCTTGATCCGCCGGCTGAGGTCGGAGCCGGCCACCTGGCGCGCGGTCCTGGTGATGCGCCCGAGCGGGGACAGGACGCGGCCCGCCATCGCGTAGCCGAAGGCGAAGGCGATGACGCTGAGCCCGAGGAGGGCGAGGAGCGAGCGCGAGAGCAGGTGGTCGAGGGCCCGCTGGCGCTGCTGGTTCACGCAGCTGTTGAGCGCGGCCTGGAACTCGTCCTGCGTGTGCACGCTGCCCGACATGTTCGCGAGCTGCGGGCAGTCGGCGCTGGGGAAGACGACCTTCCCGCTGAGTTCGAAGGGCAGCTTCTGGCCGACGCCGACGGCCTGCACGGCGAGCAGGTAGATGATCGAGAGCAGCAGGATGCCCGCGATGAGGAACATCCCGCCGTAGAGCAGCGTGAGTCTTATCCGGATGGTCGGGCGCAGCCAGGGGAACGGGGGCTCGGCCGCGCTGAACGGGGGGCGGACGGGCTTGGGCGGGACGGGCGGGCGGCCGGGGGGCCGGGGCGCGCGCGCGGCGCCCTGCCGGGAGGGGGACGGGGCCATGAGGGAACTCAGATCCGGTAGCCGGAGCCAGGGACGGTGACGATGACAGCGGGCTCACCGAGCTTGCGGCGCAAGGTCATGACCGTGACCCGGACGACGTTGGTGAAGGGGTCGGTGTTCTCGTCCCACGCCTTCTCCAGGAGCTGCTCGGCCGAGACGACCGCGCCCTCGCTGCGCATGAGCACTTCGAGGACGGCGAACTCCTTGGGCGCGAGCTGGATCTCCCTGCCGTCCCTGAAGATCTCCCTGCGGTTGGGGTCCAGCTTGATCCCCGCCCGCTCCAGGACCGGCGGCAGCGGCACGCTCGTGCGCCTGCCGAGGGCGCGGACACGGGCGATCAGCTCGCTGAAGGCGAAGGGCTTGGGCAGGTAGTCGTCGGCACCCAGCTCCAGGCCCTCGACGCGGTCGCTGACGTCTCCCGACGCGGTGAGCATGAGGACCCGCGTGGGCAGGCCCAGCTCGACGACCCTGCGGCAGACGTCGTCGCCGTGCACGAGGGGGAGGTCGCGGTCGAGGACGAGGACGTCGTAGTCGTTGACCTCGACGCGCTCCAGCGCCGCGGCTCCGTCGTACACGACGTCGACCGCCATAGCCTCCCGGCGCAGTCCGGTGGCCACCGCATCGGCGAGCAACTGCTCGTCCTCGACGACGAGTACGCGCACGTGGCTGGTCCTTTCCGTGGGCGCCCCCGGCACGGGGACGCGGCGCGCGGCCCGCCCTGTCCTGGGCGGGGGGCGGGACGCGCGCGACGAGAGTAGTGGAACCTCCATCCTGCCCCTTTCGGCCATAAACCGGCGGTAAGCCCTTAGCCACGCCTTATCACTGGCCGTGCACGGAGCAGGATCACGGACCGTACGCGGTGGAAACCTGGTGCGTACGGGCGGCGAAATCCATGTATCCGTCCACGAATTCGCAGGGCGTGCGGACTCGGAGGTTTCCGGCCCTGCCCCGCTGGGGATGACCCGAGGACACCCCGCGATCACGTCCGGTACGCGGCACGTCCTCTGGGCGTGCCGTTCCGCTTTGAGCCGAGCGGCACCGGCTGACCGCCCCTGTCTGGCACACCCCGTGCCGCCGACCCACGACCATGACGAGGGGGCGCACCTTGGACGCTTTCACCGCCGCGCTGCTCCAGCGCATAAGGAACACCAAGTCCGACCTCGACCAGGCGCGTCGCAGCGGCGACGACTTCCTGGTGGACGTGGACGAATCGGACCTGGACGACCTGCGCCGGCTCGCCGCCGAGCACGGAGTCGATTTCGACGCCGTGCAGGCCGCCGACCACGCACCGTCCCGCCCGGTCCAGCACGCCTGAGCGGCGGCGGCTCCCCCGGCCGCCGACCGCGAGGTGTCACGTCCTGGCACGTCGCGCATCCGTACGTCGCGCAGGCGAAGGGGCCGGTACGCGCAGCCCGCGTACCGGCCCCTTCGCCTGCCCCGGCCTCTCGCGGCCGCCTCGGTCGTGCCTCAGTCGTGCCAGGCCCCCAGCTCCTCCAGGCGCGCCTGGAGGCTCTCGAAGAGCCCGGGAGGAGCCGCGACGGTCAGCTCGGGGCTCAGCGGCTCGCCCGGACGGCCCCCGGTGAGGGCGCCGGCCTCGCGGGCGATGAGGTCGCCCGCCGCGTAGTCCCAGGGGTTGAGGCCGCGTTCGTAGTACGCGTCGAGGCGGCCGGCCGCCACGTCGCACAGGTCGATCGCCGCCGAGCCGCCGCGCCGGATGTCGCGCACCGAGGTGATGAGCCCGGCGATGACCTCGGCCTGGTGGGCCCGGCGCTCGGCGAGGTAGCCGAAGCCCGTGCCGACGAGTGCCCGCCCTTCCCCGGCCGGGGGCCGCACCCGCAGCGCCCGCTCCCCGAGCCAGGCCCCGCCGCCGCGTACCGCGTGATACACCTCACCGCGCACGGGCGCGTCCACGACGCCGACGAGTGTCTCGCCGTCCTTCTGCGCGGCGATCGAGACGCACCAGCTCGGCAGCCCGTAGAGGTAGTTCACCGTCCCGTCCACGGGGTCGATGACCCACCGCACGCCGCTGCTCCCCTCCCGGCTCGCTCCCTCCTCGCCGAGGACGCCGTCGTCGGGACGGTGCTCGGCGAGGAATCCGGTGATGAGCTTCTCGGAGGCGAGATCCATCTCCGTCACGACGTCGACGGGACTCGTCTTGGTCGCGGCGACCCCGAGATCGGCGGGCCGCGAGTCCCGCAGGAACGCGCCGGCCCTGCGGGCGGCTTCGAGGGCGAGGGGCAGTAGTTCCTGGGCGAGCTGGTCGGGCTGGTCGGGCTGGTCGGTCACGGTTCTCCTGGTGCGCTCGTGTGGGCGGTCGGTTCAGCTTCCCGCGGCCGCGGGGCGCGGCGTCCTGGCGGGGCAGCAGCCGACGGGGCAGACGTCGTGGCTCGGCCCGAGCGCGCCGAGGACGCACCGCGCGGGCGTCTCCCCCCGCTCCGTGGCGGCCCGTTCCAGGACCAGCTCCCGCACCGCGGCGGCGAACCTCGGATCGCTCCCCACCGTCGGCGACCTGCGCACCGGCAGCCCCAGCTCCGCCGCCTTCGCCGTCGCCTCGGTGTCGAGGTCGTACAGGACCTCCATGTGGTCCGACACGAAACCGATCGGCACCATCACGACCGCGGGGACCCCGGCCGCGTGCTCCGCCTCCAAGTGATCGCAGATGTCGGGCTCCAGCCACGGGATGTGCGGGGCGCCGCTGCGCGACTGGTAGACGAGCCGCCATTCATGGTCGACGCCGGTCCGCTCGCGCACGGCGGCGTGGATGACCGCGGCGACGTCGAGGTGCTCCTTGACGTACGCGCCGCCGTCCCCGTGCGCGTCGGGGGCGCCCGAGGTGTCGGCGGCCGAGAGCGGGATGGAGTGCGTCGTGAAGGCGAGGTGCGCCCCGTCCCGTACGTCCTCGGGCAGGTCCGCGAGGGAGCGGAGCACGCCGTCGATCATCGGCTCGACGAAACCGGGGTGGTTGAAGTAGTGGCGCAGTTTGTCGACGACGGGCACCTCAAGGCCCTCGGCCTCCAGTGTCGCGAGCGACTCGGCGAGGTTCTCGCGGTACTGGCGGCAGCCGGAGTAGGAGGCGTAGGCGCTCGTGCACAGGACGGCGACGCGGCGGCGGCCGTCCTTGACCATCTCGCGGAGCGCGTCGGTGAGGTACGGGGCCCAGTTGCGGTTGCCCCAGTAGACGGGCAGGCCGAGGCCGTGCCCGGCGAAGTCGGTGCGCAGCGCTTCGAGCAGTTCGCGGTTCTGGCTGTTGATCGGGCTGACCCCGCCGAAGAGGAAGTAGTGCTGCCCGACCTCCTTGAGCCGTTCGCGGGGGATGCCCCGGCCCCGGGTGACGTTCTCCAGGAAGGGGACGACGTCCTCGGGTCCTTCGGGGCCACCGAAGGAGAGCAGCAGGAGGGCGTCGTAGGGGGCGGCCCCTGAGGTGGTGGGATCGAGAGCTTCGGCCATGCCTCCGATCCTGCCACCAGAGGGACGGGGCACGACGCCCGCCCCGCGCGTGTCCGGGCCCCGCGCAGGGCGCCCCGCCCCGTACCCCCACCGGACCGCGCCCCGTACCCCGGCCGGACCGCGCCCCGTACCCCGGCCGGACCGCGCCCCGTACCCCCGCCGGACCGCGCCGTACCGCCATGTCCCACTCCGCGACGCCCGTGCGAAAAGGCGCCCGACTGCGTAAGCTCACCGGGCCGGGTTCGCTGCTTACTTCTCAGTCCTCCCGACCCCCTCTCCCCCGCACACGACGGTCTCGATCGCCCTGTGCCCGTACGCCTGCCCGGAGCCCGCCTTGCCCAGCCCCTACCGCGCGATCTTCCGCGCGCCCGGCACCCTCTCCTTCTCGGCGGCCGGCCTCATCGGGCGGATGCCGCTCGCGATGATGGGGATCGGTGTCGTCACGATGATCTCCCAGCTCACGGGCAGGTACGGGCTCGCGGGCGGGCTCTCGGCGACGATCGCGCTCGCCGCGGCGGTGCTCGGCCCCCAGCTGTCGCGGCTCGTGGACAGGCACGGGCAGCGGCGGGTGCTGCGCCCCGCGACGCTCATCGGGCTCGCGGCGACGGCGGGGCTCCTGCTCGCGACGGTGTACGAGGCGCCGGACTGGACGCTGTTCGTCTTCGCCGCCGGGATCGGCTGCGTGCCCAGCGTCGGCTCGATGGTGCGCTCGCGCTGGGCCGCGCTCTACCGCGACGAGCCGCGCATGCTGCACACCGCGTACTCCTTCGAGTCCGTCGTCGACGAGGTCTGCTTCGTCCTCGGCCCGATCATCTCGATCGGCCTGTGCACGGCCTGGTTCCCCGAGGCGGGGCCGCTGCTCGCCGGCTGTTTCCTCGCCGTCGGTGTCTTCTGGCTGTCCGGGCAGAAGGCCACCGAACCCGCCGTGCACCCGGCCGAGCGGCACGACCGGGGCAGCGCGATGCGCTCGGTGGGGCTGCGGGTCCTCGTGCTGACCTTCGTCTCGACGGGTGTCATGTTCGGCGCGATCGACGTCGTCACCGTCGCCTTCGCCGAGCACCAGGGGCACAAGGCCGCGGCGAGCCTCGTCCTCGCCGTCTACGCGCTCGGCTCCTGCCTCGCGGGCGCGGTCTTCGGTCTCTTCCACTTCACGCGGCCGCCCGCGCGGCGCTGGCTCATCGGGGTCTGCCTCGTGGGCGTGAGTATGATCCCCCTCCAACTGGTCGGGAACCTTCCGTTGCTGGCCGTGGCGCTGTTCTTCGCGGGCCTGACGATCGCTCCCACGATGACGACGACGATGGCCCTCGTCGAGCAGCACGTGCCCCGCGCGAAGCTCACCGAGGGCATGACCTGGGTGAGTACGGGTCTCGCCGTCGGTGTCGCGCTCGGTTCCTCCGTGGCGGGCTGGGTCATCGACGCGGCGGGGCCGAGGACGGGGTACGCCGTCCCGGGGGTTGCCGGGGCGGTCGCGGTCGTGGTCGCGTTCCTGGGGTACCGCCGGCTGAAGCGGCCGGTTCCGCAGCGGGGAGGGGCGCAGGATGAGCAGCGAGCAGGCAGTGCCGGGAGCGAGCGGGCCGCGGGAGCCGGAGGCGGCGAAGAGGCCGCCGGTGGTCCCGGCGCCGAGGAGCGCGCCAGGGACGGCGCGGCCGAGCGGGACCTGGCGTAACTGGGGCGGCAACATCACGGCGAGCCCGGCCCGCGAGGAGAGCCCCGCGTCCGCCGAGGAACTGGCCGGGGTGCTGCGCCGCGCGGCCGCGCAGGGCCTCACCGTCAAGCCCGCGGGCACCGGGCACTCCTTCACCGCGATCTCGGCGACCGAAGGGGTCCTCGTCCGCCCGCACCTCCTCACCGGCATCCGGCACATCGACCGCGAGGCGATGACGATCACGGTCGAGGCGGGCACCCCGCTCAAGCGCCTCAACGCCGCGCTCGCCCGGGAGGGACTCTCCCTCACCAACATGGGCGACATCATGGAGCAGACCGTCGCCGGCGCGGTCAGCACCGGCACCCACGGCACCGGGCGCGACTCCGGCTCGATCGCCGCGCAGCTCGCCGGTTTCGAACTCCTGACGGCCGACGGCACGCTCCTGAACTGCACGCCGGAGGAGAACGCGGACGTCTTCGCCGCCGGGCGCATCGGCCTCGGCGCGCTCGGCGTCCTCACCGCCCTCACCTTCCGCGTCGAGCCGGTCTTCCTGCTCACCGCGCGCGAGGAACCGATGCCGCTCGACCGGGTCCTTGCCGAGTACGAGCAATTGGTGACCGAGAACGAGCACTTCGAGTTCTACTGGTTCCCGCACACGGACAACACGAACACCAAGCGCAACAACCGCAGCCAGGGACCCGTGCGGCCGGTGCCGAAGCTGAGCGGCTGGTTCGAGGACGAGTTCCTCTCCAACGGCCTCTTCCAGGTGGTCAACTCGCTCGGCCGCGCGGTCCCCGCGACGATCCCGCCGGTCGCACGCGTCTCCAGCCGGGCACTCTCGGCGCGGACGTACACGGACATTCCGTACAAGGTCTATACGAGTCCGCGCCGGGTGCGGTTCGTGGAGATGGAGTACGCCGTGCCGCGCGCCGAGGTACCCGAAGTGCTGCGCGAGCTGAAGGCGATGATCGAGCGCTCGCGCCTGCGGGTGAGCTTCCCCGTGGAGGTCCGCAGCGCCCCCGCCGACGACCTCGCCCTCTCCACGGCGAGCGGCCGCGCCGCGGGCTACATCGCGGTGCACATGTACCGGGGCACGCCGTACCGCGAGTACTTCACGGCGGCCGAGAAGATCTTCACGGCGCACGCGGGCCGCCCCCACTGGGGCAAGGTCCACACCCGCGACGCGGCCTACCTCGCCGAGGCGTACCCGCGCTTCGGGGAGTTCACTGCCGTGCGCGACCGCCTCGACCCCGGCCGTCTCTTCACGAACCCGTATCTGCGGCGGGTGCTGGGGGACTGAGGCGGGGCGGCGGTACGGGTCGGGGACGGCGGCGCGCCGGCGGTGCGGAACGGGCCCCGCGCGGACGACGAAGCCCCCGGCCGCGCCCCGCTCCTGGGGCGGCCGGAGGCTGTGCGCCGCACGGGGAAGGCGCGGCGCTCAGGGCGTCTGCGTCGCCGCGTCGTCCTCGGGCTGCTGCTGGCTCGTGTCGCCCTGGTCGCCCGTGCCGGGGTCCGTGCCCTCGCCGGATTCCTGGCCCGCGCCGGGGGTCGGCCGCGTGGGCTCCGGGGTGGTGCTCGGGGACGGCTGCTGCTGCTCGGGCCGCTTCGTGTCGTCGCCTGGCGTGCTCGGGGCCGTGCTCCCCTCCCGCGACGGGCTCGGGGAGGAGCTGTCGCCCGGTGCGGGCGACGTCGCACCGTCCTTGTGCTCATCCGTCGAGCCGGTGGAGCCCGTCGAGCCGTCCGAAGGCGACCGCTCGGGCTCCGCGGGCGGAGCCTCGTGGTGGCTGCCGCCGTTGCCGCCGAGTTTGCTGATCGTGGAGCCGGAGCCACCGCTCAGGGAGTGCCCGGCGAGGAGTTCGTAGCCCGTGATGCCCGCCATCGAGACGGCGAAGACGCCCACGGCCGTGAGCAGTGGCTTGCGCCAGCCGCGCAGCTTCCGGGGGCTCTGGTGCGTGACGGGAGCGCTGTACGGGTCCGCCCCGGAGCGCGGCGGGCGCGCCGCCCCGCCCTCGCGGGCCGTCCCGAGCACCCGCGTCGCGTCGTCGGCAACCGCGCCGAGCACCCGCGTCGCCTCGTCCCGCGGGACCGCGCCGAGCAGCCGCGTCGCCTCGTCGGCGGGGACGGTGGGCAGCAGGCGCGACGCGTCGTCGGACACGGGCTCCCCCTGCGGCGTACGGAGCACGCGCGTCGCGTCGTCGTGCGGCGCGGCGGCGGGGAGCACGGTCGTCGGATCGGCGTCGGCGACTGCCGGGAGGACCGTCGTCGGATCGGCGTCGGCGACCGCCGGGAGGACCGTCGTCGGATCGGCGTCGGCCGCCTGCGGCAGCGCGGTCGTCGCCTCGGCGCGCGGCGCGGGGACCTCCGCGAGGTGCTGCTCGGGGTGCGCGAGGAACGTCGGCGGTACGGGCTCGCCCGCGCCGTCGTGCGGAACCCCGTGCCGGGGGATGACCTGCCCGGCCGCGTCTCGGAGCTGCTCCCCCGTCCTGCGGAAGAGATGCTGGAAGACGCTGCCGCCCGTGGTCGCCACGATGCTCATGACCCCGGCGCCGATGACCGTGCCGTAGACCCCGAGTTGGGACGCGGCGATCGCGGCGGCGACCGAGGCGACGGCAGAGCCTGCCACCTGGGGCACGCTCAGATCGAAGCGCCTGGCGGGCTTTTGCTCCTCGGGGGCGCCCTCACCCGCGGGCCTCCGCCCGCCACGTATGTGAGGTGTGTCGCCCTTCACGGCTTCCTTCTGCATCTACCTGCCTTACATCGCCTTTCGTCCAGCTTGCCGCAGGAAGTGACTGTCGGGCGAATCGATTGGTTCCGGTTCCGTGGATTTTGTGAAGCGCGCCACCCGGCGGCCCGGCGCCTTCCGCCCGGTGCCCCCGCGAGCGCCCGCGAAACGCGCCGCGCGCACCTCCCCCGGCCCGGCACGTCCCCCGCACGAGGGAAGTTCGGCGGAGCGTCGCCCCACCACGGATGGCCCGAATGGAGTACTGTGGCGAGCCCTGGGTCCGGTCTCCCGTCAGGGTGCCCGGGACTCTTCGCACCGGAGCGGCCGGCCATCCGGCCGAAGCGGGTCCGTCCGCGAGGGGACGACCGGCGGTGGTGGGAGAGTTCCGTCGCCTCTGGGAGTCCGGGTGGTCACTCAGCGTTGCAAATGAGTACCGTGCCATAACGGAGTGTCAGGGCCCCTGCCCGACACGCCGGGCAACTCGGCAAGGTTGTGGCAGGCTGCACCCGGGCAGGCCACACTCGACTAGCGGAAGCAGCGACGCACGTGACGTCGGCAGGCACCACCCGGGAGGTCCCCATGCCCGAACTGCGTGTCGTGGCCGTCAGCAACGACGGCACACGTCTTGTGCTGAAAGCTGCCGACAACACGGAGTACACCCTCGCCATCGACGAGCGGCTGCGCGCCGCCGTGCGCGGCGACAGGCCGCGCCTCGGCCAGATCGAGATCGAGGTCGAGAGCCACCTGCGGCCGCGGGACATCCAGGCCCGTATAAGGGCAGGGGCGAGCGCGGAGGAAGTGGCGCAGCTCGCGGGCATCCCCGTGGACCGCGTACGGCGCTTCGAGGGCCCCGTCCTCGCCGAGCGCGCCTTCATGGCCGAGCGGGCCCGCAAGACCCCTGTACGCCGTCCGGGCGAATCCGCCGGGCCCCAGCTCGGGGACGCCGTGCAGGAGCGGCTGATGATGCGCGGGGCCGACAGGGAGACCGTGCAGTGGGACTCCTGGCGCCGCGACGACGGCACCTGGGAAGTCCTTCTCGTCTACCGGCTCGCGGGCGAGACGCGCTCGGCGAGCTGGACGTACGACCCGCCGCGCAGGCTCGTCCAGGCCGTGGACGACGAGGCGCGGGCGCTCATCGGCGAGTCCGACGAGCTGTCCTCGCCCGAGCCCATGCCATTCGTGCCCCGTATCGCGCGGCTGCCGCGCGAGCGCACGATCGACCGCTTCGACCGCGACCGCCCCGCGCTCCCCGACCGGCCCCCCGCCCTGCCGCAGGCGCCGGCCCCCGAGGACGGCGAGGACGAGGACCACACCCCCGCGGCCTCGGCCGAATCGGGGCGCGACTCGCTCACGAGCCTCCTGGAGGCGGTCCCGAGCTTCCGCGGCGACATGGTGGTGCCCGAGCGGTCCTCCGCCTCCGGCGAGCGCACGGGGCAGGACGAGCCGGAGCGCGAGCCCGAGGTCGAGGAGCCCCCTGCCCCCGCGGCATCGGCGGGTTCGGCGTACGCGGACGTGCTCATGCCGCGTGCGGTCTCCAGCCACCGCGACCGGCTCATCGGCTCCACCGACCGCCAGGCCGAGGCGGACGGCGTACGTCCTGGCCGCCGCGCGGCGGTTCCCAGCTGGGACGAGATCGTCTTCGGCACCCGGCGCAAGAAGCAGGACTGAGCCCGGCACGGGGCACGCTCACCACAGCGCCCGCCCCGCGCCGGGCCGACCGGCTCTCAGCCCCGCTCCGCGCCCGTGGCCACCGGGCGCCCTCCGTCGGCCGTCCACTCCGACCACGAGCCCGGGTAGAGGGCGGCCCGCACCCCGGCCAGCTCAAGGGCCAGCACCTCCTGCGCCGCCGAGACGCCCGATCCGCAGTACACGCCCACGGTGCGGGCACCGTCCGCACCCAAGTCGGCGAAGCGCGCCCTGAGTTCGGCGACGGTCCTGAACCGCCCGTCGGGCAGCACGTTCTCCGCGGTCGGCGCCGACACCGCGCCGGGGATGTGGCCGCCCACGGGGTCGACGGGCTCCACATCGCCCCGGTACCGCTCCGCCGCCCGCGCGTCGAACAGCACGCCCGTGCGCGCCAGTTCGGCGGCGCTCTCCGCGTCGAGCGTGGGCAGCGCGCCGGGCTCGGGCACGAAGTCACCGGGCGTGGGGACCGGCGCCCCGGTCTCCACGGCGCCGGTCCAGGAAGGGAATCCGCCGTCGAGCACCCGTACCGCGGCGTGCCCCGACCAGCGCAGCAGCCACCAGGTGCGGGCCGCCGCCCAGCCCTGCCCGTCGTCGTAGACGACGACCTCGCTGTCCGCGCTCACCCCGGCGGCGCGCATCGTGGCCCCGAAGCCGGCGGGCTCGGGCAGCGGGTGGCGGCCGCGCGGTCCCGGCGGGGCGGCGAGCTGGGTGTCGAGGTCGACGAAGACGGCACCGGGGACGTGCCCTTCGAGGTACGCGGGCCGCTGGCTGGGTTGCCCGAGCCGGTAGCGCACGTCGAGGACGACGGGCGGGCGGGGCCCGGCGAGCGCCGTGGCGAGGCTGTCGGCGTCGATGAGCGGGGAGACGGAGGCCGGTTGCGAAGTGGCCATGGGGTCATCCTGGCCCACCGCACCCGCGCGCACTCCCCCGGCCGCCGCACCCGCCCGCCGCTTCCGCGGCCACCGCTCGCCCCCGCCGCACCCCGCGCACTCCCCCGCCCGCGCGCCCCGCTCCCACCCGCGCGCCCCGTACGTCCCCCGGTGCGCGCGCTCGCGCGGTCGGGGCGGGGCCCGCCGGTCCCGGACAGGTCGTGCACGGCACGAGGGGTGCACAATCGGGTACGCACCGTGGCAGCGGGTGCGCTGGGTGCGGGTGGAGCGGGTGGAGAGCGAGGGGCGATGACCGAGGCACGGGCGGCGAAGGAGCGGGACGGCTTGGCGGGAGGGGCGCAGGGGGGACCGTGCTGGGTGAGCCTCATGGTGCGCGAGCCCGCCGCGGCACGCGCGTTCTACGGGGCGCTCTTCGGCTGGGAGTACGAGGAGGGGCCGCGCGGGCTCGGCCCGTACGGCCGCGCCCTGCTCGACGGACGCCCCGTCGCCGGGCTCGGGCAGCTGCCCACGGGCACGGGCCTTCCGGTGGCCTGGACCACGTACTTCGAGACCTCCGACGTCAATGAGCTGGCCGCCACGGTGCACGCCTGCGGGGGTACGGTCGGGGTCGGGCCGCTCGACTCGCCGGGCGCCGGGCGGCTCGCGCTCGCCTCGGACCCGGGCGGCGCGCGCTTCGGCCTGTGGCAGCCGGCCGAGCACCGGGGCTTCGCCGTGACCGGCGTCCCCGGCGCCCACTCCTGGTCCGAACTCCTCACACGGGACACCGCTTCCATCGCGCCGTTCTACCGCGCCGTGCTCGGCTTCGGCGTACGGCAGGACGACCCCGATCACCTGACGTTCACGCGCGAGGGGCAGCCCGTGGCCGCCGCGCTCGGCGTGGGCCGCTCGCGGGCGCGCGAGCGGGGCGCCGGCTGGCTCGCGTGCTTCGGGGTCGGCGACGTGTCCGCCGCGTGCGCGCGTCTCCCCGGGCTCGGCGGCCAGGTCGTGGAGGAGCCCGCCGATGGGCCGCGGGGGCGCACGGCGACGGTCGCCGATCCGGAGGGCGCGGTCTTCGCCCTCGTCGGGACGGAAGGCGAGCGCGGCTGAGCCGCCTCAGCCCTGCACGGGCAGGACGTCGGGGGAGCGCACGCCCGCCTTCGCCGTCGCGCTCGTCACGCGGCGCAGGTGGTGGCGGCGGCACAGCACCTCGTAACCGACCTCGCCCGCACGGCGGTTGACGTCACCGACGACGACCTGTGCGCCCTCGACGACCATTTCGCCGTCCACCGTACGGGCGTTGTGCGTGGCCCGCGCGCCGCACCAGCACAGCGCCTCGACCTGGAGCGCCTCTATCCGGTCGGCCAGCTCGATGAGCCGCTGCGAGCCGGGGAAGAGCTTCGTGCGGAAGTCCGTCGTGATGCCGAAGGCGAAGACGTCGAGCCGGAGTTCATCGACGACGCGCGCCAGCTGGTCGATCTGGCGCGGCGCGAGGAACTGCGCCTCGTCGACGATGACGTAGTCCACCTTGCCGCCCTGCGAGAGCCGCTCGACGAGGTATCCGTACAGGTCCATGTCCTCGGCCGCCTCGACGGCGTCCGTGACGAGCCCGAGCCGCGAGGACAGCTTCCCCTCGCCCGCCCGGTCGTCCCGCGTGAAGATCACGCCCTGGAGTCCGCGCGCCGACCGGTTGTGGCCGATCTGGAGCGCCAGTGTGCTCTTTCCGCAGTCCATCGTCCCGGAGAAGAAAACCAATTCGGACATCAGCGGACCGGGCCTTTCTGGAACACACGGCGGCGGGGCGGGGCGGTGGTACGGGGACGGGCGGGGCGGTACGCGCCGGGGCGACCCCAGACCCTACGCCACGGGCGCGGCCGGGACGGGGCCGGGTGCGCGGCCGGAGACGGGGCCGGGTGCGCGGCCCGGGGAGCGCGCGCCGCTCAGGTACGGATCTCGATGAGCGGCACGTACTGCTCCGCCGCCGTGAGCGAGCCGTGCATCCCGACAAGCGCCGTCTCGCGCGGCTCGGTCTCGCTCGCGACGATCGCGCTGAGGTCCCGCGGTGCGGCGACGACGTCGCCGATGCGCGCGTACACCCGCTCCTCGCACCGCTCCGGCGGCCCGAACCACCCTGCGGCGAGCGCCTCTTCGCGGCTCGCGACCCAGAAGCGGTCACCGAGGACCTCGCGCCACACGGCGAGGACGTCGGCGGCCGCGCCCGGGTGCGCGTAGACGTGCCGGGCGCGGCCTTCGCCGCCCAACAGGGCGACGCCCGCGCCGAGTTCCCAGTCCTCGTCGTAGTCGACGCGGCTCTCGGAGTCCTCGGGGACGTCCACCATGCCGTGGTCCGCCGTGACGTACAGCGCGGTACGCGGCGGGAGTTGACCCGCGAGGCGCTGCACGAGCCGGTCGACCTGCATGAGCTGGCCGCGCCAGGCGTCGGACGCGGTCCCGTACTTGTGCCCCGCGCCGTCGAGTTCGCTGTAGTACGTGTAGACCAAGGAGCGGTCCCCGGCGGCCAGTTCCTCGGCTGCGCGGTCCATGCGCTCCTCACCGGTGAAACGGCCGTGGAAGGTGCCGCCCGAGAGCGCGACCTTGGTGAGCGGCGTCTCACGGAAGTGCGGGGCGGAGACCTGCGCGGTGTGCACTCCGGCCGCGTCGGCGGCGCGGAAGACGGTGGGGTGCGGCTGCCAGGCGGTGGGGTCGGTCCAGGGCTGCCAGCGGAGCTGGTTCATGAGCGCGCCCGTCGCCGGGTCGCGCACCGCGTAGCCGAGCAGTCCGTGCTGCCCCGGGACGGTGCCGGTGCCGACCGAGGCGAGCGAGGCGGCGGTGGTCGCGGGGAAACCGGAGGTCAGCGGGCGGCCCGTGCCGCCGCGCGAGGTGCCGAGGAGGCTGTGCAGGAAGGGGGCTTCGTCGGGGTGCGCGCGCAGCTGCTCCCAGCCGAGGCCGTCGACGAGGAAGACGCAGGCGCGGTCGGCGGGGGCCAGTTCGCCGATGACCGGGGTGAAGCCGGGGACACCGAGACCGGCGGCGAGGGTGGGGAGGAGGTCGGCGAGGCTGCCGCTCCCGTACTCGGGCACGAGAGCCGAGGAGAGCGGGAGGGGGGCGTAGGGGTCGGGGCCGCGCCCGGCCTCGTAGGCGTCCCAGTCCGTGTGGTGCGTGGGGGGTGTGCCGCTCATCAGCGGCGGGTCCCCGAGGGGCCCTCGCCGAGCGCCGCGGTGGCCTCCGAGAGGGCCTGCGCGAAGGTGAGCGCCTGGCGGACCGTCTCGGGCCCGTCGCCCGCCTCGCTCACGCGCAGACTCAGGTCGTCGGCGGTGGAGCTGCCCGTGTAGCCGTGGTCGGCCTCGCAGTTGGGGTCGCCGCAGGCGGCGGGCTCCAGGTCGATGCGGGAGACGGCGCCCCAGCCGATCGTGAGGACGACCTCACGGGGCAGCGTGCCGGGCGTGTACGCCTCCGGGTTCGCGACGACGCGGCTCGTCACGACCGAGGAGATCCGCTCGATCCGTACCGACTCGGTGGACGTCGTGGCGTACGGGGTCGGCGAGGTGTCGTCGGCGGCCTGCTCGTCGGTGTGGCTCACGATGAAGCGGTGCTCGGTGAGGACGAGCACGGTGACGTGCCTGCGCACCTCGTTCGCGTCGAACGTCGTCTCCTGGTGCACCAGGTACGACACCACGGGGTCCCCGCCGACCGCGGCCTCCACGGCCTCGGCCACGAGGGCCGGGTAGTAGCCGCTGCGCTCGATCGCCGCGCGCAGCCCCTGGGTCGTCGTACCGGTCTTCGCCATGCGCCCATCCTACGGGGGCGGGGGGCATGGCCGGTCACTCCGTGGCGATTCGTCCGGGGGCGGGGGCCGGGGCACGGGGCGGGCCTGGCGCGAACACGGGGCGGCTGGCGTGGTCGTACGCCGCACCGAGCGGGAAGCGGGCGCCGCACAGGGGGCACAGGGCGGAGTCGAAGACGTGCGCGATGCCTTCGCCGAAACCGGGTCGGCGCTCGCGCGAGGCGAGGTGGTGGAACCAGGCGCCCGTGCCCCTCAGCTCGCCGGGCGCGGCCGGGCGCAGCGCGGTGCGGTGCGGTGCTCGCGGTCCCCGTCCCAGGCCGGCACGTACCGGCCGAAGCGCCCGGTGGCGCAGGTCGGCTCCGTACCGCAGTGCGGGCAGTCCAGCCGGAGGATGTCGTCCTCGAAGCCTTCGCGTACGTGCGCCCAGTGGTACTCGCCCCGGATCGCGAGGAGGTACCGCACGCAGGTGAGCCAGTCGGCGGGGCGCGTGGACAGGTGGCGGTCGGGTACGTCGCCGAACGCGGCGCTCACGGGGGGGCCAGGTCCTCCACCATGCCGTGGTGGCCGTCGTGGCCGTGGTGGCCGTGGTGGCCGTGGTGGCCGTCGTCGCCGTCGTGGCCGTGGTGGCGGGCGGCCCGCAGGACCGTCCGGCGGCCGCGCCCAGTCGCTCTCCCCGCGCCCCCGCCTCAGCGCCCGGGCGCCTCAGCGCCTCCGAGCCCCGGCACTCGTCGTCTCCGTACGTCCCGCCTCAGTACGTCGGCATCCTGCGCGGGCCCTCCGCCTGGCCCACCGCCGGGGGGTGGGCCAGGCGGAGGGAGGCGCCGAGGACGCGGACCGTGTGGGGGGCGACGACGACCGGTTCGAGGGAGACCGCGACGATCTCCGGGTGGTCGTCGACGAGGCGCGAGACGCGCTGGATCAGCTCCTGGAGGGCGTCCGTGTCGACGGGGGCCGCGCCGCGCCAGCCGAAGAGGAGGGGGGCGCTGCGCAGCGAGCGGACCTGCGCGGCCGCGTCCCTGTCGGTCACGGGGACGAGGCGGTGCGCGGTGTCGCCGAGGAGTTCGGAGGGCGCTCCGGCGAGCCCGAAGGAGAGCACCGCGCCCGCCGCCGGGTCGATGACGGCCCGTACCACCGTGTCCACGCCGCGCGGCGCCATCGCCTGCACGACGGGCCGCAGTTCGGCGGGCGCGCCGAGCAGCGCGGTGAGGTCCGCGTAGGCGCGGCGCAGGTCGCTCTCGTCGGCGAGGTCGAGGCGGACGCCGCCGAGGTCGGGGCGGTGGCGCAGGTGCGGGGCGGTGATCTTGAGCGCGACGGGGTAGCCCAGCTCGGCGGCCGCGCGCGCCGCAGCGTCGGCGTCGGGCGCGGGCAGCGCGCGCTGGACGGGGATGCCGTAGCGGCGCAGGAGGTCCTCGGTCTCCTCGGGCCCGGGCGTCGTACCGCGCGCGCCCGGTGGCAGCGCGTCGAGCAGCGCCGCGACGCGCTCGGCGGCGCCGTGCTCGTCGATGTCGTCGAACTCGGGCACGCGCCCGGGGTGCTCGGTGTCGTTACGCCACTGCGCGTGCCGCACGGCACGGGCGAGCGCGCGGACGGCGCGCTCGGGGGCGGGATAGGCGGGGATGCGTGGTGCGGCGGGGCGCTCGTCCGGCTCGTTCACGGGCGCGGGGATGCCGTGTACGGGCGCGGGGGTGCCGCGTGCGGGCGCGGGGGTGCCGTGTACGGGCCGGTCGCCCCCGTCCCGTGCCGCCGCGCCCGGCTCCCGTACGGCCGCACGCGTGGTGCCCGCCGCGTCCCGTACGGCCCCGGGCCCCGTGTCGCGCACGTCCGCGCGCACCGCGCCGCCCGGCGTGTGCGGGCCCGCGCTCGCCGGGAGCGTCGCGGTCGCCGCCGAGAGGGCGTGGGCGAGACCGCCCAGCTCGACGTGGACGACGAGGACCGGCTTGCGCGACTCCGCGGCGGCGACCGCCTCGCGCAGCGCAGCGCCGAGCACTTCGCCCTCGGGCCAGTCGAGGGCGCCCTCGCCGACCCACGGGATCGCGGTGACGACGACGGCGTCGCTGTCCGGGTCGGCGAGCGCCTGCTCCAGGGCGCGCCGGAAGTCCTCGGGGCTCGCCGATGTCGTGAGGTCGAGCGGGGTGCGCGGGCGCAGGCCCTCGGTCAGGCAGGCGTCGTACGTGAGCAGGCCGAGCGACTCGGAGTTGCCGAGGATCGCGACGCGCGGGCCCTCCGGCAGCGGCTGGCCCGCGAGCAGGACGCCGGTGTCGACGAGGTCCGTGACGGTCTCGACCCTGATGACCCCGGCCTGCGCGAGAAGCGCGGAGACCGTCGCGTGCGGGAGGCGGGTCTCGGCGACGGCGTGCGAGGGCGGCGTCGCGGCGCTGTGCCGGGCGCCCTGGACGACGACGAGCGGCTTGCTCGCGGCGGCGCGGCGGGCGAGGCGCGTGAACTTGCGCGGGTTGCCGATCGATTCGAGGTACATGAGCGCGACGTCCGTATCGGGGTCGTCGTACCAGTACTGGAGGACGTCGTTGCCCGAGACGTCGGCGCGGTTGCCCGCCGAGACGAAGGTGGAGAGCCCCGTGCCGCGCTGGTGCAGTTCGGACAGGAGCGCGATGCCGATAGCGCCCGACTGCGTGAAGAGCCCGACCCGGCCGCGCGGGGCGAGTTCGGGCGCGAGAGAGGCGTTGAGGCGTACGGCGGGATCGGTGTTGACGAGGCCGAAGGCGTTGGGCCCCACGAGCCGCATCCCGTAGCTGCGCGCCTGGCGCACGAGGCGCCGCTGCCGCGCCCTGCCCGCCGCCGCGCTCTCGCCGTACCCCGCGCTGATGACGACGAGCCCGCGGACCCCGTGCTCGCCGCACTCGGCGACGGCCTCGGGCACGCGCTCGGCGGGGACGACGACGACCGCGAGGTCGACGTCCTCGCCGATCTCCTTGACCGTACGGAAGGCGGGGACGCCGTCGAGCGTGCCCTGGTCCTCGGGGAAGCTGTTGTTGACCGCGTAGAGACGGCCCGTGTAACCCGCCGCGAGGAGATTGCGCAGGATGCTGCGGCCCACACCGCCGCCCGCGCGCTTGGCGCCGACGACGGCGAGCGAGGCGGGGGCGAGGAGGCGCTGCACGGAGCGGGCCTCGGCGCGCTGCTCGCGCGCGTACTGCACCGCGAGCGAGCGTTCGGTGGGCTCCAGGGGGAAGGTCAGGTGGACGACGCCGTCCTCGAAGCTGCGCTTCTGCTGGTAGCCCGCGTCCGTGAAGACCTTGATCATCTTGGTGTTGTGGGGCAGTACCTCGGCGCCGAAGCGGCGGATGCCGCGCTCGCGCGCGACGGCGGCGATGTGTTCGAGGAGCGCCGAGGCGACGCCGCGCCCCTGGTGCGCGTCCTGCACGAGGAAGGCGACCTCCGCCTCGTCGGCGGGCGCGGAGGCGGGACGGCCCGTCGCGTCGACGCGGTCGAAGCGGACGGTCGCGATGAACTCGCCGCCGATCGTCGCCGCGAGCCCGACGCGGTCCACGAAGTCGTGGTGCGTGAAGCGGTGCACGTCCTTCGCGGAGAGCTTCGGGTAGGGAGCGAAGAAGCGGTAGTACTTCGACTCGTCCGAGACCTGCTCGTAGAAGCTGACGAGCCGTTCGGCGTCGTCCTCGGTGATGGGCCTGATCCGCGCGGTGCCGCCGTCGCGCAGCACGACATCGGCCTCCCAGTGGGCGGGATAACCGGCCTCGTGGGGCTGCGCCGAGGGGTGCAGGTCCTGGGGACGCGGCGCGTCCAGCGGGCGTCCCCCGACGGGACGCGACGCTGCTGAGCGGGGCTCCTCGGAGCGGGACGGATCGGCCGGGGTCTGCATGGGGTCAGCGTACGACCGTGTGTACGAAGCGCGGGGGCGCCGTGCGGGTCCGAAACGACGGGATCGGGGGGGCGGAGGGATGGGGGCCTTCGGCGGATCGGGGGCTCGGTGGGGGGCTTCGGTGGGGGCTCGTGGGGCGGGGGACTCCCTGGGGGGCTTCGGTGACGGGGGGCTCGGTGGGGCGGTGGACTCCGTGGGCCGGGACTGGGTGGGGCTTCGGTGGCGAGGGGACTCGGTTGGCGGGGGCGGTCGACGGGGCAGCGGGCCAGGGCTTCGACGGGCGGAGGCGGTCGGGCGGAGGCCGTCGGGGAGGGCGGAGGCGGTCGGGGGCGCAGGCTCCGGCAGGCCGGGAGCGCGGCAGCCCGAGGTAGGTGGGGCGCGCGAACCCGGAGACGCGCAGGCCCAGGCGGGCGCGGCCCAGGGCTGGGCAGGTCCAGGCGGGCGCGGCCCAGGGCTGGGCAGGTCCAGGCGGGCGCGGCCCTGGGGCCGCGGCAGGCCGGGGGCTTGCCGCAGCCCGGCTTCGGTGGGGCAGGGCTTGCGGCTGGTGCTTCGGCGGCCGTGTCCCTCCGGTGCCCGCGAGGACCCCTCGTACGGACCCCGCCCCCTTGCGCCGCCGGGCGCGCCGTGCCACCACGAGGGGAGAACGCGTCCCGGAACGGGAAGACCCGTACCGCGACCCCGCACCGACCGCACCACCGGAACCTGAACACCCGCGTATCCGCACCGGGCCCGCACGCGCGCGGGCCCCGGACCCGAAGGGCTGCATCATGGCTGAGCGTCGCGTCACCGTCGGCTGGCCGGAGGGCCTCCATGCCCGTCCCGCCTCCCTCTTCGTCCGGGCATCGACCGCCACAGGACTCCCCGTGACCGTCGCCAAGAGCGAGGGCGAAGCGGTCAACGCCCGCTCCATGCTCGCGGTGCTCGGTCTCGGGGTGCAGGGGGGCGAGGAGATCACGCTGAGCGCGGAGGGAGAGGGCGCCGAAGAGGCCCTCGACCGGCTCGCCAAACTCGTGACGGAAGGTCTTCAGGAACTTCCGGAAACGGTCTAGTCAATGCACAGGTGACCCCGGCGCGCGGAATTCTTCCCGGCACATTCTCCGCGCGCCCGGGCCACCACGCATTTCCCCGGAGCGCACGCCGATAAAGCCCGCAGAAAACGCACCGCATTACGGGCAGCGAATACCCGCTCCGCCGGGACGGCCACCGGGACGAACGGGACCGCGCCGGGCTCCCGCGACTTCGCATCCCTTTGTATACGGCCCCCGTGTTAATGCGGAAGGCCCGGATTGTTTACGGGATGTTGCGAAGTCCTCACCGGACCTCACCGGACCTCACCGGACCTCACCCGATCTCACGGGACCTCACCCGGCCTCATCAGCCGGGCCCCGCCGCGCTCTCGACGTACGCGCCCGGCACCGGCTCGCCGGGCGGGCCTGTGCGCAACCTCCCGGCGCCAAGGCCAGCCCCGCCGGGTTTCACCCCTCCCCCACCGGACGGTCCCCGCACGGCCTCACCAGGCCGGGGCCTCCTCCGGGCTCCGCCCCGGCGGGCGGCGCGGCGGGCGGGGACCCGGGCCGCGCAGGCGGTGGGCACGGCGGGCGCGTTCGGCGTGCTGCGCGGTGAGCGCGCGGGCCCGCTCCGCGTCGCCGCGCGCCACCGCGTCGACGATCGCGCCGTGCTCGGCCCAGGACTCCTGCGGGCGGGCGGGCGACTCGACCACGTACATCCATGCGATCTTGTGGCGCAGCAGGGTCAGGAGCGAGGTCAGGGTCTCGCTGGCGCTGGCCTGGACGAGGGTCTCGTGGAACCAGCCGCCGAGCGAGCGCAGGTCCTCCTCCTGCCCCCTGCGCGCCCGCTCCTGCCCGAGCCTGACGAGGCCGCGCAGCACCTTGAGGTGCGCCTCGGTCCTGCGCTGCGCGGCGCGCGCCGCGCACAGCGGCTCCAGGAGCAGCCGGGTCTCCAGGACGTCCACGGCCTCCTGCGCCCCCGGCTCGGCGACCTGCGCGCCCGCGTGCCGGCGCGTCACGACGAAGCCCTCCGCCTCCAGCGTCCGCAGCGCCTCCCGCACCGGCACCCGCGAAACCCCGTATCTCCGCGCGAGCAATTCCTCCGTGAGCCGGCTCCCCCGCTCGAACACGCCCGAGACGATATCGTCCCTGATCGCCGTGCATACCGAGTGCGCGGGAATGCTCATGACCCGACCTCCGCATTAATCACCGCGAAACGCCGCCGTTGGACGTCCGCGAGGTGACTCCATTAGAGCAGTGACTCTATGAGAACAGCGAAGAATTCCTCACGGCAGGGCGCATTCCCCGGATATCCTCGGGCCCCGGTGCGCTGTTTACGGCGGGTTCGGGGTGGAAAGGGCGGGGTGTGCGGTCCCGGGCGGTGGAGCCCGGCCCGTACGCGGAATACCGAAAGCCCCCGGGGAGCCGAGGGCTTTCGGAGGGGACCGCGGCGCGGCGTCGGGGACATGCCGCGGGCGGGACCCCCGGGCGGCTCAGATGTCGACGCCGTGGCCGCGCAGGTAGGCGAGCGGGTCCATGTCGGAGCCGTACTCGGGGCTCGTACGGGCCTCGAAGTGCAGGTGGGGCCCCGTGACGTTGCCCGTCGCGCCCGAGACGGCGATCTGCTGACCTGCGGTCACCGACTGCCCGACCACGACGGTCGCGGCGCTGAGGTGCCCGTACTGCGTGTACGTCCCGTCGTGCATACGGAGCACGACCTCGTTCCCGTACGCGCCGCCCCAGTCGACCTTGACGACCGTCCCGGCCCCGACCGCGTGGACGGTCGTGCCGCTCGCCGCGTGGAAGTCGATGCCGGTGTGGCTGCCGGAGGACCACAGCGAGCTGCTGGCGTGGTAGCCGGTGGAGACGTACGAGCCCGGGATCGGCAGGACGAAGGTGTTGAGGCGCTTGCGTTCGGCGGCCCGTGCGGCGCGCTCCTTCGCGGCCTTCTTCCGCTCGGCCTCGCGCTTCGCCTTCGCGGCCTCCTTGCTCGCCTCGGCGGCGGCCTTCGCCTCGGCGGCCTCCCGCTCGGCCGCCGCGTGCACGAGGGAGGCCTGCGTGGCGATCTCCTCGGCGACGCTGTCGAAGCCGATGACGCGGGTGAGGCCGGTGTCGGGGCCCTCGTGGCTCGCTGCGTGCGCGGGCGCGGCGAGGGTGCCGACGACGGAACCGGTCGTGAGCGCGGCGAGCCCTGCCACCCTGACACCGGTACGGGACGTTGCGGCGGCAGGACGACGGTGCCTGCCCGTGGGGCGCGTGAACGCCATGAAGCGGCTGTTCCTTTCCTTCCCTCTCGCCTACCGGGTTAGCTGACGGGTTCGGAGCAGGAAGGTCTCCTACGGCCACCGGCGGACGGCGCCCGATTCACCCCTGGGACACATGGGTCCCCGGCTCCCGGGTACGAGCCCCGGAACTCGGCGAAGGCCGTCCGCTGCCGCGGGTGCGGCGCATACCTGACGAACAGCCGGAGTGACGCTAAGCGGGACAAGACTTCCGCAACAAACGGAACCGCGCCTTTGTTGCTCATGCCACACCCCAGACAGGCCGCCATGCACCCAATCCGGACACAGACATGGTCGATATTCGGACAGCGATGCACTCGTTTTCAGACACGCGGGAGTCCTTGTCCGGACAAAGACGCCCAGCCGGTCGTACGGAATCACCCCGGCCCCACCGCCCCGAGGCCCCTGACCGCCCTTCACGGCCGGCGGACCACCGGACATGAGCAGCCGTCACCCGCCCGGTGCCGCATGCGCCGGACGGCCCGCGCGACCGGTCGTACGGGGCCACCCCTGCCTCCCTCGTACGGGGCCGCCGACCCCGGCCCGGCCACCGGCCGCGCACCCCGCCGGAGACTCAGCCACCCCCGAGGGACCGCGCCACGAGCGGCAGCGGGCGAGCCCGGTGGCGGGCGAGCCCGGTGGCGGGCGAGCCCGGTGGCGCTGAAGGCGTCGGTGTCGGAAGCCGGACATGGTGAAGCCGTGCCGGGTGCGGGGAGACCTCCGAGGTCCGGTCGGCCCCGGCGGCGCCGACTGCCTCGTGCAGCGCGCCGAGGTCCTCGGGCGTCAGATCGCCCTCCGCGTGGCCGAGATGAACCTGCCCGGTGAGCGCGGCACAGACACGGGGCCCTGCCGCCCCCACGGGAGCTGCGACGGCGGCGACGGCGGCCACCTTCGCCAGGGTGCGGCGAGGAAGGCGAGGTAGGCGGGGAAGGCTGGGTAGGCGTCCGCGTCCCTGCGGGCGCGTTCGGCGGTGTGCGCCTCGACGAGAGGCATCACCCGGGCGACGGCCGGCGCCTCGCCCTCTCCCCCGATGTACGCGGGGAGTGCGGTCACGGGACGGGCCCGTGCCGGTGAACTGGGCGGGCACGAGCACGTGAGTGCCCGCGCCCGCCCAGTTCACCGGCGAGGTCCCGCAGTACGAGCCGGAGGCCGAAGCCGTCCGGGTGCAGGAGCACCCCGGGGTGCCGCTCCCCGTACGCGGAAAAGGCCGCGACAGGCTTCGGCGTAGCCGTCCTCGGTCGCGATGGTCAGCGTCTTGGCGGGCATGAACTCTCCTGTCGTGGTTGATGTGCCGAAGCTGCGATCACCACGACGGAGGGCGGAGAGCGGACGGCGGCCCCGGAGCCGTGACGGCGTACCGGAGAACGCGGCCGGAGAACGCGGCCGGTGAGGGCGCCCGGGAGAGCGTGCCCACGGCGGCACCGGGAGACTCCCGGGTCGCGGGGGCACGCGACCGGTCCGCCGAGGCTCACGTCCGAACCGCGTCCCGGCGGCACGAGGCGGCGACAGGCCCCCCGCGACGGGCGTGAGCACCGGCCCCGGCGACGGGCGTGAGCACCGGCCCCGGCGACGGGCGTGAGCACCGGCCCGCGCGACGGGCGTCAGTACGGGGCCCTTGCGGCAGGCGGCCGTTCCTGGTCCGCTGCCGACCGCTCGGCCCGCCGTCCCGGCCCGCCCGGCACTCAGGAGGACACCGGGTCACCGATCCATGCGTGGCCCGAGGCCGTCCCGGTCGTCATGCCGCGGAGCCAGCCCGACCGCCGTGCCGCGGCGTCCGGTTCAGCGGCTTTGCGTCCCTCCCCGCACCACTCCCCGCTCTGCCAGGGACGTCGGCGGAGTCGCGTACGACCACGCCCCGCCCTTCCGTCCTCCACCGGGCAGGGCACCCGCGCGGGACAGCGCCCCGGCTCGTCGGCCGGAATCCCCCGGCCGCGCCGCCCGCGCCCACCCGGCCTCCTCACCGGACCGGCCGGACCGCGCCGCCCGGCCGGCCCCCGTGGAGGATTCAGCCCTGCACCACCGTCACCTCCCCGATCCCCAGCTCCCGCACCGGCTCCGCGATCTGCGCCGCGTCGCCGACCAGGACCGTGACGAGGCGGTCCGCCGGGAAGGCGTTCACGACGGCGGCCGTGGCCTCCACCGTGCCCGTCTCGGCGAGGCGGCGGTAGAAGGCCGCCTGGAAGTCGTCCGGGAGCTGCTGCTCGACCTGATCGGCAAGCGTCCCCGCGACGGCGGCGGCGGTCTCGTACTTGAGCGGCGCGACGCCCACGAGGTTCTGTTCGGCCGTCTCGCGCTCCGCGTCGGTGAGCCCGCCCGCCGCGAGGTCGCGCAGCACCTTCCACAGGTCGGCGAGCGCGGGCCCGGTGGACTCGGTGTCGACCGAGCCGCTGATGGCGAGGAGCGCGGCCCCCGGCGCGAGCCCCGTGCCCTCGGCCGGGCTCCCGGAGCGCAGCACCTGCCCGAAGGCCCTTACACCGTAGGTGTAGCCCTTCTCCTCGCGCAGCACGCGGTCCAGACGCGAGGTCAGCGTCCCGCCGAGGCAGTAGGTGCCGAGCACCTGCGCCGCCCACACCTGGTCGTGCCTGTCGGGGCCCGTACGGCCGATGAGGAGCTGCGTCTGCACGGACCCGGGGCGGTCGACGATGTAGACGCGCCCGGTGTCGTCCGAGGTGATCGGGCTCATGGGCGGCGAAGCGGGGCCCGAGCCCGTCCACGTGCCGAGGCTCTCGGCGAGCAGCGCGTCGAGGTCGGCACCCGCGAAGTCGCCGACGACGACCACGGTGGCCGTGGCCGGGTGCACGTACCGCTCGTACAGCTCCCGCACGGCCTTCGCGTCGATCGCCTCGACGGTCTCCGCCGTGCCCTGCCGGGGGCGGGAGATGCGGCTGTCCGCGGGGAAGAGCTGCTTGAACAGCTCCTTGGCCGCCCGACGGGCCGGGTTGGCGGCCTCGTGCGGGATCTCGTCGAGCCTGTTCCGGACCAAGCGCTCGATCTCGGACTCGGCGAAGGCCGGGGCGCGCAGGGCCTCGGCGAGCAGGTCGAGGCCCTTGGCCAGGCGCGAGACCGGCACTTCGAGCGAGAGCCGGAGTCCCGGGTGGTCCGCGTGCGCGTCGAGGGTCGCACCGCAGCGCTCCAGCTCGGCGGCGAACTCCTCGGCGGAGTGCTTGTCCGTGCCCTCGGTGAAAGCACGCGCGAGGATCGTGGCGACGCCGTCGAGGCCCTTCGGCTCGGCGTCGAGCGGAACGTCGAGCAGCACCTCCACGGCGACGAGCTGCTGGCCCGGGCGCTCGCAGCGCAGCAGGGTCAGCCCGTTGGGCAGCGCCGAGCGCTCCGGGGCGGGGAAGGCCCAGGGCTTGGCGGGGCCCGGCTGGGGGCGCGGGTGGAACTTCATGGTGCTCTGCACGGCTTCACTCACTGCTGTGCCGCCTCCTCGTCCTGGTCGGTGGCCGCTTCCTCGGCGGCGGGGGTCTGCTCGGGCGCGGTGGGTTCGTAGACGAGGACCGCGCGGTTGTCCGGGCGCAGCCGGGCGGCAGCGACCTCGCGCACCTCGTCGGCGGTGATCGCGAGGAGGCGGTCCACGGCGGTGAAGGCGAGCTGCGGGTCGCCGAAGAGCACCGCGTACCGGCACAGCTGGTCGGCGCGGCCGGCGACGGTGTCGAGCTGGTCGAGCCACTCGCGCTCCAGCTGGGCCTGGGCGCGCTCCATCTCCTCCGCCGTCGGCCCCTGTTCGGCGAAGCGGGCCAGCTCCTCGTCCACGGCCGTCTCGATCGCGGGGATCTCGACGTCCGCGCTCGTCTTGACGTCGAGCCAGCCGAGCGAGGGCGCCCCCGCGAGGCGCAGCATCCCGAAACCGGCGGCGACGGCCGAACGGTCGCGGCGCACGAGGCGGTTGTAGAGCCGCGAGGACTCGCCGCCGCCGAGGATGGTGAGCGCGACGTCGGCGGCGTCGCCCGCGCGGGTCCCGTCCTCGGGGAGCCGGTAGGCGGCCATGAGCGCCCGCGAGGGGACGTCCTCGCGCACGGTCTCACGCAGCTGCCCGCCCATCACCTCGGGCAGCGCGCCGTCACGCGGCGGGCGCTTGCCGTCGTGGCCGGGGATGGAGCCGAAGTACTTCTCCACCCAGGCGAGGGTCTGCTCCGGGTCGATGTCGCCGACGACGGAGAGGACCGCGTTGTTCGGCGCGTAGTACGTGCGGAAGAAGGCGCGAGCGTCCTCCAGGGTCGCCGCGTCCAGATCCGTCATGGAGCCGATGGGGGTGTGGTGGTACGGGTGGCCCTCGGGGTAGGCGAGCGCGGTGAGCTTCTCGAAGGCGGTGCCGTAGGGCACGTTGTCGTACCGCTGACGGCGCTCGTTCTTGACCACGGCGCGCTGGTTGTCGAGGGACTCCAGGTCGAGCGCGGTGAGCAGGGAGCCCATGCGGTCGGCCTCCAGCCACAGGGCCAGTTCCAGCTGGTTCGAGGGCATGGTCTCGAAGTAGTTGGTGCGCTCGAAGCTCGTCGTGCCGTTGAGGGAGCCGCCGGCGCCCTGGACCAGCTCGAAGTGCCCGTTCCCCTTGACCTGTGCCGAGCCCTGGAACATCAGGTGCTCGAAGAGGTGCGCGAGCCCGGTGCGCCCGGCGACCTCGTGGCGCGAGCCGACGTCGTACCAGAGGCAGACGGCCGCCACCGGGGTCAGGTGGTCCTCGGAGAGGACCACGCGCAGTCCGTTGGCGAGCCGGTGCTCCGTCGCGGTCAGTCCGCCGGAACCGGCCCGCTCGGTGGCCGTGTCACTCATGGGCATGTACGTCCCTTCGTGTCGCCGAACCGCTCGTGGCCGCCGCGAGGCGCCGGGCGTGCTCGTCGCGCAGCTGTTGAGTCGGAATCGCTGTTGTCTCGTCGCGCTGTCACTCTATGCAACCGCACCGACGAGCGGGGAAGTTCCCGCCCCCGGAGTTCATTCGCCGCGGATCGGCGCAGGGGGCGCGCGACGTTGTTCGTACGCGCCCCGCGCGCCGGTCGGGTACGTACCCGCGCGCCGCTGCGGTACCTCCGGGGGAGACGGCACCGTACGGAGCGCACACGAGGCCCGCCGCGCTCCGGCACGTACGCCCCCCGGGGGAGAACACGCCGGGGCGGACGGCACCGCCTCCCGCTCACGACCGACCCGTCCCTCCTGGGGCGGAGATCAGTGACTCCGCCGGAAGTACCCCCTTGCTCCGGCTCCGTGGGCCCGCGAGGGCGTCTGCGGACGGGTCGAGGTCGGGACTGTCGGCGCGGCGGTCCACAATGGTCCGCGTCAGTACAGCCGCAGTACAGCCGATGCCGTGACGAGAACGCGAAGGAGCCGCAGCAGCGATGGCCCGCCGCAGCACGAAAACCCCGTCTCGGGGCACCTCCCGGGCCGACGAGGCAGACTTCGAGGAGAGAATCCTCGACATCGACGTCGTCGACGAGATGCAGAGCTCCTACCTGGAGTACGCGTACTCCGTGATCTACTCCCGGGCGCTCCCCGACGCCCGGGACGGGCTCAAGCCGGTGCAGCGCCGCATCGTCTACCAGATGAACGAGATGGGCCTGCGCCCCGAGCGCGGCTACGTCAAGTGCGCCCGCGTCGTCGGCGAGGTGATGGGCAAGCTCCACCCGCACGGGGACGCCTCCATCTACGACGCGCTCGTCCGCATGGCGCAGTCCTTCTCCATGCGCCTCCCGCTCGTCGACGGGCACGGCAACTTCGGCTCGCTGGGCAACGACGACCCGCCGGCCGCGATGCGGTACACCGAGTCCCGCATGGCGGACGCGGCGATGCTGATGACGGACTCGATCGACGAGAACACCGTCGACTTCGCGCCCAACTACGACGGCCAGGAACAGGAGCCCCTCACCCTTCCAGCCGCGTACCCGAACCTGCTGGTCAACGGCGCCTCCGGGATCGCCGTCGGCATGGCGACGAACATGGCGCCGCACAACCTGGGCGAGGTCGTCGCCGCCGCGCGCCACCTGATCCGGCACCCGAACGCCGATCTCGACACGCTCATGAAGTACGTGCCGGGCCCCGACCTGCCCACGGGCGGCCGCATCGTGGGCCTCGCGGGGATTCGCGACGCGTACGAGAAGGGGCGCGGCACCTTCAAGACCCGTGCCACCGTGACGGTCGAGAACGTGACGGCGCGCCGCAAGGGCCTCGTCGTGACGGAACTGCCGTTCACCGTGGGCCCCGAGAAGGTCATCGCGAAGATCAAGGACCTCGTCGGCTCGAAGAAGCTCCAGGGCATCGCCGACGTCAAGGACCTCACCGACCGCGAGCACGGACTGCGGCTCGTCATCGAGATCAAGAACGGCTTCGTGCCCGAGGCCGTACTCGAACAGCTCTACAAGCTGACGCCGATGGAGGAGTCCTTCGGCATCAACAACGTGGCCCTCGTGGACGGCCAGCCGCTCACGCTCGGCCTCAAGGAGATGCTGGAGGTCTACCTCGACCACCGCTTCTCCGTCGTACGACGGCGCAGCGAGTTCCGGCGCACGAAGCGCATGGACCGGCTGCACCTCGTGGAGGGCCTGCTCGTCGCACTCGTCGACATCGACGAGGTCATCCGCCTCATCCGCTCCAGCGAGAACTCGGCGGAGGCGAAGCGTCGCCTCATCGAGCACTTCTCGCTGAGCGAGACGCAGACGCAGTACATCCTCGACACCCCGCTGCGCCGGCTCACCAAGTTCGACCGCCTTGAACTGGAGTCCGAGCGCGACCGGCTCAACGCCGAGATCGAGGAGCTGACCGCGATCCTCGAATCGGACGCCGAGCTGCGCAAGCTCGTCTCCTCCGAACTCGCCGCCGTGGCGAAGAAGTACGGCACCCCGCGCCGCACCGTGCTCCTCGAATCGGCCGACTCCCCGGTCGCCGCGCTCCCGCTCCAGGTCGCTGACGATCCCTGCCGCGTGCTCCTCTCGTCGACCGGGGTCATCGCCCGTACGCCGGGCACCGAGCCGCTCCAGGAGGGCACGGCCAAGCGCGCCAAGCACGACGTGATCCGCTCCGCCGTGCCCGCCACGGCGCGCGGCGAGGTCGGCGCGGTCACCTCGGCGGGGCGGCTCCTGCGCATCACCGTCGTGGACCTGCCCCAGCTCGCCGAGGGCGCGGGCCCCGCGCTCGCGGGCGGGGCACCGGTGGCGGAGTTCGTCCGCCTTGAGGACGACGAGACGCTCGTGTGCCTGTGCACGCTGGACGAGTCCTCGCCCGGGCTCGCGATCGGCACGGCGCAGGGCGTCGTGAAGCGCGTCGTGCCCGATTACCCGGCCAACCGCGAGGAGCTGGAGGTCATCACGCTGCGCGAGGGCGACCGGATCGTGGGCGCCGCCGAGTTGCGCACGGGCGAGGAGGACCTCGTCTTCATCACGGACGACGCGCAACTCCTGCGTTTCCAGGCCTCCGCGGTACGTCCTCAGGGCCGCCCGGCCGGCGGGGTCGCCGGGGTCAAGCTCGCCGAGGGCGCGAAGGTGCTCTCCTTCGACGTCGTGGACCCGGCCGTGGACGCGGCGGTCTTCACGGTGGCCGGTTCGCGCGGCACGCTCGACGACTCGGTGCAGACGACGGCGAAGCTCACGCCCTTCGACCAGTTCCCACGCAAGGGCCGTGCGACCGGCGGGGTGCGCTGCCAGCGTTTCCTCAAGGGCGAGGACTGTCTCAGCTTCGCCTGGGCGGGGCCCGTCCCCGCCCGCGCGGCCCAGCGCAACGGCACCCCTGCCACACTCCCCGAGCCCGACCCGCGCCGCGACGGCTCGGGGGTCTCGCTCGCGAAGCCGGTCGCCGCTGTGGCGGGCCCGGCCTGAGCGGAGGCCGCCGTCGGCGTGCCCGTCCACGAGTTGTCGTGCGTACGGGCACGCGGGCGGCGGCCGGTGGCCGGGATGGCCCGGGGAGGATGGGCACTCCGGGGCGGTGCCCCGTCCTGGGCCGTCAGCCGTCAGGCCGGGCCACGCAGACCCCCTGGCCCGCCCAGACCCACTGGCCCGCCCAGACCCACTGGCCCGCCCAGACCGCTCGCCCGCCCAGACCGCTCGCCCGCCCAGGCCCTCGGCCCGCCTGCCTAAGGCGCGAACTCCGGCTCGTGCTCGCCCGGCTCGGGGTCGCCCGGCTCGGGGTCGCCCGGCTCGGGGTCGCCCGGGTGATCCGCCTCGGGGTCCCGTACGTACCTCAGGACGCCCCACATGCGGCGCTGCCCGTCCGCGTCCGCCCCTCCGGCGAGGCTCAACGCGTCGGGTGCGGCGGCGAGTTCCGCCTCGCGGCAGGCGTCGAGCTCGACGGTGACGCGCGCCGCGTCGATGCCCGCGCCGATGAGGACGAGTTCGCTGCGACGGGCCGCCGCGTCCGGCCAGGGCTCGGGGGTGAAGCGCAGGAAGCGGCCCACGGCGTGCACACCGTAGCGGTGGAGCGGGTCGGCCGCGCCGAAGTCCACGTACCCCTTGATCCGGTACAGCCCTTCGGGCCGCCCCTCCAGGAAGGACATGAGCCGTACGGGATCGAGCGGGACCTCGTAGGTCCGCGCCACGCTCTCGTACCCCTCGTGCAGGTGTGGGGCGGGCTCCTCCTCGGCGCGCAGGTCGTCGAAGGAGAGCTGCCCGCGCCGCTCGGTCACGGGACGGCGGTCGAAGAGCAGCTCCGGGTCGAGGCGGCCGTGCGTGACGGGTACGACGGCGGCACCGCGCGCCAGGCCCCGTACCTCCGCGAGCAGTTCGGCGCGCGCGGCGGCGCCGATCCGGTCGGTCTTGTTGAGGACGACGAGGTCGGCGACGGCGAGCCGGGTGCCGAGCCCCGGATGCCGGGCGCGGGTCGCGGGGAACTCGGCGGCGTCGACGACCTCCACGAGCCCGCCGTAGACGAGGCGCGGATTGTCGGCCGCGAGCACCATACGGACCAGCTCGGCCGGCTCGGCGAGCCCGCTCGCCTCGATGACGACGAGGTCGACGCGCACCCCGGGGGCGGTGAGCCGGGCGAGCTGTTCGTCCAGCTCACTCACATCGACCGCGCAGCACAGACAGCCGTTGCCGAGCGAGACCGTCGAGCCCGCCTGCCCCGCGACGGCCATCGCGTCGATCTCGATACTGCCGAAGTCGTTGACGAGGACGGCGATCCTGCTGCCCCTGCTGCTGTGGAGCAGGTGGTTGAGCACCGTGGTCTTCCCTGCCCCGAGGAATCCGGAAAGCACCACGACGGGGATCTGCTGCGGCGCGGGACGCGCGTTCTCTTCCGCTGTCACCCTCCCAGCCTACGAACCGTCCCCCGGCATCCCGCACCGCCTCGGGTCAGCGCGGCGCCTGGCCCGTCGAGCCCCGGACCACCAGCTCCGGCTCGAACAGCAACTCCTCGGCCGTCGCCGTCGCCCCGGCGATCTGCACCGCCAGCAGATCGACAGCCGCACGGCCCATCGCCTCGATGGGCTGCCGCACGGTCGTGAGCGGGGGCTCCGTGCAGTTCATGAAGGCGGAGTCGTCGAAGCCGACGACGGAGACTTCGCCCGGCACGGACAGTCCGCGCCGCTTCGCCGCGCGGATCACGCCGAGCGCGTACGGGTCACTCGCGCACACGAAGCCCGTGACGCCCTGGTCGAGCAGCCGTGCCGCGGCCGCCTGACCGCCCTCCAGCGAGAACATCGCCCGGACGACGTGCGCCTCGGGCAGTTCGCGGCCCTCCGCGGCGGCGAGCTGGCGGGCGGCGGCGAGCTTGCGCTGCGAGGGAACGTGGTCGGCGGGACCGAGGACGAGACCGATACGCTCGTGGCCGAGCGAGGAGAGGTGCCGCCAGGCCTGCTCGACGGCGACCGCGTCGTCGCAGGAGACGCCGGGGAAGCCGAGCTGCTCGATCGCCGCGTTGATGAGCACGACGGGGATGCGGCGCTCCGCGAGCCTGCGGTAGTGGTCGTGCGGGGCCTCGGCCTGCGCGTAGAGCCCACCGGCGAAGACCACGCCGGAAACCTGCTGTTGCAGGAGGAGATCGACGTAGTCGGCCTCCGAGACGCCGCCCTTGGTCTGCGTACACAGGACGGGGGTGAGGCCCTGCTGCGCGAGGGCCCCGCCGATCACCTCGGCGAAGGCGGGGAAGATCGGGTTCTGCAATTCGGGCAGGACCAGTCCGACGAGTCGGGCCCGCTCACCGCGCAGCTGCGTCGGCCGCTCGTAGCCGAGCACGTCGAGCGCCGAGAGCACCGCTTGGCGCGTGTTTTCGGACACCCCCGGCTTGCCGTTGAGGACCCGGCTGACCGTGGCCTCGCTGACTCCGACCTTCTGGGCCACTTGGGCTAGTCGACGTGTCATGGCCGAAAGATTAGCGCAAGGACCGCAAGCGGTTTGCGGGGTTCTTGAAAATTTCACTGCTGGCTTCCGCCGGATTCTGCTCGTCCCGCTGCGAGCGACGCACATGGCTGTCACCGAACCCGACAGCCCTCGCCCGGTCACGGCCGGAGGGCGGCCCCGTTCCGGTGCGGTTAGGCTCACCTTCGTGAGTATCTGCGCCACCGCCTCGCGTGCCCTCGGCGAACCCCTCGCCGGGACGGCGGCAACCGCCCGCACCTGGCTCCTCATCGAACAACCCGGACCGTGGGGGGCCAAGGCACTGACCTCCAGCCGCCTCGATCCCGGCCTCGGCGGACGCCTGGAGGAGGCCGCGCGCGGCACCGGCGTCCGCCTCGCCCTCGTCCGCCGCCCCGGCCGCACCGAGCCCACGTCCACCCGCCGTGTCTTCGCCGCGCACGTCGTACCCGGGCAGGGCTGGGTGTACGAGGCGAGTACCGACGACCCGGAGCGGCTGTTGAACCTGGACCTCAAGGAACTCGGCGCGGGGAACGCGGCCTCCTTCGCCGGCGAGGACAGTGCGCTCTCCGGCACCCCCTACACGGGCGCCCCCCTCGTCTGCGTCTGCGCCAACGGCAAACGCGACCGCTGCTGCGCCCTCCTCGGCCGCCCCCTCGCGGCCGAACTGCACGCGGCGGGCACGGAAGGGCTCTGGGAGGTGACGCACCTCGGCGGCCACCGCTTCTCCCCCACCCTGCTCGTCCTTCCGTACGGCTACGCCTACGGGCGCGCGGACGCCGCGCTCGCCCTCGCAGCCCAGCGCGCCGCCGCCTCGGGCCGCGTCCTCCTCGGCGGCAACCGTGGCCGCTCCGTGTGGGAACGCCCGGAGCAGGCCGCCGAGCTGGCGGTACGGGCGGAGTCGGGCGAGGAGCGGGCCGAAGCGCTGACCGTGCGCACATTGCCGCCGGGCGAGGACCCCGCGGTGCACCGCGTGCGCGTCGACCACGGCGACGGCCGCCGCTGGACGGCCGACGTGGTCCGTACGGTCACCGAGGACGCGCGTCCGGAGAGCTGCGGCGCGGCCCCCGTCGTCGCCGCCCGCTTCGAGGTCGTACGCCTGACGGCGGAAGCCCCCTCGCGCTGAACGCCGGTACGGGTACGGGGCGTCCTCCCCACCGAGGGAGGACGCCCCGTACCCGTGTACCCGCGCCCGCCCGCGGCGGCAGGCGCGTCTTCGGCGCGGGCGGGGACTTCAGACCGCTCCCGCCCCGGTGAGGGAACGCACCTCGGTCTCCGCGTGCCGGGCCTCGTCCGGTTCGTCCTTGGACGTGACCGTCCCGATCCAGCCGAAGAGGAAGCCGAGCGGGATCGAGACGAGTCCCGGGTTCTCCAGCGGGAAGAGGTGGAAGTCGACCCCGGAGATGATGGATTCGGGACCGCCGGAGACGACGGGCGAGAAGAACACGAGCAGGAGCGCGGGCACCAGTCCGCCGTAGACGGACCAGACCCCGCCCCGCGTCGTGAACCGGCGCCAGAAGAGCGAGTAGAGCAGGATCGGCAGGTTCGCCGAGGCCGCGACCGCGAAGGCGAGGCCCACGAGGAAGGCGACGTTGAGATTGCTCACGAGCAGACTCAGCGCGATGGCGAGCACCCCGATCCCCACCGCGGCGAGGCGCGCCACGGCGACCTCGCTGCGCTGCTTGCGCCCGGGGCGGCGCAGCGTCGCGTAGAGGTCGTGGGCGACGGAGGCGGACGAGGCGAGGGTGATGCCGGCGACGACGGCGAGGATCGTCGCGAAGGCGACCGCGGCGACCACGGCGAAGAGGACCGTGCCACCCGTGGAGTTCTCGCCACCGCCGAGATCGAGGGCGAGCAGCGGGATCGCGGTGTTCCCCGCCGCGTTGGAGCGCCGCACCTCGTCCGAGCCGACGAGCGCGGCGGCGCCGAAGCCCAGGATGATCGTCATGAGGTAGAAGGCGCCGATGAGGCCGATCGACCACACCACCGAGCGCCGCGCCGCGCGCGCCGTGGGCACGGTGTAGAAGCGCGACAGGATGTGCGGCAGTCCCGCGGTGCCGAGCACGAGGGCGAGACCGAGGCTGATGAAGTCGAAGCGGGAGGTCCAGTCTCCGCCGTACTTCAGACCCGGCTTGAGGAAGTCCATGCCGTGGCCGCTGCGTTCGGCGGCGCTCTTGAGGAGCTGGTTCACGTCGCCGTGGAAGCGGAGCAGGACGAGGACGGTCAGAGCGATGGCCCCGGCCATCAGGAGCACCGCCTTGACGATCTGAATCCACGTCGTGGCCCGCATCCCGCCGAACGAGACATAGATGATCATCAACGCGCCGACCCCGATGACGGTCCAGACTCGCGCCGCACCGCTCGTGCCGCCGAGGAGCAGAGCCACCAGGGAGCCCGCGCCGACCATCTGCGCCACGAGGTAGAGCACCGAGACCGTGACCGAGGCGGCCCCGCTCGCGGCCCGCAGCCGTGGCGCGCTCATCCGCGCGGCCACCACATCCGCCAGGGTGAACCTGCCGCAGTTGCGCACGAGTTCGGCGACGAGCAGCAGGACGACGAGCCAGGCGACGAGGAAGCCGACCGAGTAGAGCAGCCCGTCATAGCCGACGAGCGCGATGAGGCCGGCGATGCCGAGGAACGAGGCGGCGGACATGTAGTCCCCCGCGATGGCGAATCCGTTCTCCATCGGGGTGAAGAGACGGCCGCCGGCGTAGAACTCCTCAGCGGAACCGTGCCTGTTGCGGCTGACCCAGGTGGTAATGCCCAGGGTGACCACTACGAAGGCGCTGAACAACAACAGCGCCAGGGTCTCGTGGTTGCTGCTCAACGCCGCACTCCTCGCGTCATCTCCTGGGTGTCCCAGCGCAGTTCGAGCGCGGCCCGGTCCCTGCGGAGCCGTGCGTGACGGGCGTAGGCCCAGGTCAGCAGGAAGGTGGTGGCGAACTGCGCGAGCCCCGCCACCATCGCCACATTGATCACCCCGGCCACCGGCCGCGCCATCAGGTCCGGCGCCATCGTCGCGGCGATCACATAGGCGACGTACCAGAGGAAGAAGGCCACGGCCGCCGGGAAGGCGAAGCTGCGATAACGGCGACGCACTTCCTGGAACGCGGGGCTGTGCTGCACCTCCAGGTAGACGTCCGCCGCCCGACGGGCCGGCTCCGGCTCGGAGGCAGGTGCGGGAATGACGGGCGCAGAGGTTCCGACGCCGTCCACCCCGTCCCAGCCGGAGGCGAGCGAATCCCGCCAGGGGTCGTCGAGCCGGACCTGCCCGGCTTCACGACCATCGTGCTTTTCCACCGAACTCTCCTTGTCCGCGGCGAGCTGAGCCGCGAGCACAAGAATGAGCAGTGCGGGAAGACCCGAGGCACCTGAGCCCGGAAGTTTCACCCTTTCAGGTGAGAGCAGAACCCGGTGGCGTAACTATCCCATGCAGATAGGCATATCGGACAGCCTGGGCGCGATCGCGAAGGCCGGCTTTGGCGAACAGATTGTTGATGTGGGTCTTCACCGTGGCGGTGGACACGTGGAGCGCGCGTGCGATGTCCGCGTTGCTCATCCCCTGCGCGATCAACGCGAGCACTTCGGCCTCCCGGGCCGTCAGCCCGTCCGGCGGCGCGGCCCGTCCGGGGCCCGCCGACCGGCCCTCCGCCTGCTCCGGCGAGATGTCTCCCCCACTCCCCTTCATCCCCTCCCCCGACCGGCCCTGCGTCCCCTGCGGCGCCTGCGGAGCGGCTGGAGTCTCGCCCGCGATCCGGTCGAGAAGCCGCCGCTGGATTCCGGGAGCGAGCCCCGCCTCGCCGGAGAGCACGTCCTCGATGGCGCGCACGATCTCCTCGCCCCCCGCGTCCTTCGTGAGATACCCCCTGGCCCCCGCACGCAGGGCAGGGAAGAGGTCCTGATCATCCGCGTACGTGGTCAGGACGACGACTTGCGTACCGGGGTGCTCGGCCCGGATTCTGCGGGTCGCCTCCACACCGTCGCAGCGGGGCATCCGCAAGTCCATGAGAACGACGTCCGGAGCAAGCTCCCCGACGAGACGCACCGCCTCCTCGCCGTCCCGCGCCGAGCCCACCACGTCGATCCCGGGCAGCAGACCGAGCAGCATCACGATGCCCTCCCGGACCACCGACTGATCGTCGGCCACCACCACCCGCGCGCTCACGCCGGAACCCTCAGTCGCACCACGAAGCCTTCCTCACCGTCCTCCGGAGGCCCTGCCGACAACGTCCCGCCCAGCAACTCGGCCCTCTCCCGCATACCTCGCACACCGTAGCCGTTGCCGCTTCGCGCCAACTCGGCACCACCGAGGCCCTCCCCGCCCACCTCGTCTCCCCCGCGCACCGCATCCTCCGGACCCGCCGGCCCCGGGCTCCCCGCCTCTCCCCCGCCCTCCCCGGACGCGGCCCAGTCGCGCGGCCGGGCCGGGCCGCCGGGCGCGGCCCCTTCGACACGCTCGGCGCGCCGCGCGCGCTCGGCCCCCTCCAGCCGTTCGGCCCGACCCGACCGGCCAGCCTCCTCCCCCTGCCCCGCCACCTCCCCTTGCCCGGCCTCGTCGAGGCGCCCGGACCGCTCGGAACGCTCGCCCCACGCCACCCGCCCCGCCCACGGCTGCCGCCCTGGCCCGTTGCGCACTTCCAGCTCGATGGTCTCCTGACCGTAGACGAGGCGCAGCCGCGGTCGGGCCCCCGGCGCGTGCTTGCGCACATTGGTCAGCGCTTCCTGGGCGACCCTCCGGAGTGTCTGTCCCGCCTCCGCCCCGACAGGCCGCGCCTCACCCTCGACCCGCAGCACCGTGCCCTCCCGTGCGGCCAGCTCGGCGAGCGCCTCGGCGACGGGAGCCATGTCGCCGCGCAGCGCGGAGAGCGCCTGCCTGGTCTCCTCCAGCCCCTCCCTGGCCATCGCCCGGGCCGCGACGACCCGCTCCAGGACCTGCTGCCGGTCGGCGCCCTGTTCGAGCTGGATTCTGGCCGCCTCCAGGTGCACGAGCTGCGCCGAGAGACTGTGCGCGAGGACATCGTGTATCTCCCTGGCGATCCTCGCCCGCTCCGCGAGAGCGGCGGACTCCGCCCGCGCCGCCTGGCTCGCCTGCTCCTCGATCAGCAGCCGGTGCGCTGCTCCCCGCGCTTCCGCGTCGAGCCGCATCACGAGCCCGGCCAGGACCAGCCCGCCGCAGGTGACCAGCGACGCTATCCAGTTGTCCCTGTCCGTCAGGAAGTACGCCCCGAGCCCGAGGAGCGCCGCGCCCCCGCCGAAGGCCAGGGGAAGCCGCTCAAGGGCGACGACCGCCCCCAGGCACCAGACCACGGACGAGACGAGGTGCCAGCCGAGACCGTGGGCCCCCGCCCCCGAGAGGAGGAGGGCCGCCATGCAGGGGAGGGCCGCGCGGAGCTGGTGCTCCCGGGTCACCCGGAAGAACCGTCTCAGGGCGGCGATCGCGAGGGCGAGGAGCACGAGCCCGCCGATCACCCGGGCCGGTCCCGCGTGCGGATTCAACTGGTGGCTGACCCACAGGAGGAAGCACAGGAGCGTGAACCGGATTCCCCGGGTCGCGGCCGTGCGGGCCTCGCTCTCCACCCGGCGGCGGCTCTCCCGCGAGAGCGCCTCGCGCGAGGGCCAGGCCGACCAGACGTCCTTCCTCATACATGGTCCTTCGGGAGGGGTGCGCGGTCGTTCCGGCGAGCCGACGGGAGCGCTCCGGAACCCTCACCGTACGACGGCCCGAGAAGCGCGGCCCGGCGGTTGAGGAGGAGACCGCGGGCGAGGAAGGTGGCGGCCAGCCCCAGGAGGAGGACGGGCGTGTGCTGCGATATCCCGAGCGAGGAGCCGACCCCGTAGAGCGCGAGCCGTATCAGGATGCCGCCGCACCACACGGCACCCGCCGTCTTCGAGCCCGAGGACCACAGGCTCCCGTCGGCCTCCCGCCAGACTCGCGAGGTCCACGCCCAGGCGGCCCCGGTGAGCAGGCCGGCGAGGACGTTGAGCAGCAGGAGCGTGACGGCGGCGGAAGGGTGCGTGTGATCGACGAGCCCGGGCTGGCGGAGCGCGACGACGGCGAGGATGACGGGCAGGAGCCACCAGCGCCGACCGCCGTCGATGCGCTGAGCCCGGAACAGCCTGAAAGCGATGAGGAGGACCGCTGCCACGACAAGCAGGATCTCCAGGGCCCCGGACATATGTGCCTCCGTAGGTCGGGGTGTCTCGAACACCACCGAAACTACGGAGCGAGCCTGGTCAGGGGATCGGAGCCAGGGTGGAAAACGGGTGGATTCTGTTTCTCCACCCCAGGGTGGAGAACCCGGAGATCCGGGCCCCCGGAGGTGGAGAAACAGCATCCGGCGAAGGCGCGCGCGCCTCCGCGCCTACGCGTCGATGCGCGAGCGGTCCAGCGTCGCCGCCGAATTGGTGATGAACTCCTTGCGCGGCGCGACCTCGTTCCCCATGAGCAGGTCGAAGACCTGCTCGGCGCTGTCCAGGTCGTTCATGCTGATGCGCCGCAGCGTGCGGTGCCGCGGGTCCATCGTGGTCTCCGCCAGCTGGTCGGCGTCCATCTCGCCGAGGCCCTTGTAGCGCTGGATGGAGTCCTTGTACCGGATGTTCTTGCGCTCGAAGTCGAGCAGCGTCTCGCGCAGCTCGCGGTCCGAGTACGTGTAGACGTACTTGTCCTGCCCCTTCTTCGGCTGGCTCAGCTCGATCCGGTGCAGCGGCGGGACGGCCGCGAAGACCCGCCCCGCCTCGACCATCGGGCGCATGTAGCGCTGGAAGAGCGTGAGCAGCAGGCAGCGGATGTGCGCCCCGTCCACATCGGCGTCCACGAGCAGGATGATCTTGCCGTAGCGCGCCGCGTCCAGGTCGAAGGTGCGGCCCGATCCTGCTCCTATGACCTGGATGATCGCCCCGCACTCGGCGTTCTTGAGCATGTCCGAGACCGAGGACTTCTGCACGTTGAGGATCTTGCCCCGGATCGGCAGCAGTGCCTGGAACTCGGAGTTGCGCGCGAGCTTCGCCGTGCCGAGCGCGGAGTCGCCCTCCACGATGAACAGCTCGCTGCGGTCCACGTCGTCGCTGCGGCAGTCGGCGAGCTTGGCGGGCAGCGAGGAGGACTCCAGGGCCGTCTTCCTGCGCTGGGCCTCCTTGTGCTGACGTGCGGCGATACGGGTACGGGCGGCAGCGACGACCTTGTCGAGCACCGCGCGGGCCTGCGCCTTCGCGTCGCGCTTGGTAGAGGTCAGGAACGCCTTCAGTTCCTTGGCCACGACGTTCGCAACGATGCGGTTCGCCGCCGAGGTGCCCAGTACCTCCTTGGTCTGCCCCTCGAACTGCGGCTCGGCGAGACGCACCGTGACGACGGCCGTGAGGCCCTCCAGGGCGTCGTCCTTGACGATGTCGTCCTCGGCGACCCGGAGCAGCTTGGCGCCGCGCAGGACGTCGTTGACGGTGCGCGTGACGGCACGCTCGAAGCCCGTGACGTGGGTGCCGCCCTTGGGCGTCGCGATGATGTTCACGAAGGAGCGCACGGTGGTCTCGTACCCCGTGCCCCAGCGGAGGGCCACGTCCACACCGAGGTCGCGGACGACCTCCGTGGGGGTCATCTGCCCGTACTCGTCGAGGACGGGGACGGTCTCCTTGAAGGTGCCCTGCCCGCTCAGCCGCAGCACGTCGCACACGGCCTTGTCGCGGGCGAGGTACTCGCAGAACTCGCTGATACCGCCGTCGTAGCGGAAGGACTCCTCGCCCTTGCTCCCGCCTTCGCCGAGGCCGTACTCATCGCGGACCACGAGGGTGAGCCCCGGCACGAGGAAGGCGGTCTGGCGGGCGCGCTGGTGGAGGGTCTCCAGCGAGAGCTTGGCGTCCTTGAGGAAGATCTGCCGGTCCGCCCAGTAGCGGACCCTGGTCCCCGTCCTGGCCTTCGGGATGCGCTTGGTCTTGCGCAGCCCCGTCGTCGGCTCGAAGGAGCTCTCCGGGCCCACGCCCTTGAACTGGCCGGGGACCCCGCGGCGGAAACTCGTGGTGTGCACCGAGCCGCCCCTGTCGACCTCGACGTCGAGACGCGCGGAGAGCGCGTTGACGACCGAGGCGCCGACGCCGTGCAGGCCGCCGGAGGCCGCGTAGGAGCCGCCGCCGAACTTGCCTCCGGCGTGCAGCTTGGTCATGACGACCTCGACCCCGGACAGGCCGGTCTTGGGCTCGACGTCGACAGGAATGCCGCGCCCGTTGTCCCGCACCTCCACGGAGCCGTCCTCGTGGAGTATCACCTCGATGTGGTCGCAGTGGCCGCCCAGGGCCTCGTCGACGGAGTTGTCGATGATCTCCCACAGGCAGTGCATGAGACCGCGGCTGTCGGTCGACCCGATGTACATACCGGGCCGCTTGCGCACCGCTTCCAGGCCCTCCAGGACGAGCAGGTGCCGCGCGGTGTAGTTGGAGTCGTCGCGATCTGCTCCTGCCAGCAGAGCTGTCGACGACACGGATGTATCGGCGGTCACGCGGTTCGCTCCTCGCTGAATTTTCTTCTGGGGCCTATTGGCTCAACGTCCGGTCCGGGACGCCGCTCAGAGGGTACCGAGGCCAGGTAGAGCCGCTGTGACGCCACCCTCGCTTCAAACCCACCCTAGTGCAGAATCACACACTCGTTCGAACATGGAAGGTGGTGACTCTCATGTCACGTTCCCATCCAGGCATGAACCATCTAGGCTCCGGGCACGTCCTCATGCACAGACCGGCAATCCAGCCGGGAGGATGTGACCCTGCACACCACGCGAAACCGTAAAGCACGCCACGCTGTAATACGGCACATTCGCCGCCAACCGGCAACGGACAGCCGCCCTCGAAGTTTTTTCGCGAGAAAGGCCGCGAGCGGGAACGTTTTCGGCCTGGTTGGATGTTGACCCTGGTACGACAGCTCGTCGAGCTAGAGAAGAGGCGACGTGACTACTGTTCTGACACCCGCGAGCCCGCTGACGGCCGCTGACCGCTGCGACCGGTGCGGCGCCCAGGCCTACCTGCGCGTTGTCCTGACCAGCGGCGGTGAACTGCTCTTCTGCGCTCACCACGGGCGCAAGTTCGAGCCGGAACTCAAGAAGATCGCCGCTGAGATACAGGACGAGACCGATCGCCTGACCGCTCCCAGCACGGCGAGCGACGAGGAGCACTGAGGCTCCAGGTCGCACCCACCCACGACGAGCCGGCACCGGTGTGAGCCGGTGAAGCGGGCGGGTCTCCCCCAGGGAGACCCGCCCGCTTTCGTACGGCTCCGCAAGGCCCGGGCGCCCGCGTAGCGCCGTCGGCCCCGTACGCGCTCCAAGCGGCCCCCAGCCGCCCGCGTCACCCCCGGGGCGGCCCCGCGGGGTCGCCGCGTCGCGCGAGAGCGGCTCAGCGCTCGCGCAGCCCCTCGCTGTCCGCCACCGCGGAGATCCGCGTGTAGACGCCGGGCTTGCCCGCCTCGGCGCAGCCGCTCCCCCAGGACACGAGGCCGATGAGCTTTCCCCCGGCGACGAGCGGCCCGCCGCTGTCGCCCTGGCAGGCGTCCTTGCCTCCCTCCCGCTCGCCCGCGCACAGCATCGTGCCCTGGTCGTAGGCGCCACCGCCGCTGCCCGGGTACGCCCGACCACAGTCACCGTCCTGGAGGACCTGGACGTCCGCGGCGTGCAGAGTGCTGGCGTACGAGCCACGCCCTGTCGTGTCCCCCCAGCCGTAGACCTGGGCGCGGGTGCCTGGCCGGTAGCCCGGGTCCCCCGCGAGAGCGAGCGGCAGGACGTGGCTCTGCGGCTGAGCGGCCTCCAGCGTCAGCGTCGCCACGTCGCCGGAATTGCTGCCCGGGTCGTAGTCGGGGTTGATCCACGTCTTCGTGACACGCGCCTCCGTACCCGCCCGGCCCGAGAGGTCGTCGCGGCCGACGAGTACCCGCAGGTCCTTGAGCCGGCTGAGGGGGACGCCGAGGACCTTTCCGCTGAGGCAGTGCGCCGCCGTGGCGACCGTACGAGGCCCGACGAGCACCCCGCCGCAGTACTGGCCCGAGCGCTCCGCCCCGAAACGACTGCGACTGGAGAGGGCCACCACCCAGGGATGATCAGCCACTGCCACCTGCTTGCCACCGACGATCACCCCATCGGCGGCGGCCGGTCCTGGGACGAGGACGGGGCTGAGCGCAGCGGCCGTGGCGAGCACTCCCGCGCTCAGCCGGGTGCGAAGTCCGCGAAGCGGCATACCGTACTCCTTCACTCTGGGTACTGAACTCGCACTCAGCGTGATTCAGCCACCCGAAGAGCGCACGCCCAGCCCAGTCCCTTCCGGCAACCGGCCCAATCCGAGCGCAGCACGCCATCCCCGTGCCCGCGCATGGCGAAGGCCCCGCCGGTCGAAACCGGCGGGGCCTTCGCTGACCTGCGCCTGGGGACCTGTCGCGGGGCCCGTGGATCAGTCCAGGTAGTCGCGCAGCACCTGGGAGCGCGAGGGGTGCCTCAGCTTGGACATCGTCTTGGACTCGATCTGGCGGATGCGCTCGCGCGTCACGCCGTAGACCTTGCCGATCTCGTCGAGGGTCTTCGGCTGACCGTCGGTGAGACCGAAACGCATCGAGACGACGCCCGCCTCGCGCTCGGAGAGCGTGTCCAGGACGGAGTGCAACTGCTCCTGGAGGAGCGTGAAGCTGACCGCGTCCGCCGGGACGACGGCCTCGGAGTCCTCGATGAGGTCACCGAACTCGCTGTCGCCGTCCTCGCCGAGCGGGGTGTGCAGCGAGATGGGCTCACGGCCGTACTTCTGGACCTCGATGACCTTCTCCGGGGTCATGTCGAGTTCCTTGGCCAGCTCCTCCGGGGTGGGCTCACGGCCCAGGTCCTGGAGCATCTGCCGCTGCACGCGGGCGAGCTTGTTGATGACCTCGACCATGTGCACCGGGATACGGATGGTGCGGGCCTGGTCCGCCATCGCGCGCGTGATCGCCTGGCGAATCCACCAGGTCGCGTACGTGGAGAACTTGTAGCCCTTGGTGTAGTCGAACTTCTCGACCGCGCGGATCAGACCGAGGTTGCCCTCCTGGATCAGGTCCAGGAAGAGCATGCCGCGTCCGGTGTAGCGCTTGGCCAGGGAGACCACGAGGCGGAGGTTCGCCTCCAGGAGGTGGTTCTTCGCGCGGCGGCCGTCCTCGGCGATGATCTCCAGCTCGCGCTGGAGCTTCGGCGCCAGCTTGTCGCTGTTGGCGAGCTTGTCCTCGGCGAAGAGACCGGCCTCGATGCGCTTGGCCAGCTCGACCTCCTGCTCCGCGTTGAGGAGCGGGACCTTGCCGATCTGCTTGAGATAGTCCTTGACCGGGTCGGCGGTGGCGCCGGCGGCTGCGACCTGCTGCGCCGGAGCGTCGTCCTCGTCGTCGTCGGACAGGACGAAGCCCTGGCTCTCGCCACCGGCGGCGGGCTCAGCGGCCTCGTCACCCTTGCCCGGCGTCTCCTCGGTGTTCTCCTCGTCCAGGAGCTCGTCCGATTTCTTGCCGGCCTTCTTCGCGGTGGCCTTCTTGGCCGTCGTCTTCTTGGCCGCGGTCTTGCGTGCCGTCGTCTTCTTGGCGGCTGGCTTCTTCTCGGCGGTCTCGTCCTCGACGGTCACCGCGGCGGAGGCGGAGGGAGCGGTCACGGTCGCTGCCGCGGTCTTCTTGACCGCCGTCTTCGTGGCCACCGTCTTCGTAGCGGTGCGCTTCGCCGGACTCTTCGCTGCGACGCTCTTGCGGGTGCGCTTGGGCTCCGCGGCACTGACCATCAGCGTCACACCCTCTTCCTCAAGGATTTGGTTGAGGCTGCGCAGTACGTTCTTCCACTGAGTGGCCGGAATCTGGTCAGCTTCGAAGGCCCGACGCACATCGTCACCGGCGATCTGCCCATTAGCCTTTCCCCGCTCGATGAGCGCCATGACAGACACAGACTCGGCGATCTCCGGCGGGAGCGTACGGGATGTGCTGGCCGACACGAACAACCTCTCGGAACGTTGGAAAACGGCTTCCGGCTCTCGCCCGGAGGGCGGGGGCCGACGACCGTCGGTGGGGATGACCGACGACGCGGGCGGGCGCCGCGGGGACCACAGCACCGGAACCAGTGGCCGTATTCCCCTGAGCGACTCTCACCTCTTAGGTCATCGCGCTGTACCCGGGAGCGTTACGCGCAATCTGCGTGGCCCGAGTCACACACCGAAAGGACACAAGGAGGCACATACACGAGCATATGCGCTCGGCAAACGTTCCGGAATGGTCGGTGACGGACACGAAGATCAGCGGTGGAGGCGAGGTGCGGCGCGGGGACACAAGGGGGCACGGGGGCATGAAAAGGGCGGGCACAGGGGGGTTCGGCAGCATGAGGGCTCGGGGTACGGGACGCCCTCGGACGGCCTGATCCAGCGCCCGCGACGTCCGGCGCAACGGCCCGGGGCCCCTCCTCCACTAGGGAGAGGGGCCCCGGGCCAAGGTGCGCGTGACTAGTGCTGCTCGCGGGGCCCGGGCACGACGCGCTCGCCCTCCGGGTGCACGGTGAGCAGCTGGCGCATCGCCGCCTCGGCACCGACCCCGTCCCCCGAGGCGAGGGCGTCGACGATGCGGGCGTGATGGGCGACGGACGCCTCGTTGGGGCGTTCGCAGCCCATCGCCGGGCCGCCCGAGACGTGCAGCGCCGCGCTCACGATCCCCGAGAGGTGCTCCAGCATGCGGTTGCCACCGATCTGGATCAGCAGGGAGTGGAATTCGGCATCGGCACGCGAGAACGTGATGCCGTCCCCCTGCCCCAGGGCGTGCCCCATGATCTCGACCATGTCGACAAGACGCTGCTGCACGTCCTCGCGGCCGTGCCCTGCGGCGAGCCGCGCGGCGAGCGGCTCGATGCTCCAGCGCAGCTCGTTCAGCTCGCGGCGCTGGTCATCGCGCTGCGGGCCGTAGGCGCGCCATTCGATGATGTCGGGATCGAGCAGATTCCAGTCACTGACGGGACGCACCCGGGTCCCCACATTGGGGCGGGCGCTCACCAGGCCCTTGGCCTCCAGGACGCGCAGGGATTCCCGCACGACGGTACGGGACACCTCGAAACGCTGGCCGATCTCCTCGGGGACGAGGGGGCGGTCGGCACCCAGGTCGCCCGAGACGATCATCTGGCCCAGCTGCTGAACGAGTTGGCCGTGCAGGCCGCGGCCTCGGCCGGCACCGCCGCGTCGCGGCACCCGGCCAAGTTCCGGCTCCGCGGCACCCCAGGAAGGAACTCCGATCCTGTCCTGGGCGGCCTCGGCATAGGGGTAGCGGTCGATGTCGCCCGGGCCGGCGAGGCCGGAGTCGGCGGAACGGGCGGCGGTCATCATGGTGTGCGCAACGGTACTCACAAAAGCTTTGTCGGCGTTCCCCTCAACAGCCTTGAGGTCTTTGGTGAAAAGCACACGAAAGGGTGATCGCTTACCGTTAGCCAATTGACGCTTTATCGGAAATTCCCGAGCAACTGGCGGGGAGTTGCGCGCGTTTCCCCTCAGTTTCCCCTCACGCACGGCATCTTGCGGTATGGTCCGCGCCCACCGCTCGCCACGACGGTTCAGCAACCCCCAAAATCCGCGCGGCAGCGTCGACTTCGGGGCCCCGCAAGATCACACAAAGGAACCGGCCCAGGATAAAGCCCTGTTCGAGGAGCGCGGAACGCTACTCTCCGTGAGAAGCGCACTCTTGTACGTGTCATGGCAGCCGCCGGCGCGCCCGTCAGATCTCCGGGCGCAGCATGGGCGGATTCAGCAGCGTGGCGCCTCCCGCCCGGAAAAGCTGCGCGGGCCTGCCACCCTGCCGGGTCGTGGTGCCGCCGGTGGGAACGAGGAAACCTGGCGTACCTGTCACCTTGCGGTGAAAATTGCGCGGATCGAGCACGACTCCCCAGACCGCCTCGTAGACACGGCGGAGTTCACCAACTGTGAATTCCGGGGGGCAGAAAGCAGTGGCGAGCGAGGAATACTCGATCTTCGAGCGTGCGCGCTCGATCCCGTCGGAGAGAATCCGCGCGTGATCGAAGGCAAGGGGCAGTAGTTGCTCGTCTTCGCGCCCCGCTCCCTCCTCACCCAGAAGGCGCTCGACCGGCGCCCACCTGGCACCGCTGGCGTCGCCGCCCGCGGTGGGCGAGGGAAGGTCGGGGGCCAGGGCGAGGTGCGCCACGCTCACCACCCGCATCCTGGGATCGCGCCCCGGGTCCCCGTAGGTGGCGAGCTGTTCCAGGTGCGCGCCATGTCGTTCCTCACCGGAGCCCCCCACGCACTCACCGTCGTGGGCGCACAAGCCGGTCTCCTCCTCCAGCTCCCGTCCCGCCGCGGCCGCAAGATCCTCTCCGGGACGGACGAACCCCCCGGGCAAGGCCCATTGCCCCTGGTACGGGGCCTCCCCACGGCGGACGAGGAGTGCCCGCAGCCCGTTGTGCCGCACCGTGAGCACCACCAGATCGACGGTGACAGCGAAGGGCGGAAAGTCGGAGGGGTCGTAGGGAGACATGTGCCTGATCATAGTCGTCCACCTGACGATAAGCACGTCGTTCGCCGAAGCTCGGGGGCTCCCCACTGCCTGAAGACGCCGTCCCGCTCGCCAGCCTCCGAGAGCCCCGGGCCAGGCCTGCGGCTCGGCCTCTCCGAGCGAAGGCCGCACCACCCTGGAAACGTTCCCGCCCCGGCTGCCCGGCTCCCTCTCGTCCGCTCATCGAGGGATGCCGTCACCAACTCCCCCCGTCCCCCAAGCGTCGTGCCACGCCGAGCCGGCCCTGGTACGGCCGCGAACCGTCGCTCCCGAGTCGGCATCGGGAGCGACGGCCCGCTGACCGCGCCCTCACGCCCGCAATTGCAGACGCTCGGGCGCCTCCTCCACCATCGCGAGCCCCAGCCGGGTGACTCGCGCGGAGAAGCTTTCCCCGGCAACGCCGAGACCGGTCAGGCCCAGCTCGCCGAGCGGCGCGCCACGCACGGGGCGCAGTGCGACGGACCCCTCGGGAACGTCTGGGCGGATGCCCACGAGCCCCGCGATCACGTGCACCCCGGCGGCTGCCGCCACCGCCGCCGGCCGACAGGCGGCGGGGTGCGGCCACGGCTTGGTCCCCTCACCGCGCGGCTCGCCTGCGAACATCTCGGGCAGCCGGTACTCGAAATGCTCCGCCGCCGCGAGCAGGCCGTGCAACAGGGCGTGGGACTGCTTCTCGTAACCGGCGGCGGCGAGGCCCGTCACGGCGATCGCCGTCTCGTGAACCCGCACGGCGCCGCCCCGGTGCCCGAACGGGCTGTACCCGTACTCTTTCGCGCTCAGACTCCGCAGCCCCCAGCCGCTGTCCATCGCCGGGGCGCCGAGCAGGCGGGCAAGCTGTCCTGTCCGGGCCGAGTCGAGGAGCGAAACGGCCTGTTGGCCCGCAGGCCCCAGGCCGGTGTCGAGCAGGTGCGCCACCGTACTGCCCAGGTGCGGCACGGGGCGGCCCGCCGGGTCGAGCGCCGCGGGAGGCCGTCCGCCACCGCGGTCGTCGCACCAGAAATCGGCCTGGAAGCGCTCGGCGAACTCCACTCCCCAGTCACGGAGTTCGTCGCCGCCGGACCGGTTGATCCCGTCGAGAAGGCCCGCTCCGAGAAGGGCGGCACGGTAGGCGTGCGCCTGTGTCTCGACGCGCGCCATGCCGCCGGTCTCCCGGTCCCGTACGTAGGCGTGCCGTGCGGTCTCACGCCGCAGCCAGCCAAGACAGGCCTCGGCGGCCGGGGCGAGTTCCTCGACAACGGAGGTGTCGAGCCCCCACCGCCACGCCTCTGCCAGCAGCGCGGGAAAGAGCGCGGTCGCCTCCACGCTCGTGCTCCCAGGCGGCAGGTGCGGTCCGGCGTCTCGCAAGGGGCCCGGAATCCGGCCCTGTTCGGGGCCCTGCGGCACCTGTGTACGCGCCAGAGTCCGCAACGTGCCCACCGCGAGCCGGGTGCCGAGGGGCAGGGCCATGCGGGCGGCGGCCAGAGCCTCGGCCGGAGCGAGGCCGCAGCGCCACGGAGCCCCTGCCGCGAGGTGCACCTCCCCCGCCTCACCCGGCTCCCGCACCAAGAGCGCGTTGAGGTCGCCGAGCGAAGCCCGCAGCAGGGCCGCAGCCCGTGGATCGTCTCCAGAGGCATGGGCATCGGCGAGGATCGGCGATCCCCCGCGCGCCACCGGGCGCACGCCACCGGGGAGTTCGGGCTTCAGTCGCAGTTCGATGGACCTTCTGCCTCCCGCTGGGATCTCCAGCACCCAGCGCAGCAGGCCCGATGCGGCCACGACATCGGCCGCGGGCGGATCAGCGGTGAGCGCCACCTTGCCGACGGGGGACGACCACTGCAATCCCGCACCGTACACGGAAGCCCGCAGGGCGGGGACCGGGTGTCCGGCTGCCACCGCTCCGAGGTCCGCGAGGTCGCAGCCCAGGGTCACTTCGACCACGAGCCGCAGCGGCCGCACGGTCGTACTCCGCAGGGTGATGCGCTCGCTGCCCTCCGCATGCCGCTCTCGCTCCACCAGCAGATCGGGATCGGGCCCCGGTCCGCCCAGCCCCCGCAGCACCCCAGCGAAGCGCGAACTGCCCGCCCCCACCGCGCGTGCCTCCACCGGCAAGGGGTCGCGCCCGGCGACCTTGAGCCGGCACAGCGAGAGCAATCGCTTTCCCGAGTGGTAGAAGCCTTCAAGCCCTTGGCCGGTCAACTGCCCGTGCTCGGCGGAGATCGCGAGGCCCGGCAGGGCGACGGCGGTCAAGGTCCGGTGCGTCGCCGGAGGTTCCGCCGGAGCCCGCCCCCCGCCGCCGCGCGGGCCGGGCGCGGGAGCCGGTCTTCCCGGGGCGGATCGGTACTCGCGACCACCGGGTCGTGGTGCGGTCAAGGACATCAGGGGGCTTCTTCCGCGTGCCGATCGAGGGGAGGGGGCGGGGCGGTACGCAGGGGCCGAACGACTCCGCCACCGAATGAACGCCCGAAGGGGGGTACGGGTCACGGGCGCAGGACGACTTCCCCCGACATTCCTCCAGCCGTCCGTCCCCGGCGCTGCCGCGGTCGGCCCTGCCTTCATCCCGTGCGGGGAAATCCTCCGCATGCGTCGGGTCCCTCCTCCTCACGTCTCAGGGGTTCGCCGCTATTCCTCGCCGGTCGAAGGCGCCTGGTCACGACCGGGACGCGGGCGGGGCGACGACGCCTCCTGACCGGACTCGGTCCGGCGCGCGGGCACGTCGCTATCGGCCAACTCCGAATCGGCCACCCGTGCGTTGTCACCGCCACGTCGTGATCCAGACGCCGGGGCCTCCTGACTGCCCCGGCCCGAGCCACGGAAAGGCGCCTCGCGGCCGTCCCGCTCCCCACCGGACGCCAACGCGTGGCGGCTGTCCCGCTCCCCGTCGGGCGTCGGCACCTCGCGGCCGCGCTCCATACCGGGCACGTGTCCGTCGTGCACTTCCGCCCCCGAGCCCTGTACGGGCGCATCCTGGCCAGGAAGTTCAGGGCACGGCGCGCTGCTCGTCAGCGAGGGTTCGGCCTTGCCTGTGGGCTCCTCGCGGTTCGCCTCCGGCCGCTCCTCCTCCCTGGGCCGTGTCAGGGCATCCGAGGCCTGGGGATCGGGGCGCCGCTGGTCAGAGGACCGGAAATCCACGTGCCGCTGGTCCGCTTGCTGGAGGTCCTGATGGTCTCGCCCGTTCAGCGGCGGACGGTCGACCGCGGCACGGCGGTCACTCGCCCCGGCCCGCCCCGCCTCCCGTTCCTGCTGCTGCGGCTCCCCAGGGGCCGTCCGCTCACATCCGGGCGGCGTCACCGTGAGTCGCCGCCGGGCTCGCGTGTACGCCTCCTTGCCCGTACCTTGCTTCCCCTTCACGGCTTTGCCCCCGGGACGCCCCGGCACGGCTTCACCAGGACGCCTGGCGTCGCGCCGTCGTGTCGCCGGGCGAGCGGTGGCACCCCTGCGGCGGCGTCCGCCGCCTGCCCTCCCTTGAGTGCTCTCCCTGCCGGGGCCACTCTCCGGTGACTCCTCCGCCCTTTGGGGCGCTCCAGTCTTCCCCTGGCTCCCCGGTACGCGCCCCACACCGTCGGTGGCCGAGCCTTTGCACGCCGAAGCAGGACCGGCGGACGTACGGCGCACGGCGGGGCGTGCCGTACACCCGCCCAACTTGCGCTTGATCTCTTCCGGTTCGATTCCGTCGTCGAACGCCTGGTCCAAAAGCGCCGCGAAGGTGTAGTGCGGGTCGACGGCAAGGGCGAGGTGCAGAGCCAAACGTGCCTCACTCTCGTCGCCCAGCGACCAGGCCGTCCAGCCGACGAGGGAGAGCGGAGCGGCCGCGTGTTCCTCGTACGAGAGCACACACCTGCGTGCGAGAGCCCGCCACAAACGACGCGCGGCGTCGGGGAAGACGAAGAAACTCGCCGCCTCGTCCCTGGCCTCCCTGTCCTGGAGACCGATGACGAGCCGTGCGGCTTCCTCGTGGGTGAGCGCCTCGTCATCCGCGAGGTCGGCTTCGAGCGGATCCGAGGGGACGGACGCCGTGGCGAAACGCGTCAGCACGTTGTCCAGCAGCCCGATGGTCCCCCGCCGGATCATGAGCACGTTCTCCCTGCTGCTGAGGATCTGCGGCAGGAGATCGAGAGCGACCAGGTCGAGAACCCGCTCCTGGGCGTGCGCGGCAGCCGTGCGCCAGGGCAGCAACCGGCCCTCCAGCTTCGCGGCGGGGAGCGGGATCGGCGTCCCCTCGTAGACGGAGGTCGCGGCGAGGACAGAGCTTCCGGCGGGCAGCAGGGCGGCGCCCGCCTGCTCCTGCTCCTCCAACGGGGTCACGTAGGACCAGGAGCGCCCGTTGGAGAGGCACAGCGCCTCGACGACCGGGACATCGAAACGGCCGCAGGCCACGCGGATGTGCTGGGCCAGGGGACGCAGGCCCTCGCGCACCTCTGCGGCTCCCGGAGGCGGCACGGCACCGGGCTTGGCCTCCTCCGGCTCCTGGAACAAGAAGGCGATGACGCCGTCCGGCCAAGAGTTGCCACGCCGCTTTCGCGAGTGGCGGGCATCGCCCCGGCCGGGGCCGTCCGCGGGGGAATCGAGCAGCATCGTGGCCACTCGCTCGGCGGCGTGCGGCCACTGCGCCGGGTCATCGGGGATGCGCACCGCCGTGCGACGCCCCAGCCGGCCTCGTACTCCGTGCAGCGCGAGCAGGACGACGCTGTTGCCGGGGGCGTAGCCCAGAAGGTAGGGGAGGGAGTCGGCGAGATCCGCGAGGGACTTCAGTGAGATCGTCTGGCTTCCCGCAAGCCTCTCCTCGAAGGACTCCACGTCGGGCAAGGACGCGGAGGGTCCTGTGTCGGGGGCCCCGAACGGGCTGTGTTCGTCCCGGTGGTGCGAGGGGTCGCCCTCGGGTGAGCGTCGCTGCCCGGGAACCCTGGGCTCCTCGGGCGGCGACGCCGGAGAGCCCCCGCCTGTGCGCTGGGTGGGGACGACGGCGTCCGGCTCCTGGGCGACTGCGGGGTGATCCGGCGCGGGTCCAGAGGGGGGCGAGTCGGTTGCGGAAACGGACGGCGGCTCCTCGGTGGGCTGCCGGTGCGGACGAGTGGTGCGGTCGTGGGCTGTGTCCTGCGCCTGCTCCCGAGTCGGTTCGGAGGGCTGATCCCGCAGCGAAGCGAGGGGCTGCGGCGGGGATACGTCCCGCGCTTCGAGACCGGTCGCCGGTTCGGCGGACGGAGTCGCGGGCTGCTCGGGGGAAGGCACGGCGGATTGCGGGGCGGAAGGGACGGCGGACGGGTCGGATGCGTCGTTGCGATGCGTCATGGAGAGCACTCTGCACGGAAAAGCAAAACTCTGGCTCGCCCGCCTGTGGATAACCACTCGTATTGAGTTTTGTCGCACACGCTCTTTATCGGATTTTCTCAATACTCTCGCGTTCGTTCATCCGATGATCTCCAGATGAGGGAGTTATCCACAGCCCGCGAGGCCCTCGTTCGCCGGTTGTCGCTCCGATCAGGTTGCATGGGGGCATGAACGACGAAGACCTGCGGACCAGTGCCGACGAAATCCTCGCCCAGCTGGTGGGGGACCCCACCGGGCGAGCACGGCTGCGCGAGGACCAGTGGCAGGCCATCGAAGCGCTGGTCGTGCACCACCGCAGGGCCCTGGTCGTGCAGCGCACGGGCTGGGGGAAGTCCGCCGTGTACTTCGTGGCCACGGCGCTCATCCGGCGACGCGGCGGCGGTCCGACCGTCATCGTCTCCCCGCTGCTGGCTCTCATGCGCAACCAGGTGGAGGCGGCCGCCGCCGCGGGAATCAAGGCCCGCACGATCAATTCGGCGAATCGCGAGGAGTGGGACACGGTCCAGGAGGAGATCCGAGCCGGAGAGGTCGATGTACTTCTCGTGAGCCCGGAGCGCCTCAATCATCCGGTGTTCCGCGACGAGGTCCTGCCGAGTCTCACGGCAGCGACAGGGCTGCTCGTGGTGGACGAGGCGCACTGCATCTCGGACTGGGGACACGACTTCCGCCCGGACTACCGGCGGCTGCGCACCATGCTCGCCGAGTTGCCGGCCGGAGTGCCCGTGCTGGCCACCACCGCGACGGCGAACGCCCGAGTAACCGCGGACGTCGCGGAGCAGCTCGGCACCGGCGGTGACGGGGACGGTGCTCTCGTGCTGCGCGGTCCGCTCGACCGCGAGAGCCTCAGCCTCGGCGTACTCCGCCTGCCCGATGCCGCCCACCGCCTCGCGTGGCTCGCGGATCACCTCGACGAGCTTCCGGGCTCGGGAATCATCTACACCCTGACTGTCGCCACGGCCGACGAAGTAGCGGCGTACCTGCGTCAGCGCGGCCACGACGTGATCTCGTACACCGGTCGCACGGAGAACGCGGACCGGCTGGAGGCGGAGCAGGCCCTCCTCGCCAACCGCGTGAAGGCGCTCGTGGCGACGTCCGCACTCGGCATGGGCTTCGACAAGCCTGACCTCGGCTTCGTGGTCCACCTCGGCGCACCTTCGTCGCCCATCGCCTACTACCAGCAAGTGGGCCGTGCGGGCCGCGGGGTGGAGCACGCCGAGGTGCTGCTGCTGCCGGGCAAGGAGGACGAGGCGATCTGGAAGTACTTTTCCTCCCTCGCGTTTCCTCCGGAGGAGCAGGTACGGCGCACCCTGGACGTCCTCGCCGGTTCCTCCCGCCCGATGTCCACCCAGGCACTCGAACCGCTCGTCGACCTGAGGCGTACCCGGCTGGAGGCCATGCTGAAGGTCCTCGACGTCGACGGGGCGGTCCGCAAGGAGAAGGGTGGCTGGACCGCCACTGGGCAGCCGTGGGCCTACGACGCGGAGCGGTACGCCTGGGTGGCCGGGCAGCGCGCGGTCGAGCAGCAGGCGATGCGGGATTACGTGACGAGCACCGGATGCCGGATGGAGTTCCTGCGTCGTGCGCTCGACGACGAGGCGGCCGTGCCCTGCGGCCGTTGCGACAACTGCGCGGGGTCACGCTTCGGCACGGAGGTGTCCCCGGTCGCCCTCACCTCGGCACACGGTGAGCTGGAACGCCCCGGGGTCGACGTGGAGCCACGCCGTATGTGGCCGACGGGCCTGAGCGCCGTCGGCGTGACGCTCAAGGGGCGTATTCCGGCCTCCCAGCAGGCCGAGACCGGACGGGCTCTGGGCCGGCTGTCGGACATCGGCTGGGGCAGCAGGCTCCGTCCGCTGCTCGGCCCCGACGCACCTGACGGGCCGGTGCCCGACGACGTGCTTCAGGCGGTGGTGACGCTCCTCGCCGACTGGGCCAAGGGCCCCGCCGGCTGGGCCTCGGGCGAGGAGAACGCGCTCACGCGGCCGGTCGGAGTGGTCACGCTTCCTTCGCGGACTCACCCCGAATTGGTGGACTCGCTCGGCGAGCGTGTCGCCCGGATCGGTCAACTGCCGTTTCTCGGCGGGCTGGTCCTGCACGAGGACAGCGAGCCGCGGCGCGCGCACCGGGGGAACAGCGCGCAGCGACTTCTCTCACTGCGGGGAACCCTCGCCGTACCCGCCTCGCTCGCCGAGGCGCTGAAAGGGCACCCCGGCCCCGTCCTCCTCGTGGACGACTTCGCGGACACGGGCTGGACGATCGCCGTGGCGGCAGGCCTGCTCAAGGACGCGGGCGCGGAGGAGGTGCTGCCGTTGGTGCTCGGAGTCCAGGGCTGAGAGCCCGGGAAGCGGGCCGCTGAGGAGCGACGACCGACCTCAGGAAAGTGGATGGCCAGTCCATCCACCGGTCGTCGGGCGCGTACCGCATCGCGGACGGCAAGGAGTTGAGGAGATGGACAGCGAGGAGGGAAATAGGGAATGCATCGTCAGATATGGGGCCGGCTTGGCGAATGCTCGTTGCCGCAGCTCTCTCCTCGTACGAGAATTGAAGTCGCTCCCCGTACGGCGATTCCGGCTCCGGTACTGCCGTTAGGTGGTGCGCTCTCCCACGTCCCGATCCCGCCCGCAGTGCGGGCGCGTAGCCGAAGGGAGGACCGTGACCTTCGGATTCGCTCCGTCCGCCGCGTCGAGGAAGACGCCACCGCCCCCGTCCACTGCCCCCTCGCCCCTGGTGCCGGTGCCGTCCCTGCCCGCCGAGCCGACCGGCTCGCCACCGCGTGTGGTCGGTGCGCAGGAGTGGTCCACCGCGAACGTCCCGCTGCTCGGCAACCCGCGGGAGGTCGTGACCGGACTCTACGAACGCCATCACCCGGCGGCCGGGACCGTAGTGGTGGGGGTCCTCGATCCGGACGAACGTCTACGGGCGAGCGCGTCCTTCACGCGCCGCCCGGGCGAGTCCGACGGCTGGGTCTTTCGCAACGCGCTGCTGGCCCAGTTGCGCAGGATCATCCCCCACGACCTGCGCCGGAGAACGCCGGTGCGCACGGCGGTGCTGCTGCACTGCCGCGAGGGCGAGTCCCGCTGGACGGTGGAGGACGGGGCCTGGATGTGGGGCCTGCGCGACGCCTGCACGTTGCACGGCCTGCGCTGCGGAGCGTACGTGACGCTCACCGGCGCGGGTTGGCAGGTCCTCGGCGAGGGACGCGGGGGTCGTCATCCCCAGCTCGGCTCCCGTACCACCCTGTTCGTGCCCCGGACGGACAAGGTCTCATCACTGCCGGGGCAGTTGGGACCCCTGTCGGAACAACGTGCCCACCGCGCGGAGCGCTTCGCGCCGGGTACGGAGCTGCCGGAACAGCGCTCGCCGCGTGCGGAGTCGCTGACGGAACGGGCCGCTGGACTCCTGTCGCGGCCGATCGACACGCCGCGGGAGCAGTGGCCGCGTACCGCCGTGCGCTGACCTCGGCACGCCCTTCGCCCGCAAGGCATGCGGACGGGCCTTGCGGCCGACCCGGCGGCACCGGTGATCGGCTCCGCTCCGCCCGGCCGGTGCCGGCCGGGCGGGGGCGGTGTCGGTCAGACGCCCGCGCCCAGCACCGCGTTGACGCGTTGCGGGTCACCGCAGACGATCAGCAGGGTGTTCGCGCGCTCGCGGGCGAGGGGCAGGATCGTGGCGACGGCGCTGTCCGTGCCACCGTTGAGAGCCACCACGACGACCGGGCGCGAGGCGAGACGAGCCGCGTGCGCGAGGTCGGCATAGAAGACGTCGTCACCGGCCTCGTGCTGGGCCCAGTAGGCGGCCTCGCCGAAGGACAGCTCGTGGGTGGTCCACGGGTGGGCTTCGCCGGTGGTCAGCACCAGGACCTCGCCGGGCGCGCGGCCCGAGTCGAGGAGCAGGTCGACGGCCTCTTCCGCGGCGTCGAGCGCGCCGTCGGCAGGGGCGGGAATGAGCTGGATCTGCGTGGCGACCGGAGCCTGTGGCTTCGGCTGCTTCTCGCGCTGGGCGGGAGCCGGGCGCGGGGGCCCCGGACGACCGGGGCGAGGCGGCGCCACAGGACGCGGGCCGGGTACGGGGCGGGGGGTCTGGGCGCTGCGGCCTGCGGCCGGAGTCGCGCGGGGACCCTGGGCACTCTCGGGAATCTGAGGCTCCTCGGGACTGAGAGGCATGACATGACTGGTGGGCTGGTCGCCGGGGTCCGTCCCGGCGATGCTGCCCGTACGGGCGATCGGAGAATCAGAAGTCGAAACCGAGCTGTCCTTCGATCGCCGCAGGGCTCCCGTCCGTCCGGGCGCGCACCTTCTTCAGATGCCGCCATTGGGGCATCGCGTCGAGGTACGACCAGGAAAGCCGGTGGTACGGGGTCGGACCCCGTTCCGCCAGGGCCGTCTTGTGCGCCGGCGAAGGGTATCCGGCGTTGGCGGCGAAGGCGAAGTCTTCGTGTTGAGCCCCGAGTTCGGCCATCAGGCGGTCACGGGCGACCTTGGCGAGGACGGACGCCGCAGCGACCGACACGCAGGACTGGTCCCCCTTGATCACCGTGCGGACGTTCCACGGTGCTCCGAGGTAGTCGTGGTTGCCGTCGAGAATCACCCAGTCGGGACGTACCGGGAGTCCGTCGAGCGCCCGTATGGCGGCGAGCCGCAGGGCGGCCGTCATACCGAGCTCGTCGATCTCCTCCGGCGAGGCGTGACCGAGGGAGTGAGCGGTGACCCATTGCTCCAGCTCCACGACGAGAGCGGCACGTCGTTTGGGAGTGAGGAGTTTGGAGTCGGTCAGCCCCTCGGGTGGTCGCCGCAACCCGGTGACCGCGGCGCAGACCGAGACAGGCCCGGCCCAGGCCCCACGTCCCACTTCGTCGATGCCTGCCACGACCTTGGCTCCAGTCGTGGCACGGAGCGAGCGCTCAACGCTGTGGGTGGGTGCTTCGTACGGCATAGCGGGTGACAGCGTACGCGCCCTTCATCCGGTGCGACACCCCGGCTCCCCTCTGCTGCCGTAATGAGACCTACCGGAGACCTGGGCCTGGCGCCGAAGGCCGTTCGGCGTCATTTTCGTGGGCGAGTTCGGCCCAGGCCGGGAGGGATTCGGTCCGCTCGCGCCAGGCGGGCGGCGGCGCGCCCGCGGGGCTCGCCGCGACGATCCCGCCGACGATGGCGCAGGTCGTGTCGATATCGCCGCCCGCACGGGCGGTCGTCCAGAAGGCTCGCTCGAAGTCGCCGAGCGAGCGAGCAGCGGACCAGATGGTGAAGGGCACCGTGTCCTGGGCCGTCGTACGGCGCCCGCAGCCCAGGACAGCGGCGACCGTGGCGACGTCGTCGTAGTCGAGCATCGAGGCGGCGCGTCGGAGTCCGAGTTCCACGGCGCCGCGCGGTACAAGCGCGAGGACGGAATCGAGCAGCGCGCCGGGCTCCGGCGAGGTCGGTCCCGCGGCCGCGACGAGGGCGGCCGTCACGGAAACGGCCACCGCCCCGGCGATGCCCTCGGGGTGCCGATGCGTGGGACGTGCCGAGAGGACGGCCTGACGTGCGGCTTCCTTGGGGTCGTCGGCGTACCAGGCTCCGAGCGGGGCGACGCGCATGGCAGCGCCGTTGCCCCAGGACCCTTGCCCCTGGAAGAGCCCGGCGGAGAGTTCTTTCCAGTCACCCCCTTCACGCACGAGGCGGAGGAGCCGGTTGACGCCGGGGCCGTAGCCGCGGTCGAAATCGTGGTGGTGGGCGAAGGAGTGGGCGAGAACGTCCTCGTCGATCCGCCCGTCGGTAGCCAGAACGGTCACGACCGAACTGGCCATCTCGGTATCGTCCGTCCACTGCCAGCGGCCTGGAGGCAGCTGTCCTGTTGTGAGGTGGGGACGGTTCCGTGGCACGAAGAACTGCGAGCCGAGTGCATCGCCGACGCGGAGCCCGGCGAGGCTCGCGCGGGCGCGGGCGAGACGTGCGGGGGTGGAGGAGGAATCGGGAGAAGAGGTCTGTTCGGCGGTCATGGCCGCATCACTCTATCCAGCGACGGCACGTACGCCGACTGAGAAAAGGATTCCTCTTGTCCAACGGCACGCATGGTTCCGCGAGGTTCAGCTGGTCACGCCGTACGGCTCCGGCTCGCGCCATTGAGCGAAGGGACGGTCCAGGTGATAGCGACCGTCCGGGCCGAGTTCGAGACAACGCGTCTCGCCGTTATCCGGGTTGGAGAGCGACTCGAATTCGGCCACCGTCCAGTGGAACCAGCGCATGCAGAAAAGCCGCATGGTCAGCCCGTGGGTGACAAGGAGCACGTTCGGGGGGTGGTCCGGGGCCTCGAAACTACGGAAGAGACTCTCCAGAAAAGCGCCGACCCTGTCGTACACGTCCGCGCCGGATTCACCCTGCGCGAAGCGGTAGAAGAAGTGCCCGTAGGCGTCGCGGTATGCCTTCTGGAGACGCACGTCGTCACGGTCCTGCCAATTTCCCCAGTCCTGCTCCCGCAGCCGCGGCTCCTCGCGGACCCGGACGCGGTCGGGGTCGAGGTGGAAGAGCCGCAAGGTCTCGTGGGTCCTGCGGTACGGGGAGACATAAACGCTGACGCGTTCGTCGCCGAAGAGCGTGCGCAGCCTGTCCCCCGCAGCAAGGGCCTGGGCGCGCCCGGCCGCAGTCAGACACAGGGCGTGGTCGGGCTCGCGCTCGTACACGCTGTCGTCGGCGTTGCCGTCGGATTCACCGTGCCGGACCAGAACGATGCGTCGTGGTCGTGCCATGTCCTCCAGCCTAGGACGCGGTCCACAGGGAGGTGCGGCGGGGCGGGCTCCATCCGGAGCAGCAGCTGCGGCGGCCGCCCGGGGCGGCGGCTGTCGCGGCGCTCCGGGATGCGGGCGAGGACGCGGGCCGGGTCAGACGGTCCAGGAAGGTTCCAGTTCGACTACGGCGCCGTCCAGACTGAGGACGTCTTCCTCCGCCTCGGCCCGCGCCGAAAGCCGGTGCAGGCCTTCTGGCCGGTATTTGCCTCGTTCGGCAGTGGACTGCCACATGGAGAGCACGAGGAATTCGCTGCCGGGAGCCTCCGCGAAGAAGCCGCGGACCATCCCGGGCGAGCCGGCCATCGCCGGGTTCCAGATGCGGCGCTGCGCAAGGGTGAAGTGCTCGACGCGCTCGGAGCGTACGCGGGTGTGGGCGATCCGGACGAGATCCACGTCGTGGAAGAGCGGCTCGAATCCCGTCTTCACGTCGAAGCGGTGGTCGAAGAGCGTGGTGCGCACGTCCGTGCAACTGCCCGCCTGGGCGGCGGCGAGCCGGTCGTGGGTACGGGCCATGAAGGAGTCGTAGAAGGCCCTGCTCTCCCAGAAACCGAAGATGTGAGCCTGCCCCGGTTCTTCGCGACTCCACCCTCCCGCCTGTCCCCTGAATCCTCGTACGTCGGCGAGTTCCGCCCATCGCCGCTGACCTCGATCGAACCGGCTCCGGTCGGCGACCTCGCAGCGAATCCACTTGAACAGCACCGCGCCATCGTACGGCGGCGGGACGGGTACCGGTCATCCTGCACCACGGCTCCGACACTCGTTCGGTTCCCGTGCCACCATGAAGAACGAGCATGATATGCCGCCTGCCTGACAAGACGTCAGTCACGCGGTCGCACGATGCGTCCCAAGCGAAGGGAAAGCCCAATGGAGAGCTTGAGCAAGGGTCTCGCGAAAGTCGAGGTCGCTCTCAAATGGGATCCGAGCCCGCCCGGTGCACCCGACATGGACCTGGATCTCGTCGCGGCGGTATTCACCCTGGACGACCCGCACGGCACGCCGGCCTACGCCGTTTACTTCGATCACCGTGCTCCGGACGGCACCATCACCCTCAACCGCGACAGCCGTACGGGCCAGGGCCTGGGTTTCGACGAAATCATGGTCCTGGAGCTGAACCGGCTCTCCGAGGCGTACGGCAGGGTGGCCGTCGGCGTGGTGATCCAGCAGAACGGCGGACACCGCACCTTCGCCGACGTCCACCAGCCCGGCCTGCGGCTGCGCGAGGGTTACGACGAGTTGGGGACGGTCGACTTCGCGGGCCTGGCGGGCGCCACCGGCGCGGTGGTGGCCGAGTTCCAGCGAGGGGACGAGGGCACGTGGGGGTACGTGCCGACAGTGCGGGGGTACGACACCGAGCTGCCCGACTTCCTGGAACGACTGCGCGGCAAGCCCGAAGCCGGCTGATCCGGCGGGGGGCCGGCCCGCCGAGGAAGGATGTCGCACGAGGGCAGGGCCCCGCCGGAACCGGGTGACCACGCCGCCGCGCTCGCCCGGCCACCGCAGCCCTCCTTGCGGGCCGCGCCAGCGCGCGGTGCGGGAGCGCTCCCAGTACCTGTAAGGCGATCAAGGACGCGCCATGCCGCTCCCCCCGTTGCCTCCCCCTCTGGCCTATCACCCGTTCGAAGGAGGATTCGAGCGCAGGACCGTTTCGGCGGATTTCTCACTGGCAGGATTGCTCTCACGAGGCCCGCTGCACCACCGCGGACGTTGAAACCTTCGCCGTGGACATGGTCTCGTGCACCCCGGGAGGAGCCGGCTCGCCGACTCTTCTCCTCCCGGGGTCCTTTGGTCCCGCTCCGTGGTCGTCCCTATGCCGCTGGTGAGCCGACGCTCTCACTCCGGCGGAATCGGTACGGGCACACGACCGAACTTCTCCTGGCACTCCCGCAGCCACGCGTGCCGGGGGTCGGTCACGTACTCCAGGAAGAGCCGCAGCGCGAGCCGGTACGTGCTGATGGTGGAGAGTCCGATGGGACGCTGGGCGGAGCGGAGGTGGGCAGAGAGCAGGTGGTCGAGGAAGGCGTCCGCCTGCCCCGGTTCCCACTCCCAGGGATAGCGGTCGGTGTAGACCGCGAAGCGATAGACGAGGTCGAGTCGGGACTGGACGGTGTACGACGGCAGGGAGCCCGCCCGTTGCTGGCGCGTCCAACCATCCAGCATCGCTTCGAAAACCGGTTGAGCCTGCGGGCTGTGGGCTGCACTTGTCACGACGCGCACAACGCGCGAGAACGGGCGTGGTTACGCCCGGGAAGAGGAGGGACACGCGAAAGGGGACACTGACGGGTGGCGGGCTGACCTGCTGGTACTACAAAGAGGCGGCCAAAGAGCGGGCGCCAAGGGTGCGGGATCGCTCCCCCGCGGACGCTGCGGGTCGCGGGGACGACCGCACCAGGCGGACAACAAGGCAGGCACACGAGCGCGACGCGGCACCGGACCTTCCCCGGTGCGGCGTCCCGGTCGAATCGCAAGCACGCGGCGGGTTCCCCGCCGATGGGGAACCCACCCGGCGGGGAACCCACGCAGCCGGAAACCTACGCGGCCGGAGACCCGCCCGGCCGCGAGGCCCGCGCGCGCAGGGAGCACGGCTCAACCGGCGGCAGGGCTCCCACAGCGCCGCGCATCTTGGAGGGGGACGCCTCTCCAGGGGGACCTTCCTGTTCCGCCTCCCGAGCGGCCTCATACGGTTCAGCGTCGACCGTCAGCGGGCCGCCGGGGAGTGGAGAGGGCGCGGGCTGCCCACAGCACGCCGGGAGGGGGCCGACCCTGCGGAACGGCTCTCTCCCGCGGCCGCGCTTCACGCGCTCGTCAGGCACCTGGCCGTCGTCAGGCACCTGGCCAGGGGTGGCCGAGCTGATCGGCCAACGTCTTCGAGCCGCCGCACGTCTCGGCGGTCTCGCGCGGGTCTTCACCGGTGAGACGCGCCTCAAGGCCCTCTGCCTGGGCATCGGGTTCGTCTTTTGAGACCGAAAGGATCACCCGGAACTGAAGCCAGGGACGGCCTTCCCTGCGCGAGGGACGGCGGGGGATGGAACAAGAAGACACTGATCCGGTGCGGTTCCCCCCCGCCAAGCCGAGACGGCTTGCAGTGCGCATTCCCAGGTCGTCAGTCGGTCGACACTCCCCCTGAGCCGTTCCTCCGCAAGTCTGGCGACCGTTCGGACCTGCCATTCCCAGCTGTGGTCGGTGGAGACCCGGCGGACTTCCGCGTCGTACTGACCGACGTCGAACCGGAACTCTGGGAGATCGATATCGCCCTTGTCCGGGTTGCGCCAGCCGCTCCGGACAACCTGTTGTGCCTCGCGCCTCACAGTCACGTAGACAGCGCCGCAGCAATCTTCGGTGCACTCGGCCTCGGCAAGCCGTACCCCGTGCGGAGCGTCTGTCGCGTGAAGCGGCGCGCTGGGCCCCAGCAGATACCGGGGGTCGTCTGCCGGCCCTTCACCGAACACGTCGGCCGGGATGTCTCGTCCGTTGACGATCGGACGGCATTGCACGCTGCCATGCCGGCTTCCCGGCGACGGCACGACGATACGGTGCGACAGCGCATACGGTTCTGCGGCCAATGGCTGATGGTCTCGGGGCCGGGGGAAGTTGTCCTGCGTATTCCTTGGTGGAAAGAGCGTGCGACTCCGCATTGAACGCTCTTACCCACATGGCTGGAGGCCGCACGGCGTGGCGTGGCGTGGAGCGGCTGAGCGCTCGGTCCAGGAAGCCCTGCCGAAGTCCGACCTGCGGAGGGAGGGCGGCGAGGCCACTGTCCAGCCAGGCGGGGCGGTCGAGTTCCTCGTGTCACGGCCCGAGAGCGCGCTGAGGCGAGGGACGCCGCAGGAACCTTTGGCTGAGCCCGATCGGTGCGGCCAGGCGCCGGTGCCGATCCCGCACGTGTGGAACGCGGTCCATCCCACAACAGCACACGCATACGAGGGCGCCGCCGGTCGGCGCCCTCTGACCCACGAGGCCCCGGCATGGCTCGACGCTGACGTTGGCGGCATCACGCCGCCCAGGGCCAACTCCGTATGCCAGGCCCAGCGATGTCGCGCGATGCCGAGGGGCCGCGCTGTGCGTTCCGCCAGTGCCACCGGGAGCAGCACCCGGCCGCATCCGCTGGCTGATCGGATCTGGGACTCGGCCACTGGACCTACCCCCGACGCGCGGTGCCCCAGCTGCGTTCTCACCGCCTGCCTTCCGTTGCTGCTGTCCGCCCCGACAGACGCATCCGGGCACCGCGACTGCCTTTGCTTTGCGCCCGGTCTGGCCCGCACTGGCCCGCCCCGCCCCGCCCTGGCCCGCTCCAGGCCGCGCATCCGCCGTCCTCGAACCGGGCTTTGAAAGGCGGGCCCATGCGGTCCGGCATGCCCGGGGAGCCGCCGGTGCAGGCTCGGGATGCGCGGCCTCTGTCGTCCGCCGGCACCTGATCGGGCCAGGCCCGATCAGGCAAGAGGAACGACGAGAGGGACCGGCCCTTGGCCGGTCCCTCTCGTGAGCCGCTAGTCAGCTAGCCGCGCGGAGTGCGTCGGGTGTGGCATCCAACGCCACTCCGCCCGGGATCAGCTGCACCCGCTCGTCGAGCCACAGCCCTCGCAGATGTAGCAGGAACCGGCGCGCTGCATCTTCGTACCGCAGGAGAGGCAGAGCGGGGCGTCGGCACTGATGCCGAGCTGCATCTCGACCAGTTCGGCGGAGGTGTGGGCCTCGCGCGGAGCCGGTGTGGCGGCCTCGTCGGTGCCGGCCACGACCGTCGTCGCCTGGACCGGGGCGGACTCGGCGAGCGCCTCGGTGTCGGACTCCTCCTCGGCCGGTTCGTAGGAGCCGGTGTCGAGGTGACGCTGGCGCTCCTCGGCGGAGTGGATACCGAGGGCGGAGCGGGTCTCGAAGGGCAGGAAGTCCAGGGCCAGGCGCCGGAAGATGTAGTCGACGATGGACTGCGCGAGGCGGACATCCGGGTCGTCGGTCATACCGGCCGGCTCGAAGCGCATGTTGGTGAACTTCGAGACGTACGTCTCCAGGGGAACGCCGTACTGGAGGCCCACGGAGACGGCGATGGAGAAGGCGTCCATCATGCCCGCGAGGGTCGAGCCCTGCTTGGACATCTTGAGGAAGACCTCGCCGAGGCCGTCATCGGGGTAGGAGTTGGCGGTCATGTACCCCTCGGCGCCGCCCACCGTGAAGGAGGTGGTGATGCCGGGACGGCCCTTGGGGAGGCGCTTGCGCACCGGGCGGTACTCGACGACCTTCTCGACCGCCGCGCGGATGGTCTCCTCGGACTTCTCGGTGATCTCGGCCTGCTTCTCCTCCTTCTTCTTGGCGGAGAGGGGCTGGCCGACCTTGCAGTTGTCGCGGTAGATCGCGAGAGCCTTGATGCCGAGCTTCCAGGCCTCGAAGTAGATCTCCTCGACCTCTTCGACGGTCGCCGACTCGGGCATGTTCACCGTCTTGGAGATGGCGCCGGAGATCCAGGGCTGGATCGCGGCCATCATCCGGACGTGGCCCATCGGGGAAATCGCGCGGTCGCCCATCGCGCAGTCGAAGACCTCGTAGTGCTCGGTCTTGAGGGCGGGGGCGTCGACGACGTTCCCGTTCTCGGCGATGTGCGCGACGATCGCCTCGATCTGCTCCTCCTGGTAGCCCAGGCGGCGCAGGGCCTGCGGGACCGTGCCGTTGACGATCTGCATCGAGCCGCCGCCGACGAGCTTCTTGAACTTGACCAGGGCGAGGTCGGGCTCGACACCGGTGGTGTCGCAGGACATCGCGAGGCCGATGGTGCCGGTGGGGGCGAGCACGCTCGCCTGGGCGTTGCGGAAACCGTTCTTCTCGCCGACGCGCAGGACGTCCTGCCAGGCTTCGGTGGCCGCGGCCCAGACCGGGGTGTCGAGGTCGTCCATCCGGACGGCGGCACCGTTGGCGTCGGCGTGCTGCTTCATGACGCGCTTGTGGGCTGTGGCGTTGCGGGCGTAGCCCTCGTACGGGCCGACGACGGCGGCGAGTTCGGCGGAGCGGCGGTAGGCCGTGCCGGTCATGAGCGAGGTGATGGCTCCGGCGAGCGCGCGGCCGCCCTCGGAGTCGTAGGCGTGGCCCGTCGCCATGAGGAGGGCGCCCAGGTTGGCGTAGCCGATGCCGAGCTGACGGAAGGCGCGGGTGTTCTCGCCGATCTTCTCGGTGGGGAAGTCGGCGAAGCAGATCGAGATGTCCATCGCGGTGATGACCAGCTCGACGAGCTTGGCGAAGCGCTCCACCTCGAAGGACTGATTGCCCTTGCCGTCGTCCTTGAGGAACTTCATGAGGTTGAGCGAGGCCAGGTTGCACGAGGTGTTGTCCAGGTGCATGTACTCGCTGCACGGGTTCGAGCCGTTGATACGGCCGGACTCGGGGCAGGTGTGCCAGTTGTTGATGGTGTCGTCGTACTGGATGCCGGGGTCGGCGCAGGCCCAGGCGGCTTCGGCCATCTTCCGGAAGAGGCTCTTCGCCTCGACCTCTTCGATGACCTCGCCGGTGAGGCGGGAGCGCAGCCCGAACTTGCCCGCAGTCTCGACGGCCGTCATGAACTCGTCGTTGACACGGACGGAGTTGTTGGCGTTCTGGTACTGGACGGACGTGATGTCGTCACCGCCCAGGTCCATGTCGAAGCCCGCGTCGCGCAGGGCGCGGATCTTCTCCTCCTCCTTGACCTTGGTCTCGATGAAGTTCTCCACGTCCGGGTGGTCGACATCGAGGATGACCATCTTGGCCGCGCGACGCGTGGCGCCGCCGGACTTGATGGTGCCGGCCGAGGCGTCGGCACCGCGCATGAAGGAGACGGGGCCCGAGGCGTTGCCGCCGGAGGTGAGCAGCTCCTTGGAGGAGCGGATGCGGGAGAGGTTGAGACCGGCGCCCGAACCGCCCTTGAAGATCATCCCCTCTTCCTTGTACCAGTTCAGGATCGACTCCATCGAGTCGTCCACGGAGAGGATGAAGCAGGCGGAGACCTGCTGCGGCTGCGGGGTGCCGACGTTGAACCAGACCGGGGAGTTGAAGCTGAAGATCTGGTGGAGGAGCGCGTAGGCGAGTTCGTGCTCGAAGATCTCGGCGTCCGCGGGGGAGGCGAAGTAGTGGTTCTCCTCGCCGGACTTCCGGTAGGTCTTCACGATGCGGTCGATGAGCTGCTTGAGCCCGGTCTCGCGCTGCGGGGTACCGAGGGCACCCCGGAAGTACTTGCTGGTGACGATGTTGACCGCGTTGACCGACCAGAAGTCGGGAAACTCGACGCCACGCTGTTCGAAGTTGATCGAACCGTCACGCCAGTTGGTCATGACGACGTCACGCAGCTCCCAGTTCACCTCGTCGTAGGGGTGAACCCCAGGCGTGGTGTGGATGCGCTCGACCTTGAGCCCCTTGCCCGCCTTCGCGTTCTTGCGGGTCCCGCGTGCCGGACCACTCGCCGTCTCTGTCATGCCGCCTCCTCGTACCAGGCTTCAACGCCTCGTAGCGCCTCAGACTTCCGTCCTGGCGCGGTTTTTCTCCGCTTTCCCCGGAGCCTCCCGGGGAACATGAGCCCCATACGTCGTCCGCCGCAGGGACGACGGGCGCGGGCTCGACCTGGTACGGAGCGCCGGTGGAACGCTCCGCACCACTTCCCGGGCTACTTCGCTCGCCCGGGCCCCCGCTTTCGTGTCTCTCCGTGCGTGACGCCCTCCGTTCGGAGACTCGGCGCACGCATGACCGCGCCCCGTCACCAGGGGCGCGAACCGACGAAGAGTGACCACTCAAAGAACAGAATTGATCACACAGGGTGATAAATGAAGTGTCGGCGCGGTCCGCGCGGGTGCGTGACACATCCCGCCCGTCCCGCTCCAGCACTCCTGCTACGCCGCAGGCGGGCCGCCGCTCGCTCGTGCGCTCACTCGCGCGCGCCCGCCGGGGTGGGCACCTCGGGGTGCACACGCAGTTCGGCGATGGCCGTCTCGAAGTCCTCCAGCGAGTCGAACGCCCGGTACACGGACGCGAACCGCAGGTAGGCGACAAGGTCCAGCTCCTGGAGCGGACCCAGTATGGCGAGACCGACGTCGTGGGTGCTCAGCTCGGCGTTGCCCGTCGCCCTCAGCGCTTCTTCGACCCGTTGACCGAGCAGGGCCAGGGCGTCCTCCGTGACGGGGCGACCCTGGCACGCCTTGCGCACTCCGTTGATCACCTTCGTACGGCTGAAGGGCTCCGTGACACCACTCCGCTTGATCACCATCAGTGAGCAGGACTCAACGGTGGTGAAGCGGCGGGAGCAGTCCGGGCACTGCCGGCGGCGGCGAATGGCCGCCCCGTCGTCAGTGGTCCGACTGTCCACGACCCGACTGTCCGGATGCCTGCAGAAGGGACAGTGCACGGGACTCCCCACCCTCCTAGACGACACGACACTCTGTGCTCACCAGGAACCTGAGCCCCTGGAAGCAGCCCCCAGCATAGGTGATGCCCGAGGCGGCGAAGCACCCGGACCACAAGTTCTAGGTTGCGCCACACAGCTGACCACTAGATCTTGGGACGCAGGGGCCTTGCAGCGAAGGCAAGCATTCCGCGTGTCGCGCGGAGGGGACGGGGCGGGCCGACCGGCGGGGGCGCACCCCGCGGAAGGCACGGGCGGCTTACGGACCACGCTCGACGGACGCGTGGATCCCGCGCGGACGGCCCGCCGCAGGAAACACCACTCGGGGTCGGCACTCGCATCACCGGGGCACACACGGAGTGTGACGCCGAAGGCGCCGCCGAGCGGTCAGAGCGTACGTCGCGCGCGGTGGACGACGAGGCCGGGGGTGCTCCCCGCGCAGGCGGGCGCGGGTGACAAACTGGGGCCGCCCCTTTTCGCACCCGGGAACGTCGCGGACGGGGACAGGAACACCACTCTCGTCAACGCCCCACACCCCAACCCCCACCACCCCTCACGCGTCACGCACTCAGCGCCGCCTCAGGTGTTCGAGTACCGGCCCCGGCGAGAGCCCCGCGCCGGGGTGCCGAGTTCGCGCAATTCCCCTTTACCCACACGAAATAGCCCCGCCTCTATACACCTCAGGCCCCGTTCTCGACAGGTAAGTGCGGGTTTTTCACTCGAACGTGTGTTTGGCGCAACCTTTCGAAAGCCACTACCGTTGTGCAGCCAGGGAGACCATTCGAGAGGGGCCCAATGTGACCACCACAGCCGACAGTGCCACCATCACTGCCCAGGACCGCTCCCAGGGACGATTCCAGCCGGCCCGGGCGCTCGGCAATGAGAGCGCCACACACCAGGAGGGCGGTAAGCCCGCGCGCTCACTCCCTGGACGACCTCCTGGCATCCGGGCGGACAGCACCGGACTGACCGACCGGCAACGACGGGTCATCGAGGTGATCAGGGATTCGGTGCAGCGACGGGGGTACCCGCCGTCGATGCGAGAGATCGGCCAGGCGGTCGGCCTCTCCAGCACCTCTTCCGTCGCACACCAGCTCATGGCCCTCGAACGCAAGGGCTTCCTGCGCCGCGACCCGCACCGCCCCCGCGCCTACGAGGTGCGCGGCTCGGACCAGCCGAGCCCCCAGCCCGCCGACACGACCGGCAAACCCGCCGCCTCCTACGTCCCCCTGGTCGGCCGGATCGCGGCCGGCGGCCCGATCCTCGCCGAGGAGTCCGTCGAGGACGTCTTCCCGCTCCCGCGGCAACTCGTCGGTGACGGCGAGCTGTTCGTCCTCAAGGTGGTCGGCGACTCCATGATCGAGGCGGCCATCTGCGATGGCGACTGGGTCACCGTGCGGCGCCAGCCAGTGGCGGAGAACGGCGACATCGTGGCCGCGATGCTCGACGGTGAAGCGACGGTGAAGCGGTTCAAGCGCGAGGACGGCCACGTCTGGCTGCTCCCGCACAACGCCGCGTACCAGCCCATCCCCGGCGACGAGGCGACCATCCTCGGCAAGGTCGTCGCCGTACTCCGGCGGATCTGACCGGCCGACCCGGCGGCCCGGTACCGCCTCCTTCAGCAGGGCCCTGAGACTCACTGCGCCGGTCTCGGGGCCCGTCGCGCACACAGGCCCGAGGGCCGGAGGCCGCGGCCCATCGTTGTCGCCCGGCCCGAGCAGAGCCGGGAGCCCAAGGGCGCACGGGGACGGGGCAGGCCCGGCCCCAGCCAGTTCGCGGGCCCCCACCCAGTTCACCGGCCCGCCCCGGCTCGCAGGCCCGCCCACAGTTCGGGTCAGGCCCGCCGCAGGCGCGGGCCGAGGGCGCCCGGACACCCGTCTACAGGCGGCGCGAGCCCGTGCGATCGGAGCCCCTGAGTCCCCCGCAGCCACGCCTGCGGTGGACCTCGACGACACCCGCCGGCCGCGCTCTCGCGCCCGGCACGCGCCGTCCCCTCCTCACCCCTCCGCGCCGACCACCACCTGCTCCCCCGACGGAGCCTTGGGCTCCGCGGCCTTCGCGGCCGCCTCCGCCTTCGCCGCCGCGTCGATCGCCGCGAGGGAGCGGCGGACCTGGTTGCGGTCGTTCGTGTACCAGAAGTCGGGGAGCGAGGCCCGCAGGTAGCTGCCGTACCTGGCGGTCGCGAGACGCGGATCGAGGACCGCGACCACACCCTTGTCCCCCGTGGCGCGGACGAGGCGGCCCGCGCCCTGGGCCATCAGCAGGGCCGCGTGCGTCGCCGCGACCGCCATGAAGCCGTTGCCGCCGCTCTGCTCCACCGCCTTCTGCCGCGCGCTCATCAGAGGATCGTCCGGGCGGGGGAAGGGAATGCGGTCCATCACGACGAGCTGGCAGCTCGGCCCCGGCACATCCACGCCCTGCCACAACGACAGCGTCCCGAACAGGCACGTGCGCGGGTCCTCGGCGAAGGCGCGGATCAGCTCGCCGAGCGTCTCCTCGCCCTGGAGAAGTACGGGGACGTCGAGTCGGCTCCGCAGCTCCTCGGCCGCCGCCTGCGCGCCCCGCATCGAGGAGAAGAGCCCCAGCGTGCGGCCACCCGCCGCCTCGACCAGCTCGGTCAGCTCGTCGAACATGTCCGTACGCGTGCCCTCGCGTCCGGGTGGGGACAGGTGGCGCGCCACGTAGAGGATGCCCTGCTTGCGGTACGCGAAGGGCGAGCCGACGTCGATGCCCTTCCAGACCGGCAGCTCGTCCGTCTCCGGGGCCCCCGAGCCGGCCACTCCTTCCGGAGCGAGGCCGAGCGAGGCCCCGACCCCGTTGAAGTCCCCGCCGAGCTTCAGCGTCGCCGAGGTGAGCGTCACGGAACGATCGGCGAAGAGCTTCTCGCGCAGCAGCCCCGAGACCGACAGCGGCGCGACCCGCAGCGAGGCGCCGAAGCGGTCGTGCCGCTCGCACCACAGCACGTCGTACTCGGAGAGCCCGGTCATCCGCTCGGCCACGCCGTGCACGGTCTCCACGGACGCGAGCGCCTGTTTGCGGACCGCGTCCTCGTCCTGCACCGAGCGGTCGCGCGTGTTGCCGATCGCGGTGATCACCTGCCGGGCGGCGTCGCGGAGCGCGGCGAGCGCGTACCCGAGGTCGTCGGGCAGCGCTTCGAGTCGCCCGGGCAGCGCCAGCTCCATGACCCGCTCGAAACCCTCGGCAGCGGCCTGGAAGGCGTCCGCGACCTTCTCGTCGACGAGCTTCGCGGCCCGGCGGGCGGCCCGGTTGACCTGGTTCGGGTTCAGCTCCCCCGTGGCCACGTTCGTGACGCGGCCGACGAGTTCGTGGGCCTCGTCGACGATCAGGACCTCGTGCGAGGGGAGCACGGGGGCGCCCTCGATGGCGTCGATCGCGAGGAGTGCGTGGTTGGTGACGACGACATCGGCGAGCTTGGCGCGCTCGCGCGCCGTCTCGGCGAAGCACTCGGCACCGTAGGCGCAGCGGCTCGCGCCCAGGCACTCGCGCGAGGAGACGGAGACCTGTGCCCAGGCCCGGTCGGAGACTCCGGGGCTCAGGCCGTCGCGGTCACCCGTCTCGGTCTCGTCCGCCCAGTCCCGCAGGCGCAGGAGGTCCTGCCCGAGCTTGCTGGACGGAGCGGCCGCCTCGAACTGGTCGAAGAGCGCCTCCTCCTCGTCCTTCGGCATGCCCTCGTGGAGGCGGTGCAGGCAGAGGTAGTTGGAGCGGCCCTTGAGCATCGCGTACTCGGGGCGGCGGCGCAGCACGGGGTGCAGGGCATCGACCGTACGGGGCAGGTCGCGTTCCACCAGCTGGCGCTGGAGTGCCAGCGTGGCCGTCGCGACCACGACCCGCTCCCCGTGCGCCAGCGCGGGCACCAGGTAGCCGAGCGACTTCCCGGTGCCGGTGCCGGCCTGGACAAGGAGGTGGGAACCGTCGTCGATGGCCGCTTCGACCGCCTCGGCCATGGCCACCTGGCCCGGCCGTTCGGTGCCGCCCACTGCGGCGACAGCGGCGTGCAGGAGCTCGGGGAGTGAGGGCTTCGTCATAGCCCGACCACCCTACGACGCGGCACCGACAGCTCCGTCCGCTCCGTCCACAGGCCCGGTCCGATCATGCGACCACTCCCCGTCGAGCGCTCCCGCTCCGGGCCCGCCCGCTCCCCGCGCGGCGGCACCTCGCCCCCACCCCGCACGTGGCCGGAACGCGCCCGCGTGCAGCGGGTTCACGACCATGCCGTCCACCGCCGCGTGCGGCCGCTCCGCCCGGTCCCTGTAACCGTCGAGGTGGAGGCGGTTGCGGTTGAGACAGAGCCGCTCGATCTCCGGGCCGAGCAGTTCGAACAACTCGAAGCGCTCCTTCAGCTCGGGGAAACGCGCCTGGTACGCGAGGATCTCGGCGCGCACGAGACCCCAGAAATCCTCGTCGGGGACGCCGAGCTGGGTGCGGCACAGCGGGGCCAGATAGCGGAAGACGCCGACGAAGAGACCGGAGTGGATGAACTGCGGGAGGAAGGAAGGGTCTTCCGTCAGCAGGATGTCGCGCACCTCCGCGGGCATGTCGTCGTGCTCGGGCAGCGGTCGCGCACTGAGGTTGACGTCGTCGACGAAGTCCTTGACCGCGAGCCTCGTGGGGATGTCGCGCGCGTCGAAGACGACGATCGCGTTCTCGCCGTGCGGCGAGAAGACCGTGCCGTGGCGGTAGAGGAAGTGCAGGAGCGGCGGCAGCAGGGCGCCGAAGAGGCGGCGCAGCCAGTCGCGCGGTGCCAGGCCGGAGCGCGTGACGAGTTCGGCGACGAAGGCGCGGCCTTCGCGGTCCACGTGCAGGAGCGAGGCGAGGGTCCGCGCGCCTTCGTCCTTGTCGAGGAGAGGCGCGAGCGGTTCGCGCCAGATCGCGCCGAGGAGTTCCTTGTACTGGTAGGGCACCTCGGGCAGCGCGTCGTAGAGCGGGTGCCGCACGGCCACGGAGGCGACCTCGCCGAGCAGGATGACGCGGCACTCCTCGCTCAGGAAGGGGTCGTTGTCGCGTACGGACCGCACCCAGGTGGTGACGGCGGGTGCGGCGACCGTGCGGCGGGTGGGCAGCCCGCGCCAGACGAGCGTGTTGAGGACCGACAGCGGCAGTTTGACCGTGTACCGCTCGGGGTCGTCGAGGTTGAGGAAGGTGCGGATGGACTGCTGCGGCAGACGCTGGGCGCCGTCCGAGGGCAGCGGCACGAGATCCCCGGCGGCGACGCCCGCGGCGTGCAGGGGCAGCACCGTGGTGTCCCACTGCCAGGGGTGCACGGGGAGGTAGAGGTAGTCGGCCGGATCGAGACCGCGCGTGGTTAAGACGGCGTCGAAGGACTCCCTTGCGGCGGGCGTCAGTTCGGCCGCGTAGAGCTGCTCGGGCGTGTCGAGTCCGGGGACGCCGCGATAGGTGGCGAGGTGGGTGCGGACAGCGAGCCACGGGAGGCGGGCCCGGACGCGGCTCTCGGGTGCCCAGCGCGCTGCGTCCGAAGCACCGAAGCCCATGCGGCCCTTGTTGAGGACGATCCAGGGGTGCCCGGTCTGGTGGCCCTCCAGTTGCGCGTACCCGAGGTCGGCGAGGTCCGCGCTGTTCAGGGCGGTGTGGAGAAGGCGTGCGTCGGCGGCGAGCGTCGCGTTCAGCTCGCGCAGCAGGTGGCCGAGCGTCGCGCCGTCGATGCCGAGGACGTGCCGGGCGCGCACGAGGAAGTCGAGCGGGTCCGTGAATGGCTGGGGAGCGGCGGAGACGCGTGCGTCGTCCGTGCTCCCCTCGGCCGGGGTGTCCCCGGTCCCTCCGGTGTCGAGGCGCAGGCTCCCGGGGTCGACCTCCCAGTGGCCGTAGGCGCTGCGGGTGGCGTCGAAGAGGAGAGCGCTCCGCCCCGCCGCCTCCTCCCCGGCCGCCTCGTCACGCGGCGTCTCGTCCCGCGCCGCCTCGTCGTGCGGCGTCCCCTTCGGCCCCCCGAGCGGCAGGCGGTACGCGCGGCTGTGGAAGGGGACATCGGGTGACTCGGGGTCGTCGGGGCGGGGGGCGAAGAGGCCCTCGTACGAGAATTCGGCGACCATTTTGGCGAGGAGCCGCCGACCGGCCTCGCGCCACAGCTCGGGGGTCAGCTCGGCCGGGGCGAAGAGCCCGTGCGCCGGCGGGCCTTCGGGGGCGGTCAGCGGCGGGAGCGCAGGTCCTGCGGGCTCTTCGGGGGATGTCCAGGGACGCGGTGCGGGGAGGTTCTGCACGAAAGACTCCTTCGGTGGCGACCGGTGTGCGGACGTGCGGGGGTACGGCGGGAGGTGCGGGAAACGCGGAAGGACGGCGGCGCGCGCCGACCGCGGCCGTGCCTGCGGTGGCGGGGCCACGTGGAGTACGTACCGCTGTCCTGTACGTACCCGCACCGCCCGGAAAGGCGCGTGGGTGCTGGTTCCCGCGCGGGAGGACAGCGGCGGGCCGCTCGGGCCTCAGCCGGGAGACGTCGGGGCGCGGTCCCTGATCATCAGGGCGGCGCGCTTGCCGGGGAGGTCCAGCTCACGATCCTTGCGGTACCCGGCGCGCAGGAACGCGGCGACGGAGCGGGCGTTGCGCACATCGGGTTCGGCGAGGACACGGGTGGCGCACGGGCGGTACGTGAGGACCAGCTCCGTGACGGTGCGCAGCAGCGCCGTGCCGACGCCGCGCCCCCGGTCCGTACCGCCGCCGAGCAGCAGGTGGACGCCGATGTCGTGCGGGCGTGCGGGGTAGTGCGGGGTGAGCACGTCCTGGTCGGCGCGGTAGATCTCCCAGTAGCTCATCGGCCGCCCGTCGAGCAGCCCGAGGCAGGGCAAGCTGCGTCCGTCGCCCTCGATCTGGGGGCGGATGTGGGACTCGGTGTTGTCGGGCGGGCCCGCGAGTTCCCAGAAGGCCGCCACTTCGGGGTCGTTCATCCATCCCGTGAGCAGGGCGAGGTCGTGCGGCAGCGTGACGGGCCGCAGCCGGAAGAGGCCGTGGGGCGTGGGAACGGGTGCCCAGTCGCCCGGCGGAACGGTGCCGGTGCGCGTGCGCGCGGGCCGCGGCGGCGCGGCGGTTTCGGGGCCTGGGCCGGGACGACCGGCCCTGGCTATGCCGGGGCCCGGGGCCTCGCTGTCCGCGGCGCCGGACGCGGGCGGCGCGGCCCCCGCGAGGGGGGTGTCCGCTGTGGGCATGGGGTGCACTCCTCGGTTCGGGGACGATCGCGGGCGGTACGGGGCGGGGCCGGGTGGGTGAGGTCCGGCCCCGCGAGGGGTCAGGCCCTGTGCAGCGGGTTGGGGAAACGCACGTACACGGACTGGGTGTCGACGGGGCCGACGAGTTCGTCGAGTCCGTGCAGCCGGGTGAGCAGATTGGCCTTGCAGCGCAGGACCGGGCTGTCGAGCAGCAGGGCCGGCAGCCCCGAGCCGAGGGCTTCGGGGCCGTGCGCGGCCTCGGTGAGGAAGCCGCGCAGCGCGGCGAGCAGCAGGTGCTCGTCCGCGAGTCCCTGGGAACCGAGGGCGCCGACGAGGCCGAGGACGTTGTTGATGGCGAGGTAGTACGTGAAGCGCTCGTCGGTCACATCGTCGGGGACGAACGTGTCGCTCGTCGCGCCGATGCCGGGCAGCCGCTGCTCCAGGGCCTCGCGGTGCGAGTCGCGGAAGTAGTAGCCCTGGTTGTCGCGGTACCTGCCGCCGTTCGGCCAGCCCTCCGCGTCGAGCAGGACGACCGTGTTCTGCTGGTGCGCCTCCAGGGCGACGCCCGCGTGGCCGTCGAGCCACAGGATCGGCCGGACGACGTGCTCCAGGTAGCGCAGGAACCACTCGGTGGCGACGGTGCCGCGTGGCCTGCCGGTGCGCTGCGCGAGCCGGGTGATCAGCTCGCTGAGCCGGGACCGCATGGGCTGCTGGACCTGCGAGTCGTGCGCGAGGAGCCCGTTCGGCACCGCGGGTGGCTCGCCGATCGGGGCGAGGGGGCGCGGCGAGACGAGCCCGGCGAGGCAGGCGGCGTCGGTCGCCGCGGTGAAGGGGTTGTGGCGGATCATGACGTCCACGCCGCGCAGGGGTTCGCCGTCCGGGCCGTCGACGGCGATCCACGCGGGGTCGCGCACGATGTCGAAGCCGGGGTGCGCGGCGTGCCACTCGGCGCCGAGCCCGGTGCGCAGGAGGCGGTGGACCTCGACACCGCGGTGGAGTTCCTTGCGGAGGTTCTCGCGGCGCGAGTTCGTGATGCGCAGGCCGAGCGAGAGCTTGAGCATCGCGGGGGCATCGGCGCGGTGGACGGTGCGCACCGAGGAGGTGGGCGACCACGGTTCCCCGTACGGGCCGAGCGGCGTGAGCAGTCCCGCGTCGGCCAGCGCGTGGACTTCGGGGCGCTGCGCGAGGTCGCGGGCCTGCCAGGGGTGCAGCGGCAGCGCGACGGTGCCTGGCGGCAGCGCGAGCCCCGGGCCCGCGAGGCGCTCGGTGAGCTGTCCGGCCGAAACGGTCCTGCCTCGTTCGGTCCAGGCGGAGTCGGTGGCGAGGACGTCCTGGTGCACGGCGAGCCAGTGCAGCGGGAAGGCCCCGCGCAGTTCGGGCGAGTAGAGCCGGGCCTCCGCCTCGCTGAGTCCCTCCCTGCTCTTGGGCGTGGGGTGGAGCGGGTGGCCGAGCAGGAGCGCCTGCTCGGCGGCGAGGAAGGGGGTGGGCGAGTCCTCGGTGTGGCGGCGGCGGAAGGAGAGGAAGACGGCGGTACGGCGTACCGAGTCCCTGACCCGTGCCACGAGGTCGTCGTCGGGGGCGGGCGGGGCCTGCCTCGGGACGGTGGGGGCGGGCTCGCTCGGGGAGGCGGGCGGTACGGAGGCGGCCCGCGCGGCGCCGCCGGCCCCGCCCGGCGCCGTACCGTCCGTCGCAGTCCCGTCCGGCGCCGTACCCTCTGTCGTCGTCTCGCCCGGCGACGTACGGGCTGCCACCGTCGCCGCCTGTCCCGTGCCGTCCGTCACTGTCCCCGCGCGGACTTCCGCGCTGAGCACCTCGGCGACCGTGGCGGCGTCAAGGGGCGCCGTGAGGCGCGGTGCCCTGCCCGGGCGGACGACGGCGCGCGGGAAGGCGCTGCCGGTGCGGGCGGGGGCGGGTCCGTGGTGTTCGAGCCGGGGCAGGCCGAAGCGGTGCAGCCCGGCGGCCGACCAGTACCGCACCGGGACGACGAGTGTCGCCTCCTGCGCCGGCAGGGAGATGCGCAGTGGTCCGTGTTCCGCGGCCTCGACGCCGGTCTCGCGGACCCAGCAGCGCAGCAGCGCTTCCAGGGCAGCAGCCTCGGCCGCTGTCGGCACGTCGGGGTGTTCGAGGAGGTCGACCGCGGCACCGTCGAGGTGTTCGGTGGGAGCGGCCGTGTGCTGCCGGGGGACGAGACCGTCTTCGGGGCCTGCCGAACTCGTACTTCCGGCCTCGGGGGCGAGGGGGTACCGGCCGTCGGGTGCGGTGTTCGGGTTCACGGGCGCTTCCTTGAGGGACGTGATCGTGTGGCCCCGCGGCTGAGGGGACGGGGCCGGTGGGGGGACTGGCACGCGGCGGAGCGGGCTCAGACGGGCGGGGTGCGCGGCGCCCGTACGCGTGGATCGCGGTCCACGGCGTCGAGGGCGTCGGCGAAACGGTCCAGGACGGCGGTGGCCTGGTCGTCGGTGAGGGTGAGCGGGGGCAGCAGCCGCACCACGGCGGAGTGACGGCCGCCCAGCTCCACGATGAGGCCGCGGCGCAGGCACTCCCTGCGCACGGCGACGGCGCGCGTGGCGTCGGCGGGTGGTGGCCCCGCGGCTCCCGGCCTGGCGCCCTCCGGGTCGACCAGCTCGACGCCGAGCATGAGCCCGCGCCCGCGCACGTCCCCGATCCAGGCGTGGCGCGTCGCGAGGGAGCGCAGGGCGGAGAGCATCCGGGCGCCCAGGACCCTGGCCCGTTCGGCGAGGCCGTGTTCGCGGACGTAGGCGAGAGTCGCGGCGCCCGCGGCCATCGCGAGCTGGTTGCCGCGGAAGGTGCCGGCGTGGGCGCCCGGCTCCCAGACGTCCAGGTCCTCGTGGTAGACGACGACGGCGAGCGGGAGACTTCCGCCGATCGCCTTGGAGAGGACCATCACGTCGGGGACGACGCCCGCGTGGTCGACGGCCCAGAAGGCCCCTGTGCGACCCACGCCGGTCTGTACCTCGTCGGCGATGAGGGGCAGTCCGTGCGCCCGGGTGAGGGCGCGCATGCGGCGCAACCACGCGTCCGGCGCCGGGTGCACCCCGCCCTCGCCCTGGACCGGCTCGACGATCATCCCGGCCGGTGCGGGCACACCCGACTTCGGGTCGTCGAGATAGCTCTCGGTGAGCCGGGCACCGAGCGCGGCGCCCTCCTCGCCGCCCACACCGAAGGGGCAGCGGTAGTCCTGCGGGTACGGGAGGCGCAGTGTGTCCCTCACCGAGGCGGCGGCAGAGGACACGTCGAGCGCCCCTGCGGTCATGCCGTGGTACGCCCCGGTGAAGCCGAGCACGGGCTGCCGGCCGGTGGCGCGCCGTACGAGCTTGAGCGCGGCCTCGACGGCGTCGGTCCCCGCGGGCCCGCAGAACTGGATGCGGCCGCGGGCCGCCAGCTCACCGGGCAGCGTGCGGAAGAGCTCGGTGACGAAGGCGTCCTTGACCGGGGTCGCGAGATCCAGCACGTGCAGCGGGGCCTCGGAGTCGAGGACGTCCCTGATCGCCTGGAGGACGACCGGGTGGTTGTGACCGAGGGCGAGGGTGCCCGCCCCGGAGAGACAGTCCAGATACCGGCGGCCGTCCGCGCCCTCGATGGTCAGGCCCCTGGCCCGGACGGGGACGATGGGCAGGGCGCGGGCATAGGTCCTCGCGGCCGACTCCCGCAGGGACTGCCTGCGCAGTACCCCTTCCTGCGTGGTCGTCGGTGCGATGGGCACGGACTCGGTCACGGCCAAGGCGGTAGGTCCTCCCGCGGTGCGAAGGGCGTGTCGGGGCCGAGGGCGGGCATGCCGACGACCCCCGTACGTACCAACGACGCACACCGCTCGGGATAACGGCTCATCCGAAGATCCTTGGCCCGTGCGGCGAAGTCGGCCGGAAACCGACGATCCGTCCGGAACACGACGGCTGGGGAGGGGGGTTGGGGCGGATGCCGTGGGGGCTGACGGGCTTGGAGCTGGGTTCGGCGGGAGGCCGGTGCCGGATGCCGGGGACGGGGCGGGAGCGGGAGCGGGAGCGGCGGGCCGGGAACCGAGGGGCGGGGCGTCCGCGGGAGTGGCGGCTGGGGACTCGGGGCCAGGCCGGGCCGGGGAAGGGACGCTGCGAGCTGGACGGGTGGCCTGGGCCTGGAGTGAGGGCCTGGAGCGGGGACGCGGGTTGGGGACCTGGGTTGGGAGCCTGGGTTGGAGGCCTGCGGTTCCACCGTGACCCAACTGTTGCAGCCGCGCGGTAAGGCTGTTGAGGCGCCGTCATAGTGTGTGGGGTCGGCAAGGTCCAGCACTACCAGGGGGATTGAGCATGCACATACCACGGGCACGGACGGGGCGGGGGCCACGCCGGGGCGCCTGGCCAGTGGCGATCGGGGCCGCGCTGACCCTGACCCTCACGCTGACGGCCTGCGGCCCCGACGACGACTCGGCCGACGGCGACGACGGCGCGCAACCCGTCGCGTCGGGCTCCTCGGCCTCGGCGGGCGATCACAAGATCCGTATCCCCGACAACGTGCGGGACCGGCTCAAGGAGCACGGTATCGACCTCGGGAAGTGGGAGAACGGCGCCTGGCGCGAGTGGGACAAGGACACCTGGCTGCGCAAGGCGGAGGACTACATCAACCCGATCATCGACGGGCTGTGGGACCCCGACCGGATGCGGCGGGCCGAGGACCCGCAGAAGAAGGTGGACGACGGCGACCTCGCGGACGATCAGGGCGTGACCGATCCGGCTCCCGCGCCGGTGAAGGCCGCCGCGGTGACCCCGCCGTACCACGACGCGCTGCCGGAGGCGGGGAAGGTCCTCTTCGATTCCCCCGAGGGTTCGATGGTCTGCTCGGCCACGGTCGTCGAGGACCCGGCCCACCCGGGGAAGTCCAACCTCGTGTGGACCGCGGGCCACTGCGTGCACGCCGGGCAGAAGGGCGGCTGGTACCGCAACATCGCCTTCGTGCCCGCGTACAACAATGCGGGCAAGTCGACCGCCGAGTTGGAGAAGGCCACGCGCGAGGAGATCGCTCCGTACGGGGTGTGGTGGAGCGACTGGGCGCAGACCTCCAAGGAGTGGATCGCGAACGGCGGTCCCACGGGCGGCGCGGGGGCGCCCTACGACTTCGCCGTCCTGCACGTGACGCCGGAGAGCGGCGGCGGAAAGTCGCTGGAGGAGACCGTGGGCGGCGCGCTGCCCGTGGACTTCGCCGCGCCTTCGGCGGCGAAGACGCCCTCCCTGACGGCCTCCGGCTACCCGGCGGCGCCGCCCTTCGACGGTCAGGCCCTGTACCAGTGCCCCGCCAAGCCCGGCCGGCTCTCGCTCGGCGCCGACCAGCCGACGATGTACCGCATCGGGTGCACCATGACCGGTGGCGCGTCCGGAGGCGGCTGGGTCGGCAAGAACGCGGACGGCAAGCCCGCGCTCGTCTCGAACACCTCGATCGGCCCGGTCACGGGCGGCTGGCTCGCGGGCCCGCGCCTGGGCAAGGAGGCGGAGGACATCTACCGCGCGGTGAGCGACAAGGCCGACAGCCTCTCCTGAGAGCCGACGGCCGGCTCCCGAGAGGGGGCCGGCGCGGTACGCGAGAGACGGCCGGTCGCGTACGCGGCCGCCGACGTGATCGATCATCGGGCCGATGGGCGCGACCGGTCATCGAGGCGGCAGGCACGACCAGTCGTGGAAGTGGCGGGCGCGACCGTGCCGACGGGCGATCCGCTCCGCGTGACGCGAAGGGCCCGCACCCCAGGGGTACGGGCCCTTCGGCCGTCCGCCGTGTCTCCGCCGGTACGGGCGGAGGCCACCCGTGGCTCAGTGCGCGCCGACGGGGCTGAACCGGTGCAGTTCCGCGGCCAGTTCCTCGTGCACGAGGGCCTTGAGCCGGGTGCCCTCGGGGGTGTGCTCCTCGGCGAGGACCTCGCCCTCGACGTGTGCCCTGGCGATGTACTTGCCCTCGGTGTAGGGGACGAGCACGTCGACCTCGACGGCCGGGCGGGGCAGTTCCTCGTCGATGAGGGCGAGGAGTTCCTCGATGCCCTGGCCACTGCGGGCGGAAACAGCGATCGAGTGCTTCTCGACGCGCAGGAGACGCTGGAGGACCACCGGGTCCGCCGCGTCCGCCTTGTTGATCACGACGATCTCGGGTACATCGGTCGCACCGACTTCCCTGACGACCTCGCGCACGGCGGCGAGCTGCTCCTCGGGCGCGGGGTGCGAGCCGTCGACCACGTGGAGGATCAGGTCGGAGTCGCCGACCTCCTCCATCGTGGAGCGGAAGGCCTCCACGAGGTGATGCGGCAGGTGCCGCACGAAGCCCACCGTGTCCGCGAGCGTGTAGAGCCGCCCGCTCGGCGTCTCGGCCCGGCGCACGGTCGGGTCGAGGGTGGCGAAGAGGGCGTTCTCGACGAGTACTCCCGCGCCCGTGAGGCGGTTGAGCAGGGAGGACTTCCCGGCGTTGGTGTAGCCGGCGATGGCCACCGAGGGGACCTTGTTGCGCCGACGTTCCTGGCGCTTGAGGTCACGACCGGTCTTCATCTCGGCGATCTCCCGGCGCATCTTCGCCATCTTCTCGCGAATGCGCCGACGGTCGGTCTCGATCTTGGTCTCACCGGGACCACGGGTCGCCATGCCGCCGCCCGAGGAGCCGGAGCCACCGCCACCCATCTGCCGGGAGAGCGACTGACCCCAACCGCGCAGGCGCGGCAGCATGTACTGCATCTGCGCGAGCGAGACCTGCGCCTTGCCCTCGCGGGACTTGGCGTGCTGGGCGAAGATGTCGAGGATCAGCGCCGTGCGGTCCACGACCTTGACCTTGACGACGTCTTCGAGGTGGATGAGCTGCCCAGGGCTCAGCTCACCGTCGCAGACGACGGTGTCGGCGCCGGTCTCCAGGACGAGGTCACGCAGCTCGACGGCCTTGCCGGAGCCGATGTACGTGGCGGGGTCGGGCTTGTCCCTGCGCTGGATGACGCCGTCGAGGACGAGGGCCCCCGCGGTCTCGGCGAGCGCGGCCAGCTCCGCGAGGGAGTTCTCCGCGTCGTGGACGGTGCCCGAGGTCCAGACGCCCACGAGGATGACCCGCTCCAGACGCAGCTGGCGGTACTCGACCTCGGTGACGTCCTCCAGCTCCGTGGAGAGCCCGGCGACCCTGCGCAGAGCCGCTCGCTCCTCGCGGTCGTACTGCTCGCCGTCCCGCGCGCCGTCGACCTCGTGGCTCCAGGCGACGTCCTCTTCCATCAGGGCATCGGCCCGCAGGCCGTGGCTGTGGGACGGCTGCTGTCCCCGCGGGTGCGTCTCGTTCACGGTGTCCTCCGCGCCGAAGGGCGCGTGCTGGTCTCCGGAAGTGTCCTGGGAAAAGGGAGGGGTGTGGGTCATTGGTTCCTTAATGACGAGTGCGGTCGACGAGCGGACCCGGTCCGCTGCTGTGAGCAACGCCCGGGGAGCCCCGGGAATTCCCGGGCCGGCGGGCGCCGCTCGCCCGGAAATGGTCCCACGGCGCTCCTCGTGGAGTCACGCGAGTATCCGGCTGCCCTCCGGGATCGGGGCGCCAGGCGCGCGGGCCGTCGGGCCGGCGCGTGGACGGCGCCGACGAGGACGCGAAACGTCCCTGGTCACCGGCTACGTGGTGGCGCGGCCAGATGGTGCGGGGTCGTGCTCCGTGGCTGCTCGGCGCCCGGCGCGGCTCCGGTCCACTCGGGGTGCCCGGGCATCGGCGGCGTCTTCGCCCCGTACAGCCACGGGTGGAGGAACGCGCCGAGATCACGCCCCGCGACGTCGGAGGCGAGCCGGACGAAGGCCGCGGTGTCCGCCGTGCTGTCGCGGTGCTCGGCGACCCAGCGGCGTTCGAGGCGGCTGAACGCCTCGGCCCCGATCTCCTCGCGCAGGGCGTAGAGCACGAGGGCGCTGCCGTCGTACACGACGGGACGGAAGATGCTGATCTTGCCGTTGCCCGGAGCCTTGGGACGAGCCGGTGGTCCCCCGGCAACGCGCCAGCCATCGCTCGCGCGGTACGCCTCGCGCATCCGGCGCTCCAGGGTCGGCCCGCCCTGCTCCTCGGCGTAGAGGGCCTCGTACCACGTGGCGTGGCCCTCGTTGAGCCACAGGTCCGACCAGGTGCGCGGGCTCACGCTGTCGCCGAACCACTGGTGAGCCAGCTCGTGCACGAGGACGGAGCCCACGTACCACTCGGGGTAGCGGCTGTCGGCGAACAGGCGCCGTTCGAAGAGCGAGAGCGTCTGGGTCTCCAGCTCGAAGCCGGTGTTCGTATCGGCGACGAGCACACCGTAGGTCTCGAAGGGGAAGGCCCCGACACGCTCCTCCATCCACCGCAGCTGGCCAGGAGTCCTGCGCAGCCACGGGTCGAGGAGCGCACGGTCGCCCGCGGGGACGACGTCACGCACCGGAAGGCCGTGCGGCCCTGCCCTGCGCAGCACGGCGGAGTCGCCGAGGGAGATCTGGACCAGCTCGGTGGCCAGGGGATGCAGGCTGCGGTACGTCCAGGTCGTGCCACCGTCCGCCGCGTCGGCACGGCCCGTCAGGAAGCCGTTGGCGACGACGGTCACGCCGCGCGGCGCGGTGACGTGGAAGGTGAAGTCCGCCTTGTCGGAGGGGTGGTCGTTGGCGGGGAAGACCCGGTGGGCGGCATCGGCCTGGTTGGCCATCGCGAGGCCGTCCTTGGTCAGGACCCAGCCGCCCTCGCCCTGCCCGGCGGCAGGTGGGCGTGGGTCGCTCGTGTGGCGAACGACGATGCGCAGCCACTCGCCGGGCCGCACGGGCGCCTTCGGGGTGACGACGAGGTCCTGTCCCGCGGTCGTATGGCCGGCCGAGCGGCCGTTGACAGTGACGGAGCGGACCTCGCCGTGCGAGAAGTCGAGGTTGAGGTGGTCGAGAGGCGCCTCGGCCTTCGCGGTGATCCGCGTGACGGCGTCGAGGGGGGCCCGGTTGTCGCCCGTGTACGTCAGCGAGAGGTCGTAGGCGAGCACGTCGTAGCCGGGGTTGCCGAGGTGCGGGAAGAGCCTGTCGCCGATCCCCTGCGGCCCCGGAGCGGGCGAGGCGGCGGCGATGAGCGCGAGGCAGACGGCGAGCACCGGCACGAGCACGCGCACCGTGGGGAGGGCGCGGCGGCGCGGGCGCTGCGGGGCCGCTCGGCGGCGGTGCTCCGCGCCGATGCCGGGCCCCGACCTCGCCGGGGTGTTCGCAGGAATGCGCTCCAGGTCCATGACTCGGAGTTACCGCAGCGGATACGCACAGCAATCATTCGGCGGGCAGAACAACCCGAAGGAGTCAGTTCGTTCACGCTGTGCTGACGTTTCGTTGACTCTGTGCTGACGTCTTCCTGTACTGAGGTCTTCGACGCGAAGCGCGAGGCGCGGGCGCGGGCACGTGTGCGTGTGCGTGTGCGTGGCATGCGGCTCATGGCTCACCGCCCGCGGCAGGCCACTGCCCCTGCCACCGCCCCGCCACCGCCCCCGCCGGGCGCCCGCTCGTGCCCCGTGCAGAAACCTCTCTGCTGACTGCGAGTCCTCGACCCCTGCCTCAAACCCCGGAAGCAGACGCCGCACTCCGTGCCCTGCTCACGTCGTACACCCCCGGCACGTCCCGCATGGCCCGCATGAGCCCCGGCAGGCGCGCGGCATCGGGCAGGTGCAGCGTGTACGTGTGCCGTACTCCGTGCTCGCTCGGTGGTTCGACCGTGGCCGAGATGACCGCGACTCCCTCCCCCGCGATCGCTTCGGTGAGGTCGGCGAGCAGGTGCGGCCGCCCGAAGGACGCCGCCCGCAGGGTGACACGGCAGTCGCCGGTGTCGCCCCAGTCCGCGCCGACCGTGCGTCGCCCGGCCGCCGCCATGCGCACCGCTCGCGGGCACTCCGCGCGGTGCACGGTGACCGCGTTGCCCCGTACCGCGAAGGCCGTGACCGCGTCGGGGGGCACCGGGGTGCAGCAGCCCGCGAGACGCACCGTGGCGCCGGGCTGGTCGACCGTGACGCTCGCGGCGAGCGGGCGCGCGGCGGGAGCGGGGAGAGTGGGGCGGGGCAGGGGGTCCTCGCGCCGTACGTCCTCGGCCGGGGTGTGTGTGGGGTGCGCGGTGAGCCAGCGGCGGATGGCGAGTCCGGCGGCAGGGGTGCGTACGTGGTCGAGCCAGTCGGGCGAGGGGCCGCCGCCCGCGGCGTCCTGACCCATGAGGAGCTGGACCGTGTCGCCGTCCTCCAGGACGGTGCTCAGCGGGGCGAGGCGGCCGTTGACGACCGCCCCCATACACGCGTGCGCGTCCTCGCCGTACTGCGCGTAGGCCGCGTCGACGCAGCTCGCGCCCGCGGGCAGCCCGAGCGCGCCACCGCCCTGGCGGAAGACCGTGATCTCGCGGTTCTGGGCCAGGTCCTCGCGCAACACGGACCAGAACAGCTCCGAGTCGGGCACCGCGCTCTGCCATTGCAGGAGGCGGGAGAGCCAGCCGGGCCGGGTCGGGTCGGCCCGCTCGGCCTCTGCGGCGTCAGCGGCGGCGTCGGCCGTTTCCGCGGTCGCCGCGTCGAGAGCTGCCGCGATCGCGTCGGCAGGCGCCGGGTCCGGCGCGTCCAGCGGCCGCTGTCCGCCGGTCCCGCGGCTCGCGGCCCCTCGCCCCGTTCCCGCGTGCCCGTGTTCGCCACCCGCCGCGTACGGATTGCCGAGGGCGACGACACCGGCCTCGGCGACGCGATGCATCTGGTGCGTGCGGATGAGGACTTCGGCGATGCCGCCCTCCGGCGTCGCGACAGCGGTGTGCAGCGACTGGTACAGGTTGAACTTGGGGACCGCGATGAAGTCCTTGAACTCGGCGACCACCGGAGTCAGGCACGTATGGAGTTCGCCGAGCACCGCGTAGCAGTCGGCGGTCTCGCCGACCAGGACGAGCAGGCGCCCGAAGTCGGTGTCGCCGAGACGGCCGCGTTTGCGGTGGACACGGTGCACGGAGAAGAAGTGGCGGGGACGCAGCTGCACGTCAGCGGTGAGGTCCGCCTCACGCAGCACCTCGCGCACACGCGCGGCGACGGCGGCGAGGGGGTCGGGGGCGGCGAAGTGGTCGACGATGAGGCGGCGCGTCTCCTCGTACTCCTCGGGATGGAGGATGGCGAAGACCCGGTCCTCCAGCTCGGTCTTGAGCGTCTGCACACCGAGCCGTTCGGCGAGCGGGATGAGTACGTCGCGCGTGACCTTCGCGATCCGGACCTGCTTCTCGCGCCGCATGACGCCGAGGGTGCGGACGTTGTGGAGGCGGTCGGCGAGCTTGATCGACATCACGCGCACGTCGTTGCCGGTCGCGAGGAGCATCTTGCGGAAGGTCTCGGGCTCGGCGGCCGCGCCGTAGTCGACCTTCTCCAGCTTGGTGACCCCGTCGACGAGATAGCCCACCTCGCTGCCGAACTCCTCGCGGACCTGGCCGAGGGTGACGTCGGTGTCCTCGACCGTGTCGTGCAGGAGCGCCGCCGTCAGGGTCGTGGTCTCGGCGCCGAGTTCGGCGAGGATCAGTGTCACCGCGAGGGGGTGCGTGATGTAGGGCTCGCCGCTCTTGCGCATCTGGCCGCGGTGCGAGGACTCGGCGAGTACGTAGGCGCGACGGAGCGTGTCGACATCGGCCTCGGGATGGTGTGCCCTGTGCGCGTCGACGACGTGCGCGATCGCGTCGGGGGCACGGTCGCGCCCGGTGTGGCCGAGGAGCGCGGCGCGGCCGAGACGGCGCAGGTCGATGCGGTGCCGGGCACGCTTGCGGGGCTGCGCCGCGCCGGCGGCCTGGAGGGCTTCGGGAGGCCCCCCGGGCGTCACTGGATTCATTGCCTCCGCACTCATGGGCACCTCCGGCTGCGTCGACCGGTCGACGGGGTGCCCGGAGCACGGGGCCCCGGGACAGCGGGCGGTGTCCCCGTCCGGGCCGGTGCTTGATGCTATCGAGCCCACCACGCGCCGCCGACCGCCTCTCGCCGAGCGTGAAAGGGATCACCCATTCGAGCGAAGTCGATGGGCGACACGAGCGCGAGGAGTGACCTTTGCGGCGCTCGCGCGTTGCCCTGGATACGCGTCGGGCGCGCGCCGGGGGGTGCGGCGCCCGCGCGGCAAACCTCTTCGCCGGTCGGCCCGTCCTGTCGGCCGGCCGGCGTCCGGCCGGTCGCGCGAGCCCGGACGGGCGGAGCGGCGGGCGACCGCTCAGGCCGTCAGCGCCGCCAGCCAGGCCCCGTCGATCTCGCCTTCGGCGACGAGGACCGCGGGACCGGTCATCTCCACGACGCCGTCGGTGCGTTCGGTGATGGTGAGCCGGCCGCCGGGCAGATCGACGGTGTACGTGGCGGGGCGGCCCGTACGGGCGGGGTCGAGGCCGTCCCTGCGCGCGGCCGCCACGGCGACGGCGCAAGCGCCCGTACCGCAGGAGCGCGTCTCGCCCGAGCCTCGCTCGTGCACGCGCATCGCGAGCGCGCCGGGTGCCCGCTCCACGACGAACTCGACGTTGACACCGTGCGGGTAGGCGCTCGCGGGCACGACCTCGGGGGCGGTGCGCAGCTCCCCGGCGTCGGCGAGGTCGGTGACGAAGGTGACGGCGTGGGGATTGCCCATGTCGACGTGCGTGGCGGGGCGCAGCCCGGAGCCGACCCGCACCTCGACCCCGCCCTCGGGCAGCCGCGCGGCGCCCATCTCCACGGTGATCTCGCCGGGCACCCCGGGCGCCTCCTCCTTGGCCAGGTGGGCGCGCTTGATCCCGGCCCGCGTGGCGACCGCCAGTTCCCCGGCGTCGACGTGCCCGGCGCGCTGGAGGTAGCGGGCGAAGACGCGGACGCCGTTTCCGCACATCTCGGCGACGGAACCGTCCGCGTTGCGGTAGTCCATGAACCACTCGGCCCCGTCGGCGTACGCGCGGCCCTCCGGGTGCGCGGCCGAGCGCACGACGTGCAGCAGTCCGTCGCCACCGATACCGGCCCGCCGGTCGCAGAGCGCGGCGACCGCGTCGGGACCCAGATCGAGGGTGTTCTCGGGGTCAGGAATGATCACGAAATCGTTCTGCGTGCCGTGGCCCTTGAGGAAGCCGATCGCGGTGCTCATCCCTCGATCGTACGGGGCCGGGGCCGGGGTCCGCGCGGTCGTACGGGGTCGGCGGGGACGGGTCCGCGTGGCACACGAGGACCCCTGGGGTGAGGCCCGCGCGCCTGGACGGTGTCCCCCGTCCGCAGGTCCGCGGCCCTCAGCTGTACGGGCCGCGGGCGCAAGGACCGGGGGGCATGCGGACGTAGGGGCCCCAGGTGTATGAAGCGGGGGTGTACGGACCGGGGTGTATGGACCGGGGCGCCCCCGTGGGGTCCACGCCCCAGCGCAATCGCGAGCCCCGTGGGGCCCACCGGCTCAGCGCAGTCGTGCGACGCGCCAGACCGCGAGTCCGGCGATGACAAGGACGACGAGCGTGTAGATGCCGATCGCGCGCCACTGCGGCTTGCCGCCCCCGTGGCCGAGCCCCGGCCAGGCGTAGCCGACGCGGCGCGCCGCCATCACGGCACCGCCCGCCGCGGAGGAGCTGAGCAGGAGGCCGAGCATCGCGACGACGGCGCCGCCGTCACCGGCCTCGAAGGCGAGCGGGAAGGCGAACATGAGCGAGCCGATCGCGGCGAGCACGACGATGGGCGCCAGCTGCCAGAGCCGCAGTCTGCGCTGCGGCCTCAGCTCGACCTCCACGGCGTCGTCCTCGGCGGCCACGTCGTCCGTCGCCGTCCCTTCGCGTCCCGATGGGAGCGCGCCCAGGGCCACGGCATCACCGTCTGCCACCGTCCGGTCGGCGACCGTCGGAGGGTCGTCGGCGGGGCCGTCCTGGACGAGCTGTTCCCGCTCTTCGCGTCCGGTGTCACGAGGGCCGGCCTCCATCGCCACTGTGCCCTCCCACTCGGACTCCGCCAGGTCGATCGCAGCTTGATGATGGCACGGCGTCGGGGGCCCGTATGACGCCCGGAGCGTCCCGATGCCATCACGTGATCAGGCTGTAACCGCCCGTTCGACCAACGCCAGAGCCCGTCCGGAAAGTTCCGCTCGCCCGGAGAGTCCCCCGTCGAGCCAGTGGATACGGGGATCGCGCCGGAACCACGTGTCCTGACGGCGTGCGAAGCGCTTCGTGGCGCGCACGGTCTCGGCGCGCGCCTCCTCCTCGCCGCACTCCCCCGCGAGCACGGCGAGGATCTGCTGGTAACCGAGCGCACGCGAGGCCGTGCGCCCCTCGCGCAGTCCCGCTTCCTCCAGCGCGCGCACCTCCGCGACGAGGCCGCGTTCCCACATCACGTCGACGCGGCGGGCAATGCGCTCGTCGAGTTCCGGACGGGCGACGTCGACCCCGATCTGGAGCGTGTCGTAGTACGCCTCGCGGCCCGGCAGGTTCGCGGTGAAGGGCTTGCCGGTGATCTCGATGACCTCCAGGGCGCGCACGATGCGCCGCCCGTTGCTGGAGAGGATCGCCGCGGCGGCCTCGGGGTCGGCGCGCGCGAGCCGCGCGTGCAGCACGGCGGGACCCGCGTCCTCCAACTCGGCCTCCAGGCGCGCGCGCACGGCCGGGTCGGTGCCGGGGAACTCCATGCGGTCGACGACGCCCCGCACGTACAGCCCCGAACCGCCCACGAGCACGGGGACGCGCCCCGCGGCGAGCAGCCGGTCGATCTCGGCGCGCGCGAGCGCCTGGTACTCGGCGACGCTCGCGGTGCGGGTGACGTCCCAGATGTCGAGGAGGTGGTGCGGGACGCCCTCACGCTCGGCGAGCGTCAATTTCGCGGTTCCGATATCCATCCCACGGTAGAGCTGCATGGAGTCGGCGTTGACGACTTCTCCGCCGAGTCGCTGCGCGAGGAAGACTCCGAGATCGGACTTCCCTGCGGCGGTAGGCCCGACGACGGCGATGACCCGTGGGGTGGGGGGTGCGGTACTCACCGGCCCAGTGTCCCAAACCAGGAGGAGCACCTCGAACGAGTTACGTGACGCGACGCGGGCCGCCTCGTTTCCCGTTGCGAGGTCCCGACCGTCGGTCGCGGGCCCCCGGGGCCGTGGCCGCGCGCAGTCGTCGCGCCGCCCTCACCCGTATCCACTTGTCACCACCTGTCCCTTGGAGCACTCGATGGGCCTCTTCTCCTTCCTCCGCCGCAAGCCGCAGGCGACCGATCCCGCGTCAATCTTGCAGGAGGAGGCCGCCCGGGCGGCCGAAGAAGCCGGGGCGGGGGGTGCGGAGGCCCCCGGAGCGGACACGCCAGGGGCGGAGACCGCCGGGGCGGAGACCGCCGACCCGAAGGCTGCCGCTGCCGAGACCGCCGGTACGGAGGCCGTTGGCGCGAAGACCGCGACGGACGCCGTCGAGCCGGAAGCGAAGGCCGCGGTCCCGGCCGAGGCCGCCCCGGACGACGAGGGTGCCGGTACGAGGGCGGACGGCGCGGTCCCCGCAGCGAAGGCGGCCGATGGCGCGGCCACCGAGGAAGCGGGCCCTGCCGCCGCCACCGGCGCGGACGACGGCGAGACCGCCGAGGGCGGCATCCCCAAGCAGCAGTCGGTCGACGAGGCCGCCGAACGCGAGGCCGCCGACCACGCACGTCACTGAGCGCGCGAGCGGGACTCCGCGCGCCTGTCGAGCCCTCCGGGACGGACCACCGGCCCGGGGGCCCGACAGGCGCGCGCGGCCGATCCGTAGTAAGCCAGCAGTAGGCGCTCCGCGCGGGGCGCCCACTTCCCGGTTTCCGGCGAGGAGGGACCCCACATGGGTTTCATCGACAACATCCGGGCGCGTCTGTCCCCCGCGAAGGACAAGGTCGCCGATCTCGCCCAGCAGCACGGCGGCAGGATCGGCGACGGTCTCGACAAGGCCGCGAAGACCGTGGACGAGCGCACGAAGGGCAAGTACTCCGACCGCATCCAGTCGGGCACGGACAAGGCCAAGGGCGCCGTCGACCGCATGGGCAAGAAGGAAGGCGACGAAGGGAGCGGCGGCTCGCAGCAGCCGCCCGACTCGTCGAGAGGCTGAGGTCCGCGTGGCGGACGCCGGACGGGCGTCCTGCGGGCCCGCCCGCCGCACAGGACCGGTTGAGGCTGGTACGGGCCGGGGCGGACCCGTCCCCGCACGTACCAGCCCACCGGGCGGGGGCGAGCCGCTCCGGCCGTGCGCCGCCTCGATGGGTACGGACGTCGCTCAGGACCACGCGGCGACGAAGTAGCCGACTCCGTACGGGGCGTCCTCGTGCAGCAGGCTGCCCTTGAGGTCCGCGCCGCGCGCGGCACCGGCGAGCACCTGCCAGGGGGCACGCCCGGCGCAGCCGAGCCGGTGGGCGACGACGGGGTCGAGTCCGGCGAGGGCCTCGGTGTCCGCGTCGGCGAGGGCTTTCGCGACCGCGGCGTCCCAGGGGGCGGCCCGCTCGTCCAGGTAACCGGGGGCCTTCACCGTGCGGGTCGTGCTCCCGTCGCCGAGAGCCAGCACCGCGAGGCGCTCGTGGGGAACACGCAGTGACTCGCCGAGGGCGAGGCACTCCCCGGTACCGCTCTCCTCGCCGACCGCGAGCCCGGAGACGGGCGCCGCCGCCCAGGCGGCCTCCTCCAGCAGCCAGGCACCCACGGCGAGAGAGGCGGGGAGCGCGGGAGTGTCATCCCTCGTGGGTGGCTGAGGCTGTCCCGCCCGGGCGAGCCGTACGTTCACGGGCACCCCGAAACCGTGGAAACCACCGTGCGCCCCCTCACCGTGGCGCTCGGCCCCCGCGCCCTCCGCCGGCCCGACGACGACGAGCCGATCGGGCCGGGACGCGGCCAGCACCGCGAGCGCGTCGGCGCAGGCTGCGCGTAGCCCGTCGAGTTCCGCCGCGGCTCCCGCAGCGATCCGGGGAACCAGCAACGGAGGACACGGGCAGACGGCTGCGGCGACAAGCATGATCGGCAGCGTAACGCGTGCGGGGGCGGGCGGGGCGGTGCGAGGCCGGGGCCGGGGCCTGGGCCTGGGCCGACGGGGCGGCCTGAGTGCCTCGGCGGGTCGGGCGGGCGAGGGCACAGGGCCGTCCGGGCAGTGCGCGGCGGGTCCGGGCGTGGGGGGGGAAGGTGGCACCGCCGCGTGGCGTCGGGCCGCCTACCGCAGCTCCGCGTGACCGCCGTCGCGGCCCTGCGCCCACCCGCGCGCACGGGTCCACGCCGCCGTGCCGGTCGGGGCCGAGCGGACCCGGTCCCTCCCGCGAAGGCCCACCGGAGCGGTCAGTCGCAACCGCAGCCCTGCGCGGCCGCGGCGGCCGGCTGGGGGGCCGGGGCGCCGATCGTCGGGAGGCCCAGCATGACACCGGCAGGCTTGGCGGTCTCGGCAGTCGTGCGCTTCTCCCAGGCGTCGCCAGCGCGGGTTCGCCTGACGCCGCGCGGAGTGCCCTCGGCGAGGAGGTGGTGGGGAGCCGCGTAGGTGATGTCGACCGTGACGACGTCTCCTGGTCGTACGGCTTCCTGCGGCTTGGTGAAGTGGACGAGGCGGTTGTCGGGGGCGCGCCCCGAAAGCCGGTGGGTGGCGCCGTCCTTGCGCCCCTCGCCCTCGGCGACCATGACGTCCAGGGTGCGTCCGACCTGCTTCTTGTTCTCCTCCCAGGAGATCTCCTCCTGGAGTGCCACCAGGCGTTCGTAGCGCTCCTGGACGACCGCCTTGGGGATCTGGTTCTCCATCTCGGCGGCCGGGGTGCCTGGGCGCTTCGAGTACTGGAAGGTGAAGGCCGCCGCGAAACGGGCCTCGCGCACGACGTGCAGGGTCTGCTCGAAGTCCTCCTCCGTCTCACCGGGGAAGCCCACGATGATGTCGGTGCTGATCGCCGCGTCGGGGATCGCGGCGCGGACCTTCTCGATGATGCCGAGGTAGCGGTCCTGGCGGTACGAGCGGCGCATCGCGCGCAGCACGGTGTCCGAACCGGACTGGAGCGGCATGTGCAGCTGGGGCATCACGTTCGGGGTCTCGGCCATAGCGGCGATGACGTCGTCAGTGAAGTCGCGCGGGTGCGGGGACGTGAAACGGACCCGCTCCAGGCCCTCGATTCCGCCGCAGGCGCGCAGCAGTTTGCTGAACGCCTCGCGGTCACCGATGTCGCTGCCGTAGGCGTTCACGTTCTGGCCGAGGAGGGTGATCTCGCTGACGCCCTCGGCGACGAGCGCCTCGACCTCGGCCAGGATGTCGCCCGGCCTGCGGTCCTTCTCCTTGCCGCGCAGGGCGGGGACGATGCAGAAGGTGCAGGTGTTGTTGCAGCCGACGGAGACGGAGACCCAGGCGGCATAGGCGGATTCGCGGCGGGTCGGCAGCGTGGAGGGGAAGGCCTCCAGGGACTCGGCGATCTCGACCTGGGCCTCCTCCTGGACGCGGGCGCGTTCGAGGAGGACGGGGAGCTTGCCGATGTTGTGCGTGCCGAAGACGACGTCGACCCAGGGGGCCCGGTCGACGATGGTCTGCCGGTCCTTCTGCGCGAGGCAGCCACCGACGGCGATCTGCATGCCGGGCCGCTCGGTCTTCTTCGGGGCGAGGCGGCCGAGGTTGCCGTAGAGGCGGTTGTCGGCGTTCTCGCGCACCGCGCAGGTGTTGAAGACGACGACGTCCGCGTCGCCGTCTCCCGCGCTCTCGGGGGCGCGCACGTATCCGGCACCCTCCAGGAGGCCGGCGAGCCGTTCCGAGTCGTGCACGTTCATCTGACATCCGTAGGTGCGGATCTCGTATGTCCTGGCCTGTGTCCCGGCCTGCTGAACGTCCACCACGGGGCTCCGGTCGCTGCTGCTCATGCGGACAAGGGTAGGCGAGCGGGGAGAAGCCGCCGACCGCCGGTGGGAGGGACGCCACGGGCGACCCCGAGGGCGGAGGAGGCCGGGCGCGCGGTGGGCGGGGCGGGCGGGGGCCTTGGGAGCACTGGGAAGCGGCGGTGCGGGCCGGGAGCGGGCCCGGGCCCGCACGGGGCGGAACCCTGAGCTGGGCGGGGCATCGGCTCAGGGTTCTTTCAGGGATGTCCCCGAGTCCCCTCCCGGGGACATCCCTGAGAGCGGTCTCAGGGCGAACCCTGAGGCATCCCTGATCTCTGCCGCATCCCCTGGTGTTCACGCTGTGTGACTGGCAGGATCGTCGCCATGACCACGTTCCTCTCCCGGTTCGGCCGGGGCACGGTGCTCGGCGGCGCTGCGGTGTGCGCCGTCGTGATCGGGCTGCTGCTGTGGTGGCTGCTGCCCCTCGGCAATACGCAGCCGCGCGGGACGGTGGTGTTCAGCACCGGAGTGAGTTCGGGCGTCTACGAGAAGTACGGGGAACTCCTCAAGCACGCGGTGGACCGGGATCTGCCGGGTGTGCGGATGGAGTTGCGCGCGAGCGAGGGCTCGCAGCAGAACGTGGCGCGGGTGGCGACGGGGAAGGCGGACTTCACCATCGCGGCCGCCGACGCCGTCGAGAAGTACCGGGAGGACGGGGGCGAGGGGGCGGAGACTCTGCGCGGCTGCGCGCGGTTGTACGACGACTACCTGCAACTCGTCGTCGCCGAGTCCTCCGGCATCCACACGGTCGGCGATCTTCGGGGCAAGCGGGTCGCTGTGGGGCAGGTGGGATCGGGGGTGCGGTTGATAGCGGACCGCCTGCTCACGAAGGCGGGCCTCGATCCGGAGCACGACGTCACCCCGGTGGGCATCGGCATCGACAAGATGAACGAACAGCTGAAACGCGGGAAGATCGACGCCTTCTTCTGGTCGGGCGGCCTGCCGACGGTCTCGGTGCGCCAGTTGTCCGAGAGCTTTCCCGTGCGGTTCGTACCGCTCGGGGACCTCGTGGACGCCGTGCGGCACGCGGGCGGGGAAGGGCGCTTCTACCGGACGGCCGTGATGCCGCGCGACGCCTACCCCGCCGCGCACAACGACGGCACCGTGATGACACTCGCGGTCGCGAATCTGCTGGTCACCCGGGATTCCCTGGATCCGGACCTGACGGAGGGAGTCACGCGGACGGTCATCGCCAGCCGCGACGGCATAGGCCAGCAGGTGCACGCGGCGCAGAAGGTCGATCTGCGTACGGCGATCTACACGGACCCCCTCGAACTGCACGACGGTGCGCAGCAGTACTACCGCTCGGTGAAGCCATGAACTCGTGACGCCGGGGCCCGGGACGGGGTGACCTCGTGGCACCGGGGCGTCCAGGCGGCGGCGTGACGGCGCGGTGTGCGGGCCCTGTGCCGGTGGCCTCCTGACGCGACGCCTCATGTCGCCGTGAGCGACGAGGCCGGACGCGGGGGCAGCGAGGGCGGGACGCGGGGGCAGTGGCTTCGGGCGCGAAGCGCGGGGCAGCGAGGGCGGGACGCGGGGGCGGCGGCCTCGGGGGAAGCGGCCTCTTCGCCTCGCACAGCCCGGTCGGTGCCGTTCCTCGCTGTTCGCCCGCTACTCGTTCAACTCGCCCGTCAGCGGTCCCGTGCCGGCCGGGCGGTTGCGGGGGATGACGAGGTCGGCGCTGAGACCGTGCGGGCTGTGATGGCGGTACTCCAGGGCACCGCCACCGGCTTCGAGGAGGGCGCGGGTGATGGAGAGGCCGAGGCCGGAGCCGTGGATGTTCTGGTGACGGTTGCTGCGCCAGAAGCGGTCGCCGATACGGCCGAGTTCCTCGTCGGTGAGCCCGGGGCCCTCGTCCGTGACGGTGATGACGACCTCGCCGGGCCTGGCCTCCACCGACAGCTCCACGGCGGCACCGGCGGGGGTGAACTTGAGGGCGTTGTCGAGCACGGCGTCGAGGGCGCTGGAGAGGGCGATGGGGTCGGCCCAGCCGGTGACGGCGGGACAGGTTCCGGAGAGCCGGACGCCTTTCTCCTCGGCGAGGGGCCGCCAGGAGGCGAGGCGCTCCCGGGCGAGGGCGCCGATGTCGGTGAGTGAGAGATCGGCCTCGGAGTGCTCGGCGAGGGCGAGGCCGAGGAGGTCGTCGAGCACCCGGGCGAGGCGTTGGCCCTCGGTGCGGACGGAGGCGACTTCTTCGTTGTCCTCGGGGAGTTCGAGGGCGAGGAGTTCGATACGGAGCAGGAGTGCGGAAAGGGGGTTGCGGAGTTGGTGCGAGGCATCGGCGACGAAGGCACGTTGTTGTTCGAGGACACTCTCGACGTTGTCGGCCATCTCGTTGAAGGAGGTGGCGAGGCGGCGGAGTTCGGGCGGGCCGCCGGTGGGGGCCACGCGCGACTTGAGCCTGCCGGTGGCGATGTCGTGGGTCGTGGCGTCCAGGACACGGACGGGGCGCAGCACCCAGCCTGTCAGGCGCAGGGCCGCGCCGAGCGCGAGGAGCATGGCGGCGCCTTCGCCCGCGGCGACGAGGAGCCATTTCTCAAGGGTGCGCGAGCGCAGGGCGCCGGTCGGGGAGTCGGTGACGACGACCGCGATGACATCACCGTCTCTTATCACCGGCGAGGCCACGACGAGGCGCCGGCTCGTCTGCCAGGGCCACACCTGCTCCGGGTCGGGGCTGCGGCGGCCGTTGAGGGCCTCGTCGTAGGCGGAGCGCGCCTCCTGGCCCGCGTCCTGGTCCGGCTCCGTACGGCTGTGGACGGAGGCGGTGGGCTCCGGCGCGGCGGAAGCGTCGGGTCCCGGGGAGAGGGTGGTGGTGCCGGGGAGGAGGGTGTCCGCCTGCGCGGATGGCAGGTGCCAGTTGTGCGGGGCGGTCGCGAAGGGCTCGCCGAGGCGGTCGAAGACGCCGACGCGGATGCCGTAGAGGCGGTAGTAGCGCCCGAGTTCGGTGTCGAGCGTGGCGCTGCGTTCGGCGTCCTCGACGGTCGCGCCCGCACCGCCGCCGTCGGTGTTGACGAACTGGGCGAGCGAGGCGAACCGCGCGGAGTCGTCGATGCGGTCGACGATGACCTTCTGCTGCTCCCCCGCGGCCATGCTGATGGCGAGCGGGAAGCCGAGGGCGAGCAGGACCCCCGCGAGCAGGATGATGAGCAGGGGAAGGAGCCTGGTGCGCACCTGGACCCGCTAGGCGCCGGGGACGACGAGCTTGTACCCCACGCCGCGCACGGTCTCGATGAGGGCCGGCACCCCGATCTTGGCGCGGAGCGAGGCGACATGGACCTCCAGGGTGCGCCCCGTCCCCTCCCAACTCGTGCGCCACACCTCGCTGATGATCTGTTCGCGGCGGTAGACGACGCCGGGACGCTGGGCGAGGAGGGCGAGGAGATCGAACTCCTTGCGGGTGAGCTGGACCGGTTCCCCGTGGACGCTCACCTCGCGGGTCTCCGGGGCGAGGCGGACCGGGCCGAGCGCGGTCGTCCCCGGCTCGGACGCGCTGGAGTGGGTCCGGCGGGCGACGGCGTGGATGCGGGCGAGGAGTTCCCTCGTGTCGTACGGCTTGACGACATAGTCGTCGGCGCCGAGGTTGAGTCCGTGGATACGGGAGCGGACGTCGGCGCGCGCGGTGACCATGATGACGGGTACGGCGGAGCGCGTACGTATCTTTCCGCAGACCTCGTAGCCGTCCTGGTCGGGAAGTCCCAGGTCGAGGAGGACGACGGCGTAGGGCTCCTCCTGCTCCTCGCCGGGGAGCAGGGCGCGCAGGGCGTCCTCGCCGTTGCGGGCGTGCGTCACCCGCAGGCCGTGACGGGCCAGTACGGCGGAGAGCGCGGCGGCGACATGGTTGTCGTCCTCCACGAGCAGCAGTCTCACCGTCCGTCACCTCCGTCGGCTGGGGCCGCCCGCGCCCCACCGGGGCCGGGTGTGCTGGTACGCACGCGACCCGCGCCGTGGCCGGTTCCCGCGGGCGCGGAGCACGCGGGCGGTACGGGCGGGAGCGCGCGGGGCGCTTTGGCATGTACTCCGATCCGCCCGGCATGCGTCAAGGGGGTTCGGGGTTCGGGCGCGTTCCGTTATCCAGCCGGTACGAGGGGGTGACGCGACAGGCACGCGACGTGCGCGGACGATCCCGGATCGTGATGCTCAAGTTCCGCTCAGATGTGCTGACGGTGCTCGCACGTGCTCACTAGGGTCCACCCAACCGAGGAGGACGGAGTTGTGAGCCGATGACCGCAGTATCGGTGTCGAAGGACGCCGCGCCCACGAGCGAGGACCTGGTGGTCCTGAGCAAGGTGAACAAGCACTTCGGCGCACTCCATGTGCTTCAGGACATCGATCTGACGATCGGGCGTGGCGAGGTCGTCGTGGTGATCGGTCCCTCCGGGTCCGGGAAGTCCACGCTGTGCCGCACCATCAACCGCCTGGAGACGATCGACGACGGTGCCATCACCATCGACGGCCTGCCCCTGCCGCAGGAGGGCAAGGAACTGGCCAAGCTGCGCGCCGATGTGGGCATGGTCTTCCAGTCGTTCAACTTGTTCGCCCACAAGACCGTGCTCCAGAACGTGATGCTGGGGCAGGTGAAGGTGCGCAAGGCCGAGAAAGGGGCCGCGGAGGAGAAGGCGCGGCAGCTGCTCGACCGGGTGGGGGTCGGTTCGCAGGCCGACAAGTACCCGGCGCAGCTCTCCGGTGGTCAGCAGCAGCGCGTCGCCATCGCGCGGGCGCTGGCGATGGACCCCAAGATCATGCTCTTCGACGAGCCGACCTCCGCGCTCGACCCGGAGATGATCAACGAGGTCCTGGAGGTCATGCAGCAGCTGGCCCAGGAGGGCATGACGATGGTGGTCGTCACGCACGAGATGGGCTTCGCCCGCTCCGCGGCGAACCGCGTGGTCTTCATGGCCGACGGCCGCATCGTGGAGGAGGCGACTCCCGACAAGTTCTTCAGTGCCCCGCGCAGTGACCGGGCCAAGGACTTCCTGTCGAAGATCCTCCAGCACTGAGCGCTCCCCGGCGCTGAGCGTCATCCGGCGCTGAGCGTCATCCGGCGCTGAGCGTCATCCGGCGCTGAGCGATCTTCGCCACTGGGCCTCCACCGGCCTGGAGCACGCGCGAGTTCGCCGGACACCCACGACAGACATCCCGCGTCTCCCCCACAGGCACCAGCGCGCCTCCGCCCGTCCCGGCCGTTCGCCGGGGCGTGCGCCGCGCAGGTCGCCGGGCGTCCCCAGGCCCGTACCCGCGACCGCCGTTCCACCGATTCCGATCCGCCGTCGATCACGATCGACCGTTATCGAAGGACTCACCATGAAGTTCCGTAAGGTTTCCGCCGCCGTCGCCGTGGTCCTCACCGTCGGCCTCGCCGCGAGCGCCTGTGGCAAGAACGACGACGACAAGGGTTCGGGCTCCGGGGGCGGCAAGAAGATCACCATCGGGATCAAGTTCGACCAGCCGGGTCTCGGCCAGAAGCTGCCGAGCGGCAAGTACGCCGGCTTCGACGTCGACGTCGCCACGTACGTCGCCAAGGCCCTCGGCTACAAGACGAACCAGATCGTGTGGAAGGAAGCGAAGAGCGCCGACCGCGAGACGATGCTGGAGCGCGGCGACGTGGACTTCATCGCCGCCTCGTACTCGATCACCGACGAGCGTGAGGCGAAGGTCGACTTCGCGGGCCCGTACCTCCTCGCCCACCAGGACATCCTGGTCCGCTCGGACGAGAGCGGCATCAAGGACCCGAAGGACCTGAACAGCAAGAAGCTGTGTTCGGTCAGCGGCTCGACCTCCGCCCAGAACATCAAGAAGGAGCTGGCCCCGAAGGCCAAGCTCCTGGAGTACGGCGGCTACTCCGAGTGCCTCACCGGCCTGGAGAACAAGGCCGTCGACGCCCTCACCACGGACGACTCCATCCTCGCGGGCTACGCCGCGCAGAAGGAGTTCCAGGGCAAGTTCAAGCTCGCCGGCTTCAAGATGACGAACGAGAACTACGGCATCGGCGTCAAGAAGGGCAGCGACCTGAAGGACAAGATCAACGACGCCCTGACGAAGATGGTCGAGGACAAGTCCTGGGACAAGGCGGTCCAGGACAACTTCGGTCCGGCGAACTACAAGAACGAGCCCGCCCCGGCGATCGGCGACGTCAAGAAGTAAGCGACAACGCTTCGCCAGATGACAGCTCGCGTGCTTCCCCGCCCGCTTCCGCACGGCGGCGGGCGGGGACCGCGCGGGACAGTAGTCGGGGTGCGGACGGTGCGCGGACGGTGACGACCGCGCACCGGACCCATCCCCCGCGTGGAAGCACGGGAGATCGTGTTCGACTTTCTTGAGGGTTACGACCTGCTCGGGGCGTTCTGGACGACGGTGAAACTCACCGCTCTCTCCGCCGTGGGCTCCCTGATCTGGGGCACCGTGCTCGCCGCCATGCGGGTCGGGCCCGTCCCCCTGATGCGTGGCTTCGCCACCGGTTACATCAACATCGTGCGGAACATCCCGCTCACGGTGATCATCGTCTTCACCTCGCTCGGCCTGTTCCAGACACTCAACATCGACCTGGGCGCGAGCGACTTCACGGCGATCAACTTCCGCCTCGCAGTGCTCGGATTCATCCTCTACACGTCCACTTTCGTGTGCGAGGCGGTCCGTTCAGGCATCAACACCGTCCCGATGGGCCAGGCCGAAGCCGCACGCGCCCTGGGGCTGAATTTCCGTCAGGTCCTGACGCTGATCATCCTTCCGCAGGCGTTCCGGTCGGTCGTCAACCCGCTCGCCAACGTCCTCATCGCGCTCACGAAGAACACGACCGTCGCCGCGGCGATCGGCGTGGCCGAGGCCGCGCTGCTGATGAAGGAGATGATCGAGAACGAGGCACAGCTCATCCTGATCGCGCTCGTCTTCGCCTTCGGCTTCGTCGTGCTCACACTCCCCACCGGTCTCATTCTCGGCTGGGTCAGCAAGAAGGTGGCGATCAAGCGATGACCTCGGTTCTCTTCGACGCCCCCGGCCCCCGGGCCAAGCGGCGCAACATCCTCTACTCGACCCTGTTCGTCATCGTCGCGGCCCTCGTCGTGTGGTGGGTCGTCGTCAAGCTGAACGAGAAGCATCAGCTCGACTGGATCAAGTGGAAGCCGTTCCTCACCGACAGCCAGGCGTGGACGACCTACCTGCTGCCCGGGCTCTGGCACACGCTCCTCGCCGCGGCGATATCGATGGTCATCGCGCTGCCGCTCGGCGCGATATTCGGCATCGCCCGCCTCTCGGATCACGCATGGCTGCGGGTGCCCGCCGCGGTGGTGATCGAGTTCTTCCGCTCGATCCCCGTGCTGATCCTGATGATCGTCTCGCTCGCGCTGTTCGCCGAGTACACCTCGATCAACACGGATGACCGGCCGCTCTACGCCGTTGTCACCGGCCTCGTGCTCTACAACGCCTCGGTGCTCGCCGAGATCGTCCGGGCCGGCATCCTCTCGCTTCCGAAGGGTCAGACCGAGGCCGCGCAGGCGATCGGGCTCCGCAAGGGGCAGATCATGCGGTCGATCCTGCTGCCGCAGTCGATCACCGCGATGCTGCCCGCGATCGTGAGCCAGCTCGTCGTGGTCGTGAAGGACACTGCGCTCGGCGGCTCTGTGCTCACCTTCAGCGAACTGCTCGCCTCGGTGCGCCCCCTCTCGGCCGCCTACGGCGCCAACACCATCGCGTGCTTCACCGTGGTCGCGGTGATCTACATCATCGTCAACTTCACGCTGACGAGCTTCGCGACGTGGCTGGAGAAGCGTCTGCGCGCCGGCAAGAAGTCCACCGGCGCGGTCCTGAGCGCCACCACGGTGGACACCGGCGGTGGCGGTACGACGGGCGTCCGGCCGGTGAAGGCCGACAACTGACCCGCTGTCACAGACTCCCGGTACACCCGGGTCTCGCGGCCCGCACGCGGGAGGCTCCGGTCTCCCGCGACGGGTGCCCCGTCGGCGGCGGGGCACGCGACGCGGACGCGCACAAGAGGACGGGACGAGAGCCTTGGGGGGCTTTCGTCCCGTCTTTGTGCGTGAGAGCACGACGCCGCCTGGGCTCCTGCGCCGGGCGGTGGCACCCGGCGCGCGGAGGCCCGGTGCCTGGGCGGCGGGGCGGCGCCTGCGCGGCGGGGCGGGGCCTGGGCGGCGGGCGGCGGGCGGCGGGCGGCGGGCGGCGGGCGGCGGGCGGCGGGCGGCGGGCGGCGGGCGGCGGGCGGCGTCAGCCTCCGTACGTGCCCCCGCACCGCACCACCGCGGCGATCGTTCCCCGTACGTGCTCCCCCGCGCGCCCTCGCCGCGCCGACGCCGCGCCCGGGCCGGACCGTCGTCGCGCCCGGCGGGGCCGCCACCGGGTCCGTGCCCCGCGCGCCCGGGGGTGCTTCGCTTGACGCGGGCACCCGCAATAGGTTGCATACGGTCTGTGATCACCCACCGGTTTCCACTCGCACGCATCACCGAAGCCTCCCCCTCCCGGGCCCGCACCGGAGCGCTGCCGTGGAACCGGTGATCGTGGTGGGCGCCGGGCCGGTCGGTCTCGCGCTCGCCCTGGCCCTGACACGGCACGACGTGCCCTGCGTCGTCCTCGACGAGGGCTCGTGGAAGGACGAGGAACGCCTCGCGCGTACGGCGGTGCTGCGCGCCGACACGGCGAACTGGCTGGAACAGCTGACCGGCGTCGTGCTCTCCGCGCCGACGGACGCCCCGGGTGCCGCGCCCACTCGTGCCGAGCCGCGCGCACCGGGCTCGCGCGCGGCCGCGCGCACCGCGCTCCCCGCCGCGTCGCCGGTCACGCAGGGCGATGCCCCCGCAGCCGGAACCCGGTGGTCCGGGTGGCGGCTGACGCGTCGCAAGCAAACGGTGCGGCACGTCGTCTTCGGCGAGGGTGGCGTCGCGGCGGGCGGCGCCAGGTCGCGTGCGGGAGAACCCTTCGCCGCCCCGTCGCACCTCCCGCAGCACGCGCTCGTCGTGGCGCTGCGCCGCGCGCTCGTCGGTTCGCCGCTCGTGACGCTCGTCGCCGACAGCCGCGTCGTCGCACTGGAACAGGACGCGGACGGCGTGACGGTGCGCACCCGCGGTGCGGGGGGCAACTGGTGGCGTGGCAGCCATGTCGTCGGCTGCGACGGGGCGCGCTCCACGGTGCGGAAGCTCATCGGCGTCCGTTTCCCCGGGCGTTCGGGCCTCGAACGCCACGCGGTCGCCGCGCTGCGCGCGGAGCTGCCGCACCCCGGCGAGGCGCTGTTGCACCGTTCGCCGCCGTGGCGCGGCGCGAGCCCGGAGATCGCCGCGCGTCCGCTGCCGGACGGCGTGTGGCGCCTCGACTGGCTGCTGCCCGCCGAGGGCGACCTGGTCACGCCTGACGCGCTCGTGGCGCGGGTGCGGGAGACGCTGGCCGGCTGGTGCGGGGGCGGGACACCTCCGTACGAACTCCTCGACACCGGCGTGTACACGGTCCACCACAGGCTCGCGCGGAGCTGGCGCGTGGAGCGCGCGTTCCTCGCGGGCGATGCCGCGCACCTGGTCGGCGCGGTCGGCACACAGGGGCTCGACGAAGGGCTGCGCGACGTGCGCAACCTCGCGTGGAAGCTCGCCGCCGCCGTGCATGACGAAGCGGGCCCCGCGTTGCTCGACAGCTACCAGGCCGAGCGGCTCGGCGCCGTCGCCGCGCGGCTGCGCGCCGCCGACCAGTCGTTGCCGATACTGCGCGGCGGCGGACTGCTGCGCGAGCTGGTGCCCGGTACGGCGCGCGGGCACGAGTCACTCCTGAGCGACGCACACCTCGGCGACGGCCCGCTCGGCGCCCCGCCCTCGTACGCACGCTCGCCGCTCGCACCGCGCGTGACCGATACGGCGGTCGCCGTGGGCACCGCGCCTGGCGCCCCGGTCGCCGACGTGCTCGCGATGGGTGAGGACGGCGCGCCGACGCCGCTCTCCGCACGCCTGGGACACGGCGCCTTCCTCGTCCTGCTCATCGCCCCGGGCACCGGAGTGTGGGACGCGCGGCACTGGCGTACGGCGGGCATCATGCCGCGCCTGGCGGCCGCCGTGGACGCGCTGCCGTGCCGCGCGGAACTCCTGGTCGCCGAGGGGTACCCGGGTGCCGCCGCGCACACCGTGCTCCTCGTACGGCCCGACGGGCACCTCGTCACCGCGCTGCACGGTGTCCAGCCCGCCGCGTTGTACGGGGCGGCCGACGCGGCGTTCGGAGGCGCGGGCTCACCGGCGGACCCGGCGAACGGCCGGAGCGAGGCGGCGCACGACCGGCTCCGCGCGACGGAGGACGACGCGTACGGCGACGACCCCGACGGCGCGTACGGCGCGGAGCCGGGTGGGGCGTACGGGGACGACGCGGGACCGGGCGACGTCTTCCACGACGACGCGGGACCGCGGCCGGGGTCGGGGGCCGGGTCGGGGTCGGGGTCGGACGCGTACCGCGACGGCGGCACGGAGGCCTCGTACGGCAGTCGTACCGACGACGCGCCGTCTCACGGCGCACGCACCCCCCCGGCGCTCGGTCCCGCGGCGCACGAGCAGCCGCCCGCGCCCCGTCGCGGCGAGTCCTCCGCGCGCGAGGGTGCCGCATCGGGGGCACGCGCCGACACCGAGACCCGGCGACTCACGACCCGCCCGGGGAGCGAGTGAGCGACCCGCCTCAAGGTCCCCTTGCCTCCGCCCAGAGGCATGGGGCGCACGGGCGCGCGCACGGTACGTGACGGGCGGACACCGGCGCGTGGGGCCGCCGGTCCCGCCCCCGCGCGCCATCAACCGCCGGGTACGGGCGAATTGACGGCACTCCTCCGCCGTGGTCTACTCCCGATCATGACCGACACCGATGTGCGCCTGTGGCGACGGGTCCATATGGACCTGCTGCGCTACGCGGGCTGCGTGTGTCGCCGTCCTCGCTGAATCCCCCTTTCTCCGGCACCTCTTCGTGCCTTCCCCCGCGTATGCGCCGTGGCCAGTCGTGGCCCCCGTCGCGCTGCGCACCCTCAGCGAACCCAGGACGGTTCACATGTCTGTCACCGCGCCCGCCACCCCTGTCCCCGCGCCCGGCGCCCCAGCTCCCGCGACGCGCACCGAAGCACCCCCGGCCGGCACCACTGCCCCCGCCGCCGCGGGACCGACCCCCGCCGAACTCCTCGACTTCGTCACCACCACCGCCGCCGACGCCGACCTCGTCGCCGCTCTCCCCCTCGATCCCGAAAACCGCACCTGGGTACAGCTGGAGGGCCCCGGCGGCAGCGAGGCGTGGCTGATCGGCTGGCCGCCCGGAACCGGCACCGGCTGGCACGATCACGGGGGCTCGCAGGGAGCCTTCGCGACCGCCGCGGGGACGCTGCGCGAGGACTCTCTCGCCGTGCGGCTGCCCACCGAGGGCTGGCGCACGCTGGAGCTGGAGGACGGCGTCGACCGCTACCGCGCGCTCTCCACGGGCGAGGGCCGTGCCTTCGGGCGCCACCACGTCCATCAGGTGCTCAACGAATCGGGCAGCGAGCACGCCGTCTCCGTGCACGCCTACTACCCGCCGCTGCCGCTCATGCGCCGCTACAGCCGTACGGGGCAGCTGCTCCGCCTCGAAGAGGTCGAGCGCCCGGAGGACTGGCAGTGACCACTACCCCGCCGCCCGGAGCCACCGGGATAGACGAACTGATCGACCGGATACGGACCGGACTCGACCGCCTCAGCGCGCACCAGGCCAGGGACGCCGCCGCCGAGGGCGCGCTGCTCGTCGACATCCGCTATGCCGCGCTGCGCGAGCGCGACGGAGTGATTCCGGGCGCGCTCGTCGTGGAGCGCAACGAGCTGGAGTGGCGGCTCGACCCCTCGGGCAGCCACCGCGTCCGCGAGGCGAGCGGCCACGACCTGCGCGTCGTGGTGATCTGCGACGAGGGCTACGCCTCCAGCCTCGCGGCCGAGTCCCTGCGCCGCCTCGGCCTGCACCGCGCCACCGACCTGGACGGCGGTTTCCAGGCATGGCGCGCGGCGGGCCTGCCGGTGGAACCGGGTCCGGGCACGGCGGCCCGGCCCGGTCTCGACGGCTGAGACGGCGACAGGCACGGCGACAGGCACAAGCGGGTCCCCCTCCGCGGGACACGCACCAAGCGGGCCCCCCATGCGCGGGAGCGTGCGTGGGGGCCACCCGAGGTCAGGAGCACGTGGAGCCTCTGGTCCGGGACGGGGCCGCCCGAGTTCCTCCCCCGGCCACGACCCTCCTGCCCAGCTGCCCGTCGTCGGCACTCCCCCACCTCCGTCAGCGCTCCCCCTCCGCCAGCACCCCCTCCGCCAGTGCCCGGCCCATCAGGCGCCGAACAGCGAGGTGCCCTCCCGGTCCGGGCTCCCGGAGCAGTCATCCGGGCATCCGCCTGGGAGGTCGCCCGCAACCGCCCTGGCCGCGGCATCGCGGCGCACGCGAAGCCCCACCCGCCCCGTGCCACCACGGTGAGCCGGTCCGCCGACCCGCCACGGTGAGTCCGCCCGCCGGACCTCGCCGCCCCTCCGGCACAGCCACCGACGCCCCACCCGCGTACGTCACATGTCCGTCCCGTCCCCGGCCGCTACACCCCGTCCGGGAACTCCTCCAGTTCCTCGCCCTCCGCCTCCAGTGCCTGTCGTACGACCCGCAGGGCCAGACCCTCCGGGTAGCCCTTGCGGGCGAGCATCCCCGCGAGCCGGCGCAGCCGCTTGTCGCGGTCGAGACCCCGCGTCGCCCGGAGCTTGCGGTCGACGAGCCGGCGGGCGGTCGCCTCCTCCTGCTCGGAGTCGAGCTGCCCCACCGCCTCGTCGATGAGGCCGCTCTCGACGCCCTTGGTCCGCAACTCCCTCGCCAGGGCGCGCCGGGCGAGCCCCCGGCTGTGGTGCCGGGACTCGACCCAGGCCCCGGCGAAGGCGGCGTCGTCGATGAGACCGACTTCCTCGAAGCGCGAGAGCACCTCTTCGGCCGCCTCCTCGGGGATCTCCCGCTTGCGCAGAGCCTCGGCGAGCTGCTTCCGGGTGCGCGCCGTACCGGTCAGGAGGCGCAGGCAGATCGCCCGGGCCTGCTCCACCGGGTCCTGGGGCGGCTCCTCGCCGCGCCCGCCCCGGGCGGAGGGGAGCCCTGCCGGTGGTGGTTCCCCTCCGCCCGTACGACCGCCGTACCCGTCGCCGTGCCCGTCCCCTGTGAAGGGGGCCGCGTACTCGCCGCGTCGTGTCACGGCTCAGCCCTTGGCGGCCGCGGCCTTGGCTCCCCTGGGCGCCTTGGCCGCCGCCGGAGCGGGCACGGTCTTGGCGCCGGCCGGGGTCTCGGCCGCCTCCTCGGCAGCGGCGACCTCGCCCTCGGGCTTCTCGGCCTTCTCCGGCTTCACCCCGACGCCGAGCTTCTCCTTGATCTTCCGCTCGATCTCGTCCGCGAGGTCGGGGTTGTCCTTGAGGAAGTTGCGGGCGTTCTCCTTGCCCTGGCCGAGCTGGTCGCCCTCGTACGTGTACCAGGCGCCGGCCTTGCGGACGAAGCCGTGCTCGACGCCCATGTCGATGAGCCCGCCCTCGCGGCTGATGCCCTGCCCGTAGAGGATGTCGAACTCGGCCTGCTTGAACGGCGGGGCGACCTTGTTCTTGACGATCTTGCAGCGGGTCCTGTTGCCCACCGCGTCCGTACCGTCCTTGAGGGTCTCGATACGGCGGATGTCGATGCGCACCGAGGCGTAGAACTTCAGCGCCCGGCCACCCGTGGTGGTCTCGGGGGAGCCGAACATCACACCGATCTTCTCGCGGAGCTGGTTGATGAAGATCGCGGTCGTCTTCGACTGGTTGAGCGCGCTGGTGATCTTCCGGAGCGCCTGGCTCATGAGGCGCGCCTGGAGACCGACGTGCGAGTCACCCATCTCGCCCTCGATCTCGGCGCGCGGCACGAGGGCCGCCACGGAGTCGATGACGATGAGGTCGAGGGCACCGGAGCGGACCAGCATGTCCGTGATCTCCAGGGCCTGCTCGCCGTTGTCCGGCTGGGAGAGAATCAGGTTGTCGACGTCGACGCCGAGCTTCCTGGCGTACTCCGGGTCGAGCGCGTGCTCGGCGTCGATGAAGGCGACGGAACCGCCGGCCTTCTGCGCGTTGGCCACCGCGTGCAGCGTCAGCGTGGTCTTGCCGGAGGACTCCGGGCCGTACACCTCCACGACGCGGCCGCGCGGAATCCCGCCGACGCCGAGGGCGATGTCGAGCGCCGTCGAGCCCGTGGGGATCACCTCGATGGGCTCGTTGGGCCGCTCGCCCATGCGCATGACGGCGCCCTTGCCGAACTGCCGTTCAATCTGTGCGAGTGCGGCGTCGAGCGCCTTCTCGCGGTCCGTGCCTGCCATGGGTTCCACCCGATTTGCTTGAGTCGATCGCTTCACGTCGAAGACGCTACTGCCTGCCACTGACAATGCGCCGCGACCGCCTCCTGACCTGTGGATAACTCCCGGTCCCGGGCACGCGGGAAGCGTGGGACAGGGGGCACCACCTGGGCAGAACGGCGCACCAGGTTTTTCATAAGAATGCGTGTTCGATTTCCGTGTCAAGTCGGCACGCCGCCCCGAAGCCGGGCGACGGACGCCGCCTGCCGCCCGGGCATCCAGCGCCCGGCCCACCGTCCGGCACCCGGAGCCCGCCGTCCGGCGCCCCGCGTCACCCGGCCTTGACCGCACGGCATCGAGCGGCCGCGGCTACGGCCGGAGCACGATCTTGCCGTGGGTGTGGCGCCGTTCCAGTTCGCGGAAGGCGTCGCGCACCCGCTCCAGCGGGTAGGTGCGGGCGATCGGCACCTCCAGTTCCCCGCGGGCGGCCAGCCGGGCCAGTTCACCGAGCACGACCGCGCTCGCCGCCGCGCCCTCACCGTAGGTGCGCGCGCCGGTCCTGGCGGCGGCGGGCCAGTCGCGGATCGTGTTGATCCGCTCGGGGCGTACCCCCAACTCCACCGCGAGGTCGACGTACCCCTCGCCGAAGGTGTCGATGAACGCGTCGACATGCCCGCCCGCAGCCTCTCGGACCCGTCCGGCCACGCCCTCCCCGTACGTCACCGGGACGACCCCGTGTTCCTTCAGCCACGTGTGGCTCCGCTCGCCCGCCAGCCCGATCACCGTCGCGCCGCGCCGTCGCGCGAGCTGCACAGCGAGCGACCCGACCCCGCCCGCAGCACCGGACACCACCACCGTCTCGCCCGGCCCCGGGTCCACCGCGAACACCGTGGCGTACGCGGTCGTACCGGCCACGTACAGCGCACCGGCCACGTCCCAGGACAGCCCCGCCGGACGCGACACCAGGTTCACATCGTCCACCGCGACGAACTCCGCGTGACTCGCCCGGTTGTGGGTGAAGCCCAGGACCTCGTCGCCCACCGTGAACCCGCGCGCGTGCGCGCCCGTCTCGACCACGACCCCGGCGAGGTCGCTGCCCTGCCCGGAGGGGAAGGTCGCCGGCCAGCGGTCGTGCCGGGCGCCCTCCCGTATCGACACCTCGCCCGGCTGTATCCCGGCCGCGCGCACCTCGACCAGCAGTTGCGCCGGGCCGGGCACGGGTCGCGCCACCTCCTCCACCCGCAGCACATCGATTCCGCCGTACGTGGAGAATCGCACCGCTCTCATCCCGCGCTCACCGCACTTCCTCGCTCGAACTCGCTCGACCGCTCGAACTCGCTCGAACTCGCTCGCATCGGATTCCTGCTCCCCGCCCACCGGATCGACGCGCACGGGCCGGGCCACGGCGTTCAATGGCCCGGGGACGAAGGGTTATTCCCGGGATGCCGGGCGCTCGCGGACGTCCCTGCTCAGCCTTGGCAGCCCGGGGCGATCCGCTCCGCGAGGCGCGGCAGCGCGCCTCATGCCGGGTCGTGGGAGTCCGGAGGCGCGAGCCAGAAAGTACCGCCCGACCCGGCGCGCCGAGGGGACGCGCCGAGGGGATGAGGCGGACTCAGCCCCCTCGGTTCGGCAGCGGCCACCCGGAACCGGAGCGTGCGCCCCGGCGGATGTCACCCAAGAGCGTCGCCACGGTCGGCGGCGAGGACCCTCCCCGCCGATACGCTTTCGCCCCACCCCACCGGCCACACCCCACCGGCCACACCGGCCGCATCCGGTCGGCCGCGTTCGCACAGAATCGGAGACCCTCATGTCCAAGATCGCTCTGTACGGTGCCACCGGCGCCATCGGCTCCCGCGTCCTGGACGAGGCACTGAGCCGCGGCCACACGGTCACCGCCGTCGTACGCGACCCCGCCAAGCTCACCCGCACGCACCCGAACCTGCGCGTGGTCACCGGCGACGCGCTCGACCCGGAGTCGGTCGCCGAGGCGGCCAAGGGCCAGGACGTCGTCGTGAGCGCGGTCGGGGGCGGCGACGGGCCCGGCCACATGGCCACCATCAGGCCGAGCGTCGAGTCGCTCGTCTCCGCGCTGCGCACGCTGGGCGCCGACGCGCCCCGGCTGGTCCTCGTCGGCGGCGCGGGTTCCCTGCGCGTGCCCGGCGGCAAGCAGGTCTGGGACGCGGAGGGCCTGCCCGATTTCGTGCTCCAGATCATGCACGCCCACGGCGACGCCCTCGACTACTGCCGCACGGTCGACGACGTGCGGTGGACCAGCCTCAGCCCCGCGGCGACGATCGAGCCTGGCGAGCGCACGGGCTCCTACCGCACAGCGACCGACGACCTCGTCGTCGACGCGGACGGCAACAGCCGCATCTCCACCGAGGACTACGCGGTCGCCCTGCTCGACGAGATCGAGGAGCCGCGGCACACCGGCGAGCGCTTCACCGTCGGCTACTGAGCCCGGCGACCGGCCGCGGTGCCGCCCGGCCCGGCGACCCGCCGCCCCGGCACCGCGGTCCGGTCCGAGCGCCGCGGCCGGCCCCCCGCGGTCGCCCCGTACCGCCGCCGCAAGCACTCACTGCTGCGCGTGCAAGGACTCGGCTGCGGCGGCAGCCACCGTCTCCGCCACGAGCGACAGAGCCGGTACGTCCAGCTTCCACTGCTGCCAGTAGAGCGGTACGTCCACCGTCCGGCCGGGCGCCAGTTCCCTGAGCGCCCCGGAGCGCAGCAGGGGCTCCGCCTGCTGCTCCGGTACGAGGCCCCAGCCGAGCCCCGCTGCCACCGCATCGCAGAAGCCCTCCGACGTCGGCACGTAGTGGCGGAACGGCCCCGCACCCGGCGCGCCGGGAACCAGTGACCGCACGAAACGATCCTGGAGTTCATCGCGCCGGTCGAAAACGATCACAGGCGCGCCGGGCAGGCGCTCCTGAAGCGGACCGTCCGCCAGGTGGCGCGTTACGAAGTCAGGGCTCGCCGCCGGGAGATAACGCTCCAGGCCCAGGGGCCGTACGGTGCAGCCCGCCACCGGTTCGGCCGAGGAGGTCACCGCCGCCATCACCTGCCCCTCGCGCAGCAGCGCGGCGGTGTGCGCCTCGTCCTCGCGGCGCAGTTCGAAGCAGACGGGCGGACTCTGCGGGACCCGGGTCAGTGCCGGCAGGAACCACGTGGCGAGGGAATCCGCGTTCACCGCGATGGGCAGCCTGGCGGGGCCCGCTCCCGCGGCGATGCCGAGTTCTGTCCACGCGTCCCGCTCCAGCGCGGCGAGCTGGCGGGCGTAGCGCACCACCACCTGCCCGGACTCCGTGGGCCTGACCGGCTTCGTGCGCTGGAGCAGCACCCGCCCCGCGCGCTGCTCCAGCGTCTTGATCCGCTGGCTGACCGCGGAGGGCGTCACGTGCAGGACCGCCGCGGCGGCGTCGAAGGTGCCCTCGTCGACGACGGTGAGGAGCGTACGCACCTGGTCGTGGGGCAGGTAATCCATCACAGTCGCTAATGCTACGTAAAAAACTTTAGCTGTACTCATGTCGTGACGCTCTCTAGCGTCAGAGCGTGAACAACGGCATTCTCACGGCGACTCTCGCCGGGTTCGGGACGGGCATGTCCCTCATCGTCGCCATCGGCGCGCAGAACGCGTTCGTCCTCCGGCAGGGGGCGCGCAGGCAGGCCGTACTCGCCGTCGTCGGCATCTGCGCCGCGTCCGACGCGGTCCTGATCGCACTCGGCGTGGCCGGGCTCGGCGCCGTGGTCACCGCGTGGCCCGTGGCACTGACCGCGGTGGGTCTCGCGGGTGGCGGCTTCCTGCTCTGCTACGGGGTACTCGCCGCCCGCCGCGCGCTGCGGCCCGCCGGGGCGCAGGCCCTGACGGCGCGGGGTGCCGGGGTCGGTTCGGTGCGCACCGCCGTCCTCACCTGTCTCGCCCTGACCTGGCTCAACCCGCACGTCTACCTCGACACCGTGCTGCTGCTCGGCTCGGTGGCCTCCGACCGGGGCTCCCTGCGGTGGGTCTTCGGTCTCGGCGCGATGCTGGCCAGCCTGGTGTGGTTCGCCGGTCTCGGCTACGGGGCGAGGCTCCTCGGCACCGTCCTTGCCCGCCCGGGCGCGTGGCGGTTCCTCGACGGGCTGGTCGCTGCCACGATGCTCGTGATGGGCGGCTCGTTGCTGATCCGCACCCTCTGAAGCGACGGCGCGTGCGACGCGGCGCGTACGGCTGCGCGGCGCATACAGCGCGGCGCGTACGGCACGACGCGTACGGCGTGTGACGCCGCGTGGCGTCAGGCGCCCGGTCGTGGCCCTTCGTCGTCGCGTCCCTCACCGTCGCGCCGCCCGCCGTTCGGCCGGGGCGCGTCGTCATTCCGCGAGGGCGCGTCGTCCGGGGCCGCGGGAGGGGTGCCGCCCGGCGTGGCCGTCCCCGTGTCCGTCTCCCCCGGCGTTCCCGCCGTCCCCGCCTGCTCCGCGTCGGCCGACGGCGGAGTGCCCGGCTCGTTCGGGCCCCTCAGGGCGCGGCGGACCCGGGCGAGCACAGGCGAGCCGCCGGGGCGGGGTCGGGGCCCCATGACGCGCGGGTCGTCGGTCACGTCGTACCGCTTCACGTACGCCGCGAGGAACGCCTGCAAGGTCGCGACGGCCGGGATCGAGACGAGCGCGCCGACGGCGCCGAGCAGCGCGGTGCCCGCGATCACGGAACCGAAGGCGACGGCGGGGTGGATGTCGACCGTGCGCGCCGTGAGCTTCGGCTGGAGCAGGTAGTTCTCGAACTGCTGGTAGACCACGACGAACACCAGCACCCACACCGCGTACCAGGGGTCCACGGTGAAGGCGATCAGCATGGGCAGGGCCCCGGCCAGATACGTGCCGATGGTGGGGATGAACTGTGAGACGAGCCCGACCCACACACCGAGCGCGGGTGCGTAGGGGATGCCGAGCGCCTGAAAGAGGATGTAGTGCGCGATGCCGGAGATGAGCGCCATCAGACCGCGCGAGTAGAGGTAGCCGCCGGTCTTGTCGACCGCGATCTCCCAGGCCCGCAGCACTTCCGCCTGCTTCGCCGGTGGCAGCACCGAGCACAGCGCGCGGCGCAGTCGTGGGCCGTCGGCAGCGAAGTAGAAGGCGAAGAGCAGCAGCGTGAGGAGCTGGAACAGGCCGCCGAGCACCTGCGCGGAGACGTCGAGCACCCCCGAGGCGCTGTTGCGCACGTAACGCTGGAGCCAGTCCGAGTGCAGGACGCTGTCCTGCACCTCAAGGCGCGACAGGTCGGTGTGGAACGTCCCGTTGACCCACTTGATGAGGGAGTCGAGGTACTTGGGGAAGTCCTCGACCATGTTCTGGATCTGCCCCGCGAGCATCGAGCCGAGCAGCGTCACGAAGCCGGCGGCGAAGATGAGGATGCCCAGGAAGACGAGGCCCGTCGCCGCGCCGCGCCGCATCCCGCGCGCCGACATCCAGCTCACCGCGGGCTCGATCGCGAGGGCCAGGAAGAAGGCGATCAGGACGTTGATCAGCAGCCCGGTGAGCCGGTGGAAGGCCCACGTACCGAGCTGGAAGCAGGCGATCAGGAGCAGCGCGGAGACCATAGCGCGCGGCAGCCAGCGGGGCATGCGCCCGCCCTGCCCGCCCGCCCCTGAGCCGGAGGCAGGCGGCCCTGGGGCGTCCGCGCCCGGCGGGGCCGTGTGTCCGGTGGTCTCGTCTGTCGCTGCCACGTCAGTCAGTCTCGCCTACGCCTCGGACATTCGGACAATCGCTCGGTCCGCCGACAATTCCCGGCCACGATCATGGCCGGATCAGGCCGGTCTCTCGGGTCGGTACGCGAGCGGGGGCACGCGGACGGGGCGGCCTGCGCGGCGGAACGGGAACCGGGCGGCGCGAACCGCGGGGGGTACGGGAGGGGCGCGGCCGCGGGGGTACGGGAGGGGGCGCGGCCCGCTCAGCGCTCGCTCTCCGGCACGTCGGCCGCCTCGCACACCGCGCGCCACACGTCCTTCGCCTCCCAGCCGTCGGCGAGCGCCTGCTCCACGGTGCGCCCGCCGAGCTGGGACATGACGTGATCGTGCGCGAAGGACTCCACGTAGCCCGCGCCGAAGTGATCCGTCATCTTGCGCCAGAAGACCGTCAACCGCATGGGGCCAGTATCCGCGATCTCCGTGCGGGCCGTCGCGCCGGGCCGCTCAGCCCGCGAGGGCCCGTACTCCCGCCGTCACGAGCACCGCGGCGCCGACGACCACGAGGAACGGCGCGCGCACGAGCAGCGCGAGCGCGGCGGCACCGACACCGGCGGCGCGCGCGTCGAGGACGAGCGAGGTGCCGTGCGCGAAGGTCTGCTGCGCGGTGAGCGCCGCGAGCAGCGCGACGGGCAGCAGGGCCGCGAGCCGCCGCACGAGGGGCCGCTCCAGGACGCCGCCGGGGACCAGGAGCCCGGCGAGCTTGACCGCGTAGCAGCCGACGGCCGTGAGCACCACGGCGAGCCAGACGTTCATCGTTCGTCCTCCTGCGGGGCGTCGGGGCGGGCGGTGGCGTCGGGACGCGACGTCGCCGCGTCGTCCGTACGGGACGGGGCGGCGTCGCGGGAACGCGGCGGGGCGGCGTCCTCCGTACGCGGCGACGCGGTGGCGTCGCGGCGTCGCCACGTCGCGCCGCGCGCCGTCCGCCTGCCGCGCGCCGTCCGCCTGCCGTCCGCCGTCCGCCTGCCGTGCGCCCACAGCACGGCGGGCGCGGCGAGGGCCGAGACGAGGACGGGGACGCCCGCGGGGAGCACCGGCAGGAGGCCGAGTCCGAGCAGGACGGCGAGCGCCGCGACGGCGCGTTCGGCGGTGCCGCGCACCATCGGCGCCAGGAGCGCGAGAAAGACGGCGGGGCCCGCGGCGTCGAGGCCCCAGGCGTCGGTGTCCCCGATCGCCTCCGCGCCCACGGCACCGAGGAGAGTCGTCAGGTTCCACAGGAGGTAGAGGGACAGCCCCGTGACGGTGAAGCCGATGCGGGCGCCGCGCCGGTCGGGCTGGGCGAGCGCGACCGCGCTCGTCTCGTCGATGACCCACTGCGCGGCGAGCGGGCGCAGCGCGCGGGGCACCTGGAGCAGCTGCGACAGGCGCAGTCCGTAGAAGGCGTTGCGCACCCCGAGGAAGAAGGCCCCCGCCGCGGCGGCGTATGCGCCGCCGCCGCCCGCCAGGGCACCCACCAGCGCGAACTGCGAGGCACCGGTGAAGACGAGCAGGCTCAGCGCGCAGGTCTGCGCGACGCTCAGCCCCGCCCCGGCCGATGTGACCCCGAAGGCGAAGCCGGAGAGCCCCACAGCGATGCCCACGCCGAGCGCGTCGCGCACGACGGCGGCATCGGGTTTGCGCGACGTGGGGTACGCACCGGACGCGGCGTGAGGCGCCGGAGACGCGGCGTCGGGCGCGGAAGGCGCGGAAGGCGCGGAGGTACCGTGCGGCGGGGGTCGGTTCTCGCTGTTCACGGCCTCAGGCTAGGAAGGCCCGCGCGCGTGGTCTTGTACGTTCTTGCGTGCCACCCGTGCCACCCGTGCCACCCACGCCACCCGTGCCACCCACGCCACCCCGCCCACCCGCGCGCACCGGCCGCGTGCGGCGTCACCCCGGCAGCCGCTCGCGGCGGTACGCGCCCGGTGGGACGCCCACGATGCGCGTGAAGTGGCGGTTCAGGTGGGGCTGATCGCTGAAGCCCACCGCGTGCGCGACGTCGGCGGGCGTGAGGCCCGCGTCGAGGAGGCGGCGTGCCGCACGCACCCGCGCGTCGGTGAGCCACGTGTGCGGCGGCATCCCGTACGCGGCGCGGAAGGCGCGCAGGAGGGCGTACGGGCTGGTGCCGAGGCCGGCGGCCAGCGCGCCGAGCGAGGGCGGGTCGTCGAGACGGCCCGCAAGGATGTCGCGTGCCTCGGCCGCGACGCGGGCCCCCGCGCCGCGCACCGTCCTGGCCCGCAGTGGTCCCCCGTTGCGGCGCAGCAGCCGGGTGACGGTGACGCGCAGCAGCGTGTCGGCGGTGAGCGCGTCGCCCTCCTCCGCCGCGCGCAGCAGGCGGTGCACGAGGCGCGACGCGTACGGGTCGGCCAGGACCGGCGCGGCGAAGCCCGGCGCGCCGCGCAGCGTCGTCGTCTCGCGCGCGATCTCGGCGACGAGGCCCGGCGCCGGGTAGACGGCGCCGTACCGCCAGCCCTCGGGCCCCTGGGCGCGTCCCGTGTGCGGCGTGTCCGGATTGACGAGGGCGAGACTGCCCGCGCCCGCGTACTCCTCGGTGCCGCGGTGCCGGAAGACCTCCACGCCCGCGGTCACCGCGGCGATGACGTAGTGCTCGTGGGTGTGCGGCGCGAAGGTCTTGCGGACGTAGCGGGCGCGCAGGAGGTCGACGTCGGGCAGCTCCGCGTACCGCCAGTGCCGCGCTCTCTCGGCCGCTCCACGCCGCGTCCCCTCGCTCGCCGTCATGGCGCCATTGTGCGAGGGGACGCGCCGCAGGCGACGGAGCGTTCCACGGTACGGACGCGCCACGCGCCGTGCGGCGTCGCCCACCCCCACGCGGCGCCGCACGCCCCGTACGACCGCGCCGTACGACCGCCCCGTACGTCGCGTACCGCCCCCGCCACGCGACGTATCCGCGCCCCGCTCCCCCAGCCGTTGTCAGTGCCACGGTGCACGATGGGGAGCATGGCCGCTTCCGCCCTCCAGGGGTTCTCCGCCGCCACCCGTGACTGGTTCACGGGTGCCTTCTCCGCGCCGACCGCCGCGCAGGAGGGCGCGTGGCGCGCCATCCAGGAGGAGTCGGACGTCCTGGTGGTGGCCCCGACCGGTTCCGGCAAGACCCTCGCCGCCTTCCTCGCCGCGCTGGACGGTCTCGCGTCCACGCCTCCTCCCTCCGAGGCCCGCAAGCGCTGCCGCGTCCTGTACGTGTCCCCGCTCAAGGCCCTCGCCGTGGACGTGGAACGCAATCTGCGCAGCCCCCTGACCGGTATCCGGCAGGAATCGGTGCGGCTCGGGCTGCCCGAGCCCGAGATCCGCGTCGGCATCCGCTCGGGCGACACCCCGGCCGCGGAGCGCCGCTCGCTCACGACGCGCCCGCCCGACATCCTCATCACGACGCCCGAGTCCCTCTTCCTCATGCTCACCTCGCAGGCGCGCGAGGCGCTGACCGGCGTCGAGACGGTGATCCTCGACGAGGTGCACGCCGTGGCCGGCACGAAACGCGGCGCGCACCTGGCGCTCTCGCTGGAGCGGCTCGACGAGCTGCTGCCGCGTCCCGCGCGCCGCATCGGCCTCTCGGCCACGGTGCGCCCCGTCGACGAGGTGGCGCGCTTCCTGTCGCCGCAGCGCAGGGCGAAGGTCGTGCAGCCGGCGTCGGGCAAGGAGTTCGACCTCTCGGTCGTCGTGCCCGTGCCGGATCTCGGCGAGATGGGCGGCTCGCCCGTCGGCGAGGACGACAAGGGCGAGTCGCCGTCCGTGTGGCCGCAGGTCGAGGAGCGGATCACGGACCTCGTGCAGGCGCACCGCTCGACGATCGTGTTCGTCAACTCGCGCCGTCTCGCCGAGCGCCTGTGCAACCGCCTCAACGAGATCGCCTACGAGCGCGCGACGGGCGAACCCCTGCCGGAGGACCACGGCCCGGCCCAGCTCATGGGCGGCTCGGGCCCCGCGAAGGGCGCGCCGCCCGTGCTCGCGCGGGCGCACCACGGCTCGGTCTCCAAGGAGCAGCGCGCGCAGGTCGAGGAGGACCTCAAGGCGGGCAGACTGCCCGCCGTCGTCGCGACGTCGAGCCTGGAGCTGGGCATCGACATGGGCGCCGTCGACCTCGTCGTGCAGGTCGAGTCGCCGCCCTCGGTCGCCTCCGGGCTCCAGCGCGTCGGGCGCGCGGGGCACCAGGTGGGCGCGGTCTCGACGGGCGTCGTCTTCCCGAAGTACCGCGGCGACCTCGTGCAGTCCGCGGTCGTCACCGAGCGGATGCGCGGCGGGCTCATCGAGGCGCTGCGCGTCCCGTCCAATCCGCTCGACGTCCTCGCGCAACAGCTCGTCGCGATGACGTCGATGGACACGTGGCAGTACGACGACCTGCTCGCGCTCGTCCGCCGTGCCGCGCCGTTCGCCGCGCTGCCCGAGTCGGCCTTCGAATCGGTGCTCGACATGCTCGCGGGCCGCTACCCCTCGGACGCCTTCGCCGAGCTGCGCCCGCGCCTCGTGTGGGACCGCGTCGCGGGCACTCTCACGGGCCGCCCCGGCACGCAGCGGCTCGCGGTCACCTCGGGCGGCACGATCCCCGACCGCGGCCTCTTCGGCGTCTTCCTCGCGGGCTCGGACCCGAAGAAGGGCGGCGGCCGCGTCGGCGAGCTGGACGAGGAGATGGTGTACGAGTCGCGCGTCGGCGACGTCTTCACGCTCGGTACGACGTCGTGGCGCATCGAGGACATCACGCGCGACCGCGTGCTCGTCTCGCCCGCTCCCGGGGTGCCCGGCAGGCTCCCGTTCTGGAAGGGCGACCAGCTGGGCAGGCCGCTGGAGCTGGGGCGCGCGCTCGGCGCCTTCGTACGGGAGCTGGGCGGGCTCTCGCAGGAGGACGCGCGCCTTCGCCTCGTGGCGGCCGGTCTCGACGCCTGGGCGACGGACAACCTGCTCGCGTACCTGGACGAGCAGCGCCGCGCCTGCGGGCACGTCCCCGACGACCGCACCATCGTCGTCGAGCGCTTCCGCGACGAACTCGGCGACTGGCGCGTCGTCGTGCACTCCCCCTTCGGCGCGCAGGTGCACGCGCCGTGGGCGCTCGCGATCGGCGCGCGGCTGCACGAGAAGCTGGGCCTGGACGCGCAGGTCGTGCACGCCGACGACGGCATCGTGCTGCGCCTGCCCGACGCGGACCTCCTCGGCCTCGACCTCCTCGACGCCGACGCGGCCCCGAAGGCGCCGGGGACGGAGTACGACAGCGAGCAGGCCCCCGTCGGCGCCACCGACACGCTCTTCGACCAGGAGGAGATCGAACGGATCGTCACCGACGAGGTCGGCGGCTCCGCGCTCTTCGCCTCGCGCTTTCGCGAATGCGCCGCGCGCGCCCTGCTCCTGCCCCGCCGCGACCCCGGCCGCCGCACCCCGCTGTGGCAGCAGCGCCAGCGCGCCTCGCAGCTGCTCCAGGTCGCGAGCGAGTTCGGCTCGTTCCCGATCGTCCTCGAAGCGGTGCGCGAGTGCCTCCAGGACGTCTTCGACGTGCCGGGGCTGCGCGAGCTGATGGGCGACATCGCGGCACGCCGCGTCCGCCTCGTCGAAGTGACGACCCCCGAGGCGTCCCCCTTCGCCCGCTCGCTGCTCTTCGGGTACGTGGCGCAGTTCCTGTACGAGGGCGACTCGCCCCTCGCCGAGCGCCGCGCCGCCGCGCTCTCGCTCGACTCGCGCCTGCTCTCCGAGCTGCTCGGCCGCGCCGAGCTGCGCGAACTGCTCGACCCCGAGGTCCTCGCCGAGCTGGAGCGTGAGCTGCAATGGCTCACCGAGGACCGCGCCGTCAAGGACGCCGAGGGCGTCGCCGACCGCCTGCGCCTCCTCGGGCCGCTCACGGACGAGGAGCTGACGCGGCGTGGCGCGGAGCCCTCGTACGTAGGGGAACTGGCGGAGACGCGCCGCGCCATCGAGGTGCGCGTCGCAGGGCGCGCGTACTGGGCGGCGATCGAGGACGCGGGACGGCTGCGCGACGCGCTTGGCACCGCCCTGCCCGTGGGCGTGCCCGAGGCGTTCACGGAACCGGTGAAGGACCCGCTCGGCGACCTCCTCGCACGCTACGCGCGCACGCACGGCCCGTTCACGACGGCGGACGCGGCCGCGCGCTTCGGCCTCGGCACCGCGGTGACCGAGGGCGCGCTCCAGCGGCTCGCGGCGGGCGGACGCGTCGTGGCCGGCGAGTTCCACCCGGCGGGGCGCGGCCAGGAGTGGTGCGACGCGACGGTGCTGCGGCGCCTGCGGCGGCGCTCGCTCGCGGCGCTGCGGCACGAGCTGGAGCCGGTGGCGCCGAGCGCGTACGCGGACTTCCTGCCGCGCTGGCAGCACCTCGACGGCAACGGGCTGCGCGGCGTCGACGGCCTCGTGCGCGCCGTCGAGCAGTTGCAGGGTGCGACGGTGCCCGCGTCCGCGCTCGAACGCCTCGTCCTGCCCTCGCGCCTGTCCGCGTACAGCCCGGCGCTCCTCGACGAGCTGACCTCGGCGGGTGAGCTGCTGTGGGCAGGGGCGGGCGCGCTGCCGGGCAAGGACGGCTGGATCGGTCTCTACCCGGCCGATTCCGCGCCGCTCCTGCTCCCGGAACCGCTCCCCCTCGAACTGAGCCCGCTGCACCAGTCGCTCCTGGACGCGCTCTCGGGCGGGTACGGGCTCTTCTTCCGCCAGATCGCCGGACAGGTACGCGCCACGACGCACCCGGACGCGACGGACCCCCAGCTCGCCGACGCCTTGTGGGACCTCGTGTGGACCGGGCGGCTCACGAACGACACGCTCGCGCCGCTGCGCGCCCTGCTCGGCTCGGGGCGCACGGCGGGCTCCACGGCGCACCGCGCGCGCCGCACCGTGCCGCGCGGCAGGTACGGCTCCCTCACCGCCGCCGCGCGCACCGCCTCGCGCTCGGGGCCGCCCACCGTGGCGGGCCGCTGGTCGCTGCTGCCCCCGCGCGAGGGCGACCCGACGGTGCGCGCGCACGCCCTCGCCCGTACGCTCCTCGACCGCTACGGCGTCGTCACGCGCGGCACCGTCGCCGCCGAGGGCATCGAGGGCGGCTTCTCGAAGGTGTACCGGGTGCTCGCCGCCTTCGAGGAGAACGGGCAGGCACGGCGCGGGTACGTGGTGGAGGGGCTCGGTGCCGCGCAGTTCGCCGTCGAGGGCGCCGTGGACCGGCTGCGCGCCGTCGCGACGGCGGCCGAGCGCGGCGACGCGCGTACGGGGCACGCCGTGGTCCTCGCTGCCGCCGATCCCGCGAACGCCTACGGCGCGGCGCTGCCGTGGCCGGAGCCACCCGAGAACACCCCGCACAAACCGGGCCGCAAGGCGGGCTCGCTCGTCGTCCTCGTCAACGGCGCGCTGACCGTCTACGTCGAACGGGGCGGCAAGACGCTCCTCGTGTGGCCCGCGACGCCCGGCGAGCCCGTCGCCCCGGACGATCCGCGCATCGCCGACGCGCTGGGCGCCCTGGCGGAGGCCGCGGGGGCCGGGGCGCTCGGCACCCTGACCGTCGAGCGGATCAACGGCGCGCCGGCGCTCACGGCCCCGCTCGGCCCCGTACTCGAAGCGGCCGGTTTCCACGCGACGCCGAGGGGGCTGCGGCTGCGGGCACAGTAGCGGCGGACAGGCACAGGAGCAGGCGGAGGCAGGCGAAAGGCGCAGGCAGGAGGGACACCATGCCCGAGGGCGACACCGTCTTCCACACGGCGCGACGCCTCCACGACGCGCTCGCGGGGCAGCGGCTCACGGTCGCCGACCTGCGCGTGCCGCGCTTCGCGACGGCGGACCTCACCGGGCGCGAGGTGCACGACGTGACGCCGCGCGGCAAGCACCTCCTCACCCGCCTCTCGGGCGGGCTCACGCTCCACACCCATCTGCGGATGGACGGCGCGTGGCGGGTGTACGAGGCGGGCGAGCGCTGGCGGGGCGGTCCTGGCCACCAGATCCGCGCGGTCCTCGGCACGGGAGCCCGCACCGCCGTCGGGTACCGCCTCCCCGTCGTCGAACTGCTCCGTACCGCCGACGAGGACCGCGCCGTCGGCCACCTCGGTCCCGATCTCCTCGGTCCGGACTGGGACGCGGACGCCGCGCTCGCCCGGCTCCTCTCCGCGCCGGAGCGCCCCCTCGGCGAAGCCCTGCTCGACCAGCGCAATCTCGCGGGCATCGGCAACGTCTACAAGAGCGAGCTGTGCTTCCTGCTGCGCGTCACCCCCTGGACCCCGGTGGGCGACGTCCCCGCCCTCGCGCGCGTCCCCGCGCTCGCCGCCCGGCTCCTGCACGCCAACCGCGACACCTTCCGCCGCGTCACGACGGGCCGCCGCGACACCCCGCTCTACGTCTACGGCCGCGCGCGCCGCCCCTGCCTGCGCTGCGGCACTCCCCTCCGCGAGGCGGAGCAGGGCGACGGCACGAAGGCCCGCCCGACGTACTGGTGCCCACGCTGCCAGGAGGGCCCGGCACCGCTCTGAGCGGCACGCCACCGCCGCCCGCCACTCCCCCTTGCCACCACCGCCGCCCCACGCCGCCACCCCATGCCGCCACCGCACGCCGCCGCGCCGCGTCTCCCGCCTCGGCCTGCCCACGCGGCCCTTCCCGCGACGCGTGGCGCGGCGGCTCCCGCCCCACAAGAAAGCCGGAGCCAGCGCCGTTCTCACGGCGCGAAGGCTCCGGCTCCGCCATATGGCTACTGCGTCGTGAAGGCCCCCGAAGGAACCGTCACTCGTTGTTCGATGCCTGGAACATCCAGTGATGTTTCTCCAGGTCGGCCGTGATCGCGATGAGGAGGTCCTGCGTGACCGGGTCGGGCTCTTCCGTCGCCGCGACCCGCTCGCGCAGCCGCTTGATGGCCGCGGCGAGGGCGTCGGTCATGGCGGCGACCGCGTCGTTGTCCTTGATCCAGCCGTCACCGATCTTGCCGATGCCGCTCGTGGCGGCGACGGTGCCCGCGCGGCCGTCCGGCGAGACGCCGAGCGTCGAGGCGCGCTCAGCGACCTCGTCCATGTGCGTACGGGCCGATTCCACGACGTCGTCGAGCTGGAGGTGCACCGAGCGGAAGCGGGGGCCGATGACGTTCCAGTGGATCTGCTTGGCGACCAGGGAAAGATCCACGAGGTCGACCAGCGCACCCTGGAGCGCGTCGGAAACGATCTTGAGATCGGCTTCGGCAAGGGGGCTCTTCACTACGTACATCCGAATTCCTCCATCTCACTCACGACTCACGTGCCCCCGTTCCGCTCTCTCAACCATGACATAACGCAGTGAGGCAGGTCACAAGATAAAGGGCGTTCCGCCGGCGTGGAGCGACCACCCCGCACGAGCCGACCACACGGGCCACGTACGGCGTCCGCGCCCACGGGCCCGCCCGCAGCCACCGCACAAGCCGCCGCACCGGCCGGGACGCACCAGCCGCACACGCCGGCGGTATACGGGACCGGGCACGCGAAAGGCGGAGCCCCCACCGAAGTAGCCGGTGGGGGCTCCGCCATACGTGGGGCGCGAGCGTCGTGCGACCGGTCAGGCCGCGACCACGTCCACTGCCTCGGTCGGTGCCTTGATGGTGACCCGCTCGGGCGGGACACCCGTGACGGACACCGAATTCAGTACCGGACGGCGTACCGGCGGCACCGGGTCGGCGGCTGCCGACTCGGCCAGCTCAGCGAGGGCGAGTTCGTCGCTGACCTCGTGCATCAGCTCGGACATCCGTACATCAAGCGCGTCGCAAATAGCGGCAAGCAGTTCGGAGGATGCCTCCTTCTGCCCCCGCTCCACCTCGGAGAGATAGCCGAGTGAGACCCGGGCGGACGAGGAGACTTCGCGCAGAGTACGGCCCTGGCGCTGGCGCTGCCGACGCAGCACGTCACCCAGCAGGCGACGGAGCAGAATCATCGGTGGCTCCCTCCTCGGACCGTGTTACCGCATCCTTCTCGCCCCACCGTACCGCCTGGGACCGTGGCCGTGCGGGGAGCGAAGACGTGTTCACTCAGGGCTGTAAACATCAAGTCCCCCCGTTTTCTTCCGTATCCTGTGCGCGCGCATTTCTGATCAGTTCATCGCGGAGCAGGCCGAGCACGATCCGCACGCTATCCCTACGGATTTCCGCACGGTCACCGTTCAACCGCAGTGCCAGAATTTTCTCGCCCCGTGCACCGGTCAAACCTGTTACGGATCGCTTTTCGGTGTCCCCTGCGCCACTCGTGTCCCCACCGTTCGTCTTCCCCTCGACGCTCGTCTCGCCCGCCACGGTTCCGTGGTGCCCGAGGCTCTCGCCGGGCGGGGGCGGGGCGGCGGCGACGGCGGGCCCGGCGACGGCCACGTACACCGTGCCGACGGGCCGGCCGTCCTGCGGCTCGGGTCCCGCGACGCCGGTCGTCGCCGCGCCCCAGTCCGCGCCGAGCGCGTCGCGGACGCCCGACGCCATGTGCGCGGCGACCTCCGGGTGCACGGCGCCCTCGCGGGCGAGGAGCGCGGGGTCGACGCCGAGCAGCCGGTGCTTCAGCTCGGTCGCGTAGGCGGTGACGGAGCCGCGGAAGGCGGCGGAGGCGCCGGGGGCAGCGGTCAGCTCGGCGGCGACGAGGCCCCCCGTGAGGGACTCGGCGACGGCGACGGTCTGCCCGGCCTCGCGGGCGAGGGCGATGACGTCGACCGCCGCGTTCTCGGGCAGGGCACCGCCGGCATCGCGCGCGCTCACGCCTGGCTCCTCCGCCCGCGCGCCGCGGTATCGCGCGCCGCGGTATCGCGCGCCGCGGTATCGCGCGCCGCGACGCCTTCCGACGCGACGTCCTGCGCCGCGACGCCTTCCGGCGCCGTGTCCTCCGACCCGACGTCGCCCGGGGCACCCTCGCCGGACGCACCGTCCCCGGGCCTCGCCGGCTCGCCCGCGGCCGCCGTCTCCCGCGCGTCCGGCGCCGCCTCGCCCGCCTCCGCCTCGCGCGGCGCCTTTCCGCGCACCACGGCCTCCACCCGCTCCCCCGTCCCGAGGTCGCGCGCCCGCGCCTCGTCGAGGACGACGGCACGGCGCGCCGCGATGCCCTCGCGGCGCAGCACCACCGCCTGCCGTACGTAGTCGAGCCCCGTCACGACGGTGAGCGCGACCGCGACGGCCATGACCCAGAAGCGCGCCGAAGCGAGCGGGCCCGTGAGCGCGAGCACGTACATCCCGACAGCGACGCCCTGCGCGAGGGTCTTGAACTTGCCGCCGCGACTGGCCGGGATGACCCCGTACCTGATGACGACGAAGCGCAGCAGCGTGATGCCCAGCTCACGGCCCAGGATGACACCCGTGACCCACCACGGCAGGTCGCCGAGGGCGGAGAGGCAGCACAGCGCGGCGCCCATGATCGCCTTGTCGGCGATCGGGTCCGCGATCTTCCCGAAGTCGGTGACGAGGTTGTACGTGCGTGCGAGGTGCCCGTCGAAGAGGTCGGTGATCATCGCAACGGTGAAGGCGGCCCACGCGAAGGAGCGCCACGCCGGGTCGTGTCCCCCGGCGGCGAGCATCAGGGCGATGAAACCGGGGACGAGGACGAGCCGGATCATCGTGAGGATGTTCGCGATGTTCCAGATACGGGGGGTGCCCGCGGCGCCCGCTGCGGTGCTGCCGCCAGGGACGCCGGTGCCGCTCGTGGCGGTTGCCGGGGCTCCCGTCATCTGCCTGCCTCCTCAAGACACTCCGCCACGAGATCGACGCCTTCGGTGCCGATCACCTTGGCGACGACCATACGGCCGACGGGCGGCGAAGCACCGTCCGGGAGCGCCGCCCCGCCGGTGAGAATGATCTGCCCGTCCGTCTCGGGGGCCTGGTGGGGCCCCCGGCCGAGGGCCGGCTCCTCCTCGGTGGCGGCCGATTCGACGAGCACCTCCATCGTCTCGCCGATCCGCTCCTCCGCACGCTGGGCGGTCAGCTCCTCGGCGAGCCGCGAGACCCGCGCGAGGCGCTCGGCGACGACCTCGTCGTCGAGCTTCGTCCTGTACGTGGCGGCCTCGGTGCCCTCCTCGTCGGAGTAGCCGAAGACCCCGATCGCGTCGAGTCGCGCGGAGGTCAGGAAGCGCTCCAGCTCCGCGACGTCCTCCTCGGTCTCGCCGGGGAAGCCGACGATGAAGTTCGAGCGCACGCCGGCCCCTGGGGCCTTCGCGCGGATCTGGTCGAGCAGGCCGAGGAAGCTGTCGGTGCCGCCGAAGCGCCGCATCGCGCGCAGCACGCCCGCCGCGGAGTGCTGGAAGGAGAGGTCGAAGTACGGGGCGATCTTGGGCGTCGAGGTCAGCACGTCGATCAGGCCGGGGCGCATCTCGGCCGGCTGGAGGTAGCTGACACGTACGCGCTCGATGCCGTCCACGGCGGCCAGCTCGGGCAGCAGCGTCTCCAGGAGCCGGATGTCGCCGAGGTCCTTGCCGTACGAGGTGTTGTTCTCGGAGACGAGCATGACCTCGCGCACGCCCTGCTCGGCGAGCCACCGTGTCTCGGCGAGCACGTCGGAGGGACGGCGCGAGATGAAGGAGCCGCGGAAGGAGGGGATGGCGCAGAAGGAGCAGCGGCGGTCGCAGCCGGAGGCGAGCTTGACGGAGGCGACGGGGCTGGCGCCGAGGCGGCGGCGCAGCGGCGCGCGCGGCCCCGACGCGGGCGCGAGGCCGTCGGGGAGGTCGGCGGGCGCGACGTCCTCGGGCGCCGGGGCCTGCTGGGCGTGGCCCGGCAGCGCGACGCCCGCGGCGTCCTGGCGGGCCGCGGGGCTCAGCGGAAGGAGCTTGCGGCGGTCGCGCGGGGTGTGCGAGGCGTGGATGCCGCCGCTCAGGATCGTCTGAAGACGGTCGGAGATGTCCGCGTAGTCGTCGAAACCGAGCACGCCGTCGGCCTCGGGCAGCGCCTCGGCGAGGTCCTTGCCGTACCGCTCGGCCATGCAGCCCACGGCGACGACGGCCTGCGTTCTGCCGTGGCCCTTGAGGTCATTGGCCTCCAGGAGCGCGTCGACGGAGTCCTTCTTGGCCGCCTCGACGAATCCACAGGTGTTGACGACGGCGACATCGGCGTGCGAGGCGTCATCGACGAGGTCCCAGCCGTCCGCCTCCAGGCGGCCTGCCAGCTCCTCCGAGTCCACCTCGTTACGGGCGCAGCCAAGGGTGACGAGAGCGACGGTGCGGCGTTCGGGCATGGGCTCAAGACTACTTCGTCCCCGGACGGCGCCTTCCGCGCAGGTGGCGGTACGGGTTCGGGCACATGTTGTACGGGCCGCGGCGGCGGTACGCGGCGGACGCCCCCTCGGCCTGGGCCCCGGCCTGCGCCGCCGCCCCGCGCCCGCCTCGGCCCGTCTCAGCCCTCCGCGGGGTCGCCCTTCGTGTACGAGAGCCGCTGGACCTGGCCGGGGCGGAACTTGTCGGCGATCGGCTTGCCGTTCACGTAGACGCGCACCGCGCCCGCGTCGCCGAGGACGAGGTCGACCTGCTCGGCGTCCGTGAACGTCTTGTGCTGCCCCTGCTCCAGGACGCCGTCGAAGAGGCTGCGCCCCGTGTGGTCCTTGACCGACACCCAGGAGCGGCGCTCGGGCACGCTCAGCTTCACGGTCACCTTGTCCGCGGGCACGGCGGCCACGGCGCTCTCCGAGGGATCGGCGGGCGAGGGGCTCTCGCTCGGGGACGCGCTCGGGGACGGGCTCGGCGACGGGCTCGCGCTGTGTGTCGCGGGGGCGCCCTCCGCGGCGTGGCGCTTCGTCCCCGCGGGCTCGTCGCCGCCGCTCACGACGGTGAAGCCCACGAAGGCGACGACGGCGACGATCGCGGCGACCATAGCGGCGGTCCAGTTGGGGCGGCGGCGGTCGGGCCGGATGCGCTCGGCCTCGAAGAGCGGCGCGGCGGGCGTGGGCAGCGAGGCGCCGCCGCCGTGCTCCGCGTCGTACCGCGCGAGAAGGGGTTCCGGGTCGAGGCCGACGGCGCGCGCGAGCGCGCGCAGGTGTCCCCGGGCGTAGACGGTGCCGCCGCACTGCGAGAAGTCGTCGTTCTCGATGGCCTGGACGAGGGGCACGCGGATTCGTGTCGAGGCGCTCAGGTCCTCGACCCGGAGCCCGGCCTTCGCGCGGGCCTGCCGCAGCGTCTCGCCGAGGGACGGACCGTCGTCGGAAGGGCGTTCTTCTGCTGGGGAGTTGCCGATGGACACGAGAGCGCCTTTCGAGCGTGCAGCCACCTGCTGGAGGTTCAGTCTAGGGGGGCTGTAAAAGGCTCGGGCAACCCGGCGGACGGGGTTTTACGCCATCGGAATGCCCGGAAATCCTGGGGCGCCCCCGGCCCCGGAATCTCCACACATCCCGCACTCCGCACGCGCGCCCTCCACCCTCGCCGCCACCGCACCTGAACGGATGACGGGCACTGGGCCACGAGGCGGCGCCGGACCACCGGATCGCTTCCGCCCCAGTTGACGCGCGACCGGCCGAAAGGGTTGCCCGCGGCCCACCGGCCCACGCCGCGCCGCGTCGCCGCGCAGCCCACCGCGCCGCCCCGGCCCGCCGCACCCTCAGCGCACCGCCCGCCCTCGGCGCGCCGCCCCCGTCGGCCCGCCCGCCGCCCCCGTACGGACGCGACGCCGCGTCCCCGTCCCCCTCAGCCCGCCGCGCCGTCCCCCGCGCCAGGCCCCCCGGGGCCCCTGGCGCCCCCCGCGGCCCCGGCGCCGCCGGAAGCGGCCGCACCCCCCGTGCCCCCGCCCCCGCGGATCTCGTCGATGACGCCGTCCAGCTCGTCCGGCTTGACGAGCACGTCGCGCGCCTTGGAGCCCTCGCTGGGCCCCACGATGTTGCGTGTCTCCATGAGGTCCATGAGCCGCCCGGCCTTCGCGAAGCCGACACGCAGCTTGCGCTGGAGCATCGACGTGGAGCCGAACTGGGTCGAGACGACGAGTTCGGTCGCCTGGAGCAGCAGGTCGAGGTCGTCCCCGATCTCCTCGTCGATCTCCTTCTTCTGCTGCGAGCCGACCACGACGTCCTCGCGGAAGACCGGCGCCATCTGCTCCTTGCAGTGGCGCACGACGGCCGCGATCTCCGCCTCCGTGACGAAGGCCCCCTGTATGCGCGTCGCCTTGTTGTCGCCCATCGGCAGGAAGAGCCCGTCGCCCTTGCCGATGAGCTTCTCCGCGCCGGGCTGGTCGAGGATGACGCGGCTGTCGGCGAGCGAGGACGTCGCGAAGGCGAGCCGCGAGGGCACGTTCGCCTTGATGAGCCCGGTGACGACGTCGACGGAAGGACGCTGCGTCGCGAGGACGAGGTGGATGCCCGCGGCGCGCGCGAGCTGCGTGATGCGCACGATCGCGTCCTCGACGTCGCGCGGCGCGACCATCATGAGGTCGGCCAGCTCGTCGACGATCACGAGCAGGTACGGGTACGGCTGGAGCTCGCGCTCACTGCCCTCGGGCGTCGTGAGCTTGCCCTCGCGGATCGCCGCGTTGAAGTCGTCGATGTGCCGGTAGCCGAAGGCCGCGAGGTCGTCGTAGCGCAGATCCATCTCGCGCACGACCCACTGGAGCGCCTCGGCGGCCTTCTTCGGGTTCGTGATGATCGGCGTGATGAGGTGCGGGATGCCTTCGTAGGCGGTCAGCTCGACGCGCTTGGGGTCGACGAGCACGAGCCGTACGTCCTCGGGCGTCGCGCGCATCATGATCGAGGTGATGAGGCAGTTGATGCACGAGGACTTGCCGGAACCGGTCGCGCCCGCGACGAGGACGTGCGGCATCTTCGCGAGGCTGTGCATGACGTAGCCGCCTTCGACGTCCTTGCCGAAGGCGACGAGCATCGGGTCGTCGTCCTCGGCGGCGTCGGCGAGGCGCAGCACGTCGCCGAGGTTGACCATCTCGCGATCCGTGTTCGGGATCTCGATGCCGACAGCGGACTTGCCGGGGATGGGGCTGATGATGCGCACGTCGGGGCTCGCGACGGCGTACGCGATGTTCTTCGTGAGCGCCGTGATGCGCTCGACCTTGACCGCGGGGCCGAGCGCGACCTCATAGCGCGTCACCGTCGGGCCGCGCGTGAACCCGGTGACGCGCGCGTCGACCTTGAACTCGCTGAAGACGTTGGTGAGCGAGGCGACGACGGCGTCGTTGGCGGCGCTGCGCGCCTTGCCGGGACCGCCGCGCTCCAGGAGGTCGAGACTCGGCAGCGCGTAGGTGACATCGCCGGAGAGCTGGAGCTGCTCGGCGCGCGGCGGGAGGTCGCGCGGCTCCTGCGGGGCCTTCTTCGTCAGATCGGGTACGCCGCCGGAGGCCGCCTCGCCCGCGCCGTCGCGTCCCCCGCGCGACGCCGCGCCCGCGTCGCGCGACGCGGCACCGTCACGCGCCCCGTCCCGCGGCGCGGCACCATCGCGCGCCCCGGCGTCCTCGCGCGGCGGCGCCGCCTTCTCGCGCGGCGTCGGCACGGGCGTCGTCGACTCCCCCTCGCGCCGCCCCGTCCCCACCCCGTGCGTCAGGTCGGCGACGAGCGAGGACGGCGGCAGGCCGTGCAGCACCGCGCCGTCGAGCGCGGCGGCCGCGCGCGCCGCGACGTCCACGGGGTCGAGATCGCGGTCCTCGAAGACCCCGCTGCTGCTCTTGCGACGTCGCTCGAGCGCCGCCTCCTCCGCCTCGACGTCGTACGGGGCCGCGCCGCGACGCCGCGACGTCGCCCGCCGCCGCCTCGCCCGCGCGAGTTCGTCCGCCTCGCCCTCGCTCGCCCCGTGCCCAGCGAACTCCTCGTCCGCATCGGGCTCCTCGCCGCTGAAGACCCCGAGGCGCACTCCGAGGCGCCGCAGCCGCTGCGGGATCGCGTTCACGGGGGTCGCGGTCACGACGAGCAGCCCGAAGACGGTGAGCAGGAGCAGCAGCGGTACGGCGAGGACATCGCTCATCGTGAAGATGAGCGGGCTCGCCGCGGCCCAGCCGATGAGTCCGCCCGCGTCCTGGAGCGCCTCCAGGCCCGCGTCCCTGCTCGGCGCGCCGCAGGCGACGTGCACCTGCCCGAGGACGCCGACGACGAGCGCGGACAGGCCGATGACGATGCGTCCGTTGGCCTCGGGCTGCTCGGGGTGGCGGATGAGGCGCACGGCGATGACGCCGAGCAGTATCGGCACGAGCAGGTCGAGCCGCCCGAAGGCGCCGGTGACGAGGAGTTCGACGAGTTCGCCGACGGGGCCGTCGAGGCGGGACCAGGTGCCCGCGGCGACGACGAGGGCGAGGCCGAGGAGGAGCAGCGCGAGTCCGTCCTTGCGGTGTGCGGGATCGAGACCCTTGGCACCACGCCCTATGCCGCGCAGCATCGCCCCGATGCCGTGCGCGAGGCCCAGCCACACGGCCCTGACGAGCCGGTAGATGCCGTTGGTGGGGCTGGGGGCCGGTTTGGCGGGTGCCTTCTTGGCCGCGGCCTTCTTCGCCGGGGCCTTGGCCGCGCCCTTCTTCGCGGGCGCCTTCTTCGCGGGAGGCGCTGCCGCCGACTTCGCCGCGGCCGACTTCTTCGCCGGGCCCTTGGCCCCGCCCCCGGCACGCGGTCGCGCCGGACCCGCTGCGCTCGGTGAGCCCTTGCCGGAGGAACGAGAAGCCATGTGCTGAGGTTACCGGGCAGGACCACGGACGACACCTGTGACTACTGCTTCACCCGTTCGTGTCGCCTCTTGAGTGAACGCCAGGTTGACGCGCCCTCATGCGGGGCGGCTCCGAAGGCGCTACAGGAGCCGCGACGCCCCGGGCGAGGGACCCCCGTCGCACCAGGCCGGGCACCGCGCCCCTGTACGGGACCGCGCACCGCACCTCCGTACGGGACCGGGCAGCGCGCCCCGTACGGGACCTGGCGACGCACCGCTCACGGCCCGCCCCGCCCCGTACCCCCGTGCCGGCGCGGCGCCGGCCGTGTCAGCCCTGGGCCGGAAGGCTCGGCGTACCGGAGCCGCCCGAGCCGGGTTCCAGCGCGTCCAGGGCACGGCGCAGTCCGGTCAGCTTGCGTTCCAGGTGCGCGGCGGTGGCGACGGCGGCGGCGTCGGCCGCGTCGTCGAGCTGTTTGGAGAGCGCCTCGGCCTGCTCCTCGACCGCGGCCAGCCGCGAGGACAGCTCGGCGACGACCCCGCCGTTCCCCTTGGCGCCCCGGCGCGTCCCGCCGCCCGTGCCCTCGGTGCCCGTCCCCTCGCCCTCACCCTCGCCTTCGAGCTGGAGGCGGAGGAGCGCGGCCTGGTCCTTGAGCTTGCAGTTCTTCTTGTAGAGGTCGACGAAGACCGAGACCTTCGCGCGCAGCACCCAGGGGTCGAAGGGCTTGGAGATGTAGTCGACCGCGCCCGCCGCGTACCCCCGGAAGGTGTGGTGGGGGCCGTGGTTGATGGCCGTGAGAAAGATGATCGGGATGTCCCTCGTGCGCTCACGGCGCTTGATGTGGGCGGCGGTCTCGAAGCCGTCCATGCCGGGCATCTGCACGTCAAGGAGGATGACCGCGAAGTCATCCGTCAGCAGCGCCTTGAGCGCTTCCTCCCCCGACGACGCCCGGACCAAAGTCTGATCGAGCGCGGAGAGGATCGCCTCCAGCGCGAGCAGATTCTCCGGCCGGTCATCGACCAGGAGAATCTTGGCCTTCTGGACCATGCCCCGCCCTCCTCGCCCCGGCAATCCGCGGGGCTCCGCCCCGGTAGACGGCTCTGTCACGCCGTCGGTTCCTGTGCCGGTCATCGTAGCCGCACCCCACTTGTCGCCACACCCAGTCACCGCCAAGTCACGCTGTACGGGGTGAGAACGGCCGGGTGCTGGGGAAAGTTCCCGGTTTCCGGCGGGCCACACCTGCCGGGGCACGGGCCGTGCGCCGCCGACGGTACCCGCTTCGCCGAGGCCGCAGGCCCCGGCGCCGCCCGCCACCGGCCCGGCGCCCGTGTCCCGCGGCCCCCGGCGCACGACCGGGGGCACCGCGGGGCGCATGGCAGCACGCCCACCGGCGCACCGCCAGGGCGATCACTTCTTGCGCAGCCACTTCTCCAGGGCGGTCAGCAAGCGGTCAGGATCGACCGGCTTGGTCACGTAGTCGGAAGCGCCCGAATCGATGGCCTTCTCCCGGTCGCCCTTCATCGCCTTCGCCGTGAGCGCGACGATCGGCAGCCCCGCGAACTGCGGCATCCGCCGGATCGCCGTCGTCGTCGCGTACCCGTCCATCTCCGGCATCATGATGTCCATCAGGACGACCCGGACCTCGTCGTGCTGTTCGAGCACCTCGATGCCCTCGCGCCCGTTCTCGGCGTAGAGCACGGAGAGCCCGTTCTCCTCCAGCATGCTGGTGAGCGCGAAGACGTTGCGCACGTCGTCGTCGACGATGAGGACCTTCTCATCGTGGAAGGTGTACGTGTTGCGCTGCGGCGGCAGCTCGCCGGGCGCCAGCTCGGGCCGCTCGGCCTCCTCCTCGCCGTACCGCTCCTCGCCGTCGTCCTCCTCGTCCTCGGTTCCCGGCTCGGCCGTGCCACGCCCGGCGTCCTCCGCGACCGCGCCACCGGACGCCTCGTCCGCGTCACCCGCGGCCCGCTCGCCCGACGTACCCGCGCCGGAGCCCGTGGCACCGGCATCGGCCGCCGCCCCGTCCTCCGCCGCTCCGCGGGCATCCGCCCCGGCGAGACCTTCCGCCGCCGCGTCGCCCGCGCCGGCCCCGGCATCGCCCGCGCCGTCGGCCGCCCCGGAACCCGTACCCGTGGCCTCCGCCCCCGTATCCGTCCCCGTGCCCGTGTCGTCGGAGGGCCCGGTGGCAGGGCCTGCGGGCTCGCCGCCCTCGCCCGCCGCGCTCGCGCCGTCCTCCGTCTCCCCGCGCGCCCGCTTCTCCTCCCGCTTGCGGCGCAGTTCCTCCGCCTGCATCGCCTTGCGGCGGCGGCGGAACTTCTCCGCGGGACCATTGCGGTTGTCGCGCACCGGGGTGAGAGCGCCGCCCGTGAGCGTCGGCGTCATCGGGCGCTCACCCGGTACGAAGCGGTCGCCCGTCTCGACGGCGGGCGCGAGGTCGGTCATGCCGCCCTGCGCGGGGACGTCGCCCGGGTGCAGCGGCAGGTAGAGCGTGAACGTCGAGCCGCGTCCCGGCTGGCTCTGCGCGTCGATCTCGCCGCCGAGCAGGCGCGCGATCTCCCGGCTGATCGAGAGCCCGAGGCCCGTACCGCCGTACTTGCGGCTCGTCGTACCGTCCGCCTGCTTGAACGCCTCGAAGATGACGCGCATCTTGCCCTCGGCGATCCCGATCCCGGTGTCCGTGACCGAGAAGGCGATCATCTTGCCGTCCGGCTCGGTGAGCGAGCCTGCTTCGAGCAGCTGCTCCCTGATCGCGTCCGGCACGTCGGCCCCCGCCGGGCGGATGATCAGCTCGACGGCGCCGCTGGCGGTGAACTTCACCGCGTTGGAGAGCAGGTTGCGCAGCACCTGGAGGAGACGCTGCTCATCGGTGTGCAGCGTCGCCGGCAGCTCCGGCGAGACCCGTACCGAGAAGTCGAGGTTCTTCTCGACCGTCATCGGCCGGAACGTCGCCTCGACGTAGTCGACGAGCTGCACGAGCGCGATCCGCGTCGGCGAGACCTCCATCTTGCCCGCCTCGACCTTGGACAGGTCGAGGATGTCGTTGATGAGCTGGAGCAGGTCCGAGCCGGCCCCGTAGATCGTCTCGGCGAACTCGACCTGCTTGTGCGAGAGGTTCCGCTCCGCGTTGTCGGCGAGCAGCTTCGCGAGGATGAGGAGCGAGTTGAGCGGGGTGCGCAACTCGTGCGACATGTTCGCGAGGAACTCGGACTTGTAGCGCATCGAGACCGCGAGCTGCTCGGCGCGCTCCTCCAGGACCTGGCGCGCGTTCTCGATCTCGCCGTTCTTGACCTCGATGTCGCTGTTCTGCCGGACGAGGAGCGCGGCCTTCTCCTCCAGTTCCGCGTTGGACTCCTGGAGCGCCTTCTGCCGCTGCTCCAGTTCGGCGGAGCGGTCCTTGAGCTGCGCCGTGAGTTCCCTGGACTCGGCGAGGAGCACCGTGGTCTTCGAGTTGACGCTGATCGTGTTGACGCTCGTCGCGATCATCTCGGCGATCTGCCCGAGGAAGTCCCGCTGGATCTGCGTGAACTGGGCGAACGTCGCGAGTTCGATGACGCCGAGCACCTTGCCCTCGAAGAGCAGCGGCAGCACCACGACCTGCGCGGGCGTCGCCTGCCCGAGCCCCGAGGAGATCTTGATGTAGTCGACCGGCACCTCGTTCACGGTCAGGATGCGCTTCTCGCGCGCCGCCGTGCCGACGAGGGTCTCGCCGGGCCGGAAGGTCGTCGGCATCATCCCCGCCGCGTAGTTGTACGAGCCGATGAGCCGCAGCTGGTACGCCTCGTCGTCGACGTCGGTGACCTCCGCGCCCTCCTCCAGCGGCTCGGCGAGGAAGAACGCGCCGTGCTGCGCGGTCACGACCGGGGTCAGCTCGCTCATGATGAGCTGCGCGACGTCGGTGAGGTCGCGGCGGCCCTGGAGCAGCCCGGAGATACGGGCCAGGTTGCCCTTGAGCCAGCTCTGCTCCTCGTTGGCGAGCGTCGTGTCCCGCAGGTTGCCGATCATCGTGTTGATCGTGTCCTGGAGGCGGAGGATCTCGCCCGACGCCTGCGTCTTGGCCGAGACGTTGAGGTCGCCGCGGGTCACCGCCGTCGCGACCGAGGCCATGCCCCGTACCTGGTCGGTCAGGTTGAAGGCCATCTCGTTCACGGAGTCGGTCAGCTCGCGCCACGTACCGTCCACGTCGCGGACCTGCGCCTGGCCGCCGAGGATGCCCTCGGTGCCCACCTCGCGGGCGACGCGGGTGACCTGCTCGGCGAAGCTGGAGAGCTGGTCGACCATCGTGTTGATGGTCGTCTTCAGCTCCAGGATCTCGCCGCGCGCGTCGATGTCGATCTTCTTCGTCAGATCGCCCTTGGCGATGGCCGTCGTGACCATCGCGATGTTGCGGACCTGCCCGGTCAGGTTGGACGCCATCGAGTTCACCGACTCGGTGAGGTCCTTCCACGTGCCCGAGACCCCCGGCACGCGGGCCTGGCCGCCCAGGATGCCGTCCGTGCCCACCTCGCGCGCGACCCGCGTCACCTGCTCGGCGAAGGCGGAGAGCGTCGTGACCATGATGTTGACGGTGTCGGCGAGCTGGGCGACCTCACCGCGCGCCTCGACGGTGACCTTCTTGGTCAGGTCACCGTTGGCGACCGCCGTCGCGACCTGCGAGATGCCGCGCACCTGCGAGGTGAGGTTGTTCGCCATGATGTTGACGTTGTCGCTCAGGTCCTTCCAGATGCCCGTCACGCCGGGCACCCGCGCCTGACCGCCCAGGTTGCCCTCGGTGCCCACGTCGCGGGCCACGCGGGTCACCTCGTCGGCGAAGGCGGAGAGCTGGTCGACCATCGTGTTGACGGTCGTGACGAGTTCGAGGATCTCGCCCTTCGCGTCGACGGTGATCTTCTTCGACAGGTCGCCGCGCGCGACCGCCGTCGTCACCTCGGCGATGTTGCGCACCTGGAGCGTCAGGTTGTTCGCCATGCCGTTGACGGACTGCGTGAGGTCCTTCCACGTCCCCGAGACGCCCTGTACCTCGGCCTGTCCCCCGAGCCGGCCCTCGGTGCCGACCTCCTGGGCGACGAGAGTGACCTGCTCCGCGAAGTTCGAGAGCTGGTCCACCATCGTGTTGAGCGTGTTCTTCAGCTCCAGGATCTCGCCCCGCGCGTCGACCGTGATCTTCTGCGAGAGGTCACCGCGCGCGACGGCCGTCGCGACCTGCGCGATGTTGCGCACCTGGTCGGTCAGGTTCCCCGCCATCCCGTTCACCGAGTCGGTCAGTTCCCGCCAGACCCCGGCGACGCCCGGCACCTGCGCCTGCCCGCCGAGCTGCCCCTCCGTGCCCACTTCGAGGGCGACGCGGGTCACCTGCTCGGCGAAGGCGGAGAGCTGATCGACCATCGTGTTGATGGTGTTCTTCAGCTCCAGGATCTCGCCGCGCGCGTCCACGTCGATCTTCTGCGAGAGATCGCCCCGCGCGACGGCCGTCGTCACATCCGCGATCTGCCGCACCTGCGAGGTCAGGTTGGACGCCATCGAGTTGACCGAATCGGTCAGTTCACGCCACGTACCGAGCACTCCGTCGACCCGGGCCTGACCGCCGAGGCGCCCCTCGGTGCCCACGTCGCGCGCCATCCTGGTGACCTGCTCGGCGAAGGACGACAACTGGTCGACCATCGTGTTCACGGTGTTCTTGAGCGCGAGCATCTCGCCGGAGACGTCCACCGTGACCTTCTGCGAGAGGTCACCGCTGGCCACCGCGGTCGTCACCTGCGCGATGTTGCGCACCTGCCCGGTGAGGTTGCGGAAGGCCGTGTTGACGGAGTCGGTCAGGTCCTTCCACGTGCCCGCCGCGCCCGGCACGTTCGCCTGCCCGCCCAGCTGTCCCTCGACACCGACCTCGCGGGCGACCCTGGTCACCTCGGAGCCGAAGGACTGGAGCTGGTCGACCATCGTGTTGACGGTGTTCTTCAGCTCCAGCATCTCGCCCGCCACGGCGACCGTGACCTTCTGCGAGAGATCACCGCTCGCGACCGCCGTCGTGACCGTCGCGATGTCGCGCACCTGCGTCGTGAGGTTGCGGAAGACGGTGTTGACGGAGTCCGTGAGGTCCTTCCACGTCCCCGCGGCGCCCGGCACGTTCGCCTGCCCGCCCAGCTGCCCGTCGAAGCCGACCTCGCGCGCCACCCGCGTCACCTCGTCGGCGAAGGTGCGCAGCGTCTGCGTCATCTGGTTGATGGTCTGGGCGAGTTGCGCGATCTCGCCGCGCGCGCTCACCTCGACCTTGCGCGACAGGTCCCCGTTGGCGACCGCCGTCGTGACATCGGCGATCCCGCGCACCTGCGCCGTCAGGTTCCCCGCCATGAGGTTCACCGAGTCGGTGAGGTCCTTCCACACCCCGGCGACGCCGGGCACCCGTGCCTGCCCGCCGAGTTCGCCCTCGGTGCCCACCTCGCGCGCGACGCGGGTGACCTCCTGCGAGAACGCCGAGAGCTGGTCGACCATCGTATTGACGGTGTTCTTCAGCTCCAGCATCTCGCCTTCGACGTGCACCGTCACCTTGCGCGAGAGATCGCCCTCGGCGACCGCCGTCGTCACCGTCGCGATGTCGCGGACCTGGGCGGTGAGGCGGTAGGCCATCGTGTTGACGGAGTCGGTGAGGTCCTTCCAGGACCCCGACATGCCCCGTACCTTCGCCTGGCCACCGAGCTTGCCCTCGGTGCCGACCTCGCTCGCGACCCTCGTCACCTCGTCGGTGAAGGTCGAGAGCATGTCGACAAGGTTGTTGACGGTACGGCCCACCTTGAGGAATTCGCCGCGCAGCGGGTGCCAGGTCCCCTCGGGGCTCTGCCCGCGCAGCTCCATGCGCTGCTCCAGGTCACCGTCAGCGACCGCGGAGAGCACCCGGCCAACCTCGGAGACGGGGCGCGCCAGCTCGTCGACGAGCGCGTTGGACGCGGTCACCGCCGTCGCCCAGGCCCCTTCGAGTACGCCGGTCTCCAGCCGCTCCGTGAGTTTTCCCTCACGCCCCACGACGCGCCGCACGCGCGACAGCTCGCCCGTGAGGTGGAGGTTACGGTCGGCGACCTCGTTGAAGACGGCCGCGATCTCGGCCATGATCCCGTCGCCCGAGACCGTCAGGCGCTTTCGGAAGTTCCCGTCCCGCATCGCCTCCAGGGCGGCGAGGAGCCGGTTGAGCGAGGCCGTGTCGACCTCGGTCGTCCCCCTGCCCCTGGCCCTGCCTCCCGCCCGGCCGTTCCTGGAGGGCTCGCTCCGGGACGACTGCTGTCCGCTCTCCGCGCGCGTACGGGTACGTCGCGTCGCTGCGCCAGACTCCACCGTGGTCCCTCCCGTGGGCTTCGACCTCGTGCTCGTGCCGGACCGCGCGGCGGCGGGGCCCGTTCATTCCGTAAGGCTCCCCCAAGTGTTTCACCCCGCCCCCCGCAGGCCATAACAGTTCGGCAGCTTCGGGCCCCCGCGACACTCTTCGGGGCGGAAACACAGCGAAGCGGCATCCACCGGACCCCGGATGGTAAGTAACCTGGGCCTGAGCTGTCCCTCCCGCCGGTCCGTCCGGTCCAGGGGGAGGGCCTGCGGCAGGAACCGAGCGCGGCACCACGGCAACCGCGCGGCACCACGGCGATAAAGGGGCGGCCGAGGATGGGACTGGGTTACGCCGGGGACGACACCCCGGATTCTCGCCCCGGGGCGGGCGACGCCCCCACACCGCGGGCGGGCGACGACCTGGCGGGGGCCGGGCTCCCCCGCGTCGCCGAGCCCCGCGCCAGCACAGAGAACGCCGACTTCGTGACAGGGAGTGCTGTGACCGCACGGGCGTCCGCCACCTTCGCACCCGAGGGACGCTCCGTCGCGACGGCCCGCGTCTTCGTCCGCGACACCCTCCAGGGCTGGGGCTTCACCGACCTCGTCGACGACGCGACGGTCCTGACCAGCGAACTGGTCACCAACGCCGTCGTGCACGCGGGCACGAGCGCCGAGGTCCTGTGCCTGCGCGAGGAGGACGGGGTACGCATCGAGGTCGCCGACCGCTACCCCGACCGCGAGGTCCCGCTGCACACGGCCCCGTACATCCTCACCGATCCCGAGCGCGAGGGCGGCCGCGGGCTCCAGCTCTGCGCGGCGCTCGCCGCGCGCTGGGGCGTCGAGTACTCCTCGACCCACAAGACCGTCTGGTTCCGCCTCGACCTGCCCGCGCGCCCCGTCGGCACCCGCAGCGCGGGACCGCTCCTGCCCGACGAGCTGCTCCCGCTCGCCGCGGGCCACGTCCACGTCGCCGTCGTCCAGCTCGACGCCGACGAGACCGTCTCGGCGTGGAACGAGGACGCGGAGGAGATGTTCGGCTACGCGGCCGCGCAGGTCATCGGCAAACCGCTCACCGACCTCGCCGCCTGGCCCCACACCCCTGGCACGGGCACGGGCGTCGCCGAGGCGCTGCGCCTGTCGCGCTGGGAGGGGAGTTACGGGCTCCGCTCCGCCTCGGGCCGCGTCGTCCCCGTCTACGCCTCGCACCTGCGCGTACGCGATGCCGACGGCGCCCCTTCCACGGTCTGCCTCCTCGTCCACGACGACGAGCGCGCCGTCCTCCAGGCCCCGCTGCGTCCCTCCCGCAAGGACGGCACCGGCCGCGGCGACGCGACGGCGCCCGACGCCTTCGAGACCTTCATCGGCACCCCGCCGCCCGAGGACCTCGACGGCCTCCTCCAGCGCACCGTGGAACGCGCGCGGGACATGCTCGAAGGCGACGCCGCCTTCCTCCTGCTCGCCACGGACGACGAGACGGAGCTGGAGGTACGTGCCTCGACGGGCCTGCCCTCCGCCCGTCAGCGCTTCGCCCGCGTCCAGGTCGAGGCCGGCGTCGGGCGCTACGGCTCGGCGCGTATGCCCGCCGTGCACGAGGACCTCAAGGACGTGCCGGGCGCGGTGCCGCTCCTCGACGGCACGGGGATGCGCTCCGTCGTGACGGTCCCGCTCAAGGTCGAGGGCCGCCTCACCGGCTCGCTCGGCGTCGCCGCCGAGTCCCCCGAGCGCTTCACCAACGAGGAGGCACTGCGCCTCCAGTTCGCCGCCGACCGCATCGCGCTCGCCGTCGAGTCGGCGCGGCTGGGCGAGCTGGAGAAGCTGCGCCGCGGCTCGCTCTCCTTCCTCGTCGAGGCGTCCGACCTCCTCGCGGGCACGCTCGACCGGGACCAGACGCTCGCGCTCATGGCGCAGATGACGGTGCCGAACGTCGCGACGTGGTGCGCCGTCTACACGATCGCCGACCCGGCCTCGGAGCCGTATCTCTCGTACGTGCTGCACGAGGACGAGGACCGCATCGACGGCCTGAAGGCGCTCCTGACCCGCGTCGCGCCGCCGGAGCCGGTGACGACGCCGGGGCCGCGCGTGTGGACGGCGCCGGCCGAGGCCGCGCACCAGGCGGCGCTGCGCGACTCGATGCGCAGCCTCGACCCCGGCGAGGTGACCCTCGTCGGCTCGGGCATCGGCGACACCCTCGCGACGGCGGCGGCCGTCGGCGGCGAGACCGTCGTCCTGCCGCTCGTCGCGCGCAACCGCGTCATCGGGATGCTCACGCTCGGCAAGCCTGCCGACGAGCACTTCCGCCAGGAGATCCTCGAACTCGCCGAGGACCTCTCGCGCCGTGCCGCGCTCGCCCTCGACAACGCGCGCCTGTACTCGGAACGCAACGCGATCAGCCAGTCGCTCCAGCGCTCCCTCCTGCCGCCCGAGCCGCTTCCGACGGTTCCCCACGTCGAGGTCGAGGTCATCTACCGCGCGGCGGGCGAGGGCAACGAGGTCGGCGGCGACTTCTACGACCTCTTCCCGATCCGCGAGGGCGTCTACGGCTTCGCGATCGGCGACGTGTGCGGTACGGGCCCCGAGGCCGCCGCGGTGACGGGCCTCGCGCGCCACGCGCTGCGCCTCCTGGCCCGCGAGAACCTGCCGGGCCCCGCGGTCCTGGAACGCCTCAACGCGGCGATCCTCGACGAGGGCCCCCGCAGCCGCTTCCTCACGCTGCTCTACGGGGAGCTGCACCCCCGCGAGGACGGCAGCGCCCTGCTGAAGGTGGTGTGCGCGGGTCACCCGCTGCCGCTGCGCCTGCACCAGGACGGCACCGTGAGCCCGGCCGCTGAGCCGCAGCCGCTGCTCGGGGTGATGGACGACCTGGAGCTGTACGAGGAGACGGTCACTCTCGACCCGGGCGATGTCCTGCTGTGCGTCACGGACGGCATCACCGAGCGCCGTGAGGGGACACGCATGCTGGGCGACGACGGCCTCGCCGAGGTCCTGAAGGGCTGCACAGGTCTGACGGCGGGCGCCGTCGCCTCACGCGTCATGCGCGCCGTCGCGAATTTCGCTGCCGACGCCCCGTCCGACGACATGGCGATTCTCGCGATGCGCCTGCCCGGCATTCACCAGGACTGAACGGGAAGTACGAGAAAGGCCCCCGCCTGATGGCGGGGGCCTTTCTCGTACTTCCCGGCTTTCACTGAGCCCCAAAACGGAATCGAACCGTTGACCTTCTCCTTACCATGGAGACGCTCTGCCGACTGAGCTATTGGGGCCTGTCCCGCACGCGCTCCCGCGCGTGGCGACGAACGAAATCATACCCCGATTCCGTGCTCCCCCCGCACCACGTCCCCACCGGCCTTCTCAGCTCCGCACGGGCAGCCGCACGACGCCGCCGAGCGCGTTGCACACCGCGACGAGCCGCTGGAGTTCCCGCTTCGGCAGGCCGTCGCCGAGGGGCAACGCGAGCGTCTCGGCCGCGGCGTTCTCGGTGACGGGCAGGCGGACGTCGCGCCGGTATCCCGGCAGGCGGTGCAGCGGTGTCGGCACGGGGATGCGGCAGTCGATCCCCTTCGCGCGCGCGGCGCGGACGAAGGCGTCCCTGTCGGGCCGGCCGTTGCCCGGCACGCGCGCGACGTATCGCAGGTACGTGTGGTCGGCCCCGCCGCGCGGCGGCACAACACCACGCAGGCGCGCGTCGAGGTAACGGGCCCCCTCCGTCCGCGCCCTCGGCACGGCCCGCTCCGCACCCGCCTCGTGGTGCTCCAGTACGAGCAGCCCGTGTCGCTCGCCGAGTTCCCTCACCGCCCCGAGCGGCGCAGGGCACCCGAAGCGGTGCCCGACGACCACCGCCGCCGTGCCCGGTCCCAGCACACTCGCCACGTGGGCGACGTCCAGGTTGTACGTGTACGGATCGATGTCGGCGAAGACGGGGCGCGCGCCAAGGCCGACGACGGCCTCGGCGATCCCGGTGCCGTCGAACGCGGATATGACGACCTCGTCCCCGCTTCCGATACCTGCGGCTCGCAGCAACCTCGCGGTGTCCATACCTGGATGGTTGCCCGCCGACATGAACACGACGCGAAGTGGAAAGAAACGCTGGGAAAGAAAAAAGGGTGCCCCGAGTCCGAGGACTCGGGGCACCCTTTCAATATTTGTTCGGCGGCGTCCTACTCTCCCACAAGGTCCCCCTTGCAGTACCATCGGCGCTACGCAGCTTAGCTTCCGGGTTCGGAATGTAACCGGGCGTTTCCCACGCGCTATGACCACCGAAACACTATAAAACCCACAACCACCCCGCCCCTCAAAAGGACGTGGTCCGGTTGTTCGTGGTTTCAGAACCAACACAGTGGACGCGAGCAACTGAGGACAAGCCCTCGGCCTATTAGTACCGGTCAACTCCACCCCTCACAGGGCTTCCATATCCGGCCTATCAACCCAGTCGTCTACTGGGAGCCTTACCCTCTCAAAGGAGGTGGGAACACTCATCTCGAAGCAGGCTTCCCGCTTAGATGCTTTCAGCGGTTATCCCTCCCGAACGTAGCCAACCAGCCATGCCCTTGGCAGAACAACTGGCACACCAGAGGTTCGTCCGTCCCGGTCCTCTCGTACTAGGGACAGCCCTTCTCAATATTCCTACGCGCACAGCGGATAGGGACCGAACTGTCTCACGACGTTCTAAACCCAGCTCGCGTACCGCTTTAATGGGCGAACAGCCCAACCCTTGGGACCGACTCCAGCCCCAGGATGCGACGAGCCGACATCGAGGTGCCAAACCATCCCGTCGATATGGACTCTTGGGGAAGATCAGCCTGTTATCCCCGGGGTACCTTTTATCCGTTGAGCGACGGCGCTTCCACAAGCCACCGCCGGATCACTAGTCCCGACTTTCGTCCCTGCTCGACCCGTCGGTCTCACAGTCAAGCTCCCTTGTGCACTTACACTCACCACCTGATTACCAACCAGGCTGAGGGAACCTTTGGGCGCCTCCGTTACTCTTTAGGAGGCAACCGCCCCAGTTAAACTACCCATCAGACACTGTCCCCGATCCGGATCACGGACCCGGGTTAGACATCCAGCACGACCAGAGTGGTATTTCAACAACGACTCCACAACCACTGGCGTGGCCGCTTCACAGTCTCCCACCTATCCTACACAAGCCGAACCGAACACCAATATCAAACTGTAGTAAAGGTCCCGGGGTCTTTCCGTCCTGCTGCGCGAAACGAGCATCTTTACTCGTAATGCAATTTCACCGGGCCTATGGTTGAGACAGTCGAGAAGTCGTTACGCCATTCGTGCAGGTCGGAACTTACCCGACAAGGAATTTCGCTACCTTAGGATGGTTATAGTTACCACCGCCGTTTACTGGCGCTTAAGTTCTCAGCTTCGCCAACCCGAAAGTCAGCTAACCGGTCCCCTTAACGTTCCAGCACCGGGCAGGCGTCAGTCCGTATACATCGCCTTACGGCTTCGCACGGACCTGTGTTTTTAGTAAACAGTCGCTTCTCGCTGGTCTCTGCGGCCACCCCCAGCTCACCGAGTAAATCGGATCACCAAGTGTGGCCCCCCTTCTCCCGAAGTTACGGGGGCATTTTGCCGAGTTCCTTAACCATAGTTCACCCGAACGCCTCGGTATTCTCTACCAGACCACCTGAGTCGGTTTAGGGTACGGGCCGCCATGAAACTCGCTAGAGGCTTTTCTCGACAGCATAGGATCATCCACTTCACCACAATCGGCTCGGCATCAGGTCTCAGGCACAAGCTACGCGGATTTACCTACGCAACGCCCTACACCCTTACCCCGGGACAACCACCGCCCGGGATGGACTACCTTCCTGCGTCACCCCATCACTCACCTACTACCAGCCTGGGTCACCGGCTCCACCACTCCCCTCAACTCCGAAGAGATCAGGGCGGCTTCACGGGCTTAGCATCACTGGATTCAATGTTTGACGCTTCACAGCGGGTACCGGAATATCAACCGGTTATCCATCGACTACGCCTGTCGGCCTCGCCTTAGGTCCCGACTTACCCTGGGCAGATCAGCTTGACCCAGGAACCCTTAGTCAATCGGCGCACACGTTTCTCACGTGTGAATCGCTACTCATGCCTGCATTCTCACTCGTGAACCGTCCACCACTCGCTTACACGGCAGCTTCACCCGGCACACGACGCTCCCCTACCCATCACAACACCCGTTAGGGCTTAACGCTGCAATGACACGACTTCGGCGGTACGCTTGAGCCCCGCTACATTGTCGGCGCGGAATCACTAGACCAGTGAGCTATTACGCACTCTTTCAAGGGTGGCTGCTTCTAAGCCAACCTCCTGGTTGTCTCTGCGACTCCACATCCTTTCCCACTTAGCGTACGCTTAGGGGCCTTAGTCGATGCTCTGGGCTGTTTCCCTCTCGACCATGGAGCTTATCCCCCACAGTCTCACTGCCGTGCTCTCACTTACCGGCATTCGGAGTTTGGCTAAGGTCAGTAACCCGGTAAGGCCCATCGCCTATCCAGTGCTCTACCTCCGGCAAGAAACACACGACGCTGCACCTAAATGCATTTCGGGGAGAACCAGCTATCACGGAGTTTGATTGGCCTTTCACCCCTAACCACAGGTCATCCCCCAGGTTTTCAACCCTGGTGGGTTCGGTCCTCCACGACCTCTTACAGCCGCTTCAACCTGCCCATGGCTAGATCACTCCGCTTCGGGTCTTGAGCGTGCTACTCCACCGCCCTGTTCGGACTCGCTTTCGCTACGGCTTCCCCACACGGGTTAACCTCGCAACACACCGCAAACTCGCAGGCTCATTCTTCAAAAGGCACGCAGTCACGACGCAAGGACAAGTCCTCGCGCGACGCTCCCACGGCTTGTAGGCACACGGTTTCAGGTACTATTTCACTCCGCTCCCGCGGTACTTTTCACCATTCCCTCACGGTACTATCCGCTATCGGTCACCAGGGAATATTTAGGCTTAGCGGGTGGTCCCGCCAGATTCACACAGGATTTCTCGGGCCCCGTGCTACTTGGGAGTCACGCAAGTGAGCCATCACAATTTCAGCTACGGGGGTCTTACCCTCTACGCCGGACCTTTCGCATGTCCTTCGCCTATCATGATGGTTTCTGACTCACCCAGCCGCCGGCAGACGACTGAAGCGCAATCCCACAACCCCGCACATGCAACCCCTGCCGGGTATCACACACATACGGTTTGGCCTCATCCGGTTTCGCTCGCCACTACTCCCGGAATCACGGTTGTTTTCTCTTCCTGCGGGTACTGAGATGTTTCACTTCCCCGCGTTCCCTCCACACTGCCTATACATTCAGCAGCGGGTGACAGCCCATGACGACTGCCGGGTTTCCCCATTCGGACACCCCCGGATCAAAGCTCGGTTGACAGCTCCCCGGGGCCTATCGCGGCCTCCCACGTCCTTCATCGGTTCCTGGTACCAAGGCATCCACCGTGCGCCCTTAAAAACTTGGCCACAGATGCTCGCGTCCACTGTGCAGTTCTCAAACAACGACCAACCACCCATCACACACCACTCACGCGATGCTTCACTGGGGTCGGCATGAGGAACAACCAAACGGCCGTACCCTCAGACACCCAACAACGTGCCCGACACCAGACCGGTGAGAAATCCCCGCGTTCCACGCCGAAGCAGTACTAGCAGTCCCTCACACACTCTGGTGCCGAATAGTCAACGTTCCACCCATGAGCAACCAGCATCGAACACTCGCCGATGTACTGGCCCCTTGACCCTCACTCCGAAGAGATCAGGTAAGAAGTGCTCCTTAGAAAGGAGGTGATCCAGCCGCACCTTCCGGTACGGCTACCTTGTTACGACTTCGTCCCAATCGCTGGTCCCACCTTCGACAGCTCCCTCCCACAAGGGGTTGGGCCACCGGCTTCGGGTGTTACCGACTTTCGTGACGTGACGGGCGGTGTGTACAAGGCCCGGGAACGTATTCACCGCAGCAATGCTGATCTGCGATTACTAGCAACTCCGACTTCATGGGGTCGAGTTGCAGACCCCAATCCGAACTGAGACCGGCTTTTTGAGATTCGCTCCACCTCGCGGTATCGCAGCTCATTGTACCGGCCATTGTAGCACGTGTGCAGCCCAAGACATAAGGGGCATGATGACTTGACGTCGTCCCCACCTTCCTCCGAGTTGACCCCGGCGGTCTCCCGTGAGTCCCCAACACCCCGAAGGGCTTGCTGGCAACACGGGACAAGGGTTGCGCTCGTTGCGGGACTTAACCCAACATCTCACGACACGAGCTGACGACAGCCATGCACCACCTGTACACCGACCACAAGGGGGCGACCATCTCTGGCCGTTTCCGGTGTATGTCAAGCCTTGGTAAGGTTCTTCGCGTTGCGTCGAATTAAGCCACATGCTCCGCTGCTTGTGCGGGCCCCCGTCAATTCCTTTGAGTTTTAGCCTTGCGGCCGTACTCCCCAGGCGGGGCACTTAATGCGTTAGCTGCGGCACGGACAACGTGGAATGTTGCCCACACCTAGTGCCCACCGTTTACGGCGTGGACTACCAGGGTATCTAATCCTGTTCGCTCCCCACGCTTTCGCTCCTCAGCGTCAGTATCGGCCCAGAGATCCGCCTTCGCCACCGGTGTTCCTCCTGATATCTGCGCATTTCACCGCTACACCAGGAATTCCGATCTCCCCTACCGAACTCTAGCCTGCCCGTATCGACTGCAGACCCGGGGTTAAGCCCCGGGCTTTCACAACCGACGTGACAAGCCGCCTACGAGCTCTTTACGCCCAATAATTCCGGACAACGCTTGCGCCCTACGTATTACCGCGGCTGCTGGCACGTAGTTAGCCGGCGCTTCTTCTGCAGGTACCGTCACTCTCGCTTCTTCCCTGCTGAAAGAGGTTTACAACCCGAAGGCCGTCATCCCTCACGCGGCGTCGCTGCATCAGGCTTTCGCCCATTGTGCAATATTCCCCACTGCTGCCTCCCGTAGGAGTCTGGGCCGTGTCTCAGTCCCAGTGTGGCCGGTCGCCCTCTCAGGCCGGCTACCCGTCGTCGCCTTGGTGAGCCATTACCTCACCAACTAGCTGATAGGCCGCGGGCTCATCCTGCACCGCCGGAGCTTTCCACCACCCTGGATGCCCAAGGCAGTGAGTATCCGGTATTAGACCCCGTTTCCAGGGCTTGTCCCAGAGTGCAGGGCAGATTGCCCACGTGTTACTCACCCGTTCGCCACTAATCCCCGCCCGAAAGCGGTTCATCGTTCGACTTGCATGTGTTAAGCACGCCGCCAGCGTTCGTCCTGAGCCAGGATCAAACTCTCCGTGAATGTTTTCCCGTAATCGGGATACCACCACGAGAGCGGAACCGGGAGAGGAATAATCCCCCAGGTTCACAGCGTCCTCGCTGTGTGTGTTTCAAAGGAACCTCAACCTCAGGCCGTAATGGCCATCGGTCGGGGTATCAACATATCTGGCGTTGACTTTTGGCACGCTGTTGAGTTCTCAAGGAACGGACGCTTCCTTCGTACTCACCCTCTCGGGCTTTCCTCCGGGCGTTTTCCCTTCGGTATTTCGTGTTTCCGACTCTATCAGACTCTCTCGGGCCCGATTTCCTCGGTGCTTTCCGGTTCCCGGACCGGCCTCTCGGCCTTTCCGTTTCCCTTTCGGCGTTTCCGACTTTATCAGAAGTTCTGAGCCGGATTTCCCGCCCCCTTCCGGCTCCCCGGGCACACAGAGGTGCCGGGCTCCGAAGCGGCGGTGTCGCCAAACGTACTGGAGCGGGGCGCCCGGATGCAAATCCGGGCGCCCCGCTCCCTCGTACTCGCTGACGCGGGGTCAGACCTCCACGACGACCGGGAGGATCATCGGCCTGCGCCGGTAGTTGTCCGAGACCCACTTGCCGACGGTCCGGCGGATCAGCTGCTGGAGCTGGTAGGTCTCCAGCACGCCGTCCCTGGCCGCACGCCCGATGGCGTCGTCGATCTTGGGCATCACGCCCGCGAAGGCCGCGTCCTCGATGCCCGAGCCGCGGGCCTGGATGTGCGGGCCGCCCGTGATCTTGCCGGTCGTGGAGTCCACGACGAGGAAGACCGAGATGATGCCCTCTTCCCCGAGGATGCGGCGGTCCTTGAGCGAGGACTCGGTCACGTCGCCGACCGAGAGGCCGTCCACGTACACGTATCCCGCCTGGACCTTGCCGCTGATGCGGGCGCGGCCGTCGATCAGGTCGACGGCGACGCCGTCCTCGGCGATGACGATGTGGTCGTGCGGGACGCCGGTGAGAGCGCCCAGCTCGGCGTTGGCGCGCAGGTGGCGCCATTCGCCGTGCACCGGCATCAGGTTCTTCGGCTTGCAGATGTTGTAGAAGTACAGCAGCTCGCCCGCCGACGCGTGGCCCGAGACGTGCACCTTGGCGTTGCCCTTGTGCACGACGTTCGCGCCCCACCGGGTCAGGCCGTTGATCACCCGGTACACCGAGTTCTCGTTGCCCGGGATCAGCGAGGAGGCCAGGACGACGGTGTCGCCCTGGACGATGCGGATCTGGTGATCTCGGTTGGCCATGCGCGAGAGCGCGGCCATCGGCTCGCCCTGGGAGCCGGTGCAGACAAGCACCACCTCCTCGTCGGGGAGGTCGTCGAGCGCCTTCACGTCGACGATGAGCCCCGCCGGAACCTTGAGGTACCCGAGGTCGCGCGCGATGCCCATGTTGCGGACCATCGAGCGGCCGACGAAGGCGACCCTGCGGCCGTACGCGTGCGCGGCGTCGAGCACCTGCTGGATGCGGTGCACGTGGCTCGCGAAGCTCGCCACGATGATCCGCTTGCGTGCGCCGCCGAAGACCTGTCGCAGGACGCTGGAGATGTCCCGTTCGTGCGGCGTGAACCCGGGGACCTCGGCGTTCGTCGAGTCGGTGAGGAGGAGGTCGATGCCCTCCTCGCCGAGCCGCGCGAAGGTCGTCAGGTCGGTGAGCCTGTGGTCCAGCGGGAGCTGGTCCATCTTGAAGTCACCGGTGTGCACGACCATGCCGGCCGGGGTGCGGATCGCGACCGCGAGCGCGTCGGGGATGGAGTGGTTGACCGCGATGAACTCGCAGTCGAAGGGACCGACCCGCTCGCGGTTCCCCTCGCGCACCTCCAGGGTGTACGGGCGGATGCGGTGCTCCTGGAGCTTCGCCTCGATGAGCGCGAGGGTCAGCTTGGAGCCGATCAGCGGGATGTCCGGCTTCTCGCGGAGCAGGTACGGCACCGCGCCGATGTGGTCCTCGTGGCCGTGGGTGAGGACGATGCCCTCGATGTCGTTCAGCCGGTTCCGGATCGATGTGAAGTCCGGCAGGATCAGGTCGATTCCGGGCTGCTCCTCCTCCGGGAAGAGCACTCCGCAGTCGACGATCAGCAGACGCCCGCCGAATTCGAAGACGGTCATGTTGCGGCCGATCTCGCCGAGACCGCCGAGCGGCGTGACCCGCAGGCCACCTTCGGCAAGCTTCGGGGGCGGGCCCAGTTCAGGGTGCGGATGACTCAAAAGACTCTCCTCAACCACACACGCCACGTGCGGGGCACGTGGCGTGTGTGACGTTCGTGCTGTTGTGTGAGCAGTGCCGTGCCCGGGCCCGGGGAACGCGGAATCCTCCGCGCCCCTCCGGAGCCGGACGGGCTATTCGGTTATGAAGTCTGTGGTGCGAGTTCTACCCCGCCGGCGGCCAGATCGATCTTGAGCTGGGCCGTCTCCTCCTCGCTCAGTCCCACCATCGGCAGCCGCAGCGGGCCGCTCGGCCTGCCCTGGAGCGCCAGCGCCGCCTTCGTGGTCATGACACCCTGCGTGCGGAACATGCCGGTGAAGACCGGCAGCAGCCGCTGGTGGATCTCCAGGGCCTTCTGCACGTCGCCCGCCAGGTGCGCGTCGAGCATCGCGCGCAGCTCCGGGGTCACGACGTGCCCGACGACCGAGACGAAGCCGACCGCGCCGATCGACAGGAGCGGCAGGTTGAGCATGTCATCGCCCGAGTACCAGGCGAGGCCGCTGCGGGCGATGGCCCAGCCCGAGCGTCCCAGGTCGCCCTTGGCGTCCTTGTTCGCCACGATGCGCGGGTGCTCGGCGAGCCTGACCAGCGTCTCGGTGGAGATCGGGACGCCGCTGCGGCCCGGGATGTCGTAGAGCATGACCGGCAGCCCGGTGGCGTCCGCGAGGGCCGTGAAGTGGTGCAGCAGCCCCTCTTGCGGTGGCTTGTTGTAGTACGGGGTCACCGCCAGCAGCCCGTGGGCGCCGACCGCCTCGGCGGAGCGGGCCAGCTCGATGCTGTGCCGTGTGTCATTGGTCCCGACACCGGCGACGACGTGCGCCCGGTCCCCCACTGCCTCCAGCACCGCCCGGACGAGATCGGCTTTCTCCGCGTCGCTGGTGGTGGGCGACTCCCCGGTGGTCCCGTTGATCACCAGGCCGTCATTGCCCGCGTCCACCAGCTGCGCGGCAAGTCGCTGCGCGCCGTCGAGGTCGAGATCGCCGTCCGCCGTGAAGGGCGTGACCATAGCGGTGAGGACCCGCCCGAAGGGGGTCTGCGGAGTGGAGGTCAAAGCCATAAGTAACACGCTACTCGGTGCTCGGCTCCGCTCGGGCCCTCGGGGCGTCGCGGCGAGTGTACGGGGGCATCGGCTCAGAGGAACCCGGCGCCGCGCGCTCGGGGGTTCACGCGGCGCCGGGCCCGTGCGGCCAGGCTAGTTGAACCATACGAAAAGCCGCAATACGGACACTTTCCTCCTTGCCCGTACATGTGTGCACGCCCCGGCCCGGCCCCTGCCCCCGCACCGGTCGCGACGCATCAGGGGGCCATGCGGCCATTCTTGTTGAAGGCCGCGTGGGTGAGGGGCATGAGCCCCGCCCACAGCTCCTCCATCCGCTCACCGGCCATCTCGATCTCGCGCTGCGGGAAGCTCGGCACCTTCGCCTGCTCGTGCTGCGTGCGCAGGCCGAGGAAGTGCATGAGCGAGCGGGCGTTGCACGTCGCGTACATCGAGGAGTAGAGGCCGACAGGGAGGACCGCGCGGGCGACCTCGCGGGCGACGCCCGCCGCGAGCATCTCCTGGTACGTCTCGTAGGCCTGTCCGTAGGACTCCCGCATGGCGCGCTCGGTCAGGGCGTGCTGCTCGGGGCTGCCGTCGACGAAGACGTACTTGCCGGGGCGGCCCTCCTGCACGAGCTTGCGCTCGGGCCCCGGCACGTAGAAGACGGGCTGCAGCTCCCGGTAGCGGCCGGACTCCTCGTTGTAGGACCAGCCGACGCGGTGCCGCATGAACTCGCGGAAGACGAAGATCGGCGCGCTGATGAAGAAGGTCATCGAGTTGTGCTCGAAGGGGCTGCCGTGGCGGTCCCGCATGAGGTAGTTGATGAGCCCCTTGGAGCGCTCCGGGTCCTTCTTCAGCTCGTCGAGCGACTGCTCGCCCGCCGTGGAGACCCGCGCGGCCCACAGCACGTCCTGGTCCGAGGCGGCGTGCTTGACCAGCTCCACCGTGATCTCGCTGCGGAACGTGGGTTTGACGGTCTCGGCGGGGGTCACCTGAGAGGTCTCGGTCACCGGCGGTGGTCCTTCCAGTCGCTTCGTGGGGGCGGCGCCCACTCTACGGTCCGGGTACGACACCCCCCGATCGGAGGTCTCTCGTGACATTTTTCGCGGAAGCTCGCCAAAACGGGCACCACAGACCCCTTCCACGCGTCTGTACGAGTAGGGCCGATGTGTTCGGAAGCACACCGAGGCCGTAATCTGATATGCGGGTTTTCCGACTTCTTTCCGGACAGTCCGCACCCGTCCACGACGAGTTTCCGAGGAGAAGCGCCTTATATGTTCCGACGGCGTGAGCCTGTTCCCTTCGCCTTCCTGGCCGAAGCGGAGAAGTACCGCAGCAACGTCGAGCCCCCACCCCGCGAGCGGCCCGACCGGGGTCAGCTCGTGGTGCGCACGCTTGTGGGGCTGACCGTGGTCGGCGGCCTCGTGGGCAGCCTGCTCTTCGGGCTGCCGGCCCTCTCGCAGGAGACGGCCCCGCAGCACACGCAGCACTCCGTGGCGTCCGATCCCCGCTGATCCGCTTCGCCTGCTCACATCCCCTGTGCGGGGATTCGCACGGCTGCGCGCACAGACCCCCGGAGTGGTGAATGGCCGGGGGTCTCTGTAGCCTCACCGCTCACAACCCCTGTCGCAACTCCCTGTGCGCGCGGAATGAGTGAGGAACCAGTCGTGCCCCTGCCCTTCCTGACGGCGGACCGCACTTTCGAGGAGGGCGCCGACGACGTCGCGCTGCCGTACCACGACCGCGAGGTGTGGCGCCGCCCGTACCGCCCCGGGCCCTGGCGCGTGGCGCTCGCCGCGCTCGTGCTGCTGCTGGCCTCCTTCGTGCTCGTCGCCGCGCTCGCGATCGGCCTCGCCAAGAACGCGAGCGGCGCGCTCGCCTCGGTGGTCTTCGCGGTGCTGCTGATAGCGGGCGCGCTGCGCGGGCTGCGGATGGGGGCCTGGGTGAGTGCGCGCGGCGTGCGCCGTACCGGGTTCCTGCGCACGCGTACGTACCCCTGGGGCCAGGTGAGCGCGGTGCGCACCGTGCAGCAGCCGGTGAAGGTCCTGGGGCTGCCGCGCAGCGTGCAGGGGCAGGCCGTCGTGCTGACGGCGCGGCGGCAGAGTGTCACCGGGCCGCTGCTCACGGACCACAACGCGGACTTCCTCTCGCGCACCGAGGGCTTCGAGCGGGCGGCGGACACGCTGGAGGCGTGGGCGGACGAGTACGTGACGGGGCAGGCGGCCGGGCGGCGCTGAGGCGCGGTGGCGGGCTCGTAGCCGGAGCGCAGGAGGGGCGGGTGGCAAGCGACGTGCCGCCCGCCCCTCTCGCGTGTGCCGCGCCGGGTCAGTCGCGGGGGGTGAGGGAGGGCGCGGCCGCCCGGTCCCTCGCGTGCAGGCGCAGGGCGTGCTGCATGGCCTTGCGGGCGCGGGGGGTGTCGCGGGCGTCCTGGTAGGCGACGGCGAGGCGGAACCAGCACCGCCAGTCGTCGGGGTGGTCCTCGGTCTCAGCCTTGCGGCGTGCGAAGACGGCGTCGGCCGACGCGCGGTCGATGCGGCCCGACGGGGTGCGTTCGAGTTCGTCCGGCGGGAGGCCGCCCTCGGCGTCGAGCGCGGCGGCGAGGGCGTTGGCACGCGTGACGAAGCGCGTGTTCTGCCACAGGAACCAGATGCCGATGAGCGGCAGGATCAGGACCGCGACGCCGAAGAGCACGGTGACCGCGGTGCCCTGCCGGATGAGCAGGATGCCGCGGTCACCCGCGAGGACGAAGTAGAAGACGAGGACGAGGGCGGTGACCGCGTAGGTCAGCTTGGCGCGCATCGGTTCCGCTCAGCTCAGGTCGAGGAAGTGTTCCAGGCCGAAGGTGAGCCCTGGCGTTTCCACGACGCGGCGTACGCCGAGCAGGATGCCCGGCATGAAGCTGCTGTGGTGCAGCGAGTCGTGCCGGATGGTGAGGGTCTCGCCCTCGGCGCCGAGCAGGACCTCCTGGTGGGCGAGAAGGCCGCGCAGGCGTACGGAGTGCACGGGCACGCCGGCCACCGAGGCGCCGCGCGCGCCGTCGAGCGCCGTGGCCGTCGCGTCCGGCATGGGGGCGCTCCCGGCGGCCTCGCGGGCCTCGGCGATGAGCTGCGCGGTGCGCGCGGCGGTGCCGGAGGGCGCGTCGGCCTTCTTCGGGTGGTGCAGCTCGATGACCTCGACGGACTCGAAGTACGGCGCGGCCGCCTGCGCGAACTTCATCGTGAGGACGGCGCCGACGGAGAAGTTCGGGGCGATGAGGACACCGGTGCCGGGCGACGTCGCGAGCCGTTCGCGCACCTGCGTCAGGCGCTCGTCGGTCCAGCCGGTGGTGCCGACGACGGCGTGGATGCCCTGGTCGAGGCAGTAGGCGAGGTTGGCCATGACGGCGTCGGGGCGGGTCAGTTCGACGGCGACCTGGGCGCCCGCTTCGGTGAGTGCCGTCAGCGGGTCCTCACGGCCGATCGCGGCGACGAGTTCGAGGTCGTCGGCGGCCTCGACGGCGCGGACGGCCTCGGAGCCGATCCGGCCCCTGGCGCCGATGACGGCGACGCGCAGCTTGCTCATGTGGTGTCTTCCTCCGGGTGCGTACGGGGTCCGGGGCGGGTCGGGCGGGCGGCGCCGTGACGCGACGTCGCGTGGGGACGACGCGACGTCGCGTACGACGCCGGTGCCGCGCGACGTCGCGTCGTACGGGGTCGACGACGCGACGTCGCGCGGCGGTGCGGTCGGTGCGCGACGTCGCCCGGTTCCCGGTGCCACGTCGCGCGTCGCTCAGGCGACGGCCTCGTGCAGGCGCGCCGACTGGCGGTCCTTGAGCGGCCCGATCACCGACAGCGAGGGGCGCTGACCGAGGATGTCACGGGCGACGGCGCGGACCTCGTCGGGGGTGACCGCGGCGATCTTCGCGAGCATGTCGTCGACGGAGAGCTGCTCGCCCCAGCACAGTTCGCTCTTGCCGATGCGGTTCATGAGCGCGCCCGTGTCCTCCAGGCCGAGGACGGTGGACCCGGCGAGCTGTCCGATGGCGCGGCGGATCTCGTCGTCGTCGAGGCCGTGCGCGGCGACGGTCTCCAGTTCGTCGCGGCAGATCTTCAGGACGTCGTCGACCTGGCTGGGCCTGCATCCGGCGTAGACGCCGAAGAGACCGCAGTCGGCGAAGGAGGAGGTGTACGAGTACACGCTGTACGCAAGGCCGCGCTTCTCGCGCACCTCCTGGAACAGGCGCGAGGACATGCCGCCGCCGAGGGCCGTGTTGAGGACCCCGAGGGCCCAGCGGCGCTCGTCGGTACGGGCGATGCCGGGCACGCCGAGCACGACGTGGGCCTGCTCGGTGCGGCGGTTCTGGACCTCGACGCGGCCCGCGGCCTTGATGAGCCGCGTGCCCTCGCGGGGGCCGAGCGGGGCGGCGTCGGCGCGGCCGAGCGCGCCCGCGCGGTCGAAGGCGGCGCGTACCTGCCGTACGACCTTCGCGTGGTCGACGTTGCCCGCCGCGGCGACGACGAGGTGCGTCGGGTCGTAGTGGCGCTTGTAGAAGCGGGCGATCTGGTCGCGGCCGAGCGCGTTGATCGTGTCCACGGTGCCGAGGACGGGGCGGCCGAGTGGCGTGTCGCCGAGCATCGTGTGCGCGAAGAGGTCGTGCACGACGTCGCCCGGGTCGTCCTCGGTCATCGCGATCTCTTCGAGGATGACGCCCCGCTCGGCGTCGACGTCGGCGGGGTCCAGGGTCGAGCCCGTGAGCATGTCGCAGACGACGTCGATGGCGAGCGGCAGGTCGGTGTCGAGCACGCGCGCGTAGTAGCACGTGTACTCCTTCGCCGTGAAGGCGTTCATCTCGCCGCCGACCGCGTCGAGCGCGGCGGAGATGTCGAGGGCGCTGCGGCGCTTGGTGCCCTTGAAGAGGAGGTGTTCGAGGTAGTGCGTCGCGCCGTTGAGCGTCGGGGTCTCGTCGCGGGAGCCGACGTGCGCCCAAATGCCGAAGGTCGCGGAGCGGACCGAGGGCAGGGTCTCGGTGACGACGCGGAGGCCGCCGGGGAGCGTCGTGCGGCGGACCGTGCCGACGCCGTCCTTGCCGGGCAGGAGGGTCTGGGTGCGGGCCTTGGCGGCCGGGGCCGCAGCCCTCGTGGATGCGGCCGCCGGCTTCGCCGGCTTGGCGGCCCGCTTCGTGGTTTCGGTGGTACGGGCGACGGCCCGCCCCTTGGTGGAGGGGCGGGCCGTCGTACGCGGACTGCGTGACGTCACTTGTCCGTGTCGTCCTTCTTCTCGTCGCCGTCCTCGCCCTCGATGACCGGGATGAGGGAGAGCTTGCCGCGCGAGTCGATCTCGGCGATCTCGACCTGGACCTTCTGGCCCACACCGAGGACGTCCTCGACGTTCTCCACGCGCTTGCCACCGGCGAGCTTGCGGATCTGCGAGATGTGCAGCAGGCCGTCCTTGCCGGGCAGCAGCGAGACGAACGCGCCGAAGGTCGTGGTCTTGACGACCGTGCCCAGGTAGCGCTCGCCGACCTCCGGCATCGTCGGGTTGGCGATGCTGTTGATCGTGGTGCGGGCGGCCTCGGCGGCGGGGCCGTCGGCGGCACCGATGTAGATGGTGCCGTCGTCCTCGATCGTGATCTCGGCGCCGGTGTCCTCCTGGATCTGGTTGATCATCTTGCCCTTGGGGCCGATGACCTCGCCGATCTTGTCCACGGGGATCTTGACGGTGATGATCCGCGGGGCGTTGGGGGACATCTCGTCCGGCGTGTCGATCGCTTCCATCATCACGTCGAGGATGTGGAGGCGGGCGTCACGGGCCTGCTTGAGCGCGGCGGCCAGCACGGAGGCGGGGATGCCGTCGAGCTTGGTGTCGAGCTGGAGCGCGGTGACGAACTCCTTCGTACCGGCGACCTTGAAGTCCATGTCGCCGAAGGCGTCCTCGGCACCGAGGATGTCGGTGAGCGTGACGTAGTGCGTCTCGCCGCCGACGGTCTCGGAGATGAGGCCCATCGCGATACCGGCGACCGGGGCCTTGAGGGGCACACCGGCGTTCAGGAGCGACATGGTCGAGGCGCAGACGGAGCCCATCGACGTCGAGCCGTTGGAGCCGAGCGCCTCGGAGACCTGGCGGATCGCGTAGGGGAACTCCTCACGCGTCGGCAGGACGGGCACGAGGGCGCGCTCGGCGAGGGCGCCGTGGCCGATCTCGCGGCGCTTGGGGGAGCCGACCCGGCCGGTCTCGCCGGTGGAGTACGGCGGGAAGTTGTAGTTGTGCATGTAACGCTTGCGGGTCACCGGGGAGAGGGTGTCCAGCTGCTGCTCCATGCGGAGCATGTTGAGCGTCGTGACGCCGAGGATCTGCGTCTCGCCGCGCTCGAAGAGCGCCGAGCCGTGGACCCGCGGGATCGCCTCGACCTCGGCGGCCAGGGTGCGGATGTCGGTGACGCCGCGGCCGTCGATGCGCTTCTTGTCCTTGATCACGCGCTCGCGGACCACGGCCTTGGTGAGGGCGCGGTAGGCGGCGGAGATCTCCTTCTCGCGGCCCTCGAACTGCGGGAGCAGCTTCTCGGCGGCGAGGCCCTTGACGCGGTCCAGCTCGGCCTCGCGCTCCTGCTTGCCCGCGATGGTGAGCGCCTGGGCCAGCTCGCCGCGCACGGCGGCGGTGAGTGCCTCGTACACGTCGTCCTGGAAGTCCAGGAAGATCGGGAACTCGCCGGTCGGCTTCGCGGCCTTCGCCGCGAGGTCGGCCTGGGCCTTGCAGAGCACCTTGATGAAGGGCTTCGCGGCCTCCAGGCCGGAGGCGACGACCTCCTCGGTGGGGGCGGTGGCGCCGCCCGCGACGAGCTGGATCGTCTTCTCGGTGGCCTCGGCCTCGACCATCATGATCGCGACGTCGCCGTCCTCCAGGACACGACCGGCGACGACCATGTCGAAGACGGCGTCCTCCAGCTCGGTGTGCGTCGGGAAGGCGACCCACTGGCCCTTGATGAGGGCGACGCGGGTGCCGCCGATGGGGCCCGAGAAGGGCAGGCCGGCGAGCTGCGTGGAGCAGGAGGCGGCGTTGATCGCGACCACGTCGTAGAGGTGGTCGGGGTTGAGCGCCATGATCGTCTCGACGATCTGGATCTCGTTGCGCAGGCCCTTCTTGAAGGAGGGGCGCAGCGGGCGGTCGATCAGGCGACAGGTGAGGATCGCGTCCTCGGAGGGGCGGCCCTCCCGGCGGAAGAAGGAGCCGGGGATCTTGCCGGCCGCGTACATCCGCTCCTCGACGTCCACCGTGAGGGGGAAGAAGTCGAGCTGGTCCTTGGGGTTCTTGGACGCGGTCGTGGCCGAGAGGACCATCGTGTCGTCGTCCAGGTACGCGACGGCGGACCCAGCGGCCTGCTTGGCGAGGCGGCCCGTCTCGAAGCGGATGGTGCGGGTGCCGAAGGAACCGTTGTCAATGACGGCTTCGGCGTAGTGGGTCTCGTTCTCCACCAGGGGATTCTCCGTTTACGTCTCGTCTTCGCGCGGCCTCGCCCGTGTGGCGGGTCGCGGGGTGCGGGTCCCTCCGGGGAGGGGCCGCAGTGCGGGTCCCTCCGGGAGGGGCGCGCGGGTGGTGCGAGGCCGCGCGTCCTGGTGGGGCGCGGGTCTCGCGGGGTGCGGGCCCCTCCGGGGAGGGGGCGCGGGGTGCGGGCCCGGTGGGGGTCCCTCCGGGGAGGGGCCCGTGGCGGGTCGCGGGGTGCGGTCCGCCCGTGGCGGGTCGCGGTGTCGCCGGTGGAGAAGCGGCTCCTGGTTGCTGGCCGGTCTTCGATCGAAGCACCCGGGGGCTCCGGCTCTGGGGCCGTACGGTCCGTACGGGCCTTGCGGGCCGTACGAGTCGCGGCCGGCCTTGCGAGGCCGGACTCGGCCTTGCGGGCCGTTGCCGGCTTCGCGGGGCCGTTCCGGCCTGCGAGCCGCGTTTCCGGCCTGCGAGCCTGCGGGCCTTGCCGGGGGCCACTACCGAGGACCGGCGGCGGCGTGGAGTCGCTTCTCCTGTTCATTTGTTTGCTTCATCGGTGTGCGTACGGGGACCAGCCTACAAACTGAGCGGTCCCTGTCGCACGTACAACAAAAGGAGCGGTTCCCTGTGCAGGGGAACCGCTCCCTTCACGACGACCTCAGCGGGCGCCCGCCGCACCGCGGCGGATGCCGAGGCGCTCGACGAGCACGCGGAAGCGCGCGATGTCCTTCTTGGCCAGGTACTGGAGCAGCCGGCGGCGCTGACCGACCAGGATGAGAAGGCCACGACGGGAGTGGTGGTCGTGCTTGTGCGTCTTGAGGTGCTCGGTCAGGTCCGAGATCCGGCGCGAGAGCAGAGCGACCTGCACCTCGGGAGAACCGGTGTCACCCTCCTTGGTGGCGAACTCGCCCATGATCTGCTTCTTCGTGGCGGCGTCGAGCGACACGCGATCTCCTAGTGAATCCAATGAGCCACCGAGTGCCCCGGGTCTGCATCGCCGGGGAGCTTCCGTTACTCGGGAGGCGGGGCACGCTGGGCGCTGCCCCCAGAGACTCCGGGAGCGCGTACACATACGGCCGATGTCAAGGTTAGCAGGGTGGGGCGGGGTGAAGTTTCGGGGGCGGGGGCGGCTGGCGAGCGGTGGGGGCGGGGGCATAGAGGCTGGGGAGGGGGTGAGGGGTGAGGGAGCTGATGGGGCGAGGGCGCGGCGGGGGGCTGGAGGTGGCGGAGGAGGAAGGGCGGGAGCCCGGAGGCGAGGGGGCGGGGCTGGAGGGGGTAGGGGGCGCGACGGGAGGCTGCGGAGGGCGGTGGGAGGCGGTGGGCGCGACAGGGGGCTGCGGAGGGCGGTGGGAGGCGGTGGGCGCGACAGGGGGCTGCGGAGGGCGGTGGGAGGCGGTGGGGGCGATGGGGGGCTGCGGAGGGCGGTGGGAGGCGGTGGGGGCGATGGGGGGCTGCGGAGGGCGGTGGGAGGCGGTGGGGGCGGTGAGTGGGCGGCTGGGCCGGGAACCTGGGTCGGGCGGTACGGGGACCGGCGGCTCTCCTTCGTCCTCCTCACCACCATCGCGCTCGCCGCGACCGACGGCCTCGCCGGATTCGCGTCCGTCGTCGCACTCCTCGGCGCCCAGGGCGGTTCGCGCCGCGGCGCGGTGGGTCTCCTGCTCGTCCGCGGCGGCCTGGGCGCTGCCTCGTGGGGTGGCCGCCGCGGCCCGGCTGCTGGGCGGGAACCGCCTGGGGTTGCTGGGCGGGAACCGCCTGGGGTTGCTGGGCGGGGTGGCTTGAAGGGGTGGGCGAGACCGCTTGGGGGTGGGCCGGCGAGGGTGGCCAAGAGCGGGTCAAGGCGCGGGCGCAGGAGGCGCGATGCGCTCGTACGACGTGATGACGTGATGAGGTGATGACGTGGCGTGACGGCGAGCGGCTCGGGAGAGCGCCCGCGCCGGTCGAGGCGGCGCGCGGCGCGTCACCCGCTTTGTCATACAGCCTGCCGAATCGCGTACGAGGCGGACGCGGGGCAAGTACGCTGAGGCCGCCCTCCGTTGGCGCGCGCTTCGCGCACCGCGTACGGGTGAGCTGGGCACAGGACCACTTCGGGGAAGGGCCAGTCATTCATGTCCGAGGAGCACGAGGCCACGGCACCGGCCGCGCCGGTGGAGCTGGACGAGGAGACGAAGGCGCGTAAGGAGCGGGAGAAGAACGAGCTGTACTCCCTCGACATCTCGGGCGTGGAGTGGATCGGCCCGCCCGGTACCTCGCCGGACGAGGAACGCGTCGAGATCGCCTACCTGCCGGGGGGCGGGGTGGCCATGCGCTCCTCGCTCGACCACGACACCGTGCTGCGCTACACGGAGGCCGAGTGGACGGCTTTCGTGCTCGGCGCGCGTGATGGCGAATTCGACCTCGCGTAGCTCGATGGTGTGAAGGCCGGGGCCCGCATCGGGCACCCGGCCTTCGTTCTGCCCCGCTTCCGGACGCGGGTCGACCCCTGCGCAGCACGCGCCCCCCCTGCTCGTCAGCGGCCCGCGGAGCGGCTGGTGCGGGCGAGATCCGGCCTCAACTCGGGAACACGTCGCGTGACTTCGGGAGATCATCGCGCGGGAGGATGACCCGGAGGTCACCCGATGCGCGTGAACGGCCCTGCTATTCGGCATACGTGATGACTAGTCTGGTGTCAGGCGCGCTGCGGGACCCTCCGGTCCACGGAGTCCGCCACGGGGGCGGGCCGGTTCTCCAGGCCCATGACACGGCGGGGGAACGTGACGCCGCCGCCCCGACGCACGAGTGCCGAATCACCTGGAGGAGCTGTGAGCAGCGACCGGGACGCGTATCGCGGGGGCCGCTCGGCTTCCGGCGCTGACCACGAGGAATCCGCCGTCGAGTCGACCGGCGAGTTCCGTTTCGACCAGTCGACGGCCTGGTACACGGCCACGGCGGCGCCGAGCGACAAGGAAGCGGGCGCCGAGGTGGCGGGCGCGGAGGTGCCGGGCGCCGAGGTGCCGGGCGCCGAGGTGCCGGGCGCCGAGGTGCCGGGCGCCGACACGTCGCGCGACAGCGGGCGGGACAGCGGCGAAGTCGGTGGTACCGAGGAGAAGGGCACCGTGGAGGAGTCGGTGGCCGGGGAGAGCCCGGCCGACGCCTCGGCGAATGCGGCCGGCGTAGGCGAATTGTCCGGCGTGCGGGACGCGGAGGACGCGCGGGCTTTCGGGGACTGGGCCAAGGACGAGTCCGACGCGGAACCCCTCGGCGGTGACGCCTCCTGGACGGCGACGTCGCTCGGTGGTCTGGTGGGCCTGCCCTTCGGAGCCGGTTCGGGCAGCGGAGGAAGCGAGAGTTCCGGAGGAGCGGCGTTGCCCTGGGGGAGCGTGCGGGCCGAGGGCTCGGGGCGCGACGAGGAAGGCACCGGGGCGCGCGACGACGCGGCGGAAAGCGCTGACGCACGCGACGTCGCGGCGTCGGAGCGGGCCGGAGCGCGCGACGACGCGGCCGACGACGCGGAACGTCGCGCCGCGACGGCGCGGGAGGAGACGCGAGGTCGCGACGAGGGCGCGGACGTGGACGTCGTGGACGACGATGCGGCACGTGCGGGCCACGTCGGGCGCGACGTGGCATATGCGACGTCGCGTGACGACGCCGCGGCGGAACTGAGCGCGACGCCGGACGCCGACGCCGCGCCGTCCGTGCCGGAGGCGGCGGACGCGGTGCCGGACGAGGCGGTACGGGACGACGCGACGCCCGGCGCGGCGACACCCGCCGACGCGGCGTACCCAGGCGGGTCCGCGCCCGGTGGACGGGAGGCGAAGGAGGACTACTTCATGTTGCCTCCCCTGCCGCCCACGTCGCCGACCGCGACAGGCTTCACCCCTCCCCCCGGCGCCGTCTCCGCCGTCCCGCGCCTCCCGGAGGGCAGCGGCTTCGTACCGGCCGAGTCACCCGCGCACGCCGACGACCTGGAGAGCGGCGCGACGGTGCGCTTCTCGCTCCCCTCGCCACGACGCGAGCAGGTCGCGGCGCACGAGGAGGACACGGCGACACCGCGCGACGCGGACGACGCGACGTCACGTCGCACGGCGCGCGTCGACGACGCCGCGGCGCGCGACGTGGAGGGGGTGGAACGACGCGACGTGACAGGTGCGCGTGCCGATGACGTGGCGGGCCCGGCCGACGCGGAACCGCGCGACGCCGACGAGCAGGAGCAGCACGCCGCGCCGGGTACGGAGCCGGGCCACGTAGCGGACGCGGAGCCGCGCGACGTCGCACGGGCGGCGGAGACGGATCGACGCGACGCCGTGCGGGTGCCGGAGGCCGGACCACGCGACGCCGCCGATGCCACGGACGCGTGGCGCAGCGACGTCGCGGCGTCGGAGCACCACGCGCCGGGCGACGTCGCGCCCGAGCCACGCGACGTGACGGGGGACCACGACGCGTGGGCTCAGCCCGCGACGCCGCCCGGGGGGCTGCCCCTGCCGCCTTCCTTCGCACCCGCCGACGCCGCGCCAGCCGGCGCGGGCGGCGACGTCGAGAACGCGTCACCCCCGGTCACGGCAGGGCGCGACGACGCGCCCTCCGTCGAGCGTGAGGACGCCCCGCAGGCGGCTTCCGCCCCGCAGGCGGCTTCCCCGCCGCAGGACGCCGCACCGCCGCGTCCCCTGGTGCCGCCGCAGACACGGCGCCCCTGGCCGCCGCCTTCCCTCGCTGGGCAGGACCTGCCGGGACTCGTCCCGCCCCCGCACGCCAACGTCGCGCGCAAGGAGAAGGAGGGCGACGCGTCCCCGTCTCCGCAGGACGCGTCGCGTCCGGGAGCGGCGGACGGCTACGGCTTCCCGCGCCCCGATACGCCGCGTGCGGGCTACGGCTTCCCCGCGGCGTCCTCGCCCGGCGCGCAGCCCGCGTACGGATTCCCGCCGCGCGCCGCCGAGGGTGGCTACGGCTATCCGGCCCCGGCCGACGACGCCTCGCCCGCCGATCCGCAGACGACGCGACTGCACCGGGTACGCCCCGCGACGCCGCCCGCCGACGCGCCCGAGCCCGGGTCCCCCGTCGCGCCCGAGAACGCCGCGCCGCCGGAGGCCGCGCCCTCGGCCCCCGCCACGCCCATCCCGGCGCCGGCACAGCCCCTGCCCCCGCAGGTGGCCCCGGCGCCGCACGTACCCGACGCCTCGCCCGGCGTGCCGCAGGCGGGCGCGCAGTGGGACGCGTCGCAGCCGCCGCAGCCGCAGCCGCAGCCCCAGCAGGGACAGGACCCGCGGTTTTCTCCGCAGGCCGGTCAGGGGCAGGCGGCCGGGCCTGCGGACCCGCGGCTCGGCGCGGCGTGGCCGCAGCCGATGCAGCACGACCAGCGTCAGCGCACGCACCCGGGGGCACCGCTCGGGTACACAGCCGCCGTCGAGTTGTCCTCCGACCGCTTGCTGCGTGGCAACAAGCAGAAGGCACGCAGCAGCCGCCCGGCGGGCGGCGGCTCGCGGTTCCGGATCGGGGGGCGCAAGGAGGAGGCGGAGCGGCAGCGCAAGCTCGGGCTGATCCGTACCCCCGTCCTGTCCTGCTACCGGATCGCCGTCATCAGCCTCAAGGGCGGCGTCGGCAAGACCACCACGACGACGGCGCTCGGCGCGACGCTCGCCTCGGAGCGGCAGGACAAGATCCTCGCGATCGACGCGAATCCCGACGCCGGGACGCTGGGACGTCGCGTACGGCGCGAGACCGGCGCGACCATTCGCGACCTGGTGCAGGCGATCCCGCATCTGCACAGCTACATGGACATCCGCCGCTTCACCTCGCAGGCGCCATCGGGCCTGGAGATCGTCGCCAACGACGTGGACCCTGCGGTCTCGACGGCGTTCAACGACGAGGACTACCGGCGCGCGATCGACGTCCTGGGACGGCAGTACCCGGTGATCCTCACGGACTCCGGCACGGGGCTGCTCTACAGCGCCATGCGCGGCGTGCTCGACCTGGCCGATCAACTGATCATCGTGTCGACGCCCTCGGTGGACGGCGCGTCGAGCGCGAGCACGACGCTGGACTGGCTCGCGGCGCACGGGTACGCCGAGTTGGTCGCGCGGAGCATCACGGTCATCTCCGGGGTACGCGAGACCGGAAAGATGATCAAGGTCGACGACATCGTGTCGCACTTCAGGACACGGTGCAGGGAGGTCGTGGTCGTACCGTTCGACGAGCACCTCGCTGCGGGTGCGGAGGTCGATCTCGACATGATGCGGCCGAAGGTACGCGAGGCGTACTTCGACCTCGCGGCCGTCGTCGCCGACGACTTCGCGCGCCACCAGCAGGCGCAGGGCCTGTGGACATCGGACGGAAACCCGCCCCCCGTCGCCGCTCCCCCGCTGCCCGGTCAGGTCCCGCCGCAAGCACCCCCGCCGGGCGCACCGTACGGGGCGGGACAGGGCGGCCCCGGATACCCCGCCCCTGGACAAGCCGCCACGGGGCAGCCCGGCGCGGCACAGCCCGGTGGGCCGCTGCCCGGAACGCCGCAGCCGGGCGCGCCCTACGCGCAGCCGGGACCGCAGCCGGCACCCGGGGCCGCGATGCCGCCCGCGGCTCCCCCGGCCTCCGGCGGCGCGCGCGAAGCGGGGTACGCCGCGCAGCCACCGCACGCGACGTACCCCCCGCGGCCCGAGGCGACGTACCCCCCGCAGCCCCCGGCCGCGTACCCGCAGCAGCCCGGTGCCGCGTACGCTCCGCAGCCCCCCGCGGCGTACCCGCCGTGGCCCGACGCGGCGTACCCGCCCCAGCCTGGGGCGGCGTCGCCGCAGTCGCCGGCCGCGCCCGGAGGGCCGTACGCCGCGCAGCCGCAGCCCGGCACGGCAGGACCTCAGCAGCCCGCCCCCGCCCCGCACGGCGCGCAGCCACCGGCCGGTGCGGCTCCGTATCCGTACGCGTATCCGCCGCAGGCCCAGGCCCAGGCCCAGGCCCAGGCCCCGGCCCAGACCCCGGCGCCGCAGCCGGGCGCGCCCGGGGCGGCGTACGGGTATCCCGGGCAGCCGCAGCCCGCTCCGTACGGGTATCCCGCACCGCCGCAAGGGACACCCGCGCCTGGCGCGAATCCGTCGGCGTACGCCGGTCCGCAGGAGGGCGCGCGGGGGGCTCAGGAGGGGGCGGACAGAGCGGGCGAGAGCGAGGCGCAGCGGCCGCCGGAGCCACCCTCCGCCACCTGAACACCCCCCGTACCGGGGAGGTTTCAACGGACTAGACCAATGAGGGCCCGTACCGGGCAAATGGTGCGGGCCCTCTGCCGTTGTCGCAGGCCACACAGTGTTCACGCATCGTTGACATGTTTAGACCAGCGCTGGTAGACACTCACATCACCCCAACGGCTCACAGTGATGCGCCAGTTAACGAAGCGCGAGCGATGACACGAGGTCAGCGGCCCATGAGCAGAGCAGATCAGTACGGCAGAGCACTACCAGCGGGGCCGGCGCCCGGGCGGGGCGCGCGTGGCCGGTTCCGGCTCGTCGCGGCGGCCGGCGTCGCGGCGCTCTCGCTCACGGCGGGGCTCGCCACGCCGCTGAGTCCCGCGACGGCACCGGCGGCCGCGGCCGACAAGGAGACGACGCTGACCGTCGCGCTCGCGCAGAGCGTGGACTCGCTGAGCCCCTTCCTCGCGACGCGCCTGGTCAGCACCAGCATCTCCCGGCTGATGTACGACTTCCTGACGAACTACGACGCCAAGGACAACCACGTCATACCCGGCCTGGCCACCAAGTGGTCGGCATCGAAGGACAAGTTGACCTGGACGTATGAGATCCGGTCGAATTCGAAGTGGTCGGACGGGGAGCAGGCGACGGCAGAGGACGCCGCCTGGACCTTCAACAAGATGATGACGGACGAGGGCGCGGCCACCGCGAACGGCAGTTTCGTCACCAACTTCAAGAAGGTGACGGCACCGAGCAAGGACAAGCTCGTCATCGAGCTGAAGAAGCCGCAGGCGACCATGACGGCGCTCGACGTTCCGATCGTGCCCAAGCACGTGTGGGAAAAGGTCGGTGATCTGTCGAAGTTCAACAACGACCAGAAGTTTCCGATCGTCGGGAACGGGCCGTTCATCCTGACGGGCTACAAGGTCGACAGCTACGTCAAGCTCAAGGCCAACAAGGACTTCTGGCGGGGCAGCCCGAAGTTCGACAACATCGTCTTCCGGTACTACAAGGACCAGGACGCCGCCGTCGCCGCGCTCCGCAAGGGTGAGGTCTCCTTCGTCGCGGGCAGCCCCGCGCTGACGCCCGCGCAGGCGCAGTCACTCAAGGGCGCCGCGAACATCAAGGTCAACGACGGTCCGGGGCGCCGCTTCTACGCGATCGCCACGAACCCCGGCGCGCGCACCAAGGACGGCGAGAAGTTCGGCTCGGGCGACCCCTCACTGCTCGACGAGAAGGTCCGGCACGCGCTGTTCATGGCCGTCGACCGCAAGACGATCGTCGACCGCGTCTTCCAGGGGCAGGCCGTCGAGGGCGCGGGCTACATCCCGCCGCGCTTCGGGGACTACGCCTGGCAGCCCGCGGCCGACCAAGAGCTGAAGTACGACCCGAAGGCCGCGGCGAAGCTTCTCGACGAAGCCGGTTACAAGAAGAACGGCGACGGCAAACGCGTCGGCAAGGACGGCAAGCCGCTCTCGTACCGCATGCTGTGCCACGCGACGGACCCCAACGACCGCGCCGTCAGCAAGTACTTGCAGGAATGGTGGGGCGACCTCGGCATCGGCCTCAAGGTCGACTGCCTGGACAACGTGACCGACCCCTGGATCGCGGGCGACTACGACCTCGCCTTCGACGGCTGGTCCGTCAACCCCGACCCGGACTTCGTCCTGTCGATCCACACGTGCGCGGCACTGCCCACGAAGCCGAAGGCCGTCTCGGCGACCGACAACTTCATCTGCGACAAGAAGTTCGACGACCTGTACGACAAGCAGCTCGCCGAGTACGACCCCGCCAAGCGCGCGGACATCGTCAAGCAGATGGAATCGCGGCTCTACGACACGGGCTACATGAACGTCCTCGCGTACCCGAACGCCGTCGAGGCGTACCGGACCGACCAGATCAAGTCGATCGAGACCATGCCGACGGCCGCGGGCAACATCTACGGCCAGGACGGCTACTGGAGCTGGTGGTCGGCCGTCCCGGCCGGCGGCGCCTCCTCCGGCGCGACCGGTGACAACGCCTCCTCCGACTCGGACTCCGGTTCCAGCACGGGGCTGTGGATCGGGATCGGCGTCGTGGTCGTCCTCCTCGTCGGTGGCGGCGTGTTCTTCGGAATGCGGCGGCGCGCGACGGCCTGGGACCGCGAGTAGCGGATGACGCCGCGGGGCGGTCGCGGTGATGCAGTGACGTCGCGGTGACGCTGCGTGGGGCGGTACGGGGCGTCGGGGCGAGGTGGGGCGGTACGGCGCGGTGCGCGTCGAGCACCGCGCGGGGCCGCGTCCCCGCTCCCGCCGCTGCGACTTCTGCCGCCCCGCCGCTCCTCCGCCCGCCGCTTCGTCGCCTCCGGCACGGCGCGACGTCGCGTGGGACGGTGCGGGCGGCGTACGCGACGTCGCGACGTTTTCGCAGGTCGCACGCGACGTGGCATAGGCGACGTCGCGTCGGCCGTGTACGTACCCCCCCCGCTCGCGGCGTACCGGCGCGCACCGGCCAGGCGCCCCGCACCGCCCCACGCCGCCCCACGCCGCGTCACCGCGACGTACCTCCTTCCCCGGAGCCGCCGACGCACCGCGCGCCGGCGTCGCTCCCCCTCCGTCCGGTCCTCCTCCCCGCGCCGCGCCCCGCGCTACGGCGCCTCGCGGAAGGACGCCCCACTCAGCGGAAGACCGATCACCCCATGAGCACCGAAAGCACCTCCGCGCTCGTGGAGGACCCCGGCGGCGCGGTCGCGGCTCCTGCCGCGGCCACGCCCCGTGGTCCTCGCCGGCGCCCGGGAACGGGATATCTGCGCTACGTGGCGGGCAAACTGCTCGGCGCCGTCGTGTCCCTGTTCGCCGTACTCGTCACCAGTTTCTTCCTCTTCCGGCTCATCCCCGGAGACCCGATCAAGGCCATGACCGGCGGCAAGCAGGTCTCCCAGGAGCAGCTCGACGCGATGCGCCGGGAGTTCGGGCTCGACCTGCCGCTGTGGCACCAGTTCACCGACTACTGCGGCAAGGCGCTCACGGGGGACCTCGGGACCTCGTACCAGTTCCACACGCCGGTGATCGACAAGATCGCCGAGGCGCTGCCCGCGACGCTGCTGCTGACCGGGACCGCGTTCGTGCTGTACACGGCGCTCGGCGTCTGGCTCGGTTCGCGCAACGCCTGGCGGCACGGGCGGTTCGGGGACCGCTTCCACACGGCCTTCGCGCTCACGTTGTACTCCGTGCCGTCCTTCTGGCTCGGCCTGCTGCTGATCATCGTCCTGTCGGTGGGCATCGGGCCGATCCCCGGCGTGTTCCCGACCGGCGGCATGGAGACCGGCGGCAAGGAGGGCTTCGCGTACGTCACGGACGTCGCGCACCACATGGTGCTGCCGGTCCTCACGCTCGTCGCGGTCGAGTACGCGCGCACGCTGCTCGTCATGCGGTCCTCGCTCCTCGACGAGATGGGCAGCGACTACCTGACGACGGCGCGCGCCAAGGGGCTGCGGGACGACAACGTGCGGCGCAAGCACGCCGTGCCGAACGCGATGCTGCCCACCGTGACGCTCCTCTTCGTCAACCTCGGCAACACCGTCGCCGGGGCGATCCTGGTCGAGACCGTCTTTTCCTGGCCCGGTCTCGGCGGGCTCTTCTACCAGGCGCTGAGCATCCCGGACCTCCCGCTCGTACAGGGGCTGTTCTTCGTCTTCGCCGCCGCGGTGATCGTCATGAACACGCTCGCCGACCTGATCTATCCGCTGTTCGATCCCCGGGTGGGCCGATGACGACCGATACGAAAGACGTGGCCACGCCGCGCGACGACGCGGCCCCCGAGCCGGACGACGCGGCACACGTCGCGTCGCCGCGCGCCCTCGCGTGGGCGCGGCGACGTCGCGCGCTCGCCGACTTCTGGCGCGAGTTCCGTACGCACCGCACCGGCCTCGTCGGCCTCGTCGTGCTGCTGCTCATCGCGGTGCTGGCGCTCGCCGCGCCGCTGCTCGTCGGGAGCGACTCGCGCAGCGTCACCGAGGCACCCGGCACCTCGCTGGAGTCGCCGAGCGGGCGCTTCCCGCTCGGGACGGACCAGTTCGGGCGCAGCCTGCTGGCGCTGATGGTGTGGGGCGCGCGCGTCTCGCTCGCGGTCGGGCTGCTGGCCGCGGTACTGAGCGTCGCGATCGGGACGCTCGTCGGTGTGACCGCCGGGCATTTCCGTGGCTGGTTCGAGACGGTGATCATGCGCGTCACCGACTGGTTCCTCGTCATGCCGACGCTGGTCCTGGCCATCGCGCTCGCCACCGTCCTCGACCGCTCCCTCTGGACGACGATCCTCGCCATCGGCGTCACGACGTGGCCGACGACGGCGCGGCTGGTACGGGCGCAGACGCTGTCCGTCGAGTCGCGCCCCTACATCGAGCGGGCCAGGGCGCTGGGCGGCGGCCACCAGCACATCATGCTGCGGCACGTCCTGCCGAACGTCATGCCGCTCGTGCTCGCCCAGACGACCCTGGTGATCTCGAACGCGATCCTCACCGAGGCGACGCTCGCCTTCCTCGGGCTCGGCGACCCGATCATGGTGTCCTGGGGCGGGCTGCTCCAGGACGCGCGCGACGCGGGCGCCGTCAGTTCGGGCGACTGGTGGTACCTCGCACCCCCCGGCCTCGCGATCGCGCTCGTGGCCCTCGCCTTCACCCTGTGCGGACGCGCCATCGAGTCCGTACTCAACCCCAAGCTGGGGGACCGACGATGACTGAACCGACCACGCGGGGCACGCAGGTCCCCGCTCCCTCGCGGGCGAAGGGTGCCGGGGCGCAGGACGCGACGTCGCGGGACGGCGCGACGGCACCGGGCGACGCGACGGCACCCGGCGACGGGGCGGCGCGCGGCGGCGACGGGGCGACGGCGCGCGACACGTCGCGTCCGTTGCTCGACGTGCGCGGCCTGCGCATCACGTACGGAAGCGGCGCGCGCGCCGTGCCGGCGGTGCGCGGCGTCGACCTCACGCTGCGCGCGGGCGAGAAGCTCGGCATCGCGGGAGAGTCGGGCTGCGGCAAGTCGACGCTCGCGATGGCGCTGCTGCGTCTGCTGCCGCCGGGGACGACGCTGGAGGGTGAGATCCTGCTCGACGGCGAGGACATCCGCACGATGGCGTGGGGGCGGTTGCGCGCCGTGCGCTGGGCGGGCGCGTCGATCGTCTTCCAGGGCGCGATGCACTCGCTCAACGCCGTGCACCGCATCGGCGACCAGATACTCGAACCGATCCTCCTGCACCGCCTGGCGGGCCCCGAGGAGGGGCGACGCCGCGTCAAGGAACTGCTGCGCCACGTCGGCCTCCCGGTGTCGCGCGCGACGGCCTACCCGCACGAGCTGTCCGGCGGGCAGCGGCAACGCGTCATGATCGCGATGGCGCTGGCCTGCGATCCGCAGCTGATCATCGCCGACGAGCCGACCACCGCGCTCGACGTCATGATCCAGGCCCAGATCCTCCGGCTCATCGAGCGCCTCGTGGCCGAGAAGGACATCGGCCTCGTCATGATCAGCCACGACCTCGCGGTACTCGCCGACACGTGTGACCGGCTCGCGATCATGTACGCGGGACGCGTCGTCGAGGAGGGGCCAGCGCGGGAGGTGTACGGGCAGGCGCTGCACCCGTACGGCGCGGCGCTCTCCGGCGCGTTCCCGCGCATCGGCGACCCGGCGTCGCGCTACGCCCCGCGCGGCCTGCCGGGCGATCCGCCGGACCCGGCCTCGTTGCCCACGGGGTGCACGTTCCATCCACGGTGCCCCGTGGCGCTGCCGTCGTGCGCGACGGAGCCGCAGCCGTTGCGTGCGGCGGGGCCGGCACGTCGCGCGGCGTGCGTGCGGGTCGAGGTGGGGTTCGACGAGGCGACGTCGCGCGGCGCGACGGCGCGTGACGTCGCGACAGACGTCGCGGCAGACAGCGCGACGTCGCGTACAGAGGCGGGGAACGACGCGACGTCGCGTGGGGGCGCGGCGGTCGACGGCGCGACGTCGCGTACGGGCGGCCGGGCGGCGGCGCGTACGGACGACGCGCGCGACGCGGCGTCAGGGCCCGAGGACGCGGGGCACGACGGTGCCGACGAGGCGAGGAGCACGCGGGCATGAGTACGACCACGCGGGAGCAGGCCCTGCTCGGGGCACGCGACCTGGGCATCACCTTCGCGGGGCGGCGTGGCGCGCCGCGTGCGCGCGCCGTCGACGGGGTGAACCTCGACATCGGCACCGGAGAGATCGTCGCGCTCGTCGGGGAGTCCGGCTGCGGCAAGACGACGCTCGCGCGCTCCCTCCTGGGCCTCGTCCCGCCGACGGAGGGGCGCATCACCTTCGCGGGCGAGCCGCTCTCGTACAGCTCCCGGGCGCTGCGTGCCTACCGCAAGCGGGCCCAGCTCGTGCTCCAGGACCCGAGCGGCTCGCTCAACCCGCGCCACACCGTGTACGACGCGGTGGCCGAGGGACTGCGCATTCACCGCGCGCCCGGCGACGAACGCGCCGCCGTCACGCGGGCGCTCTCGCTCGCGGGGCTGCGTCCCCCGGAGCGCTTCTTCCTGCGCTACCCGCACGAGCTGTCGGGCGGGCAGCGGCAGCGCGTCGTCATCGCCGGTGCGCTCGCCCTGGAGCCGGAGCTCATCGTCGCGGACGAACCCGTCGCCTCGCTCGACGCGTCAGTGCGCGGGGAGATCCTGGCGCTGCTGCTGCGACTGCGCGAGGAGCTGGGGCTCTCCGCGCTTGTCGTCACGCACGACCTCGGGCTCGCGTGGAACATCGCGGACCGCGTCGCCGTCATGTACCTCGGCCGCATCGTCGAGGCGGGGCCTGTCGAGGAGGTGCTGACGCGGCCGCGTCATCCGTACACGCAGGCACTGCTCTCGGTGCTCCCGGAGGCGCCCGGGGAGCCGGTGGTGCTGAGCGGTGAGCCGCCGGACCCGACGAACATCCCGGGCGGCTGCCGTTTCCACGCGCGCTGCCACGTCCTCGCCTCGGGCGAGGCGGAACGGGCCGGCGTCGCCGACGCGTGCCGTACGAAGGACCTTCCCGTCCTCGACGGACACGGCGCGGGCGTCGCGTGCCACTGGGCGACGTCGCGCGGGCGGACGGCGACGGCGCACGAGGGCGACACGTCGCGTACGGGCGACACGTCGCGTACCGAGGACACGTCGCGTACCGAGGACACGTCGCGTGACGACGACGCCCGGGGCGACGACGTCGCGGGCGCTGACGGCGCGTAGGCGGAGCGCCGCCCGTACGCGGCGGCGCGTCGCGTCGCGTACGGACGGCATGCCACGTACGAGACGGGGCGGCGTCCCTCCCCCGGCAGCAGCCCGGGAAGGGGCGCCGCCCCGTTACCGCGTTACGCGACGTCGCGACGCGTGCTCAGTCCTGGTGGTGCGCCTCGTACTCCGCGACGAGCGCGCGCGAGCGCTTGACGTCGTCGGCCATCGCGGCGAGGAGTTCGTCGATCGAGGCGAACTTCTCCATGCCGCGCACGTAGGCGAGGAAGTCGACCGCGACGTGCAGGCCGTAGAGGTCGAGGCCGACGCGGTCGATGGCGTACGCCTCGACGGTGCGCTGCTTGGCGTCGAACTGCGGGTTGGTGCCGACCGAGATCGCGGCGGGCATGGCCTCGCCCGCGGCGTGCAGCCAGCCTGCGTAGACGCCGTCGGCGGGGACGGCGGTGTGCGGAAGGGTCTCGACGTTGGCGGTGGGGTAGCCGAGTTCCCTGCCGCGCTGCGCGCCGCGGACGACGACGCCCTCGACACGGTGCGGGCGCCCGAGGATCTCCGCGGCGCCCGCGACGTCGCCCTCGGCGACCAGACGACGCGTGAGCGTCGAGGAGAAGGGCTGCCCCGCGCCCGCTTCGCCGCTGACGTAGAGGTCGACGAGGTCCACGTCGAAATCGTCCTCGCGCCCGAGTTCGGCGAGCAGCGTGACGTTGCCGGCCGCCTTGTGGCCGAAGCGGAAGTTCGGACCCTCGACGACGACCTTGGCGTGGAGGCGCTCGGTGAGAACGGTGCGCGCGAAGTCGGCGGGCGACAGGCGCGAGAACTCCGTCGTGAAGGGGAGGATCAGCAGCGCGTCCACGCCCAGGTCCGCCATCAGCTCGGCGCGCCGGTGGTGCGCGGCGAGGAGCGGCGGGTGGCTGCCGGGGCGGACGACCTCGCTCGGGTGCGGGTCGAAGGTGACCACGACGGACCGCAGCCCCAGTTCCTTCGCGCGGTCCACGGCGCGGCCGATGATGAGCTGGTGTCCGCGGTGCACCCCGTCGTAGGACCCGATCGTGACGACGCTGCGCCCCCAGTCCTGCGGGATGTCCTCCAAGCCACGCCAGCGCTGCACTGTGACCGCTCCTTGTCGCACCTGTGGGATGAGCCGGTTGTCGGGATTCCACGAATCCGCAGGTCTAAGAGTGCCATGTCGCGCGGGCACGGCAACGGGCGGGCGGCAAGGGCGCGACATCGCGCGGGCGGGCCACGCCGCGTGCCACGTCGCGCCCCACCCAGGACGACGTCGCGCACGACCTCGCCTTTCGCCCGTACGACGCCGCGTCGCCGCACCCGTCACCTCGCGCGCCCCGACGCGACGTGGCGCGACGTCGCGGGCGCGGCGGCCCCCGTCGTGACGTCGGGCCTCGGCGGCATCGGCTGTCGCGACCTCGGGCCTCGCGACATCGGACGCCCGTGCCTCAGCCGAAGACGGCGAGGCTCTTCGCCTTCCCGCGGTCCGCCTCGACCAGGACGAGGAAGGTCCCGTCCGGGCCGTGGACGGCGACAGGGCCGCGGCCCTCGTACTCCTCGGGCATCGCGAGCCGTACACCGTTCAGGAGGAGTCCCGCGCGGCGCGCGTCGACGTCCCAGCGCGGGAACGCCGCGTCGGCGGCCTCCGCGACGGGCATGACGGTCAGCTCCTCCTGGTGCTGGTCGAGGGTGCGCGCCACGTCCAGGCGGTACGGCCCCACGCGCGTACGGCGCAGCGCCGTGAGGTGCCCGCCGACGCCGAGCGCCGCGCCGATGTCGCGCGCGAGGGCGCGGATGTACGTACCGGACGAGCACGTCACCGAGACCAGGAGGTCCTGCACGGGGGTGCCGTCGGGCGCCGTCTCCGCGCGCACGTCGTGCACGAGGAAGGAGGAGACGGTGACGGGGCGGGCCGGGATCTCGAAGTCCTCGCCCTCCCGCGCGCGCTTGTAGGAACGCTTGCCGTCGATCTTGATGGCGCTGACCTTGGAGGGGACCTGGAGGATGTCGCCCGTCAGCTTCGCGACCTCGGCGTCGATCGCCTCCCGCGTGATGCCCGACGCGTCGGCCGAGGAGGTGATCTCGCCCTCCGCGTCGTCCGTGACGGTGTCCTGGCCGAGCCGGATCGTGCCGACGTACTCCTTCTCGGTGAGGGCGAGGTGCCCGAGCAGCTTGGTGGCGCGCTGCACCCCGAGGACGAGGACGCCCGTCGCCATCGGGTCGAGGGTGCCGGCGTGGCCGACACGTCGCGTGCCTGCGATGCCGCGCATCTTCGCGACGACGTCGTGGGAAGTGAACCCGGACGGCTTGTCGACGATGACGAGGCCGTCCGGGGTCGTGGTGCGCTGCGTGGTCATTCGGTGCCGCTGCCCCTGCCCTGCTCCGCCGAGGTGTCCTCGGCCGCTCCGTCCTCGTCCTCGTCGGCCGGCTTGCGGTACGGGTCGGCGCCCGCCGCGTACGCGGCGCCGGTCGAGACCTGGCGCACCTCCTCGTCGCGCAGCCGGGCGCGGTCCAGGAGGTCGTCGATGGTGCGCGCCGTGTCGGGCAGCGCGTCGGGCACGAAGGCGAGGCTCGGGGTGTAGCGCACCCCGGTCTGCCGGCCCACCTCGGAGCGGAGGACGCCCTTGGCGCTCTCCAGCGCCGCGGCGGACGCGGCGCGCTCCTCGTCGTCGCCGTAGACCGTGTAGAAGACCGTGGCCTCCCTGAGGTCACCGGTGACGCGTGCGTCGGTGATGGTCACGAAGCCCAGTCGCGGGTCCTTGATACGCCGTTCCAGGGTCTGGGCGACCACGACCTGGATGCGATCGGCCAGCTTGCGGGCGCGAGCGTTGTCGGCCACCGGTCCGTCTCCCTACTTGGTGCTGTTCTGTCTCGGTTGGTCTGTGTGGAGGCGGAGCCTCCGGGGGTACGTCGCGTGCGCGCCGCGCCGTCCGGCCACGCGGCACGTCCCGTACGGGCTACGGTGCCACGCCCCGTACGACCGCGACATCGCGCACGTACCGGCGCGACGTCCCGCGCCGTAATACCGCGCCGTACGACGCGGCGTCGCGCGTCGTCGGCGGCGGAGACGCTCAGTCCTCGTCCCCGTGGAAGCGTCTGCGTACGGCGAGCAGCTCGACCTCGGGGCGCGCGGCGACGAGGCGTTCGCAGCGATCGAGGAGATCGCTGAGGTGGCCCGCGTCGCCCGAGACGGCGGCGAGGCCGATCTCGGTCCTGCGGTGGAGGTCCTGGTCGCCCACCTCGGCCGCGCTCACGGCGTACTTCCGCTGAAGCTCGGCGACGATGGGGCGGACCACGGAGCGTTTGCCCTTGAGCGAGTGCACGTCGCCCAGGAGCAGATCGAAGGACAGGGTCCCCACATACATGCTGGTCCGGATGTCCCGCCGGTTCGGGGTACGAGGCGCCGCCTCCGTGCGGCGGCAACCTCCCCACCGTACACGCGACGCACGGGGCCGATCGACGGAATTCTCCGCCGACCGGCCCCGTGCTCGACCGTGTCAGCCTCGGCCCGTGTCAGCCGTGCTCAGGCACGGCCGACGCGGGTCCCGGCATCAGACGCGCGGCTTCTCGCGCATCTCGTACGTCGCGATGACGTCGTCGATCTTGATGTCGTTGAAGTTGCCGAGGTTGATACCGCCCTCGTAACCCTCGCGGATCTCGGTGACGTCGTCCTTGAAGCGACGCAGGCCCTCGATGTTGAGGTTCTCCGCGATGACCTTGCCGTCGCGGATGAGCCGGGCCTTGGTGTTGCGCTTGACCTCGCCGGAACGGATGAGGACACCCGCGATGTTGCCGAGCTTGGAGGAGCGGAAGACCTCGCGGATCTCCGCCGTGCCCAGCTCGACCTCTTCGTACTCCGGCTTGAGCATGCCCTTGAGGGCCGCCTCGATCTCCTCGATCGCCTGGTAGATGACCGAGTAGTAGCGGACGTCGACACCCTCGCGCTCGGCCATCTGCGTGGCACGCCCCGCGGCGCGCACGTTGAAGCCGATGACGATGGCGTCCGAGCCTGTCGCCAGGTCGATGTCCGACTCGGTGACCGCACCGACGCCGCGGTGCAGCACCCGGATGTCGACCTCTTCGCCGACGTCGAGCTGGAGCAGCGAGGACTCCAGGGCCTCGACCGAACCGGAGGCGTCACCCTTGATGATGAGGTTGAGCTGCTTGATCTCGCCCTCCTTGAGCACCTTGTCCAGGTCCTCAAGGGAGATGCGCCGGGTGCGCTTGGCGAACGCGGCGTTGCGCTCGCGGGCCGCGCGCTTCTCGGCGATCTGGCGGGCGGTGCGGTCCTCGTCGACGACGATGAAGTTGTCGCCGGCGCCGGGGACGTTGGTGAGACCGAGCACCTGGACGGGCGTCGAAGGCCCGGCCTCCTCGACCGTGTTGCCGAGGTCGTCGAGCATGGCGCGGACGCGACCGTAGGCGTCGCCCACGACCATCGTCTCGCCGACCCGCAGGGTGCCTCGCTGCACCAGGACGGTCGCGGTCGCGCCGCGGCCCTTGTCGAGGTGCGCCTCGATCGCGATGCCCTGCGCGTCCTGCTCCGCGTTGGCGCGCAGGTCGAGCGAGGCGTCGGCCGTGAGGATGACGGCCTCAAGGAGGCTGTCGATGTGCAGGCCCTGCTTCGCGGAGATGTCGACGAACATCGTGTCGCCGCCGTACTCCTCGGCGACGAGACCGAACTCGGTGAGCTGGCCGCGCACCTTGGTCGGGTCGGCGCCCTCGACGTCGATCTTGTTGACCGCGACGACGATCGGCACCTCGGCGGCCTTGGCGTGGTTGAGCGCCTCGACCGTCTGCGGCATGACGCCGTCGTTCGCCGCGACCACGAGGATCGCGATGTCGGTGGACTTCGCACCACGGGCACGCATGGCGGTGAACGCCTCGTGACCGGGGGTGTCGATGAAGGTGATGCGGCGGTCCTCGCCGTTCACCTCGGTCGTCACCTGGTACGCGCCGATGTGCTGCGTGATGCCGCCGGCCTCGCCCGCGATCACGTTGGTCTTGCGGATCGCGTCGAGGAGGCGGGTCTTGCCGTGGTCGACGTGACCCATGACGGTGACCACGGGCGGGCGGGCCGTGAGCAGCTCCTCGCCGCCCTCGTCCTCGCCGAACTCCAGGTCGAAGGACTCCAGCAGCTCGCGGTCCTCCTCCTCGGGGCTCACGATCTGAACCTTGTAGTTCATCTCGGAGGCGAGGAGTTCCAGCGTCTCGTCCGTGACGGACTGAGTCGCCGTGACCATCTCGCCGAGGTTCAGCATCACCGCGACCAGCGAGGCCGGGTTGGCGTTGATCTTCTCGGCGAAGTCGGTGAGCGAGGCACCACGCGACAGGCGAACGGTCTCGCCGTTGCCGCGCGGCAGCATCACGCCGCCGACCGACGGGGCCTGCATGGCCTCGTACTCCTGGCGCCTCTGCCGCTTCGACTTGCGACCACGACGCGCCGGACCGCCGGGACGCCCGAAGGCACCCTGCGTGCCCCCGCGGCCACCCGGGCCACCGGGACGGCCGCCGAAGCCGGGACGGCCACCGCCGCCACCGGGACGGCCGGCGAAACCGCCGCCACCGCCACCGCCGCCGGGACGGCCCGCGAAGCCGCCACCGCCGCCGCCACCGGGACGGCCCGCGAAACCGCCACCACCGGGACGGCCACCGCCGCCACCGGGACGACCACCGGCACCGGGACCACGGCCACCAGGGCCGGGACGCGGGCCGGCGGCGGGACGCTGCGGCATCATGCCCGGGTTCGGGCGGGGCCCGGCACCGGGACGCGGGGCCTGCGGACGGGGCATGCCGCCCGGGGTCGGACGCGCGCCGCCCTGGGGACGGGGACCGCCCTGACCGGCGCCGCCACCCTGCGGGCGCGGGCCACCGGGGGCACCGGCACCGCCGGGACGCGGGGCGCCGCCACCGGGACGGGGCGCCTGCGGGCGGCCCATGCCGGTCGAGCCACCGGAGGTGAAGGGGTTGTTGCCGGGACGCGGACCGGCGGGACGACCGCCCGGACGCGGCGCCTGGCCACCGGGACGCGGGGCCTGACGGTCACCACGGCCCTGACCGCCGCCCTGCTGGGGACGGTTGCCGCCGGGCTTGGGCGCGCCGCCGGGACGCGGACCCGACGGAGCGGGCTGGCCGCTCTGCGCGGGCGCGGCGGGCGGCGCGGTGAACTCCGGCGTGGACGGGGCCGGGGCGGCCGGACGGGCCGGGCCCGGACGGGGGCCGGGAGCCGGGCGCGAGGCGGGAGCCTCGGTACGCGCGGCAGGGGCCTCGGGCGCCGCGGGGCGCGCCGGGGCCGGCTTGGGCGCCGCGGGACGCGGCGCCGGGGAAGGGGTGGGGGCGGACGGCGAGGGCGCCGCCGGCCGTGCGGGCGCCTGCTTGCGCGGCGCGCCGGGACGGGGACCGGACTTGCCGGAGCCACCGCCCTGCTGGAATGCGTCAGTCAGTTTGCGCACCACCGGCGCCTCGATCGTCGAGGACGCCGAACGGACGAATTCACCGAGTTCTTGGAGCTTGGCCATGACGACCTTGCTCTCTACGCCGAACTCCTTGGCGAGTTCGTATACCCGGACCTTAGCCACTTCGCTCCTTTGAGGTCCGGGGGGCGCCGGACCGTCGCTACTTCATGGGCGTACTCATCGCGTACTCATCGAGTGCTCATCGCAATCTCGACCTACTTCCGACTCGCGAGGTACCTGGGCCGCACGGCGGTTCCGTGCGGCGCTTCTTACGGTGTTGCCTGCTCGACATAGCGACGGAGTTCCGCCGTGTCGAGCGGTCCCTGGACCCGGAGGGCCCGGGGGAATGAGCGGCGGCGTACCGCCAGCTCCGTACAGGCCGGTACGGGGTGTACGTACGCACCCCGGCCGGGCAGCGTACCGCGCGGGTCGGGGAGCAGGACTCCGTCGACCATCACAGTGCGCAGCAGTTCGTTCTTGGCCGCTCGCTCCCGGCACCCGACACAGGTGCGTTCAGGGCAGGGGCGGGCATGCGTCCGACCAGACACTCTTCAGTCTACCTCCCCGTAACGACCCCATCCCTACGGGGGAAAGATCGAACGGCCATCTGTGGCGGAGTGCCGGGTCGGCGGACTCCGCTTGTTCTGCGGTGTGTTCCACGGGCGCGCGGTCCGCGGGGGCCGCGCTCGGGTGCGAGGCCGCTGGGGCGATCGTGCCCTGCGGGGGTGGGGTGGTGCACGCGGGTATTGGGCTTTTCGGGGGCGCCTCGCGGGGTGGCGCGGCGGTGCGGGGCGCCGTGCCGGGTGGCGCGTCGGTGCGGGGCGCCGTGCCTGGTGGCGCGGGACGCGGGTGTCGCGTCGCGCGTGGTGGCCGGGGCGTGCCCGCACGGCGCGGGCCGGCCCCGTCGCATGGCTCCGTATCCGGAACGGCCACGCGCCGTGGCATATTCCACGGCGCGTGGCGTGCGCGCGACGCGACGTCGCGGGCCGCGTGCGGGGCGGCGTCACGGCGGCGACGCGACGGTACGGAGACGCGGCGGCGTTGCGCGGCGTTGTGACGGTGACGCCGCGCCGGTGACGCCGCGCCGGTGGCGCCGTGCTCCGCCGGGCGGTCCCGCGCGGCGTCAGCTCCGGGCCGGGCGGCGGTCGGTGCTCCGGGCGGGAGCGGCAGTGCCGTCGTCGCGGCCGCCGCCGCGGTTCCCGTGGCGCTCCTCGCTCCCGCGCGCGTTCCCGTCCTCGTCCGTCGTCTCCGTGTCGGGACGGATGTCGATGCGCCAGCCGGTCAGGCGCGCGGCGAGGCGGGCGTTCTGCCCCTCCTTGCCGATCGCCAGCGAGAGCTGGTAGTCGGGCACCGTGACGCGCGCGGAACGCGTCGCGAGGTCGACGACCTCGACGTGGCTGACGCGGGCCGGTGAGAGCGCGTGGGCGACGAGGTCGGCCGGGTTGTCCGACCAGTCGACGATGTCGATCTTCTCGCCGTTCAGCTCGGCCATGACGTTGCGCACGCGGCCGCCCATCGGGCCGATGCAGGCACCCTTGGCGTTGAGCCCGGAGCGGTTCGAGCGGACCGCGATCTTGGTCCGGTGCCCGGCCTCGCGCGCGATGGCGGCGATCTCGACGGACCCGTCGGCGATCTCGGGGACCTCCAGGGCGAAGAGCTTCTTCACGAGGTTCGGGTGGGTGCGCGACAGGGTCACCGAGGGGCCTCGCATGCCCTTCGCGACGCGTACGACGTACGAACGCAGCCGCAGCCCGTGCGTGTACTCCTCGCCGGGGACCTGCTCCTGCACCGGCAGGATGGCCTCCAGCTTGCCGATGTCCACGAGGACGTTCTTCGGGTCTCGGCCCTGCTGGACGACGCCCGTCACGATGTCGCCCTCGCGTCCGGCGTACTCGCCGAGCGTCGCGTCGTCCTGCGCGTCGCGCAGCCGCTGGAGGATGACCTGCTTGGCCGTCGTCGCCGCGATGCGGCCGAAGTCGGAGGGCGTGTCGTCGAACTCGCGCGCGCGTGCGTCCTCGCCGAGATCGGCGAGGTCCGCCTCGTCCTCCTTCACCCACACGGTCACGTGGCCGGATTCGCGGTCGAGGTGGACACGCGCGCGGCGGTGGCTGTGCTCGGTGCGGTGGTACGCGATGAGGAGCGCCGACTCGATCGCCTCGACCAAACGGTCGAAGGAGATCTCCTTCTCCCTGACCAGACCCCGCAGGGCACTCATGTCGATATCCACGGCTACGCCTCCTTCGGCTTCGGTGCCTGCTCGGCCTCGGCCTGCTCGGCGTGCTGAGGACCGGCGTCGGCCGTCCTCTCCTTGCGGTTGAACTCGATCTCGACGCGCGCCTTGGAGATCTCGGGGAATTCCAGCCTGCGACGTGTCGGCTTGCGGCCCTTGACGCCGGGGACCTCCAGGTCGAGGCCCGCGTCGTCCGTCTCCAGCACCCGGGCCACCAGCTCGCCGCCCTCGGCGAGCTGGAAGCGCACGAGGCGGCCGGTGGCGCGCACGTAGTGGCGGTGGGCGGTGAGGGGACGGTCGGCACCGGGCGAGGTGACTTCCAGGACGTACTCGCTCTCGCCCATGACGTCGGTGTCGTCGAGCACGACGGAGATCTCGCGGCTCAGCTCCGCACACGTGTCGAGGGAGACACCCGAGTCGCCGTCCACCACGATCTGGAGCACCCTGCGCCGGCCCGCCGGAGTCACGGTGATCTCTTCGAGATCGAGGTCCCTGGCGGTGACGAGGGGCTCCAGCAGTTCCCGCAGCCTCTCGCTCTGGGTGGTGCTCATCCGGGTGACTCCTCGGCCGCGTGTGCTGTTGTGGTGCGTCATGTCTCGGGTCAAAGGGTATCCGGTCGCGACGCGGAGTGGCGCCACTCGAACGGGTGTATCCGGGTACGGCACCGGGGCGACGCCGCGCGACACGTCGCGCACGGCGGCGTGGGCGCGTCGTGACCCGCCATCGACGCGCCCACGCCGCCGCATGCGGCCTTCCGGTGGACGAACAGGGCGAACGTGGCGGCCCGTGCCTCTGTACGAGGCACGGACGCGGGTACGGTGATCACCGCAGTGCCACCACACACTCCGAAGCGGCGGTGCGCGCTACGTCGCCCGCGTCGGGCTCGTCGTGAGGCCACGACCGGCGCGACGCCACGACGCGCGTGACGCGACGCACATGTCGCGCGGCGTACGGCCGGTGACGTGGGCCACGTCGCGGGCGGCGTACGCGGCGCGGCGTCGCGACGCGCGGCGTGCACGGCGCGGCGTCTCCCGTCGCGTACGGCGCGACGTCGCGTCGGGGAACGTCGCCTCGGGCGCGACGTCGCGTCGGGCCCTACGTCGCGCGCTTCGAGGATGTGACGGCACTCGGACCGCTCCGCCGTATCGCCGTCGCCCCGCCCGTCGTCGTCCGTCCGCCGTTCTCGCCGCCTCGTACGTCACCGCCCCGGACCGCATCGTGCGCGTCGTGTCCCCACGCGACGTGGCGCTCGGCGGCGGGGACGAGGACGCGACGTGCGCGCGACGCCGGCACCGAATCCGCCGAGGAAGTACGCCGTGCCGCCACTGCCCGTCCCCCGTCCGCTGCCCCTCCCCCGCCTCTCGCGCCGTCTGCTGCTCGCCTCGGGTACGGCGCTCGCGGGCGCGTCCCTGCTCACCGGCTGCTCGGACGACTCCGGCGCGGCGAAGGAACGCCGCGCGAAGGCGGAGGCCACCGCCGCGCAGAAGCTGAGCCGCAAGGCGGCCGGCGACAGCTCCGGCCTGATGGCGCGTTACGACGCGACGCTCGCGGCGCACCCCGGGCTCGACGCGACATTGCGCCCCCTGCGCGCGCAGGTGACGCGGCACCACGCGGCTTTCGACGCCGCGGGGCGCGGGGCGACGGAGAGCCCGTCGCCCGGCGCGTCGTCCTCAGCGCCGGAGCGCGCGGCGGGGGCATCGGCGGCCGCCGCGTCGCCGCGCCCCACCGTCGCGTCCGACGAGAAGACGGCACTGCGCGACCTCGCCACGGCGGAGAGGAAGCTCGCGGACCACCGTGCACGCGTCCTGGTGGACGCTCCGGAGGAGCTGGCCAGGCTGCTCGCCTCGGTGGCCGCAGCGGGCGCCGCACACGCCTACGTACTCGGCGCCGCGGCCAAGTGAGACCGCGCGCGAGCCGCACCGTGTGGGAGCGGGCGGACCAGGAGCCAGCAGGAGGAGTCACCGGTGTCTGAAAATGCTCGTACACGTGCGGGAAAGCCCGACGCCAAGGAGCGGGAACGGAAGGCCGCGCAGGCGGCGCTGCGCGCGGAGCACGCCGCGGTCTACGGCTACGGCGTCGTCGGCGGGCGCGTCGCCGCCGCACGGCGCGACGACGCGCGGGCGGCCTACGACGCGCACCGCGCGCGACGTGACGCCTTGGAACGCGACGTCACCGACCTCGGCGCCACGCCGGAGCCCGCCGCCGCGGCGTACACGCTGCCGTTCGCGGTGCCGGACGCCGCAGCGGCGGTACGGCTCGCGGTCGCTCTCGAAGAGCGCGTCGCCGCGGTGTACGCCGACCTGGTGCGCGCGGCGTCCGGACAACGTCGCGCGGACGCCGCGGCCGCGTTGCGCGAGACGGCGGTCCGCGCGGTGCGCTGGAACGGTGACGGCGTAGCCTTCCCAGGTCTGGCGGAACGATCAAATTCGGCCAAGGAGTCCGGGAAGGAGCGGCCGGCTTCCCCGTCGCCGCAGGACTGACCACCAGGTACCAGCCGAAAGGATGCGCCCCGCATGGTCCTCGAACCTCCCCGGCGACTCGTACGGGCCCTGGCCGAGGACCCCGGCGCGGACGATGCGGCAGCCTGGCTGGACCGGCTTCCCGGGCTGGCAGAGGCCGCCGCACGCCACCACGACGTGCGCGTGGAGCGTCTGCTCCAGCCGGGCGGGCGCAGCGGCGTGGTCCTGCTGGTACGTCGCGCGGACGACGCGCCCGCCGTCCTCAAGCTCGCGCCACCGTGCGCACGTCCCGCCGCCGAGGCCGCGGCGCTCGCACGATGGGACGGCCTCGGGGCGTGCCGGCTTCTCGCCGATCCCGGGGAAGGGGCGGAGGGCGACGGCGGGGAATCCGACCATGCGGCAGGCAGCGTGTCGGCAAGGCACGCGAGCGAGCACGGCCTGCTCCTGGAGCGCCTGCGCCCTGAGATCTCGCTGAGTTCGCTGCCGCAGGCGAAGGCGATGCTCGAAGCCGCGGGGACGGCGCGGAGGCTGTGGGTCACGGTGACCGACGAGTCGCCGTACGAGACGCTCGCCGCGCGTACGGAGCGGCAGGCGGCCCGCATGCGCGAGGCGGCGGGTCCGCTCGTCCTGCCCCTCGTCGAGAACGCGCTCGCGGTACGGAGCGACCTGCTCGCCGACGCCTCGCGGCCCGACGCGGAGCGCGTGCTGCTGCACGGTGCCTTCCGACAGGCGAAGGTCCTCGCGGGTGAGCGGCTGCCGTGGCTCGCCGTGGGCCCCGAACCCGTGATCGGCGAGCGCGCCTACGACGTCGCGCGCCTTGCACGTGACCGGCTGGAGGACCTCGTCGCGAGCGAGGGGGGCGCGAGCGCCGCGCGACGTCGCGTCGCCAAGCTCGCGGACGCGCTCGATCTGGACCGCGACCGGGTGCAGGGCTGGACGCACTTCCGCGCGACGGCTGCCGGAGTGGCCGCGCTCGCGGCGGGGCGTCGCCAGGAGGGCGAAACGCTGTTGGAGTTCGCGGCCTGGCTGTGACGTCCCCTTGCCTCGGGGCGTGAGACGTCGCGTGGGGCGCACCGCGGCGTCGCGTCGCGTACGTCGCGTACGCGGGTGGCGCGGCACGCCGCGTACAGAGGTGTCGGCACGCCGCGTACACGCGTCCCACGTCGCGACGTCGCGTACCCCTACGTCGCGTGCGACCAGGCACGATGCGATGCGACGTCGCGCCGCGCGCGGCATGGCGGCGTACGGGTGGCGGACGTCGCGACGTCCCCGTACCGCGCCATCAGCGGCGGACCCGCACCCCCGCACCCCCTTCCCGCACGCCGAAGCGCGGGGCGTCGTGTGACGCCCCGCGCTTCGGGGGGTGCCAGGTTCGGGGCCGGCTCAGGCGGTCAGCCGGGCGACGGCTTCCTCGACGGGGAGTTCTTCGCGCTCGCCCGTGCGGCGGTCCTTGAGTTCGACGATCCCCTCGGCGGCGCGGCGGCCGGCGATGACGGTCTTCGGGACGCCGATGAGTTCCGCGTCGGTGAACTTGACGCCGGGCGAGACGCCCGCGCGGTCGTCGACGAGGACGCGCGCGCCCGCGGCGGCGAGCTTGTCGGCGATCTCCAGAGCCAGCTCGGTCTGGAGGACCTTGCCCGCCGCGACGACGTGGACGTCGGCGGGAGCGACCTCGGCGGGCCAGCACAGGCCCTTCTCGTCGGCGGTCTGCTCGGCGAGCGCGGCGACGGCGCGCGAGACACCGATGCCGTAGGAGCCCATCGTGACGCGGACGGGCTTGCCGTTCTGGCCGAGGACGTCGAGCTGGAAGGTGTCGGCGTACTTGCGGCCGAGCTGGAAGATGTGGCCGATCTCGATGGCGCGGTCGAGGTGGAGGCCCTGGCCGCAGTTGGGGCAGGGGTCGCCCTCTTCGACGACGACGACGTCGAGGTAGTCGTCGACCTCGAAGTCGCGGCCCGCGACGACGTTGCGCGCGTGGGTGTCGGGCTTGTTGGCACCCGTGACCCACGCGGTGCCCGGGGCGACGCGGGGGTCGGCGATGTAGCGAATCTTCAGGCCCTGGGGGCCGACGTAGCCGCGTACCAGCTCGGGGTTCGCTTCGAAGTCCTCGGCGGTGACGATGTCGACGACGGCGGGCGCCAGGTGCTCGCCGAGCTTGCCGAGGTCGACCTCGCGGTCGCCCGGGACACCGACGGCGACGATCTCGCCGTCGACCTTGACCAGCAGGTTCTTGAGCGTCGCGGAGGCCGGGACGCCGAGGTGCTCGGCGAGGGTCTCGATCGTCGGCGTGTCGGGGGTGTCCAGCTCCTCGACGGGGCCGTGCGCGGAGCCGTCCACCGCGGCGCCCTTGAAGGTGACGGCCTCGGTGTTCGCGGCGAAACCGCAGTTGGGGCAGTCGGCGAAGGTGTCCTCACCTGCGGCGGCGGGAGCGAGGAACTCCTCCGAGGCCGAACCGCCCATCGCACCCGAGACGGCGGAGACGATGCGGTAGTCGAGCCCCAGGCGCGCGAAAATCTTGCGGTACGCCTCGCGGTGCAGCGCGTACGACTCGGCGAGGCCCTCGTCGGTCGTGTCGAAGGAGTACGAGTCCTTCATGAGGAACTCGCGCCCACGCAGCACGCCCGAACGGGGACGCGCCTCGTCGCGGTACTTCGTCTGGATCTGGTACAGCATGACCGGAAGGTCCTTGTACGAGGTGCACTGGTCCTTCACGACCTGCGTGAAGATCTCCTCGTGCGTGGGGCCGAGGAGGTAGTCGGCACCCTTGCGGTCCTTGAGGCGGAAGAGCAGATCCCCGTACTCCTCCCAGCGCCCCGTCGCCTCGTAGGGCTCCCGCGGCAGGAGAGCGGGCAGCAGGACCTCCTGGGCGCCGATGGCGTCCAGTTCCTCGCGGACGATCTGCGAGATGTTGTCGAGGACCCTCTTGCCGAGCGGCAGCCAGGACCAGATACCGGCGGCCGTTCGGCGCACGTAGCCGGCGCGGACCAGCAGCTTGTGGCTGAGCGTCTCGGCGTCCGCCGGGTCGTCACGCAGTGTCTTGACCATCAATCGGGACATGCGCTGGACCTGGGACATGGTGAACTCCTGCGAGGAAAGGGTGAGGGTGACGAGGTTAGCCGGGGCCCAGGGGCTGGCGGAAATCGGTTATGCCCGGTGCGGACGGGGGCGGCGCAGCGGCAACGTCGCGCCCATCACCGCGTACGGCAACGGCGCGCCGGGGAACGCGATCTGTCGCGCGAGGTCCCGGTAACCCAGCGAGGCGTAGAGGCCGCGCGCGGGGCTGTCGCGGTCGATGGCGGAGAGGATCGAGCGGGGCTGCGGCGCCGCGTCGGTGAGGCCGGTGATGAGGGCGCGGCCGATGCCGCGGTTCTGGTGGCGAGGGTGGACGTGCAGTTCGGTGATCACGAAGGAGTCGTCGAGCCACGCGTCGTTGCCGAGTCTGCGCAGGTACGGCTGCACGACGGTGGACCACCAGTGCGCCCGGTCGTTCGGGAGGCCGTAGACGAAGCCGACGAGGCGGTTCTCGGCCGTCGTCGCACCGAGCGCCCGCGCCCCTGGAACGCCGAGATGCCGCAGCACGATGTGGTGCCGTACGTCGATCTCCTCGTCGCTGAGGCCGAAGGCGAGGGCTTGCACGGCGAGGGCCTCGTCGACGCGGGCGGCCAGATCGAGCGGGCCGACCGTGATCTCGTCGGGGGGCCTGGGCTCGTCCGGGGGCCTGGGGGTGTGCCCGGGGTTGCTCGACATGCGGGGAGACTACCGGGCGTCGGGGGTGCGGGTGGCGGCGAGGGAGCGGGCGGGGGCTGGGGGCGGGGAGGCGGGGACGGTCGGTCGGAGGGCGGGGCGGGGTGCTGGGCTGGTCGGGGTGCTGGTCGGGGGCGACGGGCGATCGGGGGAAGGGGCGACGTCGCGCGGGGCGGGGCGGGCGGGGGCCGGGGCACGCGGCGGGCGGCCGCGCGGCCCCGTCGTGCAGGTCCGGGGCGCCGTGGCATATGCGACGTCGCGTGCGGGGCTCCGGGCCCTCGCGCGACGTGGGGGTTCAACTCGGGAACACGTCGCGCGAGTTGTACGTGGCGGGTGCACCGCACTCCGCCCTCCGCCACGCGACGTGCCGCGCAGTGCCTTGCGACGCCGCGCAGTGCCGTGCCGTGCCGTGCCGCTCAGTGCGCGCCGTACCCGTCGCGGAAGACCGGGACCTTCTCGCCTGCCTCGACGGGCACGTGCAACCTGTTCTGGCGCGGCGGCATGGGGCAGTTGTACTGGTCCGAGAAGCCGCACGGGGGGACGAAGGCGCGGTTGAAGTCGAGCACGACGCGCTGCGGCCCGGCATTCCGCTCGTCGCGGTGCACGAAGAGGAAGCGGCCGGCGCCGTAGGTGCTCGCCCCGTTCGTCGGGTCACCGAAGACGAGCAGCAGGGTGCCGTCGTCGTCGAAGGCGCTGAGCGTGTAGTCGGAACCGCCGAGAGTGAGCCGCAGATCGCCGGGGACGACGAGGTCGCGCGTGCCGCCGTTGTCACGGATGTGCTCGAAGGGCACCGTCCGGGCGCCCTCCACCGGCTCGTACTCGGCTTCCAGGACCCAGTCGGGGCGGTACGGGAAGGTGTCGACGGAGTCGAAGTGGCGCATGGCGGGCGCGTGCGCGTCCCAGCGGCGCAGCCCGTACTCGGGGCGTCCGCTGACCGGCTCGGTGCGCTCCAGGGTCGTAAGGGTCTGCCCCTCGCCCAGTTGGGCCCGCGCCGCTTCGAGGTCGGGGCGCTCGCCCAGCGGCGCCCAGCGCGTCTCGATCAGGGCGAGGTTTCCCTGCGGGGCGGTGAGGGCGACGCGACGTCGCGCGCGCCACTCCTCCCAGGCTGCCTGCTCCTTCGCGACGTCGCGTGTGCCGTCGCGTGTCGCGGCGCTGTTCGCGGGGGCGTCGTCGGTGGGGTCTGTCATGTCTCGCCTCGCATCTCGGGGGTGGCGGTGCCGGGCACGCCGCGTGCGGATACGTCGCGTGGCCGGTGTGATGCCGCGTCGTACGTCGCGCGGCCGGTGCGACGTCGCGTCGTACGTCGCGTGCGACCTGCGCGAACGTCGCGCCGGCCCGTGCGCGACGTCGCCCCGTGCGGGACGGGTCGGCGGCGGCACCCTGGCTTGCCCGGGGTCGGAAGGTGATCCGACATTCAGAAGAGGATGCTCGCGAAGGTGCCCGTCTCCTGGAAGCCGACGCGTCGGTACGTCGCGCGTGCGGCGGTGTTGAAGTCGTTGACGTACAGGCTCGCCACCGGGGCTATGTCGCGCAGCGCGTACGCGACGACCGCGGCCATGCCCGGCGCGGCGAGCCCCCGCCCGCGGTACTCCGGGTTGACCCAGACGCCCTGGATCTGGCACGCCTCGGGGGTGGCCGCGCCGATCTCGGCCTTGAAGACGACCTTGCCGTTGTCGATGCGGGCGAAGGACCGTCCGGCGTTGACCAGTTCGGCGACGCGGGCCTGGTAGAGGAGCCCCCCGTCGCCCGCGAGCGGGGAGATGCCGACCTCCTCGGTGAACATCGCGACGCATGCGGGCATCAGCGTCTCGACCTCGTCGCGGCGTACGCGGCGTACGAGCGGGTCGGGAAGCACCTCGGGGGGCCGGTCGGTCGTCATGAGGGGCTGGCAGGCACGGACCTCACGGGCGGGGCCCCAGTACGGTTCCAGCAGGGACCAGAGCAGACGCGTGGGTTCGGCGGGGCCGACGATCGACGAGCAGCGCCGGCCTGCGCGACGGGCCCGCTCCGCGAAGGCGCGGACGGCGTCGGGCACTGCGCAGATGGGGACGAGGTTCGCTCCCGCGTAGCACAGCGAAGTGAGGTGTCCGCGCTGGTACCAGCCCCACATCTCGCCACCGAGCCGCCAGGGGTCGAGACCGGCCACCTGCACACGGGAGGTGACGAAGGCGTTCGCCACCGGGTCCTGGTGCAGGACGGCCAACGCGGCGTCCAGGTCTTCGGGACCGAGGACCCTGGTGGTGGTCTGAGTCAACACGTTCGAAGCGCCTCACCGTACGGGCTACTGGTTTTGGCACTGTACCCGCCGCGAGGGCGACACGCTCCGGGACGGGGAGGAGCCGGGCCGGGCGACCAAGGCTGCGCGACGCGGGGGCGGCACGATGCGGCGGTACGCGACGTCGCATATGCCTCCCACATATGTGACGATGCGTGGTCGAGGGACGACGCGGCAGCGCACGCCGCACGGTGCTCCCTGATGGCCACGTCGCGCCACGTAGCGCCCCGGCGCGCGACGTGGCATATGCGACGTCGCGTGCGACCAGGCACGATGCCGCGACGCGCCCCCGTCGCCCCGCCCCGCCCCCGCACGGCCGCAGCGGTCCCTGGGCCAGGCACACGAACGGCCCGGGGGCGTCAGCGCCCCCGGGCCGTCAGCGGCACACGTCAGCTGACGGACACCTCGGGCTCGCCGGAGGCGATGCCGTCGGCCTCCATCTGCGCGGCGATCTTCTGCGCCTCGTCGATGAGGGTCTCCACGATCTTGGACTCGGGCACGGTCTTGACGACCTCGCCCTTGACGAAGATCTGGCCCTTGCCGTTGCCCGAGGCGACACCGAGGTCGGCCTCGCGGGCCTCGCCGGGGCCGTTGACGACACAACCCATGACCGCGACGCGCAGCGGGACCTCCATGCCGTCGAGTCCCGCGGTGACCTCGTTGGCGAGCTTGTAGACGTCGACCTGGGCCCGGCCGCAGGACGGGCAGGAGACGATCTCCAGGCGGCGCGGCTTGAGGTTGAGCGACTCCAGGATCTGGAGGCCGACCTTGACCTCCTCGGCGGGCGGCGCCGACAGGGAGACCCGGATCGTGTCACCGATGCCCTCGGCGAGCAGCGCCCCGAAGGCCACGGCCGACTTGATGGTGCCCTGGAAGGCCGGACCCGCCTCGGTGACGCCGAGGTGGAGCGGGTAGTCGCAGGCCTGGGCGAGCTGGCGGTAGGCGTTGACCATGACGACGGGGTCGTTGTGCTTGACCGAGATCTTGATGTCGCGGAAGCCGTGCTCCTCGAAGAGCGACGCCTCCCACAGAGCGGACTCGACGAGCGCCTCGGGCGTGGCCTTGCCGTACTTCTGGAGCAGCCGCCTGTCGAGCGAACCGGCGTTGACGCCGATGCGGATCGGCACGCCCGCGTCGCCCGCCGCCTTGGCGATCTCCTTGACCTTGTCGTCGAACTGCTTGATGTTGCCCGGGTTCACCCGGACCGCCGCGCAGCCGGCGTCGATGGCGGCGAAGACGTACTTCGGCTGGAAGTGGATGTCGGCGATGACGGGGATCTGCGACTTGCGCGCGATGACGGGCAGCGCGTCGGCGTCGTCCTGCGTCGGGCAGGCGACGCGCACGATCTGGCAGCCGGAGGCCGTCAGCTCGGCGATCTGCTGGAGCGTCGCGCCGATGTCGGAGGTACGTGTGGTGGTCATCGACTGGACGGACACGGGGGCGCCACCACCGACGGGGACGCTCCCGACCTGGATCTGCCGGCTCTTCCTGCGCTCGGCGAGCTGGGTAGGAACGGACGGCATTCCCAGTGAAATCGCAGTCATCTGCAGTGCAACCCCAACGTGTGGATATCGGTCCCGGAATCCTCGGGCACGTCACCCGAGATTACGTCACTACCGGATCGAGGGAACACGGACCCGCACCGGGTCACCTGTTCGTCGGTCGCACGCCACCTGCGCGGCGCCGCACGGACCACCGCCGTACGTCGCGTACCGCCTCGTCATGGCCGCGTACGGCGCGACGTCGCGCCGTGGTATGTCGCGTCCTGACGTCGTCGCGCGGCGCGGTACGGGGCGCTACGCCGGGCGCGGTACCTCGCGTCGTACGAAGGGTGCGGGGCGGCGTACGACGCGAGGGCAGGGCCCGTACGCGACACCGGGCGCGGGGCTCGTACGCGACATGCGCGGGGCTCGTACGCGACATGGGGGTGCGGCGCGTGGAGTACGGCGCGTGGGCGACGTCGCGCCGCACGGGGGCGGGGCGCCCCGTACACGTAGCGGAAGCGCGTACGCCGCGACGCGACGTCGCGCCCGTACACGACGCGACGTCGCCTATGCCACGTCGCGTGTGACCAGGCACGATGCCCGCCGTCGCGCCACGCGACGTCCCCGCGTGGCGCGACGTGCGGCGGGCCTCAGGTGATCTTGACCGGGTTCACCAGGTCGGCGATGAACACGAGCAGCGTGAAGCAGACGAAGACGCCCGCGACGACGTACGCCACCGGCATCAGCTTCGCGACGTCGAAGGGGCCCGGGTCGGGGCGGCGGAAGACGCGGGCCGTGTGGCGGCGTACCGCTTCCCACAGCGCGCCGGCGATGTGACCACCGTCCAGAGGCAGCAGGGGCAGCATGTTGAAGAGGAACAGGGAGAGGTTGAAGCCCGCGACGAGGAACAGCATCATCGCGATCTGGTTCTCCGGCGGAATGTCGAGGGTGAAGACCTCGCCGCCCACGCGCGCCGCGCCGAGGACGCCCATCGGCGAGTCCTGCTTGCGCTCCCCGCCGTCGAACGCCGCGTTCCACAGGTCGGGGATCTTGGAGGGCAGCGCCAGCATGGACTGGACGCCGTTCTCCATCATGGTGCCCATCTGGTCGACGGACTGCCCGAAGGACTGCTTGACGATGCCCGAGGCCGGCGTGAAGCCGAGGAAACCCGCGGTGACGTACTGGCCGTCGACGATGCCGCCGTCGCCGTCCGTCTTGGCGACCTGGTTCTCTATGACGTCGGCGTGGAGCGTACGGCGCGTGCCGTCGCGTTCGACCGTGATCGTCGCCGCGCCGTGCGAGGCGCGGATGCGGGACTGGAGGACGCTGTAGTCGTCGACGGACTGCCCGTTGTACGCGACGATCTTGTCGCCCGGCCGGAGTCCCGCCGCCTTGGCGGGCGCGGGGGCGTCGCCCTTGGCGCAGGTGTCGCGGTTCTCGCTCTGGTTGATGACACAGTCGGAGACCGTGCTGACCGTGGTGGTCTGCGTGTTCAGGCCGAAGGTCATCATGACGCCGAAGAAGATCGCGACGGCGAGCACCAGGTTCATGAAGGGGCCGGCGAACATGACGATGACGCGCTTCCACGGCTTGCGCGTGTAGAACATGCGCGTCTCGTCGCCCGGTTCGAGTTCCTCGTACGCGGCGGAACGCGCGTCCTCGATCATGCCGCGCCAGGGCGACGTGGAACGCGCCTCGATGCGCCCGTCGGGCCCCGGCGGGAACATCCCGATCATGCGGATGTAGCCACCGAGCGGCACGGCCTTGACGCCGTACTCGGTGTCGCCCTTCTTGCGCGAGAAGAGCGTCGGCCCGAAGCCGACCATGTACTGCGGCACGCGGATGCCGAAGAGCTTCGCGGTGGAAAGGTGCCCCAGCTCGTGCCAGGCGATCGAGAACAGCAGCCCGATCACGAAGACGACTATGCCGAGGATCGTCATCAATACGGTCACGCAGTGGCCTCCACTGTCGCCTTCGCAGCAAGTTCGCGCGCCCGGGCCCGTGCCCAGGTCTCCGCGTCGAGAACGTCCTCAAGCGTCAGGGCGGTTCCCGCGGCGGGCGTGCCGTGCTCGGCCACCACGGCGGTCACCGTGTCCATGATCGCGTTGAAGGCGAGGGCACCCTTGAGAAAGGCGTCCACACATTCCTCGTTGGCGGCATTGAACACCGCCGGGGCCGTCCCCGCGAGCCGCCCCACGTGCCGGGCGAGTCCGACGGAGGGGAACGCGTCGTCGTCCAGCGGGAAGAATTCCCAGGACGACGCGGTGCTCCAGTCGAATCCGCGCGCGGCGTCGGGTACGCGCTCGGGCCAGCCCAGGCCGATCGCGATGGGGCCGCGCATATCGGGCGGCGTCGCCTGCGCGAGCGTCGACCCGTCCACGAACTCCACCATCGAGTGCACGTAGGACTGCGGATGCACGACGACCTCGATGCGGTCGAAGGGAATGTCGTAGAGGAGGTGCGCCTCGATGACCTCCAGGCCCTTGTTGACGAGCGTCGCCGAGTTGACGGTGATGACCGGGCCCATCGACCACGTCGGGTGCGCGAGGGCGTCCTGCGGCGTGACGGTGGCCAGTTCGGCCCTCGTGCGGCCCCGGAAGGGACCCCCCGAGGCCGTCACGACGAGCTTGCGCACCTCCGCGCGCGTGCCGGCGGCGAGCGCCTGGAAGAGCGCGGCGTGCTCGGAGTCGACGGGGATGATCTGGCCCGGCGCCGCCAGCTCCTTGACGAGCGGGCCGCCGACGATGAGCGACTCCTTGTTGGCGAGCGCGAGGGTGCGCCCGGCCTTCAGCGCCGCGAGCGTGGGGGCGAGGCCGATGGACCCGGTGATGCCGTTGAGCACCGTGTGGCACGGCGACGCCGCGAGGTGCGTCGCGGCGTCGGGACCCGCGAGGATCTCCGGCAGCGGCTCCGCGCCGTACTGCGCGGAGAGCGCTTCGCGCAACTGCGGTACGACGTCTTCGCGCGCCACAGCGACGTGGTCCACGCGCAGGCGGTACGCCTGCTCGGCGAGCAGGCCGACCCTGCCGCCCGCCGCGGAGAGCGCGGTGACCCGGAAGCGGTCCGGGTTGCGCAGGACGAGGTCCACGGCCTGCGTACCGATGGAGCCCGTGGAGCCGAGCACGACGATGTCGCGGCGTCCCGGCGTGGCGTCGTAGCGGAGGTGGGGGTCGGCGAGTGGAGCAGGACTGTCGGTCATCCCCCCATTCTCGCCATAAGACCTGTGCGAGGAGACAGCGAGTCCCGGAAGTCACCCGGCGGGCGGCGTCCAGATGTAGGGCGTCGTGGTCGTGAGCTCCAGGAAGCCGAGGCGGCGCAGGATGGGCGCGCTGTCGGGGCCGGCGTCGACCTGGAGGTACGGGACGCCGCGCGCGGCGGCGATACGGGCGCGGGCAGCGACCGTCGCGCGGTACAGGCCGCGCCCGCGCCACGCGGCGAGCGTCGAGCCGCCCCAGAGGCCTGCGAAGTCGGTGCCGGGGACGAATTCGATACGGGAGGCGTGGACGGGGATGGCGGGAGTGACCGCCGGGGTGGTGTCCTGCGTCGCGTCGTACGGGGTGGGGGCGGCGTCGGACGCCGCGTGCTGCGCGGCGTGCTGCGCGACGTCGGGCGCCTGGGAGCGTGGCGGACGCGACGTGGCCGCGGGCGCGGCGTCCTGATCGGCCTCGACGACGAGGACCGTCACGTTCTCGGGCGACGTGGTCAGGACGCGGTGGAGTTCCTCGGCGCGGTCGTGGCGCTCGCCCCAGATCTCCCGGTTCATGGCGTCGATGCGGCGGAGGTCGGCGAGCGACGTGACGTCGCGCATCCTGAGGCCGTCCGGCAGGCGCGGTTCGAGCCGGGCGAGGTCCTCCGTGCGGCCGACGAACACGGTCTCGGGCACGTCCGCCACGAAACCGGCGGCGGAGAGCCGCTCGGGCAGGTCCTTCTGCGCGTCGTGGCCGCGCGTCTTCCACTCTGCCTCGATGCCCAACTCGGCATACCTGTCGCGTTGCCTGGCGATCAGCGCGTCCAGGGCGTCGCCCTCCACACCGAGGTCCCTCGGTCCTGTGATGTATCCGGTTCCGGTCCCGGTGAAGCGCACGAGCGGCCCGTCGCGCTCCACGCGAGCACGGGGGTCGGAGAACTCGTTCTCGCCGCGCAGTTGCGCGTCGTAGGCGGCGAGGAGGGTACGGCGGAGTTTCTCGTCCGGCGGGGCGGGCCGCTCGGCGGACGAAGGGGCGGGACGGGAGTGCGATGCGTCGGGCATGGAGGGGACCATGACGCGTAGCGCGAAGCCCGGTCAAAGGGTTTAGCCCGCACGCCACGTGCACGCGACGTCGCGAGGCTTTCCATCTCGCACGCGACGCGACGCGACGCGGCACGACGCGGCACGACGCGGCACGACGCGGCACGACGCGGCACGACGCGGCACGACGCGGCACGACGCGGCACGACGCGGCACGACGCGGCACGACGCGGCGCCCGCGACGTGTCGCGCGGGCGCCGCGTCCTCGTGGGGAACTGCCGCCGGGACGTACGTCCGGTGGCCCCGAGCGGGACGGCTCAGAGCTGGACGCCGGTGAAGACCATGATCCGCTCGTACGTGTAGTCCTCCATCGCCGAGCGGACGCCTTCGCGCCCGACGCCGGAGAGCTTGGCGCCGCCGTACGGCATCTGGTCGGCGCGGTACGAGGGGGCGTCACCGATGATGACGCCGCCGACCTCCAGCGCGCGGTGGGCGCGGAACGCCGCCTGCACGTCGTGTGTGAAGACGCCGGCCTGGAGGCCGTACTTCGAGTCGTTGACCGCGGCGTACGCCTCGTCCTCGCCGTTCACCTTGATCAGGGACAGGACGGGCCCGAAGACCTCCTCCTGGGCGAGGGTCGTGCCTGCGGGGAGGTCGGCGAGGACGGTGGGGCCGTACGTCGCGCCGTCGCGCTCGCCACCGGTCAGGAGCGTCGCCCCCGCGGTGACCGCCTCGTCGACCCAGGACTCGACGCGCCGCGCCGCGTCCTCGCTGACGAGCGGTCCCACCTCGGTCGCCGGGTCGGAGGGGTCGCCGGTCACCTGCGCGTCGACGGCCTTGACGACGCGTTCGACGAGGCGGTCGTACACGGCCGCGTCGGCGATGACACGCTGCACCGAGATGCAGGACTGACCACCCTGGTAGTTCGAGAACGTCGCGATGCGGCTCGCCGCCCAGTCGAGGTCGGCGTCCGATGCGTAGTCCGCGAGGACGACGGCGGCGCCGTTGCCCCCGAGTTCCAGGGTGCAGTGCTTGCGCGGGACGGAGTCCATGATCGCGTAGCCGACCTTCTCCGAACCCGTGAACGAGATCACAGGGAGCCTCTCGTCCTGGACGAGGGCCGGCATGCGGTCGTTCTCGACGGTCAGGACGGACCAGCTGCCCGCCGGAAGCGCGGTCTCGGCGAGGATCTCCCCGAGGACGAGCGCGGACAGGGGCGTCGCGGGGGCGGGCTTGAGGATGATCGGCACGCCGGCCGCGAGAGCGGGCGCGACCTTGTGGGCGCACAGGTTGAGCGGGAAGTTGAACGGCGCGATGCCGAGGACGACGCCGCGCGGGAAACGTCGCGTGAGCCCGATGCGTCCTTCGCCGCCCGCGTCGGTGTCGAGCCGGAGTCCCTCGCCACCGTTGAAACGTCGCGCTTCCTCGCTCGCGAAGCGGAAGACCGAGACGGCGCGGCCGACCTCGCCGCGCGCCCACTTGATGGGCTTGCCGTTCTCGGCGGAGATGAGCTGCGCGATCTCCTCGGTGCGCTCGGTGAGCCGCTTCGCGACATGGTCGAGCGCGGCGGCACGTACGTGCGCGGGGCTCGCGGCGAACTCCTCGCGCACCGCGTACGCGGCGGCGACCGCCTCCTCGACCTGTGCCTCGGTCGGGATGCCTGCCTTCCCGACGAGGCGGCCGTCCCACGGCGAGGTGACGTCGAACGTGGTCTCGCCCGTGGCCTGGCGGCCGGCGAGCCAGAAGGCATGGGTGGAAGTCATCGCGAGTCCCGGCCCTTCCGCAGTGCAGTGGTGGGTGTACGCACGCCGCGTGGCGCGACGCCGCGCGAGGCGATTCGCCTCAGCAGGGCCACCGTAAGCGCCGCGTCGCGCCGCGTCGTTTGTCCGTCGCGTAGCGGCTGAGGAGCTGGACGCACCGTATTGGCGATAGCAGTACGGGGGTGGGGGAGAGTGTCCGACGGGGCGACGTCGAGCGCGGGGCGCGGACGCGACGTGTCGCGACGTGTAGGGGGCGGGGCGCGACGTGCGGGACGCGGGGCGCGACGTGCCGGACGCGACGTCGCGGCTTCGACGTCGCGTGGTGGCGCGGTACGTCGCGTACAGGGCGACGCGACGTGCGGGCGCCTTCAGGCGACGTACGGCGCGACGTCGCCCCGTCACGTACCGCCGCCCACGCCGCCCCGCGACGTACGGCTCGTTCGCGCCAGGGTGTCCGTCAGACGGCGCCGCCCGACGCGGTGGTGGCCTTGAGCGCGAGCCAGAGTTCCATGCGTACATCGGGGTCGTCCAGGGAGCGGCCGAGGATTTCCTCGACGCGGCGCATGCGGTATCGGAGGGTGTGCCGGTGGACGCCCAGTTCGGCCGCGGCGGCGTCCCACTGCCCGTGGTGGGCGAGCCAGGCCCGCAGGGAGGCGACGAGGTTGCCGCGCCCCGTCGCGTCGTGGTCGTGGAGCGCGCGCAGGAGACCGTCCGCGAAGGCCCGTACCGCGTCGTCGGCGAGGAGCGGAAGCACGGAGCCCGCCGCGACGTCCTCGTGCTCGACGAGCGTCCGGCCGCGACGTCGCGCCACGGAGAGGGCCTGTTCGGCCTGCTTGTACGCGGTCGCGGCGGCCACGGGCCCCGAAGGGGCGGAGAGGCCGATCACGAGGCCGTTCTCCGCGGTGGTTGCCGGCGTCCCGCCGGCGTCGCGGGCTCGGTCCGTTTCCCCGGCGTACGTCGCGCAGGCGTCCGCGACGGCGCCCTGGTCGACGGCGAGGAGGACGAGGCGGTCGCCCTCGCGTACGACAAGGACGGGCTCGGCCGCACGGGCGGCGGCCGTTTCGACGAGTTCCACCATGTCCGAGAAGGGGTCCGGTGCGGGTTCGGATGCCGCGACGCCGTCGGCGGTGGCGTGGTCCGTCTCGGTGCCCGGGGCGGGGGACGTCGCGTGCGGGCGCGAAGCGGGCGACGTCGCCGCGACGATGACGAGGCGGAACGGCGCGTCGAGCAGCGCGCCGTACAGATCCCCCGCCGCGGCGCGCGCGTGGCCCGACTCGCCGGCGAGGAGCATCCCGAGAACGGCGGCGCCGATGCGCTGCTCCGCGGCCTGGAAGGCGCGTGAGCGCTCCGTGGTGAGGGTCAGCAACGAGATCGCCGCGTGCACCGAGTAGCGCTCCGCAGTGCCGAGCGTGCCCTCGGTGCCGACGGCGAGGGCCGCGCGGGGGCGCCGGGCCGCGCCGAGGGAGTGCAACTCCACCCTGTCCTCGGCGGCGGCCACGACCGCGCTCGCGGGCGCGGGCCGGTCGCGCAGCCGCCGTACGTCGGATGTGAGGCGCGCGGCACGTCGCGCGGCCCATTCGGGCGCGGCGGCGACGACGGCGCCCGACGCGTCATAGACGGCGGCCCAGCCGTTGAGCTGCGCGGCGAGGGCGCCGAGGAGGCCCTCGGGGCCCTCGCCGAGTGCCTGTCGCGTGAGTTCGCGCTGCGCGGCGAAGCCCGCGGTGACGGCGCGGTACTGCTCGGCCGCGATGGCCGCCGAGACCGCTTTCGTGATCGCCAGGAAGGGGGTACGTCGCGGCACTTCGAGCAGCGGCAGCGACTCCGCCTCGGCCGCGGCGACGAGCGCCGCGGGCACCTCGTCGTAGTTGACCCCTCTGCCGAAGCCGAGCCCCGCGACGCCGGCGCGCGCCAGGCGCCGGACGTAGGGACGGACCTCATCAGGGTTCTCGGCGTCGAGGGTGAGCGCGGTGGTCAGAAGCAGCTCTCCCCCGTTCATGTACGGCACAGGATCGATCAGCTCGCTCACGTGCGCCCAGCGAACAGGAGTGTCCAGGCGATCCGCCCCGGCCAGCGCGGTGAGCTTGAGCGCGGAGTGGTGGACGAGTGAGGCGAGCGTGGGCGGCATGAGACCTTCCGGGCGTCGCGGGGAGCGCGCGCGAACGTGCTGCTGCGGGTTCTTGGCCGTCGCGTACGAGCGACGCTGCCAAGTCTGCCTCACTGTATGCATGGGGTGAGGGGGGTGAGGGGCTGGGGCGGGGGTACGGGGAGGCCGGTGGTGGTCGGGCTGACGCGGCCTGGGCGCCGCGCGGGGTGGGGCGCTACGTCGCGTACCCACGCGGCGTGGAGGCGCTACGTATCGCGAAGGGCCCACGGGCGCCGCGTCGCGGCGGACACGGAGCACAGCGGCGCGACGTCCTCGCCCATACGTCGCGTGGGGTGGCGTACGCCGCGTGATCGGCGTACGCCACCGCGAATGCGTCGCGACGCGTCGCACACCGCGTGATCCATGCGCCGCCGCGCCGCGCCCGCCGCGCAGCGCGTCGTCAGTGACGCAGGTCCACCAGAAGGGGTGGCGCGTGCTCGCCCCGTACCGTAGTGAGCGAGACTACGGCGTGCCCCGGGGGCAGCGCGTGGGCGAGTTCGGAAGCCGACCAGCGCTCCCGCTCCACCTGCCGCACCGTGACGGACTGCGCGGTCGGTGCCTTGCCGGTGATGGCCTTCCGCAGGAAATGGCTGACCTTCGTGAGGGGTTCGTCCGCGACGATCTGCCGGTCCGTGACGTCGCGGATCTCGCGCCACTCCGTGCCCCACGCCGCGGCGAAGTCCTGACCGTCCCTGGGCGCGACCCCCGAGAGCGCCATGCGGCATCCGGCGGCGCCGAGGAGCGGTCCACGCAGCTCCTGCGGTACGTCGTCGAGCGTGCGCAGCGCGAGGAGTACGCCCGCGTGGGCGGAACGCAGCGACTGGATGCCGCGCACGGACGCGCCCGTCACGACGCCGGCCGCGTCGTCCAGCACGAGGCACGCGAAGAGCGAGAGATCGCCGCGTACCAGCACACTCGCCGTGAACTGGGCGAGCACCAGGCGCGCCAGGACGCGTGAGGCGTCGGGGTGACTGCGCGCAGGAAGCTCGATGCGCACGCGTACCGGATGGTCGAGCGCGCGGAAGGAGAACGGCGCCCCCTCGCCCGACGTGTCGAAGAAATCGGCGAAGGCCGGACGGTCCAGCAGCGCGAGCCGGTCCACGAGCAGCGGCGCGGCATCCCCTGGCTGCCCGGCCTGGCGCTCGCGCGACTCCACGTCGCGCAGGAGCGCGCTGTGGCCCGCCTCGGCGAGGGCGGCCCGCAGCGCCGCGAGGTGCTTCGGGGACCCGTCGAGGAGGAGGCGCAGTTCCGGTACGGAGGGGAAACGGCCGTGGACCGCGCGGAAGGGGCCGAGTACCTGGGCGAGGACGGTGCTGGGGCGCCGCCCCGAGCTGGACGCCTGGGGGAGGTCGCCGACCAGGGCTTCGGCGAGGAACGTCGCGGCTTCCTCCGCGTCGTGGGTGCCGCCGTAGAGGTCGAGGTCGTAGACGGAGTCGGGGTGACCGAGGCGGATGACGATGTCGTAGTTGTCGGCATGTCCGAGGCCTGCGCCCTCCGCGCCCACCACGACGACCGCGGCCCGGCCCGCCAGGGCTTGCAGGCACAGCGCTTCGGCGACGGGGCGGACGAGTGCGCCGGTCTTGCCGGAGCCGGCCGGGCCGACGGCGACGAGGGAGGTCGCGAGGAGTTCCGAGCCGAGCGCGAAGCCGGCGGTGCGGTACGCGTAGGGGTTGTGCGCGTCGTCCAGGGTCGCGCCCAGGCGCACCTGTCCCGTGGCGAGGTCGTGCGGTACGGAGCGTGCGGGGAGGTCACGGCGGCCCGACGGGTGCGGGAACGCCGCGGCGCCGTCGCGCAGGATGTCGCGCCGGAACGTCTCGGCCGGCAGTTGCCCGGACTGCACGGAGCGCCAGGCGCGTACCAGCCGTGCGTGGTCCACGTCGCGCAGCCGGCCCGCGTGCGCCTCGTCCGCGAGCTTGTCGGCCACAGCGTGCTCACCGGCAGCGCGCAGCTCGGGCCACTGGGCGGGGTCTTCCTGGGGAGCCGGAGCGGGGGGTGGGGACGCCGCGCTGTCCGCTTCGCGACGGGCGCGGGACCAAGGGGAGTAGCGGCGCCAGAGCTCGGGCCAGCGGCCGAGCCGGGCGACCATCACCGCCACCAAGGCGGCAACGAGGAGGATGTAGATCCACGAGACGTAGGCGGCACCGATTGATTGCGATTCAAGGGGAGTCGTTTTGATCAGCACCGTCAGCGGAGCCTGCCACCAGTTGCCCCACAGGTAGCCGTTGTACAACAACGACCAGAACAACCACCCCACCAGCAAAGCCAGCAACGCCCCGCTGACGAGCTGCCGCCCCGGAACCTGCTCCGGCTCCACCTCCGGCCTCGGCCGGTGACCGAAGCGCCAGATGCCGGGGAGCGCCGGAGGGCGCGGTGTACGGAGCCAGTCGAGAAAGTCCGCTCCGGGCGGCCTCTCCGGGACGGCCCCTCGGGGAGACGGGCCGGGGTCCCAACCCGGCATGGGCGGCGGCACCCGCGCGTCGTGCGCGGCCGGACGTGCGCGCGGCGGAGGCGGCACCGGCGCGTGGGACGGTGGACCCGCGGGGAGCGGCGGTACGGGCCCCGCAGGCCGCGGCGGTACGGGAGGAACCGGGCCCCCCTGACGCGCGTCAGGCACCACGCGGTCCCCCGGCGGCCCGTCGGGAACCGGCGGCATCGGTGGCACGGAACCGGCCGGTGGGCCTCCGGGCGCGGGACCGCCCCCAGGTGCCTGCGATCCGTACGTGCCGTCCCTGTCCATGCCCAGCCCCCTGACCTGCCGGTCCGTCGTACCGTCTCGCGCGGCGCGGGTCGATCATCGATCGCGGCTCAATCTAGTGTCCCCACAGGCCCCCGCGGACGACGCACACAGGTTGTACCCGATTTTCGGCCGGGCGACAGACCACCACGAAGCCACGTCGCGCCGCGGCGTAGGACCTACCCCGACGCCGCGCGCACAGGACACGCCGCACGCCCGCCGACGCCGCGTCCCCCGACACCGCGATGCCCGGCGCCCCGCAACCCCGCAACCCCGCACCCCGCACCCCGCACCCCGCACCCCGCACCCACGCCACGCGACCGCCCCTCCACGCACCCCAGCCCCACCCCTCCACGTCGCGCGATCCATGCGGCGTCCTCACTCCACCAAGGACAACCGACACGTCCCACTTCTCCCGAACGGCGCATCCCGTCCCGCCCCCGTGCCCCCTAGCCTGCGAACAGGCACCGGCGACGTGCGGAGGCACCGCAGGCGACGGAGCGCCGCAGCCCCGGTCCGGCAGGCGGACGTCACGCGTCCACGCCCCGGAACCGGGCAGCCGGGTCAGCACCCCGGACCACGGACACCCAAGGACCCCCAGGAGCCCTCATGAGCGCCATTCCGCAGGAGCGCCGCGTCGTCACGGCCATCCCCGGCCCGAAGTCGCAGGAAATTCAGGCCCGCCGCGCCGCCACCGTCGCGGCCGGTGTCGGCTCGACGCTGCCCGTGTTCGCGGCGCGCGCCGAGGGCGGCATCCTGGAGGACGTCGACGGAAACCGCTTCATCGACCTCGGCTCGGGCATCGCGGTCACCACGGTGGGCGCGAGCGCCGAGGCGGTCGTACGTCGCGCGAGCGCGCAGCTCGCCGACTTCACGCACACGTGCTTCATGGTGACGCCGTACGAGGGCTACGTCGCCGTCGCCGAGCAGCTCGCCGCGCTCACCCCCGGCGACCACGCGAAGAAGTCGGCGCTCTTCAACTCGGGCGCCGAGGCCGTCGAGAACGCCGTCAAGATCGCCCGCGCGTACACGAAGCGCCAGGCCGTCGTCGTCTTCGACCACGGCTACCACGGCCGCACCAACCTCACGATGGCGCTGACGGCCAAGAACATGCCGTACAAGGACGGCTTCGGCCCCTTCGCGCCCGAGGTCTACCGCGTGCCCGTCGCCTACGCGTACCGCTGGCCGACCGGTCCGGAGAACGCCGGTCCCGAGGCCGCCGCGCAGGCGATCGACCAGATCACGAAGCAGATCGGCGCGCACAACGTCGCGGCGGTCATCATCGAGCCGGTGCTCGGCGAGGGCGGCTTCATCGAGCCGGCGAAGGGCTTCCTGCCGGCGCTCCGCGAGTTCGCCACGGCGAACGGCATCGTCTTCGTCGCCGACGAGATCCAGTCCGGCTTCTGCCGTACGGGCCAGTGGTTCGCGTGCGAGGACGAAGGCATCGTCCCTGACCTCATCACCACCGCCAAGGGCATCGCCGGTGGTCTCCCGCTCTCCGCCGTGACGGGGCGCGCCGAGATCATGGACGCCGCGCACGCGGGCGGCCTCGGCGGTACGTACGGCGGCAACCCTGTCGCGTGCGCCGCTGCGCTCGGCGCGATCGAGACCATGAAGGAACTCGACCTCAATACCAAGGCGAAGCGCATCGAGGAGATCATGAAGGGGCGCCTCGTCGCGCTCCAGGAGAAGTACGAGGTCATCGGCGACGTGCGCGGGCGCGGCGGGATGATCGCGGCCGAGTTCGTCAAGCCGGGTGGCAAGGAGCCGAACCCGGAGATCACCTCGGCGATCGCGAAGGCATGTCACGCCGCGGGCGTCCTCGTCCTGACCTGCGGCACGTACGGAAACGTCGTCCGCTTCCTGCCCCCGCTGGTCATCGGCGAGGACCTCCTCAGCGACGCGCTCGACGTCTTCGAGCAGGCGCTGGCGGCGTCGGCCTGACCGGAGGGACGCCGCGCGAACGCGACGCCGCGCGACGCGACGCCGCATGACGCGACGTCGCGTGGCAGGCGGCTGCGTCGCGTGGCGCCCGGGGTACGTCGCGCGGCAGGCAGCAGGTCGCGGTGCGAGCGCGGACGTCGCGCAGCGTCGGGGGGTACGTACGTCGCGTGTCGTCCGGGCGTCGCGAGGTCGCTGAGCGCGCACCACGCCACGTGTCCAGGCGCCGTGCGTCCCCACGCCCCACGCGAGGCATGCCGTCTCCCCCGGCCCGTCGCACTCGCCCGCGCCCCGCTCCGTCAGGCATCGTGAGAGCGTGACCAGGCTTGTGAAGAAGGTGTGCGAGGGCGATGGCGGGATGGGTCGGTCCCTGTCCCGGCGGTCGTTCCCTGCCGTACGTTCTACGCGGATGAACGCAACACCCCGCCCGTGGGAGACCGCGAGCGGCGCCGTGGCGTGGCCTCCCCAGCCGCGTACCGGCCGTGCCTTCGCGCACATCCCCGGGGCCTCAGGCCCTGGACATCCTCACCGATCGGACGGCCGCCCGCCCCAAACCCCCCGGGGCGCGCGGTTTCCCGGTCCTCCCGGACGCCCCGGAACCAGCCCCCCGGTCCCGGGGCGTCCGGCTTTCGTCCTCATCCTGTGCGCGGTGGTCTTCGCGCTTCTCACTTGGCAGCTCGTCGCCCGCGGCCCGCTCCGTCGCCTCGACGAGCGCCTCGGCGTACGCGTCCACGACGGCGCGGGACTGCCCCATCCCCTCGCCGAGTTCTTCTCCGATCTCGGCAACACCGCGGTCGCCATCCCCGTACTCGCCGTCTGCGCCGCCGCTGTCACGTGGTGGGTACGTCGCGAGGCGGGCCGCTTCGCGTGGTGGCCGGCGCTCACCGCTCTCGCCGCGATCCTGGTCGTCCCCGCGCTCGTCCTCCCCCTCAAAGAGGTCTTCGACCGCCCGGGCCAGCCTTCCGCCGAGGGCCTCGGCTACTACCCCTCGGGCCATACGGCGACCGCGAGCGTCGCGTACGGCGTCGCGCTTCTCCTGCTCCTCGCGGGTCCCGTCGCCCCGCACCGCCGCGGCACGCGACGCGCCTTGGGCGCGGCGTGGCTGCTGGTCGTTCTGTGCGTGAGCTACGGGCTGGTGCGGCAGGGCTACCACTGGCCCCTGGACGTCGCGGCGAGCTGGTGCCTGGGCGTCGCGGTACTCCAGGTCGTGGCGGTCGTTCTCGTACGGATGAGGGAGCGGCAACGGACACGGGCAGGGGAGGAGACGGCGCGAGGACGGCGGGAACGTCACGCGGAGCAGCAGGAACGCGACGACGTCGCGTAGCCCCGCGCGACGTACCGCCGCCCGCGCGACGTCGCGGGGGGGGCGACGCGGTCACGTCGCGCGCCCCTCCTCGTCGCGACGTGCCGCGGCCTCGTGCAGCGCGAGTTCGAGCCGCGCCGCGTCGGTGAGCACCCCCGATCCGTCCGGCGGAACGATCCAGCTGATGCCGTCCGCCGTCTCGCCGGGGCGCGGCACCACCAGCCACGTACCGTGTCCCGCGCACCGGGCCCCACCGCCCGCCCACTGCGCGGCCGTTCCCACCGGTACGAGGAAGCCCAAGCGGTCCCTCCCCGCATCCGCGAGAACCGGGCCGGGCCGCTCGACCAGCCGCCCGAGAATCTCCAACGTCGCCCGCCCGAGGAGCCCGGGGAGCACCAGGACGTCCCAGACGCGGCCCGCCGGCAGCAGCGCGGTCCCCCGCGGATCGCGCTCCCACCGGCGCAGGCACGACGCGGGGTCAGGCGCGGCGCTCGCCAACCAGGCCAAGGGGCTCGGCCTTTCCGCGGTCTCTGGGACCTCGGGGGACTCGGGAGCCTCGGGGGCCTCATGGGAATCCGTCATCGTGCTGCCTCCTGTCGCCAGGCGCACACGTCGCGCGCCTGCCAGCAGAGACGACCTGCGGGAGCGAGCATTACGCGGGTCGCTGGACGACGCGGCGGTGACGCGCGTCACAGCGCGACACGCGGCGGAGCGACGCGACGTACGCGACGTCGCGGCGCGCAAACGCCGCCCCGCTTCACCGCGACGTCGCGCACGTCGCGCACGTCGCGCACGTCCCCCCCCATCACGCGACGCGACATCGCGCGACGCCCCGCCGTCCCGTCCCACCTCAGCTGTCGAACCCGAGCCCCATCCGGTCCATCGCGCGCAGCCACAGGTTCCGTCGCCCGCCGTGGTCGTCGGCGCGGGCGAGTGAACGTCGCGTCAGCTCGATGCCTGCCCAGGCGAACGGCTCGGGCGGGAAGGGCATCGGCTTCGTGCGCACCATCCGCAGCGCGGTCCGCTCCGTCTCCGCCCCGTCGAGGAGGTCGAGCATGACGTCGGCGCCGAAGCGCGTCGCACCCACGCCGAGCCCGGTGAAGCCGGCGGCGTACGCGACGCGCCCGCGATGCGCGGTACCGAAGAAGGCCGAGAAGCGAGTGCAGGTGTCGATCGCGCCGCCCCACGCGTGGGTGAAGCGGAGCCCTTCGAGCTGCGGGAAGCAGGTGAAGAAGTGCTGCGCCAGCTTCTCGTACGTCGCGGGCCTGTCGTCGTACTCGGCGCGTACCGAGCCGCCGAAGCGGTAGATCGCGTCGTACCCGCCCCACAGGATGCGGTTGTCCGCGGTGAGCCGGAAGTAGTGGAACTGGTTCGCGCTGTCGCCGAGTCCCTGGCGGTGGCGCCAGCCGATCGCGTCGCGTTGGGCGCCGGTGAGCGGCTCCGTCATGAGCGCGTAGTCGTACACCGGCACCGTGTACGGGCGCAGACGGCGCACGAGCGAGGGAAACACGTTGGTGCCGAGCGCGACGTCGCGCGCGAAGACGCGTCCGTACGGCGTACGCAGTGCCATCCGGCCGCCGTCGCGGGCGAGGGCGAGGCCTGGGGTGTACTCGTGGATGCGGACGCCGAGGTCCAGGCACGCGCGCCGCAGCCCCCACGCGAGGCGCGCGGGATGCAGCAGCGCGACGCCGCGGGCGTCGTAGAGACCCGCGAGGAAGGTCGGCGAGTCGACCTCGGCGCGCAGAGCCGCCTCGTCGAGCAGCTCGTAGTCGTCGAAGCCGTGCGCCCGCGCCGTCTCGTACAGCTCGGCGAGTTCCTCGACCTGGTGCGGCTGCGTCGCGACGTCGATCTCGCCCGTGCGCTCGAAATCGCAGTCGATGCCGTAACGCGCCACGGTGGCCTCGATGTCGTCGAGGTTGCGGCGACCCAGCTCCTCCAGGGCGTCGATCTGGTCCGGCCAGCGGTCGAGGCCGTTGGGGAGTCCGTGCGTGAGGGACGCGGCACAGAAGCCCCCGTTGCGCCCTGAGGCCGCCCACCCGACCGTCTTCGCCTCCACGAGGACGACGTCGCGCCCGGGGTCGCGTTCCTTGGCCCGCAAGGCGGTCCACAGGCCGCTGTAGCCGCCGCCGACGACGAGGAGGTCGCAACGGGTGTCGCCCACGAGCGCAGGAAGGGCTTCGGGGCGTCCGGGGTCGTCGAGCCAGTAGGCGCCGGGACGGGCGTCGGCGAGGGCGGTGGTCCAACTGCTGCTCATGGCGCTCGCGGCCATGATGTCAACTCCCTACGGGGGCGCTCCGCGCGGCGCGGAGCACGTTCGGTACGAAAGGTGCGGTATCGCTGCCGCGTGCCTCGCGCCGGTCCGGGCCGGCGGACGCGCGCGGGCCGTACGCCACGACGCTACGAGGCGCGCGCGACGTGCGGGTACGTGGGGTGGGAGGTGTCGCGCGACGCGACGCGGGCGGCCTACGCGACGTATGTCGCGGCGTAGGCGCTGCGGGCCGCGACGTCGGGCCGTATATCGCGACGCGGGCGCCGTATGTCGCGATACACGGAGTCGCGGCTGCGCGGCCCACGGCGCGTGCGCGGCGCGCGACGTCGCGGACAAGGCGGCACGTGCCGCACGACGCGACAGGCGGCCCGCCCACGACGCGGCGCGCTCCGGGACACGTGTCGCGACACGTCGCGACACGCCCCGCGTCCCGCGACGTCCCACCCCGCCGTGTCAGCCTCCCTGCTGTCGCTTCCTGCGCCCGCCGAGAAGCATGGCGGCCAGGACGACGAGGACGGCGACGACGAACATGGCGGTGCCGATCACGTTGATCTGCACCGGGGTGCCGCGCTGCGCCGAGCCCCACACGTACATCGGGAAGGTCACCGTGGAGCCGGCGTTGAAGTTGGTGATGATGAAGTCGTCGAACGAGAGCGCGAAAGCAAGCAACGCGCCCGCCGCGATGCCGGGCGCGGCGATCGGCAGCGTGACGCGCAGAAAGGTCTGGACGGGCCCGGCGTACAGGTCTTGGGCGGCTTGTTCCAGGCGCGGGTCCATGCTCATGACGCGTGCCTTGACCGCCGTGACGACGAAACTGAGGCAGAACATGATGTGCGCGATCAGGATCGTCCAGAAACCGAACTGCACGCCCATGTTGAGGAACAGCGTCATCAGCGACGCGGCCATGACGACCTCGGGCATCGCCATCGGCAGGAAGATCAGCGAGTTGACAGCGCCGCGCGCACGGAAGCGGTACCTCACGAGCGCGAAGGCGATCATCGTGCCGAGCACCGTGGCCCCGAGCGTCGCCCAGCCCGCGATCTGGAGGCTGAGCGAGAGCGAACCGCACATGTCGGCCACGCCGCAGGGATCGGTCCAGGCATCGGTGGAGAAGCGCTGCCACTCGTAGTTGAATCGTCCGTTCGGTTTGTTGAACGAGAAGATCATCACGACGACATTCGGAAGGATCATGTACGCGAGCGTGCAGATCCCGGCGAAGACGACGAGGTTGCGGCGGACGACGCGCAGCGGCCCGCCGGGCTTGCGCGCACGCGACGCCGACGCGGCGTCACGCGGCGTACGGCGCGTACGGGGCGCGACGTCGCGCGGCGTGGGGGTCCGGGTGCTCATCAGATCAGGTCCTCCGTACCGGACTTGCGCAGATAGACCGTGACGGCCGCGAGGATGGCCGCCATGAGGATGAAGGAGAGTGCGGCGGCCGCCGGGTAGTCGAGGACGCGGAGGAAAAGCGTCTGAATGACATTCCCGATCATCCGGGTATCCGTCGATCCGAGGAGATCGGCGTTGACGTAGTCGCCGGCCGCGGGGATGAAGGTGAGCAGCGTCCCCGAGACGACTCCGGGGAGCGACAGCGGGAAGGTCACCCTGCGGAAGGTCGTGAACGGTGCGGCGTACAGGTCCCCGGCCGCCTCGTGGAGCCTCGGGTCGATGCGCTCCAGGGACGTGTAGAGCGGAAGGATCATGAACGGCAGGAAGTTGTACGTGAGCCCGCAGACGACGGCGAGCGGCGTCGCGAGGACGCGGTCGCCCTCGGTGATGCCGAGCGCGCTCGTGACGTCCAGGAGGTGCAGGGTGTTGAGCGCGTCCACGACGAAGCCGCCGTCGGCAAGGATCGTCTTCCACGCGAGCGTGCGGATGAGGAAGCTCGTGAAGAACGGCGCGATGACGAGGATGAGCACCAGGTTCCGCCAGCGCCCCGCGCGGAAAGCGATGAGATACGCGAGCGGGTAGCCGAGCGCGAGGCACAGGACCGTCGCGACCGCGGCGTAGGCGAGCGAGCGCACGAACTGCGGCCAGTACTCTCCGAAGACGTCCCAGTACGTGGCGAAGTGCCACGTCACCCGGAAGCCGTCCTCCAGCGAACCCGTCTGCACCGACGTGGACGCCTGGTAGACCATCGGCAGCGCGAAGAAGACGAGGAGCCACAGCATTCCGGGCAGCAGCAGCCAGTACGGGACGAGGCGGCCGCGTACGCGGACGCCGCGACGTCGCGGCGGCGTGGGCTCCGCTACGTCGTGGGGGCCCGGCGTCTTCGCGGGCGGCGCGGGCGGTGCGTCGGTGGTGCTCACGCGACGTCCCCCTCGCTGCCCGCCGTCGCGACGCCCGCCTCGATGTCCTGCTCCGCGTCGAGCCCGAAGCCGTGCGCGGGATTCCAGTGCGCGACGACCTCGGCGCCGGGCGTCAGGCGCGCGTCGCGCTCGATGTTCTGCGCGTACACCTCGAAGCGCCCGCAGCAGGGGGCGTCGAGCACGTACTGCGTCGAGACGCCGATGAAGCTGGAGTCGGCGATACGGCCGCGGACCCGGTTGCGGCCCTCGGGTATCCGCGCCGCGTCCTCGGCGGGGACGAGCGAGACCTTCTCGGGGCGCACCCCGAGCAGTAGCGCGCCCCCAGGTGAGGGCGGCGCCGCGCAGCGTGCGGAGGGCACGACGAGGCGTGTGCCGCGCGACATCAGCGCGACGTCGCCACCCGGCGTCGCGTCGTCGACGGTGCCCGGGATGAGGTTCGATGTGCCGAGGAAGTTCGCCACGAAGGTGCTGCGCGGCGTCTCGTAGAGGTCCTCGGGGGCGCCGAGCTGTTCGACGCGGCCCGCGTTCATGACCGCGACGGTGTCGGCCATCGTCATGGCCTCCTCCTGGTCGTGCGTCACATGCACGAAGGTGATGCCGACCTCCGTCTGGATGCGCTTCAGCTCCAGTTGCATCTGCCGGCGCAGCTTCAGGTCGAGTGCCCCGAGCGGCTCGTCGAGGAGGAGGACCTTGGGGCGGTTGATGAGCGCGCGGGCGACGGCGACGCGCTGCTGCTGGCCACCGGAGAGCTGGTGCGGCTTGCGGCGCGCGTAGTCGCCGAGCTGGACGAGGTCGAGCATGTCGGCCACCTGCTTCTTCACCGACTTGATGCCGCGTCGTCGCAGGCCGAACGCGACGTTCTCGTAGATGTCGAGGTGCGGGAAGAGCGCGTAGCTCTGGAACACCGTGTTGACGGGACGACGGTACGGCGGCAGCCCGGTCACCTCCTCGTCGCCGAGGTGCACGGCGCCCGAGGTCGGTACCTCCAGGCCCGCGATCATGCGCAACGTCGTCGTCTTGCCGCACCCGGAGGCGCCGAGCAGCGCGAAGAAGGACCCCTGCGGAACGGTCAGGTCCAGCGGGTGCACCGCCGTGAAGTTCCCGTACTTCTTCCCGATCCCTTCGAGGCGCACGGCGCCGCCCCGGTCGGTCGGGGCCGTCTGGTCGGTGGATGGCGTGGTGGTCGTCATGAGCTGTATCCCGGTGGTGGAGGTGCCGGTGGTGGGAGCCTTCGGGGGGTGGGAACGGTGCGGGGGCGCCGCGGCGGTACGGCGCGTGGTTCTGGTACGGGGGGCGGTACGGGCGGACGCCGCCGTGGCGTCGCGCGGTGCACGTCGCGCCGACGTGACGTCGCGCGGGCCCCGCGCGCCGCGTCGACGCGCCGTGACGTCGCGAGGCGCCGTCTCCGGGACGACGTCGCGTCACGCCGCGTCGTGCGGGTCGTCGCGCCGCGCGTGTGGCGTCGCGCCGCACGTCACGAGCGCCCTGTACGCGGCGTACCGCGCGCGACGTCGCGACGTGCCCCGCGCCGTCGCCCCGCGGGGCACGCCCCACGCGACGTGTCGCGCTGTACCGCGCCCGACGTCGCGCCGCCCCGGACGTCGCGTCAGCCATCCGTCAGGGAAGCGAACTTCTTCTCATAGGCCGTCTCCTCCTTCGTCCCGAGCGAGCGGAAGGCATGGGACTTCGCCGCCATGTCGCGGTCGGGGACGATGAGCGGGTCGTTGGCCGCGTCCTTGTCGATCTTCGCCAGTTCCGGCTTGACGCCGTCGACCGGGCAGACGTAGTTGATCCAGGCGGCGAGCTGTGCGGCGACCGGCGGTTCGTAGTAATAGTCGATGAGCTTCTCGGCGTTGGCCTTGTGGCGCGCCTTGTTGGGCACCATGAGGTTGTCGGTCGAGGTCATGTAGCCGGAGTCGGGGATGACGTAGCGCACGTCGGGGTTGTCGGCCTGGAGCTGGACGACGTCGCCGGCCCAGGCGAGGCACGCCGCGAGGTCGCCCTTGCTCAGGTCGGCGATGTAGTCGTTGCCGGTGAAGCGCCGTACTTGTTTACGGTCGACGGCCTTCTGGATGCGCGCGATAGCCGCGTCGTACGCGTCGGCCGTCACGTGCGCGGGGTCCTTGCCCATGTCGAGCAGCACCATGCCGACGGTGTCGCGCATCTCCGAGAGCAGGCCCACCTTGCCCTTGAGCTTGGGGTCGTCGAGGAGCTGGGACACGGACGTGATCTCGCGGCCGCCTGTCGCCTTGATGTTGTAGGCGATGAAGGTCGAGATGCCGGCCCAGGGGTAGGAGTAGGACCGGCCCGGGTCCCAGTCGGGGCTGCGGAACTGCGGCGCGAGGTTGGCGTAGGCGTGCGGCAGGTGGGCGGGGTCGAGTTTCTGCACCCAGCCGAAGCGTATGAGCCGCGCCGCGAGCCAGTCCGTGACGCAGATCAGGTCGCGTCCGGTGTCCTGGCCCGCGGCGAGCTGTGGCTTGATCTTGCCGAAGAACTCGACGTTGTCGTTGATGTCCTCGGTGTACTTGACCTTGATGCCGGTGCGCTTCGCGAAGGCTTCCAGCGAGGGGCGGTGACGGTTGTCGTCGCTGACGTCGATGTACTCGGTCCAGTTGGAGAAGTTGAGGCTCTTCTCCTGCTTGGAGTGGTCCTCGGAGGTGACCGCGTCGTCACCCGTCTTCGCCGCGGCGGGGATGCCGCAGGCGCTCAGCCCCGCGAGGCCGCCCGCGGCAAGCGCGCCGCTGCCCACGGCGCGCAGCACGGCGCGTCGTCCAGGGCTCCACGGCGCGACGTCGCGACGCCCCGTCCAGCCGCCCCGTACCGCGCGCGACAGCGCACGCGCCGTGGCCGGTGGCGGACGATCCGAATCGAACTGTTCCATGCGCTGTGCCCTTCCGGGTGAGCCTGCTCGATGAGGGGGCCGTGGTACCGGCCGGTCGCTACCGGTCCCCGAAGACGGTGCGGTGCCAGTCCTTTCTGGCCACCGCGGTGTTGTCGAACATGACGTGCTTGACCTGGGTGTACTCCTCGAAGGAGTACGCGGACATGTCCTTGCCGTAGCCCGAGGCCTTGTAGCCGCCGTGCGGCATCTCGCTGATGATCGGGATGTGGTCGTTGATCCACACGCAGCCGGCTTTGATCTCGCGCGTGGCACGGTGCGCGCGGTACGTGTCGCGCGTCCAGGCCGACGCCGCGAGCCCGTACGGCGTGTCGTTGGCGAGGCTCAGCGCCTCGTCGTCGGTGTCGAAGGGGAGCACGACGAGGACGGGACCGAAGATCTCGGACTGCACGACCTCGCTGTCCTGCGCGACGTCGGCGAGGAGCGTCGGGCGGTAGTACGCGCCGTCCTTGAGCACGCCGCCCGGCGCCTCGCCGCCTGTCACGACGCGCGACGTCGCACGGGCACGCTCCACGAACGCCGCGACGCGATCACGGTGCGCGTGGCTGATGAGTGGCCCGAGGTCGGTCCCCGGGTCGAAGGGGTCGCCGAGGCGCACCGTCTCCATGAGCGCCGCGACGTCGCGTACGAAACGCTCGTAGACGGGGCGTTGCACGTAGGCACGCGTCGCGGCGGTGCAGTCCTGTCCGCCGTTGATGAGCGAGGCGGCGACCGCGCCGTGCACGGCGGCGTCGAGGTCCGCGTCGTCGAAGACCACGAAGGGGGCCTTGCCGCCCAGTTCGAGGTGGAGCCTGCTGACGCCTCCGGTGGCGAGTTCCGCGACACGCTTGCCGACCGCCGTCGACCCCGTGAACGACGTCATCGCGACGTCGGGGTGCGTGACGAGGCGCTCGCCCGCGTCACGGCCCGCGCCGCTGACGATGTTGACGACGCCGTCGGGGAGACCCGCCACCGCGGCGGCCTCGGCGAAGAGGAGCGAAGTGAAGGGGGTCAGCTCGGAGGGCTTGAGCACGATCGTGTTCCCTGCGGCGATGGCCGGGAGGATCTTCCAGGCGGCCATCTGGAGCGGGTAGTTCCACGGCGCGATGGAGCCGACGACACCGATCGCCTCGCGCCGTACGTACGAGGTGTGGTCACCGCTGTACTCGCCCGCCGCGCGGCCTTCGAGGTGCCGCGCGGCGCCGGCGAAGAAGGCGGCGTTGTCGACGGTGCCCGGCACGTCGAACTCGCGGCTGAGCTTGATGGGCTTGCCGCACTGGAGGGATTCGGCCTGGGCGAAGTCCTCGGCGCGCTCGGCGAGCACCGCCGCGAAACGATGCAGCGCTTCCGAGCGCTCCCCCGGCGTCGCGCCGGACCACGCGGGGAAGGCGGCGCGCGCGGCGGCGACCGCGGCGTCCACGTCGGCGGGACCCGCGAGTTCGTACGAGAAGACCGTCCGCCCGCTCGCCGGGTCCACGACGTCCTGCCGGCTGCCCGACGTCCCCTCCACCAGGCGGCCATCGATGTACTGGGCGCCCGCGGCGAAGTGGTCCCGTGGCTGGAAGCGGTTGTGCATGTCGCTCTCCTCCGGCCCCGCGAGAATGCGGGCACCGTAGCTCCGGCTCGATGTGAGTGCCGATCCTGACAGAGCCACATCACTTCAACAAGTGATTCCGTTGTTGCCTTTTGGTTACACGACGAAATCTGTCGGCCACCTGTCGAGTCTCCTGGGAAAATCCAGACGGAGTGCCGAGCGGGCCTGCGAAACTCGCCCCCATGAACGAGGAGTTGACCAGGGACTACGCGGCGTTGCTCGACCGGGCGCGCCGCACGGTGCTGCCCGCGGTGGGCGACGCGCACGACGGACGCCGCGGTGACGGCACGCCGGATGCGACCGCCCCGGCGCTTCGCGTCAAGTTCCTCCACTTCTGGGGGCACACGTCGCGGAGCGGGGGCGTCGACAAGGCGTGTTTCAGCCAGTGGTGGCCTGCGCCGTTCACGGTCGGCGACGCGACGTACGCCACGGCGGAGCACTGGATGATGGCGCGCAAGGCACGGCTCTTCGGCGACGTCGGCGCGGAGAACGCGGTATTGACGGCGCGGAGTCCGGCGCAGGCGAAGGCGGCCGGTCGCCTCGTCCACGGCTTCGACGACGCGACGTGGGAGCGGGAACGCTTCGGCATCGTCGTCGAGGGCAACGTCCACAAGTTCTCCGCCGACCCCGCCCTCGCGGCCTTCCTCATCGGCACCGGCGACCGCGTGCTCGTCGAGGCCAGCCCACTCGACCGGATCTGGGGTATCGGGCTCGCCGCTGACGACCCCCGGGCCTCCCGGCCGGCGAGCTGGCGCGGACAGAACCTGCTCGGCTTCGCCCTCATGGCCACACGCGACATCTTGCGCGGGGCGGCGTAGGGGGCGGCGGGGCCGCACGGTGGAGCGACGTGGGACGCAGCGTGGGGCGGGCGACGCGGCGAGGTGCGACGCGGCTGGGCGGGGACACGACACGGCGGGACGGGGCGCGGCCGAGCAGGGACACGACGTCGAGGCTGCCGCTGGCGCGTCGTACCCGCGACGTCGGGGCGCGGCACCGGCGTGGCGCCTGCGCGGCGTCGTCTCGCTCCGGCGTCAGCGCGACGCGGCGCGGTACCCGTGCGCCCCGACGGATGACGCCTCCGCGTGGTACTCGTGCGTCGCTCCGCCGTCCGCGTCCTCCTCCCCCACCGCCAGTACGAAGCCGGCCGCCAGGACCGCGAGCCCGCCCACGAGTCCTACGACCCCGCACACCAGCCCGGTCAGCGACATTCCCCGTCCCGGCCCGCCCGCTCGCCGGGCACGCCCCGTACCCACCGCGCCGCACACGACGGCGAGCACCCCCGTCACGAGTCCGAGGAACCACAGCGCCACGGCGCCCCCGGCTTCCACGGTGAACGCGAGCGCGTAGGCGACGAGTGCGACGACTCCGAGGGAGAGGGCGGCACGCGCCGTCCCAGCGGCCCCCGGCAGTGCGCCGCGCGGCGCGACGTGCGGCGCGGACGACGCGGCACCCGGCCACGCGACGTACCCCTCAGACGGCGCGACGTGCGACGGGGCGACGTGCGGCGGCTGGAACGTCGACGGCGGCACGACAGGGGCGGCAGCCTCCGCCCCGTACGCGGCGTACGGCGCCGCGGCCTCGGGCGGCCCGACGTGCGGCGCGAACGACGCGACGTGCGGCGGCGTGGGCCCCGCGTGCGGCGTACCGCCGAACGCGTCGTCGTACGCGAGCGGATAGCCGAACGCCGCCCAGCCGGGGCCCTCGGGCGCTACCGGGATGCCCGGCACCGCGTCCGTACCGGGCATCCCGATAGCGCTCGAAGTGCCCCGTACCGTCATCGCGGCCACGGCATCGGAGACGGGTGGGGCATACGGCGGCGGAGCGGCGTCGGGCGACCTGGTGCCCGGCTGGGGCGCCGGCCAAGAGGCGGGAGCCCGGAAGGACCCCGCACCGTCGCCCGCGACCGAAGCAGACGCCGCCCCGTCCCCCGCACTCCCACGCGTCGTCACCGACGCCGCGACGTCGCGAGCACGCACCCCGCCGTCCCCCGCGACCTCACCGGCACGCCCCGCCACGCCGTCCCCGGACGCCGCCCGCGCACGCCCGGACGCCGCACCGTCCCCGTTTCCCGTCGCGTCGTCCTCGTCGCCCGTCGCATCCTCCCCTTCGTCCGCGACGTACGCGTCGTACGCGTCGTACGCGACGTCCTCTTCCTGGTGCCCCCTGTGTCCCCCGTGCCGCCCCGCGTCGTGCCCGTCGCCCCGCTCCGCCTCGTCCACCCGTTCCCCTTCCCCATCCGCCGCCGCACGTCCCCGGCCCGGACGTCGCGGCGAAGTGCCGCATCGTCCCGCATCCCGGCCACCTGTCGCACGGCGCGCCGTCCTACGATGATCCCCGACCGGCGCCGGGACCGGTCCACCGCCCTGACCGGGGAAGGACCGCGAGGACCTATGAACGTCTCCAGCGAACTGCACACCTTCATCGCAGGTCTGCCCAAGGCCGAACTGCACGTGCACCACGTCGGCTCCGCCTCTCCGCGCACCGTCGCGGCGCTCGCCGCGCGCCACAGCGACACGCGGGTGCCCACGGCGCCCGAGGCGCTCGCGGACTACTTCACGTTCACGGACTTCGCGCACTTCATCGAGGTCTACCTCTCCGTCGTGGACCTCATCCGCACCCCGGAGGATGTCCGGCTGCTGACTTTCGAGGTCGCGCGCGACATGGCGCGCCAGAACATCCGTTACGCGGAGCTGACCGTCACGCCGTACAGCTCGACACGACGCGGCATCGACGCGCACGCCTTCATGGAGGCCATCGAGGACGCGCGCCACGCCGCGGAGAAGGAGCTGAACGTCGCGCTGCGCTGGTCCTTCGACATCCCCGGCGAAGCGGGACTGGAAGCGGCGGAGGAGACGGCGCACCTCGCGACGGAGCTGGGCCCCGACGGGCTCATCAGCTTCGGCCTCGGGGGCCCCGAGATCGGGGTGCCCCGGCCGCAGTTCAAGCCGTACTTCGACCGCGCGCGGGCGGCGGGGCTGCGCTCCGTCCCCCACGCCGGAGAGACGACCGGGCCCGAGACCATCTGGGACGCGCTCAACGAGCTGGGGGCCGAGCGCATCGGCCACGGCACGAGCGCCGTGCACGACCCGCGGCTGCTCGCGCACCTCGCGGAGCACCGCATTCCGCTGGAAGTGTGCCCGACGTCCAACATCGCGACGCGCGCCGTCGCGGACCTCTCGGAGCACCCGGTCAGGCAGATGGTCGACGCGGGCGTACTCGTGACCATCAACAGCGACGACCCGCCGATGTTCGGCACCGATCTCAACAACGAGTACGCCATCGCGGCGTCGCTCCTGGGCCTGGACGAGCGCGGCCTCGCGCAGCTGGCGAAGAACGCCGTGGAGGCGTCGTTCCTCGACGCCGTGGGCAAGACGCGGCTCCACGCCGAGATCGACGCGTACGTCGCCACCTGGCTCGCACCCTGACAGCTGTGATGACATGCCCCCATGCGCACCGTCACCGCCGTGGGGCATCGCGGCGATCCGTACCGTTTCCGTGAGAACACGCTCGCCTCGCTGCGCTCCGCGCTCGCGCGCGGCGCCGACGCCGTGGAGCTGGACGTCCGGCTGACGCGCGACGGCGTACCCGTGCTGCTGCACGACGCGACGCTCGCGCGGCTGTGGGAGGTCGACGCGCGGCTCGACGCCCTGACCGCCGAGGACGTCGCGTTGCGCACGGGAGGCGGCGTGCCGTCGCTCGCGGACGCCCTCCAGGCGACGTCGGGGCGCCGCGTGATGATCGACCTGCCCTCCGCGACGCCGCGCACCGTACGTGCCGTGCTGGGCGTCGTACGCGACAGCGACGCGGCGTCGCGCGTGTATTACTGCGCCGGCCCCGACGCCATGCTCGCCGTCCGCGCGCAGGACCCCGCGGCAGAGATCGCATTGACGTGGACGACGCTCTCCCCGCCGCGTCCCGCGCTGCTCGACGCGGTGCGGCCACGCTGGCTCAACTATCGCTTCGGCCTTCTCGAACACGGCCTCGTCGCTTCGCTGCACCGCGACGGCTACCTCGTGTCCGCCTGGACGCCGGACACGCGACGTTCACTGCGTCGCCTCCTCGCCGCGGGCGTCGACTCAGTGACGAGCAACCGCGTCACCGTCGCGTGCGCGGAGCGGGACCGCGCAGGCCTCGCCCGCCCGTAGCCGGGCAAGCTGGGTCCGCTGACGCCCTCGGCGGGCCATGTGCGCTCGCCGATGGGGCCTCACGCCGCCCGTCGGCAGACTTCATACGCCTGTCGTCTCGCTCCAGCGACGCGCCAGTTCGGGGCGCTCCCGCGCCGTGATGTCGCGTGCGATGGCGAGGCGGCGTCGCGTCGTGTCGTCCGGGAAGATGAGCGGGTCCTCGGCGAGCGCGGCGGTCTCCTTGTCCTTGGACGCCGCGAGGACGTCGCGTGCGGCGGGCACGGGACAGACGTAGTTGACCCACGCGGCGAGTGCCGCGGCGACTTCGGGCTCGTAGTAGTAGTCGATGAGGCGTTCGGCGTTGCGCTTGTGCGCGGCACGGTCGGGGATCATGAGCGACTCCGCCCACAACTCCGCGCCTTCCTCCGGTACGAGGAAACGAATATCCGGATTGTCGGCTTGCAGCTGGATCACGTCGCCCGAGTACGCCTGGCAGGCGAGCACGTCGCCCGAAGCCAGATCCTTGATGTAGTCGTTGCCGGTGAAGCGGCGTATGTGCCCGGCGCGCACGCGCCGGGCGAGACGGTCGCACATGCGGTGGAAGTCGTCGGTCGTCCAGCGCGTGATGTCGACCCCCTCGCCCTGCATCAGGAGCGCGAACGCCTCGTCCATGCCCGACAGGAGCGTGACGCGCCCCTTGAGGTCGCCGTCCCACAGCTCGGACACGTGGTGGAGCTCGCGACCCAGTTTGCGGGCGTTGTACGCGATTCCCGTGATGCCCGACTGCCAAGGCACCGTGTAGCGCCTTCCCGGGTCGAAGGCCGGGTCGCGCAGCGAGGGATCGAGGTGGCTCGCGACGTTCGGCTGCCGGTCGCGGTCCATCTCCTGCACCCAGCCGAGACGTACGAAGCGGGCGCACATCCAGTCGCTGATGACGATCAGATCCCGATCGGTTGACTGATGGTTCATCAACGAGGGGCTGACCTTGCCGAAGAACTCATCGTTGTCGTTGATCTCCTCCGTGTAGTGGACACGGATGCCGGTACGTCGCGAGAAGGCGTCGAGCGTGGGGCGATGCCGACCGCTGTCGTCGGTGTCGATGTAGAGCGGCCAGTTGGCGAAGTCGACGACGTGATCGTGCGCGGACCGATCCGCCGCCGTACGGTCGGCCGGCGCGACGTACGCCGCGGGAACGCCGCAGGCACCGAGCCCCAGCGCGCCCACCGCCGCGATGCCACCGCGCAGGACGGCACGTCGCGCGGGGACGACGCCGCGCCGCGACGGGAGAACGTCGCGCCGCGCACGCGACGTACGCGACATGTTCGCCGCCGAGGACGCACCCGACGTCGCGGCGAAGTCGGCGGGAAAGGACCTGGGTATCGATGGCTTCGGCACGCGCGCAGCATGACGCGCGTCACACGCCGACGGCAATCGACGTCGCGTCCACCAGCGGGCGGCGCGCGGGAGACACAGTGTCGATGCCGGTACGGGCACGATGCGCTGCCCAGCCTTGGGACGACGCCCTGCCGCGACGGCGCAAGGCACGACGCCGCGCACGCCCCGTACCCCCACCACGACGCGGCGCACGCGACGCGACACCCCGCACGCCGCGTACCCACGTCGCCCCCACGCGACGTCGCCACGCCCCGCGACGTACTCCACGCGGCGTCGCCACGCCATGCGCCGTACCGCGCGCGACGCCCCCTCAGCGCGCAACGCCGCACGCCCTACCAACGCCGCACCGCCCCCAGACGCAGCACCCCACCACGCAACACCCCCGCACGACGCCACGTCCTCAGCACGAAGCGACGTCCCCGCACCACGCCCCCACGCAACGCCCCCCACGCGACACACGACACCTGCCGCCCTCCCCACTCACCCCACGCCGCGTCTCCACCCCACCCCACCCCGCCTCACCCCACGCCCCCGCACCAAGAACACCAAGGACGGCCCGCACCGCGCCCCTGCGCGACACGAGCCGTCCTCGTCCCTCCAAGTCCCCCAAGAAGCCGACCGCGCCCGCCTGCCCGGACCCGCCGACCTCCCCGAGGGCTCACCTCAGTCCAGCGAGGTCATCACATGCTTGACGCGCGTGTAGTCGTCGAAGCCGTACAGCGACAGGTCCTTGCCGTAGCCGGACTTCTTGAAGCCACCGTGCGGCATCTCGGCGACGAGAGGGATGTGCGTGTTGATCCACACGCAGCCGAAGTCGAGCGCCTTGGACATCCGCATGGCGCGCGCGTGGTCCTTCGTCCAGACGGACGAGGCGAGGGCGTACTCGACGCCGTTCGCGTACGCGAGGGCCTGCGCCTCGTCGGTGAAGGACTGCACCGTGATGACGGGCCCGAAGACCTCGTTCTGGATGATCTCGTCGTCCTGGCGCAGCCCGGAGACGACGGTCGGCGCGTAGAAGTAGCCCTTGTCGCCGACGCGACGTCCGCCGGTCTGGACCTTCGCGTGCGCGGGCAGCCGGTCGATGAAGCCGCTGACCTGCGCGAGCTGGTTGGCGTTGTTGAGCGGGCCGTAGAAGGCGTCCTCGTCCTCGGGCCCCGCGGTGCGCAGTTCGGCCGCGGCCTTGGCGAGCGCGGTGACGAACTCGTCGTGCACCGATTCGTGCACGAGGACGCGCGTCGCGGCGGTGCAGTCCTGCCCGGCGTTGAAGTAGCCGGCCTCGGAGATGCCCGCGACGGCCTTCGCGAGATCCGCGTCGTCGAAGACGACGACCGGGGCCTTGCCCCCCAGTTCGAGGTGGACGCGCTTGAGGTCCTTGGCCGCCGACCCCGCGACTTCGACCCCGGCGCGCACGGAGCCGGTGATGGAGGCCATCGCCGGGGTGTCGTGCTCGACCATGAGGCGCCCCGTGTCGCGGTCGCCGCACACCACGTTGAAGACGCCTTCGGGCAGTACGGAGCCGATGATCTCGGCCATCAGGACCGTCGAAGCGGGCGTCGTGTCCGAGGGCTTGAGGACGACGGTGTTGCCCGCGGCCAGAGCGGGGGCGAACTTCCAGACACCCATCATCATCGGGTAGTTCCACGGCGCGACCTGCGCGCAGACGCCGATCGGCTCGCGCCGTACGAAGGAGGTGAGCCCCTCCATGTACTCGCCCGCCGAGCGCCCGTCGAGCATGCGCGCCGCGCCCGCGAAGAAGCGGATCTGGTCCACCATCGGCGGGATCTCCTCGCTGCGGGTGAGCCCGACCGGCTTGCCGGTGTTCTCGACCTCGGCGGCGATGAGTTCCTCGGCGCGCTCCTCGAAGGCGTCGGCGATCCTGAGGAGCGCGCGCTGGCGCTCCGCGGGCGTCACGTCGCGCCACGCGGGGAACGCCGCGGCCGCGGCGTCCATCGCGGCGTCCACGTCGGCGGCGCGCGACAGGGGCGCCGTCGCATATGCCTCGCCGGTGGCCGGGTTCACGACCTCCGTGGTCGCGCCTTCCGCGGCGTCGCGGAACTCGCCGTTGATGTAGTTGCGCAGTCGGCGCAGTTCGGTGGTCACTGCCGGCCCTCCTGTCGGTGTCCGGAGCCCGGTGTCCTGGGCTCCCTGTCCAAAAGCTCCGGTGTCCAAAGCCTGAGACGCCCACCCTAGTCGCAGGGGTGACGCTTTCGACACACCCGCTCCCAGCGGGCTGCGAAATCGGTGATTTTCAGGCTCGTGAACAACGGATTTCATTGATTCATGCTTGCGGAACTGCGGAGTCCTCGTGCAGAGTGAGGGCGTGGTCAGTCGCAGCTCAGAATCCAGGACCGGTAGCGGCAGCTCCTCGATCGACGCCGTCTCGCTGGCGATCATCGAGCAACTCCAGGAGGACGGCAGACGCCCGTACGCCGCGATCGGCAAGGCCGTGGGCCTCTCCGAGGCGGCGGTGCGTCAGCGCGTGCAGAAGTTGCTCGACCAGGGCGTCATGCAGATCGTCGCGGTCACCGACCCGCTCACCGTGGGCTTCCGGCGGCAGGCGATGGTCGGGATCAACGTCGAGGGCGACCTCGATCTCGTGGCGGACGCGCTCGCCGCGATGCAGGAGGTCGAGTACGTCGTCCTCACCGCGGGCTCCTTCGACCTGCTGGCCGAAATCGTGTGCGAGGACGACGACCACCTGCTGGACGTCATCAACAAAAGGATTCGCACTCTCCCCGGAGTGCGTTCCACCGAGAGCTTCGTCTACCTGAAGCTCAAGAAGCAGACCTACATGTGGGGAACCCGATAGCCGTGAGCAAGGACCTCTCCCGAACCGCGTACGACCACCTGTGGATGCATTTCACCCGCATGTCGTCGTACGAGAACGCGCCCGTCCCCACGATCGTGCGGGGCGAGGGCACGTACATCTACGACGATCAGGGCAAGCGCTACCTGGACGGCCTGGCGGGCCTCTTCGTGGTCCAGGCGGGGCACGGGCGCGCCGAGCTGGCCGAGGCCGCGCTCCGTCAGGCCAAGGACCTCGCGTTCTTCCCCGTCTGGTCCTACGCGCACCCCTCGGCGATCCAGCTCGCCGAACGCCTCGCCCACCACGCCCCGGGCGACCTCAACAAGGTCTTCTTCACGACGGGGGGCGGCGAGGCAGTCGAGACCGCATGGAAGCTCGCCAAGCAGTACTTCAAGCTGACCGGCAAGCCGACCAAGCACAAGGTCATCTCGCGCGCCGTCGCCTACCACGGCACGCCGCAGGGCGCCCTGTCGATCACCGGGCTGCCCGCCCTCAAGGCGCCGTTCGAGCCGCTCGTGCCCGGTGCGCACAAGGTCCCGAACACGAACATCTACCGCGCGCCGCTCTTCGGCGACGACCCCGAGGCCTTCGGCCGCTGGGCCGCGGACCAGATCGAGCAGCAGATCCTCTTCGAGGGTCCCGAGACCGTCGCGGCCGTCTTCCTCGAACCGGTCCAGAACGCCGGCGGCTGCTTCCCGCCGCCGCCCGGCTACTTCCAGCGGGTACGCGAGATCTGCGACCAGTACGACGTCCTCCTCGTCTCCGACGAGGTGATCTGCGCCTTCGGCCGCCTCGGCACGATGTTCGCGTGCGACAAGTTCGACTACGTGCCGGACATGATCACCTGCGCGAAGGGCATGACCTCCGGCTACTCGCCGATCGGCGCCTGCATCGTCTCCGACCGCCTCGCTGAGCCCTTCTACCAGGGCGACAACACCTTCCTGCACGGCTACACCTTCGGCGGCCACCCCGTCTCCGCCGCCGTCGCCCTCGCCAACCTCGACATCTTCGAGCGCGAGAACCTCAACCAGCACGTCCTCGACAACGAGACCGCCTTCCTCGGCACCCTGGACAAGCTCCGCGACCTCCCGATCGTCGGCGACGTCCGCGGCAACGGCTTCTTCTACGGCATCGAGCTGGTCAAGGACAAGGCCACCAAGGAGACCTTCACCGACGAGGAGAGCGAACGCATCCTCTACGGCTTCGTCTCGAAGAAGCTCTACGAGTACGGCCTGTACTGCCGCGCGGACGACCGCGGCGACCCCGTCATCCAGCTCTCGCCCCCGCTCATCTCCGACCAGTCCACCTTCGACGAGATCGAGGGCATCATCCGCCAGGTCCTCACCGAGGCCTGGACGAAGATCTGACCCCACCCCGCACACCCTTGCCACCCCGGCCCCGACTCACTCTTGCGGGTGAGAGCGGGGCCGAGGTGTTTTCCCGCGGGTGACGCGACGGGGCGGCAAGGGGAAGGCGACGCGACGTGGGGGCGGCGCGACGTCGTCGAGTGGGCGCGACGTGGGGGGCGCGACGTGGGGGGGCGCGACGTGGGGGGCGCGACGTGGGGGGGCGCGACGTGGGGGGGCGCGACGTGGGGGGCGCGACGTCGTCGAGTGCGGCGCGACGTGGCAACGGCGCGGTACGTGGGGTGACGCCGCCGAGCGCGACGCCGCGCGCGGCACGGGCCCGTGCGCGACGTCTCGGCACCCACGTCGCGTCGGCGGCACGTCGCGTTGTCGCTGTGTCGCGCTGCCACGTCGCGTGCGTCACACGCCGCGTACGCGACGTGCTGCCTACGCGACGTGCGGCGCCTCCGCCCGCGCCGTGTCCCCTCCAGCGCTACGTGGGCAGCGCTACGTGGCAGCGCGACGTGGCAGCGCGACGTCGCACCGAAGGACGCCGCGTCGCCCCCTCTCCCGGCCCCCGGCGGCGCGCCACGTCGCGACGTGCATCGGGTGGCGCGCGACGCGGCACGCCGCGTGTTACGTTCCAGGCGATTTAGGGACGAACGACGCGCTCTTCGCGACGGGCACGGAAGCGACGTCAGCCCGCCGCCGGGCGGTACGGCACCGTCGCCGCCGGGACCGCGCGACGCCGCCCCGGAATCCGACGGCCCCGAGCGGAACTGAGGTGCACTGCATGGCTGCCCCCTCGCCATCCCCGGCCGACGACGTGCTGCGGGCCGAGGGCCTGCACGTGACCCGTCACGGCTCCCCCGTACTGAGCGACGTAACGCTCAGCCTGCGACACGGCGAGATCCTCGCCGTGGGAGGCCCACGCGGCAGTGGACGCTCCACCTTGCTGCGCTGCCTCGCCGGTACGGTCCGCCCCGACCAGGGCGGCATCTGGTTCGACGGCGCGCCCCTGCACGAGCTGTCGACGGCCCGGCGCGCCCGCGTTCGCCGCGACCACTTCGGCTGGCTGGAGGAGACGCCGCACCTCGCCCCGGAGCTGACCACCTGGGAAAACGCCGCGCTGCCTCTCCTGCTGCGCGGCGTCCCGCACCGCGCGGCACGCGACGTCGCGACGGAGTGGCTCGAACGCCTCGACATCGCACACTGCGCGCGCCGTCGTCCCCACGCGCTCACCCACCTGGAGCAGCGCCGCACCGCGATGGCTCGCGCGCTCGCCGGCACCCCCGCCCTCCTCTTCGCCGACGAACCGACCGCCACGCTCCACTCCGCCGACCGCGCCGTGCTGCTGCGCACCCTCGTCACCGCGGCGCGCACACACGGCATCAGCATGGTCCTCACCACCCACGGCGACGAAGCGGCGGAACTCGCCGACCGCGCCGTCTCCCTGCGCGACGGACGCCTCGCCCACGCGACGTCCGTCCCACGCGACGTTCCCGGCACGGAAGAGGGGAAGGCGACGTGCTCAGTCTCCGTCTAGTACGCGGTGGCAGGCCGCTCGTCCAGGCGCGACGTCTCCTCGTGAGCGCGGCGTCGGCGGGCACCGGCTTCCTTCTCCTGGCCGCCCTCGGACACGCCCTGTCGCACGAGGGCGCGGCAAGCTCGGTCCGGCGCCTCGCGTGGTGCCTTGTCCCCCTGGCCGCCACGGTGTACGTCGCGGTCGCCGTCTCCCGCACCGACCCCGCCTTGCGCCCCGAACGCGGCCACCCGCTCTACGGTCTCTCCCCCCGCGGCCTGCGCCTGCTCACAGGCACCGCGACGGCGGCCTTCTGCGCCCTCGGCTCCGTCGCCGCTCTGATCCTCTTCCTCCTCGGCCGCGGCAGCCTCGGCACCCGCCCCTTCGGCGACGGCGCGGCGAAGGACTTGGGCGCCGGCTTCGACATTCCCGTGGCGGCGGTGATCACCCTCCTCACCCTCGTCCCCGTCGCGACCGCGGCGGCGACAGCCGCCTTCACCCGCGTCCCCGCCGCATCGGGAACGGCGCAGGAGCCACCACCCGCGACGTCGCCGCCTCCGGGCCTTCCCTGGGGCATCGCCCTGCTCGCGGCAGGGTTCGCCGTACGCGCCACGCTCGGCGAGGGAACGGCCGGCCTCTCCGCCAAGGCCCTCGCGGGACGAGGCGGCGTTCCGGGCGGTGTCGTGGCCGGCTGGGCGCTGATCGCCGCGGGACTCGCGGTCGCGGGCCCGGGGATCACCTGGCTCTGCGGCAGGTTGCTGCAAGCGGGCCAGCCCGGCGCCGTACGCCTCCTCGCGGGACGCGGCCTCCAGGAGGAGGCACGCCGCGTCGGACGCCCCCTCGGCGTCGCGGTCGCGGTGGGCGCCGCGCTCTCCGCGGCGTACGGTGGCGACGCGACGTACAAGGCCACAGGTCCGCTGACGGCGCTCGGCGCGGGCCTCGTGGTGGGGTGCGCCGTGGTCGGGCTGCTCCTGGCCGCCGTCGAGTCCCGGCAGGCCCGTACCGATATCACCGCGGCGCTGGCGCAGTCGGGAACCCCCGCAGCGACGCTTCGCACCGCCGTGGCCGTTCGCGCGGGGGCCGTTCTGCTCGTGCTGTTGCCTCTGACGTGGGCCGTCGCGGCGCTCGCGACGCTGCCGATCGGCCACTGACACGCACGACGCCCGCCGACGCCCCCCGGGAGCGCGGCACCGATGAATTCCGTCACGCGCCATGGTCATCACTGACCTACGGATGTACGGACACGTCGCGCCACTCGGCGCGTCATGTCCCCGCGCCCCACACGCGCCGTCCCTTCCCCTTCCCGAATCAGGAGAACCCGATGAGCTATCAGCAGATGTTCTTCGTCAACCTCGTTGTCGATGACCTCGCCGTTTCGAAGAAGTTCTTCACCGACCTGGGCTTCCGCCTCAACGAACAGTTCAGCGACGACCGGACCGCGAGCGTGGTCATCAGCGACGCGATCGTGGCGATGCTGCATACGCGGGACCGCTTCGCGCAGTTCACGCCTGCGGGCAAGAAGCCTGCGGACGCAAAGGAGACGACCGAGGTGCTCCTGACGCTGAGTGCGCGCAGCCGGGAGGAGGCCGACATGCTCGCCGACCGCGCGCTCGCGTCGGGCGGCAGCCCCGCTCGCGAGGCCGAGGACCACGGCTTCATGTACGGGCGTTCCTTCACCGACCCCGACGGCCATGTCTGGGAGGTCGTGTGGATGGACCCGGCGCAGGTCCAGGGATGAACCGCGCGACGTCGCGTCACGGTGGCGGGCGTACGTGACGCCGCGTGCGTCGCGCGCCATGTCGCGGCGTACCCGGCGCGCGACGTAGCGCTCAGTCCAGCACCACGACGTCCTGGGCGTCGAAGCCGACGTGTACGTGATCCCCGCGCTCCGGCGCCTCGTGCAACGCGCACGTCGCCTCGATCTCCGGCGCGTCGTGCGGACGCAGCCGCACGGAGACGTGGGTGCCGTGAAAGGTCCGCGCGACGACCTCGCACGGAAGGCCTCCCGGCTCCGCGACGAGGCGGACTCCCCCGGGCCGTACGAGCACCGTGTGCTCTCCCGGTGCCACCGCTGCCGCTCCCCCGGCGAGCGGCAACCTTCCCCACGGCGTATCCACGCGGCGTCCCGCGACCCGGCCCGGTACCACGTTGGCGAAGCCGAGGAAACGCGCCACGAACGCATCGGCCGGCCGGCGCCAGACGTCGAGGGGCGCCCCGGACTGCGCGATCGCCCCGTCGCGCATGATGACGACGCGATCGGCGAGGGCGAACGCCTCTCCCTGATCGTGCGTCACGGCGAGCACCGTGGTGCCCAGCCCGGTGAACAGCTCGCGCAACTCCTGCACGAGCCGTTCGCGCAGCGTCCGGTCGAGCTGGCCGAACGGCTCGTCGAGCATGAGCAGGCCCGGTCGAGGCGCGAGCGCACGGGCCAGGGCGACGCGCTGCTGCTCGCCGCCCGAGAGAGAAGCGACCCCGCGACGTCCCGCGTCGGCGAGCCCGACGAGCGACAGCAACTCGGCCACGCGCTCCTCACGGACGCTCGCCGGCACACGTCGCATACGCAGCCCGAACGCGACGTTGCCCGCGACGTCGCGCTGCGGGAAGAGCTGGTGGTCCTGGAACATGAGCCCCACACCGCGCCGGTGCACCGGTACGTCGCGCTGGTCCTCGCCCCCGAGCCACACGCGCCCCGCGTCAAGCGGTTGCAAGCCCGCGACCGCGCGGAGCAGCGTCGACTTCCCGCTACCGCTCGGACCCAGGACGCAGACGACCTCGTGCGCACGTACCGACAGATCCACCGTGTCGAGCGCCGGCCTGCGGCTCCCGAAGCGCACGGTGACACCTTCGACGCGCAACGCCGCGCCGCCCTCGGCTCCCTCTTGCCGGGCGGCCACGACGTGCGACATCGCCACCCGCGACGTATCCACGTCGCGCGCGGCGTCTTCCGCGACGTCCTGGCGCCGTGCACGGCTGAAGCGCGGCATCAGTGCGACCTCTCCTTCGTACGGGGCCCCTCGGCGGGGCCGTTGAGCGCCCGGTCCTGGCGCGGTGCCGGAGCCGGGCGCGCATCAGTGGCAGTGGGGGCGCGCGACCGTCCAGGGGCGGACGAGGCCGCGCCCCCGTCGCGCAAGTCGCGCGGGCGCAGCCGTTCCAGGACGAGCAGGGAGACCACGCACACCAGCATCAGGACGGTGGAGAGTGCCATTGCCTGCCCGTAGTTCAGGTCGCCGGGACGCCCCAGGAGTCGCGCGACAGCGACGGGCAGCGTCGGGTTGTCGGGGCGGGCAAGGAAGACGGTGGCACCGAACTCACCCAGTGACACCGCGAAGGCGAAACCGGCGGCCACGAGCACCGCGCGACGTACCAGCGGCAGATCGACCTCCCGCCACACCCGCCAGGGCGCAGCACCGAGTACCGACGCGGCGTCGCGGAGGCGCTGGTCGACGGCGCGCAGGACGGGAAGCATCGTCCGTACGACGAACGGTGCTCCCACGAGCGCCTGGGCGAGCGGGACGAGGATCCAGGAAGCACGCAGATCGAGCGGCGGCTCGTCGAGTGCGATGAGGAACCCGAAGCCCACGGTGACGGCCGAGACACCGAGCGGCAGCATCAGCAACGCGTCGACGCCGCGGAGCAATCGCGACAGACCGCCGCGCCGTCCGCCCCGCCCGCGTCGTTCCCGGCTGAGAGCGACGGCGGCGAGACTGCCCACGGCGAGAGCGATGAGCGTCGCCACGGCGGCGTAGCGGAGCGAATTGCCGACCGCCGCGATCGGGGCGACGAGGAAGGTGCCCCCGTCGGCGGCCCCGAGAGCCCGGAAGTAGGTCAGCCCGAAACCGTCCGGGGTGTCGACGGCGCGCAGGACGAGCACGGCCAGCGGCAGCACGAGAAGGACCGCGATGACGCCCAGGACGCCGCCCAGCAGCATCCACTGCACCACGCCGCGTGGCCGCCGCGCCGTACGCGACGGGTCCACGAGCCGCAACGTGCTCTCACCCTTGCGCACCACCCATGCGTGGAGAGCCAGCACCGCCACGACCGCGCCCAGCTGGACGAGCGTCAACACCGCCGCCGTGGAGAGGTCGAGCAGCTGCGCCGTTTGCCGGTAGATCTCCACCTCAAGCGTCGAGTAGGCCGGGCCCCCGAGGATCTGCACGATCCCGAACGATGTGAAAGTGAAGAGAAACACCATCAACGCTGCCGATGCCACGGCCGGTACGAGTGCGGGCATCGTGACGGTGCGCCAAGCCGCCCAGCGCGAGGCGCCCAGGGTCCGCGCGGCGTCTTCCTGCCGTGGGTCCAGCTGCGCCCACAGGCCGCCCACCGTGCGCACCACGACGGAATAGTTGAAGAAGACGTGGGCCGCGAGGATCGCCCACACCGTGGTGTCGAGGCGCACGCCCCACAGCTCGTCCAGCAGCCCGCCGCGTCCGAGTACGGCGAGGAAAGCGCTGCCGACCACGACGGTGGGCAGGACGAACGGCACCGTGACAACGGCACGCAGCGCCCCCTTCCCGGGGAAGGCGAAGCGCGCGAAGACGTACGCCCCGGGCAGCGCCAGGAGCAACGTCAACGCCGTCGAGGCCAGGGCTTGCCACGTCGTGAACCAGAGCACATCGCGTATGTCGCCTCGCCCCAGGACGTCGGTGACGGCGCCGAGCTGCCACCCCGCCGACGTGTGCAGGCCACGCCCCACGATCGCCGCGACGGGGTAGCCGAAGAACAAGGCGAAGAAGAGTACGGGGCCCGCGAGGAGAAGCAGCGGCGCGATGACGCGACGTCGCGCCGCGGCACGTGACGTGGTGGGGCGCGGGCGCGCGGGACGTCGCGACGTGTCCGCGCGACGTACGTCGCGCACCGGCGCCTCGTGCGACGCCCACCGCGACGACGTCCCGCGCGTCCTCACTTGACGACCAGTGAGGTCCAGGCGCTGATCCAGTCCTCACGGTGTTCGGCGATCTTCTGCGGCGCGACGGTCCGCGCTCCGTCGGCGCTCGCCCCATACCGCGTGAACAGATCCGGCAGCGGCGTCCCCTTGACGACGGGATTGACGAACATCTGAAGCGGCATGTCCCGCTGGAAGGTATCGCTCAGGAGGAAGTCGAGGAACGCCTTGCCGCCCTCAGGGTTGGGCGCGCCGTCGAGCAGCCCCGCGAACTCCGTCTGCCGGAAGCACGTCCCCGTGGCGACGCCCGTGGGAGCGTCCTTGGGCTGTGGGTCCGCGTAGAGGACCTCGACGGGCGGGCTGGAGGCGTACGAGACGACGAGCGGCCTGTCGCCGCCGGCCTTGCGACCGCCCGCGGAGCCCGAGAACTCCTCGTTGTAAGCCTGCTCCCAGCTGTCCACGACCTTGACGCCGTTGGCGCGGAGCTTCTTCCAGTAGGTCTTCCAGCCCTGCTCCCCGTACTGCGCGACGCTGCCGAGGAGGAAGCCGAGCCCCGGCGAGGACGTCGCGGTGTTCTCCGTGACGAGCAGGTTCTTGTAGGCAGGATCGGCGAGATCGTCGAGTGTCTGCGGCGGCGCCAGCTTCTTGCCCTTGAAGTACTTCTTGTCGTAGTTGACGCAAATGTCGCCCGTGTCGACGGGAGTGACGCGATGGCGCGTTCCGTCGAGCCGGAGACCGGCGGGCACCGCGGAGAGGCCCTTCGCCTCGTAGGGCTGGAAGACTCCCTGGTCCAGGGCGCGGGACAGCAGCGTGTTGTCGACGCCGAAGAACACGTCGCCCTGGGGGTGCCCCTTGGTGAGGACGGCCTGGTTCACCGCCTGCCCTGCGTCGCCGCTCTTGAGAACTTTGAGGCGGTACCCGGTCCGCTCCTGGAACTTCTTCAGCACGCCCTTGGACGCGGCGAAGGAGTCGTGGGTGACGAGTGTGACGGTCTTGCCGCTCGACGAGCCGGCATCGTTCCCCGAGTCGTCGCCACAGGCGGCAAGGCCCGTGGCGGCCAGACCCGCCGCGACTATGGCGGCGACGGTCCTGCGGCGGGTGGTCATGGATTCCTCCTGGAGTGGCCAGGAGAAGACGCGGCCCTGCCCGCGGCCGACGAGGCCGCAGGCAGGGCACAACAGCATGAGTGGTGTCCGAACTCCCTACCCGGAATGACCCGGGCGAGGTTCAGAGGGTCTGCGACCTGTACACCGATGACCAGTGTGATGTCGCACTCTCAGCGCTGCGGCGCTCCCCTGTCGGAATGTGTACGTCGTACGGAGTATGAAGATGTCGCGCTCCCGGACACGCCGCGAGCGATGGTGCTCGCACACCCTATCGCTACGCCGCACGGGGCCTACAGGTCGCACACCCCCCGCGCCGTCCCTCCGCCCCGCCATGTGCCACGCGCCGCCGCACCGTATGTCGCGCCGCCGCGTGGTACGCGGCGGCGCCTCGTACCACGCCGCCCCGTACCACGCCGCCTCGCGCCGCGCGGCACGGCTCCGCTCAGCGCTCCGCCGCCGCCAGCTGCCCGCACGCGCCGTCGATCTCCTGCCCCCGCGTATCGCGCACCGTCACCGGCACACCGTGCGCCGCGATCGCGTCCACGAAGGCACGCTCGTCCTCCGGGCGCGACGCGGTCCACTTCGACCCGGGCGTCGGGTTGAGCGGGATGAGGTTGACGTGCACGCGCTTGTTCTTCAGGAGCCGGCCCAGGAGGTCGCCACGCCACGCCTGGTCGTTGATGTCACGGATGAGCGCGTACTCGATGGACACCCGGCGCCCCGACTTCTCCGCGTACTCCCACGCGGCGTCGAGAACCTCGCGGACCTTCCACCGCGTGTTGACGGGCACCAATGTGTCCCGCAGCTCGTCGTCCGGGGCGTGCAGCGAGACGGCGAGCCTGCACTTGAACCCTTCGTCCGCGAAGCGATGGATCGCGGGCACCAGGCCCACCGTGGACACGGTGATGCCGCGCTGCGAGAGCCCGAGCCCGTCCGGCTCCGGGTCGGTGAGCCGTCGGATCGCGCCCACGACGCGGTTGTAGTTGGCGAGGGGCTCCCCCATGCCCATGAAGACGATGTTGGAGAGCCTCGCCGGTCCGCCGGGAATCTCCCCGTCGCGCAGCGCGCGCATGCCCTCGACGATCTGGTGCACGATCTCGGCCGTCGAGAGGTTGCGGTCCAGGCCGGCCTGCCCCGTCGCGCAGAAGGGGCAGTTCATCCCGCAACCCGCCTGGGAGGAGATGCACATGGTGACGCGGTCGGGGTAGCGCATGAGCACCGATTCGACGAGCGTGCCGTCGAAGAGGCGCCACAGCGTCTTGCGCGTCGTGTCGTCGTCGCACGAGATGTGACGCACGACCGACATCAGCTCGGGCAGCAGCTCCTCCTGGAGCCGTCCCCGCGCCGCGGCGGGGATGTCGGTCCACTGCGCGGGGTCCTGCGCGTAGCGGGCGAAGTAGTGCTGCGAGAGCTGCTTGGCGCGGAAGGGCTTCTCGCCGATGGCGGCGACGGCCTCCTTGCGCTCGGCGGGGCTGAGGTCGGCGAGGTGGCGAGGGGGCTTCTTGGCACCGCGCGGCGCGACGAAGGTGAGTTCTCCCGGTGCGGGCGGCATGGGCCAGTACTCCTCAAATACGGTGCGGCGTCGCGCGCCCCTGGGGACGCGACGACACGCCGGGTGGGCGCCTCGGGGCGGCGTACGGTGCACGCGACGTCGCCGCGCGGGGCGCGACGCGGCGTGCGCCCGTACAAGAAAGGGTCCGCCGTACATCACGGCGGACCCTTTCAGCGTAACGCGCGCCCGGACCTCATTCCGAGCCGAAGGACGGACCTCGGCCGGAGTCCGGCTCCCGGGGCCCCGGCCCGAGCGCCGCCGGGGCCTCAGCCCGAGCCGACGAACAGGACGAGCAGCAGCCACACGACGGGTGCCGTGGGCAGCAACGAGTCGAGCCGGTCCATGATGCCGCCGTGGCCGGGAAGCAATGTCCCCATGTCCTTGATCCCCAGGTCCCGCTTGATCATCGACTCACCCAGGTCACCCAGGGTGGCACTGGCCGCGACGGCGATGCCGAGGAGCAGGCCCTGCCACCACTGTCCGTCGTCGATCATGAACTGCATGAGCAGCGCCCCGGCGACCATCGCGAAGCTCACCGCGCCGAACAGCCCCTCGCGCGTCTTGCCGGGGCTGATGCGGGGAGCCAGCTTGTGCGTGCCGAAGCGCCAGCCCACCGCGTACGCCCCGGTGTCGCTGACGACCGTGAGCACGAGGAAGAGCAGCACCCGCCGCGGCCCGTCGTCCGCGGTGAGCAGCAGCGCGACGAACGTCGCGAGGAACGGCACGTAGAACGTCGCGAACACGCCCGCCGTGACATCCCGCAGGTAGCCCTCCGGCGGCTGGAACATCCGCCACACGAGCACGACGAGCGCCGTCAGCGCCATCGCCACCCACGCGCCCTCGGCGCCCCGCACGTAGCCCGCGACGACCATCGCGACGCCGCCCGCCGCGAGCGGGATCAGCGGCGCCTTGATCTGCTTGCGTTCGGCCAGGCGGGAGGTCAACTCCCACAGGCCGACGACGACGGCGACCGCTATGACGCCGACGAAGACGGCCTTGACGATGAACAACGACGCGACGACAACGACACCGAGACCGAGACCGACCCCTATGGCCGCGCCCAGGTTCCGGCCGGCGCTCTTCTTCTGCCGGCCGGGGCTCGGTGCCGAGGACGACTGCGCGGGCGTCGGGGACGGCTGCGCGGCCGGGGAGACGGGGGGTACGGGATCGGGCCGGCCGGGCTCCCGCGGCACCTCGTCGCGGAACAGGGGAGCACTCAGCCGAGCGGCCCCCCGGTCGTCGTCCTGGTCGCCGCCGTTCGCGGGTACGTCGGGCACGATGGGCATGGGCCGAGTCTCTTGGACGTCATGCCCTTCGTACACGGGACCCGCCGAGGCAGCCCCCTGTCCGGAGGTGGGCCACGGCTCGCCGTATCCGGTGCGGGACGGCGCGTCCCAGGAAGAGTCGTTCATCAGACCTCAAGCAGCTCGGATTCCTTGTGCTTGAGCAGCTCGTCCACCTGCGCGACGTACTTCGCGGTGGTGTCGTCGAGCTCCTTCTCCGCGCGACGTACCTCGTCCTCGCCGGTCTCCTTGTCCTTGACCAGCTTGTCGAGGGCGTCCTTGGCCTTGCGGCGCACGGCGCGGATCGAGACGCGCGCGTCCTCGCCCTTGGTCCGCGCGACCTTGATGAACTCCTTGCGGCGTTCCTCGGTCAGCTCGGGGAAGACCACCCGGATGATGTGGCCGTCGTTGCTCGGGTTGACGCCGAGGTCCGAGTCGCGAATGGCCTGCTCGATGTTGCGCAGCGCGCTCTTGTCGAACGGGGTCACGACCGCCATACGGGGCTCGGGCACCGAGAACGAGGCGAGCTGGTTGATCGGCGTCAGCGCCCCGTAGTAGTCCGCGACGATCTTGTTGAACATCGCCGGGTGCGCGCGACCGGTACGAATGGCAGCCAAGTCCTCCTTGGCGACCACCACGGCCTTCTCCATCTTCTCCTCTGCTTCGAGGAGGATCTCTTCGATCACCACTTGCTCCTGCGTGTCTTGAGTTGGCCTGATGAGGTTCGTCCCGCCGCGGGGGCGAGAGGCGCACAGGTCCGGCTGCGTCGCTTCCGTACTGCACGGTGTCCGAGCGACGGGGCTTTGTCCATCCCGTCACCCGGCGGCGGCGCTCCGTGCTCGCCCGCGAGGGCGGCCGGAGCACGCGGCGGTCAGGCCCGAGTGCCCTGGTCGCTCACGAGCGTGCCGATCTTCTCACCCTTGACCGCCCGGGCGATATTGCCCGCGGTCAGCAGCTCGAAGACGAGGATCGGGAGCTGGTTGTCGCGGCAGAGGGTGATGGCGGTCATGTCGGCGACCTTGAGGTCGCGCGTGATGACCTCGCCGTACCCGAGCGCGTCGAACTTGACGGCGTCGGCGTTGGTCTTCGGGTCCGAGTCATAGACGCCGTCCACGCCGTTCTTGCCCATGAGGAGGGCTTCGGCGTGGATCTCCAGGGCGCGCTGCGCGGCGGTGGTGTCGGTGGAGAAGTAGGGCATCCCCATGCCGGCGCCGAAGATGACGACGCGCCCCTTCTCCAGGTGCCGCACGGCGCGCAGCGGGATGTACGGCTCGGCGACCTGCCCCATCGTGATCGCCGTCTGGACACGGGAGTCGATGCCCTCCTTCTCCAGGAAGTCCTGGAGCGCGAGGCAGTTCATGACCGTGCCGAGCATGCCCATGTAGTCGGAGCGCGCGCGGTCCATGCCGCGCTGCTGAAGCTCGGCGCCGCGGAAGAAGTTGCCTCCGCCGATGACGACGGCGATCTGCGCACCGTCGCGTACGACGGCGGCGATCTCGCGCGCGATGGTGTGCACCACGTCGGGGTCGACCCCGAGCCCGCCACCACCGGCGAACGCCTCACCGGACAGCTTCAGCAAGAAGCGGCCGGCGCCCTTGCCGTGCACGCTGGAATCGGTGGTTTTGTCGGCTTCGGCCGTCGTCATGGGGTTCTCCTCGTGATGCACATAGCAAGAAGGCCATTGCCGGCGGGCGTTGTGGGCACCCCGTGCACGGCAATGGCCTCCTCGTCAGATCAGCGCCTTGTTCCGCGCCCAGTGGGGCACGGGACAAGAGGCTCTCCGTCCCGTCCGGCGGGCACCGGGCGGGAGCTGAGCCGGTCGTGGTACGGACTCAGATGCCGACCTTGATGCGCACGAAGCGCTTCAGGGTGACACCGGCCTCGTCCAGGACCTTCTTGACGGACTTCTTGTTGTCCTTGGCGAACGGCTGGTCGAGGAGGGTGACCTCCTTGAAGAAGCCGTTGACGCGACCCTCGACGATCTTGGGGAGCGCGGCCTCGGGCTTGCCCTCGTTGCGCGAGGTCTCCTCGGCGACGCGACGCTCGGACTCGACGACGTCGGCCGGGACGTCCTCGCGCGAGAGGTACTTCGGCGCGAAGGCGGCGATGTGCTGCGCGACGTCCTTGGCGACCTCGGCGTTCTCCTTGTCGAGCTCGACGAGAACACCGATCTGCGGCGGCAGGTCGGGCATCGTGCGGTGCATGTACGCCGCGACGTAGCCGCCGGAGAACTGCGCGAAGCGGTCGAGGACGATCTTCTCGCCGAGGTTGGCGTTGGCCTCGTCCACGTACGCCTGAACGGTCTTGCCGGGCTCGATCTCGGAGGCGAGAAGGGCCTCCAGGTCGGCGGGGGACGACTTGGCGATGTGCTCGGCGAGGGTGTTGGCGACGGCCTGGAACTTCTCGCCCTTGGCGACGAAGTCGGTCTCGCACTTCAGCTCGACGAGGACACCCGAGGTGTGGTCGTCGGCGAGAAGGGAGATGACGGCGCCGTTCTCGGCGGAGCGGCCCTCGCGCTTGGCGACGCCCTTCTGGCCCTTGACGCGGAGAAGCTCGACGGCCTTGTCGACGTTGCCCTCGGCCTCGTCGAGCGCCTTCTTGCAGTCCATCATGCCGGCGCCGGTCAGCTCGCGGAGCTTCTTGACGTCGGCAGCGGTGTAGTTCGCAGCCATGATCCTGTGAGTCTTTCTCGAAGTCTGGAGGGCGCGGTCCGTACGGCGCGTTCCCTGCCGCCGCCACCAGAGGGTGAGCGGCGTGGACACCCTCGGACCGCGGGATTCTACGGGTGGACGGCGGGGGCCTCGTGGCCCCCGCCGTCGCCAACCCCGGAAGGTCAGGCCTGCTCGGCCGGCGCCTCGGTGGTCTCGGCGACCGCGGCCTCGGCGGCCGGAACCTCGGCGACCTCGGCGTCGGCGACCTTCTCGGTCTCGGCGGAGGTCTGGACCTCGGCCTCAGCGGCGGCCTCGTCCTTCTTGTCGCCGTCGAGCAGGTCGCGCTCCCACTCGGCCAGCGGCTCACCGGCGGCCTTCTCGCCCGGCTTGGAGTCACCGGTGGCGGCGCCGGAACGGGCGATGAGGCCCTCGGCGACGGCGTCGGCGATCACGCGGGTGAGCAGGGTGACGGAGCGGATCGCGTCGTCGTTGCCCGGGATCTTGTAGTCGACCTCGTCGGGGTCGCAGTTGGTGTCGAGGATCGCGACGACCGGGATGTTGAGCTTGCGCGCCTCACCGACGGCGATGTGCTCCTTCTTGGTGTCCACGATCCAGACGGCGCTGGGCACCTTCTGCATCTCGCGGATACCGCCGAGCGTCTTCTCCAGCTTGGCCTTCTCGCGGGAGAGAACGAGCAGCTCCTTCTTGGTGAGGCCGGAGGCGGCCACGTCCTCGAAGTCGATCTGCTCCAGTTCCTTCAGACGCTGGAGGCGCTTGTAGACGGTGGAGAAGTTGGTGAGCATGCCGCCCAGCCAGCGCTGGTTCACGTAGGGCATGCCGACGCGGGTGGCCTGCTCCGCGATGGCCTCCTGCGCCTGCTTCTTCGTGCCGACGAACATGACCGTGCCGCCGTGGGCGACGGTCTCCTTGACGAACTCGTAGGCGCGGTCGATGTACGACAGCGACTGGAGCAGGTCGATGATGTAGATGCCGTTGCGCTCCGTGAAGATGAAGCGCTTCATCTTCGGGTTCCAACGACGGGTCTGGTGACCGAAGTGGACGCCGCTTTCCAGCAGCTCCCGCATCGTGACGACGGCCATGGCCGTATCTCCTTGTTTTCCCGGTTGCGCCGGCCGGTCGGCCGACGCTCCTGACGCCCCGGTCGCGCTGCGCCACAAGGGACCGAGAAGCGCGGACATCGGAGAACCCACCGTCGTACGGGGCGAATCCCACCGATGTCGGGGCGTGCGAAGTCGATCCGGGACCCCGGATCGCCACGAGAAGTGTACGGGACCGCCACGCTTCCGGGTGACGGCGATATCCGTAACGGGCCAGTTATCCACAGATCGCCAGAAAGTGGCGCCTCCCACCTTGCGCATACGTCACTCTTTACTCACGGAGAGCGACTCTCCGTGATCGTGCGCGGTGCAGTCCCGCCTGCGCACCGGTCTGACCTGCACAGAGAAAGGCGAGGGTCACTCATGGCGACCACCCCTGGGAGTTCACTTCGCGCCCGCTCGCTGCTGCGCCTGGGCGCGGCAGCCCTCGCAGCAGCGACTGCCACTCTCGCGGCCTCACTGGCGGCCTGGGCGGCCACATGGGCCACGCAAGAAAACCCGGAGGGCGCCCCGCACAGCTGTACGGCGAACCGGGCCCCCGCGACGGCACCTCCTGCGGCACAGCCCCCGCCGCGAACGCACACCGCCGACTGCCCGGAGCGGCGCCGCTCCGACAAAAAGGAGCCCGCTTCATCCCGTACGACTACCACTCGTACGACCGGCACTCGTAAGACAAGCAGTACATCGGTGCGGGAATCCACAGCCTCAAGGCGCAGTGGCGGCGGTACGGGGGAAGGCGGCCGTGCGAAGGAACAGGCCTCCTCTCCCGCTCCGGACCCCGGCGCGCGCTCCTGGCCGGTGTCCTCGCCGCCCCCGGTGCTGCGCGGCTGGGAGCCTCCGGCCACTCCGTACGGACCCGGGCACCGCGGCGTCGACCTGGGAGCGCGCGAGGGCACGGTCGTACGGGCGGCAGCGGCCGGCCGGGTCGTCTTCGCCGGGCCCGTGGGGGGCCGCGGGGTGGTGAGCGTGGAACTGCCCGGCACCGGCAGCCCGCCGCTGCGGACGACGTACGAGCCCGTCGTGGCGTCCGTCCGCAAGGGGGACATTGTCGACGCGGGGCAGCCGCTCGGCATCCTGAGCGGAACCGGCGCCTACCACTGCGGGACTCCGTGCCTGCACTGGGGTCTGCGGCGCGGGAAGACGTACCTCAACCCGCTGAGCCTGCTGCCGCCCGAGCTGCTCGGACTCGGCCCGTCCCGGCTGTTCCCGCCGTCCGGCCCCCTCCCGCTCCCTCCGGCGCCGTCAGTCGCCTCGGCGGGCCCCGCCGCGCACGCTCCGCTCCCGCCGCCCTCCCACCGGCACGCCGCGCGGCGGGCTTCCACGCGGCGACCCGTTTCGGTTTCCGCTGCGGAACGGCCGCTCCCGGCCTCCTCGGAGGAGCGGCAACCGCACGCGGCCGCTTCACATGGCAGGCCCACCGCGGACAGCCTGGGCCGGCCCACCCGCAGGGAGCGGCGAATCAGCGGCCGGTCACTCCGCGCAGAGCGAGGGCGACGGCCGCGTCGGCGATCTTCCCCGGCTCCTCGACGACCCCGAGCTCGATCCGTCGCACGGCGGCATCGACGACACCCTGGAGGAGCATCGCCGCGAGACGCGGCTCCTCGTGGCCGAGTTCGCTGAGCGCCTCCACGACGAGACCGACGAGGCCGCCGTGCGCGGCGCGGATCTTCTCGCGCGCACCGCGGTCGAGTTCGCTGGCGGAGATCGCGGCGACAGCACGGTGCCTGCGGTCCCCGACCAGGTCCAGCTGGCGCCGCACGTACGCCTCGACCTTCCCCGCCGCGGTGGGCGCCTCCGTCATGGCGAGTTCGACCTCGGCGGCCCAGACAGGGAAGTCGACGGCGCAGAGTTCCTCGACGACGGCGCCCCGGGAACGGAAGTACTCGTAGACCGAGGACCGGGCGAGGCCGGTGCGCTCGGCGAGCGCGGGGAAGGTCAGCGCTTCGGTTCCGCCTTCGGACAGCAGGGTCCGCGCGGCGTCCAGCAGGGCACTGCGCTGCATCGCTCGGTGCTCGGCCACGGAGGCCGCTCGAATCCTTGGCACCCGTCCACTTTACGGACGTCGCTTCCCTCGGCCCAGGGCGCGGGGTGCCGATACATGAAAGGAGGTCAAATTCTGGCAAAGCGCACCGCTCGCCGAGGAATCCGGCCGCCACTGGTAGGGCGCCATGTCCCACCCCGCCACCGCGGGCAGGTCCCCACGCCGCATCCGGCCCCGCGGCGTCCCCCGCGCTCCGCGTCCTGCCCTCAGGTGTCGAAGCTCGACAGTTTCGCGCGCAGCTGGAGCACGGACTTGGTGTGGATCTGACTGACCCTGCTCTCGGTCACGCCGAGGACGTGCCCGATCTCCGCGAGCGTGAGCCCTTCGTAGTAGTAGAGCATCACCACGGTCTTCTCGCGGTCCGGCAGGGAGTTGATGGCACGCGAGAGCAGTCGGCGCAGCTCGCGCCCTTCCGCGACCTCGACGGGGTTGTCGGCCCCGGTGTCCTCCAGGGTGTCCATGATGCTGAGCCGGCCGCCCCCCTCACTGCCGACGCTGAGGAGTTCCTCCAGCGCCACGACGTTGGCGAGGGACAACTGACTGAAAACGGCGTGCAGGTCCTCCACGCCCACGCCCATCTCACGTGCCACCTCCGCCTCGGTGGGGGTGCGGTGGAGCTTCGCCTCCAGCGTGGCGTAGGCGCGTTCGACGTTGCGCGCCTTCTGACGGACGGAGCGCGGAATCCAGTCGAGGGCGCGCAGTTCGTCGATCATGGCACCCCGAATCCGGGTGATCGCGTAGGTCTCGAACTTGATGGACCGCTCGATGTCGAACTTCTCGATCGCGTCGATCAGCCCGAAGACCCCGGAAGAGACGAAGTCCGCCTGCTCGACATTGGGGGGCAGGCCGACACTGACGCGGCCAGCGACGTACTTCACGAGGGGCGAGTAGTGCAGGATCAGCTGCTCGCGCAGCCGTGCGTCCCCGGTCGTCTTGTACATGCGCCACAGTTCGTCCACCGACTGGGGCGCGCGGCGCTGGACACTGTCGCCACCGGCGGCAGGGGGAGCCGCCGCGCTGTCGGAGTCGGAGATCTGCTGGGGCATGCGTCGCCTTGGGTCGTTCTGGGCCGAACTGAGGTGTTCGTCTGCGGGGTTGTGGATACGGGCCGGGCCCGCGGGGGCGGGGGCCGCCCGGTCGCCTGCGGAGAGTGGGAGTGTCGTGAGCGTAGCGTGACTACGGTGCCGCAATGTGCGCATGTTAGGGGATCACGCGTTTGCAGATACGTTCCGCTCCCCCGGCGAGACCCCACGTGCCGTCACGCTCCGCAATGGCTCCCCGCGCTCCACCCGCGGGCCGACGGGGACTTGAGGCCCCGTCGGCCCGCTCACGTCACACGCGACCACCGCGTTCGTGCCCCGGGGAAGCCGTGGTCCGCGTCCGGCGTGTCAACTGCCAGCCGTCACCGTCCCGTTCGACAAACCCGAGGGCCTGGAGCTCGTACAGGCGCGCGATGGCGTCGTCCTTGGCGGTGACAGCGGCCAGAGCGACACTCTCCGCGGACACCAGTCCGCGCGCGGGCATCGCGGCGAGCACGTCCGCCGCCTCAGGGCTCAGCAGATCTCTTGGTACGAGGGGCCCACGCCGTTCCGGGGCCAGTTCGCCGATCTCCCCGACCAGCTCCACGATCTCGGCCGCGTCCGTCACGAGGTGCCCCTGGCCGCGCAGGAGTTCGTGCACTCCCGCGGAGAGGCCGCTGGTGGCGGGACCAGGAACTCCCATGACGTGGCGCCCCAGACGCCCGGCCGCGCGGGCGGTGACGAGCGCCCCGCTTCGCAGCGCGGCCTCGACCACCACGGTCCCGCGGGTCAGTGCGGCGATGACCCTGTTGCGCGTGACGAAGCGGCTGGGGGTGGGGTGCTCCCCCGGCGGCAGCTCCCCGATCAAGAGCCCCTGCTCGGCGATCCGTGCGAGGAGGCGCGCATGCCCCGGGGGATAGCAGCGGTCGATGCCACAGGCGAGCACCGCCACCGTGCCCCCGGCGACACCCAAGGCCCCGCGATGCGCCGCTCCGTCGATCCCGAACGCTCCCCCGGAGACGACGACCCAGCCCCGTTCCGCAAGGCCGACGGAGAGCGCCCCTGCCATATAGGTGCCGTAGTCGGTGCAGGCCCGCGCCCCCACGACGGCGACTGCCCGCAGCGACCACATGCGCAGGTCAGCGGGCCCGCGCACCCACAGCCCGAAGGGGCGGATGTCCTGGAGATCGTCGAGCTGCGAAGGCCATTCCAGGTCCCCCGGGCACACGAACCTCCCGCCCACCGCCGCGGCGCGCACCAGATCCTGCTCCGGGTCCGCGCGCAGCGCCCTCGCGGTCAGCCCTTCCCAACGGGCCCTCGTGAAGCCCTTGGGGGGCTCCTTGCCCGCACGCAGGCGTTCCAGGAGCGGCGAGGCCCCACCGCTGGTGCGCAGCAGGACGCCGGTCTTCGGTTCGCCCGGTTCGAGCACCCTGCTGAGGGCGGCGCGCGCCAGGCGTTCGGTGTCGCTCGCCCCGGCCGGCGTGGGGTTCGCCTCACTCATGCGGGGGCTCCCGTCGTGAGTGCGGCTCCGCGTCGTACGCCGGTACGCAGCTCCAGAGCCAGCGCCAAGGCCGCCGCGTCGGGGCGGTCGTGGCCCGCCAGATCGGCGAGGGTCCAGGCGACGCGCAGCACCCGGTCGAGCCCCCGGGCTGTCAGCAAGCCGCGCTCCAGGTCTCTGGCGACGGTGTCCAGAGCACCGGGGGCGAGTGGCCAGCGCGTACGCAGCTCATGGCCTGGAACCTCGCTGTTGCAGTGCCACGGCTCGTCGCGATACCGGGCGAGCGCGCGTTCCCGCGCCTCGCGCACTCGCGCGGCCACGACGCTCGTGGACTCGTTGTCCGAGCGATCCCGGTGCAGTTCCGCCCGGCCGATGGGATCGACCCGGACGTGGAGGTCCACGCGGTCCAGCAGCGGGCCGGAGATCCTGGCCTGATAGCGCCGCACCAGGGCCGGCGGGCACTCGCAAGGGTCGCCCACGAGGCCGCTGCGGCCGCACGGACAGGGATTGGCCGCGAGCACCATGAGGAACTTCGCCGGCAACCGGACCACCCCCGCGGCACGCGCGATCACCACGTACCCCGATTCGAGCGGCTGCCGCAGGGAGTCGAGCACCTGACCGTGGAACTCGGGAGCCTCATCGAGAAAAAGCACTCCACGGTGGGCCAGCGAAACGGCGCCCGGTCGGGGCAGCCCGGCGCCGCCGCCCACGAGCGACTGCATCGTCGCCGAGTGATGCGGCGCGCAGTACGGGGGTGCTTCCACCAGCGGCCGCCCGGGCGGGAGCATGCCCGCCACCGAGTGCACCGCGGTGACCTCCAGGGACTCGGGACGGGTCAGCGGCGGCAGAATGCCCGGCAGCCGCTCCGCGAGCATGGTCTTCCCCGCACCCGGCGGCCCGTGCAGCAGCAGGTGGTGGCCGCCGGCGGCGGCGACCTCCAGGGCACGGCGAGCGGTGTGCTGTCCCGCGACATCCGCGAGGTCCGGCTGCCGGTCCGTGAGGCCGGAAGCGGCACCGGTCCCGAACCCCGCGCCCGGCATCGACAGACCTGCGTGCAGAGGATCAGGACGGCCGGGGGCGAGTGGCTCCTCCTCCGGTACCGGTTCGCCCGCGAGTACGGCGACGAGCTGGCGCAGGCTGCGCACCCCCAGGACGGACATCCCGGGCACGAGGGCAGCCTCGGCCGCGGAACCCTCCGGGACGACCACGTGCCGGTACCCGGCATCGGCGGCGGCGAGGACACCGGGCAGGATGCCGCGCACCGGCCGGACGCGTCCGTCGAGGCCCAGCTCGCCGATCATCACGAGGTCGGCGAGCGCGGCGGGGGCGATCCGCTCCGTGGCGCCGAGGACGGCGCAGGCGACCGCGAGGTCGAATCCGCTGCCGCTCTTGGGGACCGACGCGGGGCTCAGCCCGACCGTCAGCTTCTTCTGCGGCCACTCGGCGCCGGAGTTGACCACGGCGGCGCGCACCCTGTCGCGGCTCTCGACCAGGCTTTTGTCGGGCAGCCCGACGAGGGTGAAGGCGGCGACACCCGGTTCCAGGTCGGCCTGGACCTCGACCACCACCGCGTCGATGCCGAGCAGGGTGACCGAGCAGGTACGGGCGAAGCCCATTCAGCCCACCCCCCGCACGTGCTCGATCTCAGGAGCCCCCGACCGTCGCGGGACGAGGACCCCCACGAGATCGATGCGCACTCCTCCCGGCGGCGCCCCTCCGTGCCTGCTCAGCCACAACTCGGCGAGCCGCCGCAATCGGTCCACCTTCGCGCCCCGTACCGCCGCCATCGGGTGCTCGAACCCCCCGGCCTTGCGGGTCTTCACCTCGCAGATGACCAGGGTGTCGCCGTCCAGGGCGACGATGTCGACTTCACCGGCCCGGCCGCACCGCCAATTGCGTGCCACGATCCGCAGCCCTGAAGTGCGGAGCGACCTCACTGCGGCTTCCTCGCCGTACTTGCCCAGTGCCGTTCTGGTGTTCACGGACACCACCTCCTTCCTCACTGACTGTGACGGACGAAGAGAGGGCACGGGAGGGCTCGACGAAAATCTGTGGATAACTTGGAAGAAAAAGAAAAATCGACCACCCGTTCGGGTGAGGCGTGTCGGCGAAAACGCAGAGTTATCCCCAGGCCGGTCTCGGTACCCGGCTTCCTGATGTATGGGGACGGCCGAGCAGACATGACGGAGGGGCCCCACGCCTGCGCGCCGGGCCCCTCCGGTTGGTTCGGTTCGTCGTTCGGTTTCGCCGTCGTCGCTGTTCAGCCGCCGGGAAGGTCCAGGTCGGTCTTGTTCAGCTCCTCGATGTTCACGTCCTTGAACGTGAGCACCCGCACCTGCTTCACGAAGCGCGCGGGGCGATACATGTCCCAGACCCAGGCGTCCGCCATAGACACCTCGAAGAACACCTCGCCCTGCACCGAGTGCACCTGCATCTCGTAGTCGTTCGTCAGGTAGAAGCGCCGCTCGGTCTCGATCACGTATTTGAACAGGCCGACGACGTCGCGGTACTCCCGGTAGAGCTTCAGCTCCATCTCGGTCTCGTACTTTTCGAGGTCCTCGGCGCTCATGGCAGTTCCCCTTCAGCCGTGCGTCCCCCCATTGTGCGCCTGCCCATCCACTCTCAGGCGATTTCCGTGGCGAGGATCTCGGGCACCGGTGGCGGCCCCTCGCGCAGCAGACGCCGCAGGAGCGACGCGAGCCGGGTCGGATACACCGTCTCCGACGTGGCCTCCAGCTCGTCGCAGGTCCACCACCGGACGCCGTCCACACTGCTGCGCTCCAGCTCGGTCAGCCCCTCCGCGACTGTGGCGGTCTGCGCCGTACGGGCGAGGTAGTACCACTCGTCCTGCTCCCAGCGCCGGCCGGCGAAGGGGAAGGAACAGGTCCGCCTCCACAGGAGGGGCCCCAGGGCGACCTCCGTGATCCCTGTCTCCTCCCTCAGCTCCCGCAGAGCCGCCTGCTCACGCGTCTCGTCCCCCTCCAAGCCGCCGCCGGGAGTGAACCACCAGGCGTCGGACGCGTCCCCGGGCTCGTGTCCGTGGATCAGGAGGATGCGGTCGTCCGGATCGAGCAGGACGACCCGCGCTACGCGGCGTAGCGAAGAGGTGTCGCGGGGCGCAGCGGCCCGGGAGGTCGGGTACGGCGCGGCGGCGCGCGCGGCGGCGGTCGGCGCGGCGTCTCCGGAGCGCCGCGCCACGTTACGCAGCGTCGCGTCGTACGCGCCGGGCGAGGCGTCGTCCCCCGACGCCGCCCCGTCGCGGAAGCTCACCGTCGGGTCATCTCCACGCGCCACGCCGGCCCCAGGCGCCGCGTCGTCCCCGTACGCCGCATCGTCCCCGTGCGCCGCGCCATCCCGCCACGTACCGCCGCCCGCGTGTGTGTCCGCGTCTCCACCGCCCTCAGACCGCACTCGTCGCCGCCTCCCTCCGGCGTCGCGCGGCGCGACGTCGCTCGCCGCGTCGCGCGAGGGGGCCGTACGCCGCCCCGCCGAGGATCAGTACGGCGCCGAGCACGACGGAGCCGAGGAGCAGGCGCAGGGGTCCCGGCGTGGAGATGCCGCCCGGGAGCCCGGCGAAGCCGCTCGGGCGCTCCAGCATGCCGCGCCAGGGCAGGACGACGGCGTCCACGCGCGCCGAGACCGCGGAGCGGGGCACGGAGCCGCGCGCGACATCGTCGAGGTGGGCGGTGGAGTCGAGGGAACCCGCACGCTCGTCGCCGAGAACGAAGAGTCGGCCCTTCGGCACGACCGTCTCGGGCAGCCGCGTACCGCTGTGCGCGGCGTCGGTGGGGAGGTAGGGCTCGGCGATCTGTTCGCCGTTGACGGTGAGACGGCCGTCGGTGCAGCAGGCGACCTTGTCGCCGCCGACGGCCACGACGCGTTTGACCAGCGTCTCTTCGCCCCAAGTGCGGTCCTTGAAAACGACCACGTCGCCGCGGCGCACCTGGTCACCCGATATGCGCTGCCCGAGCACGCGGTCCCCCGCGTCGATGGTCGGGGTCATCGAAGGCGTGGGCACCGTGTACGGCCGGTACTCCCACGCCCCCCAGGCGAACCCACCGACGAGGAGCACGAAGCCCAGCGCGACGACGATGCCGGACAGCACGTTTCCCCTACGGCTTCCGGGCGGGGCCGTACCGGATGATGCGCTCATGGTGGTGCCCCCAGATGGAACGGTGCGTCACCGGGCCGGCGCACCCGGCACACGGGGCGTCCGGCCGCGGTGATCGCCGGTCTGGGGAGGCACCCTACCCGTCGGTACGCTCGGCAGAAAGCCTGCGCCTGCGCCAGAGCACGAGCGGGAAAGCACCCACGAGGCCGAGGGCAGCGGGGGCGGTCGCGGAGGCCGCCGCGTTGATGCCGGACTGGTGGAAGGTGCCGGGCACCGAGAGGGTGGACCAGCGGTTCGGCGGCCAGGCGATCACGAAGGCGCGGCCGATGACGTTGTCGACAGGGACGAATCCCTGGTTGCGGTCGGTCTGGTGGTACCGCGAGTCGGCGGACGCCTGACGATGGTCACCCATCACCCAGAGCTTGCCCTTGGGGACCTTGACCTTGAACTGGCCGCCCTCGTCGACCGAGCAGGCCGTGTTCCCCTGGAAGACGTAGGGCTCGTCGAGCGGCTTCCCATTGACCTTGAGGGGTCCGGTGCCGTTGCACTCGACGGTGTCCCCGCCGACGCCGATGACGCGCTTGATCAGGTCCTTCTCGTCCGCCGATGGCATCAGCCCGATGAAGCTGAGGCCCTTCTGGAGGATGTTGGGCGTGGGCGTGGGCTCGTTCTCCAGCCAGCGGTCCGGGTCCTTGAAGACGATCACCTCGCCGCGCGAGGGCTTCGAGCCGAACCACGGCGTGAGCTTGTCGACGAGCACCCGGTCGCTGACCTGGAGCGTGTTCTGCATCGAGCCGGACGGGATGGAGAACGCCTGCACCAGGAACGTCTTGATGATCAGCGCCAGGACCAGCGCGATGACGATGAGCAGCGGCAGTTCCTTCCAGAACGGCCGGGGCTTCTTCGGGGCGCTGGTCCTGCCATGTCCTCGCGGTGCGTCCGCGCCGGATTCGGTCACCTCAGGCTCCCGCCCTTCTCCGGCGCCGGCCGGTCCCGCGCCTCCCTGCTCCGGCTCTTCCGGCCCCTCGTGTCCGGACCGGGCGCCCACCGCGACGTCCCCCACGCTCACTCCTCACTTCGAGCCACTGCCCGCGCCGTACGAGGCGCAGGCCCATCACTCCCATAACGAGCGGGAGTTCCGCAGGGGTCGGGAGCGCGACGCCGGCCTTCGGCCGCGCCTGGGCCAGACTATGCGAGTCCTCTGTGTGCGCAGGCCACCCCGACGCCGCGTCGGGGACCCGCGCGAAGCGCTCCCTGTGGCCCGGCGTGGACCAGTTCCCCACGGGCCAGACAACGGCGATGGCCCGCCCTACCACGGCGTCCTCCGCGACGGTTCCGTCGTGGCCCGCCTCGCGGTGGAAACGGGAATCCCCCGAGTTCGCCCGGTGGTCCCCCAGCACGAAGAGGCGCCCGGCCGGTACATGGACTGTGAACTCCACTTCGGACGGCCTATTTCCCGCACGCACGTACGGCTCTTCGACGGCCTGGCCGTTGACGGTGACGCGTCCCCGCGCGTCGCAGCACGCGACGGTGTCGCCCCCGACGCCTATGACGCGTTTGATCAGGTCTTTCTCATCGGCGGACGGCAGCAGACCGATGAACGCCAAGCCCTTCTTCAGCTGCCGTACGGGGCCGGACGAGGTGTCCTGCCCCGGCGCCTCAGCCCCGAGCCAACCACCCGGGTCGCGGAAGACGACGACGTCGCCGCGGTGCACGTCGGCGCCGAACCACGGCGTGAGCTTGTCGACGACGACGCGGTCGCCGATCCGGAGCGTCTCCTCCATCGAACCCGACGGGATCACGAAGGCCTGCACGAAGAACGTCTTCAGGACGAGGGCGATGATCAGCGCCGCGCTCAGGAGGAGAGGGATCTCGCGCAACGTCGCGCGACGTCTGCGGCGCGCGACGCGACGTGCCCGCGCGCGACGTCCCACACGACCTACGTCGCGTCGCGTCCGGCTCTCCGCGTCATACGTCGCCTCCGCGGCGTCGTACCGGGCGTGCACCGCGTCGTACCCGGCGTGCGCGGCGTCGTACCCGGCGTGCGCGCCGTCGCCCGCGACGTTCGGGGCATCCCGGCCCTCGTACACGGCGTCGTGGGCCCCGGCCCCCTCCCGGCCCCCGTACGAGGCGTGCCACGTCGCGTCGGGTGACGATCCGGTCGCGTCGCGCGCCGCGACGTCGGGGTCGTCGTCGCCGTCCGCCGTTCCGCGCTGCCCCGGCTGTCCCCCGTGCCTACCCATGCGCCGCGGCGGACGGCGCCGGGACACGCGCGTAGGCGTCGCGTTGTTGCAGACCGCTCCAGCGGCTCGGTGGCCAGACCACCAGGTCCGCACGGCCACGTACGGCGTCGAGGGGGATCATGCCGCCGCCCGGGGAGCCGAGGTGGTCCCGGGAGTCGGCGGAGTCCGCGCGGTGATCACCGAGGACGAAGAGACGTCCGGCCGGGACCACGACGTCGAACGCGACGTCCGAAGGCTCGTCTCCCGCGTGGAGGAAGGGTTCGGTGACCGGCTTCCCGTTGATCGTGAGCCTGCCGTCCTTGGCGCAGCACCGCACTCGGTCACCCCCGATTCCCACGACGCGCTTGATGTAGTCGCCGTCACCGAAGTAGCCGGTGCCGTCGAAGACCACGACGTCGCCGCGGCGAGGCTCGCCGCCGAAACGGTACGCCAGTTTGTCGACCATGACACGGTCGCCGACGTGAAGCGCGGGTTCCATCGACGCGCTGGGAATCCCGAAGGGCTGCGCGACGAAGCGGCTCACGAGGAGCAGGGCGACGACCAGAGCGAGCCCCGCGACGGTCCAGGTGCCGCCGGGAAGCCAGGACAGACGAGAGCGCGACCCCTCCACCGCCTGGTCCGTCGCGTGCGCGGACGGACTCGGTACGGCGGAGCGGTCGCGCTCCGTGTCCTGCGTTTCGGTGTCCATGACGCCCCGATGGTATCGGGCGGCACTGTGGACCCCTCGGGCCGTGACGGCCCGGTGCGCGCTGCCTGCCGGCGGCGCGTGCGAGATCAGCTCTCGCGCTTCTCCTTGATCTTCGCGGCCTTGCCGCGCAGCTCACGGAGGTAGTAGAGCTTGGCGCGACGGACGTCACCGCGGGTCACCAGCTCGATCTTCTCGACGATCGGGGTGTGCACGGGGAAGGTGCGCTCCACGCCGACGGAGAAGGAGACCTTGCGGACCGTGAAGGTCTCGCGGACGCCCGAGCCCTGGCGGCGGATGACGACGCCCTTGAACTGCTGCACACGGGAGCGGTTGCCCTCGATGACGCGCACGTGGACGTTGACGGTGTCGCCGGGGCGGAACGACGGGAGGTCGCTGCGCAGCGACGCGGCGTCGACGGAGTCGAGCAGGTTGGACATGTGTGTCTGCTTCCTCGCTGATGCCACAGGTCATCAGCGGAACATGGTGATGAGTGAAGGGTGCCGCTTCGCCGGGCGGGCGTCGTTCCCCCTGTGGCAGGGGCGCGCGCCGGACGGACGGCAGCGGCCTATTCTTCCACGTCGGAGGGGGCAGGCCCAAATCGGCCGTCGGGCCCCTGCCGCCAGCCGAGGATCGAGAGCGTCTCGCGGTCCTTCTTGTCGAAGGCCGCGGGGTCGCACCGGGCGATGAGGTCGGGGCGGTGCGCGACGGTACGGCGCAGCGCCTCGTCGCGGCGCCAGCGCGCGATTCTGCCGTGGTGGCCGCTCAGCAGTACGTCGGGGATGCCGCGTCCGCGCCAGGACGGCGGCTTCGTGTAGACGGGGCCTTCGAGCAGGTCCGCCATAGCTCCGGGGGCGAAGGAGTCGTCGCGGTGCGACTCGGCGTTACCGAGCACGCCGGGCAGGAGACGCGCGACGGCCTCGGTGATGACGAGGACCGCCGCCTCGCCGCCCGCCAGCACGTAGTCGCCGATGGAGACCTCGTACACGGGCAGCCGCGTCGCGTACTCCTCCATGACGCGCCGGTCGATGCCCTCGTACCGCGCCGGTGTGAAGATCAGCCACGGGCGGGCGGACAGCTCGACGGCGAGCTGTTGGGTGAAGGGCCGGCCGCTCGGCGTCGGTACGACGAGAACCGGTTCGCGGGCTCCGGCCTCGTAGCCGTCCGCGAGCACCTCGTCGAGGGCGTCGCCCCACGGCTCGGTCTTCATGACCATCCCGGGCCCGCCGCCGTACGGCGTGTCGTCGACCGTGTTGTGACGGTCGTACGTCCAGTCGCGCAGGTCGTGCACGTGGACGTCGAGTTGCCCGCGGGCGCGCGCCTTGCCGACGAGGGAGACGTGGAGCGGGTCGAGGTACTCGGGGAAGATCGTCAGTGCGTCGAGGCGGAGCGAGGGGGCGACGGCAGCCGACGAGTCCGCGGCCGCGGGCTCGCGCGACGTGGCGGCACTGCGCGACGTGGCGGCGGTCACCGGGGGCCCTCGGGCGCGACGTCGCGCGACGTCGCGCTCTTCGCGTCGGACGTCGCGTGCGACGCCTCGTCCGCCGCCCCGTTCGTACGCGACGTGGCGTCGTCCGTACGCGACGTGGCGGGCGACGTGGCGTCGTCCGGCGTCGTGTCCTCGTCCGTACGCGACGTCTCCCGTTCCGAGGCGACGTCGGCCTCGTCCGGGTCGAGCAGCCCCCGCGGCGGGTCGATCACGGCGCGCTGTTCGTAGAGATCGATCTCGGTGACGATCTCCTCGACGAAGGGGATCATCACCTCGCTGCCGTCGGGCCGCTCGACGATGAAGAGGTCCTGCGAGGGAAGGTGTGAGATCTCCGTGATCCGCCCGATCTCCTGGCCGTCCTCGGTGACCACGTCGAGGTCCATGAGCTGATAGTCGTAGAACTCCTCGGGGTCATCGGGCACCTCCTCCGGATCGACCTCGGCGATGAGCAGCGTGTTGCGCAGCGCCTCCGCGGCGGTGCGGTCCTTCACCCCCACGAAGCGCAGCAGCAGCCGGCCGCTGTGCACCCGTCCCTGCTCGATCGTCAGCGGCCCGGCACCGGGCGGATCGGTCGCGAGCACGGCGCCGGGCGGCAGCCGCAGCTCCGGCTCGTCCGTACGCACCTCGACGGTGACCTCGCCCTTGATGCCGTGGGCGCGGCCGATCCGTGCGACTACCAGCTGCACTCTGGGGATCTCCTGTCCTGCTACGACGCCTGCGGCGACGTGGGTCCTGGTACGACGACGGGCCGGGACCGGCCCGAGGGCCCGCCCCGGCCCGCGCCGGTGCTGTGCTGTGTCCGGTGGGACCTCAGCGCATGTGCGAGTTCAGCGCACGTGGTCCACGTCGACGAGATCGACGCGGACGCCACGGCCACCGATGGCACCCATGACGGTGCGCAGGGCACGCGCGGTGCGGCCACTGCGACCGATCACCTTGCCGAGGTCGTCGGGATGCACCCGTACCTCAAGCACGCGCCCGCGGCGCAGGTTGCGCTCGGCGACCTGCACATCGTCGGGGTTGTCGACGATGCCCTTCACGAGGTGTTCGAGAGCCTCGTCGAGCATGTCAGCCCTCGGTCGACTCGGACGAGTCGGACTCGTCCTTCTTATCGGCCTTCTTCGCCTTCTGGGTGATCGCCTCGCCCTTGGGCTCGTCGCCGGCCTTCGCCGCGGCGGCCTCGAAGAGACCGCTGTGGTCGGGCTTCGGCTCCGGCTGGAGCAGCGGCGCCGGGGCGGGCTCGCCCTTGAACTTCTGCCAGTCGCCGGTCTTCTTCAGGATGGCGAGCACGGGCTCGGTCGGCTGCGCGCCGACACCCAGCCAGTACGCGACGCGGTCGGCGTCGACCTCGATGCGCGAGGGGTTCTGCACCGGGTGGTACAGGCCGATCTCCTCGATCGCACGGCCGTCACGGCGGGTGCGGGAGTCGGCGATGATGATGCGGTAGTGAGGCGCGCGGATCTTGCCCAGACGCTTCAGCTTGATCTTGACTGCCACGGGAGTGGTGTCTCCTGGTCTTGACGGGGTGGGGCACCGGATGATGCCGCGTGGGGTTGCGGAATCCGACCGGGCCCGCAGGACACGTCAGCCGGAGGAGAGAGGGGTCCTGTGCGGCTGTCGAGTACAGCTGTCCATTCTGCCACAGCCGACGACGCGCCCGGACCCGTGGGTAGGAGCGCCAGGATCACCGCCGCTACGGGGCCACGCGACGTGCGCGACCCGTACGACGCGACGGGGGACGCGACGTACCCGACGTGCCGGGGGCGACGCGACGTCGCGTGCGATGACGCGGGGACGGCGCACCGCACGGGACGCCGTGCCGCGACGTCGCCCGCGTGATGCGCCGCGACGTCGCGCGCGAGGAGCACAGGCGTACGAGAGAAGCGCGCCGCGGCGTCCGGCGGCGTGGCACGTCCGGGGCAGGGGTGCCGGACATGCCGCGCCGTCGGCTCGCACAGCGGCACGCGGCCCGGCGTTCAGGACATGGCGGGCACGGCGGGCTCGGGGATGCGGAACGGCTTTCCGCAGCCGCCGCACATGATCGGCGCCTGGGCGAGGACCGAGGGAACGACGCGTACGTTCCGCCCGCAGTCGCACACCGCTTTGACGCGCACGCCGCCGCCGGACGAACCGTGCCGCGCCGCGGGGCCGCGGAAACTGCTCGACGAGTCGGTGGAGGTCGCGGCGGTGTGCGCCTTCAGCGCGCGGTGCAGCTGGTCGATGGTGGCGCGGTACCGCTTCCTCGCCTCGGTACTGAGCGTGACGAGGGAGAAACCGCTGCTCGGATGCGGCTCCTCAGGATGGTCCAGGCCCAGCTCCTCGGCGATCGTGAGGAATCTGCGGTTGTGGTAGCGGCCGGCGCGGGAGGTGTCGCGAACACCCCGGGCGGCGGCGAGACCGTGAACTGCCTCGTGAAGCAGTCGTTCGAAGGAGAGTTCGTGTCCGCAGGCGGACGACGACTCCCCGATCAGGGACTCGGGCGCGGCAAGATCCGGCAGGTCGGGGTGGTACCGCTGAATGTCGGCCCACGCCTGTGCCAGCTCTGCGGCGAGAACAGGTGGTGTCGTGCTCACGTCGTGACCAACGAGCCGCGCGCGCGGCGTGTTCCTATTCCGGGCCATCCCAAATAATTTGCTCGTACCCGCCAGTTGGTCTTGATGCGTCCTGAGGAGGGCGGGTGCGTCGATGTGCGGAGAAGCCGTCACAGTCCCCCGCAAGACCGTACGTAGCGCCGCTACGCACTGCGTCCGGCGACGCGACGCGGCGCGCCTCGGGCGGCTCCGAGAAGTGCCACGGGGAACTCGCGGCGGGAGCCGCGTGTCCGGCCCGGTCGCCTGCCCTGCTCGGAGGTGTCCCGGGGCACGCGACGGGCCGACGTTACCGCGCGACGCGCGAGGCCTCCCCGGCGGGGGGCGGGGCGGGTACGACGCCGCAGGTACGGGGCGACGTCGCGCGGTCCGCCGACGCGACGTGGCCGCGCGCGGCCACGTCGCGTGCCCGGCACCACGTCGCGTGGCGCACTACGCGACAGTGGCGTGACGTCGGGGCGCGGCGCCGCTCGGAGGCCACCGGAACGCGCACGGCACGCGGCACGCGGCACGCGGCACGCGGCACGCGGCACGCGGCACGCGGCACGCGGCACGCGGGCATTGGCCGACAAGCCCCGGGCCTCCCCTGGACGGCACGGCGCGGACGGAGTTTCCTGGCATACGGGAGAGGGAGCACGCGCGGACAAGCGACGGCTCACGCCGCGCACGAGAGCGGCATGGGCCGCACGGGGGCGGACTGCACAGGCATCACACACCTCTGGGCCGATGGGGGCGCCATCCATGACATCCATGCTCGTGCGGGAACAACGTCCTGGGGCCGCGGTCTCCCGGCGCGCACGCGACGAGGAACGGGCCGCCCTGGACTGGGCGGAGATCCAGGAACGCACGCTCGTCCCGCTCTACGAGGCCGTGTACGAGCGGCTCGACGTCGGTCCTGGTGCGCGCCTGCTCGGCCTGGGCTGCGGGGCGGGGCTCGCGCTGGTGCTCGCGCGGGCACGGGGTGCGACGGTGACGGGCGTGGACGAAGGACCACGGGCGCGCCTGGCACTCGCCGCCGAGCGACTCCGGTGCCCTGTGACCGAGGAGGGGCGACGGTCGGGGGGAGCGGTTCCCCCGCCCGGAGCAGCCGTGCCGGAGCGCGACGTCGCGGCGGGCGACGTCGCGTCCGCCCCCGGAGGCGTCGCGACGCCGCGTCTTCTGCACGGGTCACCCGCCGTGCTGCGCGACGTGGACACTCCGCCGTACACGGTCGTGACCGCCTTTCAGCCCGCAGGCGCGACGGCGGGTGACTACGAGACCCTCACGGCGCGACTGTGCGCGGCGTTGCCGTTCGCCGCACGCGGTGCGACGGTCGTGGTGGCCGGCTGGGGACCGCCGGAACGGTGCGCCGCCTCGGCGGTGCTGCGTGTCGCGACGCGGCTCGCGGCCACGGACGCGTCGCTCGCCTTCGGGCCCGGCGAGCTGGGAGCGGGGGACGGCTGGCGCCCGGAGCGCAGGGACGACCTGGAGGCGGTCGCCGCCCGCGCCGGTCTGCGGCTGCTGGGCTCGGGGCGCGTGGCATGCCCGTTCGGGTACGCGGGGACGGCCGGCGCGGTGCGGGGTCTGCTCTCCACGGGGCTCTTCGACGCGGCGGTCGAGGCGACGGACGCCGCGCAGGTGGACAAGGAACTGCGCGAGGCCCTGCACCCGTACACGCGGCAGGACGGCACCGTCTGGATGCCGAATGTCTTCCGCTACGTAGTCGCTCAGCGGAACTGACGGCACACGCGAGGACGACGCGTGTGCCCACGACGACGCGCGGGGCGGTAATACGGACGGTGTGTCGCGCTACGTCGCGCGCGTCACGTACCACCACGCGCGACGCGACGTAGCGCGTTCCCGCGACCCACGTCGCGCCCCCGCACACGTCGCGCCCCCACCCACGTCGCGTCGCGCCCGCTCCCGTCGCGCGCCCCCGCGCGCGACGTCGCCTATGCCACGTCGCGTGGGCCGCGGCCGTCGGCCCCGCGCCATCTCGACGCGACGTCGGGGCGTCGAGGTGTCGGCGCGACGTGTCGTACCTCCGGCGGCCGCGGCGTCTGCGCGCGACGTCCGCCACGCGGCGTATCCCCGCGCCGTGACACGACCTGTTTCGGCCACGCTCCGGGCGTCGCGCGGCGGCGGTTCAGTCGTCCTTGGCGAGGCGGGGGATGCCGGCGGCGCGGTACGCGTCCGCCTCGTCGAGGGTCTCGCTCTCCAGGAGGGCACCGGCGAGGGCGTCGAGCTGGGCGCGGTGTTCCTGGAGCGTGCGCACGGCGTGGGCGTAGCACTCGTCGACGATGCGACGCATCTCCTCGTCGATGGTGTCGAGCGTCGCGGGCGCGGCGGCGAGGCCGTAGGGCTGCTGGCCGTCGTTGGGGAGCGCGGAGAGCCTGCCGACGCGTTCGCTCATGCCCCAGCGGCCGACCATGCCGCGCGCGAGGTTGGTGACCTGTTCGAGGTCGCTCTCGGCGCCGGTCGTGATGACGCCGAAGACGAGTTGTTCGGCCGCCATCCCACCGAGCGCGCCGATGATGCGGCCGCGCAGGTACTCCTCCGTGTAGGCGTACTTGTCGGCGTCCGGGGTCGAGAGGGTGACGCCGAGGGCGCGGCCGCGCGGCACGATCGTGATCTTGCGGACCGGGTCGGCGCCCGGTTGCAGCATGCCGAGGAGGGCGTGGCCGCTCTCGTGGTACGCGGTCCTGCGCCGTTCCTCGCCGGGCATGACGAGGCTGCGTTCGGCGCCGAGCTGCACCTTCTCCAGGGCGCCGGAGAAGTCGGGCATGGTGACGTCGTGCTTGCGGCGCTTGACGGCGAGGAGGGCGGCCTCGTTGGCGAGGTTGGCGAGGTCGGCGCCGGTCATACCGGGGGTGATGCGGGCGACCTGGGCGAGGTCGACGTCGGGGGCGAGCGGGATGCCCCGGGTATGGATGCGCAGGATCGCCTCACGGCCCTCGCGATCCGGCGGGCTGACGACGACGGTGCGGTCGAAACGGCCCGGGCGGGTGAGGGCGGGGTCGAGGACGTCGGCACGGTTCGTCGCTGCGATGACGACGACGCCCTCGGACCCCGAGAAGCCGTCCATCTCGGTGAGGATCTGGTTGAGCGTCTGCTCGCGCTCGTCGTGGCCTCCGAGGCCGGAGCCGCCGCCGCGTGCGCGACCGATCGTGTCGATCTCGTCGATGAAGATGATCGACGGCGCGACCTTGCGGGCCTCGGCGAAGAGTTCCCGCACGCGGCTCGCTCCGACGCCGACGATCATCTCGATGAACTCCGAGGCCGAGGCCGAGAAGAAGGGCACGTTCGCCTCACCCGCCACGGCGCGCGCGAGCAGCGTCTTTCCTGTTCCCGGCGGTCCGGTGAGCAGGACGCCGCGCGGCATCTTCGCGCCCATCGCGCGGTAGGCGTCGGGGTGCTTGAGGAAGTCGACGACGTCGTTCAGCTCCCCCTCGACCTCGTCGATGCCCGCGACATCGGCGAACGTGGTGCGCTTGCCGCCCTCCATCTCGATCGGCTTGGGCGGCTGCTTGCGGCCGAGCATCCCGCCGGCGCCGCCGAGGCCGGAACTCACCCGGCGTGCGATGAACAGCCACAGCACGATGATCAGGATCATCGGCGCCAGTGAGATGAGCAGATTGGTCAGGAGGCTGCGTTCCTGCACAACGGGGCGTGCGGTGACAGTGACCTTGTGGCGTTCGAGATCGGCCCAGATCTTGTCATCAGCGAAAGAAGGGCGCTGCGTCGTGAACTTCTTGTAGTCCCCGTCGCCGTCCGAGTCCTTCGGTTTCGGCTCGGACTTGCGCAGCTCGCCCTGGATCGAGTCGCCCTTGGAGTAGATCTTGGCGACGTTGTTGTCGTCGACCTGCTTGCTGAACTCGGTGTACGAGATCGTGGTGTCGTCATCGCGGTTGACCAGCGTGAGCACCAGGTTGGTCAGGAGGTAGACGAGGAGCGCGGCGATGATGATCCGCCCCCACGGCGGCTTCCGCTTCGGCGGCGGTGGGGGCGGTGCCCCCTCCGAGCGCCACGGCTGGTCCGTCCGGTCGCGCGGGGGTACGGGATTGCTCACGCGTGCTCCTTCGCCGCCGGAACGGGTCCTCCCCCGCATGCCTTGATCCGGACATTAACGGAGGTATGCCACGACAGCCCCCCGGCTTCGGCCGGACAGGGGGCGAGTGAGGAGGCGGGGGCACCGGGCGCGCGGGGAGGGACGCCGCGTACGTACGTCGCGCGGTGACGCGACGTCGCGTACGGGCCGGACGTCGCGGCGGGTGCGGTGGGCCCGTGCGGCGCGACGTCGCGTGGCCGCCGTAACGCCGCACGTCGCGTCCCTGCCGCGTACCGTCGCGCCGTCACGTTCCGTCTCGCGGCACCGACGACGCGCGCCGCGCGCGTGAAGAGGCGTCGCCCCGCATGACGAGGCGCCCATGCGTAAGGGCGGGACGCCCCCGGAAAGGGGACGCCCCGCCCTTGCGCACAGGGGTCTGCGATGGCCGGGCGGCCTCGGCTCAGCCCATGAACTTCTTGAACTCGTCGGGCAGCTCGAAGGTGCCGCCGCCCTGCTGCGCGTCGTCCTGGCCGCCGGCCGCGGCCTGGGCACGGCGTTCGGCCGCGGCCTGCTCCTCGGCCTTGCGCTTCATCGGGTTGCCACTGCGGCGCTTGCCCTTGGCCTGCTTCTGCTGCTTCTTCTGGCGCCCTGGGCCACCGCCCATGCCCGGCATACCGGGGAGCCCGGGCATCCCGCCGCCCTGGGCCATGCGCGACATCATCTTGCGCGCCTCGAAGAAGCGCTCCACGAGGTTCTTCACCGCGCTGACCTCGACGCCGGAACCCTTGGCGATACGGGCACGACGCGAGCCGTTGATGATGGTCGCGTCGGCGCGCTCGGCCGGGGTCATCGACTTGATGATGGCGGCGGTGCGGTCGACGTCGCGCTCGTCGAGGTTGTTGATCTGGTCCTTGATCTGGCCCATGCCGGGCAACATGCCGAGCAGCTTGGAGATGGAGCCCATCTTGCGGACCTGCTCCATCTGGGCGAGAAAGTCGTCGAGCGTGAACTCCTTCGGGCCCTTCTGCAACTTGCGGGCCATTTCTTCAGCCTCTTGCTGGCTGAAGGTCCGCTCGGCCTGCTCGATGAGCGTGAGCACGTCGCCCATGTCGAGGATGCGCGACGCCATGCGGTCCGGGTGGAACGCGTCGAAGTCGTCGAGCTTCTCGCCGTTGGAGGCGAACATGACCTGCTTGCCGGTGACGTGCGCGATGGAGAGCGCCGCACCGCCTCGCGCGTCGCCGTCGAGCTTCGAGAGCACGACGCCGTCGAACCCGACGCCGTCGCGGAAGGCCTCGGCGGTGTTCACCGCGTCCTGGCCGATCATCGCGTCGACGACGAAGAGGATCTCGTCCGGGCTGACGGCGTCGCGGATGTCCGCTGCCTGCTGCATCAGCTCCTGGTCGATACCGAGTCGCCCGGCGGTGTCGACGATCACGACGTCGTACTGCTTCGTCCGCGCGTACTCGACGGAGTCCTTGGCGACCTGCACGGGGTCGCCGACGCCGTTGCCGGGCTGCGGCGCGTAGATGCCGACGCCCGCGCGCTCGGCGACGACACTGAGCTGGTTGACCGCGTTGGGGCGCTGGAGGTCGCAGGCGACGAGCAGCGGGGAGTGCCCCTGTGCCTGGAGCCAGCGGCCGAGCTTGCCCGCGAGGGTCGTCTTACCGGCACCCTGGAGACCCGCGAGCATGATCACGGTCGGGGGCTGCTTGGCGAAGCGCAGGCGACGCGTCTCGCCACCGAGGATGCCGACGAGCTCCTCGTTGACGATCTTGATGACCTGCTGCGCGGGGTTGAGTGCCTTGGAGACCTCTTCGCCGAGGGCGCGCTCCTTGACCTTCTTGATGAAGGCGCGCACGACGGGAAGCGCGACGTCGGCTTCGAGGAGCGCGATGCGGATTTCCCGCGCGGTGGCATCGATGTCCGCCTCGGACAGCCGCCCCTTGCCGCGGAGGCTCTTGAAAGTCGCTGAGAGGCGATCGGAGAGGGTATCGAACACGGCGCTCGTCGGTCCTCGGGGTCGGGGGCAGGGGTAATCGCTGTCTAGGGTATCCGCCCTGCCGCGAACGAAAGCCGTCGCGGGGGAAAGGGGGACTGTTCCGCCACGGGGTGGGGGCGCGACCACGGCGGCAGGGCGGGGGCTGGGGGTGCCGAGGGCGCGGCATGCGGCGCTGCGTTGGGCGCGACGTCGCGCGCGGGCGACGTCGCGCCGCCCCCCGTACGCGGCGTCGCGCGCACCGCGGTGACGTCGCGGCGTACGCGGCGTCGCTTCACCCTGCGTCGCGGCGTCCCCGCGTCGCGGCGTCCCCGCGTCGCGGCGTCTCAGCTCAGCGTGCGTTCCAGTTCGGCCGCGAGCGTCGACGCCGCGTCGGGGGCGAGGGGGCCGCCGTCGGGGCCTGTGACGTAGAAGGCGTCGACGGCGTTGGCGCCGAGGGTGCTGGCGTGGGCGCTGCGTACCCGTACCCCCGCGTTCTCCAGCGCCAGGCCGAGACGGTGGAGCAGGCCGGGGGCGTCCTGCGCGCGGACCTCGATGACTGTCGCGCTGTGGGACGCGGCGGGGGCGACGCGCACCCGGGGCGGAGGGACGGAGAGCCCCTTGCGGCGCGGGTACGCCGCGTCGCGTTCCGCGAGACGACCGCGGATGTCGAGGCTGCCGTCGAGTGCGCGGACGAGATCGGCGCGCAGCCGCGCCGCCTGGGGCAGCGAGCCGTACGCGGCGGACACGCGCCAGTCCAGGACGAGGACGGCTGTGGCGTCGCCCGCGCGCGCTCCGTCGCGCCTCGTATCGGCTGCTGTCTCGGGCGCCGTGCGCAGTTCGCCGGGGATCTCGGTGCCGCGGAATTCCGCGGTGCGGACGGTGAGCCGGTGCATCGCGAGGACGCCGGCGACGGCGGACAGGACGCCGGGCTGGTCCGGCACGGCGACGAGCAGCTCGACGCCCACGGGGGCCTGCGCCTCCGCCGCCGCGTCGTCCGGCTCTTCCTCGTGGTGGGTACGGAGCGTGAGGACGGGGCCCGCGGTGCGGTACGCCTCGACGGCGAGCCTTTCCTGCTCGGCGGTGAGCGCCGCCGGTTCCGGTTCGGGTGGCTCGGCGCCGGAGAGCGCGGCGGCGACGCGGCTCGCGAGGTCGTCGACGAGCGAGGCACGCCACGCGGACCACGCGGCGGGACCCGTCGCGAGGGCGTCGGCCTCCGTGAGGGCGTGGAGCAGTTCCAGCGTCGCGACGTCGCGCACGGCGTCGGCGACGCCGCGTACCGTCGCGGGATCGTCCAGGTCACGTCGCGTCGCGGTCTCGACGAGCAGCAGGTGGTGACGCACGGCTGTCGCGAGCGTCGCGACGTCCGCGGCGTCGAAGCCGATGCGCGCCGCGACGTCGCGCACGATGATCTCGCCCGCCACCGAGTGGTCGCCGGGCCACCCCTTGCCGAGGTCGTGGAGCAGCGCGGCGACGAGCAGCAGGTCGGGGCGCGAGACGCGACGGGTCAGCGCGGCGGCGCGTACCGCTGTCTCGACGAGGTGGCGGTCGACGGTCCAGGTGTGGACGGCGTTGCGCTGCGGGCGGCACCGTACGCGTTCCCAGTCGGGCAGCAGCCTGGTGACGAGTCCGCCCGCCTCAAGGGCTTCCCAGACCTCGACGGTGGGCCGTCCGGCGCCGAGGAGGGTGACCAGTTCCTCGCGGGCCTCGGCCGGCCACGGTGTCGGGAGCGGCGGGCAGGCGGTCGCGAGGCGGCGTACGGCGTGCGGGGACAGCGGGACGCCGGCCTGCGCGGCGGCCGCGGCGGCGCGCAGGGGCAGGACGGCGTCGCGTTCGGGGCGCGCCGTCCTGGCGAGGACGGCTTCGCCCTCCTGCTCCACGACGCCGTCGGCGAGCGGCGTGCGCTCCGGGGCGGCACGTCCGCCGCCGAAGACGGCGCGCAGCCGAGGACGCAGCGAACGGGCGCGCAGGACGCGCTGCACCTCGCGCCAGGTGACGTCGCCCGCGTAGGCGAGGGTGCGGGCCGCTTCGTAGACCTGCCGGAGCAGCGCGTCGGCGTCGAGCAGGCCGAGGTGGGCGGCGACCTGGTCCTGCTCCTGGAGGGCGAGACGGTCGGTGGCGCGCCCCGTCGCGAGGTGGAGGGCGTCGCGTACGTCGAGGAGCGTGCGGCGCGCCTCGTCCAGCCCGGCACGCGGTGCGTCGGCGAGCCACGACGCGGCGACGGCGCGCAGGGCGGTCGCGTCGCGCAGGCCGCCGCGCGCCTCCTTGAGGTCCGGTTCGAGGAGGAATTGCAGCTCACCGTGGCGCTCGGCACGTTCGGCGCACAGGTCGTGGAGGGCGGGGAGGCGCTTGGGAGCCTGGTTGCGCCAGTCGGCGAAAACGGTCGAACGCAGCGCGGTCGTCAGTCCGAGGTCGCCGGCCACGTGGCGGGCGTCGAGGAGGCCGAGGTGGGCCTTCAGGTCCTCGCCTGCGGTCTTGCGCGCCTCGTCCGGAGTGCGTACGGAGTGGTCGAGGTCGAGACCGAGGTCCCACACGGGGTACCAGACGCGGTCGGCGACGGCCGCGATGGCGGCCGGTTCGGCGCGGCCGTCGTGGAGGAGCAGGAGATCGAGGTCGCTGCGGGGGGAGAGTTCGCCGCGTCCGTAGCCGCCGACCGCCACGAGGGCGACGCCGCGGGGCGCGGCGGCGGCGTCGAAGAGCCCGGCGAGCCAGGTGTCGGTGAGCGTGGCGAGTGCCTGCCTGCGGGCGCGGCCGTCCTCCGCGTTCTCGTGCAGCAGGCGCAGTCGCGCCGCCGCGTAGCCCCCCGGCTCGGCGTCGTCGGTTTCCTGGCGTTGGTCGAGGCTCGTCACCCGGCAGCTCCTGGCCCCCGCCGGAGCGGGGTTCGTGATCGGTCAGCGGTGTCAACGGCGAAGGTTCGTGATTCCTGGGGCTCGTTGGTCGTTTCTGTGATTCCAGCGGTTTCTCGAGTTTCCGTGGTCGCCAGGGACGGGGCGACGTCGCGGCGAAAGCGCAGGTCGCACGCGACGTCGCATATGCCACGACGCGTGGCCCGAGGGCCCCGACGCGCACGCCCCGCTCGCCCCTGTACGCACCGGGTCGGCCTCGTACCGGCAGCGTCGCCCCCGTATCGGCAGCGTCGCTCCCATACCGGCGGTGTCGCCCCCATACCGGCAGCGTCGCTCCCGTACCGGCGGCGTCCGCCGCGTCCCGCGCCGTACCCGCCGATCTGCCGTCGCCCGCGGCGACGTCGCACCCGCTCCCCCGACGCGTCCCAGCCCCGATACGCCCGTCCCCCACCCCGTACGTCGCGTGGGCGGCGTGCGGGGCGGGGGACGTCGGGGCGGCACCGGGCATGGCCCAGGGATCAGAGGGCGTCGGGGCCGCGCTCGCCGGTGCGGACACGGACCGCGGTGTCGACGGGGAGGCTCCAGACCTTGCCGTCGCCGATCTTGCCGGTGCGGGCGGCCTTGACCACGACCTCGATGAGCTGCTCGGCGTCCTCGTCCTCGACCAGGACCTCGACGCGGATCTTGGGCACGAGGTCGACGGTGTACTCCGCGCCCCGGTAGACCTCCGTGTGGCCGCGCTGCCGGCCGTAGCCGCTCGCCTCGCTCACTGTCAGGCCGTGGACGCCGAAGGCCTGGAGGGCTTCCTTGATCTCGTCGAGCCGGTGCGGCTTGACGACCGCGGTGATGAGCTTCATGCGTCCACCTTCTTGTTCGTCGCCGCAGCGGCCGAGGTCTCGGTCGCGAGCGGGGCCGACGTGCTGCGGGGCAGGGAGCCGCCGCCGGCTCCGCTGTAGTCGTACGCGGTCTCGGCGTGCTCGACCTGGTCGATGCCCGAGACCTCGTCGTCCTCACTCACCCGCATGCCCATCGTCTTGTCGATGAGGAAGGCGAGGAGCGCGGAGACGACGAGAGAGTACGCGAGGACTCCGAAGACGCCCGCCGCCTGCTTGCCGAGCTGGTCGAGCCCGCCCCCGTAGAAGAGGCCCTTGGCGTCGGACTGGACGCCGCCGGTGGCGAAGAAGCCGACGAGCAGGGAGCCGACGATCCCGCCGACGAGGTGGACGCCGACGACGTCGAGCGAGTCGTCGTAGCCGAACTTGAACTTGAGCCCGACGGCCATCGCGCACAGCAGACCGGCGATCGCGCCCACGGCGATGGCGCCGAGCGGGCTGACGGCACCGCCGGACGGAGTGATCGCGACGAGGCCGGCGACGGCGCCGGACGCCGCGCCGAGGGTCGTGAAGGCGCCGTGGCGGATCTTCTCGTAGATGAGCCAGGCGAGCATCGCCGCGCCGGTGGCGACCTGCGTGTTGAGGAACATCACCGCGCCCACGCCGTCGTCGTTGCCGAGCCACGAGCCGGCGTTGAAGCCGAACCAGCCGAACCACAGCAGCGCGGCACCGAGCATCACGAGCGGCAGGTTGTGCGGCCGCATCGGGTCCTTCTTGAAGCCGATGCGCTTGCCGATGACGAGGATGACGCCGAGCGCGGCGGCACCCGCGTTGATGTGGACGGCCGTACCACCTGCGAAGTCGATGACGCCGAGGTCGGCGGCCCAGCCGCCGCTGCCCCAGACCCAGTGCGCGACGGGGAAGTACACGACCGTGACCCAGAGCGCGATGAAGAGCGACCAGGCGGTGAACTTGACGCGGTCGGCGAGCGCGCCGCTGATGAGCGCGGGCGTCAGGATCGCGAACATCAGCTGGAAGACGGCGAAGACGTAGATCGGGATGGTGGTCCCGTCCCAGAGCTCCACGACACCGATCCCGCTGAGTCCGACGAAGTCGCCGTTCCAGCCGATCAGGCTTCCCTTGTCCGTCCCGAAAGTGAGACTGAAGCCGTAGAGCACCCACAGGATCGTGACGATCCCGAGGCTGATGAAGCTCATCATCAGCATGTTGAGGGTGCTTTTGACGCGGACCATGCCTCCGTAGAAGAAGGCCAGCGCCGGGGTCATCAACATGACCAGGGCGGAACAGATGAGCATGAATCCCGTGTTCGCGGCAGACAGCTGGGGAGCGTCTGCGGCGAGCGCAATGCCTGGGGGCATCTGCGTCTCCTCGTCGTCGGTGCGGCCCGTGCGGGCTCAACCAGTGCGGTCGTGAGGGGTGGGCCGTTATGCGCCAAGAGGTTGTCGCAGCGCGGTTTCGGTCGATGCCCCTCGGTGTTTCGCCGCCGTGACGAAGGCGCGACGCGTGTTACGCGTTCATGAACCGCGAGTCGGCCGCGCGACGCGTCGTTATCGTTGCGCAACCTACGGGACGGTCCGCGACGCCTCGCGCGCTCGCTGCGTCCGTATACCTGCGCGGGCCACCCGGATGCCGCGTCGGAACGGGGCGCGGGGGCCGGGACGGGGCGGCGTACGGGCAGGCATGGCCGGAATCGGGCGCTTGCGGCGGCGCGCGGGGGCGGGGTACGTCGCGTGGGGTGGGTACGTCGCGTGGCGTGGCATGGGTACGGGGCAGGGCGACGTCGCGCGCTACGTCGCGTCGCGGCGCCGGGCACGCGCGGTCAGTGGGCAGCACGTCGTGCCATCGGGCCACGTCGCGTCATCACGGGCCCACGTCGCGTCATACGGGGGACGTCGCGCCGTACACCGCGCGCGTCGCATGGCACGCACCGTGGACGTGCGTCCCGCCGCATGCGGCGGCGTCGCGCCTCCATCGCCTCCGCCGACGTACCACGACGCGCCGTACCGCGACACGACATACCGCGATGCGCCGTACCCACGCCCCGCCCGGCCCGGACACGGCCCACCCCGCCGCTCGCCCGCCGACTACACCTCCACGTCCCCGTCCTCCGGAAGCTGTCTGTCCATCTCCTCGCGCAGCTGGCGGACCTCGGGGACGGCACCGTAGGCGCGGACGACCTGGTCGACCGTCGTGCGCAGGCGGTTGTTGAGTCGTTCGGAACGGACCTTGCGCGCGATACCGATCGCCGCGCCCGCGCGTTCTGCGCTCAGCTCGGGTTCTTTCTTGATCAGGTGCACGGTCGAGAGACCGATGAGATTGAGCGCGTACGAACGGTGGTGATCGAGATCGCTGCCGAAGAGTTCGACGGCACGCCCGATGCGCGGCTCGGCGAGGGCGGCGTACTCCTTGTGGCGCCCCGCCGTGTAGACGAGGTCGCGGAAGGAGTGGCCGTTCTCGGCGTGCAGTTCGGCCTCGCTGAAGAAACCGATCCAGTCCGGGTCGCGCTCCTCGCCCGCCGACTCCGTCGCCTCGGCGTACGTGTCCTCGGCGATGCGCACGGCGCGCTTGCACTTGCCGGGCTGGGCGAGGTTGGCGTAGGCGCGCGCCTCCATCGCGTACAGCATCGCCTGCGTGCGTCCCGTGGCCTCGTGACGGCTGCCGTACTGCGCGAGGTGGATGAGTTCGAGCGCGTCGTCGGGGCGGCCGAGGTGGATCATCTGGCGCGCCATGTTGGAGAGGATGTACGAGCCGAGAGGCCGGTCCTCGGCCTCTTTCGCGGCGTGCAGGGCGAGGACGAAGTACTTCTGCGCCGCGGGCTGGAGGCCGATGTCGTAGCTCATCCAGCCGGCCAGTTCGCCGAGTTCGGCGGCGACGCGGAAGAGGCGGCGCCCCGTCTCGGCGGTCTGCGGCTCCTGGAGCAGGTCCGTGACCTCGTGCAGTTGACCGACGACCGCTTTGCGGCGCAGTCCGCCCCCACTCTGCGCGTCCCACTTGCGGAACATGATCGTCGTTGATTCGAGAAGGGCGAGTTCGGGTTCGGACAGACGGCGCGCGGTGCGGTTGGGCGTGGCGATGTCGGCGAGGGTGGGGAGGCGTTCGCCGTGGGCCGGCTGGAGCCAGCGCTGCATCGGCTCGACGAGCCCCGCGCCCGCGGTGAGCGCGAGGGAGCCGCCGAGGAAGCCCCTGCGCGCGAGCATGAGATCGCTGCGCGAGAACTCGCTCATCAGCGCGACGGTCTGGGGCGCCGTCCAGGGCAGGTCGATCCCCGCCGTCGACGGCGTCTGGTGGACGGGGCGGAGCCCGAGGTCCTCGACGCTGACGGCGCAGCCGAAGCGCTCCGAGAAGAGCGCCGAGAGCAGGCGCGGGATCGGGTCGCGCGGTTGCTCGCCGTCGAGCCAGCGACGTACCCGCGAGGTGTCGGTCGAGATGTGCACGGCGCCGAGCTGGCGCGCCCTGCGGTTGACCTGCCGGGCGAGTTCGCCCTTGGACCAGCCGCTGCGGACGAACCAGGATTCGAGGAGTGCGTTGGGTTTCTTGTCGACGCCGTCCCCGGCGCCGTCATCGGCGACCTCGCTGTTCGTCCCGCCGAATCCCCGGCTCATGTCCATGAGCGCGCCCCCATCCGTCGCACGTCGCCCCGCGCCTCTGCCGTACGCGGCCCCGACCCCTCTCAGCATGCGCGACGTCGCGTGCGCCCACGCGCCGTCGCCGCGATCGGGCGCACCGACGCGCCGTCACCGTCGTCGCGCGCCGTGTCACCACAGCCGCAGGCGACGGACGACGCCCCGCCGTTATCGCCCGACGCGGCGCGCGAGACTGCCGGAGTCTGTCCCGTGAAGGTAGGACGTCCCTCACGCGCGCACGAGCCCGCCCCCGGAAACGCCACCTTTCGCCACCCCCGCGCCAATAACTCGCCCTGTACTTCACACGATTGACTGACAGCAGACGAACGGGGACCAGCGCATCGAAGCGCACAGGGGCGCATCCGTCGATACACGCGCCCCCTCCGTACGCCGCACGCTACACACGGAGTGTCACTCCAACGGTTCGGTGCGTAACTGGTGGAGCGTCAACGACGTTGGACGCTCCAGACACGTTGGAGGGGGCATGGGCTTCACGATCGGCGGCATCCGGGAGAAGCGCGAGGGCGTGCGGCGCCGCGGACGCTCCTCGGAGTGCACCACGGTGGCCGAGTTCACGGGGCTGTGGGGCTGGGACGTCGCGCCGGGCGCGCGGGTCGAGGCAGGTGGCTGCTCCTGCGGCGACGCGACGTGCCGAGCGCCCGGGGCGCATCCGCTGCGCCGTGCGCGTCCGGTACGTGCCGGCTCCACGCTCGCCGACGCCACCGCGGCGTGGTCCCGCTGGCCGGGCGCCGCGCTCATGTTGCCCGTCGGTACCGCCTTCGACGTCCTCGACGTACCGGAGCGCGCGGGCCGCCACGCCCTCGCCCGCCTGGAGCGCATGGGCCTGCCTCTCGGCCCCGTCGCCCTCACCCCGCAGGGCCGCGCGCAGTTCTACGTCGCCCCGGGTTCCGCCGCCGCTCTCCCCCGCCTCCTCGCCCGCGCGGGCTGGGAGGAAGCGGACCTCGATCTGCGCGCCCTCGGCACCGGCGCGTACGTCACCGCGCCGCCCTCCGACCGCGGCGGGCGCGGCCCCGTCCGCTGGCTGCGCGCCCCCTCGCTCGACACGGCGCTGCACCCGCCGGAGCTTCGCCTGCTGCTCGGGACGGTCGCTTACGTGGCGCACCGGGCGCGGAGATGACGGCGGGCGGGCCGGTGGAACGGGGATGACCGGGGCCGCCGCCACGTGCGCGTGGGCGGAGCCACGCGGGACGGCCGCCTCGTGCCCGTCTCGCGACGTCCGGCAGCGGAGGCGGCCGTACCGGAAGGAGCGGCGGCCCTCGCGGGATGGGGCGCCCCGTGCCACAAGGGGCGGCTCGGGCCCGACAGCGGAGAGGCCCCGTGGGTGTGCCACGGGGCCTTTCGTCGCAAGGACTGCGCACGGTCGTCGCGTGGCCGGGCTGTCGGGAGCCGCGGCGGCGCGGTCGGTCAGTCGCCGATGAGGGCGTCCACGAAGGCGCCCGGTTCGAACGGGGCGAGGTCGTCCGCGCCCTCTCCGAGACCGATGAGCTTGACCGGGACGCCGAGTTCGCGCTGAACAGCGATGACGATGCCACCCTTGGCCGTACCGTCCAGCTTCGTGAGCACGATGCCCGTGATCGACACGACCTCGGCGAAGACGCGGGCCTGGACGAGACCGTTCTGCCCCGTCGTCGCGTCGAGCACGAGGAGCACCTCGTCGACCGGCGCCTGCTTCTCGACGACGCGCTTGACCTTGCCCAGCTCGTCCATGAGGCCGGTCTTGGTGTGCAGGCGACCCGCCGTGTCGATGAGGACCGCGTCGGCCTTCTCGGCGATGCCCTCCTTGACCGCGTCGAAGGCGATCGACGCCGGGTCGCCGCCCTCGGGGCCGCGCACGGTGCGCGCGCCGACGCGCTCGCCCCAGGTCTGGAGCTGATCCGCCGCGGCGGCGCGGAAGGTGTCGGCGGCGCCGAGCACGACGCTCTTGCCGTCCGCGACGAGGACGCGTGCGAGCTTGCCCGTAGTGGTGGTCTTGCCGGTGCCGTTGACGCCGACGACCATCACGATGCCCGGCTTGTCGGGCGCGGCCTCGGTGTGCACGGTGCGGTCCGTGTCCGCGCCGACGAGCGAGAGAAGCTCCTCACGGAGCAGGGTGCGCAACTCGTCGGTCGTACGGGTGCCGAGCACGCGGACGCGCTCGCGCAGCCGCTCGACCAGCTCCTGCGTCGGCATGACGCCGACGTCGGCGGTGAGGAGCGTGTCCTCGATCTCCTCCCACGTGTCCTCGTCGAGGTGCTCGCGCGAGAGCAGGGTCAGCAGGCCCTTGCCGAGGGCGTTCTGCGAGCGCGAGAGACGGGCCCGCAGGCGCACCAGGCGCCCGGCGGTCGGCTCGGGCACCTCGATCTCGGGCTGCGGGGGCAGCGCGACGACCGGGTCCTCGACGGCCTCGGGCGTCGACGTCGCGGCTTCCGCGTCGGGAAGCGGTACCTCCTCGATCGTGCGGCGCTGCTCGTCGCGCGGCTTCTCGGCCTCGTCCCCGACGTGCGGTTCGGCCTCCGGGGCGGTGACGCTCGGCGTGCGCTCCGGCGGCGTGGGGGGGAGCCGCTTCTTGCGGCGTCCGCTCACCACCAGACCGCTGATCGCACCGATCACGACGACCGCGATGATGATTGCAAGGATGACGATGTCCATAACGCCCCCCAGTATCAGTCATGGCCGGGATGTGGTCGGGGATTGCGTCTGACGGGAGGGCGGAGGAGGCGCGACGTCGGGGCGGGGGCGCGATGTCGCGGGGGGCGCGATGTCGCGGGGGGGCGGGGGATACGTCGCGGGTGCTGGGGTATGTGGCGACGCGACGTGGGGTGTGCGGCGCGGCGACGTCGCGCGGCGTGGATGCGTGTACGAGGCCGTGGCGTCGCGCGGCGCGGATGCGTACGAAGCCGTGGCGTCGCGTGGTCGCGCCCGGTACGACGACGCGACGTCGCGCGGGACACGTCGCGGCGTGGGTGCGTCACGCGACGTCGCGACGCTCGCTGCGTCGCCTGGCTCACTTCAGCCGCTGGCTGATCACCTTCGAGACGCCGTCGCCCTGCATCGAGACGCCGTAGAGCGCGTCGGCGACCTCCATCGTGCGTTTCTGGTGGGTGATCACGATGAGCTGCGAACTCTCCTGAAGCTCCTGCATGATGCGGATGAGGCGCTGGAGGTTGGTGTCGTCGAGCGCCGCCTCGACCTCGTCCATCACGTAGAACGGACTCGGCCGCGCCTTGAAGATCGCGACGAGAAGCGCGACGGCCGTGAGAGACCGCTCGCCGCCCGACAGCAGTGAGAGCCGCTTCACCTTCTTGCCCGGCGGGCGGGCCTCGACCTCGACGCCGGTGGTGAGCATGTTCTCCGGGTCGGTGAGCAGGAGGCGTCCCTCCCCTCCGGGGAAGAGCCGCGAGAAGACGCCCTCGAACTCGCGCGCCGTGTCGTGGTACGCCTCCGTGAAGACCTGTTCGACGCGCTCGTCGACCTCCTTGATCACCTGGAGCAGGTCGGCGCGCGTCTTCTTGAGGTCTTCGAGCTGCTCGGAGAGGAACTGGTGGCGCTCTTCGAGCGCTGCGAACTCCTCCAGGGCGAGCGGGTTGATCTTGCCGAGCCGCTGGTAGGCGCGTTCGGCGTCCTTGAGTCGCTTCTCCTGCTCGGCGCGGACAAAGGGGCGCGGCTGGTTGCGGGGGTGCTCGGGGTCCTCGGGCAGTTCCTCGCCCTCGGCCGGCGGCGAGGGCGGTACGAGTGTGCCGGGGCCGTACTCGGCGAGCAGGACGCTCGGCTCGACGCCGAGTTCGTCGAGCGCCCTGGCCTCCAGTTGCTCGATGCGCAGGCGCTTCTCGGCGCCGAGCACCTCGCCGCGGTGGACGGAGTCGGTGAGTTTGTCGAGTTCGGTCTTCAGCCTGCGGCCGCTCTCGCGCTCGGCGGTCAGCTCGCGTTCGGCTTCCTCGCGGTAGCGCTCCGCCTCGGCACGCTCCGCCTCGGCGCGGGCGAGCGAGACCTCGACGTGCGCGAGGAGCTGCCGCGCCCCCGACGCGACGGCGCGCGCGACAGCCGCCTCGTGACGCAGCCGCGCGCGACGTCGCTCCGCCCGCTCCCGCGCCTCGCGTTCGGCGCGCGCGGCACGGTCGAGGCCATCGGCCCGGCCCGCGAGCGCTTTGACGCGCTCCTCGTGCGTACGGAGCTGGAGCCGGGCCTCCATCTCGGTCTGGCGGGCGTTCGCGCCGTCGGCGGCGAGCCTGTCGCGCACGGAGGTGTCGGGTTCCTCGTCGCCGTCCCGTTCGCCCGCGTCGCCGAAGGGCGAGGACTCCTCGGCGACGGCGAGACGCTCCTCCAGCTCGGCGGCCTCCGTCTCGGCGCGGTCGAGCGCGTCCTGTGCGCGCGCCGCAGCGGCGGCGGAGCGCTCCGCCTCGCCCGCCGCGCCCTTCGCCTGCCCGGCGAGCGCCCCGAGACGCTGCGCGACGGCGGACTTCTCGCGCTCGGCGGTACGGCGCTCGCGCTCCAGCTCCTCCAGGACCGCCGCGGCCTCGGCGCGACGTGTCGCGGCGTCCTCCTGCGCCGCGGCGAGCGCGGCGCAGCGTACGGACAGCTCTTCCAGCTCCGCTGTCGCCTCGTCCACGGACGCCTGCACCTCGATCAGGCTCGGCGCCCCGGCCGAACCGCCCTGCGCGAGGTGCGCGCCGAGTACGTCGCCCTCGGCCGTGACCGCGATGAGCGACGGGTGCGCGCGGACGAGGGCGAGCGCGTCGTCGAGCGTGCCGACCGCGACCATGCCGCGCAGCAGGCGGCGCACGGCGCGGAGGAGGTCCTCGGGGCCGCGCACGAGGTCGGCCAGCGGGAGGCCGGGGGCGACGGCGTACGCGGCAGCGTCGCGGGGCGCGGCGGCGGGGGCGACGTCGCGCGGGGCGTCGCGGGGGGCGGGGGGCGTCGCGCTGCGGCCGGGGGCGGGCGGGGCGGCGTCGCGTGGGGCCGAGGTGTCGACGGTGGCGGGCACGTCGCGTACGTCGCGTGGCGCCGGCACGTCGCGCGGTTCGCCGCGCGACGTCGCGTCGTCCCCCGGGGCCGACGTCGCGCCGTAGGGCGCGCCGCCCGCCCGCGACGCCGCATCGGTACGCGACGTCGCGTCGTACTCCGCGCCGGTACGCGGCGTCGGGGCGTCGTCCGGTCGCGCGAAATCGTCGTCCGTCCCGTCGGCGAGAAGCAGCACGGCGCGGCCCGCGTCCTGTGCGCGCAGCAGGCGGAGGGCCTGGGCGGCGGCTTCGGGGCCGTTGACCGCGAGGGCGTCCGCGGCGGTACCGAGTCCGGCGGCGACGTGGGCCTCGTGGCCGGGCGCGACGGTGAGGAGTTCGGCCGCGGGGCCGAGCAGACCGGTGAACCTGTCGCCCGCGGCGAGGAGCGCGCCGGTGCCGTCCTTGCGGCGCAGCCCGAGTGCGAGGGCGTCCCGGCGCGCCTCGGTCGCGGCGCGGGACCGCTCCGCCGCCGCCGCGGCGTCACGGGCTTCGTGGTGGGCGGCGTCGGCCTCGGCGCGGGCACGGCGCGCCGCCTCGTACCGTTCCTCGCGCGCGACGTCGCCCGCGTCGAGCCCCTCGACCTCGGCGCGCAGCCGCTCGTACTCCTCGTGCGCGACGTCGGCGCGTTCCCTGGCCTCGTCGCGCGCCGTCGCGAGGCGCTCGATCTCGGCGCGGGCCGAGGTGGCGCGGCCGCGCGCGGCGGTCACCTGGCCGCTGAGGCGGGCCAGGCCCTCGCGGCGGTCGGCGAGGGCACGGCTGACGTCGCGCAGGCGACGCTCCTCGACGGCGAGCTGACGCTCCAGTTCGCCTCGGTGCGCGACGGTGTCCTCAAGGGCGCGTTCCGCGGCTTCGAGCGCCGCGGAGAGTTCCGCCTCCTGCTCGCGGATGCGGGCGGCCTCGCGCTCCAAGTCCTCCGGGTCGCGTCCGCGCCGTTCCTCGGCCGGCGCGGACGTCGCGCTCGTGACGCGTGCCTCGGCGAGGCTGACGGTGCCCCGCACGCGCTCCGCGAGGCGCGACAGCTCGTACCACGTGTGCTGCGCGCTCTGGAGCCGCGGCGCCAGGGCGCGTACCGCTTCCTCCAGGCGTGCCTCGCGTGCCTGCGCAGCCCGGAGAGCACTCTCCGCCGCTTCCTTCCGCTCCTTGAGTGCGGCCTCGTCGGCGACCTCGGCGTCGAGCGCGCGGCGCAGCGTGACGAGGTCGTCGGCGAGCAGGCGCAGGCGTGCGTCGCGCAGATCGGCCTGGATGACGGCGGCGCGGCGCGCGACGGCGGCCTGACGGCCGAGGGGCTTGAGCTGGCGGCGCAGTTCATCGGTGAGGTCCTGCACGCGGGCGAGGTTGGCACGCATCGCGTCGAGCTTCCGCAGCGCCTTCTCCTTGCGCTTGCGGTGCTTGAGAACGCCCGAGGCCTCCTCGATGAAAGCGCGACGCCCCATCGGGTCGGCGTGCAGGACGGAGTCGAGCTGCCCCTGCCCGACGATGACGTGCATCTCGCGGCCGATGCCGGAGTCGGAGAGGAGTTCCTGGATATCGAGGAGGCGGCAGGTGTCGCCGTTGATCTGGTACTCGCTGCCGCCGTTGCGGAACATCGTCCGCGCGATGGTGACCTCGGCGTACTCGATCGGCAGGGCGCCGTCGCTGTTGTCGATCGTGAGCGAGACCTCGGCGCGGCCCAGCGGTGGCCGCCCGGTCGTCCCGGCGAAGATGACGTCCTCCATCTTGCCGCCGCGCAGCGATTTGGCGCCCTGCTCGCCCATCACCCACGTCAGCGCGTCCACGACGTTGGACTTGCCGGAGCCGTTCGGCCCGACGACGCACGTGATCCCCGGCTCGAACCGCAGCGTCGTCGCGGAGGCGAAAGACTTGAACCCGCGCAGAGTCATGGCCTTGAGGTGCACGCCGCCGGACTCTACCGCCCCGGCTCCACGTGACGACGGCCCGCGGAGCGCGCGGCGCGACGTCGCGTCGTGGGACGGGTGGGATGCCGCACGTCGCGCGACGCGGCGCGGGAAGGCGACGTCGCGCGACGCCACGTCGCCGTACCAGCGTCCCCGCGGCACGCGCCGTCCACGTCGCGTCATGCCGCCACGACGCGTCGTACACCGCCACGCGTCGTACACCGCCACGTCGCCTCGCGGCGTCGCCCCGCCACGTAGCGTCGCGCTCACGCCGCGTCGTGCACGCGTCGTAGCCGCGGTACGAGGTCACGCGACGTCCCGCGCACCGTCACGGTTTCACCACGGAGCGCGCAGGGCAGATCAGACGGTAGACACAGCCGGGAGGGGCGGGAAACGGCGGGGAACGAGTGGGTGCCGGCGGCGGAGGGCCGCGGGGCGGGCGTACGGGCCCGGCCCTCGCGAGCCGCAGTCGCCGCAGCGCCTGCCCGGGGAGACCGCGCCTGAGGAGACCGCGGGAGCCGAGGAAGCAGGGAGCCCGGCGCGGAGAGCCGGTAGCAAGGAGAGACGGGGCGGCGAGCGACGGAAAAAGAAAGGGACGCCGAAGCGTCCCTGGCGGTACCGGCGTGGCCGCACGGTTCACCTGGTCACGCGCCTTGGACCCGCGTTCCGCCGCGACGAGGTGCGCGGCGGTGTGCGGCAGCGACATGAATCAGGTGAGCGCGGGCTCCGCCTGCGGTACGTCGATGCTCTCCAGGAGAGCGCCGCCGTGCTGAGAAGCGGCAGCCGCGAGCGCGTCGTTCTCCGTCTGAATCCGTACCAGCTCGGATTCGAGGTCCTGCACGCGCTGCTGGAGCCGTCGCATCTCGGCGAGGAGTCGCGGGTCGGAGCCGCCGACGTAACCGAGAAGCGCCTTTGCCATGATGAGTGGTCCTCCACACTGAGTGACCGACCAGTACGGTGGTGGGTCGAGAGGGATTCGGTCCGCACCCGCGGTGTCCGGCAGCACTCCGTCTGTGACGTCGCCTGTCAAACAGTTAAGGTGCGCGGGGATTCCAGAGTCTCACCAAAAAGTTTGACGGTCAACACGATCAAGCCCCGGTGCGGCACGGCCAAGGGGCGCGCGGTGCTTCGGTCGACGGCGCGCGCACTCCCGTGAGCCGTGGGGGCGTGCGGGCCATCCTGGCGAGCGCAGGGCGGGCCGCACAAGGGGCTCGCGGCAGTCACCAGCGGCTTTCCCCGGCGCCCCCGAAGCACACGGGGGAGCATCGGCGGCGCACGGCGGGGGCGCGCACGGTGTGATCAGCGGATCGCGAATCCCTCGTAGCCGCCGCGCGGCGTGTCCCAGATCTCAGTCACGCCTTGGACGCTGCCGGGTGTGTCGCTCCCCCGCAGCCACTCCAGCAACTCCTCGCACGCCCCGCGCGGCCCCTCGGCGACGACCTGGACGCGTCCGTCGCGCACGTTGAGAGCAAAACCACTCAGTCCGCCGATCTCCAGCGCCCGCGCCCGCGTGAACCAGCGGAAACCCACGCCCTGGACCGTTCCTCTGACCCATGCGGTCAGCCGTGCCTCGTCTTCCATGAGGGCACGCTAACCGGCCAATCGACTCAGGCACACGTCGTCCCCCGGGGTCATGGCGTAGGGTCCGCAGCGCGGAAGACTCACTCGTACGGGTGAGTGCGTCCGGGACAGTGACGAAGGAAGGCCAGGACCACATGGGACGCCACCGACGCTCAGCCGCCGGCCGCGCCGAACCAGCGGCGGGCTCTCCGGCCGGGACCCCCACGGGGCCCGGCCACGCCCCGCACGACCGCGACGCCACGTACGGCGACGCCACGTACGGCGACGCCACGTACGGCGACCACGCGACGTATCGCGACCGCGCGACGTATCGCGACCGCCCCCCGTACGAGGACCACGCGACGTACCGCGACCGTGCCCCCTACGGAGACGGAGCTTCCTCCGGCCCCTACGTGTCGGCGCCGTACGCGACGTCCGAACCTCACGCGACGCCCGCCCCGTACGCGACGTACGAGACCGGCCCCGCCCCCGATCTTCTCCGCAGCCACCCCGGCCCTCACTCCGGCGGCAGCGCTCGCGGCCGCGTGAGCGGGCATCGCGGGAAGCGGCGTGGCGCACCCGTGCGCACCGGTCTGCTCGGGGTGTCGGCGGCGGTGGCGCTGGGGGCCGTCGCGGTTGGTACGGGGCTGGTGCCCGGTGGCGGGTACTCCCTCGGCGGGGGCCACGACGCGAAGGTCCGCGCGGCCGACGCGCCTCCGGAGGGGCAGCGGAGCGACGACGATGCGGTCGCTTCGGACCGTACGACGGCAGCGGCGAGCCGCGGCGCCACGCGCTCCGACGCCCCTTCGCACGCGACGTCGGCCTCGCCCCGTACCGGGGAGAAGAGCAAGGCCGATGCCAAGCCGAGCCCCTCCCGCTCCGTCACCACGAAGCGGCCCGGTGCGGGCACCACGACCTCGCCCGCGGCGGGGACCGCCCCGACGACGCCGCCCAAGAGCGTCGCGCCCACCCGTTCGGAGCCCGCGTCGCAGGCGCCCGCCAAGCCACCCGTCACGTCGGCGCCCAGCAGCGACGAGAGCGCGGCAGCGGCCGCTGTCCTCGCGCTCGTCAATCAGGAGCGCGCCAAGGCGGGGTGCAGTGCGGTGCGCGCGGACGGCGCGCTCGCCTCGCTCGCCACCGCCTTCAGCGACGACATGGCGGCGCGCGGCTTCTTCGACCACACCGACCCCGACGGCGACACGCCCTGGGACCGCGCGGACCAGGCCGGGATCGGCAACCTGGGCGGCGAGAACATAGCGCGCGGCCAGGCCGACGCCGCCGCCGTCATGGACTCCTGGATGAACAGCCCGGGCCACCGCGCGAACATACTCAACTGCGACTACAAGACCCTGGGTGTCGGCGTGCACTTCGGCTCCGGTGGCCCCTGGTGGACGCAGGACTTCGGCTTCTGAGCCGAAGGGACGCGCACGCCGCGACGCGCACGCCGCGCGGGGCGCTCGGTGACCACGCCGCGTACCACCGCGTCGTCGCACGAGGCGACCGCCTCAACGCAACCCCGGACACGTCGCGGACGCGGGCACCACGTCGCCCACGCCGCCACGTCGCGCACGCCGCCACGTCGCCCACACCGCCACGTCACGCGCGCCACATCGTCGCGTCCATCGCGCCCTCACGCACCCCACCACGCGACGTCGCCCCACCCCGTCACCACGCGACGTCGCCCGCCCCGTCACCACGCGACGTCACCGCGCGACGTCGCCCCACCCCGTCACCCGCGCGGCCTTCGCTGGCACTTCGGGCAGTAGTAACTGGACCGGTTCATCCACGCGTCGCGCCGGATCGGGGTCCCGCAGCGGCGGCACGGCTGCCCCTCGCGCCCGTACGCGTCGAGTGAGCGGTCGAAGTAGCCCGACTCGCCGTTGACGTTCACGTACAGGCTGTCGAAGCTCGTGCCGCCGACGGCGAGCGCGGCGTTCATGACGTCGCGCACGTGGCCGAGGAGTTCGTCGGTCCTGGGTCGGGTCAGGCCCGCCGTCGGGCGGTCGTAGTGGAGGCGGGCGCGCCACAGCGCCTCGTCGGCGTAGATGTTGCCGACGCCGCTGATGAGCGACTGGTCGAGCAGCGCGCGCTTGACCGTGGTGCGCTTGCGGCGCAGCGCCGCGTGGAACGCCGCGTCGTCGAAGAGCGGGTCGAGCGGGTCGCGCGCGATGTGGGCGATGACGTCGGGGACGCCGCCGTCGCCCGTCTCATGGAGCGAGAGGCCGCCGAAGGTGCGCTGGTCGACGAAGCGCAGCTCGGTGCCGAGCGCGTCGTCGAAGCCGACGCGGACGCGCAGGTGTTTCTCGGCGGGCGCGGCATGCGGCTGGACGAGGAGCTGGCCGCTCATGCCGAGGTGCGCGAGGACGGCCTCGGCGCCGCCGTCGAGCGGCAGCCACAGGTACTTGCCACGGCGGCGCGGCGTCGCGAACGTACGCCCCTTCAGGCGCGCGGCGAAGTCCTCGCCACCGGCGACATGCCGCCGCACGGCGCGCGGGTGCAGCACTTCGGTCGCGGCGACGGTGCGCCCGTCGATCCAGCGGGCGAGTCCTCTGCGGACGACCTCGACCTCGGGCAGTTCGGGCACGGTGCGGCTCTCCTGGGCTGGGGGACGGGAGCAGTACGGGTACGGGCGCGTCGGCGCCCCCAACGACGCGTCGCCGCCCCCAACGACACCCACCCGGCACCCGCCGCCCCCGTCCGTACGAGGTACGGACCGGGGCGGAGCGGATACCGGGTGGGCCGACGGACGTGCCGCCGGGTGCCGGACAGTCGCTGTCAGGCGGGGGAAGCGGAGCCGCCCTCGGGGACGGCGTCGCCGGGCGAGGGGACCTCGCCCGCGGCGGCCTGCTCGGCCGCGCGCGCGTCGGCGGCCGCGCGGATGCCGCGCCACGCCGACTCGGCGGCCTGCTGCTCCGCCTCCTTCTTGCTGCGGCCGGTGCCGGTGCCGTACGAGACGCCTCCGACGCGGGCGGCAGCAGTGAAGGTCTTCTCGTGATCGGGGCCTTCCTCGGTAACGAGGTACTCGGGAACCCCGAGCCCCTCCATCGCGGTCAGCTCCTGGAGGCTGGTCTTCCAGTCCAGGCCCGCGCCGAGTTCCGCGGACTTCTCGATCAGCGGGTCGAAGAGGCGGTGCACCAGCTCCGCCGCCTTGTCGAGACCCTGATCGAGGTAGACCGCGCCGATCACGGCTTCCAGTGTGTCGGCGAGGATCGAGGCCTTGTCCCTGCCGCCCGTGCCCTCCTCGCCCCTGCCGAGCCTGATGAAGGCCCCCAGGTCGAGACCCCGGCTCACCTCGGCGAGCGCGCGGGAGTTGACGACCGCCGCGCGCAGCTTCGCGAGCTGCCCCTCGGGGAGGTCGGGGTGGGTCCGGTACAGCGTGTCGGTCACCACCAGGCCGAGCACGGAGTCCCCGAGGAACTCCAGGCGCTCGTTGGTGGGCAGTCCGCCGTTCTCGTACGCGTACGAGCGGTGCGTGAGCGCACGCACCAGAAGGGCGGACTCCAGGTGATACCCGAGCCGCCCTTCCAGGAGCGTGTGGGACGAGGCCGCGGTGTCCGCCGAGGCGCCCGAGCGGGGCGCCTTCTTCTTAGGGGCGTTAACCAATTCCCTCTCGGCCTTTCTCGCCTGTCTCGTCAGACCTCAAGGACCTGACGCTTGTTGTACGTGCCGCAGCTCGGGCACGCGATGTGCTGGAGCTTGGGCTCGTGGCAGCGCTCGCACGCCACCAGGGTGGGGACCGCAGCCTTCCACTGCGACCGGCGGTGGCGCGTGTTGCTGCGCGACATCTTCCGCTTCGGAACAGCCACGGCTACTTCTCCTGCTTCTCGTCGACGCCTGCTTCGGCGCCGTCCAGCTCGTCCTTCTCGCCGGCCGGCATGGTCCCGGCGAGTCCCTGCAAAGCCGCCCAACGTGCGTCGACGGCGTCATGGTGGTGGTCCGGGTCGTCCGCGAGCAGCGCACCGCAGACGGCGCACAGCCCCGGGCAGTCCTCCCGGCACACCGGCTGCATGGGCAGTGACAGCACCACCGCGTCACGCAGCACGGGTTCGAGGTCGAACATTCCGTCCTCAAGGGGGGTGATGCTCTCGTCCTCGTCCGATTCCGCGTCGACGCCCGCCATGCGGCGGTGGCGCTCCTCGGCCTCGGGGTACGAGAACATCTCCTGGAAGTCCGCGGTGAGCTCGCGCTCCAGCGGTTCCAGACACCTTACGCACTCCCCCTCGGCGCGCGCACGGGCGGTGCCCGTGACGAGCACTCCGTCCATCACCGATTCGAGGCGGAGATCGATCTCCACCGGGGAGTCTCCCGGGATGGCGATGACGTCGGCGATACCGAAGACGTTGTCGCCGCCCGGGGCCTGGACCGTCCGGGAGAGCTTCTGCATCGCACCCGGACGGCGCCCCAGCTCGTGCGTGTCGAACACGAGGGGGTTGCGGTGGTCAAGGCGGGCGTTCAGAGCTGCTCCTGTGTTTCGGTCCTGAGATCTGGGGGCCTGTCGCTGCGGGCAGGCGGGGCGCTCCGGCCACGCACGTGGACACCGTGACGACCTTCGGCGTCGCGAATGGGCACACGTCTGGGCAGAGACAAACCGAAACCCCAGGGTACTGGAGAGTGCGCGATCGGCCCAATCCGGCCCCGGCCGGTGCGTACGGGCCCCTCAGCGCCCCTGTTCGTACGCCCGCAGCTGCTCCGCGCTGATCATCGTGGTGTCGAAGAAGCTCGTCTCGTCGAGCGCCCCGCCCCCGCCCTGCGGCAGCGGCTGCGGCTGCCCCTGCTGCTGCGGCCAGGTCTGCGCGGGCTGCTGGCCGTACTCCTGCTGCCCCTGCCGCGGGTCCTGCGCGTAGCCGTACGCGGCCTGCGCGGCGTACGGGTCCTGCTGCTGCGGGTAGCCGTAGGGGTCGGCGGGCGCGGCGTAGGGGTCGGTCTGCTGCGGGTAGCCGTACGCGTCGGTCTGCGCCCCGTAGCCGTACGGGTCGCCCTGCTGCGCGGCGTAGGGCTGCTCCGCCGGGAGTTGCGGGGCCTGCTCGGGAAGGGCGGCGACGGCGGGTTCAGGGAGCGGCGGGAGTACGAGTCCGCCCGACGTACCGCCGCCGAGAGTGCCACCGCCCGACGTACCGCCGCCGAAGGTGCCGCCCGACGTGCCGCCGCTCGCGGAGGTGTCGCCGGGCGACGCGGCGTCCGGCGCGGCGTCGCGCGTCGTGGCGAGGTCGGCGAGGTAGTCCGAGTCGTTGCTGTACTGGCGCTCGCCGCCGTCCTCGGCGAGTGCGGCCAGATCGTCGGTGGCGACGCGCCCGTGGAGCTTGTCGCGGCCGCGGCCCACCGCGTCGAGGGTCTTGGCGAGGACCGCCTCGAAGGCGCCGAGCTTGACGTCCACGTACTCGTCGGCGCGGCGGCGCAGCGTCTCCGGGTCGCCGCTGCGCTCGGGGGCCTCCGCGTAGTCGGGGTCCTCGTAGCCCTGCGCGTCGATGCCGTCGCCGGTGCCGAGGAGCTTCTCGCGGCCGCGGCCGACGGAGCCGAGGGTCTTGGTGAGCACGACCTCGAAGTTGGCGAGCTTGCTGTCGACGTAGTCGTCGGCCTCGGCCTTGACCTCTGCCGCCTCGCGCCGCGCGTCGTTGAGGATGCGGTCGGCCTCGCCCTGCGACTGCCGCGCGACGGCGGTGTCGGCGACAAGGGTGCCGCGCTCGTCGTGGGCGCTGCGGATGATCCGCTCGGCCTCGGCGCGCGCCTCCCCGACCATGCGCTCGCGCTCCCCGATCAGCTCCTGCGCCTGGGCGAGCGAACCCGGCAGGGCCTCCCGTACCTCCTCCAGCATCGCGAGCAGCTCGGCGCGGTTGATCACGCAGGAGGCCGACATGGGCATGGACCGGGCCGCGTTGACGACCTCGACGATCTCATCGAGTTTCTTCTGCACGTCCACCGTGTGCTCGCCACTCTCTCGACTGATGGGGAGACGGACCGCTCGGCTGCTGCGGAGCCGGACGGGACGACTGTACGGCCACGACGCGGGGCGGCGACACCGGGTGACGCGACGTCATGGAGGGGCGCACGGGGCGAGGTGACGCGACATATCGCGTGGCCTGGGGCGACGTACGGGGGCGCGGCGCGAGGGCGCGGCGCGACGTACCGGTGCGCGGCGTCGCGACGTACGCGTGCGCTACGTGACGCGACATACGGGCCACGCGGCGCTCCGTACGGCGCGACGAGATCGCGACACGACACGCGACACGACACCACGCCACGTCACCCCGCTACGTCGCCTCCCGTGCCCCTCCCGCGCGCCGCGCCGTTCACTGCTCGGCGAGGCGTCGCGTGAGCGCGGTGTGGACGGCCGGGGGCAGGAGGTGGGAGACGTCGCCGCCCCACTGCGCGACCTCCTTGACGAGCGAGGAGGAGAGGAAGCTGTAGGTGGGGTTCGTCGGGACGAAAAGGGTCTCGACGCCGGAGAGCCCGTTGTTCATCTGGGCCATCTGCAACTCGTAGTCGAAGTCGCTGACGGCGCGCAGGCCCTTGACGATGGCGGGAATGTCGCGCTGCTTGCAGAAGTCGACAAGGAGACCGTGGAAGGCCTCGACCTCGACGTTGCCGAACTCGGCGGTCACCTCGCGGATCAGTTCCATGCGCTCGTCGATCGTGAAGAGCCCGCGCTTGGACTTGTTGATCATCACGGCGACGTGCACGACGTCGTAGAGCTTGGAGGCCCGGGCGATGATGTCGAGATGACCGTTGGTGATCGGGTCGAAGGACCCAGGACAGACGGCGCGGCGCAACGTGATCCCCTCGCTCTGCGGTCGATTCATGGTGCGTTTTCGCACGTGGAGGCGGCGCGACCGTACCAAAAGGTCCCTTCGCCGTAGCGCCGGGACCGCAGTCCCGCGAAGCCCTCGGGCCAGCCGAATTCCCCGCCCCTGGTGCTGCGCTCCACGGTGACCAGCGCTTCTTCCGCGAGCCAGCCGCGAGTACGGAGTGTGATCAGAATCTCCCCGAGTTCGGCGTCGGAGACCGCGTAGGGCGGGTCGAGGAAGACGAGGTCGTACGGGGCCGGGGGCGGCGGCCCGGCGACGATCTGTGCCGCTTTGCCCGGCCTGACCTCGGCGCCCGCGAGGCCGAGGGCGCGGACGTTGGCGCGGATGGTGCGTACGGCGCGGGCATCGCTCTCGACGAGCAGCGCGTGCGCCGCGCCCCGCGAGAGCGCCTCCAGGCCGACGGCGCCCGAGCCCCCGTAGAGGTCGAGGACGCGTTCGCCGTCGAGCGGGCCGCCGAGGAGCGCCTCCCACGTCGAGAAGAGGCCCTCGCGCGCCCGTTCGGAGGTGGGGCGGGTGCCGGTGCCTGGCGGTACGGCGAGGCGGCGGCCCCCGGCCGTCCCGGCGATCACGCGGGTCATGGTGCTAGTCGGTCCTCGTCGCTCGGCCCTCGCCGGCGCCCGTCCCGGTGACCACGGCATGCGCACACGCCACCGGTCTCCCGGCCGGACCCGGTCGGTACGTCTCCAGCGTAGGCGGCGGGACACAGGGCGCGCGCGGGGGCCTGCGCGGGGAGACGCGGGGCCTGCGCGGGGAGACGCGGGGCCTGCGCGGGGAGAGAGGGGAGGCGGGACGGCGGTCGAGGGTACGGGCACGGGGGTGCTGCGGGCACGGGGCGTGTCGACGTGGCGTGACGCCGTGAAACGGGGCGCTGCCCGCGCGAGGCCGCCCCGCGCCCGTACCGCCGTACACCGACGACGCGGACGCCACCCCGCGCGACGCCGCGCCGTCCCCGTACCGCCGCCTGCCCTCAGCCCTTCTCCAGGTACCGCTCCCTCTCCTCGTCGAGCAGCGCGTCGAGCGCGGTGCGCAGTGCCGGGTGGGCCTCCAGGCCGGGGTCGGCGGCGACGACGGCCGTGGCCTCCTCGCGTGCCTCGGCGATGATCTGCTCGTCCTCGATCACGGCGAGCATCCGCAACGAGGAGCGGACCCCGGACTGGGCCTGGCCGAGGACGTCGCCCTCGCGGCGTTGTTCCAGGTCGACGCGCGACAGTTCGAAACCGTCGAGCGTCGCGGCGACGGCGCCGAGGCGGGCGCGCGCCGGGCTCGCCTCCGGCATGTCCGTGACGAGCAGGCACAGTCCGGCTGCCGAGCCGCGGCCCACGCGGCCGCGGAGCTGGTGGAGCTGCGAGACCCCGAAGCGGTCGGCGTCCATGATCACCATGACGGTCGCGTTGGGCACGTTGACGCCGACCTCGATGACCGTCGTCGCGACGAGCACGTCCAGCTCGCCCGCGGAGAAGCGGCGCATCACGGCGTCCTTGCCGTCGGGCCCGTCCGGCGCCATCCGCCCGTGCAGGACGCCGATGCGCAGCCCGGCGAGTGGTCCCTCGGCGAGACCGCGCGCCACGTCGAGCACGGCGAGGGGCGGCCGCTTGTCCCCCGCGGCGTCGGCACCCGCGTCCTCGTCCGCGCCGAACCCCGTACCGCCCGCGTCGTCCGCGGCTTTCGCGGCCGCCGCCTTCGTACGCGACGACGCGCCCTTCACGCCCTTGCCCGTCTTGGCGCCCCGGGCCCCCGCGGCCTCCTCCTCGTCGCCGATCCGTGGGCAGACCACGTACGCCTGATGGCCTGCCGCGACCTCCTCGCGGACGCGTTCCCAGGCACGCGCCAGGAAGTGCGGTTTGTCCTGGGCGGGGACGACATGCGTCGCGATCGGGGACCGCCCGGCGGGAAGCTGGTCGAGTACGGAGGTCTCCAGGTCACCGAAGACCGTCATCGCGACGGTGCGCGGGATGGGTGTCGCCGTCATGACGAGGAGGTGGGGCGGCTGCGCGCCCTTGGAGCGCAGCGCGTCGCGCTGCTCGACGCCGAAACGGTGCTGCTCGTCGACGACCACGAGGCCGAGGTCGTGGAACTTCACGACGTCCTCGATGAGCGCGTGCGTCCCGATGACGATGCCCGCCTCGCCCGTCACGAGGTCGAGGAGGACCTTGCGGCGCGCGGCGGCACCCATCGAACCGGTGAGCAGCACGACACCCGTCGCGTGCTCCGCCGCGCCGAGCGTGCCGCCCGAGGCGAGGTCGCCCATCATCTCGGTGATCGAGCGGTGGTGCTGCTGCGCGAGCACCTCGGTGGGGGCGAGCATCGCCGCCTGCCCGCCCGCGTCGACGACGGCGAGCATGGCGCGCAGCGCGACCATCGTCTTGCCCGAACCGACCTCGCCCTGGAGGAGGCGGTGCATGGGGTGGTCCGTGGCGAGGTCGTCGAAGATCTCGCGCGAGACCTTCTGCTGTCCCTCGGTGAGCGTGAAGGGCAGACGCGCGTCGAAGGCCGTGAGCAGTCCGTCGGACGCGGGACGGCGCGGTACGGCGGGCAGTTGCGCGTCCGCGTGGCGGCGGCGGGCGAGCGCGGTCTGGAGGACGAACGCCTCGTCCCACTTGAGGCGGTCGCGCGCCGCGTCGACGTCGGCCTTGCTGTGCGGCCGGTGGATCTTGAGCAGAGCCTCGGGCAGCGGGAGCAGCCCGCGCCCCTCGCGCAGCGCGTCGGGCAGGGGGTCGAGCGCCTCGGGCGCGCTCGGCAGCACGGCGTCGACCGCCTTGGCGATCTTCCAGGACTCCAGTTTCGCCGTGGCCGGGTAGATCGGCAGCAGGCTCGACGCCCAGGTCCCCGCGGCCTCGTGCGCGTCGCTCTCCTCGGCGAGCAGTTCGTAGGCGGGGTGGGCGAGCTGGAGCTTGCGGTTGAAGACGGAGACCTTGCCCGCGAACATCGCGCGCGTGCCGGGGAGCAGGTCGTGCTGCGGCTTGTGCACGCCGCGTCCGAAGAAGACCAGCTGGAGCCGGCCGCTGCCGTCCGTGATGGTCACTTCGAGCCGCTTGCCGCGACCCGCGTTGAAGGTGTGCACCCGCGCGTCGGCGACGCGCGCCACGACCGTGACGTGCTCGTCGAGCGGCAACTCGGCGAGCCGCGTCAGCTCCCCGCGCTCGGCGTACCGGCGTGGGTAGTGATGGAGCAGGTCACCGACGGTGTGCAGACCGAGGTGCTCGGCCATCACCTTCGCGGTGGGCGGTCCGAGCACCTTCTTCAGCGGTTCATCGAGCGTGGGCACCCTCCCATTGCACACCACGACGCCGACAACCGTCCGCGCACGCCTCGCGGGCGGAGGTGAGAGGGCCGGGGGAGATTGGCGGGGGCGGGGCGAGGTGGGGAGGGAGGGGGCGGCACGGGGCGCTGCGCGGTGGGGCGCGGGTGGGATGGCTGCGGGGGCGGTGCACGGGAACGGGCGGCGCCACGTCGCGGGCAGGGCGCCACGTCGCGTAAGCCGTCGTCGGTCCTGTCGCTGCGCGGGCTCCGTAGCGGTGCGACGTCGCGCGGCACGGCCCAGGCCGCCGACGCGACGTGCGCCGCTCCACGCGACGTACGCGGCCCCACGCGACGTGCGCTGCTCCACGCGACGTGCGCGGCCCCACGCGTGGGCCCCCGTCACGCGACGTACGTACCGCGACACGTCGCGACATACAGCGCGCCGCCACGCGACGTACCGCCCCACGTCGCGCCCTCCCGCGCGACGTCGCCCCACGTCGCGACGTCCCCGGCCCGCCGCGCCTCTCTCCCTCCCCACGATCCGCTCAAACCTTCCCCACCCCTACCGGAATTCACTGTTCAGGCGCGCGGGCCGCGGCCTAGGATGACGGGCCTCCCGCTCCTTCGCGGCCCGCACCGGCCGCCCGACCCGCGCCGTCGCACGTCCCCCCACCGGCGCAGCGACGATGACTGCTGACTCCTCCGCATCGACGGACGCCGCCCCCGCGGCTCCGCACACGTTCCAGGTCGACCTGCGCGGTCTCGTCGACCTCCTCTCCCACCACCTCTACGCCAGCCCGCGGGTCTATCTGCGCGAGCTGCTCCAGAACGCCGTGGACGCCGTCACGGCGCGCCGCGCCGCCGCCCCCGAGGCACCGTCACGCATCCGCCTGCGCACGGGCGACAACAGCCTGAGCGTCACCGACACGGGCGTCGGCCTGAGCGAGCGCGACATGCACGAGCTGCTCGCGACGATCGGCCGCAGTTCCAAGCGCGGCGACGGGCTCGAAGCGGCCCGCACCGGCTTTCTCGGGCAGTTCGGCATCGGGCTCCTCGCCTGCTTCGTCGTCGCGGAGCGCATCCGCGTCGTGAGCCGCTCGGCGCGCACGCCCGACGCCGCGCCCGTCGAGTGGACGGCGCGCGACGACGGTTCGTACACGGTGCGCGTCCTCGACGTCGCGGCGCACCCCGAACCGGGGACGACGGTGCACCTGGAGGCGCGACGTGGCGCCGAAGAGTGGCTGACGCCGCGTCGCGTCGCGGAACTGGCGCGCCACTTCGGCAGCCTCCTCCCGTACGACATCCGTGTGGACGACGCGCCCGTGACGGGCGACGCCGCGCCGTGGGCCGCGTCGTACGCGACGCCGCAGGCACGTCGCGCGGCGCTCGTGGCGCACTGCCGCGAGGTCTTCGGCTTCGCGCCGCTCGACACGATCGACCTCGACCTGCCGGCTGCGGGAGTGCGCGGCGTCGCGTACGTACTGCCCGGCGCCGTCAGCCCGGCCCAGCGCGCGGGGCACCGCGTGCACCTCAAGGGGATGCTGCTCACCGATCGGGCCGACGGGCTGCTGCCCGACTGGGCGTTCTTCGTACGGTGCGTGCTCGACACGGACACGTTGCGGCCCACGGCCTCGCGCGAGGCGCTGTACGAGGACGAGGCGCTCGCCGCCGTGCGCGAGGCGCTCGGCGCGCGCGTACGGGACTGGCTGACCGGGCTCGCGGCCTCGGCGCCCGACCGGCTCGAACGCTTCGTCGCCGTGCACCACCTGGGCGTCAAGTCGCTCGCGCTGCACGACGCGGAGCTGCTGCGCACGATGCTGCCGTGGCTGCCGTTCGAGACGACGGACGGACGCGTCCCGCTCACCGAGTTCGCGCGACGTCACCCCGTCGTGCACTTCACGCGCACCGTCGAGGAGTTCCGCCAGGTCGCCGCTATCGCGTCGGCTCAGGGCATCGGCGTCGTCAACGGCGGCTACACGTACGACAGCGAGCTGGTCGAGGCGCTGCCGCACGTCCTGTCCGGCGCGACGGTCGCCGAGCTGGACGGCGAGACGGTGACGGCACACCTGGACGCGGTGGACGGCGCGGAGGAGCTGGCGCTCGCTCCGTTCCTCGCGACGGCGCGCGCCCGTCTCGACGCGCTCGGCTGCGACGTCGCGCTGCGTGCCTTCCACCCCGTGACGGTGCCCGCGCTGCACCTGGACGACCGGCAGGCGCGGCACGAGCAGGCGCGGCAGGAGGCCGCGGAGGAGGCGGACGAGCTGTGGGCGGGCATCCTCGGCTCGCTGCGCGGCGAGACGCCGCGCGCCCGCCTCGTCCTCAACCACCTCAACCCGCTCGTACGCCGTATCGCCGCGCTCCCGAACGCGGAGCTGGCGGGCACCGCCGTGGAAGCGCTGTACGGGCAGTCCCTGCTGATGGCGCGGCGTCCGCTGCGTCCCGCGGACTCCGCATTGCTCAACCGGGCCTTCGCCGGCCTGCTGGAATGGTCGACGCTGCCGGGCGGCGGCGGGCACGAGGGGGACGAGGCCCGATGAGCACCACGCACGCGGAGACCCTGCTGCGCGCCATGCGCGAGAACGGCGCACTGCCGGAGGGCCCGGCGCGCAACGCCCGCGCCGAGGCGTTGCTCGCCGAGGCGGAGGCGCTGAACGATCCCGCGACGCTCGTCGCGGCGCTCGACCACCAGGTGCAGGTCTACAACTACAGTTCGGAGCGCGCGAAGATCTTCGTCCCGTTCGCGCGGCTGCTGCGCATGTGGGACGAGCACCCGGAGCACTTCGACAGCTACCACACGCACACGCTGCACTGGGTCTTCAAGTGGGTCTCGGCAGGCATGCTGAACCAGCCGGACATCCCGCTCGCCTCGATCGAGAAGTGGCACGCCGAGATGGCGACGCGTTACCGCGTCGCAGGGCACTCCGAGCGCGCCGTGCACATGGTGGACTTCTCGATCGCGCAGCACATCGGCGACGAGGCTCGCGCCGAGGCGGCGTTCGGCAACTGGCTCGCCGCGGACCGCGACAGGATGAGCGACTGCCACGCGTGCGAGCTGAACGAGCAGGGGGGACGGCGCGCGCGGTCGAGCGACGACGCGGGCGCGCTCGACCTGTGGCAACCGGTTCTCGACGAGACGTACACGTGCGCGCACGAGCCGCACGCGGTCCTCGCCGCCTCGCTCCTGCCGCTCCTGCGCCTGGGCCGCGACGCGGACGCCCGCGCGCACCATCTGCGCGGCATCCGTCTCGTACGGCGCATGGAGAGCATGCGCGAGGCGCTCGCCGACCACATCGAATTCTGCGCCCTGACCGGCAACGAGGCGCGAGGCATCGAACTCCTCGCCGAGCGGCCCGCGTACCTCACCGACGAGGGCGATCCGCGCGGTCTCCTGGAGTACCTGGGCGTGACAGCGCTCCTGATGGACCGCCTCGTCGCGCGCGGCCTGGGCGCGCAGGAGATAGCGCTCCACGGTGCGGACGCCGCGCGGCAGGCGCCGTGGACGGCGCGCACGCTGGGTGCCCACGCGCGCGAGCGCGCCCTCGCCCTCGCGGCGCGCTTCGATACGCGCAACGGGACGTCGCGCGTGTCCACGCTGCTGCGCGAACGGATGGACGCGGCACCGCTGCGGGAGCGGCTTCCGCTGGGGGTACGGGGCACGACGCCGCGTCCTGGCACGGGATCGGCGCCGGGCGGCGCGGGCACGGGCGACGCGACGTCGCGTGCGGGAGGCGACGTGGTCGCGGGCGACGTCGCGGCGGGCGACGCGTCGTACGACGTACTGCGGGACCGGGCGCGCGAACTGACGGCGCGCCTCGACCCGGAGTCGGACGCGGCGTGGCGCGCGGTCGGCGCCGCGGCGGAACGCGCGGGTGTCACGCTGCCCGCCGCCGACCGCGCCGAGATCGTGGAGGCGCACGCGACCGACGCCGCGACGTCGCCCGCGGAGACCGCACGTCTCTTCCTCGTCGCCGCCGGGCTGTACGCGGAGGCCGGCGACCCGGGCGAGAGCCTGGCCGCGCGGGCCCGCGCGGCGGGACTGCCGGCCCGCGCGGGCTCCCCCGAGGACACCGCCGCCGCGCTGCCCGCCCTCGACGCCCTGCGCACGGAGGTCCTGGCGCTGCGCGCGGCGGGCGGTACGGGGCGGCCGCAGACCGTCTCCGTCCTCATCGCCCGCGCCCGCTTCCTGACCCGCCTCGCGGAGGCGGCCGCGCGGGGCGACGACGCGCCGGAGGGCCACGAAGGCGACGACGCGCGCGACGCGGCGTACGAGGCGCTGCGGGAGCTGCTGGACGTCGCCTACGAAGCAGAGAACGACGCGCACGAAGCGGGGGCCGACGCGACGCGCGGAGACGACGCGACGCGCGGAGACGACGCGACGCGCGGAGACGACGCGACGCGTGAGGACGACGCGGGGTCGGTGGGTGTCGCCGACGGCGCGACGGCGCGTCCCCTCGGTGGCGGTGTCGTGGTCGCCGCGCGCGCCGCCGAGGCGCACGCGCACCTCGCCGCCCTGGCGCACCTGCGCGGCGAGCTGAAGGAAGCGGCGGAGCAGTACGCGCGCAGCGCCCGCGTCGCCGAGGACGCGGCGTTGACGTGGTACGCCGTCGACGCGCGGGCGCGGCTCTCCGAACTGAGCCTGCGCCTGGGCGACGTGGAGACCGCGGTGGGTTCCGCCCGGGCGGCGCTCTCGCACGGCGCCCCGCGCGCCGACGCATCGGCGCACGCCAGACTCCGGCTTTTGCTGGCCGACGCGCTCGCGCAGGGCGGTGAGGCCGAGGAAGCCGCGGAGCACGCCCTGGAAGCCACGCACTGGGCCGAAGCGGTACCGGAGGGCGAAGGGCTCGCGGCCTGGGCACGGTTCAAGCTCGGCGGGTTGCTGCTCGGGCAGGGCCGCGGCGAGGAGGCCGCCGTCATCCTTGAGGCCGCGCTCACGGGCCTCGACGTGGAACGGCACGGTGACGGCGCCGTCGTGCAGGCCCGCTGGTGGCTCGGCGACTGCCATCGCCGGATCGGTGAACCCCGCGAGGCTGCGCAGGCGTACCTGCTCGCTGCCGAACTCGCCCAGCACTGGCCCGATCAGCGCGACCACGCGGTACTCGCCAACCTGGCCGCCGACGCGCTCGGCGACGCGGGAGTGCGCGACGGCGCCGAGCGCGCCTACGCGCGCGCAGGTGAGCTGTGGCTCGGCATCGGCAACCCCCTCGCGCACGTCCGCACGCTGCGTGCCCGTGCCTGGCTTCGCGCGGACGGCGACGGGGCGGACGCGTTGGAGCACGCCCTCGCGTTCATGGGCGAGGCGACTTCGTCCGGCGAGGCGCTCCTGACCGAACCGCCGTTCGCCGACGACCCCGAGGCCCGTTCCCAGGCGTACGCCGAACTCGCCCGCACGTACTCCCAGCACGCCGAAATCCTCGGCGACAGCCTGCCGGACGAGGACGACGGCCCCGAGGAGGGGGGCACCGCGCGGGACGCGGGCGTCCGCGCCGTACGCGCGGAGGCACTCGGGCTCGCACGCCGCGCCGCCGACGCCTTCGGCACGGCGGGCCCCGAGTACCTTGCCGAGCTGAGCGGGGCGCGGCTCGGCGCGGCGTGGCTCTGCGTCGCCCTCGGGCTCGTAGGCGAAGCGCGCGCCCTTGCCGAAACGGTGCGCGACGCGCACGCCGCCGACGAGTCCCCCGACGGGCAGGCGTGCTCCACCGCGGCGACGCGAATCCTGGCCGCGACGGAGGAGGGAGCGCGGAAGGGAACCGCCTGACAGACGCGCGTATGGGGACGGTCATGCAGGACGGCCGTATAAGACGGCCGTACAGGACGCTCGTCTTATACGCTCGTATAAGACGAGCGTGCAGGTCTTGCGCGCGCCTCAGACGCGCGTGCAAGACCTGTGTCCGTGCGACATCGCCGCGCCCGTCACTCCACGCCGACGAGCAGCAGCGCCGCGTCGCGGCCCCCCGCGTAGACGACGGTGTCCACCGCGAGGTGGTGCGCGCGCACGTGCCGCTCCAACTCGTCCGCGAGCGTGGCGGGGCACGCCTCCCCGAGGACGAGCGTGACCATCTCCCCGCCCGCCGCGAGCATCCGGTCGAGGACGGTGCGCGCGATGGCCGCGACGTCCTGCCCGATGACCGCGACGTCGCCGTCGATGAGGCCGAGCACGTCGCCGGCCTGGCAGATCCCGACCGAGGTCCACGAACGGTGCTCGGCGACAGCGAGTTCCGCGTAGCGCGTCGCGCCCGCGGCGCTGGTCATGGCCACGACGTCCTCGTCGAAGCGTCGCTCCGCCTCATGGACGGCGAGCGCGGCGACGCCCTGCACGGCGGAGCGGGTGGGGATCACCGCGACGCGTACGCCCAGGTGGCGCGCGTCCTGCGCCGCGGCGGCCGCCGTGTGGTGGAGGTCGGCGTCGTTGGGCAGCAGCACGACCTCGTGGGCGTGCGCGCGACGCACCGCCTCGGCGAGTTCGCCGCTGCCCGGCAGTTCGCCCGGTCTGGCGGGCACCGTCGCGGCGCCCGCCTCCGCGTAGAGCCGGGCGAGCCCTTCGCCCGGTACGACGGCGACGATGGCGCGCGGGGCGCGCTCCCCGCCCGCGGGCGCGGGCCGCGCGGCGTCGGAGGCGAAGTGCGTGATGCGCACGCGGTGCGGGCGCCCGGCCTCGATCCCGGCCTCGACGGCCGCCCCCGCGTCGTCCACATGGACATGCACGTGCCACAGACCGTCGCCGCCGACCACGACGAGGGACTCACCGAGCGCGTCGAGCCGCGCGCGCAGGCGCGCCACCGCTTCGTCCTCGGCATCGAGGAGATAGATCACCTCGTACCCGGGTCCCGACCCGTCCCATTCCTCGGTGTCCCTGCACGCGATGTCGCCGCTCCCCCGCCGTGCGATGTCGCCGCTCCCCCGCCGTGCGACGTCGCCCGCGCACGCGTCGTGCCCCGCACACGCGACGTCGCGACGCGCGCCGTCCCCGTACGCCGCGTCGCCCCTGTACGCCGCGTCACCCCCGTACGCGCCGTCCGCCCGCGCCCCGTCCTCCGCTCCGCGCGACGTCTCCGGATGCCGCGGCTGCCAGCGCGCGGGCCGCGCGACCGGCCCGCCCGCGAAGGGCTCCCCGCCGAGCGCCGCGACCAGCGCGGCGAGGACCGCGACGAAGCCCCTGCCCCCCGCGTCCACGACGCCCGCGCGGCCGAGCGCGGCGAGTTGCCCCGGGGTGCGTTCCAGAGCCTCACGCGCGGCGTCGTACGCGGCGCGGGCGACGACGCGGCAGTCGGCCTCGTTCTGCGGGCAGGCGCGCGCGGCGGCCGAAGCGACGGTGAGGACCGTGCCTTCGACAGGGTGTGCCACGGCCTCGTAGGCCGCCTCCGCCGCGCGGCGGAGCGCGGTGGCCAGGACGACGCCGTCGACCGCTTCGCCCGCGGCCGCGACGAGAACCTGCGCGGCGCCGCGCAGCAACTGCGCCAGAATGGTGCCCGAGTTGCCGCGCGCGCCGACGAGCGCGCCGTGCGCCATCGCGCGGGCGACCCCGTCGAGACCAGGCACGGACGCGGCGTCCGCGTCGCCCTCGTACGCCTCGAAGACGGCCTCGACGGCGCGGAAGGCCGCCTCGGTCGTGAGGTAGAGGTTGGTCCCGGTGTCGCCGTCGGCGACCGGGTAGACGTTGATGGAGTCGATCTCCTCGCGCGCCCGGCCCAGTGCGTCGAGGGCCGTCGCGCACCAGGCGCGGAGCGTGGTGGCGTCGAGGAGTCGTCCTTCGTTCCCGGACATCAGGGCCTTCCCGGGCACCAGGGCCTCCTTGCACAGCCGGACGAACGCAGCGTAGTCGCAGCTCGGACCCGGTACGGGCGGAGCCCGGGAACGGTCATGGCCGCGGTCATGGTAGTTTCGTAGAGCGGGAGTGGCCGCTGTATGCTGCTCCGGTTGCCCGATGAGAATCGGGCCATTCCCCCCGGCAACGCCAAATCAGGCACTTCCGTCTCTGATCCCGGCCTGCCGGGATTCACTGTAAGTGCATCTGAAGTCTTTGGAGTGACCCGTGGCTGCCAACTGCGACGTCTGCGGCAAGGGGCCGGGCTTCGGCAACAACATTTCGCACTCGCACCGCCGTACGCCGCGTCGCTGGAACCCCAACATCCAGCGCGTGCGTGCCGTGGTCGGTGGAACGCCGAAGCGGCTCAACGTCTGCACCTCGTGCATCAAGGCCGGCAAGGTCTCGCGCTAAACGTGAGGCGGTCCCGTTTCACGACGGTACCGATCCGGTCTCGCGCTGTCGTAGTGCGGCGCGGCCACCTGGCTGGTTGCTGTGAGAGCCGGTCCGTCTTAGGGCGGACCGGCTCTTACGTGTGCCCGGGCACCGAAGCGGCTCCGTCCGGCACGGGTCCGGGTCCGGGTCCGGGTCCGTCCGGTACGGTGCCGGCGCAGCGTACGGAGCCGCCGGCCGCACGACGCGTCCCGTGACCACCCCCGCTCCGCTCCCCTTCTTCGGCGTACTCGGCCCGCTCGTGGTGCGGGCACCGGACGGAGCGGAACTGCCCGTCGGCGGCCCCCGCCCGAGGGCTCTGCTGACGCTGCTCCTGCTCGACGAGGGACGCGTCGTCCCGGCGGGGCACCTGCTGCGCGGCGTGTACGGGGAGCAACCGCCCGACGGCGCACGCAACGCGCTCCAGTCACAGGTCTCCCGGCTCCGCCGCCGCATCGCCGCGACGGGCGCCGAGGTGACCCACATCTCCGCCTGCTACCGCCTTCGGGTCCCCGACCGCGCGTGCGTCGACGCGCACCGTTTCACCGCGCTCGCGGCGTCGGGGCAGCGGCGGCTCGACGCGGGGGACGCGACGGGGGCGGTCGGCCTCTTCCGTACCGCCCTCACGCTGTGGCGCGGCGCGCCGCTGCCCGACGTCGCGATACGCACCGACCACGCCGCGCGGCTCGACGCGCTGCGCGCCGCAGCCCTGCGCGGCCGCGTCACCGCGGAGCTGGGTGTACGGCCGAGCCCGGCGCTCATCGCCGAACTGCGCGGGCTGCTCGCGGCGTCCCCGCTCGACGAGCCGCTGCGCGCCCTCCTGATGCGCGCACTGCGCGACACGGGCCGCCCGGCCGAGGCGCTCGTACTGTACGAGGAGACCCGCGCCCTCCTCGCCGAACGGCTCGGCACCGATCCTTCGCCCGAACTCGCGGCGCTGCACACGGAGCTGCTGCGCGGCACAGCGCCGCGCGACGTCCGGGCCGATACGTCGCGTGCGGACGACGCGACGTCTCCGCAAAACCGCAGGTCGCACGCGACGTCCCCGCCGCACGACACGACGTCGCATCGTGGTGCCGCGGCGCGCCCGCCCTACGCGCCGCTCGACGACGCGCCATTCGACGACGCGCCATTCGACGACGTGCCGTCCCCCGCCCTCCCGCACGGTCTTCCGCTCCCCCTCACCGAGTTCATCGGCCGTGACCGGGAGCGTGCCGCGCTCGCCGGGCTGCTCGCCGACCCCGCTCGCCGCCTCGTCACCCTCACGGGGCCCGGAGGAGCCGGCAAGACGCGGCTCGCTGTCGAGACGGCGCGGGGCGTGGCCGCGCCCGTCCGCTACGTCGAGCTGGGCGCGCTGGAGGACGGCGCGCAGGTGCCCCACGCGCTGCTCGCGGCACTCGGGGTGCGCGACGCGTTCCGGGGGCCGGCGGAGGACGATGCGCTGGGCCGGCTCGTGGCGGTGGTGGGCACGCGGCCTGTGCTGTTCGTCCTGGACAACTGCGAGCACCTCGTCGCGGACGTCGCACGCTACGTCGCGGCGCTCCTCGCGGGCTGCGCCGGTGCGCGCGTGCTCGCGACGAGCCGCGAGGCGCTCGGGCTCACGGGCGAGTACGTCCGCCCCGTACCGCCACTCGATCCCGCCGACGCCGTACGGCTCTTCGCGGCCCGCGCGGCAGCAGTGCGCCCTCCGGCGCACGAGGGCTGGGCCGCGACGTACGAGGCGGAGGCCGGGGCGGACGACGAGGCGGATGTGGTCCGGCGGATCTGCGCGCGGCTCGACGGGCTGCCCCTCGCCGTCGAGCTGGCCGCCGCGCGCGTACGCACCCTGCCTCCGCGCGAGCTGGAACGCCGCCTGGACGACCGCTTCGCGGTGCTGTCGCGCGGGGACCGGACGAAGGCGCCGCGGCACCGTACGCTGCGCGCCGTCGTGGAATGGAGCTGGGAGCTGCTCGACGCGCGGGAGCGTCAACTCGCGCGACGTGTTTCCGTGTTCGTCGACGGAGCCGAGGCCGCCACGGTCGCGGAGGTCTGCGCGACGCCCGCGGCGGCGGAGCTTCTCGACGCGCTCGTCGAGAAGTCCTTCCTGGAGGTGAAGAGCGGGCGCTACCGCATGCTTCAGACGATCCGCGACTACTGCGCGGCCCAACTCGCCGCCGAGGGCAGTACCGAGCGCCTGCGCGAGGCCCACGCCGCGTGGTTCCTGCGCCTGGCCGAGGAGAGCGAGCCGCTGCTGCACGAGGCGCGCCAGGTGGCCGCTCTCGACCGCCTCATGGCCGAGCGCCACGAACTCGACGCGGCGCTGCGCCACCTGCGCGCGCAGGCGCCGGAACGCGCCCTGCGCATGGTCGCCGCGCTCGCCTGGTTCTGGCGGCTGCGCGGACTGCACAGCCGGCAGGTCGGCGCGGCGCGTGCGCTCCTCGCGGTGCTCGGCGACGTACCGCCGCCCGGTCTCGCCGAGGAGTACGCGCTGTGCCTGTGCACCGCGACGTCGGAGGACCTCCCCGTACGGGAGCGGCGCGCGCTGACGGACCGTGCGAACGCGCTGCTGCGTGGTCTGGCGGCACCGATGCGGCACCCCGCGCTCGGCGTGCTCTGGTCGCTGGCCGGGGGGCCGAGGGAATGGGGCGACGCCTCGGCCGGCTGGCAGCTGGACGGGACGCCGTGGGCGAGGGCGTTGCTCCTCCTCGGTACCGGCCTGTTGGAGACGGAGGCGGGGCTCCCCCTCGCGGGCGAGGCCACGTACCGGGAGGCGCTGCGCGGTTTCCGCGCGCTCGGCGACCGCTGGGGCATCGCCAACAGCCTCGACCGGCTCGCGCACACCGCCGACGTCTTCGGGCGCCGTGACGAAGCGCTCGCGATGCTCGACGAGGCGCTGGAACTGACGGAGCAGCTGCGGTCATCGGAGGAGCACGCGGACATGCTGACGCACCGCGCGGAGGTCCTGCTGCGGGCGGACCGTCCGTGCGAGGCCGCGGCGGACCTGCGGCGTGCCGAGGCGGCGTACCGGCGCTACGGGCTGACCGACAAGGCGGGGGGCGCGCTGCGCGGCCTGGGCGACGTCGCGCGCCACGAGGGCGCGGCGTCCGAGGCACGCGACAGGTACGCCGCGGCGCTCGAACTGTTCTCGGCCACGTGGTTCGGCGTCGCGGAAGAGGTCCGCGCGCTCCTCGGGCTGACGCGGACGTACCTCGACGCGGGTGAAGTGGAGCGGGCCGGGGTCTGGGCGGAACGCGCACGGGCGAAGGCGGCGACGGTGCGGGTGCGGAGCGTGCGCGCGGAGACGCACGAGGTGCTCGCGCGGTGGTGCGTCGCGGAGGCCGCGCACGGGGCGCGAGCAGCGGAGGACGGGGAGGGCGAGGAGGGCGGGGGCCGCCTGGGCGGCGACGCCGCGTCGCGGGAGCGGCTGCGGGACGCGGCGGAGCACCTGGGACGCGCGGAGGCCGTACGGGGCGTCGCCGGTGAGGACGCAGAAACGGCCGTCGTGCGGGCGACGGTGCGCGGCGTCCTGGGCGACGTCGCGTACGACGCGGCGCGGGAGAGGGGACGGCGCGCACAGCCGGACGGCGCCTGACGCGACGTCGCGCCGCACCAGACACCCCGCACCGCGACGTCACCCCGCCGCCTCACCGCACCCACGCGACGTCGTACCGACGCCCCGCCCGCCCCACGTCGCGACGTCACCCCGCCCACGCGAACCCGCCCCGTCCCACGCGACGTCACCCCGCCCCGTCCCACGCGACGTCGCACGCCCGTGTCCTCGCCCGTACCCGTCAGCGCACCGTCAGCGCACGGTAAGCGCCCCGCCCGAAGCTGTCCCCATGACCGAGAAGAGCAAGCCCTCCCAGTTGCCCGACGCCGCCCGCGTCACCCCCGTCGTCCCCACTGCCGCCGCCGCGGCGCCGCCCCTCGCCGGGCTGCGGGTGCTCGTTTCGGGGGCGAGCGTGGCGGGGCCCGCCGTGGCGCTCTGGCTGGATCGTTACGGTGCGGAGGTGACCGTGGTGGAGAAGGCGTCGAAGCTGCGGCCCGGCGGCTTCGCCGTCGACTTCCGGGGCAACGTGCACGCCGAGGTGCTGCGCGCCACGGGCATCGCGGACGAGGTGGCGGCGCGGCAGACGCACATGGGTGTGCAGCGCATCGTCGACGCGAGGGACCGGGTGCTCGTGGAGCTGCCGGCCTCGATGCTGAGCGGCGACGTGGAGATCCAGCGCGGCGACCTGGCGGAGATCATGTACGAGCGGACGCGGCGCTCGGTGCGCTACGTCTTCGGCGACTCCATCGCCTCGCTCCGTCAGGACGACGACGGCGTGGACGTGGCCTTCGCGCGGGCGGCGCCGCAGCGGTACGACCTCGTGGTGGGGGCCGACGGCCTCCACTCGCACACCCGCGCCCTGGTCTTCGGCCCGGAGGAGCGCCACGTGCGCTTCGGCGGCTACTGCTTCGCCGCCTTCGGCCTCCCGAACCACCTCGGCCTCGACCGCACGGCGCGCATGTACACGGAGCCCGGCCGCACCGTCCTGCTCAGCCATTACGGCGGCGACCCGGCGCGCGCCCTCGCCTCGCTCGTCTTCGCCTCGGACGCGCCGCCCCGCGACCGCCGCGACGTCGCGGCGCAAAAAAGGCTGCTGCGGGAGCGCTTCAGCGGCGGCGGCTGGCACACGGCGCGTGTCCTCGACGCGCTGGACGACGCGGACGACCTGTACGTCGACGCGCTCGCCCGGAGCGACGTCGACGGCCTCGCGCGCGGGCGCGTCGTCCTGCTCGGCGACGCGGGATACGGCGCGACGCTGGGCGGCATGGGCACGGGCTGCGCGCTCGTCGGCGCGTACGTGCTCGCCGGGGAACTCGCGGCGGCGGGCGGCGCGCACCGTGCGGCGTTCGCGGCGTACGAGGCGGAAGTGACGGCCTTCGCGCGCGGCTGCCAGAAGAACGCCGCGAACGTCGGCCCCTTCTTCGCCCCTGCGACCCAGGCGGCGATCCGTCGGCGCGACCGCATGTACCGCGTCCTCGCCACTCGCTCCATGACACGCGTCTTCCGCCGCCTCACGCTCCGCGCCGCGCAGAACATCCGGCTCAAGGACTACCCGCAGCGGTACGGAACGCGTCGCGACGTCGTGCGCGGGTGACCCCGCAACGACGCGCGCGAGCGGCGGGAACGTCGCGTACGGACGAGGCGCGACGCCGCGTCGCCGGCGCCGCCACGTCGCGTGGAGCGCCCCGCATCACCGCAGGTCACACGCGACGTCGCAGATGCCACGTCGCGCAGCCGCCGCATCGCGAACACCGCACCACGCAACGTCACGCGGCGTCCCCCGCCCCTCAGCCCTCCGGCGCCGCCCCCGGCGCCCCCGGCATCCCCCACGCCCCCTCGCCCCCGCGAAACCGCCACGCGTGGTCCACGGGCCCGATCCCGTCGCCCAGCGGGAAGCCCGCCGCGATCGCCCCCGTGACGTACTTCTTCGCCGCGCGCACGGCGGCCGGCACGTCGTGGCCGAGTGCCAGGTGGGAGGCGACGGCGGAGGCGAGGGTGCAGCCGGTGCCGTGGGTGTGGCGGTTGTCGAGACGGGGGGCGCGCAGCCAGTGCTCTTCCGTGCCGTCGGTGAGGAGGTCGACGGCCTCGCCCTCCAGGTGGCCGCCCTTGATCAGGGCCCAGCGGGGGCCGAGGGCGAGGACGGCGGCCGCCGCCTCGGGCAGGTCATCGGGGCGCGTGACGTGGACACCGGTGAGCTGGGCGACCTCGTCCAGGTTGGGCGTCGCGACGGTGGCGACGGGGAGCAGTCGGGTACGTACCGAGTCGAGGGCGTCGGCGGCGAGCAGCGCGTCGCCGTGCTTGGAGACGCCCACGGGGTCGACGACGGTCGGTGCGTCCGTCGTCGCGAGGAGTTCCGCGACCGTCTCGACGAGCGCGGCGGAGGAGAGCATCCCGGTCTTGACCGCCTGGACGCCGATGTCGTCGACGACGCTGCGGTACTGGGCGCGTACGGCCTCGACGGGGAGGTCCCAGGCGCCCTGCACACCCAGCGAGTTCTGCGCCGTGACGGCGGTGAGCACGCTCATCCCGTGCACACCCAGCGCGAGCATCGTCTTGAGGTCCGCCTGGATGCCGGCGCCGCCGCCGGAATCGGAACCGGCCACGGTCAGGACGCGCGGGGGTATGTGCATACGCCCGAATCTACCGCCCAGCCCGCGTCCCGGCGCACCCACGTCGCGCTACGTCGCGCACGCCGCCTGTGCCCCGTGCACCGCCCGCCCCGCCCTGTCGCCCACACCGCCCACACCGCCCACGTCACGCACGCCGCGCACGTCGCCCACGCCGCCCAGGCCGCCCACGCCGCGCACACCGCCCACGCCGCGCACACCGCCCACGCCGCGCACACCGCCCACGCCGCGCACGTCACGCACATCACCGCAGGTCACACGCGACGTCGCAGATGCGATGCCGCGCGCAACTCCCCACCCGCCCCCCGCACCCGTACGCCGCGCAAGCCCTCCGCCCCCACGCACTCCCCCGCGCCCGCCCCTCACCCCCGCCCAGGCGTCTCGATCCCGTCGTCCCCCTCGTCCCCGCCGAAGTGGTCCCAGCCCCCCGCGCGCGTCCACGGCGCGCCGTCGACCGTGACCTCGGGACGCGCCGAGGGGTGCAGGACCTCGCCGATGACCTTCCAGCGCGCGGGCAGCTTCACGTCCGGCGGAAACGTCGCGACGATCGCGTGGTCCTCGCCGCCCGTCAGCACCCACTGGAGCGGGTCGACGCCGACCGCCTGCCCGATGTCGTACATCTGCGACGGCACGTCGACCTTGCCGGAGACGAGGTTGATGCGGACGTTGCTCGCCTCGGCGATGTGCCCGAGGTCGGCGATGAGGCCGTCACTCACGTCGGTCATGGACGTCGCGCCGAGCGCGGCGGCCGCGGGGCCCGCGTGGTACGGGGGTTCGGGCCTGCGGTGCGCCTCGACGAAGGCGCGCGGGGAACGGAAGCCGCGCGACAGGACGGCGTGCCCGGCGGCGGACCAGCCGAGCCAGCCCGTGACGGCGACGACGTCACCGGGGCGCGCTCCGGAGCGCACGACCGGCTCCTGGTTGCGCATGTCGCCGAGCGCCGTGATCGCGACGGTGATCGTGTCGCCGCGTACGAGGTCGCCGCCGACCACCGCGGCGCCCGCCACCTGGCACTCGTCGCGCAGCCCGTCCATCAGCTCGGTCGCCCACGTCGCGGGCAGCGTCGCCGGCACGACGAGCCCGAGGACGAGAGCGGTGGGCACCGCGCCCATCGCGGCGATGTCGGCGAGGTTCTGCGCCGCGGCCTTGCGCCCGACGTCGTAGGCGGTCGACCAGTCGCGCCGGAAGTGCCTGCCCTCCACGAGGACGTCGGTGCTCACCACGACACGGCGGTCGGGCGCGGCCACGACGGCGGCGTCGTCGCCCGGGCCGAGCCGCACCGCCGGTGTCGTGGTGAGTCGCGCGGTCATCTCGCGGATGAGCCCGAACTCGCCGAGTTCCCCCACAGTGCCCTTCATCCCTGTGCCCCTTCTGCGCCGTACCGTTCACGGCCGCGTGCCTTCGTCGCCGCGGGTACCGCCAAGTCTTGCCTGAACTTCCGTGCGCCGCGTCCCCCGGAAGCGGCACCGCCGTACGGAGCGGGGCGCAGCACGCGCGGGGGGCTCCCCGCGGCGCGCGGCGACGCGATACCGTGACGTCCCCTTTCCCCCATGATCCTCATGGCCGCCCTGGAGGTTCCGTGGTACAGGCGTACATTCTGATCCAGACGGAGGTCGGCAAGTCCTCCGCGGTTGCCGAACTCGTCGGTTCCTTCGACGGTGTGATACAAGCCCAGGACGTCACGGGCCCGTACGACGTGATCGTGCGTGCCGAAGCGACGACGATGGACGACCTCGGCCGCATGGTCGTCGCGAAGGTGCAGCAGGTGGAGGGCATCACCAGGACCTTGACCTGCCCCGTCGTCCATCTGTAACCCCCGTCTACGCTGGGCGGCGTGAACATCTCCGTGCTGCGACGACTGCTCGTTCCCGCCGTCCTGCTCCCGCTGCTGACCGCCGTCGGCTGTTCCTCGGCGGATTCGGCTGCGGGTTCCGGGGCGAGGGCCTCGGTCCCCACGCCGGACGCCGCGGCCGCGAAGGCGTGCCGGAAGCTGCGTACGGAGCTTCCTGAGCACGTGGACGGACTCAGCAGGAACGACCCGGCTCCGAAGTCCGAACTGACGGCCGGATGGGGCGACCCGGCGATCATACTGCGCTGCGGGGTGCCCCGTCCGGCCGCTCTCGACGACCCGAAGACGGACAGTGTCGAGGTCGACGGCGTCGACTGGGCCATCGAGCACAAGGACGGCGCCCCCTACCTCCTGTCCACGACGCTGCGCATCGCCTACGTCGAGGTCACGATCCCCGCCTCGCGCGCCGGCAACGGCCTCTCCCCCCTCACCGACTTCGCGAAGCCGGTCGCCGCCACGATCCCCAAGGGCATCGCGGAGGGCTGAGCGCCGCGCGAGGAACCGCGGCGACGGCGGTACGGGGCAGGACGCCGGTACGGAACCGACGCGCCCCCCACGTCGCGCACACCGCACGCATCACCGCAGGTCACACGCGACGTCGCCGATGCCACGTCGCGCCGACCGCGACATCGCCGCGCACCGCGCCGCGCGACGCCACGTCGCGCACGTACGCCACCACGCGACGTGCCCGGCGCGACGCACCCACCGGCCTGACCCCGCCCCGAGGCCACCCTGAGACGCGACGCCGCCCCGGCGCGAGCCTCTCCGGCCCCGCCCCGACGCCCCCCGACGCGACACCGCCGCCAACGCGCCACAACGTCACCCGCGCCGCGGCACCGGCCTACCGCGCCCCGTCAGGCCCGCCGGCGCCGACCGGCTCAACCGGGCCCGTCAGGCCCCGTCAAACCCCGTCAGGCCCTGACCGGCTCAACCGGCCCCGACCGCGCGCTACCGCAGCCCCGTCGACCGTCGCAGCGCCGCCTGGATGAGCCGGTCGACGAGTTCGGCGTAGCCGACCCCGCTCTTCTCCCACATCTGCGGGTACATCGAGATCGGGGTGAAGCCGGGCATGGTGTTGATCTCGTTGATGACGAAGCCGTCGTCGGTGAGGAAGAAGTCGGCGCGCACGAGCCCCTCGCAGGAGGTCGCTTCGAAGGCCGCGACGGCCAGGCGCTGGACCTCGGCCGTCTCCTCGGGCGTGAGCGGCGCGGGCACGAGCCCGGACGCGGAGTCGATGTACTTCGCCTCGAAGTCGTAGTAGGCGTGGTCGGTGACCGGCGGGATCTCGGCGGGCACGCTCGCGCGCGGCCCGTCCTCGAACTCCAGGACCCCGCACTCGATCTCGCGGCCCTGCACGAGCGCCTCGATCAGGAACTTCGGGTCGTGCCGCCGCGCCTCCTCGATCGCCTCGTCCAGGTCGTCGAAACCGTCGACCTTGCTGATGCCCACCGAGGAGCCGCCACGCGCGGGCTTCACGAAGAGCGGCCAGCCGTGGTCGCCCGCGAAGTCGGCGATGCGGCGGCGCGCCGCGGCCGGGTCCTGCTCCCACTCGCGGGGGCGGATCACGAGGTACGGGCCGACCGCGAGGCCGAAGGAGGTGAAGATCCGCTTCATGTACTCCTTGTCCTGGCCGACCGCCGACGCGAGCACCCCGGCGCCGACGTAGGGCGTCCCCGACAGCTCCAGGAGACCCTGGAGGGTCCCGTCCTCGCCGTAGGGCCCGTGGAGCATCGGGAAGACGACGTCGACCTCGCCGAGCGCCTTGGGGACCGAGCCGGGCTCGGCGTAGACGACCTCGCGCACCGAGGGGTCGAAGGGCAGGACGACGCTGCCCTCCAGGGACTCGGCGAGGCTCTCGACGGTCGGCATCGCGCGGTCGGCGATGGCCATCCGGGCCGGTTCGTCGACGGCGAGCGCCCAGCGGCCCTCACCGGTGATGCCGATCGGCAGCACGTCGTACTTTTCCCGGTCGATGGCGCCGAGCACAGCACCGGCGGTGACGACGGAGACTCCGTGCTCGGAGCTTCGCCCGCCGAAGACGACGGCGACCCGCGGCTTGCGCGGCTCCCCCCCTTCGACGGAGGGAACAGGGCTCTGGGGGAGGTTCTGGCTGCTCATATCGCGATGAGGGTACCTGCTGCCCCGCGCGCCGTCAGTGCCCGGAGCCCGGCTTGTCGGCCCGCCCCACCGCCCGGCCGAACGCCCTCCCGCCCGGCCGGAACGCCGTACGCCCTGCCGAACCCTCCACCGCCCCGCCGAACGCCGCGTCGCCCGGCACGAGACCCACCACACGGGCCGCGGCGTCCAGCCCTTCAGCCCTGCGGCGCCCGAGGAGCGCGGCGCGGAGCCGAGCCCCGCGCCTCCCGCCGGTTACCCCCGCTCCGACTTCGCACTCCGCGACATCAGCTCCTCCAGCGCCACGAGCGGCGCCTTCCCCTCGTGGACGATGCTCACGACCGTCTCGGTGAGGGGCATGTCGATGCCGTGCCCGCGGCCGAGCGCGAGGACCGATTCGCAGGACTTGACGCCCTCGGCGGTCTGGTTGGTGACCGCGATCGTCTCGGCGAGGCTCATGCCGCGCCCGAGGTTGGTGCCGAAGGTGTGGTTGCGCGAGAGCGGCGAGGAGCACGTCGCGACGAGGTCGCCGAGGCCCGCGAGCCCGGAGAAGGTCATCGGGTCGGCGCCCATCGCGAGACCGAGCCGCGTCGTCTCGGCGAGCCCGCGCGTGATGAGCGTGCCCTTGGTGTTGTCGCCGAGCCCCATGCCGTCCGCGATGCCGACCGCGAGCCCGATGACGTTCTTGACCGCGCCGCCGAGTTCGCAGCCGACGACGTCGGTGTTGGTGTAGGGCCGGAAGTACGGCGTGAGACAGGCGTGCTGAATGCGCCGGGCGACGCTCTCGTCGCGGCAGGCGACGACGGCGGCCGCGGGCTGGCGCGCGGCGATCTCACCGGCGAGGTTCGGCCCCGTGACGACGGCGACGCGTTCCTGCGGCACCTTCGTGACGTCCTCGATGACCTCGCTCATGCGCATCGTGGAGCCGAGTTCGACGCCCTTCATGAGCGAGACCAGCACACTCTCGGGCCCGAAGAACGGCGCCCAGGCGGCGAGGTTCTCGCGCAGCGTCTGCGAGGGGACCACGAAGAAGACGTGATCGGCGCCGTCCGCCGCCTCGGCCGGGTCGGCCGTGGCCCGTACCCGCTCGGGCAGGACCGTGCCCGGCAGATAGCCGGGGTTGGTGTGCGTCGTGTTGATCGCCTCCGCGACGTCGGGGCGCCTGGCCCACATCGTCACGTCGTTCCCGGCGTCGCCGAGGATCATGGCGAAGGCGGTGCCCCAGGAACCGCTGCCGAAGACGGCGGCCTTGGCGGGACGGTCGTTCCGGCCGGGCTGGCCTGTCACGTGGTGTGCTCCCCTGTCGCGTGCGTCGTACTCTCCTCGCGCGAACGGCTCCCGTCGGCACCGTGCGAACGGCTCCCGTCCGCACCGTGCGGACCGTTCCCGTCCGCGCCCCGCGCCCGGTCCGCGCCGTCCGGACCGCCGGCACGCTTGGCCGCGGCCCGACGACGCTGTTCTATCCGGGCTCTGCGCGGATCGTAGATCTCCGCGGGCGCCTTCTCGCCCCGCAGCTCCTCCAGGAGGTCGGTGACGGCGCGCATCAGCACCTCCGTGACCTCGCGCAGGAGTTCGGGCGTCGGCTCCTTGCCGTAGTACGCGGAGAGGTCGACGGGCGGCCCGGCGAGCACCTGGAGGGTCTTGCGCGGCAGCAGCCGCAGCTTCTTCTCCTTCGCGTACGGCGGCATCGCGAGGTTGGCACCCCACTGCGCGACGGGGATCACGGGGCAGCGCGTCGCCAACGCGACGCGCGCCGCACCGGTCTTGCCGCTCATCGGCCACTGCGCGGGATCGCGCGTGAGGGTGCCCTCGGGGTAGAAGGCGACGCACTCGCCGTCCTTGATCGCCTTCACGGCGCCCTGGAAGGCGTCCATCGCCTCACTCGTCTCGCGGTAGACGGGGACGTGGCGCATTCCGCGCATCGCCGTACCCACGAAACCCTTGCGGAAAAGGCCGTCCTTCGCGAGAAAACGCGGCAGCCGCCCGGTGTTGTACTGGTAGTGCGCGTACGACAGCGGGTCGATGTACGAATTGTGGTTGACGACGGTGATGAATCCGCCGTCCTCGGGCATGTGCTCTGCTCCGCGCCATTCCCGCTTGAAGAAGACCAGCAACGGCGGCTTCATGATCGCCGCGGCAAGGCGATACCAAAAGCCGATTTTACGGCGGGACACGCGTGCACCTTCCTGTTCGGCCCGACCCGGGCCAAAGATCACGTACTGCGCCTGGCAGGCCGCACAAGTGTGGACCCGCCTCCCCCGTCTGTCGAGAACACGGTACGCCCGCACGTTCCCCCGACGCCGGTTCGCGCGCCCCCTTCCGCGCCCTCCGGGCCGCCGTACCGCCCCCTGCCCACGCGGCGTCCACGGGCGACAATGGCGCCGATGAACACTCCCGCCGGGCCCGCAGCGCCCCCACTATGGACCCTGGTCGTGCCGGTGAAGCCGCTCCCCCTGGCCAAGTCCCGCCTCGCCGGGCCGCTCTCGGCGCCGAGCCGCAGCCGCCTCGCGCTCGCCTTCGCGCAGGACACGGTCACGGCCGCGCTCGCGTGTCCCGAGGTACGGGATGTGGTGGTCGTCACGGACGACGCGCGAGGCGGCGGCGCGCTCGCTGCCCTCGGCGCGCGTGTGGTCCCCGACACCCCGGCGGCCGGGCTCAACGCCGCGCTCGCGCACGGGGCGCGCGCGGCGCGGCACGGCACCGCCCACGGCGCCGTCGCCGCCCTCAACGCCGATCTGCCCGCTCTGCGCCCCGCGGAGCTGTCCGCCGTGCTGCGCGCCGCCGCGCATTTCCCGCGTTCTTTTCTTCCCGACGCCGCGGAAATCGGCACGACATTTCTCGCCGCGCTTTCCGGTACGGAATTGCGCCCCCTTTTCGGCGGGCACTCCAGGAGCCGCCACCGGGACTCGGGCGCGGTGGAGCTGAATCCGCCCGCCGTCGCCTCGGTGCGCCAGGACGTGGACACGGTCGCCGATCTGCGCGCGGCGCTGGTCCTCGGCGTGGGCCCGCACACCCGCCGCGTCGCTGCCGGTCTCCCGGCCACCGAAGGCGTCGCCGGCCCCGCCGGTACGTAACGCGGCCCCGCCGGTACGTCGCGCGACCCCACCCCGCGACCCCACCCCGCGGCCCCGCCCCGCGCGACGCCCCGCCCCGCGCGACGTCCCCCGGCCCGCGCGCGACGTCCCCGCCCCGCGCGACGCCCCCCGTCCCCGTTAAGGTCCCCCCATGCAGGCAACGGCGTACACCTACGACCCCTCGGACCACAGCGGCAGCGTGCTGCTCGACGACGGCACCCCGGTGCCCTTCGACGGCGCCGCGTTCCTCGCGGGCGGGCTGCGGCTCCTGCGCCCCGGGCAGCGGGTACGCATCGAGACCGAGGGCGAAGCGGCGGGACTGCGCGTCACGTTGGTGACCCTGCAAACGTTCTGAACCGCCGTCGGCCGCGTTCCCCCGCGTGCGTGCGGGCACCGGCTTTGCGGAGTGCGTCCGGCCCTGACGGGAGCGCGTTCCCCCGCGTGCGTGCGGGCACCCCGCGCGTCAAAGACCCCGTACACAGGCCCCCGCACAGACCCCGCGCACAGGCCCTCCGTGCGCACGCCCCCCTCACGCGAGCACCCCTAGGCCCTCGCGCGAGCACCGGTCCGCGCATCCGCGCGTCAAAGACCCCCGCACACGCCGCGGGCCGGGCTCCCCGAGGAGCCCGGCCCGACGCGTGGGTGCCGCGTCCCTCCGGAGGGCCGGAGGTCCGGCCGCGGCCGTGACGTCACTGCGTCCGGTGCGGGAGAAAGAGCGTCACCGCCGAAGACGCACGACGTGCGGGGACGTGCAGGAAGGTCACTTCTTGCGCGCCGTCGCCTTCTTGGCGGTCGTCGTGCGCGCCGTGCTCTTCTTGGCCGGGGCCTTCTTGGCGGTCGCCTTCTTCGCGGGCGCCGTCTTGGCCGTGGTCTTCTTCGCCGTCGCGGAGGTGCCCGTCGTCTTCTTCGCCGCCGGGGTGGCCTTCTTGGTGGTGGCCTTCTTCGCCGTCGCGGTGGTCTTCTTCGCCGCGGTGGCCGTGGTGGCCTTCTTGGCGGCCGTCGCCTTCTTCGCCGTGGCCTTCTTCGCCGCCGCCTTGGCGGTGGTCTTGGTGCCGCCGGTGAGGCTGCCCTTGGGGGCCTTCTTCACCGCGACGTCGTTCTTCGGAAGCTTCTTGGTCCCCGCGACGAGGTCCTTGAAGCCCTGGCCCGCGCGGAAGCGCGGCACCGAGGTCTTCTTCACGCGGACCCGCTCCCCGGTCTGGGGGTTGCGGGCGTACCGGGCCGGACGGTCGACCTTCTCGAACGAGCCGAACCCGGTGACGGAGACCCGGTCACCGGCGACGGTGGCACGGACGATGGCGTCCAGGACCACATCCACGGCGTCGGCGGCGTTCTGCCGCCCGCCGAGCTTGTCGGCAATCGCTTCCACGAGCTGCGCCTTGTTCACGTCTTCCCCTTCGGAGACATTGCCAGAACGAATCTGTTCAAGCTTTTTCGCACGCTAGGCGGATATATACCGCAAATCAAACACGAAACGGGCTAATCACCCTTGTGCCGCAACACCCACTGGGCCCGGGAGAGTCCCGCTCCACGGCTGGATTCAGCCGTCGCCGGGATAGCGTCCCTCGTCGATGTCCTTCAACAACCGGTCCAGGCGTGCTGCCGCACCTGCGAGATCGTGTTTGGCCGCGGCCGTAATGACCAGCAGCTTCCGGGTCAGCGCCATCCGTACGCTCTCCGGGACTTGCAGTGTGCGCACCCTTGTATGTGCTTCTTTGAGTCGGTCGGCGACCGCGCCGTGAAGCTGGAGTTGGCCGTCGCTTTCCATGCCTCGATTGTGCCATCTGGCCTGAGTTGTCGCCTGCGCAGGGGGTAACTACCGTCTGGGGCGGCCTCGTCGGCGGGCAGGGACAGTGCAGGCAGGGCCCATAATCGCAGGTCTTCTGCCTTGTGGAGCAAGGGAGTTGAGACCACCCGTTCGGCGGCGCCCCGGGCGCGTCGCCGCCTTCGCAACACTGCGCCGACCGAGGGTTTTTGGCCAAAGCTCCGCGACACGGCCACCGGCCCCCCGCCCCGTGCCGCCGCGCGACATGCCCACCCGTACCCCACCCCTCCCCCCCCGTGCACACCTGTGCCCCCGGTCGTCGTACGACCGGGGGCACAGTTCGCGTTCCGCACGCGGCGAACGGCCGGTTCACACCGGCCGGCGCCGCTTCGGCGTCGTCACACCGGAAGCGTGCGCGGCTTGAAGGACGGGCGGCGCACCTCGTACGCCGCGATGGCGTCCTCCTCGCGCAGCGTGATGCTGATGTCGTCGAGCCCGTTGAGCAGCCGCCAGCGGGAATTCTCGTCGAGGTCGAAGTCCGCGGTGACGCCCTCGGCGCGCACCTGGCGCTCCTGGAGGTCGACGGTGATCTCGGCCTGCGGGTCCTTCTCCACCAGCTCTTGGAGGGCTTCGACGACTTCCTGGTCGAGTACGACCGTCAGGAGGCCGTTCTTGAGCGAGTTGCCGCGGAAGATATCGGCGAAGCGCGAGGAGATGACGGCCTTGAAGCCGTAGTTCTGGAGCGCCCAGACGGCGTGCTCGCGCGAGGACCCCGTACCGAAGTCCGGGCCGGCGACGAGGACGGTGGCCCCGGCGCGCTCGGGTTTGTTCAGTACGAACTCCGGGTCCTTGCGCCAGGCCTCGAAGAGGCCGTCCTCGAAACCGTCGCGCGTGACCTTCTTGAGCCAGTGCGCGGGGATGATCTGGTCCGTGTCGACGTTGGAGCGCCGCAGCGGGACGGCGCGGCCGGTGTGGACGGTGAAGGCTTCCATGAGGTTCAGACTCCCGAGGGCGCGGTGGCGGACAGGTCGGCGGGCGAGCCGAGGCGGCCCAGGACGGCCGTGGCCGCAGCCACCTTGGGCGAGACGAGGTGCGTACGGCCCCCCTTGCCCTGCCGGCCCTCGAAGTTGCGGTTCGACGTGGAGGCGGAGCGCTCGCCGGGGGCGAGCTGATCCGGGTTCATGCCCAGGCACATCGAGCAGCCCGCGTGCCGCCACTCGGCCCCGGCCTCGGTGAAGACCTTGTCCAGGCCCTCCTCGACGGCCTGGAGCGCGACCCGTACGGAACCGGGGACGACCAGCATGCGGACATCGTCGGCGACCGAACGCCCGCGCAGCACGTCGGCGGCGGCGCGCAGGTCCTCGATACGGCCGTTGGTGCACGAGCCGACGAAGACGGTGTCCACGGAGATCTCGCGCAGCGGCTGCCCGGCGGCGAGGCCCATGTACTCCAGGGCCTTCTCGGCGGCGAAGCGCGCGGAGGGGTCCTCGAAGCTCGCCGGGTCGGGGACCTGCGCGGACAGCGGCGCGCCCTGGCCCGGGTTGGTGCCCCAGGTGACGAAGGGGGCGAGCGCGGAGCCGTCGATGACGACCTCGGCGTCGAAGACCGCGTCGTCGTCGGTGCGCAGCGTCTTCCAGTACGCGACGGCGTCCTCCCACTCCGGCCCCTGCGGCGCGTGCGGGCGGTCCTTGAGGTAGGCGAACGTCGTCTCGTCGGGCGCGATCATGCCCGCGCGGGCACCGGCCTCGATCGACATGTTGCAGATGGTCATGCGGGACTCCATCGAGAGCTTCTCGATGGCGCTGCCGCGGTACTCCAGGATGTAGCCCTGGCCGCCGCCCGTGCCGATCTTCGCGATGACGGCGAGGATCAGGTCCTTCGCCGTGACGTCGGCGGGCAGTTCGCCCTCGACGGTGATGGCCATCGTCTTCGGGCGCGCGAGCGGCAGCGTCTGGGTGGCGAGCACGTGCTCGACCTGCGAGGTGCCGATGCCGAAGGCGAGAGCGCCGAAGGCGCCGTGCGTCGAGGTGTGCGAGTCGCCGCAGACGACGGTGGTGCCGGGCTGGGTCAGGCCGAGCTGCGGTCCCACGACGTGGACGACGCCCTGCTCGACGTCGCCGAGCGGGTGCAGCCGTACGCCGAAGTCCGCGCAGTTCTTGCGCAGGGTCTCCAGCTGGGCGCGCGAGACGGGGTCGGCGATGGGCTTGTCGATGTCGAGGGTCGGGGTGTTGTGGTCCTCGGTCGCGATGGTGAGGTCGAGGCGCCTCACCTGCCGGCCGTTCTGGCGGAGGCCGTCGAACGCCTGCGGGCTGGTGACCTCGTGCAGCAGGTGCAAGTCGATGTAGAGGAGGTCGGGCTCGCCCTCGGCGCGCCGGACGACGTGGTCGTCCCAGACCTTCTCCGCGAGTGTCCTACCCATCGCTTTCCCTTCGGCCGGCGGCGATGCCAGGCCCAACTAGAGAGGTGAGTGCCCAACCGTCCCCTCGTGGGTGGCGGCGGTCCTGGGCCCGGTGGTCCTCGGGCCCGCTCCTACAGAGTGGCAACTTCCCGTGGAAATTGAACTTGCGTTTCACAGAGTGAGACGCGAATATCGTTGCATGGACAACTCTAGCGGCGTCGGCGTACTCGACAAGGCTGCTCTCGTTCTGAGCGCCCTTGAGTCCGGTCCGGCCACTCTTGCATCGCTCGTCGGCGCGACGGGGCTCGCCAGGCCCACGGCACACCGCCTCGCCGTGGCACTGGAGCACCACCGCATGGTGGCGCGGGACATGCAGGGCCGTTTCATCCTCGGCCCCCGTCTGTCGGAACTCGCGGCGGCGGCCGGTGAGGACCGGCTGCTCGCCACGGCCGGTCCGGTGCTCACGCACCTGCGCGACGTGACGGGCGAGAGCGCGCAGCTCTACCGCAGGCAGGGCGACACCCGCATCTGCGTCGCGGCGGCGGAACGGCTGTCCGGACTGCGGGACACGGTCCCCGTCGGCTCGACCCTGACGATGAAGGCGGGTTCCTCGGCGCAGATCCTGCTCGCCTGGGAGGAACCGGAGCGTCTGCACCGCGGCCTCCAGGGCGCGCGTTTCACGGCGACGGCACTCTCGGGGGTACGGCGCAGGGGCTGGGCCCAGTCGATCGGCGAGCGCGAGCCGGGCGTGGCCTCGGTCTCGGCTCCGGTACGCGGCCCTTCGAACCGTGTCGTCGCCGCGGTCTCGGTCTCCGGGCCCATCGAGCGCCTCACGCGCCACCCGGGCCGGATGCACGCCCAGGCCATCATCGACGCCGCGGCCCGCCTCTCCGAGGCCCTGCGCCGCAACGGTGGCTGAACACTTCGTACCCGCACGCACGACCCCGTACCGCACGCACCACATCCCGTACCCGCCGGTACGGGCGGGACGCCGACGAAGCCGCCCCGCCCGTCCGGACAAGCGCCGCCCGGGAGCGCACCCGCCGCACGGCCGCGCACACCACGAAGCCCCCCATCCACGAGGGATGGAGGGCTTTTCGAGAAGTACCCCCGACCGGATTCGAACCGGCGCTACTGCCGTGAGAGGGCAGCGTGCTAGGCCGCTACACAACGGGGGCGAGACCACGTGAAGTGATCAGCTGGGCTACCAGGACTCGAACCTAAACTAACGGAACCAGAAACCGTCGTGCTGCCAATTACACCATAGCCCAAGGAACTTCCGTACCCCCGACCGGATTCGAACCGGCGCTACTGCCGTGAGAGGGCAGCGTGCTAGGCCGCTACACAACGGGGGCTTTTGGCGATCCTGCGTCTCAGAGGCATCGGGTGCGACCCGGATGTCCCCGCGGGAAGGATCTGTACCCCCGACCGGATTCGAACCGGCGCTACTGCCGTGAGAGGGCAGCGTGCTAGGCCGCTACACAACGGGGGCGAGATCACCTGAAGTGATCAGCTGGGCTACCAGGACTCGAACCTAGACTAACGGAACCAGAAACCGTCGTGCTGCCAATTACACCATAGCCCATTGATACGCAAGCCCTGAGGCCCGGTATCCGCTTCGCGCTTTCTTTCGGGTGTTCCTCCCGTCCGGCGGCGCAGGAAGAACATTACCCGAAGGTCGACGGCGCTCCAAAACGGGTATCGCCGAGCAGCCCAGGCAGCTCGGCGAGCCCGCCGATGCGGTGCACGCCCTCGGGAACCTCCTCGTGCGCGTGGCGGCCCGCGCGATCGAGCCAGACCCCGACGAGGCCCGCGTCGACCGCGCCACGTGCGTCGATCCAGGGTTCGTCGCCCACGTACGCGATCTCGGCGGGCGCGAGGCCGAGGGCGCGCGCCGCGGCGCGGAAGGCGCCGGGATCGGGCTTGGAGACGCCGAGTTCGGCGGCGCACAGCAGGGCCTCGAAGCGATCGCCGAGGCCGAGGGTGCTGAGCTTGGGGCCCTGGACGGTGACGGAGGAGTTGGACAGGACGCCGTGCCGGTGGCTCGCCGCGAGCGCGTCGAGGGCCGGCAGGACATCGCCGAAGAGCGTCCAGGCGGCCTCGTAGTGCCCGAAGTACGCCTCAAACCACGCGTCGGCCTCCGCGTCGCTCAGCGGCGCCTCCAGGAAGTCCCGTACGCGGTCCCTGCGCTGCTCCAGGAAGCCGACACCGCCCTCGGCGAAGCGGCCCCAGTGGTGCCGGGTCAGCGTCCTCCAGCGTGTGAGCGCCGCCTCCGGGCCGCCGAAGCGCTCCAGGAGGCCCTCGGCGCGCAGGTGCGCCGCGAGCCCCGCGGTATCGGCGCCGGTGTAGTCGAAGAGGGTGTCGTCCACGTCCCACAGGACGGCTTTGACCGCTGTATTCGCTGCCACGCCGCCGAGGATAGGCGCGGACCTGCGGGTACGCCCGAGGGGCGGGGGCCGGACGGTGGTTCCGGTGCCCGCCCCTCGGGACGCTCGTCCGTGCGGTGGCGCGCGGCCGCCGCGTGATCAGCCGGCGAGCCTGGCCAGCGCCGCGTCGACGCGCGCGAGCGTCTTCTCGCGGCCCAGGATCTCCAGGGACTCGAAGAGCGGCAGGCCGATGGTGCGCCCGGTGACGGCGACGCGGACCGGGGCCTGTGCCTTGCCGAGCTTGAGGCCGTGCTCGGTGCCGGCCTCAAGGACCGCCTCCTTGAGCGCCTCCGCCTTCCAGTCGGCCGCGGCGATCTTGGCGCGGGCCGTGGCGAGGAGGGCGTCCGAGCCCTCCTTCATCGCCTTGTTCCACGAGGTCTCGTCGATCGCGGGCTCGTCGAGGAAGAGGAAGTCGACGTTGGCCGTGATGTCCGAGAGGACGGTGAGGCGCGTCTGCGCGAGCGGCGCGAGCGCGGCGAAGGCGGCCGGGTCGAAGTCCTCGGGGGCCCAGGGCGCGAAGGGGGCCTTGAGCCAGGGCTCGCACCGCGCGGTGAAGTCCTCGACCGAGAGCATCCGGATGTGGTCGCCGTTGATCGACTCGGCCTTCTTCAGGTCGAAGCGCGCCGGATTGGCGTTCACGTCGCCGATGTCGAACTTCGCGATCATCTGGTCGAGCGTGAAGATGTCCTCGTCGGCCGAGAAGGACCAGCCGAGCAGCGAGAGGTAGTTGAGCAGGCCCTCGGGGAGGAAGCCGCGCTCGCGGTAGAGGTTGAGGCTCGCCTGCGGGTCGCGCTTGGAGAGCTTCTTGTTGCCCTCGCCCATGACGTAGGGGAGGTGCCCGAAGGCGGGGATCTCCTTGGCCACTCCCAGCTCGATGAGCGCCTCGTACAGGGCGATCTGCCGGGGCGTGGAGGAGAGCAGGTCCTCGCCGCGCAGGACGTGGGTGATCTCCATGAGCGCGTCGTCGACCGGGTTGACGAGCGTGTAGAGCGGGGCGCCGTTGGCGCGGACGATGCCGTAGTCGGGCACGTTCTCGGGCGCGAACGTCAGCTCGCCGCGCACGAGGTCGGTGAAGGCGATGCTCTTGTCCGGCATGCGGAAGCGGACGATTGGCTTGCGGCCCTCGGCCTCGTAGGCGGCGACCTGCTCGGCGCTCAGGTCGCGGCAGTGGCCGTCGTAGCCGGAGGGGCGGCCCGCGGCGCGCGCGGCCTCGCGGCGCGCGTCCAGCTCCTCGGTCGTGCAGTAGCAGCGGTAGGCGTGCCCGGACTCCTCCAGGCGGCGCGCGACATCGCGGTAGATGTCCATGCGCTGCGACTGGCGGTAGGGGGCGTGCGGGCCGCCGGTCCCGGGGCCCTCGTCCCAGTCGAGGCCGAGCCAGCGCAGGGAGTCGAGGAGCGCCTCGTAGGACTCCTCGGAGTCGCGCGCCGCGTCGGTGTCCTCGACGCGGAAGACCAGGGTGCCCTGGTGATGGCGCGCGAAGGCCCAGTTGAACAGGGCGGTGCGGACGAGACCGACGTGCGGGTTGCCGGTCGGGGAGGGACAGAAACGTACGCGGACGGAGCCGTCGTTAGCCACGCTTGATCACCTTGTTGGTGAGAGTGCCGATGCCTTCGATGTGGACGGCGACCTCGTCGCCGACGCTGAGCGGGCCGACCCCTGCCGGGGTGCCCGTGAGGATGACGTCGCCCGGGAGCAGGGTCATGGCCTCGGTGACGTGGACGACGAGGTCCTCGACCGAGCGCAGCATGTCGCTCGTGCGCCCGAGCTGGCGTTGCTCGCCGTTGACGGTGCACTGGAGCGTGAGGTCGGCCGGGTCGAGGTCCGTCTCGATCCAGGGGCCGAGCGGGCAGGCGCCGTCGAAGCCCTTGGCGCGGGCCCACTGCTGCTCGCGGCGCTGGGCGTCGCGCGCGGTGACGTCGTTGGCACAGGTGTAGCCGAGGATCACGTCCTTGGCGCGTTCGCGGGGCACCTCGCGGCACATGCGGCCGATCACGACGGCCAGCTCCGCCTCGTACGACAGCTCCTCGGTGAAGGAGGGGTACGGGATGGGGTCGCCCGGGCCGCTCACGGAGGTGGAGGGCTTGAAGAAGGTGACCGGGTACGCGGGGACCTCGTTGCCCATCTCCTTGGCGTGGTCCGCGTAGTTGCGGCCGACGGCCACGACCTTGCTGGGCAGGGTCGGCGGCAGGAGGCGGACCTTGTCCAAGGGGACCTTGGTGCCCGACAGCTCGAACTCGGCGAACGGAATGCCCTTGATGATGTCGAGGACGAGCCCGTCCGGGCCCTCGCCCTCGACGGCTCCGAAGGCCACATTGCCGTCGATGGAGAATCTGGCGATGCGCACGGCTGGCGGGTGCCCCTCTGTCGTCCTGGGTCGGGTGTGCCCGGTCGCCGTCCCGCGGGTGTCACCGCCGGTAACGGGGGCAGACGCGACACGGAAGACCGGTTCCCCAGGCTAACGCGTACGGGCCCCCTCCCCCTCCACCACAACCGGCACACGACCTCCCCATGTGAGTTTGCTCACGAGCGGCCCGCGAAACCGGGACATATCGTCCTGGCCCCAGGAGAGGGGGAATCGGTCATCGCGGCACGGACTCAGGCATTCCGCCCGTCGGTCCACCCTCGCGGGCGCGAGCGGGGTGAGGGCGGCGAACGTGGGATCGGACCTGTATGCCCGTAATGTTCAAGATCCTTTCGCACTCCTGGTGATGCGCCCGGCACACGCCGTCACAGGTCTCGGCGGGGGCTCTTCGGACCTTGTTGGAGATCCCCGGCTGTGCTGGAATTCCCGGGACCGCCGCGGGTATCGGCCGGCACGCGAGGGCGCAACGCAGCGCCGAGCGACGGTCAAAGGGGAGACGCGCCGGTCACTACGACCACCCGGGGGTTCACGGACCTCCACGACTCGACACCGTCCCGAGCGCCACGGCGCGAGGGGCGCCTGGTCCAGAGGTTGCGACGCTAGTGCAGGGACGTTTCAAGAGGGATGGCAGTGCTCCGGCCGAGCCGGAGCCGAACGGCGCGACCGATCGCGGCGCCGCTGCCCCGCACGCACCGCAGCAGGGGCTGAGCACCGCGGGCCAGGAGGAACAGGGCCCCGAGGGCGGCGAGGCCGCGCGCGACAAGGGCGACAAGCCGGGGAAGGCCGACAAGGCCGAGAAGAAGCCCAAGGCGAAGGCGAAGGCGGCCCCCAGCGGGCCGGGCTCGCGCATAGCCCTGCGCAACTGGCGCATCTCGACCCGTCTGGTCTCGCTCCTGGTGCTCCCGGTGGCGGCGGCGACCACCCTCGGTGGCATCCGCATCAGCGACTCCCTCGACGACATCCAGCAGCTCGACAACATGAAGCTGCTGACCGACATGACCAAGCAGGCCACCGAGCTGGCCGCCGCGCTCCAGGACGAGCGCGACCAGTCGGCAGGGCCGCTGTCGCACAAGGTCAAGGCGACCGACTACTCGGTCGCGAGCTGGCGCCAGAAGACGGACCGCCAGGTCGCCACGTTCTTGCAGAACACCAAGGACATCACCGGCAACAACGAGCTGAACGGTGTCCGCAGCAACCTCGACGCCATCACCAAGCGCGTCGCCCAGCTCAAGGCGATACGCCGCGACGCCTACGCCGACGACGCCTCGATCACGCAGACCGTCGACGCTTACAGCCAGCTGATCGACCAGCTGCTCAGCCTCTCCCAGGAGATGGCCCAGGCGACGTCGAACCCCGAGATGGTCCAGCGCACCCGCGCCCTCGCCGCGTTCTCCTCGGCGAAGGAGTACGCCTCCATCCAGCGCGCCGTGCTCGCCGCCGCGCTCCCGCCGAACAAGTCGGACTTCGGCAAGCTCTCCGAGACCGATCGCCGGTACGCCCTCAACGCGCTGAGCAACGAGGACGACGAGATCAACCAGTTCAAGGAGATCTACGGCGCCTACGCCGGCGACCCCGAGGACCTGCTCAAGCCGATCGACCCGGACGAGCAGCCCACCATCAAGGGCGCCCGCGACTACGCCCAGGGCTCCTTGAGCACACAGGGCGGCATGGAGCTGCGCGCCAAGCGGTCCTACAAGGACTGGACGGACTCGGCGTCCGAAGAGATCAACCAGATGAAGACCATCGAGCTGACGCTGCTCGGCCAGATGGAACAGAAGGCCCGTGAGCTGCGGCAGAGCGCCGAGCGCGACGCCATCATCAACGGTGCGCTCATCGTCCTCGTCCTGGGCGTCTCGCTCGTCGGCGCCTTCGTCGTCTCGCGCTCCATGATCCGCTCGCTGCGGCGTCTTCAGGACACCGCCACGAAGGTCGCCCAGGAGCGCCTGCCCGAACTCGTCGGCCAGCTCTCCGAGGCGGACCCGCAGGACGTGGACCTCTCGGTGGAGTCCGTCGGTGTCCACTCGCGCGACGAGATCGGGCGCGTGGCCACGGCCTTCGACGACGTGCACCGCGAGGCGGTCCGCCTCGCCGCCGAGCAGGCCATGCTGCGCGGCAACGTCAACGCGATGTTCACGAACCTCTCGCGCCGCAGCCAGGGCCTCATCCAGCGTCAGCTCTCGCTCATCTCCGAACTGGAGTCCCGCGAGGCAGACCCCGACCAGCTCTCCTCGCTCTTCAAGCTCGACCACCTCGCGACGCGTATGCGCCGTAACGGCGAGAACCTCCTCGTCCTCGCGGGCGAGGAGCCCGGGCGTCGCTGGACGCGCCCCGTGCCCCTCGTCGACGTGCTGCGCGCCGCGGCGTCCGAGGTGGAGCAGTACGAGCGCATCGAACTCTCCGCCGTGCCCTCGACCGAGGTCGCGGGCCGGGTCGTCAACGACCTCGTCCACCTGCTCGCCGAGCTGCTTGAGAACGCGACGTCGTTCTCCTCGCCGCAGACCAAGGTCAAGGTGACCGGGCACGCGCTGCCCGACGGACGGGTGCTCGTCGAGATCCACGACACCGGCATCGGCCTCTCGCCCGAGGACCTCGCGGCGATCAACGAGCGCCTGGCGGCTCCGCCCACGGTGGACGTCTCGGTCTCGCGCCGCATGGGCCTCTTCGTGGTCGGCCGCCTCTCGCAGCGCCACGGCATCCGCATCCAGCTCCGCCCCTCCGACTCCGGCGGTACGACGGCACTCGTCATGCTGCCCGTCGACGTCGCGCAGGGCGGCCGCAAGGCTCCCGGCAAGCCCGCGGTGGGCGGGCAGGGCGGTCCCGCGGCGGCGCAGGCCGCGGCAGGCGCGGCGGCGGCCCGACGCGCCCCCGCGGGCGCGCTCGGCGGCGGCCAGGGCGGCCAGGGACAGGGCGCGCCGGGCGGCAAGCGGCTCGGTGCCGCGCCCGAGCGCGGCCAGGTCGCGCCCGGCGGCACCCCGCGTGCCGCGCTGCCCGCGCGCGGCAACGCGCCGCAGGCCCCCGGCGGCCGCGAGTCCTTCCCGCAGGTCGGTGGCAACCGGCAGCAGCAGGGTGCGGGCAGCCTCTTCGGCGAGACGCGGCAGGGACCGCCCCAGGGCGGCGGCCGCCCCGTACCGCCGCAGGACGACAGCCGGCAGGATGCCTTCGGCGGCGGCAGGACCGCGCCGATCCCGCCGCAGCGCCGCGCCCCGCAGGACGAGGGCCAGGACGGCCGCCCGCAGCTGCCGCCACGCGGCGGCCCGCGCGCCGAACTGCCCGGCGGCGCTCCGCAGGCGCAGCACCCCGCGCCCGCCGAGCGGCAGCAGCCGCCCGCGCCGTGGGAGCCGCAGGCCCAGGACGCGCCGCGCGGGCACGACGAGCCGCGCGGCCCGCGCCAGGGCTTCGCCGCGCCCCGCAACGACAGCGGCCCCGGTTCGACCGCGCAGTTCCCCGCGATCACCCCCGACATGCCGGCCCCTGAGGGCATCGGGCGCTACGAGGCGCAGGGCGACCCCGCCTCGACCGGCTCCTTCCCCGCCGCGAACCCCGCGGACGCCACCGGCGCGCGGGGTCCGCAGGGCGGGTACAGCCCCGAGGACACCGGCGCCTGGGCGCGCCCCCAGGAGGGTTACGCGCCCGGCGGCCAGGGCCAGGACCGCGGCTACCCGCCGCACCAGGACCAGCACCGCGAGCCGCAGGACCAGGGCGGGCAGCGCCGGGGCGCGCCCGGCCGTCAGGGACAGCAGCAGGGGTACGGCTACGAGGACCCCGCGCGCCAGCAGGGCGGCTGGTCCCCGCAGGAGACCGGGCAGTACCCCGCGCCGGGTGGCCCGGGAGCCCCGTACCCGCAGGCGAACGGCTACGACACCGGGCAGTACCCCGCGGCCTCCGACACGGGGCAGTTCCCCGCGCCCGCGCCGCAGCAGGGGCAGTACCCGGGCGACACGGGGGCGTACCAGGGAGCGTCCGAGACCGGGCAGTTCCCCGCGCCTTCGCAGCAGTCCGGGCAGTACCCCGCAGGCGGGCAGACGGGACAGTTCCCCGCCGCCTCGCAGACCGGGCAGTTCCCGGCCGCCCCGTACCCCGAGGACGGACGCCCCGGCGCGTACGCCGAGGGCAGGAACGGACAGCCGCACGCCCCGCGACAGCCCGGCCCCCAGGGCCCGCAGGCGCCGCAGGGTCCCCAGGCACCGCAGGGTCAGGGCGGCTTCGCGGTCAGCGAGACCTCGTCCTTCCCCGTGAACACCGGGTACGAGCCGCCCAGGGCGCCGCGTCCCGACGGGCCGCCCGCGCGCGAACTGCCGCGTCGCGGCCCCGCCGAGAACGCGCTGCCCCCCGCCGGTCCCGGCGACGGTCGCACCCCGCTGTACGACACGCTGGAGACGAGCTGGTTCCGCGGCCCGCAGCCCGGGGGCCAGGAGCAGCCGCCGGAGCAGCCCGAGCCGCCGCGCGCGGCCGAGCCGCCCCGCGCCGCCGCTTCCCGGCCGCCCGTCGAAGAACCCCGTCCCGCCGCCGCGCCCGAGCGTGCGGAGGACACCGCGGGACAGGGTCCAGGCGCGCTGCCCGCGCAGGCGGGCCAGGAGAACTGGCGCCCTTCGCCCAACGACGAGTTGGTGCGGCAGGCGGAGCGGGTGCGGCAGCCCTCGGCGGGCGGCGTCACCACCTCCGGCCTCCCGCGCCGGGTGCCCCGCGCCAACCTGGTGCCGGGTACCGCTCAGCAGCAGCCGCAGCAGCAGTCGGGTCCCCAGGTCTCCCGGGCGCCCGACGACGTGCGCGGCCGGCTGACCAATCTCCGCAGGGGCATCCAGCAGGGCCGCTACCAGGCCGGCAACAGTCTGCGTCCGTCCGGTGAGAACCGGCCGAACGAGGGCTACCCCCGCCCCTCTCACCAGCAGGAGCGCTAGTTGACCCCCATGAGCCAGGCGGCACAGAACCTGAACTGGCTGATCACCAATTTCGTGGACAACACCCCTGGGGTGTCGCACACGGTGGTGGTCTCCGCCGACGGACTTCTCCTCGCGATGTCCGAAGGCTTTCCCCGCGACCGCGCCGACCAGCTCGCGGCCGTGGCCTCCGGTCTCACCTCGCTCACCGCGGGTGCGTCCCGGATCTTCGAAGGCGGCACCGTCAACCAGACGGTCGTGGAGATGGAGCACGGCTTCCTCTTCATCATGTCCGTCTCGGACGGCTCTTCCCTTGCCGTGCTCGCCCACCCCGAGTGCGACATCGGCCTCGTCGGTTACGAGATGGCTCTTCTGGTGGACCGGGCGGGGGCCGTGCTGACGCCGGACCTGCGTGCGGAACTCCAGGGCAGCCTGCTCAACTGACGCCCGCTCACCCGCCACCCGCCCGGCCGCATCAGCCCCCCACCGGCCACAGCCTGACGGCGCCGAGACCATCCGCTGTTCCGCCCGGAGGATTGCATGACACCGCCCACCGCACCGCACGACCCGTACGGGAATCCGCCCTCCGCCGGCTACGCGGTCGAGGGTGACCAGCCCCTGGTGCGGCCCTACGCGATGACGGGCGGCCGGACCAGGCCCCGTTACCAGCTCGCCATCGAGGCCCTGGTCAGCACGACGGCGGACCCGATGCAGATGTCGGGCCTGCTCCCGGAACACCAGCGGATCTGCCACCTGTGCCGCGAGGTCAAATCGGTGGCGGAGGTCTCCGCGCTCCTGACGATGCCCCTCGGCGTGGCCCGGATTCTCGTCGCCGACCTGGCGGAGGCCGGTCTCGTCGCGATCCACCAGCCCGGCGGCGACGAGAACGCCGGCGGCCAGCCAGACGTGACACTGCTCGAAAGGGTGCTCAGTGGACTTCGCAAGCTCTAACGCCGAGGCGGCACGGTCGACGACCAGCGCGAAAATCGTGGTCGCCGGCGGCTTCGGCGTGGGCAAGACGACCTTCGTCGGCGCCGTCTCGGAGATCAACCCGCTGCGCACCGAGGCCGTCATGACGAGCGCGAGCGCCGGCATCGACGACCTCACCCACACCGGCGACAAAACGACCACCACGGTCGCGATGGACTTCGGCCGCATCACCCTCGACCAGGACCTCATCCTCTACCTGTTCGGCACCCCCGGACAGGACCGCTTCTGGTTCATGTGGGACGACCTCGTCCGCGGCGCCATCGGCGCCATCGTCCTCGTCGACACCCGCCGCCTCGCCGACTGCTTCCCCGCCGTCGACTACTTCGAGAACTCGGGCCTCCCCTTCGTCATCGCCCTCAACGGCTTCGAAGGACACCAGCCCTACACCCCCGACGAAGTACGCGAAGCACTCCAGATCGGCCCCGACACCCCCATCATCACCACCGACGCCCGCCACCGCGCCGACGCCAAATCCGCCCTCATCACCCTCGTCGAACACGCCCTCATGGCCCGCCTGAAGTGAGGGCGCGGGAGCCGCGTGAGGGCTCCGTGCGGCCGGCGTGAAGGTCGCGACAGGGAGCCGGGAGGCCGCGCGGCGCGCGCGGCCGGCCCCACTGTGTCCTTCGACACGGTGTCGACAAGCTTCATAACGTTTCGACAGAGAATTGAACCCGCGCCACCACGCGCAGCGCCCGCACGGTGCCGCTGCGCGCATACGAGTCCCGGCTTTTGCCGGGGCTCGTTCTTTTATGCCCCTTTTATTAGCCTGGCGCGGCGTCTCGGGTGTCCGGAAGACCACTTCCGCAGAACGTTTGGCGGCGCACGGCGGGGCGTGCTGAAATCGCTGAACTGCCCAGTAGTAAGGGCGGCCACTGCCCACTGTTGAGGGCCTGAAAACGTCAGCGGCACGCGAGAAGTGCCGACGCCGAGAGGTTGTTGGTCGAGTGAGGCGAAGCACGAAGGGCTCAGGCCCGGCGGAGCGGGCCCGGGGGAACTTCACCCCGCCCGCCACCGCCGAGGCGCCCGCCGCAGTGCGGGAGAACGGGAGCCCCACCTCCCCCTCCGCCCGCGGCAGCCGGCTGTCCCCCCGCAACTGGCGGGTGCCGACACGGCTGAACGCGATCCTGCTCATACCCGTCATCGTCGGCCTGGTCATGGGCGGCTTCCAGGTCAAGGGGTCGATCGACACCTGGCGGGAGGCCGAGGACGCCGAGCACACCGCACGGCTCGTGCAGGCCGCGATGACGTACGGCAACCGGCTCATCGAGGAACGCGACATCAGCGCCGAGCCCCTGCTCAAGGGCGAGGGCGCGAACGCGGCCGTGGCCAAGGCGCGCTCCGCGACCGACACCGCCGCACGGGAGTTCAGCGCCGCGGCCGCGAACATGCCGCACACCGAGGGCCTCGACCGGCGCATGGCCGACTTCCGCAAGGTCGAGCCGCGGCTCGACGCGCTGCGCAAGGCCGCGTACACGAAGAAGCTCGACGGGGTGCGGACCGAGGAGGGGTACACCGAGGTCCAGCACCCGCTCATGGAGTTCGCCAACGAACTCGGTCTCGGCACCGGCAACATCACGAGCTACGGGCGCACCGTCTACGCGATCTCGCTCGCGAAGGCCGCGCTCTCGCTCCAGCGCTCCATCGGCATGCACCTGTGGCTCAAGCCCGGCCCCGACGCCGCGGGCGCCGCCAAGCAGCGCACCGCGCTGCCCACGTACGCGTACCTGGAGGGCATCGCCGTCGAGGAGTACACCTCCGGCGGGACCCCCGCGGACGTCGCGACGCTGGACGAGGCGATGAAGCGGCTCGCCGCCGACGGCAAGAAGGCGAACGCGCGCGCGGCGGTGGCGGCGAAGGAGGCGGGAAAGAAGTACGTGGCCCCGCCCGCCCAGGAGACGATGGTCACCCTCCTCGCGAGCCCCGCGGCGACGCAGTCCCAGCTCACCGCCCAGGGCGTCACGCCCGCGAGCTGGTGGGCCACGACGACGGCGCGCTTCGACGCGTACCGCACGATCGAATCGGACCTCACGCGGAAGGCGGTGACCGAGGCGGCGGGCATCGCTGACGACGCCAAGCGCGACACGCTCCTCGTCGCCGCCGCCGTCGTCGCCGCCCTGCTGCTCGCCTTCCTCATCGCGGGGATGATGGCGCGGCAGATGAGCAAGTCGATGCGGCGGCTGCGCACGGAGGCCTTCGGCATAGCGCAGAAGCGGCTCCCCTCGCTGGTCGACCAGCTCTCACGCACCGATCCCGGCCGCGTCGACACGCGGGTCACGCCGCTGCCGATCACGTCGACCGACGAGATCGGCGAGGTCGCCCGCGCCTTCGACCAGGTGCACCGCGAGGCGGTCAGGCTCGCCTCCGAGCAGGCCCTCCTGCGCGGCAACATCAACGCCATATTCACCAACCTCTCGCGCCGCAACCAGTCCCTCATCGAAGGGCAGCTCACCCTCATCACGGACCTGGAGAACAACGAGGCGGAGCCCGAGCAGCTGGAGAACCTCTTCAAGCTCGACCACCTCGCGACCCGCATGCGCCGCAACGGCGAGAACCTGCTGGTCCTCGCGGGCGAGGAGCCCGGCCGCCGCTGGGACCAGCCGGTGCCGCTCGTCGACGTGCTGCGCGCCGCCTCCTCCGAGGTCGAGCAGTACGAGCGCGTCGAGCTGTCCGGGGTGCCCGAGGCCGAGATCCACGGCCGTGCCGTGACCGACCTCGTGCACCTGCTCTCCGAGCTTCTGGAGAACGCCACGACGTTCTCCTCGCCGCAGACGAAGGTGCGGGTCACCGCGACGCGCATGCCCGACGGGCGCGTCATGGTCGAGATCCACGACAAGGGGATAGGGCTCACGGCGGAGGACTTCGCCGACATCAACCACCGGCTCGCCAATCCGCCGGTCGTGGACGCGGCGATCTCGCAGCGCATGGGGCTCTTCGTGGTCGGGCGGCTCGCCGACCGGCACGGCATCCGGGTCCAGCTGCGGCCCTCGGGCGAGCAGGCGGGCACGACCTCGCTCGTCATGCTTCCCGAGTCGATCACGCACGGCGGGGGCGGGCAGGCAGGTCAGGAGGGCGAGTTCACGGTCTCGTCGATGATCCCCTCGCAGCCGCACGCCGAGCTGAACGCGGGGCACGCGCCGCTGCGCACCGCCGCCGAACTGGGCTTCGACGACACGCGGTACGGGGCCAGGCAGCACGCCCTGCCCGGTGGCGACAACCCCGCCGAGCTGGACCCGGTGGGCCGCTCCCTGTTCCGCGAGGAACGCCGCGCGGCCCTGGAGGCCCAGGCGCAGACGCAGGAACAGCGCGGGGACGAGGGCGAGGGGCGCGCGTACGAGAACGGCGACGCCCCGGCGCCGTACGGCGAGGACCCCGGGTACCCGCAGACGCCGCCCCCGCCCGCCTACGGCGGCGGCGAGGACTACGCGCAGGGGGGCTACCCGGGCCCGTACGAGAACGGTCAGGGCGGCTATCAGGGCGAAGGCGGCACCGCCTACCCGGATGCCGACGCCTACGCTCCGCAGCCGTCGTACCCGGGCTTCGCGCAGGGGGCGTACCCCGGCGCCGACATCGGGACGGCGGGCGCCGAGGGCGGCTACCCGGCGCAGGAGCAGGGCGAGTACGCCCCGCAGTCCGCCTACCCGCCCTATCCGGAGCTTCCGCACGCCCCGTACGCGCCGGACGCCGCGGGGACGGGCGGCTACCCGTCCGCCCCTCACCAGGAGGAGTGGCAGCGGGGCGCCGGGCAGGGCGGCGCCGCCGGGGGTGAAGCGGAATCCCCCGCGCGCGCTCCCCAGGAGGACGCGGACCGCGTAGGCTTCGGCCCGCACGGTGGCGCCGCCGAGCAGGACGGCGGAGTGACCGGAGCAGGTCTGCCGCGCCGGGTCCCCGCCGCGGGGGCCGGTGAGGTGACGGACCGTCAGGGATGGGACAATGGCCCGAGCGGCACCCCGCCCCCGGACGGCACGCCCGCAGGCGAGCAGCCGCAGGCGGAGCAGGACCCCGGTTCCTCGGCCAACACGGCCAACGAGGACCGTGCCCAGCGCGCGAGCGGCCTGCGCCGTCCGCAGGCGGGCGGGGTCACCTCCTCCGGTCTGCCGCGCCGGGTGCCCAGGGCCAATCTGGTCGAGGGCGCCGCGGAGGCGGAACAGAGCCCGCAGGGCGGCCCCCAGGTCTCCCGCGCTCCCGAGGACGTCCGCGGCCGGCTCAGCCGGCTCCGCAACGGCGTCGCCAGGGGCCGCACCGCGGGAAGCGACACGAATGGCACGAACGGTCGGGGTTCCGGCCCCGACAGCACCTACGACCAGGAGCGTTAGCGTGAGCCCGATGAGCCAGGCGGCACAGAACCTGAACTGGTTGATCACCAATTTCGTGGACAACACCCCCGGGGTGTCGCACACGGTGGTCGTCTCCGCCGACGGTCTTCTCCTCGCGATGTCCGAGGGTTTCCCGCGCGACCGCGCCGACCAGCTCGCGGCCGTGGCCTCGGGCCTCACCTCGCTCACCGCGGGTGCGTCCCGGATCTTCGAGGGCGGCACGGTGAACCAGACGGTGGTGGAGATGGAGCGCGGATTCCTCTTCATCATGTCCATCTCGGACGGTTCCTCGCTCGCGGTCCTCGCCCACCCGGAGGCCGACATCGGCCTCGTCGGCTACGAGATGGCCCTGCTCGTGGACCGCGCGGGCTCCGTCCTGACGCCGGATCTGCGCGCGGAACTCCAGGGTGGTCTGCTCAACTGACGCTTTTCTCAACCATCAGACAAGCGGTGCGTTTTCGCGTCCCGGGGCCGTAAGGTTTCGGGACGCGGCTCCACACTGACGGCGCCCGGACAGCAGGAGGAGGAAGAACGTGACGACACCCCCCGGTGGTTCGCCTGCCGACTGGTCCCACGGCCAGGGCGGGTACCAGGGTGACGGACCGGGTCCGCACTCCTTCCCAGGGCAGCAGCAGGGCGAGTGGCAGTACGAGCAGCAGCAGCCGTACGGGGACCAGCGTCCCTTCGGGGAACAGCAGCCGTACGGGGAACAGCAGCCGTACGGGGAACGGTCGTACGGGGACCAGCAGGGCCCCTTCGACTCGTACCCGTACCCGCACCCCGGCCGGCAACCGCAGCAGCCCCAGCCGCAGCAGCCCGCGCAGCCGCAGCAGCAGCCGACGCACCCGCAGCACCAGCGACAGCCCGTACGGCCCGCCGGGCCGCGCGCCCCTTTGCCGCGCCAGAACGCGGCGGGCGCTTCCGGCGGTGCGGCCGGGCGCGGCCCGAGTCCGCTCGTGCGGCCGTACGCGATGACCGGTGGCCGCACCAGGCCCCGTTACCAGCTCGCCATCGAGGCGCTGGTCAGCACCACCGCTCAGCCTTCGCAGATGCAGGGGCAGTTGCCCGAGCATCAGCGGATCTGCAATCTGTGCCGGGAGATCAAGTCAGTAGCGGAGATCTCGGCGCTCCTTTCCATTCCCCTCGGCGTGGCCCGGATTCTCGTCGCCGACCTGGCGGAGGCCGGTCTCGTCGCGATCCACCAGCCCGGCGGCGACGAGAACGCCGGCGGCCAGCCAGACGTGACACTGCTCGAAAGGGTGCTCAGTGGACTTCGCAAGCTCTAGCGGCGAACCGGGACGGTCGACCACCAGCGCGAAAATCGTGGTCGCCGGCGGCTTCGGCGTGGGCAAGACGACCTTCGTCGGCGCCGTCTCGGAGATCAACCCGCTGCGCACCGAGGCCGTCATGACGAGCGCGAGCGCCGGCATCGACGACCTCACCCACACCGGCGACAAAACGACCACCACGGTCGCGATGGACTTCGGCCGCATCACCCTCGACCAGGACCTCATCCTCTACCTGTTCGGCACCCCCGGACAGGACCGCTTCTGGTTCATGTGGGACGACCTCGTCCGCGGCGCCATCGGCGCCATCGTCCTCGTCGACACCCGCCGCCTCGCCGACTGCTTCCCCGCCGTCGACTACTTCGAGAACTCGGGCCTCCCCTTCGTCATCGCCCTCAACGGCTTCGAAGGACACCAGCCCTACACCCCCGACGAAGTACGCGAAGCACTCCAGATCGGCCCCGACACCCCCATCATCACCACCGACGCCCGCCACCGCGCCGACGCCAAATCCGCCCTCATCACCCTCGTCGAACACGCCCTCATGGCCCGCCTGCGGTAGTCCTCGCGCGCGGCCCGTCGCGCGCGACCCGCGCGAAAGGGCCCGTACTCCTCACGGAGTACGGGCCCTTTCGGTGTGCGCGGGTGCGCGTCGGGGCTCAGCGCCAGCTGTGCGGGGCGTGGAAGCCGTTCTCACGCTCCAGGCGGCGCCAGGCCGCCCTGGCGGTGCGGGTGGTGGCCCGCGTGGTGGGTGCGGCGGCGGTCTCTGCGGCGCGGGCGAGAAGCACGGCGGTCAGGGCCGCCAGCTCCTCGGGCTCCGCGTTGCCCTTCTCGACGCGCAGGAGGCCGGGGTCGACGGTGACGGGCTCGCTCATGTCGTTCCGTTCTGCTTCGAAGTGGTGCGGGGTGGTACGGGGGCCCGCGGGCTCACTGCGGCGGGTTGCCGTGCTTGCGCGAGGGGAGGTCGGCGTGCTTGGTGCGGAGCATCGCGAAGGAGGCGATGAGCACCTCGCGGGTCTCGGCGGGGTCGATGACGTCGTCGACGAGGCCGCGCTCGGCCGCGTAGTAGGGGTGCATCAGCTCCGACTTGTACTCCTTGACCATCTTCTGGCGCATGGCCTCGGGGTCGTCGGCCGCGGCGATCTGGCGGCGGAAGATGACGTTCGCCGCGCCCTCGGCGCCCATGACGGCGATCTCGTTGGTCGGCCAGGCGTAGGTGAGGTCGGCACCGATCGACTGCGAGTCCATGACGATGTAGGCACCTCCGTACGCCTTCCGCAGGATCAGCGAGATCCGGGGCACCGTCGCGTTGCAGTACGCGTAGAGGAGCTTCGCGCCGTGCCGGATGATCCCACCGTGCTCCTGGTCGACGCCGGGGAGGAAGCCGGGGACGTCCAGGAGGGTGAGGAGCGGGATGTTGAAGGCGTCGCACATCTGCACGAAGCGGGCGGCCTTCTCGCTCGCCTCGATGTCGAGGACGCCCGCGAGGGACTGCGGCTGGTTGGCGATGATGCCGACGACCTGGCCGTCGAGGCGGGCGAGGGCGCAGATGATGTTGGTCGCCCAGCGCTCGTGGACCTCCAGGAAGTCGCCGTCGTCGACGATCTCCTCGATGACCTTGCGCATGTCGTACGGGCGGTTGCCGTCGGCGGGCACGAGGTCGAGGAGAACGTCGCCACGGCGGTCCGCGGGGTCCTCGCTCGCGGCGGCCGGGGGGTTCTCGCGGTTGTTCTGCGGGAGCAGCGAGAGGAGGTAGCGGACCTCGGCGAGGCAGGTCTCCTCGTCGTCGTACGCGAAGTGGCAGACGCCGGAGGTCTCGGCGTGGACGTCGGCGCCGCCGAGCCCGTTCTGCGTGATCTCCTCGCCGGTGACGGCCTTGACGACGTCGGGCCCCGTGATGAACATCTGCGAGGTCTCGCGGACCATGAAGACGAAGTCGGTGAGCGCGGGGCTGTAGGCGGCGCCGCCCGCGCAGGGGCCGAGCATGACGGAGATCTGCGGGATGACGCCGGAGGCCTTGGTGTTGCGCTGGAAGATGCCGCCGTACCCCGCGAGCGCGGAGACGCCCTCCTGGATACGGGCGCCGGCGCCGTCGTTGAGCGAGACGAGCGGGGCCCCGGCGGCGATGGCCTTGTCCATGATGTTGTGGATCTTCGCGGCGTGGGCCTCGCCGAGTGCGCCGCCGAAGATCCGGAAGTCGTGCGCGTAGACGAAGACGGTGCGTCCTTCGACGGTGCCCCAGCCGGTGATGACACCGTCGGTGTAGGGCTTCTTCGCCTCCAGGCCGAAGCCGGTGGCGCGGTGGCGCCGCAGTTGTTCGACCTCGTGGAAGGAGCCGGGGTCGAGGAGCAGGTCGATCCGTTCGCGCGCGGTGAGCTTCCCCTTGGCGTGCTGGGCCTCGGTGGCCCGGTCGCTGGGGCCGCGCAGCGCCTCGGCACGTACCGCGAGCAGTTCCGCCACGCGGCCCCGGGCGTCCTTGGGCTCGTCCGAGGTCTCGTCCGGCGTCTCGTCCAAAACGGTCATGTAGCGACCATACGAAATCGGGCACCGCAAAGGGTCCGTCGGGTCCGCACAGTCTCGCGCGGCATTTCCTGGCGTCCTTGCACAGAAAAGCGGGGACGGGCGGGATCAGCCCTGCGCAAAGGGGTGCGGCTCTTGTAGGGGTCGGACAAGAGGGGGGCGGGGGCTTGGTACGAGAGATGCGCCACAGGGGGGTACGGGTCTTGTCCGGGTCCCACCGTACGGGTCCGGTCGTACGGGCCGGACGGGCGGGCCGCGCGGGAGGGCGGCGCGGGGGCGGCGCGGCCGTACGCGGGGCCGTACGCGGGTCCCCTCGTACGGCCCCGCGTACGGCCCCGCGTACGGCCGGACGGGCCGGGTGGCTCAGCAGCCGCCGCAGGTCTTGAAGGTCACGTCCCAGTGGTTGCCCTCGTCGGCGTAGAGGTTGCCGGAGGCCGCCTGCCACTGCGGGTAGCCGTCGCCGCGCAGGCCGATGTACGTGAACGTGTTCTTGACGTAATTGGTCAGGCACGTGTTCTTGCCGAAGTCCAGCTTGTAGCCGTTCCCGTGCGAGTACGTTCCCGAGGCATGGCCCGTCTCGGTGCCGCCGGTGATGTTGAGGGCGCAGCCCGAGGCCGACTTGAGGGTCTGGGCGCCCTGGGCCGTGGCGAGGTTGAGCTGGTCGAAGGACGTACAGGTGGGGACGTCGCGGTCCGAGCAGCCGCCGGAGGAGGACCAGGTGATGCCGGAGGCGCTGAACATCGAGGTCGCCGTGGCGTGGCTGATCTTGTCGACGGCGAAGGCGGGAGCGGCGGCGAGCGCGCCGACGCCGGGGGCGAAGAGGGCGGCGCCGAGCAGGGCGCCGGTGGCGAGGAGGGAGCGCAGGCGGGGGGTGGCAGGCATGGCGGATCTCCTGTGCACGCGTCGGGTCGTGGGGGTGGCGCGGTGGAGCAGGGCGATCGTGCCGTACGGGGCGGGCGGGGCGCCAGATGGCCTGGGGCCCCGGCTCACCCGACCGGGTGCGCGCCGGGTGCCGCGCGACCGCGGTGTGGCGAGCATGAGGCGTACCCGGAAACGTGTTCGCCCGCATACTCCGCGCCAGCTGTTGAAACTTGAACGGGATGGGTCTACTGTCGGTGTCGTTGAAGGTTCAACCTTTCGGTCGGGCTTTCGCCGACGTTCCCGTCCCCCTTCGTTTCCCAAGGAGCAATCACATGGGTCTCTTCGGCCGCAAGAACGAGAGCACCGCCCCCGCCGAGGCCGCCGCGCCCGCCGCCGTCAGCCCCGACCTCGCCGCGCTGACCGGTGACTACACGATCGACCCTGTGCACTCGACGCTCGGCTTCTCGGCGCGGCACGCGATGGTCACCAACGTGAAGGGCTCCTTCAAGGACTTCGAGGGCACGCTGCACCTCGACGGCTCCGACCCCTCGGCCTCCAGCGCCTCGCTCGACGTGAAGCTCGACAGCGTGGACACGGGCGCCCCCGACCGCGACGGCCACCTCAAGAGCGCCGACTTCTTCGACGTCGAGAACCACCCGCTGATGACCTTCCGCTCGACCTCCGCCGAGGCGCTGGGCGGCGACGACTACCGCATCACGGGCGACCTCACGATCCACGGCACGACCAAGCCGCTCACGATCGACCTGGAGTTCAACGGCTCGGCGAAGGACCCCTTCGGCAACGAGCGCGTCGGCTTCGAGGGCAAGGCGGAGATCCTGCGCTCCGAGTGGGGCCTCACGTACAACGCGGCCCTGGAGACCGGCGGCGTGCTCGTCTCGGACAAGATCAGGCTGACGCTGGAGATCTCGGCGATCAAGAACGCCTGAGCCACTCGGCCGCCCGACGCCGACGGGGCCTGCCCGGCTCCGTCCTCCTCGCGTCCTTCCCCCTCCCGCTCCCCCGCTCCTCCCCCGGTGCCCCTCTCGGCGCCCTCCGGTCCTGCCGGAGGACGGCGAGGGGGGCACCGTCGCGTGTCGCCGTGTCGCCCGTTCTCAGGCGGCCGCGTGGTGCGGCAGGCCCGCGGCGAGGGGGGTACCGGTGAGGAGGGCGGGGGCGAGGTCGGGGCCGTACCAGCCGGTGGCCCAGGGGGCCCACCGGGCGGGGTCGGCCTCCCAGTAGGGGCGGCGCCCGAGGGCCGTGGGGACGGTGCGCACCGCGGGAGGCTCACCCGCGGTGAGGAGCGCGGCGTCGGCGGCGCAGACGGGGACGGAGCGCGGCGCCGCGCCGGGCGGGGCCCAGGTCACCTCGCCGGCAGAGGGGCCGTGCGCGGGGTCGAAGAAGCAGGGGGGCCTGCGGTCGGGGACAGGGACGCCGGCCCGGCGGGCGCGCAGGGTCGCGAGGCTGTGGCCGCCCTCCGCCAGGGCGCGCGTGACGCCGCGCAGATCGGCGGGCGCGAGCGCGGCGGCGAGGAGGGAGCGGGCCTGGTCGAGTGCGTCGAGCGCGCGTTCGTGGTCGGCGCGGCGGGTGTCGTCGGCGCCCGGTTCCGCCGGGTGGAAGTCGAGCGCTTCGAGCTGTTCGGTGAAGGCGGCCAGATCCTCCTCGGCGACCGCGCGCAGGGTGTCGAGCACGTCGGCGCGGGCGCGCTCGCGGCGGTCCCTGCGGCGGCGCAGCACCGCCCACGTACCGGCGAGGACGAGGACGAAGGCGCCGGAGACGAGGAGGCCGGGGACGAGCGGGCCGTCCTCGTCGGCGCCGAGGCCCCAGGAGGCGGGGGCAGAGCCGCGCGCGGAGCGCAGCGTGAGCCGGACGAAGGCGTCGAGCTGGCGCGGCAGGGCCTGCGTGCGCACGGCGGCGACCGCGTGCCGCACCGTGGCGGCGGGGAGCACCGTGTCATCGGCGCGGGCGTACAGGGTGTCGCCGAGGCGTACCGCGTAGACGCCGGCGATGCCCGTCGACTGCCGCAGCTCGTCGAGGAGCCTGCCCGCGCGGCTCCCCCGCGGCAGCACGGCCACGAAGACGGCGCGGTCGCCGTCCTCGATGCGCCGTTCCAGGGCCCGCTCCCCCGCCTTCGAGAACTCCGCGCGCATCGCGGGGTCCACGTACACCGGGTCGGCGCGCAACGCCCGCGCGACGGACCGCACCCCGGCGTCCACGGCCACCGCCGCGGGGGCGGCCGCGAGGAAGGCGCCGAGGGCGAGCAGGAACGTGAGGAGCGGGGCGAGGAGCCGGGCGACCACGGGGGTGCGGGGCGGGAACGCGGCCCGGACCGCGGGGGTACGGGGCCGGAGCACGGCCCGGACCGCGGGGGTACGGGGCCGGAGCACGGCCCGGACCGCGGGGGTACGGGCGGGGGCGGCGGTGACCGGCCGGGGAGCGACCGCGGGGCGGCCCGGCCTGATCTGGTTCATGCGTTCGACGCTAGCCGAGCGGGAGCCCCGGGCCGAGCGGCAAAAGCTTCCTTTTACACCTTGCGGCCCGGGTCTTTTCCCTCCTCCACCCGTGCGGGTCACTCCTCACCCGGGCACGGCCCCCGCGTCACTCGGACGGGGCGACCCCGGCACGCAGCAGCCCGTACGTGTAGGCGTCCTCCAGGGCCTGCCAGGAGGCGGCGATGACGTTGTCGGCGACGCCCACCGTGGACCATTCCGTGACGCCGTCGCCCGTCGAGATGAGCACGCGCGTCGTGGACTCGGTGCCGTGGCGGCCCTCCAGGATGCGCACCTTGTAGTCGGTGAGGCGGAAGCCCGCCAGCTCGGGGTGGATGCGCTCCAGGGCGACGCGCAGCGCCCGGTCGAGCGCGTTGACGGGGCCGTTGCCCTCGGCGGTCGCGACGATGCGCTCGCCCTTGGCCCACAGCTTCACTGTCGCCTCGTTGGCGTGGCTGCCGTCGGGGCGGTCCTCGACGATGGCGCGCCAGGACTCCGTGCGGAAGTAACGCGGCGCGCGGCCCTCGGCCTCGCTGCGCAGCAGGAGTTCGAAGGAGGCGTCGGCGGCCTCGTAGCTGTAGCCCTTGAGTTCGTGCTCCTTGACGCGCGCGACGACGCGGCCGACGAGTTCCCTGTCGCCCGACAGGTCGATGCCGAGTTCCTTGCCCTTCAGCTCGACGGAGGCGCGGCCCGCCATGTCGGAGACGAGCATGCGCAGGCGGTTGCCGACGAGTTCGGGTTCGATGTGCTGGTAGAGGGCGGGGTCGACCTTGATCGCGGAGGCGTGCAGGCCGCCCTTGTGCGCGAAGGCGGAGACGCCGACGTAGGGCTGGTGCGTCGCGGGGGTGAGGTTGACGACCTCGGCGATGGCGTGCGAGATGCGCGTCATCTCGCGCAGCGCGCCCTCGGGGAGGACCTTGCGCCCGTACTTCAGCTCCAGCGCGGCGACGACGGGGAAGAGGTTGGCGTTGCCGACGCGTTCGCCGTAGCCGTTCGCCGTGCCCTGGACGTGGGTGGCGCCCGCGTCGACGGCCGCGAGGGTGTTGGCGACGGCGCAGCCCGTGTCGTCCTGCGCGTGGATGCCGAGCCGGGCCCCGGTGTCGGCGAGGACGGTCTGCACGATCGCGCCGACCTGTGCGGGGAGCATCCCGCCGTTGGTGTCGCACAGCACGACGACGTCGGCGCCCGCCTCGTGCGCGGTGCGGACGACGGCCTTGGCGTACTCGGGGTTCTCGCGGTAGCCGTCGAAGAAGTGCTCGCAGTCGAGGAAGACGCGGCGGCCCTGGGCGCGCAGGTGCGCGACGGTGTCGGCGATCATCGCGAGGTTCTCGTCGAGCGTCGTGCGCAGGGCGAGTGCGACGTGGCGGTCGTGGGACTTGGCGACGAGCGTGATGACGGGGGCGCCGGAGTCGAGCAGTGCCTGGACCTGCGCGTCGTCGGCGGCCTTGGTGTGGGCGCGGCGCGTGGCGCCGAAGGCGACGAGCTGGGCGTGCCGGAAGGGGACCTCCTTCCGGACGCGCTGGAAGAACTCGGTGTCGCGCGGGTTGGCGCCCGGCCAGCCGCCCTCGATGAAGCCGACGCCGAAGTCGTCGAGGTGGCGGGCGATGGTGAGCTTGTCGGCGACGGTGAGGTTGATGCCCTCGCGCTGGGCGCCGTCGCGCAGGGTGGTGTCGAAGACGTGGAAGTCGCGGGCGACGGCGGCGTCGGCGCCGGGAGCGGCGGCGGTGCGGGCCTCCGCTTCGGCGGCGGTGCGGGCCGCGTCCTGGGCGCCGGGGGTTGTTGCGGTCATGGCCTGGGGCTCCTGGGGGGAATCGGAAAGGGGGCTGCGTGGTGGCTCCGTCGCCTCTCCACTCGCGTCGCTCCGTCCGTCGGCCGGGTGGGGCCGGAAACGAAAAAGACCCCTCGCGGGTGCGAGAGGTCTGCGCGCGGGTCCGAGGCTCGGTGGCCGTGACCGCGAGGGTGTGGATCGCGGATCAGCGGCCACGAAGGACCGGCGCGCTGCGGCCGATAATCATGGCGCGAGCGAGCATGGAGGCAGTGTGCCACAGCCGGGCGCGGGGGTGGAGGGGGTGTCTCAGGATGCGGGCCGAGGGGGCGCGGGAGGGGTGGGGCGGGGGCGAATGGATCACCTAGGGGGAGGTCGAACGCTTCACCTAGGGGATGGCTGGGCCCCCGACGGGCCCAACGCGCGGGGCGGGAGAGGGGTTCCCGGCGGGGCGGTTCGCAGGCGGTTCCCGGCGGGGGCAGTTCCCAGGCCGTTCCGGGCGGGGCGGTTCGCGGGCGGTTCCCGGGGGGGCAGTTCGCGGGCGGTTCCCGGCGGGCAGTTCGCAGGCCGTTCCCGGCGGGGCGGTTCGCAGGCCGTTCCCGGCGAGGCGGTTCGCAGGCCGTTCCCGGGCAGGGCAGTTCGCGGGCGGTTCCCGGTTCCCGGACAGCTGCGGAGTTCCCCGGTTCCCGAGCAGCCCCCGGGTTCCCGAGCAGCCCCCGGATCGCCGGGCAGGCCCCGGCCTCCCGAGCAGCACCCGGGAGCCGGGCAGCCCCCGGGAGCCGGGCCCCGCGGGTACGGGTCAGGCCGGTTCCGTACGGGGTGTGGGGGCCGCCTCCTGGACGGGGACGCGTCCGGGGCCGACGCGGGTCAGGTCCAGGTCGCGGGTCTCGCGCATCGACACGTACACGACGAGCGAGACGGCCGCGCAGCCCGCGACGTACCAGGCGAAACCGCTCTCGATGCCCGCGTTCTTGAACCACAGCGCGATGTACTCGGCCGTGCCGCCAAAAGCGGCGTTCGCGAGGGCGTAGGGGAGGGCGACGCCGAGGGCGCGGACACCGGTCGGGAAGAGTTCCGCTTTCACGCACGCGTTGATCGAGGTGTAGCCCGTCACGATGACCAGGGCGAGCAGCGAGAGGCCGAGCGCGGGCCAGAAGCTCGTGGCGTGGGCGAGGAGCGTGAGGATCGGGACGGTCAGGAAGGTCGAGCCGACCGCGAAGGTGATGAGCAGCGGCCGCCTGCCGACGCGGTCGGAGAGCGCCCCGGCGAGCGGCTGGAGCGCGGCGAAGACGAGGAGCGCGACGAGCGAGACGAGCGTCGCCGTGCGCTTCGGCAGCCCCGCGGTGTTGGCGAGGTACTTGGTGAGGTAGGTCGTGTACGTGTAGTACGCGACCGTGCCGCCCATCGTGAGCGCGATGACGAGCAGCGCCTCGCGCTTGTGGCGCAGCAGCGCGCGCACGGTGCCCCTGTCGCCGGGGCCCGTCTCCGCCCCGGCCGCCCCGTCCTTCTCGTACACCTCCGTCTCCAGCAGCGAGCGGCGCAGCCAGAAGACGACGCCCGCGCCGAGCGCGCCGACGGCGAAGGGCACGCGCCAGCCCCACGCGTGCAGAGCCGCGTCGCTCAGGGCGTGCTGGAGCAGGAGGAGCAGGGCGAGGCCCAGGATCTGGCCGAGCGTCATCGACACGTACTGGAAGCTCGAAGCGAAGCCGCGGCGGCGGGGCGCGGCCGCCTCCGTGAGGTACGTCGCGCTGGCCGCGTACTCGCCGCCGACCGAGAGCCCCTGGAGCAGCCGCGCCAGGAGCAGGACGCACGCGCCGCCGTACCCCGCGAGGCCGTAGGTCGGTGCGACGGCGATGAGGACCGCGGACGCCGACATGAGCGAGACCGTGAGGGTCAGGGCGGCCTTGCGGCCCCTGCGGTCGCCGACGCGGCCGAGGAGCCAGCCGCCGACCGGGCGCAGGAAGAAGCCGACGGCGAAGATGCCCGCGGTGTTCATGAGCTGTGCCGTCGTTTCGCCCTTCGGGAAGAAGGCGCTCGCGAAGTACGGCGCGAAGCTCGCGTAGACGAACCAGTCGAACCACTCGACCATGTTCCCGGCCGAGCCGACCCAGATCTTCTTCCAGTGCTGCTGACCGTCCTGTCGTCCCATGCCGGAACGGTGCCCACGCGTAAGGGGCGTCATCCAGGATGACGCCCCTTACCGACAGCCTTGTTCACGCGAACGTTCAGCCCAGTTCGTGCATCCAGCCGTGCGTGTCCTCGACGGCGCCGGACTGGAGGCCGAGGAGCCCCTCGCGCAGGCGCATCGTGACGGTGCCGGGGGTGCCGTCGCCCTGGGTCCACTCGGCGCCCGCGGACTTGACCGTGCCGACCGGCGTGATGACCGCCGCCGTGCCGCACGCGAAGACCTCGGTGAGGCGGCCCTCCTCGGTGTCGCGCTTCCACTCCTCGGTCGAGATGCGGCGCTCCTCGGCGGTGTAGCCGAGGTCGCGGGCGAGCGTGAGGAGCGAGTCGCGCGTGATGCCGGGGAGCAGGGAGCCGCTCAGCTCGGGCGTCACGATGTGATCGCCGTAGACGAAGTAGAGGTTCATGCCGCCCATCTCCTCGACCCAGCGGTGCTCCACCGCGTCGAGCCACACGACCTGGTCGCAGCCCTTGTCGGCCGCCTCGGCCTGCGCGACGAGCGAGGCGGCGTAGTTGCCGCCGGTCTTCGCCGCGCCGGTGCCGCCCTTGACGGCGCGCACGTAGTCCTCGGAGAGCCACACCGAGACGGGCTTGACGCCGCCGGGGAAGTAGGCGCCCGCGGGCGAGGCGATGACGACGAAGAGGTACTCGTTGGCGGGCCTGACGCCGAGTCCGACCTCGGTGGCGATCATGAAGGGGCGCAGGTAGAGGCTGGCCTCGCCGTGCGCGGGGACCCATGCCTTGTCCTGGCGCACGAGCGCGTCGCACGCGGCGACGAAGGTCTCGACGGGCAGCTCGGGCATCGCGAGGCGGCGCGCGGAGCGCTGGAAGCGCTCGGCGTTGGCCTCGGGGCGGAACGTCGCGACGGAGCCGTCGGGGCGGCGGTAGGCCTTGAGGCCCTCGAAGATCGTCTGCGCGTAGTGCAGCGTCATGTTCGCCGGGTCGAGCGAGAGCGGCGCGTACGGGACGAGCTGGGCCTCGTGCCAGCCGCGGCCCTCGGTCCACTTGATCGTCACCATGTGGTCGGTGAAGTGGCGGCCGAAGCCGGGGGCGGTGAGAATCGCCTCGCGCTCGGCGTCGGAGAGGGGCGTTGCGGTGGGCTTCAGCTCGATCGTCGGCGTCATGACTCTTCCTTCACGTTCTCGTCTGGGTAGTAGGACGTCCGAGCATCGTGCGATGTCGCGGCTCCGTGTCCGATTATCGCCCGTCCGCACGAACAGCGGAACGGGGCGGACGCGGAACCGGGGCCGGGGCCGGGGGACGTCGCACCGGTCACGTACCCCCGGACGCACCGAAGCCGCCGGGCGGTGGTGCGCGGCCCGGCGGCTGTGGTGCTCGGTGGAGCGGGGTGGTACGGCGCGCTGTCGTGCGGTCGTACCTGCCGGGTCAGCCGGCTACTCGGGCGGCGAGGGCGTCGCCGATCTCCTCGGTGGTACGGGGCGAGCCGTCGCGGGCCGTGAGGTCGGCCGTGACGGCCTCCTCGACGCGGGCGGCCTCGGCCTCGTAGCCGAGGTGGCGCAGCAGGAGCGCGACGGAGAGGATCGTCGCCGTCGGGTCCGCCTTGCCCTGTCCCGCGATGTCGGGCGCGGAGCCGTGGACCGGCTCGAACATCGAGGGGAAGGCGCCGCTCGGGTTGATGTTCCCCGACGCGGCGAGGCCGATGCCCCCGGTGACGGCGGCCGCGAGGTCGGTGAGGATGTCGCCGAAGAGGTTGTCGGTGACGATGACGTCGAAGCGCTCGGGCTGCGTGACGAGGAAGATCGTCGCCGCGTCGACGTGCAGGTAGTCGGTGGTGACCTCGGGGTACTCGGCCGCGACCTTGTCGAAGGTGTTCTTCCACAGGTGGCCCGCGTAGACGAGCACGTTGTTCTTGTGGACGAGGGTCAGCTTCTTGCGGGGGCGCGCCTGGGCGCGGGCGAAGGCGTCGCGGACGACGCGTTCGACGCCGTACGCCGTGTTGACGCTGACCTCGGTGGCGACCTCGGCGGGCGTACCGGTGCGCAGCGAGCCGCCGTTGCCGGTGTACGGGCCCTCGGTGCCCTCACGGACGACGACGAAGTCGATCTCGGGGCTGCCCGCGAGCGGCGTGGCCGTGTTCGGGAAGAGGCGCGAGGGCCGCAGGTTGATGAAGTGGTCGAAGGCGAAGCGGAGCTTGAGGAGCAGCCCGCGCTCCAGGACCCCCGAGGGCACCGAGGGGTCGCCGATCGCGCCGAGAAGGATCGCGTCGTGCGACGTCAGGGCCTCCAGCTCCGCGTCCGGGAGGGTCTCCCCCGTGCGGTGCCAGCGCTGGGCGCCGAGGTCGTACTCCTTGGTCTCCAGCTTGGCGTCCTGCGGGAGGACGGCGCGCAGGACCTTCAGGCCCTGCGACACGACCTCGGGGCCGATGCCGTCACCGGAAATGACTGCGAGATTGATGCTGCGCGACATGCGGGCACCGTACTCCTCGTCCCACTGCATGACACGCTGCGTCCACCATACGGACACATTGCCGTCCGGCCGTGTCGCGGACACCTGTACGCCACACGTAAGCCACGCGCGAGTGGGACCTTCCGCTCATGGAGACACCACGGGTCGGCATCCCCGACCACCTCGCTTCCCGTATGACGATGCCCGAGCAGCACGAGTACCTGCGCCGCAAGCTGACGCGGCGTTCGGCGCTGCGCGCGGGCACCGTCACCGCCGGCGCCGTCGCCGGCCTCGGCGTGCTCGGTGGCAGCGCGAACGCCGCGCAGCACGTCGCGACGCGTACCCCCGCCCCGTCGCCCGCCTTCCTGCCCTCCTCCGCGGCGTCCCGCGTCGACGGCTCACTCGTCGCGCCGTTCGCGCGCCACCTCGCCTTCGGCGCCGACCCGCGCACACAGATGACGGTGAGCTGGCAGGTGCCGCTGCCCGTCAAGAAGCCCTTCCTGCGCGTCGGTACGCACCCCTGGGACCTCAGCAGGAAGATCGAGGCGGAGGTGCGGGCGCTGCACACCCCCGCGCTCACCTCGAACCTCCCGGCCGTCGACCAGTACTACCTGCACGTCGAGCTGGAGCGGCTGCGCCCGGACACGACGTACTACTACGGCATCGGCCACACCGGTTTCGACCCGGCGAACCCGCGCAACATCGGCACGATCGGCAGCTTCCGCACGGCGCCCGCGCGCCCGGAGTCGTTCACCTTCACCGCCTTCGGCGACCAGGGCGTCTCCTACGACGCGCTCGCCAACGACGCGCTGATCCTCGGCCAGAACCCCTCCTTCCACCTGCACGCGGGCGACATCTGCTACGCGGACAGCAGCGGGCAGGGCGAGGCGGGCGACGTCTACGACGCGCGCGTGTGGGACCAGTTCCTCGCGCAGACCGAGTCCGTCGCGTCGAAGGTGCCGTGGATGGTGACGACGGGCAACCACGACATGGAGGCGTGGTACTCGCCGAACGGCTACGGCGGGCAGAACGCGCGCTGGTCGCTGCCGAAGGGCGGGCTCGACGCGGAGAAGTCGCCCGGCGTGTACTCCTTCGTCTACGGCAACGTCGGCGTCGTCGCGCTCGACGCCAATGACGTGAGCCTGGAGATCAGGGCGAACACCGGCTACACGGGCGGCGCCCAGACGAAGTGGCTGGAGCGCAAGCTCAAGGAGCTGCGCGCGCACCGCGACGTGGACTTCGTCGTGGTCTTCTTCCACCACTGCGCCTTCTCGACGACGAACGCGCACGCCTCGGACGGCGGCGTGCGCGAGGCGTGGGTGCCGCTCTTCGACAAGTACCGCGTGGACCTCGTCGTCAACGGCCACAACCACGTCTACGAGCGGACCGACGCGCTGCGCGGCGGTCGCATCGCGCGCACCGTGCCGATCGGCGAATCGGTCTCGTCGACGCGCGACGGCATCGTGTACGTGACGGCGGGCGGCGCGGGCAAGGCCCTCTACGACTTCCCCGCGCCCGACTCGTACGAGGGACACGAGCAGCACGTCGACTCGGTGCCCTCGTACCACTGGACGGAGGCGGGCAAGGCCACCGAGGCGGTCGAGTGGTCCCGCGTGCGATACACCGGCTTCTCGTTCCTCGCGGTGCGGGTGACGACGGGGGCGCGACCGCGCCTGGAGGTCACGGCGCTCGCCGAGACGGGCGAGCGCGTCGACCACTTCACGATCACGCGCTGAGGCCCGCGCGGGCCCGGTGCGCGCGTGAAGGTGCCGGCCGGCCCGCGTCCTTACGGGCCGGCCGGGCGACCGGCGGCTCCCGGTGGCGTATGTGTACCAGCTCGGCGCGCCCCGCGGGAGGGGGCGACGGCGCGTCAGTGCCCGGTCTGGCCGCCGTTGTCGCGGCGGTCGAGGGCGCGCTGGAGCGCGGCGGCGGCGTTGCGGCGCTCGGCCTCGCTGCGCGTGGCGGAGTGGCGGACGCGGCGGACGGTCGTCTCTGCGGCCATGAGGATCGACTCCTAGCAGGTCCAGGTCCACGGATGGCCCGTGGGCGGTGGGGGCACGCCGCGCCGTCCGGTCCGCGTCGGGGCGCGGTGCGGCCGAGTCGGGCGTGGAGGGTGGACTGTGGCGACGGGGCCCGCTGAGCCGGGTACGTCCGACGGGATGCCGGGGTACGGGGACCACGGGGTGCGCGCCGTCCGGGGCGGGGACCGGGCCCGCAGGGTTCGCCTGCGCGGGGCCACGGCCACGACCGCCTTCGCCAGGTCGGGCGAGAACAGTCCGGCTCCTACAAAGCTAGGTCAGCTCGGCGTCGCTGTCTCCACAATTACTCGGACTTCCTACTATCTGAGACGGCCGCGGCGCACGCGCCACGCCGCGTGCGCCGGAGCCGCCCCCTCGCCCCTCCCCCGGACGGGCCCGTGAAACCGGCCGGAGCCTCAGAACCAGTCGGGTTCCATGTCGGCCGCCGTCGTGTCGAGGCTTTCGAGCAGCGCGAACTGCGGGCCCGTACGGGGCAGCTCGTACCGGAAGAAGTAACGCGCGGCGGCCCGCTTGCCCGCGTAGAAGCTCCCTTCGCCCTCGTCGGCCGTGAGGAGCTGTTCGAGCCAGATCCAGGCGAGGACGACGTGGCCGGCGGCCTCCAGGTAGACGGAGGCGTTGGCGAGCGCGACGCGCGCGTCGCCGTCCCGCCACAGCCGCGCCGTCACGGCGCCGAGGCGCGCCGCCGCCTCGCGCAGGGACGTCGCGTACGTCGCGGCGTCGCCGCCCGCCGACGCCGCGCGGCGCGCCGTCTCCTCGAAGCGGCCGAGCAGGAGGCGCAGCGCGGCGCCGCCCTTCATGACCGCCTTGCGGCCGAGGAGGTCGAGGCCGTGAATGCCGTGGGTGCCCTCGTGGATGGGGTTGAGGCGGTTGTCGCGGTAGAACTGCTCGACGTCGTACTCGCGCGTGTAGCCGTAGCCGCCGTGCACCTGGATCGCGAGGCTGTTCGCCTCCAGGCACCACTGCGAGGGCCAGCTCTTGGCGATCGGCGTGAGGATGTCGAGGAGCAGCCCCGCCTCCTCGCGCGCCGCCTCGTCCGGCGCGGTGCGCTGTTCGTCGACGAGCCGGCCGCAGTAGAGGGTGAGGGCGAGGGCGCCTTCGACGTACGCCTTCTGCGCGAGGAGCATCCGGCGCACGTCGGTGTGCTCGATGATCGGGACCTGCGGGCTCGCGGGGTCCTTCGCGGCGACGGGGCGGCCCTGGGGGCGCGTGCGCGCGTAGTCGAGCGCGTGCAGGTAGCCGGTGTAGCCGAGCGCGGTCGCGCCGAGCCCTACGCCGATGCGCGCCTCGTTCATCATGTGGAACATGTACGCGAGGCCCTTGTTCTCCTCGCCGACGAGGTAGCCGACCGCGCCCGCCTCGCCGCCGGGACGGTGCGCGCCCTCGCCGAAGTTGAGGAGCGTGTTGGTCGTGCCCCGGTAGCCCATCTTGTGGTTGAGCCCGGCGAGCACGACGTCATTGCGCGCGCCGAGCGTGCCGTCCGGCTCGACGAGGCGCTTGGGCACGACGAAGAGCGAGAGGCCCTTGACGCCCGCCGGTCCTCCCGGGGTGCGGGCGAGGACGAGGTGCACGATGTTCTCGGTCAGCTCGTGGTCGCCGCCCGAGATCCACATCTTGTTGCCGAAGAGGCGGTACGTGCCGTCGCCCGCGTGCTCGGCGCGGGTGCGGACGTCGGCGAGCGAGGACCCCGCCTGCGGCTCGGAGAGGCACATCGTGCCGAACCAGCGGCCTTCGGACATGGGCCGCACGAAGGTGTCGATCTGCTCCTGGCTGCCGTGGGCGAGGAGCAGGTTCGCGTTGCCGATGGTGAGGAAGGGGTACGCGGACGTGCCGACGTTCGCCGCCTGGAACCACGCGAAGCACGCGTCCGTGACGACGCGCGGCAGCTGCATCCCGCCGACCGAGGCGTCGAGCCCGGCGCTCGTGAGCCCGGCGTCGGCGAAGACCTTGAGCGCCTCGCCGACCTCGGGGACGATGTGCACGCGCTCGCCGTCGAAGGTGGGCTCGTGCGCGTCGCCGAGCTTGTTGTGCGGCGCGAAGTGACGCGCGGCGAGGGTCTCGCTCAGTTCGAGCACCGCGTCGAACGTCGCGCGGTCGTGCTCGGCGTAACGGGGGCGGGCGGTCAGGTCCTCGACGTGCAGCCACTCGTGCAGGAGGAAGCTCAGGTCCCTGCGGGACAGGAGCAGGGAGCCGCTCTTCTCGGCGGTCTTCGCGTTCTTCGCCATGATCCTCTCCGGGGCTGCGAGACGCGGCACGTGGTCCCGGCCGCTCCCCCATACTAAGCGGACGCTTAGCTCTGGGAACAGGGGTGGAGCGGAACGGATGCGAGGCGGCGCGAGTGGAAGCGGCGCGACCGGAGACGGCGTCGGTGCCGGGGGGGGGAACGCGCGGGGGGGAGGGGGGAACGCGCCCCCTCCCCCGCCCCCGAACGCGGCACCGCCCCCGGCCGGTATGAGCACCAGGGCCGGGGGCGGGGGCGGGGGCGCGGCGGGCCCCCGGGGAACGGGGGCCCGTACGCGGGGACGGGCCTTGCGCCCGGGGCTGCCGTCAGCCCATGTGGGGGTAGGTGTAGTCGGTCGGGGAGACCAGCGAGTCCTTGATGGCGCGCGTGAGCGTCCAGCGCTGGAGGTTCTGCGGGGCCCCGGCCTTGTCGTTGGTGCCGGAGGCACGGCCGCCGCCGAAGGGCTGCTGGCCGACGACGGCGCCGGTCGACTTGTCGTTGATGTAGAAGTTGCCGGCCGCGTAGCGGAGCTTGTCCATCGTGAAGGCGGCCGCCGCACGGTCGCTCGCGATGACCGAACCGGTCAGGGCGTAGTCGGAGACCGACTCCATCTGGTCGAGCATGGCCTCATAGGCGTCGTCCTCGTAGACGTGCACGGCGAGGATCGGGCCGAAGTACTCGGTCGTGAAGACCTCGTTCTCCGGGTCGGTGCACGCGATGACGGTCGGGCGCACGAAGTAGCCCACGGAGTCGTCGTACGTACCGCCCGCGACGATCGTGCAGGAGTCGTCGGCCTTGGCACGGTCGATCGCGGCCTTGTTCTTCGCGAAGGCGCGCTCGTCGATGACGGCGCCGATGAAGTTCCTGAAGTCGGTGACGTCGCCCATCGCGATGCCGTCGACCTCGGCCGCGAACTCCTCTTTGAAGCCGTCGTTCCAGATCGAGGCCGGGATGTAGGCGCGCGAGGTCGCGGAGCACTTCTGGCCCTGGTACTCGAAGGCGCCACGCGTCAGCGCGGTCTTGAGCACGGCGCGGTCGGCGCTCGGGTGGGCGACGACGAAGTCCTTGCCGCCGGTCTCGCCGACGAGGCGCGGGTAGGTGCGGTACTTCTCGATGTTGGTGCCGACCGTCTTCCACAGGTGCTGGAAGGTCTTGGTGGAACCGGTGAAGTGGATGCCGGCGAGGTCGCGGTGGTTGAGCGCGACGTCCGAGACGGCGATGCCGTCGCCCGTGACGAGGTTGATGACGCCCTTGGGCAGCCCGGCCTCCTCCAGGAGCCGCATCATGAGCACGGCGGCGTGGGTCTGGGTCGGGGACGGCTTCCACACGACGACGTTGCCCATGAGCGCGGGCGCGGTCGGCAGGTTGAGCGAGATCGCCGTGAAGTTGAACGGCGTGATCGCGTAGACGAAGCCTTCGAGCGGCCGGTGGTCCATGCGGTTCCACACGGTCCGCGAGTTCGCCGGGGGCTGCTCGGCGAGGATCTGGCGCGCGTAATGGACGTTGAAGCGCCAGAAGTCGACCAGCTCGCACGGCGCGTCGATCTCGGCCTGCTGCGCGGTCTTGCCCTGGCCGAGCATGACCGAGGCGGCGATGGTCTCGCGCCACGGCCCGGAGAGCAGGTCGGCGGCGCGCAGGATGATCGCGGCGCGGTCGTCGAAGGACATCGCGCGCCAAGCCGGGGCCGCGGCGAGCGCGGCGTCGATCGCGTCCTGCGCGTCCTGCCGCGTCGCGCCGCGACCCGTACCGATGACGGACGCGTGGGCGTGCGGCTGGACGACCTTGAACTCCTCGCCGCCGCCGAGGCGCTTGACGCCCCCGATGGTCATGGGCAGCTCGATCGGGTTCTCGGCCAGCTCCTTGAGCTTGGTCTCCAGGCGGGCGCGCTCGGGGCTGCCGGGCGCGTAGCCGTGAACGGGCTCGTTGTAGGGGGCGGGGACCTGGGTCACAGCGTCCATGATGTCCGTTCTCCTTGGGGTCGGGGGTGCGCGGTACGGGGGCCGCCGCGCGGGCGGTGCTGGGCGAGGACGGAGCCCCGGTCCTCAGTTCTTGGTGAGGACCGAGCGCAGGAAGAAGAGGAGGTTGGCGGGCTTCTCGGCGAGACGCCGCATGAAGTAGCCGTACCAGTCGGTGCCGTACGCGGTGTAGACGCGCATCCGGTGGCCCTCGCGGGCGAGCCGTACGTGCTCGTCGGAGCGGATGCCGTACAGCATCTGGAACTCGAAGTCGCCGGGCTTGCGGCCCGCGCGGCGCGCCAGTTCCTGCGCTATCTCCACGATACGGGGGTCGTGCGAGCCGACCATCGGGTAGCCGTCGCCCTCCATGAGGATGCGCAGGACGCGGACGTACGCCTTGTCGATCTCCGGCTTCTCCTGGTAGGCGACCGAGGCGGGCTCCTTGTAGGCGCCCTTCACGACGCGCACGCGGCTGCCGGCGGCGGCGAGGCGGCGCGCGTCGTCCTCGGTGCGGAAGAGGTAGGCCTGGATGACGCAGCCGGTCTGCGGGAAGTCCTTCCGCAGCTCCTCGTGGATCGCGAACATCGAGTCGAGCGTCGTGTGGTCCTCGGCGTCGAGCGTGACCGTCGTGCCGATCGCCGCGGCGGCCTCGACGACGGGGCGGACGTTGGCGAGGGCCAGCTCATGGCCGCCCTCCAGCGCCTGCCCGAACATCGAGAGCTTGACGGACATCTCGGCGCGGGTGCCGAGGTCGAGTGCCGTGAGGTGCTCGATCAGCTCCAGGTAGGCGTCGCGCGCGGCGGCGGCCTGCTCGGGCGTCGTGATGTCCTCGCCGACGACGTCCATCGTCAGCTCCAGGCCCTTGCTCGTGGCGTCGACGATGATCGGGACGATCTGGTCGACGCTCTCGCCGGGGATGAAGCGGTTCACGACCGGCTTGGTGACGGGCGCGGCCGAGACGACGCGGCGCAGCCGGTCGCTGCGCGACGCGGCGAGAATCACGGGACCCAGCACGGGGACCTCCACGATGCGGACGGGCGCCTTCCCCGCCCGGGGGGGGTGGGGCGGGGAAGGCGGATCGAGACCTGTCGCGCGGGGGAACGCGGCAGGAGCTGCCGGTGAGCACGCGTGCCTTGTGTGCACGGGACCACACCGCAGTCACTGCCGATTCTCGGGACGCGACGCCGCGTATGCCATCGACACCTGTCACGCATCCCCCGTTCGGTTCTCAGACATTTGTATGAAACGACTGTCCGGGCGCGCGACAATGGTGGGGTGAAGGCCGACTACCAGGAACTCGTGGACGAGATCTCCGCGCTGCTCGGTGCCCCGGCGACGCTGGAGGACAAGGACTTCGGGCTCATCGCCTTCGGCGCCCACGACGGCGGGCCGGGCGGCGAGGAGTCGCTCGACCAGGTGCGTACGCGCACGATCCTCACGCGCACGTCGTCGGCGCAGGTGCGGGCGTGGTTCGAGGGCTTCGGCATCGCGCGCGCGACGGGCCCGGTACGCATCCCGGCCTCGCCGGACGCGGGGGTGCTGCGCGATCGCATCTGCCTGCCCGTGCGGCACGCGGGGACGGTGTACGGGTACGTGTGGCTGCTCGACGGCGCGCACGGGCCGACCGCTCCCCAGCTCGCCTCGGCGATGCAGGTCGCCGACCGGATCGGTGAGCTGCTCGCCGACGAGGCGACGGCGGAGGACGCGGCCACGCGCGAGTTCCGGCGCGCCGTGACGACGGCGGCCGGCTGGGAGCGCGACACGGCGCTCGCCGCGCTGCGCGCCGCGCTCGGGCCGCACGCCGACGACCTCTACACCGTCCTCTGCGTCGCGCCGTGGCCCGCCGACGAGCCGCCGCCCGCGCGCCGCGTCCCCGGCACCGCCGCGGCGTGCGTCCTGCCGACGGCGGGCGGCGGCAGACGCCTCGCGCTGCTCGTGCGGGTACGGACGGGGACGGGCGTGCCCGCGTCGGTGCTCTCGGCGGCGGGGCAGCTCGCGACGGGCGCCGCGGCGGGTGTGGGGGCTCCGCGACGCGGCCCGGCGGAGGTGCCCGAGCTGTGGCGGGAGGCCGTCGCCGCGGCCCGCGCGGCGGCGGCGGAACCGGCGCTCGGCCCGGTCGCGCAGTGGTCCGCTGTCGGCCCGTACCGCCTCCTGACCGCGCTGCCGCCCGGCGCGGCGCACGACCCCGTCCTGCGTGACCTCCTCTCGCCCGCCCACGCGGAGCTGGCGCGCACCGTCGAGGTCTTCCTGGACCACGCGGGCCAGGCGGGCCGCACGGCCGCGGCGCTGGGCATCCACCGGCAGACGCTGTACTACCGGCTCTCGCGGGTGGAGCAGCTGACGGGCCTGGACCTGGACGACGGGGAGCACCGGTTGCTGCTGCACATGGGGGTGAAGGCGGCGCGGTTGTGACGTGGCGGGCCGCGGCCGCGTGGCGGACCGCGGCCGCGTCGTGACGCCGCGGCGTGCGCCGCTGCGGCGTCCGGGTGGTACGGGGCACGTGGTCGCCGTATCCACTCCCCCACCGGTCACTTTTTCAGGTCATATACGTCCATGACGGAAGGTGATGTCACCGCGGTACCCACGGGCCCAGGCCCCGCGCCGGACCACGCTCCAGTCGTGAGCCGCCTCGCCGAGGGGCTCGCGGCACGCGGCGTCGCGCTCGTGGGCGCCCGCGTCCTGCTGCTCGGTCTCGCGCGCGGGAGCGGGGACGGCGGGGGTGGCGGCGCGCCGGTGCCGCCGCTCGCGCGGCTCCTGCACGCGGCGGGCGCGCACGTACGCGCCGCGGTGGCGCACGCGGCGACGAGCGCGCACCCGGCGGGGCTCCTGTGCGTGCCGCTGACGGCGCGTGAGCTGTCCGAGGCCGACGCGGTCGTGGTGCTGGCCGCGCCGCGGGAAGCGGACCGCGCGCTCGTGGAGCGCTGGGCCGCGTACGTACTCGACGCGCGGCCGACGCCGCGTACGCCGCGTACGTGACGCCGCCCGCCCACGTCGCGCCGCGCGACGCGACGCCACGCCACGCCACGCGACGTCGCGCCGCCGCGTCGCACGGCGCCGCCCCGCGGCATGAGCCACGGGGCGGCGGTGGTGCGTGACGCGTGACGCGTCACGCCCGAGGGAGCCGTCACGCGCCCCCCGGCGCGCTCGGGTCACCGGTGGGCGTCAGGAGCAGGCGCCCGCCGGGGTCTCGCGGGTCACGATGTCGGTCGTGCCGCGCGTGTCGGCCCAGACGACGCGCTGCGAGCCGTCGTCCATGCCCGGGTACATCTGGCCGGTCGGGGCGCAGGAGACGCGCTGCCACGTGCCGCCGTCGCCGGTCATGACGTCCTCGACATCGGCGACCTCAAGCTTCGGCATGTTGGCGTTGGTGGCGCCGCCGAGCGTCGCGGAGAGCAGGTCGGTGCGGACGAGCTGGGTGTCGTTGGCCGCGAGCTGCACGCCGGAGCCGAAGATCGACCGGAGCTTGACGCTCTTCTGCTTGGCGGTGTTCGCCGGGTCGGACAGGTCGTACCCCTTGGCGCTCTGGAAACCGAGCAGGAACGGGTTGGTGATGACAGCGAAGCCGTACTTGCCGTTCGAGACGTAGTCGGTCGCCGAGCTGAGCAGGTCGCCGGCCTTCGTGACGGTCAGCTTCTTCGTCGCGAGGTCGTAGACGTTGAGCATCGTCGTCGACGCGCCGCCGTAGTCGATGAACGAGACCTTGCCACCGGCGATCTGCGGGCGCACGGCGCTCGTGCCCGGCTCCGGGGTGATGTTGACGGCGGGCTTGCTGCCCTGCCTGACCCACACGTCGGCCTCGTCGCCCTGGATGTCGACCCAGGTCACGACGTTGCCGTCGACGTCGGCCTCGCGCTGGTCACCGGGGCCGCCCGCGACGACGGTCTCCTGCGCGTTCTTGCCCCCGCCCGCGGGCCTGCTGACGATGTCCGCGCCGTTGACGCCCACGCGGCTGTAGTACAGCTTGTTGCCCTTGAGGGCCGGGTCGATCATCCAGACGCCCGGCGTCGAGATGTCGTTGGCGCCCTTCTCGGGCTGCGAGATCTTGCCGGTCTTGATGCCGTACTCGGGCGTGCCGTCGAAGAAGCTCTTCAGGTCGACGTACGAGGTCGCCCAGCGGTCGCCGTCGACGGCGATGGTGTGCGACATGTCCATGCCCTCGGCGCCGGGCGCGACGTCCTTGGCGAGGGTGACGGCGTCGCGCGGCGCCTCGACGTCCTCCCAGCCGGGCACGATGCCGTGCGCGTCGAAGGCGTTGTTGATCTTCTGGAGCTGGGTGTTGGTGGCGCCGAGACGACGCGCGGCGTCGACGATGCCGTAGCGCGCCTGGAGGAAGTCCGTCCACGGCGTGAAGTTCTCCAGCGCCGCCGTGTAGATGACGTTGTCGGCGAACTTCTTGCTCAGCGACTTGCGCATGTCCCACATGGCCCCGCCGATGATGGTGGAGTTCGAGTGGACGCCGCCGTTGTCGCTGGCGAGCGGGATGTTGATGAAGTCGCGGTCGGCGCGGCGGCCGTCACTGAGGTCGCGCAGCGCGCACGTGGCCGGGTCCTCGTCGTGGCCGCACAGGTCCTCACCGATGAGACCCGCCATCGGGTCGTTCATCGCGAGGCCCTCGTCATCGACCTCCATCGCCTCGCCGAAGTAGTCGCTGATCGCCTCGTTGAGCGCGCCGGACTGGGAGACGTAGAGGAGCCCGGCGGTGTGCTCGGTGATGCCGTGGGTCATCTCGTGCCCGACGACGTCGAGGCCGACCGAGGCCGGGGCGCCGTTGATGTTGCCGTACACCATCTTGGTGCCGTCCCAGAACGCGTTCGGGTACGCGACACCGTTCGACGTGACGTTGACGACCGAGCGCATCGTGCCGCCCTTGCCGTCGATGCCGTCGCGCTTGAACTGCTTCTTGTAGAAGGCGTAGACCTTGGCCGCGTTGGTGTGCGCGTCCACCGCCCCCGTGTCGGTCGCCTCGGCCGGGAACTCCGTGGAGTCGGCGGCGGCGAGCGGGGTGTCGGCGGGGAGCACGCTCTGGTAATTCTTCACGTCGCCGCGCTGCGCGTCGTACGTGAGGATCTCGCCACCGGTCTTCTGGAACATCGTCTGCGTCTGGTCGCGCAGCTCGACCTTGCCGTCGGCGCGCTGGTAGGCGTTCAGGTCGACGGTGTCGCCGTCGTAGGTGGTGCCCGTCGCGGTGACCGGGCCCTCGGTGACACCGGGCTCCGCGTCGGCGGCCCGCGCCCGGGCGGGGGCGCTCGCCGCCGTACCGGCCGCGGCGATACCGGCCATGTCGTTGTACGAGAAGGCGATGCCACCGGTGTGCGCGTCGACGTAGACCTGCTGGCTCACGGGCTCGCCGGAGCGCTGGGTCCCCTTCACGGTGAAGTGGTAGGTCAGGACGCCCTCGCCCTTGGGCAGGACGACGAGGTCGTGCGCCTCGATCGTGCGGCCCTCGGGGCTCAGCTTGCGGAGGCTCTCGTCGGCGAAGAGACGATTCTGCGCCTGCTTCGACGTCAGCTTCGGCGTCGCGCCGACCTTGAGGTCGGTGAAGAGGCTGCCGCTCGCGGACTCGACCTCGGTGCCCTTGGTGTGCACCTTGTACTCGGCGCCGAGGACCGGGATGCCCTTGTGGCGCTGCGTGAAGCTGACCGTCGTACGGCCGTCGACCGTGCTCGACCTCGGCTTCGACAGGTCGAGGTTCTTCGTGTGGAAGACGTCGTCGTGCTGGGCGAGGTGCTCCTCGGCGGCGACGGCCGGGGTCTCCTTCTTGCCCGAAGCGGACTTCGCCGCACGGTCCTTGAGACCGCGGACGAAGGACGGAACCTTGGTGTGCGAGCCCGCGACGCGGTCCGGGGTGTGGTCGGACCCGGTCTGCGGGGGTGCGGCCTGTGCGGGCAGCGTGGTGAACAGCCCGCACAGGAGCGCGGCCGTCGAGGTGGCGGCGGCCAGCCGTATGCGTCTGGTGCTGGAGGAGGACATGCCTGACCTTCTGGAAGGGGGGGGGTGAGGAGTGGACCTCCGGAATCGTCGCGAGCGACCAGGTGCGTGGGCAATGGCCCCACGTGTCGCATCACTGTCAATGGCAAGAACTTGTCAGTGATAATCGGATGGACAGGTGATGACGGGGGCGGGGACGAAACAGGGAAAAGTGCTGCACAATCTCGATCTCAACCGGTCACAAGAGTGCGTCTACCGCCACCTCGTCGAAGCCGGTACGGCCACGGCGGAATCCCTCGCGCAATCCTGCGCCCTCGAACTCCCCCGTGTCGTGGACACCTTGGAGGAGCTGCGCGCCACGGGCCTGGTGACCAGGCTCGGAGCGGGGCACGCCGAGGCCCTGTGGTGGGAACCCGCGCCGCCGCAGCTCGCGCTCGGGTCGCTGCTCGCGGTGCGGCAGGACGAACTGCGCGCGGTCTCGGCCGAGATCGCCAAGCTCGACGCCTCCTACCGCACCACCGTCGCCCGGCGCGGCACCGGCGACAGCATGGAGATCGTGCACGGCCCGGAGAACATTCGGCACCGTTTCCTCCAGCTTCAGCGCGGGGCCAGGCGCGAGGTCCTCAACCTCAGCAAGGGCCCCGCCGTCGCGGTGCAGCGCGCGGACAACCCGGCCGAACTGACCGCCATCGAGCGCGGCGTACACATCCGCGTCGTCGTCGAACCGGCCGTCGTCGAGCAGGACCTCGCCCTGCTCACGCTCGGTGTCTCGATGGGCGAGGAGATACGGGTCGCCGCCGAGGTCCCCACCAAACTCGTCGTCGTCGACCGCGAGCACGCCCTGCTGCCGCTCCGCCAGGACCCCGACGACATCGCCGAGCACGCCGCGATCGTCCACGCCCCCGGCGTCGTCGGCGCGCTCACCGCCCTCTTCGAGCAGGTCTGGCAGCGCGCCAGGCCGCTGAGCGGCCACTCCCGCGGCGAGGACGACCGCGCGATCCAGACCCTCATGCTCGCCGGCCTCACCGACGAGGCGATAGCCCAGCGCATGAACACCTCGGTCCGCACCGTCCACCGCCGCATCCGCCGCATGATGGACCGCACGGGCGCCGCCACACGCTTCCAGCTCGGCTGGCACCTGCGCGACGAGGCGGAGGAGGAGTGAGGAGGGGTACGGGGCGGGGCGGCAGTACGGGGCCTTGCGGCAGTACGGGGCGTGACGCCGGGGCGCCGCGCTGCGCGGTGTGAGGACGCGCGGCGGCGGGGAGGCGGCGCGGCGTGACACGGCGCGCGGGGCGACGTGGCGCGGGGCGACGTGGCGCGGGGCGACGTCGCGGGAGGGGAGCGTCGCGCGGGGCGACGTCGCGCGGAACGCCCCCGCCCGTACGCGACGTAGCGGCGCCCCGCGCGACGTCGCCGACCCGTCCCCGCGCGACGTCGCCGACCCGTCCCCGCGCGACGTCGCCGACCCGTCCCCGCGCGACGTGGCCCCCCTCCCCCGCGACGTAGCGTCCCGCCTCCCGCCCTTGTCAGTCCTCGCCGTACTCCCACACCCGCCCCAGGAAGCTCCGCATGCCCTCCGTCAGGGCCTCCGCCGTCGTGGCCGATTCGGGGTCGAAGAGCCACTGGAGGGTGAGGCCGTTGAGCAGCGTCATGTGGAGGCGGCCCTCTGTGTCGACGAGTTCGGGGGGCAGGGAGTCCTCGTCGAGTCCGGAGAAGGCGGCGAGGAGCCCTGAACGACCCGCCGGCTGCGCGGCGATGAGCACGTCGCGCGCGGCGGGCCAGCGGTCGCCGAAGAGCGCCATCTCGAAGCTGAGCCGCCAGAGGGGGCGCTGCGTGGGGAACGAGGCGAGCACGGCCTCCCACGTCGCGCGGAAGTGCGCGAGGGTGCCGGGCGCCGCGTCGGCACCCGGCGTCCCTTCGGCCGGACTCAGGTCCATCTCCTCCACGAGCGCGACGTAGGCGCGCCCGAGCAGCGCGTCCTTCGAGCCGTAGTGGTAGCCGATCGATGCGAGGTTCGCGCCCGATTCCCGCACGATGTCGCGCGCCGTCGTGGCGGCGAACCCCTTGTCCAGCAAGCAGCGTTTGGCGCCTTCGAGCAGATCCTCACGGTGTCCCATACGGGAAGCGTAACGGGGTTCTGACGCGCGTCACAGACGCTTGTACAGATGCGTGGACGACCTACGCCAGAACACGTAGACACATGTATGAAACGAACGTATTAAACAGGCGTCCTATACAGTCGTCATAGACACCCGTACAGATCCGCCTCTAGCGTTCTTCCCATGACCTCAGAACACCTCGCCCCAGGCCACCGCCCGGAATCCGCGCCTCGTGCGGGCCGCCGTGAGTGGGCCGCCTTCACCGTCCTCCTGCTCGCCCTCCTCATGGTCGCGATGGACACCTCGGTGCTCTTCTTCGCGGTCCCGGCCATCAACGCCGATCTCGCCCCGAGCGGCACCGAACAGCTGTGGATCTACGACGTCTACGGCTTCCTGCTCGCCGGGCTCCTCCTCACGATGGGGTCGCTCGGCGACCGCATCGGGCGCCGCAGGCTCCTGCTGTGCGGCGCCACGGCGTTCGGCGCGGCGAGCGCGGCGGCCGCGTACGCGACGACCCCCGAGATGCTCATCGCCGCGCGTGCCGTGCTCGGCGTCGGCGGCGCCACGCTCATGCCCTCGACGATGGGCCTCGTCCGCGTCCTCTTCGAGGACGCGAAGCAGCGGGCCCGCGCGATCGGCGCGTGGACCGCCGTCCTGACGGGCGGTATCGCGCTCGGCTCCGTCGTGAGCGGCGTCCTGGTCGAGCACTACTGGTGGGGCTCCGTCTTCCTCGTGAACCTGCCCGCGATGCTCCTGCTGCTCGTCCTCGCGCCGCTCCTCATCCCCGAGTACCGCGACCCCGACGGCGGGAAGTTCGACCTGCTCAGCGTGCCGCTCTCCCTCGCCGCCGTCCTGCCCCTGGTGTGGGCGCTCAAGGAGATCCCCGGCAACGGGATGCGCCCCTCCTACGCCCTCGCCCTGGCCGCCGGGCTCGGTTTCCTGGTCCTGTTCGTCCGCAGGCAGCGCACCGTCGAGCGGCCGATGGTGCCGCCCGCGCTCCTGAGGGTGCGCGGCTACCGCGGCGCGCTTCTCCTCGGCACGATCGGCGCCTTCGGGATGCTGGGCTCCTCGTTCTTCACGACGCAGTACCTCCAGTCGGTCCTCGGACTCAGCGCCCTCCAGGCCGCGTTGTGGAGCCTCGTGCCCTCGGTCCCGATCGGTGCGGCGGCCCCCGTCGTGACGGCGCTCGTGCAGCGCGGCGTACCGCGCGGACGCGTCGTCGCCTCAGGCTTCGTCCTGAGCGCGAGCGGCATGGCGGTGATGGGGCTGCTGGGCACCGACTCGCTCGCGCTGATCCTGACCGCGGCGGGACTGCTCGCCGTCGGCATCGTGACCGTGCTCTCGCAGCTCACCGACCTCGCGATGGGCGCCGTGCCCGTCGAACGCGCGAGCACCGCGTCGGCGTTGTGGGAGACGGGCCAGGAGTTCGGCGGCGCGCTCGGGCTCGCGACGCTCGGCTCCCTCGCCACGACCGTCTACCGCGCCCGCGTCACCGACGCCGGGCAGGACAACCTCCCGGACAGCGCCCGCGAGACGCTCGGCGGCGCCGTGGCCCACGCGACGCGCATCGGCGGCGAACAGGGCACAGCGCTCCTGCGCACGGCGCGCGACGCCTTCGTCTCCGGGATGCACGTCGCGGCCTGGACGTGCGCCGCGCTCTTCGTCCTCTGCGCGGCGAGCGCCGTCCTCACCCTGCGCGACAAGGACAAGGACAAGGACAGGGACAGGGACAGGGACAGGGACGGGGACACGGGCCAGGCCGCGGGCAGGCACACAGGCAAGGACGCGGACGCCGCCGGGCCCGGCCCCACCCCTGCCCACCCCACGCCCGGCCCCGTCCCCACCGGGACCGCGCCCACCGCTCCCGTACCCCCACAGGCGGCCGCCCCCGCGCCCGTCCCCGCGAAGGCGCTCCCGGACGACGCGTGACCCGCGCCCCCGCGCGCCGCACCGTGCGCGCCCGCGCCCGCCCTTCCCACGCCCTCCCGCCCGGGCCGCACCCGCCCGCACCCCTCCGCCCCCGCCCCCGTACACGCCAAGAGGCCCGCTCCCCCACCGCCGTTCAGGCGGGAGGAAGCGGGCCTCTTCGCGCTCCGCGCGGGACAGCCGCACCCCCCGAGCGCTCCGTGCGGGACAGCCGCACCCCGGCGGGCGCCGTCGCCCCCGCCGGGATCAGATCAGGTTGACCGCACGCGCCGACGTCGCACCCGTCTCCTGCGCGACCTCCGCGAGGACGTCGGCGGGGACCGAGTCGTCGACCGTGAGGACCGCGAGGGCCTCGCCGCCCTCCTCGGCGCGCGAGACCTGCATGCCCGCGATGTTGATGCCCGACTCGCCGAGTACGCGGCCCACGGTGCCGACGACGCCCGGACGGTCGGCGTAGCGCAGTACGACCATGTGGTCGGCGAGGGCGAGGTCGACGGTGTGCTCACCGATGGCGACGATCTTCTGGAGGTGCTTGGGCCCGGCGAGGGTGCCCGAGACCGCGACCTCGCTTCCGTCGCCGAGCGTGCCGCGCACCGTCACGAGGTTGCGGTGGTCGGGGGACTCCGAGCTGGTCGTGAGGCGGACCTCGACGCCGCGCTCCTGCGCGAAGAGCGGCGCGTTGACGTACGACACGGTCTCCGCGACGACGTCCTCGAAGACGCCCTTGAGCGCGGAGAGTTCGAGCACCTTGACGTCGTGCTGCGTGATCTCGCCGTAGACCTCCACGTCGAGACGGACGGCGACCTCGCCCGCGAGCGCGGTGAAGATGCGGCCGAGGCGCTCGGCGAGCGGGAGGCCGGGCTTGACGTCCTCGGCGATGACGCCGCCCTGCACGTTGACCGCGTCGGGAACCAGCTCACCCGCGAGCGCGAGGCGCACGGACTTCGCGACGGCGATACCGGCCTTCTCCTGCGCCTCGTCGGTCGACGCGCCGAGGTGCGGCGTGCACACGACCTGGTCGAACTGGAAGAGCGGCGAGTCGGTGCAGGGCTCCTTGGTGTACACGTCGAGCCCGGCGCCCGCGACGCGGCCCTCCTTGAGCGCGGAGGCGAGCGCCTCCTCGTCGACGATGCCGCCGCGCGCGGCGTTGACGATGCGCACGGAGGGCTTGACCTTGTGGAGCGCCTCGTCGCCGATGAGACCGAGCGTCTCAGGGGTCTTGGGGAGGTGCACGGTGATGAAGTCGGCGACTTCGAGCAGCTCGTCGAGCGTGAGGAGCTTGACGCCCATCTGCGCGGCGCGCGCGGGCTGCACGTACGGGTCGTACGCGACGACCTTCATGCCGAACGCGGACATGCGCTGCGCGACGAGGACGCCGATGCGCCCGAGGCCCACGACGCCGAGGGTCTTCTCGGCCAGCTCGACACCCGTGTACTTCGAGCGCTTCCACTCGCCGCCCTTGAGCGCCTGGCTCGCCTGCGGGATGTTGCGCGCCGTGGCGATGAGGAGGCCGCAGGCCAGCTCGGCCGCCGTCACGATGTTCGACGTGGGGGCGTTGACGACCATGACGCCGGCCTTGGTGGCGGCGGAGACATCGACGTTGTCGAGGCCGACGCCCGCGCGGGCGACGACTTTGAGCTTCGGGGCCGCGGCCACGGCCTCGGCGTCGATCTTCGTCGCGGAGCGGATGAGCACCGCGTCGACGTCGGCGAGTGCCGGGAGGAGCTGGGCCCGGTCGGCGCCTTCGCAGTGGCGGATCTCGAAGTCGGGGCCGAGGGCGTCGACGGTGGCGGGGGAGAGTTCCTCGGCGATCAGTACGACAGGCTTGTCTTGCGCGCTCACGTGTGTCCTCACAAGTCCTATGCGGACGGCCGTCCCGACGGCCGCATGCGGTGGAGGGGGTTCTGGCCGCGTGGAAGACGCACGACACTGTGGGCCTGACGCGTATGGAAGTGCAGTGTAGTGCCGCACCAGGGGGCTCGATCCGCCCGTACGGACGGTTCACCCGTTCGGGATTGGACTACGTGTCCATAGCACGTACGTCCGTTTCGGGTACCCGCCGTGGCCGCTCTCCCCCCGTACGACGACGGGGACCGGTCGCCCGGCCCCCGTCGTCGCGCACCCCGCCCGTACGGCGGGGCGAGGGGCTCAGGCCTCTTCGTCGACCCAGCTCATGAGCTTGCGCAGCTCCTTGCCCGTGGTCTCCAGGAGGTGCTCCTCGTCGGCCTTCTTGTACTCGTTGTACTTGGGCAGGCCCGCCTCGTACTCCTTCATCCAGGTGTTGGCGAAGCTGCCGTCCTGGATCTCGCCGAGGATCTTCTTCATCTCGGCCTTGGTCTGGTCCGTGATGATGCGCGGACCGGAGACGTAGTCGCCCCACTCGGCGGTCTCGGAGATGGACCAGCGCATCTTCTCCAGGCCGCCCTCGTACATGAGGTCCACGATGAGCTTCAGCTCGTGCAGGCACTCGAAGTAGGCGATCTCCGGCTGGTAACCGGCCTCGACGAGGGTCTCGAAGCCCGCCTTGACGAGCGCCGCGGTGCCACCGCACAGCACGGCCTGCTCGCCGAAGAGGTCGGTCTCGGTCTCCTCGGTGAAGGTCGTCTTGATGACGCCCGCGCGGGTGCCGCCGATCGCCTTCGCGTACGAGAGCGCGAGGTCGAAGGCCTTGCCGGTCGCGTCCTGCTCGACGGCCGCGATACACGGAACGCCGCGGCCCTCCTCGTACTGACGGCGCACGAGGTGCCCGGGGCCCTTGGGGGCGACCATGCAGACGTCGACACCGGCCGGGGGCTTGACGAAGCCGAAGCGGATGTTGAAGCCGTGACCGAAGAAGAGGGCGTCGCCGTCGTTGAGGTTGTCCTTGACGGACTCCTCGTAGATCTTGCCCTGGATCGGGTCCGGCACGAGGATCATGATGACGTCGGCCCAGGCGCTCGCCTCGGCGGGGCTCAGGACGGTGAGGCCCTGCTCCTCGGCCTTCGCCTTGGACGTGGAGCCCTCGTGCAGACCGACCCGCACGTCGACGCCCGAGTCGCGCAGCGAGAGCGCGTGGGCGTGCCCCTGGCTGCCGTAACCGAGGACCGCGACCTTCCGGCCCTGGATGATGGACAGGTCTGCGTCGTCGTCGTAGAACAGCTCGGCCACTGGTTTATCTCCTTGTGTGCGGATGGTGCGTCCCACCGTACGGCGGGGTCCGTCTGGTGTGTGCTCGGGTCTCGGGATGCGAACGCCGGCCGGGACCGGCGCGCGCGGCGAGACGGGGTGGTGCGAAGGAGACCTGTGCGCGGGTCACGCGCGGGGGTGCGTCCTGGTGGCTCGCCGTCGTACGGGTGCGGGTCGCGCACTTTCCTTACGGGTACGAAGCCGGGCGAGGCGTCGTGCGGTCGGCACCGGGTGCGGGCCTGACCCCCTGCGCCGCCTCGTGGCCGCCGCGGCGGGTGGCCGCCGCTCAGGCGCTGCGGTCCAGGGCGCGCAGCGAACGGTCGGTGATGGACCGTCCGCCGCGCCCGACGGCGATGGTGCCGGACTGGACGAGTTCCTTGATGCCGAAGGGTTCCAGCATCTTCAGCATGGCCTCCAGCTTGTCGCTGGAGCCGGTCGCCTCGATCGTGACGGCGTCCGGCGAGACGTCCACGGTCTTCGCGCGGAAGAGCTGGACGATCTCGACGACCTGCGAACGGGTCTCGTTGTCGGCCCTGACCTTCACCAGGACCAGCTCCCGGTGGATCGCCGAACCGGGTTCCAGTTCCACGATCTTGAGGACGTTGACCAGCTTGTTGAGCTGCTTGGTGACCTGCTCCAGGGGAAGCTCGTCGACATTCACCACGATGGTGATGCGGGAGATGTCGGGGTGCTCCGTGGTGCCCACGGCGAGCGAGTCGATGTTGAACCCGCGCCGGGAGAAGAGGGAGGTGATGCGGGCGAGGACGCCCGGCTTGTTCTCCACCAGGACGGAGAGCGTGTGCTTGGACATGTTCATGTGCGTTTCTGCTCTTCCGTCTCAGTCGTCGGCGGCGTCGCCGAAGTCGGGGCGGACCCCGAGGGCGGCCATGATGTCGTCGTTGGACGTGCCTGCGGCGACCATCGGCCACACCATCGCGTCCTGGTGGACGATGAAGTCGACGACGACGGGGCGGTCGTTGATGGAGTTCGCCTTGGCGATCACCGCGTCCAGCTCGCTCGCGTCCTCGCAGCGCAGGGCGACGCAGCCCATCGCCTCGGCGAGCTTGACGAAGTCGGGGACGCGCGTGCCCGCGGGCCGGGGCTCGCCGTCGCGCTGGCCGGGCACGGTGCCGTCGGGGCCGCCGGACAGGACCGTGTTCGAGTAGCGCTGGTTGTAGAAGAGGGTCTGCCACTGCCGGACCATGCCGAGGGCGCCGTTGTTGATGATGGCGACCTTGATCGGGATGTTGTTCAGGGCGCAGGTGGTCAGTTCCTGATTGGTCATCTGGAAGCAGCCGTCGCCGTCGATCGCCCACACGGTGCGCCCGGGCTGCCCGGCCTTGGCGCCCATCGCCGCGGGGACCGCGTAGCCCATCGTCCCCGCGCCGCCGGAGTTGAGCCAGGTCGCGGGCTTCTCGTAGTTGATGAAGTGCGCGGCCCACATCTGGTGCTGGCCGACGCCCGCGGTGAAGATCGTGTCCTCGGGCGCGAGGGCGCCGATGCGCTCGATGACGGCCTGCGGCGAGAGGGTGCCGTCGGCGGGCTGCTCGTAGCCGAGCGGGTACGTCTCGCGCCAGCGGTCGAGGTCGGCCCACCACGCGGTCAGATCGGCCTTGCGCCCGGCCGCGTGCTCGCTCTGGACGGCCTGCACCAGGTCGGCGATGACCTCGCGCGCGTCCCCGACGATCGGGACGTCGGCGACGCGGTTCTTGCCGATCTCGGCGGGGTCGATGTCGGCGTGCACGACCTTCGCGAAAGGCGCGAAGCTGTCGAGCTTGCCGGTGACGCGGTCGTCGAAGCGGGCGCCGAGGGCGACGATGAGGTCGGCCTTCTGGAGTGCGGTGACGGCGGTGACGCTGCCGTGCATACCGGGCATCCCGACGTGCTGCGGGTGGCTGTCGGGGAAGGTCCCGAGGGCCATCAGGGTTGTCGTGACGGGGGCGCCGGTCAGCTCGGCGAGGACCTTCAGCTCGGCGGTCGCGCGGGCCTTCTGGACGCCGCCGCCGACGTAGAGCACGGGGCGCTTCGCCGTGGTGATGAGCCGGGCGGCCTCGCGGATCTGCTTGGCGTGCGGCTTCGTCACGGGGCGGTAGCCGGGCAGGTCCTGGGTCGGCGGCCAGCTGAAGGTGGTGTCGGCCTGGAGCGCGTCCTTGGCGATGTCGACGAGGACGGGGCCGGGGCGGCCCGTCGACGCGATGTGGAAGGCCTCGGCGATGGCGTGCGGGATGTCCTCGGCCTTGGTGATGAGGAAGCTGTGCTTCGTGACCGGCATCGTGATGCCGACGATGTCCGCCTCCTGGAAGGCGTCCGTACCGATCGCGGCCGAGGCGACCTGGCCCGTGATGGCGACGAGCGGCACCGAGTCCATGTTGGCGTCGGCGATCGGCGTGACGAGGTTGGTCGCGCCGGGGCCCGAGGTCGCCATGCAGACGCCGACCTTGCCCGTGGCCTGCGCGTAGCCGGTCGCCGCGTGGCCCGCGCCCTGCTCATGGCGCACGAGGACGTGGCGGACACGGGTCGAGTCCATCATCGGGTCGTACGCGGGGAGGATCGTGCCGCCCGGGATGCCGAAGACCGTGTCGGCCCCGACCTCTTCGAGGGAGCGGATGAGGGACTGCGCACCCGTCACGCGCTCGACGTGTCCGGACTGCTGTCCGCCGGAACGGGGCCGCGGCTGCGGATGCGGGGCCCCGGTGGCCTGCTCGGTCATCGGCATTCTCTTCTCAACCTTGAGTTCTCGGTACGGGTGGGCGGGTGCGTTTCGTGGTGGTTCGCGCGGCGGCGGGGACCGGTCCGGCGGGCACCTGTGCAACAAAAAACCCCTCGTGCCGGGTGGCAAGCGAGGGGAGCGCGTCGGTGCGGGTGCCGGAGTTCGTTCTCCGGCTTCAGCCGACGCGCTGTCCAAGTACGAGAATTCGGGTGCGCATGGCAGTGACCCTCCTCCCCGCCCCTGTCAACTGTCAAGCCGGTGGGACACAGATCTCACGATGTGGTCATCAGAGGGGTGGGGGCACGTACCGTCCGAGGCGGCTCCGAGGGGCCCGGGGAGCGGGCAGGGGCGGGGCCGGCCCTGGCGGCGGCACGGGCGTGGCGAAGGCCACGTATCAGGATGCGGACGGGCGGGCGCGCGGGACGCCGCGCAGGCGGAGGGCCGGGTCACCGCGAGGCCGGGAGGCCCCGGCGTCCGGTCACTGCGGAGGCGCGGGCGCCTCGGGGCGTCCGGTCACTGCGGGGGCGCGGGTGCCTCGGGGCGTCCGGTGCCCGCCCCTTCGGCTGCGGTACGGGGCCCGCCGCGCCGCTCGCCCGGCCTCTTGCCCAGGAGCGCGCCGAGCCCCGCTCCAGCGGCCGACACCGCCTCGGTGAGGCCGGGTGGCAGGGCCCCCGGCACGAGGACCACAGGAACCACTGGCGGCCGCGTCCCGGCGCCGGGCCACGTCCGCACGGGCTGCACGAGCCCGAGCCCCGAGGCGGTGAGCGCGGACACGGGAGCGGGCGGGGCGGCCTCGGCCCCGCCGGGACCGGAGCGTGGGACCTCCCCGGCACCGGAGGGCGGGACCCCGCCAGGGCCGGAGCGCCGCGCCTCCCCGGGCCCGGAGGGCGGGGCCCACCCGGAGCCGGACGGCTCGGCCTCCTTGGGACCGGGGTGCGGGAGTTCCCCGGGGCCGGAGGGCTGGACGGGCACGGTCCCGGCGGTGGGGGAAGCGTCGGCGCTCGCCTCGGCCAGCGCCGCGCGCAGCTCCGTCGCCCGCACGGCGATCACGTGGCCGGACGCGCCCTGTCCCGGCGGTGTCCCCCACGGCTCTCCCTGCGCCAGCGCGGCGGCACCCGCGTAGATCCCGCCCGTGTCCTGGGTCTCCTGCCCGGCCACCACCTCGGCGACGGCGGCCTCCCCTGCGGTGACGCCCCCGCCGACGGCGACCGAGCCCGTACCCGTCGGCCCCGCGGCGTGGTCCCGTGCCCCCGCGTCCGGCAGCGCCGCACGCCCCGCGTGGTCGTCCCACGGGGTCCCGCCGAGCCGGGCGGGGGCCTCCGCGAGGAGTTCGGGGAGCGGGTGCGCGGGGCGCTGCGCGCCGGGACGGGCGGCGAGCGAGGTACCGGCGGGGGGCGTGCGGCTCGTGTGGGCGGGCCGGACCTGCACGGGAACGGCGGTGGGGGCGAGGGGCACGGTGCCCGTGTGGTGCGCGGCACCCGGGTGCCGTACGGGACGCGTCGCGAGGGCGGCGGACGAGGTGCGGGCGGCAGCGGCGGCCCGTACCGGCTCGGGCCTGCGGCCGGGCAGAGGGTACGTGCCGTGTGTGAGCGCCCGCCGCAGCCGATGCTCGTCGAGCGGCCCGGAGAAGGCGAGGCCCTGCGCGTGGGTACAGCCGAGGGCCTGGAGAACAGTGACCTGCTCGGCGCGGTCGACGCCTTCGGCGACCGTGTAGAGGCCGAGGTCGGTGGCGATCCGCAGGACTCCGGCGGTGATCTTGTAGTGCCGGGCCGAGTCGACGACGCCGCCGACGAGTCCGCGGTCGAGGGTGAGCGCGTCGACGGGGAGGCGGCGCAGCGCCTCGATCGTGGCGTGCCCCGCGCCGAAGCCGTCGAGCCCGACCCGTACCCCGAGCCTGCGCAGCACGTTGAGCCGCCGCTCCAGCGTGTCGAGCGGGACGCGGGGGTCGTCGAGGCGCAGGGCGATCTGGAGGGCGCCCGAGGGCAGCGCGTAGCGCGTGAGCAGCGCTTCGACGGAGGTGAGCGGGGTGGCCCTGTCGAGCAGGGCGCGGGCCCCGAGCCGTACCGAGACGGGCGTGGTGTGGCCCTCGGCGCGGCGCTCGGCGGCCTGCGCGACGGCCTCGCCGAGCAGCCAGCGGCCGAGCGCTCCCCCGCGTTCCCCGTCGCCGGGGCCGCGCAGGAACTCCTCGGGCGTGAAGAGGATGCCCTGCGCCGAGCGCCAGCGGGCCTCGGCGGTGACGACCTCGACGGCGCCGGTGTGCAGGCACACGACGGGCTGGTGCAGGAGCGCGAACTCGCCCTCGTCGAGCGCGGTGCGCAGCCGTCCGGCGAGCGCGGTACGGCGCACGGCCTCGGTCTGGAGCTGCGGCACGTACAGCTCGACGCGGTCCTTGCCGAGCCCCTTGGCGCGGTACATCGCGAGGTCGGCGTTGCGGAGCAACTCACCGGCGCCGAGCCCGTTCTCGGCGAAGGCGACACCGATCGAAGCGGCGATGCGCACCTCGTGGCCCTCGATGGTGTACGGGAGCGAGAGGGCGACGCGGAGGCGTTCGGCGAGGTCCTTGATCTGCTGCTCGCGCGCGGCGACGTCGCGGTTGCCTTCGCCGACGATGAGTGCGGCGAACTCGTCGCCGCCGAGCCTCGCGGCGGTGTCGCCGGAGCGCACCGACTCGTGGAGCCTGCGCGCCGCCTGGACGAGGAGTTCGTCGCCCGCCTGGTGGCCGATGGAGTCGTTGACGCCCTTGAAGCCGTCGAGGTCGATGAAGAGCACGGCGACCCCGGTGTCGCCGGTGCGGCGGCCCTTGAGCGCGCGGCGCACGCGGCGCGTGAAGAGGGCGCGGTTGGGCAGGTCGGTGAGCGGGTCGTGTTCGGCGTTGTGCTGGAGCTGGGCCTGGAGGCGGACGCGTTCGGTGACGTCGCGGCTGTTGAGGATGAGGCCGCCGTGCAGACGGTTGACGGTGGACTCGACGTTGAGCCAGTCGCCGCAGCCGGACTTGAAGCGGCACTCGATGCGGGTCGTGGGCTCGGAGCCCGGATCGGCGGCGAGGAAGCGGCGGATCTCGTGGACGACCTGGCCGAGGTCCTCGGGGTGGATGAACGAGGCGAGTTCGCAGCCGAGCATGGACTCCGCCTCGCGCCCGTAGACACCGCTGGCCGCCGGGCTCACGTACCGCAGGACCCCGCTCGGCGCGACGATCATGATGACGTCGCTGGAGCCCTGGACGAGCGACCTGAAGTGCTCCTCCTTGTGCGCCAGTTCCTGGGTGAGGGAGATGTTGTCGACGAGCATGATGCCTTGGCGCAGGACGAGGGCCAGCACGACGGTGCAGGCGGTGATGAGGACGACACGGTCGACGCTCGGCGCGTTGACGGCGCTGTAGAGGAGGCCGAGGGTGCAGACGGCGGCGGCGAGGTACGGGGTGAGCGCGGCGAAGGTGCTGGTGCGCGCACGCGTCGCGGGGGGCGTCCTGACGGGTTCCTCGGCGGGAGCGCGCCGGTTGGAGCGGACCCAGGGGGCGTACGCGAGGAGGAGCGAGCCGGCGAACCACCCGGCGTCGAGCAGTTGTCCGGAGCGGTAGCTGTCGCGCAGCAGGGGCGAGGTGAAGAGCGCGTCGCACAGCACGGTGAGGGCGAAGGCGCCGACGGCCGTGTTGATCGCGAAGCGGCCGGCGGCCGAGCGCTTGAAGTGCAGCGCGAGCACCATCGAGACGAGCGCGATGTCGAGGAGCGGGTAGGCGAGCGAGAGCGCGGCGCGGGGCACGCTCTCGCCGCGGAACTGCGTCGTGTGAGCGAGCGCGAGGCTCCAGGAGAGCGTGAGCAGTGAACCGCCGATGAGCCACGAGTCGAGCGCGAGGCAGGCCCAGCCCGCACGCGTGACGGGCCGTTTGGCGAGCACGAGGAGCCCGACGATGGCGGGTGGCGCGAAGAGGAGGAAGAACAGGTCGGCGAGCCCGGGCACCGGGACGCTCTGCTGGAGGACGACCTCGTACCAGCCCCAGACCGCGTTGCCCCCTGCGGCCATCACCGAGGAGAAGGCGAAGAGCAGCCAGGCGGGCCGGAAGCGGGTGCGGCCGCGGCGCGCGTAGAGCACGCAGGAGACGCAGGCGACGAGCCCGGCGAGGCTGAGCCCGAAGTCGCCCATGAAGGCGGCGATCCGGGGGGTGCCCCAGCCGAGCACCGCGCCGGCCGCGTACCCGGCGCAGAGCAGGGCGAGCAGGATCTGGCCGACGAGACCGGGCGCGGGACGCCGGGTCCCGCGCTTCCCCGGGCTCGCACCGCTCCCCGGGCTCGCACCGCTCCCGGGGTCCGCGCTGTTCCCGGGGTCCGTTTCTTCCCCGGGGTGGGCGCCGCGCACGGCCTTGCCCGCGTTCACCGGACCGCTCCCGTGGGCGGGATCAGCACCCGTCCGGTGGGGCGGCAGGAAGCGGTGGGTCCGGGCAGCGGCTCGTGTCCGCCGCGCTGTGTGGGCCGTGCCCCGTACGTGCTCGGCTGCCGTGTCTCAAGGCCCCGCATGCCCCGTCGCCCCCTCGGTGTCCCTGTCTCCGGCGTCCTCGGCCCGGCCGTCCGGCGGCTCGTCCCCGGCACCGTCACCGTCCGCGACGGCACCCCTGCGCCGACGATACACCAGAACCGTCACAGAGCGACATAGTCTCTCTACTCTCTGTGACGATTCAGTTGCGGCGCCTACGGTACGGGGCGGGCCGTGCGCGGTACGTGCCAGTAGCCGGGTCCGCTGGTTCCGTTCCCGGCTCATGGTGGGGCGAAAACCACCCACGGGGGGCCGGAACGGAACAAGCTCGCCCGCACGGGGGCGGCACGGGCGGGAGGGGCGGCCGGGACGCGAGGGGTGTCGCCGCGCCGCCCCCGGGAGGCGGACGAGGTTTCAGCCGCCCGCGGTCAAGACGATGTTGTCGGGTTGTCCGCCCGCCGCGAAGCGGGTGAGCTGGCGGGCCAGGAGCCGCTTCGCGCGGGGTTCGAAGGCGGAGGTCGAGCCGCCGACGTGCGGGCTGACGAGTACGCCGGGCGCGTGCCACAAGGGGTGGCCGGCCGGGAGCGGTTCGGGGTCAGTGACGTCGAGCGCCGCGGTGAGACGCCCCGTACCGACCTCGGCGAGCAGCGCGTCCGTGTCGACGACGGGGCCGCGCGCGACGTTGACGAGCAGCGCGCCGTCCTTGAGGCGCGCGAGGAACCCGGCGTCGACGAGACCGCGGGTCTGTTCGGTCAGCGGCGTCGAGAGGATCACGACATCCGCCTCGGGCAGCAGCGTGGGCAGCGCGGTGAGCGGATGCACGTCACCGCGCTCCGTAGCACGTGCGGAGCGCGCGACGCGCAGGACCCGCGCACACTCGAAGGGCGTGAGCCGGTCCTCGATCGCCGCGCCGATCGATCCGTACCCGACGATGAGCACCGTCCGGTCGGCGAGCGCCGGGTAGAAACCGGACCGCCACTCCTCCACGCGCTGACCCTCGACGAAGCGCGGGATGCCGCGCAGGGAGGCGAGGGTCAGGGCGAGGGCGAGTTCGGCGGTGCTCGCCTCGTGGACGCCGCGCGCGTTGCACAGCACGACGCCCTCGCGCAGCGCCGCGACGGCAGGCGCGACGTTGTCGGTCCCCGCGGAGAGCGTCTGCACGACGCGGAGGTCCGTCATGGCGGGGAGCGGGCGCAACGCGACGTCGGTGCCGCTCAGGTAGGGCACGACGTAGAACACACAGTCGGCGGGGTCGGCGGGGAACGCCTCCTCGCCGTCCCAGCGGCGGTACGTCAGTCCCGACTCCTTCTCGCCGGGAAGGCCCGGGATCTGGTCGGCCGGATAGGGGAGCCACACATCGCCTGTCATGGTCAGGAGGCTAACGACCGCGGGAGGGCCCCGGGGAGGCCGGGGCGGGGCGCGCGCGGCGCTGCGGTTAATTTGGTGCGCGTACGTGCGGCGGGGAGGAAAGACCAGGTGGAGCGCAGGACGGTCGGCTCCGGGGCGCTGCGCGCGGGGGCTGTGGGTCTCGGCTGCATGCCGATGAGCTGGGCCTACACGCGTTCGCAGCGCTCGGGCAGCGAGTCGGAGCGGACGGTGCGGACCGCGCTCGACCACGGGGTGACGCTCTTCGACACGGCCGATATGTACGGGCCCTTCACCAATGAGCTGCTGCTCGCGCGGGCACTCGGCGCGCGACGCGAGGAGGCGCTGCTCGCGACGAAGTGCGGGCTGCTCGTGGGCGACGGGCACCTCGTCGCCAATGGCCGTCCCGACTACGTACGGCGCGCCTGCGACGCCTCGCTGCGCCGCCTGCACACCGACGTCATCGACCTCTACCAACTGCACAGGGCCGACCCCGAGGTCCCGGTCGAGGAGACGTGGGGCGCGATGGCCGAACTCGTCGCCGCGGGGAAGGTCCGCGCGCTCGGGCTGTGCGCGCACGACGCGCGGGCGGTGCGCGAGGCGACGGTACGGGGCGACGCCGTGCGCGGGGGCGCCGCCTCACGCGCGGCCACGTCGCGCGCGGGCGGCGTGACGGTGCGGACGGCGCGGGGCGTGCTCACGGCGCCGCGCGAGGCCCCGTACGCGCCGACGGTGCGGCTCCTGGAGCGGGTGCAGCAGGTCTTTCCCGTGAGCGCGGTGCAGGCCGAGCTGTCGGTGTGGTCGCCCGACGCGCTGCGGGTGCTGCTGCCGTGGTGCGTGGCGCGCGGCGTCGGCTTCCTCGCGGCCCGCCCGCTGGGCAGCGGCTACCTCACGGGGACGCTCACCCCCGGCCAGGGTTTCGAGCCGGACGACGTACGGGCCAGGCACCCGCGTTTCACGGCCGAGATGATGGCCGCCAACCAGCCCGTCGTCGCGGGCCTGCGCCGCGTCGCCGCGCGCCACGGCGCGACGGTCGCCCAGGTCGCTCTGGCCTGGGTACTCGCCGCCGACCCGCGCGTCGTCGCGCTCCCCGGCACGAAGCGCGCCCCCTTCGCCGCCGAGAACGCCGCGGCGGCAGGTCTGCGCCTCGACGAGAGCGACCTGCGCGAGATAGCGGCGCTGCCGCGGGCACGGGAGAGCTGGGACGCGTGGGGGTGACGGGTGACGGGGCGACGGGGCGACAGGTCGGACGGGGGCGGCGTCGCGTCGCGCGGGGGCGGTACGTCGCGCGGGGGCGGTACGTCGCGTAGGCGCCACGTCGCGAGCGTCGCGGGCGGCGCCGCTTCGCGTACGGGAACGTCGCGTACGCCGACGCCCGCACCGTACGGTCGCCCAGCCCGCCCCGTACCGGCGGAGCGGCCCCGCACCGCGCCACGTCGCGTCCCTCCGCGCGACGCGTGTGGCGCGCGACGCCCCGTCGGCCGCCCCGCGCCGTCATGCTGGGAGCCGGCGCGGGAACGCGTCGTGTGGATGTGACCGGGCGAGCCCGACCGAGAGGACCGTTTTCGTGCGAGGCATTCCGTTTACCTGCGCCGCGTTGGCCGCCACCGGGACCCTGCTGCTCGCGGGCTGTTCCTCGGGCTCGGACGGCTCGTGGGACCCGATCCGCAGCGCGTCCCCTTCGGCGACGGGAACAGGGCCCGGGGCGAGCGGCGCCCCCAGGGGCACGGCGTCGGCGAGCGCGTCGGCGGCGCCCGCGAAGGGATCGGTCGATGTGGTGCGTACCGTCGCCGAGGGGCTCAAGGCGCCCTGGGCGCTCGCGCCGCTCCCCGAGGACGGGCTGCTCGTCTCCTCGCGCGACAACGGCCAGATCCTCCACGTGGACACCGGCTCGGGCAAGAAGACCCTCGCGGGAACGGTGCCCGGCGTGGTCCACGAGGGCGAGGGCGGACTGCTCGGGCTCGCGCTGTCGCCCGGCTTCGCGACGGATCACCTGGTCTACGCGTACTTCACGACGGCGTCCGACAACCGCGTCGCGCGGATGCTCTACGACGCGAAGAAGCCGGCGGGGCAGCGGCTCGGCGCGCCGAGCACGGTTCTGCGCGGCATCCCGAAGGGCGTGACGCACAACGGCGGCAGGATCGCCTTCGGCCCCGACGGGATGCTCTACATCGGCACGGGCGAGACCGGCGAGCGCGGGCTCGCCCAGGACCGTGAGTCCCTCGCGGGCAAGATCCTGCGCGTCACCCCCGACGGCGCCCCCGCACGCGGCAACCCCGACCCCGACTCGCCCGTGTGGTCCTGGGGCCACCGCAACGTGCAGGGTTTCGCGTGGGACCCCGGGAAGCACATGTGGGCCTCCGAGTTCGGGCAGGACACGTGGGACGAGCTGAACCTCATCGAGCCGGGCGGCAACTACGGCTGGCCCGACGCCGAGGGCAAGGCGGGCACGTCCGGGTTCACCGATCCGCTGGAGCAGTGGAAGACGGCCGACGCCTCGCCGAGCGGCGTCGCCTGGGCCGAGGGCTCGGTGTGGCTCGCCTCGCTGCGCGGCGAGCGCCTGTGGCGCGTACCGCTCGACGGCACGAAGGCGGTCGCGAAGCCGCAGGCGTTCCTGAAGGGCGAGTACGGCAGGCTGCGCGCCGTCGTCGCGGCGGGCGGCGACAAGCTGTGGCTGCTCACCAACGAGACCGACTCGCGCGGCACCCCGTCCAAGGGCGACGACAAGATCCTGGAACTGCGCGTGAAGTGAGGCGGTACGTGCGAGGTGACCGGTACGTGCGAAGTGGCCGGTACGTGTGAGGTGACCGGCCGCGGGGGCCCGTCGTCGGCCCGCTCAGATCCGCCAGGCGCCCGGGTCCGTCACCGCGCGCGGCTCGGGGGCCGGCGGTTCGAAGGTCTCCTCAGGGGTGTCGTCCGTGGTGGGCGGGACGAGCCCGGCGGCCGTGACGCGGACGGTGACCTTGCCGGAGCGCAGGTCGATGGGGCCGTGCCCGGGATCGCCGTCGCCAGTGTCCTCACGGGTGAGTTCCAGTCGGCTTTGCTCGTCCTCGGTGTGCTTGCGGCCGGGGTTGAAGAGCATGTCGAACGCGCTGAACACGGTGGCCTCCCGCCTCGGGCAGGGTGCCCGTTCTGCCAGCGTAAGCCCGTTCGAGTGAAAGTGTCCGGTAAAGGTGACGCTGCCGTGCGGGGCTACACCTCCTCGCGCTCGGGGAAGAGGCGCAGCCGGTGCGCCACGGCGGCGGCCTCGCCACGGCCTGTGACGCCGAGCTTCGCGAGGATGCGCGAGACATGGACGCTCGCGGTCTTCGGCGAGATGTAGAGGGCCTCGGCGATACGGCGGTTGCTGTGCCCGGAGGCGACGAGGCGCAGCACCTCGCTCTCGCGCGCGGTGAGCCCCAGCGTCTCGGCGGGCGGCGCAGCCGGGGTCGCGGAGGCCCCGGCCACGGGGCGCAGGCGCCCGCGCCTGGCCAGCGCCGCGGCCTCGCGGGCGAGCGGCGCGTACCCGAAGGCGCGCGCCGTCTCACCGACCGGCCCGAGGGCGTGCGCCGCCCGTTCCCGCTCACCCGCCGACAGGAGTGTCTCGGCGAGGCGCAGCGCGCTGTACAGCGTCTCGTAGGGGCGGTCCAGCCCGCGGAACGCCGCGTAGGGCCCCTCCCAGTCGGCGGCGGTGGCGCGGCCCCGCGCCCGGAGCAGCTCGGCACGCAGCAGCTCCGCGTACCCCTGCCACAGCGGCACGGGCGTGGGCACGGAGCGCGCCGCGGCGCTGATGCGGTCCAGGACGGCGTCGCGGCCCGCTTCGGCGGCGGGCAGCCCGCGCGTCGTGGCCTCCAGTCCCGCCGCGGCGACGAGGAGCGGCCACACGTGGCGGTGCGCGTGCGGCGAGAAGCCGCCCTCCAGGGCCTCGTCGAGGAGGGCGCGCCCCGCGGCGACGTCGCGCGCCTCGGTCGCGAGGCCGATGCCGAGGGCGAGCAGCGGGAACCTTCGTTGCGGGGCGTGGCCGTCCGGGGCGGCGAGCGCGCGGAGCGCCTCGTACACCTCGCGCGCCGCGTCCGTGTCGCCCGTGCGCAGCGCGAGTCCGCCGCGCGTGAGGGCGGTGAAGCCCCGTACAACGGCTCCGCCGCCCGGCTGCTCGGCGTGGCGCAAGGCCTCTTCGGCTTCGGCGTGGCGGCCGAGCGAGACGAGGGACTCGGCGGCGTTGGACCAGGTGAAGGCGGCGCTGCCGACGAGTCCGTGGCGCGCGCAGATCACGGCGCCTTCGGCGGCCACGCGGGCGGCTTCCGCGGAGCGCCCGATGCCTTCGAGCACGGAGGGGAGGTTGGAAGCGGCGCGCGCGATGTGGTCGGGGGCCGCGAGCGCGAGGGCGCGCTCCTTCGTCTCGTACAGCTCGGCGAGTCCGCCGTCGATGTCCCCGGCGGCGACGCGCAGGACGCCGCGCGTGATGTGCGCGGAGAGCTGGGTGTCGACGGCGCCGACCATGCGGGCGTAGTCGACGGCGCGTTCGGCGGAGACGAGGCTGTCGGGGCCCGGTTCGTTGACCATCTCCCAGCCCGCGAGGTGCGCGAGGACCTCGGCGTGCACCGCGGAGGGCGGCAGTCCGCGGACGAGTTCCTCGGCGCGGCGCAGCTCCGCGCCGCCGTCGCCGCGGCCGAGGGCGGTGGCGAGGTGCGAGCGCTGGGTCAGGAACCAGGCGGCGCGCAAGGGGTCGGGCTCGTGCTCCAGGAGCCGCAGGGCGTGCCCGACGTGGGTGTACGCGCGCCCGGCCTGGCCGCTCATGCGTCCGGCGGTGGCGGCGTCGGCGAGGAGGTCGAGGGGCGCGGGGGTGCCGGGTTCCGGTTCGGGGACCTGGTCGCGCAGTTCGAGGGCGCGGCCGAGGTGGTGGAGCTGCTCGGCGTACGCGTGCCGGGCGCGGGCGTTCGCGGCGGCGCGGAGGGCGGCGGGCAGGGCCTTGGCGGGCTCGCGCGCGGCGTACCAGTAGCCGGCGAGGCGCGCGTCGAGTTCCTCGCGGCGTACGAGGTGCGGGGCGGACTCGACCGTCTCGGCGTAGCGGCGGTTGAGCGCGGAGCGCTCGCCGGGCAGCAGGTCGTCGCACACGGCCTCGCGGACGAGCGAGTGCCGGAAGCGGTAGCCGTCGCCGTCCGGTGTGGGGCTCAGCAGGTGGGCGCTCGTGGCGGCGCGCAACGCGTCGAGCAGCGCGTCCTCGGGCATCGCACTGACGGCGGCGAGCAAGGGGTGCTCGACGGCGGAGCCGCCCTCGGCGACGAGGCGCAGGACCCGCCGGGCGTCGGAGGGGAGGGCTTCGACGCGGACGAGGAGCAGTTCGCGCAGGTTCTCGCTGAGCCCGGGGCGGTGACCCTCGCGCAGGGACATGGCGAGTTCCTCGACGAAGAACGCGTTGCCGTCGGAGCGCGCGTAGATCTCGTCGACGAGCGTCGCCTCGGGTTCGGCACCGAGTATCCCGGCGAGCTGGCGGCGTACGTCGGCGTGGCCGAGGCGCGCGAGGTCGATACGGCGCACGGCGCGCAGCCGGTCCAGCTCGGCGAGCAGCGGCCGCAGGGGGTGCCGGCGGTGCAGGTCGTCGGAGCGGTACGTGGCGAGGAGGAGCAGGCGGCCCGCGCGCAGGGTGCGCAGGAGGTGCGCGTAGAGGTGGCGCGTCGAGGCGTCCGCCCAGTGCAGGTCTTCGAGCACGAGGACGAGCGGGCGCGCGGCGGAGAGTTCCTCCAGGAGCCGCGTGACGTGGCCGAAGAGGCGCGCGCTGTCCTCGGCGGAGTGCGGGACGGCGGGCGGGCGGAGGGCGGGGCCCGGAGCTGGGGATGGGGCTGGGGCTGGGGCTGGGGCGCTCCCGGGGGCTGGCGGGGTGTCAGGTACGGGCGCGGGCGCGGGCGCGGGCGCGTGGCCGGGCGCGGTGAGCGGCGTGGTCGATGGCGCGGTCGGTGGCGCGGCGGTCTCGGGGAGGAGTCGCGCGAGGTCGGCGCCGATCGCCGCTCCCGCGCGGGCGAACTCCTCGGGCAGCGCGGTGCGCAGCGCGCGCAGGGCCGCGGCGAAGGGCGCGAAGGGCAGCCCGTCGCCGCCCAGTTCGACGCAGCCCCCGACGGCGACGAGTGCCCCGGCGCGCCGCGCCCCGTGCCCGAACTCCTCGACGAGTCGCGTCTTGCCGACACCGGCCTCCCCCGCGAGCACCAGCGCGCGCGGCCCGTGCGCCTCGGGCGCGGACACCTCGCGGAGCGCGGCGGCGAGCACGCCCGACTCGGCGTCCCGCCCCACGAACACCGGGCTGAGCGACTGGTTCTGCACACGCCCGAGCATCGCACAGGGGTACGACAACGCCGCCGCGCCCACGACGCCCCCTCCCCCCGCCGGTCCCCCGCTCACCCCCGCACCCCCGGCACGGCACCCACCCGCAGAACGCGCCGCAGCACCCGTACCACCCCGGCCGCCCGCTCCCCCGACGCGACGTGAGGCGACACAGACGCGACGTCGCACCGCACCGACGCGACGTCAGGCTGCCGCGCCGCGCCGCGAGGCGGAGCCGGCGCGGCGCCGGGCCGCCCGGACACGACGTCAGCCGCCCCGGACGCGCCGTCGCGCCCCGCCGACGCCGCGCCGTACGCCGCCGTCGACGCGACGTCGGGCCGCCCCACCACGCCGCGCCGCCGCGCCCCCCACCCCACGCGACGCCACCCGACACGCAGCCACCCCACGCGACGCCGCGCCGCCCGCCGCGCGTCCCGCGCCAGCACCGCCACGCGCGCCTCCTCGCGCAGTTGCTCCGCCCGCATCCGGTACGTGTCGTAGTCGTATCCCCACATGTGCGCGCCCCCTGGACCGTGTCGCGGCGCTCCTCGCCGCGTCGTGGTGCCAGCCTCCGCGCTGAGGTGGGGGCCTCGCGTCGGGCGTTCGCCCACGTCGTGGCGCGCGGGGGCCTCAGCGCGCGGGACGCGGTGCCTTACGCGCGGGCCCCGCGGGGCTCAGTCCGCCGTTCCCCGTCCTCGCGCGCCTCCCACTCGCGGGCGAGCAGTGCCCAGCCCTCCATGTCGTGCCGCACCCCGTTCCTCGCGGCGCTCTCCCTGAGGACGGCTTCGCGCGTCATCCCGAGGCGGCGTGCGACGGCGGTGCTCGCGGTGTTCCCGGCGGCGGCCCACCACTCGACGCGGTGCATGCCGCGCTCGTGGAAGGCCCAGTCGACGAGTACGCGGCAGGCGCGCGTGACGAGGCCGCGCCCCGTACCGGCGGGTTCGAGCCAGCAGCCGATCTCGCAGACCCCGGTCCTCACGTCGAAGACGCGGAAGAGGACGCCGCCGACGAGCGTGCCGCCGCCCGGCTCCGCGCAGCCGGTCCAGATCCCGTACAGGTAGCCCTCGTCGGCGGCGCGCTTCGTCGCGTACTTGTGCAGCAGTGCGCGCGCGGCGTCCCGCGAGACGACGGCGTCGACGAAACCTATGTACGTGCCGATGAAGTCGCGGCCACGCTCGACGTGGGCGAGGAACTCGGCGGCGTGCCAGGTCTCCAGCGGGCGCAGCTGCGCGCCTTCGGGGCCGAGCGGGATGGCGAACACGGTGCCTCCAGGCTGGGGTGCGGCCCGGTCAGGCCCGTACCCGGTCGTCCTCGTGAGCGGTCGCCTCCTCGCGTCCGCCCTCGTCCGCCGGTCGCGGACCGGGCACGACTCTAGAGACGCCCTCCTCGTCCGACACGGGCTTTTCGATGCTGAGCCGGGGCAGCCACCGGTCCATCCACTGCGGCAGCCACCAGTTCGCGCCGCCCAGCATGTGCATGAGCGCGGGCACGAGCAGGGTGCGCAGGACGAAGGCGTCGAGGGCGACCGCGACGGCGAGCGCGATGCCGAACATCGAGATGACGCGGTCGCCCGAGAGCACGAAGGCGAGGAAGACCGAGATCATGATGACGGCGGCCGAGTTGATGACACGGCTCGTCTCGGCCAGGCCGACGCGCACCGCGCGCCGGTTGTCGCCCGTCTCGCGCCACTCCTCGTACATCCGGCTGACGAGGAAGACCTGGTAGTCCATCGAGAGTCCGAAGAGCACCGCGACCATGATCACCGGGAGGAAGGGCTCGATGGGCCCGGATGCGCCGAGCCCGAGCAGTTCGCTGCCCCAGCCCCACTGGAACATCGCGACGACGACGCCGAAGGCCCCGCCGACGGCGGCGATGTTCATGACAGCGGCCTTGAGCGGGATCGCGAGGGAGCGGAAGGCGAGCAGCAGCAGGACGGAGCCGAGCGCGATGACGACGCCGATGAACATCGGCATCTTCCCCACGATGAGCCGCGCGAAGTCGTCGTACCCGGCCGTGACGCCGCCGACGGCGACGTCGAGCGAAGTGCCGCTCTCGGCGCGCGGCAGGACGTCCTCGCGCAGCCGCTCGACGAGCGCGCTGGTCTGCTTGGACTGCGGCGAGGACGCGGGCACGACGGTGAGGTACGCGGCATCACCGCGCTGGTCGTACGTGACGGGGCTGACCGACGCGACGCCCTGGACGTCGGCGAGGCCGTCCTGGAGCCGGTCGAGCGCGAGCCTGTCCTGCGCCCCGTCGATGTGCGTGACGAGAGTGAGCGGCCCGTTGGCGCCGGGCCCGAAGCCCGAGCCCTCGCGGCCGTCGCCCGCGAGGAGGTCGTACGCCTTGCGCGTCGTGGACGTCGCGGGGTTGTTGCCCTGGTCGGAGGTGCCGAGGTGGAGCGAGAAGGTGGGCAGGGCGAGCAGCGCGACGACGGCGACGGCGCCCGCGCCGAGCAGCCGCGGATGCCGTTCGACGAAGGCCGACCAGCGCGCGGCGAAGCCGCTGGGCGTCTGCGGCCCGGGGCCGCGCTCGGCGAGCCTGCGGCGTTCGCGGCGGCTGAGGGCGCGGGCTCCGGTGTACGAGAGGAGCGCGGGCAGCAGCGTGACGGAGGCCGCGACGGTGAGCAGCACGGTGAGCGCGGCGGCGATCGCGACGCCGTTGAGGAAGGAGAGCCGCAAGATGAGCAGCCCGAGCAGGGCGATGCACACGGTGGCCCCGGCGAAGACGACGGCGCGTCCCGTCGTCGCCGTCGCGTCGACGGCGGCCTTGTCGGGGTCCGTGCCGCGGCGCAGGGCTCTGCGGTGGCGCGTGACGATGAAGAGTGCGTAGTCGATGCCGACGCCGAGCCCTACGAGCATTCCGAGCATGGGCGCGAAGTCGGCGACGGTCATGGCGTGGCCGAGCAGCGTGATGGCGCTGTACGCGGTGCCGACGGCGACGAGCGCGGTGGCGATCGGCAGGAGGCTCGCGAGGAGCGAGCCGAAGGCCAGGAAGAGGACGATCGCGGCGACGCCGACACCGATGGCCTCACTCACGTGCAGCCCTGCGGACTCGGTGGTGGCGACGGCGCTGCCGCCCAGTTCGACCTGGAGGTCGGGGCCGGTGGCGGCCTGCGCGGTGTCGACGACGGCCTGTGCCTGTCCGGCGGGGAGGTCGTCGGCCGGCTTGTCGAAGGTGACGGTGGCGTACGCGGTGTGCCCGTCGGCGCTGATGCCGCCGCCTTCGCCGGTGCCCTGGTAGGGGCCGGTGACGGCAGAGACGCCGGGCAGGTCGGCGAGATCGTCGAGGGTGCGGCCCATCGTCTGCTCGACGGCGGCGGCGCGGACGGACCCCTGGTCGGTGTGCCACACGACGGTGTCGCTGTCGCCCGCGAGCCCGGGGAAGTTCTCCTCCAGGAGGCGCGTCGCGCGCCCGGACTCGGTGCCGGGGGCGTCGTAGTCGTTCGAGTACGCGGAACCGGCGAGCAGCCCGCCCACCGCGGTGCCCGCGAGCACCACGAGCCAGAGAACGACGGTGAGAAGACGGTGCTTGACGCACCAGCGGGCGAGTGCTGCCACGGACGGCTCCCTGGGGGCTTCGTGGACGTGCGGAGGGAGCCAATGGCGCGACGCGCGGAAGCGGACGCCAAGGGGTCAGGCCCCGAAACCGGCCCGGAGCGGGCGGTTCCGGACACTGTGACAGCAAAGATTGATCGTTTGACCCTTTCGTGTGCGGCCTCACAGAGCCTTATTCCCGCCCTACGGGAATTTTTTGGGAACGGCTGGAGGGCGGGGGGTGAGAGAGGTGGGCGCGGGAGGCGAAGGGTGGGAGACGAAGGAGTGGGAGACGAAGAGGGGAGGCGAAGGGGGACGTTCGGGGCGAGGGAGCCGGAGGCAGCGAGAGCCCGTACAGCGCACACCCGTACGCCGAACGCCGTCGAGCGCGCACACCTGTCCATCGAATCTCGCCGAGCGCACACCCGTACACCCAATCTGGTTGAGCGCACACCCGTACACCCAACCGTTGAGCGCACGCCCGTGAACCGAAAGGGGCGGCTCCCCACCTCGCAGTGGGAAACCGCCCCTCGTCACTTCGCGGAGCGCAGGCGTGGCTACTCGCTCACGCCCAGCTTCTCCAGGATGAGTTGCTTGACGCGGGCGGCGTCGGCCTGGCCGCGGGTGGCCTTCATGACGGCGCCGACGAGCGCGCCCGCCGCGGCGACCTTGCCGCCGCGGATCTTGTCGGCGATGGCCGCGTTGCCCGCGATGGCCTCGTCGACGGCGGTGCCGAGCGCGCCGTCATCGGAGACGACCTTGAGGCCACGCTTCTCGACGACGGCATCCGGCTCACCCTCGCCGGCGAGCACACCCTCGATGACCTGACGGGCGAGCTTGTCATTGAGGTCGCCAGCGGCCACGAGCGCGGTGACGCGCGCGACCTGTGCGGGGGTGATGGGCAGCTCGTCGAGCGCACGGCCCGACTCGTTGGCGTGCCGGGCCAGCTCGCCCATCCACCACTTGCGAGCCTGGTCCGCGGGCGCCCCGGCATCGATCGTCGCGACGATCGGGTCGAGGGCACCGGCGTTGAGCATCGACTGCATCTCGTGCGCCCCGACGCCCCACTCCTCGCGAAGGCGGTTGCGACGGGCGAGCGGCAGCTCCGGCAGCTCGCCGCGCAGCTGCTCGACCCACTCCTTCGGCGGGGCGACGGGCACGAGGTCGGGTTCCGGGAAGTACCGGTAGTCCTCCGCGTTGTCCTTGATCCGCCCGGAGGTGGTGGAGCCGTCCTCCTCGTGGAAGTGACGGGTCTCCTGCACGATCGTGCCCCCGGAGGAGAGCACGGCGGCGTGCCGCTGGATCTCGAAGCGGGCGGCACGCTCCACGGAGCGCAGCGAGTTGACGTTCTTCGTCTCGCTGCGCGTCCCGAGCGGCGTGGTGCCGTTGGGGCGCAGCGACAGGTTCACGTCGCAGCGCATCTGCCCCTTGTCCATCCGCGCCTCGGAGACACCGAGGGAGCGGATGACCTCGCGCAGCTCGGCGACGTAGGCGCGGGCGACCTCGGGGGCACGCTCCCCGGCGCCCTCGATCGGCTTGGTGACGATCTCGATGAGGGGGATGCCTGCGCGGTTGTAGTCGAGCAGCGAGTGCGAGGCGCCGTGGATGCGTCCGGTGGCGCCACCGATGTGGAGGGACTTGCCGGTGTCCTCCTCCATGTGGGCGCGCTCGATCTCCACGCGGAAGACGCTGCCGTCCTCCAGCTGCACGTCGAGGTAGCCGTCATAGGCGATGGGCTCGTCGTACTGGGAGGTCTGGAAGTTCTTCGGCATGTCCGGATAGAAGTAGTTCTTCCGGGCGAAGCGGCACCACTCGGCGATCGAGCAGTTGAGCGCGAGACCGATACGGATCGCGGACTCGACGCCGATGGCGTTGACGACGGGGAGTGCCCCGGGCAGGCCGAGGCAGGTGGGACAGGTCTGCGCGTTGGGCTCCGCGCCCTGAGCGGCGGAGCACCCGCAGAACATCTTGGTCCTGGTGCCGAGCTCGACATGGACCTCCAGGCCCATGACGGGGTCGTAGGACGCGAGGGCGTCCTCGTACGGCACCAGGTCAGCGGTGACGGTCACGGTGAAACTTTCCCTCTCAGCCCAGCAGGACGTCGTCGTCACCGAGGCGCTTCAGCTCCCGGTAGAGGATGGCGAGCCCGGTGATGATGCCGGCGCCGGTCACGACCGCGTCGACCAGGCGCAGCTTGTCGCCCTCGTTGCGGGCGCGCTTGACCTGCTTGACGACGTTGATCGCGCCGAAGGCGGTGGTGCCGATCGACACGTACGTGCCGGTCTTGGACTTCTTGAAACCCTTGGCCTTGCTCAGTGCGTTGCTCACAGCGACGGTGCCTCCTCAAGCAGCGGGTGACCCCAGCGTTCCACGAAAGCGGCCTCGACGGCGGCTCCGACCTTGTAGAGACGCTCGTCCTTCATCGCCGGGGCGATGATCTGGAGCCCGACGGGGAGCCCGTCCTCGGGCGCGAGGCCGCAGGGCAGCGACATCGCGGCGTTGCCCGCGAGGTTGGTCGGGATGGTGCAGAGGTCGGCGAGGTACATCGCCATCGGGTCGTCGCTGCGCTCACCGATCGCGAAGGCGGTGGTGGGCGTCGTGGGCGAGACGACGACATCGACCTGCTCGAAGGCGCGCGCGAAGTCCTGCGTGATGAGCGTGCGCACCTTCTGCGCGGAGCCGTAGTACGCGTCGTAGTAGCCGGAGCTGAGCGCGTACGTACCGAGGATGACGCGCCGCTTGACCTCGGGCCCGAAGCCCTCGCCGCGCGTGATCGCGGTGACGTCCTCGGCCGAACGGGTGCCGTCGTCGCCCACGCGCAGCCCGTACCGCATCGCGTCGAAGCGCGCGAGGTTCGAGGAGCACTCGGAGGGGGCGATGAGGTAGTACGCGGAGAGCGCGAGGTCGAAGGACGGGCAGTCCAGCTCGACGATCTCGGCGCCCAGTTCCTTGAGCAGCTCGACGGACTCGTCGAAGCGCTGCACGACACCGGCCTGGTAGCCCTCGCCGCGGAACTGCTTGACGACACCGACGCGCATCCCGGCGACGCTGCCGTTGCGCGCGGCCTCGACGACGGGCGGCACGGGAGCGTCGATGGAGGTGGAGTCGAGCGGGTCGTGGCCGGCGATCACCTCGTGGAGGAGGGCCGCGTCCAGGACCGTACGGGCGCAGGGGCCGCCCTGGTCGAGGGAGCTGGAGAAGGCGACCATGCCGTAGCGCGAGACACCGCCGTAGGTCGGCTTGACGCCGACGGTGCCGGTGACGGCGGCGGGCTGGCGGATGGAGCCGCCGGTGTCGGTGCCGATCGCGAGCGGCGCCTCGAAGGAGGCGAGCGCGGCGCTGGAGCCACCGCCGGAACCGCCGGGGATACGGGTGAGGTCCCAGGGGTTGCCCGTGGGGCCGTAGGCGCTGTTCTCGGTGGAGGAGCCCATCGCGAACTCGTCCATGTTGGTCTTGCCGAGGATGACGACGTCGGCGTCCTTGAGGCGCCGGGTGACGGTCGCGTCGTACGGCGGAATCCAGCCCTCCAGGATCTTCGAGCCGACCGTCGTGGGCACGCCCTCGGTCGTGAAGATGTCCTTGAGCGCGAGCGGTACGCCGGCGAGCGGGCCGAGCTTCTCGCCGCGGGCGCGCTTCTCGTCGACGGCACGGGCCTGCGCGAGCGCGCCCTCGCGGTCGACGTGGAGGAAGGCGTGGACCTTCTCGTCCACGGCCTCGATACGGGCGAGGTGGGCCTCGGTGACCTGCACCGCGGTGAGTTCGCCGGAGGCGATCTTCTCGGCCGTCTCGGCGGCGGTGAGCCTGATGATCTCGGTCATGCCTCCTCCCCGAGGATCTGAGGAACCTTGAATCGCTGCTGCTCCTGCGCGGGGGCTCCGGAGAGTGCCTGCTGCGGGGTGAGCGAGGGTCGGACCTCGTCCGCGCGCATGACATTGGTCAGCGGCAACGGGTGAGAGGTCGGCGGTACGTCCTGGTCGGCGATCTCGGAGACGCGGGCCACCGCGCCGAGAATGTCGTCCAGCTGTCCTGCGAAGTGCTCCAGCTCCTCCGCGGACAGCTCCAGGCGCGCCAGCCGTGCGAGGTGAGCTACCTCCTCGCGCGTAATGCCAGGCATGCGGCGATCCTTCTGGGGTCTCGGTTCATGGACTACGGGGGCAATCCTATGGCCGAGCGGAAGGGCGGTGGGGCGGGGCGGGGGTGGGACGGGGGTGGGACGGGGCTGGGGCGCGGGTGGGACGAGGGTGGGGCGCGGGTGCGGGGAGATGGGGCGGGGGTGGAGGGGGCGGGTGCGGGGGTGGTCTGCGGGGTGCGGGGATGGTCGGCCGGGGGGTGGGGGTGGGGGCCGTACGCGAGGTGAGCGCAGCCCCGGCCCTCGCGGCAGCCCCGCCCGCTCGGGGCAGCCCCCGCCCTCCCAGGGGGGCGCCCCGACACCAGTCTTTCAGCTCCCGCCACCCACCCCGCCCCCATCCCGCGAATCTGTGGATAACTTCGCCGTTCCCGAAAAAGCTCTCACTCTTACAGGTGGCGGGCGTTCCCGGCCCGAAGCACGGACCGCCGGGATGTGCCACTGTGTCCTCAGCGCGAGGACCGGTGCCTCACTCAAGCACCAAGCACGATTGCTCCGTCAGCCTCCACCGCCTGCCGCATGCCGCACGCAGGAGGCGACGAGGGCACCGGTCTCACCCCGCCGCGGTTCCGCCTCCCCGGACCTGCGGCGGGCACGCCGCCCGAGGTTCGAGGCGGTGAGCCGCGCCACGTGCACGCAGCCAGGCGGTGGTCTCCTCCGGGGGCATCGCGGCCGAGACCAGCCAGCCCTGGACCGCGTCACAGCCGAGGTCTCGCAGCCTCTCCCACGTCTCGTCGTCCTCGACGCCCTCGGCGACGACGACGAGACCCAGGGAGTGGGCGAGATCCACGGTGCACCGCACGATCTCGGCATCCTCGGTGTCGATGGCGAGGCGGGCGACGAACGAGCGATCGATCTTCAGCTCGCTCACGGGGAGGCGGCGCAGGTGGACAAGGGAGGAGTAGCCCGTGCCGAAGTCGTCGAGGGACATCTTCACGCCGTGCCCGGTGAGGCCGGCGAGGGTGTCGGCCGCGCGCTGGGGATCTTCGAGGAGTACGTGCTCGGTGATCTCCAGCTGAAGGGCGCCCGGCGGGACGCCGTGCCGCGCGAGGCGTCCCGCGACGGCCCCCGCGAAGCCCGGGGTGTGGACGTCACGGGGAGAGACGTTCACCGCGACAGGGACGTAGAGCCCCTGCGCGCGCCACCGCGCGACCTGCGCGAGCGCGGTCTCAAGCACGTACTCCGTGAGGTACGGCATGAGACCGCTGCTCTCGGCGATGGCGATGAACTCGTCCGGAGGGACCTTCCCCCGCTCCGGGTGCACCCAGCGCACAAGCGCCTCCAGGCCGGCGACTTCGCCGTCGAAACGAACCTTCGGCTGGTAGTGCAGCTCGACATCGCCAGTGTCGAGCGCACGGCGCAGGTCACCGAGGAGGCCCAGCCGGTCGGGGGTGTTGGAGTCGCGCTTGGACTCGTACACCTCGACACCGCTGCGGTCCCGCTTGGCCTGGTACATCGCCACGTCGGCGCGGCGCAGCAGCCCTTCGGCGTCGAGCGCGTGGTCGGGGAAGACGGCGACTCCGGCGCTGGCCTCCAGGACGAGGGTCAGTCCGTCGAGGTCGAGGGGGGAGCCGAGATCGCCGACGAGGCGGCGGGCGAGGCGCTGCGCGGAGGTGGTCGAGTCGGCAGCAGGAAGGAGTATCGCGAACTCGTCCCCTCCGAGCCGGGCGGCCTCCGCCTCGCGGGGCAGGGAGACCCGCAGCCGTTCGGCGACCTGGAGAAGGAGGCGGTCGCCCGCGAGGTGGCCGAGGGTGTCGTTGACGGAGCGGAAACGATCGAGGTCGATCAGGAGCAGCGCGGTCCTGCCGCCCTCTCGTTCGGCGGCGTCGAGCGCGGTCCAGATGCGTTCGAGGAGCCACTGTCGGTTGGGCAGTCCCGTGAGGGGATCGCGCAGTTGCTCCTCGGCCCGGGCGTGCGCCATCCACAGCGAGGTGTCGAGAGCGTAGAGGGGAATGGCGAACAGGGGCAGCAGTACGGGCTGGTAGGCGGCGACGACGCAGATGAGGGGGGCGATACCGAGCAGAGCGACCGCGACGAGGAACTGCCGGTTCACCGCGGTACGGGTGGCGGTGGGCAGGCGCGGGACCCGGGGGGTGTGGAGCAGCCACAGCAGGACGCGTGTGACCAGCAGGTAGGCGAGGCCCGTGAGGAGGAGTTCGGGGACGGTGTAGAGGTCCCAGCGCTCGGGGCGCCAGGGCTGCTCGACGCTCGGCATGACTCCGCACGCGGCCAGGGCGAGGGCCCCGGCGACGGTGCCGAGGATGTCGACGGCACCGTGCAGGATGCCGCGTCGCCAGCGACGCCGGCGGGCCAGTCCGACGAGGACGACGACGGTGAGGCTCACGAGGACGGCGGGCAGCCAGCCGTACAGGAGCAGGACGGCGAGGGTGAGCGCGGCGCCCGAGCCCGTGCCGCCCCACCAGCGGTCCCTGCCGAGGGCGACGAGGTGCCCGACGATGAGGCCGGTGAGCACGGCGAGGGACCAGCCGTCGACACCGCCGGGGAAGAGCCCGTGCCGGGTGCCGAGGGCGCGGACGACCCCCGTGCCGAGGAGCGCGGCGGCGAGCGCCACGACGGCGGCGGGCAGCGCGGGCAGCACCCGCCCGGACGGCACCCCAGCCCGCTGAGGCAGCGCGCTGTCCCCGTACCCGCCCCCGGCACCGCCGCCCGTGACACTCGTGCGGGCGCCTCCGGGTATGCCCCCGTACGCAGCCGGCTCTCCGCCCTCCCCCCGGCTCGCCCGGGCCTTGGCCCCACGCGGGCCGCGCTTCGCCCGTGGCGTGACGGCCCCGCCCTCCCGCGTTTCGGCCCCGAGCCCGCCTTCACCGGGCCCGGTCCCCCGCGCCGCAGCCTCACGCCCACGCGCCGCGGCCTCAGACCCACGCCCACGCGCCGCGGCTTCGGGCCCGGACGCCACGGCCTCAGACCCGCGGGCCACGGCCTCGCGCCCACGTACCGCCGGTTCGGGCGCGCGCGGCTGCGACTCGGGCGCGTGCGCCGCTGTTTCGGCTCCGCGCGACGACGGCTCCGTCCCTCGGTCGTCCCCGGCGCCGGCGCCGAGTGCCTGGCTCGCCGGGCGCATCAGGGGGCCCGCGCTCGCGATGGACGAGGCGGGGCGGTGCGGGAGGGAGGGGCGGGGAGCGGGGGACTCGGGTGGGTCGGGGATCACGGTGGGGGTGGGGGGCTCGGGGTGTGGGGGCGGGGGGGTGCGCGTGGGGGGCAGGGGGCCCCGTCCGGCGAGCGCACGCAGTCTTCGCAGGGCTTGGCGCGTCCGCTGCCGCAGCCTGGAGACTGGGGCGACGCTCTCGGTCGGTTCCATTCCCGTCCCTCTCACCACCGGCGGTACCCGTACCCCGGCCCGAAGCCTTCGGTGCGGAGCCCTCGTTCCGGCCTCACGGGCGGAGACGGCGGGCGCGCCAGTCCACACTAGGCCGCGAAGGGCCTCCTGGGGCAGGCGTAGCACGGGGTTGCCCGAATGCGCCCCGGCCTTACGGATGCGTCTGGTATGTGCCGAAGGCGCGGACCGTCACCCGTGCTCCGAGGCGCACCGGCCACCCGGCGAGGCGCCGGTCAACCGCCCGTCGGGCACCGCCCGTTCCCGTACGAGCGGCCCCGCGCACACCCTACGAGCGCCCCGGCGCACGGCCCTTTCCGCGCCCCCGGCCCGCCCGTCCCACCCCGCCCCGCCGCCGCGCTCCGCCCCGCCGCGCGCCCGGGAACTCCCCCGCTCCTCCCCCGCCGACGGAGCGCACCCCGCCCCAGCGGCCGCCTACTCCTCCGGCTCCCCCTGCCCCTCCGCCTCCGTCTTCTCCTTCTGCTTCTTCTTCTCCTCGTTCTCCGCCGTCTCCTCCGCCGGCCTGACCGCCGCCTCGGTGGCCGCCTCTGGTCCCTCCTCCAGAAGGATCGCGAAACCGTTCTCCTCCAGGACAGGGACCTTCAGCGACAGCGCCTTGTCGTACTTGGAGCCGGGGTTGTCGCCGACCACGACGAACGAGGTCTTCTTCGAGACCGAGCCGGTCACTTTCGCGCCACGCGACTGGAGCGCTTCCTTCGCCGCGTCGCGGGTCCAGCGCTCCAGGGTGCCCGTGACGACGACGGTGAGTCCTTCGAGGGGGCGCGGGCCCGTGTCGGTCTCGGACTCGGCGGCCTCCATGCGGACGCCCGCCGCCTTCCACTTGCGGAGGATCTCGCGGTGCCACTCCTCCTCGTACCACTGCTTGAGCGAGGCGGCGATGGTCGGGCCCACGCCCTCGGTCTCGGCGAGTTCGCTCTCCTCGGCCGCGAAGATCCGGTCGATGGAGCGGAATTCGCGGGCGAGCGCCGCGGCGGCGACGGGGCCGACGTGGCGGATGGAGAGGCCCGTGAGGATCTGGGCGAGGGGGCGCTGCTTGGCGGCCTCGATGTTCTCCAGCATGGAGAGCGTGTTCTTCTTCGCGACGCCCTCCTTGTTGGCGAAGAAGGTGACGATCTTCTCCTCGCCGCTCGCCGGGTCGCGCTTGGGCAGTCCCGAGTCCTGGTCGAGGACGTACGAGCGGATCGGGAGCAGTTCCTCGGCGGTGAGGTCGAAGAGGTCGCCCTCGTCCCGTACGGGGGGTTCGCTCGGCTCCAACGGCTGGGTGAGGGCGGTGGCGGCGACGTACCCGAGGTGTTCGATGTCGAGGCTCTTGCGGCCCGCGAGGTAGAAGATCCGCTCGCGCAACTGGGCGGGACAGGAGCGCGCGTTGGGGCACCGCAGGTCGATGTCGCCCTCCTTCATCGCGCGCAGCGGCGTCCCGCACTCGGGGCACTCGGCCGGCATGACGAAGGCACGCTCGCTGCCGTCGCGCAGGTCGACGACGGGCCCGAGGATCTCGGGGATGACGTCGCCCGCCTTGCGGAGCACGACGGTGTCGCCGATGAGGACGCCCTTCGCCTTGACGACGTCCTGGTTGTGCAGTGTCGCGAACTCGACCTCGCTGCCCGCGACGACGATGGGCTCGACGACGGCGTACGGCGTGACACGCCCGGTACGGCCCACTCCCACCCGGATGTCGACGAGCTTGGTGTTGACCTCCTCGGGCGGGAACTTCCACGCGGTGGCCCAGCGCGGGGCGCGCGAGGTGGAGCCGAGGCGGCCCTGAAGCGGGATCTCGTCGAGCTTGACGACGACTCCGTCGATCTCGTGCTCGACGGAGTGCCGGTGCTCGCCGTAGTAGCGGATGAAGGAGCGCACGCCGTCGAGCGAGTCGACGACCTTGTTGTGCTTGGCGGTGGGCAGGCCCCACTCGTGGAGCAGGTCGTAGGCGTGCGAGAGGCGGTCGATCGTGAAGCCCTCGCGGGCGCCGATGCCGTGCACGACCATGTGGAGCGGGCGGGTCGCTGTGACCTTGGGGTCCTTCTGGCGGAGCGAACCGGCCGCCGCGTTGCGCGGGTTGGCGAAGGGCTTCTCGCCCGCGTCGACGAGGCGGGCGTTGAGCGCCTCGAAGTCCTCCATCGGGAAGTAGACCTCGCCGCGCACCTCGACAAGTTCCGGAACGCGGTCCCCCGCGAGCTGTTCGGGGATGTCCGCGATGGTGCGTACGTTGGGGGTGATGTCCTCGCCGACGCGGCCGTCGCCGCGCGTCGCCGCGCGCGTGAGCCGCCCGTTCTCGTAGGTGAGGTTGACGGCGAGACCGTCGACCTTCAGCTCGCACAGGTAGTGGTAGCCGGGCGCGCCGATCTCCTTGGCGAGCCGTTCGGCCCAGGCGGCGAGGCCCTCGTCGTCGAAGACGTTGTCGAGCGAGAGCATGCGTTCGCGGTGCTCGACGGAGGCGAAGGGCGTGAACTGCTGGTAGTCGCCCGCGACTTTCTGGGTGGGCGAGTCGGGCGTACGGAGCTGGGGGTGCTCCTCCTCCAGCGCGGTCAGCCGGCGCAGCAGCTCGTCGAACTGGGCGTCGCTGACGACGGGCTGGTCGTTGACGTAGTAGCGGTAGCGGTGCTCGTCGACCTCGCGGGCGATGCGGTCGTGCTCCTCGCGCACCTCGGCGGGCACGGCGGCCTCGGCCCCCGCGCCGCCGGTCTCCGCGTCGACGGGCCCTGCGCCCTCCGCCCCGGTGCTGTCCTGCGTCTTCTCGCCTGCCATCGTCCGTCCTCCCGTATCCCCGTGCCTGCCCGTGGTCACTTCGGTCCCGTCGCCCCGGTCGTCACTCCGGGTGGTCCGCGAGCGAGCGTGCGGCGCGGACGCAGTGCGCCATCGCGGCGCGGGCGTACGCGGGCGAGGCCCCCGCGAGCCCGCAGCTCGGCGTGATCACCACGGAACGCGGGAGAATCGCCGGTGAGAGCCCCATCCTGCGCCACAACGACCTGACCCCCATGACGCTACCGGCAGGGTCCGACAATGCCGTGTCGCTGCCGGGCACGACACCCGCGAAGAGTCGCGTCCCCGCCTCGACGGCCTCTCCGACCGCCTCGTCATCACGTTCGGTGAGCAGCGAGAAGTCGAAGGAGAGGGCGTCCGCCCCGGCCCTGCGCAGGAGCGCGAAGGGGACGTGCGGGGCGCAGGAGTGGACGACGGTGGGGCCCTCGGTGACGGCGAGGACGTCGCGCAGGGTCGATTCGACGAGCTGGCGGTCGGGGGCGCGGTGGGTGCGGTAGCCGCTGGCGGTGGGAACGGTGCCGGTGAGGACGGCGGTGAGCGAGGGTTCGTCGAGTTGGAGGACGACGGTGGCGGCGGGGACACGGCGGCGGACGTCGGCGAGGTGCGCGCGCAGTCCCTCGGTGAGCGAGGCGGCGAGGTCGCGTACGGCGCCGGGGTCGGAGAGGGCGGCCTCGCCGCCGCGCAGCTCCAGCGAGGCGGCGAGCGTCCACGGGCCCACGGCCTGCACCTTGACGAGCCCGTCGTGGCCCTGCGTGAACTCCTCCAGCGCGTCGAGGTCCTCGCCGAGCCAGGAACGCGCGCGCCGGGTGTCGCGTCCCGGCCGGTCGCTGACGCGCCAGCCGCTCGGTTCGAGGTGGGCCCAGATCTCGGCGAGGAGCCCTGTGGTGCGGCCGATCATGTCCGCGCCGGGGCCCCGCGCGGGCAGCTCGGCGAGGTACGGGAAGTCCTCGAAGGAGCCGGTCGCCGCGCGGGCGGCCTCGCGGGCGTCGGTTCCGGGCAGCGAGCCGATCGCGGTGGCGGGGGGCCAGGTGAGGGAGGGCGTTGGTGCGGTCACGCGGTAAGCGTAGGCGGGGCCGCGGGGTGCGGGTGTACGGGGCCGAGCGGCGTCCCGGTACGGTGCGCCCCGCGCGGGACGGCTCCGGCGCGAACCGGAGCGACGAGACGGCCGACCGCGGGCGAACCGGTTCGCACGGACGACAGACATCCCGCGAACCGGTTCCGGGGGCCCGGCGCTCCCTCTGCGGCCCGGCGGCCCCTCGGCGGCCTCCCGCGGACCGGTTCCGCCGTACCGCCGCTCCGCGCGAACCCGTTCCGCCATGACGCCGCCCCGCGCGAACCGGTTCCGCGCCCCGGCCGCCCGGACCCCGCGCCGGTTCAGCCGCCGGGCCGCACCATCAGGTCGGTCACCACCGCGTCCCTCGGCAGGTCGAGCGCCGTGAGGACGGTCGTGGCGACGGACTCCGGGTCCATCCACGCGGTGGCGTCGTACTCCTTGCCCTCCTGCCGGTGCACCTTCGCCTGCATGGGCGAGGTGGTGCGGCCGGGGTAGACGGTGGTGACGCGGACGCCGTTCTCCTTCTCCTCGCCGCGCAGGGAGTCGGCGAGGGCCTTGAGACCGTGCTTGGACGCGGCGTAGGCGGCCCACTGGGGGCTCGCGGAGAGCCCGGCGCCCGAGTTGACGAAGAGGACCTGGCCGCGCACGGTGCGCAGCTGCGGCAGGAAGAGGCGGGTCAGCTCGGCGGGGGCGAGGAGGTTGACGTCGATCTGCTGCCGCCAGGAGGGGAGGGACAGCTCGCCGACGGTGCCGAGGTCGACGACGCCGGCGATGTGGAGGAGCGCGTCGACCCGCTCGGGCAGGGTCTGGTGCGAGAAGGCCCAGGAGAGGCGGTCGGGTTCGGCGAGGTCGCCGACGAGGGTCCCGGCGCCGGGGAGGGCGGCGGCGAGTTCCTTCGCGCGGCCCGCGTCGCGGGCGAGGAGGACGAGGTCATCGCCTCGCGCGTGGAGGCGGCGGGCCACGGCGGCCCCGATTCCGGAGCCGGCCCCGGTGATCACGTACGTACTCATACGGCCATGATCGCACCGGGGCCCGCCCCGCCGACCGGGCCGCCCGCCCCGGGCCCGCGGCCGGTCACTCGGCCGTCGTCGTCACGCGCTCCAGGTAGTCCATCGCCGTCTCCGGGTCGTCCGTGAAGTACATGAGGTCGTTGACGGGGACGGGCAGGAAGCCCTCCGCCTGCATGCGCTCGAACTGGCGGCGCAGTCCGTCGTAGAACCCCTCGGTGTTGAGGACGACGACGGGCTTGCTGTGCATCCCGTGCTTCTTCATCTCCACGACTTCGGTGACCTCGTCGAGCGTGCCCGCACCGCCGACGAGGACGACGATCGCGTCGGAGCGGCCGAGGAGTTCGGCCTTGCGCTCGGCGAGGTCCTTCGTGACGAGCATCGTGTCGAGGCCCTTGCGCGCCTTGTGGGCGAGGAACTCGACAGAGACGCCGAGGAGTTCGCCCCCGCTCTCCGCGACGCCGTCCGCGACGACCTTCATGAGCCCCGTGTCCGAGCCGCCCCACACGAGCGTGTGGCCGCGACGGCCGATGAGTTCCGCGAAGGCGCGGGCGGGGCGGGTGTAGCGCTCGTCGAGATCGGCGGCGGACAGGAAGACGCAGATGTTCATGCCGCAACGGTACGGCGCGGGCGGCGCCCCGTCGCGCGCACCCCGGCCCGACACCCGCGGCGCCGCACCCCGGGAACAGACCCCGCGCCGGGGAAGCTGACACAGGACAGCAGGACCGAGCACCACGGGACTGACCACCGCAGGACGCACCACCACAGCACCGCAGCACCGCAGCACGCAGCACGCAGCACCACAGGACAGAGCAACGAGCCCGAGTGAAAGGACCCCGGTCATGGCCGGACACACGATCACGGTCGACCCCGGCACGGAGCACGTGCGGGTCGTGCATGACGGCGAACTCCTCGCCGAGAGCCGCCGCCCCCTCGTACTGCGCGAGACGGGCTGCCCCGTGCGGTACTACCTCCCGCCGGAGGACGTGCGCACCGCGCTGCTCGTCCCCTCCGACACGAGGACGCACTGCCCGTTCAAGGGCGACGCCTCGTACTGGTCGCTCCCCGACGCCCCCGACCTGGTCTGGGCGTACGAGGAGCCGAAGGCGGAGGTGGCGGCGATCAAGGGCCACTACTGCTTCTACGGGACGGAGGTCCTGGCGGACTGACCCGGCCCGCCCCGCGGCGGCGGCCGGGACCCCGTCCCGGCCGCCGTCAGCGCACCCCCGCGGTCGCCCCCGGCTTCCGCGTCGTCGCGATGGTCGCCGAGCCGACGACCCGGGTCCCGTCGTAGAGCACGACGGCCTGCCCGGGCGCGACGCCCCGCACCGGCGCGTCGAACTCGACCCGCAGTTCCTCGCCCGCCAGCTCCGCGCGCACCTCGCACTCGCCGCCGTGGGCGCGCAACTGCGCGGTGTAGCGGCCCGCCGTGAGCGGCGCCGTGCCGCACCAGCGGGGGCGTACGGCGGTGAGCGAGGCGACGTCGAGCGACTCGCGCGGACCCACGGTGACCGTGTTGTCCACGGGCGAGATGTCGAGCACGTAGCGCGGCTTGCCGTCCGCGGCCGGGTGGCCGATGCGCAGGCCCTTGCGCTGGCCGATGGTGAACCCGTACGCGCCCTGGTGCGTGCCGACGCGCGTACCGCTCTCGTCGACGATGTCGCCCTCCGCCGTGCCGAGGCGCGAGGCGAGGAAGCCCTGGGTGTCGCCGTCGGCGATGAAGCAGATGTCGTGGCTGTCGGGCTTCTTGGCGACGGCGAGGCCGCGCCGTTCGGCCTCGGCGCGGATCTCGTCCTTGGTCGTCTCGGTGTCGCCGAGCGGGAACATGGCGTGCGCGAGCTGGCGGTCGTCGAGTACGCCGAGCACGTACGACTGGTCCTTGGCCATGTCGCTCGCGCGGTGCAGCTCGCGGGTGCCGTCGGGGTGGGTCAGGACGCGCGCGTAGTGGCCCGTGCAGACGGCGTCGAAGCCGAGGGCGAGCGCCTTGTCGAGGAGCGCGGCGAACTTGATCTTCTCGTTGCAGCGCAGGCAGGGGTTCGGGGTCCGGCCGGCCTCGTACTCCGCGACGAAGTCGTCGACGACGTCCTCGCGGAAGCGTTCGGCGAGGTCCCAGACGTAGAAGGGGATACCGATGACGTCGGCGGCGCGGCGGGCGTCGCGCGAGTCCTCGATGGTGCAGCAGCCGCGGGCGCCGGTGCGGAAGGACTGCGGGTTGGCGGAGAGCGCGAGGTGCACTCCGGTCACGTCGTGCCCCGCCTCGGCGGCGCGGGCGGCGGCGACGGCGGAGTCGACGCCGCCGGACATCGCGGCGAGCACCTTGAGAGGGCGCGGGGAGGTCTCAGTCATAGCCCCTCCAGAGTACGTGCCGTGCGGGGCGCGGTTCGCGCGGGTTTTCGCGAGCCCCCAGGGGCGGGGAACACCGTCCCGCGTACGACCGTTGGAAGCTGCATGGAAGGAACACCGGGTCGCGGACACGGGCCCCGCCTGCCGGACGGCGGCGGGCGGCTCGGCAGGCGTGCGCTGCTCGTCGGCGGCGCGGCTGCGGCCGTGGGCGCGGGGGTGCTCGCGCGCGACGAGCTGCGGCACCTGTGGTGGCGTGCGCCGGGGGTCGAGCGGTCGCGCGTGGCGGGGGCCGTGGACCAGCCGGGCGTGGAGTGGGTCGCGGCGTCGGAGGCGAACTGGCGGCGCGCCGACCGGCCGGGGGACTACGGCGTGGACCGCGTCGTGATCCATGTCGTGCAGGGCAGCTACCCGGTGGCGCTCAAGGTCTTCAAGGACCCGGCGCACGGCGCGGCGGCGCACTACGTCGTGCGCAAGGACGGTCACATCGCGCAGACGATCCGCGAGCTGGACGTCGCGTACCACGCGGGCAACAGGAGCTTCAACGAGCGCAGCATCGGCATCGAGCACGAGGGCTGGGTGGACCGCCCGCAGGACTTCACCGACGCGATGCTGCGCGCCTCGGCCCGCCTGACGGCCTCGATCTGCGCGCGCTACGACTTCCCGCCCGACCGCGAGCACATCATCGGCCACGTCGAGGTCCCGGGCTCGGACCACACCGACCCGGGCACGTTCTGGCCGTGGGACACGTACATGCGCCTGGTGCGCCGGGCGCGCACGGAGGTGGAGGGGACGAAGGCGGCGGCCCGGAGGGTCTGAGAGAGCGGTGGTTCCCGGCGGGGGCCGGTACGGGGCCTGCGCGGCAGCACGGGGCCTGCGCGGCAGCACGGGGCCTGCGCGGCGGTACGGGGCGGGGCGCCCGGCCTGGTGCGCGGGCCTGCCGCCGTGGGCGGAGCCGCGGGCCGAGCGGGTCCGCGGGTCCGCTCGGCGGAAGGCGGGGAAGGCGGTCGCGGAACGAAGGCCCCGGATACGCTCCCCGCATGATCGCCACCTTGCAGACCCAGGTGCTCAACTGCCCCGAGCCGCACGACCTGGCCGCCTTCTACGCGCGGCTGCTCGGCGGCGAGGTGGACAGGCCCGATCCCCGCTGGGTCCCCGACGCGGACTCGGCGACACTGCACCTGCCGGGCGGGGCGGTCCTCTCCTTCCAGCGCGATCCCCACTTCCGCGCCCCCACCTGGCCGGACCCCGCCGTCCCGCTCCAGAGCCACCTGGACCTCGGCGTGTCCGATCTCGACGCGGCGGAGCGGATCGCCCTGGCCGCGGGCGCCCGCCGCCTGCCCACCGCGCCCGCGGTCAAGGGCTGGCGCGTCTACGCGGACCCGGCGGGTCACGTCTTCTGCCTGGTGCACGAGAGCGCGTGACGCGCGGGCCCGTCCGGCGCCCGTCGCGGCGCGGGCGCGGGCGGCAGGGAGCCTGCGGGGCGGGGCTCGGCCTCAGCTCGGCCCGGCCGTGCGGCGGGGCTCCGCCTCAGCTCAGCCCGGCCGTGCGGGCGCGTGCCACGACGGGGCCTATCGCCTCGGCGACCGCGTCGATGTCGGCCTCGGTGGTCGTGTGGCCGAGCGAGAAGCGGAGGGTGCCGCGGGCGAGGTCGGGGTCGGAGCCCGTGGCGAGCAGGACGTGGCTGGGCTGCGCGATCCCTGCGGTGCACGCGGAGCCCGTCGAGCACTCGATGCCCTGCGCGTCGAGCAGCAGGAGGAGCGAGTCGCCCTCGCAGCCGGGGAAGGAGAAGTGCGCGTTCGCGGGGAGCCTGTGGACCGGGTCGCCGCCGAGCACCGCGTCGGGCACGGCGTCCCGTACCGCCGTGACGAGCCGGTCGCGCAGCGCGCCGATCTCGCGGGCGAACTCCTCCTGACGTGCGGCGGCGATCCGGCCGGCGACGGCGAAGGAGGCGATGGCGGGCACGTCGAGCGTCCCTGAGCGCACGTGCCGCTCCTGGCCGCCGCCGTGCAGTACGGGCACGGGGGTCAGGGCGCGGCTCAACAGCAGCGCGCCGATGCCGTAGGGGCCGCCGATCTTGTGGCCGCTCACGGTCGCGGCCGCGAGCCCCGAAGCGGCGAAGTCGAGGGGGATCTGCCCGAAGGCCTGGACCGCGTCGGCGTGCAGCGGGACGCCGTACTCGGCGGCGACCGCGGCGAGTTCGGCGACGGGCTGGATCGTGCCGATCTCGTTGTTGGCCCACATGACCGTGGCGAGCGCGACCGAGTCGGGCTCGCGCGCGATCGCCTCGCGCAGCGCCTCGGGTGCGACGCGCCCGTAGCCGTCGACGGGCAGGTACTCGACGCGGGCGCCCTCGTGGGTGCCGAGCCAGTCGACGGCGTCGAGCACCGCGTGGTGCTCGACGGGGCTGGCGAGGACGCGGTCGCGGCGCGGGTCCTCGGCGCGGCGGGCCCAGTACAGGCCCTTGACGGCGAGGTTGTCGGCCTCGGTGCCGCCCGCGGTGAGGACGACCTCGCTGGGGCGGGCGCCGAGCGCGTCGGCGAGCGTCTCGCGGGACTCCTCGACGACGCGGCGGGCGCGGCGGCCCGAGGCGTGCAGCGAGGAGGCGTTGCCGACGGCGGTGAGCTGGGCGTTCAGCGCCTCGACGGCCTCGGGGAGCATCGGGGTCGTCGCTGCGTGATCGAGGTAGGCCATCATGGTGGCTTCGATTCTACGAGCCGTACGGGGCCCCTCGGGCCGCGCCCGCCGCGCCGCCGCTCACATGCTCCAGGAGAGCGTCGCGTCCGCGGCCGCGAGGGCGAAGAAGACGACGAGGTCGGCGATCCCGAGGCCGAGGCCGAGCAGGGCCCGCCCGCGCCGCGTGGTCCCCCGCCACAGCGCGAGACCCGCGAGGACGAGCGCGACGGGGCCGAGGACGACATTGAGCACGAGGAGACCGAGGAGCCCGAGCACGAAGGCGGCGACGGCCATGCCGTCGGCGTCGCGGGTGCGCGCGGAGGACCGCGGGGCGGGCTGCGGGGCAGGCTGCGCGGCGGGCTCGGGGCGCCGGGGACGCGCGACGCGCGCGAGGCGTACGGGGTGCACGGTGTGGTGGGGGCGGCTTTCCGGGGCGAGGAGCTTCATGGGTACCTCCAGGTGGTGGCTCGGCGTGCGCGGGGACTCAGCGGTGTGCCGCCCCGTGGGCGCGGTGGCGTTCCCGTACCGCGAAGACCACGAGCCAGGCGCCGATCGCGGCTGCCACGAGGAGCGAGGCGGCGACCGGGAGATGGGCGACGGCGCCGAGCAGGACGCCGAGCAGAAGCAGGGCCGCGACGAGGAAGAGCATCCGAACCTCCTTAAGGGCCGGTGAACATCTGTAAGTACAAGTGTTCACTGACTGCCCAGTCTACACATCCGGGCGCTTGGGAATTCCGGCGAACAGTTGTTGACTGGATGGCATGGATCACACCGACGCCCCCGCACCCGTCGGCCCCGCGCCCCTCGGCCCCGCACGCACCGACGAGGCGCCCGCGCCGCACAGCAGGGCCGCACAGAAGGAACGCACGCGCAGGGCCCTCCTGGACGCCGCGCTCGGCCTCCTCGCCGAGCAGAGCCTCAGCGGCCTCGGGCTGCGCGAGGTGACACGCGCGGCCGGGATCGCGCCGACCGCCTTCTACCGGCACTTCCGCGACATCCCTGATCTCGGCGTCGCCCTCGTCGACGAGACCCTCGGCAGCCTCCACCAGGTCGTGCGCGCACTGCTCGCGGCCGGGGCGAGCGCCGAGGACCGCATCGCCGACGCCGTCGCCCTCATCGCCGCCCACGTGCGCGCGTACCCGGCGCACGTGCGCTTCATCGCGCGCGAGCGGCACGGCGGCGTACGGGCGGTGCGCGAGGCGACCGACCGGGAGCTGCGCAACTTCTCGTACGAGGTGGCCGAGGGGCTCGCCGCGCAGCCGGAGTCGACCGGCTGGACCGTCGGCGACATCCAGATGCTCGCCGAGCTGTACGTGGATCTGCTCCTGCTCACCGCGACCTCGCTCCTGGAGACGGAGCCCGGCACGGAGGCGGAGCGCGCGGTACTCACGGGCGCGGAGCGCAAGCTCCGGGTGGTGGCACTGGGGCGGCGCCACTGGCGCGAAGACCGCCAGGACCGCCAGGACCGCCAGGACCGCCAGAACGGCGGCCTGACCCCTTGACCTCATTGACCTCAAGTCCGGTTGAGGTCGCAGACTGTGCCGTATGCCACGCTTCTCCGCACTCCTCGTCCCAGGCGCCGGCACCGTTCTCTTCAGCGAATGGCGCACCGGCACCATCGCGCGCGCCCGCGCCGCCGCCGACGCGCTCCTGGCGGAGTGGCGGGCGAGCCCGCCGGTCCCCGCCCGCCTCGCGCAGGACGTCTTCCTCGCGGACGACGGCTCGGGGCTGCTCTTCCTCGCCCAGTGGACGAGCGATGAGGCGCACCTCGCGTGGGCACGAGCCCACCGCGCGACGACCGTGAGCCGGGTGGACACGCGCGTTCCCGGCATCGAGCGCCCCGGCCTCAACAGGACCCGGCCCCCGCGCGCCACGGTGTACGACGCCGAGCGGCCCGCCGAGGTGTTCGCGCTGGCCGTGGGGCCCGCGGAGACGACCGGGCGGCCCGCCCCCGCTCCCGGGCTCCTCGGCGCGCACGTCCACCTGACGCGCGACGGCGCGCGCGCCTTCGTCGTCACCGAGTGGGCGGACGCCGCCTCCCACGCCGCCTCCCACGCGGCGAGCGGCGGGGCGGCCGGGAGGCGGTTCACGCCGTACGGCAGCCACCGCTGAGAGCGCTCAGCCGGGCACCGGCGTGTCGAGGAGCTGAGCGGCGAGTTCCTCGACGCGCTGGTGCCAGGCGGCCTGCGCGGCGGCGACGGCGGGTTCCGGGAGCGGGGGGCAGGAGTGGCTGAGCAGGAGCCGGGCGCCGTGCCCCGTACCCGGCAGGAGTTCCCAACGGGTGCGGCCGAGGGGGCTCCAGGCGTATTCGAGCAGGCGCGGGGGGCACAACTCGGTGATCTCGCCCGCCGGGGTGCCGACCGTGCCGAAGCCGTCGGGCGCGCGCTCGCCGCGGCGGGGGCGCGCGCCGCGCGTGAGCAGGGACCAGACCTCGTCGACGGGACGGACCAGCTGGCGCTCCAGGCGGATCGTCAGGCTCTCGGGGCCCTCGTCGACCGTCGAGTCCGCGAGGCCGAGGAGGCCGACGTACACCTCGTGGAGCGCCCCTTCCGCGTCGCCCGCGTGGTCGGGTTCCTCGCCGTCGAGCACCTGGGCGAGCGCGGTGAGGCACGTGTGCCATCCCGCCGCGTAGCTCGCGGCGCCCCTGTGGTCGTCGAAGACGTGGCGCAGGCCCAGCAGACAGGGCGCGGTGTCCGCGTCGGCCGCTCCTGCCGCGCGGTCGGGGCGCAGCGACCAGTGCAGTTCGTGCTCGGCCCACGTGTAGCCGAGTGACCACGGCGGTACGGCGCGCAGCACCTCGCCGCCGCCGGTCGCCGCGCCCGGGAGGCGGAAGCGGACGGGGCTCGAAGGGCGGGGGCGCAGTTGGACCTCGGCCGGCATCCAGCGGGCGGTGAGGGCGGCCTCGGTGAGGGCGGCCCAGACGCGGCGCGCGGGGTGCGGGAGGCGACGGCGCAGGGTCAGGACCGATCTGCCGTGCTCGTCGCGCGTGAGGGTGTCGGCACGCGGCTGCATACGGGACTCCCGGGGCCGGTGGCGTCTGCGGAGGGCCGTTCCCGGCCGCTCGCGGCAACCGTACGAGAGTGGGGGGCGGGGCGCGCGGGGGGTCGGGCCGTACGGGGCCCGGGCGCCCCCCGCGCGGGCGGGAGCCTCAGCCCGGCTGGACGACCCGGGCGAGCTGGCGGGACTGGGCCACGAGGCGGTCCGCGCTGTCCCAGACCTCGGCGTCCTCCTCCAGGAAGCCGTGCGCCAGGTTGCGCGTGGTGATGGCGACGCGGAGCGGGCCTGGGGCGGGGCGGTGGCGGACGTGGACGGTGAGTTCGACGGTGGGCATCCAGCCCATGAGGCCGAGGTCGAAGGCGGTGGGCGGCAGCGCGTCCACGGCGAGCAGGAGCGAGAGCGGGTCCGCGTCGCGGCCGTCGGCGAGGCCGAACCAGGCACGCGCCTCGCCCTTGCCGGACGGCTGGCCGACCGCCCAGCCGATCGTGGCCGGGTCGAGCTTGAGGAGCAGGCGCTCCGTGATCGCGTTCGAGCCCGGTACGACCTTGCCCTCGGGGGCGTCCGAGGTCCCGAGGCACTGCTCGACGGGCGGCAGCACGGGGGGCTTCGCGCTGGTGCGCACCTCCGGGTCGAGGGCGTCGAGGTCCCCGTACGAGGCGAGGACGCGCAGCCGCTCGACGGGGGCGCCCTGCGCGTCGTACTGCACCAGCGAGGCCTGCCCGGTGGAGAGGGTGCGCCCGGTGCGGACCGTCTCGGTGCGGATCTCGGCGGGCCCGGGGCGCGAGGCGGTGAGGTAGTGCGCCGTGATGGAGAAGGGGTCGCTGTGCGGGAGTTCTTCGCCGAGCGCGCGCCCGACGAGGGCGAGGAGGTAGCCGCCGTTGACGGCGTTGATGATGGTCCAGCCCTCGGAGAGGGTCGCGTCGAAGACGCCGGGACCACGCCGGCTCACGGCCGTGTCGCGGTCGAACTCGCTGTTCCCGATGCTCGCCGGGGCGGTTGCCTGTGCCATGCGCAGAGCCTAACGGCAGAATGCTACTGAGCGGTAGCTTTTCCTGGTGCGGGGAGCGTGGTCCCGCTCACGCGACGGGCGGCCCCGTGCCCGTACCTTCCACGGGCCAGGGCGGCCCCGTGCCCGTGCCTCCCACGGGCCAGGGCGGCCCCGGGCCCGTACCGGCCCTCATTCCTCGACCTCCACCGCGGCGCTGCGCCGGTTCCAGGCGCGGGGCGCGCGCCAGTCGTAGCGCAGCGCGAGCATCCGGACGACGAAGGCCGTGAGGATCGCGCCCGCCGTGGAGAAGGCGTTGAGGACGTCGAAGCGGATGCACAGCGCCGTGATCGCCGCGCCCGCCATCGCGGGCACGGCGTACAGCGAACGGTCCCAGCGCAGCAGCGAGGGCACGTCGTTGGCGAGGACGTCGCGCAGCAGGCCGCCGCCGACCGCCGTCGCGAGGCCGAGCACGGCGGAGGAGACGTAGCCGAGCCCGTAGCTGAACGCCTTGACCGTGCCCGTCGCGCAGAAGAGCCCGAGCCCGGCCGCGTCGAAGAGCGCGATGCCCCCGTTGATCCGCTCCACCTGCGGGTGGAGGAAGAAGACCAGGAGCGCGGCGAGGAGCGGCATCCCGAAGTAGCCGAGGTCCTGGAAGGCGGCGGGCGGGACCGCGCCGATGACGAGATCGCGCAGCACGCCGCCGCCGATCGCGGTCACCTCGGCGAGAACGACGATGCCGAAGACGTCGAAGTTCTTGCGGACCGCGAGCAGCGCCCCCGAGATGGCGAAGACGAAGATGCCGACGAGGTCGAGGGTGTGCTGCACGCCCGGCGAGAAGAGTTCATGGACCACCCGGACATTCTGCCGGGTGGTCCACGGCTCACTTCTCTTCCGGACCGGCCTCGTCGGGCGCGGCGGCGTCGGGCGCGGCGTCGGCGGCATCCGCCGCGGGCGCGGACTCGGCCTTGGCCTCGGCCTCGGCCTCGGGAGCAGCGGGCTCGGCCTCGGGAGCGGGCTCGGCCTTCGCCTCGGGGACGGCCTTGGCTTCGGGAGCCTCGGGAGCGTCCTCCGCCTCCGCCTCCGCCTCCGCCTTCGCCTCGGTCAGGGTCACCGTTCCGCCCTGTTCCCCGAGTGGCGCGTCGCCCGGGAGCTGGTCCGGGCCGTGCTCCGGGTGGTGGCAGGCGACCTTCTGGCCCGTGCCGAGCTGGATGAGCGGGGGCTCGATGGTGGCGCAGGAGGCGGTGGCCTTCCAGCAGCGCGTGTGGAAGCGGCAGCCGGAGGGGGGCGCGATCGGTGAGGGCACGTCGCCGTGCAGGAGCCGCCTGTTGGCGTGCCCCTTGCGGCGCGGGTCGGGGACCGGCACGGCCGACAGGAGCGCCGAGGTGTACGGGTGCCCGGGCGTCTCGTAGAGCGTCTTGCGGTCCGCCAGCTCCACGATCTTGCCGAGGTACATGACCGCGATCCGGTCCGAGACGTGCCGGATGACCGAGAGGTCGTGGGCGATGATCACGTACGTGAGGCCCAGCTCGTCCTGGAGGTCGTCGAGGAGGTTGACGACCTGCGCCTGGATCGAGACGTCGAGCGCGGAGACCGGCTCGTCGGCGACGACGAGCTTCGGCTTGAGGGCGAGCGCGCGGGCGATGCCGATGCGCTGCCGCTGGCCGCCGGAGAACTCGTGCGGGTAGCGGTTGTAGTGCTCCGGGTTGAGGCCCACGCGTTCGAGGAGAGCCTGTACCTCGGCCTTGACCCCGCCCTCGGGCTTGACGCCCTGGAGCCGGAAGGGCGCCCCGACGATCGTGCCGATCGTGTGCCGCGGATTGAGCGAGGAGTACGGGTCCTGGAAGATCATCTGGACATCGCGGCGCATCTTGCGCATCGCGCCCGCCGACAGGTGCGTGATGTCCCTGCCCTCGAACTCGACGCTGCCGCCGGTGGGTTCGAGGAGTCGTGTGATGAGCCTGCCCATCGTGGACTTGCCGCAGCCGGACTCGCCGACGACGCCGAGCGTCTCGCCCGCGCGGACCTCGAAGGAGAGGCCGTCGACGGCGCGCACCGCGCCGACCTGTCGCTTGAAGAGGCCCTTGCGGATGGGGAAGTGCTTCTGGAGGCCCTCGACCCGCAGCAGCGTGTCCCCCGCGGCGACCTGCTGCGCCGCTTCCTCGGTCTTCGCCCCCGCGGCGGCACCGGGCGCGGTGTCCTGCGTGCTCTGCTTGCTCTGCGCGGGAATCCCCGCGCCCTTGGGGTCGTCGCTCACAGCTTCGGCGCAATCTCTTCGGTCCAGATCCGCTCGCGCTGCTCCTTGCTGAGGTGGCAGGCGGCCCAGTGGGCGTCGCCGACCTGGGCCAGCTCGGGCCGTACGGTGCGGGTCAGGTTGTCCTTGGGGAGGTCCGCGTACGGGCAGCGCGGGTTGAAGGCGCAGCCGTCGGGGATGTTGATGAGCGAGGGCGGGGAGCCCTTCACGGGGATGAGCCGCTCGGTCTCCTCGCGGTCGATGCGCGGCATCGAGCCGAGCAGGCCCCACGTGTAGGGGTGGCGGGGCGCGTAGAAGACCTCGTCCACGGGCCCGCGTTCCACGCAGCGGCCGCCGTACATGACCAGGATGTCGTCGGAGAGTTCGGCGACGACGCCGAGGTCGTGCGTGATGACGATGACGGCGGAGCCGAATTCCTTCTGGAGATCGCGGATGAGGTCGAGGATCTGGGCCTGGACCGTCACGTCGAGCGCGGTGGTCGGCTCGTCGGCGATGAGGAGTTCGGGATTGTTGACCAGCGCCATCGCGATCATGACGCGCTGGCGCATACCGCCGGAGAACTCGTGGGCGTAGGAGTCGACGCGCTTGTCGGGCTGCGGGATGCCGACGCGGTCGAGCATCTCGATCGCCCGCTTGCGCGCGGTCTTCTTGTCCACCTTGTGGTGGATGCGGTACGCCTCGATGATCTGCTTGCCGACCGTGTAGTACGGGTGCAGCGAGGACAGCGGGTCCTGGAAGATCATCGCCATGTCGCGGCCGCGCAGGGCCCGGACCCTGTCGGGGTCCGCGGTGAGCAGTTCCTCGCCGTCGAGCCAGATCTCGCCGGAGATGCGGGGCTTGCGCTTGCCGTACTGGCCGGTCGTGTGCAGGCCCATGATGCCGAGCGAGGTGACCGACTTGCCGGAGCCGGACTCGCCGACGATGCCGAGCGTCTTGCCCTTCTCCAGCGTGAAGCTGAGCCCGTCGACGGACTTGACGAGCCCGTCGTCGGTGGGGAACTGGACGCGCAGGTCACGGACTTCGAGGAAGGCGCGGGGTGCGACGCCGCTCTGTGCGGCGGTGACCTCGCCGGTGCCGGGCTGTGTGGTGCCGGCGGACTGGGTCGTCATGCGAGCCTCACTCGGGGGTCGATCGCGGCGTACAGGAGATCCACCAGAAGGTTGGCGAGGATGACGGCGAGCGAGGTGATGAGCACGACGCCGGTGATGACCGGGAGGTCGCGCTCGTTGATCGCCTTGAGCACGGCCTGGCCGAGTCCGGGGAGGCTGTAGGTGGTCTCGGTGAGGATGGCGCCACCGATCATGGCGCCGAGGTCCATGCCGAGCATGGTGAGGATCGGGGTCATCGTGGAGCGCATCGCGTGCTTGCCGATGACCTTCGTCTCCTTGAGGCCCTTGGCGCGCGCGGTGCGGATGTAGTCCTCGCCCAGCACGTCGAGCATCGTGGCCCGGGTTATTCGGGCGTACATCGCCGCGTAGAGGAAGGCGAGGGTGACCCAGGGCAGGATCAGCCCGCTGGCCCAGCCCGTGACGCTCTCCTCGATGGGCACGTACTTGGGGTCGAACCAGCCGAGGCCGAAGTGGAAGATCGCGGCGGCGAGCATACCGGTGAAGTAGATGGGCAGCGAGACGCCGGAGAGAGCGATGAGCATCGCGCCGCGGTCCCAGACGGAGCCGCGCTTGAGAGCCGAGAGGACACCGGCCGCGACACCGAAGACGACCCACAGCACGGCGCCGCCGACGGCGAGCGAGACGGTGACCGGCAGCCGGTCGGTGAGCTGCGGCCAGATGGCCTGCTCGCTGCGGAAGGAGTATCCGAAGCAGGGGGCCGCGCAGTGCGTCACCTCGCCACCGCCGGAGTAGGTGCGGCCGGCGACGATGCCTTTGAAGAAGTCCCAGATCTGGACGAAGATCGGCTGGTCGAGTTGCAGCTTCTCCCGGACGGCGTCGAGCGCCGCCTGGTCGGACTGCTTGCCCACGTACATCGTCGCGGGGTCGACTCCGGTCCACTTCGGTATGAGGAAGAAGATGCCGAAGACCACCAACATGATGACCACCAGCATCACGATGACGGCGAACAGCCGCCTGATGAGGTATGCGAGCACTGCTTCCGGCCCGGCCGCGGTCCGCGGGCCACCGGGAGGTCGTCCCGGTGGCCCGCGGTCACGCCGTCGTGGCCTTCACCTGCCTTTCGTGCAGTACGGCGGGTGTGCCGACGGTCGTGGTGTTACTTGACGCCGAGGTTGACGAAGTCGTACATGCCCGAGTAGCCGTTCGTGCTGTAGACGTTGGCCAGCCGCGAGGAGCGGAAGTTGATGAACTTCTCGAAGACGAAGGGCAGGTAGTAACCGCCCTCCATGACCTTGTGGTTGAGGTCGGTCGCGAGCTGTTCCTTCTTCGCCTTGTCCAGCTCGTTGTTGAACTTGTCGAAGTCGGCGTTGATCGCCTTGTCGTCGATCAGCGCGTAGTTGTTGTTGCCGTTGTCCAGCGTGAAGCGCGAGTCCCACAGCGGCTGGCCGTAACCGGCGACCGACGGGAAGTCGGGGCCCCAACCCATGATGATGATGCCGTAGTTCTTGGAGTTGACGACCTTCGGGTTACCGATGATGCCCGCGGTCTGCGCGCCGTCGTACTGGTCGATCTCGGTCTGGATGCCGATCTTCTTCAGCGAGGCCTGGAGCGAGGTGGCGGTGGCGACCTCGACCGGCTTGTTGTTGCGCACCGCGATGGTGGTCTTGAAACCGTTCGGCTTGCCGCAGGCCTTCAGCTCTTCCTTGGCCTTGGCGGTGTTCGGCGCGCCGTCGTTGGCGGCCATGCCGTACGGGTCGTACTTCTGGCCCTCGGCGCCGGGAACGGCGGGCGGCAGCATGTTGGTGCCGATGTCGCCACCGGCCTGCGGGCCGCCACGCGCCGTCTGGAGCGACTTGTGGTCGGCGCCGTAGAGGACCGCCTTGCGGCAGTGGATGTTGTCGAAGGGCTTCACGCTCTGCGGGAACACCGCGTAACGGATGTACCCCGAGACGGGGTTGTCGATGTTGTCCTTGTGCTCCTTGAGGGCCTTGGCGCGGCCCTGCGGGGAGAGACCCGTCTGGTTCAGGTCGAGGTCGAACTCACCGTTGAGCAGACGGTTGTCCATGTCGTCCGCGTTGGTGAAGAACGTGATCGTGATCTTGTCGGGGAGCGCCTTGCGGATCGGGTCCGAGGCCTGCTTCCACTCGGTGTTGCGCACGAGCGTGAGCGACTTGGCGGGCTTGTACGACTCGAACTTGTACGGGCCCGAGGAGAAGGGGTGCAGCCCGTACTTGGACTTCGTGTCCTTGTCCTGGCGCACCGGCGAGGACGACGTCATCGCGAGCATTTCCTCGAAGTCGGAGTTCCGCTTCGGGAGCTTGAAGACGATGGTCTGGTCGTCCGGCGTCTGGATGGCCTTCAGGCCCGCCTTGGACGTGTCCTTGTACGGGCCCTTGTACTTGCCGTCCGGGTCGAGCACGTTCTTGATGTAGACGGGGCCGCCGGAGAGGACGTCCTGCGCCCACTGGCGCTCGATGCCGTACTTGACGTCCTGCGAGGTGATCGGCTTGCCGTCCTCCCACGTGACACCCTCGCGCAGGTGGTACGTGTAGGTCTTGCCGTCCGCGGAGATCTCGGCCTTGTCCTTGGCGAGGTCGGGGACCACCTCGGCACCCTTGGCACCGGGCTCGGTCGCGTTGGTCACCAGCTGGCGGCTGTAGTAGCGCATGAAGTTCCACGCCATGCCGTAGTAACCACGCGTGGTGTCCCAGGAGTCGGCGTCCTGCACGGACGCGAACTTCAGGGTGCCGCCCTTCTTGGTGGACGGGTTGGCGACCTTGTTGTTGGCCGCGTCGAAACCGGCCGCCTTGGCGCCACTGCCACTGCCACCGCTGCCGTTGCCGTCGTCGGAGTCGCCTCCGCCGCAGGCGGCGACGGACAGCAGCGCCGCGATCGCCGCGGTCGCCGCGAGGGCCTGCTTGCGCCGCCCGGTCGAGTGGGTCTTCACGATCTGGGTTCCTCCGTGTCGTTGACGCCCCGCGGGCGCGGGAGTCGTGGATTGGGCGATTAGCGGGAGCCCCGGGGGTCCAGCGCGTCCCGCACGCCGTCGCCGAGGAGATTGAAGGAGAGGACGGTCACGAAGATCGCCACACCGGGCACGACCATGTACATCGGGTCGGTCTCGTAGTAACTCAGCGCGCTGGAGAGCATCTGCCCCCAGGAGGACGACGGCGGCTTCACGCCGACCCCGAGGAAGCTCAGCGCGGCCTCGTTGAGGATGTTCGTGGGGATCATCATCGTCGTGTAGACGATGATCGGCGCCACGAGATTGGGCATCAGTTCCTTGAAGATGATGTGGCTCTTGCCCGCGCCGAGGCTCGTCGCCGCCTCGACGTACTCCCGTTCGCGCAGGCTCAGGGTCTGCGCGCGCACGACGCGGCCGACGTTGGGCCAGCCGAAGAAGCCGATGACGAGGATCATCACGAAGACGCGGACGCTCGTCCCGGACATCCCCAGCATGTCGTTGGGCATCACCGAGACCAGCGCGATGATGAAGAGCAGCTGCGGGAAGGAGAGCAGCGCGTCCATCACACGGCTGATGACCGCGTCGACCCAACCGCCGAAGTAGCCGGCGAGTACACCGAGGACGGTGCCGAGCGCGACGGCGACGAGGGCCGAGAGGAAGCCGACGAGGAGCGAGATCCGCGCGCCGTAGAGGATGCGCGCGAAGATGTCACGCCCGTTGACGGGTTCGACACCGAGCCAGTGCTCGCCGCTGGCCCCGCCGAAGGAGCCCTTGGGTGTCGAGAACAGCGGGTCGATGAGGTTCTCGTGGTACGAGTCCGGGTCCTGCCCGTAGAGGTGGGCGAGGAGCGGCGCGAAGATCGCCACGAGGACCAGTACGGCGACGATCACCCCGCCCGACAGGGCGAGTTTGTCGCGCTTCAGACGCTCCCAGGCGATTCTGCCGAGAGAACGGCCCTGCACTTTCTCCTTGGGCATGCCGGCCTTGAGATCGGCGGCTGAGGGTGCCATCTCCGCCGGCTCATGCAGTGGTGCCGTCATCGTGCCAGCGACCCCTCTCAACCGGCGGTGGCCGGCCCACACTTGCCGCCCGAAGCGGCCTGTCGAACTGTCGTACGCGGGAACGGTCCGTCCCTGAGCACGGAAGTCTTCATCCCGCCCGCACACGGCGGCCAGACCCTCCGGCCAAAGGTTGCGCAACCGTGATCCGTATTCGGTTTCACCGTTATCCGCAAAGCGGTCAACGCAACCCGAACAGACGGGAGTTACTTCGTTCGATGACGGCAAAGCGCACGCATGCACCACCTGCGCCAATATGGGATATCGACACGGAATAGCCCCAGCGCACCCGCCAACTCGTCCACATGGTGGACAAGTTGGGGGTGGAGTCCGTCAAGTGGGCTGGAGAAAGGCGGCACATGGGGTACGGGGGGCATGTGGGGCACGGCTCATAGGGGGTGCGGGGGTGTTGCGGGGGCGAGTGGGGGTGAGTGGGGCGGGTGGGGGCGGGTGGGGCATGTGGGGCGAGAGGGGGTGGGAGGGGGTGGGAGGGGCAAGAAGGGGTGGATGTGCGTATGACTACCTGGGGAGGGCATTACCGTCTCGGCGGCGTAATTCCATCTTGGGGGCGTAGCCCGCCTCGGGGCGCAATACCGCCACGGGGGTGCATTACCACCTCGGGGTGATTTCGGGGATGCCCTGTGGATAAGGGGCCGTCATGCGGAAATCGCCTCACTCGGAGGAGTGAGGCGATTGATGGGAAGTGCGGAGTTGTCCACAGATTTTGGTGGTGGGGGCGGGGAGGGGGGTGGGGTGGGGGAGGATGGTATTGGGGTCGCCCCCCGGGAGGGAGGGGGCTGTCCTCTGGTGCCCATGCGGGACGCCCGCCCCCGCCTTCAGCCCTGCGGCCCCGCGTACGGCGGCGGATACCCGTACCCCTGCCCGGGAACCTGCCCCTGCCCCGGCACCTGCCCCTGCCCCTGCCCGGGAAGCTGTCCGGGAAGCGCCCCCGCGCCCTGCCCCGGCGCGTGCGCCTCCCGCGTGTAGAACGGCCGGGTGCGCTCGCGCAGCCACTGGGCGAGGGGGTCGTGCGGGTCCATGAGCGAGACCGCCGTGACCGTGAGGTCCTCGGGGAGGGCCGCCGAGGCGAGGCGGAGCATCGTGTGCGCAGCCTCGACGGACTGCGGGCCCTCGTCGTAGAGGTCCAGCCCGAGAGCGAGGCACGGCAGTCCCGCGGTCGGCTGCACCCAGGCGCGGTGCAGGCCGCGGACGACGGTCGTGCGGTGCGCCTGTTGCGTGAGCAGCGCGTAGAACTGCGGGAGTTCGATGGTCGGTTCGGTGAGCCGCAGCGGTCCGGCCGGCTGGGTCGCGGGACCGAGTGCGACGCGGCGCAGGTCGGCCCAGGGGATGCCGATGCCGCCGCCCGGCGCGTGCGGGTTGAGCCACAGGCCGCGGTGCGAGGGGTAGAGGGCCGCCGCCACCGCCTCACCGCGCTCCACGGCCTGGGCGCGGCTCCAGCCGCTCGCGGCGAGTTCGCCCGCCGAGGTGACGCAGGGCGCGTACGCCTGCCCGGCCACGTCCATGACCCCGTACCGCGCCTCGGGCGAGCCCGGGGCGCCGGAGAAGAGGAGCATGTGGACGCTGCTCGTGGCGAGGGCGTGCAACAGCGCCTCGTAGGAGTCGAAGCGGCCGGGTACGACCTGCCGCAACGCCTCTTCGAGGTACTCCCCCGTCCCCGGCCGCGTGCGGCCCGGGATCTCGCCCCCGGCCGCCGTGCCCGACGCACTCACCTGTGATCGCCCCTTCGTCGTGAATCGACCGCCCCACCGTACTGGCCCCCGTCCGGCAGCGCGGGGCCGCGCCGCGCGCGAGCTTCCGGCGAAGCCGCGCGCGACCTCCCATCAAACCAGCTCGCCCCGCGCGCCCGCCCCGCGAAGGCCGCGCCCGCTCAGTGGCCCGCCGCCGCGTGGAAGGGCCGTACCCGGGCGCGCAGCCAGTCGGCGACCGGGTCCTGGGCCACGTCGAGGAGGATCAGGTTGACCGGCCAGGCGACGGGGACCCTGCCGAGCGCGCGCCCGAGCGCGTCGAGCACCGCCTCGCCGCCCGCGGGGTCGCTCAGCTCGACGCCCACGAAGAGCGAGGGCGGCTGGTCCTCGACCTCCGCGAGGCAGCGGCGCGCGGTCCGTACGAGCCCGGTCGCCGCGAACTCCTCGGCGGCGGCGCTCAGGAAGTCCACCGGGTCCACCTGCCAGTCCGGTTCGCGCAGCCGTACCCGGCCGCCGCCCCCCGGCCCGTCGAGCACGGTGCGGCCCGCGCGGCACAGTTCGGCGACCGCGGGCGGCGGGAGGGGCACGGTGACGGTGCCCTCGGGGTTGAGGAGGATGCCGAGCTGCGCGGGCAGTCCGCGCGCGAAGTCGATCGCCGCCACCTCGGCGAAGGGCGTGTACGTGCCCATGACGGCGAGCAGTTGCTCGCGCGAGCTGAAGACCGGCACGTACGCCTGCCCGTCCAGCTCGACGGCCGGGAGGTCGAGCGCCATGCTCTCGGGTCCGCCGCCCTTGGGCAGCGGCACCCATATCGTGCCGCGCCCGAGCGTCTCCACGATGCGCCCGCCCGCGCCCGGCACGCCGAGCGAGGCGACGAGCACCCGCTCCAGTTCGTTGCCCGGCCATCCTCCGTACGGCGCGGTCTCGGCCGTCGTCTGCGCCGGAACGTTCATCCGCTTCCCACCCTGGCCCGCGGGCACCTGACCCGCTGTCGTTCACCGGGCCGCCGCTGCGCGCGGGGCCGCTGTCGTTCGCTGCTTGCGGGCGCAGCGTAGCGCGCGCCGCCGTCGGCGGGCCCGGGGTCCGCCCGGCTCAGCCGTGCGGGGTCCGCCCGGCTCAGCGGTGCCGGGTCCGCCCGGCTCAGCCGTCCACCGCCCCGCGCGGGGCGGGCAGCGTTCCCGTTTCGCCTCGCGGTACGAAGTCGAGGCCCGCCAGTGCCGTCGCCGCCTCGCGGTCGAGCAGGACGAGGCGCGCGCAGCCGCGCGGGAGCAGGCCGCGCGCGGCACGGGCGCGCAGCCTGCCTGCGGCTCTGCGGTGGCGAGCGAAGGCGTAGCGGCTCACCTCGCGTCCCCGTGTGCGCTGCCCGGCGCGGGCGAGCGGTGGCGGGACGTCGAGGAAGAGCAGGTGGAAGCGGGTGCCGCGGCGTCGCGCGGCGAGGGCGAGCAGGGCCCGTACGAAGGGCAGCGTGCCGCAGTCGTGCACGAGGAGGCTCTCGTGCGGGGCGAGCGCGGCGCGCAGCAGGACGCGGTAGTGGTCGAGCCTGACGAGCGGCCGGTACAGGGCGTAGGGGAGGGCGGGCAGCCTGGCCGCCCAGCGCTCGCGGGTCTCCTGCGAGTCGAGGGTGCGGGCGGCCGCGAGGCGGGTGAGGAGCGTGGATTTGCCGCTCCCGGGGAGCCCCGAGACGGCCACGAGGTCGCCTTCGGCGAACCGTAGGCGCCGGGGGGCGTACGGGGCGCTTCCGCGCAGGTCCAGGATGCGGGGCGCGGCGGGGTGCGCGGGCGTGTTCCCCGCGCGCGGGGCGGCTCCCCCGGCGCCGCCGTACGGCGCGGGCTGCCGCGCGTCACCATGCGAGGCAGCCGGCCGTGCGTCACCGGGCGGGGCGGCCAGCCGCGTATCGCCGTACGGCGCGGCCCGCCGCGTGTCGTCGCCGTACGGGGTGGTCTCCCGTGCGCCGTCCCCCGGAAGGGTCTCCCGTGTGTCGCTGTACGGGGCCGCTCCCCGTGCGCCGCTCCCGGGCCCCGGTCCCCCGTTCCCCGCCGTCGTGCTCCGGCCACGCTCCGTGCCTGTCCGCTGCCGCATCGCGCATCCTCCCCCGTGCTCGCGGTCCGCCCGCAGCACCCTCTCCAGAGTAAAGAGAAGGTAATGCGGGTTACCGGGACAGTGCCCCGCGCGGGCGGCGGGGAACCCCGGCGTGACGTACCTCGCCGCCGGGTGCCGGGATGCCCCTTCTGTCGCCCGGGGCGGCGTGCGATGATGGCGGCGATCCACCGCGTTTCCACAGCTCGACCGCTTCGCGGCTCGACTGTTGACAACCTCATACCGGCCGCTTGAATCCGCGCGGGAGAGTCCCGGGAGCCGCACAGCCGCTCCGGGGCGCCGAAGGAGCAAGTCCCTCCCTTGAATCTCTCAGGCCCCGATACCGCGCGGGCGAGGCACATCTGAAAAGCGGGCCGGGCGACCGGTCCCACCCACGGTGCAAGTCCGCCCGCCGCGCGCGGGTCATGACGAACCTCTCAGGTCCCGATGACAGATGGGGAGGAAACCCCTCGCCCGTCTCGTCCCTGGGAGCCGACCGCATGAGTGACACGCCCGACACGCCCGCCGCCCCCCTCCGCAAGACCGCGCTCGACGCCGCGCACCGCGCGCTCGGGGCGACGATGACCGATTTCGCCGGCTGGGACATGCCGCTGCGCTACGGCAGCGAGCGCGAGGAGCACACGGCGGTGCGCGAGCGCGCCGGGCTCTTCGACCTCTCCCACATGGGCGAGATCACCATCAGCGGTCCGCAGGCCGTCGACCTGCTCGACTACGCGCTCGTCGGCAACATCGGCTCCGTGAAGGAGGGCCGCGCCCGCTACACGATGATCTGCCGTGCGGACGGCGGCATCCTCGACGACCTCATCGTGTACCGCACCGCGGCGGACACGTACCTCGTCGTCGCCAACGCCTCCAACGCGCAGATCGTCCTCGACGCGCTGCGTGAGCGCGCCGCCGGTTTCGACGCCGAGGTGCGCGACGACAGGGACGCGTACGCGCTGCTCGCCGTGCAGGGCCCCGCGGCCGCGCGCGTCCTCGCGAGGATCACCGACGCGGACCTCGACGGGCTCAAGTACTACGCGGGTCTGCCGGGCTCCGTCGGCGGCGTCGACGTCATGATCGCGCGCACGGGCTACACGGGCGAGGACGGTTTCGAGCTGTTCTGCGCCCCGGCCGACGCGCCGAAGCTGTGGGGCGCGCTCTTCGCCGCCGGGACCGGATTCGGCATGGTGCCGTGCGGGCTCGCGTGCCGCGACACGCTGCGCCTCGAAGCCGGGATGCCGCTGTACGGGCACGAGCTGAGCACCTCGCTCACGCCCTTCGACGCGGGCCTCGGGCGCGTCGTGAAGTTCGAGAAGACGTCGAACGAAGGCCGTTTCGTGGGCCGCGAGGCGCTTGAGGCCGCTGCCGAGAAGGCCGCGAGCACCCCGCCCCGCAAGCTCGTCGGGCTGATCGCCGCGGGCCGTCGCGTGCCGCGGGCCGGGTACGCGGTCGTCGCGGGCGGGCAGGTCGTCGGCGAGGTCACCTCGGGTGCCCCGTCCCCGACGCTCGGCAAGCCGGTCGCGATGGCCTACGTGGACGCCGCGCACGCCGCGCCGGGCACGGAGGGCGTCGGCGTCGACATCCGGGGCAAGCACGAGCCGTACGAGGTCGTGGCGCTGCCCTTCTACAAGCGGCAGAAGTAGCGCCGGCGGGAGACCGGTGCGGGCGCGCGCACGTGTCGTGCCGCCGCCCGGCCCGGTACCCGCACCGGTGGGCCTGGCGGGCCCCGTTGTCCGCCCGCTGCCGCCTCACACCTCCCCCCTTTCCCCACCACTCCCCCGCGTACAGGAGAATTCAGGCCATGAGCAACCCCACGAACCTGCGGTACAGCAAAGAGCACGAGTGGCTGTCGCCCGCCGAGGACGGCGTCTCGACCATCGGCATCACGGCGTACGCCGCCGGTCAGCTCGGTGACGTCGTCTACGCGCAGCTCCCCGAGGTCGGCGACAGCGTCGAGGCCGGTGAGACCTGTGGCGAGCTGGAGTCGACGAAGTCGGTGAGCGACCTGTACTCGCCCGTCAACGGTGAGGTCACCGAGGTCAACGCGGACGTCGTCGAGGACCCCTCGCTGGTCAACTCGGCCCCCTTCGAGGGCGGCTGGCTCTTCAAGGTGCGCGTGAGCGAGGAGCCGGGCGATCTGCTGAGCGCCGAGGAGTACACGGCCTTCGCGGGCTCCGACGACTGACGACGCCACCGATCGCCCTCGATCTCGATAGGGACTGCACTCTTGTCTTCGCTCCTCAACACCCCGCTCCACGCACTCGACCCCGAGGTGGCCTCGGCCGTCGACGCCGAGCTGGGCCGCCAGCAGTCGACGCTGGAGATGATCGCCTCCGAGAACTTCGCCCCCGTCGCCGTCATGGAGGCGCAGGGCTCGGTTCTCACCAACAAGTACGCCGAGGGTTACCCGGGCCGCCGTTACTACGGTGGCTGCGAGCACGTCGACGTCGTCGAGCAGCTCGCGATCGACCGGGTCAAGGCGCTCTTCGGTGCCGAGCACGCCAATGTGCAGCCGCACTCGGGTGCGCAGGCGAACGCGGCGGCGATGTTCGCGCTGCTCAAGCCGGGCGACACGATCATGGGCCTGAACCTGGCCCACGGTGGTCACCTGACCCACGGCATGAAGATCAACTTCTCCGGCAAGCTCTACAACGTGGTCGCCTACCACGTCGACGAGGAGACCGGCCGGGTCGACATGGACCAGGTCGAGAAGCTGGCCCGCGAGTCGCGCCCGAAGCTCATCGTGGCCGGCTGGTCCGCGTACCCGCGCCAGCTCGACTTCGCCGCGTTCCGCCGGATCGCGGACGAGGTCGGTGCGTACCTCATGGTCGACATGGCGCACTTCGCCGGGCTGGTCGCGGCCGGGCTGCACCCCTCGCCCGTGCCGCACGCGCACGTCGTCACGACGACGACGCACAAGACGCTCGGCGGCCCGCGCGGTGGCGTGATCCTGTCGACGGCCGAGCTGGCGAAGAAGATCAACTCGGCGGTCTTCCCCGGTCAGCAGGGCGGCCCGCTGGAGCACGTGATCGCGGGCAAGGCGGTGGCCTTCAAGATCGCGGCATCCGACGACTTCAAGGACCGCCAGGCGCGGACCCTGGAGGGCGCGCGCATCCTCGCGGAGCGCCTCGTCGCCGCCGACGTCACCGAACACGGCGTCTCGGTCCTGTCGGGCGGTACGGACGTGCACCTCGTCCTCGTCGACCTGCGCCACTCGGAGCTGGACGGCCAGCAGGCGGAGGACCGGCTCCACGAGGTCGGCATCACCGTCAACCGCAACGCGGTCCCGAACGACCCGCGGCCCCCGATGGTCACCTCGGGGCTGCGCATCGGCACCCCGGCGCTCGCGACGCGCGGCTTCGGCGCGGCCGACTTCGCCGAGGTCGCGGACATCATCGCCGAGGCTCTCAAGCCGGGCTACGACGCGGCCGCGCTGCGTGCCCGCGTGACGGCGCTCACCGAGAAGTACCCGCTGTACCCGGCGCTGGGCGCCTGAGTCCCGGCACAGCCGCAGGGGTCTTTTCGCCCCTTTACGGCCCGTCCCGCACACTGGGGAGTGACCCCGGCGTGCGGGACGGGCCGCGCGCCCCTGCCCCTTCGTCCCGCGCGCCCCGTACGCCCCTCGTCCTTCCACGCATCCCCCTGTTCTTCCGCACGTCCCCCCGTTCCCGGACGGACAACGACGTCCGTCTTTTGAGGAGTGTCCCGTGGCCATCTCGGTCTTCGACCTGTTCTCCGTAGGCATCGGCCCCTCCAGCTCGCACACGGTGGGCCCGATGCGGGCGGCGCGCATGTTCGCCCGCCGTCTCAAGAACGAGGGGCTGCTCGTGCCGACCGCGCGGGTGCGCGCCGAGCTGTTCGGCTCGCTCGGCGCCACCGGGCACGGGCACGGCACCCCGAAGGCGGTGCTCCTCGGCCTGGAGGGCGCCTCGCCCCGTACGGTCGACGTCGAGCACGCCGACGAGCGCGTCGACGCGATCCGCACCGGCGGCAGGATCGCGGTGCTCGGCGCGCACGAGATCCCCTTCGACTACGACGAGGACCTGCTCCTGCACCGGCGCGAGGTGCTGCCGTACCACGCGAACGGCATGAGGATGTTCGCGTACGACGAGACGGGCGCGGTGCTCCTGGAGAAGACGTACTACTCGGTCGGCGGCGGTTTCGTCGTGGACGAGGACGCGGTGGGCGAGGACCGCATCAAGCTCGACGACACCGTCCTGAAGTACCCCTTCCGCACGGGCGACGAGCTGCTGCGGCTCACCCGGGAGACGGGCCTCTCGATCCCTGCGCTCATGCTGGAGAACGAGAAGGCCTGGCGCACCGAGGACGAGATCCGCGCGGGGCTCCTGGAGATCTGGCGCGTGATGAAGGACTGCGTGGCGCGCGGCATGTCGCGCGAGGGCATCCTCCCGGGGGGGCTGAAGGTCCGCCGCAGGGCGGCCGCCTCGGCGCGCCAGCTCCGCGCCGAGGGCGAGCCGCTCGCCCGCGCGATGGAGTGGATCACGCTCTACGCGATGGCGGTGAACGAGGAGAACGCGGCGGGCGGCCGGGTCGTGACGGCGCCGACGAACGGTGCGGCGGGCATCATCCCCGCGGTCCTGCACTACTACATGAACTTCGTGCCGGGGGCCGACGAGGAGGGCGTCGTGCGCTTCCTGCTCGCGGCGGGCGCCGTCGGGATGCTCTTCAAGGAGAACGCGTCGATCTCGGGCGCCGAGGTCGGCTGCCAGGGCGAGGTGGGCTCGGCGTGCTCGATGGCGGCCGGGGCGCTCGCCGAGGTCCTGGGCGGCAGCCCCGAGCAGGTCGAGAACGCCGCCGAGATCGGCATGGAGCACAACCTGGGGCTGACCTGCGACCCCGTCGGCGGCCTCGTGCAGATCCCGTGCATCGAGCGCAACGGCATGGCGGCCGCGAAGGCCGTCACGGCCGCCCGCATGGCCCTGCGCGGCGACGGCAGCCATCTCGTCTCGCTCGACAAGGTCATCAAGACGATGCGCGACACGGGCGCCGACATGTCCGTGAAGTACAAGGAGACGGCGCGGGGCGGGCTCGCGGTGAACATCATCGAGTGCTGAGCCGGGGCCCTGCCGCGGCCCGAGTGGACCTCGTGGGGCGTGCTCCCGCTGGTCGTACGGGTGGGACTCGGTGCGGCGTGCGGGGGTGGGCGGGGGTGCGCGCGCTAGAACTTGGTCATGCGTGCGACAGAAGCCCTCCGGCGTGCGCGGGCCCTGGTCCCGCGCCGCCCCCACAGCCTCGCGGGTCAGGTCTTCGTCCTCCAGTTGCTCGTGGTCGTCGTCTTCGCCGTGGTGATGGCCATCGTGTTCGTGTACGAGGTGCACGACCGGGCGAGGCGGGAGGCGTACGACCGTTCCCTCGCCGTCTCCGAGGCCTTCGCGCACGCCCCGGGCACCGTCGCGGCGATGCGCTCGCGCGACCCGAGCGCGATCCTCCAGCCGCGCGCCGAGGCCGCGCGCAAGGAGGCGCGCGTGACGTACATCGTGGCCTTCGACCCGGACGGCGTCCGCTGGAGCCACCCCGATCCCTCGCTCATCGGCGGGCGCGTCTCGGGGGAGTTCGCCCCGGCACGTTCGGGCGAGCCGTTCCAGGAGACCTTCGACAGCACCCAGTTCGGCAAGGCCGTCGACTCGACCACGGCGGTGCGCGACGCGCGGCACGGGATCGTCGGCTTCGTCTCCGTGGGCATCAAGCTGCGCAGCGTCAACGACGTGTTCCAGGGGCAGCTTCCCGTCATCGGCGGACTGCTCGCTGTGGCGCTCGCCCTCGCGGTCGGCGCGACCGCGCTCGTGAGCAGGCGCCTGCGGTCGCAGACGCACGGGCTCGGCCCCGCGGGCATGACCCGGATGTACGAGCACCACGACGCGGTGCTGCACGCGGTGCGCGAGGGCGTCGTCATCGTCGGGCCCGACGGGCGGGTGCTGCTCGTCAACGACGAGGCGCGCAGGCTGCTCGGCCTGCCCGCCCAGGGGGTGACGGACCACCATGTGCACAAGGTCGGCATGGCACCCGCCATCGCCTCGCTGCTCGCCTCGGGACGCGCGGCCAACGACGAGGTGCGCGCGGTCGGTGACCGGCTCGTCTCCTTCAACCAGCGCCCCGTGGGCGGCAGCGGCGGCGGGCGCCCCGGCTCGGTGGCCACGCTGCGCGACACCACCGACCTGCGCGAGCTGGCCAGCAGTGCCGCCTTCGCGCACGACCGCCTCCAGCTCCTCTACGACGCGAGCGTGGGGATCGGGACGACGCTCGACACGGTGCGCACGGCCGACGAGCTGGCCGAGATCGCGGTGCCGCGCTTCGCGGACTACGTGAGCGTGGAACTGCTCGAACCGGTGCTGCGCGGCGAGGAGCCGACGCTCCCCGGCACCGAGATGCGCCGGGTCACCGCGCGCGGCCTGCGCACCGACCACCCGCTCGTCCCCGCCGGTGAACTCATCGACTTCCTGCCCGGCAGCCCTGTGGCCGACGCGGTGCTGACCGGGCGGACGCAGCTGCGGACCGATCTCGCCGATTCCTCGGGCTGGCACGCGCAGGCCCCCGAGCGGGCCGAGCGGGTCCTGGAGTTCGGCATCCACTCGCTCCTCTCGGTGCCCTTGCGGGCCCGGGGTGTCGTCCTCGGCATGGCGGACTTCTGGCGCGCGGAGCAGGCCCCGTACGACGCCGATGACGTGTCCTTCGCCGAGGAGCTGGCCGCCCGCGCCGCTGTCGCCATCGACAACGCGCGCCGGTTCACGCGCGAGCACTCGATGGCCGTGACGCTCCAGCGCAGCCTGCTGCCCAGGGCGCTGCCGGAGCAGACGGGGCTTGAGGTGGCGTACAGGTACCTGCCGACGAAGGCGGGGGTCGGCGGGGACTGGTTCGACGTCATCCCGCTCTCCGGGGCCCGGTTCGCGCTGGTCGTCGGGGACGTCGTGGGGCACGGGGTGCACGCGGCGGCGACGATGGGGCGGCTGCGTACCGCCGTGCACAATTTCTCCGCGCTCGACCTCGCCCCCGACGAACTCCTCGCCCATCTCGACGAGCTGGTGGCCCGGATGGACGAGGACGAGGAGAACGCCGAGACGCCGGGCGGCGACGGTCCCGTCGTCACCGGCGCCACGTGCCTGTACGCGGTCTACGACCAGGTCACCGGGGTGTGCGCCATCGCGAGGGCCGGGCATCCCGGGCCCGCGCTGGTGACCCCGGACGGGGTGGCCTCGTACCCGGACATCCCCGGTTCGCCGCCGCTGGGCCTCGGCAGCGGGCTGCCCATCGAGAAGACGGAGCTGTCCGTGCCTCCGGACAGTCTGCTCGTGCTGTTCACGGACGGGCTCGTCAAGGACAGGGAGCGCGACATCGGCACCGGGCTCGCCCTGCTGCGCGGCGCGCTCGCCGTGCCGGGGCGCGGTCCCGAGGAGACCTGCGCGGCCGTCATGGACCGCCTGCTGGTGCCGGAGCCCGCCGATGACGTCACACTCCTCGTGACCCGTACCCGGCGCATGCCGCCCGAGCGGATCGCGGAGTGGGACATCCCCACGGACCCGGCCGCGGTCTCCCGGCTGCGTGGCGAGGTGCTGGCGCGGCTCGACGCGTGGGGGCTCGAAGACCTCTCGTACACGACCGGGCTGATCACCAGTGAGCTGGTCACCAACGCGATCCGCTACGGGGCCCCGCCCGCCAGGCTCCGGCTGCTCCACAACGGCTCGGGACTCATCTGCGAGGTCGCCGACAGCAACAGCACGGCCCCGCACCTGCGGCGTGCCAGGAGCAGTGACGAGGGCGGCCGCGGGCTCTTCCTGGTCGCCCAGTTCGCCGACCGCTGGGGCACCCGCTATTTGAACCGCGGCAAGGTCATCTGGACCGAACAGCTCCTGACGAACGGGACCGGGGACCCCGGGGAACAGGACGAGGACGCCCTGCTCGCCCAGTGGTCGGACGAGGACCCGGACGACCTGTGAGCTGTGACGTGTGACCTGTGATGTGTGACCTGTGGCTTGTGACGTGTGGCTTGTGACGTGTGAGCTGTGAGCCGTGACCGCCTGCGCCCCGGGGGACGCGGAGCCTGTCTGTGTGCGGGGGAGGGGGGGGAACGCGGCGCCCGTCGGGGTGCGGGAGCTGCTCGCCGGTGCGGACGACTGCGGTGTCGCCCGGACGGTGCCGCGAGCCGAGCCGACGCACCCGTCACGAGGCCACGGGCTCGCGAGCGGTGCTCCCGGCGGCCGGTGCTCCCGGCGGCCGGTGCTCCCGGCGGCCGGTGCTCCCGGCGGCCGCGTAGGCGCCGGGCCCTGGGGCAGGCGTTCTTCCGGGCGGGCCCGGCGCGTGTGATATTTGTCGGGCGGCAATTGTCCTGGGTTTTGCCGGGGCCCGGGCCGGGCGGCGTAGGGTCGGGTGCTCAGCCGGGGCGTGGTCCCCGTACCCGTGACGCCGAGGAGGAAGCGAGCCGATGGCGACTGCCGGGAACGTGGAGAGGCTGGCGGAGCTGCTGGCCGCAGAACAGGAAAGACTCACCGCGGAGTGGGTGGAGCGGGCGCTGCCCGCGCTCCGGGGCCGGGTGAGCGCACCCGAAGTGGGGCAAGAGCTGCGGGAGTTGTACGCGGCGGTGCTCGGCGCCCTGCGCGAGGGCTCACTCGACCACCGCACGGAGCGGTACACGGAGGTGCGCGGGCTGCTCGTGGAGCTGTCGCGCAACCGGGCCAGGCAGGGGTTCACGCCGACCGAGACGGCGCTCGGCGTCTTCCTCCTCAAGGAGGTCGTGCAGCCGGAGCTGGCGGGCTCGCGCGCGGACATGGACGCGTTCCTCGACTTCTCGCGGCTCGTGGACGGTCTCGGGCTCTTCACCGTCGAGGCGCACGCCACGACGCGCGAGGCCATCATCACGGCGCAGGCCGAGCAGCTCCTGGAGCTGTCCACGCCGGTCGTGAAGGTGTGGGACGGGGTCATCGCCGTGCCGCTCGTCGGGACGCTCGACTCGGCCCGTACCCAGGTCGTCATGGAGAAGCTGCTCCAGGCGCTCATCGACCACAACTCGACCCAGGCGATCATCGACATCACCGGGGTGTCGGCCGTGGACACGCAGGTCGCGCAGCACCTCCTGAAGACCGTCGTCGCGGCGCGGCTCATGGGCGCCGAGTGCACGATCTCCGGTATCCGTCCGCAGATCGCGCAGACCATCGTCGGGCTCGGCATCGAGTTCGGCGACATCGTCACGAAGTCCTCGCTCGCGGACGCGCTCGCGCACGCCCTGCGCCGTATCAAGGCGGAGCACGAGGCGGACGAGGCGGACGGCTCGATCGTGCCCGGGGGGCTGCTGTGAGCGAACGTGTCCCGATCCTGCGGATCGGCGGGACGCTCCTCGTACCGATCCAGGTCGAGCTGGACGACCAGAGCGTCCTCGATCTCCAGGAGGACCTTTCGGAGGAGATCGTGCGGACGGGGGCGCGGGGGGTCGTGATCGACATCTCGGCGCTGGAGATCGTCGACTCCTTCGTGGGGCGGATGCTCGCCACGACGGCCGCCGTCTCGCGGGTGCTCGACGCGGAGACGGTCGTCGTCGGGATGCGCCCGGCGGTCGCGATGACGCTCGTGGAGCTGGGGCTCTCACTCGGCGGCGTCCGCACCGCGCTCGATCTGGAACAGGGGCTGCGGGTGCTGCGCCGCGCGGGACGGACGGGTCCGGAACGCGGATGACGAGTCCTCAGCCGGCGGCCGCGCCGGCCCAGACGATGACCATCGCCACCAACAACGACGTGGTCAAGGCCCGTCAGCTGGTGCGCGCGCTCGCCCAGGAGAGCGGGCTCTCCCTCGTGGAGCAGACGAAACTGGTGACAGCGGCGAGCGAACTGGCCCGCAACACGCTCGTGCACGCGGGGGGCGGTGAGCTGCTCGCGCGCCGAGTCAGCGCGGGCGGGCACGAAGGCGTGCGGCTCGTGTTCCGCGACGAGGGCCCGGGCATTCCCGAGCCGGATCTCGCCCTCACCGACGGCTGGACCTCGGGGGACGGCATGGGGCTCGGGCTCAGCGGTTCGCGACGGCTCGTCGATGACTTCGCCCTCGACACGGCGGTCGGAGAGGGAACGACGGTGACGGTGACGAAGTGGGCGCGCTAGAAGGACCGTACGAGCAGGAGCCGGACGGCCGGGAGCCGGACGAGCAGGAGCCGGACGGCCAGGAGCCGGACGGCCGGGAGCCGGGCGAGCGCGGCCCGTACGGGCGGGGGCCGTACGGGCAGGAGCCGCACGGGCGGCAGGCCGACGCGTACGACATGCCGCGCGCCGAGGACGTCGCGTGGCTGCGCGTGGACGTCGCGCTGCCCGCGGCGGCGAGGAGCGCGGCGGCCGATCTGTGCCACCGGCTCGGTTTCGGCGAGCGCCGCACCTCGGAGGTCGCGCTCGCGGTGACCGAGGCGGCGACGAACCTCCAGCGCCACGCGGGCGACGGCTCGCTGCTCCTTCGCCTGGTCCGCACCCCCGACGAGGCCGCGCTCGAATTCCTCGCGCTCGACAGCGGCCCCGGGATGTCCGACGTCGCCTACGCGCTGCGCGACGGGGCCTCCTCGGCGGGGACGCTCGGCGTGGGGCTCGGCACGATCGCGCGGCTCGCCGACAGCTTCGGCATCCACTCGCTGCCCGGGCGCGGCACGGTGCTCACGGCGCGGTTCTGGCCGGACCGCGAGCGCGGCCCGCACCGGCCGGAGCCGCTCGTCGCGGGACTGACGCGGCCGATCAGCGGCGAGACCGTGTGCGGGGACGCGTGGGCCGCGCGGCCGCTCGCGACGGCGGACGGCGGGCCGGGTGCCGTCCTCGTGATGATGTGCGACGGGCTCGGGCACGGGCCGCTCGCCGCGCGGGCCGGGGAGCTGGCCGTCGAGGCGTTCCGCGGCACGGCGGCGCGGGAGCCCGAGGAGGTGCTGCGGGTCCTGCACGAGGCGCTGCGGGGCGGGCGGGGCGCGGCGGTGGGCGTCGCGCGGCTCGATCTCGCGACGCGGCGGGTGCGGTTCTGCGGGGCGGGGAACATCAGCGCGTACGTGATCGGTGAGGGGCGGCGGCGGTCGCTGGGCTCCGCGCCGGGGATCGTGGGGCACCAGCTGCCGAGGCTGCGGGTGTTCGATGAGGTCATGGCGGGCGTGGACGGGACGCTCGTGCTGCACTCGGACGGGCTGACGTCGCGGTGGGAGCCGGGGGATTTCCCGGGGTTGTTCGCTTTGGCGCCGTTGACGGTGGCGGGGCAGATCTTCAACCAGGCGGGGGTCCGCAGGGACGACGGGGGCCTGGTGGTGGTACGGGTCTCCTGACGGGGCCGGGGTACGGGGCGGGCGCCGCCGGGCCCCGTACGCGCGCCGCCGCCCGCCGGGTGCGGGGGTCCCTGTCCCGCGTGCGGCCCGCCCGAGTGGTGGCCGCGGCGCCGGGGCAGCAGGCTGGGGGCATGACGACGGCGACGGGTGAAGTCAGCGGGGCGCGGCAGGAGCCGCCGGAGCTTCCCGAGGCGCGCGGTGATCTCTCCGCGCACCTGCTCACGGCCCTGCGCGCGGGGCGCGACGCGCCGCCCTGGGGTCCGCAGGCCGCGCGCGTGGACCCGCTCGGCGAGGACCTGCACCTCACCCTCTTCGTCCTCTACGGGCTCCAGCGCGGCGGCTGGGCGGGGCTGCCGCCCGCCGCCGAGTGCGATCCGCACCTCCTCGGCCTGCGCCGCCCCCTGGAGCGGCGCTTCCTGGAGGCGCTGCGCGGCCTGACGCGCGGGGCCGACGACGTCTCCGCGGCCTTCGCCGATCTGCTCGTACAGCCCGAGGGCGGTGATCCGACGAGTGTGAGCGGGGCACTGGAGCGGGACGGGAAACCGTGGCAGATCCGCGAGTACGCGGTGCTGCGGACGCCCGCGCGTGCCTTCGAGGACGACGGGCCCGCCTGGGCGCTGCCCCGGCTGCCCACGCTGCCCCGCGCCGGGCTCCTCTCCGTCCTGCACGCGCGCGCCGGGCACGGGCAGCCCGCGCGCGGCCACGCGGCGCTCGCCGGGGAACACCTGCGCGCGCTCGGCCTCGACCCGGCACCCGGCAGGTACGTGGACGCGGTGCCCGGCGAGTCGCTGGCGCTCGCCAACCTGGGCGCTCTGTTCGGTCTGCACGGGTCGCTGCGCGGCGCGCTCGTGGGGCACGCGGCGGCGTGGGGCGTCCTGCTGCCGCGCGCGGCGGGCCGGGTGCGCGCGGCGCTGGAGCGGACCGGGGCGCCGGACGAGGCGCAGCGCTACCCGAGGGCGCGGGCCGAGTCGGGCGCGGCCGAGGAACAGGTGCTGCGCTCCGAGGTGCTCGCCCAGCTCCTCGTCGCCGAGCCGGGGCTGGAACGGGACGTCGTGCTCGGCATCGAGGCGACGAGTCTCCTGGAGGACAGGCTCGCGGGCGTCGCGCTCGCCGCGTGGGGCGCGGGGGAATCGGCGCTGCGGCTCCCGGTGGCGGTCGCGGAGGACTGAGCGCGCGGGGAGGGGGAGGGGCGGGGCGGGGCCGTGCTGCGCGTGACGGCGCCCCCTCCCCCGTACCGTCGCGGGCTCGTCCGTATCGTGAACGGCCCGGGCGGGCGCCGCGCGCACGGGCGTACCTTTCGGTGCACTATGACCACCACTCCCGTACACGAAACGGCAGCAGAGGACGAGGCCCGGGCGACAGCGGTACTGCGTGCCGACGAGGTCGCGCTCGTCAGGGACGGCGCGCTCCTCCTGGACCGGGTGTCCCTCACCGTCAGCGAGGGCGAGCACTGGGCGCTGCTCGGCGCCAACGGCGCGGGCAAGACGACGCTCCTGAGTCTGCTCGGCGCGCTCGCCCATCCCACACGCGGGCAGGTCGACGTGCTCGGACGCCGGCTCGGGCGCGTGGATCTGCGCGAACTGCGCACGTACGTGGGGCATGTGAACCCGCGCCACCCCTTGCGCAGTGCGCTGAAGGTACGGGACGTGGTGCTGACCGGGCTGACGAACAGCGTCGAGCCGCTGCCGCGCTGGCGACCCGAGGCGGAGCAGCGCGAGCGCGCCGAACGGCTCATCGCGACGCTCGGGCTCGCGCACCGCGCCGACGCCACGTGGCCGACGCTCTCGCAGGGCGAGCGGGGGCGCGCGCTCATCGCGCGGTCGCTCATGCCGGAGCCCCGGCTGCTGCTGCTCGACGAACCGGCGACCGGGCTCGACGTCGCGGGCCGTGAGCAGCTCATCGAGAGCATCGAGGCGCTGACGGCGGGGCGGCCCCGGCTCGCCTCGGTCCTCGTGACGCACCACCTGGAGGAGCTGCCGCCCGGCACGACGCACGCGCTGCTGCTGCGCGGCGGGAAGGTGCTCGGGAGCGGGCCCGTGGACGAGGTGCTGACCAGCGAGTCGGCCTCGGAGTGCTTCGGGCACCCGCTGCGGCTCGAACGGCACGAGGGACGGTGGAGCGTGCGGACGGCGGGTCGGGCGCGCGCCGTGGAGGTCTGAGCGACGCGGGGCCCCCGGCGGGCGCACCGCCGGGGGCCCCGCACGCCACGGGCCGCGCGCCACGGGCCGCGCGCCACGGGCCGCGCGCCACGGGCCGCCCGTCACGGGCCGCCCATCACGCGCCGTGCGTCTCAGCCCTTGTGGACGCCCGCCCAGAACTCCTCGAAGGAGAGGAGCTTGTCGCCGTTGGCGTCCTTCGAGGCGATGATGGCCTCGGCGACGGAAGCGGTGACGTAGAAATCGCCCATGCGGGCCATTGCCGACTTGTACTCGTCGGCGGTGATGAAACCGTCCCCGTCGGCGTCGAACTGCTGGAACGTCTTGCGTGCCTCTTCGATGTCGGCCATCGGCCCGTCCACCCCTTCTCGGTGCTGCTGTACGGCGGTCAGGGTATCCGGCCCGCACGCGCCGCAGGGGGACGAGACCGCGACGGGCAGAAGGAGTACGGATCGTGACGGACCTGAGCACGCTCTTCAAGGGCCTCGCGCAAGGGCGGTTCCCCGCGGCCGACGGGTCGACGACGGTGTGGCCGCTCGACGGGGAGCGCGACGCCGGGGTGCTCGCGCTGACGGCGCGTTCCTTCGTCTACGCCGACACGGACGAGGAGTGGATACGGGACCGGCTCGCGCGCACCGGGACCGACCCGCTCGCCGCGAGCCTGCACCCGTCCTTCCTCGCCGCGCTGATGGAGAGGACCGGGCGGCGGATGGAGGTGGTGGACCTCCTGACGGTCGCGCCCGCGCTCCCCGGGCCGCCCGCGCTGGAGCTGCGCGAGGTCGGGCCGACCGCGCACCCGCGTGTGGCCAGGGCGCTGCGGCGCCGTACGGAGGTACGGGTGTGGGAGACCGCCGAGGGCGACGTGGTGCTCATCGGCAGGGGCCCGGGCGGGCGCTGGGAGACGGCGATCGAGACGACGCAGGGCGTGGGGGCGGTACGGGGCAGGGGCCGCGCTCTCGCACTGGCGGCCCGCCACCTCGTCCCGGACGCGGCGGTGTGGGCGCAGCAGGCGCCGGGGAACGCGCGCAGCGTCCGGGCCTTTCAGGCGGCGGGGTACCGGCCGGTGGGCGCGGAGGCGCTGCTGTGGCGGGCGCCGGAGGGGGCGGCGTGAGCAGGCGGGGCGTCAGGTGGGGCGCGGTCGCAGGAGTTCGCCCGCGGGGACCGGCTGGAGCGTGCGGTCGCCGAGCGCGCCGAGGAGGGCGGGGAGAGCCTGGAGGGTACGGGGGCGGCCGAGGTGGAGGGTGACGATGCTCCCCGCGCGGGCGGCGGCCAGGACGCGGGCGCGGATCGTGGCGGCCGCGGGGTCGCGCCAGTCGACGGGGTCGGTGTCGTAGGCGAGGAGATGGGGGTATCCGGCGCGCTGGGCGGCGCGTACGACGCGGGGGTCCGACTCGCGGTGGCGCGGGGAGCGCAGCCACGGGCCGATGCCGCCGCCGAGGCGGTACAGGCGGTGGGCGCACCGCTCGATCTCGGCGCGGAGGTCCGCGTCGGGGAGCAGGCTCAGGTCCCTGTGGTGCTCGGTGTGGTTGCCGAGTTCGTGGCCTTCGTCGATGAGGCGGCGCGCGAGGGCGGGTGCGGCGGCGAGCCACGTGCCGACGGCGAGGACGGTGACGCGTACCCCCCGGTCGCGGAGCACGTCGAGGGTGCGCGCGGCCACGGCGGGGTCGCTGCCCGGCTCGGCGTTGAAGGTGAGCGCGAGCCGCGTGCCGGTGCGCGGTCCGTGGGTGAGCTGGGCGGGGGCGCCGGGGATGCGCAGGGGCGCGCGGCGGGCCGGGGTGATCGCGAGGGGCTGGGCCGCCACGGGGGCGGGCTCGGCGCCCGGCCCCGTACCGGTGGCCGGGGAGGCCTCCGGTGCCGAGCAGCCGCCGAGCAGCGCGGGGGCCAGGGGGAGGGCGGAGAGCGCGGCGCCCGCGCGCAGCACGGCACGACGCCCCGGATCATTGGTCATATCGGCATTCAATCTGCCGTATACGAGGGAGGTGGGAGCGACACGAGGCACCCACCCGCGCGGGCGAGGCGTCTCAGCGGTCCGTCACGCGCAGCTCGAACCACGTCTTCTTGCCGACGGGCAGCAGGTCCACGCCCCAGCGCTCACTGAGCCGTTCGACGAGCGCGAGCCCGTACCCGCTCGTGACGGCCTGGCCGAAGGACGGCATGACGCAGGGCAGGGCCCGTGAGGGGTCGCGGAACTCGACGCGGATGCGCCCGGGCCTGCGGGTCATGCGGAGCCCGAAGGAGCGCGCGCCCGCGTGCCGTACCGCGTTGCCGAGCAGCTCCGAGACGAGGAGCGCCGTGGTCTCGGCAAGTGCCGGGGACAACCGCCACTCCTCCGTGACCACGAGCGCGGCGAGGCGGCGCAGCTCGCCTCCCGACTCGGGAGTCGCGGCGACCCGGATCTCCGACTCCGCCGGATTCCCGTGCGCGTCCAAGGCCGCCAGGGCGCGCTCGTCCTTCGCGCCCGGCGTCCACCGTGCCGCGGCCCCTGCCTGCTCGGCCCGCCGCGTGTGCTCTGTGCCCTCCAGCCCCGCCATGCCCCCCATGATGGCGCTCCCCAGCCGTACGCGGGCGCGTTCCCGCGGAATATGACGGAGCCCCGGGCGGCTCGTGAAGACCACGTTCGGCATATGCCGAAGGCAAAAGGAAAGCTCCGGCGGGGGTCACCGGGGGTGATGACGCTGTGCGGGCGAGTGATCACGCCCCGGGTGCGCACCGTTTCTTAAGGTTCACTTAAGGCGGACATAAGACGTCGCACGCGGGGCGTGCGCGCCCCTGCGCTCCCGGGGCGGTGGCGGACGCGGAAGCGCCCGGGGCGGCGGCGCCGGAGGCTGCGCGGCCTGGGACCGGCTCAGCCGAACTGCGCCTTGCCCGGCCCGTCCTCGACGAAGCTCCGCATCCCGGTCTCGCGGTCCTCGGTCGCGAACAGCCCGGCGAACCATGTGCGTTCGAGTGCGAGCCCGGTGTCGATGTCCGTCTCCAGGCCGCCGTCGACGGCCTCCTTCGCCGCGCGCAGCGCGAGCGCCGGGCCCTTGGCGAGCTTCGCCGCCCACGCGTGCGCGGCGGCGAAGACCTCCTCGGCGGGCACGACCTGGTCCACGAGCCCGATCCGCAGCGCCTCGTCCGCGCGGACCTGCCGCCCGGTGAAGATGAGGTCCTTGGCGCGCGAGGGACCGACGAGGCGCGCGAGCCGCTGCGTACCGCCCGCGCCGGGGATGAGGCCGAGGAGGATCTCCGGCTGCCCGAGCTTGGCGTTCTCGGCCGCGACGCGGTGGTCGGCGCACAGCGCCAGTTCGCAACCGCCGCCGAGCGCGTAGCCGGTGACGGCCGCGACGACGGGCTGGGGGATGCGCGCGACGGCGGTGAACGCCTCCTGTAGGGCGCGCGAGCGCAGGACCATGTCCTTGTGGCTCATGTCGCGCATCTCCTTGATGTCGGCCCCGGCGGCGAAGACCTTCTCGCTGCCCCGGATCACGACGGCCCGCACGTCGTCCCTGCGGGTGATCTCACCGGCCAGCTCGTGCAGGCGGTCCTGCACGGCGACGTTGAGCGCGTTCATGGGGGGCCGGTCGATGCTGAGGGTGGCGACACCTTCGTCGACGTCGAAGAGCACAGTCATGCCTGCACCTTATGTGCCGAGGTCACGGGCGCGGACGTGCGCTTTGCCACAGGGGCGGGACGGGGCGCGGTACGCGGCGGGGGACCCGCCGTACGGGGACGGGGCGCCGCCCGCGCGAGGCGCCGCCCCGTCCCCGTACCGCCGCGGCGGCCGAACTCAGCTCTCCCACTGGTCCCACGGCAGATTCCAGCCGTTGAGGCCGTTCCACCACTGGATCTGCTTGTCGTCGGAGTGCGAGACGACGACGACGTCGCCGAGGAGCGAGTGGTTGTAGAACCAGGCCGCGGGCGTCGAGGGGTCGCCGCCGCCGCGCACGTCGCGCAGCCCGACGCAGCCGTGGCTCGCGTTCTGGTGGCCGAAGACGCCGGGCCCGGCCCAGTAGTTGCCGTGCGCGAAGGTGCCCGATGTGGACAGGCGCATGGCGTGCGGGACGTCGGGGATGTCGTACTCGCCGCCGTAGCCGACCGTGTCACCGTTCATGCGGGTCACCGGGTACTTCTCGCTGATGACCATCTGCCCGTTGTACGTCGTGCTGCTGGGGGCGCCCGCCGTGATCGGGATGTTCTTGACCGTCTTGCCGTCGCGGGTCACGCGCATCGTGTGGGCGCGCGCGTCGACGTAGGAGACCTGGTTGCGGCCGATCGTGAAGCGCACCGTCTTGGCCTGCTTGCCGTAGACCCCCGGGCGGCCCTCGACACCGTCGAGCGCGAGCGTGAGCGTGACCTTCGTGCCGGGCGCCCAGTACTTCTCGGGGCGGAAGTCGAGCCGGTCGTTGCCGTACCACTTGTGGCGGATCTCGACCTCGGGCTCGGACGTGACCTCGATGCCGCGCTCGACGGCCTTCGGGTCGGTGATGCCGCGCGAGAAGGTGAGCGAGACGGGCATGCCGACGCCGACGGTCGAGCCGTCCTCGGGCGTGAAGCGGCCGATGAAGGTGTTCTTGGGCACGAGCGTCGTGAACGTCGTGTCCTTCGCCGACGCGCGGCCGTGCGCGTCCTTCGCGACGGCGTGCACCTTGTACGTGGTCGAAGCGGCCAGGTGCAGCTTCGGCTTCCAGGCCGCGCCGCCCCCGACGATCTCGCCCGCCACCTCGGTGCCCTTGGCGTCGGCGACCTTGACCTCCGTGAGCTTCCCCTTGCTCGCGGTGATCTTCAGGGCGCCGCTCGTGTCCACGTTCTTCGCGCCGTCCTTCGGCGCGACCGTCACGACCGCCTGCGACAGGGTCGGGCTCGGCCTGACCCGGCCGCCGCTCTTGCCCTCCGTGCCCGCGCTGTCCCCGTCGCCGCCCCCACTGCACGCCGTCACGAGCAGCAGGAGCACCCCGAGCAGCAGCGCGCCGAGGCCCCGCGCCCCGCCACCGCTCCCCCGCAGCCAGCCCGCACCCGCGTACCCCGTCGGTCGCCCGCTCACTCCCGTGTCTCCCCTCGCACACACGCGCGGGGACCGCCTGTGCGCCCCCCGCGTTCGATCCGCACAGTCAGATAACCACACCCCCGGACGGGCGAGACCCCCGCGTTTGTCACCGTTGCGTTCCAACTCCCGCCCCCCACCTGCGCTCTTCCCGAAGGGCGTCCCTGAGCCCGCCCCGCGCGGGGGCCGGAGCCGGGGCGAACGCCCCGCGTCGCGAAGGGGAAACGTGAGCGAAGCGCCGGGGAGGGGAAGAACAGGGGTGGGACGAAGCCGCCGAGCCACGGCCGGAACGCGCCCCCTGCCTGCGGCCGGGGGCGCCCCCGCACGCCGTACCGCGGGCACACCACGCGCCACGTGCCCCTGCGTCGCGCGGCATCCGCGTCCCCGGAGCCGCCAGGAGGCCGGAAGTGACGAGCGCAGCCGAGCAGGAGGAGACCGGGGCCCGCGGGGACGGGACGGACCCCGGACCGCCGCCCACGACCGGCGCGGGGCACGGCCCGCCCCCGCGCCCCGCGCGGCCCGCGGCACTCGCCCGCGACGTCGCCCGGCCCGGCGCCCCGACGCCGCTGGGAGCGCGCCGGCACCGGGGCCCCGAGGGGCGCACGGGCACCAACTTCGCGCTGTGGGCGGGCGGCGCCGAGGCCGTCGAGGTGTGCCTGTTCGCCGAGGACGGCAGCGAGCGGCGCGTGCGGCTCGCCGAGTGCTCGGACCAGATCTGGCACGGCTTCGTGCCCGGCGTCGCACCGGGCACGCGGTACGGCTACCGGGTCCACGGCCGCTGGGACCCGTGGACGGGCGCGCGCTGGAACCCGGCGAAGCTCCTGCTCGACCCGTACGCGCGCGCCGTGGACGGCGACTTCACGCTGCCGCCCGAGGTCTACGGGCACGTACGCGACTGGCCCGAGCAGCACCTCGCCGACACCGTGCGCGACGACCGCGACTCGGCCCCGTACGTCCCCAAGGGCGTCGTCGTGCACGACGAGTCCCCCGCCGCCGAGTGGATCGACGACCGCAGGCCGAAGACGCCGTGGGCGGACACGGTGCTCTACGAAGTGCACGTCAAGGGCTTCACGATGCGGCACCCCGGCATCCCCGCGCACCTGCGCGGGACGTACGCGGGCCTCGCGCACCCGGCCGCGCTCGCGCACCTCAAGCGGCTCGGCGTGACGGCTGTCGAACTGCTGCCGGTGCACCAGTTCGCGCACGAGGACCACCTGCTCCGGCGCGGCCTCACCAACTACTGGGGCTACAACTCCATCGGCTACTTCGCGCCGCACGCCGCGTACGCCTCGCGCGGGACGCGCGGCGAGCAGGTCGGCGAGTTCCGCGACATGGTGCGCGCACTGCACGCCGCGGGGATCGAGGTCATCCTCGACGTCGTCTACAACCACACCGCCGAGGCCGACGAGCGCGGGCCGACGCTCTCGCTGCGCGGCATCGACAACCGGGGCTACTACCGGCTCACGGAGGACGCGCGCCGCTACCGCGACTTCACGGGCTGCGGCAACACGCTGAACGTCGTGCAGCCGCACGTCCTGCGCCTGCTCACGGACTCGCTGCGGTACTGGGTCGGCGAGATGGGCGTCGACGGCTTCCGCTTCGACCTCGCCGCCGCGCTCGCGCGGGCGGGCAGCGACGGCGAGGAGCAGCGCTTCGACATGCTCGCGCCCTTCCTCGCCGTCATCGCGCAGGACCCGGTGCTGCGCCGCGTCAAGCTCATCGCCGAGCCGTGGGACGTGGGCTCGGGCGGCTACCAGGTGGGCGCCTTCCCGCCGCTGTGGGCGGAGTGGAACGACCGCTTCAGGGACGCGGCCAGGGACTTCTGGCGCGGGGCGCTGCCCGACGTACGCGACCTCGGCTACCGGCTCTCCGGGTCGAGCGACCTGTACGCGTGGAGCGGGCGCAGTCCGCAGGCGAGCGTCAACTTCGTGACGGCGCACGACGGTTTCACGCTGCGCGACCTCGTGAGTTACGACCACAAGCACAACGAGGCGAACGGCGAGGACAACAGGGACGGCACGGACGGCAACCGCTCCTGGAACCACGGCGCCGAGGGCGAGACGGAGGACGCGGGCATCCGCGCGCTGCGGCGGCGCCAGCTGCGCAACCACCTCACGACGCTGCTCCTCGCGACGGGCGTCCCGATGCTCGTCGCCGGTGACGAACTGGGGCGCACCCAGGGCGGCAACAACAACGCGTACTGCCAGGACAACGACATCGGCTGGCTCGACTGGTCACTCCTGGACGCGCCCGAGTGGCGCGCGCAGTGCGCGCTCGTCGCGCGGCTCGTCGCGCTGCGCCGCGCGCACCCGGTGCTGCGCAGGCGGTCCTTCTTCACGGGCCGCGCGCTCTTCGCCGACGGGCGGCGCGACGTCGCGTGGTTCACGGCGCGCGGCGAGGAGCTGACCGAGGACGACTGGTACGCGCCGGGCCGCAGCCTCGGCATGTACCTCTCGGGCCGCGACCTGCCGGAGCGCGACGCCGGGGGCGCGCCCGTCGTGGACGACAGCTTCCTGCTGTTCTTCCACGCGGACCCCGAGCCCGTCGGGCTGACGCTGCCGGGCCCGCCGTGGGCGGCGGCGTACGAGGTCGTGGTCGACACGGCGGCCGAGGAGCAGGAGACGGCCCCGGGGACGGTGCACGCCGCGGGCGCGACGGTGCCGGTGGCGGGGCGGTCGGTGGTGGTGCTGCGGGTGCGGGAGCAGGAGCCCGACGCCGCGGTTACGCGAGCGGTTCGTACGCGGTCGTGACGAGGCACGAGGCGTCGCCGTCGACGCGCAGCTCCGTGTTCTTCGGGAGCCGCGCGGGCGGCGTCCCGCGCCACTGCCTGGGCTTGCCGTCGGTGCCGACGACCGCGTAGCGCAGGCCGTCGCGGGTCACGGTGAGCGTCTTCGGGTCCGGCGCCCCGTTGACCGGCTCGGCGGCGGCGAGTCCGGCGCGGCAGGCGGCGAGCGGGAGGCCGTCGAGCCCGTCGACGCTGTGGAGGGTGCGCGTGTACGTGCCGCTCGGGAACTTCCACAGGTCGTGCGGGTCCGCGCAGTCGACGGGGACGAGGGCGCGGCGGCCGAGGCCGAGGAGCTGCGTGTCGGCGCAGGCGCCGGGCCGGAGGCCGCGCGCCGTGCGGACGGTCTCCGTCGAGGTGACGAGGCGGTGCGCGCCGGGGAAGTCCTCGCGCTGCCAGCGTCCGTAGCGGCTCAGGCGCAGCTCCGAGCGGAGCGTCGTGACGTCGCTCAGGAGGCCCTGCGCGTGCAGCGGGGCGAGCAGCGGTGCGAGGTCGGCGGTCATCGTGACGACGCGGCCCTTGCCGTCGGTCGTGACGGTGACGGTGAAGCCCTTGGCGTGCCCGAGGCGTTCGGCCTGGCGCAGGGGGCGGGCGAGGTCGGCGGGCAGCACGTCGGGGGCGTGCGCGGCAGGCACCCTCGCGGTGTAGCGGCGGCCGCCGCCCGAGAGGTGGACGGGCTCCTTGGCGGGCTTCGCGTAGGGCAGGACCTCGGCGAGGGTGCCGCCGTAGGGCAGGACGGCGCCGTTGAGGCGGTTGAGGTCGCTGTCGCCGTTGAGGCCGCGCTTCTCGCGCTCGGCGGGCGTGAAGCGCACCCAGGTGCGGCCCTGCTTGCCGTCGACGGCGACGTACACGCTGCCGTGGCCGCGTACCGCGTACGTCTGCCGCACGTCGCGGCGCCCCTCGCGCCCGCCGATGACGCTCGCGTCGGCAGCGGCGAGCGGCGCGGGCACGTGGACGGCGCGCTCGGCGCGGGCGACGTCCTGGTCCCAGTCGAGCGTGCCCGCGACGACGTCGGTGGCCTTCGTGCCCGTACCGCCGTAGTCGAGGCGCGCGGTGAAGCGGGCGGTGAGCCCTTCCTGGCTCGCCCGTGAGGCGGCCTTGAGCTGCTGGGCGAGCGGCTTCCCGAAGACGGCGTGCCCGTCGTCGAAGGGGCTGTCGCAGGCACTCAGCCCGCCGAGCACCCCGGCGAGCGCAAGGCCGCTCCCGGCCACTCGCACCACACGCCGCATGGCCGCCGCCTCCGCTCCGCTCCGTGATTCCGCCGGGGAAGGACCCCGCCCGGGACGCCCCACCCGGGCTCCCGCGCGTCACCGGTACGGGGCGCGGGGGTGTCCTGGGGGTGAATCCTACGGGGCGGGGGAAGCGGAGCGGGCCCCGCGTCCCGCACTCCGGGAGGGCGTCGCTCCCCCGGCGCCGTCACTCGCCCGCGCGCCCCGTCCCGAGGATGCCGCGCTCGTAGCCCGCCGCGACGGCGGCGGCACGGTCGGCGACGCCGAGTTTGGCGTAGAGGTGCGTGAGATGGGTCTTGACGGTGGCCTCGCTGAGGAAGAGGGCGCGGGCGATCTCGCGGTTCGGGGTGCCGCGCGCGACGAGCACGAGGACTTCGCGTTCGCGGGCCGAGAGGGCGGTACGGGGCGGGGCCCCCTCGGTACGGGGCGCGCGCAGCGAGGTCACGAGGCGTGAGGCGACGGCGGGCGAGAGCACGCTGCGCCCTGCGGCTGTGGCCCGTACCGCGGCGAACAGCTCCTCGCGCGGGGCGTCCTTGAGCAGGTAGCCCGTCGCGCCCGCCTCGATGGCGGGCAGCGTGTCGGTGTCGCTGTCGTACGTGGTGAGGACGAGGACGCGGGCCCTGGCGCCGCGGGCCCGCAAGGCGGCGATGGCGGCGACACCGCCGCCCTCGGGCATGCGCAGGTCCATGAGCACGACGTCGGGGTCGAGCGCGAGCGCCCGCTCCACGGCCTCGCGCCCCCCGGCCGCCTCGCCCACGACCAGGAAGCCGGAGTCCCCGGCGAACATGCCGCGCAGCCCGTCCCTGACGACGGGGTGGTCGTCGGCGATGAGGAGCGTGAGCGGGGCGCCGTCCCCGTCCGCACCGCTCGCGCCGTCCGCACCGCTCGCGCCGTGCGTGCTGTGCGTGCTGTGCGTGCTGTGCGTGCTGTGCGTACCGTCCGCGCCGTGCGTGCTGTGCGTACCGTCCGCGCCGTCCGCGCCGTCCGCGCCGTCCGCGCCGTCCGCGCCGTCCGCGCCGTCCGCGCTTCGTACCGTGTCCGTCCCCACAGCCCGCTCCCCCGCTTTTCCCACCGGCCTCACTGCCCCGCGTCCCTCCCCGGCACGGGCGCGGCTACCGGCGCAGGCGCAAGCACCGGCACCGGCACCGGCACCCGTGCCGAGATCGCCGTTCCGCCGCCCGGTTCCGACTCCACCGCGAGCGTTCCGCCGAGGCGCTCCGCGCGGGAGCGCATCGCGGCGAGGCCGTAGCCACCCGTGTGGTCCGGGCCGCGGGGCGGCCCCGAGGGGTCGAAGCCCTTGCCGTCGTCGCGTACGTCGAGGGCGAGTTCCGTGTCCATGAAGGAGAGTGTGACCCCGAGGCGGGCCGCGCCCGAGTGGCGGGCCGCGTTGGCGAGGGCCTCCTCCGTGATCCGCAACAGCGTCGCCTCCATGTCGCCGCGCAGCGGCACGGGCGTGCCGGTCACCGTGCACACCGCCTCGATGCCGGTCCGCGCCGCCCACGAGCGCACCGTCTTGGTCAGCGCCTCGCAGAGCCCGTCGTGCTCCAGGGCGGCGGGGGCGAGGTCCTGCACGGAGCGGCGGGCCTCGCCGAGCCCGTGCCTGGCGAGCGCGGCGGCACGATCGATGTGGGCACGGGCCGCCGCCCGGTCGGCGGTCGCCGTCGCGGCCTGGAGCTGGGTGATGACACCGGTCAGCCCTTGCGCCAGGGTGTCGTGGATCTCGGCCGCCAGCCGCCGCCGCTCGTCCGCGACGCCCGCCTCGCGCGCCTGCACGAGCAACTGCGCCTGGAGGCCCGCGTTCTCGGCGAGCGCGGCGGCGAGCCGCTCGTTCGTCTCCTCCAGCGCGTCGATGGTCTCGCGCTGCACGCGGGCGCGCCGCTCCTCGGTGATGCTGAGGTGCCAGAACACCGCGCAGAGCCCGGCGTGCAGCGCGTACATCACGGGGAAGGCGGCGATCCCCCACGAACCGAGCGGGAATCCGCCGGAGTTGGAACCGGCCATCACGACGGCGGTGAGCAGCATGCCCCCGTAGGGGAGCCGCCCGGGGAGGTAGCGGAAGGCGCCGAAGTAGCCGATGACGGCGTAGGCGGAGAGGAAGGGGTTGCACCACGTGAGAGCGAAGGAGAGCGCCCAGCGCAGGAAGTAGTACGCGATCCCCGCGGGCCCCCGCGCGGGGCGCGCCCACAGCGCCCACGCCTCCAGGAGCCCGGCGCCGCCCGCGAGCCAGGGGAGCGCCCGCAGGTCCCCTTCGCTCATGATCGCGTCGGCGGTGAGCACGGAGGCGCCGAGACTCACGGCGAGCAGCGCGAGCGGACCCCAGCGGTGGAAGGCGTCCCACCGCCGGTCGAGGGTCGCCGTGGCGGAGCGGTGCGCGGGCATCCCGGCAGCGGCCGCCGCCTTCGCCCCCGGTACGGGCACCTCGTTCACTCCCACCGGAAGAAACGTACGGCTCCCACGAGGAGCAGTACAGACCACAGGACGAGGACGCCGAGGTGGCTCCAGGCGGGGAAGTGGCCCGCTGCCGCCTGGTCGAGGGCGCGGGCGCCCGCGCCGAAGGGCGTGTACGTCACGACGCGGCGCAGGGCGTCGGGCATCGCCGCGACGGGGAGCCAGACGCCGGAGCAGAACATCGCGGGGAAGTAGACCGCCGAGCCGACCGCCTGCGTCACCTTGATGTTCGAGGAGACGGAGGTGACGACGCAGCCGAGGGCGAGCGCGGCGAGGACCACGAGGAGCAGCGCGAGGACGTAACCGCCCGGCTGCCGCGGCAGCGCGACGCCGAAGGCGAGGCGGCCGACGGTGAGCGCGAGGCACACCGAGACGAGCGCGGCGACGGCGTGCACGACGAGTTGCGCGCCGAGGAGCGTCGCCGGGCTCACGGGCGTCGTGGCGAGGCGGCGCAGGATGCCGCGCTCGCGGTACATGCCGAGGACGCCCGGCATGACCTGGAGCCCGCTCGTGACGAGGGCGAGCAGGACGGCGACCGGGACGTAGAGGTCGATGACCCGCAGGCCGCCGAGGCCGTCCTGAGAGGTGCGGAAGGAGGGGACGAGGCCCAGGATCGTGAGGAGGAGGGTGGGGAAGAGGAGGGTCCAGAAGTTCCCCGCGGGTTCGCGCAGGAAGAGGCGCGTCTCGGTGCGCAGGACGGTGGCGGTGGCGCGCGTGGGCATGGGGCTGGGGCTCCTTCGGAGGTACGGGGTGGGGGCGGCCTTGCGCGGGCGCGCGGGAAGCGGCGGGGCGGTGTGGCGGCGGGAACGGCAGGGTGGCGGACGGGCAGGGGCGGGACGGGCAGGGGGGGCGGAGGCGCCGGATGGCGGGGCGGTGTGGCGGCGGAAGCGGCGGGGCGCGGGGCCGGGCGTCAGGCGCCCGTGAGATCGAGGTAGGCGCTGTCCAGGCCCGCGTCCGTCACGCGCAGCCCGTGGGCCGTGATCGCCGCGCGCGCCAGGAGCGAGAGGAGGGCCTGCACCGTCTCGTCGGTGCCCTCGACGGTCCAGCGCTCGCCCCGCACCCGTACCGCCGCCGTGCCGGGCAGTGCCTCGACGGCGGCGCGGTCGGGCGGGACCGAGGGCGTGAAGGAGGCGACGGTGGTGACGCTCGTGGCCCGCACGAGCCGGGCCGGGGTGTCGAGGGCCCGTACCCGCCCGCCGTCGATCACGGCGACCCGGTCGCACAGGCGCTGGGCCTCCTCCATGAAGTGCGTGACCAGGAGGACGGTGACGCCGCTGTCGCGGATCTCCTCGACGAGTTCCCAGGTCTCGCGCCGTGCGCGGGGGTCGAGGCCGGTGGTGAGTTCGTCGAGGAGGAGGACGCGGGGGCGGCCGACGAGGGCGAGGGCGATCGAGAGGCGCTGCTTCTGCCCGCCCGAGAGCTTCCCCCAGCGTGCGTCGAGGCGTGCGCCCAGCCCGAGCCGCTCCGCGAGGGCGCGCCAGTCGGCGGGCTCGGGGTGGAAGGAGGCGTAGAGCACCAGGGCCTCACGCACAGTGATCTTCGGCGGGAGGGCGCTCTCCTGGAGCTGTACGCCCAGGAGGCGGCTCACCGCGGGGTGTTCGGCGCGCGGATCGAGTCCCGCGACGCGGACGGTGCCGCTGTCGGGGGCGCGCAGTCCGGCGACGCACTCGACGGTCGTCGTCTTCCCCGCGCTGTTGGGGCCGAGGACCCCGAAGACCTCCCCCTCGTGCACGCGGAAGGAGACGCCGTCGACGACGGTGCGGCCCTCGTAGCTCTTGCGCAGGTCATGAACGTCGACGAGGACGGGCGCCGAGCCCGTGGCGGGGCCTGCCGGGCCCGGGTGTGCGGTCATGGCACCAGGCTCGCGCGGCGGACGGCCGCTCGGTATCGGCCAGTTCGCCAGGGGCCATCATCCGATCGGCTGAGGGTGTCCCCGCGACGGGTCCCCGGAGCCGCGGGGCGGCCGAACCGCCGTGCCGTGGCCGAATGGTGGGGGCGTACTTGGGGCGTACAGGGAAACCCGGTGGGCATTGTCAGTGGCGGAACGTAACCTCGCCGATGTGACAGCAGAACTTCCCGACTCCCCCAAGGGCCGCTCGGCGGCGCGGACCCTGGCGCGCCTGTGGCCGTACGTCAGACCGGTGCGGGCCCGGATCGCGACCGCCGCGGTCATCGCGGTGCTCGCCTCGTGCGTCGGCCTCGTCGTGCCACTCGTGCTCAAGGCGATCGTGGACGGCCCCGTCGCCGACCACGACCCGGGCGGGGTGTGGCTCGGGGCGCTCGGGCTGCTGCTGCTCGGGATCGCCGAGGCGGTGCTCTTCGGGTTCCGGCGCTGGCTCGTGGCGCGACCGCTCGCGGGGGTCGAGGCGGAGTTGCGGCGGGACCTCTTCGGGCGTCTCCAGCGGCTGCCCACCTCCTTCCACGACCGCTGGGCCTCGGGCCAGTTGCTGTCGCGCGCGACGACCGACCTCATGATGCTGCGCCTGTTCCTCGCCTTCCCGCTCACCTTCCTGCTGGTCAACGGCGTGACGATCGTGGTCGGCGTGGTGATCCTGGTGATCCAGGACTGGGGGCTGGGACTGCTGCTGCTCGTCCCCGTCGCGCCGCTGGTCCCGCTGTGCACGTACTTCGAGCGCAGGTACAGCATCGCCGCGCGCCGGGCGCAGGACCAGATCGGGGACGTCACGACGCTCGTCGAGGAGAGCGTCCTCGGTATCCGCGTCGTGAAGGGCTTCGGCCGGCACCGCAGTCAGGCGCGCGTCTTTCGCGCGCGGGCCAAGGAGCTGCGGGCCACGGAGCTGCGCAAGGCGCATCTGCTCGCGTGGATCTGGGGCGTCATCACGACGCTCCCCGAGCTGGCGATCGTGACGGCGCTCGTGCTCGGCACGATCCGGGTCGCTGACGGTGACCTCTCGGCGGGCACCCTCGTCGCCTTCCTGTCCACGGCGCTCGCGCTGCGCTGGCCCGTCGAGTCGATCGGCTTCCTGCTCGCGATGTGCCAGGAGGCCGCGGCAGCGGCGGAGCGGTACTTCGAGGTCATGGACGAGCGGCCGGAGGAGGACGTCCCCGCCCCGGCCCGGGCGGGGGACACGGCGGACGCACCCGCTCCCGCGGCGAAGGCGCTGGTACGGGGCGGACCGCCGCGCGAGCGCGACGGGCTGCGCTTCCAGGGGGTCGGCTTCCGCTTCCCGGACGCGGCGCCCGGTTCGCCCGCGCTGCTCGACGGCGTGGACCTGCACGTGCGGCCGGGTGAGACGGTCGCGCTCGTGGGCGCCACGGGCTGCGGCAAGACGACGCTGACGCACCTCGTGCCGCGGCTCTACGAGCCGAGCGCGGGACGGATCACGCTCGACGGCGAGGACATCACGGCGATGCCGCGCGAGCGGCTGCGTGCGCTCGTCGCCGTCGCCTTCGAGGAGCCGACGCTCTTCTCGGCCTCGATCGCGGAGAACGTGCTGATGGGCGCGGGTGCCGACGCGGGCCCGAAGGACCTGGCGCGGGCGCTCGACGTGGCGCAGGCCGGTTTCGTGAAGGACCTCCCGCACGCGGAGCGGACCGAGGTGGGCGAGCAGGGGCTGAGCCTCTCGGGCGGGCAGCGGCAGCGGCTCGCGCTCGCCCGCGCGGTGGTGGGCTCGCCGCCCTTCCTCGTGCTCGACGACCCGCTCTCGGCACTCGACGTCGCCACCGAGGCGGCCGTCGAGGCGGCGCTGCGGCGGGTCCTGGAGGGCACGACGGCGCTCGTCGTGGCGCACAGGCCGTCGACGGTGCAGCTCGCCGACCGGGTCGCGCTGCTGTCGGGCGGCCGGATCACGGCCGTGGGCACCCACCATCAACTGCTGCGCGAGAACGCCGAGTACGCCTGGCTCATGTCAGGCGCGGACCGGGCCCTGGAGGGACAGGCATGACGACGGGAGCCGAAGAACGCGAACCGGAGGAAGCACTCGCCGATCCGGGCACGCCAGGAGGAGGCCGGACGGCCTCGGGCACGGGTACCGGTACGGGCACGGGCACGGGCACGGGTGCCGGTACGGGCGCGGGCACGGGTGCCGGTACGGGCGCGGGCACGGGTACGCAGGCGCCGCCGGCCCCCGCGCCCGCGCGCCCCGCCGGGACGTCCCCCTCCCCCGACCCCTTCGACCAGGACGATCTGCCCGTCGCCGAGGGCGCCACGCGCGCGCTGCTCGGCGCGCTCCTTCGCCCGCACCGGGGGCGCGTCGCCGGTACGGTGCTCTTCCTGCTGCTCCAGCAGGCGGCCATGCAGGCGGGCCCGCTGCTGGTCGCGTACGCGATCGACCACGGCGTCCCCGCGGTGCGGCGGAACGACTACGGGCCGCTCATCGCGCTCGGCGTGGCCTACGCGCTGTGCGCGCTCGGCTCGGGCGTCTTCCAGTTCGTGTACACGAAGCTGTCGGGCCGCGTGAGCCAGGACGTGCTGCTCGATCTGCGCGGGCGGATCTTCCGGCACGCGCAGATCCTGAGCGTGGACTTCCACGAGCGGTACACGTCGGGGCGGCTCATCTCGCGTGCGACGACGGATGTCGAGTCGTTGCGCGAACTGCTCGACGAGGGCTTGCAGGAGCTGATCAACACACTCCTCTCCTTCTTGTCGATCTCACTCGTGCTGCTCGTGCTCGACGGGTGGACGGGCGCGCTCGCCGTGCTGTCCTTCGTACCGCTGTACCTGCTCGTGCGGCTCTACCAGCGGCGCGCCGGACGGGTCTTCGCCCGGCGTTCGACGGCGATCGCCTCGGTCATCGTGAAGTTCGGCGAGACGATGAACGGCATCCGCCCGGTGCGGGCCTTCCGGCGCGAGGCGGTCAACGACGCGGAGTTCGACGCACTCAACAGGAAGCACGAGCGCAGCAACGGCGACGCGCTCATCGAGATGGCGCGGTACGTGGTCGGCTCGCGGCTCGTGGCGAACACGACGATCGCCGCGATCGTGCTGTGGGACGCCTACCGGGTCGCGGACGGGACGCTCGCGCTCGGCACACTCGCGGCGGCGGCGCTGTACCTGCGGCGCCTGTACGACCCGATCGACCGGCTCGGCCAGTTCCTCAACGCCTACCAGTCGGCGGCGGCCTCGCTGGAGAAGGTCGCCGGGCTGCTCGCGCAGGAACCGGGCGTGCCGGAGCCGGCCGTACCGCGCGAGCTGCCCCCCGCGCGGGCCGACCTCCCGGGCCGCCAGGTCGACTTCGACGGTGTCTCCTTCTCGTACCGCACGGGCGGCGAGGTGCTGCCGCGCTTCGACCTGCGGCTGGAGGCCGGACAGACGGTCGCCGTCGTGGGCTCGACGGGCGCGGGCAAATCGACGCTCGCGAAGCTCCTGGCGCGCTTCTACGACCCGACCGAGGGCCGCGTGCTGCTCGACGGGACCGATCTGCGGGACCTGCCGATGCCGGAGCTGCGGCGCGGGGTCGTGATGGTGACGCAGGAGGCGTTCCTCTTCTCGGGGACGATCGCCGACAACATCGCGATCGGCCGCCCCGACGCGGGCCGCGCCGAGATCGAGCAGGCGGCGAAGGCGATCGGGGCGCACGAGTTCATCGCCGCGCTCCCGGAGGGCTACGACACGGACGTACGCAAGCGGGGCGGCCGCATCTCGGCAGGTCAGCGGCAGCTGGTCGCCTTCGCCCGCGCCCTGCTCGCCGACCCGGCCGTCCTGATCCTCGACGAGGCGACCAGCTCGCTCGACATCCCGGGCGAACGCGCGGTCCAGGAGGCGATGGAGACGGTCCTCCACGGCCGCACGGCCGTCGTGATCGCCCACCGCCTCTCCACCGTGGCGATCGCCGACCGCGTCCTCGTCATGAGCCAGGGCCGCGTCATCGAGGACGGCTCCCCCGAGCAACTCATCGCCGGGACGGGCACGTTCGCCGGGCTCCACAGGACATGGCGGGAGAGCCTGGCCTGACAGCGCGCGGAGGCGGGGGCCCTCCGGGAGCGGCGGGGGCGCCGGGAGCGGGCAAAGGGGGGCGGCCGCGCAGGACGAGTGCGGCGGTCCCGCGGGAGAGTACGGCGGTCCCGCGGGACGAGTACGGCGGCCGCCCCTCCGTCGCCGTGCCCCCCACCCGCCGCTTTCCAGCCAACGGCGCGTACCCATCAGGCCCTTGACAGTTCCGCGCACAGCCCTCGCACAGGCCCCGGCGAACCTCCTTCCGGCATGTGCGGGGAAACCGCTCCCCCGGCCTCGTTGAGCTACCGACGCGTAACCAGGGCGCACCCGCGCGCCGCGCGGAACGCCCGCCACCGCCACCACAAGCGGGTGACACGGTTCCGGCCAAGCTCTCCTCGTGGTCATGACACGCGGTGCCCCGCGATGCGAAGGTGGCGATGCGCCACCCCCCACGGTCGGCCACACCCCCCACCCCCCGGGGTCGGGTCGCCCTCGGACGATCCGGCCCCGCAGCACCCGCACACCCGTCAGTTCACCGCGCGGCCCGTCGCCCGCCTCCCGCGGGAGGCACGACCCCGCCGAGGCGCCGCCCCTTCGGGTCACCACCCGCCGGGCCGCGTCCCGCCCGGTCACGGCACCGGTCCGCGCTCCCCCCACTGGAACGAATCGACTGGGAGTCAGCGTTGTCCCGTAACCCCGGCACGTCCCGTACCTCCCGTTTCTCCAGAACGGCTCTCGTGTCCGCCACCGCGGTCGCCTCCGCCGCTCTGCTCGCCGGCGCTCTCGGCGCCCCCGCCACGGCGGCGGACCGCACCCCCTCCGCGACGCCGCTCGCGATGAGCGTCTCGCTGCGGGCCGACCTCCTGAAGGAGGCGAAGGCGGACACGGCGGAGACGGCGCGCACCCTCGGGCTCGGGGCCCAGGAGGAGTTGCACGTCAAGGACGTCGTGAAGGACCGCGACGGCACTGTCCACACCCGCTACGACCGCACGTACCAGGGCCTCAAGGTCCTCGGCGGCGACCTCGTCGTGCACACCGCGAAGGGCGGGAAGCAGCTCGGCGTCAACCGCGCGAGCAAGGCCGAACTCCAGGTCGACACGAGCCCGAAGACGCTCAAGGCGGCGCCCGAGAACGCCACGAAGGTCGTGTGGGCGCCCCGCCACGGCAGCCCCGTCCTCGCCTACGAGTCCGTCGCGAAGTCCGTCGAGAAGGACGGCACTCCGAGCGAGACCCACACCGTCACCGACGCGACGAGCGGCGCGCGCCTCGCGAGCTGGGACGCCGTCGAGACCGGCCTCGGGCACAGCGAGTACAACGGCGACGTCGAGATCGGGACCAGCCCCGCTTCGGGCGGCGGCTACGAGCTGACCGACGCGGACCGGGGCGGCCACAAGACGTACGACCTCGGCAACAGCTCCGCCGGGACCGGCACGCTCTTCACCGACGACGACGACGAGTGGGGCGACGGCACGGCGAGCGACCCGCAGACCGCCGCCGTCGACGCCGCCTACGGCGCGGCCGAGACGTGGGACTACTACAAGGACGTGCACGGCCGCTCCGGGATCGCCGGGGACGGCAAGGGCGCGACCTCGCGCGTCCACTACGGCAACAACTACGTCAACGCCTTCTGGCAGGACAGCTGCTTCTGCATGACGTACGGGGACGGGGCGGGCAACGCGGCGCCGCTCACCGCGCTCGACGTCGCCGCGCACGAGATGAGCCACGGCGTCACCGCCGCGACCGCGGGGCTCATCTACAGCGGCGAGTCCGGCGGGCTCAACGAGGCGACGAGCGACATCATGGCGACCGCCGTCGAGTTCTACTCGAACACCGACGAGGACCCGGGCGACTACCTCATCGGCGAGAAGATCGACATCAACGGCGACGGCAGCCCGCTGCGGTACATGGACGAGCCGAGCAAGGACGGCGCCTCGCGCGACTACTGGTCCGCCGACCTCGGCAACACCGACGTCCACTACTCCTCGGGCCCGGCGAACCACTTCTTCTACCTGCTGTCCGAGGGCAGCGGAGCGAAGACCGTCAACGGCGTCTCCTACGACTCGCCGACGTACGACGACTCGACGGTCACCGGGATCGGCATCGAGAAGGCCGAGCAGGTGTGGTTCAAGGCGCTCAGCGAGTACATGACCTCGACGACGGACTACGCGGACGCCCGCGAGGCGACGCTCAGCGCCGCCGGGGACCTGTACGGGACCGACTCCACCGAGTACGCGGCGGTGGACGCGGCCTGGGCGGCCATCAACGTGAGCTGACCGCGGGGCGAGTGACGTGAGGTGAGGGGCGTTCACGCGGTGAACGCCCCTCACCCGTGCCTCTGTGCGCCGGATCAGCGCATCAGCACGCCTCCCGCGTCCCCCTTCGCCTCGGCGGGTACCGCCACGAGCCCCAGTTCGGCGGGCGAGGCGAGCAGCCGGTGGGCGGGCAGGACGCGCACCGTGTAGCCGAAGCTGCCCGTGCGGTCGAGCGCGAGAGGGCCCTCATACGTCCAGCGGCCTTCCAGATCGGGCCCCGCACCCACCGGCTTGAGCGGTACCGTGTGCGGCTCGCCGATCCGGTCGTCGGCGTCGACGCGCCCGGAGACCACCTGCACCTCGACGTCCTCGGGCGCGAGCGCCCCGAGCGAGACGTGCACGCGCAGCCCGAGACTCGCCCCGTACTCGGTGCCCGCGCCCGCCGCGGTCGTCTCCGGCTGCTCGATCGCGACCTGTCCCCAGGCCCCGCGCACCTTCGTCTTCCACGCGGCGAGCCCCGCGGCCGCCTCGGGCGTGAGGGCGCGGTGAGCACGCGCGGCCGGGGCGTAGAGGTCCTCCACGTAGGACCGCACCATGCGTCCCGCGAGGACTTTGGGGCCCAGGCTCGTGAGGGTGCGGCGGACCATCTCGATCCAGCGGCCCGGCAGGCCCTCGGCGTCGCGGTCGTAGAAGCGCGGCGCGACGCGCTCTTCGAGGAGGCGGTAGAGGGCCTCGGACTCCAGGTCGTCGCGCCGGTCCTCGTCGAGGTGGGCGCTGCCGTCAGCGGTGGGGATCGCCCAGCCGAAGTCGGGCTCGTACCACTCGTCCCACCAGCCGTCGAGCACGGAGAGGTTGAGCGCGCCGTTGAGGGCGGCCTTCATGCCGCTCGTGCCGCAGGCCTCCAGGGGCCGCAGCGGGTTGTTGAGCCACACGTCGCAGCCGGGGTAGAGGGTCTGCGCCATGCCCATGCCGTAGTCGGGCAGGAAGACGATGCGGTGGCGCACGCGCGGGTCGTCGGCGAAGCGGACGAGTTCCTGGACGAGGCGCTTGCCGCCGTCGTCCGCGGGGTGCGCCTTGCCCGCGACGACGATCTGCACGGGGCGCTCGGGGTGGAGCAGGAGGCGCGTGAGGCGCTCGGGGTCGCGGAGCATGAGGGTGAGGCGTTTGTAGGAGGGGACGCGGCGGGCGAAACCGATCGTGAGGACATCGGGGTCGAGCACCCCCTCGATCCAGCCGAGTTCGGCCGTGCCCGCGCCGCGCTGGCGCCAGGACGCGGCGAGGCGGCGGCGCACCTCGCCGACGAGGCGGGTGCGCAGCTGCCCCCGTACCCCCCAGATGTCCGCGTCGGGGATGTCGGCGACGGCGTCCCAGCGGGGCGAGCCGCCGACCGCGAGTGCCTCCTCGGCGCGGCCTGCGCCGATGCGTCCGGCGCCGAGCGCGAAGACCTCGGGGGCGACCCAGGTCGCCGCGTGCACGCCGTTGGTGACGGAGGTGAGGGGCACCTCCTCGGCGTCGAAGCCGGGCCAGAGCCCGGCGAACATCTCGCGGCTGACCTGCCCGTGCAGGGTCGAGACGCCGTTGGCGCGCTGGGCGAGGCGCAGGCCCATGACCGCCATGTTGAACAGGTGCGGCTGCCCGCCCTCGTACGTCTCGCGGCCCAGGCGCAGGACGTCGTCGACGTCGAGCGCGGGCAGTTCGGCGCTCGGCCCGAAGTGGCGGGCGATCAGCTCGGCGTCGAAGCGGTCGATACCGGCGGGGACGGGGGTGTGGGTGGTGAAGACGGTCCCGGCGCGTACGGCTTCGAGCGCGGTGGCGAAATCGGGCCCTCCGGGGTGCGCGGCGGTCAGGATCTCGTGGACGCGCTCCAGGCCGAGGAAACCGGCGTGTCCCTCGTTCGTGTGGAAGACCTCGGGCTCGGGGTGCCCGGTGAGGCGGCAGTACGCGCGCACGGCGCGGACCCCGCCGATGCCGAGGAGCATTTCCTGGTGGAGGCGGTGCTCGCTGCCGCCGCCGTAGAGCCTGTCGGTCACCTCGCGGGCCGCGCGGTCGTTGTCCTCGACCTCGGAGTCGAGGAGCAGGAGCGGTACGCGGCCGACCGCGGCGTGCCAGATCCTCGCCCGCAGGACGCGCCCGGCGGGGAGCGTGAGGGCGACCTCGGCGGGGCTCCCGTCGGCCTCGCGCAGCAGGCTGAGGGGCAGCTCGCCCGGGTCGAGCACGGGGTACGTCTCCTGCTGCCAGCCCTCGCGCGAGAGGGACTGGCGGAAGTAGCCGTGCCGGTACAGGAGGCCGACGCCGATGAGCGGGACGCCGAGGTCGCTGGCCGATTTGAGGTGGTCCCCGGCGAGGATGCCGAGGCCGCCCGAGTACTGCGGGAGCGCGGCGGTGACCCCGAACTCGGGCGAGAAGTAGGCGACCGCGCGGGGCAGTGCCGCCGCGTCCTGCTCCTGGTACCAGCGGCCGTCGGCGAGGTAGGTGTCCAGCGCGGCGGCCGCCTCGGCGACGCGCCGCACGTACCGCTCGTCGGCGGCGAGGGTGGCGAGCCGGTCCTGTGTGAGCGCGGCGAGCAGCCGCAGCGGGTCCTGGCCCGTCTCCTCCCACAGGACGGGGTCGGCGGCGCGGAACACCTCACGCGTCGGGGGGTGCCAGGACCAGCGGAGATTGCGGGCGAGCGCGTCGAGGGGGCGCAGGGGTTCGGCGAGTACGGGACGCACGGTGAATCGTCGGATGGCCTTCACGTTGCCGCCTTCGCGTCAGGAAGCTGAACAGACGGCCCGTCACCGGTCGGCTGCGGGAACCGTCACCGGGACTGCCACCGGCTCCGTTACCGGGACAAAGGCCGCTTCCCGGCGACCCTAGCGCGGGGTGCGCCCGGCCAACCACGGCGCGCGCGATCGGCCCGTACGCTCCCCGCGCCCCTCCAATGCGCCCGCCGAATCGCCGCGTCCCCGCTCACCAGCCACAATCCGAGAGGCGGGGCCGTACCCCCGGGTGTCGTGTGACGTGGCCGGAATCGTGTCCGTGTTGACGAGCGAGTAGTTAACACGCCGCCGGGTTGCCCATACGGATACCGGGGGAAGGCTTCCGCGGTAGCCCACCGCAGCACCCCCTTTTCATCCGCCCACTCGGGTGAACGCGGACAGGAGCGGCCATGCCTCAGGGACGCCGGCGAGCGAATCGGGTGAAGGCCCGGTCAACGGACGGCTCGGCGCTGCCGATAGACGGTGCGAAGGCGCAGGCGGGCCCCGAGGAGCCCGCGCGCGACGTACGGCCCGGACGAGCCGTGGGTCGCGGGCGGCCCGTACAGCCCGTACGCGACGCACCCCCGAAGCCACGCCGTGCCGCCTCACCACCCGCACCCGCACCCGCTACGTCACCAGGTGATGCCGTGAAAACCCCGATCGGCCGCATCCCCGTGCTGGATGTGTCCCCGCTCGTCGACTGCGGCCGCAGGCCCGCCAAGGCCGTCGTCGGCGAGACCTTCGAGATCAGTGCCACCGTCTTCCGCGAGGGCCATGACGCGGTCGCCGCCAATGTGGTCCTGAAGTCCCCTGACGGCCGTCCGGGCCCCTGGACCCCGATGCGGGAACTCGCGCCCGGCACCGACCGCTGGGGCGCCGATGTGACCCCGGACGTCGAGGGCCGCTGGACGTACAAGGTGGAGGGCTGGAGCGATCCGCTCGCCACCTGGCGGCACGCCGCGGGCATCAAGGTGCCCGCGGGCATCGACACCGCGCTCGTCCTCGAAGAGGGCGCGCTGCTCCACGAGCGGGCCGCGCGCAAGGTCCCCAAGCAGGACGGCAGACGCGAGGTGGTGCTCGCGGCCGCCGACGCGCTGCGCGACACCTCGCGCACCCCGGGGCAGCGGCTCGCGGCCGCGCTCGCGCCCGAGGTGGTGGAGGTCCTGGACCGGCACCCGCTGCGCGAGCTGGTCAGCTCGTCGAAGCCGCTGCCGTTGCTCGTCGAGCGGCGCAGAGCGCTCGTCGGCTCGTGGTACGAGTTCTTCCCGCGCTCCGAGGGCGCGCGGGTCACCGCCGAAGGGCACAGCCGTTCGGGGACCTTCCGGACAGCGGCGGAGCGGCTTCCCGCGGTCGCCGCGATGGGCTTCGACGTCGTCTACCTGCCCCCTGTCCACCCGATCGGGACGACGCACCGCAAGGGCCGCAACAACTCGCTGGACCCGGCCCCCGACGACGTGGGCGTGCCGTGGGCGATCGGCTCCGCGGACGGCGGGCACGACGCGGTGCACCCGGACCTGGGCACCCTGGAGGACTTCGACGCGTTCGTGGCGCGGGCGAAGGAGCTGCGGCTGGAGATCGCGCTCGACTTCGCGCTCCAGTGCTCGCCCGACCACCCGTGGGTCAAGGAGCACCCGGAGTGGTTCCACCACCGCCCCGACGGCTCGATCGCGTACGCCGAGAACCCGCCGAAGAAGTACCAGGACATCTATCCGATCGCCTTCGACAAGGACATGCCGGGGCTGATCGCGGAGACGTGCCGCATCCTGCGCTTCTGGATGGACCACGGGGTGCGGATCTTCCGTGTGGACAATCCGCATACGAAGCCGGTCGTGTTCTGGCAGAAGGTGATCGCGGAGATCAACGGGCGCGATCCCGACGTCATCTTCCTGGCGGAGGCGTTCACCCGCCCGGCGATGATGCGGACGCTCGCCGCCGTCGGCTTCCAGCAGTCGTACACGTACTTCACCTGGCGGAACACGAAGCAGGAGCTGACGGAGTACGCGCAGGAGCTGGCGGGTGAATCCGCGTGGGTCATGCGGCCCAATTTCTTCGTCAACACGCCGGACATCCTGCACGGCTACCTCCAGCACGGCGGGCCCCCCGCCTTCGCGACGCGGGCCGTGCTCGGGGCGACGCTCTCCCCCACGTGGGGGGTGTACGCGGGCTTCGAGCTGTACGAGAACCAGGCGCTGAGGCCCGGCTCCGAGGAGTACCTGGACTCGGAGAAGTACCAGCTCAGGCCGCGTGACTGGGAGGGGGCCGAGCGCGCGGGACGCTCGCTGGCCCCGCTGATCACGACGCTCAACCGGCTGCGCCGGCTGCACCCCGCGCTCCAGCAGCTGCGCCGGGTGCACTTCCACCACGCGGATCAGGACCAGGTCATCGCGTACTCCAAACGGGCGGGCAACGACGTCGTCCTCGTGGTCGCGAACCTCGATCCCCACCACACCCAGGAGGCCACGATCTCGTTGGACATGCCGGCGCTCGGCCTGGACTGGCACGAGACCGTCCCGGTGCGCGACGCGCTCACCGGCGAGACCTACCACTGGGGCAGGGCCAACTACGTGCGCCTTGAGCCGGGCACCACGCCCGCGCACGTGTTCACCCTGCGACCGTCCCCGCTGATCGGAGGGTCACCCGCATCATGATCGTCAACGAGCCCGTCCCCGACACGTTCGAGGACACCCCGCGCAAGGACCGTGATCCCGACTGGTTCAAACGCGCCGTCTTCTACGAGGTCCTCGTCCGGTCCTTCCAGGACAGCAACGGCGATGGCGTCGGCGACCTCAAAGGCATCACAGCGAAGCTGGACTACCTGCAATGGCTCGGCGTGGACTGCCTGTGGCTCCCGCCGTTCTTCCAGTCCCCGCTGCGCGACGGCGGCTACGACGTCTCCGACTACACCGCCGTGCTCCCCGAGTTCGGCGACCTCGCCGACTTCGTCGAGTTCGTGGACGCCGCGCACCAGCGCGGCATGCGCGTCATCATCGACTTCGTCATGAACCACACGAGCGATCAGCACATGTGGTTCCAGGAGTCCCGCAAGGACCCCGAAGGCCCGTACGGCGACTACTACGTCTGGGCCGACGACGACAAGGCGTACAGCGACGCCCGCATCATCTTCGTCGACACCGAGGCGAGCAACTGGACCTTCGACCCGGTCCGCAAGCAGTACTACTGGCACCGCTTCTTCTCGCACCAGCCGGACCTCAACTACGAGAACCCGGCGGTGCAGGAGGAGATCATCGCGGCGCTGCGCTTCTGGCTTGACCTCGGCATCGACGGCTTCCGCCTCGACGCGGTCCCCTACCTCTACGCCGAGGAGGGCACCAACTGCGAGAACCTGCCCGCGACGCACGAGATGCTCAAGCGGGTACGGGCCGAGGTGGACGCGCACTACCCGGACACCGTGATCCTCGCGGAGGCCAACCAGTGGCCCGAGGACGTCGTCGACTACTTCGGCGACTTCTCCAAGGGCGGCGACGAGTGCCACATGGCCTTCCACTTCCCGGTCATGCCACGCATCTTCATGGCGGTACGGCGCGAATCGCGCTACCCCGTCTCCGAAATCCTCGCCAAGACCCCGGCGATCCCCGCCGGGTGCCAGTGGGGCATCTTCCTGCGCAACCACGACGAGCTGACCCTCGAAATGGTGACGGACGAAGAACGCGACTACATGTACGCGGAGTACGCGAAGGACCCGCGGATGCGCGCCAACATCGGCATCCGCCGCCGTCTCGCGCCGCTCCTCGACAACGACCGCGACCAGATCGAGCTGTTCACGGCGCTGCTGCTCTCGCTGCCGGGCTCTCCCATCCTCTACTACGGGGACGAGATCGGCATGGGGGACAACATCTGGCTCGGCGACCGCGACGCGGTGCGCACGCCGATGCAGTGGACGCCCGACCGCAACGCGGGCTTCTCCTCCTGCGACCCGGGACGGCTCTTCCTGCCGACCATCATGGACCCGGTCTACGGCTACCAGGTGACGAACGTCGAGGCGGCCATGTCGGCGCCCGCCTCGCTCCTGCACTGGACCCGCCGGATGATCGAGATCCGCAAGCAGAACCCGGCCTTCGGGCTCGGTTCGTATACGGAACTGCCGTCCTCGAACCCGGCGGTGCTCGCCTTCCTGCGCGAGCTGCGCTCGGAGGACGGGACCTCGGACGACCTGGTGCTGTGCGTGCACAACTTCTCGCGCTTCGCCCAGCCGACCGAGCTGGACCTCCGGGCCTACGCGGGCCGCCATCCGGTGGAACTCATCGGAGGCGTGCGCTTCCCCGCGATCGGTGAACTGCCGTACCTGCTCACCCTCGCGGGCCACGGCTTCTACTGGTTCCGGCTGCGCAAGGACCCCGCCGAGCGCTGAACGGGCGCGGCCCCCGCCCCGCGCGGGGGCCGCGACACGCGTGCGGGGCCGCGGCGCTGCGGTCGCCGCCACCGGCACGTACCCGTATGGTTTCGGCCAGGGAAATCCCGTACCAGACCCGTACGTCCGTTGGGTCCCGACCCGCATACTGTGTCCCACCCCGGGCACCCTCCCGGAATACCGGCACCATCGACGGGCCGGCGGACGAACGGCCCGTCACCGTACGGAACTTCCCTACTGCCCCACCGGTCACCGTGGGGCCTGCGCGCCAGGGTCTTACCGCTTCGCGCGGGGCGCGTGAACCTGCTGGTGTACCCGGGGAAAGGACACGACCGCCGCCATGTCGGATGCCCCAAGGACGCGCGTCCCTTCCCCCAGCCCCGTCCCTGACGCGGGGGAACTGCTCGCCTCGCTCGACCCGCTGCTGCGCGGCTGGCTGCCCCGGCAGCGCTGGTTCGCCGGCAAGGGCCGCCCCGTCACCGGCTTCACCCTCGTCTCGCTCACCGAACTGCTCCCCTGGCGCGGCGGCCGCGCCGGAACGCCCGGGCTCCTGCACCTCCTGGTCCGCGCCGACCAGGAAGCGGACCGCCCGGGCGACTGCTACCAGCTGTTCCTGGGGGTACGGGCCGAACTGCCCCCGCACCTCGCGCACGCGCTCATCGGCCGCCCGGAGGCGGGGCCCCTCGCCGGGCACACCGTCTACGAGGCGCTCCAGGACCCGCGCCCCGCCGAACTGCTGCTGGAACGCATGCGGCTGCCGGGGCGCCTCGGCGAGCTGCGCTTCGGGCGCGACGCGCGGGTCACGATCCCGACCGGGCTCGCCCCGAGGCCGCTCGGCTCGGAGCAGTCCAACTCCTCGCTCGTGTACGGCGATACGTTCATCCTCAAACTCTTCCGGCGGGTCGTGCCGGGCGCCAACCCTGACCTGGAACTGCCCCTCGTGCTCTCGCGGCAGGGCTGCGCGCGGGTGCCCGCGCCCGTCGCGTGGATGCAGGCCGAGCCCGCGGGCGGCGCGGGCGGCGAGCCGTACGTGCTCGGCGTGCTCCAGCCCTTCCTGAAGGGCTCGCAGGACGGCTGGGAGCTGGCGCTGCGGCGGCTCGCGGCGGGTGAGGACTTCACCGCGGAGGCGCGTGCGCTCGGGCGGGCGACGGCCGAGGTGCACACCGCGCTCGCGGGGGCGCTGCCCGCCCTGACGCTCGGGCCCGAGGGGCTCGCCGCGCTCGCCGACGCCATGACGCGGCGCCTGGAGGAGGCGGCAGCGGCGGTGCCCGAGCTGCGGCCGTACGTGCCGGGGCTGCGCACCGCCTTCGCGCGCCTGGGCCGGGCGGGCCGCGAGGGCAGGACGTGGACCGCGCAGCGCGTGCACGGCGATCTCCACCTCGGGCAGTGCCTGCGCTCGGCGGACGGCTACTGGTCGCTCATCGACTTCGAGGGCGAGCCGGCGAGGCCGCTCGCCGAGCGCCGCCGCGCCTTCCCGCCCGTGCGGGACGTGGCCGGGATGCTGCGTTCCTTCGACTACGCGGCCCGCTCGCACGAGCCGTGGGCACCCGAGTGGGCGAGCGCCTGCCGCGCCGCCTACTGCGAGGGGTACGCGGAGATCGCGGGCCGCGACCCGCGCGAGGACGCGGACCTGCTCACCGCGTACGAGACGGACAAGGCGGTGTACGAGGTCCTGTACGAGGCCAGGCACCGCCCCGACTGGCTCCCCGTACCGCTCGCGGCGATCGCGCGGCTCGCGGGCGACTCGCAGGCGCGGGAAGCGCGGGAGGTACGCGGGGCGCGCGAGACGCGGGAGGTGCGCGAGACGCGCGAGACGCGTGCGGTGCCGGATGCGGAGCCCGTGCCGCCGCCCGATCCCGGCCACGTCGCTCCCGCCCGCCAGTCGCCCGCGTCCCGCGAGGAACCCGGCACGGGACGCCGGACCACCAAGCTGCTGTGACCCGCCGGGGCACCCGCCCCTGCTCCCCTCCCCCCACCCTCCGCTCGACCCGCACCGGCCCCAGGAGGTTTTACCCGTGACCCCCCGCTCCTCGTCCTCGTCCCGCCCCGCCGCCAAGAAGCCCCGCCGACCGGCCACCCCGCCGAAGGACGCCGTACCGCACGAGGCCGTACCGCACGAGGCCGTGCCCCAGGACCTCCCGCCGCAGGACGCCGCGCCGCAGGCCCCCGCGGCGAAGCCCCCCGTCCCCGCGCCCGCGCACGAACCCGCCGACGAGTCGCTGCGGCGGCCCGCGCCCGAGTCGCCGTACGCGGTGAGCGCCTGGGACAGGGGGCGGCTGCTCGCCGGGGCGCACCACGACCCGCACGCGGTGCTCGGCGCGCACCCCACGGAGGGCGGCGCGGGAACCGTCGTACGGGTCCTCAAGCCGCACGCCCGGGCGGTGACGGTGCTGCTCGGCGGAGGCGAGGAGGCGCGGGTGCCGCTGCACTCCGACGGGGACGGCTTCTTCTCGGGCCGGCTCCCGGCGGGGACGCGGCCCGGTGCCCCGTACCGGCTCCTCGTCGCGTACGACGAGGGAGAGGGCGCGCCGGTCGACGACCCGTACCGCTTCCTGCCCGCGCTCGGCGAGATGGACCTGCACCTCATCGGCGAGGGACGGCACGAGGAGCTGTGGACGGCGCTCGGCGCGCGCGTCATGGAGCGGGACGGCGTGGTGGGGACGCGGTTCACGGTGTGGGCGCCGAACGCGCAAGGGGTGCGCGTCATCGGGAACTTCAACTACTGGGACGGGACCGGGCACCCGATGCGCTCGCTCGGCGCGACGGGCGTGTGGGAGCTGTTCCTGCCCGGGCTCGGGGCGGGTGAGCTGTACAAGTACGAGATCACGACGCCCGAGGGCCACCACGTGCGCAAGGCGGACCCGATGGCGCGGCGCACGGAGGTGCCGCCCGCGACCGCTTCGGTCGTCGACGAGTCCGCGTACGCGTGGGGTGACGCCGAGTGGCTCGCGCACCGCGGCGACCGCCCGGTGCACGAGGCGCCGTTCTCGGTCTACGAGGTGCACCTGGCCTCGTGGCGGCCCGGACTCACGTACCGGGAACTCGCCGAGGAACTGCCCGCCTACGTGAAGGACCTCGGCTTCACGCACGTGGAGCTGATGCCGATCGCCGAGCACCCCTTCGGCGGCTCCTGGGGCTACCAGGTCACCGGTTTCTACGCGCCGACGTCGCGGCTCGGCACGCCCGACGACTTCCGCTTCCTCGTCGACAGCCTGCACCGCGCCGGGATCGGCGTCCTCATGGACTGGGTGCCCGCGCACTTCCCGCGCGACGCGTGGGCGCTCGCGAACTTCGACGGCCGCCCCCTCTACGAGCACGCCGACCCGCAGCGGGCCTCGCACCCGGACTGGGGCACGCTCGTCTTCGACTTCGGGCGCACCGAGGTGCGCAACTTCCTCGTCGCGAACGCCACGTACTGGTGCGAGGAGTTCCACATCGACGGGCTGCGCGTGGACGCGGTCGCCTCGATGCTCTACCTCGACTACTCGCGCGAGTACGGGCAGTGGTCGCCGAACGCGTACGGCGGGCGCGAGGACCTGGACGCGGTGCGGTTCCTCCAGGAGATGAACGCGACCGTCTACCGCCGCAACCCGGGGGTGGTCACGGTCGCCGAGGAGTCGACGGCCTGGGACGGCGTCACGCGCCCGACCGACCGGAGCGGGCCCGGCGGCTTCGGCGGCCTGGGCTTCGGCCTGAAGTGGAACATGGGCTGGATGCACGACTCGCTCGAATACCTCGCGAAGGAGCCCGTCCACCGCAAGTACCACCACAACGAGCTGACGTTCTCGATGGTGTACGCGTACAGCGAGAACTACGTGCTGCCGATCTCGCACGACGAGGTCGTGCACGGCAAGCAGGCGCTCGTCTCGAAGATCCCGGGCGACTGGTGGCAGCGCCGCGCGACCGCGCGCGCCTACCTCGGCTTCATGTGGTCCCACCCGGGCAAGCAACTCCTTTTCATGGGGCAGGAGTTCGCGCAGGGTTCGGAGTGGTCGGAGGCGCACGGGCCCGACTGGTGGGTGCTCGATCCCGCGTACGAGGCGGCAGGGGACCACCGCGGCGTGCAGCACCTCGTGCGCGACCTGAACACCGTCTACACCGCGACGCCGCCGCTGTGGCAGCGCGACACGGACCCGGGGGGCTTCGCCTGGGTGGTCGGCGACGCGGCCGAGGACAACGTCCTCGCCTATCTCCGCTACGACCACGAGGGCACCCCGTTCCTCGCGGTGTGCAACTTCTCGCCCGTCGTCCGCGAGCACTACCGCGTCGGCGCCCCCGAGGGCCACTGGACGGAGGCCCTCAACACGGACGCGACGCGCTACGGCGGCGGGGGCGTCGCGGCCACCCCCGAGGGCGGCGCGACCACGGAGCCGACCGGCGCGCACGGGCACGCGCAGAGCCTGGAGCTGACCCTCCCGCCTCTCGCGACGGTGTGGCTGCGGAGGTCCTGACCAGGCACGTCCTCGCTGTTACAGGGCCCTGACAGTTTTTCGTGAACTGCGCGGGGGGCGGTGATCATCAGAGAGACCGTACGCATCGCTACGGAAAGAGATCCCATGTCGCTCCTCACCCCCCGCGCAGCCCGTACCACCGCCGCCGCCCTCGCCGTGCTCGCCTTGGGGGCCGGGGTCGCCGCCTGCGACTCCGGTGACGACTCGCCGAAGGCGGCGTCCGCCGCGACGCCGAGCGGGGGCGCTCCCGCGCAGGACGCCTCGCAGGAGGACGACGGCGGCCGGGGCGCGGCGTCGGGCGCCGCCCCGCAGGAGAAGGGGCAGAACGACGACGGGATCAACGGGCCGACCGAGCAGGCGAAGCCGCGCGGCGCGCACTGCGATACGAGCGAGCTGAACTTCGACTTCCACGCCCCGCACGGCGGGAAGCCCGACATGGAGCAGGAGAAGTACCAGCAGTCCGTGACCGTGCGGCTCACGAACCACGGCGAGCGCAGCTGCACGCTCAAGGGCTTCCCCGGCGTCCAGCTCGTGAGCGCCAAGGGCGAGCGCTGGGACCTCGCCCGCTCCGGGGACCGGCCCGACCTGATCACCCTGAAGCCCGGCGACGACACGGCCGCCATCAAGTTCACCGTCATGCCGTCGACGGACCCCGAGGCGAGGACCTTCGTCCCGCAGGACGTCGTCATGACGCTCCCGGACGAGACGGAGCACATCACGCTGCCCTGGGAGTTCGGCGGCGCGATCCTCGACCAGTCGGGCGCCACGCACCCGGGCACCTTCGTGGACCCGATCGGGTACTGAGCGCCCGGGCGGTCCCCGCCGCGCGGGGAAGGGACCGCCCTCGCGCCTCAGGCCTTGAGCGCTATGGCCAGCGCCTCGGGCAGCGGCTCGCTGTGCAGGAGGCCGAGCCGCTGCGTGGGCCGGGTGAGCGCCACGTACAGGTCCGACTCCTCGTACCGCTGCGGCTCCACGGCCAGCACCTCGTCGAATTCGAGGCCCTTCGACTGGCGCGGCGTCAGCAGGACGACGGGCCTGGTCAGATCCGGGCTCTCGCCCGCCGAAGCGCCCGCCAGGTGCGGGAGCAGGACGTGGTGCAGCTCGCGCGGCGCGATCACCGCGACGCGCCCCTCGTCCTCGGTCGCGCGCGCGGCCGCCTCGCCCACCGCGCGCGGCAGTCCCTCCGCCTCGTACGCGCGCGCCCACGGCCGTACGCCCGTCGAGCGGACCGAGCGCGGCGGCGCGAAGTCCGGGTCCGTGGCGCGCGGCACCGCGGCGGCGACATCCATGATCTCGGCCGGGGTGCGGTAGTTGACGTCGAGACGGCGGTAGGCGTAGCGGTCGCCGACGTACGGGGCGAGGATGCGGTCCCAGGAGCGGCAGCCGGCCGGGTCGGCGGTCTGCGCGGGGTCCCCGACGAGGGTCATCGAGCGGTTGGGGCCGCGCCGCATGAGCAGCCGCCACATCATCGCCGACAGCTCCTGCGCCTCGTCCACGATGATGTGCCCGAAGGCCCACGTGCGGTCCTCAGCCGCGCGCTCGGCGGCGCTGCGCCGGTCCCGCTCCTCGTGCCGCTCGGCGAGCCGTTCGGCGTCCACGATGTCCTGCGCGCCGAGGACCTCGGACTCCTCGTCCTCGAACTCGTACGTGCGCGAGGCGGCCGCGACGTCGAGGACGCCCTGCGCGTACGCGGCCTCCTCGCGCCGCCGCCGCGCCTCGGCGGCGCGCCTCATGCTGTCGTCCTCGCCGAGGAGTTCGGCGGCCTCGTCGAGGAGCGGGACGTCGGCGGGGGTCCACGGCGCGGGCGTGAAGACGCTCCCCGACCAAGTGCCGGGGGCGCGGCGGATGGCGTCGGCGTCCTCGGCGGGCAGGTGCCCGCCCGCGTCCGGTGCGGCGAGGAAGCCGGTGAGGAACTTCTCCGGTGTGAGCCGGGGCCACAGCGTGTCGATCGCCGCCTGCACGGCGGGGCTCGCCGCGATCTCCTTGCCGAGTTCCGCGACGTCGGTGGGGTCGAGGAAGTTGGGCCCCCCGAAGGGGTCGGCGCCGAGCCGGTCGGCGAGCTGCGCGGTGAGCGCGTCGATGACGCGGAAGGCGAAGTGGGGGCGCGCGAGGTTGTGCGGCACGAGCGCGTTACGGGCCCGCTCGCGCGCCTCGGCGGCGGTCTCGCGGTCGAGGGTGAGCGTTCCGTAGTCCTCGTGCGCGATCTCCAGGACGGGCTCCGGCAGCGCCTGGAGGTCGGCGAGCGTCTTCGCGAGCACGTCCGCCATGCGCACGTCGCCCTTCACCGCGGTCGCGCGCGGCGTGTCCGTGCCCGTCGCCTTGATGCCCGGGTACAGCTCGCCGGGCGTCGCGAGCCACACGCCGGTCTCGCCGAGCGAGGGCAGGACCTCGCCGATGTAGTTGAGGAAGGCGCCGCCGGGGCCGACGATCAGGACCGCGCTGCGGTTCAGGCGCTCGCGGTCCGCGTAGAGGAGGTACGCGGCGCGATGCAGCGCGACGGCGGTCTTGCCGGTGCCGGGGCCGCCCTCGACGACGAGCACACCGCGATGGGGGGCGCGGATGATCTCGTCCTGCTCGGCCTGGATGGTGCGGACGATGTCGCTCATGCGGCCGGTGCGCGCCGCGTTGAGCGCGCCGAGCAGCACGGCGTCACCGCTCGGGTTCTCGAAGGCGCCGGGCGCGCTCTCCTCGATGTCCAGGGTCTCGTCGTGCAGCGCGGTGACGGTGCGGCCCTTGGTCGTCAGGTGCCTGCGGCGGCGCAGGCCCATCGGGCGCAGCCCGGTGGCGAGGTAGAAGGGGCGCGCGACGGGGGCGCGCCAGTCGATGAGCAGCGGCGTGCGCTCGGCGTCCTCGGCGCGCAGGCCGACGCGGCCGATGTGGTGGGTCACGCCGTCGCGCTGGTCGATGCGGCCGAAGCAGAGTCCTTCCTCGATGCCGTCGAGTTCGGCGAGCGTCCTGCCGTACTCGAAGGCGGCGATCGAGCGCTCCAGCTGCGCCTGGTGCCCCTTGCCGACCGGGCGCAGGGCGTCCTCCGCGGCGCCCGCGGCCCGGTCCCTGAGCGCGTCGAGGCACTCGTGCAGGAGATCCACGTACGCCTGCTCGGCGCGCAGCTCCTCCTGGCCCCGCTCCTCTTGACCGTTCCCGGCCGTGCCGGTCTCGTTTGACAAGACTGCTCCCTGCCCGTTAATATTCGAGTACATGCACTTCCGCGTGCCCTTATTCGTGCTGCACGGAATTGCCCAATATACGCGTCGAAACGCCCCGGCCTCAAGTGGCCGGGGCGTTTTCGCGTAGCGGGAGCCGTCTCCTCCGGGCGCTTCTCCGAGCCTTCCGCGGGCGTCAGGCGGTCATCCGGTCCAGTTCCTCGCGCAAGCGGCGGCCCGAGCGGGCGCCGACGAGCGTGCCGAGCGGCTCGCCGTCGCGGAAGAGGATCATCGTGGGCGCGGCGAGCACCCGGTAGCGCGCGGCCGTGAGCGGCGCCTCGTCCACGTCGAGCGCGAGGACCCGCAGCTCCCCGGCGCGCTCGCGCGCGAGGCCGGCGAGGACGGGCGCGAGCTGACGGCACGGCGGGCACCAGGTCGCGGTGAACTCGACGAGGACGAGCCCCGGGGCGTGGAGCACGTCGCTTTCGAAGCGGTCGTCGGTGAGGTGGGGGACGTCAAGGGCGTCGAGCACGGCGGGTCTCCTCGGGCTGTCGGGACATCGGGGGGTCGGGTACGACGGGTACCGGTACGGGGGCGAGGCCGCAGCCGGGCTCCGGGGGCGCCTTGCCCGCCAGGGCCCGTACCGCCTCTTCCGCGCGCGCCAGTTGCGCGGCGACGCGGGCGCGGGCCGTGCGGACCTGGGCGACAAGGGCGTCCATCTCGGCGAGCTTGCGGCGGTAGACGCCGAGCGAGGCGGGGCACGTATCGCCCTCCTCGTGGCCCGCGCGCAGGCACTCCACGAAGGGACGTGTCTCCTCCAGGCCGAAGCCGACCTCCTGGAGTGTGCGGATGCGGCGCACGAGGCGGAGGTCCTCCTCGCCGTAGACGCGGTGCCCGTGCGCGTCGCGGCGCGCGGCGAGCAGCCCGCGCGCCTCGTAGTAGCGCAGGGCCCGCGTCGTGGTCCCGGCACGCTCCGCCAGCTCGCCGATGCGCATCTCGCCGTCGTCCATGCACCCGACCGTAGGGCTTGACCCCGGCGTCAAGGCCAGCCCGGGGCGTGGCCGCCGGTTCCGCGAGCGGTCAGCGCGGGCCCGGATGCTGTCGATGACGCGGGTCCAGTCGTACATCGCCCGGTAGTCGGTGAGGCCGAGGATCACGAGGTCACCCGCCTCGACGGCTTCGGCGGGTGTCGCCGCCCGTCGCGCTCCGTCGGTGCCGACGCCTTCGGCCCGGGCGGGGGTGCGGTTCCAGACGGTGACCGGGTGTCGGCGGTGAGGAAGGCGCGGGCCGTGCAGCTGCCGCTCACCACGTCGCGCTCGACGTGGTGAGCGGCAAGGGGAAGGGGCTGATCCTCTGGAACTCGACACCCATCGCGTACGCCGCTTCGCGCGGCTCCGCCGTGGTCTGCCGGGCGTGAGCGAGAAGCTGCTGACGCAGCACCTGCGCGAGAGGGAGGAGGACGGTCCGGTGCGCCGGGCGGTCCACGCCGAGGTGCCACCGCGCGTGGAGTGCTCCCTGACCGCGCACGGGCGCACGCTCCATCAGGCGCTCGGGCCGCTCGGCGCCTGGGGGACCGAGCGGATACGCCGCGAGGACGCGGCCGCGGCCGACGTGCCAGGGACCTCAGGAGTCCCGGGCCGGGCGGCAGTTGATCCGGGCCATGAGTTCCGGGTGCGCGGTGCGTGAGGCGGGACCGCTTCGGTTCGACGGGATCGGCACGGGCGGGCGGTGACGCGGACGGGTACGCCGCCGAGCGGCCTGCGCCCTTCGGGCGGTGGCGCGCGGGGGGGGCGGGGTGACTCGGCCGCGCCGGGCGCGTGCCGACGGGGGTCCTCGTGACCGCGACGGCCTTCGCGGGCTCCGGCGACCTCCAGGACGCCCGGGCCGAGCCCGGTGACGACCCCGCGTTCGACACGGGCGCGCGGGAACGCGTACGGGTCTCGCGGGAGCGGTACGAGGAGGTACGGGCCGCCGGGCGGCGCGGCTCCCTCGCCCCGCGGCACGCTCCTCGCGGCGAGCGGCACGCCGGCGCTCGCGCGGGGCGAGCGGAACGCGGCCGGCCCGGCGGGGCGGACGGCTGAGGCGGGCCGGGCGCGAGCGACCGGAAACGGGCGCGGCGCCACGTAGAGCCGCGGCGCGCGCAGGGAAGCCCCCGCACGCGCGGGGATGCCCCCGCCGGTCCCTCGCCGCCGTCTCCCCCGCCGCCGCGAGCCCCCTCAGCCCAGCCCGAGCCTCCGGTTCCCCAGCACCGGAATCGCCTTCCTCACCCTCTCCACCTCGGCCACGTCCACCTCCGCGAACACCACCCCCGGCTCCGCCCCCGCCGAGGCCCGCACCACTCCGTCCGGCCCCGCCAGCAAGCTGTGGCCGATTCCCGTCGGGGCCTTGCCGGAGCGGGGCAGGCCGCTCGCCCCCGGGTCGGCCTGGTCCACCGCGGCCACGTACAGCGTCGCGTCCAGGGCCCGTGCCCGGACGAGGAGTTCCCACTGGTCCCGTTTGCCGGGGCCCGCGCCCCAGGAGGCCGGGAGGAGGCTCAGGACCGCCCCCGCGTCCGCGTGGGCGCGGAAGAGTTCGGGGAAGCGGACGTCGTAGCAGGTGGCGAGGCCCGTACGGACGCCGTCGACGTCGATCGTGACGACGTCGGAGCCCGGCGCGACCGTGGCCGACTCGGCGAAACCGAACGCGTCGTAGAGGTGGATCTTGTCGTACGCGGCCTCGACCCCGGGCCCGGTGGCGAGCAGCGTGTTCGTCACGCGCCCGTCAGGGGCAGGCGTGAACATCCCCGCCACCACGACGATCCCGTACTCGGCGGCGATCGCGCGGACGCCCTCCGCCCACGGCCCGTCCAGGGGCTCCGCCACCGGGCCCAGCGGGATGCCGAAGCACGCCATCGTCGCCTCGGGGAAGACGACGAGCCGTGCGCCGCCCCCGGTGGCCTCGCGCGTGCGCTCGCGCACGAGGTCCAGGTTGGCCGCGGGCTCGGGGCCCGAGGTGAGCTGGCCGAGGGCGAGCCTCAGTGGTGTCGCGGTCATCGTCGTACGTCCTCCCTGTCGCCACCGTCCGCCCCATCGTCGCCCCTGCCCGCCACGAAGGCACCCGCCACCCCCTTGACTCCCTCTCAGCCTCGGCACAGACTCCTCAGCGACACGTGACAACGATGTCAGCCATCACGCCGGTGCCGCCGCGATGGAGGAGAACCACGTATGTGGGGATTCAGGAACAGAGCGCGCGCGGTGCGCGGGACCGGGGCCGCCGCCCTGGTGCTGGCCGTGTGCGGGCTCGCCGTACCGCCCGCCGCCGCTGCCACGCAGCACGGGCACGGGCACGGCGGCAGGGACAGCGGCGGGGCCGCGCTCGTCGCCGACCCGAGCCGCTACGTCGACCCGTTCATCGGGACGCAGAAGGGGAGCGACTGGGAGAACACCTGGCCGGGCGTCACCGCGCCCTTCGGGATGATGCAGTTCAGCCCGGACACGACCGAGGGGCCGACCGGGTACTCGTACGACTCCGACGAGATCAAGGGTTTCAGCGTCGACCACTTCTCGGGCGGCTGCTCCTCGTTCGGGAACATCCCGCTGCTGCCCGTGACGGGCGCCGTCGGGGAGAAGCCCGCCGCGCGGACCGAGCACTACTCGCACGCGAAGGAGAAGGCCGGGGCGGGCGCGTACGAGGTCAGGCTGGCCGACTCGGGGATCGACGTGTCGATCGGGGCGCGCACCCGTGCGGGCATCGCCTCCTTCACGTACCCGAAGGGGTCCGAGGCGCAGGTGCTCGTGAAGTCGGGGACGAGCCTGGGCGGCGACTACGCGGCCGAGGCGCACCTCGTCGGTGACCGCGAGGTCGCCGGTACGGTCACGCCGCACGGGCTGTGCAACAACAGCAGGTACACGCTGCACTTCGACATCAGGTTCGACCGTCCGTTCACCGCGCACGGCACATGGGACGGCGCGGGCGAGGTGACCGAGGGCGCCTCGAAGGCCGAGGGGCCCGACTCGGGCGCGTACCTCACCTTCGACACCGCGCGCGAGCGGAAGGTGACTGCCAAGATCGGTATGTCGTACGTGAGTCAGGACGGCGCGGCGCGCAACCTGACGACGGAGATACCGGGGTGGGACACCGGCAAGGTCCAGGCGCAGACGCGCGCGGACTGGCGCACGGCGCTCGGGAAGGTCGAGGTGGGCGGCGGGACGACCGGCCAACTGACCACCTTCTACACGGCCTTGTACCGCTCCCTCCAGTCGCCGAGCATCTTCGACGACGTCGACGGCCGCTACATCGGCTTCGACGACAGAATCCGCCGGGTGGCGCCGGGGCACCACCAGTACGGGACCTTCTCGGACTGGGACATCTACCGCTCGCTCGCCCCGCTCCAGACGATGCTGTACCCCGGGCGCGCGGGCGACATGGCCAACTCGCTGCTCAGGGACGCCCAGCAGCAGGGCGGCTGGTGGCCGAAGTGGCCCGCCCAGAACATGACGGGCAACGTCATGAACGGCGACAACGGGGTCCCGCTCTTCGCGCAGTACGTCGCCTTCGGCGCGAAGGACGTGGACATCGAGTCGGCGCTGCCGATCATGAAGAAGAACGCGACCGTGTCCGAGAAGGTCGGCTGGGGCTGGATCGCCCGCCCGGGCGTCGAGGACTACGTACGGCTCGGGTACGCGCCCAACAACAGCGACTCACAGGGCGATCACGGCCTCCAGGGCGCTTCCGAGACGCTGGAGTGGGCGATCGACGACTTCTCGATCTCGCAGCTCGCCGAGCGCGTCGGGGACAAGGCGACCGCGCGCGAGTACGCGAAGCGCGGGCAGAACTGGCAGAACATCTACGACCCGGCGACCGGCTACCTGCGCCCGCGCGACGACAACGGCTCCTTCCCGGCCGGGCCCGGCTTCGTCAAGCCGCCGGACAGCGCCTTCGGGCAGGACGGCTACGACGAGGGCAACGCGGCGCAGTACAACTGGCTCGTCCCGCAGAACCTCGCGGGGCTCGTGACGGCGATGGGCGGCAAGGACAAGGTCGTTCCGCGCCTCGACGCGTTCTTCACGCAGCTCAACGCGGGCGGCAACGAGCCGTACGCGTGGATGGGCAACGAGATCGACACGGCGGCGCCGTGGGTCTACGACTACGTGGGTCAGCCGTGGAAGACCCAGGAGGTCACGCGGCGCATGGTCAACGAGATCTACACGACCGCGCCCGACGGGCTCCCCGGCAACGACGACAACGGGGCGCAGTCCTCGGTCTACGTGTGGGCGGCGCTCGGCATGATGCCCGCGACGCCCGGCACCCCTGTCCTCGCGCTCAACAGCCCCCTGTTCAAGCGCGCCGAGATCCACCTCGGCACGGGCCGCACGCTGAGCGTCCACGCCCCGAAGGCGGCGACGAACACCCCGTACGTCACCGGCCTCAGGCTCAACGGCCGTTCCCACGAGGCGACTTCGCTGCCGGACGAGGTCGTGACGCGCGGCGGGGAGCTCGACTTCTCGCTCTCGACGCGCCCCGACAGGCACTGGGCGACCTCCGCGAAGGCGGCACCGCCGTCCTGGCGGCAGTACGAGAAGTCCGCCGTCGGCTACCTCACGCCGAACGGCACGCGGGTCACCGAGGCGGGCAAGGGCCTCAAGGGCACGGTGGGCGTCTCGGCGCTCGCGGGCCGGCCCTCCTCCGTACGGTGGACGGCCTCGACCGACGACCCGCACGTCAAGGTCTCGCCGTCCTCCGGGACACTGAGCCTGAAGCACGCGCGGACGGCCGAGGTGCCGGTCGCGATCAGCACGGCGAAGGACACGCCGTCCGGGTACCACCCGGTGAAGGTGTCCTTCCGTACGTCCTCGGGCGAACAACTCCCGGGCGGGGCGGTCGTGGTGACCGTGCCCGACCCGGACGGCACGGCCACGGCGTGCGCGACGCTCGGCACGGAGGACACGGAGTGCGGGCTGCGCGCGCGGGACAACGGCGACGGGCACTGGAACGCCGTCGAGAAGGCGGGCCGTTCGGGGCACGAGACGACGGACGGGTCCCCGTTCCAGTACTTCGACGTCGACAACACGACCGTTCCCGGCGGGAATTACCACGCCACCGTCACCGTGGACTACTTCGACCACGGCACCGGCGGCTGGAGTCTCCAGTACGACGCGGTCGGCGACGCGTACACGTCGACGCCCGAGGTCGCGAAGACCGGGACCGACACGTGGAAGACGGCCGTCTTCGAGGTCGACGACGCGGCCTTCCACAACGGAGAGAACGGCGGGACGGACTTCCGCCTCGCCAACAGCGGGGACGCGGGGGTCGTCGGCAAGGTGACGGTCGCCACGCGGGGGGACGGGGTGCTCGCACTCCATCTCTGCCCTGAGGCATGACGGGACCGGAGGGGCTGAGGAGTTCAGCCCCTCCGGGGTCTCCCCGTCCGCAGGCGGGGCGTTGCGACGCGCGGGGGTCCGGGGACGGAGCCCCTGGGGGCTCAGGCGTTGACGGGTTCCCTCTGCTCGGGAACCTCGGTCTCCGCCTCCCCCTCCTCCACAAGGGTCTTCTCGTCGAACGGCAGCTTCCCCGCGAGGACCTGGTCCACGCGCTCCTTGTCGATCTCCTTCGTCCATGTCCCCACGAGGACCGTCGCCACCGCGTTCCCCGCGAAGTTCGTCAGGGCGCGGGCCTCGCTCATGAAGCGGTCGATGCCGACGATCAGGCCGACCCCGTCGACGAGTTCGGGACGGTGGGACTGGAGGCCGCCCGCGAGCGTCGCGAGCCCCGCTCCCGTGACGCCCGCCGCGCCCTTCGAGGCGATGATCATGAAGACGAGCAGGGAGATCTGCTGGCCGATCGAGAGCGGCTGGTCCATCGCCTCGGCGACGAATATGGACGCCATCGTGAGGTAGATGGCGGTGCCGTCGAGGTTGAAGGAGTAGCCCGTCGGGACGGTGATGCCGACGACCGGGCGCGATACGCCGAGGTGCTCCATCTTCGCGATGAGGCGCGGCAGCGCGGACTCGGACGAGGAGGTGGACAGGATGAGCAGGAATTCGCGGGCGAGGTACTTCAGGAGGAGCAGGATGTTGACGCCCGCGACGAGCCTGAGCAGCGCCCCGAGGACGAGCACGACGAAGAGGACGCACGTCACGTAGAAGCCGATCATGATGACGGCGAGCGATTTGAGCGCGTCGACACCCGTCTCGCCGACGACGGCGGCCATCGCGCCGAAGGCGCCGACCGGGGCCGCCCACATGATCATCGACAGGACGCGGAAGACGAGCTTCTGGATGTGGCCGATGCCGCGCAGGACCGGCTCGCCGCTCTTGCCGAGCGCCTGGAGCGCGAAGCCGACGAGGAGGGCGACCAGGAGCGTCTGGAGGACCTTCTCGCTCGTGAACGCGGAGACGAGCGTCGTCGGGATGATGCCGAGGAGGAAGTCGACCGTCGACTCGGGGGCCTTCGGGGCCTGCGCGGCGCCCACCTCCCGCACCGACTCGGTCAGGTGCAGTCCCTGGCCCGGCTCCAGGAAGTTGCCGACGAGGATGCCGATCGCGAGCGCGACGGTCGACATCACGAGGAAGTAGCCGAGCGCGAGCCCGCCCACGGCGCCGACCTTCGCGGCCTTGCGCACCGAACCGATGCCGAGCACGATCGTGCAGAAGATGATCGGCGAGATCATCATCTTGATCAGGTTCACGAAGCCGGTGCCGAGCGGCTTCAGCTCCACGGCCACCCCGGGCGCGGCGAAGCCCAGGATGATGCCGAGGATCACGGCGCCGATCACGGCCAGGTAGAGGTAGTGGCTCTTGTCGCGGCGTCTCGGCGCGGCGGGCGGCGGGGTCGTCGGCCCGTGTCCCTCGGGCTCGGGGACGGCTGCCTCGGTGGCTGACACGGGTTCCTCCTGGGGACGTCATCGTCTGGGGCGGCGTGCGGGGACTGCGGCTCGCTCCGCACGCCGGGCTGCGGCGACTATCCCGCACGGTGTGACCGGGGTCACGGTTTCGTTCATTACGGTCGTGCCCCCGCGACCGCGCGCTCGCTCGCCTTCGGCACACTGGCCCGATGCGCCTCCCCCGTCCCCGGAGCCTGGCCGGTCAGCTCTTCGCCATGCAGGTGCTCCTCGTGGCGCTCGTCGTCGCGGGCTGCGCCCTCTTCACGTACGTGAGCGACCGCCGCCAGGCCCGTACCGCAGCCGAGCGCCAGGTCACCGCCGCCGCGCTCGCCATCGCCGCCGCGCCCACGGTGCGCGAGGCGATCAGCGCGCCCGAACCGACCCGCACCCTCCAGCCCTACGCCGAGAAGGTCCGCCGCGAGGCCGACCTCACCTTCGTGACGATCATGTCCCCCGAAGGCATCCGCTACACGCACCCGACGCCGGGGCAGATAGGCGAGCGCTTCCTCGGGCACCGCGCGGCGGCGCTGCGCGGGCGGACGTTCTCGGAGACGTACCGGGGGACGCTCGGGGTCTCGGTACGGGTCGTGACGCCCGTCAAGGACGGCGAGCGCGTCACGGGGCTCGTGAGCGCGGGGATAGACGTCACCGCGATCAGCGAGCGCCTGCGCCACCAGGTGCTGCTGCTCCTCGTGACAGCGGCGGCGGCGCTGCTCCTCGGCGGTACGGGCACGTACGTGATCAACCGGCGCCTGCGACGGCACACGCACGGCATGAACGCGACCGAACTCGCCCTCGTGCACGACTACCACGAGGCAGCGCTGCACGCGGTGCGGGAGGGGCTGCTCATGCTCGACGGGCACCGGGCCGTGGCGCTGCTCAACGACGGGGCGCGCGAACTGCTCGGGCTGCCCCCGGGCGCGTATGTGGGGCGCCCCGTCGCGGAGCTGGGGCTCCCGCGCGGGCTCACCGGGGCGCTGCTCGCCTCGGAGCCGCGCGTCGACGAGGTGCACCTCACCGAGGAACGCGTCCTCGTCGTCAACACCTCGCCGGTCTCCGGGGGCCAGCGCTCGGGAACGGTGGTGACCTTGCGGGACCACACGGAACTGCGGGCGCTCATGGGCGAGCTGGACGCGGAGCGGAGTTTCGGCAAGGCGCTCAGGGCGCAGGCGCACGAGGCGGCGAACCGGCTGCACACGGTGGTCTCGCTCGTCGAACTCGGGCGCCCCGGCGAGGCGGTGGACTTCGCGACGGCCGAGCTGGAGCTGGCGCAGGCGCTCACCGACCGCATGACGGGCGCGGTCGGTGAACCGGTGCTCGCCGCGCTCCTGCTGGGCAGGACGGCGTACGCGCACGAGCACGGAGTGGAGCTGGTCCTGAGCGAGGACAGCGGGCTCGATGACGGACTGCTCCCCGCGAGCCTGCCGCCCCGCGACCTCGTGACGATCCTCGGCAACCTCGTCGACAACGCGGTGGAGGCCGCGCAGGGCACCCCCGGCGCCCGTGTCACCGTGACCGCGCGCCCCGAACACACCCCGCACGGCGATGAGTTGCTGCTCCGCGTCACCGACAACGGCCCCGGGCTCGACCCCGCGCACAGGGAGGACGCCTTCCGCGACGGCTGGTCCACGAAGGCCCACGAGCCGGGCGCGCACGGTCTCGGCCTCGCGCTCGTGCGGCAGGCGGCCGGGCGCGCGGGCGGCACGGTGGTGGCGCGCCAAGGCCCGGAGGGCGGCGCGGACTTCACCGTACGGCTGCCGCTCGCGGCGTCCGCGGGAGGGACGCGATGAGCGAGCCCGTGCGGGTCCTCGTCGTGGAGGACGAGGCCGTCGCCGCCGACGCGCACCGCCTGTACGTCGAGCGCGTTCCCGGGTTCACGGTCGCCGCGGTGGCACACTCGGCGGCGGCCGCGCGCCGAGCCCTGGAGCGCACGCCGATCGACCTCGTCCTGCTCGACCTGTACCTCCCCGACGGGCACGGGCTCCAGCTGCTGCGCGGGCTGCGCTCGGCGGGGCACCGCGCCGACGTCATCGCCGTCACGTCCGCGCGGGACCTCGCCGTCGTGCGCGAGGGGGTCTCGCTCGGGGTCGTGCAGTACGTGCTCAAGCCGTTCACCTTCGCGACGCTGCGCGACCGGCTCGTGCGGTACGGGGAGTTCCGGGCCGCGGCGGGCGAGGCGGCGGGCCAGGACGACGTGGACCGCGCGCTCGCCGCGCTGCGCGCCCCGCGTCCCGCCGACCCGCCGAAGGGCCTGAGCGCCCCGACGCTCGACCGCGTGACGCTGGCCCTGCGCGCGGCGGGCGAGGAAGGGCTCACCGCCCAGTCGGCCGCGACCCTGGCAGGGCTCTCCCGCATCACGGCCCGCCGCTACCTCGAACACCTCGTCACGACGGGCCTCGCGACCCGCGCCCCGCGCTACGGCCAGGTGGGCCGCCCGGAGTTGCACTACCGGTGGGAGGCGCGGGGGTGAGGCAGCAGGCGGCGGCCCGGCCTTCTCACGCCTCCGGGGCAGCCGCCGCCTCCCGCGTGATCCGCGCGAACCGCGCCCCCATCGCCTCGGCGAGCGCCCGCGCGCCGGACAGGGGGCGCACCATGACCGTGAACCCGTCGATCAGCCCGGCCTCGTTGACGTGCAGGACGTCGCAGCCGGTCAGCTCGCGGTCGCCCACGCGGGCCGCGAAGACGAGCGCGTGGTCGGCCCCGTCCTCGTCGCCGATCTCCCGCACGTACCGGAAGTCCTCGAAGACGCGCGGCACCCCGCGCAGGATCGCGGCGGTGATCGCCCTGCCCCGGTACGGTTCGTGGACCACCGGACTCGTGAACACGACGTCCTGGGCGAGCAGGGCATCGCCGGCCGCCATGTCCCGGGCCTCGACGGCCGCACGGAACGCGCGCATACGCACACCTCTTCCTCGGGGAACAACGCCGGCGTCACACTGGACCCGGCCCTCGCACACGGCACCGTAGTCCCCGCCGACGCGCGGTCCCGGGGGACCGCGACCGCATCGACCCCGAGGAGACGCGACCCGATGCCTGTCTCCCCGCCCCGAGCGGAGCACACGGACCGGTCACCGGTCCGCCTGGGCGCGCTCGTCCCGCTCACGCGGCCCGGCTGGACCGCGGCGGGCCGGCACCTGCTCGCCGGGCTCGACCTGGCCGTGCGCGAGGTCAACGACGGCGGCGGCATCGACGGCAGGCCGCTGGAGCTGGTGGTCAGGGACACCGCCGCCGACCCGGAGCGGGCCGCGGCGGCCGTGGCGGAACTGGCCGCTCTGGACGTGGCGGCCGTGGCGGGCGAGTACCACAGCGTGGTCGCCCGCGCCGCCGCCGCCCGCGCCGCCGCGCTCGGCCTGCCGTTCCTCTGCTCGTCCGCGGTGCTCGACGCGCTCACCGACGCGCCGACGCGGTGGGTCGCGCGCCTGGCACCGGCCCAGTCCCGGGGCTGGCGGGTCTACGCGGACTTCCTCATCGGTGCGGGCCTGGACCGGATCGCCGTGGCCGCCCAGCCCGGTGTCTACTGGGCGTCCGGGGCGCGCGTCCTGCGCGACCACCTCGCTCCCCGCGGCGGCACGCTCCTCGCACTCGACGCGAACGCCCTCACCCCCGGGGCCCTGTGCGACGCGCTCGCCGGCCACGGCGCGACGGCGCTGCTCCTGCTGACCGGCCATCCGGAGCCCGCGGTACCGCTCGTCGAGGCCGTACGCGGCGACCGGCGGCTCGCGCAGATCCTGATCGGCGCCCCGGCCGGGCAGCCGGAGTTCGCCGCATGGGAGACGGCGCTGGGCGGGGAAGGCGCCGCGATCCCGTTCCTGCGCTACCTGCCCGGGCGCCTGGGCCCGCTCGGCGAACGCGTCGGCAAGGCGCTCGGGGAACGGCTGGGCCAGGTCCCCTCCTTCGTCGCCTTCGAGGGCTGGGACACCATCGCCGTCCTCGCCGCGGCGATGCGCTCCCACGGCACGGACCGGGCCGCCATCGCCGCGTCCTGGCCGCACGTGGCCATCGAGGGCACCCGCGGACCGATCCGGTTCTCCCGCACGCCGGGCATCGAGGTCTGGCAATGGGCGTGGCCGCCGATCCAGGTCGTCGACCGCGACCCGGCGGACCCCCGCCGTTTCCGGGTGCTCCACACCGGCTGAGGCCACGTGGCCGGAGGAGGGCAAGGCGCGAGGGGCGGGTACGGGGCAGGGTACGGGTACGGGGCGAGCGGCGGGGGCGGCCCCGTACCCGTACCAGCGCACGACCCCCGTACCGCCGCCGCACGACCCCCGTACCGCCGCCGCGAGGCCCCCGTACGGCCACAAGGGCCGCGCCGCCGTACCGCCGGGGCCGCCTAGAACACCGACTCCGCCTCTTCCATCCGTTCCGCCGGCACCGTCTTCAGCGCCGTCACCGCTTCCGCCAGCGGGACCATGACCACGTCCGTGCCGCGCAGCGCCGTCATGTTGCCGAAGTCGCCGCGGTGGGCGGCCTCGACGGCGTACCAGCCGAAGCGGGTGGCGAGGACGCGGTCGTAGGCGGTGGGGGTGCCGCCGCGCTGGACGTGGCCGAGGATGACCGGGCGGGCCTCCTTGCCGAGGCGGGTTTCGAGTTCGTAGGCGAGGGCCGTGCCGATGCCGCGGAAGCGCTCGTGGCCGAACTGGTCGATCTCGCCCTTGCCGTAGTCCATCGTGCCCGCGGCGGGGTGGGCGCCCTCGGCGACGCAGATGACGGCGAACTTCTTGCCGCGCGCGAAGCGTTCCTCGACCATCTTGACGAGGTCGGCCGGGTCGAAGGGCCGCTCCGGCAGGCAGATGCCGTGCGCGCCGCCCGCCATGCCCGACTCCAGCGCGATCCAGCCCGCGTGGCGGCCCATGACCTCGACGACCATGACCCGCTGGTGGGACTCGGCCGTGGTCTTGAGGCGGTCGATCGCCTCGGTCGCGACGCCGACGGCGGTGTCGAAGCCGAAGGTGCGGTCGGTCGAGGAGATGTCGTTGTCGATCGTCTTCGGCACGCCGACGACGGGCATCCCGCTCTCGGAGAGCATCCGCGCGGCGGTCAGGGTGCCCTCGCCGCCGATCGGGATGAGGACGTCGATGCCCAGTTCGCGGGCGAGTTCGGGGGCGTTGGCGCAGGCCTCGGCGAGGCGGCCGCGCTCCAGGCGGGCCGAACCGAGGATCGTGCCGCCCCTGGCGAGGATGCCGCTCACCGCGTCGAGGTCGAGTTCGCGGTAGTGCCGGTCGAGCAGGCCCTTGTACCCGTCCTCGAACCCGATCACCTCGTCGCCGTGATGCGTGACGGCACGGTGCACGACCGACCGGATCACTGCGTTGAGGCCCGGGCAGTCGCCGCCTGCGGTGAGAATTCCGATGCGCATCGTGCTGTTCTCCTGCTCGCTTACTAGAGGTGCGCGGGGGTTGAGAGGACGGGAAGGGACGCGAAGAACGCGGATGGACGGTGCGGGTTCCCCCTGAACTCGGGCCGATTCTCGCACGCCTGTGGAAAGCCCGGAACATACGTCCGTCCCGGGGGCGCGCGTTTACCACCGCCGGAGCGGAACAACGGTAGGGGGCGCGCGGAAATACGGACGCGCCGGGGGGCCCGCGGAAGCGGCATACCGAGTGCTGTGGGTAGTGTCAAGGGGGCAGGTTCAGCAGATCAGGTGTTTTTGTCCTATGAGTTCTCCGGCATTCTCTTGCGCTTGGCGCGAGATGTCGAGAACGATTCCGGGTGCTCTGATGAGTACTCCCGAATTCGTATGAGTAGGGAAAGGGAGAAATACCGGTGGCGCGCAGTGTCTATGTGACCGGGACCGACCGGGGGGACGGGCGGCAGGTCGTCGAGCTGGGGGTCATGGAACTGCTGACCCGCAGGGTCGACCGGGTCGCCGTCTTCCGGCCGCTCGTCCACGACGGCCCCGACCGTATGTACGAGCTGTTCCGCGAGCGCTACCGGCTCCCCCAGCCGCCCGACTCGGTCTTCGGGATGCACTACGCGCGGGCGAACGCGCTCCAGGCGGAGCAGGGCCTGGACGAACTCGTCTCGCGCCTCGTGGAGCGCTACCAGCGGCTCGCCGCCGCGTACGAGGCGGTCCTCGTGATCGGCACGGACTTCGCGCACACCCAGCTCCCCGACGAACTGGGCTTCAACGCGCGGCTCGCCAACGAGTTCGGCGCCTTCGTCCTGCCCGTCGTGGGAGGCAAGGAGCAGTCGGCCGAGTCCGTGCGTTCCGAGGCGCACAACGCGTACCACGCCTACGCGGGCCGCGGCTGCGACGTCCTCGCGATGATCGTCAACCGTGTCGCGCCCGCCGACCGCGACCTCGTGCAGGAGCGTCTGACGGGCCGGATCGGCGTACCCGTGTACGTGCTGCCCGACGAGCCGAGCCTTTCGGCGCCGACCGTCGCGCAGATCACGCACACGCTCGGCGGAACGGTTCTGCTCGGTGACGAGGCGGGCCTCTCGCGCGACGCGCTCGACTTCGTCTTCGGCGGCGCGACGCTGCCGAACTTCCTGCACGCGCTCACCCCCGGCTGCCTCGTCGTGACCCCCGGCGACCGCTCGGACCTCGTCGTGGGCGCGCTCGCCGCGCACTCGACGTCGGCGCCCGCCATCGCGGGCGTCCTGCTGACCCTCGGCGAGCGCCCCGACCAGGGTGTCCTGCACCTCGCCGAACAGCTCGCCCCCGGCACGCCGCTCGTCTCCGTACCGGGCAACAGCTTCCCGACGGCGACCGAGCTGTTCACCCTCGAAGGGCGCCTCGGCGCGGCGACCCCGCGCAAGACGGAGACGGCACTCGGCCTCTTCGAGCGCTGGGTCAACGGCCCGGCGCTCCTGGACCGCATCCGCGTCGCGGGCAGCGGCCGTGTCACGCCGATGATGTTCGCGCACAAGCTCATCGAGCAGGCCCGCGCGCACCCCCGCCGCGTGGTGCTGCCCGAGGGCACCGAGGAGCGGGTGCTGCGCGCGGCCGACATCCTGCTGCGCCGCTCGGTGTGCGCGCTCACGCTGCTCGGTGACCCCGCGGTCATCCGCAAGAAGGCCGCCGACCTCGGCGTGGACGTCGAGGGCGCCGAGCTGCTCGACCCGCGGGACTCCGAGCTGCGCGGGCGCTTCGCGCGCGAGTACGCGGCGCTGCGGGCGCACAAGGGCGTGACCGAGGAGCTGGCGCACGACGTCGTCGCCGACGTCAACTACTTCGGGACGCTGATGGTGCGGGCCGGGCTCGCCGACGGCATGGTCTCGGGCGCCGTGCACTCGACGGCGGCGACGATCCGCCCGGCCTTCGAGGTCATCAAGACCCGCCCGGACGCGAAGCTCGTCTCCTCGGCCTTCTTCATGTGCCTCGCCGACAAGGTCCTCGTCTACGCGGACTGCGCCGTCAACCCCGACCCGGACGCCGAGCAGCTCGCCGACATCGCGATCCAGTCGGCGGCCACGGCCGCGGCCTTCGGCGTCGAGCCCCGCATCGCGATGCTCTCGTACTCGACGGGGACCTCCGGCTCGGGCGCCGACGTCGACAAGGTGCGGCAGGCGACGGAGCTGGTACGGGCCGAGCGCCCCGATCTGCTCATCGAGGGCCCCATCCAGTACGACGCGGCCGTCGACCCGTCCGTCGCGGCGACGAAGCTCCCCGACTCGCCCGTCGCCGGGCGCGCGACGGTGCTGATCTTCCCCGACCTCAACACGGGCAACAACACGTACAAGGCCGTGCAGCGTTCGGCGGGCGCCGTCGCCGTGGGCCCGGTGCTCCAGGGCCTGCGCAAGCCCGTCAACGACCTCTCCCGCGGCGCGCTCGTCGAGGACATCGTGAACACGGTCGCCATCACCGCCATCCAGGCGGGGCAGGCGGCGAACGGGGACGGAGCGCCGTAGCGTGCCGGTGTCCCGCCCCGCGCCCGCCCACGGCTCCGACGAAAGGCCCCCGTGTCCGCCTCACCCACCCGCGTGCTCGTCCTCAACTCCGGCTCCTCATCGGTCAAGTACCAGCTCCTCGACATGCGGGACGGGTCGCGGCTCGCGACCGGTCTCGTGGAGCGGATCGGGGAGCGCACCTCGCGCGTCGAGCACACCCTCCTGACCGGCACCGAGCCCAGGACCCGCGGCCGTGACGGCCGCGTCGCCGACCACGACGAGGCGCTCGACGCGGTCGCCGCCGAGCTGTCCGGCGACGGGCTCGGCCTCGACTCGCCCGAGCTGCTCGCCGTCGGCCACCGCATCGTGCACGGCGGGCGGCTCTTCGACGGGCCGACCCTCGTGGACTGGCACGTGGAGCGCGAGATCGAGCGGCTCATCCCCGTCGCCCCGCTGCACAACCCGGCGGGGCTCGCGGGCATCCGTACCGCACGGCGCCTGAACCCCGCGCTGCCGCAGGTCGCCGTCTTCGACACCGCCTTCCACGCGCACATGCCCGACGCCGCCTCGCGGTACGCGCTCGACACCGCCGTCGCCGAGGCGCACCGCATCCGCCGCTACGGGGCGCACGGCACCTCGCACGCCTACGTCTCGCGCGCGACGGCGGAGCTGCTCGGACGGCCCTACGAGGAGACGAACACGATCGTCCTGCACCTGGGCAACGGGGCCTCGGCCTGCGCCGTGCGCGGGGGCCGCAGTGTGGACACCTCGATGGGACTGACCCCCTTGGAAGGGCTCGTGATGGGCACCCGGTCGGGGGACATCGACCCCGCAGTGGTCTTCCACCTGATGCGGAACGCCAGTATGTCGGCCGAGGATGTGGACGTGCTGCTGAACAAGAAGAGCGGCCTGTACGGCCTGTGCGGTGACAACGACATGCGCGAGATCACCCGCAGGGCCGGGGAGGGCGACCGCACCGCGCGGCTCGCCTTCGACGTGTACGTGCACCGCCTGCGCAAGTACATCGGCGCGTACACGGCGGTGCTCGGCCGCGTCGACGCGCTCGCCTTCACCGCCGGTGTCGGCGAGAACTCGGCGCCCGTGCGCGCGGCCGCCGTGGAGGGACTGACCGGTTTCGGGCTCGCCGTGGACCCGGAGCGCAACGCGGCGCGCGAGAAGCGGGCCCGGGTCATCTCGCCGGAGGGAACCCCCGTCACCGTCGCCGTCGTACCGACCGACGAGGAACTGGAGATCGCGCGGCAGACGTACGGGCTCGTCGCGGAAGGAGCGGAAGGGGGTGTACGGGGCTGAATTTCGCGCGAGGCGGTCGCGCCGCGATTTCGGGCCGTGTTTCCGGGCCGTTCTCACGGTATTCCGGGCGGCCCACCTGAGCGCGACAGCGCCCATGTGTCGCTCTCCCGCGCGGTTCTCGCGGCCTGGGAAACCCTTTCGTCTGAGCGGCCCCGCGCCCATGTGTTCTTCCGGTAGTCCGTTAATCCCGCCCCGAAACAAACCGATAGGATTTGGCTCATGCGCCGTTCCAAAATCGTCTGCACTCTCGGTCCAGCGGTCGACTCGTACGATCAGCTGAAGGCCCTTATCGAAGCCGGCATGAACGTGGCCCGGCTCAACATGAGCCACGGCTCGCACGAAGAACACCTCGGGCGTTACCAGCGCGTCCGCCAGGCCGCCGCCGACGCGGGGAAGACCGTCGGTGTCCTCTTCGACCTCCAGGGCCCGAAGATCCGCCTGGAGACCTTCGCCGACGGACCCGTCGAGCTGACCCGGGGCGACGAGTTCACGATCACCGTGGAGGACGTGCCGGGCGACCGCACGATCTGCGGCACGACGTACAAGGGCCTCCCCGGCGATGTCGCCAAGGGCGACCCGATCCTCATCAACGACGGCAACGTCGAGCTGAAGGTCACCTCGGTCGAGGGACCCAAGGTGCACACGATCGTCATCGAGGGCGGTGTGGTCTCGGACCACAAGGGCATCAACCTGCCCGGCGCGGCCGTCAACGTGCCCGCGCTCTCCGAGAAGGACGTCGAGGACCTCCGCTTCGCGCTGCGCACCGGCGCCGACATGATCGCGCTCTCCTTCGTGCGCGACGCCTCGGACGTCAAGGACGTGCACAAGATCATGGACGAGGAGGGCACGCGCCTCCCCGTCATCGCGAAGGTCGAGAAGCCGCAGGCCGTCGCGAACATGGAGGAGGTCGTCCTCGCCTTCGACGCCGTCATGGTGGCGCGCGGCGACCTCGCCGTGGAGTACCCGCTGGAGAAGGTCCCGCTGGTGCAGAAGCGCCTCGTGGAGATGTGCCGGCGCAACGCCAAGCCGGTGGTCGTGGCGACCCAGATGATGGAGTCGATGATCACCAACTCGCGCCCGACGCGTGCCGAGGCGAGCGACGTGGCGAACGCGATCCTGGACGGCGCCGACGCGGTCATGCTCTCGGCCGAGTCGAGCGTGGGCGCGTACCCGATCGAGACCGTCAAGACGATGTCGAAGATCGTCACCGCGGCCGAGGAGGCGCTGCTCGCGCAGGGCCTCAAGCCGCTCGACGAGGGCAAGAAGCCGCGTACGCAGAGTGGTTCGGTCGCCCGTGCCGCCGCAGAGATCGCGGACTTCCTCGACGCGAACGCGCTCGTCGCCTTCACGAAGTCGGGCGACACCGCGCGCCGCCTGGCCCGCTACCGCACGGCGCAGCCGGTCCTCGCCTTCACGACGGACGAGTCCACGCGCAATCAGCTCGCGCTGAGCTGGGGCGTCACCCCGTACCTCGTGCCGCACGTGGACACGACGGACGCGATGGTCGACCTCGTCGACGGCGAGGCGGTCAAGCTGGGCTCGCTCAAGGACGGCGACACCGTGGTGATCACGGCGGGCTCGCCCCCCGGGGTCCCCGGCTCGACGAACCTCGTCAGGGTCCACCACCTGGGCGACAACCGGCAGGGCTGAGCGAGGCTCCGGCCGCGGAACGGCATACGAGTGAGGGGCGCCTCCCGGTCTTCCGGGGGCGCCCCTCGCGCGTGTCTCAGCTGCCGCTCTTGTCCAGGTAGTTGTGGAGTCCGGGGATGGTGAGCGTCCCGCCGAACTGACCGGCCTGGACGACCGTCACGTCCGTGAAGAACAGCTCGGGCAGCGTCAGCGGCGGCGGGCTGTCGGGGGTGAAGTCGACCGGGATGAGGCCGAGCAGCTTCCCCTTCAGCTCCTCCGTGTACATCGTGACCTTGCCGTCGCGGATCTTCGACGTGGAACCCGGAGCGCCCTTGACGTGCGTCGTGTACTCGCCGGGCCCGACGGCGGTCTGGTGCAGGTCCTTGATGTCGATGCCGCTCGCGGTGAACTTGAGGACGTTCTTGATCCTGCCGCTCGACGTGCGGACCTTGACGATGCCGTCGTAACCGAGCCCGTGCAGGCTCAGCTTCGTGGTGTGCAGGGTCCAGGGGTCCTCGGCGACGCGCGGGTAGCTCTCGTCCACGTCGGCGTCGGCGAGCGCCTTGGCGTCGTGGGTGGGGCAGGGGTAGGGCTCGGGCCCGTCGCTCGTGCCCGCGTCGGCCTTGCCGGCCTTCTCGGTCTGCGGGCCCTTGGCGTTCTGCTCCTCGGCCTTGCGGGCGCCCTCCGCGATGTCCTTCTCGGAGGCACCTGCGGCGCGCGCGGCGTCGCTGAGGTCGTCCTTGAGGGTACGGGGTGCCGCGGCGCCGCCGGACGTGTCGCCGCCCGCGGTGTCCTTGGTACCGGAGTCCTGGGTACCGGAGTCCTTGGCAGCGGAGTCCCCGGCCTTGTCCCCGGCCTTGTCCCCGGCCTTGTCGTCCGCCTTGGTGTCCGCCGTCTTGTCGTCCTCGGCGGTCTTCTCCTCGCCGGACGCGTCGGTGTCCTCGGCCTTCTTGTCCTTCGGCGTGAAGAGGTCCTTGAGGGCGTCGCCGAGACCCAGCGGGTCGAGCGGGTTCTTCTTCTCGGACGTGCTGGGCGAGGGGCTCGCCGATGGCTCGTCCTGCGCCTCCTTCGCGGACTTCGCCCCGGGGCCCGTGTCCGCCTTGTCGTTCGCGGCGGCATCGGAGCCCGAGGCGTCCTTCGCCGCGTCGTCCTTCGCCTCGTCCTTCGCCGCGTCCCCCTTCGCCTCGTCCTTCGCTTCGTCCGAAGCGGTGGGCCGCGGCGTCGTGGAGGGGCTCGGCGAGGTGGACGCGGAGGCGGAGGGCGAGGGCGAGGGCTTCGCCGACGCGGAGCCGCTGGGCTCCTGGCTCGGCTCGTCGGAGCGGGTCACACAGGGGCCTGGCGCGAACGGCAGGTCGGTCTTGTCGTCGGCGAGGGCGAGGCGCGGAGTGAGGCCCATGCCGACGAAGACGGCCGTCGGCATGGCCGCGAGGGCCATCGCCTTGCCCGCGGGTATCCGGAACTTGGTCAGGACCGACTTGCGCGGCGCCGCGTGCCGGGGACCCGATCCGCGCTCCCCCGGGGACAGCTCGTCATTCGGCACGGTGCCCACCACCGTCGGCCAGGTGCGCGAGGGGCCGCCCGCCGTCCCCGGCCGGGGCGTCGTCCCCCGCGGGTCCTGGCTGGCGGGGCAGTGCGGGCCCGGGGCCGGCGTCCGGGCCCTGGCCCTCGGGCGCGGGATCACCGCCCGGCTCGCCGCTCGGGTCTCCCGCCGGGTCACCGGCCTCGGCGTTCTTCCCGTACGGGCCCTTCTTGTCCGGCACCCAGGCGAGCGCGAGGCTGCCGCCGAAGAGGGCGAGAAGGAAACCGACGAGGAAGCCGCCGAAGTTGGAGACCGGGAGCGAGACCAGGGCGAGGAGGATCGCCGCGACTCCGGCGAAGACCCGTACCTGCGCCTGGTACCACATCGTCAGGCCGAGGGTGATGAGCAGAACCCCGATGATGAGGGAGCCCGCACCCGCCGTCGTCGACATGCGGACGGTGAGCTGCCCCAGCTTGAGGTCGTGATAGGGGATGTAGGCGATGGGTATGCCGCCCAGCAGTGTCAGCACACCTGCCCAGAAGGGCCGGGTGCCCCGCCAGTCGCGGAACCGCGTTCGCCAGACGTGCAGTCGGTCGTCGCTCAGCCCTGGGGACTCGGCGCTCATGGAAAACAGCTCCCTGGAACCGGCTATGCGTGGATGAGGGGGCACGGGGTCGCCCGTGCGGGGCGGGACGGTGACGCCGCCCCGGCCCGTACGGAAGGAACCCGCGTGCCGAAGGGCCCGCGCCCCGCGGGCGGCCCGCCGGGGCCGCCCACGGTCGCGAGGTCAGAGCACGGCGGGACGGGAACGCGTGGGACCCGTCCCGTCGGGAGTGCTCAGTAGCACTCCTTGACGCCCTTGTGCAGCGACATGTGCAGCCCGCTCAGCTTGAACGTGCCGGCCGTGGTGGCCCAGGCCGTCTGCTTGACGTTCTCGATCGTGGCCTTCCTGGCCTGCTGCGCGAAGGCACCGGTGGGGGTGTTCTTCGCGAGCGCGGGACCGCGGGTCTTGGCCCCCGCCGCCACGCCGATGTCGATGTCCTCGAACGTGGCCTCACCGGAGAGGTCGTCCAGGTCGACGTAGAGGTTCTTCGCCTCCGCCGGGGTGCCCTTGGTGCCGGCGTTGAGCCTGAGCGTGATCGTGCCGACGAGCGGCACGTTCGGCGTCACGACCGACTGGCACATGTTGTACAGCTTGGCGTTCTCGAACGACGAGACGGCCACGGCGTGACCGGTCTTCCCGTCCGACTCGACGTCCATGCCGCCGTACTGGGCGAAGCCGTCACCTTCGAGCTTGTCCGCCGAGACCTTGAACTGCTGGCCCGACACACTGAACGAAGCCGCGAGCGCGCCCTGCGCCACCGCGACCCCGATCGCCGCCGTGGCAGCGACACCCGGGACCATGACGACGGCGAAGCGACGCCATCTGGTCCCGCCACGAGCGACAGATTCCATGATTTCCTCCTTCTCGGACGTACATCCCCGGCCCGTGCCTGCCGCCGCTCGGGCGGCGACTGGGGGCAGGGATGGGAGAAGCGCTACGTCCTCGGGAAGAAGCGCCGGGGACTCGCTGCGCGTGAAGCGCGCTGATCTCCGGCGATCACCCCCGAGCGACAACCACTTGGCTGCGCCTTCACGCAACCCGCGGACAGGCCCCGCCACCGGCGGAGACCCCCCTGTCCCGGCCGGCGCCCGCGAGGACCCCGGCCCGCCCGGTGGGGACCCATGAACCCCCGGGCGCCGATTGGCTGTCGGACCGGAGGCAGTGGACCGAGCGTGCCCGATCGTGGTGCATTCGGCGGTCCCGCACAAGGGGTTCGTTACTGACTAGTAACGCCGATATGACCGCGAGGCATCACGCACACCCCCCGGCGGCACGGAAAGTCGCTTCGCACAAGGGCGCATAACGGGACATCACCCCACGGCGAGCGACGGAAGGTCGGGCTCCTCTTACTGCAAGTAACAGCACCCCCTCTTTGCCAAGTTTTGGCAAAGAGGGGGTGCTGAAGTCGCCGTGTCGCCAAATCACCGGGGCGCGGAACGCGGGCATATGCCCGGTTACCGCGCGCTCCGGCGCCCCGCATGGACCGTTACCCGCTCAGAAGAGCACCCGCGCGAGGGCCTGACGGGCCGCCACGACGCGCGGGTCCTCGGGGCCCACCACCTCGAAGAGGTCGAGGAGGCGCAGGCGCGCGGTGTCGCGCTCCTCGCCGAAGACCTGGCGGATGGTGTCGACGATGCGCCCGAAAGCGTCCTCGACGTGGCCGCCCGCGAGATCGAGGTCGGCGGCCGCGAGCTGGGCGGCGACGTCCTTGGGGCGCTCGGCCGCCTCACCGCGGACCTTCGCCGGGTCCAGGCCGGAGACCCGGCTCAGGAGTTCGGCCTGCGCGAGCCCGAGCTTGGCCTCCGTATTGGCCGGGTCCTCGCTCAGGACGTTGCGGTACGCCTGGACCGCACCGGCGAAGTCGCCGGAGTCGAGGGCGTCCACGGCGGCCTGGAGGAGGTGGTCATAGGGCCCCGCGGGCTCTTCGGCGGGTGCCTGCTCGGCGGCCGAGGCGTCGACCTGGACACCGGTGAGGCCGAAGCGCTCCTCACCGACCTGGATGAGCTGGTCGAGGAGCTGGCGGACCTGCTCCTCGGGCGCGGCCCCCTGGAAGAGCGGCAGGGCCTGACCTGCGACGACGGCGAAGACGGCGGGGATGCCCTGGACCCCGAACTGCTGCAACAGCATCTGGTTCGCCTCGGCGTCGACGCGCGCGAGGACGAAACGGCCGTTGTACTCGACGGCGAGGCGTTCGAGCACGGCGCTCAGCGCCGCCGACGGCTCGGCCCGCGGGACCTGGAAGTCGATGACGACAGGGACTTCGGTGGAGAGCTGGAGGACTTCGCGCTCGAAGCCCGCCTCGTCGACGTCGATGACGAGCCCCGAGGGCGGGACCGCTCCCGTGTCGCCCGCGCGGGCACGCTCGGCGCGGGCCTGCTCGGCCTTGGCCTTGGCCTCCTGGGCCGCCTTCACCGCGGCGAGGTCGACGACCCCGCTCATGGACATGTTCCGTGGCTGCATGAACCCATCCTCCCCCTTCGGCCGCCACAGCGGAAAAGTCAGGTGCAGGATGCACCGGCTCTCCCCGCGTCCCCCCGGGGGCGGACCGTTCCTTCGACCGCACGACGTCACTCGTACGGGGTGTGCGCGCACCACGCGGGGCGGCGGGTGCGGCACGGGTTCCCGGGGTCCCCACCCCGGGCGCGGTTGTCGCTCGAAGCACTCGCCCAGGGCGAGAAGCCTTTCGCTACGAGTCGTAGCGTAACTCCTGAAGCTCTCGCGCGCGCGGTGATCTCGTTCACACGCCGCAGTGCTACTGGCCGGTATGGTCACGCCATGCCCGCCTCCGACCTCCCTCCGTCCGGCGCGAAACCCGCCGCTGCCCCGGCCGCGCCGCCCGCTCCGTCGCCGCCCGAGCGGCACCGCTCCGGGCGGCCGCGCAGTGCCGCCGCCGACGCGGCGATCCTCGCGGCGACGCGCGAGGTCCTCGTCGAGTCGGGGTGGTCGGGGCTGACGCTCGGGGACGTGGCGGCCCGCGCGGGCGTCGCGAAGACGACCCTGTACCGGCGCTGGGCCGGAAAGAACGAACTCGTCGTCGACGCGGTGGCGGTGCTCTTCGACGAACTCGAACTCCCGGACTGCGGCAGCCTCGCGGGCGATGTCTCCGCCGTCGTACTGCGCTTCGCGCAGCTCCTGGACCGCCCGGAGACCCGTACGTCCCTCATGGCCGTCATCGCCGAGTCGACGCGCGACGAGGCGCTGCGCGACCGCATCCGCTCCGCCATCGTCGACCGCCAGAAACGCCTCGTCCTGCTCGGCCGCCGCCGCGCCCAGGACCGCGGCGAGATCCCCCGCGACACCGACCCCGTCTCGGCCGCCCGCAACGCTGACCTCATCTTCGACGTCATCGCCGGCACGGTCGTGCACCGCGCGCTGGTGAGCGCGGAGCCGGTCGACGAGGAGTGGTCACTGCGCCTCGCCGCCCTCCTCATCGAGGGCCTGGAGCACTGAACACGGAGGTGATCGGGGGGGACTTCCGGCCCGCGGCAGCGAGGCCCCGGGAGGCGAGCGCGAGCGCGGGCCCAGGCCCGAAGACGAGGTTGCCGGGGGTGCGGGAGCACGGGGGTGCGGGAGCACGGGGGTGCGGGCGTGCGGGCGTGCGGGCGTGCGGGGGTGCGGGGGTGCGGGCGTGCGGGCGTGCGGGGGTGCGGGCGTGCGGGGTGAGCGCTCACGCGCCCCGCGCGAGGCCCCCCGGGCCCGAACCACCGGCCCCCGGGCCCGTACCGCTGCCGCCCGGCCCCGTACCACCGCCCGGGACCGTCGTCCTCGGCGCCCGCTCCGTCAGCCCGCGCAGCAGGGCCTCCTCGCGCGAGCCGGGTGCCGCCGTGTAGAGGACGACGCGCTGGTCGTGCTCCTCGTCGAGGAGCACGTCGCAGTCGAGCGTGAGGGGGCCCGCGTCGGGGTGGTGGATGGTCTTGCGGTCCTCGCGGTGGCGGCCCACGAGCCCCTCGTCCCACAGCGCGGCGAAGCGCGCGTTGCCCGCACGGGTCTCGGCGAGGAGGGCGAGCAGGTCCGGGTCGCCCGGGTAGCGCGCGAGGGCGCGGCGCAGGTCGGCGACGAACGTACGGTCCGTACCCGCCGGATCGCTGAACTCGACCGGGACGGGGCCGTCCGCGCGCGTCGCGCCCGGCACGGGGAAGCGCCTGCGGATGAGGTTCAGGCGGCCGGGGCCGGGGTCGCCGAGCAGCGCGGCCCACGCCGGGTTCCACCACAACAGGGTCCAGTCGGCGGCGAAGACCGAAGCGGGCGCGTCACCGAGCCTGCGCAGCAGACGGCGCACCCCCGGCGAGACGGTACGGGGCACGGGACGGACGCCAGGAGGGCGGAGCCCGGCGAGCAGGTGCAGGTGCTCGTCCTGGTCGGCGTCGAGGCGCAGGGCGCGGGCGAGGGCGGCGACGACCTGCGCCGAGGGGTGGTCGGCGCGGCCCTGTTCGAGCCGTACCACGTAGTCGACGGAGAGCCCGGCGAGCGCCGCCAGTTCCTCGCGCCGCAGCCCCTTCGCGCGCCGTCCGCGGCCCGCGGGCAGCCCGGCCTCCTCGGGGCTGACCCGGTCGCGCCACCTGCGCAGCGTGGCGCCGAGCCCCTCGGCATCCGTCGTGGTCATACGGCCAGCCTACGAGCGCACGGCCTCCGGGGGCGCGGCGAAGGTGGTACGGGCGTTCCTACCGTCGAAGGGTGCCTGGATACGGGCGTACCGGAGACGCACTCTCGAAGACATGACGACCACGATCACTCTCATCAGCGGGGCCGCACGCGGCCTCGGACGCGAAACAGCGCGCCGCCTGTCGGCACTCGGCCACACCGTCCTCGTCGGCGCCCGTGACCCGGAGCGGGGCCGGGCGGTCGCCGAGGAGGTCGGGGGCCGCTGGGTGGCGCTCGACGTCACGGACGCGGCGTCCGTGGAGGCGGCGGCGAAGGACGTCGCCGCGCACGAGGGCCGCATCGACGTCCTGATCAACAACGCGGGCATCACGGGCCCCTTCAAGGAGGCCGCCGCTCTCACCGGGGACGACGCGCGCGCGGTGTACGAGGTGAACGTCCTCGGCGTCGTGCGCATGACGCACGCCTTCCTGCCGCTGCTGCGCGAGTCGGCGGACCCGCGCGTCGTGAACGTGACGAGCGGGCTCGGCTCGCAGACGCTGACGCACGACCCTGAGCGGGTCGAGTACTCGGTCGTCTCGCCGCTGTACACCTCGTCCAAGGCGGCGGTGACGATGCTCACGACGCAGTACGCGCGCGGCGTCGAAGGCGTCCGCTTCAACGCGGCGGACCCCGGCTACACCGCGACGGACCTCAACCACCACACGGGCACGCAGACGGTGCGGGAGGGCACCGACGCGATCGTGGCGCTCGCCACGGAGGACGCCTCGGCGGGCACGGGGCGCGCGGTGGACCGCGTGGGAACGCTGCCGTGGTGACGCGGGGCTGGTGACGCGGGCGTGGTGACGCGGGGCTGAGGCAGAACGGCTACGGGCACGAGGAGGCCGGGCACCGCTCAGGAAGCGGGGCCCGGCCTCGTACGCGTAGCCTGCCGACGCTCGCACCCGTGCGCGGCGTGGGCGCGCGGGCGGCGTGGGCGCGCGGGCGGCGTGGGTGCGCGGCCCGTGCGAAGAGGCTTCTCCGGCCTCAGCCCTTCTTGGCCTCGGCGCCGGCGGCGGCGCGGGCGGGCGGGACTGCCTTCGCCTCCTGGGCGGCGACCTTGGCCTCCAGCTCGGGCGTGATCCGGCGCTCGACGAAGAACGCGGCCGTGGGGATCGTGCCCGCGATCAGCACCCAGAGCTGCTTGCCGACCTTCCACTTGGCCTTGGAGCCGAGGTCGAAGGCGACGACGAGGTAGACGACGTAGAGCCAGCCGTGGGCGATGGCGATGACCCGGGTCGGGCCGGAAGCGCCGTCGATGTCGAGCACGTACTTGGCGATGACACCGAGGGTCAGCAGGACCAGCAGCACACCGGTGACGTAGGCCATCACGCGGTAGCGGGTCAGCACGCTCTTCTTCATGGGGCGAGCCTAACCGGGCGGATCGGGCGAACGGTACGCGGGTCCGGGCGACGGGTGTCGTCGCTGGTCAGCTCTCGAAGTCGCCCGCGGCGACGCGCAGCGGGCGCAGGAGCGCGAAGATCTCCGCGCACTCCTCGGCGTCGTAGGCGCCGAGGCCGAAGTCCATGTCCATGAGGTCCTTCGTCGCCGTCTCGACGACCTCGCGGCCCTTGGGCGTGATCGAGGCGAGGGTGCCGCGCCCGTCCTGCGGATTGGGGCGCTTGGCGACGAGACCGGAGCGCACGAGGCGGTCGACGGTGTTGGTCACCGAGGTGGGGTGGACCATGAGCCGCTCGCCTATCTTCGACATCGGCAGCTCACCCGCCTTGGAGAAGGTGAGCAGCACCAGCGCCTCGTAGCGCGCGAAGGTCAGTCCGTACGGCTTGACGACGGCGTCGACCTCGGCGAGGAGGATCTGCTGGGCCCGCATGATCGAGGTGATCGCGGCCATCGAGGGGACGTGTCCCCACCGCTGCCGCCAGGAGTCATCCGCGCGGGCGATCGGGTCGAAGGAGAGACTGAGCGGCTTCGGCACACCCCCGACCCTACCGGCCGGTCATATTGTGGTCAGCCCCGTCTCACCCTTCGGCCCCGGGGCGTCCGCGGCACGGCGCGCGCGGCGCGCGGCGAGGGCGAGCGGGAGGCAGCAGACGGTACCGGCGAGCCCGGCGCCGGCGACGACGAGGTGCGGCGCGAGGTGCTCGGCGACGGCACCGGCGAGCGCGGTGCCGAGCCCCTGCGCGGTCATGAGCCCTGCGGTCTGCACGGTCATCGCGCGGCCGCGCAGGGCTTCCGGCACGGAGTCGACGAACCAGCGGTCGAGGCCGAGGGTGTACGCGGCGGAGGCGCCGGTCACGAAGAGGAGTGCCAGAAGCGGTACGTAGCCGGGGCGCAGCAGGCACAGGGCGAGCGGGAGGGTGCCGAGCGCGGCGAGCGGGAGGGCGATGCGGGCGCGGGTCACGGGGCTCGCGAGGGTGCCGGTGAGGAGTTCGCCGGTGATCATCCCCGCGGAGAGCGCGGCGAGGAGCAGCCCGAGACCTGCTCCGCCGACGCCGAGCGAGGCGGCGTAGGGGGCCGCGAGCCCTTCGGGGACGACGGCGAAGGCCGGGGGCAGCCAGAAGAGGAGAAGCGCGAGGCGGGGCGCACGCAGGGCGAGCACGGCACGGACGCCGGAGAGCGAGTCACGGACGAGGCCGCCCGCGCCGGTACGGGCCCGGGCGGGCCTGTGCCGCGTACCCCAGCGCAGGAGCGCGGCGGAGCCGAGGAAGGTCGCGAGCGTGACGAGGAGCGCGCCGCGCGGCGGCACGAGCACGAGGAGCAGCCCGCCGACGCCGTACCCGCCGAGGAGTGCGGTCTGCGAGACGATCCGCAGCAGCGAGCGCCCGAGGACGAAGGCGTCCCCGTTCCCGAGGATGTCGCCGAGCGTGGCCATCCGGGTCCCGGCGAAGACGGGCGCGACGAGCGCGAGCACGACGCGCAGCGCGAGCAGCCCGGCGACGGGCGTGACGGGCAGCGCCATGACCGCGACGCAGGCGGCGCAGACGAGATCGCACCCGACGAGCACGCGCCGGGGCGGACAGCGATCGGCGAGCCCGGCGAGGAGGGTCCCGCCGACGAGGTAGGGCAGGAAGCCGAGCGCGAAGGCGAGGGCGGAGAGGAAGGGGGAGCCGGTGAGCGAGAAGACGAGGACGGTGAGGGCGATCTCGCTGACGACGGTGCCGAGGAGGGAGCAGAGGTGGGCGAGGAAGACGGCGCGGAACTCGGGGAGGCGGAAGAGGGTGAGGTAGCGGGGGCCCGGCGCGGGGGCGGGGGCGGACGTGGGGTTCGGCGCGGGGGCGGGAGCAGGTGCGGGGTCCGGCGCGGGAGCGGAGGCAGACGCGGCGTCCGGCGCGGGAGCGGAGGCAGACGCGAGGTCCGGCGCGGGAGCGGAGGCAGACGCGAGGTCCGGCGCGGGAGCGGGTGGCGAGGCGGATGGGGTGGGTTGCGGGGTGGCGAGGGGTGGGGTGTCGGGCATGGGGTGAGCTTCGGGGGGCGGGCGCGTGGCGCGTATCGTTTCGGCCTCTGCCGAATCGGGGTGGTGAGCGATGCCGCAGCGTCTGCACCTGGGGGACCGGGATTTGTTGCGGTGCCGGTTCGCCGTCTCGCCGTTGTGGGAGACGCAGGAGGCCGTCCGTACCCTGACCAGGCCCGACCGTTTCCCGTACCACCAGGGGCGCCTGGAGTGGATGCGCGAGGCGGCCGCGGGGCTCGACCTGCGCCCGCTGTGGCGGCTCATGCCGCACCGGGGGCACTCCCCCGACTTCTGGGCGCCGCCCCCGCTCGGCGCGACGGCGGAGATCGGCGACGAACTGGCGCGGGTACGCGCGACCGATCCGCTCGACGCGCGCAGGGACACCTCGCGGCGGCGTTGCGCTCGGTGCGGGGCGGTACGGAGTCGGCGTGGGGGCGGAGGCTGCTCGCCGATCCCGCGCGGGCCGTGGCGGAGACGGCGGACCTCCTCGAACGGGCGTGGCACGCGCTCGTGGAGCCGGAGTGGCCCCGGCTGCGGGCCCTGCTCGAAGCGGACGTGGCGCACCACGCGCGGCGGCTCGCGGAGGTGGGGCTCGGAGGGCTGCTGCCCGAGCTGGACACGCGGGTGCGCTGGGAGGGCCGGACGCTCACGGTGGACAAGGCGTATCACCACGAACGGTGGTTGCGGGGCGAGGGCCTGGTGCTCATGCCGAGCGTCCACACGTGGCCCGACATCGTGACGGGGGTGGAGGAGCCCTTCCAGCCGACGCTGGTCTATCCGGCACGCGGACTGGCCTCGCTGTGGACCGGCGTCCCCGAGCGGGCGCCGGACGCGCTCGTCGGGGTCCTCGGCACGGGCCGCGCGACGGTGCTCGCCGCACTCGCGGTCCCGGGCACGACGAGCGGCCTCGCCCAGCGCCTCGGCCTCGCCCCCTCCTCCGTCTCGGCGCACCTGACGGCCCTGCGCGCCGCGGGCCTTCTGCACGCGCGGCGGTACGGGCGGGAGGTGGTGTACCGGCGGACGGGGCTGGGGACGGCGTTGGCGGAGGGGCGGGGGTGAGGGGGGAGCAGAGGGTGGGCGGCGCCGGCGGTGGGGCGGCTCGCGGCACAACCCCCGTGTGGGCAGCCCCCTCCCTCCCGGGGGGCGACCCCAATACCATCCTCCCCCACATCTCCCCCCGCACCGCCCCATCCCGCCGAATCTGTGGATAACTCGGCGAAACTCGCCCACCGTCTCACTCTTCGCGGTGACGCGAATTCCCGGCTTCCACGACAGCGGCGTGGCTCCTTGACGCACTCCGCGCACGCCACGCGCCGGCCACACGGTCCGTCCGTACGGGACCGAGCCGCCGCCCCTCGCCTCGGGCACCCCGCCCGCTCCGCCCCGTACCCCGGACAGCACGTGGCCCCCTCGCACACGTGCCAGGGGGCCAGGGCCGGGAAGGACGGGTCAGGACTTCGGGGTGTCCTCGCCGAGGATGCGGTCGATCGTCTCGACCTTGCGGGTGAGGCCGTCCTCGACGCCGGGGCGGATGTCCGCCTTGAGGACGAGCGAGACGCGTGAACTGCGGGCCTCGACGGCGGCGGTGGCGCGCTTGACGACGTCCATGACCTCGTCCCACTCGCCCTCGATGCTCGTGAACATCGCGTCGGTACGGTGCGGCAGGCCGGATTCGCGCACGACGCGGACCGCCTCGGCCACGTACGCGCCGACCTCGTCGCCGACGCCGAGCGGGGAGACGGAGAAGGCGACGATCACGCGTTCACGATCCCTTCGCGGCGGGCACGGCCCGCGATGACGGCGTCCTCCGCCTCGCGCTTGAGCTTGCGCTCGGCGAAGAAACCGCCGGTGGGCAGGACGGAGAGGACGAAGTAGAGGATGCCCCGCCCGGCCGACCACTTGGCGCGGTTCCAGGCGTCGATCCAGAAGATCACGTAGAGGACGAAGAGGACGCCGTGGACCATGCCCATGACGGGCACGGCATTGAAGTCGGTGGTGCGCTTGAGGACCGAGCACACGAGAAGGAGGAGGAAGGAGACCGCCTCGGGGGCCGAGACCAGGCGGAGGCGGCGGAGGGCGGAGGCTGTCTTGATGTCCACGGCGCGGAACTTTCGGTCGGGGGGCAGGGGAGAGCGGACGGGATGGGGATACCCGTGCGGGCACTCACGCGATCTTGTGAACGCGCGCACAAGCCGCCTCATTCTCGCAGCCGACCGGGGCGGGGAGCGACGGGGGTGGGGTGGCTCCGCTCACTCCGACGCCTCGCGGCCCCCCGCTCACGGCTCCCGCTCACTCCGGCCGCTCACGGCCCGCCCGCGCCCCCGCTCGCCCCGGCCCCTCACGCCCCCGCTCACGCCACCCGTCCGCCCGCAGCCGGGGCGCGCCCCTCACGCGCCGCACGCCGCCCCGCGCGCCCCGCGCGCCCCTGAGGTCTCTCGGGGTCGGATCTCAGGGTCGAATCAGGGTCGAAACGGCTCCCCGTGCCGCCCCGCGCCCAGTACCTTCGAAGGCGTGGCTCACCTCCGACTCCAGGGCAGCAAAGTGCTCGCCGTCCAGCTCACCGGCGACGCCGTGCGCGCCAAGAACGGCTCGATGGTCGCGTACGACGGGCGGATGAACTTCAAGAAGCTCACCGGCGGCGGCGACGGCCTGCGCGGCATGGTCACGCGCCGGCTCACGGGGGAGCAGATGGAGGTGATGGAGGTACGCGGCGAGGGCACCTGCTGGTTCGCCGACAAGGCGACGGAGATCAGCGTGGTGAGCCTGCGCGGCGAGAAGCTGTACGTGGAGGCGAGCAATCTGCTGTGCACGGACGGCGGGTTGCGGACGGGGACGACGTTCACGGGGCTGCGCGGGGCGAGCCAGGGGCAGGGGCTCTTCACGACGACGGTCGAGGGGAGCGGGCAGGCGGCGCTGCTCTCGGACGGTCCGGCGATGGCGCTGCGGGTCAGCTCCGCCTACCCGCTCCAGGTCGACCCCGGCGCGTACGTGGCGCACCAGGGGCAGCTGCGCCAGCAGTTCCAGTCCGGCGTCAACTTCCGCACGGTGATGGGAGAAGGCGGTGGCGAGGCCTTCCAGATCCGTTTCGAGGGCGAGGGTGTCGTGTGGGTGCAGCCGAGCGAGCGGAAGACGTTCGGGGGTGACCTCTGATGCCGTTCAGGGAGATCAACTCCAAGATGGTCGAGGCGCAGGTGCTGCCGGGGCAGCGGCTCTTCAGCCAGCGCGGCGCGATGCTCGCGTACCGGGGCGAGGTGAGTTTCACGCCGAACGTGACCGGCGGCCAGGGCGGGGTCATGTCGATGATCGGGCGTCGGGTCGCCGGGGAGGCGACGCCGCTCATGACGGTCGAGGGGCACGGCACGGTGCTCTTCGGGCACGGCGGGCACCACGTGCAGGTCGTCAACCTGTCGGGCGACACGCTGTGCGTCGAGGCGGACCGGCTGCTCGCCTTCGACGGCTCGCTCCAGCAGGGCACGCTCTTCCTCGGCGCACAGGGCGGCGTGAGGGGGCTGGTGCGCGGCCAGGTGACGGGCCAGGGGCTCTTCACGACGACGCTCAAGGGGCACGGCGCCGTCGCGGTGATGGCGCACGGCGGGGTCATCGAGCTGCCGATCACGCCCGGGCGCTCCGTGCACGTCGATCCGCAGGCGTACGTGGCGCACTACGGCGAGGTGCGGAACAAGCTCTCCACGGCCCTCGGCTGGCGCGACATGGTGGGCCGGGGCTCGGGCGAGGCGTTCCAGCTGGAGCTGTCGGGGCAGGGCGCCGTCTTCGTGCAGGCATCGGAGGAGAAGCTGTGAACCCCCTCGTCCCCGACGGCACGCCCGTCCTCGACCCGCGGTCGCTGCCCGCCGATGACAACGTCAACGCGTACACGTTCTGCGTGGAGTTGCGCGGCTCGCAGTGGTTTCTCCAGAAGGGGAAGATGATCGCCTACTACGGGCGGATCTCCTTCGACGGGATCGGCAGCGGGCGCTTCGACCGGCTCCTGCGGACGAGTTTCCACTCGCCGTTGCACGCGAGCGACTGGGTCGTGGCCGAGGGCGAGGGCAAGATGCTCCTCGCGGACCGGGCCTTCGACGTCAACAGCTTCGACCTGGAGGACGGCAACCTCACGGTCCGCTCGGGCAATCTCCTCGCCTACGAGCCGAGCCTCGCGCTCAAGCAGTCGATCGTGCCCGGCTTCCTCACCCTCATCGGCACGGGAAAGTTCATCGCCGCTTCCAACGGTCCCGTCGTCTTCATGGAGCCGCCGCTGCGCGTGGACCCGCAGGCGCTCGTGGGCTGGGCGGACTGCCCCTCGCCGTGCCACCACTACGACCACGGCTACCTGAGCGGTTTCCTCGGCGGCGTCCGCGCCCTCACCGGGCTCGGCGGCGCCTCCGGCGAGGAGCATCAGTTCGAGTTCGTCGGGGCCGGGACCGTACTCCTCCAGTCGAGCGAGCAGCTCATGGCGGAGAAGGACATCGGTACGGCACCCGCGGAACCGGGCGTGCCGGGCGGCGGGGCCCCCGGCCGCCCAGGAATGCCCGGCCACACGCCGGGCGGAACGCAGGGCAAGCCCAGGATGCCGGGGCAGCTGGGGGACATCCAGCGGAGATTCGGGCTGTAGCGGGCGGGTTAAGGTGGCTGTTCGTGGGGCAGCTCACCCCCAGATTTCGTACGGGTTTCAACTTCTTCGGTAGAATGTCCTCATGGACACGGAGAAGACGACGAGCGAGGCCACACCGTGGCTCAGCCAGGACGAACAGTGCGCCTGGCGCACCCACCTGGAAGTGAACCGGCTCCTCACCCACCAGCTCGAACGTGATCTCCAGCCGTTCGGGCTCACGATGAACGACTACGAGATCCTGGTGAACCTCTCGGAGGCCGAGGAGCACCGGGTGCGGATGAGCGATCTCGCCGCGGCGACCCTCCAGTCCAAGAGCCGCCTCTCGCACCAGATCACCCGCCTGGAGAAGGCGGGCCTGGTCCGCAGGGAGAACTGCGAGTCGGACAGGCGCGGCCTCTTCGCCGTGCTCACCGAGCCGGGCCTCACCACGATGCGCCAGGTCGCCCCGCACCACGTGGCCTCGGTGCGACGCCACTTCATCGACCGTCTCACGCCCGAGCAGCTCACGACCCTGCACGGCTTCCTGCGCCCGATCGCCGAAGGGCTGCGCGAGGCACGCGGGGAACGCTGAACGGCCCCGGCCCTCCGCGCACCCCTCGGCCGCGGCACCACGCTCCCGCCCTCCTCGCCTCCTCACTGCGCCAACGGCACCCGCACCACGAACTCCGCTCCCCCGCCCCGCCGTTCGCCCACCGTCAGCGATCCCCCGTGGCGGTGGGCCGCGTCGCGGGCGATGGCGAGGCCGAGGCCCGCGCCGCCCTCGTCCCTGGCGCGGGCGTCGTCGAGGCGGACGAAGCGTTCGAAGACGCGCGCGCGTTCGCCGGGCGGGACGCCTGGGCCGTCGTCGGAGACCGTCACGACCGCCTCGCGACCCTCCTGGCCCACCTGCACGGTCACTTCGGAGCGGGCGTGGCGGCGGGCGTTGTCGATGAGGTTGCCGAGGACGCGCCCGAGCTGCGGGGCCGAGCCGCGTACCGCGTAGCCGTCCGGCCGCTCCGGCTCGATCGTGGCGCGCAGGCCGTGCTCCGCCGCCTCCCGGGCGGCGAGGTCCGCGAGCCGTACCAGGCGGTCCGGGGGCCGCTCCCCCGCGTCGAGCCGGGCGAGGAGCAGCAGGTCGGCGGCGAGGTGCTGGAGTCGCACGGTGTCCTCCACCGCCCCGTCCAGGTCGAGCAGCTCCGGGTGTGCCGCGCCCACTTCGAGCTGGGTGCGCAGCGAGGCGATGGGACTGCGCAGTTCGTGCGAGGCGTCGGCGACGAAGCGGCGCTGCTTGTCGACGGCGTCTTCGAGCGCGGCCAGCGTCGCGTTGGTGGTACGGGCCAGGGCCGCGATCTCGTCGTGGGTCGCCGGTTCGGGGACGCGGCGGGCGAGGTCGCGCGAGCCGGTGATGGCGTCGAGTTCGGCGCGGATGCCCTCGACGGGCCGCAGCGCGCGCCGCGTCACGGCCCAGGTGACGGCGGCGACGACGCCGAGCAGCACGGGCAGCCCGATGAGCATGACGGTGAGCGCGGTGCGCACGGCGCCGTCGGCGGCGTCGAGGGGCGCCCCCGCGTAGACGGTGAACGTCCGCGCGTCGTCGTCCCCCGGGGAGCGGGAGGCACCCGAGGAGCCCGAGCCACCCGAGGAGCCCGGGGAGTCCTCCTCGTCGTCGTCCCTGGAATCGTCGTCCTCCTGCGGCTTCACCTCGACGGCCGCCCACCGGTACGTGTCCCTGTCGCCGTCGATGACGGCCTCGCCGTCGCTCAGGCTCACGTCGTCGTCGAGCGCGCCGGGCCGGGGCGCGGGGCCGGCGAACGGCTTGACGCCGCTCGTCCCCGTCCCGCTGACGGCTTCCAGGTCCTCGCTGACGGCCCGCACGCGGCCCGTGCCGTCGACGATCTGGACGGGTTCGTCGTCATCGTCGGGGAGGTCGAGCGCGTCCCAGGGGGTGCCGCTCGCGAGGCGCGCGGCGACCTGGCGCGCCGCGGACTCGGCGTCGGCCCCGGCGCGGTCGACGAGGTTGGCGCGCAGCGAGAGGACCACGGCGGTGCCCGCGGCGACGAGGACGAGGGCGACGACGAGCGTCGCCGCGACGGTGGCCCTGGCCCGTACGGAACCGAGGAGGCGCCTCACGGCCGTTCCAGGAGGTACCCGGCGCCGCGCACGGTGCGGATGAGACCGGCGCCGAGCTTGCGGCGCAGCGCGCTCACGTACACCTCGACGATGTTCGGGTCGCCCGTGTAGGCGAAGTCCCAGACGTGTTCGAGGATGTCGGCCTTGGGGACGACCTGCCCGGCGCGGAGCACGAGGTGTTCGAGTACCGCGAACTCCTTCGCCGTGAGCGGGATCTCCTCGCCCGCGAGCCGGACGCGGCGCGCGCCGGTGTCGACGCGGAGCGCGCCGAGTTCGCGCACCGGCGCCGCTCCCGTGCCGCGGCGCCGGAGCAGCGCCTTGACGCGGGCGCGCAGGACGACGTACGAGAAGGGCTTGGTGAGGTAGTCGTCGGCGCCCGTGTCGAGTCCCTCGGCCTCGTCGTACTCGCCGTCCTTCGCCGTGAGCATGAGGATCGGCGTCTCGTCGCCCGCCGCGCGGAGCGCCGCGCAGACGCGGTAGCCGTTCATGCCGGGGAGCATGAGGTCGAGGATGATCAGGTCGTAGCCGCCCCCGGTCGCCCGGTGCAGGCCCTCGGTCCCGTCGTGCGCGACGTCCACGGCGTATCCCTCGGCACCGAGGCCCAGGGCGAGGGAGCGGGCGAGACGGCGTTCGTCCTCCACGATCAGCAGGCGCATGCCGCACAGCCTGCCAAATCCTCCCTGAAGCGGCCTTCAGGAAGCTTCACGCGGCCTCCGGGGCCCTCGCCGCCCCGGCCCGTCCTCGCTCCCGCCGCCCTCACCGCCCTCGCCCCCGTCCCCGCCCGCGGCGCCCTCACCGCCCCGCCCCGACCCCACTTCCGCCGCCCTCGCCCCCGCTCCCGCTCCCGCCACCCTCGTCACTCACCCGCCCCGCCCCGCCCCCGGCGTCGGGCGGGCTCGCCCTGGCGGAGGGTCCCCGCGGCCGAGTCCTGTCACGTTCGCGCCCCCTGCCCGGTCATCCCGGCGAAGCCGCCCGCTCCCGCACCGGAGGCCCGCCGTGGAATGGCCGCAGCACGCGCATCCCGCCCCTCTCGCCCCGCTCCTCGCCCTGTCCGCCCTCGCGCTCGTCCAGCTCGTCGACGCCGTGCTCTGCTTGCGTCCGGTGGGCTTCGTGCGCGACTGCCTCACCGATGTCGGGCTGCCGCGCCCCTGGTGGCGCCTGCTCCCGGTGGTGAAGACCGCGTCGGCGGCCGGGCTCGTGGCCGGGATCTGGTGGCGGCCGCTCGCCGTCGTGACCTCGGCGGCGCTCGTCCTCTACTTCCTGCTCGCGATCGGTGCGCACGTGCGGGCCAGGGACTTCGGCCGCAACCTCTTCCTGAACGCGAGCGGGATGCTCGTGCTGTGCGCGGCGACGCTGGTGAGCACGCTGACGGCGTGAGGCCGGGCGGGCAGGGGAAAGGGGCGGACTCTCCGCACGGAGTCCGCCCCTTTCCCCTGCCTCCTACTTCTTCGGTACCCGCACCACCAGCGCGTCGCCCTGCCCGCCGCCCCCGCACAGGGCCGCCGCGCCCACGCCGCCGCCGCGGCGCTTCAGCTCCAGGGCGAGGTGGAGGACGAGGCGGGCGCCCGACATGCCGATCGGGTGGCCGAGGGCGATCGCGCCGCCGTTCACGTTCACCTTTTCCGGGGTGACGCCCAGGTCCGCCATCGACTGCACGGCGACGGCGGCGAAGGCCTCGTTGATCTCGATGAGGTCGAGGGCCTCGACGCCGATGCCCTCCTTGGAGAGCGCGTGCTTGATCGCGTTCGACGGCTGGGAGTGGAGGGAGTTGTCCGGCCCGGCGACGTTGCCGTGCGCGCCGATCTCGGCGAGCCATTCGAGACCGAGTTCCTCGGCCTTGGCGCGGCTCATCACGACGACGGCGGCGGCCCCGTCGGAGATCTGCGAGGAGGTGCCCGCGGTGATCGTGCCGTCCTTGGTGAAGGCCGGGCGGAGCCTGCCGAGCGTCTCGGCGGTCGTGTCGGCCCGTACGCCCTCGTCCGTGGTGAACAGGACGGGCTCGCCCTTGCGCTGCGGGATCTCGACGGGTGTGATCTCCGCGTCGAAGGTGCCGTTCTTCTGCGCGGCGGCCGCGCGCTGGTGGCTCAGCGCGGCGAACTCGTCCTGCGGGGCGCGCGCGATGCCGAGTCGGGTGTTGTGCTTCTCGGTGGACTCGCCCATCGCGATGTTCTCGAAGGGGTCGGTGAGCCCGTCGTGGGCCATCGCGTCGAGCATCTCGATCGCGCCGTACTTGTGGCCCGCGCGGGAGTTCGGGAGCAGGTGCGGGGCGTTGGTCATGGACTCCTGACCGCCCGCGACGACGATGTCGAACTCACCGGCGCGGATGAGCTGATCGGCGAGCGCGATCGCGTCGAGCCCGGAGAGACACACCTTGTTGACGGTGAGCGCGGGCACGCTCATGGGGATGCCGGCCTTGACGGCGGCCTGGCGCGCGGGGATCTGCCCGGCGCCCGCCTGGAGCACCTGGCCCATGATCACGTACTGGACCTGGTCCCCGCCGATCCCGGCCCGCTCCAGGGCCGCCTTGATCGCGAAGCCGCCGAGGTCCGTGCCGGAGAAGGTCTTGAGCGAGCCGAGGAGGCGGCCCATCGGGGTGCGGGCGCCCGCGACGATCACGGACGTGGTGCCCTGGGTTCCAGCTGTTCCAGCCATGACGCACAGCCCCTATGCAGTGAGAGTGAACGAGGGTTTACCTCAATGTACTGAGCGGTGAGCGGGCGGTCACCGGCCCGTACGTGTGACGGGGCGCACCCCGCGCACGAGCGCGCCCGAGCACGTACGCGGCGCACCACCGAGCACGTACGCGGCGCACCACCGGGCACGTACGCGACGCCCCCCACACACACGTACGCGGCACGCCGCCCCGCACGTACGCCGCCCGCCGCCCCGCGCCTGCGCGGCACACCGCCGAGCGCCTGCGCGCCGGTGTGCCTGCCACGTGACAGAGCCTCGCCTGGCGAGAAGCTGACGGAGGACTGACCTCCGGATAGGGGTGCCGGTAGGGTTGGCCCCCGGCTCCCGGTCGCGACCGTGGGCCCGGCCACGCGGTCGTGATCGCGGGGTCGCGGGCCGGGGTCCGGGTGGCGGGGCGTTGTCGGGGCGGCGGTGCGCGCCGGGGCGGCTGTCTGACACCATTCCCCGGAAGACGGGAGCACGTCCGCAGGACGGGTACCCGCACAACGGGAGCACGCCCGCAGGGCGGGCACCCGCACGAAGGGAACCGGTCCGCCGGACGGGTCCCCGCAGGACCGGAGCACGTCCGAAGGGCGGGCGGGCTCGCTCGGAGTGTCACGACCAGGGGACGGATGGGACCGCGCGGTGCGGGGCTACGAACGCCAGGAGAGCCACCAAGCTGCTGACGACGACCACCTCTCACGGTTCGAAGCCGAGATGAAGCGGCTGAAGACCGATCGGGAGAAGGCCGTCCAGCACGCCGACGACCTCGGCTACCAGGTCGAGGTCTTGCGCGCCAAGCTGCACGAGGCGCGGCGCGCGCTCGCGCTCCGTCCTCGGTACGAGAACGGCGACATCGCCTACCAGGCCGAGCAGATGCTGCGTACCGCGCAGATGCAGGCCGATCAGCTGCGCATCGACGCCGAGCGCGAGCTGCGCGAGGCCCGTTCCCGCACCCAGCGTCTGCTCCAGGAGCACGCGGAGCAGCAGGCGCGGCTCCAGGCGGAACTGCACCAGGAGGCGACGAGCCGCCGTCAGCAGCTCGACCAGGAGCTGGCCGAGCGCCGCGCGACCGTCGAGTCCCACGTCAACGAGAATGTCGCCTGGGCCGAGCAGTTGCGCGCCCGCAGCGAGGCGCAGGCCAGGCAGCTCGTGGACGAGGCGCGCGCCGAGTCCGAGCGGGCGCTTGCCGCCGCGCGCGCCGAGGCGCAGCGCCTCGTCGAGGAGACCAGGCAGCGCATCGGCGGCGAGGCGGACAGTGCCCGCGCCGAGGCGGACGGCCTGGTCCGCCGGGCCCGCGCCGAGGCGGAGCGGCTGCTCTCCTCCGCGGCCACGCAGGCGCAGGAGGCCACCGAGCACGCCGAGCGGCTGCGCGCCTCCGCCGCGAGCGAGACCGAGGAGGCGCGCCGCCAGGCCGCCGAGCAGGCCAGGGCGGCCGAGAAGCGGCTCGCCGAGGCCGAGCGGGTGCTGCGCGAGGCGCGTACCGCCGCCGAGAAGGTCACGGGCGAGGCCGACGAGCGGGCCGCGAAGGTCCTGTCCACCGTCGAGGCGGACAACGAGCTGCGCACCCGTACCGCCAAGGAGCAGATCGCGCGCCTGGTGAGCGAGGCCACCAAGGAGGCCGAGGCGCTCAAGGCGGACGCGGTACGGGAGCGGGACGAGGCCGTCGCCGAGGCGGAGCGCGTCCTCGCCGAGGCGGCCGAGAAGGCCCGCAGCTCCGCCGCCGAGGACGCGGCCGCGGCGCTCGCGAAGGCGGCGCGCAGTGCCGAGGAGGTGCTGCACAAGGCCGAGGAGGACGCGCGCGCGACGACGGGCGCCGCCTCCGACGAGGCCGAACGGATCAAGGGCGAGGCGCAGGCGGAGGCCGACCGGCTGCGCGCCGAGGCCGAGGCGGCGGCCGACGAGCTGCGCGGCGCGGCGAAGGACGACACCAAGGAGTACCGGGCGCGGACCGTCGAGCTCCAGGAGGAGGCGCGGCGGCTGCGCGGCGAGGCCGAGCAGTTGCGCGCCGAGGCGGTCGCCGAGGGCGAGCGCATCAGGGGCGAGGCGCGGCGCGAGGCGGTGCAGCAGATCGAGGAGGCCGCCGGTCGCGCCGAGGAGCTGCTCACGAAGGCGCGTTCGGACGCCGAGGAGCTGCGCGGCACGGCGGCGGAGGACGCCGAGAAGGCGCGCGCCGAGGGTGAGCAGAAGGCCCGCGCGCTGCACGAGCAGGCCGAGGAACTCCTCGCCGAGGCCCGGACGGAGGCCGAGCGGCTCACGACCGAGGCGGCCGAGCGCGGCGAGGCGGAGCGGGTACGGGCCGAGGAGGCCGCGGCGGAGCTGCGCGCGGAGGCGGAGCGGGCCGCGCAGGCGCTCAAGGACGACGCGGCCGAGGAGCTGACGCGGCTGCGTGCCGAGGCCGAGCAGCGCCTGACGAGCGCGGAGGAGGCGCTGAGCGAGGCGCGTGCGGAGGCGGAGCGGCTGCGCGCCGCGAGCGCGGAGGACGCGGAGAAGGTACGGGCCGAGGCGGCCGAGCGGGCCAGGGCGGTGCGCGAGGAGGCCGAGGCCGAGGCGGAGCGGCTGCGCACCGAGGCGGCCGAGGAGGCCGCCGCCTCGCGCGCCGAGGCCGAGACCACCGCCGTACGGCTGCGCGCCGAGGCCGAGACCGAGGCGGCGCGGGTACGCAACGAGGCGCGGGAGACCGGCGAACGGCTGCGCGCCGAGGCCGCGGCGGCTGCCGAGCGGGTCACGACGCAGGCGGCCGAGGAGCTGGCCGCCGCGCAGGAGGAGGCCGAGCGGCGGCGGCGTACGGCCGAGGAGACGCTGGAGTCGGCGCGTACCGAGGCGGGCGAGGAGCGGGAGCGGGCGCGCGAGCGGGCCGAGGAGCTGCTGACCAAGGCGCGCACGCGCGTCGAGGAGGCGGAGGCCGAGGCCGTACGGCTCGTCGAGGAGGCGGAGACCAGGGCCGGGGAACTCGTCTCGGCCGCCGAGCAGGCCGCGCAGCAGGCGCGCGAGGCCGTCGCGGGCATAGAGGAGCGGGCCGAGGAAGCGGCGAAGGGGCTGCGCGCGGCCGCCGAGCACGCCGCCGAGCGGACGAGGAGCGAGGCGCAGGAGGAGGCGGACCGGGTCCGCGCGGACGCCTACGCGGAGCGCGAGCGGGCGGGCGAGGACGCGGCGCGGCTGCGGGCCGAGGCGCGCGAGGAGCGCACGCAGGCCACGGAGCTGGCCGAGCACACGGTGCGCGAGGCGGCCGAGGAGGCCGAGCGGCTGCGCACCGGGGCCCAGGAGACGGCCGAGCGGCTGCGGACGGAGTCGGAGCAGGCCGCCGACGAGCTGCGCACCGAGACCGAGCGGGCCGCCGAGGCGCTGCGGACGGAGACGGAGCGGGCCGCCGACGAGCTGCGCACCTCGACCGAGCGGCACGCGGAGCAGGTACGTGCCGCGCTGGCCGCCGAGCGCGAGAACGCCGAGCGCGAGGCGCAGGCGGCGCGGGCCGAGGCCCGCGAGGACGCGAACCGTATCCGTACCGAGGCAGCCGAGGCGGCGGACACGCTCCTGACCGGGGCGCGCACGGAGGCCGAGGAGCTGACGGCGCGGGTCGCGGCGGAGACGGCGCGGCAGCGCGAGGAGGCGGCGGCCGAGGCCGAGCGCGAGGTCGTCACGGCGACGGCGGAGGCGAACCGGCGGCTCACGCGCGCCAAGGACGAGTCGGAACGGCTGCTCATCGAGGCGAAGGCCGCGGCCGAACAGCTGCGCGGCGAGGCCGAGTCGGCCGCCGCTGACGCCCGGGAGGCCGAGCGCGGGGCGAAGGAGCGCGCGGCGGAGCTGACGGCCCGTACGGCCGAGGAGGCGGAGCGGGTCAGGACCGAGGCGCGTGCCGAGGCGCAGCGGCTGCTCGACGAGGCGCGCGCGGAGGCGAACAAGCGGCGTACCGAGGCGGCCGAGCAGGTCGACCGGCTCGTGTCGGAGGCGAGCGCGGAGGCCGAGAAGCTGTCGAACGAGGCGCTCGAAGCGGCGCTCAAGACGACGGCCGACGCGGAGGAGCAGGCCGACCGGATGGTGGGCGCCGCGCGCTCCGAGGCCGAAAGGATCGTCGCCGAGGGCCGTGCCGAGGGCAACGCGGCGGTCGAGAAGGCCCGCGCGGACGCGGACGAACTCCTCGTCGGCGCGCGGGGCGACGCGACCCGGGTGCGGGAGCGTGCCGAGGAGCTGCGCGAGCGGATCACGACGGAGATCGAGGAGCTGCACGAGCGGGCGCGCCGCGAGTCGGCGGAGGCGATGCGTACGGCGGGCGAGCGCTGCGACGCGCTCGTCAAGGCGGCCGAGGAGCAGCTCGCCGAGGCCGAGGCGAAGGCGAAGGACCTCCTCGCCGACGCCAACTCGGAGGCGGGCAAGGTCAGGATCGCCGCGGTCAAGAAGGCCGAGACGCTCCTGAAGGAGGCCGGTCAGAAGAAGACCGAGGCGGAGGCGCTCGCCGACCGGCTCATCGCCGACGCGAAGACGGAGGCGGAGCGGATCACGACGGAGGGGCAGCGCGAACTGGACATCCTGGTGCGGCGCCGGCAGGACATCAATGCCGAGATCGGCCGTGTCCAGGACGTACTGGAGGCGTTGGAGAACTTCGAGGCCCCCGGCGGCAAGAGCGCCGGCGGGTCGGGCGAGGGGTCCGGGAAGGGCGCGGGCGGCAGGGACGCGCAGAGCGGCGTCAAGGCGGGGGCCGTGGCCGGATCGACTCGTTCGGGTGGAAAGCAGACGGAGCGGTAGTCACAGTGTCAGGAGTGCGCACAACGTCCGGAGTGCCGCGGGTGTGCGAGCCGGAGAGACGGTGCCCCCGGTGACGACGGCAGGTCAGTCGTCCTGTGGGGGCGCTGTGTTGACGGTGGATCGGAAGATTACGGTCCACGCACGCACAAAAGGGGTGGCATTCTCCAGATCAAACGGGCATTTACTCGATGACACGCCGCCCCGACCCCTAGGATTCCCCCTATCACCTCACCGGTCTCTTTCGACAGGAACCCCATGAGCGACACTTCCCCCTACGGCTTCGAGCTTGTGCGGCGTGGGTACGACCGCGCTCAGGTGGACGAACGCATCTCGAAGCTCGTCTCCGACCGTGACAGCGCCCTGAACCGCATCACCGCCCTGGAGAAGCGGATCGAGGAGCTGCACCTCGAAACGCAGAACGCCCAGGCGCAGGTGAGTGACGCGGAGCCTTCGTACGCGGGCCTCGGCGCCCGGGTCGAGAAGATCCTGCGGCTCGCCGAGGAAGAGGCCAAGGACCTGCGTGAGGAGGCCCGCAGGGCCGCCGAGCAGCACAGGGAGCTGGCCGAGTCCGCGGCGCAGCAGGTGCGCAACGACGCCGAGTCCTACGCCTCCGAGCGCAAGGCGAAGGCCGAGGACGAGGGCGTCCGGATCGTCGAGAAGGCCAAGGGCGAGGCCGGCAACCTGCGGGCCGAGGCGCAGAAGGACGCGCAGTCGAAGCGCGAGGAGGCGGACGCCCTCTTCGAGGAGACCCGCGCCAAGGCCGCGCAGGCCGCCGCCGACTTCGAGACGAACCTCGCCAAGCGCCGCGAGCAGTCCGAGCGTGACCTCGCCTCGCGTCAGGCGAAGGCCGAGAAGCGTCTCGCGGAGATCGAGCACCGCGCCGAGCAGCTCCGCCTGGAGGCCGAGAAGCTCCGTACGGACGCCGAGCGCCGCTCGCGCCAGACGATCGAGACGGCGCAGCGCCAGGCCGAGGACATCGTCGCGGACGCCAACGCGAAGGCCGACCGCATCCGCAGCGAGTCCGAGCGCGAGCTGGCGGCCCTCACCAACCGCCGCGACTCGATCAACGCGCAGCTCACCAACGTGCGCGAGATGCTCGCGACGCTCACCGGGGCCGCTGTCGCCGCGGCGGGCGCGCCGGCCGAGGACGAGACCGTCACGCGGGGTGTCCCCGCGCAGCAGTCGCGCTGACACGGCACCACCTCGTACGGGGTGACGACCGGATGACCGGGCGGAGGCAGGATGCCTCCGCCCGGTTTCCGTACGGCGGTGTTCCGCTCCCGCGAGGCGGCGTTCCGGTTTCCGTTACGGAGCCGAGTCCGTCTCGCGCGCCTGCCGCCGGGCGTTCGCGCGGGGACTTCGTTAGCGTGGACACATGATCGAGGTCTCAGCGCTGACGAAACGCTACGGCGACAAACTCGCCGTGGACGACCTGTCTTTCACCGTGCGCCCCGGCGTGGTGACCGGCTTCCTCGGCCCCAACGGCTCGGGCAAGTCGACCACCATGCGCATGATGCTCGGTCTGGACAAGCCGACACGGGGCCGCGTGCTCATCGACGGCAAGCCGTACGCGGCACTCGACGATCCCCTCACGCAGGTCGGCGCGCTGCTCGACGCGAAGGCGATGCACGGCGGGCGCAGCGCCCGCAATCACCTCCTGTGCCTGGCCCAGTCCAACGGCATTCCCGCCAGGCGCGTCGACGAGGTCCTGGACGTCGTGGGCCTGACGGCGGTCGCGAAGAAGCGCGCGAAGGGTTTCTCGCTCGGCATGGGCCAGCGCCTGGGCATCGCGGGGGCGCTCCTCGGTGATCCGCGCATCCTCATGTTCGACGAGCCGGTGAACGGTCTCGACCCCGAGGGCATCCACTGGATCAGGAACCTGATGCGCTCGCTCGCCCACCAGGGCCGTACCGTCTTCGTCTCCTCGCACCTCATGAGCGAGATGGCCCTGACGGCCGAGCACCTCGTCGTCATCGGGCGGGGCAAACTCATGGCCGACACGTCGATGGCCGACTTCATCCGCGACAACTCGCGGACCTTCGTCCGGCTCCGCTCCCCCGAGCGCGAACGCCTCCTCGACGTACTGCGTCAGGAGGGCATCTCGGTGACGGAGGGCGCCGAGGGCACCCTGGAGGCGGATCACGCCGACCCGGCGCGCCTCGGCGAGCTGGCCCACGAGCACGGCCTCGTACTGCACGAGCTGAGCCCGCAGTCGGCCTCCCTGGAGGACGCGTTCATGCAGCTCACGGCCCAGACGGTCGAGTACCACGCGCACACGGGCGCGGGGCGGACCGCGCCGCCGCCCGGCAGCCAGCCACCGCCGCCCCCCGCGGGCGGCCAGGGCTGGGGCGGGAACCGGGACCGGAAGGGGAACTGAGCGATGGCCGTGCCACAAGTACTCCACTCGGAGTGGACGAAGATCCGCTCCGTCGCCTCGACCGTGTGGACCCTCGGTCTCGCCTTCGTCGTCACGCTGGGCCTCGGCGTGCTCATCAGCGTCGTGTCGCTCAACGACTTCGACTCCATGAGCCGCGAGGACAAGCTCACTTTCGACCCCACCTTCATCAGCTTCGCGGGGATGGGCCTCGGCCAGCTCGCGATGATCGTCTTCGGCGTACTCGTCGTCTCGAACGAGTACTCGACGGGGATGATCCGCACCTCGCTCGCCGCGGTGCCGCGCCGGGGCGTGTTCTTCTTCTCGAAGGTCGCCGTCGCGACGGCGCTCGCCTTCCTCATCGGCCTGATCACGGCCTTCGTCTCGTTCTTCGTCGGCCAGCTCATCCTGGGCGACCACGGGACCTCGATCGGCGACGCGGGCGTGCTGCGCGCGGTCTTCGGCGCGGCGCTCTACATGACGCTCATCGCGATGTTCTCGATGGGGATCGCCGCGATGCTGCGCAGCCCGCTGCTCTCGCTCGGCATCCTCATGCCGTTCTTCTTCATCATCTCCAACATCCTCGGCAACGTGAACGCGACGAAGAAGGTCGGCCAGTACCTCCCCGACCAGGCGGGCACGAAGATCCTCCAGGTCGTTCCGCCGCTGCACGACGACGCCCCGTACGGTCCCTGGGGCGGGCTCCTCATCATGGTCGCCTGGGTCGCGGCGGCGCTGATCGTCGGTTACGCGCTGCTGCGCCACAGGGACGCCTGACGCCCGGCGCCCCGGGCCGCCCCGCCGTTCTTCTTTGCCCGATCTTGGCGGGAACCGCGGGGCGCCCGATAGCCTCCTCACCCATGCGGGGCGACATGTGCCCGCACGGGGACAGAGGACGGCGAGGACGGGTGCGCGGATGATCGAGGCGAACGGCCTCAGCAAGTGGTACGGCGCGAAGAAGGCCGTGGACGACCTCACCTTCACGGTGCGGCCCGGGGTCGTCACGGGCTTCCTCGGGCCCAACGGCTCGGGCAAGTCCACGACGATGCGGCTCATCCTCGGCCTGGAGCAGCCGTCGGCCGGGCACGTCACGATCGGCGGCGTCCCCTTCCGGCAGCTCGCCAACGCGCCCCGCGAGGTCGGCGCGCTGCTCGACGCGAAGGCCGTGCACCGCGGCCGCACCGCCCGCAACCACCTCCTCTCGCTCGCCCAGCTCTCCGGCATCCCGGCCCGCAGGGTCGACGAGGTGCTCGGCGTCGTGGGCCTCCAGGACGTCGCGAAGCACCCGGCCGGGGGCTTCTCGCTCGGCATGGGGCAGCGCCTCGGCATCGCCGCGGCGCTCCTGGGCGACCCCCGTGTCCTCCTCTTCGACGAGCCGGTCAACGGTCTCGACCCGGAAGGCATCCTGTGGGTGCGGCGCCTCATGCGCGCGCTCGCCGCCGAGGGCCGTACCGTGCTGGTCTCCTCGCACCTCATGAGCGAGATGGCGCTCACGGCGGACCACCTCGTCGTCATCGGGCGCGGCCGGCTCCTCGCCGACATGAGCGTGCGCGACTTCATCGCGCACAACGCCACCGACTTCGCACGGGTACGGGTCCCCGACGACGCCCCCGGCGAGGCGGAGCGGCTCGCGGGCCTGCTGCGCGGGGCGGGCGGGCAGGTGCTGCCCGAGCCGGACGGGGCGCTGCGCGTCACGGGGCTCGCGCTCCCCGTGATCAGCGATCTCGCGCACGAGGAGCGGGTGCGGCTGTGGGAGCTGTCGCCGCACCACGCCTCGCTGGAGGAGGCGTACATGCGGCTGACGCAGGCGGAGGTGGACTATCGCTCGACGGCCGACTCGCTCGAAGGCTTCGAGGAGCCGGACCCGTTCGGCGAGAGGCCGCCCGCGCAGCCCCCGGCGCCCGGCACGGGCCAGCCCGGCTGGTACGCCCCGCACACCCCGTACCCCCGCACCGCCGACGCCCCCGCCGCCGACGCCCCCGCCGCCGCGCCCTGGCCCGCCAAGGCTCCCGCGGGCGGCCCCCAGGAGCACGAGGAAGCCCGATGAGCACCCCGCAGCAGCCGCACCCCGCCCCGTACGCCTCCGCCGAGGCGTACACGGCCCCCGCGCCGTACGAGTCGCCCATCCCGATCGTGCGGGCGCACCTCGGGCACGCCCTGCGCGCCGAGTGGACGAAGATCCGCAGCGTGCGTTCGACGCTGTGGACCCTCGGCGTCTTCGTGCTGCTCGTCATCGGCGTCGGGCTCGCCTTCGCGGCGACCGTGGGCGATCACATGGGCCACGACGACCGTGTGACGCTCTTCGCCTTCCCCGGTCTGCTGCTCGGCACGATCTGCCTGCTGACCCTCGGCGTCCTCGTCGTCTCGTCCGAGTACGGGACCGGGCTCATCCGCCCGACGCTGACCGCCGCGCCGCAGCGCCACCGCGTGCTCGCCGCGAAGTTCCTCGTCTTCTCGGCGATCAGCTTCGTCGCCGTGCTCGTCTCGACGGGGATCGTCTCGACCGCGAGCGCGCCCTTCGCCTCGTCCGGCGCGGACCTGCACTGGGGGCGCCCCGCGCTCCTCACGAGCCTGTACGTCTCGCTGCTCGGCGTGTTCGCGCTCGCGATGGGGACGATGCTGCGGCACTCGGCCGGGGCGATCGCGGCGATGCTCGGCGTCTACCTGCTGCCGACGATCCTCCCCGTCTTCCTCGTCGGCATCGAGGCGACGAAGGAGTTCGGGCAGAAGATGATGGAGTACAGCGCGCCGACCGCCCTCTCGCTCCTGCTCACCCCGGGGGAGGAGGGCGACGGCACCGCTCAGCTCGGTTTCCTCGCCGTCATCACGGCCGCGATCGTCGGCTGCGCCTTCACCGTGCTGCACCGGCGGGACGTGTAGCCCGGGCCCCGCTCAGTAGCGGGGCGCGTTGCGCGGGCGCCGCACGCGCGTCGCGCGGCGGTCGCGGGCGTTCCAGCAGGCCTTGTGCCAGTGTCTGCGCTCGTCGACACCCGAGTACTCGGACCAGGCGACGACGTGCGGGACGCCCGAGGGGATCTCCTGGTCGCAGCCGGGGCAGCGGTACGTCTTGCCCACGGCGCTCGCGCCCGCGACGTGCCGGACGGACCACTCCTCGCCCTGCCAGGTCTCGGTCTGGTGCAGCCCGTAGCGCTTGCCCGGGTCCTCGTCGGCCCGCTGGCCGGAGCCAGGGGCTCCCTTGGGGCGGTTGCGGCGGGGGGACACTGAAACACCTCGCAGGGCTGCGGCCGGACGGGAATACCGTCCAGCGTACGCGCGCGCCCGCGAGGGCACCGCGCGCCGGGGGCGCACGCCGGGAGCGAGGAGCGAGCCCTGCCCCGTCCCCCGCCCCGTGCCCTCAGGGGCCCGGTGCCGAGACAAGCGGCCCCCGATCCCGCCGCTTCCCGGACAATCCGCCAATCCTCCCGGCAGGCCGTGCCTTTGGCACGTGTCAGGCGTTGTTGCCGTAAGCGGGCGATCCTGCCCGTACGGCACGAAGGAGGCGTCAACGGCTCATGCGGATAGGGAGTTTCGTCCTGGCGGGGCAGTACCCGGGCCAGGGCCACGGAGAGGCGCTGCACCGCGCGGTGCGCTCGGCGGAGGTCGCCGAGGAGGCCGGTTTCGACGCGGTCTGGCTCGCCGAGCACCACTTCGTGCCGTACGGCACCTGCCCTTCGGCGGTCACGCTCGCCGCGCTACTGCTCGGCCGCACACGGCGGCTGCGCGTGGGCACGGCGGTGAGCGTGCTGCCGACCGCGCACCCGGTCGCGCTCGGCGAGCAGGCCGCGCTCCTGCACCTCGCCGCCGAGGGACGGTTCTCGCTCGGGGTCGGGCGCGGCGGGCCCTGGGTGGACCTGGAGGTCTTCGGGGCCGGGATCGACGCCTTCGAACGGCACTTCCCCGAAGCACTCGACCTGCTCCTGCGCTGGCTGCGCGAAGGCCGCGTCGGCGCGAGCGGCGAGCGCTACGCCTTCCGCGAGGTGAGCGTCGTGCCCCGCCCCGCGCAGGCGCTGCTGCCCGGACAGCCGGGCCCCGAGGTCGTCGTGGCGTGCACCTCGCCGGGTACGGTGCGGCTCGCCGCGCGGCGCGGCCTGCCGATGCTGCTCGGGATGCACGCGCGGGACGAGGAGAAGGCCGCGATGGTCGCGTTGTGGCGCACCGAGGCGCGCGCGGCCGGGCTCGCGCCCGAGCGGATCGCGGGCGCCGCGCACATCAGCGCGGGCGTGCTCCAGCTCGCCGACCACGACGCCGAGGCCCGCGACACCCTCGTCAAGGCGATGCCCGAGTGGTTCCGCGAGGGGCTCGGCGCGCACGTCACGGTGGACGGCAGGCAGCGCAGGATGCGCGATCCGGTCGCGTACACCGAGTTCCTGTGCGGTATCCACCCGGTCGGCACCCCCGAGACGGCCGCGCGGCGGCTCGCGACGACGGCGGAGCGCACCGGGATCACGCGGTTCGCGCTGCTCGCCGAGGGCTCGGGCGATCTCGCGACGACGGAGGCGAACCTGCGACGGGCGGGGGCCGAGCTGCTGCCGTTGCTGGGCTGAACGGAGTGCCGTCCGGGACGTACGGGCGGCGAGTGGCGTAGGAAACGTGCTCCACGTGGCCTGAAAACAGACGGACGCGAGGCGACGGAGTGATGAGTTCCGGCTACGCCGGGGGACGGAGTGCCCCCCGACGCGGCGGGAGAGCGGTGCGGGGTCAGCAGTCGCGCAGCTCCGGGGACTGGTTGAGGAGCTGGGCGCGGACCGAGGTGAAGCGCGTGAGCCGTTCGTCGACGGCGGGGTCGAGGGGGAAGACCGCGACCCTGTGGCAGTTCTGGAAGGCGAGGCGGACGCCGAAGTGGCGCTGGAGCGCGCCCCTGATGGCGTCGCTGGCGAGCGCGCGCAGCAACTGGCCGCGCTCCTTCTCGCTGGGCGGAGGCGTCTGGTTGTCGGCGAAGTCCCCTCCGTCCACCTTCAGCTGAGCCACCAGGGAGCTGATCATCTCCCAGGCGTAGGGCAGCGAGGTCCGGACGCAGTCGACGAATTCGGCCTCGTCCACCTCGCCTCGCTCGGCCTGTGCCAACAGTGCCGGTGAGACGTCGAGCGACATGGATACTCCTCTCGCACCCCCGAGCGGCGGGGGTCCACGGACAGGGCGGGAGGCCCGGACACGCAGCGTGCTCGTGTCGCGACCTCCTGCCAACACGTTATGCACGCCTTCGGGAGCACACCAGGAGCGCGCGCACACAACCGGCCACCGCGCGGGCCCCCGTTCCGGGGCGGATCGCGAGCAGGGGTCCGGGTCGGATAGCGTTGCCGACCATGCGCCTTGTCATCGCCCGTTGCTCCGTGGACTACGCGGGGCGGCTCACCGCTCACCTCCCCCTCGCGCCCCGGCTGATCCTCGTGAAGGCGGACGGCAGCGTCTCGATCCACGCGGACGACCGGGCGTACAAGCCCCTGAACTGGATGTCCCCGCCGTGCACCCTCAAGGAGGGCGAGGCCGAGGGCACCCCGGTGTGGACGGTGGTCAACAAGGGCGGCGAGAAGCTCGTGATCACGATGGAGGAGGTCCTGCACGACTCCTCGCACGAGCTGGGCGTCGACCCCGGCCTCATCAAGGACGGCGTCGAGGCGCACCTCCAGGAACTCCTCGCCGACCGCCTGGACACCCTCGGCGAGGGCTACACGCTCATCCGCCGTGAGTACATGACGGCGATCGGCCCGGTCGACATCCTGTGCCGGGACGGCGAGGGCCGCACGGTGGCGATCGAGCTGAAGCGCCAGGGCGGCATCGACGGTGTCGAGCAGCTCACGCGTTACCTCGAACTCCTCAACAGGGACCCCCACTTGGCGCCCGTGCGCGGTATCTTCGCCGCCCAGGAGATCAAGCCGCAGGCCCGTGTCCTCGCGACGGACCGCGGTATCGACTGCGCGATCCTCGACTACGACGCGCTGCGCGGCATCGAGGACGACAAGCTCCGGCTCTTCTGATCCGGACGCCCGCCGGTCCCGCCGCAGCCCGCACGTCCCGCCGCAGCCCTTGGCATATGCCATGCGACTGTGTGGGTTCGGCCAAATCACGCGCCTGTCCGGGCCCCGAACGGGGAGAAACCCGGCAGGCGCTCACGCGGGGCGATCCGGCGGACGCTCACGGTGTGTGGTCGGCGTCCGGGGACCAGGGGTCTTCGAGCACCGGGAAGGGCTCGCCGTTCGCCCCGCCACCGCTCGTCACCCCTCCTACGCCTACGGGCTCACGCGACCTGCGGCCCCTGCGGGTCGTCCGGGTCCCCCGCCGTGACGGTCGCGACAGGTTCACTCGCGGAATTGCTCGTCTCGGGCTCGGAGGGGCCGGTCTCGCCGGGGTCGCCCGGGTCCGTGGGGTCGTCGGTGGGGTCGGTGGGCTCCTCCGAAGGCTCGCCCGAGTCGCTGGGGGTGCCGGTGGGAGACGTCTGGCTCGGGCCGGGGCCCGTCGGGGGCTTCGTGGTCTTGCCCGGACCCGAACCCCCGGGCTTGTGCGAATCGCTCGGCTCGGAGTCCGGCGTGGACTGCTCGTCGCCCGGCGCGGAGGCCGAGGTACCGGGCGCCCCGCTCGCGTCGGTGGAGGGCGCGGGGTCGTCGGCCGTGCCGAGCACACCGTCCTCGCCGGGGTCGGTCGCCGAGGCCGAGGGGGCCGGCCGCTCCGTGGTGGAGCCGCTCTCGCCCGGCGGCGTGTCGGCGCTGAGCCCGTCGCTGTCGTCGTCGGTGCTCGCGGAGTGCTCGGTCGTGACGCGGTCGGCGGGGGCGTCGTCGTTGTCGGAGAGCGTGCCCAGCGTGACGACCGTGCCGAGCACCGCGACGAGCAGCGCGCCCGCCCCTGCCGCGACGAGGTTGCGGCGGCTCCCCGCGAGGGCCGAGCGCCGCACACTCCCCTTGGGTTCGCTCCCGGGTGCCGCCTCGGGGTCCTGGCGCGGGAAGATCTCGGTGGCGGCCCGCGGGTCGAAGAACGGCTCCGCCGCGTCGTAGCCGCCGGGAAGCTGCGCGACGACGGCGGTCGCCGCTGTCGTCGTCTCGGGCGGCTGCGGTACGAGGCCGCCTTCCGCCTCGTCGGCGTCGGGCCGCCGCGGGAGTCCCGCGCGGTCGTCGGCGAGCGCGAGGGTACGGCGCCCGGCGAGGGTGCCGCGCCGGTCGGAGAGCGCGCCGCGCAGCCCGATCGCGGACTCCAGCTCGGCGCGGGCCGCTTCGGGACGGTCCTCGCACAGCGCGAGAACGCCGAGTTCGTGGTGGAAGTACGCCTCGTCGGCGACCCGCCCCGCGCGCCGCGCGGCGTCCTGCCCGTATCGCAGCACGCGGTCCCAGGCACCCCAGCGCAGCGCGGCGGCGAAGGCGGGCGCGACGGCGCGGGCGAGGAGCACCGCGGCGCCCGGGTCGTCGTCGGCGCCCTCGCCCTCGACGGGCGGGAGTGGTTCGGCGACGCAGGCGGCGAGCGCGGCGAGCACCGCCTCGGCCTCGGCGGCGACCCGCTCGGGGGTCACCGAGGGGTGCGCGGCCCACCAGGCGTAGTGCCGGGCGACGGCGTCGGCGCGGGCGGGCGCGTCCTCGGCGTACCCCGCGGCCTCCAGCTGGACGAGGACGCCGGTCGCGAGGCGGTGTCCGCTGCCCGCCGGGGTGACGAGGACGGTCGCCGTGAGGTCGGCGAGCGCCGCGTCGGCGTGGGTGTCGCCGGTGAGCGCGGGCAGGTGGGCGGGGTGCGGGAGTTCGCCGCCGAGCGCGACGGCGTGCCGCAGGGTCTCGCGGGCCGCCTCGCTCAGGCGGGCGGCGAGCGCCGCCGCAGGGGCCGCGCCCTCGGCGAGGGTCGGCAGCGGGATCTCGCCCTCGGGGCCGGGGCGGGCCTGGTCGGGCTGGCTGTCGGCGAAGTACGCGAAGTCCTCGTCACCGGCGTCCTCGGTCCGGGCGAGGAGCTGGTCGCGCTGCTGGAGCAGGGCACCGGCCTGGACGAACCGCAGCGGGAGGCCCTCGGACTCGAACCACAGGTCACCCGCCCAGTTGGCCTCCTCCTCGGTGAGCGCGCGGCCCACGGCGCGCTCCAGGAGGGCGAGGCCGCCGGAGCGCCCGACGCCGGGCAGCGCGATCTCCTCCAGGCGGGCTTCCGCGGAGGGGGCGGGGACGTCGGGGGTCGTGGCGACGAGGAAGGCGCACTCGGGGGTCGCGTCGAGTATCTCGTCGAGCGCGGCGGCGCCGAACTCCAGGTCGTCGACGATCACGACGGCGCCGATCTCGGCGAGGAGTTCGCGCAGGAGCGCGGGGCCGGGGCGGTGGCGGGTGAGTTCGAATACCTCGGCGGCGAGGTCGCCGAGGAGGTCGGCGGGGGTGCGGCCGCGGCCGCTGAGCAGGACGACGCCGTCGGGGGCGAGGTCGGCGCAGGCGTCGACGAGTTCGGCGAGCAGGGCGCTCTTGCCGCTGCCGCCGGGGCCTGTGAGCCGTACGGAACGGCCGCGGGCGAGCAGCCGCGTGACGCGCTCCCGTATCTCCGTGCGCTCCAGGAGGCGCCCCGGGCCGCCGGTGGCGCCGCTGGGCAGCGGCGGCCTGGCGGCGCGGGAGCGCTCGGCGCGGACGGCGGGGCCGCGCTTGGCGGGGCGTTCGGGCAGCTCGCCCGGCGGGCAGAGGGTGACCTCGGAGCCGTCGACCGGGTTGACGGTCAGCAGGAGGTCATCGGCGACGATGCGGGTGGTCCTGGCGGGCCCGGTGGGCGGCCCGAAGTCGGGCCCGAGCGGGTCGCGCGCGGGGCGGGGGCGCCGGCGCAGCGCGGAGGTCATGTCCCGTACGGGCTCGGGCGCGGCCTCCGCCGCTTCCGCGGCGGGCGGCGGGGTGGGCTCGGGGCGCGGGGCGGGCGCGGAGCCGAAGAAGGAGGGTGCCGCGGTCTCCTCGGGGGCGGAGCCGAAGACGGACTCCCGCTGCGCGGGGCCGGAGTTCCTGGGGGCCGAGGTACGTCCCGGTTCGCGCTTGGGCAGTCCGCTGGGCAGGACGACGGGGGCCTGACCGCCGGGCGTCCGCTCGCCGGGGGCCTGACCGCCGGGCGTCAGGTCGCCGGGGGCCTGATCGCCGGGCGTCCGCTCGCCGGGGGCCTGATCGCCGGGCGCCCGCTCGCCGGGTGCGGGCTCCGCGGGCTTCCCGGCGGCGGGAGGCTCCCCGAAGGGGGCGAGGAGGTCGGTGACCTCGTCCTCGACGGACTCGGCCTCGGCCTCGTCCCGTACCCCGAAAGCGTCGAACGGCGTGCCGCCCCCTGATGCGGCGGCGGCCTCCACGGCCTCGATGGCCTCCGCCGCGGTCGCCGGAAGCTCAGGCTCGCGCTCGTCCATTGGTCCTGTGCCCCCCAAGAAGCGTCTGAGCGTCTGTACCGTCGGTAAGCGAAGGCACCCTAAAACCTCAGGCCAGTATTGCCGACCCCGCCCGTCGGAACAGCTGCGGGTACATCACGGTCTCGTGTGGATTCGAGGAGGATGAATCGCCGGGACCGCGGCAGCCCCTCCGGCGTGCGGGGAGCGGCGCGGCGGCGGAGCCCCGGGACGCGGGGCCACCTGCGGGGGCCACCGCCCCGGTCTACGGGGCGACCGCCTCGATCGCCAGAATCCGGTGCAACCGCGTCGCCACCAGGAGCCGCTGCATCTGCGCGGGAACCGCGCGGAGGACGAGCCGCCGCCCGCAGCGCCCCGCCCTCCGGTGCGCGCCCATGATCACCCCGAGCCCCGTCGCGTCCCAGGAGTCCAGCTCGGAGAGATCGAGCACGAGATCCCCCACCCCGTCGTCGACGGCCGAGTGCAGGATCGAACGGGCGTCCGCCGCGCTGCGGACATCGAGGCGGCCCCCGACGACCAGCTCGCTGTGGTCGCCCCTGATGTGCATAACCCACTCCCCGATGTGTTCATGTCAGCGATCGCGTGTCCCTGTATGTCACAGCAACTGACTGCCGTCCCGGAACAGAAGTTGCCGCCTGTGAGCGAACCGATACCGAATTCACCCCGAAGGGTGAGGCGGCGTCCGCGCGGGACGCCGCCACCCCCCTCACCCGAAGGCCCGTGCGAAGCCCCGCGCGAAGGCCCGTACGAAAGCCCGTCCGAAGCTCAGTGCTTGTAGAAGCCCTGCCCGCTCTTGCGCCCGATGTCACCGGCGTCCACCATCCGGCGCATCTGCTCGGGCGCGGCGAACTTCTCGTCCTGCGACTCCGTGTAGATGTTGTCGGCGGCGTGCAGCAGGATGTCGACGCCCGTGAGGTCGGCGGTGGCGAGCGGACCCATCGCGTGGCCGAAGCCGAGCTTGCAGGCGAGGTCGATGTCCTCGGCGCTCGCGACGCCCGACTCCTCCAGCTTGGCCGCCTCGACGACGAGCGCGGTGATGAGACGGGTGGTCACGAAACCGGCGACGTCGCGGTTGACGACGATGCAGGTCTTGCCGACGGACTCGGCGAACTCCTTCGCGCGCGCGAGGGTTTCGTCGCTCGTCTTGTATCCCCGCACCAGCTCGCAGAGCGCCATCATCGGCACCGGCGAGAAGAAGTGCGTACCCACGACGCGCTCGGGCCGCGAGGTGACGGCGGCGATCTTGGTGATCGGGATGGCGGAGGTGTTCGAGGCGAGGACGGCCTCGTCCTTCACGATGCCGTCGAGGGCGCGGAAGATCTCGTGCTTGACGTCGAGCTTCTCGAAGACGGCCTCGACGACGATCTCGGCCTCGGCCGCGACATCGAGATCGGTGGTCGTCGTGATCCGCGCGAGCGCGGCCTCCGCGTCCTTCGCTTCGAGCGTGCCCTTGGAGACGAACTTGTCGTACGAGGTCTTGATGGCGTTCGTGCCCCGGGCAAGCGCCGCGTCGGTCACGTCCCGCAGCGCCACCTCCCAGCCGGCCTGCGCGGCGACCTGCGCGATACCCGACCCCATGAGCCCGGCTCCGACGACGACGAGCTTCCTTGCCACTTCCGCACCTCTTTGTGTTGATTCGGCTGTGTTGGACCGGCCGCATTGTCCCGGCTTGTGGCCGCATTGTTCCGCCTGCCGCGGAGCCGCCTCGCGGTCGTGCCGCCCTGGCGGAGACGGGGAGCCGCCCGTGCCGCCCCGCGTGTGACGCCGGTTCAGTCACCGGCCCCCGGCGGAGATTAGCGCCGTTGCGGCGCCCGGTGGCGCCGAAGAGATGCGCGTCACGTCCCCCGGGACGTGCATCACACGCTCGCCCCGTCCGGCTCGCGCGCGGCGCCCCGGATAGGCTGCCCGCATGGTCCACCTGACCCGTATCTACACGCGCACAGGCGACAAGGGCACGACGGCGCTCGGCGACATGTCCCGTACCGCCAAGACCGACCCGCGTATCGCTGCCTACGCGGACGCGAACGAGGCGAACGCGGCGCTCGGCACCGCGCTCGCGCTCGGGAACCCCGGCGCGGACATCGCCGCGGTGCTGACGCGCGTGCAGAACGACCTCTTCGACGTGGGCGCCGACCTGTGCACGCCCGTCGTCGAGAACCCCGCGCACCCGCCGCTGCGCGTCGAGCAGGCGTACATCGACCGCCTCGAAGCCGATTGCGACCGCTTCCTCGCCCCGCTCCCCAAGCTCGACAGCTTCATCCTCCCGGGCGGCACCCCTGGCGCGGCGCTCCTGCACCAGGCGTGCACGGTGGTACGGCGCGCGGAGCGCTCGACGTGGGCGGCCCTGGAGGCGTACGGCGCGTCCATGAACCCCCTCACGGCGACGTACCTCAACCGCCTCTCCGACCTGCTCTTCATCCTGGCCAGGGCGGCGAACGCGGAACGCGGGGACGTGCTGTGGGTGCCCGGCGGGGAGCGCTAGACCGGGGAGCGGCGGGTTCGCTTACGCTGGGGGCATGCCTCGTGGAATCACCGCCAAGGGTCTCGCGACCCGACACCGCATCGTGGAGCACGCGGCGGCGCTGGTGCGGGAGCACGGAACGGGCGGGACGGCCCTGGAGGACGTCCGGCACGCGGCCGGGGTGAGCAGCAGCCAGCTCTTCCACTACTTCCCCGAGGGCAAGTCCGAACTGCTCCTCGCCGTGGCCCGCAGGGCCGGCGAGCAGGTCCTGCTCGACCAGGAACCCCAGCTCAGCGCGCTCGCCGACGGCGGCTCCTGGCGCGCGTGGGCGGAGCGGGTCTACGCGCACTACGAGGCGCAGGGCCCGAACTGCGACCTGAGCGCGCTCACCGCGCAGCTCGGCATGGGCGACCCCGGCATCCGCGAGGTCGTCTCGGGGATGCACATCCGCTGGCAGGCCGCCCTCGCCGCCGGCCTGCGCGCCCACCAGTCCCGGGGCGCGGCCAGGCAGGACGCCGACCCGGACCGCGCCGCCGCGGCGCTCCTCGCCGCCGTCCAGGGCGGCGTGCTCATGATGGCGAGCACGGATTCCTCGGCGCACCTGCGCGCGGCGGTGGAGACGTGGCTCGACGGCATGGGGCTCACCGCCGCCCCTCCGGCTCAGGCGCCGCCCCACCCGTAGGCGTGGTCGATGGTGAAGGAGACGACCAGGCGGCCGTCCTCGACCATGACCCTGCGGTACTCGTCCCAGTCGGGGTGCTCGCCGCGCACCGCGCGGTACAGGTCGACGAGTTCCTCGACGGCCGCGTCGTCGGGGGCCGCGGCGACGTCCGTGAGCGAGGCGGTGCCCTCGTAGACGCCGTAGGCCCCGCCGTCCTCGCTCGTGACGTAGAGGCTGACGCGGGGGTCGCGGCGCAGGTTGCGGACCTTGGCGCGGTCGTGGGTCGTCGAGAAGCGGATACGGCCCGTCGCCGGGTCGTGGGCGAAGTCGACGGTGGAGACCTGGGGGCGGCCGTCCTTCTTCAGGGTGAGCACACCGCCCCGGCCACGCTCGCCGAGGAGTGCGAGGACGGGGGCGCGGTCGTCGTTCGAGGGCATGTCCGGTCCTTCGTTGGTCGCTGCGACAGCGGTCGCCCCGGGTGGCGGCGACCGCACCCGGCACAACGCGGGAACCGTCAACTTCGTTCCGCGGGCGGCGCCTTGTCGTCCGAGGCGCGATGGGGCCAGATCACGAAGGAGAGCGCGATGAGGCCGTGGACGACGAGCACGCGCCGGGCGAGGGACTGCCAGGAGCGGAGCGGGGCGGAGGCGTCGGCGTCTCCGACGTAGAGGATCGCGAGCTGGAGGAATCCCCAGGCGAGGGCGGCGGCGAGGAGGGTACGGAGCCAGAGGCGGACCTCGTGGGCGGCGCGGGCGCGGCCGTACCTGGGCGGTTTCGGCGGGCGCGGGCCGCCCGCGAGGCGGTGGCGGGCGTGGCCGTCGAGCCACTGGAGGGTGTAGTGGCCGTAGGCGAGCGTGAAGCCGACGTAGAGGGCGGCGAGACCGTGCGACCAGGAGGGCTCCGCGCCCCGGCGCAGGTCGAGCGCGGTCACGGCCAGGAGCAGCACCTCAAGGAGCGGTTCCACGAGGAGCACGGCGAGCCCGGCCCGGGGCTTGCGGGCCGCGTACCGCAGCAGCAGCCCGGCGACGAGCAGCACCCAGAAGGCGACCTCGCAGACGATGATCAAGGCGAAGACCACGGCAACTCCCTCCGGCCACGTCCCTGCGGCCACGTCCCCGCGGACACGTTCTGGCCCTCTCCCCGAAGCCTCCCCGCCGCCCGCCCCCGCCGCCTCGGCCCCCGTGCCGATTCCCGGCTCAACGAAAGGTGCAGTTCCCCCGCCCCGGAGCCCTGGCCGGGGAACGATGCCCTCGCCGCGCCCTTCGTGCTGTGATGGCCGCATGTCCCCCGCGCCCGGCCGGCTCCCCCGCCCCCACCGCGCTGACGCGCTGCTCGCCGCCGCCGGGCTCGCGGGCGGGGTGCTCCTGTGGGCGCTCGGCGTGGCGAGTTACGGCGGGGCGCGGCCGCTCGGCGGGGCATGGGTCCTCGTACCGCTCACGGTGGCCTCGCTCGCCGAGCTGTACCGGCGGACGCTGCCGCGCGCGGGCTTCGCCGCCGGGTGCGCGGCGGTGCTCGCCGACCTGTGCACGAGCGGCTCCATCGCCACCGTGCTGCTCGGCACCGACCTCTGCTACGCGGTCGTCGTGTACGGGCCGCCGCGCTGGGCCCGCGTGCTGCCGCGCGCGACCGCGCTCGTGACGCTGGGCGGGACGGCCGCGCTGCTCCTGTGGCTGCGCGAACCGGTGGCGCTGCTGCTCGGCGCCTTCCTCGGCATCGTGAGCTTCCTGCCCGCGTCCTCGGGTGCCGTCGTGCACGGCCACCGCGAGGAGGCGCGCGCGGCGCGGCTGCTCGCCGAGCGGACCGCGCAGCTCGCCGAACGCGACCGCGTCGAAGCGCTCGCGGCCGAACGGGCGCGGATGGCACGGGAGTTGCACGACATCGTCGCCGGGCACCTGTCCGCGATCGCCGTGCACTCCTCGGCCGCGCTCGCCACCGATGACCCCGTGCTCGCGCGCGAGGCGCTCGGGGTCGTCCGCGCGAACAGTGTCGCGGGCCTCACCGAGATGCGCCGCCTCATCCACGTCCTGCGCGCGGAGGACGAGGAGCCGGCTCCCGAGCCGCGTCTCACCGGTGTGGGCACGCTGCTGCGGCAGGCGGACGAGGAAGGCGCTCCGCACGGACTGCGGTTCCGCCTGGAGGAGGCGGTGCGGGTCCCGCTCCCCGCGCCGGTCGAACTCGCCGCGTACCGCATCGTGCAGGAGTCCGTCACGAACGCGCTCAAGCACGCGGCGCCCGGCGAGGTGCGCGTGCGCCTGCGGCACACGGACGGGCTGCTCCGTATCGACGTCACGAGCCCCCGGGACCCGGGCGCTGCATCCCGCGCGCCCGGCGCGGGGGCCGGGCTGCTCGGCATGGGCGAGCGCGCCGCGCTCCTCGGCGGCACCTTCCACGCGGGCCCCGGGCAGAGCCTGTGGACCGTACGCGCCACCCTCCCCACCCAGGAAGAGACGCCCCTCCCATGACCACTCCGCCGCCGTCCTCGCCCCCGCCGTCCTCGCCGCCGCCCTCGCCCCCGTCGCCGTCCTCGCGGCCCCTCCGCGTCCTGGTCGCCGAGGACCACGCCTCCGTGCGTGCCGGGCTCGTGCTGATCCTGCGCGGTGCGCCGGGCATCGAGGTCGCGGGGGAGGCTGCGGACGGCGAGGAGGCGCTCGCGCGGGCGCGCGCGCTGCGCCCCGACGTCGTCCTCATGGACGTCCAGATGCCGCGCGTCGACGGGGTCGCTGCGACCCGCGCGATCGTCGCCGAAGGGCTCGCCGACGTACTCGTCCTGACGACCTTCGACCTCGACGCGTACGTCTTCGGCGCGCTGCGCGCGGGCGCGGCCGGGTTCCTGCTCAAGACCGTCGAAGCGGCGGAACTCGTCGCGGCGGTACGGACCGTGGCGGCCGGGGACGGCGTCGTGGACCCGGGCGTCACGCGCCGGCTGCTCGCCGCGTTCGCGCGCGGCGGCACGGAGCCGGGGCGTGAGCCGCCGGAGGGCCTCGCGCGGCTCACACCCCGCGAGCGCGAGGTGCTGAGCTGCCTCGGCGAAGGGCTCGGGAACGCGGAGATCGCGGAGCGGATCGCTGTCGCCGAGGGCACGGTGAAATCGCACGTGAGCCGCCTGCTCGCGAAGCTCGGGCTGCGCAACCGCCTTCAAGCATCGCTCCTGGCCAGGGACTTGGGCCTTTAGGCGGAGCAGCCCGCGGGCCACCCGTCCGGGGTCCGCGCCCCCGTACACCCCGCGGGCACTTTTGGTCCAGACCTCTTGACCGCTGGTCCAGACCTTTCTACGCTCCCCCCATCTGCGGTGAACATGCCACCCCTCGCCCGAGGGGCCGTGTTCACGGGCGTCGCAGGGTTCCACCCCCACCATCGGTACTCAACTCCTGGAGTACGCCTTGAGTTCAGGAACCCCCCGCAGACCGGGCCGTCTGCGCAACAGAGTCCTCGCCGGGCTCACGACCCTGCTCCTTCCTCTGACCGCCCTCGTCGGCCTCGGCGCCTCCCCCGCGCAGGCCGCCGAACAGGCCACAGCGAGCTACACCCGTACCCAGGACTGGGGCAGCGGCTTCGAGGGCAAGTGGACGGTGAAGAACACCGGCACCACGCCCCTGAACGGCTGGACCCTGGAGTGGGACTTCCCCTCCGGCACCGCGGTCACCTCGGCGTGGGACGCCGACGTCACCAACACGGGCGACCACTGGACGGCGAAGAACAAGAGCTGGGCCGCCGACCTCGCCCCCGGTGCCTCCGTCTCCTTCGGCTTCAACGGCACGGGCAGCGGCTCCCCCGCCGGGTGCACGCTCAACGGCGGTTCGTGCGACGGGACCTCGACACCGGGCGACACCCCGCCCACCGCGCCGGGCACGCCCACCGCTTCCGCGATCACGGACACGTCGGCGAAGCTGAGCTGGAGCGCCGCGAGCGACGACAAGGGCGTCAAGAACTACGACGTGCTGCGCGACGGCGCCAAGGTCGCGACGGTGACGACGACCTCGTACACCGACTCGTCGCTCACGGCCGGCACGGACTACTCGTACACCGTCCAGGCACGTGACACCGCCGACCAGACCGGCCCCGTATCGGGCGCCGTCAAGGTGCGCACGACGGGCGGCGGCGGCACCGAGCCCGGCAACCCGGGCGCGGGCGGCGACAAGGTCAAGCTCGGGTACTTCACCGAGTGGGGCGTCTACGACCGCAACTACCACGTCAAGAACCTGGACAGCTCCGGCTCCGCGGGCAAGATCACGCACATCAACTACTCGTTCGGGAACGTCACGGGCGGCAAGTGCGTCATGGGCGACTCCTACGCGGCCACCGACAAGGCGTACACCGCCGACCAGTCCGTGGACGGCGTGGCCGACACCTGGGACCAGCCGTTGCGCGGCAACTTCAACCAGCTCCGCAAGCTCAAGGCCAAGTACCCGGACCTCAAGGTCCTGTGGTCCTTCGGCGGCTGGACCTGGTCGGGCGGCTTCACCGACGCGGCGAAGAACCCCGCGGCCTTCGCGCAGTCCTGCAAGGACCTCGTCGAGGACCCGCGCTGGGCCGACGTCTTCGACGGCATCGACATCGACTGGGAGTACCCCAACGCCTGCGGCCTGAGCTGTGACACGAGCGGCCCCGCCGCGCTCAAGAACCTCGCTTCGGCGCTCCGTACGACCTTCGGCAACGACTACCTCGTCACCGCCGCCATCACGGCCGACGGCAGCGACGGCGGCAAGATCGACGCCGCCGACTACGCGGGCGCCGCGCAGTCCTTCGACTGGTACAACGTCATGACGTACGACTTCTTCGGCGCCTGGGACGCCCAGGGCCCCACGGCCCCGCACTCCCCGCTCACCTCGTACAGCGGCATCCCCGCCGCCGGCTTCAACTCCGCCGACGCCATCGCCAAGCTCAAGGCGCAGGGCGTCCCCGCGGCCAAGCTCCTGCTCGGCATCGGCTTCTACGGGCGCGGCTGGACCGGCGTCACGCAGGACGCCCCCGGCGGTACCGCGAGCGGCCCGGCGCCCGGCACGTACGAGCAGGGCATCGAGGACTACAAGGTGCTCAAGGCGAACTGCCCGGCCACCGGGACGATCGCGGGCACCGCGTACGCGCACTGCGGCACCCAGTGGTGGAGCTACGACACCCCGGAGACGATCAAGAGCAAGATGGCGTGGGCCAAGAGCCAGGACCTCGGCGGCGCCTTCTTCTGGGAGTTCAGCGGCGACACCAGCAACGGCGAACTCGTCACGGCGATCAACGACGGTCTGAAGTGACCCACCGGGCACGCCGGGCAGGCCCAGCACACCGGACACGCCCAGCACACCGGACACGCCGAGCACGCCAAGCACCCCAGGCACGTCCGGGGCACCGGGCACCGCACCGGCCGCACCACTGAGCCACCCCCCGAGGACGAAGCCGGGGAGACGGGAACGCCCCCCGTCTCCCCGGCTTCTCGCTCGTACGCCCGAAGTGCCCCCGTACGACGTGAGGTTGACGACACCCGTCGGCCCCGCCGCCGCGCGGCCTACGCCACGTTGACCCGCTGCCCCGGAGGCGCCGCCTCCAGCCACGCGAGGAAGCCGGTCAGCGCGTCCTCGCTCATCGCGAGTTCGAGCCGCGTACCCCGGTGGAGACAGCCGAGTACGACCGCGTCCGACAGGAGCGCGAGTTCCTCCTCGCCCTCCGGCAGGCGCCGGTCGGTCACCTCGATCTCGGAGCGCTCCAGGAGCCTGCGCGGGCGGGGCGAGTACGAGAAGACGCGGAACCACGCGACCCGGTCGCCGTTGTAGCGGGCGACCCCGTAGATCCAGCCCTTGCCGCTCGCTTCGCCGCGCGCGGGCGCGTTCCAGCGCAGCGAACAGTCGAAGGTGCCGCCCGACCGCTGGATGAGCCGTCTGCGCAGCCCGAAGACGAACAGCCCCGCCGCCACCAGGACCACGACCAGCCCGCACACCAGGAGAGTGAGGAACACCAGTACCGACCTCCTCGCCTCTTCGATGACGGTTGTGCGGGGCCCGGGGAAAGGGCTGACCCTATGGTTTCAGCCGCGGCCCGGTCTGGACGAATCCAGGCCGGGCCGCGGCTGAGGTACTACGTTATCGCGCGTGCGGTCAGTGCGACGCCGCCGCCCGCAGCCGGACCTCGGCCCGGCGCTCGGCGTGGGCGTCCGCCTCGGACTTCGCGCGCTCCAGCGCGCGCTCGGCGCGCTGGACGTCGATCTCCTCGGACAGCTCCGCGATCTCCGCGAGCAGCGACAGCTTGTTGTCCGCGAAGGACAGGAAGCCGCCGTGCACCGCGACGACGACGGTGCCACCGTCGGTGGTACGGATCGTCACCGGGCCCGACTCCAGCACACCAAGGATCGGCTGGTGACCGGGCATGACGCCGATGTCCCCGGAGGTGGTGCGGGCGACGACGAGGGTGGCCTCGCCGGACCAGACACTGCGGTCCGCGGCCACCAGCTCGACATGCAGTTCAGCAGCCAAGAGGTGCTCCTCGGGTCACCACCCGGCGCGCCGGCCGGGTGTGGGAAAAGATTCTACGGGGCGGGTACGGGCCCCGGGCCGGGGCGTGCGCCCCGGGTGCCGCCGGCCGGGACGGTGCCCGGCCGGACGGCGGTGAAGCGCGGGGGTCAGGAGACGCCCAGCTCCTTGGCGTTGGCCTTCAGGTCCTCGATGCCACCGCAGAGGAAGAACGCCTGCTCCGGGAAGTGGTCGAACTCGCCGTCGCAGATCGCGTTGAACGCGGCGATCGACTCGTCCAGCGGCACGTCCGAGCCGTCCACGCCGGTGAACTGCTTGGCGACGTGGGTGTTCTGGGAGAGGAAGCGCTCGACACGACGGGCGCGCGAGACGACCAGCTTGTCCTCCTCGCCCAGCTCGTCCATACCGAGGATGGCGATGATGTCCTGGAGGTCCTTGTACTTCTGAAGGATGTTCTTGACCCGCATGGCGGTGTCGTAGTGGTCCTTCGCGATGTACCGCGGGTCCAGGATGCGGGACGTGGAGTCCAGCGGGTCCACGGCCGGGTAGATGCCCTTCTCGGAGATCGGGCGGGAGAGCACCGTCGTCGCGTCGAGGTGCGCGAAGGTGGTCGCCGGGGCCGGGTCCGTGAGGTCGTCGGCGGGCACGTAGATCGCCTGCATCGAGGTGATGGAGTGACCACGGGTCGAGGTGATGCGCTCCTGGAGGAGACCCATCTCATCGGCCAGGTTCGGCTGGTAGCCCACCGCGGAGGGCATGCGGCCGAGCAGCGTGGAGACCTCGGAACCGGCCTGCGTGAAGCGGAAGATGTTGTCGATGAAGAACAGCACGTCCTGCTTCTGGACGTCGCGGAAGTACTCGGCCATCGTCAGGCCGGCGAGCGCGACGCGCAGACGCGTCCCCGGGGGCTCGTCCATCTGGCCGAAGACCAGCGCGGTCTTGTCGATGACGCCCGAGTCGCTCATCTCGTCGATGAGGTCGTTGCCCTCACGGGTGCGCTCACCGACACCGGCGAACACCGAGACACCGTCGTGGTTGTTGGCGACGCGGTAGATCATCTCCTGGATGAGCACCGTCTTGCCGACACCGGCACCACCGAACAGACCGATCTTGCCGCCCTTGACGTACGGGGTCAGCAGGTCGATGACCTTGATGCCGGTCTCGAACATCTCGGTCTTCGACTCAAGCTCGTCGAACTTGGGCGCGGTGCGGTGGATCGCCCAGCGCTCGCCGACGTTCGCGTTCTCCTCCGGCTTGTTCAGCACCTCGCCGAGGGTGTTGAACACCTTGCCCTTGGTGAAGTCGCCGACCGGGACCTTGATGCCCTCGCCGGTGTCGGTCACCGCGGCCTGGCGCACCAGGCCGTCGGTGGGCTGCATGGAGATCGCGCGGACCAGGCCGTCACCCAGGTGCTGGGCGACCTCAAGGGTCAGCGTCTTGCGCGTGCCCTCCTCGGCCGGGTCGTCGATGTCCACGTGCAGCGCGTTGTAGATCTCCGGCATCGCGTCGACGGGGAACTCCACGTCGACGACCGGGCCGATCACCCGGGCGACGCGGCCCGTCGCGACGGCCGTCTCCACACTGGTCGTCATTACTTTTCACTCCCCGCGTTCGCGTCGGCCAGGGCACTGGAGCCACCGACGATCTCGCTGATTTCCTGGGTGATTTCGGCCTGGCGGGCCTGGTTGGCAAGCCGGGACAGCGTGTTGATCAGCTCTCCGGCGTTGTCCGTGGCCGACTTCATCGCGCGCCGCGTGGCAGCGTGCTTGGAGGCGGCGGACTGGAGCAGCGCGTTGTAGATCCTGCTCTCGACGTACCGCGGCAGGAGGGCGTCGAGTACGTCCTCCGCCGAGGGCTCGAAGTCGAAGAGCGGGAGGATCTCGCCCTCCGGCGCCGCTTCCTTCTTGACCTCGTCGAGACGGAGCGGCAGCAGCCGGTCGTCTCGCGCGGTCTGCGTCATCATCGAGACGAACTCGGTGTAGACGAGGTGGAGTTCATCCACGCCGCCCTCGGCCGTGTCCTTCTCGATGGCCTCGATCAGCGGTCCTGCCACCGTCTTGGCGTCGGCGTAGGTCGGCTCATCCGTGAAGCCGGTCCACGAACCCGCGAGGGCACGCTCACGGAAGTTGTAGTGCGCGATGCCGCGCCGGCCGACGACATAGATGTCGACCGTGCGGCCCGCGGCCTCCAGCTTCGCGGTCAGCTGCTCCGCCTGCTTGAGCGCGTTGGCGTTGAAGGCACCGGCCAGACCGCGGTCGCTGGCGAGTACCAGGACAGCGCTGCGGACGGGCTTCTCGGCCTCGGTGGTCAGCGGGTGCTGCGTGTTCGAGCCGGTCGCGACCGCCGTGACCGCGCGGGTCAGCTCGGTCGCGTACGGGGTCGACGCCGCCACCTTGCGCTGCGCCTTGACGATGCGCGAGGCGGCGATCATCTCCATCGCCTTGGTGATCTTCTTGGTCGCCGAGACGGACCGGATACGCCGCTTGTAGACCCGGAGCTGGGCTCCCATGAGTCAGGTCCCTTCGGTCGTCACTTGGCGGCGGTCGCGGAGGCGTCGTCGCCCAGCAGCTTGCCGTCCGAGGTCTGGAACTGCTTCTTGAACTCCTCGACCGCGTCGCCGACCGCCGTGATGGTGTCGTCGGACATCTTGGCGCCCTCCTTGATGGAGGTGAGGAGCGGCTGCCGCGTGCTGTGCAGCCAGCTGAGCAGCTCCTTCTCGAAGCGGCGCACGTCGGGGACGGGCACCTCGTCCATCTTGCCGTTGGTACCCGCCCAGATGGAGACGACCTGGTCCTCGGTCGCCATCGGCTGGTACTGGTCCTGCTTGAGCAGTTCCACCAGGCGCTGACCGCGGGCGAGCTGCGCCTTCGACGCGGCGTCCAGGTCGGAACCGAAGGCCGCGAAGGACTCCAGCTCGCGGTACTGGGCGAGGTCCAGGCGCAGACGCCCGGAGACCTGACGCATCGCCTTGTGCTGTGCGGAGCCACCGACGCGGGAGACCGAGATACCGACGTTCAGCGCGGGGCGCTGACCGGCGTTGAAGAGGTCGGACTCCAGGAAGCACTGGCCGTCGGTGATGGAGATGACGTTGGTCGGGATGAACGCCGAGACGTCGTTGGCCTTCGTCTCGACGATCGGCAGACCCGTCATCGAACCGGCGCCCAGGTCGTCGGAGAGCTTCGCGCAGCGCTCCAGGAGACGCGAGTGCAGGTAGAAGACGTCACCCGGGTACGCCTCGCGCCCCGGCGGGCGGCGCAGCAGGAGGGAGACGGCGCGGTAGGCGTCGGCCTGCTTCGACAGGTCGTCGAAGATGATCAGGACGTGCTTGCCGTCGTACATCCAGTGCTGGCCGATGGCCGAGCCGGTGTACGGGGCGAGGTACTTGAAGCCGGCCGGGTCGGAGGCCGGCGAGGCGACGATGGTCGTGTAGTCGAGCGCGCCGGCCTCTTCGAGGGAGCTGCGCACCGAGGCGATGGTGGAGCCCTTCTGACCGATGGCGACGTAGATGCAGCGCACCTGCTTGTTGGGGTCGCCCGACTCCCAGTTGGCGCGCTGGTTGATGATCGTGTCGACGGCCAGCGCGGTCTTGCCGGTCTGGCGGTCGCCGATGATCAGCTGACGCTGGCCGCGGCCGATCGGGGTCATGGCGTCGACGGCCTTGTAGCCCGTCTCCATCGGCTCGTGGACCGACTTGCGCTGCATGACGGTGGGAGCCTGAAGCTCCAGCGCGCGGCGCCCCGTGGTCGCGATCTCGCCGAGACCGTCGATCGGGTTGCCCAGCGGGTCGACGACACGGCCGAGGTAGCCGTCGCCGACGCCGACCGAGAGGACCTCGCCGGTACGCGTGACCGGCTGCCCCTCCTCGACGCCGCTGAACTCGCCGAGGACGATGGCACCGATCTCGCGCTCCTCAAGGTTGAGGGCGAGGCCGAGGGTGCCGTCCTCGAACTTCAGCAGTTCATTCGCCATCGCCGAGGGCAGCCCCTCGATACGGGCGATGCCGTCGCCCGCGGTGGTGACAGTGCCGACCTCCTCGCGCGAGGCCGCGTCCGGCTTGTACGACTGGACGAAGTTCTCCAGTGCGTCCCGGATCTCCTCCGGCCGGATCGTGAGCTCCGCCATCTGAGTTCCCTGCTCTCCTTGTTGGGCCCGAAGTCTTTGGGGGTTCCTGGGGGAACCCCCCAGAACTTCTTCATCCTGTGGACGGCCCAACCGGGCCGTTTGATCGTGCATGTCTCAAGCTGCTCGGTGTCGGAGGCCTTCAGGCCCCGAAGCCTCGCAGCCGCTCGGCGTCCGAAGCCGCTCGGTCTCCGCGACCGCTCGGGTCCGCGAGCCCGGCCGCGCAGGGCCGGGCGGCGCCGACCTGGTCAGCCAGCCATCCGGCGGCTGACCTCGTCGATGCGGTCGGCGAGCGAGCCGTTGATGACCTCGTCACCGATCTGGACGCGGATGCCACCGAGGACTTCCGGGTCCACATCGAGGTTGAGGTGCAGCTCCTTGCCGTACAGCTTCGCCAGGGACCGCGCGAGGCGGTCGCGCTGGGCATCGCTGAGGGGTACCGCGGAGGTGACCACTGCCACGAGCCGGTTGCGTCGCTCGGCGGCGAGCCGGGCGAGCCTTTCCAGTCCGCTTTCCAGGCTACGTCCTCGGGGGTGTGCCGCGAGCCGGGCGAGAATCCGCTCGGTGCTCGCGTGGGCACGGCCCGCGAGGAGGGTGCGCACCAGGCTCGCGCGCGCCTCGGCCGGGGCCGAGTCGTCGGTGAGCGCGGCACGCAGCGCGTGATCGGAGACGACGATCCGGCCGAAGCGGAAGATCTCGTCCTCCACGTCGTCCAGGCCGCCGGCCCGCTGCGCGGCGGTCAGCTCGGCGAGGGTCGCCAGCTCCTCCAGGGCGTCCGTGAAGTCGCGCGAACGCGACCAGCGGGAACGCACCAGGCCGGCGACGAGGTCGGCGGTGGGACCGCTGACCTGGCCGCTGAGCAGGCGCTCGGCGAGCTGCGCCTTGGCCTCGGCGGGCTGCGCCGGGTCGGTGAGGACCCGACGCAGGGACACCTCGCGGTCGAGCAGCGTGGTGGTCGCCGTCAGCTCCTCGGCCAGCGTCGTGGCGTCGGCGGACGTCGAGTCCGTCAGCGCGTCGAGACGCTGGACCGCGGCCGACAGCGCCTCGCGGCTCGCTCCGTTCATCGTGCCGCCTCAGCCTTCGCGTCGAGTTCGTCGAGGAAACGGTCGATCGTGCGGCTCTGGCGCGCGTGGTCCTCCAGGGACTCGCCGACCAGCTTGCCGGCCAGCTCGGTCGCGAGGCGGCCGACGTCCTGGCGCAGAGTGTTCGCCGCGGCCTTGCGGTCCGCCTCGATCTGGGTGTGGCCTGCGGCGATGATCTCCTCACGCTGCCGCTGGCCTTCCGCGCGCATCTCGGCGATGAGCGTGGCGCCCTGTTCCTGGGCCTCGGACCGCAGCCGGGCGGCCTCGTGCCGTGCCTCGGCGAGCTGGGCCTTGTACTGCTCCAGCACGCTGTCGGCCTCGGTACGAGCGGCCTCGGCCTTCTCCATCCCGCCCTCGATGGCCTCACGGCGCTCGTCCAGAACCTTGTTGATGTTCGGGAGGAGCTTCCAGGCGAGGAGGCCGAAGACGATGACGAAGGCGAGGGCGCCGATGACCAGCTCGGGGATCGGCGGAACGAGGGGGTTCTCCTCTTCCGCCGCGAGCATCAGCAGTGAGCTCACTTGGGTGCCTTTCGTCTAGTGGGCGTACGAGATCGGGTGATCAGGAGCCGTAGACGAACGGCATGACCAGACCGATCAGCGCGAGCGCCTCACAGAAGGCGAAGCCGAGGATCTGGTTGGCGCGGATCAGGCCGGCCGCTTCGGGCTGGCGGGCGAGCGCCTGGGTGCCGTTGCCGAAGATGATGCCGACGCCGACGCCGGGGCCGATGGCCGCGAGGCCGTAGCCGATGGAGCCGAGCGCCTTGAGGTCACCGGTGAGGCCGTCGGCGGCGAGGGTCTGGAGAGCGGACATGCCGGTTCTTCCTTCTCTTTACAAGGGCCGGTGGGGGTTGACCACCGGACGATCAAGGTGGGGGCGGGCCGAGGTCAGTGGTGCTCGGCGACGGCACCCTGGAGGAAAGTGCAGGTGAGGAGCACGAAGACGTACGCCTGAAGGGCCTGGATGAACAGCTCGAAGGCGGTCATCACGAGGGTCATGATGAAGGAGACGCCCGCGTAGGCGATCCCGATGCCGTTGAGCAGGTACCAGCTCGCGATCGTGAAGAGCAGGATCAGCGTGTGGCCCGCGAACATGTTGGCGAAGAGTCGCACCGCGTGCGTGAAGGGACGCACGAGCAGGTTCGAGAACAGCTCGATGAACGCGGCGAGGTAGGCGACCGCGCCGAGCGACTTGTCGAAGCCGGTGACGTTCTTCCAGAAGCCCGTCCAGCCGTGCCGCTTGAACGTGAGGCTGATCCAGGTCACGTAGACGACGAGCGCGAGCACCGCGGGGTACGAGATGACCGACGTGACCGGGAACTGCGCGACCGGAATGATCGACCAGAGGTTCATCATCCAGACGAAGAAGAACAAGGAGACGATGAGCGGAACCCACTTCTCGCCTTCCTTCTTGCCCATCGTCTCGTAGACGACCCCGCGCCGGATGAAGTCGTAACCGGCCTCGGCGACCATCTGGACCTTGCCGGGAACGACCTTCGGCTTGCGGAAGGCGACCCAGAAGAAGCCGATGATGATGATCGAGCCCAGGAGGGCGAGCAGCATCGTCTTGTTGAAGTAAAGATTGCTGTCCCCGTCGCCCCAGAGCGGCTTGAACAGGAACGAGTGCAGGCCCGGAGCCGGGAAACCGCATCCGTCGAAGATGTGGCAGTCGGTCTCGAAGGCGAGCACCTGCGTCGGGTCAGCACTCACCGCGGGCTCCTTCAGCGTGGCGCATAGGTACGGCAACCTCGTTGTGTCGGCGCGGCGCGGAGCCGCTGGTCGGCACGGGACTGGTGTTACGGGTGTGGGGACGGCTCTCGCTCGACGAGCCTCGCGGTCCAGCAGGACAAGGCTCGGATGGCCGCGTCCGCGATGCCGCAGTTGGAACCGGACAATAGCAGTCGCGTCCGCGACCCTTTATCCCGCCCCTACCCCTCATGCGCGGGACCCCGACTTCGTCGCGCTCCCGGCCTTGTTCGCGGCCTCGGGGTCGACGTAGAGGATCTTCGCCTTCGTGTGTGCGCGGGCCTGCGCCGCGACCCAGATCAAGGTTCCCGCCACGATGACGGCGGCGAAGACCTTGGGGTCGAAGAGATCGGTGTTCTTGAACGCGGCCACGAAGACGAAGAGGAGCAGGAGCTGGCCCGTGTAGAGCGCGAGCCCCATGCCCTGGAAGATCTGCGGGTAGGTGCGGCCGACCCACTGGAGGAGCGCGAGGCCGCCGCCCATGAAGAGCAGCACGATGACCGTCGCGACCACAGCGCCGAGGGCTCCCTTTCCGCCTGCCACGATCGCGGCGACAACGGCTGCGATCGCGCCGGCGGCGGCTGTGGGCACAGCGGTCCGCTGGAGGAGGAGGGTTTCCTGGGAGGGCATGGCGGCAACTCCGCTACGTGGGTGGGCAAAGCACAGGGGTACTGCACAAGGGGGACTCGTCGGGGACGAGCGTAGACCGGGTGGGAGACGGGAGCCTCCGGGTGACAGGGGTCAACGAGCCGTCTCAGCACGGCCCTTCGACCCTGTTCCCCCGGCCTCGTGAACGCTATCACAAACTATTTGATGAGGTCTTTACCTCGAACGTGTGCTAGTTGTCACACGTGAGCGTTAATTCGCCGCTCAGCGCGTGACCTCCCCTCAACTTGTCTGCTATTAAGGGGATTTTGCCATCGGTTGAGGCGACCCGGCACGTCCAGGTGAACTCTCGGTGGAGCCCGTGACCTTTCCGTATTCAGTGCCGCGAGCCCGCCGAGGGCGCGGGATCGCGCTTCTCGTACGCGCCGAGTGCCGTCGCCCCGTGGGCGGTACGCGCCGGAGCGGCCCCCTCCGCCGCCGCGTCCACCGCCGCGGCCGCCGCCTGCGCCCTCGCCCGCCGCAGCGCCGCCCTGCGCCGTCGGTAGCGCGGCGGCACGGCCTTCTCCGCCCAGTGCGGCACGCGGGGCTGGAAGCGCGGCAGCAGGAGCAGCACGAGGCCGACCGCGCTCCCCGCCATGATCGCCAGCACGATCCACATCGAGGCCGAGTTCACCGAGTACGCGAGCGTCCCGAAGGAGATGAGCGCGCACCAGAAGTACATGATCAGCACGGCCCGGGACTTGGAGTGCCCGAGCTGCAACAGACGGTGGTGGAGGTGGCCCCGGTCGGCGGCGAACGGCGACTGCCCGCGCCAGGTGCGCCGCACCACCGCGAGCACGAGGTCCACCGCGGGCACCGCGATGATCGAAAGGGGCAGCAGCAGCGGGATGTACGAGGGCACCATCTCGTGGACCGAGGCGCGCTCCGAGCCCGTGAAGAGGTTGAGCGCGTCCGGCTCGACCTGCCCGGTGATCGAGATGCCGCCCGCGGCGAGCACGAGCCCGATGAGCATCGAGCCCGAGTCGCCCATGAAGATCCTCGCCGGTGGCATGTTGTGCGGCAGGAAACCGAGGCACATGCCGATGAGGATCGCCGAGAAGAGCGTCGCCGGCGCGGCCGCCTCGATGGCGTGCCCGTACCAGATCCGGTAGGCGTACAGGAAGAACGCGGTCGCCGCGATGCAGACCATCCCGGCGGCGAGGCCGTCGAGCCCGTCGACGAAGTTGACCGCGTTGACGGTGACGAGGACGAGCGCGACCGTGAGCAGATTGCCCTGCCAGGCACTCAGCAGGATCGTGCCCTCGCCGGGGATCGGCAGCCACAGGATCGTGAGGCCCTGGACGACCATGACACCGGCGGCGATGAGCTGGCCGCCGAGCTTCACGAGCGCGTCGATCTCGTACTTGTCGTCGAGCACCCCGACGATCCAGATGATCGCGGCCCCCGAGAGCAGCGCCCTGGGTTCGTGCGAGGTCACGAAGACGCTGTTGAGATTGGTGAGGTGATCGGCGACGAGCAGCCCCGCGCACAGCCCCGCGAACATCGCGATGCCCCCGAGCCGGGGGGTCGGTTCGCGGTGCACGTCCCGGGCCCGGATCTCGGTCATGGCGCCCGCGACGATGGCGAACTTCCGCACCGGTCCGGTCAGCAGATAGGTCACCGCCATCGTGATGCAGAGCGTCAGCAGGTATTCACGCACGGGCTTCCCCACAGATCGAGCGGCCATCCTCCAGCGCACACCTTAGCTTCGCGCGCATACCGCCCTGACCTTCCGGGTAGCCCCTCTGGTTGCCCCGAAACGCCCCCGTAGCGGGTCACGGGACCCCCGAACGCCCCAAATCCCCCGCACCGCACATCCGTCGCACGGGGGACGTTCCGCGCCTTCCCGCGCGGGCCCTCCTCGCCCCGCGCACCGGGCGCAGCGAGCCCGTAACCGCCGGGCCCTGCCCCGGATCACCGGGCCACTTCGGCCCCTGTCAGCGCGTTGATCACGGGGTCGAGCGCCTCGCTGATCTCCCCGCCGATGGCCTCGAAGAACGTCAACGGAGCCCCGTAGGGGTCGTGCACCTCGTCCGCCTCGGGGGTGGGCGCGAGCAGCCAGCCGCGCAGCGCGGCGGCGGCCCGTACCAGCGCCCGCGCGCGGGCGGCGAGATCGGCGGTGTCCGGCAGCGTCGCGGGGTCTATGGCGCGTACGAGCCGGGTGAACTCCTTGAGCGTGAAGGTGCGCAGGCCCGCCGAGTGTCCCATCGAGATCACCTGCGCGCGGTGGTCGCGGGTCGCCGTGAGGACGAGGTCGGCGTGGATGACGTGCGCGTCGAGCAGCTCCCTGGCGCGGAAACCCACCGGGTCGGCGCCCAGTTCCCGCAGTACGGCGGCCGCGTTCTCCTCCATCGGCGCGCCCTCGTGCCCCCAGGTCCCCGCGCTCTCCACGAGCAGCTCGGCGCCCGCGCGCTCCCCGAGCCTGGCCATGAGGGCATGGCGGGTCAGCCGCTCGGTGATCGGCGAGCGGCACACGTTCCCCGTGCTGACGTGGAGGATGCGGAAGGGAGGGTCGGGCGGGTCCCCGGGTATGTCCCGGCCTTCGCCGGGGGCCGTCAACTGGCCACCTTGAGATGGGGTACCACCTTGCGCAGCTCTTCGGCGTCGATGACACCGGCACGCAGCAGCACGGGCACCTCGCCGCTCACGTCGACGATCGAGGAAGGAACGTTTCCCGAGGTGGGGCCGCCGTCGAGGTAGACGGAAACGGAGTCGCCGAGCATCTCCTGCGCGGCATCGCAGGTCTCGGGCGCCGGGTGGCCCGTGAGGTTGCCCGAGGAGACGGCCATCGGGCCGAAGTCGGTGAGGAGTTCGATCGCGACCGGGTGGAGCGGCATCCGGATCGCGACGGTGCCGCGGGTGTCCCCGAGGTCCCAGGCGAGCGAGGGCTGGTGGCGGGCGACGAGCGTGAGGCCGCCGGGCCAGAAGGCGTCCACGAGGTCCCAGGCGGTCTCGGAGAAGTCCGTGACGAGACCGTGCAGGGTGTTCGGCGAGCCGATGAGCACGGGCGAGGGCATGTTGCGCCCGCGGCCCTTGGCGGTGAGCAGGTCGCCGACCGCTTCGGCGCTGAAGGCGTCGGCGCCGATGCCGTAGACGGTGTCGGTCGGCAGGACGACGAGTTCGCCGCGCCGGACGGCGGAGGCGGCCTCGCGCAGGCCGGTGGCGCGGTCGGTCGCGTCGTCGCAGTCGTATCGCCGTGCCATCAGCGGGTCTCCTGTTCGCGGGGAAGGTGCGGGGGGTCGTACGGGGCGTGGGAGGGGCCGTACGGGGCGTGGGGCGGCTCGTACGGGCGTGCGTGCGGGTCGTGCGGGCCCGGGCGGCTCACGGCAGGGCCTTGCGGGCCGTCGCGAAGCGCGGGCGGTTGTTGAGGTCGGGGTGGTCGGCGGCGTCCGCCCAGCCGCGCTCCTCGGTGAAGAGCCACGGCACCTGGCCGCCCTGCGTGTCGGCGTGCTCGACGACGACGACACCGCCCGGGCGCAGCAGGCGGTGCGCGGTGCGCTCGATGCGGCGGATCGTGTCGAGTCCGTCCTCGCCGGAGAAGAGCGCCATCTCGGGGTCGTGGTCGCGGGCCTCGGGCGCCACGTACTCCCACTCGGTGAGCGGGATGTACGGCGGGTTGGAGATCACCAGGTCGACCTGCCCGTCGAGCGCGGGCAGGGCCGCGAAGGCGTCGCCCTGGTGGAGGTGGACGCGGGAGCCCTCGACGTTCTTGCGGGTCCACACGAGGGCGTCCTCGCTCAGCTCGACGGCGTGCACCGTGGAGCGCGGCACCTCCTGCGCGAGCGCGAGCGCGATGGCACCCGAGCCCGTGCACAGGTCCACGACGAGCGGTTCGACGACGTCCATCGCGCGCACGGCGTCTATGGCCCAGCCGACGACGGACTCGGTCTCGGGCCTGGGCACGAAGACGCCGGGGCCGACCTGGAGTTCCAGGTAGCGGAAGTAGGCCCGCCCGGTGATGTGCTGGAGCGGCTCGCGCGCCTCGCGGCGGGCGATCGTCTCCCAGTAGCGGGCGTCGAAGTCGGCGTCCGGGACGGTGTGCAGTTCTCCGCGCTTGACGTCGTGCACGTACGCGGCCAGCTCCTCCGCGTCGTTGCGGGGAGAGGGCACACCGGCGGCGGCGAGCCGCTGGGTGGCCTGGGCCACCTCGGCGAGCAGGAGGTTCACGCGCCTGTCCTTCCTCTGGCGCCGGCGCCGCCGGCTGCCGCGGCCCTGCGGCCGCTCTCGGTCACGCTTGCGCGCGCTGTCACGGGTGCGCGCCCGCGGTCACGCCGCGGCGAGCTTGGCCGCGGAGTCCGCGTCCACGCACGCCTGGATGACCGCGTCGAGGTCCCCGTCGAGCACCTGGTCGAGGTTGTACGCCTTGTAGCCGACGCGGTGGTCGGAGATGCGGTTCTCGGGGAAGTTGTACGTACGGATCTTCTCCGAGCGGTCCACGGTGCGCACCTGGCTGCGGCGCGCGTCGGCCGCCTCGCGCTCGGCCTCCTCCTGGGCCGCCGCCAGGAGTCTGGAGCGCAGGATGCGCAGGGCCTGCTCCTTGTTCTGGAGCTGGCTCTTCTCGTTCTGGCAGGAGGCGACGACGCCGGTGGGCAGGTGCGTGATGCGCACGGCCGAGTCGGTCGTGTTGACGGACTGGCCGCCGGGTCCCGAGGAGCGGTAGACGTCGATGCGCAGGTCGTTCGGGTTGATCTCGACGTCGACCTCCTCGGCCTCGGGGGTCACGAGGACCCCGGCGGCCGAGGTGTGGATGCGGCCCTGGGACTCGGTCGAGGGGACCCGCTGCACGCGGTGCACGCCGCCCTCGTACTTCATCCGCGCCCAGACCCCGTGCCCGGGCTCGGGGTTCGCGTTGCCCTTCGTCTTCACGGCGACCTGGACGTCCTTGTAACCGCCCAGTTCGGACTCGGTGGCGTCGAGGATCTCGGTCTTCCAGCCGACCCGCTCCGCGTACCGCAGGTACATGCGCAGCAGGTCCCCCGCGAAGAGCGCGGACTCGTCGCCGCCCGCGCCCGCCTTGATCTCCAGGATGACGTCCTTGTCGTCGCTCGGGTCGCGCGGGACGAGCAGGAGGCGCAGCTTTTCGGTCAGCTCCTCGCGGCGCTCGTCCAGCTCCTTGACCTCGGCGGCGAACTCGGGGTCCTCGGCGGCGAGTTCACGCGCGGTGGCGATGTCCTCGCCGGTCGAGCGCCAGGCCCGGTAGGTGCCGACGATGGGGGTCAGCTCGGCGTAGCGCTTGCTGAGCCGCCTGGCGTTGGCCTGGTCGGCGTGGACCGAGGGGTCGGCGAGTGTCCGCTCCAGTTCGGCGTGCTCGCCGATGAGTTCCTCGACCGCCTCGAACATCTCCGGGCTCCAAATCGCGTGCGTGGAAGGGCTGCGGGGCTGGGCCGCAAGGGGGACCGCGGGGGCGTGGCGCGCGGGACGGCGTGCCACCGCCGAAAAAGCGCCGGCCCCGGCCGCCCCGAGGGGCGGCCGAGGACCGGCGCGTTCGGCTCGCTACTTCTTGGCGGAGCCGGTGGCGGCCTTGCCGAAGCGGGCCTCGAAGCGGGCCACGCGGCCGCCGGTGTCGAGGATCTTCTGCTTGCCCGTGTAGAACGGGTGGCACTCGGAGCACACGTCGGCGCGGATGGTGCCGGACGGGACGGTGCTACGGGTGGTGAACGACGCGCCACAGGTGCAGCTGACCTGCGTCTCGACGTACTCGGGGTGGATGTCGCGCTTCAAGGTGTCTCCTAGGTTCTGGAGGGTGCCGGGTCGCGGAGCCGGGAATGGCGCCACGTGAACCGGGACCGACGTACCAGTTTGCCAGCACTGGCCGTATCCCCCAAAACCGGGGTCGGGGCGCTCGTATTCCCGTACGGAGGGTCGCCCGCCGGCACCGGCCGGTGACCCCTTCCGGGCCTCAGCCCTTGACGACCCCGTCGGCCCCGCCCTCGGTCGTGCCGTGCCGCGCGGCGGCGGGGACCGGGGCGTCGGCGCGCAGCGCCTTCCACAGCAGCGTGTCCTTGGCGGCGTCGGGCAGGACGCGGTTGGCGTTCTGGGGGTCGTAGCCGACGGGCAGCGTCACCATCGTCATGCCCGAGGTCCTGACGCCCTTGAGCGAGGTGCCGAGCTTCGCGAGCCCGCTCACCGAGTCGAGACCCGAGTCGGTCGTGAGGGCGCTCGTGGCCGCCCCGGCGAGCTTGTACGCCTTCGCGGGGTTGCCGAGGACGCCGACGTGTTTGACGCGCTCGATGAGCGCCTTGACGAAGGCCTGCTGGAGCTGGATGCGGCCGAGGTCGCTGCCGTCGCCCACGCCGTGCCGGGTGCGCACGAGGCCGAGGGACTGCTCGCCGTCCAGGGTGTGCTTGCCCGCGGGGAGGTTCAGGTGGCTGGAGGCGTCCTGGATGGGCTTCGTCGTGGTGAGCGGGACACCGCCGAGCGCGTCGATGAGCTTCTTGAAGCCCGTGAAGTCGACCTCGACGTAGTGGTCCATGCGGATGCCGGACATCGACTCGACGGTCTTGACGGCGCACGCGGGCCCGCCGGCCGCGTAGGCGCTGTTGAACATCGCCTGACGGGCGGCGGCGACGGTCTTCCCGTCGTCCGTCGTGCACGCGGGGCGGTCGACGAGGGTGTCGCGCGGGATGGAGACGACGCTCGCCTTCTTGTGGCCCTCGTAGACGTGCACGACCATCGCGGTGTCGGAGCGTGCGGCGCCCTCGTCGCGCCCGTACTTCCCGTTCGCGCCCGAGCGCGAGTCGGAGCCGAGGACGAGGATGTCCATCGAGCCGTCGTCGGTGTCGGCCGGCCTGTCCTTGCCGAGCGCCGCGTCGATGTCGACGCCCTTGATGTTGTGGTTGAGGTGCCAGTACGCGTAGCCGAGGCCCGAGCCGCCGAGTACGACGAGTCCCGCGGTCGCCCAGGCGGCGATCAGCAGGCCCTTGCGGCGGGCGCGCGGCTTGCGGCGGCGCCCCTTGCCGCCCCGGCGGGGGCGGGACCCCTCCTCGGGGCTCGCGGGGGTGTCGGTCATGCGCTCCTCAGCTCTGTCGCGTGGCTCCCCCGTCCCGGCGTGCCCACGTCAGCACGACGCCGGATCTCGCCAGCGTCGCACAACGCGCTGTGATCACGACGGGGCCCGATTCAGCCGATCGCTGCGCCCTCCACGCGGACTGCCTGGGGTTTTCCGGTGCGGCGAGGGGACGGGGTCGCTCACGGGCTGTGGCGAAGGACACGCGGGCACGGGGTGCGGGGGTACGGAGCGCGAGGTACGGGGAGCGGGGGTACGGGGAGCGAGGTACGGGCCGACGGGCCCGCCGCACGCGAGGGCGCGTCCCCGCGGGTCCCCGTACGTGTCTCCGTGCGTGGCTCCGCGCCTGTCTTCGTACGTGTCTCCGTGCGTGTCTCCGTACCGCCGCCGTGGCAGCGCGAAGGCCGGGGGCCGCCCTCCCTGGTGGGAAAAGCGGCCCCCGGCCTTCGTCATACGGTCCCGCCACGGGTCCCGCGGGCCCTTGGGGCCTCAGGTCCTCCGGACCTCACTCGCCGCCGTTGCTGCCGGTGCCGGGCGTGGTCTTCTGGATCTGGAGCAGGAACTCCGCGTTGGACTTGGTCTTCTTCATGCGGTCCAGGAGCAGTTCGATCGCCTGCTGCTGGTCGAGCGCGTGGAGCACCCGGCGCAGCTTCCAGACGATGCCCAGCTCGTCACCGGCGAGGAGGATCTCCTCCTTGCGGGTGCCGGAGGCGTCGACGTTGACCGCGGGGAAGATGCGCTTGTCGGCGAGCTTGCGGTCGAGGACCAGCTCCATGTTGCCGGTGCCCTTGAACTCCTCGAAGATCACGTCGTCCATGCGCGAGCCGGTCTCGACGAGCGCGGTGGCGAGGATGGTGAGCGAGCCGCCGTCCTCGATGTTGCGCGCGGCGCCGAAGAAGCGCTTGGGCGGGTAGAGCGCCGTGGAGTCGACACCGCCGGAGAGGATGCGCCCGGAGGCCGGGGCCGCCAGGTTGTAGGCGCGGCCCAGGCGGGTGATCGAGTCGAGGAGCACGACGACGTCGTGGCCCAGCTCGACGAGCCGCTTGGCCCGCTCGATCGCCAGCTCGGCGACCGTGGTGTGGTCCTCGGCGGGCCGGTCGAAGGTCGAGGAGATGACCTCGCCCTTCACCGAGCGCTGCATGTCGGTGACCTCTTCGGGCCGCTCGTCGACGAGGACGACCATGAGGTGGCACTCGGGGTTGTTCGTGGTGATCGCGTTGGCGACCGCCTGCATGATCATCGTCTTGCCGGTCTTCGGCGGGGCCACGATGAGCCCGCGCTGGCCCTTGCCGATCGGGGCGACGAGGTCGATGATCCGCGTGGTCAGCACCCCGGGGTCGGTCTCCAGGCGGAGCCGGTCCTGCGGGTAGAGCGGGGTGAGCTTCTGGAACTCGGGGCGGCCGCGCCCGGTCTCGGGCGCCATGCCGTTGACCGAGTCGAGGCGCACGAGCGCGTTGAACTTCTCGCGCCGCTCGCCGTCCTTGGGCTGGCGCACCGCGCCCGTGACGTGGTCGCCCTTGCGCAGGCCGTTCTTGCGGACCTGGGCGAGCGAGACGTACACGTCGTTCGGGCCCGGCAGGTAGCCGGAGGTCCTGATGAACGCGTAGTTGTCGAGGATGTCGAGGATGCCCGCGACGGGGATCAGGACGTCGTCCTCGTTGACCTGCGGCTCGTTGATCTCGTCGCGGCCGCGACGGCCCCTGCGGTCGCGGTAGCGGCCCCGGCGCCCGCGGCGTCCGCCGTCGTCGTCGAAGTCGTCCTGCGGGCGGTTGTCGTGCTGCTTCTGGCGGTTCTGGTTGCCGCCGCCGCCCTGCTGGTCGTCGCCCTTGTTGCCGCGGCGGTTGTTGTCCCGGTCGCGGTTGTTGTCGCGGCCGTCGCGGTCGCGGCCCCTGCGGCGATCACGGTCGCGGCCCGAGCGGCCCTCGGCGTTGTCGCCGTCGTTCTGGCCGTGCTGGCCGCCCTGCTGGCCGTGCTGGCCGCCGTCCTGGCGGTCCTGCTTGGCGCGGTTGTCACGAGTGTCGCGGTTCTCGCGGCCTTCGCGGTTCTCGCGCTGCGGCTGCTCGGCGGCCTGCGGCTGCTCGGCGGCCTCGGGGCTGCCCGCCTCGGCCGTGGCGCGGCGCCTGCGGCGCTCGCCGCCCGGGGCCTCGTTGGCGGGCTGCCCGGGGATGTCGATCTGCTGCTGCCCGCCCTCGGACGCCTGCGCCTGCTCCTTGGCGGGAGCGGCGGCGGGAGCCGAGGCCGCGGCCTCCTTCGGGGCCTCCTCGCCGGTGCGCGCCTTGGAGGTCGCGCGGCGCTTGGGCTTGGCCTCGGCACTCGGCTCGGCCGCGGGCGCGCCTCCGCCGGACTGCGCCTCCTTGATGGCGTCGATCAGCTGGCTCTTGCGCATCCGCGCGGTGCCCTTGATCTTGAGCCCTGAGGCGACCTGCTGGAGTTCGGCCAGCACCATGCCCTCAAGCCCTGTGCCGCGGCGGCGCCGGGTCCCGGCGGAGGGGGCGGCGTCCGTGGTGGGCGCAGCCTCAGCCGTGCTGTCGGCACTCACGCCCATCAGATCGGTGGTGTCGCTCACGAAGGGTCCTTCCCTGGAGCGGACGTCGGCCTGTCTGGCTCGGCGACCGGTTGTGCTGTCCGGCTGTGGTCCTCTGTGAAGGGGATGCGCCGGGGCGATGGACCGCCAAAGAGGCGGAGGAATACGGTGGTGAAGACGCCTGACTCAGCCGTGTCACCAGAAGTGCGTGTCACGGGATGGGGTCACGCCCGTTCCGGAGCGCTTCGCTGTCGCTCTGTGCGTGGCACGGCGCGATACGGGGACTCCCGGAAGATGAGGTGTCCCGCCCCTGTGGCCCGAGAAAATTCGGCGCTCCGGGTGGCCCCGGATGTGCTCCGAGTGGCCCCGGATTCCTGGCGAAGACACGCGGCACCTCGCCGTAGGGCGATTGGGTGCGCAGTTGAGATTAACAATACCGTATCCCACACATATTCCCCCTCTCCTGTGCGGCGACCGTGGAGTCACGGCGCCAGCGGCAGCACACTCGCGCCCGCGGTGTCGACGGGGACGCGGGCCGCTGCCCACTCCTCGCCCGCGAGCCCGGCGACCTTGTCGGCCGCCTCCTCGTCGACCAGCGCGAGGACGGTGGGTCCCGCGCCGGAGATCACTGCGGGCACCCCGTCCGCCCGCAGCCGTTCCACCAGGGCGAGCGACTCGGGCATCGCAGGGCCCCGGTACTCCTGGTGGAGGCGGTCCTCGGTCGCCGTGAAGAGCAGCCCGGGGCGCCTGGTCAGGGCCTCGACGAGCAGCGCGGCACGGCCCGCGTTCGCCGCCGCGTCGGCGTGCGGCACGGTACGCGGAAGAAGTCCCCTGGCGGTCTCGGTGAGCACCGGGCGCCCGGGGACGAAGACGACGGGGACGACGGAGTCGGCGGGCGTCATCCTGACCGCCCTGGCGAGCCCGCCCTCCATCCACGAGAGCGTGAACCCGCCGAGCAGGCAGGCGGCGACGTTGTCGGGGTGGCCCTCGATCTCGGTGGCGAGTTCCAGGAGGGCCTGCGTGTCGAGGCGGCTCTCGCCGCCGGTCGTCACAGCGCGCGCGGCGACGATCCCCGCGCAGATGGCGGCCGAGGAGGAACCGAGCCCGCGGCCGTGCGGGATGCGGTTGGCGCAGACGATCTCCAGGCCGCGCGGCTGCCCGCCGAGCAGGTCGAAGGCGGCGCGCAGGGACCGTACGAGGAGATGCTTCTCATCACGCGGCAGCGTCTCGCTGCCCTCACCGGCTATGTCGATGCGCAGCCCCGAGTCGGCGACCCGCACCACGACGTCGTCGTAGAGGCCGAGCGCGAGCCCGAAGGCGTCGAAGCCGGGACCCAGGTTGGCGCTTGAGGCGGGGGTGCGCACCCGGACGGCGGCGGCGCGAAAGGCGGGACCGGCCATCGCGTGGGGACTCTCCTTGTGTTCCTCGGGCGGGGACTGCACCGTACGGCGCGGGGCGGGCCGCTGGAGGCGGCAGCCCTCACGGTGACTGTCGCGGGGCGGGCTGGTGGGGATTGGTGTGCGGGGGCGGGGATGGTCCACGCTTCCGGCGAATCCCCCCGGAACGTCCGGATCACATCCGGGCGCGTGGGATCGTACGGCCACAACGGCAGCGGCACCGCGGCACAAGCGGCGGGGCAGGTGGGGCACAGCCTATCGAAGGAAGCGTCCCCCGCGACATAGGGCGCACGGGAGGCGCATGACGCGTGTCGCCCGGACGCCGTGCGACCCCCGCCACTTGGGCCGGGTCCCGTATGTCTTGTCCTGATTCGGCCGGGCGTCCCCCCGCTCCCCGCGGGCGGATCGCGGGGCGCCGCTGTCCCTCGTACGAGGAAAATCCGCGTACGAGGGACGGCGTCGCCCGCGCGTGTCAGCCCCGTGCCGGGCCGTCGGGACCGGAATCGCGGACCGTCCGGCCGAGAACCGGGACCGTCGGACCGAGGTCTCAGCCCGTCAGGCCGAGGTCTCAGCCCGTCAGGTCGAGGTCTCAGCCCGTCAGGCCGAGGCGCCGCGCCGCCGCCGCGGCGTCGACCGGGATGACCGTGGGGCGCGGGGCGCCCTCGGTCGCGCGGTCGGGGTCCTTGAGGCCGTTGCCCGTCACCGTGCAGACGATGCGCTGCCCCTTGTCGACGAGGCCCTGCTCGGCGGCCTTGAGCAGCCCGGCCACGGACGCGGCGGACGCGGGCTCGACGAAGACACCTTCCTGACCGGCCAACAGCCGGTAGGCGGCGAGGATCTGGCGGTCGGTCACCTCGTCGATGAGACCGCCCGACTCCTCGCGCGCGGCGAGCGCCTGCTGCCAGGACGCCGGGTTGCCGATGCGGATCGCCGTGGCGAGGGTACGGGGGTCCTTGACGACCTCGCCGCGCACGATCGGCGCCGAACCGCTCGCCTGGAAGCCCCACATGCGCGGGGTGCGGGTCGCGACCTTGTCGGCGGCGTACTCGCGGTACCCCTTCCAGTACGCGGTGATGTTGCCCGCGTTGCCGACCGGCAGGAGGTGGAGGTCGGGCGCGTCACCGAGCGTGTCGACGATCTCGAACGCGGCGGTCTTCTGTCCTTCGATCCGGACGGGGTTGACCGAATTGACCAGCGAGACGGGGTAGTTGTCGGCGAGCGCGCGGGCGAGCGTCAGGCAGTCGTCGAAGTTCCCGTCGACCTGGAGGATCTTGGCACCGTGCACGAGGGCCTGGCCCATCTTGCCGAGCGCGATCTTGCCCTGCGGCACGAGGACGGCGCTGACCATGCGGGCGCGCACGGCGTAGGCGGCGGCCGAAGCGGAGGTGTTGCCCGTCGACGCGCAGATGACGGCCTTCGCGCCTTCCTCCTTGGCGCGCGTGATCGCCATCGTCATGCCGCGGTCCTTGAAGGACCCGGTCGGATTGGCGCCCTCGACCTTGAGGTACACGTCGCAGCCGGTGCGCTCGGAGAGCACCTGCGCGGGGACGAGAGGCGTGCCGCCCTCGCCGAGCGTGACGACCTCGGTCGTGTCCTTGACCGGGAGCCGGTCCCGGTACTCCTCGATGATGCCGCGCCACTGGTGGACCATGACTGCCTACTCTCCTTCAACCCGCATGATGCTGGCGACGCCCCGGACGGTGTCGAGCTTGCGCAGCGCCTCGACGGTGCTGCTGAGGGCCGCGTCGGGGGCCCGGTGGGTGACGACGACGAGGCTCGCCTCGCCGCTGCCGTCGCCCCTGCCCTGCTGACGCACGGTGTCGATCGACACGCCCTGTTCGGCGAAGACCGTCGCCACCTGGGCGAGCACGCCGGGCTTGTCGGCGACGTCCAGGCTGATGTGGTACCGCGTCACGACCTCGCCCATCCCGGAGACGGTCAGCCCCGCGTACGCGGACTCGCCGGGCCCGGTGGCCCCCGCGAGCCGGTTGCGGCACACGGCGACGAGGTCGCCGAGCACGGCGGAAGCGGTCGGCGCGCCGCCCGCCCCCGGCCCGTAGAACATGAGCCGCCCGGCGGCCTCGGACTCGACGAAGACGGCGTTGTACGCCTCGCGGACGCCCGCCAGCGGGTGGCTGAGCGGGAGCATCGCGGGGTGCACGCGCGCGCTGACGCTCCTGCCGTCGGCGGCGCGTTCGCAGATCGCGAGGAGTTTGATGGTGCAGCCCATCGCGCGCGCGGAGGCGAAGTCGGCGGCGGTCACCTCGGTCATGCCCTCGCGGTGCACGTCGTCGATGCCGACACGGGTGTGGAAGGCGATCCCGGCGAGGATCGCGGCCTTCGCCGCGGCGTCGAAGCCCTCGACGTCGGCGGTCGGGTCGGCCTCCGCGTAGCCGAGCGCGGTGGCCTCGTCCAGGGCCTCCTGGTAGCCCGCCCCGGTGGAGTCCATCTTGTCGAGGATGAAGTTCGTCGTGCCGTTGACGATGCCGAGGACGCGGTGCACGTGGTCGCCCGCGAGGGATTCGCGCAGCGGGCGCAGCAGCGGGATGGCGCCCGCGACGGCGGCCTCGTAATAGAGGTCCTGGCCGTGCTCGACGGCGGCGGCGTGCAGCGCGGGGCCGTCCTTGGCGAGGAGCGCCTTGTTCGCCGAGACGACCGAGGCGCCGTGCGCGAAGGCCGTCGTGATGAGGGTGCGGGCGGGTTCGATGCCGCCGATGACCTCGATGACGACATCGAGGTCGCCGCGTTTGACGAGCGCGGTCGCGTCCGTCGTGATGAGCGCCGGGTCGATGCCCTCGCGCACCTTGTCGGGGCGGCGCACGGCGACCCCGGCGAGTTCGACGGGGGCCCCGATGCGGGCGGCGAGGTCGGCGGCGTGCGTCGTCATGATGCGCGCCACCTCTGAGCCGACTACCCCACAGCCAAGGAGCGCCACCTTCAGCGGACGCGTGCGCATCATCCGACCTCGTTTCGTCTTTCCGTGTCGTTCCGCGGGCCGCCGCGTGTTCCGTGGCGCGGAGCCTGTGTGTCGCGGTGGGTCCAGTCTCACGCACGGCCCCGGGGTTTCAGCCCCCGCGTCCGATGCGTGAGACAAGCATTCCGTACGGGTGCGGGGCGCCGTGACCCGCCCCGTCACGGCGCCCCGCACCCGCGTGCGCGCTCAGCCGACGTCGAGCCTGAGCAGGTCTTCCTCCGTCTCGCGGCGCACGATGACGCGGGCCTGCCCGTCCCGTACGGCCACGACGGGCGGCCGCAGCGCGTGGTTGTAGTTGCTCGCCATCGAGCGGCAGTACGCGCCCGTCGCGGGCACGGCGAGCAGATCGCCCGGCGCGAGGTCGGCCGGGAGGAAGGCGTCGCGCACGACGATGTCGCCACTCTCACAGTGCTTGCCCACGACGCGGACGAGCATCGGCGCGGCGTCCGAGGTCCGCGAGGCGAGCGCGACGGAGTACTCGGCGTCGTACAGCGCGGTACGGATGTTGTCCGACATGCCGCCGTCGACGGACACGTACGTGCGCAGCCCCTCAAGCGGCTTGATCGTGCCGACCTCGTAGAGCGTGAAGGCCGTGGGCCCGACGATGGCGCGGCCCGGTTCGACGGAGATACGGGGCACGGCCAGCCCGGCGCTCTCGCACTCGCGCGTCACGATGTCGCCGAGCGCCTTGGCGATCTCGTGCGGCTCGCGCGGGTCGTCGTCGGAGGTGTACGCGATGCCGAGGCCGCCGCCGAGGTCGATCTCGGGCAGTTCGACGCCGTGCTCGTCGCGGATCTCGGCGAGAAGCCCGACGACGCGGCGCGCGGAGACCTCGAAGCCCGCCATGTCGAAGATCTGCGAGCCGATGTGCGAGTGGATGCCGACGAGTTCGACGCCGTCGAGGCTCAGGGCCCGGCGCACGGCCTCGGCGGCCTGTCCCCCGGCGAGCGCCAGGCCGAACTTCTGGTCCTCGTGCGCGGTCGCGATGAACTCGTGGGTGTGCGCCTCGACGCCGACCGTGACGCGGATCTGCACGCGCTGGACGCGGCCGAGCGCCTGCGCGGTGTGCGCGACACGTACGAGTTCCTGGAAGGAGTCGACGACGATGCGGCCGACCCCCGCGGCGACGGCGCGCTCGATCTCGGCCGCCGTCTTGTTGTTGCCGTGGAACGCGATGCGCGCGGCCGGCATCCCCGCGTCGAGCGCGGTGAGCAGCTCGCCGCCCGAGCACACGTCGAGGTTGAGGCCCTCCTCATGGAGCCAGCGCACGACGGCGCGGCTGAGGAACGCCTTGCCCGCGTAGAAGACGTCGGCTCCCTCGCCGAAGGCGGCGCGCCAGTCGCGGCAACGGGCCCTGAAGTCCTCCTCGTCGAGGAAGTACGCGGGCGTGCCGAACTCCTCGGCGAGGCGCGTGACGGGCACACCGCCGACGCTCAGCGCGCCCTCGGCCGCGGGCTCGCGGCGGACGGTACGGGCCCAGACCTTCGGGTCGATGGCGTTGAGGTCGGCGGGCGGGGCGCTGTAGTGCCCCTCGGGCAGGACGTCTCCGTGGCGGGGCCCTGCGGGGTGGGCGGAACGACTCATGCTGTCGTGCTCTTTCTCGTTCAGACGTACAGGGGTGCGCTGACGCCGAGCAGGGTCAGGCCACCGGCGAGCACCGTCCCGGCGGCTTCGGCGAGGGCGAGCCGGGCGCGGTGGGCGGCCTGGGGTTTGAGCCCGCCGAGCGGGAGCAGCCCGCCGGTGCGGTCGTGGAAGTCGAGGAGGGCACCGGCGACCCGGACGAGTCGGCGGGCGAGCCGGTCGGGCGCGCGGTGCTCGACGGCGCGGCGCAGCACGGCGGGCTGTTCGGCGAGCAGCGCGAGGAGCGGAGCGGCGTGCGGCCCGCTGTCCCCGGCGCGCGGCCCGTACCCGAGGTCGGCGGCGTTGCGCACGAGGGCGCGGGCCCGGGAGTGCGCGTACCGCACGAGGAAGAGAGGGTTTTCGACGCGCTGCACGAGGAGCGGGGCATCGAGGCGCGGCCGGTCGGCGGGGGCGGTGTGCAGCAGGGCCCAGCGGCGCGACTCGGGGTCCAGCGGCGCGGTCCGCTCGTACGGGGGCGCGGCCCGCAGGGGTTCGCCGTGCCGGTGGTCGACGTGGAGGTCGCCCCCCTGCGCGCGGGCGATGCGCACGAGGGCCTCGGCGAGGACCTCCGCGCGCGCGTCGCACGGCCGGAGGGTGACGCTGAGGCCGGCGAGGGCGTCGCCGGGGCGGCCGGCCTCGGCGACAAGGTCGCGCTCGTACGTGGCGGGGTCGGCGAGCGCGAAGTTGAGGAAGCCGGGACCCGTGACGCGGATGTCGGCAAGGCGCGGATCGTGCCGCAGCCGCTCGCGGAGCAGGGCGGCGAGGGCGAGCGCGCCGACGCGGGCGGGCCCGGCGGCGACGAGCGCGACGTTGCAGGCGTAGTCCCCGTACCCCCCGGGCCTCGGCACGGCAACGGTGACCCGCCCGAGCACCTCCCCCGGCACAGCGGAAACCTCCCCCGCGGCAACGGCATGCCGCAGCGCACCGAGCACGGTGCGGGAGAGCTCTGCGGGGGTCACGGGTCCAGCGTAGGCGAGGGGGGCGGGGTGGAGGCGAACGGATACGGGCGAGGTCCCGGAATGTGGACGGGGTGGGGGTGAGGCGGGGGCGGGGGGGGCGATGGGGGCGGTGCGGAGGAGGAGGAACGGGGACGTGCGGGGCGGAGCGGGGCGAGACGGCACGAGGCGGAGGCGCCGGCGGAAGGCGGAGGGGGGTGCGGGAGGGTTCTGGGGGGTGCGGGGCGAGGGGGCGAGCCGAGGCGGGGCGGAGCGGGGACGTGCGGGGCGGGGGCGGAGCAGGGACGGTGCGGAGCGAGGGCGCGAGCCGCGCCGGAGCGGGGAGGGGCGCATCGGGACGAGACGGCGCAGGGACCGGGTCGGCACGGAGGAAGGTGGGAGGGACGGGGGCGGCGTCGGCGGAGACGGGCGGAACGGGCAGGGTGAGGCCGGGACGGCGCGGGGGCGCGGCGGGGCGGCGGAGGCGGAGGCGGGGGAAGCCCTGGGGCGCGGGGCGAGGGAGCGAGCCGCGCTGGGGCGGGGCGGAGCTGGTCGTATCGGGACGAGAGGGTGCGGGCGCGACTGGAACGGAAGCGGGGCGGGACGGGCCGAGACGGCACGACGCGGGGCGGCGCCCGGGGCGCCGACGGAGACGGCGGAGACGGCGGAGACGGCGGAGACGGCGGAGACGGCGGAGACGGCGGAGGGCGTATCGGGAGGAGACGACGCGGGGCGCGATCGGGACGGCGCGGAGGGAGGCCGGACGCGGCAGCGCGGGAGCGGGGCGGGGCGGAGGCGGGGCAGCGCGGCGCGGAGACGGGGCAGCGCGGCGCGGAGGCGGGGCGGGACGAGACGGGTGAGGCCGAGACGGGTGAGGCCGAGACGGGTGAGGCCGAGACGGGTGAGGCCGAGACGGGTGAGACGGGGCGGCGCCAGCGGAGACGGGGTGGAGCGGGGGGGCCAGCCGCGCCGGGGCTGGGGGGAGCGGGTCGGCACGGGGTATATCGGGACGAGACGGCGCGAGGGGAGGCGACCGGGACTGCGCGGGGAGGTGGGATGGGGAGAAACGGGCCGCGACGGCGCTGAAGCGAGACGGGACAAGCCAGAGCGGAAGCGGGACGGGACAGGCCCGGGGCGGGACGGGGCGGCGCGGGGGCGGGAGCGGAAACCGGCGCAGGGCCGTTACTCCCCCTCCTCCTTCTCGACGGAGACCTGGCGGCCGCGCTCGGCGAGTTCCCGCACGGCGGCGACGAGGCTCTCGGGCTCGAAGGGCTTGGCGAGAAAGAGATCGACCTCGGGCAGGGACCGGTCGACCTCCTCGGCGCTGGAAGCGCTGACGAGGGCGAGCGGCACATGACTCGTCCGCGGATCGGCACGCAGCCGCTCGGCGGTCCGCACCCCATCGAGCCGCGGCATCGCGATATCGAGCGTGATGACGTCGGGCCGCACCTCGTGCACGATCTCCAGGCACTCGGCACCATCGGCCGCGGTCACCACCTCGAAGCCTTCGAGTTCGAGATTGACCCTGATCAGCTGCCGGATCATCTTGTTGTCATCGACCACAAGAACCCGGCCGGTCGCCCCTGGCACAACCCCGAGACTAGGCGCGCCCCCCTCCCCCCGTCCCGACTTTCCCCACATCCACCCCGACGGAGGGACCCACCCGGACACCCGTACGGAGCCCCTCATACCTGGTCACGCCCTCCCACCCGAAGCTGGTACTGTTCTACCCGTCGCCGCCCCACAGCGGCCGACACGCCCCCGTAGCTCAGGGGATAGAGCAACGGCCTCCGGAGCCGTGTGCGCAGGTTCGAATCCTGCCGGGGGCACCTGATCAGGTGTTTTCCTTCCAGACAGCGGCGAGCTGCCTACCCATCCATCGTGTTGGGCAAGGTGCCTCGCCGCTTCTGCGTTCTCTAGGTTCCTTGCTGACACAGACAACGGGAGCAGTCCCCATGTCGGCACGTCGCAGCACAGTCCTCAAGTCCCCGATGGCAGCCACACAGTCCAAGGGGGCGCCCGTGAGGGGCGCCCGTACGAAGACGGCAACTCCCCCTGTCCGACTGCTCATGACAGAGGAGAAGGACGTTTCAGCCGTTCGCCGGGAATTCCTCTCCGAGTTCCGTACGCACCTGCGAGCCAGCACCAACAAGCAGAACCGCCCCTACTCCGAGAAGACCATCACGGCGTACTGCAAGGCCGTTGAACGGCTCACGGTGTGGATGGAAGAAGTCGAGTACCACGGGGACTACCTGACTCTCGACGCTCCCACCCTGAACACCTTCTTCCGTACGTACTTCAACGAGCACGAACAAGGGGGAACGAACACGGTGCAGAGGAACCTTCGGAACTTCTTCAACTGGCTTGAGGAGGAGTACGACACCCCCCACCCGTACAAGGACCGACGATTCCAGAGGTACGCGCCCATCAAGGGCGCGAAGCCCAAGACCCTCAGCACTGAGTTTGTGGCCGACATGCTCAAGACCGTTGGCAACGGTCATCCGAGGATCAGGGACTTTGAGCGACTGAGGGACTACGCAATGATGCGTGTCCTTACGGAAGGAGTGAGGGCGGAGGAGCTGCTTTCTCTCCGAATCGATTCCCTCTTTCTTGAGCAGGGGCTCATGCAGGTGGTTCCCCTCAAAGAGGCTCGGGCTGCCGGAGAGGGAAGGATCGTCCCCTTGCAGCCCAAGACCGTGATTGCCCTCAAGCGCTACATCCGAGCCCGCGAAAGTCACAAGCTGAGCAGAGACCCTTGGCTTTGGCTGGGAACCCGAGGAAGGGCCAAGCTCACCTACTCCGGTCTCTATCGGATGCTCAAGCGTCGGGCAGAGGAGGCAGGTTACGAAGGAGTCGGGGCCCACGCATGGCGTCACATGACGGCGAACGAACTGCTTGAGAGCGGAGTACAGGAGACCGATGTCATGACTCTGCTCGGCTGGAAAGATCCCACGATGCTTCGGGTGTACGCGGCTGACATGGCTACGGGAAGGGCCGTGAAGGTGGCTAGAGCAATGGGAGACCGACACTAGATACCCGGCAGCTCCCTGGGCGGGAGCGGCCGTCAGACAGTCTCACAGGGGTTCTTGTTCAAGCAGGGACCCCTGTGTCATTCCCTCAAGACCCGCAAAGGATTTGCATCACATGTCCAATTCCTCTACTATAAGTGCTTGAGGAACCCTGCCTGAAAACAGGGGAGACTTCAGGTCTCAGGGCTTCCTCTCCCCGTTGGTGGTTCCTCGGGTCTCTCTCGGATCAGGGTCCGGCTCTCACGAGTCGGGCCCTTTTCTTTTGCCCGCAGTCATCCAAAACCCCGCATCCTGCATGGAATGAACCACCACATCCATCAAGCGAGGTACCCAAACCTCAAACCCGAAAGGACCGCCATTATGACTCGACACTTCACTCTCACTGATACCGGTTGGCGCTGCGTTGCCTGTCGCAATGAGTTCGAATTGCTCAAGAATCTGTGCGACCACTACGCCAAGGGCGGCAAGTGTAAGCATCCGATCACCATTGGCTGTGTCATAGCAGTTGAGGTCAATGACTACCACTGGCGAGAGGCAGCAATATGAGTTTCGGGAACACTCGCGTGAAGCAGTGGGGAGAGAGGAATCCCAACCCTTTCAAGGCATGGCAATGTCCGCGCTGCCACAAGTGGATACGGAGTAAGGCACAAGAGATCGAGCACACCAACCCTTTGACGCGCAACAGAGTGTGCTTCATTCCTGATCCCGACCGCTTCCGCTTCTACGCAACAACCAGTTGGCCGAAATCTCCCACACACTCGGGAAATCCTCAGCTCCCTGAGAGAGACCCGCTCCCGGGAGGAGCGGTCATCTCCCCGATACCCAATCGAATCTAGCGGTACTCATAACTGAACATCGAACCTGCAAGCCCTCAGCAATCCCGCTGGGGGCTTTTCTCATGCCCGCATGGAGTGAGCAGGAATGCCATAGCAGAGAAGGGCCGGGGGCAGCGAGCCCCCGTCCTCATTCCGAAAGAGGAATCACTAATGAAGAAGAACAAAGCCCCGGAAGGGATGACCTGTGTAATTGTAGTCGATGGAAAGTTCTGCGGAGAGGAGCCGAACAGAGGACAGCTTTACGGGGCACCCAATGCAAAGGTCCCTCTGTGTGGTCGTCACGCGGCGGAGACCTACGCATGGAGCACAAGCCAGTACCGAGACAAACTCATTGCTCAGCTAGTAGAGATAGGGGCGCTCAGCTTCCATTCCCCGGGGGTCACCTACATCGTCAAGCTCCCCAACGGCAGGGTCAAAATCGGCATGGCGGGAGAAGAACGCATTGCCAAGCGACTTGAGGATGTGAGCAGGGAATACGCCAAGGCCGGATACAAGGAGCCGCTGACTGTCCTTGCCCTGATCAAAGGAGGGGGAACCGTGGAGGCATCGCTACATCACAAGTATCAAGAACTGCGCGTGACTGATGAGCTTGGCGAACAGTTTCGGGCTGAGCCGGAACTACTGGACTTTGCCACTGAGACTGGAGTGTCTGAGGAATTCGCTTGGGTCGTTGTCTCGTACGAGCAATGGTGGAACAAGTGCAGTAAGAAGTACACAGGGCAAGACCCGACCGAGAAAGCACCCACGATTGATGATGATGAGTGGGACTTCTGAGAGGAGCAGCATGTACAAGGTGACGGCAACAGACTTTCGCGATGAGGTAGCAGCTCTCATCCGTAGAGCGGAAGCAGGCGAAAGCGTAGGGGTGACGAAGTATGGAGAGGTGAGGGCAGTCCTCATCTCCTCCGAGAGATACGAACGACTCACCCGAGAACTCATGAGCAAGTAAGTAGCTCTCAACAGTTAGGGGCACGGCGGCGAGCCGTGCCCCTTTCTCATGCCTACACACAAGCCCCCGCCATGAGGGCGGGTGCTTCTCGTAACTGGAGGGAAAGCAGACATGCCACGGAAGAAGAAAGAGCGTCCCCAGGTTCCACCGTTCCTCACCCTGTACGCAGACGAGATAGAGGAACGCAGAGAGAAGTACAGGAAGCGTAAGGCCCCTATGGCTCAAGAGAACATGCCGCCAGTCGGCTTCTCGTACGTCTGGTATCAGACCGTTGTTCACTATGTGCCTCGCAGTGGGATGGCTGTAGCTAAACAACTGGCACGGCTGGCTAAAGGGGAGGCCACGGTAACCATTTCCAATCGCTCTCTTGCGGACGCTGTAGGAATATGGAACAAGGCCGGGAATCTTCGCTCATACACAGAGCGGGGAGTGGAGATCTTGATAGAGGCAGGGTGGCTCAAGAAGGAGATTGCAGGAACGAAGAGGGGAGCGACGACCACCTACTACCTGAAAATGGGTGACTTCACCGATCAGAGCCGGTCTGAAGAGGAAGAAGACGGCTTCACTGAGGAAGACCTCTTGGAGTCGTTCTAGGCAGGTGCAACTTATGGCCCTAAGAATGTGAGCGAAGCGAACTGACAAGCAGGTACAACTTATGGCCCTAAGTATGTAAGCACTACGAGCGAAGGATCTGAGGAAGGTGTGAGCACTGTAGGCATCTGTTTGGGACCCGCCCCCTGGCGGGGACCTAGGTACAACTTATGGCCCTAAGAATGTGGACGCCTATGATACGGGGCTCGCCGTCAAGGCGACCCCGGAGTGTGTAGACATACTGCAACTCAAACGCCGTGCGGCTCATCTGAAGCGCTGCGCTGCGCTTCGCTGTATCGGAGAGGAATAGACAGCATCGACACTACCGAGGTCATGAAAGGGGGTAGTCGTTACCGACACCCTCTCATGTCTTCTTCTCTCCGATGCTCAGTAACACGGGGGGCATCCAGCCCCCCGGGAACCTCTCTCAAGAGGGCAAGGGACAGATAAACACATCCCACCCACTTTCTCTCCGGTTAGCAATGCGGGGGGCGTCCGGCCCCCCGGACATTGTCTTTGACCTTCTCTCAAACTCTCCTGCCACTGGAGAGTTGCCCTGTCTCCTTTCGGCACCAAGAGCGGGAGGCGTCCGGCCTCCCGATCCATCTTTCACACAGCCGCAAAACCCGTTGATTCCCAATCTCACGACGTCGGCGGAACCGACGTCTTGGCTAACCCAATACATCCACGGTGCGGATATGTGAACACCGTCTCTGAGTCTGAGTGGAATACCAGACATCGGTAGTACCGACCCCAGCTCTAGAGCTGACCTCCACACTACGGACCTCAGCTTCCCTCCGGTACAAGACGGCACCCGTCAGGGGTGCCGTTACTCATTCCATCAAGCGTTACTTACGCGTTAGCACTCTCCCAGTTACGCGCAACCGTTACCAACCATCTGCGTAACCCGTCAGGGGTTACGCGTTAACACTCACTTTGTTACGCGTAACTAACTCCGTCACTCGTGTAGCTCGCCAGGAGTTACGCGTTACCCGAACCACCATCAACGTAAGGAAAAAACCATGACTGACGTTACTTCTGAGCTTCGCTCTATCCGCAGAACTGCCAAGGTCGTTAACACCATGCTTTGGCTCATCGTCTCCGTAGCGGTCTTCTACTCTCTCATGACCTCCACTCCCCTAGTGGCTTCTCACTCACAATGGGAATGGTCTGGTTGGGCTCTAGGGGTTCTTACGGATGCCGCATTCATCCTGTCCATCACTGCTGACGCAGTTCTGTCCAAGCATGGAATGAGGGCCGGTCCTTGGGGGACCGGCTTTAGGTGGGTAACAGGATTCTCCTCCCTGTTCCTCAACGCTTGGTCTTCCTTCTCCGAAGATGATTGGGTCGGTGTGGCCATTCACTCCATAGCCCCTGCCATCCTTATATGCGCTGCGGAGGTAGCCCCCAGCTACCGACGTAAGTTCAAGGAACTAGAGGTAACGCTTACGCGTAAGTCCGAAGAGGTAACGGTTTCGCAAGCATTGGTTACGCGTAAGTCGAACACCAGTAACGCCAAGCCGAACGTAACTAACGCCGTAACCAAAGACAGTGACGCCGTAACTAACACTCCCGTAAGTAACGCCAGGACTAAGGCCACCCCTGCGGGGGGTGGCACAGCTGAAGGGAAGTACAAGCAGCCCCGGAAGGGAAATGCCCAGTCGGAGAAGAACAAGGAAGCCATCCAGAAGGCATTCCTTGACAAGCTCTCCCCGACCGAAGCAGCCGAGAAGATTGGCGTAAGCCGCTCCTACGTTTCTCAGAGGTACAAGAAGATTCGTGAGGAACTAGAGAAGGCAGCGTAACTAGTTGGGGGTGTGGCGCCCGGGGCGCCATCCCCCCTTCTCATGCAGTCGGCCAGCCGGTAGCGTCCCTCGCATGATCACAGTTCAATGGATGATGTTGACGCCGAAAGGCCCTGCTGTCGGAGAGAAGGACGTAGCCACGCTTGAAGAGGCATGGCCTGTCATCGAATCCGAAATGCGAGGTTCGTACGGAAAGTCTTGGGGAGAGCATCACGAACTGGCACTAAGGCAGATGAAGAATGCCTTTGGCAACATGGCAAGCCCCTCCCTGGCGGAGCATGGCGAATGGGGAATCCGAACGCTTGGCGTCTCGATCACCCTTACGGAGAAGAAGCCTTAGCGGTATCCTCCCGAGTCATGAAGTGGAACTATGACATGAACTTAATTCGCAGATCCCGGTATGAGGCCCGACTCATCGACGGGACAAGCAAGTGGGGAGTTTGGGACAACGAACTCCGAGCGTTCTGCACTCTCCCTGATCGTCCTTGGTCCGGAAGTCCCAAGGATGAAGCACCCAACCTTCTCCCCCTGGAATGGGACAGGCGTGCCCCCGCACAGGCGTGGATCTTCCGTTGCCGTCTCGCTTGGGGGGCCGGGACAGTCCCGGCCCCCAGGAATTGGGCACCCGTCTACGTGGAACCCAAGAGGCCAGTAAGCAAGCGGCGACAGAGGTCTTAGTCCCTTGTCGGTCGAGAACGGGTCCACCCTTGAGGGGTGGGCCCTTCTCTTTGCCTAAAAAGGATTCCCCAGGAAGAGCAAGATGCTTCCCGTGTGTGACAATTCCTCTCCGAAGTGTAATTACGCCGGAGAGAACGAGGGACTGTACCTTCCTACCCATTACCCATCACACACCCTAACCATCGCAGTACACCATCCTCCCTACCCCTTGAGGACGTACCCCAATGAGGGCACACCCGGGTAAAGCGTGACCCAATATGTATGCTAGAAATTTCAGAGGACTCTACTATCACATGAGGACGCGCTTTTAATAACCTGGGGTCAGGATTCCACCTTACTTCTCTCCTGAGAAATGCAAGCCCTTTGTCTGCTTCCCTCCGGGACCTTCTCTCATTCGATGGAGAATGCCCAGAAAAGGAGGGCGGAGCAGGCAGAGACTTTCTTTATCAAAGAAGTGGCCATGCTCCTTCTATCTATTGGGACAGCAACTCGACGGCCCGTGCGGGGCCGTCCCTCTCTCATCGGAGGAGAACAGGGACACTCAGCTCACGAGTCCTCAGACAGCCCTCACAGCCCTTCTTGACAGCTCCCACCCCCTCACTCCTGCCTAACCCCCTCCCTACCCCCTACGGCCTCTGGTGGGCCTTCTCTCTCCGAGCCCATCTGGCAGCCCGTGCAAGGCCGCCTCAGGTCCACAGAGAGTGACGAAGAGGCGTGGCAGCGACAGAGGTTGGCAGACACTCAGACGGGCGCACAGAGCCTCAGAGGGAGCCTTCCAGGTCAGAGCAGGTACACGCTTCCGAGGAGTGCTACCAGGCAGCACAGCTAGGCATCTTCACTAGGGAGTCTTAGGCAAGGTGCCTACAACGGTCTAACAACGATCCGCTCGTGGGGGCGTCTCGGACTAGCTCTAGAGAAAACCCCTGGTAGATTCGTTTTCGGCTCGCTAATCGATGGCGGTCCGGAGCCCCCGTAGCTCAGGGGATAGAGCAACGGCCTCCGGAGCCGTGTGCGCAGGTTCGAATCCTGCCGGGGGCACTCGCCAGAGATCAGCGGAAATATCGCGCTGAGCTGGGCGGATGCCGACAGAGGAGAGCGGGAGCCAGTCTCACTGGCTCCCGCTCTTTCTCGTTGTCTCGCAGAGTTCACGCATCACCTGCGATACACCCGCTACGCCGTATCGCCGTCCTCTTCCATCGCTCGCGCGATCTTGTCGTTGGCCACCTGCTCGTGGCCGTCGATGCAGCCCTGGTACCGGCGATGGATGACCTCCGGGGAGTTCCCGACGCGACGGGCGACCTCGGCGACGGGGACGCCGGCGTTGAGCCAGCGGGTAATGCAGGCGTGGCGGAGGTCGTACGGGCGCCCCGCGAGCGGGGAGGCGGCCCGGTCGGGCGGGAGGGCGAGTGTGCGGGCTTCCTCCCACACGCGCCAGTACGTCGAGGAGCCGACGACGTCCCCGCGCTCGTTGCCGAAGACGCGGCCCTCCTTCGCCGTGCCGAAGGTGTCCAGGTGCTTGCGGAGGATGGCGACGAGGACGGGCGGGATCGGGACGGGCCGGTCGGTCTTGACCTCACGGGCTTTCAGGCCGCGCCTGTCGTGCCGCTCCCCCGAATCCGTCCACTGCTTCCCCGCCACGGGACGCGTCTCCCACAGCGTGAGCGTGCCCCACCCCTCCTTCGGCAAGTCGCAGTCAGCCCGCCGGAGCCCGACGACCTCGGCGGGGCGCAAGGCGGCGCAGTACATGACGGCGGGCCAATCGGCCCCGGCCGCACGGGGACGCTCCGGCGGGCTTGCGGGGCCCTCCTGGGGGGCGTCAGGAGGCCTTCTTGCGCGCGGACGCCGTCTTCTTCTTCGGTGCCGGCTTCTTCGCCGCGGTCTTCTTCGCCGGGGCCGACTTCTTCGCTGCGGTCTTCTTCCCCGACGCCGCCGTCTTCTTCTTCGGCGCCGCCTTCTTCTTCCTGTCCTCCAGCTTGTGGACCTCGGCGACCTCCTCGTCCGAAGGGTCGCCCCCGCGTGACTCCTGGGCCGCCTTCACGCTGCTCTCCAGGGCCGCCATCAGGTCGATGACCTTGCCGCCGCCCGCCGGGCGCTCGGGGGCCGGGAGTTCGTGGCCCTGCGTCTTCGCCGCGATCATCTCCTCGACGGCCTCGCGGTAGTCGTCGTGGAGGTCGTTCACGTCGGCCTCGCCGAGCGTGTCCATGAGGGATTCCGCGAGGTCGAGTTCCTTGTCGCGGACCGTGACGTCCTCGTCGGGCGCCACGCCCTCGGGGACGCGGATCTCGTCGGGCCAGTGCAGCCCGTGCAGGACGATGACGTCGCCGACGACGCGGAGCATCCCGAGGCGTTCCTTGCCGCGCAGGGCGAACTTCGCGAGCGCGACGCGGTTGCTGCGCTTGAGCGCCTCGCGCAGGAGGGTGTACGGCTTGGCGGCGTTCGCTCCGCCCGACGCGAGGTAGTAGGCGGCGTCCATCTGGAGCGGGTCGATGCTGTCGGCGGGGACGAAGGCCACGATGTCGATCGTCTTCGTGGTCGGCAGCGGGAGCGAGGCGAGGTCCTCGTCGGTGATGGGGATGAGGCTGCCGTCCGCGTCCTCGTACGCCTTGCCGATCTCGTCGCCGGGGATCTCCTTGTCCTCCAGTTCGCACACCTTGCGGTAGCGGACGCGGCCGCCGTCCTCGGTGTGGATCTGGCGGAAGGAGACGGTGTGGTTCTCGGTGGCGTTGACGAGTTTCACCGGGATGCTGACCAGGCCGAAGGAGACCGCGCCGTTCCATATCGATCGCACGTCGCTGCCTTTCGCCGGGGGCGGGGCGGGGGCCGGGGGGCCGGTCCCGGGGGGGCCGGTCCCGGGGGGCCGGTCCCGGGGGGGGCCGGTCCCGGGGGGCCGGTCCCGGGGGGGGCCGGTCCCGGGGGGCCGGTCCCGGGGGGGGCCGGTCCCGGGGGGCCGGTCCCGGGGGGCCGGTCCCGGGGGGGCCGGCCGGTCTTTCCCCGGGGGCCGGGAGTCGGGCTGGGAGTCGGGCGGGCGGGGCGGGTGCCACTGCCCGCTTTGCGTGGAATTCTTATCGTATGACGCCGATCACGCATGTGGCGGGGCGACGGCTCGCGCTGAGCAATCTGGAGAAGGTGCTGTACCCGGGCGACGGCTTCACGAAGGGCGAGGTACTGCACTACTACGCGGGGGTCGCCGACGTCATGCTGCCGCACCTGCGCGCACGCCCCGTCTCGTTCCTGCGGTATCCGGACGGCCCCTCCGGGCAGCGTTTCTTCTCCAAGAACCCGCCGCCCGGTACGCCCGACTGGGTGCGGATCGCGCGGGTCGAGCGCTCGGAGGGGGCGGGTGAGCAGGTGGTGATCGACGACCTGGCCCCGCTCATGTGGGCGGCCAACCTGGTGACGGAGTTCCACACGCCGCAGTGGCGCCTGGACGCGCCCGCGCAGGGACGCGCGGACCGGCTCGTACTCGACCTCGACCCGGGAGAGCCCGCGACGATCGTGGAGTGCGGGACCGTGGCGCGGTGGCTGCGGGAGCGGCTCGCCGCGGACGGGCTGACGGCGTACGTGAAGACGTCGGGCTCGAAGGGCCTGCACCTGCTCGCGCCGCTGGTCCCGACGCCGTCGTCCGACGTCACGGCGTACGCGAGGCGGCTGGCCGTCGAGGCGGAGAAGGAACTCCCCGGCCTCGCGCTCCACCGCATGACGAAGAAGCTCCGCGCGGGCAAGGTCTTCGTCGACTTCAGCCAGAACGCCGCCGCGAAGACCACGGCGACCCCGTACACGCTGCGCGCCCGCGACTACCCGACGGTCTCGGCCCCGCTCACCTGGACGGAGATCGAAGGCTGCACGCGTCCGGAGGACCTGAGGGTCCTGGCCCAGGACGTCACGGGCCGCCTGGACCGGCACGGCGACCTGCTCGCCCCACTGGTGGCGGGCGAGGGAGCGGGGGAACTGCCGTGAGGGGCGGCCGGGGGGAGGAGGCGCGGGCGGGCGGGCGGGGCGCGAGGTCATGGGCGGGTGGAGGGGGCCGCAGGGTACGGGCGCGCGGCCGGGGCAAGCCGTCCCACACGGGTGGCCAGGACACGGCACCGCACACGGGCTGCCGGTGCAAGCCGTCCCACACTGGCTGCCGGGGCACGGCATCGGGCACGGACCGCCGGGACAGAGCGCCGGGCACAGGCGGCCAGGGCGTGGCATGGCGCCCAGGCGGCCGAGACACCGCAGCGCACGCAGACGGCCAGGACAGGGCAGCGCGCACAGACGGCCGGGACACGGCGTCGCGCACAGGCCGCCTTGGCAAAGCACCCCGCGCAGGCGGCCGAGGCGCGGCGTCGCACACAGACGGCCACGGCGGGGCACCGCGCGCGTGCGACCCGGGCGAGACACCGCGAACAGGCGACCGCGACGAGGCACCACGCGCGGACAGCCGGGACACGGCAGCACGCACAGACGGCCGGGACGAGACACCGCGCGCAGGCGGCCGCGACGAGACACCGCGCGCAGGCGGCCGCGATACGGCGCCACCCCCCGGCGGCCGGAACGCGGCGCCGCGCACAGGTGGCCCGGACACCGCGTCGTCCCCCAACGGCCGTCATGCCGTGCCGCGCCTACGCCGTCGGGGGGAATGTTCGCGGGTGCGTGTGGGGTGGGGGTGCCCGTGAGTTCTCTGCCCTGTGGGTTCGGCTTGCCGCTGCGGGTCGCGCTTGCCGAGGCCGTCGACCTGCTGCCGTCCGGGGGCGGGTGGGTGTACGAGCCGAAGTTCGACGGGCATCGGCTGCTCGTGGTGCGGGGGGACGAGGTCGTGTTGCAGGCGCGGTCGGGGCGGCGCGTGACGAGGGCCTTTCCCGATCTCGTGGCGGCGGCGGAGCGTCTGCCCCGGGGGACCGTGCTCGACGGGGAGGTCGTGGTGTGGACCGACGGGCGGACCGATTTCGCCGCCGTGCAGCGCCGCGCCGCTGCGACCGCCGCGCGGGCTCCCGTGCTCGCGCGGGCGCTGCCCGCCTCGTACGCCGCCTTCGACGTGCTCGCGCTCGGCGGCGATGACCTGCGGCGGCGCCCGTACGAGGAGCGGCGCGCGCGGCTCGTCGAGCTGCTGGAGCCGCTCGGGCCCCCGCTCCAGCCCGTCCCCGCCACGGACGCGCGCGACACGGCGCTCCAGTGGTACGAGGCGCTCGCCGGGACCGGTGTCGAGGGCATCGTCGCCAAGCGCGCGCGGCAGGGCTACCCGGCGGGGCGGCGCGCGTGGCGCAAGGTGCGGCACCGCGACACGAAGGACGCGCTCGTGCTCGGGTACGTGGGGAGGCGGCGCGCGCCGCGGCTGCTCGTGCTCGCCCTGCCGGGTGACGGCACCCCCGTGGCCTCGCGGCCGCTCGCCCCCGCGCTGCGGGCCGGGGCGGCGCAGGCGCTTCCCGCCGACGACGAGCGGGCGGCCGAAGCGGTGGTCACGGCGGCGGGGGTCGGCGAGGTCGCGTACACGCCCGTACGGCCCGGCGGGGTCGTCGAGGTGCGGCGGGAGACGACGCGGCAGGGGACCGTGGAGGCGGTGCGGTTCCGGGGCGGGCCCGGGGAGTGAGCGGCGGCGTGACGCCTTGTGGTCTTTTGCGATCTCTCTGTGCGGCTTTTATGTTGATTCGTGACTGTTCGTGGTCATTTCCTCGCACCTCAGGAGCCTTCCCCATGCCGTACAGGAAACCCGCCGCGCTCGCCCTCCTCGCCGCCACCGCCACCCTGCTCTCCCCCCTCGCGACGGCCCACGCCGACACGAGCCCCCGCGCGGCCTCCGGCGAGACGGAGCCGAGCGCGCACGGGCGCGTCATCGCGCGCGAGGGCCTGAGCCTGCGCGACTCGCCGCGCAGGGCAGGGACCGAGGTCGGGCGCCGCCCGTACGGCGACAGCGTCGCGATCCACTGCGCCATGCGCGGCGAGCGCGTCCAGGGCGAGGACCGCTGGTACCTCCTCACGGACGGCACCTGGGTCCCCGCGCCGAGCCGGTCGATCGCGACCGAGGGCGCCGCGCCCCGTACCTGCTGAGCCGACCCCGTACCGGCCGGGCCGCCGCGGAACCGGGCCCGCGCCACGAGGCCCGCCCACGCCACGGACCCCACGCCACGGACCCCGCACCACGAGCCCGCGCCACGGGCCCCGGATAACGAGGCCCCGCATAACGGGACATTCCGTACCCCGCTTGCTACGTTCCCGGCATGACCGGAACCAGGACGGCCGACGCGGCGGCGGGCCTCGCGGCGCGCGCCGTGCCGCCCGTCCACCGGCGCGGGGTCGAGCTGGGGCTGCTCGTGCTCGCTGTGGGGCTCGTGCTGCTCGGATACGTCGCCGTGGGGCTCACGCGCGAGGACCGCGTCCCGCCCGACGCGCTGCGCAATCTCGCCGGGCTCGCGGGCCTCGCGCTCCTGGCCCACCTCGTCGTCCGCCTGCGTGCCCCGTACGCGGACCCCCTCCCGCTGCCGATCGGCGTGCTGCTCAACGGCATCGGCCTCGTCCTCATCTACCGCCTCGACCTCCAGACACCAGGCGATCGCGCGGCGCCCGCGCAGCTCGTGTGGTCGATGACCGGTTTCGCGCTCTTCCTCGCCGTCGTGGCGCTGCTGCCCGACTACCGCGTCCTCCAGCGCTTCGCGTACCTCGCGATGGTCGCCGCGCTCGTCCTGATGATCGTGCCGATCTTCTTCCCGGCCGTGAACGGGGCGCGGATCTGGCTGCGGTTCGGGGACTTCTCGCTCCAGCCGGGCGAGTTCGCGAAGGTGCTGCTCGCCGTCTTCTTCGCGAGCTACCTCGCGGCGAACCGCGAGGCGCTGCGCCACACGGGCCGCAAGCTGCTGTGGACACGGCTGCCGAGCGCGCGCGTCATCGGCCCCGTCCTGACGGTGTGGCTGCTGAGCGTCGGTGTCCTCGTCCTGGAACGCGACCTCGGGACGTCGCTGCTCTTCTTCGGGCTCTTCGTCGTGCTGCTGTACGTCGCGACGGGGCGTACGGGCTGGATCGCCGCCGGGCTCGTCCTGGCCTCGCTCGGGGCGTGGGCGGTGGGGACGCTCGAACCGCACGTGCACCAGCGGGTCGAGGACTGGCTGCACCCCTTCGCGTCGATCGACGCGGGCGAGGGCCCGGGGCAGCTCGCGCAGTCGCTCTTCGCCTTCGCCGCGGGGGGCTTCACGGGCACGGGGCTCGGCGCGGGCCACTCGATCCTCATCGGCTTCGCGACGAAGTCCGACTTCATCCTCGCGACGGCGGGCGAGGAACTGGGCCTCGCGGGCCTCACGGCGCTCTTCCTGCTCTACGCGCTGCTCGTGGCGCGCGGCTTCCGTACGGGTCTGGAACTCCCCGACGCCTTCGGGCGGCTGCTCGCGACCGGGCTCGCCTCGATCGTCGCGCTCCAGGTCTTCGTCATCGCGGGCGGCGTGACGGGCCTCATCCCGCTCACCGGGATGGCGATGCCCTTCCTCGCGCAGGGCGGCTCGTCCGTCGTCACGAACTGGGTCATCGTGGCGCTGCTCCTGCTCATGAGCGACCGCGCCGCGCGCGTGGGGAGCGCACACGCGGGGGGCGAGGCATGAGCCGCTACCAGCGGCGTGCCGCCTTCTTCTGCCTCCTGCTCCTGATCGCCCTCGTGCTCAACGCCGTCCGCGTCCAGCTCGTGCGCGCGTCGGCCTACGAGGCCAGCCCCGCCAACCGCCGCGCCGCGATCGCCCGTTGGGACCGCCCGCGCGGCGACATCCTCGTCGGGGGGCGGGCCGTCACCGGCTCGCGGGACACGCACGAGCAGCTGCGGTACGAGCGCACGTACACCGACGGCCCGCTCTACGCGCCCGTCACCGGCTTCGCTTCGCAGGTGTACGGGAGCACGCTCCTGGAGCGCGCCGGTGACCGGCTCCTGACCGGCACGGACCCGGATCTGAGCGCGTTCCCGCTGTGGAACGACCTCGTGCGCGCGCGGCCCGCGGGCGGGAACGTCGCCACCACGATCGACGCGAAGGCGCAGCGGGCCGCGTACGAGGGGCTCGCGGGCCGCACGGGGGCCGTCGCCGCGCTCGACCCGTCGACGGGCCGCGTCCTCGCACTGGTCAGCTCGCCCTCGTACGACCCCGGCGTGCTGTCGGGCACGAGTCGCGCGGTGACGGCGGCCTGGGCGCGCCTGACGGCCGATCCGGCGCAGCCGCTCCTCAACCGCGCGCTGCGGCAGACCTATCCGCCGGGCTCGACGTTCAAGATCGTGACGGCGGCCGCCGCGCTGGACGCGGGAACGGTACGGGACGTGGACGACGCGACGCGCGCGCCCGATCCGTACCGCCTCCCGGGGAGCGACACGACGCTCACCAACGAGGTGGACGGCTGCGGCGACGCGAGTCTGCGGTACGCCTTCCGCTGGTCGTGCAACACGGTGTTCGCCGCGCTCGGGGTACGGACCGGGCTCGACGGGATGGTGCGCGCGGCCGGGCGCTTCGGCTTCAACGACGCGGGCCTGAGCATCCCCTCGCCCGTCGTGCGCTCCGCCTTCGGCACCCGGCTCGACAAGGCGCAGCTCGCGCTCTCCTCGATCGGTCAGTACGACACGCGCGCCACGCCGCTCCAGATGGCGATGGTCGCCTCGGCCGTCGCCTCGGGAGGTGCGGTGCCGCGCCCGCGTCTGGTCGAGCGCACCACGACGCACGGCGGGCGGCTCGTGGACGCGCCGCCCTCGCGCACGCTGCGGCAGGCGATGACTCCGTCGACGGCGGCCCGCCTGCGCGACCTCATGGTGGACGCGGTCCAGAAGGGCACGGGGCGGCGCGCGGCGATCGCGGGGGCGACGGTGGGCGGCAAGACGGGCACCGCGCAGCACGGGGTGGGCAACGAGGGGACTCCGTACGCGTGGTTCGTCTCGTGGGCGCAGGGGGCGCGGGCGCCCTCGCCGCAGATCGCCGTGGCCGTCGTGGTCGAGGACGCGTCGGCGGACCGGGGCGAGATCAGCGGGGGCGGGAACGCGGCCCCGATCGCGCGGGCGGTGATGGCGGCGGTGGTGGGCGAGGAGAGGAAGAAGGCGAAGCGGTGACGCCTTCGGGCCGCGCCCGATCGCGGGACGGGCCCGGGCCGGGCAGGCCCCGGCGGGGGCACGCCGCCACCGGGCAAGCCCCCGCCCGGCGCGACTTCGCACGGCGCGCCTTCGCACGGCGCGCCCTCGCACGGCGCGCCCTCGCACGGCGCGCCCTCGCACGGCGCGCCCTCGCACGGCGCGCCCTCGCACGGCGCACCTTCGCCGCGCCCTCCCCTCAGCACACGCCCTTCTCGCCCGGGCAGTACGGCTTCGTCATCTGTGAGCGCACCTTCGCGACGCGCTTCGCCGCCGCCGCCAGGTCGACGTCGGCGACCTTCGCGCCGACGCTCTTCGGGGTGATCTCGGCGACCGTCGCCGCCGTATTGCCGTCCGCCCAGGCGCACATGGGGAAGACCACGGTCACGGAGCCCTGCGTCGTGGACATCGTCTGGCAGCTCACGACCATGTTCCCCGTCTCCGCGCCGTCCGCGCCGCCGAAGCTCTTCGCGGGCGCGAGCAGTTCGGCGCCCTTGGCGCCCGCCGCGCCCTTGAGCATCGCCGCGCGCGTGTCGTCGGGGTTGCGGATGCGGCCGTTGAAGCCCGAGACGACGAGCGAACCGCCCCCGCCCTCGGCCGGTTCGCCGACGTACGTGACGACGACGGCCGAGGCGTCGCGCACGTCGCGGGCACCGCGCGCCTCGGTGTTGATCTTCGCGCCCTCGTTCCGCGAGAGGTCCTGGTCGCGCGTGTAGGCGCCGTCGAGCAGGACGTCGGGGGGCGCGAGCCGCTGGTGGACCTGCGGGAAACCCGCGTCCGGGTCGGAGCCGCCGCCCCCACCCCGCAGCGCGAGCAGCGCGCCCACGACGACGAGGACGGCGACACCGGCACCGATGCCGAGGAACAAGGGGCGCCTCGACCTGCGCGGGGGCGCGGGTGGATCGCCGAAGGCGGGAGCGGCGGTCGTGGCGGCGCCGGGGGGCGCCTCCGGGCCGTACAGCGCGTCGTAGGCGGTCCCGTACGAGGGCGGCGGGCCCGAGGACGGCGGCGGGCCGGGCGGCTGGGGGCTCGTGTCCTGCGCCGCCGACGGGGCTTGGCCGTAGGGGGCCTCGGTGCCGTGGGGGGCCTCGGTGCCGTAGGGGGCCTCGGTGCCGTACGGGGCCGGTTCCGGCGCCCCGTAGGCGGGCTGCGGCGCCGAGTCCGGCGTGCCGTAAGGGGGCTGCGGGGCCTGCGACCAGTTCCCGTAGGCGTCGGGGGCCGCGGCGGGCTGCCCGCCGTACGGCGCGGGCGCCTGCTCCCCGTACTGACCCCCCTGGTGGCCTCCGTACGCCTGCTCCCCGTACGCCTGTTCCCCGTACGCCTGCTGGGTCCCGTACGGGTCCTGGGCCGGGTAGCCGTAGCCCGCCCCCTCCTGCGGGTAGGGCTGCTGCTGCTCGTAGGGGTACGGGGGCTGCGCGGGCGGCTCGCCGTAGGGGGCTCCGTGGGGATCTCCGTAGGGGTCCCCGTACGGGTGCTGCGGCGGCGGAGGCGTGGACATGGCCAAACGGTAGGCGATACGCGGGACGGCCGGGACACGTATCCCCCGCCGCTCACCCCAACGCAAAGTTCGCGCAAGGGGATTGACGCCCTTACTGACGCGGAGTCTCATAGTGGTGTGACCGCCGGTAACGCGGCCGGAGCCGGCACGACGGAGAACGAGGGTGGCAGGACATGGCGACGGTGACGGACTTCGAGCTCCTCCGTGACGCGCTGGGGACGCTCAAGAACAGGGAATCGGTGGCCGAAAGGCTCCTGGAGTCCTCGGCCAGGCACTCCTTCGACCCGGACAAGGAGCTGGACTGGGACGCGCCCTTCGAGCCGGGCAAGTGGTTCTGGCCGCCCGAGCTTGTCTCGCTCTACGGGACGCCGATGTGGGAACGGATGAGCGAGGAGCAGCGCATCACCCTCTCGATGCACGAGGCCGCCTCGCTCGCCTCGCTCGGGGTGTGGTTCGAGATCATCCTCATGCAGCTGCTCGTGCGGCACATCTACGACAAGGACATCACGAGCGCGCACACGCGCTACGCGCTCACCGAGATCGCCGACGAGTGCCGGCACTCGATGATGTTCGCGCGTCTCGTGAAGACGGGCGGCGTGGACCCGTACCCGGTCACGCGCTTCAACCACAACATGGGCCGCGTGCTCAAGACGATCTCGACGACGCCCGGCTCCTTCGCGTGCACGCTGCTCGGCGAGGAGATCCTCGACTGGATGCAGCGGCTCACCTTCCCCGACGAGCGCGTGCAGCCGCTCGTGCGCGGCGTGACGCGTATCCACGTCATCGAGGAGGCGCGGCACGTGCGCTACGCGCGCGAGGAGCTGCGGCGGCAGATGGTGACGGCACCGAAGTGGGAGCGGCACCTGACGCGGCTCTCGGCCGGTGAGGCGGCGCGGATCTTCTCCGTCGCCTTCGTCAACCCGGACGTCTACACGAACGCCGGGCTCGACAAGCGCGAGGCGCTGCGCCAGGTGAAGGCGAGCGCGCACCGCCGCGAGGTGATGCAGAACGGTGCGAAGCGGCTGACGGACTTCCTGGACGACATCGGGCTGCTCGAAGGCGTGGGCAGGCGCATGTGGCGCTCTTCGGGGCTGCTGGCCTGAGCGGAGCGGCACGGGGCCGGGCGGGGCGGCACGGGGCCGGGTGGGGCGGCACGGGGCCGGGTGGGGCCGTACGCGGAGTCGGGCGGTACGGGGTACGGGGGCCGGGCGGCCGGTACGGCGTGAGCGGCGGCGGTACGGGCCGGGCGGCGGGCGGGGTGCCTGCCGCTCGGGGACACTGGACGCGTGAAGACCGAGAACGTCGTGTTCGTGGGCGGCCCGCTGGACGGCCGGACCCTCCCCGTACTGACAGGCCCCACCGGCCAGCCCCCCAAGCAGTACAAGGTGCCCGTCCCGGCTCCCGCGGGCGAGACCCTGCTCGTCTACAACCGCGAGCCGCTGCTGCGCCCCGGCAGCAGGCTCGGGACGCCGCGCGGCTGGCGGTACGTGTACGACCCCGAGGGCGTGGTCGAGCGGCGCCGGTGGCCGTGGCGCCCCCGGCCCAAGGAGGCGTGAGGAGGGACGTGCCCCTCACACGGTGCCAGCCGTTCGGCTCGGGGGCGACGGTCCGCCCGCCTCCCGGGGCCCCGTGCCACGCCCTGCCTCCTCACGGAGGCCCCCGTGTCCACGCCGTACCTCGGTTCCGGCCCGTACTGCTGCGCGAACGCGCTCGGCCGGGACCCCGAGCGGGGTACCCGCTGGTGCGGCGGGGGCCCGGGCCGAAGCGGCCGGCGCCGAGGTCGTCGGCGGGCAGCGGTGGCGCCTTCGGGAACCGTGCGGTGCTCGCTCGTGATCCGCGCCGGAAACACACGACCGTACGGACGAGGCGAAGAGCGCCGGGCCGGGGGTCCGCCCCGCGGACGGGAGGAGGGCGGACCCGGCCCGCTCACGGCAGGCGGTCAGGCCGCCGCCCGCACCGACTCCAGGTAGGCGTTCGTCTTCTCCGGCTCGAAGAAGAAGTTCTCGAAGTCCGACGGGTCGTTGAAGCCGTTGGCGAAGCGGTCGGCGACCGGCTGCAACTGGCCTGCCGCGCCTATCAGGTTGAGGACGTGCTCCGGGGGGACGCCGAGCATCGCGTTGGTCCACTTGACGACGGGCTGGGCGGTCTCCCAGTAGCGGTCGAAGGCGGACCGCATCCACGCCTCGTCGAAGGGCCGGTCGCCGTGCTCGATGATCGAGGACAGGTAGCTCGCGGCGCACTTGGACGCGGAGTTCGAACCCTGCCCCGTTATCGGGTCGTTGGCCACGACGACGTCGGCGACCCCGAGCACGGCGCCACCGCCCGGCAGCCGCCCTATCGGCTTGCGGACCGTCGGCGCGTACCGGCCCGCGAGGGTGCCGTTCGCGTCCGTCAGCTCGACCTTGGTGGCGCGCGCGTACTCCCACGGCACGAACTTCTCCATCAGCTCCAGCGTCAGCGCGAGGTGCTCGGAGGGGTCCTTGACGCCCTTGAAGGCGTCCAGCGGGCCGCCGGGGACGCCCTCCCAGAAGAGGATGTCGGCGCGGCCCGTGTTCGTGAAGGTCGGCATGACGAACAACTCGCCGATCCCGGGCACGAGGTTGCAGCGCACGGCGTCGAAGTCCGGGTGCTCGGGGCGGGGTCCGAGCCCGTGCACGTAGGCGACGGCGAGCGCGCGCTGCGGGGCGTCGAAGACGGAGCGCGAGGCGTCCCGCTCGAACATCGAGACCAGCTCGCCCTTGCCCGCGGCGACGAGCACGAGGTCGTACGTGCGCGAGAAGTAGTCGAGGTCGCCGACGGCCGCGCCGTGGATGACGACCTGGCCGCCGCGCTGCGCGAAGGTCTCCATCCAGCCCGCCATCTTCACGCGCTGGTCGACGGACTGCGCGAAGCCGTCGAGCTTGCCGACCCAGTCCACGGCGCGGCTGGAGTCGGGCGCGGCGACCGAGACGCCGAGGCCCTCGATGTGCGGCGCCTGGTTCTCCCAGAAGTTCAGTTCGAGGTCGCGTTCGTGCTGGAGCGCGGTGTGGAACATGCACTGCGTCGACATGACCCGTCCGGAGCGGATCTCGTCCGCCGTACGGTTCGACATGAGGGTGACCTCGTAGCCGTGGGACTGGAGGCCGAGAGCGATCTGGAGACCGGACTGCCCGGCCCCCACGATGAGTACCTTCCGCATGCCTTGCGGTTCTCCTTGCCTGGGCGGGCGTCCGTGGGCCGCGAGGCGGGGCGCCCGGGGTGTACGGGAGCGTCGTCGCCGGCCCGGTTTCCGTACGGGCCGTCATGCCCCGTACGGAAACCGGCACCCCGCCTACTCGGGCAGGGCGTCGAGCGCGTGACCGACGAGCGCGAGCAGGGTCTCGACTACCGATATCCTGCGCCGCGCATCCATGATCATCACAGGTACGTGCACGGGGATCGTCAGCGCCTCCCGTACGTCGTCGGGCTCGAACCGCTCCGAGCCGTCGAAGTGGTTGACGGCGACGACGTAGGGCAGCCCGCAGCTCTCGAAGTAGTCGAGCGCGGGGAAGCAGTCCCCGAGCCTGCGCGTGTCGGCGAGCACGACGGCGCCGACGGCGCCGCGCACGATGTCGTCCCACATGAACCAGAAACGCTGCTGGCCCGGGGTGCCGAAGAGGTACAGCACGAGGTCGTCGTCGAGCGTGATGCGCCCGAAGTCCATCGCGACCGTCGTCGTCGACTTCTCCGGGGTCGCCGAGAGGTCGTCGGTGTCCTCGCTCGCGCGGGTCATGACGGCCTCGGTCTGGAGCGGCACGATCTCCGACACGGCGGCGACGAGCGTCGTCTTGCCGACACCGAAGCCGCCCGCGACGACGATCTTCGTCGAGGCGGGGGCGCGGCTCGTGTCCAGCTGCCAGGGTTTCAGCTCCTCCTCGGCGGGAGCCGGGGCCCGCGTGCCCACGTACGCGGGACGGCCGAGGAGATCAGAGGCGGCGGAGTCCACTCAGCACCCTTTCGAGCAGCGCGCGGTCGGGCTGCCCGGGCTGCTGCCCGGTGCCGTAGACGCGGATCTTTCCCTGGTCGGCGAGGTCGCTGAGCAGCACGCGGACGACCCCGAGCGGCATGCGCAGGAGGGCCGCGATCTCGGCGACCGTGCGCATCCTGCGGCACAGTTCGACGATCGCGCGCATCTCCGGCATGACCTTCGTGCGCAGGTCGCCGTTGACCAGCTCGGGGCGCTCCTGGGGCGCTTCGAGCGCGGCGACGAAGGTCTCCACGAGCAGCACGTGCCCGAAGCGGGTGCGGCCCCCGGTGAGCGAGTACGGGCGCACCCGCGAGGGTTTGCGATCGGCCCCCCTCGTCGGGAGCTTCGGACTCTTGGGCTCGCTCACTGCGCGGCTCCCTTCGCCGTGCCCTGCCCCGGCACCGTGCCGGGAGCCGTGCCGGGGGCCTCGTCAGGGGCCGGGCCCTCCATCGACTGCCGCAGCTCGCTGCGGAGTTCGGGTGTCAGGACGTGCCCGGCACGGCCCACGAAGAGCGCCATGTGGTAGGCGACGACGCTCATGTCGCAGTCGGCCGCCGCGTGCACCCCGAGGAGGGAGCCGTCGCTGATCGCCATGACGAAGAGCGCGCCTTCGGCCATCGAGATCATGGTCTGCTTGACGCCGCCCGCGTCCATGAGCCGAGCCGCGCCGACGCACAGGCTGCCGAGCCCGGAGACGATCGTGGCGAGGTCGGCGCTGGAACCGCGCGGGCCCTGCGGGCGGTCCGCCTCGGAAGCGGCGCGCTGGTGGGCGGGGTCGGAGGAGAGCAACAGCAGCCCGTCCGAGGAGACGACAGCGACCGAGAGGAGCCCTGGTACCTCCTCGACGAGGTTGGTGAGCAGCCACTGGAGGTTACGTGCCTCTTTGCTGAGGCCGTAACCGGTCCGGTCGCCGCCCGGCGTGGTTGAGTCGACGGTGCGTGCCGTACCTGTGGTACGGCCGGGCGCAGTCACCTGCGTTCCTCCTCGGCTGAGTCCCCCTCGGCTGATACCTCGCGCGCGTCCGCCGTGGTCGGGGCGGCGGGCGGTCGGCTGCTCCCGGGGCGCGCTGCCGCGCTGTCCCCGGCGGGCTCCCCGTCCTCGGCTCCGGGAAGGGTCAGGCTCCCGGTCTCCTCGGCGAGGGCGGCCTCCACGTCCTTGCGGCCCTGGGTGGCCCCTTGGTGGAAACCGCCGAGCCTGCGGCGCAGGGCCTCGGCGTCCACGCCCGGAGCGGCCGCACGGGGTGCGGGCGCGGGCGCGGAGATCTTCGGCGTGCGCTTGGGCAGGCCCTTGTCGGTGACCCGGTCCCAGCTCTCCACCCGCTCCGCGGCGGCGGCCTCCGCCTCGGCGGTGTCCGGGATGCGCGCGTGGGCGTCGGGCCCTATGGCGTAGGGGGAGGCGGGGGGTTCGGGTACCGATGCTGGTTCCGGTGCGGATGTTGGTTCCGGTACGGATGCTGGTTCCGGTACGGATGCTGTTGCTGGTGCGGGTCCGGCGGGCTGGGCGGCGGGGGGCGCCTCGCTCGCGGGCGCCTCGCCGGTCGCGCCGGGCTGTTCGGGTACGGAGGCGGGGGCGCCGTCCCGCGCGGGTGCGCCCGTGCCGTCCTGGCCCTGGGGTGTGCCCTCCGGGGTGAGCGGGAGGTGGAGCACCATCGTGGTCTCGGTCGGCGGCTCGACCGTGGGGGCGGGGGCGACACCGGGACCGGAGGCGGCGGACGCGGGCCGCTCGGTGGCGGGCTCCTCGGCGGGGGCGGCCTGGGCGGGGGGCTCGGCGGCGGGCTCCTCGGCCGGGGTGCCCTGGGCCGCGGCGACGCTCGCCTCGGCCGCCGCGATGAGCGGGTCCGTGCCGGGCGCCGTGGCGGGGGTGACGCGGCCTTCCGCGGCGGGGGGTTCCTGCTCCGCACCGGCGGCGGGGGCGGCGGCGCCCGTACGGGTGCCGGGGGCGGCGGCGCCCGCACCGCTGGCGGGGGCGCCCGTACGACTGGCGGCGTCGGCGCCCGTACGACTGGCGGGGTCGGCTCCCGTACCGGTGGATTCCGTGCCCGTACCGGCGGCCGACGGCGCCGCGGTCTCCCTGCCGGGGAGTTCGTTCGAATTGGCCTCGGCCTCGGAGCCGGGGAGCGCGACGGCCGGGGCCCCGCCCGGGATGTGGCCGCCCGCGTGCGGGGTGACGACCCCGGCTGCCGGGGTCGCGAGTATCGGCGGCGGCAGGACCACGACGGCCGCGATACCGCCCTGCTTCTGCTCGCGCAGCCGGACCCTGATGCCGTGCCGCGAGGCGAGCCGCGCGACGACGTAGAGGCCGAGCCCGAGCCCTTCCTGCTCCTCCTTGAGCGTGTCGCCCGGCTCGAAGGAGGAGAGGCGTTCGTTGACCTCGTCGAGGCGCGCGGCCGACATGCCGATGCCCTCGTCCTGCACCGAGAGCATCACCTCGCCGTTCTCCAGGAGCCAGGCCGAGACCTCGACCTGCGCGTCGGGCGGCGAGAACGAGGCGGCGTTCTCCAGGAGTTCGGCGACGAGGTGGCTCAGGTCGTCGGCGGAGAAGCCCGCGATGTGCGCGTGCGGGGGCAGCGCGGCGATCCGTACCCGCTCGTACCGCTCGATCTCGCTGACCGCCGCGCGCAGCACGTCCACGAGCGGCACCGGGTTCGGGTTCTGCACACCGTGCTCGGCGCCCGCGAGGACCAGCAGGTTCTCGCTGTGGCGGCGCATGACGGTCGCGAGGTGGTCGAGCTTGAAGAGCGTCGCGAGGCGGTCGGGGTCCTGCTCGCGCTCCTCCAGGTTCTCGATGACGCCGAGCTGGCGCTCGACGAGGCCGAGGGTGCGCAGCGCGAGGTTGACGAAGGTCCCGTTGATCGAGCCCTTCGCCAGCTCCAGCTGCTCCTGGACCCCGGCCAGTTCGGCGCGGAGCGTGTCGCGTTCGGCGGCGACGGACTGCCGCTGACCGATCAGGTGCTTGCGGTCGCCCTCCAGCGTCCCGATCCGCTCGTGGAGCGAACCCGCGTGCGCGTGCAGGAGGTTGACGGAGTGCACGACCTGGGCGAACTCGTCGTTGCGGCCCGTGAAGCGCACCGGCTCCTCGGCGGCGGGGTCCTCGGCGTCCGCGAGGCGCTTCGCGCCGAGGCGCAGCACGGCGAGCGGACGGGTCAGGGAGCGCGCGGTGGCCATGCCCACGCCCGCGGCGGCGAGCAGCAGGACCCCGACGAGCAGGACCCGCAGTTCCAGGGACTGCACCTCGTCGTCGCGCAGCGCCTGGGCGCGGTGCGAACGGTCCACGGCGAGCGCCGCGTCGGCCGAGCGCATCAGCTCGATCCTGGCGCCGAGCGCGGCCGAGACCTTCGACGTCTTGAGCCCCGCTTCGCTGTCCGCGAGCTTCGGCTCGTCGGTGAGGCGGTCGAGGTACTTCTCCGCGTTGTTGACGTCGGCACCCGTGACGGTGGACGTGTACGCGGAGAGGTCGGCCGGGCGCGCGGTGGCGCGGAAGGCGCTGAGCGCGGCGTCGGAGCGGATCTGCGCCTCGTGGGCGGCGCGGCTGAGCGCGTCGCGCTGCCGCTCGCCCGCGGGGTCGGAGACGGGAACGGTGGTGTTGAGCCCCGTCATGGGGTCGTAGCGGGTCTCGGTGGCGGTGGGACGGGGCACGGCGAGCGCCGCGAGGAGCAGCCCCCGTACCGCCCCGGCCTCGGTCACCGCGGTGTCGAGGTCGACGAGCGCGTGCGGCGCCTCGGCGGCGTCCTTCGGGAGCGCGTCCGCGAGCGAGGCGACGCGGGCGTGCAGGTGGTCGATGATCCGGCTGTACGAGGTGTGCGCGGCCAGCGCCGTGCCCTTGCCGGTGAGCGCCTGGCGCCGTACGCCGCTGATCGCGTCGAGCTGGTCGCGCAGCGCCTTCGGGATGTCGGCGGCCTCCAGCTCCTGCACCCCGCGGTCGACGCGGGCGCTGCGCTGCTCGCTCAGCCCGTCGCCGCGCGGGCGGCCCGCCGCGATGTAGGAGCTGACCTCGTCGCGCTCGTCGGCGAGGGCCTGGGCGAGCGCCGTGGACTGCTGCGCGACACCCGCGTCGTCCACGAGCCGCTGTGCCTCGTGCACCCGGTCGCTCGCGTCGACGAGACCGGGGACGCCCGCGCCCACGACGGCGGCGGCGACCACGGCGACGGCGATCACGAGGCGGGAGCGGACGCGCTTGCGCCGTCCGGCGGGCGGGGCAGGCGGGGGCACGGAGCCCTCGGGCCGCCGCGGGCCCGGGATACGGAGCGAGGGGGCGGCGGAGGGGGAGCCGGCGGGGCCGGCGGGGTGACCGACGGGACCGGCGGGACCGGCGGGGTGGCTAGCGGCCGGTGCGCCCCGGCCCGGGGCCCCGGCCTCCTGGTCCCGGCCGGAGGACGGCTGGTCCTGGCCGGGGACCGGCTGGTCCTGACGGGAGGACGCCTGGTCCTGGCCGGAGGGCTGGTCCTGAGCGGAGGGGTGGTCCTGGCCGGGGGGTGTCGCTTCCCGCCCGGGGACCTGACCGGGAGTCGGCTCGTCCGGCACCGTCGCCTGACCGGGAATCGGCTGGTCCTGCGCCGTGGCCACCTCCTCCTCGCTCCGTGCTCCGCCCTTGCCCCGAGGCCGCGTTTTCTGCACCGGTGCTCACATTCCTGACTCGTCCTGCCCCTGCGCCTGGGTGACGGGTTGTCAGCGCAGGCGCCCCCGCGTTGCGTTCGCGACCATTCCAGTGCCTTCGGGAGGCGGCCGCGCGCATCGCCTGCCCCGCCACCCGAAGGAGTGAACCGTCCAGGGGAGTTGGTGGGCAAGTTTCCCATTCCCCGGATGGCCGCGTGCGTGGTGCGCCGGTTGGACGCGCACGGCGGGCTTTGGCAAGATACCGCGCCGCAGCGGCCCCGGAATTGATCATTCCGCCTCAAATCAGGCGCTGACCAGGCAGAATTCACCCGCGCCGGGGTCTGGGCCCGGCGCTGTGAAGGGCTCGTGCAGACTGTCGGGATGCGCGCCGAACTGGTCACCGAGCCCGGCGGGAGCGACCGGGCCGACGAGGACTTCACCTGCGTCTCGCTCCCCGCGTCCGGGCAGGGCGGTTTTCTCGTCCTCCTTGACGGGGTCACACCACCCGAAGGAGCGACGGGCTGCGTACACAGCGTTCCCTGGTACGTGTCGCGACTCGGCGGCGCTCTCAACGAACTGTCCGTTTCGCGCCCCGATCTGACGCTCCGCGAGATCCTGGCCTCGTCCATCCGGCGCACGGCGGAACTCCATCGGGCGACCTGTGACCTTTCTCACCCCCGCACCCCGCAGGCCACCGTGGTGCTCGCCCGCTGGGACGGCGCACGCGCCGAACACCTCGTCCTGTCGGACTCGGTACTGCTGCTCGTGGAGCAGGACGGGGCGGTGCGGGCCGTGCTCGACGACCGCATCGAGCGCCTGCCGCTCGCGGCGGAGCGCGCGGCGGTGCGGGACGCGACGGAGGACGGGGAGCGGGAGGCGGCGCGGGCCGCGTACGTGCGCGCGGTGGAGTCCCTGCGCAACGCCGAGGGCGGCTTCTTCACGGCGGCCGCGGACCCCGACGTCGCCGCACGCGCCCTGACCGGCGAGACCCCGTTGGCCGGGCTCCACTGCCTCATCGCCCTGAGCGACGGCGCGACCCGCTGGACCGAGCGCTTCCACCAGGGCGACTGGACGGCCCTCGCGACGCTCCTGCGCAACCGCGGCCCCCGCGCCCTCCTCACCGAGGTCCGCCGCCTGGAACGCTCCCCCGAGGGAACGGCGAAGCGAGGAAAGCAGCACGACGACGCGAGCGTGATCGTGGCGGAGGTGGGCGGCGGGGCGAGATAGCGCCACGGACGAGGGCACGCCCGGAGCGGGACCGCCGGAGCGGGACCGCCGGAGAGACGGCCCAAGAGCCGACCACCAAGCACGCCCACCGGCGGGGACTGGGGGGAGCGGCGGCGACTGGGTGGGGCGCGGACTGGGGGGGGGCGGGTGGCCGGACGGTGGGCGGCAGGTGACGGGTGACGGGCCGCGAGTGGCCGCACGGCAGACGGCGAGCGGCAGGACACCAGGCCGACGACGGCCGACGGTGGGCGGCAGGCGGAGGCGGCAGGCGGCCGCACGACAACCGGCGGGCGGCAGGCGGCAGACCGCGAGTGGCCGCACGACAGACGGCGGGCGGTGGGCGGCAGGCGGCAGGCCGCGAGCGACCGCACGACAGACGGCGAGCGGCGGGCCGCGAGTAGCCGCACAGCAGGCGGCGAGCGACCGCACGACAGGCGGCGGGCGGCGGGCGGCAGACGGCGGGCGGCAGGCAGCGAGCAGCCGCACGGCAGACGGCGAGCGGCAGGACACCAGGCCGACGACGGCCGACGGTGGGCGGCAGACGGCCGCACGACACACGGCGGGCGGTGGGCGGCAGGCGGCCGCACGGCAGGCGGTGGGTGGCAGGGCACCAGGCCGACGACAACAGGCGGCAGACGGCAAGCAGCCGCACGACCGGCGGCGCACGGCAGGCGGCAGGCGGCCGCACGACAGACGGCGGGCGGCAAGACACCAGGCCGACGACAACAGGCGGCAGACGGCAAGCAGCCGCACGACAGGCGGCGCACGGCGCACGGCAGGCGGCGAGCGGCGAGCGGCCGTACGACAGACGGCGGGCGGCGAGCCGCGGGCGGCCGCACGACAGGCGGCAGGCCGCGAGCGACCGCACGACAGACGGCGAGCGGCGGGCCGCGAGTAGCCCCACAGCAGGCGGCGAGCGACCGCACGACAGGCGGCGGGCGGCGGGCGGCGGGCCGCGAGTAGCCGCACAGCAGGCGGCGAGCGGTGGGCGGCGAGCGGTGGGCGGCAGGCGGCGAGCAGCCGCACGGCAGACGGCGAGCGGCAGGACACCAGGCCGCTGGCAGCAGGCGGCAGACGGCGAGTGGCCGCATGGCAGGTGGCAGGATCTCGGGCCGCGAGGCGTCCGACAGGCGGGCCGTGTGCACTGTGCCGGTGCCGGTACCGGGGGGCGTGCTCGGGGGCAGGCGGGCGGGCGGCCTGACGGCAGGCAGCAGGCGGCGAGTGGCAGCACGACAGACGGCGGGTGGCAGGACGACAAGTAGCCGACGGCGGCGCGGCAGCAGGCAGCAGGCAGCAGGCAGCAGGCAGCAGGCAGCAGGCAGCAGGCAGCAGGCAGCAGGCAGCCGAGGGTGGCCAGCGGATGGCCGGACGGCAGCCGACAGCGGGCGGCAGACAGCGGGCGGCAGACAGCGGGCGGCAGGGCGACAAGCAGCCGACCACAAGAAGCGGGTGACCTGACGGAAGGCAGCTGACGGCGAGCGGCCGCACGACAGACGGCGGGCGGCCGCACGGCAGACGGCGGGCGGCCGCACGGCAGGCGACGAGGCGTCCGACGGCTGGGCCGTGTGCCGTGCCGGTGCCGGTACCAGCGGGATGGGCGGCGGGCTCTCAGGGTTTTCCCCTAAGGGTCGCGTGGGCCCCCCGACGGGCCCAACGGGCGGGGGTCGGGCCGGGTTCCCGGCCGCGGTCGGTTCCGCTCGCGGCCTCCTCTCCCTTCCCCCTCCTCCCCCTGCCCCCTCTCCCTCCCCCCGTCCCGCTCCCCCGCCCCTCGTCCCTCTCCCCCTGCCCCCGCCCCTCTCCCCCGCCTCCCTCCCCGCCCCTCCCCCTCACAAGCGGTTCAGCCGGTGCAGGAGGCGGGCCAGTTCCGCGACCTCGCCCGGGGGCCAGCCGGACATCGCCTCGACGTAGCCGGCGCGGCGGCGTTCCCGCACTTGGCGGAAGCGGGCCTCACCCTCGGGGGTGAGACGTACGAGGCTGGCGCGGCCGTCGCCGGGGTCGGGCGCGCGGGTGACGAGACCGAGGCGTTCGAGGGCGCGGATCTGGCGGCTGACGGTCGCTTTGCCGACACCGAAGTACAGCGCGAGATCCGTGGCGCGCTGGGGTCCGTCGCCCTCCAGACGGGCGAGGAAGCCGTACGCGGCCGGTTCGAGGTCCGGGTGGACCTCGCCCGCCAGCTCGCTCGACGTGGCCCTCGCTCTGCGCAGGAGGAGGCTCAGTTCGCGCTCCAGGGCGAGAAAGGCGTTCTCGGTCATGGCGTCCGTTCCTGGCGGCTGAAAAACAGCCCTCTCTCGGGGGTGAAACCGCAGCCTGTCCAGTATTTCCCAGGACTGGACCAGTGACGGCCAAAAGGTGCCCTACCCCACCCCCGCTCTACTCGCGTAGCTTCCGTCGTTGACATGACCACGGCGCCCGACCCGGCCGTGGCACACACCGCCAGGTTCCCCCCAACCCGGACTTCTCGGAGGCACGCTGTGTCCGTGCACACGATCCGATCATCCCGCCGCTCTCGCTTCAGAGCGGCCGGAACCCTCCTCGCAGCCCTGTCCCTCCTCCTCGCCCTGCCGGTGGCGGCCCAGGCCGCCGACGAGCCCTCCGTGCCCGAGCGCGGCAGCGCCTACCTCGGCATCGGTGTCGCCGCCCATGACGGGGTCGGCGGCCTCCCCCGCGACAGCCGTGCCGCCCAGACCGAGGGCGTCGACGTCGCGAGCTACCAGGGCAGCGTCAACTGGACCACGCTGTGGAACAGCGGCGTCAAGTGGGCGTATGCCAAAGCCACCGAAGGGACGTACTACACCAACCCCTCCTTCGCCCAGCAGTACAACGGCTCCTACAACGTCGGCATGATCCGGGGCGCGTACCACTTCGCGACCCCGGACACGACGAGCGGCGCCACGCAGGCCAACTACTTCGTGGACCACGGCGGCGGCTGGTCGAAGGACGGCAAGACGCTCCCCGGTGTCCTCGACATCGAGTGGAACCCGTACGGCGACCAGTGCTACGGCAAGTCCGCGTCGGCGATGGTCAGCTGGATCAAGGACTTCACCGCCACCTACAAGGCCCGCACCGGGCGCGACGCCGTGATCTACACGGCGACGAGCTGGTGGCAGAGCTGCACGGGCAACTCGTCCGCCTTCGGCTCGACGAACCCGCTGTGGGTGGCCCGCTACGCCTCGTCGGTGGGGACCCTGCCGGCCGGCTGGGGCTTCTACACGATGTGGCAGTACACATCGACGGGCCCGACGGTGGGCGATCACAACAAGTTCAACGGCGCCCTCGACCGGGTCCAGGCCCTCGCCAACGGCTGAGCGCCACCCCGGACCCCGGTGGCCGGGACCCGCGCGGCGGCGCGGGCCCCGGCCACCGGGCCGTCAGGCGGCCACCGCCTCGCGCTCGCTCGCGGCCGCCGGGGCGAGCGCCAGCTCCAGGACCTGGCGGACGTCCGTGACCGGGTGGACGTCGAGCTTCGCGAGGATCTCGGCGGGCACGTCGTCGAGGTCGGGCTCGTTCCGCTTGGGGATCACGACGGTCGTGATCCCGGCGCGCTGGGCGGCGAGCAGCTTCTGCTTGAGCCCTCCGATCGGCAGGACGCGCCCGGTGAGCGAGACCTCCCCCGTCATCGCGACCTCGGGCCGCACCTGGCGTCCGCTCAGGAGCGAGGCGAGCGCCGTCGTCATCGTGATGCCCGCGCTCGGCCCGTCCTTCGGGACCGCCCCGGCGGGGAAGTGGATGTGGACGCCCCGCTCCTTGAGGTCGCCCACGGGCAGCTCCAGCTCCGCGCCGTGCGAGCGCAGGAACGAGAGCGCGATCCGCGCCGACTCCTTCATGACGTCACCGAGCTGACCGGTCAGCGTCAGTCCCGCGCCGCCCGTCTCCGGGTCGGCGAGCGAGGCCTCCACGTAGAGGACGTCACCGCCCGCTCCCGTCACCGCGAGCCCGGTCGCGACGCCGGGCACCGCCGTGCGCCGCTCGGCGGGGTCCTGCGCGGCCTCAGGTACGTGGTGGGGCCGCCCGAGCAGCGGGCGCAGCTCCGCGTCGGTCACCGTGAACGGCAGCTCGCGTTCGCCGAGTTCGTGCTGTGCGGCGAGCTTGCGCAGGAGCCGCGCGAGGGCCCGTTCCAGGTTCCGTACACCCGCCTCGCGCGTGTACTCGCCCGCGAGCTTGCGCAGCGCGGACTCGTCCACGGTCAGCTCGTCCTCGGCGAGACCGGCGCGCTCGCGCTGGCGCGGCAGCAGGTGGTCGCGCGCGATGACGACCTTCTCGTCCTCGGTGTAGCCGTCGAGACGGACCAGCTCCATGCGGTCGAGCAGGGCCTCGGGGATCGCTTCGAGCACGTTGGCCGTGGCGAGGAAGACGACGTCGCTGAGGTCGAGTTCGACCTCCAGGTAGTGGTCGCGGAAGGTGTGGTTCTGTGCGGGGTCGAGCACTTCGAGCAGGGCCGCCGCGGGGTCGCCGCGGAAGTCGGAGCCGACCTTGTCGATCTCGTCGAGCAGGACCACCGGGTTCATCGACCCGGCCTCCTTGATGGCGCGCACGACGCGGCCCGCCTGGGCGCCCACGTACGTACGCCGGTGGCCCCTGATCTCGGCCTCGTCCCGTACGCCGCCGAGGGCGACGCGGACGAAGGAGCGGCCCATCGCGTGCGCGACCGACTCGCCGAGCGAGGTCTTGCCGACGCCGGGCGGCCCGACGAGCGCGAGCACCGCGCCGCCGCGCCGGCCTCCGACGACACCGAGGCCCCGGTCGGCGCGGCGCTTGCGCACCGCGAGGTACTCGGTGATGCGGTCCTTCACGTCGTCGAGGCCCGCGTGCTCGGCGTCGAGCACCGCGCGGGCACCGCGGATGTCGTACGTGTCCTCCGAGCGCTCGTTCCACGGCAGGCCCAGAACCGTGTCGAGCCACGTGCGTATCCAGGCGCCCTCGGGGCTCTGGTCGCTCGCGCGCTCCAGCTTCTCGACCTCCTTGAGCGCGGCCTCACGGACCTTCTCGGGCAGATCGGCTGCCTCGACGCGGGCGCGGTAGTCGTCGCTCTCGTCCTCGCCGTCCTCGCCGCTCAGCTCGCGCAGCTCCTTGCGGACCGCTTCGAGCTGACGGCGGAGCAGGAACTCGCGCTGCTGCTTGTCGACGCCGTCCTGGACGTCCTTGGCGATCGTCTCGGCGATCTCCTGCTCCGCCAGGTGCTCGCGGAGCTGGAGCGTGGCGAGCCGCAGGCGCGCGACGGGGTCGGCCGTCTCCAGGAGTTCGGTCTTCTGGGCGGTCGTGAGGAACGGCGAGTACCCGGAGTTGTCGGCGAGCGCGGCGACGTCGTCGATCTGCTGGACGCGGTCCACGACCTGCCAGGCACCGCGCTTCTTGAGCCACTCGGTCGCGAGCGCCTTGTACTCGGTGACGAGTTCGGTCACCGCGCCGGGCAGCGGCTCGGGGACGGTCTCCTCGACACGGGTCCCCTCGACCCAGAGCGCCGCTCCCGGGCCCGTGGTCCCGGCGCCGATGCGGACGCGGGCGCGGCCGCGTACGAGCGCTCCGGAGTGGCCGTCGGCGAGCCTGCCGACCTGTTCGACGGTGCCGAGCACACCCGTGCCCGCGTAGTCGCCGTCGACGCGGGGCACGAGCAGCACCTCGGGCTTGCCGGTGGAGCCGCTGGAGCGGGCGGCGGCCTGGGCGGCCTCCACGGCCGCGCGCACCTCACCGTCCGAGAGGTCGAGCGGCACGACCATGCCGGGCAGGACGACCTCGTCGTCGAGCGGCAGCACGGGCAGGGTGAGCGGTGCGGACGTCAGAGCCATGATCTCCCCTTCGGCAGTCAAGTTGAGCTGTATCGACTCAATGTCCGGGGAGGCTCTGGTGTTCCCGCTTCCTTGTTCGCCCACAGCGATCAACCGGAAAGCGGGGCCGAAGACGCCTTCGTCGTACGCAAGCGCTCCCGCCGCCCGCACTGTTCCCGGCCCGTACGAGACCCACCGCCCCCTGCCCGTACGAAATTCGTACCGCCAACCGTGAACCGCCCCGCCCCCGCCCGGCGATAGAGGGGCTGTGAGACGTGAACGCCCCGCCGGGGCCGGTGAGGACACCGCGCTGCTGCGTGCCGTCGCCGCGGGCGACGCCGACGCCCTCGCGGCGCTCTACGACCGGCACGCGGGCTGGCTGCACGCGCGACTCGCGCGGCGCTGCCCCGACCGGGAACTCGTCGGCGAGGTCCTCCAGGACACCTTCCTCACCGTGTGGCGCTCCGCCGCGCACCACCGCGGCACCGAGACCGGCGGCTGGCTGTGGACCCTCGCGAGCCGCCGACTCGCCGACGCGGTGCGCCGCCAGGAACGCGCCGCGCGCCCCCTGCCCGACCCCGCGCCGCCCGCCCCGTCCGCGGAGGACCGCGTCCTGGCCGGGCTCGCGTACGGGGACGCGGGCGCGGCGCTCGGCAGACTGCCCGCCGAACTCGGCGAGGTGCTGCGGATGACCGTCCTGGACGGCCTGAGCACCCGCGAGACCGCCCGCATCCTCGGCATCCCCGAAGGCACCGTCAAATCCCGGGCCCTGCGCGCCCGCCGCCGCCTGCGCACCGCCCTCACCACCGGACCTGGCCACCCGGGAGGCACCCCGTGACCCCGACGCCCCGCCACCCCGCCGCCGCCGACGCCGCGCGCTACGCGCACGGCACCCTGCCCGGGCCCGCGGCGCGCGTAATGGAAGCCCACGTCGAGACGTGCGGCGCCTGCGCCGCACGCGTCTCCGCCGAGGTCCGCCGTACGGAGGCGGGTCCCGCGCTCGCCGCCGTACGGGCCGGACTCCTCGCCGCGGTAGCCCGCGAGACGGCCGCCGCGCGGGCGGCGGCCGCGCCACGCGCGACCCCCTCCCCCGGGCCCGCGCACCCCGGCCCCCCGACGCCCGCGCACCCCGGCCCCCCGACGCCCGCGCGGACCGCCGGGGGGCGGTTCGCGCGGCGCCGGGGCACGTCCCGCCGCGTACCCGCTGAATCCCGCACCCGCCGCCCTGGCAGGCCCCGGAGCCCGTACCGCCCCCGTGCCCGCACGCCGCTCGCCGCCCTTTTCGCCGCGCTTTTCGCCGTGCTGCGCCCCGGCTGGTGGCTCGCGCTGGTCCTCGTCCCCGCGCTGTGCCTGCTGCTCGGGCGCGGGGCGGGGAACCCGGACGCGCGCGTACTGCTCGTCGCGTGCGCGCCCCTGCTGCCGCTCGCCGGGGTCGCGCTCGCCTACGGGCCGGGGGCCGATCCCGCGCACGAGATCGCCCTCGCCAGTCCGCGCGGCGGGCTGCGGCTCTTCCTGCTGCGCGCGGCGCTCGTGTGCGGCGTGAGCGTGCCCGTGCTCACCGCCGCCGGGGCCCTGCTGCCCCGCGTGCCCGAAGGCCCGGGCGCCGCCGCCTGGTTGCTGCCCGCGCTCGCGCTGACCCTGGTCGCGCTCGGTGCGGGGCCCGTGCTCGGGCAGGGCGGCGCCGCCGCCGCCGCTGCCGCCGGGTGGGGCGCGGCACTGCTGCTGCCCGGCGGCGCGGGCGGCGGCTGGCAGGGGCTGCCCGCACGGATCGCGCTCGTCACCGGCGACCCCGCGGCGCGCACCGCGTGGCTGCTGCTCGCCGCGCTCGCCGCGCTCACGGTCCTCGGCCGCCGTGAGCGCTACCACCACACCTGACCTCGCCCGTCCCACCGACCCCAGGAGCCCCATGTCCTCGCTCGCCCCTTTCCTCCCGGCTCCTCCCCCGCCGCCCCCGCCGACGGAGCCGACGATCGCCATCGAGGAGCTGACCGTCCGCTACCGGCGCCGCACCGCGCTCGACGGGCTCGGTCTCTCGCTCGGCCCCGGCGTGCACGGGCTGCTCGGGCCCAACGGCGCGGGCAAGTCCACGCTCGTCCGGGTCCTCGCCACGGTCGTGCGGCCCGGCGCGGGACACGTGCGGCTGCACGGCCACGACCTCGCGAGCCCGCGGGGCCGCACCGAGGCGCGGCGGCTGCTCGGTTATCTCCCGCAGGAGTTCGGCTACTACAAGAGCTTCACGGTGCGCGAGTTCCTCGCCTACGTCGCGTGGCTCAAGGAGGTCCCCGCCGACGAGGTGCCCGCCGCCGTCGAACGGGCGCTGACGCGCACCGGGCTCGGCGAGCGCGGCGACGCGCGGATGCGGGAACTGTCCGGCGGCATGGTGCGGCGCGCGGGGATCGCGCAGGCGCTCGTCAACGACCCCGCGCTGCTCCTCCTCGACGAGCCGACGGCGGGTCTCGACCCCGAGCAGCGCGTGGACTTCCGCGCACTGCTGCGCGAGGTGGGGCGCGAGACGACGGTGCTCGTCTCGACGCACCTCGTCGAGGACGTCGCGCGGGCGTGCACCGAGGTGACGCTCCTGGAGGCGGGCCGTCTCGTGCTCCGTACGACCCCCGCCGACCTCGCCGCGCTCGGCGCCTCGGTCCCCGAGGAGTGGAGCGGCGGCGGCAGCGAGACCGAACGCGGCTACACGGCCGCGCTGCGCGCGCACCGCGACGACGCGGGCTGGGGGGCGGGCGCGTGACGACAGCGGCGCTGACACGGCCTGTCGCGGTACGGCCGGTGGCGGTGCGCGGGCCCCTCGCGACGGAACTGCGGCGCGGACCCGGGCCCCTCACGGGAGCCGTCACGGCCGTCGTGCTCGCCCTGATGCTCGGCACGACGCTCTTCACGTGGCTCGGCGTATGGGCGGAGACCGCCGAGTTCACGCACCTCGCGGCCGCGCAGGTCGGCCTCCCGCTCGCCCTCGCGGCCGGTTGCTGGTCGGGCGGCAGGGACCGCGCGGCGGGGATCGACGAGCTGCGCGCGACGATGGTGCGCCCGCGCGGGCGTCAGCTCGTCGTCGCGGCGCTGCCCGTCCTCGTGTGGACCGTCGCCGCGTACCTCCTCTTCATGCTCCTCGCGTACGGGGCGACGTGGGCGACCTCGCTCGGCGGCGGCCCCGAGGGCGCGCGCCTCCTGCTCGTCCCCGCCGACGCCGCGGGGCTCTGCGCCGCCGCGCTCGCGGGCGAGTTCCTCGGCCGCCACGTGCGCTGGCGGCTCACCGCGCCCGGGGCCGGGGTCCTGCTGTACGGGCTCGTCGGGGTGCTGCGCGGCGACACCCCGGCCCGGGTCGACCCGGCCGTCTGGGAGGCGAGCGAGACCCCCGCCCCGTGGCTGCCGCTCCTGTACGGGGCCGGGGCGCTCTCCCTCGCCTGCGCCCTCTTCCTGCTCCTCGCCCGCCACCGCGCCGCCGCGCTCCCCGCGCTGCTCGCGGTCCTCGCCCTCGTCCCGCCGCTCGTGCACGACGGGCGCCTGTGGCACGGGGAGCCGAGGCCGTGGGCCCAGGTGTGCGCGCGGCAGGGGGTGCCCGCCGTGTGCGTGCGGTCGAGCCTCGCGGGGCTGCTGCCGGACATGGAGCGCGTCGCGCGGCCCCTCCAGGAGCGGCTGCGCGGGGTGCGGGGGCTGCCGGAGCGGTACGACGACGGGGGTGAGGGGGGCGGGAGGAAGCGGCCGCTCCCGCAGGCCCCGGGCATCGTGCCGGGCCAGGACTTCCGGCTCGCCGGGCTCACGGAACCGCAGCGCTACACGCGCGACCTGGCGTACTCGCTCCTGCCCTGCTTCGACTCGGGTTCCGCCGGCGATCTCCCCACGGAGCACGCCGTCATGTCCTGGCTCACCGGCGAGCGCGACGTCTTCGCGGACGACAAGGAGTCCGGCGCCGCCGACCGCAAGCTCCGCGCCATGACCCCCGCCGCATGCGCCGACTGGCTCACCGCCTACTTCGGCGCCCGCGACGCCTGCCACGCGAAGCGGCCCGGGAAGGTCCCGGCGCTGTGAACGGCTTCCCGTCCCTCACGGGCCTCCGCCTGCACGCGCGCGCCCGGCACGTCCCCGGCGTGCTGCTCCTCCTGCTCGCGAACGCGCTCCTGTGCGGCGTGCTGAGCCGTACGGTCGAGGTCTATCCCGACCCCGACGCCGTCACCCCGCTCATCGCGCTCGGCCCGCTGGTCGCCGCCGCCGCGCTCGGCTCCGCGACCCTGGAGCCGCTCCCCGAGATCGCGCCCACGACCGCCCGTTCGGGCCCCCTGCCGCGCCTCGCGCTCTACCTCGCCCTCGCGCTCGCCGGGGCCGTGCCGCTGTCCCTCGTCACCCCCGCCGGGGACGCGGGCACGACCTCCTACGGGCCCGGCGTCATGGCCCGCAACACGCTTGGCGTCTCGGGGCTCTGCGCGGCCTCCGCGGTGGTCCTCGGTGCCCGGCTCGGCTGGCTGCCCGTGCTCGGTTACGGGGCCGCCGTCTTCCTCGGCGGCCGCACGCTGCGCCCGTACGCGACGACGACCCGCGTCTGGGCCTGGCTCAACCAGCCCGTCGGCGACCGCCTCGCCCTCGGCGTCGCCCTCGCGGTCTTCCTCGCGGGCGGCGCGCTCTACGTCGCGAAGGGGGCGCGCACCGTGCGGGAGTGAGGAGCGGTTTGCCCGGGCGGGGGCCGCCGCCGGAGGATGGCGGGGCGCGATCGATCCAGGAGGTACGTGCGATGAGCACCGCTCTGCCGGACGAGGAGTTCCCCGGCACCCGCTTCGGCCCCGGCCCCGGCACCCCGCCCGAGGTGCTCGACCGGCGCGAGGGACCGTACGGCGAGGTGGTGCTGCGGCGGCACGGGGACCTGCTCCAGATCATCGCCAACGGCACGTTCCTCATGGACACATCGGACGGGCGCTCCGAGCGGCTCCTGCTCGACGCGGCGCTCGGCGCGCTCGACGGGCGGCCCGCGCCCCGCGTGCTCATCGGCGGCCTCGGCGTGGGCTTCTCGCTCGTGCGCGCGGCGGGGCAGGAGCGCTGGGGGCGGATCGTCGTCGCCGAGCGCGAGGAGGCGATCGTGGAGTGGCACCGTACGGGCCCGCTCGGCGCGTACACGGCGCGGGCGCTCGCCGACCCGCGTACCGAGATCCTGCGCACCGACCTCGTCGCGCACCTGCGCGCCCCGGGGGAGCGCTTCGACGCGCTGTGCCTCGACATCGACAACGGCCCGGGGTGGACGGTCGACGAGGGCAACGACGGGCTGTACGACGCGGCGGGACTCGCCGCCTGCCGGGAGCGGCTGACGCCCGGTGGGGTGCTCGCCGTGTGGTCCGCGCAGCCCTCGCCCGCCTTCGACGAAGCCTTGCGGAATGCCGGGTTCCAGGGGGTGCGTACCGAAGAAGTCCCTGTTGCCCGGGGCGTTCCGGACGTCGTGCATCTCGCCCTGCGGCCCGCATAGCTAAGCGGCGCCCGGTGCCCGTACGCTCTGACGGACCGCGGACCCCCCACCCCCGGCCCCGCACTGTCGGCCGGGCGCGCGCGTCGGACGGACGTGTTCCCGTGCGTGTTCCCGTGAGTGAGCAGGCTCATGTCTGGCCTCCCGGGCTCGGGGCAGAAGCGGAACGGACGACACACGTACCTTCAGGGCGGGGCGATGGAGCAGACACAGACCTCCCACAGCGGCACGGCACCGGCCGCCGGGGCACAGCGGCGCGTACTCGTGGTCGAGGACGACCCGACGATCGTGGACGCGGTCGCGGCCCGGCTGCGCGCCGAGGGCTTCCTCGTGCAGACCGCGCAGGACGGGCCGTCGGCGGTGGAGACCGCCGAGGCGTGGCAGCCGGACCTGCTGGTCCTCGACGTCATGCTGCCCGGATTCGACGGCCTCGAAGTGTGCCGCCGCGTGCAGGCGCACCGGCCGGTGCCCGTCCTCATGCTCACGGCGCGCGACGACGAGACGGACATGCTCGTCGGGCTCGGTGTGGGCGCGGACGACTACATGACCAAGCCGTTCTCGATGCGCGAGGTCGCCGCGCGCGTGCACGTGCTGCTCCGCAGGGTCGAGCGCGCCGCGCTCGCCGCGGCGACGCCGCGCAGCGGTGTCCTTCGCCTCGGCGAGCTGGAGGTGGACCACGCGCAGCGGCGGGTGCGGGTGCGCGGCGAGGACGTGCACCTGACGCCGACCGAGTTCGACCTGCTCGTGTGCCTCGCCGGCACCCCGCGCGCGGTGCTCTCGCGCGAGCAGCTGCTCGCCGAGGTCTGGGACTGGGCGGACGCCTCGGGGACCCGTACCGTCGACAGCCACATCAAGGCGCTGCGCCGCAAGATCGGCGCGGAGCGGATCAGGACCGTGCACGGCGTGGGATACGCGCTGGAGACCCCGGCGCCGTGACGCGGCGCGGGGCCGTGGCGCGGTGCGGGGACGCGGGTTCCCGGGCCGCGCGAGGGGGAGGAAAGTGATGGCGCAGTACCAGGACGGGGCGGGGACGCGGCTGCGGCCCTTCCCGATCAAGGCGAAGCTCGGCACGCTCGTCGTGCTCTCCGTCTTCATCACCACCGGGCTGCTGCTCGTGGCCCTGCGCACCGACACCGAGCTGCGGTTCATCACGGTCTTCTCGGTCATCGCGACGCTCCTCATCACGCAGTTCGTCGCGCACGGCCTCGCGTCCCCGCTCGCCGAGATGACGACGGTCGCGCGGGCGATCTCGCACGGCGACTACACCCGCAGGGTCTCGGGCGCCGACCGCGGCGACGAACTGGGTTCGCTCGCCGAGACGATCAACCGCATGGCGGACGACCTGGAGGCGCAGGACCACCACCGCAAGGAGCTGGTCGCGAACGTCTCGCACGAGCTGCGCACCCCGATCGCGGCGCTGCGCGCGGTCCTGGAGAACGTCGTGGACGGCGTCTCGGCCGCCGACCCCGAGACGATGCGCACGGCGCTCAAGCAGACGGAGCGGCTCGGGCGGCTCGTCGAGACGCTGCTCGACCTCTCGCGGCTCGACCACGGCGCCGTCCCGCTGCGCGCGCGGCGCTTCGAGGTGTGGCCGTACCTCTCGGGCGTTCTCAAGGAGGCGCAGCTCACGGGGGCCGCTGTGGCGCGCCGCAAGCTCGCCTCGGACTCGGGGAGCCACACGCGCAGCGACGTGCACCTGGCCCTGGACGTCTCGCCGCCCGAGCTGACCGCCTACGCGGACCCCGAGCGGCTGCACCAGGTCGTGGCCAACCTCATCGACAACGCGGTCAAGCACAGCCCGGCGGCGGGGAAGGTCACGGTGCGGGCGCGCGCGGGGGCAGCCCCTGACTCCCTGGAGCTGGAGATCATGGACGAGGGCCCGGGCATCCCGCGCTCCGAGTGGCACCGCGTCTTCGAGCGCTTCAACAGGGGGGCCCTTCCGCACGTGCAGAAGGCGGGCTCCCCCGGGGGCGACGGCGGTACGGGGCTCGGCCTGGCGATCGCCCGCTGGGCCGTGGACCTCCACGGCGGCCGTATCCGCGTGGCCGAATCAGCGCGGGGCTGCCGCATGCACGTCACACTTCCGGGGAAGTCGTTGGACGGGCAGTTGACGTAGGCTGCCAGGGGAGCCCGTTCTTCCGTATGTGAACAGGTCAGGGGCCTCGCGCCGGGTCGATCACCCGGTTCAGGGCCCGGGCAGGGGCACGTACCGGCACCGGGTTGCCCAGCCCCCGGCGGGAAGGCCCGCCGCCGGCGCGCCAAGGGAGTCGCGGGGGCCGGAAGCGAAGGTCAAATTCACGGTTGTTTCCCGCCAATCACAGCGGCGAAACACCTTCTTGGATGTGACTTACGCGACGGATCACCGGCCCGGCCTGCATCCGCGGGCCCCGGAGGCGTAGCCTTTATTCCCGCTGTCCATCACCTTGTGAGAAGCGGAAGAGGGCGGTTACCGCCGTGTCGCCACAGTCCCCCAGTAACTCGACGAGCATCTCGACCGAGCCGGTCGGCCAAGGCAAGCAGGGCTCGGACCCTGCTGCTGCCTTCGGCGCGAACGAATGGCTCGTGGACGAGATCTACCAGCAGTACCTCCAGGACCCGAATTCGGTCGATCGTGCCTGGTGGGACTTCTTCGCCGACTACAAGCCGGGCAGCGCCCCGGCCCGTACGAGCACCTCCGCCGCGCCCGCGGCCCCCGCCGCCCCTGCCCCGCAGGCCGCCGCGCCCGCGCCGCAGGCCGCGCCCGCGCAGGCCGCTCCGGCCCCGGCGAAGCCCGCGCCCGCGCAGGCCGCGCCCGCCGCGCCCCAGGCCGCGGCGAAGCCCGCGCCCGCGGCGAAGACCCCGGCGCAGCCGCAGCCCTCGGCGAAGCCGGCCGAGACCGAGCCGACGGGCCCCGAGTTCGTGACGCTGCGCGGCCCCTCCGCCGCCGTGGCGAAGAACATGAACGCCTCGCTGGAGCTGCCGACGGCCACCTCGGTGCGCGCGGTCCCCGTGAAGCTGCTCTTCGACAACCGCATCGTCATCAACAACCACCTCAAGCGGGCCAGGGGCGGGAAGATCTCCTTCACGCACCTCATCGGCTACGCGATGGTGCAGGCGATCAAGGCGATGCCGTCGATGAACAACTCGTTCACGACGAAGGACGGCAAGCCCACCCTCGTCAAGCCCGAGCACATCAACCTCGGCCTCGCCATCGACCTGGTCAAGCCGAACGGCGACCGGCAGCTGGTCGTCGCGGCGATCAAGAAGGCCGAGACGCTCAACTTCTTCGAGTTCTGGCAGGCGTACGAGGACATCGTCCGCCGCGCCAGGGACAACAAGCTGACGATGGACGACTTCTCCGGCGTCACCGTCTCGCTCACCAACCCCGGCGGCATCGGCACCGTCCACTCCGTGCCGCGCCTCATGCCCGGCCAAGCGGTGATCATGGGCGTCGGCGCGATGGAGTACCCGGCCGAGTTCCAGGGCACCTCGCAGGACACCCTGAACAAGCTGGGCATCTCCAAGGTGATGACCCTCACCTCGACGTACGACCACCGCGTCATCCAGGGCGCGGCATCGGGCGAGTTCCTGCGCATCGTCGCGAACCTGCTGCTCGGCGACAACGACTTCTACGACGAGGTCTTCAAGGCGCTGCGCATCCCGTACGAGCCGATTCGCTGGAACCGCGACATCGACGCCTCGCACGACGACGACGTCACCAAGGCCGCCCGCGTCTTCGAGCTGATCCACTCCTACCGGGTCCGCGGCCACGTCATGGCCGACACCGACCCGCTGGAGTACCACCAGCGCAAGCACCCCGACCTCGACATCACCGAGCACGGGCTGACGCTGTGGGACCTGGAGCGCGAGTTCGCCGTCGGCGGCTTCGCCGGCAAGACGATGATGAAGCTGCGCGACGTCCTCGGCGTGCTGCGCGACTCGTACTGCCGCACCATCGGCATCGAGTTCATGCACATCCAGGACCCCAAGCAGCGCAACTGGATCCAGGACCGGGTCGAGCGCGGTGCCACGACCGCGAAGCCCGAGCGCGAGGAGCAGCTCCGCATCCTGCGCCGCCTCAACGCCGCCGAGGCGTTCGAGACCTTCCTCCAGACGAAGTACGTCGGCCAGAAGCGCTTCTCCCTCGAAGGCGGCGAGTCCGTCATCCCGCTGCTCGACGCCGTGCTCGACGCGGCCGCCGAGTCACGCCTCGACGAGGTCGTCATCGGCATGGCCCACCGCGGCCGCCTCAACGTCCTCGCCAACATCGTCGGCAAGTCGTACGCGCAGATCTTCCGCGAGTTCGAGGGCAACCTCGACCCGAAGTCGATGCACGGCTCCGGCGACGTCAAGTACCACCTGGGCGCCGAGGGCGTCTTCACGGGCCTCGACGGCGAGCAGATCAAGGTCAACCTCGCCGCGAACCCCTCGCACCTGGAGACCGTCGACCCGGTCATCGAGGGCATCGCGCGCGCCAAGCAGGACATCATCAACAAGGGCGGCACCGACTTCACCGTGCTGCCCGTCGCGCTCCACGGCGACGCGGCCTTCGCCGGCCAGGGCGTCGTCGCCGAGACGCTCAACATGTCGCAGCTGCGCGGCTACCGCACCGGCGGCACCGTGCACGTCGTCATCAACAACCAGGTGGGCTTCACCGCTCCCCCGGAGTCCGCGCGCTCCTCGATGTACGCCACCGACGTGGCCCGCATGATCGAGGCACCGGTCTTCCACGTGAACGGCGACGACCCCGAGGCCGTCGTCCGCGTCGCGCGGCTCGCCTTCGAGTTCCGTCAGGCGTTCAACAAGGACGTCGTGATCGACCTCATCTGCTACCGCCGCCGCGGCCACAACGAGTCGGACAACCCCGGCTTCACGCAGCCGCTCATGTACGACCTCATCGACAAGAAGCGCTCGGTGCGCAAGCTCTACACCGAGTCCCTCATCGGCCGGGGCGACATCACGCTGGAAGAGGCGGAGCAGGCGCTCCAGGACTTCCAGGGCCAGCTGGAGAAGGTCTTCACGGAGGTCCGCGAGGCGACCACGACGCCCGGCGAGACCGAGGTCGTGCAGCCGCAGGCCGAGTTCCCCGTCAACGTGGACACCGCGATCTCCACCGAGGTCGTCAAGCGGATCGCCGAGTCGCAGGTCAACATCCCCGAGCGGGTCACCGTGCACCCGCGGCTGCTCCCGCAGCTCCAGCGGCGCGCGGCCCAGATCGAGGAAGGCGCCATCGACTGGGGCACCGGCGAGATGCTCGCCTTCGGCTCCCTGCTCATGGAGGGCACCCCGGTCCGCCTCGCGGGCCAGGACTCCCGCCGCGGCACCTTCGGCCAGCGCCACGCGGTGCTCGTCGACCGCGTCACGGGCGAGGACTACACGCCGCTCCAGTACCTCTCCGAGGACCAGGCCCGCTTCAACGTCTACGACTCGCTCCTGAGCGAGTACGCGGCGATGGGCTTCGAGTACGGCTACTCGCTCGCCCGCCCCGAGGCGCTCGTGCTGTGGGAGGCGCAGTTCGGCGACTTCATCAACGGCGCGCAGACGATCATCGACGAGTACATCACCGCGGCCGAGCAGAAGTGGGGCCAGACCTCCGGCGTCACGCTGCTCCTGCCGCACGGCTACGAGGGCCAGGGCCCGGACCACTCCTCGGCCCGCATCGAGCGCTTCCTCCAGCTGTGCGCGCAGAAGAGCATGACGGTCGCGATGCCGACGCTCCCGTCCAACTACTTCCACCTGCTGCGCTGGCAGGTCCACAACCCGCACCACAAGCCGCTCGTCGTCTTCACGCCGAAGTCGATGCTGCGCCTGAAGGCGGCGACGTCGAAGGCCGAGGAGTTCACCTCCGGTCAGTTCCGCCCGGTCATCGGGGACACGACGGTGGACGCGGCGAAGGTCCGCAAGATCGTGCTGTGCTCCGGGAAGGTCTACTACGACCTGGAGGCCGAGCGGACCAAGCGGGGCGCGGACGACACCGCGATCATCCGCCTGGAGCGGCTGTACCCGCTGCCCGGCGCGGAGATCCAGGCCGAGTTCGCCAAGTACCCGAACGCCGAGAAGTTCCTGTGGGCCCAGGAGGAGCCGGCGAACCAGGGTGCCTGGCCGTTCATCGCGCTCAACCTGATCGACCACATCGACCTCTCGGTCGGCGCGGCGATCCCCCACGGCCAGCGGCTGCGCCGTATCTCGCGCCCGCACTCCTCCTCCCCCGCGGTGGGCTCGGCGAAGCGCCACCAGCAGGAGCAGGCACAGCTCGTGGCGGAGGTCTTCGACGCCTGAGGCGTGCGAGGCCCCGCGGCGCGCCGAAGCGCCGACGCGTGAGCGGGAAGGCCCCGCTCCCACCGGGAACGGTGGGGGCGGGGCCTTCCCGCGTCCGGCACCCGCTCACGTCGTGTACGCCTCGAAGTCCCACAGGGGCAGCCCCGCGCGGGCGGCGCGGGCGAGGGGGTGCGCGGGCCCGGGTGTCCCCGCCGCGGCACCGGTCGTACGGGCGCGGAGCCGGGCCGCCGCCTCCCGCTCGCCGAGCGCGGCGCGGCAGGCGGCCGCGTTGAGGCCCGCAGCGGGGGTCCAGGGGTGCGCCGGGCCCACGGCGGCCTCCAGGTCCGCGCGGGCCGCTTCGGCGAGGCGGAGCGCGGTACGCGGCCCGCCACGCCGGTACGCGACCAGGGCGACGTTCCCGCGCGCGCCCGCGGCGAAGGGGTGCCGGGGGCCGAACGCGCGCGCGTAGTCGTCCGCCACCGCCTGCGCGAGCGCCCCCGCCTCCCCCAGGTCCCCGTGTTCGCGCAGGTGGCAGGCGAGGCTGTTGCGGAAGAGCAGCGTCAGCGGGTGCCGGGCGCCGTAGGAGCGCCCCGCCCTCGCGGCGACCCGGGCGAGCACGGCCCCTGCCTCCGCCGCCTGCCCGAGCGCGGCCAGGCACAGGGCGCGGTTCTGTTCGGCGCGCAGGGTCTGGAGGTGCTCGGGCCCGAGGTGGCGCGCGTGCGCGGCGGCGTTCTCCGCGAGGAGGGCGTGGGCCTCCTCGTACCGCCCGAGCGGGCGCAGGTCCATCGCGTGGGAGAGACCCGAGAAGAGCGTCCACGGGTGGGCGGGGCCGTGCACGGCGCGGCGGGCGCGCAGTGTCCGCGCGTCGAGGGCGAGGGCGCCCGCGTAGTCGCCGCGCAGCCGCAGCGTGGCGGCGATGTTGTTGTCCGCGTTGAGGGTCTGGGCCGCCTGCGCGCCGAGGAGCCGCCGGTAGGTCTCGGCGACGCGTACCGACAGGCCGTACGCCTCCTCGTAGCGGCCGAGCCCGCGCAGGTCGGCGGCAAGGCCGCTGAGGGCGCGGGCCGGCGTTCGTCGTCGATGCAGAGGAGGCCGCGGCCCCCTGCCTCGGCGAGCAGGCCCGGCTGTTCGCTCGCTCTGCCGCGCAGCAGGGCATCGAGTTCCCAGCCGCCGAGTACGCGGTCGTCGGTGGCGTTGATGGGGAGGGTGACGGGGAGGAGGCCCTCGGCCATGAGGTCGAAGGCGCGCACGACGGTGGACTTGGCGGTGCCGCGCGGGCCGCTGAGCAGCACGCCGCGGATCGCCGGTTCCACGTACTGGAGTTCCAGGGCGCGTTTCGCGTCCTGCTGGCCGCCGACGAGGCTGTACGGCAGGATGCCCGCCCCGGTGTCCTGCGGGGAGGGGTGCTCGGGGGCGGTCATCAGGGCGCGTCCGCTTCCGCGGGCGGCGGCACGATCGTCTCCTCGCGGGCCTCCGCTTCGGTGAGTGCGGGCGCGGTGCGCCCCGGGGCCCAGCGGAAGGTGAGCTGGAGCTGTGCCTCGGCGGTGGACTTGGCGAGGCCGACGGTGCCTCCGGCCTCGACGCGGATGGCGAGTTGCAGTTCGACCTCCTCGGGGCGCACCGCACGGCCGAGCGCGTGGAAGCGGGTGGCGGCCTGGCGGGCGCAGCGCTCGGCGAGGTCGAGTGCCTCGCCGTAGGAGTTGCGGACGACCGCGCCGACGCGTTCCGCGCCGTTTCCCCGCGCGCGGACGTCGTCCCACAGGGCGTCGCCCTCGCGCGGCGCGGGCACGCCCGGGTCGACGAAGATCGGGATGTCGTCGTCCGGTGCGTTCGCCGGCTCCGCCGCTTCCGTCATGCTCTCCCCCTCGCCTCGCACGCCACGCGCGCTTCAACTCCATTGTCCCGTAAGGGAGTTGAATATTACGCCCGGGCCCACGACATGCCCGCGCCCGGCGCGAGGCCCCCCCGGGGGGGCATCCCGCGCTCCCCGGGGGCCCTCGCCGTGTTCCCTCAGGTCGTCTGCGGCTCGAAGTCCCAGAAGGGGCGCTGCCGGGAGCGGGCCGAGACGGTGTGGACGTGCTGCGGGCCGAGCGTCTGGGCGAGGTCGTCGAGCGCGGCCGACTCCTCCTTGTCCGCCGCCTCGCGCTTGCGCAGCGCCCGCAGATCGGCGGCGTGCGCGATACGGGCGCTGAGGGTGAGCGGGTGGGTGCGGCTGAGGGACTCGGTGGCCTGCACCGCCGTCTTCGCCGTGAGGCGCTCCGCGCCCTCGACGTCGCCGAGGACATTGCGGATGGCGGCGGTGTTGATGGCGCAGCCGAGCGACCACGGGTGCCAGGGGCCGACGGCACGCTCCATCGTGGCGAGCGCGTCCTCGCTCAGCTCCAGGGCCTGCTCGCGCTCGCCGAGGTTGCGCAGGACGAGGGCGAGGTTGCCGCGCACCCCCGCGGTGTAGGGGTGCGCCTCACCGAGGGTCCTGCGGTACGAGGTCACCAGACGCTCGCCCGTCCTGCGCGCCTCGTCGATGTCGCCGTGCTCCCGCAGGTAGGAGCTGAGGCTCGCGAGGAAGAGGAGCGTGGTGGGGTGGCGGCCGCCGATGACGCGTTCGCAGCGTTCGACGACGGAGGCGAGCGCCGCGCCGGCCTCCTGCCGCTGGCCCATGCGGTAGCGGCCCATCGCGAGCCCGAACTCGGCCCGCAGGGTCTGCGGGTGGTCGCTCCCCATGACGAGCTGGTTCTCGCGGACGCTCATCTCCAGGTTGGAGCAGGCCTCCTCGTTGCGGCCGAGCAGGCGCAGGTCGGTCGCGTAGGAGATCTCCGAGAAGAGGGTCCAGGGGTGCCGCCTGGCGAGCAGCCTGCGGCGGTCCTCCAGGATCTGCCGGTCGATGGTGAGGGCGCCCTCGTAGTCGCCGAGGAGCTGGAGCGAGACGGCGACGTTGTTGTACGCGCTGAGGTAGCGGGAGTCCTCGGGCCCGACGAGTTCGCGGTAGGCGTCGGCGAGCCAGAGCGACAGCTCCTTGGCCTCCTCGAAGCGGGCGAGCCCGCGCAGGTCGGCGGCGAGCCCGCCGACCGCGCGCAAGTGATCGAGGTCGTCCTCGCCCTTGGTACGGCGCAGGAACTCGACGGCGGGGCGCTCGATCCGCTCGGTGGGCCCGTACTCGCCGAGGGTGCGCAGGACGTTGGCGTAGTGGTGGGTGACGTCCCAGACCCTGGGGTGCTCGGGGCCGAGGACCTCGCGCCAGGTCTCCAGGGCGCGCTGCCCGAAGGTCCGCCCCGCGTCGTACTCGCCCGAGAGGTACATGTATCGCAGGCAGTTGAGGACGAGGCGCTGCACGTCGACGTCGGTGCTGTGCAGGACGTCGGCGTACTTGAGGTGCGGGACGATCTCGGCGTAGCGGGGCCAGTTGCGGGTGTCGGTGGGGCGGCCGGGGTCGGCGAGCGCGAGGGCGCGCCGCACCGTGTCGGCGAGACCGAGGCCCTCCTCCGCCGAGATGTCGCTGTGCACGATTTGATGGACCATTCGGTGCAGGTAGAGGGATTCTCCGGACTGGGCGTCCTCGGTGGCCCCTTCGTGGGACTCCAGGCGGACGACCGAGTACTGACGCAGCTGGTTGACGGCCCTGTTCCAGCGGAGCGGGTCGTTGAGCAGGCCGACGAGCTGTTCCGGTACGCCCTTCGACGGCAGGTCGCGCAGGAACCACACGGGGATGAGCCCAGGGGCGAAGTACGTGCACAGGCGCAGCAGGTCGATGGACTCGGGCACGGTGTCCCGCAGCCGGTTGAGCAGTATGCTCCACGCGGTCTGGAAGGCCGCGGGGAAGTCGGCGGAGACCTTGACGACGCTCGTGTCGCCGCCCTCCTCCAGCAGTTCGATGTACTGCTCGATGGAGATGTCCGAGTCCTTGAGCCAGCCGGCCGCCTGGTCGAGGACGAGCGGCATGTCGCCGAGGGCCTCGGCGAGCTGGTTCGCCTCCGCCTCGTCGAGACGGGGCGCGCGGCGGCGGATGAAGGCGACGGACTCGTCGCGCGCGTAGACCGGCACGTCGAGCAGACGGCTGTTGTGCTGGCTCCAGTCGGTGTTGCGGGAGCTGATCAGGACGTGGCCGGGTCCGGTCGGGAGCAGGTCCCAGACCTCCTCGGGTTCGTCGGCGCCGTCGACGACGATGAGCCACCTGGCGTACGGGTCGCCGCGCCGCAGCGCGTCGAGCGCGGCGCGCAGCCGCTCGCCGTACTCGTCACCCGTGCGCAGGCCGAGCGCCGTGGACAGCTCGGCGAGGCCGCGCCGGTAGGTGCCGCGGTTCTCCGCGCTGATCCACCACACGACGTCGTACTCGGAGCCGAAGCGGTAGACGTACTCGGCGGCGAGCTGCGTCTTGCCGACCCCCGACATGCCGTTGAGGGTGAGGACGCCCGCGCCCTCACCGGCCTCCGTGAGGTAGTGGTACGCCTCGCCCAGGAGCGTCTCGCGGCCCGTGAAGCGGGTGTTGCGGCGCGGGACCGCGCCCCAGACCTCGGGGGTGTCGAGCGGGAAGCGGGGTCCTGGGGTGGCGTGGACGCGCGCGGGGAGGCGGTCGGTCGGCAGGCCGAGGGCGAGCAGGACGCGGCGCTCGGCCTCGCGCTCGCCGATGCCGGTCAGCTCGGAGGGGGCGAGCGCCGTGGTCGCCGTGGGCAGGGCGCCGCTCGCGACGCTGACCGCCGCGAAGCGCTCGCGGTGCGGCGGGACGACGGAGCGCAGCGCGGCGTTCCACTCGGGCGAGGTGCGGGGGCCGAGCTGGAAGTACCAGTCGCTGAGGATCAGGAGGATCTTGCCGGGGGCGAGCACCAGGTCGGAGAAGCTCGTCTCCAGGTTCTCGGTGACAGGGGGGTCCCAGCGCTGGAAGGACACCTGGTACCCGCGCAGGTTGAGGCGGTGGCCGATCCAGGCGGCCCAGGCGCGGTTGAAGCCGGCGAAGCTGATGGTGATCGGCTCCGTGGCCAGCGGCCGGCCCGCGCCACCGCTCGTCCCTGTCCCCGTGGTCATACGACACCCTCCCGGCTGCGTCCCGGCCCCGCGGCGCCGGGCCCTTCGCATGCCCCGCGATGGACACACCGCGGGTGGTTCGATTCCCCTCAACGTACCGTGCGACGAAGTGTTTTCACGAGCCGTCAGAAGCCTTCGCGGTCACCTTTCCGCGCGGTTCGCCCGAACGTGTGAACGGCTGTCCGGTCCCGCTCCCTGCGCCACGCGCTCCGCTTCGTGTCCACGTAGGCACGCGCCCGCGCGAGGTGTCCCGCGGGCGGATCGGTGCGGGACAGCTCGATGTGCACGGCGACCATCCCGTCGGCGAAGGCGCGGCCCTCGGGGGTCAGCGCCTCGGAGCCCACGAGCGGGGGCAGCGCGGCGGCGACCATCTCGCGGCAGCGGGCGTGTTCCGCCCAGGCGTGGTCGCGTTCGGGTCCCTCGGGGCCGCGCAGCGCGTACGCCTGCCACCACTGGGCCAGGGCGAGGTGGCTGTAGACGCCCTGGAGGAGGCCGTCGAAGGGGCGCGGGTCGGGGCGCCAGGGGGCGAAGTAGACCGCGGCGGGGCCCGCCTCGTGCAGCGGGGTCAGCTCGCCGAGCGCGGAAAGCTTGGCGTGCCCCAGCTCGTGGACGAGGAGCGCGGCGAAGGCGACGGGACTCGGCGGCACGCTCGCCAGGACGACCCCGAAGGCGTCCTTGCGGGTCGCGCTGCAACTGCCTCCCGCCCGGTCCCCCGCACGGCTCGCCGGGGTGCGCAGCGGGACGAGGGAGTGGAGCAGCCGCGTGGCCTCGGCGAGCCGGTGCGGCCCGCCGAGGGCGAGGAGCGGCGCGGTGCCCGCCCAGCTCTCGTACCAGGGCTTGCGGCTCGCGTCGTCGAGCGTCACCGGCTCGCTCAGGGAGTGGTGACGCACCCCGGGGGCCGCGCGGTAGGGCCCCGTGTCGTCGAGCGGTACGGGGACGCCGCCGGGGACGAGCGGGGGCAGGGCGTGCGGCGGGAGCCAGTCGGCGTCGGCCGACCAGGCCTCGTGGCCCGGGCGCGTGAAGACGGTGACGCGCGGCGCGCCGCGGGGCGTGAGGCGTATCGCGCCCGCGGAGTGCGCGGCGGTGACGCGCACGGGTGCCGTGCCGGGGACGCGCAGGGTCCCGATCCCCGGGAGGGTCAGGGCGCCGTCGTGGGCGGTGAGGTCCGTGGTGACGGGGAGCCCCGCGGCCACGGCGGCGGCGAAGGCGAGGGCGCCGAAGTGCGCGAGGCCGAGGTCGCGGTCGCCGGGGGCCGGTTCGCCGGCGGTGACGGCGGCGAGGGTCTGGCGGGCCCAGGGTCCGGTGAGCGGGTGGAGGAGCAGGGCGCGGACGCGGGCGGCGGCCTCGGGGCCCTCGGCCTCGGCGGCCTCCAGGAGGGCCCAGTCGGCGGCGGCGCGGCGGCGTTCGGCGGGCGTGACGCGGGCCGACGAGGCGTCGGTGACGGTGTCGAGCAGCGCCCGGAGCAGCAGGAGCCTGCGGTTGGCCTGGTCGTGGACGAGGTGGTCGAGTGTCGCCTCGCCGCCCTCGGTCCTGGCGAGTTCGCCGAGGACGGACGGCGGGACGAGGGACGAGGCGGCGAAGGGGCGGGCGGACGGCGGTACGGCAAACGGGCCGGAAGGCGGTACGGACGGCGGGACTGCGCGCGTCATCGGCGGGCTCCTGGGACGGGTGCCGGCCGCGGCTCGCCGGGCGCTCCCCGCGCCGCCCGGTCCAGGGCGACCGCCACGTGGCGGATGAATTTCTTCAGGTCGGCGCAGTACACCGAGGGGTTGGCGAAGCCGGTGCCCTCGCGGTAGCGGTGCGCGTAGTGCCCGCCGCCGCAGACGCGGAGCAGGGGGCAGGCGCGGCACTCGGCGGCGAGCGCGGCGGCGCCTGACTGGCGGGCGCGGACGCCGGGGTGGCCGAGTGCGGCGTCGAAGGAGTGGTGGAAGACGTCGAGGCCGGTGGCCGCGGCGCCCTCGTAGGCGGATTTGAGGGAGTCGACCTGCTCGATGGCGCCGTCCGTTTCGACGACGACGGCGGTGAAGGGGTCGAGTCCGAGCGACTCGGTCGCCGCGGGGCGGCCGAGCAGGAGCGCGAGGCACTCCTCGAAGAGCCGTATCCGGGTGGTGCGGCGCGGGGCTCCCCACCAGGCGTCGAAGACGGCGCAGAGCCAGTCGGCGTAGGGGGTCGGCCCGCTGGCGGGGCGGCGGGCGCCGTCGAGGCGGGGCGGCGGCTTCGACCAGTTGCCGTGCGGGAGGAGCAGGTCGAGCGCGGGCGGGCCGAGCGCGAGGAGCGAGGTGTACAGCTCGACGGGGTCGGTGTCCGTGTCGACGACGGTGAGGATGCCCGCGTACGCCTCGGGGTGCGCGGCGAGGAGACGGGCCGCGTCGCGCGCGGCAGAGAAGGAGGGGCGCCCCGCGTGGTCGACGCGCTGCCTGTTGTGCGCGGCCCTGCCGCCGTCGAGACTCAGGCCGATACGGATGCCCGCGTCGGCCAGGGCGCGCACGGCGGCCTCGGTGAGGAGGGTGCCGTTGGTCTGCACGGTGACGTGCACCTCGCACCCCGCGGGCACGGATTGTCTCACCAGCGCCACGAGTTCGGTGAGCGGACCGGCGCCGCCCAGCAGGGGCTCCCCGCCGTGCAGCACGAGCGAGACGGCGGGCAGCGCGTGCGCGGCCGCGTGCTCCCCGATGCGCCGCGCGGTACGGGCGCGCACCTCGGGCGACGCGGCGGCCGGGCGGGACCGCCAGCTCGTGTCGGGGCCCTCGTAGAGGTAGCAGTAGCGGCAGGCGAGGTTGCACCTGCTGTGCGTCTTGAGGATGAACTGCCGGAAGGGGTACGGGGCTTCGCCCGCTCCCCCGCTGCCGTCCCGGTGCCCGCGGCCCGGTGCCGAGGGGGTGGTGGCTGGCACTGCTCGCTCCCCCAGGTCCGGTCGATGGGCGGTCCCGTGCCCCGTGTGGTGGGTCTCCCGCCCGTCGTACGGGGCGAAACCTCCTAGGGCCCCGATGTCCGGTTCGCCGCTCCGCCCGTCCGAAACGCGGAGTCCGCGCGGGTCCTCACATCGCGTTGTTGAACCCCCACAGCATCTCGGTCGAGTTCCCCGCGCGCTCGCGGAGCCCGTCGATGACCTCGCCGAGCACCGGGTGGTCGAGGGCGCGCAGGGCACGCAGGTCGAGTGCGGTGAGGTCGGGGAGCGCCTCGGGCGTGCCGGGTGCTCCGCTGCTGTCGTGCGTCATGTGGTCCCCCTCGTCGATGCGGCTCGGTGCGGAGCGGGACGGCACTGTCCCGGTTCCTGGCGCGCCCCAACGGCCCCGTCCTCCCGCGGCGTGCCCTCGGCCCGGCGCGCGCCGCGGTCAGTTCGCGGGCCGGTCGGCCAGGTCCGCCAGCTCCTGCGCGGTCTGCCGGGGAGTGGGTTCGCCCATGACCTCCATGCCCGTTGGCAAGCGTTTCCATTCCTCCAGGGCCGCGAGGTAGGCGGTACGGGCCGCGCGCGGCTGGGCGGCTCCGGCGTAGTCGCGCCCGAGCCAGTGGTGGGCCTGGGCGGTGCGCGAGACGGCCGTGGCGCGGTCGCGGTCGTCGGTGGCCTCCTCCTGGGCGCGGCGCCCGGCACGGGCCGCCGCGCGGAAGACGTCGGCCGCCTCGCCGTAGCGCGCGAGGCGGCTGGCGCCGGTCGCGGCGAGCAGGAGGCACTGCCCCCATTCCAGGTGCGCGGTCGCCGCGGCCAGCGGCGCGCGGGTGCGGCGCGCGGCGATGCCGAGGTGGAACTCGGCCTCGCGCAGGTCGACGCGGTCGCCCGTGAGGTGGTGGCGGTGGACGAGGGCGCGGCCGAGGAGGAGTTCGCGGTGCGGGGCCGCGCTGTGCTGGCTGCCGGTCTCGGTGAGGCAGCTGCGGAGCACCTGGACGGCGCGGTTGGCGCGGGCGACCCTGGCCGCGTGCTCGCCGTCGCCGAGACGGGCACGGTCCAGGAGGGTCTGGCCCCACTCGGCGAGGAGGCGCGCGTGGGCCGCGCTGTCGCGCGGGATGCCGGGCAGCGCCTGCCCGAAGTGCTCGGCGGCCGCGTCGAGTTCGGCCGGATCGGCGTTCTCCGTGTAGCGGGCGCGGTGCAGGCGCGCGGTACGGGCGAGCAGTTCGCTGCGGTGGCGGCCGCGGGCGGCGGGGAGCGCGGTGGCGAGTCGGCGGGCGGCCTCGGCGAGCCCTTCGGGACCCGAGGCGAGGAGGGCGTCGACGAGGTCGAGCACGACCGCGGGCCGGTCGTCGGGGCGCAGCGCGGACTCGTCGTGCGCCGGGGGCGCGAGGTCGAGCGCGGTGCGCAGCGAGTGCGCGGCGCGGCGGGCCCGCGCGCGCGTCTCGGCGCTCTCGCCCGCGAGCCCCGCGAGGCGCAGGAGGAGCCGCCCGTGGGCGAGGGCGAGCAGGGCGGGGACCTCGTCCTCCTCGCCCGCGCGCGCGTCGGCGAGCGCTTCGAGCATCCCGACGCCGCTCTGGAGCAGCGAGCTGTCCCCGCTGATGCGGAACTGGCTCTCCAGGACGCCGACGCGCTCCAGCGTGAGCCGCAGCGCGTGCGCGGGGTCGAGCCCGGGCGCGGCGCACGCGGCCGCGTACTGGCGTTCGGCGGCGCGCAGCAGGTCGAGGCCCTCGGCCCTGGCGCCCCGGCGGCGCGCGTCCTCGGCGAGCGCGGCGAGGACCTGGGCGAGTACGGCGCGGTGCGCGGGCGCACGCGAGGCGGCGACGGCGGCCTCGGCGTGGCCGCGCGCCTCCTGGAGCATCGCCTCGCCGCGTTCGACGCGCCACAGGCGCAGCAGGGTCGCCGCGCACGTGGCGAGGAGTTCGGGCGCGGGCTGTTGCTGCTGGCGTACGGCGCTGCGCAGGAGCTGGGCGGCGTCCATGAGCGACTGGACCATGCCGTGCCGCTCGTACTCGGCGACGAGGCCGTCCGCGGCGCCGAGCGCGGGGTGCGGGAGGCCGCCCTCGCCCTCGGGCACGGGCGATACGGGCAGGAACCGCCGCAGCACCTCGGCGGCGACCTCGGCGAAGGGCTGCGGTACGCCCCCGGGGCCGCGCGCGGCGGACTCCTCCTCCTCGCCCCTGCCCTCGTACCCCTCGCCGTCCCTGCCCTCGTAGGGCTCGCTCCCGCCGGCGGGCAGCCGGTCGCCCTCGGCGGGGGGCGGCAGCGCGGGGCCGCCGTCGAGCTGGGCGAGGGCGAGGGCGGGGAAGTTCGGTCCGCCCTTGCCGAAGTGCTGGGTGACGTACTCGGAGCAGTGCTTGAGGATGAGTGCGGCCTCGTCCCTGCCGAGCGGGCCGAGCAGCGCCTCGCGCACGCCGGGCGCGAAGGCGTACCAGGGCCCGGTGGCGGGGTCCTCGTCGCACTGCTTGAGGAGTCCGCCGAGGAGGACCTCGGCGAGTTCGGCGGGCCCTGAGCCGGGGAGCATCGTGCGCTGCACGAGTTGCATGACGGGCAGCGAGAGCGGGGCGGCGGCGAGGTGGGTCGCGAGGCGCCCCGCGAGGGGCGAGGCCGCGGCGCGGAAGCGGCTGACGCGCTGGAGCGCGGGGACCTCGGCGCTGCGCGCCGGAGCCGCCCCCACGGGCTGGTCGGGGCGTACCCAGCCGATCGCCCCGGTGACCGCGGCGCCGCCGCGCCCGGTCATGAGCCGCGCCCAGGAGGCGAGCGCCGCGGGCACGGGCGGGACGACGGGCACCGGCAGGGCCTCGGGCGAGGGGCGCGTGGTGCGTTCGGCGACCTGGAGCCGGCCGGTTCCCGCGCGGGTGAGCCGGCCGAAGACGACGGGGAGCCTGGTGCGGTTCCACAGGCGTTGCGGGAGCGGCTGGAGGACGGAGACGGGGCCCGAGCGGGCGAGGCGGTGCAGCAGCCGGTGGCCCTGCCCGGTGCGCCACAGCTCGCCCGCGCAGTCGCTCACGACGAGGGTGAGGCTGCGCCCGGTGGGGTCGGCGAGGCGTTCGGGTCCGTAGCGGGGTCCTTCGCCCGGTGCCGCGGCGAGGACGGGAGGGGCGGCGGCATCGGGGCCCTCGTGGAGGTAGTGGCAGCGGATGCCGGAGAAGGCGCCGAGCTGCGAGAAGACCTGCCGCAGCTCCTCGAACATGCGCTCCCAGACGCGCATCGAGGGGGAGGCGTCGAGGACGAGGTGGAGGGTCGCCTCGCGGCGCTCGACGGTGCGGTAGACCGGGAGGACGAGGCCGCCGGCGCGCGCGGAGAGTTCGGCGGTCGCGGTCTCGTCGAGCACCTTGCGCCGCCGGGTGCCCGCGGTGCGGAAGCGCTGGAGGGGGCGCAGGGCGCGCTGGAGGTCGAGCGTGGAGCCGAAGGCGGGCGCGGCGGGCACGCCGATGCGCAGCCCGCGCCCGGGCACGGCGTCGCCGACGGCGTAGCCGGGCCCCGCGGTCCCGCCGCGCGGGCCTCCCGCCCCTTCGCCGCGCCCCGCGTAGAGCCCGACGGTCCCGCCCGAGCCGCCGGTCTCCGGCACCGCGGGCGAGGGCGTCTCGTCGGGCGCCGCGGACGGTACGGGCGGTACGGGGCCCGGGGGCGGCGGCAGGGGCGGGCCGCCGCTCTCCCGCCGCGTGCCCTGTTCCCCCCTGCCGCGCTCGCCGGTGGCCCCGCCGATGCGCCCGGCCAGCCACAGCGCGTCGCCGAGTTGTTCGGCGTCGGGGTCGAGCCCGGCGGTGCGCAGGGTGAGGACGAGCGAGGAGAGCGGGGACGGGGCGGCGCGGGGCGCCTCGGGCGCGCCGTCGGCGGGGGACCTCCGGGCGGGCCCTGGCGGCTCGCTGGGCGCGGGGCCGGGCGGTTCACCGGGCGCGGGGCCGGGCGGTTCACCCGGCGCGGGGCCGCCGTCGGGGCCGGTCGCCGGGGCTTCGGGCGCGTGCGGCCTCATCGGCTCGTGTCGCGGCCCCTGGCCCTGTACGGCGCCGCCCGTCCCGTACCCCGTCCCGTACCCCGTCCCCGTGCCGGACGGCGAGCCGCTCGTCCGGCGCGGGAGGGGGCCGGGCTCGACCGGGCCCCCGGCGTTGTCCTCCCCGTGGTGCGGCATGGCGGCGAAGTCGCGCATCGGGCTCACCTCGGGCGGTCGAGTCGCTGGATGAGAAGCTCGGCGAGGCGGTCGCGGTCGAGCCCCGGGGCCGCGCCGGTGAGGTGGATGGCGTTGAGGAGCTGGTCGGCCGCGAGCAACTCGGTGCGCGAACGCTCCAGGAAGCGCGTGATGAGGTCGTCGGCGTCGCGCTCGCGCTCGCGGCCGAGGTGGGCGCGCACGAAGTTGGCGAGGCGTTCGTGGTCGGGGCGGCCCAGCTCCAGGTGGATGCAGCGGCGCAGGAGCGGCGCGGGGAAGTCGCGTTCCTCGTTGCTCGTGAGCACGACGAAGGGGAAGTGGGTGCAGGCGACCCTGCCGTCCTTGATCCGCACCTTCCGGCCGTCCGAGGTGAGGACCTCCGCCTCGTTGCCGGGGAGCCGGTCGGCGAGCCGCTGGAGTTCGGGGATGACGAACTCGCCCTCCTCCAGGATGTTGAGGAGGTCGTTGGGGAGGTCGATGTCGCTCTTGTCCAGCTCGTCGACGAGGAGGACGCGGGGGCGCGCGGAGGGGAGCAGCGCGGTGCCGAGCGGGCCGAGCCTGATGTAGTCGCCGATGCGCGCGGGCGAGCCGGGGCCCCCGGCGGCGGCCTCCGGGTCGTGGGCGGCGATCTGCACGTCCTGGAGGCGCGCTATCGCGTCGTAGTGGTAGAGCCCGTCCTGGAGCGTGGTGCGGCTGACGATGGGCCAGCGCAGGACGTCGCCGAGACGCAGTTCGTCGGCGACCGCGTGCGCGAGCGAGCTCTTGCCGACGCCGGGGCCGCCCGTGACGAGGAGCGGGCGGCGCAGGTAGAGCGCCGCGTTGATCACTTCGAGTTCCTCGGCGCCCGGGCGCAGCGAGACGGTGTGGGCGCGGTGCGCGCCGAGGCGGCGGGTCTCGGCGCCGCCGGGGGTCTCGCTCGCGCGGTGGCGGAAGTCGCGCCACGGCGGCGGCGCGGGGAGCCTGTCGATCCCGTCGTGGGGTTCCCCGGCACCCCGGTAGACGAGCCACTCCCCGGCCACGGCACCGGGCTCCTCGGACACTGCGGCCTCACTCATGATCGGCTCCCTCGTCACTGGTCTGCGGCGTCGCTCGGTCGTCTCGTCTCGTCGTCGGGCCCGCCGGGGCCCCCGGCGCGGGGCGCTCCGGCCGTACGGGGCACGGGCCACACGGTAGCGAGCGGCCCGACGCCCCGTCAGGTCTTTCACGGGGGAGCAAGCAGCGCGGGGGCGGCGCGCGGTGGGTCGTACATCAGCACGACGCCCTCCGACCAGCCCTGCCCGTGCTCGGCGGCGCGCCGCCAGTCGTGCAGCACGTAGGGCAGTTGTGCCGCGCTGTGCGCCGCGCGCACCTCCTGTCCGACCCGGGTGTGGAAACCGGAGCAGTTCCCGTCGTACGCGTACCCGGGAACCATCCCGTACGTGCGGGAGAACTCCCCCCTGCGCCGCCACAGCGCGACCCCGTACCCGGCGCGCACGAGGCGCGGGAGCGCGTCGTGGGTCACGGGGTGCTTGGGGCCCCGGTACTGGCACAGGACGGGGATCTCGGCGGGGAGCGTGACGAGGTCGTCGGCGAGCGTGCGCGGCAGCCCTCCCGCGCAGTCGAGGACGCTGCCGTGGACGCCGTCGGCGCCGGGACCGCTCGGGTGCAGGGCCGCCCAGCGCACGGGGTCGACCTCGGCCGAAGGGCCGAACTGCTCGCGGCTCGCGCAGCGCACGACGACGGGCCGTACGGTGCCGAGCGCGCCGCCGCCCGAGGGATCGGCCCACGTGTCGATCTCCAGGCCGAGCAGGTCGTGCGGCAGGGCGACGTGGAGCATCGCGGGGGCGCCGGGCTCGTCGCAGCGCTGGAAGGCGTCGGCGAGCGGTGCGGCGAGCGCGGCGGGCAGGGCGCGCAGCGGTACCGCGTCGGCGCTCTCGTGGACGGACTCGGTGAGCGGTTCGGGGCCGCCCGGCTCGCCCTCCTCCACGGCCAGGCCCCAGGTGACGTGCCCGGGCTGCCAGCCGAGCGCGTCGACGCGGAGCACGACGGCCCGGCGCGCGGTGCGCCTGCGGGGGCGCGGGAGCGGGGGCACGGGGCGTTCGTGAACTCGCCACCAGTCGGCGAGTTCGGTGTGGTAGAGGGCGCGGATCTCCGGGGGCAGCTCGTCGGCGGCGGCCTCCGCCCAGTCCCGCAGCCTGCGCAGGGCGTCCGCGGCCTCGCGGGGCGCGGCGGCGGCCGGGCCTCCCGCCAGCGGCGGGGTCCCTGCGACGAGCGGGGTCACCGCGTGGAGGACAGCGAGGACGTAGCGCAGCGCGAGCGCGTACGGGTCCCGCGCGCCGCCCGCCCGGTCGCGCAGCACGCCGAAGCCGTCGCGCCAGGCGCGCGGCAGGTGCGGGCGGTCGGCCCCGTAGAGGTCGAGGGGCAGGGCGCGCAGGAGCGTCGCGAGTTCGGCGGGCGCGGCGGGGTGCGGGAGCCCGGCGAAGAGGCCGTAGAGGCGGGCGCGGTCGAGGGGGCCCGGGCGGGCGCCCTCGCCCCACAGGGCGCGCTGGGCATCGGTCCAGGTGGGCGCGCCGCCCCCGAGCTGGGACGCGTGGTAGCGGTCGTGGTCGCGGTAGAGGGCCTGGTACAGGTCCTCGTCGGGTTCGGGCGGCTCCGGTACGGGAGCGGGTGCGCCGCCGTGCGCCTCGGGGTCCCGCGCGCGCGGCCCGGGGAGTCCCGCGGCGGGGGCGGGCGCCGCGATGTCGGTCCCGACGGGCCCCGTACCCGCGCCTTCCCACCAGGGTCCCTCGGGGAGCATCGTGCCGAAGGGCGGGGTGGCACGCTCGGCGAGGAGCCCGGGCACGGCGAGGGAGCGCAGGCAGGCGATGTCGACGGCGGAGCCGCTGCCGCCGTCGCGCAGCCGGGACTTGACGACGGCGACGACCTCGCCGCGCCGCAGGTCGACGACCGGGCCGCCCGACGAGCCCGCGATGAACCCCTCGCCCTTGAGCAGCAGTTGCTCGGCCTCGCCGGGACCGCCGAGCGTCCCGGCGACGGTGACGGCCCCGCCGCGCAGGGTCAGCGTGCCGCCGTTGTCGATCCAGCCGACCTGGTAGAGCGCGCTGCCGTCGAGCTGGGTGGCGGCGGGGCGGTCGGAGAGGTACGCGCACGTGTACGGGGCGGGTCTGCGCAGCCGTACGAGCGCGAGGTCGGGGGCCGGCCAGGAGCCGGTCGCCGGGCCGTGCTCGGGGAGGACGGCGGCGACCTCGCCTTCGAGGGCGAAGGGGAGACCGCTGGGACCCACCTGGCAGACGGTCACCCGCTCCCCCTTCCCGATCGGCCGCTGTGCCGCCCCGTCGTAGAGGACATGCGCGCAGGTCAGGACCCATTGCGGCGCGGCGAGAAAGCCGCTGCCGAGAAACAGCCCGGCCTCCTGGACGGTGTCGAGAGGGCTATACCCGGCTCGGGGAACGTGGATGCGGACGGTCGCCGCCTTCGTCAGATCCTCCAGGATCTCCCACACCGGCTGCCCCTCGCCGCCGCTCACCGCCCCGCACCCCCGGCGTTCCGCGCCCCGCACGCCGGAGCGGGCCCGCCCGCGCGGGCGGCACGCGCCGCGCACGCGCCCGCCGCAGGTCCCCGTGCCCCTCGCACCGGGCCGTCGGCATCGGCCGACGCTGCCACCGCGGCCGCCCCGGTGGCCCGTGGCGCGTCCTCACCCGCACGAGTGACACCCCACCCGTCGGCGCCGGCCGACGCGTACCGCGCGCGGGTGTCCCCTCCCGCGGGCCCCGTGGCCACCGGGCGGTCCGTCCTGAGCCGCGTCTTCCCGCTTGTCCCGCGGGTCGCGTGGTCCCCCATGCCGTGTGTCCCCCGTTCCTCTCCCGCGTGCCTGGCGGGGGCCGGTGGGCCGCCGTTCGGTCGTGGCGCGCGGGCAGAGCAGATTAGCCCCTGTGCGGTGCGGGGGCGAGGAGGAAACGGGACACCTGGCCCGCCTATCCTGTGCCTCGGGCACCTGCGATGCCTCGGGCACCCGGCGCGCCCGGCACGCCTCGGGCCCCTGCCCGCCGCCCTTACCCCTTCAGCCACCGGCCCAACCACACGGAGCAGCACGCCATGTACTTCACCGACCGCGGTATCGAGGAACTGGAGCGGCGGCGCGGCGAGGAAGAGGTGAGCTTCGAGTGGCTCGCCGAGCAGTTCCGCGTCTTCGTCGACCTCAACCCGGACTTCGAGGTCCCGGTCGAGCGCCTCGCCACCTGGCTCGCCCGCCTCGACGACGAGGACGAGGACTGACGGGCACTGACGAGCACTGACGACGACTGACGAGGACCGGGGAGGACGGGCCAGGAGCGGGGAGGACCGGGGAGGACGGGCCAGGAGCGGGGAGGACCGGCGAGGACCGGGGGCCCTCGTCGTCGGCGTGGGCGCGGGTGTGGGCATCACGCGGGACGCCGACGACGCGGCGCGGCGGGCGCGGTGCGGCGCGGTGCGGCGGGCGCGGCGCCACCCGCCCGCTCTCGGCGAGCCGCGCGTCCGCCGTCCCGGGCCGCTCGCGGGCGACGATCGGCCCTGGGGGCCCGGGCCCGTACCACACCCCCGCCCGACGTGAGGGGCGCCGAGGGCGTGCGACGCGTGGGCGGGCGCGAGGCGTCCCTCCCGCCGTACCGCCCCGGCGGCGGGGCCGCGCCCGCCTGTCCCCCGCGTCCCGCTCCCGGCCCGCCCCGGCCGCCCCGCCTCACCCGGCCGCCCAGCCCCGTACCGCCCGCATCCGGTCGTAGGCGAGCGCGGAGAGACCGTGTGCGACCAGCAACGTGCCCGCGCACGCCCAGCCGTGGTCACGGCGCCGTATCCCGTACGCGAGCAGCGGCAGCCCCGCCGCGCACTGGGCACCCGCCAGCAGGCGGGCGCCCGGGCCGCGCAACCAGGGGCCCAGGGCGCCGTGTTCGACCGCGTCCAGCTCGCCCCGTACCGCGTCGCGCCAGCCCGACCAGGACAGCGGGCGGTTGCCGGGGACCACGGCGGCGACCGAGCGGAGGCGGTCGGCGGGCTCGCCCGGCAGCAGCCCGGCGGGCAGGCGCAGTCCGGCGCGCGCGAGCACCGCGAGCACGCCGCGCAGCCGGGCGCGCGCGTCGCGCTCCGGGTCCTCGCGGGTCAGCGGCCCCAGTTCTTGCAGATCGAGCACGGGATCGAGGCCGAGCCTGAGCACGAAGGTGCGCATCGCCTCGTCCTCGCCGAGCGGTGTCCCGTCCGCCGCCCACTCGTAGCCGACCGGCCGCCGGAAACCGGAGCAGAGCACGAGACCGGCGCGCTCGTTGTCCCACCACAGGGCGATGACGGGCCACGCGGCGCCCACAGCGAGCGCCGTCGCCCACCCGGTGAGCACCCGGTCGACCGGCTCGCCGCCGTGCAGCCACGGTTTGTCCTCCGGTACGAGGGCGCTCCACCGTGCCGCGCCGCCGGGCCCGGGCTCCCCCGCGGGGCACAGCACGAGCGGCCTGCGCAGGAGCCGCGCGACGTGCGCCACCTCGTCGGGCTCCGCCCGGCACAGCAGCAACGCCCCCGCAGCGCGCTCGGCGTCCGTCGCGTCGGAGGGGGCGGCGGGCGAGACGGCGGCGTGCGGCGTGGGGCGGGACCCGCCCGGGGGATCGGCCATGCGTCCCACGCTAGGTCGGCGGCGGTCGCGCGGCCCGTGGTCGGCGTCCTTCCGTGGACCGCCCCCCGCTTCCCCCGTCCCCGTGCTTGTCCCCGTCCTCGTCCGCGCGCTTGACGCACACCATCCGCGATATATCGTGTTCGGAAGAGAACGCGATATGACGCGAAGCGCCTGTCGCGTGCTGCCGGTACGCCGCGCCCGCACGCACCACGCGCACCGCACCGCGCACACCGCGCACCGCGCCGCGCCACCGCGCACCGCGCACCGCGCGAGACACGTACGAGTGACACACGGACGAGGGAACGGGGAGGTTCGGCATGGCCGAGTGGTCCGTGGCGGAAGCACGGAAACTGAGGATCGAGGACCCGGTGCGGACCGTGCGCGTCGGGCTCATGGGCGGCGAGGTCAATGTCGTCGGGCGCCCGGGTACCGGCGCGGGGATCGGCCTCCAGGTCTCCGAGGTGGACGGTCCGCCCCTCGATGTAAGCAGCACGGACGGGGTACTCACCGTCGAGTACCCGGACGTCCCCTGGCGCGGTCCCCTCAAGTGGCTCTCGCCGCGCGTGCGCGAGCGGCACGCGGTGGTCTCGCTCGTCGTGCCCGCCGGTACCCACGTCGAGGTGCACGTCGCGGGCGCGGGGGTCACGGTCTCCGGGCTCGACGCGCCGCTCCTCGTGCACAGCGTCTCGGGCGGCGCCACGCTGACGCGCCTGAGCGGCCCCGTCGAGGCCGAGACGGTCTCCGGCGCCTTCGAGGCGCAGGCCACGAGCGGCCCGCTCCGCTTCGCCTCGGTCACGGGCACCCTCACCCTCGTCGACGGCACGGGCCCCTCGGTGCGCGCCGATTCGGTGAGCGGCGACATCATCCTCGATCTGGCCCCCGGTGAGACGCCCGCCGACATCCGGCTCGCGAGCGTCTCGGGACAGGTCGCGATCCGCCTTCCGCACCCGGCCGACGCGGTCGTCGAGGCGGACACGGCGAGCGGTTCGGTCTCCAACGCCTTCGAGGACCTGCGCGTCAGCGGCGCGTGGGGCAGCAAGAAGGTGACGGGAAGGCTCGGCCCGGGGCATGGCAGGCTCAGGGCCACGACGGTCTCCGGCTCCCTCGCGCTCCTGCGCAGGCCGCCGCGCGCGGAGGAGGGCGACCCCCGGGACCCGGGCGTCCCGCCCGAGGGGCCAGGCCCCGGCGACCGGCCCGACCAGCCCGACCGCCCCGACCAGCCCCACAGGAAGGTGCTCTGAGATGGCCCCCGTCTTCGCCCACGGCCGCCTGCGGCTGTACCTGCTCAAGCTCCTCGCCGAGGCCCCGCGCCACGGCTACGAGGTCATCCGCCTGCTCCAGGAACGCTTCGAGGGGCTCTACGCGCCCTCGGCCGGCACGGTCTACCCGCGCCTCGCCAAGCTGGAGTCCGAGGGCCTCGTCACGCACACGACCGAGGGCGGCAGGAAGGTGTACGCGATCACCGGGGCCGGTCGCGCCGAACTGGCCGCGCGCGGCGGCGAACTGGCCGAGCTGGAGCTGGAGATCCGCGAGTCGGTCGCCGAACTGGCCGCCGAGATCCGCGACGACGTACGGGGCGCGGCGGGCGAGCTGCGCCGTGAGGTGCGCGCCGAGACGGGCCGCTCCGACGCCCCGGGCGGCGCGGGTACGGGTACCGGGCGCGGCGAGGGCGAGCGCGAGGCGTGGCGCGCGGCGAAGGAGGAGCTGCGCAGGGCGAAGCAGGAGTGGCGCGAACAGGCGCGCCAGGCACGCGACGAGAGCCGCCGCGCCCGCGAGGACGCGCAGCGGGCCCGCCGTCAGGCGCGCGACGCGCAGGCGCGGGCGAAGGCGCAGGCGAAGGAGGCGCAGGAGCACTTCCAGCACATGGCCCGCCAGGTCCAGCAGCAGATGCAGGAGCACTTCAGCCGGGGCGACTGGCCGACCGGCCTGCGCGAGGGGCTGAGCGAGCTGACCCGCGAGTTCGGCCGCTTCGGGCGCGAGAGCGGCTTCGGCCAGGGGCAGGGCGGCGGTCCCTGGGGGGCGTGGGGAGGCGGCCGGGCCCCGTGGGAGGCGCGGAACGAGAAGGCCGACCGGGCCCGTGAGGAGTCCCCCGACCTGGAGAAGCACTTCGCCGAGGACCTGGACGACGCCGCGGCCGACCTGACGGGCGGGGGGCCGGGCCCCGTACTGCCCGAGTGGGCCACGGGCCCTCTCGCCGACGGCGATCCGATCCGTGAGCTGGAGCGGCTTCTCGACCGGTTCCGCGACGACGTCAGGGACGCGGCGCGCGACGGCGGCGTCACCTCCCCGCAGCTGCGCGCGGCCCGCGAGCAGCTCGCGAAGGCGGCGGCCCGTATCACCGCCCTCCTCGGGGAGCCGTCCGCTGAATGACCACCATCGCCTGGGGTCCGCTGGGCCGGGCCCCTCTCTGGCAGGCGGTGCTGCGGCTCGCGGCGGAGGAGGCGAGGGAACCCTCGCGCGACCGCACGGGACCGGCGGCCCCCGTCCGTACGGAGCCCGGGCCCCCCGCCGCCCCGCGCGCCCCCGAGATCGGCCCCGCCTCCGCGCCTCCTCCCTCGCCCACCCCCCGTCCCCACCGGAGCGGACGGGCCCTCAGAGCCCCCCGGCCCGGCGCGAGACACGGCCACCCAGGGCGTGAGCAAGGAGGGTGACGGCACCCCCGGACGGCCCCGGACGACCACGGACGGCACGGGACGGCCCCGGACAGCCAGGGAACGCCCCCGCGAAGCACCCCGGTGCGGATCGCCCACCACCCCACGAGCACGTGACCGCCCCCGGCGCGCCGGCCCGTCCCCGTTTCCCCGGCCGGGACCGACGACCACCGGCCCCGGGGCCCGGCGTCACGGGCGCGGGGAGCACTGGGGGAAGCACTGGTACGCGCCGCGCCGGGGCCCTCGCCACCGCCCCGCGTCAGCGGACCCCGGCCGCGGCGGACCTGCCCGACGGCGCCGGACTCCCGTACCGGCACCCCGGCACCCCGGCACCGGCGCGAGGCACCGGCGCGGGCCCGCGGCGCGAGGCACCGGCCGCCGCGCCGCACCGCCCGCGCCCTCGTCACCTCACCGCCGTGCGACCCCGTCCTCCCGGGCCGCGCGCGCGACCGCCTCGGTCACCGCGGGGGCGACGCGCTCGTCGAAGGGCGAGGGGATGACGTAGTCCGCGGCCAGTTCCTCGCCGACCACGTCGGCGAGCGCCTCGGCCGCCGCGATCTTCATGCGCTCCGTGATGTCCGATGCCCGGACCTGGAGGGCGCCAGCGAAGATGCCGGGGAAGGCGAGCACGTTGTTGATCTGGTTCGGGTAGTCGCTGCGCCCGGTCGCGACGACGGCCGCGTACTTGTGCGCGACGTCCGGGTGGACCTCCGGGTTCGGGTTGGCCATCGCGAAGACGAAGGAGTCCTTCGCCATCGTCGCGACCGCGGTCTCGGGCACCGTGCCGCCCGAGACACCGATGAAGACGTCGGCCCCCGCCAGCGCCGCCTCCAGCGAACCGCTCAGCCCCGCCAGGTTGGTCAGCTCGGCGATCTCCCGCTTGACCGGCGTCAGATCGGCGCGGTCCGTGCTGAGGACGCCCTTGCGGTCGCAGACCGCCACGTCCCCGATCCCCGCGGCGAGCAGGAACTTCGCGATGGCCGCGCCCGCCGCTCCCGCGCCCGAGATGACGGCGCGCAGCTGCCCGATCTCGCGTCCCGTCAGCTTCGCGGCGTTGCGCAGGGCGGCGAGCGTGACGACGGCGGTGCCGTGCTGGTCGTCGTGGAAGACGGGGATGTCGAGCCGCTCCTTGAGCCGCCGCTCGATCTCGAAGCAGCGCGGCGCGGAGATGTCCTCCAGGTTGACGCCGCCGAAGGAGGGCGCGAGCCGCGCCACGGTCTCGACGATCTCGTCCGTGTCCGTCGTGGCGAGCGCGAGCGGCACCGCGTCGACGCCGGCGAACTGCTTGAAGAGGATCGCCTTGCCCTCCATGACGGGCATCGAGGCGGCCGGGCCGATGTCACCGAGGCCGAGAACGGCCGTGCCGTCCGTGACGACGGCGACGACCTGGGACGTCCAGGTGTACTCGTGGGCGAGTTCGGGGCGCTCGGCGATGGCCGTGCACACCTCGGCGACGCCGGGCGTGTAGGCGAGCGAGAGGTCGTCGCGGTTCTGCACGGGGACCGTCGCGGTGATCTCCATCTTGCCGCCCCGGTGGAGGGCGAAGGCGGGGTGGAGACCGGCGTCGGCGTGCGCCGCGTCCGGCTCCGGCGCCTCCGGGTGGTTCGCGGAACCGTCGACCGCGCCCGCGACGCCCGCACCGGCGCCGGTATCGGGTGTGGCTTCGGCAATGTCCGCTTGAGCTGACATGGGAGGAACCCCTTTGTTCGTACATCGTCAGTTGAGGGTGTCCGCCCCCTGGTGAGGAGGGCGGGCGGGCACCGCGCAGCCCGCCGGCGACCCGGGTCCCCGGTCGGGAACCACGGCTTCCACGCTTTCGGGAAACACTTCCGGCAGGGGAAACACTTCCGCGAAGGAATAGGCCACAGGTACGGGCACATGCGCGCGGACGCGCCGCACACGCGTCCTGAGCCCCTGATGAGGGGTGTAGCCGTCTTTTCTACCGGATCGTGCCCGCCTCGTACGAGTCCTTTCGGACGAGTGCCCGGTCACACACGGCCCCGCGCGCCCGCGCGCGCCCCACGCCCGGGCCCCGCGAACCACCCCACGTGCCCTCAAGAACCCCCAAGAAACGAGGAAATCCCCAAGAGACCCACAGTGCGTCAAGCCGCTCAGGCGGCACGAGAAGCGGCAAAGCGTCTCGCATCCCGAGATAGCGACTCACGCCAGGCATCCCGCACCTTTGCGCGCCGCGAAATCCCCTCGGGCCGACACCCCGTCAACTCGTCACAGACCCCGACGCGTTACGCGCCGGAACACCACCCGTTCGATCCCGTTATCCGATTTTGACATCGGCGACCCCCTGAGCACTCTCGTCCGAATGGCAAGATGCCCTGCATCGCACAGGGTCACGACACTCGAAGGCGCGTTCACCGTGACCCCCGTCGGCAATTCCAGACTTCCGCCGGAGGGACCCTCATGACCACCAACTTCCCGCGTCGCCCGTTCGCCGTGAAGCCCCGTGCAGCGACGGCCGCCGCTGTCGTGGTCGCGGGTGCCCTGCTCCTCGGCGCCTGCGGCGACCAGACGAAGGACGACGACAAGAAGGAGCCCGCCGCTTCGGCCGGTTCGTCGAAGGCCGCCGGAGCCTCGCTCAAGGACCAGCTGCCCGCGGAGATCCGCGACAAGGGCGTCATCAAGGTCGGTTCGGACATCGCGTACCCGCCCGTCGAGTACAAGGACAAGTCCGGCAAGGTCGTCGGCATCGACATCGACCTCGCCGAGGCGCTCGGCAAGGAGCTGGGCGTCACGTTCGAGTTCCAGAACGCGACCTTCGACACGCTCCTCACCGGTCTGCGTTCCAAGCGCTACGACCTCGCGATGTCCGCCATGACCGACACGGCCGACCGCCAGAACGGCGTCGACGGCGACACGGGCAAGAAGGTCGGCGAGGGCGTCGACTTCGTCGACTACTTCACGGCGGGCGTCTCGATCTACACGCCGAAGGGCAAGACCCAGGGCATCAAGACCTGGTCCGACCTGTGCGGCAAGAAGATCGTCCTCCAGCGCGGCACCGTCTCGCACGACCTCGCGAAGGCCGAGTCGAAGAAGTGCGCGGGCGGCAAGAAGATCGCGATCGAGGCCTACGACAACGACCAGCAGGCCCAGACCCGCCTGCGCGCGGGTGGCGGCGACGCGGGCTCGTCCGACTTCCCCGTCGCGGCCTGGGCGGTCAAGACCTCGGGCGGCGGCAAGGACTTCGAGCTGGTCGGCGAGCAGGTCGAGGCCGCCCCGTACGGCATCGCGATCGCCAAGTCGAACACCCAGCTGCGCGACGTGATCAAGGCTGCGATGGACGCGATCATCGCCAACGGCGAGTACGACAAGGTCATCAGCAAGTGGGGCGTCGAGGACGGCAAGGTCACCGAGGCCACCGTCAACGCCGGCAAGTGACCTGACGGGGCGCGGGTTTCCCGTACGGCGGCGGGTTGCCGTCCCGTACGGGAAACCCGCGGCCCCCGTCCCCCGCGCGGGCCCGCGCCCGCGCCCGACCCCACCCCCGGAGCGAAGGCAGTACTCGTGTCCCCCGAAGAGCCCACCACTCCCCCGGAGCCGGACCGCGCGTCCGAGCCCGGGGACGCCAGGCCCACGGACCTGGAGAAACCGGCCACCGACGCCGAAGCGGCCGACGTGACGAAGACCCCGCAGCCCCCGGCCACCCCGGAGGCCCCGAAGAGCCTGGCCAACCCGGAGGCCCCGAAGAGCCCGGAGGGCCCGGCCAGCCCGAAGAGCCCGGAGCCCAGGGCCACCCCCGGGTCCCCTGCCGCCACGGTCACCACGAAGGCCCGGGGCGCCGAGGCCATCCGCGCCGTTCCCGTACGCCACTACGGCCGCTGGGTCGCCGCCGTCGTCTCGCTCGCCGCCCTCGCCGCACTGGTCTACGCCTTCTCGCAGGGCAAGATCAACTGGGGTGCCGTCCCCGACTACTTCTTCGACGACCGCATCCTCAGCGGCCTCGGCAAGACGCTGCTCCTGACCGTCATCGCGATGCTCATCGGCATCGTGGGCGGTGTGGTCCTCGCCGTCATGCGCCTGTCGAAGAACCCGGTGACCTCGTCGATCGCCTGGTTCTACATCTGGTTCTTCCGCGGCACCCCTGTCCTCGTGCAGCTCATGGTCTGGTTCAACCTGGGCCTCGTCTTCGAGTACATCAACCTCGGCCCGGTCTACAAGGACTACTGGGCCAACTTCATGACCCCGCTGCTCACCGCGCTGCTCGGCCTCGGCCTCAACGAGGCCGCGTACATGGCGGAGATCTGCCGCGCCGGGCTGCTCGCGGTCGACGAGGGCCAGACCGAGGCGTCCCACGCCCTCGGCATGAGTCACGCGAAGACACTGCGCCGCATCGTGATCCCGCAGGCCATGCGCGTCATCGTGCCGCCGACGGGCAACGAGGTCATCAACATGCTCAAGACGACCTCGCTCGTCGCCGCCGTGCAGTACCCGGAACTCCTGCGCGCGGCCCAGGACATCGGCCAGGTCTCGGGCGCGCCCGTCGAGATGCTCTTCCTCGCCGCCGCCTGGTACCTCATCCTGACCTCGGTCCTGAGCATCGGGCAGTTCTACATCGAGCGGTACTACGCGCGCGGCTCCAGCCGGGCGCTGCCCGCGACCCCCTGGCAGAAGGTCAGGGCGAGCGTCCTCGCCGTGGGCCGCCCGAACGGAGGCATGGCATGAGCGACCGCATCCCCCCGATGACGACCGGCGGGCAGGTACCGATGGTCCGCGCCGAGTCCGTGCACAAGTCCTTCGGGCCCGTCGAGGTCCTCAAGGGCATCGACCTGGAGGTCCGCCAGGGCGAGGTCTTCTGCCTCATCGGTCCCTCGGGCTCCGGCAAGTCGACCTTCCTGCGCTGCATCAACCACCTGGAGAAGATCAACGCGGGCCGCCTGTACGTCGACGGCGAACTCGTCGGCTACCGGCAGCGCGGCGAGAAGCTGTACGAGCTGAAGGACAGCGAGGTCGCGCTGCGCCGCCGCGACATCGGCATGGTCTTCCAGCGCTTCAACCTCTTCCCGCACAAGACGGCCCTGGAGAACATCATCGAGGCGCCGACGCAGGTCAAGGGCGTCACGAAGGCGGCCGCGCGCGAGCAGGCCCGCGCACTCCTGGCGCGCGTGGGGCTCGCCGACAAGGCCGACAGCTACCCGGCGCAGCTCTCGGGCGGCCAGCAGCAGCGCGTCGCGATCGCCCGCGCGCTCGCGATGGAGCCGAAGCTCATGCTCTTCGACGAGCCGACTTCGGCCCTCGACCCCGAACTGGTCGGCGACGTACTCGACGTCATGCGCGACCTCGCCGAGAGCGGCATGACGATGATCGTCGTGACCCACGAAATGGGCTTCGCCCGCGAGGTCGGCGACTCGCTCGTCTTCATGGACGGCGGCGTCGTCGTCGAATCCGGCCACCCCCGCGAGGTCCTCACCGCCCCCCGCCACGAACGCACCCGCGCCTTCCTCTCGAAGGTGCTGTGAGGCGAACGGAAGCCCGATGAGCCGGGCACGCGGCACGGGCCACAGAACCCCGCACGCCACCACGAACCGCAGACGGGGCAGGACGCGGTTCGGCGTGGGCGTGGGCGCGGCACCGAACGGCGCCGGGGGCCGCGGGCAGAACGGGACGTCGTACGGCGCCGCGTGCCACCGGCAGAACGGCCCCTCACACGGCGCCGCGAGCCGCGGGCAGGGCGTGGCCTCGTACGGCGCCACCGGCCGCAGGCGGTCCGGCACGCGACGCGGCGCCACCGACCACGGGCGGGACGTGGCACCGTACGGCGGCGCGAGCCGCACGACCGGCCGGGACACCGTGGCGCGCGGCCCGGCACGGGGCATCGCGCGGCGGGCGGGGGCGAGGTGGAGTGCGGTCCGATCCCTGGGGCGGGACAGCGCCGGGCGGCGCCTCGCACGGGGCATCACCGCGCGGCACTCGTCGGGGAACGTCCCCACCCGGTGCCCGCACCGGGACGCCACACGGCGGTACGTGGCGCGGGACCTCGCACGGCCGCATCTGGCACGGGGCGTCGCACGGCGGTGCCTGGCGCGGGACGCCGAGCGGCGGCGTCGGGCGCGGAACGTCGCACGGCGGTGCCAGGACCGGGATCTCGTGCGGCGGCGGCGCGGGGGCAGGGCGTCCTGTGGCGAGCGGCCCGCGTGAGGCGGTACGTGCCCGGGAGGAGCACACGCCGCGACTCCGCACCCGCACGCCCCTTCCCCTCCGCCGCGGGCCCGTGCCCGTGCTCAGCGCAGCCCGAGTACCAGGGCGTCGGAGGGCGAGGCCCAGACCGTACGGGCCTCGGCGAAACCCGCCTCGCGGAGCGTCGCCGCGTGCCACGTGGGCGGCTGCGTATCGCCCTCGGAGTGCACGCCGAAGAGCTTCATGCGCTCAGCGACGGGCCCGGCGAACGCGGGCTCATCGGCCAGCGCCGCCCACCACGCGTCCCAGTCCTGCGCCCCCGCGGCCAGCGCCCGGTCCATCACGGCATGCCGCCAGGCGCGCTCGGCCGCGTTGATCCGGGGCGTGGCCGGGTCGGGCATGTGGTCGGCGTTCATGAAGGCGCCGCCTTCGCGCACGAGCGGTGCGAGCTGCCCGTACAGCGTGCGCAGGGCCTCCGTGGGCATCCAGTGCAGCGCCGTCGCGGTGAGGACGACGTCGTACGTGGCGTGCGGCAGTGCCTCGCGCCAGCCCGGGTCCGTCAGATCGGCGTCCACGACGTCGACGCGCGCGTCGCCCGCGAAGGTGCCGCGCGCGAGCGCGAGCAGCGCCGGGTCTCGGTCGACAGCCGTCGAGCGGGCCTCGGGGAACCTTCGCAACACGCGGTCCGTAATACTTCCCGTACCGCAGGCGAGGTCGAGGACCCGCGGCGCGGTGCCGACGAGCGCCTCGGCCATGTCGAGCATGACGCGGAACCGCTCCTCGCGGTCCGGCATGTACCACTCCTGCTGACGGTCCCAGCTCTTCTGCCAGGCCCCGAAGTCGGTGCCGCCGTCGCCCGTACCCATCTCCGCCTCCACCTCGTCCGCACGAGAGCCGCACGAGAGCCGCGCAAGTCCCGCGCGAGCCCCCGAGAAGTAATACCCTCTACAGATATCCGACCATTACGGCCGGTCGACATGCGCACCCTAGTCCGCCCCTGTAAGGACAACAAGTGGAACTGGCCTATTACTCGGACTACGCCGTACGTCTCGTGAACACCGAGGAACCGGGACGCCGCAAGGACACCCTGACCTCGGTCGACGCGGTACGCGCGCTCATCGGTGCGGACACGCAGGCCGCCCGGCGCGCGGGCGAGGCGGACGTGACCCGCTTCCGCAGCGTGCGCGCGCGGCTGCGCGCGATCTTCGAGGCGGCCGAGGGCGGCGAGGAGCACGAGGCGGTCCACCTGCTCAACTCGCTGCTCCTCGAATACCCCGTCTCGCCGCAGATCTCCGGCCACGAGTACCTCGACGCCTCGGGCCGCCCGCGCTGGCACATGCACCTCGCCGAGCACCCGTCGAACGCGACCGCCGGGTACGCGGCCGTCGCCGCGATGGGCCTGGCCTTCCACCTCACCGAGTACGGCGTCGACCGCCTCGGCATCTGCGAGGCGGAGCCCTGCCGCAACGCCTACCTGGACACCTCCACCAACCGCTCGCGCCGCTACTGCTCCGACCGCTGCGCCACCCGCGCCAACGTCGCCGCCTACCGCGCCCGCAAGCGCCGCGCCGCCGCCGAGCCGGAGACGGAACGCACCGAGCCGAACCCCCAGCGCACGAAGGAGGCGGCGGCCGCGAGCCGTCCCGAGGAGACCTGACCGAAGGCGCCCCGGCCCTTGGCCTCGGGCCCCTCCGGCTCCCGGACTTCCAGCTCCCGGCCCGGCGTCCCCGCACCGCTCGCGACGCCCGCTCCCGCACCGCCCGCCGTCGCGGCGACGAGCTGGTCCTCGCTGTCCGGCCGACGCGGGCGGTACCGCCCGAGCACCCGTCCGAGCACGAGTTCCTGCGGCACGACGCCGTAGTCGTTGCTGTCGCCCCCGGCCCAGGGATTGTCCGCGAGGACCCACCAGCCCGCGCCCCGGCGCTCAGCCGCCCGCTTGACGATGAGCAGGTCCTGCTGGAAGGGATGACGCAGCACCACCACGTCACCCGGTTTGACCCGCGCCCCGTACCGGACGAGCAGCCGGTCGCCGTGACGCAGCGTCGGCAGCATCGAGGGACCCCGCACCTCGGCGACACCGAGCGGAATCCTCGATTCCCCTATGCGCACGCGCCCTTCCGCCTCCGACATCGTCCAACCTCCCGCTCTCCGTGTCGTTCGCCATCGGTTCCTGGACCGAATGGCCCCTAGTCTCACCCCGGACTTTTGGCCTAGGCCCCCGGGGGCACCCGAGAAAACCAGGTCCTCACGGAGTAATGTCCCACCTGAGAAGACGATCACGAGGAAGGACAGCTTCATGCTCTCCCGCCTGTTTGCCCCCAAGGTCACGGTCAGCGCCCACTGCGACCTGCCCTGCGGCGTCTACGACCCGGCGCAGGCCAGGATCGAGGCCGAGTCGGTCAAGGCCGTCCAGGAGAAGTACCAGGCCAACGAAGACGCCGACTACCGCACCCGCTGCATCATCATCAAGGAGCAGCGCGCCGAGCTGGCCAAGCACCACGTCTCGGTCCTGTGGAGCGACTACTTCAAGGCCCCGCACTTCGAGAAGTACCCGGAGCTGCACCAGCTCGTCAACGACACCCTCAAGGCCCTCTCGGCCGCCAAGGGCTCGAACGACCCGGCCACCGGCCAGAAGGCGCTCGACCTGATCGCCCAGATCGACAAGATCTTCTGGGAGACCAAGAAGGCCTGAGCCCCGCTCAGCCCTGACCCCTCCCCCTCCTGGCCCGCCCGGCGGCGGGCGACGAGAGGGAAGGCTTTCCGCACCCGGTCCCGCACGGCCTCCTGGCTGTGGGGGCCGGGTGCGGTGCTGTGTCGGCTTCCGCGCCGATGACCTGCCGCGCCGTCACCGCGGCTCCCCGCCGAGCGCCCTCCAGTGCCGGTCTCCCGCTCCTGGCGGGGCGTCGCCCACCGGGCGGCCCCCGGAGGGGACGCGGCCCCTCCGGCCCCGCCTCGGCCGAAGGGACACCGCCGCACCGGCTACCGTTCTTCGCCGCCTCGCCCAGCGCGGCGACGCTCACCCGACCCCCGCTCCACGCCCCCCGGGGGGCGCTCGGCACGCTCACGCCCCGGAGCGGCCCGGAGCGGCCCGGAGCGGCCCTACCCGGCCGTGGGCGCACGGCCGCAGGTCGTCACCGGGGCCGCCCCCGGGATCAGGCCTCCTTCGGGGACGGGTGGGAGGTGAGGGCGAGGCGGACCAGGGAGAGGAGTTCCTCCTCATCGACGCCGAGGCGGCGGGCCTCGGCGGCGAGTTCGACGGCGCGGGCGAGGAGACCGGCCCGGAAGCGGGCCCCCTCCATCTCGACGACGACGGCTCCGCGCCCTCGGCGCAGCTCGATCAGGCCCTCGTCCCGCAGCCGTTGGTAACCCCGGAGCACGGTGTGCACGTTGACGTCGAGCGAGTCGGCGAGTGCCCGCGCCGCCGGGAGGCGCTCGCCCGGGCTGAGGGAGCCCTCCGCGAGGGCCGCGCGGACCGAGGCGGCGATCTGCTCGCCGAGCGGGACCTGTGACGAGGGGTCGGTGCGGAAGAGCATCAGCCGCCGCCTGGTCGTGGGGAGGAGCCGTCCTCTCGCGCCGCGAGGGTGTTGAGGAGCGCGGCCGCCGTGCGGGCGTCCCGCGTCGTGACGGCGAAGTCGCGCCCGTCCTCCCTGCGCACCACGAGCGCCTCGCCCGAGTGCAGGATGACTCCCGTCCCCCGGGGGCTCACCCGATACCCCCAGCCGCCCCACTCCAGAGCGCGGACGTGCTGCGCGCGGGCCGTGGCGACCTGGTCGAGGCCGATGCGGGTGCGGGGCCAGGGCAGGTATCCGGCGGCGACCGTCAGGCCGTGCCGGTCGACGGTGACGCGCACGGCGCTCAGAGCGAAGGTCAGCAGCCCCGCGAGCAGGAGCGGCAGTCCCGCGCCGACGAGTCCGGCCGCGAGCAGGCCCACACCCAGCAGGAAGATCCCCGCGCCCATCCCCGTGAGCACCGCGGAGGTGTTGTGCGCCGACCAGCCGGCCAGCTCCCCTGGACGCAGCGTCAGCCGCTCCGGGGCGCCGGGCAGTGGTCCGCGCTCCGGCCCGCGCAAGGCAGGGGGCAGCAGGCGGCGCACGAGTGCCCCCAGCCCGGCGGCGAGAAGGGCGGCACCCAGCCCCGCCACCAACTGCACCCAGGACAGCCGCACATCCCCTTCGGCGGACGCCTGCGTGTTCACGACGAGCACCGCGCTGAGCAGGTAACCGAGCAGCCCCGCGGTCCCCCACCCGATCACGGTCCACGCGCTCCGCGCCGCGCGGCCCGCCCCCGGGAGGGCCGCGCCGAGGCCGAAGACGAGCGCGAGGCCGCCGAATACGGCGAGGCACACCCACGGATAAGTGCTCGTGGCGCCCCAGTCGTCGGCCGTGCCGCTGCCGGAGAAGTGGGTGGCGATGCGGTCTCCGAGCTTGTCCCGCGTGCGCAGGTAGAAGACGACGGTGACGGCGAGCCCGACGAGGAACGGTGCCGCGTCGAGCAACATGCCCGGCCAGCGCGCGCCGCCCCCTCCGGTCCCGACGCCGCCCGTACGCGGCGGTCCGCCCGTGCTGTTCCCGTCCGGCCTCTTGGCCTCGTGTCCCCCGTACACCCCTCACTCCTTTCGTGTCGCACCGCTGGCCGCCCTGTGCGTGCCCGCTCCGTACGACTTGTTCGCAAGCTATGCGAACAACTATCGGGTGCTTGCCCGGCGAACAGCTCTTCGAACCTCGATGCGCGAAGAAACTTTCGCGAGATGCGGAGGGACACCTTCCGCATCTCGCGCGGATCTTTTCGCCGGGCCGGGAACTCGCCCCGCCCGGCGGCCGTTGGACCGGACACACAAGCACACACAGACACACACCGCACGCTCGCGGACAGGTGGCGTGAACAGGCAGAATTCGACCTGCCGGTTCGTCACCGCCGGGAAGCGCGGTGCAGGAGGGGGATCGTTCTCATGGCAGGTTTTCTCGACCGCGCGAAGGAACAGGCGCAGCGCGGACTGGCGCAGGGCAAGCAGAAGTACGACGACGTGCAGACCCAGCGCACGGGGAACGAGCTGCTGAAGAAGCTCGGCGCCGCGTACTACGCGGAGCGCAGGGGCAGCGGCGACCCCGCGGCCACCCGGCGCGCCCTGGAGGCAGTGGAGTCCCACATAGTCACGCACGGCGACGGTTTCCTGCCCCGCTGAGCCGGGGCGGGTCCCGCACGGCCCGTCCGTACACGCGAGCGATTCGCGTACGACAATGGGCGGATGCCGTCCGCAGTCTTTCCCGGTGCCTCGCAGCCGGAGGCCCCCGCCTCGCTCGTCGAGCGGCTGGGCGCGCCCGCCCTGCCCTCTCCCTTGCGGGAGGTCGTGGACGCACCCTTCGCCCGCAGGGGAGTACGTCTCTTCCTGAAGCGGGACGATCTTGTGCACCCGGCGATTCCCGGCAACAAGTGGCGGAAGCTGGTCCCGGCACTCGCGGGACTGGTCCCGGGGCAGACGCTCGTGACCTTCGGCGGCGCCTGGTCCAGCCACCTGCGGGCGACGGCCGCCGCCGGGCGGCTTCTCGGGGTGCCGACAGTGGGTCTCGTACGGGGCGAGGAGCTGGCCACGCGGCCGCTCAACCCGGCTCTGGAGCGGTGCCGCGCGGACGGCATGCGCCTCCACTTCGTGGACCGCTCCCGCTACCGGCGCAAGCGCGAGCCGGGGACCCTGCGCTCCCTGCTGGACGAGGCCGGAGTCGCGCAGCCGTATCTCGTGCCCGAGGGCGGGAGCAGCCCGGCGGCCGTACGGGGTTGCGCGGAGCTGGGCAGGGAGATGCGTGGCCTGGCGGAGGTGGTGGCGCTCGCCTGCGGCACCGGTGGCACACTGGCCGGCCTCGCGGCCGGGCTCGGCCCGGGGAGCAGGGCTCTGGGCATCCCGGTCGTGAAGGGCGGCTTCCTCGCGGAGGAGGTCCGGTCCCTGCAAACCGCGGCCTTCGGCTCCGTCCTGGGCCCTTGGTCGCTCGACGAGCGCTTCCACGCCGGGGGCTACGCCCGGCTGCCGACCGCGCTCGACCGCTTCGCCTCGGACTTCGAGGACCGCCACGGCCTTCCGGTGGAGCGCCTCTACGTCGCCAAGCTCCTCCACGCCCTCACGTGCCTCGCCGAGGAAGGCGCCTTCCCCCCGGGCACGCGTGTGGCTGCCGTCGTCACAGGCCTCCCCGGGCCGGGCCTCAGCTCCGGCCTGGGCACCCGCTGACTGACGACGAGGCGGGACGGAGCACGCGGCCCGGGGGCGAGGGCGATGACCGCACGCGCCCGGGGCTACGTGGTCCCGGCGGCGCTACGGCACCACGGCGCAGGGCTCCGGCCGGGCCCGGCGGACGGTGTCCGTCGGGGCAGCGGGTGGGCCGACAGCTCTGCCAGGAGTCAGGCGCGCTCCTGCGGCGTCGCGGGGGCGGATCGCCACGACGGTGAGCCTGAGCGGGCGCGTTCCCATCACGGGGGGACCGATCAGCCGCAGAGACACGGGACCGGCGCTGGGGCACCTGGCCGGGCGGAGGTGCGGGGAACGCGTCTTCCCGGCGTCATGTGGTCCGGTGGGGCGGCGCCTCACTCTCCGCGTGATGGGGCCTGCGCGGCCGGTGTCGGCGCCCTTCCGTCTGGGCACCCGTTCCCGCCGGAGAGGGGACCAGCCCACCCGTGGGGGACCACCCTGGCCCGCGCCGACGGGTCCGAAGACGTGGCCGCCGCTCCCCCACCACCGAGGCCGGCCCCTGGCGGCTCGCGCTCCGCGGCCGACGGGTCGTCCGCCGTGGCACCTCTCCGCCACGGCATCAGGGGGAGAGCCCAACGCCCCCGGTGGCGGGCGCGCTCGGGCCGGCCGCCGCCCGCCACCGCAGGCGGAGAGGGGACCGCCGTCGGTGGCGGGCACGGGCGGCGGCCCACCGGTGACGGAGGCGACGCCCGTGAGGAGGCACCGCCTGCGGCCCCGCGCGAGGACGGGCACTGCCCGCGCCCCGGCGGGGAAGGGCGTCAGTCCCCGCTTTCCTCGCGGTAGGCCGCCGCCTCCTCCAGGTCCAGCCGGTGCAGGAGGGTGCGGAGCATTTCGTCATCGATGCGGCGGTGGTCGCGGAGTTCGACGAAGACGGCGCGTTCGGCGCCGATCATCTCGCGGGAGAGGCGGCGGTAGGTGGCGTCGGCGGACTCGCCCTCGTCGTTGACGGCGCCGAGGCGTTCCCAGGGGGCATTCCTGCGGCGTTCCAGGACGGTACGCAAACGGTCCAGGAGGGGGCCGGGAAGTGCGTTGTTCTCCTCGGCGAGCAACGCTTCGAGGCGCTTCTCCGCGGCGGCGGACGCCTCGCTCTGGGCCTGCGCCTCGATGAGCGTGTCCCGTCGCGCCTCGGGTTGCGGAAGGCGGAGCAGGCGGATGAGCGGGGGCAGCGAGAGGCCCTGCACGACGAGGGTGCCGATGACGGTCGTGAAGGTGAGGAAGAGGATCAGGCTGCGGGCGGGGAAGTCCGAGCCGTCGTGGACGGTCATCGGGATGGAGAAGGCGATGGCGAGCGAGACGACGCCCCGCATCCCCGCCCAGCCGATGACGAAGGGCCCCTTCCACGTGGGTTCGGGCTCCCTGCGGCGCACCCGGGCGGAGAGGAAGCGAGGCAGGTAGGTGGCCGGGTAGACCCAGACGAAGCGGGTGGCGACGACGACCAGGAAGAGGGCGAGCGCGTACCAGATGACGATCGGGCTGTCGTAGTGACCGAGGTCTTCGAGTACGACGGGGAGCTGGAGACCGATGAGGGCGAAGACCGTGGACTCCAGGATGAAGGCGACCATCCGCCACACGGCGTCCTCCTGGAGCCGCGTGGCGAAGTCGACCTGCCACGAGCGGTGCGCGAGGTACAGGGCGACGACGACCACGGCGAGCACGCCCGAGCCGCCGAACTTCTCGGCGACGGCGTAGGCGAAGAAGGGGGTGAGCAGGGACAGGCTGTTCTGGAGCAGCGCCTCCGTGAGGTGGGTGCGCAGCCAGTGCAGCGGGACCATCAGGAGCAGCCCGACGGCGATGCCGCCGAAGGACGCGAGCAGGAACTCGCCGATCCCCTCGCCCCAGCTGGCGCCCTCGCCGACGGCGGCGGCTACGGCGACCTTGTAGGCGGTGATCGCGGTGGCGTCGTTCACGAGGGACTCGCCCTGGAGGATCGTCGTGATCCGTGCCGGCAGCCCCACCCTGCGGGCGACGGCCGTCGCGGCGACGGCGTCCGGCGGGGCGATCACGGCGCCGAGGACGAGGGCGGCGGTGAGCGGGAGGGCGGGGACGAGGAGGTAGATGACGTATCCGACAACGAGGGTCGCGAAGAGGACGTACCCCACGGAGAGGAGCCCGATCGCACGGGCGTGCGCGCGCAGTCCGAGATAGGAACTGTCGGCGGCGGCGGTGTAGAGCAGGGGCGGCAGCAGGAGGGGGAGGACGATCTCGGGATCGAGGCCGTAGTCCGGAATGCCGGGCAGGTAGGAGATGGCGAGCCCCACGGTGACGATCAGCAGCGGGGCCGGGATCGGGGTGCGGCGCGCGGCTCCCGCCACGGCGGCGCTTCCGGCGACGAGGAGCAGCACGGGCAGGGCGTCCATGAGCGCGGGGGTTCTCCTTCGGGAGGGACGGGGGCATCGGGCGTACAGGGGAGGGCGGGCGGAGACGGCGAGCGGGGACGGGCGGGAGGGTCGGCGGGAGCAGCGGCGCACGGGCGGGGGCGGGAGGCGGACGACGGAGCGGGAGACGGTACGGGCCGGGCGCCGGGGCGCCGTGCAGGACGCCGGACGGGCGTGTTCCCGCGGACCGGCGGAAGCGAAGCGAGGGGCGGGACACGCGGGCGGACGGGCGGGGCGGGGTGCGGCGGATCGGATCGAGTCGGTTCTCGGCTCGGGTCGAGTCGGGTGACGTCGGGTCGGGTCGGGTCGGGTCGGGTGACGTCACGTCGGGTCGGGTCGGTGGTGGAGCCGTGGCAGGCGGGGCGGGCGGGTCTGTCGTAGTCTGACAATCTTGACCCCCTTGCCTCACTCCACGTAGGTGTCCGCGCGGAACGGCGGGTGTTGGCGGGTGGGTGCGGGAGTGTCGTGGCGTCCCGGCAGGGGCCGGGCGCCGGAGCGAGGAGCGCGTGGTGTTGAAGGACTGCCCCCACCTGCCCGGGCTGCCGGACCCGGAGCCCGAGGCGCTGAGCGAGACCTGCCTCGAATGCCTGGCGGTGGGCAGCCATCCGGTGCAACTGCGCAAGTGCCTCGTGTGCGGGCGGGTGAGCTGCTGCGATTCCTCGCCGTACCGGCACGCCACCGCGCACTTCGACGAGACGGGCCACGCCGTGATGCGCTCCTTCGAACCGGGCGAGGACTGGCGCTGGTGCTACGTGGACAACTCGCTGGTCTGAGCGCCCCCCGCGGCCCGAGGAACCGGAGAGGTCTGAGCGCGAGAGCCGGGGGAAGGTTCGATGGGGCGGGGGCTGGGTACGTCACCCCGGCATCGCGTCGCGCGGATCGAGGGCGCCGCACCGCCCCACCGATCGTGCCCACGGTCTTACGATGAGTGACGCGAGGGCCGGGGGTCCCCGGGACAGGGGGCCCGGGTGCGCGGTAGCGTCACGGCTGAACGACGAGGCATGCGATCCGGGGGTGGCACATCCCCGGAGCCCCGAAAGAGCTTGTACCACCTTGGAGGTGAGGGTGTCCCCTATCGCAGGCGAGCCCGGGACCGAGGACTTCGTGGAAGTCCGGCTGCCGGCTGCGGGTGCCTACCTGTCGGTGCTGCGGACGGCGACGGCCGGTCTCGCGGCGCGTTTGGACTTCACCCTCGACGAGATCGAGGATCTGCGGATCGCGGTCGACGAGGCGTGCGCGATCCTGCTTCAGCAGGCGGTGCGGGGCTCCGTGCTCCGCTGCGTCTTCCGGCTGATCGGTGACGCGCTGGAGGTGATTGTCGCGGCGCCGACCACGGACGGGAGGGCGCCGGAGCGGGACACCTTCGCGTGGACGGTGCTGTCCGCGCTCGCGGGAAAGGTGGAGTCGTCGGTGTCCGAGGACAAGACGGTGTCCATCTCCCTCTACAAGCAGCGTGGTGCCGGACCTGGTCCGGTCTGAGACGGACGGGGGCGGGCCGGTGCGTGAGAAGAAGCGGGATGCCGCCCGGGGCCGTTCGCGCGAGGGCGCCGCGAGCGGTACCGGGCCGGCCACGCCGGCCGGTCCCCCGGGGGCCGGCCGGGCTCCGGGCCCGGCGGGCGGCTCCGATGCGGGAGCGCCCGGGGCGGGCGACCGCGGACGGGGGAACGAGCGAGGGGGTCTTCCTGACCCCAGGGACGCGGTGGAGCGGGCGGGACGGATGAGCGAGCAGGAGCACCCGCAGGGGGAGCGCAAGCCGGACGACACGGGGCAGTCCCCGCCGTCGCCCGGGCAGCCGGTGCCGCACGGCGGGGAGCCGTCGGCGGTACGGGGCGAGGCGCCCGCAGGGTCCGTACGGGACGAAGCAGCCGTCGGCGCGGCCCCGCCCGTATCCGAGGCGACCGTGCCGCACGAGACCGACGTGCCGCACGCCGACGTGCCGCACGAAGCCGACGCCGTGCACGAGACCGACGCGGCGCACGAGACCGACGCGACGCACGAGACCGACGTGCCGCACGAGCCGGACACGGCGCACGAGCCGGACGTACCGCACGAGCCGGACGCGGCGCACGACGAGGAGCGGGCGCCCGGCGAGTCCGCTTCCGGGCGGCCGGGGCACCACCGTGCCCGCGGCGCGCGGGAGAGCGAGGACCGCAGCGAGGCGCGGGCGCTCTTCGTACGGCTGCGGACGCTGGAGCCGGAGTCGGCGGCGTACGCGGAGCTGCGCAACCGGCTCGTGCGGATGCACCTGCCGCTCGTGGAGCACCTGGCACGGCGTTTCCGCAATCGCGGGGAGCCGCTCGACGACCTGACACAGGTCGCGACGATCGGCCTGATCAAGTCGGTGGACCGGTTCGACCCCGAGCGGGGCGTCGAGTTCTCGACGTACGCGACCCCGACCGTCGTCGGCGAGATCAAGCGGCACTTCAGGGACAAGGGCTGGGCGGTACGGGTGCCGCGCAGGCTCCAGGAGCTGCGGCTCTCGCTCACCTCGGCGACGGCGGAGCTGTCGCAGCAGCACGGGCGTTCGCCGACGGTGCACGAGCTGGCGCAGCGGCTCTCCATCTCCGAGGAGGAGGTCCTTGAGGGCCTGGAGTCCGCGAACGCCTACAGCACGCTCTCGCTCGACGTCCCCGACACCGACGACGAGTCGCCCGCGGTCGCCGACACGCTCGGCGCGGAGGACGAGGCGCTGGAGGGTGTCGAGTACCGGGAGTCGCTCAAACCGCTCCTGGAGGACCTGCCACCGCGCGAGAAGCGCATCCTGCTGCTGCGGTTCTTCGGCAACATGACGCAGTCCCAGATCGCGCAGGAGGTCGGCATCTCCCAGATGCACGTCTCCCGTCTCCTCGCCCGCACGCTGGCCCAGCTCCGCGAAAAACTCCTCGTGGAGGAGTGAGGGCCCGCCCGCCGCGCGGAGCCTGCGGCCGGGACCCGGCCCGCCGCGGGACCGCGCCCGTATCAGCGGGTACGGCGGGCCTGTGAACGTATGCGGACGGCGAAACGAACCGGCACACGGTCCGGCACGCGGCGGGCCAGGGCGGTCAGCCGACCGGGGCGGCGGCGCAGAGCGGCGGACTCGGGCGGGGAGCGCGACGGACGGCCGGGCGACGGGCGGCCCGGGCGACGGGCGCGGCTCCTGCCCCAGGACGGCGCACGGGCTCAGGCCCCGGCGGTACCCGCCCTGTGCCTCCCTACGAGGCCCCGCGCCTCCGTACGAGGCCCCGCGCCCCCGTACGAGGCCCCGCGCCCCCGTACGAGGCCCCGCGCCCCCGTACGAGGCCCCGGGCAGCCGTACGAGCAGCCGGGGTGACGCCGGTGCCCCCGCGCCCGCTTCACCGACCGCGCGCGGCTGTTCACCGCCGTAGCGACCGGGGGTTACGGGCTGCCCGCCGTCGCGTTCGCGGACGAGGAGGCTCGCTCGACCGCGGCGCCGGATTCGTACGCTTCCGCGCGAGCACTCCGGGGAGTTCCGTGTCATGTTCACGCTGGGGCCGCCGCGCGACGCGTACACGGGGCCGCGCGCGGAACGACAGCGGCTCGCCGACGCGCCGCGGTCGAGCGTCGCGGACCGCGACTCCGGGGCTGGGAGCCGCGGGCCTGGAGCGGGAACAGGAGGGACACCGCCTCGCCGCGTGGCCGCGCGCGTGGCGCGATTCGGTGGGGTGCTTCCGTACGGTGGCGGCCGGCGTCTTCCCGCGAGGGTGACCCGAGCGCGCGCTCGGGTCACGCCGTACGGCGCTCAGGGCCCGTACGAACGGTGCCGAGGTCGCCTGAGGGCGCAGGTCAGGAGGCGGCGTCGCTCGGGGCGCGGATGCCCAGGGTCTCGGTCGTCTCCCTGTTGAGAAGGCAGACGAGGCCCGCGATCGAGGCGGCGGCGAGAACGATGCCGCCGGGGATGAACAGGCTGTCGGTCTTGAGCAGGGTCCAGGCGACGGGGAGGCCCATGAGCTGCATGATGACGGCAGGGCCGCGGCTCCAGCGGCGCAGGCGCCACAGGCCGCGTGCGGCGATTCCGGGAATGGCGCCGAGGACGACGAGCATGATGCCGACGGTGGCGGTGTCCCCCAGGTCGCCCGAGCCCGCGAGACCGCGGATGAGGACGTAGAGGCCGCCGACGACGAGGGCGAGGGCTTCCAGGGCGCAGATGAGGGTGGCGAGGAAGAGGCGCCGGGGGCGGGGGGCGGGTGCGGTGGAAGGCTGCTCGCTGCTCACGGATGCCAGGGTAGCGGGGCGGGGGTGGGGGATGTCCCCTAGGGGTGTCCCTTACATGCGGGTTTCTCCCCCTGGGGCCCACAACGCGCAACGGGACAGCGGAGTTCCCGGGCGCGAAGGCGGGGCGGGCCCTGCGGCCTCTCGCCCGTCAACACGGAGTTCCCGGGCGCGAAGGCGGGGCGGGCCCTGCGGCCTCTCGCCCGTCAACACGGAAGGGCTCACCGCCCGCCCCCACGGCCCCACTCCCTCCCCACCCCACCTCACACCGCTTCGCTCACGGGTGCGTGGGAGCAGTTGGCGCTACCGATGGGTACTCTGCCTTTCATGCGTGCTCTTCTCGTGGTCAATCCGGCGGCTACCACCACCAGTGCGCGCACGCGCGATGTGCTGATTCACGCGCTGGCCAGTGAGATGAAGCTGGAGGCCGTGACCACCGAGTACCGGGGGCACGCGCGGGACCTGGCGCGGGAGGCGGCCGAGGCGGCCGATATCGACCTCGTCGTGGCGCTCGGCGGCGACGGCACCGTCAACGAGGTGGTCAACGGGCTGCTGCACCAGGGCCCGGCCCCGGAGTCGCTGCCCGGGCTCGCGGTCGTGCCCGGGGGTTCGACGAACGTCTTCGCGCGGGCACTCGGGCTGCCCAACCACCCGGTCGAGGCGACGGGCGCGATCCTGCACGCGCTGCACGAGCGCTCCGAACGCACGGTCGGCCTCGGTCTCGCCTCGGGCACGCGCGGCAGCGAGGACGAGTCGGTCCCCGCGCGCTGGTTCACCTTCAACGCGGGGCTCGGTTTCGACGCCGGAGTCGTGGGCCGGGTCGAACAGAAGCGGGAGCGCGGCAAACGCTCCACGCACGCCTTGTACGTACGGCAGTTGCTCCGCCAGTTCGTCGACGAACCCTCGCGCAGGGCGGGCCGGATCACGCTGGAGCGGGCCGGCGAGGCACCCGTCGACGACCTGGTCCTGTCGATAGTCAGCAACACCAATCCGTGGACCTACCTGGGCAACAAGCCGCTCTACGCCTCCCCCGGCGCCTCCTTCGACACCGGGCTCGACGTGCTCGGCCTGAGCCGTCTGTCGACCGCCGCCGTCACGAAGTACGGGACGCAGTTGCTCAGGTCCTCGCCCGAGCGCGGCCCGCAGGGCAGGCACGCGGTGTCGCTCCACGATCTCAGTGAGTTCACCTTGCATTCCAAGGTCCCTTTGCCCTTTCAGATGGACGGTGACCACCTGGGGCTCCGGACGAGCGTGACGTTCACAGGCGTTCGCCGTGCACTGCGTGTGATTGTGTGAGTGGAAGCAAGCAAAGACCTTGCACTCGAACGTTTAGAGCACGATCCACCCCATAGAAGTACGGCTGTGACCTAGTCGACACCAAAGAATCAAAAAAAACTTTCCGGAAGGGGTTGTATCCCGCCCGGAGGTTTGGGAATCTCTACGTGGCGATCGGGACGGGCCCCACAAGCGGCCCCCACAGAGAGCCAGAATCCCTCCCTCCCCAGGACCCCGCCAGGGTTAGAACTGGCTGGTCGGTCCTTCCCTCGGGTGGGATTCGTGAAAGCGTTCACATTCACAAGCAACGTGCATGTAATACCAAGGAGAGGTAGCAGCCATGGACTGGCGTCACAACGCCGTTTGCCGCGAGGAAGACCCCGAGCTCTTCTTCCCCATCGGCAACACCGGTCCTGCGCTGCTGCAGATCGAGGAAGCCAAGGCCGTCTGCCGTCGCTGCCCGGTTATCGAGCAGTGTCTGCAGTGGGCGCTTGAGTCCGGCCAGGACTCCGGCGTCTGGGGTGGCCTCAGCGAGGACGAGCGCCGCGCGATGAAGCGCCGCGCCGCTCGCAACCGGGCGCGCAACGCGACCGCCTGAGCAAAGCCCCCCAAGAGCCTGGCGCTTGGCGGCGCGTACAGCGTGTACGCACGACCCGCCCCCGAGCCGCAGCGCGCAGTACGCGGTCGACGCCCTTGAGGCGCTCACCGCAAGCGGTACCCCACAGCAACACCCCCATAGCGTGAACGACGAAGGGCCCGGCCCGGTCAGCGACGACCGGCCGGGCCCTTTGTCTTGCCCGCGCGCGTCCGGCGGGGTCGCGTGCCCGCCCACGACGCGTACGTCGGCACGATGCCGCCGCGCGGTACGTCGGCACGATGCCGCCGCCCCGTACGTCGGCACGGTGCCGCCGCGTGCGGGTCAACAGCCGTGCCCCGTAAGGCCGTACGCACGGCTGTACGTCAACACCGCTCCCCCGCCGCGCGCCCACGCACGGGTGAACCCGCCCGCGACCCGGCACCGTTCACGCCGTGTCGCCCTCCACGGGGATGTCCAGGACGACCCGCGTCCCGCGCTCCGGCGCGGGAACCATGTCGAACGTGCCGCCGAGTTCGCCCTCCACGAGGGTGCGGACGATCTGGAGGCCGAGGTTGCCCGAGCGGTGCGGGTCGAAGCCCTCAGGGAGGCCCACGCCGTCGTCCTGCACGGTGATGAGCAGCCGATGGCCGTCCCTGCCCGCCCCGCCGCCGCGCACAGCGCCGACCTCGACCGTCCCCGTGTCGCCCGGCCCGAAGCCGTGCTCCAGGGCGTTCTGGATGACCTCGGTGAGGACCATCGAGAGCGGCGTGGCGACCTCCGCCGTGAGTATCCCGAAGCGCCCCGTGCGGCGCCCGGCGACCTTGCCCGGGGAGATCTCCGCGACCATCGTGAGCACCCGGTCGGCGATCTCGTCGAACTCGACCTGCTCGTCCAGGTTCTGGGACAGCGTCTCGTGGACGATCGCGATGGAGCCCACGCGGCGCACGGCCTCGTCGAGCGCCGCGCGGCCGCTCTCGGAGTCGATGCGGCGGGCCTGGAGGCGCAACAGGGCGGCCACCGTCTGGAGATTGTTCTTCACCCGGTGGTGAATTTCCCTGATGGTGGCGTTCTTCGTCATCAACTCGCGTTCGCGGCGGCGCAATTCCGTCACATCGCGGAGCAGGACGAGCGAACCGATGTGCGTGCCTTTCGGTTTGAGCGGAATGGCGCGCATCTGAATGACCGCGTCATTTCCCTCGACCTCGGTCTCGCGCGGCGCCCAGCCGCTCGCGAGTTTCACAAGGGCCTCGTCCACCGGGCCCTTGGACGGGGCGAGTTCGGCCGTGGCCTGGCCGAGGTGCACGCCGACGAAGTCGGTCGCGAGGCCGAGACGGTGGTACGCGGACAGGGCGTTGGGCGAGGCGTACTGGACCATACCCTCGGCGTCGAGGCGGATGAGCCCGTCGCCGACGCGCGGCGAGGCGTCCATGTCGACCGACTGGTCGGGGAAGGGGAACGCGCCCGCCGCGATCATCTGCGCGAGGTCGGAGGCGCTCTGGAGGTAGCTCAGCTCCAGGCGGCTCGGGGTGCGCACGGTGAGCAGGTTGGTGTTGCGGGCGATGACGCCGAGTACGCGGCCCTCGCGGCGCACGGGGATCGACTCGACCCGCACGGGGACCTCCTCGCGCCACTCCGGGTCGCCCTCGCGCACGATGCGGCCCTCGTCGAGCGCGATGTCGAGCATGGGCCGGCGGCCGCGCGGGACGAGGTGGCCGACCATGTCGTCCTGGTACGAGGTGGGGCCGGTGTTCGGGCGCATCTGCGCGACCGAGACGTACCGCGTGCCGTCGCTCGTCGGGACCCACAGGACGAGGTCGGCGAAGGAGAGGTCGGACAACAGCTGCCACTCCGAGACCAGCAGGTGGAGCCATTCGAGATCGGAGTCGCTGAGCGCCGTGTGCCGGCGTACGAGGTCGTTCATGGAGGGCACCCGGCGAGCGTACCCGGGCCGTGGGCGAACCCGTGCGCCCGTCCGCCCCCAGGGGCCGCGGCGCCGCGAGGGGACCCTCGACCCCTCCGGCACCGCAGCCCGAAGGCGTGTCCGCACGCCCCGAGGGGCGCGGGACCGCGAGCCCCCGGGTGTGCGGTGCCCGGTGGCCCTGCGGGGAGTCCGCGCGGTCAGGGCAGAGAGCGCGGGTCCCCGGGTCCGCCCTCCTGTGCGGGGAGAACGGAAGCCGATGCCGCGCGAGGCGCGGACTAGACCATTTTCACGGCCACCCACGCCCGCTGTCCATGCCCTGGGGCGAATTACTTGGCCGCGGGCACGGGTCACACCCGCCGGACACGCACGCGGGGCGGCGCACTCGCCGGACACGCACGCGGGGCGCACTTGCCGACCACGTACACGGGGCGCACCCGCCGACCACACCCCGCACGGCCGCGCGGGCCACCCGTGCCCCACACCCGCACAGCCCGGACGCCCCCGCGCCGCACGCCCCCGCGCCGCACGCCCCCGCGCCGCGTGCCCCGCTCACGCGCCCCCGGGCCACACCGCGAGGGCCAGTTCGGCGACCGCCCCCAGTTCGGCGGCCGTGGCGCCGTCCCTGGCCTGCTGCGAGAGCCCCTGGAGAACGGTCGCGACGTACGCGGCGAGCGCCGCCGTATCGGTCCCCGCGGGGAGTTCGCCCGCCCGGACGCCCGCGGCGATCCGCGCCTCGACGGCGCTACGGGTCGCGAGGCGCCGCGCGCGCAGGTCGGCCACGACCTCCGATGTCGAGCAGTTGGTCGCGGCCGTGATGACCATGCACCCCGCGGGGCGGCCCGGAGCCGCGTACTCGACGGCGGCCTCGCGCAGCAGCCGGGCGACGGCGGCGCGGGCGGTGGGCTCCTCGGCGAGCGCGCGTCCGGAGAAGGCGCCGGGGCCCTCCCCGTAGCGGGCGAGCGCCTCGGTGAAGAGGGCGCGCTTGCCGCCGAAGGCGGCGTACAGGCTCGGGGGCTTGATGCCCATCGCGGCGGTGAGATCGGCGACGGACGTGGCCTCGTAGCCACGCTCCCAGAACAGGCGCACGGCGATGCCGAGCGCGCGCTCGCGGTCGAAGGCCCGGGGGCGCCCGCGGCGCCCGGCACCGTCGCTCACTGTGGTGGTGCTGCTCATGCGGGGATTTTATAGCGACCGCTAGACAAAGCACCGGCACCGGCTCTACTTTTCTTTTTCTAGCGACCGCTAAAGAAGTGGTCGGGGACGAGGGGACAGCCATGACCGCAGGCAGGCTCGACGGCACGACGGCGCTCGTCACGGGTGGGGGCAGGGGCATCGGGCGCGGGATCGCGGAACGGCTCGGGCGGGACGGGGCGCGGGTCGCGGTGCACTACGGGTACGACGAGGGGGCGGCGAAGGAGACGGTGGCCGCGATCGAGGCCGCGGGGGGCAGCGCCTTCACCGTGCACGCGCCGCTCGGCGGGGCGGGGGACGCGGACCGCCTCTGGACGGAGTTCGACCGGCTCGCCGACGGGCTCGACATCCTGGTCAACAACGCGGGGATCGGCACGTCGGACGCGTACGAGGACATCGACGAGGCCGCGTACGACCGGCTGTTCGCCGTGAACACCAAGGCGCCGTTCTTCCTCACCCGCGCCGGGCTCGGGCGGCTGCGCGACGGCGGCAGGATCGTCAACGTGTCGACGGGCCTGACGCGCAACGCGATGATGCCCCACCTCGTGGCCTACTCGATGACGAAGGCGGCGCTCGAAGTCCTCACGCGCGACCTGGCCAGGGTGGTCGGCCCGCGCGGCATCACGGTGAACACGGTGGCACCGGGGATCATCGCGACCGACAACACGGCGCCGATCCTCGCCACCGAGGAGCAGCGCGCCGGGGCCGCCGCGCTCTCCGCGCTCGGCCGCGTCGGACGCCCCGCCGACATCGGCGACGTCGTCGCCTTCCTCGCGTCCGACGAGGCGCGCTGGATCACGGGCGCGTGGATCGACGCGACGGGCGGCTCGGTCTGAGCCGGGCGCGGACGGGACGGACGGCGCGAACGGAGGGCCGCGCCGCCCGCCCCGCCCGCACCATCGACACCACCCCCGCCACCCACACCATCGGCACCACCCCCGCCACCCCCCTCACCCCGCCACTCGCCTCGCTCCCGCCACCCGCCTCGCCCCCACCGCCGCCCGCCATCCGGACAACCCCTTCTGCCCCGGGGCCCCATCTGATAAATTGGTCTATACCACATGTGTCTCTTTCAGATCGGCAGGCCCCAGCGTGGAAGTTGTCATCGTCCCGGACGCGCAGGCCGGCGGCAGGCTCGTCGCCGACGCGATCGCGCGGCTGCTGCGGCGCAAGCCCGATGCCCTGCTCGGGGTGGCCACCGGGTCGACGCCGCTGCCCGTGTACCAGGCGCTCACCGGGCTCGTGCGCTCCGGTGAGGCGGATGTCGCGCGGGCGCGGATCGCGCAGCTCGACGAGTACGTGGGGCTGCCCGCCGGGCACCCCGAGTCGTACCGCGCGGTCGTGCTGCGCGAGGTCGTCGAGCCGCTCGGGCTCGACCCGTCCGCCTTCCTCGGCCCCGACGGCTCGGCCGCCGACGTGCAGGCCGCGTGCGAGGCCTACGACCAGGCCCTGAAGGACGCGGGCGGCGTGGACCTCCAGCTCCTCGGCATCGGCACGGACGGGCACATCGGCTTCAACGAGCCGTGCTCCTCGCTCGCTTCCCGTACCCGCATCAAGACGCTCACCGAGCAGACCCGGGTCGACAACGCGCGGTTCTTCGACGACGACATCGCGCAGGTCCCGCACCACGTCATCACGCAGGGCATCGGGACGATCCTGGAGGCGCGTCACCTCGTGCTCCTCGCGACGGGCGAGAACAAGGCCGAGGCGGTCGCGCAGTCCGTCGAGGGCCCGGTCGCCTCGCTCGTGCCCGCGTCCGCGCTCCAGCTCCACCCGCACGCGACGGTCGTCGTGGACGAGGCGGCGGCCTCGAAGCTCAAGCTCGCGGGGTACTTCCGCGCGACATGGGCGGCGAAGCCGGACTGGCAGGGCATCTGAGCCCGCACGCGCGGCCGGAAGCACGCCGAAGGGCCCGGATTCCTCCCCCCGTAAGGAATCCGGGCCCTTCGGCGTGTCTGCCGGGCGGCTAGGCGCCCACGAGGACCTCGGCCGCGGCCTCGCCGCACACGCGAGCCGCGCCGTGCGTGACGACGTACGGGCTGCCCTGGGGGACCTCCTGCGGGACGCCCATCTCGACGACGGCCGTGTCCGGGCGCGCGGCGAGCAGCGCGTCACGCGCCTCGGCCATCCACGGGTGGCGGTGCGCGTCGCGCACGGCGAGGACGAGGCGGCGCTCCCCCGCGGCGGCGAGCACGTCGGCGACGAGCGTCCCGTCCCCCTGCGGCCCGTACGCGTCCCCCGAGGTGCCGGGCAGCCGGCGGGCCAGCGCGTCGGCCGGGCCCCACGGGGTCTCGGTGCCGACGGCGATGTTCGCCTCGTCGCTCAGGAGCGCGACGTACGGGGCGGCCGTGAGCGGCGTGAAGTCGCCGTGGACGCGCACCGCGCGCCGTGCGGCCTCCAGGCCGATCCCGGGGCGCGGTGTCGCGGGCGCCGCTGTGGTGGTACGGGTCCAGCGGGCCAGGGCGCGGACGCGCTCGGCGGCGTCGGCGAGGCGTTCCTCGGGGAGCGAGCCGTCCCGTACCGCGGCGACGAGCGCGTCGCGCAGCGCGAGGACGATGCCCTCGTCGTGGAGCCCGCCGCCCACGCAGATCGCGTCGGCCCCCGCGGCGACGGCGAGGACCGTGCCGCGCTCGATGCCGTACGTGCCGGCGATGGCACGCATCTCCATGCCGTCGGTGACGATGAGCCCTTCGTAGCCCAGTTCCTCGCGCAGCAGGCCCGTGAGGATGCGGCGGCTGAGCGTCGCGGGGACCTCGGCGTCGAGCGCGGGGACGACGATGTGGGCACTCATCAGGGCGCGGCTGCCCGCGGCGATCGCGGCGCGGAAGGGGGCGAGTTCGCGGGCGCGGAGCGTGTCGGCGTCGGCGTCGATGCGGGGCAGCGCGAGGTGCGAGTCGACGTTGGTGTCGCCGTGGCCGGGGAAGTGCTTGACGCAGGCGATGACCCCGGCGGACTGGAGCCCTTCGACGTACGCGGCGGTGTGCCGGGCGACGAGGCCCTGGTCGGCGCCGAAGGAGCGCACGCCGATGACCGGGTTGTCCGGGTCGGAGTTCACGTCGGCGGAGGGCGCCCAGTTGAAGTGCACGCCGCAGGCGGCGAGGCGGCGGCCGAGTTCGGCGGCGACGGAGCGGGTCAGTTCCGGGTCGTCGACGGCGCCGAGCGCGAGGTTGCCGGGGATGAAGGAGCCGGTGGCGACGTCGAGGCGGGTGACGTCGCCGCCCTCCTCGTCGATCGCGACGAGGATGTCCTCGCGCTCGGCACGGAGCTGGGCCGTCAGGGCGGCGAGCTGTTCGTCGCCCGCGATGTTGCGCCCGAAGAGGCCGACGGACGCGAGTCCTTCGCCGATGCGGCGCAGCAGCCAGCCGGGCGCCGTGGTGCCGGCGAAGCCGGGCTGGAGGACGGTGAGGGCGTCACGGGTGAGGGTGTCGGGGGCGCTGATGAGCGTGGTCATGGGGGGTTATCCCTTCACGGCGCCGTCGGTGAGGCCGGACACGGCCCTGCGCTGGAGGAAGACGAAGAGGACGAGGATCGGCACAGCGAAGAGCGAGGAAGCGGCCATCGTGGCGCCCCAGTCGTCACCGAAGTTGGTCTGGAAGGAGGAGAGCCACAGCGGGAGGGTCTGCGCCTCCTTCTCCTTGTTGAGCACCAGGACGAGCGGGAACTCGTTCCACGCGGTGATGAAGCCGAAGAGCGAGGTGGACATGAGCCCGGGCGCGAGGAGCGGCAGGATCACGCGGCGGAAGGCCTGCGGCCTGGTGCAGCCGTCGACCATCGCCGACTCCTCCAGCTCGGCCGGGATCGCCCCGACGAAGCCGCGCAGGGTCAGGAGCGTGAACGGCAGGATCATCACGAGGTAGAAGAGCGTGAGCGGGACGAGGCTGTTGAGCAGGTCCGCGTCGCGCACGATCATGTAGATCGCGATGACCATGACCTCCCAGGGCGCCATCTGGGCGATCATGAAGCCGATGACGAAGCCCTTGCGGCCCTTGAAGCGCATCCGGCTCAGGGCGAAGGCCCCGGCGAGCGCGAGGATCAGCGAGCCGACGACGGCGAGGATCGTCACGGTGAGCGAGTTGACGACGAGGTGCCCGAAGTTCTCGGCGTGCACGGCCGTCTTGAAGTGCTCGAAGGTGAAGTCGGTGGGGAACCAGACCGGGGTCTCGCTGATGACGTCGCCGGTCGGCTTGAAGGCCGTCGAGAACATCCAGTAGACGGGGAAGACGAAGCCGATGAACAGCAGGACGGCGACGATGTTGGGCCACACGCGGCCGAAGAGTGAGCGCTTCACAGCTCGTCCTCCCCTTGCTTCAGAACGATCCGGAGGTAGTACGAGGTGAGGCCGAGCAGGATGAGCAGCGTCAGGAAGGAGATCGCGGCGCCCATGCCGAAGTGCTGGTTGCCCATGCCCTCGATGTACGCGTAGACGGGCAGGATCTCGGTGAGCCTGTCGGGGCCGCCCTGGTTGAAGGCGAAGACCTGCGCGAACGCCTTGAAGACCCAGATGACTTCGAGGAACGTCGTGGCGAAGAGGAAGGGCCGCAGGAAGGGAAAGGTGACGTTCTTGAAGGACTTCCAGACCCCGGCGCCGTCGAGCGAGGCGGCCTCGTACAGCTCCTTCGGGATCGTCGTCGTCGCGGCGTAGAGGTTGATCGCCACGAAGGGGATCGACTGCCAGACGATGAGCCAGGTGATCACGAAGAAGGTCGAGAACTGGCTGCTCGTCCAGGAGAAGTCGGCCATCGAGTGCCAGCCGAGCTTGTCGAGCACGTAGTTGACGACGCCGAAGCGCTCGGCGAAGAGCCACTGGTAGACGGTGGTGGCCGCGATGACCGGCATCGCCCAGGCGAGGACGAGGCCGATGAGGAGGAAGACGCGCATCCGGCGGCCGAGGCGCGCGAGGAGCAGCCCGATGAGGGAGCCGAGCGCCATGATCAGGATGACGTTGACGCCGGTGAAGAGCACCGAGCGCAGCGTGACGCGCCAGAACTCGGAGCCGCCGAGCACGTCCTGGTAGTTGTGGAAGCCCGTCCACTCGGTCACGCGCTGGATGAACTGGCGCATGTTGAGGTTCTGGAAGGACAGCACCAGGTTCTTGACCAGCGGCCAGCCGAGCAGCACCAGCGTCGCGAGGACGGCGGGCAGCAGCAGGAGGTACGGGGTCAGGGCCTTGCGCCGCGCGGCCTTCGCCGCTCTGGCCGAGGGGGACCCGGGTCCGCCCCCGGGCTTCGCCTCGACCAGTCCCGGGTCCGTGCCCGGGAGTGGGGTCTCCACTGTCATGCTCGCCTTCGCTTTCTGGGCCTGCCGCCCGCGCGCCCGCTCCTGGGGGCGGTCCTGCTCGTACGGGCCTGTCCTGCTGCTACGGGTACGGGGCCCTGTCCTGCTCTACGGGTACGGGGCGGACCCGCGCGGACCGGCGCGGGGTCCTGGGCGGACCGCCCGGGTCCGGGGGCCCGGGCTCGTACGTACGCGGCGCCGGGCACGCCCCGGACCCGTACGCGGCGGGGCCGGAGGCCGGGACGAGGGGGCACCGCTCCCGCGGTGGGTCCCCCGCCCCCGGCCCCCGGCCTGGGTGCTGCTTACTGCTGCTGCGCGAGGCGCTTGTTGAACTCGCCCTCGACCTGCTTGGCCGCGTCCGCGGGGGACTTCCCCTTGAGGACGGCGGTCATGTAGGTCTTGATCGGGTTCGGGGCGTTCTCGACCGGGGCCCACTCCGGGATGAGCGGCGTGGTGCCGCCGCTCGCGGCGGCCGGTGCGGCGGCCTGCGCCGCGGCGTTGCCGTCGAGGTTGCTCTCCAGCGAGGTCTTGTTCGGGATGACCCCGCCTTCCTTGGCGAGCTGGCCCTCGAACGTGTCGGAGAGCGCGAGCTTCAGGAACTCCTTGGCGAGGTCCTGCTTCTTGCTGCCCTCGGCGACGGCGAGGTTCGAGCCACCGAGGAAGACGCCCTCGGGCTTGTCGGCGGTGGCGCCGGGGATCGTGAAGTAACCGAGGTCCTTCTCGATCGCCGGGTTCGCCTTGATGGCGGTGCCGGCCTCCCAGCCCATGCCGATGATGGCGCCGGTCTTGCCCTTGGCGAAGACGTCGGCCTGCTGCGGGGTGGCCTCGTCCTTGTCCTTGGGCGCCTTGGAGAGCGCCTGGAACTTCTTGTAGGTCTCCATCGCGGCGGCGACCTTCGGGTCGGCCAGGTTGGAGACGTACTTGTCGCCGTCCTTCTTGACCAGCTCGGCACCCTCACCGATGGTCAGGCCGACGAAGTGGTACCAGTTCTGGCCCGGCAGGTAGATCGGCTCGGCCTTGGTCTTCTCGCCGATCTTCTTGAGGTCGTTGTAGAACTCGTCCCGCGTCTTCGGGGTGTCGGTGATCCCCGCGTCCTTCCAGATCTTCTTGTTGTAGAGGACGACGCGGTTGAGCACGAACCACGGGGCGGCGTACTGCTTGCCGTCCACGATCGCGGACTTGTTCATCGACTCGGTCCAGTCGGAGCCGATCGAGGACTTGAGGTCGCCGAGGTCCGCCAGGCCGCCGCTCTGCGCGTACGAGGGGGTCTGCGTGTTGCCGACCTCGAAGACGTCCGGCGGGTTCGACTCGGAGAGCGCGGTGGTCAGCTTCTGCTGGATGCCGTTCCACTGCTGGATCTCGAACTTGACCTTGGCCTTGGTCTTCTTCTCGAAGGCCGCCGTGAGGTCCTTCTGCCACTGGTCGGGCGTCGAGCCGTCCATGACCCATACGGTCAGGGTCTGGCCCTTGTAACCGTCCTTGCCCGACGACGCCTTGTTCGACGACGAGTCATCGTCCGAGCCACACGCCGCGACCGAAGTGATCATCGCGGCCGCACCGATCGCCGCTATGAGCTTGCGCTTCACGCCACCCTCCTCAGGGATTCCAGCAACCCCCCACCCACAGCGACGGCGCACACGAAAGGCAGCACTCGCGGGACTGGGACCTGGTCATTAATGGTGTAGACCAGTACCCCGGAGCTTGGCCTAGACCTTTAGGGGTGTCAAGGGTGTATAAGAGGGGCTGTCCTCTCCGTTACCGGACCGACACCTGTTCCGCGCGCGGAGGCGGCCGCGGGGCCGCACCGTAAGGGCACACGGCGAGCCGTGCCACGATGGGCGGCGCCACACGCACCACCGCACCACACCCGCACAGGCACAGGCACCACACACACGGCACACCCGCACAGGCACCACCGCACCACACACGGCACACCCGCACAGGCAGTACCGCACCACACGCGGTACGGCACGACAAGCACCCAGGAGCGGCCGGCCCCAGCGACGGCCGCCGAGCCGGAGAGGCGAGCGCGAAGAATGGGCACCGACGGGGGCAGGACGCGATCCGGCCCGGACACCAAGGCCGCCGCGACCAAGCCGGGCGCGGGCCCCGTGACGGCCGCGCGCACCGCCCGGGTGCCGAAGTACTACCACCTCAAACGCCACCTCCAGGACATGACGCGCACCCTGCCGCCCGGCAGCCCCGTGCCCCCGGAGCGCGCGCTCGCGGCCGAGTTCGACACCTCCCGTACGACCGTGCGCCAGGCGCTCCAGGAACTCGTCGTCGAGGGCAGGCTCGAACGCATCCAGGGCAAGGGCACCTTCGTCGCCAAGCCGAAGGTCTCGCAGGCGCTGCAACTCACCTCGTACACCGAGGACATGCGCGCCCAGGGCCTGGAACCGACGTCTCAGCTCCTGGACATCGGCTACGTCACCGCCGACGAGCGCCTCGCCGGGCTGCTCGACATCGACACGGGCGGCAGGGTGCTGCGCATCGAGCGGCTGCGGCTCGCGAGCGGCGAGCCGATGGCGATCGAGACGACGCATCTGGCCGCCAAGCGCTTCCCCGCGCTGCGCCGTTCACTCGTCAAGTACACGTCCCTGTACACCGCGCTCGCCGAGGTCTACGACGTGCGGCTCGCCGAGGCCGAGGAGACCATCGAGACCTCGCTCGCGACCCCGCGCGAGGCGTCCCTGCTCGGCACCGACGTCGGCCTGCCGATGCTGCTGCTCTCGCGGCACTCGGTGGACGGGCGCGGGGAGCCGGTGGAGTGGGTGCGCTCCGTCTACCGCGGCGACCGTTATAAGTTCGTGGCCAATCTGCGCCGCCCGTAAGTCCGTTACCTCCCGAAGGACAAAGTCCCCCGCCCGCGCACACGCCAGGACAGCCCGGGCGCGGGCGACTTCCCGAACGCGTCCGCTATGCGGTACAGGGGTGTTGCCTGGCCGGTAACTGCCCTACATTTCCGCCGTCGCGTCGCGTGCGGCGACGCGTGCCCGCGCACACCGAGGTGCGCGGGGAAACGGAGGGGAGCCGAGGGACATGGCACAGGAAGCGGGAAGCACGGCGGAGCCGGGAGGAGGTGGCGAGGCGCTGCCGGTCGTGACCCCTTTGCGGATCGTGGTCGGGCTCTGCCTCGTCGCGCCCTTCGTGGCGATGCTGTGGGTGGGTTCGTACGCGAAGATCGACCCGACCTTCATCGGGATTCCGTTCTTCTACTGGTACCAGATGCTGTGGGTCTTCATCTCCAGCGGGCTGACCTTCCTCGCCTACAAGTTGTGGCAGCACGACCAGCGTGTGCGGCGCGCCCCGCGGGGCGGTGAGGCCAAGTGAAGGACGGTGTCAACGGGATCGCGCTCGCGGTCTTCATCTTCTTCTTCCTCGTCGTCACCGTCATGGGCTTCCTCGCGGCGCGCTGGCGGCGCTCCAGCGAGGAGAGCCTCGACGAATGGGGCCTCGGCGGCCGCTCGTTCGGCACGTGGGTGACCTGGTTCCTGCTCGGCGGCGACCTCTACACCGCGTACACCTTCGTGGCGGTCCCCGCGGCGATCTACGCGGGCGGCGCTGCCGGGTTCTACGCGGTGCCGTACACGATCCTGGTCTACCCGCTCATCTTCACCTTCCTGCCGCGCCTGTGGTCGGTCTCGCACCGGCACGGGTACGTGACGACCTCGGACTTCGTACGGGGCCGCTTCGGCTCGAAGGGGCTCTCGCTCGCCGTCGCGCTCACCGGCATCCTCGCCACGATGCCGTACATCGCGCTGCAACTCGTCGGCATCCAGGCGGTCCTGGACGTCATGGGCGTGGGCGGCAGCGACGGCACCAACTGGTTTGTCAAGGACCTGCCACTCCTGATCGCCTTCGCCGTCCTCGCGGCGTACACGTACTCCTCGGGGCTGCGGGCCCCCGCGCTGATCGCCTTCGTCAAGGACGGACTCATCTACCTCGTCATCGCGGTCGCGATCATCTACATCCCGATCAAGCTCGGTGGCTTCGACGACATCTTCGCGAAGGCCGGTGACGCGCTCTCGCAGAAGAACCCCGCGACAGGACAGCCGAAGGGCGCGCTCGCGCCCGGCGAGGCCGGACAGTGGGGGTACGCGACACTCGCGCTCGGCTCGGCGCTCGCGCTCTTCATGTACCCGCACTCGGTGACGGCGACGCTCTCGTCGAGCAAGCGGAACGTCATCCGGCGCAACACCACGATCCTGCCGCTCTACTCGCTCATGCTGGGGCTCCTCGCGCTCCTCGGCTTCATGGCGATCGCGAGCGGCATCAAGGTGAGCAACGGGCAGCTCGCGATCCCGCAGCTCTTCGAGAACATGTTCCCCGACTGGTTCGCCGGGGTCGCCTTCGCCGCGATCGGCATCGGGGCGCTCGTCCCCGCCGCGATCATGTCGATCGCGGCCGCGAACCTCTTCACGCGCAACATCTACAAGGACTTCCTGAAGCCGGACGCGACGCCCGCGCAGGAGGCGCGGATCTCCAAGCTCGTCTCGCTGCTCGTGAAGGTCGGCGCGCTGATCTTCGTGCTCGGCATGGACAAGACGGTCGCGATCAACTTCCAGCTCCTCGGCGGCATCTGGATTCTCCAGACGCTCCCCGCGCTCGTCGGCGGCCTCTTCACGCGCTGGTTCCACCGCTGGGCGCTGCTCGCGGGCTGGGCGGCCGGGATGGCGTACGGGACCTGGGCGGCCTGGTCGACCTCCTCGCCGACCCAGGACCACTTCGGGGGCTCGTCGAAGGCGATCCCCGGCCTGGGCGAGATCGGGTACATCGGGATGACCGCGATCGTCCTGAACGTCGTCGTGACGGTCGTCCTCACGGTCGTACTGCGGGCCTTCAAGGCGCCGGAGGGCGTGGACGAGACCCAGCCGTCGGACTACGTGGCGGACGCGGGCGACCCCGGCGTGAAGCAGGAGCTTCCCCCGGCGGTCCCGGAGACGGCGGGGCACTGACCTCAGGCGGCGAACGCCGGAGCGGCCGAGAACTTTCGGCCGCTCCGGCGTTCGTGTGCCCGCTGACGGCCCCTCACGTTCCGCGACCGAAAACCGAACACGCGCACCCCTCGATCCGGCCGGTAAAAACTCCGTACGACCCCGCTTGTGGGGTCCCCTCAAGCCATACGATCGACGCCGCCGCCCCCACCGCACCCCGTCACCCCACCGGGCACGAGACGCCTTGTCGGCACCCCACAACCGTTGACCCGCACGTAACACTCCCCGCCCCCGACACAACATCTGGGGCCTCCTTTCCCGCCCGCCCCCCAGATGTATGCTCTTCCTCGCTGTCGGCAGGGGAATCCGGTGCGAGTCCGGGACTGTCCCGCAACGGTGTGCGACGCGCCCCGTGGCGTGTTGCGAGTCCGATGACCTGCCGAAAGCGCGCCGCCGTCCCACCCGGGCGCGGTGCCAGACGTCCGGGCCCCGTGGAATGGGCCGGGGACGTGACGCGGTGTGCCCGAAAGCGCTGCCGTCGTCCCGTCGCCGCCCCGCACCACAGGCCCCCAGCCGAGCGAGGGAGAGCCACCCAGTGACCATCGCGCCAGCAGATCCCGCCTCATCGGTCGCGGCCGAGCAGGACCTTCCCGGGACCGCCTTGTTGCGGACCCTCACGGAACTCACCGCCGATCTCCCCGACACCGACCCCGGCCGGGTCGCCGCCGCCGCCCTGCGCGGCCGCAGCGCCCACGCCGACGAGGCGGAGCTGCGCGAGCTGGCCACCGAGGCCGCCGCCGGGCTCATCTCCGAGGACCCCGCCTACTCCCGGCTCGCCGCGCGCCTGCTGGCCCTCGCGATCGCCGAGGAGGCCGCGGGCCAGGGCGCGAGCGGCTTCGCCGCCTCCGTCGCCGTGGGCCACGACGAGGGCCTGATCGGGGACCGTACGGCCGCGTTCGTCGCCGCGCACGCGGCCCGCCTGGACGCGCTCATCGATCCCGAGGGCGACGACCGCTTCGGCTACTTCGGCCTGCGCACCCTCTACAGCCGCTACCTCCTGCGCCACCCGATCACGCGCAAGGTCATCGAGACCCCGCAGCACTTCCTCCTCCGCGTCGCCGCCGGGCTCGCCGCCGACGACAGCCTCCCGGCCGTCGACGAGGTCGCGAGCCTGTACCGGCTCATGAGCCGCCTGGACTACCTGCCCTCCTCGCCGACGCTCTTCAACTCCGGTACGCGGCACCCGCAGATGTCCTCCTGCTACCTCCTGGACTCGCCGAAGGACGAGCTGGACTCGATCTACGAGCGCTACCTCCAGGTCGCCAGGCTCTCCAAGCACGCGGGCGGCATCGGCATCGCGTACTCCCGCATCCGCTCGCGCGGTTCGCTGATCCGCGGCACCAACGGGCACTCGAACGGCATCGTCCCCTTCCTCAAGACGCTCGACTCCTCCGTCGCCGCCGTCAACCAGGGCGGGCGCCGCAAGGGCGCGGCCGCAGTCTACCTGGAGACGTGGCACTCGGACATCGAGGAGTTCCTGGAGCTGCGCGACAACACGGGCGAGGACCAGCGCCGCACGCACCACCTGAACCTCGCGCACTGGATTCCCGACGAGTTCATGCGCCGCGTCGCCACCGACGCCGCGTGGTCGCTCTTCTCGCCGGCCGACGTGCCCGAGCTGACCGACCTGTGGGGCGAGGAGTTCGAGGCCGCCTACCGTGCCGCCGAGGCGAAGGGCCTGGCCCGCAAGACGATCCCGGCGCGCGAGCTGTACGGCCGCATGATGCGTACCCTCGCGCAGACCGGCCAGGGCTGGATGACCTTCAAGGACCACTCCAACCGCACCGCGAACCAGACCGCCGAGCCCGGCAGCGTCGTGCACTCCTCGAACCTGTGCACCGAGATCATCGAGGTCACCGACGACGGCGAGACCGCCGTGTGCAACCTCGGCTCGATCAACCTCGGCGCCTTCGTCGAGAACGGCGGGATCGACTGGGAGCGCCTCGACGAGACCGTCCGCACGGCCGTCACCTTCCTCGACCGCGTCGTGGACATCAACTTCTACCCGACCGAGCAGGCGGCGAACTCCAACGCCCGCTGGCGTCCCGTCGGCCTCGGTGCGATGGGTCTCCAGGACGTCTTCTTCAAGCTGCGGCTGCCCTTCGACTCGGCCGAGGCGAAGGCCGTGTCGACCCGTATCGCCGAGCGCGTCATGCTCGCCGCGTACGAGGCATCCGCCGACCTCGCCGAGAAGCACGGTCCGGTACCCGCCTGGGAGAAGACCCGCACCGCGCGCGGGGTCCTGCACCCCGACCACTACGACGTGGAGCGGACCTGGCCGGAGCGCTGGGAGGCGCTGCGGGCCCGTATCGCCAAGAGCGGTATGCGCAACTCGCTGCTCCTCGCGATCGCGCCGACCGCGACGATCGCCTCGATCGCGGGCGTCTACGAGTGCGTCGAGCCGCAGGTCTCCAACCTCTTCAAGCGCGAGACGCTCAGCGGTGAGTTCCTCCAGGTCAACGGCTACCTCGTGGAGGACCTGAAGAAGCTCGGCGTGTGGGACGCGCGCACCCGCGAGGCGCTGCGCGAGGCGAACGGCTCGGTCCAGGGCTTCCACTGGATTCCCGAGGACGTCCGCGCGCTGTACCGCACGGCGTGGGAGCTTCCGCAGCGCGGCCTCATCGACATGGCCGCCGAGCGCACCGCGTTCCTCGACCAGAGCCAGTCGCTCAACCTCTTCATGGAGACGCCGACGATCGGCAAACTCTCCTCGATGTACGCGCACGCCTGGAACAAGGGCCTGAAGACGACGTACTACCTGCGCTCGCGGCCCGCGACGCGCATCGCCCGCGCGGCCGGTTCCTCGGCCGCGGAGGCCACCCCCATCCCGGTGCAGTCCAAGCCCGTCGCGCAGAGTGTGCCCGACGCCGAGGCGATCGCCTGCTCCCTGGAGAACCCCGAGTCCTGCGAGGCCTGCCAGTAATGACCGACACCGTTCCCGAGCAGAAGAAGCGCCACCAGAACCTCCTGGACCCCGGTTTCGAGCTGACCCTGCGCCCCATGCGCTACCCGGACTTCTACGAGCGCTACCGGGACGCGATCAAGAACACGTGGACCGTCGAGGAGGTCGACCTCCACTCGGACGTCGCCGACCTCGCGAAGCTCACGCCCGGTGAGCAGCACCTCATCGGCCGTCTCGTGGCGTTCTTCGCGACGGGCGACTCGATCGTGGCGAACAACCTCGTGCTGACGCTGTACAAGCACATCAACTCCCCGGAGGCGCGGCTCTACCTGAGCCGGCAGCTCTTCGAGGAGGCCGTGCACGTGCAGTTCTACCTGACGCTGCTCGACACCTACCTGCCCGACCCGGACGACCGCGCGGCCGCCTTCGCCGCCGTGGAGAACATCCCGTCCATCCGCGAGAAGGCCGAGTTCTGCTTCAAGTGGATCGACGAGGTCGAGAAGATCGACCGCCTGGAGTCGCAGGCCGACCGTCGCCGCTTCCTGCTCAACCTGATCTGCTTCGCGGCGTGCATCGAGGGCCTCTTCTTCTACGGCGCCTTCGCGTACGTGTACTGGTTCCGCTCGCGCGGCCTGCTGCACGGCCTCGCGACCGGCACCAACTGGGTCTTCCGCGACGAGACGATGCACATGAGCTTCGCCTTCGACGTCGTCGACACGGTCCGCAAGGAGGAGCCCGAGCTGTTCGACGACAAGCTGGAGGCCGAGGTCAAGGAGATGCTCGCCGGCGCGGTCGACGCGGAACTCCAGTTCGCGCGCGACCTGTGCGGTGACGGCCTTCCCGGCATGAACACCGAGTCGATGCGCGAGTACCTCCAGTGCGTCGCCGACCAGCGCCTCGTGCGCCTCGGCTTCGCGCCGGTCTACGGCTCCAGCAACCCCTTCTCCTTCATGGAGTTGCAGGGCGTCCAGGAGCTGACGAACTTCTTCGAGCGGCGGCCCTCGGCCTACCAGGTCGCCGTCGAGGGGTCGGTCTCCTTCGACGACGACTTCTAGAAGCGGGTGCCGCGAAGGGGGGCCGGGTTCCGTACGGGACCCGGCCCCCCTTCGCGTGGTCGCCGGCTCAGGCGCGCCGCACGCGGAGCACCGTGGCGCGGGGCTGGAGCGTGATGCCGATGCGCGGGCGCGGGTCGGTGCGCCCGGGGACGGCCTCGACGTGCCAGTGCCTGACCGTGTTGGCGAGGACGAGGGCGAGTTCGGTGAGGCTGTAGATGTCGCCGGGGCACTTGCGGTTGCCGATGCCGAAGGGGATGAAGGCGTGCCGGGGGATGTCGGCGGCGCGTTCGGGGAGCCAGCGGTCCGGGTCGAAGCGGTGCGGCTCGGGGAAGGACCTGGCGTCGTGCTGGAGGGCCCAGGGGCTGTAGAGCACGTCGGTACCGGCAGGGACGCGGTAACCGCCGAGTTCGGTGTCGTTCGCGGCCCTGCGCGTGAATATCCATGCCGCGGGCCGTATCCGCATGGATTCGCTCAGCAGATTCCGGGTGAGGGCGAGTTTCGGAAGATCCTCGAAATCGACGGGGCGGTCCGGCGCGACCGATTCCACTTCCGCGCGCAACCTGCGTTCCCACTCGGGGTGCTGGGCGAGGAGGTGAAAGGTCCAGGCGAGTGTCGCGGCGACATTCTCGGCCGCGGCGACGACAAGGGATACGACGTTGTCGTGAATCTCTTCGTCGGGCAGGGGAGCGCCGTTCTCGTCGGTGGCGTGAAGCAGTACCGAGAGGAGATCGTCGTCGGGCGCGGCGTCGCCGGAATCGTTCGCGCGGGCGTCCCGTACCAACTGCCGCACAAGGGTGTGCAGTTCCGCGAGGGCCGCGTTGAAGCGGCGGTTGGCGGGGGTCGGCAGGCGGTGCAGTGGCCCGAAGGAGAGGACCATCCGCTGGTAGAGGCCGCCGAAGACGGTGTGCAGGGCGTGCGCGATGCGGTCGGCGAGTTCGGTGCCGCGCGCGTCCACCTCCAGGAGGGAGCGCGAGACGATCCGTACGCCGGTGCGGAACATCTCCGCGCCGACGTCGGTGATCTCGCCGTCCCGCCAGGACTCCGCCGTCCGCACCGCCTCCTCGGTCATGACGCGTGCGTAGGAAGCGATGCGGTCGGGGCGGAACGCGGGCTGGATGGTGCGGCGCTGACGGCGGTGGCGGGGGCCGTTGCTCGTCGCGACCCCCTTGCCGAGCAGGATCTCCAGGGTGTCCCACAGCGGCCCGCCGACGGTGAACTCGGGGCGGGTCAGGAGGGTTCCGACGAGGTCGGGGGCGCAGACGGCGAGTACCTGCTTGGGGCCGAGCGCGATCCGTACGATCTCGCCGTGCGCGCGCAGCCCTTCGAGGAAGGGCAGCGGGCCGCGCGCGAGGGCGGGCGCGTGGCCGAGGAGCGGGAGGGCTCCGGCGGCGAGCGGCGCGGTGCGGCCGGTCCCGGCGGGGGGCGCGGTGGGGGGCGTACGCGGGCTCATACGGTGCCCTCCTCCTCGTGCGGGCCGCGCTGGCGGACGACCCTGGGCGACTCGGCGGCGCGCGTGCCCGGGGTGGTGCGCGCCGGTGCGCCGTCCTGGAGATACGGGGGGCGCGCGGGGTCCTCCCACTGTTCGACGCGATAGCGCCCGGATTCGTGGTGGAACCAGTAGACGGACGGAAACCAGTTCCGCATATTGTCCACGCAGGACAGGAGAACGGCCCGCGTCCGCTCGCCCTCGATTCCGCCGCCTTTCGCCAGGGAATCGGCGAGCGCGTGCACTTCTTTTTCCGCCGCGAGAAACTCGGTGACGCGTTCTGCGACTTTCTCGTGCACGACAGAAACGGCTTCGGAGAGTTCCATTCCCTCGTGCCGGATGAGGCTTATCCCGAGGTTGTGGATCTCGTCCCCGGCTATTTCCTTCGGCAGCGAGCAGAGGTCGTTGTACCAGGCGGCGAAATCCTGGCAGGCGAGTCCCGCGGTGCGGTAGGCGGTGTGGCGGCGTACGGCGGCGGGGAGTTCGGCGCCCGCGACGGCTTCGAGGAGGTCGAGCCAGATGTCGTGCGCGAAGGTGAGGCGCCGCAGCTCCAGGTAGGCGGCGACGGTCGGCACGGTACGGTCCAGGCGGTTGCGGAACTCCTGGTCGTAGGCGTCGATGACGGGGCCCATGTGGCGGGCGAAGCGGGCGCGCCAGGTGGGGGGCATGGGCGCGCCCATCCGCAGCAGGCAGTCGGCGAAGGCCGCCACCAGCGGCTCCTCGTGGTGCAGATGGGCGCCGGGCTCGCGCAGGGCCGCGTGCAGGTCCGCGGAGAGGGCGTACCAGGAGGCCGTACGGGCGTGGGCGACGTCCCGGTCGTGCCGGTCGTCCCAGGCGAAGAACCAGCTGCTGAAGTCGGCGATGGCGCCGAGCATCGCGTCGGAGGCGCCGAGGTAGTAGCCCGCGACGAGGTCGGTGTAGCGCAGCTCGTCGGCGAGGGCCTCGGCGGCGGCGGGGGCCATGAGTCGTTTTTCCTGGAGCCACAGCTTCGACTTCACCTGAAGCTTTGGCCAATAATTGTGCAGTCGGCGGGCGAAATCCCTTTCCACTACCGGGAGTTGCAGCGTGGGCGGCACAGGCACCGGCCTGGCGGCGGTGGCCCGGGATGAGATAGCGGGCACGAGCGAACCCCTTTCGGGAGCCGGACGCACGTGCGCCGGGTCCCCGTCTCCCGGCACACGTCACGTCGTAAATCGACAGCGCATTCCATTCAGCCCTACGGAGCGGCGGGAAGGGAATGGATACCGGCGAGGAATCGCTCAGGTGTGCCGACAACCAGCTCGTTTTTGTCCGGAATCCGATCATCTGGAGTTGTCATAGAGCGCCCGCATATGCCCCACCGCCCGTCCTGGGACGGACGGGCGGTGGGGATACGGCTGTGGTCGCCTCGCGCACCTCCCGTAACCGCGGGGCGCACACGCGGGCGCACGAGCGCAGGGGGAGCGCAGCCGTGGGGAGAGGTACGGCGCTCCGTCGTGGGGAGAGGTACGGCGCTCAGTCGTTGGGGACGGTCGCGTAGCGCGGGGTGCCCTCGGCCATCTGCCGGAGCGCGTCCTTGCGGTCGCGCTTGGAGAGGCGGTCCAGGTAGAGGTAGCCGTAGAGGTGGTCGGTCTCGTGCTGGAGGCAGCGCGCGAAGTACCCGGTGCCGCGCACCTTGATCGCGTTGCCGTGCTCGTCCTGCCCGGTGACCTCGGCGTACTCGGTCCTGGGGGTCGCCGCGTAGGCGCCGGGGACGGAGAGGCAGCCCTCGTTGGAGTCGTCGAGGGTACGCAGCTCGGCGGGCAGGTCACGCAGCTTCGGGTTGCAGACGACGCCGACGTGCCGTACGCCCTGGTCGTCCTGGCAGTCGTACACGAAGACCTTGAGGCTCACGCCGACCTGGTTCGCGGCGAGGCCCACGCCCTCGGCGGCGCGCTGGCTCGCGAACATGTCGTCCACGAGCTTCGCCAGCTCGGGCCCGAACTCGGTGACGTCCGCGCACTCCTTGTGCAGCACGGGGTTCCCGACCACGGTGATCGGCAGTACCGCGCCGCGCTCACGGTAGGCGCTCTCCCGCTCCTCGGTCTCGGCCGTGTCGATCACGTAACCCTCGTCGTCGACGGGAAGGCCGGTCGTCTGCTGCGCCATCTTCTCCGGAGTGTCCTTTCAGGGAGCCGGCCAACCGACCAGCAGGATGTGCCGATCCACCCTACAGGGGCCGCGAATCCAGCCCGCGCCGGAGGGAAGGGGCCCCTGCGGCGGGGGCCGGGGCGGAGCCCCGGGTCCCCCGGCGAGGACCGCGCGGAGCCGGCGCGGCCGCGGACCCGTACGGGCGCGGACCACCGCGCCCGCGCGCGGAGGTCAGCAGACCTCCTCCAGGTCCCGCCACCCCCTGGCCTCCGGCCGGTCGGCGACCCACGTCTCCAAGATCCCCCGCACCAGCTCGGCGGGCGCGGCGACCCCGCACTCCCGCTCCGTCACCCACCGGCCCCCCGCGGTCGCGTGCCCGAGGGGTCCGGGCGCCCCCGGCTCGCTGTGGTCGTGCGGGTCCCCGCGCTCCCCGTCCCCCGCGTCGCTCTCCATCCGGCTCTCGGAGCAGCTGCGGCACAGCAGCCGCACCGAGGAGGTCCAGTCCTCCGCCGCGTACCCGGCGTCGGACGCGAGCTGTTCGAGTGCGTCGCGGTCGTCCTCGGTGGCCGCGTCGAGCAGGACGACCCACGTGGGCACGGGCGAGGGCGCCCACAGCTCGATCTCGTCGAAGACGGGGAAGGACTGCCCGTCGGGCGTGATCCGCTCCCCGTGCGGCACCCCGTCGTGGAGCACGACCTCGCCCCAGCGCCGTCCGGAGGACGGCAGCGGCACCGAGAGGACCTCGATCCGCGCGGGGTCGATCCGCCTGCCCCACACGACCTCCGCCTCGCCCTCGGGCGAGAGCCGCACGGCGGCGCTGCCGAGCCCCATCCCGGCGGGCGGCTCGGAGGGGGCCGCGCCGTCGGGCAGCCGCAGCCCGTACGCCTGCCAGGCCTTGCGCGCGAGCGGCCAGTCCTGGAGCGCGGTCGCCGCGATCCCCACGTTCCACCAGTCGGGAGCCCCGGCCGAGCGGTCGAGCAGGGCCACGGCGCGCAGCCCGGTGGTCCGCGCGGCCTCCCAGTCGTGCCGGAACTTGTGGAGGAGGGCGAGGTTGAACCAGGACTCGGAGAGCCACGGCTCCAGGTCGGCCGCCCGCGTGAGCAGCGCCCCCGCGTCCTCGTACCTGCCGTCGCCGATGAGGGTGAACGCGCGATCGGTGGCCTGCCGCCAGGAGGCGGAGGGCCGGTGCCGTCCCTTGCCGAAGATCCTCACGATTCCCGCCTGCATCCCCGCTGCCGTCGATGGAGGGGCCGCGGCCCGCTGTCCCGCCGTACGGGCCTTGAGCCCCGCCGGCGCCGGGCGAGCCGGGTGCGTCCTGGCCACCGGCTCCCGCTCTCGCATCCAACCACGGACGCCTGGGCGCCCGCTCATTACCCGTGGGTTACCCCGTCCGGACGCATCCAGACCTCGCCCTGCGGCCGGGCCCGGGGGCCCGCGTCCCTCGTACGGGTGAAAGCGGGTACGTACGGTGATGAGCCGGGCACACCAGAGGCCGCCCCCCTCACAGACCGGGCACGCCGAAGGCCGCGCCCCCAGCGGGACACGGCCTCCGTACACCTGTGCGCGGGGCCGCTCAGCCCCTGCCGGGAGCGCTCAGCTCGTCTCCCGTACGGCGCTCTCGACCGCGCCCGGCAGCGAGATGTCGTCGTCGGGCACCGCCTGGCCCGAGCGGATCAGCTCGATCCGCCCGAGTACCTTGGCGCGCAGATCGGCCGGGACGTCGTCCTGACCGCAGCAGCGCTTGACGAGCTTCTTGACCGCCTGCTCCAGGCCGTACTTCTCCAGGCAGGGGTCGCACTCCTGGAAATGGTCCTCGTACTTCACGCACTCGGCGTCCGGCAGCTCATGGTCCAGGACCTCGTACAGGTGGTCGAGGACCTCACTGCAATCCGTCTCGTGCGGCTCTCCGCAGCTCATGAGCCCGAGCCTTTCGCCTCGTCCGGCCCACCCGCGCCCGCCGGGACGAGCCCGCGCTCGCGGGCGTAGTCCTCCAGCATGCCGCGCAGCTGGCGGCGGCCGCGGTGCAGCCGGGACATCACCGTACCGATGGGTGTCCCCATGATGTCCGCGATCTCCTTGTACGCAAAGCCCTCGACGTCCGCGAGATAGACCGCGATGCGGAACTCCTCGGGGATCGCCTGGAGCGCGGACTTGACGTCCGAGTCCGGCAGGTGGTCCAGGGCCTGCGACTCCGCGGAGCGCAGCCCGGTGGACATGTGCGACTCGGCGCGCGCGAGCTGCCAGTCCTCGATCTCCTCGGCCGCGCTGCGCTGGGGTTCGCGCTGCTTCTTGCGGTACGAGTTGATGAACGTGTTCGTGAGAATCCGGTACAGCCACGCCTTGAGATTGGTGCCTTCGCGGAACTGGTGGAAGGAGCCGTACGCCTTCGCGTAGGTCTCCTGCACCAGGTCCTCGGCGTCGGCCGGGTTGCGCGTCATGCGCAGCGCGGCCGAGTACATCTGGTCGAGGTACGTGAGGGCGTCCCGCTCGAAGCGGGCGCTGCGTTCGGCCGCGCTCTCCTCGGAACGCGTCCCCGCCTCGTCCTCTCCCGCGTCGGTCCCAGTGACCCGACCCACCTCCTCCGACACCGTGCCGGCGTCCGCGAAGGTGCGGGCGCCCGCCTCGGAGAATAGACGACCGGGGCCCTCCGGGGCCTTTCGGTCGACTCCGGCCACGCCGCCGTTCCGGGTGGTGCGCGCCGCGGGCAGAACGGACCAGTCCAGTTCTGTGCCGCTGCGGCTGGGGCAGATCGTCGCTCCCATGCGGGGCCTCTTCCTTTCGTACGCCGGAGGTTCCGGTACGGCTGACTCAACACCAGGCCCGTCCGGGGCATTCCCGCGCCGCGTTCAGCGCCGCGCGCGCAGCCAGTCCGCCACCGCGGTTGTGAGGAGACTCACCGCCTCGTCCTGTCCGAGCGGCGCCTTCCTCGGCACGTGGAAGGAGTGGTCGCCGTACGGGACCTCGGCGAGGTCGTAGGGGCCGGGGGGAAATTCCGCGGGCCTGCCGAAGGGGTCGCTGCCGCCCTGCACGACGAGTGCGGGCAGCCCGGTGCCGAGCAGTTCGGCCGCGCGGCTCTTCTCCGGCTTCCCCGGCGGGTGCAGCGGGAAGGAAAGGGCGAGCACGGCGGCGGCGCCGAGGCCGGCGGCGGTACGGCACGCGACGCGCGCCCCCGCCGAGCGGCCGCCCGCGACCACGGGGAGCCCGGCCGCCGCCCCGGCGAGCGCGGGCCACAGGGCGCTCCAGGAGGCGTCGAGGGTGCGGGGCGCGGGGGCGAGCTTCCTGCCGGCCACACGCCAGGGCTGTTCGACCAGGGCGACGGTCACTCCGCGGGGCGGGAGCGAGGCCGCCAGGGCGGCGAGGTCACGGGCCTCGATGCCGCCGCCCGCGCCGTGGCCGAGGGCGAGCACGGTGTGCGGCTCCGCCGCGCGGTGCCAGGTGATGCGGGCCGTTCCCTGCGGGGTGGCCACCAGGTCAGTTGTCACGTCCCGCATTGTGTCGCGGGGCCGTGCCCCACGCCCCGCTCCTCGGCCGCGGGGGCCGGACGTTCCGCCCTTCGGGAATCGCCCGGCCCTCAGAACAGCGTCTCCTCCTCCGGGGCCGGGAGTTCCTTCTCCAGTTCGGGACCGTTGTTGCGGACGTTGCTCACGGCCGTGCCGACCGGGTAGGCGCGCATCAGGCCCTCGGGCGGCGGGGCGAGGAGGGCCCGCGGGTCCGGGTGGTCCTGGTCGAGCCAGGCGTCCCAGCGGTCCGGCGTGAGCATCAGCGGCATCCGGGGGTGGATGTCGGCCAGCGAGCGGGGCCCCGCCTCGGGGGCCACCGCGAGCGGGGCGGTCTCGGCCTCCGTGGTGAGGACCGTGCAGGTGGCCCACCACGCCTGCGGATGGTCGTCGGGGAGCGTGCGGTCGCGCCAGAACTCGTAGAGCCCGGCCATCGCGAAGACGGAGCCGTCGGCCGGGGTGACGAAGTAGGGCTGCTTGCGGGGGCGCTTGCGGCGGCCCTCCTCCTCCAGGCGCCGCTCGTCCTTGCCCGTGACCCACTCGTAGTAGCCGTCGGCGGGGAGCAGGCAGCGGCGGGCGGCGAAGGCACGGCGGTAGGAGGGCTTCTCGTGGACCGTCTCGGCGCGCGCGTTGATCATCCGCGCGGCGCCCTCGGGCGACGTGGACCAGGAGGGCACGAGGCCCCACTTGAGGGGACGGAGCTGGCGAACCGGCCGCCCGTCCCCCGCGTCCTGTCCCTTGAGCGGCCGGTCGAGCACCACGGGGACGAGCTTCGTCGGGGCCACGTTCCAGTCGGGGGCCAGGGTCTCGCTCGGCTCCCACTTCTCCACGCCGAAGAGCGAGACGAGATCCTCGGGGGCACGAGAGGCCGCATACCGTCCACACATGACCTTCAGCCTGCCACGTCCACCCCCCACGCGAGGAGCCTTCGCCCCATGCACCCCACCGATCTCCCCGGACTCTGGCACCGCGTCTTCGGCGACCAGCCGTCCCCCGAGCGCTGGGTCGTCCTCGTCGCGCTGCTGCTCGCGCTCGTGTGCGTCGGGCCGCGCCCGCTGTGGCACCTGACCCGGAACGCCGTGACGATCGCGCACGAGGGCGGGCACGGGCTCGTCGCGCTCCTGACCGGGCGGCGCCTGGAGGGTGTCCGGCTGCATTCGGACACCTCGGGGCTCACCGTGAGCCGCGGGAAGCCGACCGGGCCCGGCATGATCCTCACCGCGGCCGCCGGGTACGTCGCGCCCTCGCTCCTCGGTCTCGGCGGCGCCTGGCTCCTCGCCGCGCACCACATCACGCTCCTGCTGTGGGCGGCGACCGCGCTCCTCCTGCTCCTCCTGATCATGGTCCGCAACGCGTACGGGATATTCACCGTGCTCGTCACGAGCGGCGCCTTCGTCCTCGTCTCCTGGCTCACCGGGCCGCAGGCGCAGTCCTTCTTCGCGTACACCGCGGTGTGGTTCCTGCTGCTCGGCGGGGTGCGCCCGGTCTTCGAGCTCCAGGGCAAGCGGCGCCGCGAGGGCGCGTACGACTCCGACCCCGACCAGCTCGCGCGGCTCACCCACGTGCCCGCCGCGCTGTGGCTGCTGCTCTTCTTCGCCGTCTCGCTCGGCTCGCTCGTCGCGGGCGGACGGTGGCTGCTCGGGCTGTGACCGGCCCGCCCCCGGCGTCCGCCGCGGCGGCTCGGGCGCCGCTCGGGCGACGCCCGGGGTCGTACGCGCCGGTGCGTGTCCACCGGCGTGCGCGGGCCGCTCGTGCGGGTGAAACGGTCCCCTCGGGCCTCGTCCTTCCCGCGTACCACACCCCTGTTTCGGACTGGTTTCGGCGCATTTGGACAGGATCGTGGATCACCCTGAGCGACTAGAGTGAGGGTCATGACCGAGACGCCTGCACTGACCGACCTCTGGCCCGCGCCGCTCGCCGAGGGGCCCGTTCGCGCGACCGTGCGGGTGCCCGGCTCCAAATCGATCACGAACCGCGCGCTCGTGCTCGCCGCGCTCGCCGCCGAGCCGGGCTGGCTGCGGCGCCCGCTGCGCTCGCGCGACACGCTCCTGATGGCGAGCGCGCTGCGCACGATGGGCGTCGGCATCGAGGAGACGGTCTCCTCGGAGTCCTGCGGCGTCACGGGCACGGGCGAGGCCTGGCGCGTCATCCCCGCCGGGCTGCGCGGTCCCGCGACCGTCGACGTCGGCAACGCGGGCACGGTCATGCGCTTCCTGCCGCCCGTCGCGACGCTCGCCGAGGGCGCGATCCGCTTCGACGGCGACCCGCGTTCGTACGAACGCCCGCTGCACGGCGTGATCGACGCGCTGCGCGCGCTCGGCGCCCGTATCGACGACGGCGACCGGGGCGCGCTGCCGCTCACGGTCTTCGGCGGCGGCGCGCTCGACGGCGGCAAGGTCGAGGTGGACGCGTCCAGTTCCTCGCAGTTCATCAGCGCGCTGCTGCTCTCGGCGCCGTCCTTCAACCAGGGCGTCGAGCTGCGGCACACGGGAGCGACGCTGCCCTCGCTCCCCCATATCCGGATGACCGTGAACATGCTGCGCACGGTCGGCGCGCAGGTCGACGAGCCGGAGACGGGCGGCGAGCCGAACGTGTGGCGGGTGGCCCCCGGCGCGCTCCTCGGGCGCGACCTCACGATCGAGCCCGACCTCTCCAACGCGCAGCCCTTCCTCGCCGCCGCGCTCGTCACGGGCGGCACCGTGACGATCCCCGACTGGCCGGCCCGCACGACGCAGCCGGGCGACCGGCTCCGCGAGATCTTCACCGCGATGGGCGGCGCCTGCGAGCTGACCGAGGCGGGCCTCACGCTCACCGGTACGGGCCGTGTCCACGGCATCGACGTGGACCTCGGTGAGGTCGGCGAGCTGACTCCGGGCATCGCGGCGGTCGCCGCGCTCGCCGACTCCCCCTCGACGCTGCGCGGTGTCGCGCACCTGCGCCTGCACGAGACGGACCGGCTCGCGGCGCTCACCAAGGAGATCAACGAACTCGGCGGCGACGTCACCGAGACGGCGGACGGCCTCCACATCCGGCCGCGCCCGCTGCACGGCGGCGTCTTCCACACGTACGAGGACCACCGCATGGCCACGGCGGGGGCGATCCTCGGGCTCGCGGTGGCGGGGGTGGAGATCGAGAACGTCGCGACGACGGCGAAGACACTGCCCGACTTCCCGGAGCTGTGGACCGGAATGCTCGGGAACTGACGGCCGGGGACTCGCGATGCGCCGCTACGGAAAGAACCCCGACGAGGACGACGTCCGCGTCCGGCCCGGACGCCGGGGCAGCCGCCCCCGCACCCACACCAGGCCCAAGCACGAGGACGCCTCGTCCGGCATGGTCCTCACCGTCGACAGGGGCCGGCTCACGTGCCTCGTCGACGGGCGCAGGGTCGTCGCGATGAAGGCACGCGAGCTGGGGCGCAAGGCCGCCGTCGTCGGCGACCGCGTCGCGCTCGTCGGCGACCTGTCCGGCGAGAAGGACACCCTCGCCCGTATCGTCCGCATCGAGGAGCGCCGCTCGGTGCTGCGCCGCACGGCCGACGACGACGACCCGTACGAACGCGTCGTCGTCGCCAACGCCGACCAGCTCGCCGTCGTCACCGCGCTCGCCGACCCCGAGCCGCGCCCGCGCATGATCGACCGCTGTCTCGTCGCGGCGTACGACGGCGGCCTGAGCCCGCTGCTCGTCCTCACCAAGTCCGATCTCGCCTCGCCCGACCGGCTGTTGGAGATGTACACGCCGCTCGGCGTCCCCTACGTCGTCACGAGCCGCGAGGAGCTGTACGACGGCGAGGCGGCCGGGCGGGTGCGGGAGCTGCTCGACGGGAAGGTCACGGCGTTCGTGGGGCACTCGGGCGTCGGCAAGACGACGCTGGTCAACGCGCTGGTCCCGGAGGACCAGCGGCGTACCACCGGGCACGTCAACGCGGTCACGGGGCGCGGCAGGCACACGACGACGTCGGCGCTCGCGCTGCCGCTCGACGGGGCGGGGGGCTGGGTCGTCGACACGCCGGGCGTGCGTTCCTTCGGGCTCGCGCACGTCGATCCCTCGCGCGTCGTGCTCGCCTTCCCCGACCTCGTGCCGGGGACGGAGGAGTGCCCGCGCGGCTGCTCGCACGACGAGCCCGAGTGCGCGCTCGACGCCTGGGTCGCCGCGGGCCACGCGGGCCCCGAGCGTCTCGCCTCGCTGCGGCGGCTGCTCTCCACGCGGGAGCGGCACGAAGGGGACTGACCGGGCGCCAGGTGTGGAGCGGCGGCGCCGCGGGAAGGGGTTCGCGTGTCCCAAGGGAAGGCAAAGGCATAAGCTCGGGCGGGTCCGCACGGGGCGGACCTGGACCGGTCCGGGTGCGTCGGCGGTCCGTACGAGCATGAAGGAGACACCACATGGCGTGGCTGCTGGTCGTCGTGGCCGGGCTGCTGGAGACGGGCTTCGCGATCTGCCTGAAGCTCTCCCACGGCTTCACCCGGCTGTGGCCGACCATCGCCTTCGCCAGCTTCGCGCTCGGCAGCTTCGGCCTGTTGACGCTCTCGCTGAAGAAGCTCGACGTGGGCCCGGCGTACGCCGTGTGGACGGGCATCGGCGCCGCGGGCACCGCGATCTACGGCATGGTCTTCATGGACGACCTGGTCTCGGCGCTCAAGATCGTCTCGATCGCCCTCGTCATCGCGGGCGTCATCGGCCTCCAGCTCTCGGGCTCGGCGCACTGAGCGCGGGCCCGCCGCACGCTTGACGGCGACTGGATCACGCGGCGGCCCCGTGGATACTGTTCGGCCATGCCCGACTACCACGATGATCTGCGCCTCGCTCACGTCCTGGCCGACGCGGCCGACGCCACCACGATGGAGCGCTTCAAGGCGCTGGATCTCAAGGTCGAGACGAAACCCGACCTGACGCCCGTGACCGAGGCGGACAAGGCGGCCGAGGAGCTGATCCGCTCCCAGCTCCAGCGGGCCAGGCCGCGCGACGCGATCCTCGGCGAGGAGTACGGGCTGCGCGGCACGGGCCCGCGCCGCTGGGTCGTCGACCCGATCGACGGCACGAAGAACTACGTGCGCGGGGTGCCGGTCTGGGCGACGCTCATCTCGCTCATGGAGCTGGTCCCCGGCCGCGAGGGCGAACAGGGCACGTGGCAGCCGGTGGTCGGCGTCGTCTCCGCACCGGCCCTGAACCGCCGCTGGTGGGCGGCGTACGGCCACGGCGCCTTCACCGGACGCAGCCTCACCTCGGCGAGCCGGCTGCGGGTCTCGGGCGTACGGCGCATGGCGGACGCCTCGTTCGCGTACTCCTCGCTCAGCGGCTGGGAGGAGCAAGGCCGCCTGAACGGGCTGCTGGACCTGAGCCGGGCGGTGTGGCGCACGCGCGGCTACGGGGACTTCTGGCCGTACATGATGGTCGCCGAGGGCTCGGTGGACATCTGCGCGGAACCGGAGCTGTCGCTGTGGGACATGGCGGCGAACGCGATCGTGGTCACCGAGGCGGGCGGCACCTTCACCGGACTCGACGGCCGCCCGGGGCCGCACAGCGGGAACGCGGCGGCGTCGAACGGGGCGCTGCATGATGAGCTGCTGAGTTATCTGAACCAGCGGTATTGAGGTGGGGAGAGGGGTGGGGGCCGCGGAGAGAGGTTTCCTGGGGGTCGGGGGGTGACGGGGGTCGGGGGTGACGGGGTGACGGGGTGACGGGGTGACGGGGTGACGGGGGGTTGGGGGTGACGGTAACGGGGGGGTCGGGGGTGAGCAGGGCCGCGTGAGCCGGGCCGCTGTGGGGCGGGGAGCTGAGCAGCCCGGCGTGAGGAGCACCCTCCTGCCGGGGGGCAGCTTCTCCTCCTGCCGCGTGGGCGGCCACCTCCTGCCGGAGGGTGGGTGGGCAGCCCCCTCCTCCGGCTCGGGGGTGCGTGGCCCCCTCCGGCTCGGGGGTGCGTGGCCCCCTCCGGCTCGGGTGTGCGTGGGCAGCCCCCTCCGGGCGTGCGTGCGTGAGCAGCCCCCTCCGGCTCGGGCGTGCGTGGGCAGCCCCCTCGCCCCAGGGGTGCGTGAGCAGTTCCTCCCCCTCCGGGGCGTGCGTGAGCAGCCCTCTCTTCCCGCCCGGGGCGTGCGTGAGCAGCCCTCTCTTCCCGCCCGGGGCGTGCGTGAGCAGCCCCCTCCCGCCCGGGGGGCGTCCCCTATACAAGTCTCCCAAATCCGCACCCCCGCCCCCCGCCCTCCCGCCGATCTGTGGATAACTCGGCGAAACCCGCACAACGCCTCACTCGAACCGGTGAGTCGTTGTGCGGGTTCGCCCACGTTGTCCACAGGCACGCAGCGCGCACACCACGCGGGCCCTCTCCGGGCCCCCGCGGCCGCGCCCGCACCGGCGAGCAGTTACTCGCCCCGTCGCCTTTCCGCCACCGCCTCCTCCAGCCGCTTGCCGAACTCCCCGTCCGCCTTGCGGAAGTTGTCGATCGCGCGCTCCGCGATGTCGTCCCGCGAGACGCCGGCGATCGAGTCGGCGAGGTTGGTGATCAGGCGCTCCTTGGCGTCCTCCGGCATGAGCCGGTAGAGGTTGCCCGCCTGCACGAAGTCGTTGTCCTCGGCGTGCGCGGGCGCCTCGTACTGACCGGTCGCGCCGGAGACCACGGTCGGCTGCCACAGCGCCTGCCCGGTCTGGGCGGGGCCGCCGAAGCTGTTCGGCTCGTAGTTCTTCGCGCCGCCGTGCCGGCCGTCGTAGAGGGAGCCGTCGCGGCTGTACGTACGCGCCTCGGCCGCGTGCGGGCGGTTGACCGGGAGGTGGTCGGCGTTGATGCCGACGCGGTAGCGGTGCGCGTCCCCGTAGGCGAAGAGGCGGCCCTGGAGCATCTTGTCGGGCGAGGGGCCGATGCCGGGCACGAAGTGCGCCGGGCTGAAGATCGACTGCTCGACCTCGGCGAAGATGTTCTCCGGGTTGCGGTTGAGTTCCAGCTTCCCGATCTCGATCGGCGGGTAGTCCTCGTGCGGCCACACCTTGGTGAGGTCGAAGGGGTTGAAGCGGTAGTTCGCCGCGTCGGCGGCGGGCATGATCTGCACCTGCACGGTCCAGCTCGGGTACTCGCCGCGTTCGATCGCCTCGCGCAGGTCGCGCTGGTGCGAGTCGGGGTCCTCGCCCGCGAGCTTCGCCGCGTCGGCCGCGGTGAGCGTCTTGATGCCCTGGTCCGTCTTGAAGTGGTACTTGACCCAGAAGACCTCTCCGGCCGCGTTGTTCCACTGGTACGTGTGCGAGCCGTAGCCGTTCATGTGGCGGTACGAGGCCGGGATGCCGCGGTCGCCGAAGAGCCACGTCACCTGGTGCGTGGACTCGGGCGACAACCCCCAGAAGTCCCACACGTTGTCCGGCTCCTGGGAGCCGGTGTACGGGTCGCGCTTCTGGGTGTGGATGAAGTCGGGGAACTTGATGGCGTCCTTGATGAAGAAGACCGGGGTGTTGTTCCCGACGAGGTCGTAATTGCCGTCCTCGGTGTAGAACTTCAGCGCGAAGCCGCGCGGGTCGCGCACGGCGTCCGGGGCGCCGAGGTTGCCCGCGACGGTCGAGAAGCGCAGGAAGGTCTCCGTCCGCTTGCCGACCTCGGAGAGGAAACGGGCCCGCGTCCAGCGGGTCACGTCGGCCGTGACGGTGAAGGTCCCGTAGGCGCCCGCGCCCCGGGCGTGCACGACGCGCTCGGGGATGCGCTCGCGGTTGAAGTGGGCGAGCTTCTCCAGCAGCGACTGGTCCTGGACGAGGACGGGGCCGCCGATGCCCGCGCTCTCGCTGTTCTGGTTGTCGGCGACCGGAGCCCCGGCCTCGGTCGTGAGTGGTCCGTGTCCCTGTGTCACTGCTGCCTCCCGCATCGTTCGACCTGCTGAGGCGATCCTACGATGGACTCTGTCTAAGTCAAGCTGGCATCCAAAGCGACACACGTTCGGAATCAGGCCGGTCGCCTGTTACCCTTTGCCCTATGAGTGACCTTCTGGAACGGCTTCGTGGGCGCGGCTGGCGCATGACGGCGCAGCGCCGCGTGGTCGCCGAGGTACTCGACGGCGAGCACGTCCATCTGACCGCCGACGAGGTGCACGCGCGGGCCGCTCAGCGGCTCCCCGAGATCTCGCGCGCCACCGTGTACAACACGCTCGGTGAGATGGTCTCGCTCGGTGAGGTCATCGAGGTCGCGACCGACCACCGCGCCAAGCGCTACGACCCCAACGCGCACCACCCGCACCAGCACCTGGTCTGCGCGAACTGCGGCGCCATCCGCGACGTCCGCCCGGCGGGCGACCCGCTGAAGGACCTCCCCGCCGACGAGCGCTTCGGCTACACGGTCTCCGACGTCGAGATCACCTACCGGGGCCTGTGCCCGGACTGCGCGAGCGCCTGAACTCCCCCGGACCACCGGGAAGGTCCCCGGCACGCCGAAGGCCCGGAGGGACATGCCGAAGGGGCCGGAGATCAATGATCTCCGGCCCCTTCGTACGTGGTAGCGGGGACAGGATTTGAACCTGCGACCTCTGGGTTATGAGCCCAGCGAGCTACCGAGCTGCTCCACCCCGCGTCGGTGAACCCGACTCTACGGCTCGCCCCTGCTGAGAAGCAAATCCGTTGTCCCGCTCACGCGCTCAGCCCACTCACGCGCTCAGCCCACTCACGCGCTCAGCTCCTCACGAAGCGCCTCGCGCAGCCGTCCCGCCCGCTCCGTCACCTCGGCGGGCCCCGCAGCCACGGCGGCGTCGCACCAGTGCTGGCTCTCCTCCAGCTCGCCCCGCCGCGCGAAGAACAGCCCGAGCCGCAGCGCCGCGCGCCCGTGTCCCGCCTCGGCGGCCCTGCGCCACCACAGTGCCGCCTCCGGCTCGCCGCCCTCGCGGGCGAGCAGCAGCCCGAGGTTGAAGGCCCCGTTACGGCTGCCCGCCTCGGCGGCCGCGCGGTACCAGCGCGCCGCCTCCTCGACCTCGCCGCGCTCGGCGGCGAGCATCCCGGCCCGTACCTGGGCGCGCCGGTGGCCCTGCTCGGCGGCGCGCTCGTACCAGGCCGCGGACTCGTCGCGCGCGGCCACGCTGCTCTCGCCGAGCCGGGGCGGGCCCTGCGGCGGGCGGCGGGCGTCGAGGAGGGCGGCGAGGCGGTACGCGCCCTCCGCGCTGCCGCCACCGGCCGCGCAGCGCAGGTGCCGCTCGGCGGAGCGCTCGTCGCCTTCGCGCAGGAGGGCCATGCCGACCTGGAGCGCCGCCTCGGTGTGCCCTGCCGACGCCGCCCGCTCGTACCAGCGCAGCGCGCCGTCCTCGTCGCCGCGTCCCGCGTGCAGGATGCCGAGGTTGAAGGCGGCGTCGACACTGCCGGTCTCGGCGGCCTTGGAGAACCAGGGCTCGGCGCCGGCGGCGTCCCCGGCCTGGAGGAGCATGACGGCGAGCGCGTTGGAGGCCTCGCGGTGGCCGGCGTAGGCGGCGCGGCGGTACCACTGCTCGGCCTGTGCGGTGCGGCCCTGCGCGACGCACAGGAGGGCGAGGTTGTAGGCGCCGTTGTGGTCGCCCGCGTCCATCGCCGCGCGGTACCAGCGTTCGGCGGTCTGGTGTTCGCCGCGCTCGGCGTGCAGGGCGCCGAGCGCGTTGGCCGCGTTGCCGTCGCCGTCCTGGGCGGCCTTGAGCCACCACACGGCGGCGTTCTCCTCGTCGCCCGCGTCGCGCAGCAGGAAGCCGAGGGCGCAGGCGGCGCGCGTCTCCCCCTCGCGTGCGGAGCTGAGGTACCAGCGGCCCGCCTCCTTGAGCTTGCCGCGCCGCTCCAGGAGGGCGCCGAGCTGGAGCGCGGCGCCGCGGTGGCCGCGTGCGGCGGCCTGGCGGTACCACTGCTCGGCCTCGCGGGTCAGCTCCTCTGCGCGCGCCTTGCCCTGCTCCTTGCCCCGGTCCTTGCCCTGGTTCTCGCCGTCCGCCGGGGTCCTGGGCCCGGGGACGGGGGCCGCGCCCTTGGGGCGGGCGGGCTGGGGCCGGCGAGGTCCTGGCAGGACGGGGCCTCTGGCACGGCGCGCGGTGTCGCGGGCGCGACGCTCCAGGGTCCTGGCGAGGCGGTACGAGGCCTCGCGGTGCCCGTGCTCGGCGGCGCGGCGCAGCCAGCGTTCGGCCCCGGCTTCGCCGCGGTGCTCCAGGAGGTCGGCGAGGGCGAAGGCGCCGTGGACGTGGCCTTGTTCGGCGGACTGGCGCAGCCAGTACTCGGCGGCGGGTTCGTCGCCGCGCTCGCGGTGGTGGCGGCCGAGCGAGTGCGCGGCGGCCGCCGAGCCCGCGACGGCGGCGACGCGCCACCAGCCGGCCGCCTCTTCCTTGTAGCCGCGTTGGTGGAGCAGGACGCCGAGGTTGTTGGCCGCGGCGCGGTCGCCCGCCGATGTGGCCGAGCGCAGGTAGGGCTCGGCCTCGTCGAGGGCTCCCGCGCGCAGGAGCTGGGCGCCCAGCTCGCTCATCGCGGCGGTGTCCCCGGCCGCGGCCGCTGCCCTGCGGCGCGCCTCTGCCTCGGCGTCCGTGAGGTCGGGCGCGAGGGTGTCGGGCGCGGGGCCGCCGGGCGGCGGAACGGGGGCGGCGAGGGGCTCGGGCGCGGGGTCGCCCGCGAGGTCGGCGGCGCCGGTGAAGTCGCCGGCGGGCTCAGCGGGGGCGGGCGCGGCGAACAGCGTGTCGGTGCCCCTCGGCACCGGCCGGGCCACGGCCGGGGCGGTGCCCGGTCCCGGCTGGGCGATGCCGGGGGGCGGGATCAGCGCCGTACCGCTCTCGGCCTCTTCGGCCCACGGCGCACCGGCGGGCGTGAACCGTCCCGATTCCCACCACGTCGCCCTGTCCCCCACAACGTCCATCGTCGCACCACCCGCGAGCCCGTACACCTGGTATATCCGGGTCCCCTTGAGGTCTCTACAGCTAATTGAGGTCTCTACAACGTTTTATCGACATGCCCACATGCGGGCACGTCAAACTCGGAACACCCAACTACCCCCGTACTGTTCACTCTTCACATGCGGAGGCTCTCCGATCTCGGTCCGTCCGTACAGCCGACACACGGGGCGGGACCCAGGAGGTCCCAGCCTCGCGCGGCGGGCCGCCGTGCGGATGAGTAGTCGTACTCAAGCAGAGGGGACTGACAGGCTCCGGTACGTGCCCCTGAGGGCGGTCGTCGCGGTGTGCCCGCACAGCAAAGAAGACCCGGGCCCCTTTCGGGACCCGGGCCTCCTCCTTCGTAGCGGGGACAGGATTTGAACCTGCGACCTCTGGGTTATGAGCCCAGCGAGCTACCGAGCTGCTCCACCCCGCGTCGTTGTGATCACCACGCTATCACGCGGAACGGGGCGGGCCCGCCCCCGAAGGCCGGGGGCGGGCACTGCCTCAGGCGCTGGAGCCCGAACCTTCCTTCTTCGGGGGCGACTTGGAGTCGGAGGACGACTTCGAAGCCGCGTCCTGCGCCTTCGCCGCGCGCTCCAGGGCGTCCTGGAGGCGGTCCTGCGCGTCCCCGTACGCCTTCCAGTCGCCGTCCTTGAGGGCCTTCTGCCCGTCGTCGAACGCCTTCTCGGCGTCGTCGAGTGCGCCTTGCAGGGTCTTGTCGCCCTTGGCGGGCGGTTCCTGCTTCTGCTCCTCGTCCTGGTCCTGGTCGCCCGGCGGGGTCTCGGACTCGGCGCCGAAGACGACGTTGAGCGCCTTGTCGAGGGTCTCCTCGAAGGCCGTCTTGCCGGCGTAGGTGACGAGGACGCGCTTGAGCAGCGGGTACTTCAGGCCGCTGCCGCGCACGTAGACCGGTTCGACGTAGAGGAACTCGCCGTCGAGCGGCACGGTGAGCAGGTTGCCGTACTCGACTTCCGAGTCACCACCACGCAGAAGTCTGATCTTCTCGGCGATGGCCTCGTTCGAGTTGAACTTGCTCTGCACCTGTTTGGGCCCGTCGGTCGTATCGGCCGTGGGCATTTTCAGGAGCGTGAGTCTGCCGTAGTCCTTCGTGCCCGCCTCGGCGTTCACGGCCATGAAGGCGCTGAGGTTGTCGCGCCCGTTGGGGGTGAAGGTCGTGGTGAGCGAGAAGGCCTGGTTGCTCTCGCCGGGCATCTTCATGCTCAGGTAGTACGCCGGGATGGAGTTGCCCGTCTTGTTCGTCGGGTCGTCCGGGACCTGCCAGACCTCGGAGCCGCTCAGGAAGGTCTGCGCGCTGTCCACGTGGTAGCGGGTGAGCAGTTCGCGCTGGACCTTGAAGAGGTCCTGCGGGTAGCGCAGGTGCTCCATGAGCTGCGGCGAGATCGCCGAGCGGGGCTCGACGGTGTGCGGGAACGCCTTCATCCAGGTCTTGAGGACGGGGTCCTCGGTGTCCCACTCGTAGAGCTTGACCTCGCCGGTGTACGCGTCGACGGTCGCCTTCACGGAGTTGCGGATGTAGTTGACCTGGTTCTGCTGGGCGACGACGGCGCGCTGGTTGTTCGCCGCGGTGAGCGAGTCGGCCGTGGTGTCGCCGAGCGTGGTGCGCGAGGCGTACGGGTAGCCGTTCGTCGTGGTGTAGGCGTCCACGATCCACTGGATCTTGCCCTTGACGACGGCCGGGTAGGCGTCGCCGTCGATCGTGAGCCAGGGCGCGACGGCCTCGACGCGGTCCTTCGGGGTGCGGTTGTAGAGGATGCGCGAGCCGTCCCCGATGGCGCCCGAGTAGAGGATCTGCGGCTCGCCGAATGCCACCGCGTACGCGGCCCGGTTGAGCGGGTTGGAGAGGCTCACGCCGCTCTTGCCCGTGTACCTGGTGGTCTTCTCGCCGTTGTCGTCGGAGTAGTCGATCTCCTTCTGGGGACCGCCGACGATCGAGTACTGCGTCGTCTTCTCGCCGTAGTAGACGCGCTGCTCGTACGTGCCGAGGTCGCCCTTGGAGGGCAGGTCGGACTCGGTGAAGACGGGGCCGCCGCCGGAGTCCGCGTTGTCGCCCTCGGCGGCGACGACGCCGAAGCCGTGGGTGTAGCGGAAGTGGTCGTTGATCCAGTTCCGCTTCGGGACGCCGTTGAGGTTCAGCTCACGGAGCCCGATGACGGTGTCCTGGTCGTTGCCGTCCTTGTCCTTGTACCTGTCCACGTCCAGGTTCGAGGGGAACGCGTAGTAGTTCCTCATCTGCTGGCGCTGCTGGAAGGTGGGCGAGACGATGTTGGGGTCCATGAGCCGGTAGCTCGCCGCCTGGTCGGCGTCGGCGCGCAGCTTGGACTTGTCGTCGGTCTCGCTCTTGCCCGGGTACTCGCTGACCTTGGCGTCGTCGATGCCGTACGCCTTCTTGGTCGCTGTCAGGTTCTTCTGGACGTACGGGGCTTCCTTGGCCTGCTCGTTGGGCTGGACCGTGAACTTCTGTACGACCGCCGGGTAGAGGCCGCCGATGAGGATCGCGGAGAGCACCATGAGGCCGAAGCCGATCACGGGGAGCTGCCAGGTGCGGCGCCACAGCGTCGCGAAGAAGAGCAGCGCGCAGATGATCGCGATGCAGAAGAGGATCGTCTTCGCCGGGAGGTAGGCGTTGGCGTCGACGTACCGCAGGCCCGTCCAGTTGTCGGTGGCCTTGAAGTCGCTCGACTTGACGGCGAGTCCGTAGCGGTCGAGCCAGTACGCGATCGCCTTGAGCGAGACGAAGATGCCGAGCAGCACGGAGAGGTGCCCGGTGAACGCCTTGGTGACGCGCTGGCCGGGGCTCGTGACGCGTACCCCGCCGTAGAGGTAGTGGGTCAGGAGCGCCGCGATGACCGACAGGACGACGGCGGCGAAGCCGAAGCCGAGCAGGAAGCGGTACCAGGGCAGGTCGAAGGCGTAGAAGGAGACGTCCAGGTGGAACTGGGGGTCCTTCTGGTGGAACGACTGCCCGTTGACCCACATGAGCCAGGTGCGCCACTGGCCCGCCGCCGAGGCCCCCGAGACGAGGCCGACGAGGGCGGTGATGCCCAGGAGGAGCCACTTCTTGTACGGGGCGATGCCCATGCGGTAGCGGTCGAGGTTCTGCTGTTCCATCGACATCGCGCTGAGCGGGGGCCGCAGCCGGTGCGCCAGCCAGATGTTGACGCCGACGGCGGCCGCCATGAGCAGCCCGAAGACGACGAAGAGGCCGATCTTCGTCTTGAGGGTCGTGGTGAAGACCGAGGAGAAGTGGAGCGACCGGTACCAGAGCCAGTCCGTCCAGAAGCCCGCGAACATGACGAAGATCATGGCCAGGACGGCCAGGACGCCGAGCGTCAGTAGCAGGGTGCGGACCCGCCGGGAGGGGCGGCCCACTCTGATCCGTGGCCCCGTCGGGCCTCCGCCGCGGTCCGGCATCTGGAAAGCCAAGGTGCGCACCTCGAAGTTCGCTGTGGTGGTGGTCGGTCGGTAGGCGTGATGCTGCCGCGTGGGTTCGGCGGGGTGTCACGGACCCGGTCGGCTAACCGATTGAGCCTGATTCGCCCCATTTATGGGGCTCACGCGGCGAGTCCCACACCCATGCAACTTAACGAAGCTTTACTCAGTTCCCGTCCTGGCCCCTGAAGAGGGCAGGATATTGCCCATGTCCAAAGATTCCCCCGCCAGCCCCCCACCCGCAGCGACCCCCCTCACCCGTGCCGTACTGGAGATCGATACCTATGCGGCCGGTCTCGGCTGGGACCAGCCGGCCCGGCTCTTCGCCCTCGTCGACACGGGCCGGCTGCGCGCCGAGGAACCCGAACTCGCCGAGCGGCTCGGGCTCGCGGAGGAGGCGGCGGCAGGGACGCTGACCCCGGTCGAGCAGGAGGAGGTCCCCGCCGACGTCCCGCTCGATGAGTTCCTCGCCACGATCGGCTGGCCGGACGCGGTCGCCGGCTGCGCGCTCACGATCGAGCGCCTCATGCTGCCGCCGTCCGCCGAGGCGAGCGTCCCTGAGAACCTCGACGAGGCCGGGCTCGCCGCGTGGGTCGCCCAGCACCCGGAGCGGCAGGAGGTCAGGATGACCGTCGCCGTACTGCGCGACGGGGGCCGCGAGTCGGCGCTGCGGCTGCGCGAGAAGGACTCCGAGCTGGATGTCCTGACGGGCGCTGACCTGGTGCCGGGTCTCGCGCAGGCACTGGAGGCGACGTTCGCGGCGTAGCCGGGGGCGCGTACGCGGCGTAGGAGCGTTCGCGGCGTAGGAGCGTTCGCGGCGTAGGAGCGTTCGCGGCGTACGCGGCGTACGGGGGCGGGGCGTGGCCCCCGGCCCGTACGGACGCCGCCTGAGCCGCGTACGACGCAGGGGCGGGCCCGCGACGGGCCCGCCCCTTTTCCGTGCCCGCGAGGGGCCTCAACGGCGCGCCCGGACGCGGACCGGTCAGCTCTTGGCGCAGGAGGGCAGGTCGCCCGTCCTGCCCGCGCGGATCTTGTCGAGGGCCTTCACGGCGTCGCCGATCGTGCGCACCTTGACGAGGGTGAGCCCGTCGGGGGTGTCCTCGCTCGCCGCGGCGCAGTTGTCGGCGGGGGTGAGGAAGTACTGGGCTCCGGCGCGGCGTGCGCCGACCGTCTTCATGCCGATGCCGCCGATCGCGCCGACCTTCCCGTTGTCCTCGATCGTGCCCGTGCCCGCGACGAACTTGCCGCCCGTGAGATCGCCGGGGGTGAGTTTGTCGACGAGGCCGAGGGCGAACATGAGCCCGGCGCTGGGGCCGCCGACGTCGGCGAGCTTGATGTCGATGGAGAACGGGAACGTGTGGTCGACCGCCGCCTGGATACCGACGATGGGGCGGCTGGGGCCCTGGTCCTTGCCCGAGCGGACGGTCGTGACGGTGACCTCGCGCGCGCCGCCGGGCTCCTCGTGCCGCTTCTCGGCCGCCGCGGCCTTCGCCGCGGGGATCACGGAGAAGCGGACCCGCTCGCCGACCTTGTGCTTGGTGACGGCCTTGGCGACGTCGTCGGCCTCCTTGACCTTCGTCCCGTCGACGCTCTCGATGACATCGCCCGCGTGCAGCTTGCCCTCGGCGGGGCTGTCCTTGGTGACGGCGGCGACGACGATGCGTGAGGAGACGGGGATCTTCAGTTGCCGCAGCGCCGCGACCTTGGCGCTCTCCTGCGACTGCGAGAACTCCTCGGCGTTCTCCTTCGTCGACTGCTCCTCGGTCGTCCCCTTGGGGTAGAGGTTGTCGTGCGGGACGATGAGCGAGTCGCCCGAGAGCCAGCCCCAGACCGCCTCGGGGAGGTTCATCCGGTAGTCGGGGCTCGTGACGCGCACCGTGGTCATGTTGAGGTGGCCGCTCGCCTCGTAGGTCTTGCGCCCCGAGATCTGGAGCACCGGCTCGCCGTCGTGGTCGGAGAGCGTGTTGACGGTGGGGCCCGGCGACATCTCCGCGTACGGGACCGGGATCAGCACGCCCGCGCACAGGAGTGCGACGAGGACGAGTGTCGAGGTGAGGAGGGTCACGGTACGGCGCGGCATGGCACGACAGTACGGGACGGCCCTGTGTGCGCACGCCCGGGCCCTCGTGGCTCGGCGAACGGGTGAGAACGGCCCGGCTCGGGCCCGGCTCAGGCGCTCTCGGCGGGCTCTTCCCTGGCGGCGCGGGCCGCACCCTGCTTCTCCATCGCGGCGCGGAACTTCTCGTACCCGGCCAGCTCGGGGCCGTCGCCCGTCCTGCGGGTGCGCGCGGCCCACGTGGCCCACAGCCCCGCGCCCACGGCTGCCACAAGCGGAATCAGCAACCACAGGAGTGCGTCCACGCCGGCCTCCGTCTCCCCGACTGCGTCACCTACTGGCTGATCAGCAGATTAACCAGCTGCCAGTGCAACGCTCGCTGGCGGGGTGCGGTTACGCAACCGGAGGAGATTCCCGGCGCGCGGAGCCCACGGACGCGCGGAGCCCACGGACGCGCGGAGCCCACGGACGCGTGGAGCGGGGCGGTCAGCAGGCGCCGACCCACTCCTCGCGGCCGTCGGTGAAGCGCTGGTGCTTCCAGATGGGCACCTCGTGCTTGAGGTCGTCGATGAGGCGGCGGCAGGCGGCGAAGGCCTCGGCGCGGTGCGGGCAGGAGACGGCGACGACGACGGCGAGGTCCCCGATCACGAGATCCCCGACGCGGTGCACGGCGGCGAGGGCCCGTACCGGGAAGTCGGCGGCGACCTTCTCAGCGACGTGTCGCAGCTCGGCCTGCGCGCTCGGGTGGCTGGAGTAGCTGAGCGAGGCCACGTCCTCGCCCCCGTCGTGGTCACGCACCGTACCGACGAAGAGCGCGGTACCGCCCGCCGCGTCGTCCCCGACGGCGGCGAAGACCTCGTCGACGGAGAGCGGCGTGTCACGGATGGCGAGGAGTTTGATCGGATCGGTGTCGGTCATGTCCTCATGGTGTCGTATCGCGGCGCGGATTCCTTCGGGCCGCGGTCAGATGCGGCGCCGCGCCTTCCTGGCCCTGCGGACGAGCGCGGCGGTGCCGAGCAGCGCGACCGTCGCCCCGGCGGCGCCCGCGGCCGTCGCGTCCTTGCGGCCCAGGCGCCGCCCGGCGACCGTACGGCGCCCGGCGACCTCTTCGAGCAGCTCCGCCAGGACCTCCTCGTTGGTCCAGGCGGGGCGCCAGCCCGCGTCGTGGAGGCGGCTGCCGCTGACGACCCACGGATTCATCGTGTAGGCGAGGTCGCCCGCCGGGGAGGGGGTGAGGCCGATGCGGTGCAGGCGGGCAGCGGCGCCGAGAGCGACGGCGGAGGGGAGTTCCATGCGGCGGATGCCGCTCAGCTCCTCGACCTCCTCCTGTTCGAGCCAGCCGTCGCAGCCGACCGCGAGATCCCCTTCGACCTTCTCCAGGACCGCGTACTCCAGGGCGCTGACGAGGTCGTCGACGTGGCAGAACTGCCAGGCGGGCCGGGACCCCGCGACGACGAGGAGGCGAGGGGACTCGAAGTAACGGGTCAGGGCCGTGTCGGTGCCGCCGACGAGTACGGCGGGGCGGAGCACGGTGACGTTGAGCCCGGGGTGGGCGCGCGGGGCGCGGCGGGCGAGGCGTTCGATCTCCAGGAGGTCGCCGACGCCTGTGGCCTCCGCTGTCGCCTTCAGCTCGGCGTCCTCGGCGAGCGGCAGCGGGTTGTCGGGGAGCGCCCCGTAGACCATCGCGGAGGTGCACAGCACGACGCGGTGCACCCCTGCGGCCGCCGCGCAGGTCAGCACGGTCTGGGTGCCGCGCACGTTGTAGGCGGTGCGCGCGGCGGGCTCGGTCTCCAGGTCCAGGTCGACGGCGAGGTGCACGACGACGTCGGCGCCGCGCAGTTTCTCGGCGAGTGCGGGGTCGCGCACGTCGAGCGTGTGCCAGGTGGCCTCGGCGTTCTCACCGCGCTTCTCGTCGATCGCGAGGACCCGGCCGATGGCCTCGGAGGCCACGAGGCGCTCGACGAGAAGGGCTCCGATGCCCGTGGCGGCGCCGGTGACGGCGACGACGGGACCGCGCGCTGCGGACCCTGACGGGTTTCGCGCTGCGCGAACCTGCGGATCTGGGGAACTCACCAGGCGTCTCCAGCGGTTGTCTGTCGTACGTACGGGCATGACGCGTACGTACCAGGTGGCGTCCATCCTGCCGCAGGCAGCGCGTCGGCGGAGCACCGAGCCCCGAGCCGGTCCCGGTGTCTACGCTGGGTGGTACGTACGCGACATGCCCGCACCCCCAGGGGGCAGCCGCCGCCGGACTCGTGCCGGTGGCCCTAACAGCCGAGGAAACCCGTGAGTGACAACCCATTCGGATTCGGCCTTCCGCCGGAGGAGCCGGACGACGGCGACGAAGGCAAGAAGAAGGACAGCACCGGCGGGTCCCAGGGCTCCGGGGCCGGCAACCCGTTCGGCTTCGGCCTGCCCGGGGGCGCGGGCGGGGACAACCCGTTCGCCGCGCTCTTCGGCTCGATGGGGCCGAACGACCTGGGCGCCGCCTTCCAGCAGCTCGGGCAGATGCTGAGCTTCGACGGCGGCCCGGTGAACTGGGACATGGCCAAGCAGATCGCCCGCCAGACGGTCTCGCAGGGCACGTCCGACGGCACGAAGGACCAGAGCGTGGGCCCGGCCGAGCGCGCGGCCGTCGAGGAGGCGGTGCGCCTGGCCGATCTGTGGCTCGACGACGCGACCTCGCTGCCGAGCGGGGCGGGCTCGGCGGTGGCGTGGAGCCGCGCCGAGTGGGTCGAGGCGACCCTGCCGGTGTGGAAGGACCTCGTGGACCCGGTCGCCGAGCGGGTCGGGACGGCGATGGGCCAGGTCCTGCCCGAGGAGATGCAGGCGATGGCGGGCCCGCTGCTCGGCGTGATGCGCTCGATGGGCGGGGCCATGTTCGGCACGCAGATCGGGCAGGCCGTGGGGCAGCTCGCGGGCGAGGTCGTCGGCTCGACGGACATCGGCCTTCCGCTCGGCCCGGCGGGCAAGGCGGCGCTGCTGCCGCTCAACATCGAGGTCTTCGGCAAGGACCTCGGCGTGCCCAAGGACGAGGTGCGGCTGTATCTCGCGCTGCGTGAGGCCGCCCACCAGCGGCTCTTCGCGCACGTGCCGTGGCTGCGCTCGCACCTGTTCGGCGCGGTCGAGGGCTATGCGCGCGGCATCACGGTGGACACGTCGAAGCTGGAGGACGCGGTCGGCAATCTCGACCCGTCGAACCCGGAGCAGCTCCAGGAAGCGCTCCAGTCGGGCATGTTCCAGCCGCAGGACACGCCGGAGCAGAAGGCGGCGCTCGCGCGTCTGGAGACGGCGCTCGCGCTTGTCGAGGGCTGGGTCGACGCGGTCGTGCACGCGGCGGCGAAGCCCCGCCTGGGCTCGGCGGACGCGCTGCGCGAGACGCTGCGCAGGCGGCGGGCATCGGGCGGCCCGGCCGAGCAGACCTTCGCGACGCTGATCGGTCTGGAGCTGCGTCCGCGCAGGCTGCGGGACGCCTCGCGGCTGTGGGCCTCGCTCGCCGACGCGCGCGGCGTGGACGGCAGGGACGGCCTGTGGGCGCACCCGGACATGCTGCCGACGGCGGAGGACCTGGACGACCCGGACGGTTTCGTCCACCGCGAGCAGCTGGACTTCTCCGAGCTGGACAAGATGCTCGGCGAGGCGGCGTCGGGCAAGGGCCAGGACCACCCGGACCTGAGGAAGAAGGACGGCCCGGACGCCGAGGACGAGGCGGGGGACGACTCGCGGGACGACGACGAGGGACGGGGTTCCGGCGCGTGAGTCTGCACGGGGACGCGTACGGCGTCCTGAAGCGGTACGCGGGGCAGCCGGAGCTGCGGGACGCCTACCTCGCGCACCTCGACGCGCACCCGGACGACGGCATGTGGAAGTCGTGCGGCGCCGGGCATGTGACGGCGAGCGCGCTCGTGGTGTGCCCGGAGCGCGGTGAGGTGCTGCTCACGCTCCACCGCAAGCTGCGGATGTGGCTCCAGATGGGCGGCCACTGCGAGCCGGGCGATGTCTCGCTCGCGGAGGCCGCGCTGCGCGAGGCGCGTGAGGAATCCGGTATCGGGGCCCTCGAACTGCACCCGGGCGGCCCGGTCCGCCTCGACCGGCACGCCATCCCGGGCCCGTGCACGCAGCACTTCGACGTGCAGTACGTGGCCCTCGCGCAGGGCGCCGCGGCGGCCCGGATCAGCGACGAGTCACTCGACCTGCGCTGGTTCGGCTACGCGGAGGCGGCGGAGGTCGGCGACTCGTCGGTGGCGCTGCTCGTGGAGGCGGCGCGGGAGACGCTGGGGGTCTGAGCCGGGACGGTACGGGCCCCGGCACGTACGGGCCAGCGGCGGTACACGTACGGGCCTGCGGCGGTACGGGGCGCGGAGGCCGGCCTCACGTGGGGCGGCGCCCCGTGCCCGTACCGCCGTCGGGGCGGCGCCCCGTACCCGTACCGCCGTCGGGGCGGCGCGCCCGTACCCGTGGTGCTGTGCGCCTGTGTCCTGGGGACCCCTGCGCCCGTGTCCGTACCGCCGGTGGAGGCCGTTGCCCGGCCGTCGCTGTCACTCCCAGGCGTTGCCCTGGTTCTGGCGGACGCCGTACTGGCCGCCGATGCCCGCGAGGCCGGCGTTCTGCGGGGGGAGCATCTCGCTGGGCTGGACGAGCACGTGGCCCTGGCCGAGGAAGCTCAGCTCCCAGCCCTCGCCCGTGTTGCCCCGGCGGCGGAAGACGCCGCTGGACTGGGTCTGGGACTGCATCTGCACGCGCAGGGACGTACTCCAGGCGACGACGGCGTCGGAGTCGACGTTGACGTAGTTCTGCCCGGTGACCTGGAGGAGCAGCGGGGTGCCGGAGGTCATGAGGGCGACCTTGCCCGTGCCGGTGAGGTTGAGCTGGTACTTGCCCGAGCCGGAGATGCCGTACTGGCTGTCGACGGCGATGACCTCGGTGTGCAGCGCGGAGTCGAGGGCGAGGACGTAGGCGCTGTCGACGGTCAGGCCCTCGTGGTCGACGTCGAGGATGTGCAGGTACTGGCCGAGGTTCGCGAGGAAGACCGTCCCCTGGCCCGTGCAGCGCATGAGGTCGAGTCCTTCGCCCGTCATGCGGCGGGAGTGACGCTGTCCCGCGCTCTGGTACTCGCCGTCGAACTCCATGAGTCCCTGGTAGGCGACCATCGCGCCCTTGCGGGCGAGGACGTCCTCGTGCCCGGCGAGCGCGATGCGCAGGAGCTGCGGGTTCTGGAGCGTCCATCGCTCCTGGGTCTGCTGTTCGGTGTGTGCGAAGAGCGGGCTCTGCATGTCGGTGTTCCCCCTCAGCCCCGGATACGGAGCCGGTCGGTGCTGTCCTCGCTGGGCTGGACGACGACGATCCCCTGCCCCGAGAAGGCCATCTGGTAGGCCTCGCCGCTGCCGCGGCCGATCATCGATCCGGCCTTGAAACTGCGCTTGCCCTTGACCTTGAGGTTCGGGGACCAGGCGACGAGCGCGTCCGGGTCGACGTACGTCTCGTCGTCGCCGCGCCCGCAGTCGACGACGATCGGCGTGCCGCGCGAGGTGAGCGCGATCCAGCCGTCCCCGCCGACGGTGACATTGAACATGCCCTGTCCAGCGAACTTGGCGAGGCCCTTGACGCGTTCGACGCCCCACTGGAGGTGCGCGTCGAAGGCGAGGATGTTGGTGCCGTTGACGGAGATGCTCTCGCCGCCGAGGTTGAGGACGACGACGTCGGCGCCGTAGTCGGCGAGGTAGAGCAGTCCGTCGCCGCTGCACTTCATGAGCGGGGCGCCCTCGCCGGTGAGCCAGCCCCCGGCGAGCTGGCGCACCGTGGTCGGGTTGGACTCGTACTGGATGAAGCCCTCGTAGGCGATCATCGAGCCGGAGCGGGCGAAGAGGTCGCGGCCGCTGCTCATGGCGATCTTGGCGATGTGGTGGCCGTGCGTGTCCATCCGGGCCTGCACGGGGGTCGCGGCGAAGCCCGCGAGGTGCTGCTGCATCATGCGCTTGCCTTGTCTCTCGTGGTCTCTGGCGGGCTTCAGATCTCGTACGGCTGGACAACGATGAAGTTGCCCGGCGCGCCCCGGAACTGGAGGTTGACCGACTCGCCGCTGTGGCCCGGGTAGGCGTTGCGGCGCAGGCGGACCTGGCTGGAGAGGACGACCTGCGAGGCCGCCGACCAGGCGACGACGGCGTTGGCGTCGGCGAAGGTGGTCGGGGTGACCGGGAGGACGACGGGGGTGCCGTGCGTCTTGACGATCACGGTGCCGGTGCCCTGGAACTGCATCGTGAAGAGCGAGCCGCCGGGGAGACCGTTGCCGTCGATGCGGCGGACCTCGCGCTGGAGGGATTCGTCGAAGGCGAGGACGGACTCGGCGGAGACGCAGATCGCGTCGCCCTGGAGCTCGATGGGGTGCAGGTGGGCCTCGTCCTCGGCGAAGAAGACCTGGCCCTTGCCCGTGCAGCGCATGAGCTGGAGCTCCTGGCCCGTCACATTGCCGACGATGCGGCCCTTGAAACCGGCGCCCTTGTAGCTGAAGTCCACCTTGCCCTGGTAGAGCACCATGCTGCCCTGGCGGGCGAGCACGGGGCTGCCGTCCTCGCCGAGGTCGACGCGGACGAGCTTGTGGTTCTGCTGCGTCCAGCGGCGGCCCGTGGGGACCTCGCGGTACTTCTCCAGGTTGACGGCGACGCCCTTGGGCGAGGTGTCGTCGGGGATGGGCTGGGCGGGCTGCGGGGCGCCGGGGAAGCCGGGCGCTCCGGGGCCGCCCGGGGCGGGCGGGGCCGCGCCGAAGGGGGGCGCGTGGTAGCCGTCGGCGGTGGGGGGCACGGGTGGCGCCGGCGGGGCCGGGGCGGGGGGCTGCGGGTAGCCGGGCGGGGGGCCCGGCTGGGCGAAGGGGAGGCTGCGGGGGGGCGGGGGCCGCCGGGGGCGGGGACAGGGGGGCGACGACGGTGGGGGCGGCGTGGACGTCGGGGGGTTGGGGGGCGGGGGGTGGGGGAGCGGGAGGGGCGAAAGGGGCCGGGGCGGGTGCCGGGGGCGGGGCGGGTGTGGCGAGGGGGGCCGCGTAGGACTGGGGGGCCGCCGTCGGCTGCGGCTGCGGCTCCGGCTCGGGGGTGGCGGGGGGTGCGAAGGGGGGCGGGGCGAAGGCGGGGGGCTGCTGCTGGGCGGGGACCTCGGCCGGGGCCTCTTCCTCCTCCAGGACCTCGCCGCCGAAGTTGCGCAGCAGCGCCGCCAGTCCGCCGTCGAAGCCCTGGCCCACGGCGGCGAAACGCCAGCCGTCCTTGTAGTACAGGTCGCCGACCATCACGGCACGTTCGGTGCTGAACTCGGAGCCGGTGAAGGAGTACCTGGCGACCTCCTCTCCCCCGGCGACGATCCGCAGATAGCCGGGCCCGGCCTGCGACATCTGGCCGTCGCCGTCGATGGTCGCGGTGAAGGAGAGCTTCCTGATCTGCTCGGGCACCCGGTCGAGCGTCACCCGGAACGACTCGGTGTCACCGGCCTGCGGGCCGAGGAGCTGTAGGGACTCCTCGGGGGATTTCGGCTGGTTGAAGAAGATGAAGTACCGGTCGTCGGAGAGCGTCTCCTCGGCATCGAGCCCGAAGCAACTGATGTCGAAGGTGAGCCCGGGGCCGCCGATCCGCACCCCGATGTACAGATCCGTCCCCGCTGTGAGGTCACTGATACGCGCTTTGTGGCCACGCTGGAATTCCCTGGACATACCCGCTGACCGCCCCCCATCCCGTAGATCTCGCCGTGTCGTTCACCGTGCCGCGCCGACACGACCCCGTCCGCACCTACGGACTTGGCTGGTTCCGTACGGTACGAGGCCGCGCCGCCCTCCCACCGCCGCGTCACGAAAAACCGTGCACGCGGCCCCCGGCCGAAAGGGCACGCACGCCCGGCCGGAAAGAGAGGGTGCGGCGGCCAGGCTAACCGCTCGGCGGGTCGGTGCCGAGGTTTGGGGGCGGGGTGGGTGTGCGGGGGGAGGGTGAGTGAGTGCGGGGGCGGGGGGTGCGGCGGGTGCGGGGGGGGGGGGGAGGGTGCGGGAGCGGGGGGTGCGGGGGCGGAGGATGCGGGCGGCGCGCGCGGCGGGGGCGGCGGGGTGTGGGGAGGGAGGACGGGTGAGGGGTGACGGGTGAGGGGTGACGGGTGGGGTGGTGTTGCGGCGGCTGGTGCTGTGTCTGCCCGTGTGCACGGCGGGGGGGCAGCGCCCTCTCGCCGGGGACGGGGGGAGATGGTGCCGCGTTCGTGAGCGTGCTTGGGCGGGGACTGCGGGCTCCTCCAGGGGGAGGGACGCGGGAGGGAAGCGGTGGCGCATACGCCCGTGCGCCTGGCTGAGGACAGCGCCCGCCACCAGGGGGAGGAAGAAGAGGAAGCCGGTGCCGCGTCCGCCTGTGAACTGTGGGCCTGTACGCCTGTCCGTGCGTCCGCCCGCCCGCCCGCCCGTCCGCCCGCCCGGCCCAGGACAGCCCCCTCCCTCCCGGGGGGCGACCCCAATACCATCCTCCCCCACCCCACCCCCAACCCCCACCAATCCCCCCGAATCTGTGGACAACTCGGGGAAACCCGCACACCGCCTCACCCGTCAGGGTGGCGCGAATTCCCGGTTCGCTCCGTGTCGGGGCGCCCGCTTGACAGGAACTCACGCGCCCCGCGCAGCCGGGTCCGTACCGCGCGTCGCGTCTCCGCACCGGCGATGAGACGGATCACCGAGGGCCCCGAGGGGCGCTTGCCCGCCCGCAGCGCCCCGGCGTCGAGCCCGTCCCGTTCCGCGAGGAGCGTCCCGAGTTCGTACCGGCTCAGCGCCTCCGCGCCGCCCAGGTGCACGACGCCCCCACAGTCCCCTTCGGCGAGTTCGCACAGCGCCGCCGCCAGGTCCGTCACGTGCACAGGACACCGCACGTCGTCCGTCCACAGCGTGCCCCGCCGTCCCCGGCCAGCGCGTGAACGAGGCGCTCGTGCTCCGACGGCCGCCCCGCGTCGCCGATGACGAGTGACGTACGGGCCACGACCGCGTCAGGCGCGACGAGCCGCACCACCGTTTCCGCGGCCGCCTTCGCCGCGCCGTACGGCGTCACGGGATCGGGCGCGTGATGCTCCGCGTACGCCGGGAGCCCGCCGGAGAAGACGGCGTCGCTGGAGACATGGACGAGGCGGGCGCCACGGCGCGCCACCGCCAGGGCGAGCCGCCCGGCGCCCTCGGCCGTGACGGTCCGGTCGGCGCCGCCGCTGCTCACGTTGACCACGACCCGCGGCGCCACCGCGTCGACGAGCCGGTCGATCGCCGCGCCGTCGCGCAGGTCGAGCGCGTGCCCGACGACACCGGGTACGGCGGGCGGCAGTCCGCCGCGGTACGTCGCGTGCGTCGCGTGCCCCTCGGCAGCCGCGCGCCGCACGAGTACGGAACCGACGAAACCGCTGCCACCCACGACGAGCATGCGCACGACGACACGTGAGGCGGAGGCGGGTAGCGCGCGAAACGGCGCGCGTGGCAGTACGGGAGCGCGGGCACCGGCATCCGCGCGCTGGCAACCCGCCGTGCACCTCGGGGCGTCCGCCGGGCGGATCAGTCGGTCGTGTCCGGCGCCGCCGGGGTTTCCGGGACGGCGTGAGGGAGGGTGCGGCCCGCGACGACGCCCTCCAGGAAGCCGCGCGCGCGTTCCGTGCGCGGATAGGCCTCCAGCAGCGCCCAGAAGCGTGCGCCGTGGCCGGGGACGAGGAGGTGCGCGAGTTCGTGGAGAAGGACGTAGTCGATGACGTACTCGGGCATGCCCTGGAGACGGTGCGACAAGCGGATGCTGCCCTCGGCCGGCGTGCAGGAGCCCCAGCGGGTGTTCTGGTTGGTGACCCAGCGGACCGTGTCAGGGCGTGCGCGGCCGTCGAGGTACTGACGCGACAGCTGCGCGGCGCGCTCCGTCAGCTCGGTGTCGCCGAGCCGCCGCTTGCTCTCCTGCGCGGCGAGCCGGTCGAGCATCTTCGTCACCCAGCGTTGCTCCTCGGCGGCCGACATCCGTGCCGGGATGAGCACGATGGTGCGGTCGCCTTCGCGGTACGCGGAGACCGTGCGGCGCCTGCGGGCGCTGCGGCGCACCTCCACGTCGGTGCGCGCGGGCTGCGACTGTCCGGGAGCGTGCCGGACGCCGTCGCTCGCCCGGTTCAGGGGATCGGCGGACATTCCTCGACGTTACCCGCTCAGCGCCCCGGACGTCCCGCCTCCGGACGCTCCCGGCACCGCGCCCTCACACGCTCCGCTTCCTCGACACCCCTGCCTCTCCCCGCATTCATACGACGAACGCCGCCATCTGTGGATAACTCTCGGCCCTGGATTTGCGCTCTCCCGCAGGATGGTCTCAACGGTCACGGAGCGCCAACGCATCGTGACTGCCGTCCGCTACGGGACAGCTCTGTCCCCGGCCGGAGGGCGACAACCGGGACGAAAGACGAAAGGTGTGAGGCGCGATGGTGCGTGCGGTGGCGGGAGCGGTGTCCGGTACGGGAGCGGTGTCCGGTACGGGAGCGCTCTCCAGTGCGGGTACGGCGGCAGGTGCGGGTACGGGGCGGGTGCGGCCCGTGGCAGGGGCGGGTGGCGGCGGCCGGGAGGCGGGACGCCGACGGGGCCTCGGCCTGGGATTGCAGGGTTCGGGACGGCATCGTGCGGACAGGACCCCCGCCGCCGCGGCGCAGGCCGCCGGAGCGGTACGCGCGGGGACGGAGGTACCTGCCGGGGTGGTACGGAGCGGGACGGGCGCCGTACGGAGGCAGGCGGCGCCCGCGCGGGGCTGGCCCGAGGCCGGCTCGGCGCGTTCCGGTCCGACGGTGCCGCCGCCCGCGGTGGGGCGGCCGCCCCTGCCCTCGTACGGGCGTCCGCAGGCGCCACCCGCTCCCCCGTTCGCGCATCCTGCGGTCAAGCCCGCGTTGCGGCGGGCATGGCGGGACCTGGGGACGGTGCAGTTCGGGATCACGCGGGCCCACGCCTCGGTGCTCGGGCCCCTCGACCCCGGCTCGGCGAGCCTGCTGAGGCTGCTCGACGGTACGCGCGGGATGCCCCTGCTGTACGCGGAGGGCGCACGGAACGGGCTCACGCCCGCAGACGTGAACCGGCTCCTGGACACGCTCGCGTGCAGCGGGCTCCTGGAGGATGCCACCGGCGGGGGTGAGGCGGCGCGCGCGGTCCGCCAGGACGCGGAGCTGATGGACCGCCTGCGGCCCGATCTCGCCTCGCTCGCGCTGCTCGACCGGCGACCGGCGGGTGCGGTGGAGGCACTGGCGGCGCGGACGGGTGCGCGGGTCCTGGTCCGGGGCGCGGGGCGGGTCGGGGCCGCGGTCGCCGCTCTGCTCGCGGCGGCGGGTGTCGGGAGCGTGGAGGTGATGGACGGAGGCCGGGTGGAACCGGCGGACGTGTCCCCGGCCGGGTTGCCGCCGAGCGCGGTCGGCACGCGCAGGGCGGAGGCCGCGCGGCGGCTCGTGAGCGAATCGGCCCCGAGCGGACGGCGCCGCTCGCGGCCCGATCCGGTGGCCGGGCGGCTCGGCGAGGCACCGCCGCCCGACCTCGTCGTCCTCGCCCCGCGCGAGGCAGTGTCCGTGCACGCCCCGGACCCGGAGCTTGCCGAACCCCTGATCGCGGGCGGCACCCCGCACCTGTACGCGGGGGTCGTCGAGACCACAGGTCTCGTGGGTCCCCTCGTTCTCCCCGGCCGCACGGCCTGCGCGGGCTGCCTGGAACGCCATCGTGTCGAGCGGGAGGCGGGACACGCGCGTCTCCTCGCCCAGTGGCGCTCCGGTCGTGCCCACCGCGTCGAACCGGTCGACCTGGCCCTCGCGACCACCGTCGCCGCCCTCACCGCGAGCCACGCGCTGAGCCTCATCGACGGCCACCTCCCGACCACGGTCGGCGAACGCTGGGAGACCACCCTGCCGACGCTGGCCTGGACCCGCCACCACCTGCCCACCCACCCCGACTGCCCCTGCGGAGCCGGATCGGCGGACGCCTGGGACCCAGTACCTTCCGCCGTTCCCCGGACGCCCACCACCCCCGGGGCGCCCCACCCCGCTCCGCGGACCGGGCAGGAATCGGCCACCCTGGCGAGGACCCCGGGGAAGCCCACACGGAGGTCGGCCACCCACCGGACATGACCACACACCCCGAGCCGACCGGGCCTCGACACGGCACGGCGACCGAGCGACGGGGCCAAGCGCCCGGGGCGGCGCCGGAGCCCCCGGGCGGCGCAGGAGCCAGGCGGACCGGTCACATCGATACCCCGATGCCCCGACACCGCGATCACGCCGCCGGTCCGGCCCCCGCACCATCGCGGGAGCCCGGTCTGTTCCCCGGAACCACCGACCTGCGATCGGCCCCCGAACCACCGACCTGCGGTCCGGGCCCCCGTACCGCGCCCCCTTGGCGTGGTCGCAGCGGGCGGAGGCGCGGCCCACCAGGGCGGGGGACGCGCGAGGCATCGTCGAGCGGCCAGCCGTACCAGCCGTAGCAGCCGTTCGAGAGGGTCAGCTCGCCTGCGCTCGGCCGCGCCCGTCGCACAGGGCGGGCGGCCCACCTGTCCTCGGCCGAGCCGCCCCGGCCTCGGCCGAGCCGGCCGTACGAGGCGGTCGGCTCGGCCGAGGGGGCGCGTCGGCGGGTGGGCTCCGGGGAAGGGGCGGTGGGGGCAACGAGGTTGGGGGCCGGGGCGGTTCGGGGGGTGCGGGGGACAATGGCGGTGGGCGTCGTGCGGTGCGGCGTGGGCGGAGTGGAGGGCGTATGTCGGAGGTTCCTCGGAAGGCGGTGACGCGGACGGCGAAGCTTGCGACGCTGCCGCTCGGGTTCGCGGGGCGGGCCACGTGGGGGCTCGGGCGGCGGATCGGGGGCGCTTCGGCCGAGTTGGTGGGGCGGGAGGTGCAGCAGCGGACGGCTGAGCAGTTGTTCAAGGTGCTGGGGGAACTCAAGGGCGGCGCCATGAAGTTCGGGCAGGCGCTCTCGGTGTTCGAGTCGGCGCTTCCCGAGGAGCTGGCGGGCCCTTACCGGGCGGCACTGACGCGGCTTCAGGAGGCGGCGCCGCCGATGCCGGTGGCGACGGTGCGGGGATTGCTCGCGGAGCGGCTCGGTGAGGACTGGCGGGACCTCTTCCGGTCGTTCGACGAGGAGCCGGCGGCCGCCGCGTCGATCGGGCAGGTGCACCGGGCCGTGTGGCACGACGGGCGGGCCGTCGCGGTGAAGGTGCAGTACCCGGGCGCCGGGCGGGCCCTGCTCGGGGATCTCGCGCAGCTCGGGATGGTGGCGCGGGTGCTCGGGCCCGTCGTGCCGGGCATCGACATCAAGCCGCTCGTCGCGGAGTTGCGCGCGCGGGTGGCCGAGGAGCTGGACTACGGGCTGGAGGCGGCGGCGCAGCAGGCGCACGCGGAGGAGTTCGCGGGCGATCCCGACGTGTTCGTGCCACGGGTCGTGCACCAGGGGCCGGAGGTGCTGGTGACGGAGTGGGTGGAGGGAGTGCCGCTGGCCGAGGTGATCGCCTCGGGTACGCCGGAACAGCGGGACAGGGCGGGGCAGTTGCTCGCGCACTTCCTGTTCTGCGGCCCGGCCCGTACGGGGTTGTTGCACGCGGACCCGCACCCGGGGAACTTCCGGCTGCTGCCGAGTGCCGGGGAGGACGGCGAGGAGGGCTGGCGGCTCGCCGTGCTCGACTTCGGGACGGTGGACCGGCTGCCCGGTGGGCTTCCTTCGATCATCGGGCGGTCGTTGCGGCTCGGTCTCGCCGAGGAGGCGGAGGAGGTGCACGCCTCGCTGCGTGCGGAGGGCTTCATCCGGGAGAAGGTGGAGCTGGACGAGCGGGCGGTCCTGGAGTTCCTGCGGCCGATGATCGAGCCCGCCGCCGTGGACGAGTTCGGCTTCACGCGGGAGTGGTTGCGGGGGCAGGCCGCCCGGATCGCCGATCCTCGCTCCCCCGCGCACCACTTGGGCCGCAAGCTCAATCTGCCGCCCGCCTATCTGCTGATCCACCGCGTGACGCTCAGCACGATCGGTGTGCTGTGTCAGCTCGGGGCGCGGGTGCGGCTCCGCGAGGAGCTGGAGAACTGGCTCCCGGGCTTCGCCGCCGACTGCCCGGAGGGCGAACTGCCGGGATTCTGGGCGGAGGAGGAGGCCGGGGCGGAGGAGGGGCCCGGGGCGGGGGACGAGGGCGCCGAGTAGCTCGCGCGCGGGACGCGGCCGGCCCGGCACCCTCCGTGGAGGCGTACCGGGCCGGGATGTCGTCGCGAGGCGCTCACCGGAGCCGGGGCGGCGGCATACCGCCCGGGCTCAGCGGCCTACTGCATGACGGCCAGCGCCAGGGCGCGGCGGGCGCGCAGGGTCGCGCGTTCGGCGTGGCGCTGGAGGCGGCGGGCGTTGCGCAGGCGGGTGGCGGGGCGTTGGTGCTCCGCCTCTCGCATGCGCTCGTCCATATGCGCGCGTGCCAGCGCTTCTGGGATGAGTTGCATCTCTCGGGTCCTGTTCTCGGTGCCGGTCAGGTGGCCGGTACGGGCTGCTTCGCTGAGGGCGAGCCCTGCGGGCTGCGCGGGGGTCGGGTTCATCGGGTCCTGCTTCTGCGGGTTGTGCGTGGTGGGGCGATCGATGGTTCCGGTGATGTTCATGCGACGACCGGGTTCTTGCGCGGGCGGCCGCGGGGCCGCTTGCGGGCCACGACGACGCCCTGGACGAACAGCTCGCCACCCCAGACGCCCCACGGCTCGCGGCGCTCCTTGGCGCCGGCGAGGCAGGCCTCGACGAGCGGGCAGGTGCGGCAGAGCGACTTGGCGTACTCCACGTCGGCCGGGGATTCGGCGAAGAAGACCTCGGGGTCGTAGGCGCGGCAGGGAACGGGGGTGTCGAGACCCTCGATGGCGGCGTCGAGAGCGGTGAGCGGGGTGAGCGGGGTCACGGTGTGGTCCTCCGGAGGGCCGGGCGGCTGGCTGGTGGGTGACGGCGGTACTGACGGGACGTGCGTCTTGGTCGTCTGCACGGTTTCTGCTTCCTCGTCTGTCGGTCCGGCCTGGTGGGCCGGTGGTGTCGGGTACCGATTCCTGCTGCCCGGGCGCCCTCCGTCCCGTCCTCTCTTGAGAAAGAGGGCAAAACAAAAGGGCCGCGGTCCCGAGTGGGGTCCGCGGCCCTGAAGGCACCTGTCTGACGTGGTCAGACGGGATCACTCCAGGGTTCGAGCCCACGGAAGGCCCACATCGTGTGGTGCTGCGTCATCGGGTTTCCGGCACCGGCTGCCGCGATCGGATAGGCGTGCGCCTGTTCCGTCACTACTGCTGCCGGTGCCTGGGTCGGTCGCTCATCGCGCTTCTTCTCCTCGGGCCGCCCGAAGGACAGGCCAGGGAAGGAGAACGCCGAGAGACCGGAAACACCGGACAGTCCGGTGCCCAGGACCGAGATGCTGAGGGAACGGGAGGCGACGACCGTCGGTGCGGTCAGTTTCGTGATCGTGTTGAAGCTGCTCACTGGAATCGCCTCCTCTCGGCGTCTCGGGGGACCGGTGGTGCTCGGTGGTCCGGTGGAAATATTCACGTTCTTCGAAGGACACAGCCCCCGAAGGGTTTGGCACAGCACAGGGCGGGGGCTTCGGAGAGCCTGTCCGTTCCCGTGCCTAAGAACCTATGGGGATTGTCGGGCCGGGCGCAAACTATTTTTTCGACGACTTCGGCTCAGTCCGCCTGTGCGCCGGGGGCGCACTCCTGACCTGCGCAGATGGCGAGGACCTCGGAGCCGAAGCGGCGGAACTTGCGCGCGCCGACCCCGGGGATGCGGGACAGCTCGGCCTCCGTCTCGGGGACGGCCTCGGCGATGGCGACGAGGGTCTTGTCGGTGAAGAGGCAGTAATCGGGCTGGCCGAGGTCCTGCGCGCGCGCGCCGCGCCAGTCGCGGAGCCGCTGGTAGACGCCCTCGTCCATGTCGGACGGGCAGGTCTCGCAGCGCATGAGTTTCATTTCGCCGGCCTCGGTGAGGGTCCGGCCGCAGACGCGGCAGCGGGCCGGGGCCCGTCTGCGCGGCAGCGGCCGCTCCCCCGCCTCGCGGGCCGCTCTCCTGTCGCGGGCGGGCCGGTCCCCACCCCGTCCGGTGCGCAGGCGCGGGGCGTCGGAGGTGGCCGGGCGGGCGCTGCCGGGGGTGCGCAGGGCGTCGAGGAAGCGGCTCGGTTTGCGGCCGCCCCAGCCCCCCGGGGTGCGGGACAGGGCCCAGGAGAGGTGGAGGCGGCTGCGGGCGCGCGTGATGCCCACGTAGAAGAGCCTGCGCTCCTCCTCGATCTGCTCGTCGGTCTGCGCGTAGGTGATGGGGAGCATGCCCTCGGCGAGGCCGACGAGGAAGACGGCGTCCCATTCGAGGCCCTTGGCGGCGTGCAGCGAGGCGAGGGTGACGCCGTCGACGGTCGGGGCGTGCTGGTTCGCCTGGCGGTCCGCGAGTTCGGCCGCGAGGTCGGTGAGGGTGGCGCCGGGGCGGGCGCGGGCGAGTTCCTCGGCGAGGCGGACGAGGGCGGCGAGGGATTCCCAGCGTTCGCGTACGGCACCCGAGCCCGTCGGCGGCTGCGCGGTCCACAGGCGGTGCGAGACGAGGACGCGCCGCAGTTGTTCGGCCAGCGGGGCGCTGAGGTCGAGCGCGGTGTCATTGGCGCCGCTGTGCGCGGCGGCGCGCACCGCGCTGACCGCCGAGCGGATCTCGGGCCGGTCGAAGAACGCCTCGGCGCCGCGCAGCCGGTAGGGGACGCCCGCGTCGCCGAGCGCCTGCTCGTAGAGGTTGCTCTGGCCGTTCGTACGGAACAGGACGGCGATGTCCGCGGCGGGGACGCCCTCGGCGACGAGGGCGCGGACGCGGTGGGCGACGTCCTCGGCCTCGGCGACCTCGTCGGCGTACTCGGTGGACTCGGGGACGGGTCCCGGGGGGCGCTGGGCGACGAGTTCGAGGCGCTGGCGGGCCGCGGGTCCGGTGGCGTGCGAGAGGAGGTTGTTGGCGAGGTGGACGATCTGGGGTGTGGAGCGGTAGTCGCGGACGAGGCGCACGACGGTGGCGTCGGGGTGGCGGGCGGGGAAGCCGAGGAGGTGCTCGGGGGTCGCGCCGGTGAAGGAGTAGATCGTCTGGCTCGCGTCGCCGACGACGCACACGTCGTCGCGCTCGCCGAGCCACAGGTCCAGCAGCCGCTGCTGGAGCGGGCTGACGTCCTGGTACTCGTCGACGGTGAAGTGCCGGTACTGGGAGCGGACCTGCTGGGCGACGTCCTCGCGGTCCTGGAGGATCGCGATGGTGAGGAGCAGCACGTCCTCGAAGTCGATGCGGCCGCTCGCGCGCTTCAGGGTCTCGTAGTGCGCGTAGACGCGGGCGGTCTCCAGGGCCTCGCGGTGCGTCGTGCGCCCGGCAGCGGCGACGGCCTCGGCGAAGTCGTCGGGGAGGGTCTGGGTGGCCTTCGCCCACTCGATGTCGCCGGTGAGGTCGCGCAGCTCGGTGCGTTCCAGGCGCAGGCCGCACGCCTCGGCGGCCTGGGCGACGAGAGGGATCTTGCGGTCGATGAGGCGGGGCGGGTCGGCCTGGACGACTTTCGGCCAGAAGAACTGGAGCTGACGCAGGGCCGCTGAGTGGAAGGTGCGGGCCTGGACGCCGTGCGCGCCGAGTTCGCGCAGGCGGCCGCGCATCTCGCCCGCGGCGCGCTGGGTGAAGGTGACGGCGAGCACGGTGCCCGGCTTGTAGCGCCCGGTGCGGACGCCGTAGGCGATGCGGTGGGTCAGGGCGCGCGTCTTGCCCGTACCGGCGCCCGCGAGGACGCAGACGGGCCCGGTGAGGGCGAGGGCCACCTCGCGCTGCTCCGGGTCGAGTCCGTGGAGCACGGCGTCGGCGGATTCCGGTACCGGGGGGAAGAGGGAGTCCTGCGGTGCTGCTGTCACTCCGCCATGCTCTCAGGTCGGCCGCGGTGGGCGACGGCGGTTGTCCACAGGGGGCGCTCGTGGTCGTACGAGCACATGATCGGCGGCTCGGGTGCGGGAATGACCGGCCCGTGGCTTACGTTTCCCCAGTGCGCGACGTACGGAGAACGCGTCGCGGCGGGCCCCGGGGTCCGCAGAGGGGCGAAGGAGTACGAGGAACATGTCGGGCACTGTGACGATGTACAGCACGACCTGGTGCGGTTACTGCCGGCGGCTGAAGAGCCAGCTGGACCGCGAGGGCATCGCTTACGAGGAGATCAACATCGAGCAGGACCCGGCCTCGGCCGAGTTCGTCGAGAAGGTCAACAACGGCAACCAGGTGGTCCCGACCGTCCTGGTGAAGGCCGGGACGGGCACCGAGGCGGTCATGACGAACCCCTCGCTCGCCCAGGTCAAGCTCGCCCTCCAGGGCTGAGCGGGACGCGCGGCCCACGGAAGGGGGGCCCGACCGGAGCGATCCGGTCGGGCCCCCCTTCCGTGGGCCCGGTCCGTGCGCGCGGCACTTCCTGCCCGGGCCGCCCTTGCGGCGGGCTCCCCGCTTCCGTCGGCCGAAAACCGCCGCCCGCGAGACCCGCCGCACGCTGAACGGCGCCCGCGAGACCCGCCGCACACCGAACCGCCACCCGCGAGACCCGCCGCACACCGAACCGCCACCCGCGAGACCCGCCGCGCCGAACCCCCGCCCGCGAGGCCCCGGCCCGGGAAACCCCGGCCCGCGAACCCGCTGCCTGCGGGCCCCGGCCCGTCACACCGGCTTCGGCAGCGGCTTCCCGTACCACAGCTCGATGAGCCTGGCCGCGATCGAGACGCCGAAGGGCGGCAGGACCTTGCCCGCCTCCATCGCCTCGCGCAGTTCCTCGCGCGAGAACCAGCGGGCCTCCTCGATCTCCTCGCCGTCGACGGTGATGTCCGCCGAGGTGGCGTGCGCGATGAAACCGAGCATGAGGCTGGAGGGGAAGGGCCAGGGCTGGCTGGCCACGTACTCGACGTGCCCGATCGGGATGCCCGCCTCCTCGTGCACCTCGCGGCGCACCGCCGCCTCGATCGTCTCGCCCGGTTCGACGAAGCCCGCGAGGGTCGAGAAGCGGCCCTCGGGCCAGTGCACCTGACGGCCGAGGAGCGCGCGGTCCTTGTCGTCGGTGACGAGCATGATGACCGCCGGGTCGGTGCGCGGGTAGTGCTCGGCCCCGCACGCGGGGCAGCGGCGGATGTGCCCGGCGGCCGCGATCGAGGTGCGTTCGCCGCAGCGCGAGCAGAAGCGGTGCATGCGCTGCCAGTTCTCCAGGGCCACGGCGTGCACCATGAGCCCCGCCTCGCGCGGCGAGAGGAGCAGCCCCGCCTCGCGGAGCCCGGCCGGGCGCGCGGACTGGTCGATGGGTCCCGGGAGGCTGTCCTTCTGGAGCGCGAAGTAGCTCACGCCGTCCTCGTCGGTACCGAGGAAGTAGCGGTGCGACTCGGTGAGCGGGGCCTCGAAGCTCGGGGTCGTCACCAGTTCGGTGATCCCCGCCTCGTTCTCGTCGATGAGGACCTGTCCGCCGGAGACGACGAAGACCCGGGTACGGGGATGGCTCCACGCGGCGGCGAGCCACGCCTCGTCGAGGCGGTGGTGTGCGGCGCGGTCGATGCCACTGGGTGCGGTGAGCGGGATGGGACGCTCGGCGAGGTCGTGCGCGATGCCGTGCTCCGTGCCGTACGCGGTGCCGTACGCGGTGCCGTGCTCCGTGCCGTGCTCAGTGGTCTGGTCGTTCCGGGTGGTCACGGGTGCTTCCCACTCCCCCTAGGGTGCGTCGTCGGTGGTGGTGCCGCTGCTGCTGTTCTTCTCAGTGTGCCTCGCGCAGTCGGGGGGCGAGTCCTGCCCACAGGTGCGCGGCCGCCTCGGCGCCCTTGAGGAGGAGGTCGAGTTCGACCTTCTCGTCGGGGGCGTGCCAGCCGTCCGAGGGGACGGAGATGCCGAGGAAGAGGACGGGGGCGCCGGTGACCTCGGCGAGGTCGGCCGCGGGTCCCGAGCCGCCTTCGCGGGTGAGGCGCACGGGCTGCTCGAAGGCGGTCTCCATCGCCTCGACGACGGCCGCGAGCGCGGGGTGGCCGAGCGGGGTGAGGCAGGGCCTGGTGGCGCCGCCGAAGGTGAGTTCGGCGCGGATGCCCGCCGGGACGCGGGCCTCGACGAAGGCGCGCACCGCCTGCTCGACGGCGGCGGGGTCCTGCCGGTCCACGAGGCGGAAGGTGAGCTTCGCGAAGGCCGACGACGGGATGATCGTCTTGCTGCCCGCGCCCTGGTAGCCGCCGCCGATGCCGTTGACCTCGGCGGTCGGGCGGGCCCAGATCCGCTCCAGCGTCGTGTGACCGGATTCACCGGCGGTGGCGTGCGAGAAGGCGGTCCGCAGCCAGGCTTCCTCGTCGAAGGGCAGCTCGGCGAAGAGCGCGCGCTCGCGGTCGCTGAGCGGCGTCACGCCCTCGTAGAAGCCGGGGATCGCGACGTGCCCGTTCTCGTCGTGGAGCGCGGCGACGATCCGGGCGAGGACGGTGGCCGGGTTGGGGACGGCGCCGCCGAAGGAGCCCGAGTGGATGTCCTGGTCCGGGCCGCGCAGGACGAGTTCGCCGTCGACGAGGCCGCGCATCCCGGTGCAGACGGTGGGAGTCTCCTCGTTCCACATGCCGGTGTCCGAGACGAGGACGGCGTCGGCGGTGAGGCGGGCCGCGCGGTCGTCGACGAGGGCGCGGAAGTGCGGGGAGCCCGATTCCTCCTCGCCCTCGATCAGGAACTTGAGGTGCACGGCGGGGCTCGTGCGCCCGGTCGCGGCGAGGTGGGCGCGCAGGCCGAGGGTGTGGAAGAAGACCTGGCCCTTGTCGTCGGCGGCGCCGCGCGCGTAGAGGCGGCCTTCGCGGGTCTCGGGTGCGAAGGGCTCGGAGTGCCAGCCGTCGGCGCGTTCGGCGGGCTGGACGTCGTGGTGCCCGTAGACGAGGACGGTGGGCGCTTCGGGTTCCTCGGCGGGCCAGTCGGCGAAGACGGCGGGGGCGCCGGGGGTTTCCCAGATCTCGACGGTCGGGAAGCCGGTGGCGCGCAGCTGGGCGGCGAGCCACTCGGCGCTGCGGCGGACGTCGGCGGCGTGTTCGGGCTGCGCGGACACGGAGGGGATGCGCAGCCAGGCGGCGAGGTCGTCGAGGAAGGCGGCGCGGTGCGCGGTGACGTGGGCGCGGACGGCGCCGACCGCGTCGTCGGCCCCGGTGGGGGTGGTGCTCATGATCCCGACCTTATCCGCCTGATGGGTGAGGGGCACGGGGCCCCGGGGGCACGGGGGTCCCGCCGGTGGGGGCGGGGGCGTCCTCGCCGTCGGGGGCGGGGGCGTCCTCGTCAGTGGGTGCGGGGGCGTCCTCGTCGGCGAAGAGGCGTTCCAGCTCGGCGCGGCCGGGCAGCCCGCGCGGCCGTACCGCCTCGCCCGAGCGCACGAAGACGAAAGTGGCCGCGATCTCCTCGGGGTCGATGCCGTGCCGTTCGGCCCAGGCGAGGCGGTAGACGGCGAGCTGGAGGGGGTCGGCGCGGGTCCGGTCGCGGCCTGTCTTCCAGTCGACGATCTCGTAGCGTCGCCGCCCGTCCTCCTCGTGCGCGTACACGGCGTCGATGCGGCCGCGCACGACGCGGCCGGCGAGGCTGAGCTGGAAGGGGACCTCGACGCGGTGCGCGGGGCGGTGCGCGTAGGCGGTGCGTTCGAAGGCCTCCTTGAGTTCTTCGAGGTCGGTGTCATCGGTGATCTCCGCGTCGTCGCGGGCCTCCGGCTCGCCCTCGTCGGCGAGCGGGAGGTGTGGCTGCTCGTGCCCGGCGGTGAGGCGGCGCTCCAGCCAGGCGTGGAACCTGGCACCCCTGCGCGCGGCCGGTTTCGGGGCCTGGGGCAGCGGGCGCGCGAGGTCGCGGGCGAGCCCGTCGGGGTCCTCGGCGAGGCGCAGCACCTGCGTCGCGGTGAGCGAGGGCGGCAGCGGCACCTCGCGCACGGAGGCGGCGGCGCGCCGCAACTCGCCTTCGAGCGCGTCGAGGTCCCGGTCCCAGGAGCCGAGGAGCCGGGACTCCTCGGGGGTGAGGTCGTCGAGGGAGGCCGGGGCGGCGGGGGCGGGGACACGGGGCACGGCGTCGCTCCCGTACGGACGCGCGGGGGCGTCCTCGTACGGGTCCCGGCCGCTCCGGTACGTCCCCGGGCCGCTCGCGTACGTCCCCGGGCCGTCCTCGTTCAGGCCCTGGCCGTCCTCGTTCAGGCCCTGGCCGTCCTCGTACGGACCCGGGCCCCCCTCGTCCTCGTACGGATCGGGCACTCCCTCGCCAGGCTCCGGCTCGGCCCTCGCCTCGTCCTCCGGGTCCGGCTCGGGGGGCCACTCCGGGTCGTACGGGTCCTCCGGCGGCCGCCGCGTACCAGCCGGGGCGGAGCGGGACTGGAGGACCCCGAGGTGGTGTTCGACGCGTGCGGCGGCCTCGCGGCGGCGGGCGTGGGCCTCGGGGTCGAGCGGGAGGGGCCACGGGACGGGTTCGGTCCGGCGCAGCGCCGGGTTCTCGTCCTCGGGGCCTGGCGGCTCGGCCCAGTGCTCGATCTCGCCGTGGCCGCGTACACAGTGGTCGTGGAGCGCGGTGAGGAAGGCGGAGGGGCCCCGGGGCTTCTTCTGCTCGGGTCCCCACCAGTGGCCCGAGCCGAGCAGGAGCGAGCGGGGGCGCGTGAAGGTCACGTACCCGAGGCGGAGTTCCTCCGTCGACTGGTGCGTACGCATACCGTCCTGGAACGCTTTCAGGCCCTTCGCCGTCCAGGCGGGGACCTCGGGGAGGGTCGCGGCGTCGCCGCGCAGCGGGTGCGGCAGGACGCTCGCGCGCGCGGTGAACCTCTCACGGCCCCGGTCGCTCGGGAACTGGCCCTTGACGAGCCCGGGGACGGCGACGATGTCCCACTCCAGGCCCTTGGCCTTGTGCGCGGTGAGGACCTTGACGGTGTTCTCGCCGCCGGGGAGCGCGTTGTCGAGGCCCTTCTCGTAGTGCTCGGCGGTGCGCAGATAGCCGAGGAAGGCGAGGAGGGAGGCGGCGGGCTCGGTGGAGGCGAAGGAGGCGGCGATGTCGAGGAACTGGCCGAGGGTCTCGCGGCGGCGCGCGGCGAGGGCGCTCGGCGAAGCCGAGAGTTCGACGTCGAGCCCGGTGACGGCGAGGACGCGGTGCAGGACGTCCATGAGCGGGTCGGCGAGGGCGCGGCGCAGTTCGCGCAGCTCGCGCCCGAGGCGGGCGAAGCGGGCGCGGGACTCGGCCGAGAAGGGGAGTCCGTCCTCGGCGTCGGGGCCGCCTTCGACGAAGGTGTCGACGGCGTCGGCGAGCGAGACGATCTCGGCGGGGTCGACGCCCTCGACGGCGGCGGCGAGCCTGCGTTCGGGATCGTCCTCGCCCGTACGGCCTCCGGCGAGCAGGCGGGCGCGGCGGCCGAGGAGGGCGAGGTCGCGGGCGCCGACGCGCCAGCGGGGCCCGGTCAGGAGGCGTACGAGCGAGGCGTTCGCGCCCGGGTCCTGGAGGACTTCGCACACGGCGCGCAGGTCGGCGATCTCGGGGAGGTGGAGGAGCCCGGAGAGGCCGACGACCTCGACGGGTATCTCGCGGGCGACCAGCGCGGCCTGGATGCGGGCGAAATCGCCCGCCGTGCGGCACAGGACGGCGATCTCGCCGGGGCTCGTGCCGGTACGGACGTGGTGGGCGATGCTGTCGGCGAGCCAGGCGATCTCCTCGGCGTGCGTGGGCAGGAGAGCGCAGCGCACGAAGCCGTCGGCGGCCTTCTCCGCGGGCGCGTGCAGGGCCTCGACCCCGTCGTGGAGGGCGCGGAGCGGCGCCGCGAGGTCGTTGGCGAGAGCGAGGAGGCGGCCCCCTGAGCGGCGGTTCTCGCTGAGGGACTGACGGCGGGCGGGGGTGCCGTCGGGGTGCGGGAAGTGGCGCGGGAAGTCGTCGAGGTTGGCGACGGAGGCGCCGCGCCAGCCGTAGATGGCCTGGCAGGGGTCGCCCACGGCGGTCACGGGGTGGCCGGTGCCGCCGCCGAAGAGCGCGGAGAGCAGGACGCGCTGGGCGACGGAGGTGTCCTGGTACTCGTCGAGCAGCACGACGCGGTACTGGTCGCGCAGCGCGGCGCCGACCTCGGGGTGCTCGCGGGCGAGGCGGGCCGAGAGGGCGAGCTGGTCGCCGAAGTCGATGAGGTCGCGGGAGCGTTTCGCGGCGCGGTAGCGGCCGGTCAGCTCGGTGAGGGCGAGGCGGGCCGCGGCGGCCTCGGGGACCTTGCGCAGCTGGTCGTTGCTGAGCTTCGCGTCGGCGAGGGTGCGGAGCAGGTCCTCGTCGTAACGGCTCAGGTCGGCAGGGGCGACGAGGTGCTCGGACAGCTCGCCGTCGAGTGCGAGGAGGTCGCTCACGAGGTCGGAGAAGCCGCGCGTGAGCGCCGGGTACGGGCCGGGGGCCTCGCGCAGGACACGGGCGGCGAGCTGGAAGCGGCTCGCGTCGGCGAGGAGCCGCGAGCCGGGCTCCAGGCCGAGGCGGAGCCCGTGGTCGTCCAGGAGGCGCCCGGCGAAGGAGTGGTACGTGGAGATCAGCGGCTCGCCTGGGGGCTCGTCGCCCGGCGCCGGCGGGGCGTCCGGGTCGCTGATCCCGGCCCGTACGAGGGAACGGCGGACCCGCTCGGCCAGCTCGGCGGCGGCCTTGTTGGTGAAGGTGAGGCCGAGCACCTGCTCGGGCGCGACCGTGCCCGTGCCGACCAGCCAGACGACCCGCGCGGCCATCACGGTCGTCTTGCCCGAACCGGCACCGGCGACGATGACGTGGGGGGCGGGGGGCGCGGTGACGCACGCGAGCTGCTCGGGGGTGAAGGGGATGCCGAGCAGGTCGTTGAGCTGGGCGGGGTCGGTGAGGCGGACGGGCACGCTTCGAGGTTACGGGGCGGGTCCGACAAAGGGGCCGCCCCGTACGGGGAGGGGCCCCGCGCCTGCGCCGCTCCACGGCTCGCCCAGCTCCACACCCCGCCCAGCTCCGGGCCTGCCCAGCCCCGCTCCCCATCGCGGCCCCACGCCCCGCCCTACTCCACCACCTGTCCCCCTTCCGCCTTCGCGCTGCACGACGCCCTGAAGGCGCAGTGGTCGCAGTGCGAACCCGGGGTCGGGCGGAAGCGTTCGTTCAGGACCCGGGCGGCGGCCTCCGTCAGGAGTTCGGGGAGCCAGTCGCCCTCGGGCGGGGACTGAGGCTGGACCTTGGGCGAGAGGGGGTCCTTCTTGGAGGCTTCGATGCGCAGGTGGACGAGTTCCGCCCCGCCCGGGGTCAGGGGACCCACCGCGCCCTCGGCCACCGCGCGCTGGTAGACCGCCAGCTGGGGGTGGTGGTCGACCTCGGCCGCCGTGGGGGCGTGCTTGCCCGTCTTGAAGTCGACGACGTACGCGCGGCCCGCCGCGTCGGCGTCGACGCGGTCCATCGTGCCCCTGATGCGGATCTCGTGCTCCCCGGCGGGGAGCGTCACGTCGAAGGGGTGCTCGCTCGCGACCGGGGTGCGGCCGGTGCGGTCCAGGACGTGCCAGCGCAGGAAGCGTTCCAGGGCCGCGCGCGCGTTCTCCTTCTCCTGCGCCGACTTCCAGGGCGCGTCGAAGGCGAGCCCGTCCCACACCGTGTCGAGACGTTCCATGAGGACGTCCAGGTCGGCGGGGCTGCGCCCGGTCGCGACCTCGTCGGCGAGGACGTGGACGACGTTCCCGAAGCCCTGTGCCGTGCTCGCGGGCGCCTCCGCCCGTACCTCCCTGCCCAGGAACCACTGGAGGGCGCACACGTCCACGAGCTGCCCGAGCGCGCTCGCCGAGAGCGCGAGCGGCTGCGCGGGGTCGCGGACGGGGACCTCGTTCGCGGTCTCGTCCGCGAGGCCCCACCACGTGCCGGGGTGCGCGGTCGGCACGAGCGGCCTGCCGTCCGCGTCGGTGAGCGCGGCGAGGCGCGCGAGGCGGCGCGCGGCGGCCTCGCGCAGCGCGGGCGAGGCGTGCGGGTCGACGGTCGTCGCGCGCAGTTCGGCGACGAGCGCGGGCACGGCGAGCGGGCGGCGCGGGCGGACCGTGAGGTGGCGCGGCTCGACGCCCAGTTCGGTGAGGAAGCGCGAGGGCTGGTCGCCGTCCTCGGCGGGGGCCTTCACCGCCGTGACGACGAGGCGGTCGGCGGCGCGCGTCGCCGCCACGTAGAAGAGCCTGCGTTCCTCGGCGAGCAGCGCGCCGGGCGTGAGGGGTTCGGCGAGGCCGTCGCTTCCGATGCGGTCGGCCTCCAGGAGCGAGCCGCGCTGCCGCAGGTCGGGCCACACGCCCTCCTGCACGCCGGAGACGACGACGAGCCGCCATTGCAGGCCCTTCGCGCGGTGCGCGGTCATGAGCCGTACGGCGTCGGGGCGGACCGTGCGGCCCGAGAGGGTGTCGGCCGCTATCTCCTGCGCCTCGGTCTCGGCGAGGAAGTTGAGCGCGCCGCGTCCGCCGGTGCGTTCCTCGGCGCGCGCGGCCGTCGCGAAGAGCGCGCACACGGCGTCCAGGTCACGGTCCGCGTTGCGCCCCGCCGCGCCACCGCGCCGCGAGGCGCGCTCCAGGCGCGCGGGCCACCGCGTCCCGTTCCACAGCTCCCACAGCGCCTCCTCCGCCGTGCCGCCCTTCGCGAGCAGCGCGCGCGTGTCGGCGAGCAGCACGCCGAGCGCGCGCGCCGCCCGCGCGTAGGCGGCGTCGTGCGCGACGAGCCGCTCCGGCTCGGCGAGCGCGCGCGCGAGGAGGACGTCCGAGGGCGGCGGTACGGGGTTGCCCGCCGCGCGCTCCTCGGCGCGCAGCGCCCGCCCGAGCCGCCGCAGATCGGCGGCGTCCATGCCGCACAGGGGCGAGGCGAGGAGGTCGAGCGCGGTCTCGGTCCCGATCCAGGACGGCTGCGGTACGGGGGCGCCCTCCGCCCCACGTACGGGCTCGGTCCCCGCCTCGCGTACCGGCTCGGTCCCCGCCCCGCGTACCGGCTCCCCCTCCGCCTCGCGTACAGGCTCCGGCTCCTGCTCCCGTACGGGCTCCGCCCCCGGCTCCCCTGCCGCATCCGTCTCGCCGCGTGCCTCCGCCTCCGCCGTCACGCGCAGGGCCGTCAGGAGGGGCTGGACCGCCGGTTCGAGGCGGAGCGGGAGTTCATCGCCCGCCGTGTCGATGGGGACCCCGGCGGCCGTGAGGGAGCGGCGCAGCGCGGGAATGCGGGCGCTCGCGCGGAGCAGGACGGCCATGTCGCCCCACGGCACGCCGTCCTCCAGGTGGGCGCGGCGCAGGAGGTCGGCGACGTGGTCGGTCTCGGCGCCGGGGCTCGGGCACGTGAAGACCTCGACGCTGCCGCCCTCGCGGGTGGGGAGTTGTTCGCGGTGGGCGCGGACCGCGGCCGAGGGGAGGCGCGTGAGGGGGATGCGCAGGGTCAGGGCGCGGGTCGCTTCGAGCACGCGGCGTGCCGCGCGGCGCGCGGTGGGCAGGACGGCGACGGGGGCCGGGGCACCGGCCGCCGTGCGGAAGGTGCCGGGGAAGTCGAGAATGCCGTTCACATCGGCGCCCCGGAAGGCGTAGATGGACTGGTCGGGGTCGCCGAAGGCGAGGAGCGTGCGGCCCTGCCCGGCGAGGGCTTCGAGCAGCCGGACCTGGGCGGGGTCGGTGTCCTGGTACTCGTCGACGTAGACGGCGTCGTACGAGGCGGCGAGTTCGCGCGCGACGTCGGGGCGGCGGGCGAGCAGGTCGGCCCGGTGGACGAGTTCGGCGTAGTCGATGACGCCCTGGAGGTCGAGCACGTCGAGGTACTCGGCGAGGAAGGCGGCGGCGGCCTGCCAGTCGGGGCGTCCTGTGCGGCTCGCGAAGCGGTGCAGGGCTCCCGGGTCGAGGCCGAGTTCGCGGCTGCGGGCGAGCACGGCGCGTACTTCGTCGGCGAATCCGCGCGTCGTGAGGCAGGAGCGGAGCCGGTCCGGCCAGCGGACCCGGCCCCTGCCCTCGGCGGCGAGGGCGATCTCGCCCTCCAGGAGTTCGCGCACGGCGAGGTCCTGCTCGGGCCCGGAGAGCAGCCGGACGGGGGAGCCGTCCGGGCCTGCCTCCTGGTGGGCGCGGACGAGGGCGTAGCCGTAGGAGTGGAAGGTCGTGGCGCGCGGGGCGGCGGCGGGGCCGATGCGCAGGGCCATGCGGTCGCGCAGGGCGACGGCTGCCTTGCGGCTGAAGGTCAGGACGAGGAGGCGCTCGGGGTCGGCGCCCGCAGCGACACGGGCGGCGACGGACTCGACGAGCGTCTCGGTCTTGCCGGTCCCCGGGCCCGCGAGGACGAGGAGAGGTCCGGTGCGGTGCTCAACCACGGCCCGCTGATGCGCGTCCAGAGGGACGGGGCCCGGCGGGGTCCGCGGGGTGCGCACCAGCCGGTAGCCGCCCGCGGCCTGCCGCCCGGCCCGTGGGCGTGCGGAGTGCGGCGATGTGCGGGAGGAGGTGCTCACTGTGGTTGGCCGGTTCCGGTGGGGCGGGTGGGGGTTCGACGCTACGTCGCCGCGGGGCGCGGGGCGAGGTCGTGGGGCGGGGACGGTGGTGTGCGCGCACACACGGGTGGTGGCCTCAGCCCTCCACTCCGTGCCACCTCGCCCTCTTCACGTCGATGCGCGGGACGTGGTCCTCGCTCGCCGAGGGGCGCAGCGGGGTGCCCTCCGCGTGGTAGTGGGCGAGGGCGCGGAGTTCGTGGCCCGGCAGGAGGGTGCCGTCGGCGCGGACGACGCGCCACCAGGGCGCCTCGTCCCCGTACAGGGACATGACGCGGCCGACCTGGCGCGGGCCGACGCGGCGCGGGGGCTCGCCGGGGAGGCCGAGGTCCTCGTGCTCGCGGCGCTCCTCCTCCAGCCAGGCCGCGATGTCCCCGTATGTCATGATCCGTCCGGTGGGGATGCGCGCGGCGACGTCGAGCACCCGGTCGACGTACGGAGGCGGGACCGGGGGGCCGGGGTCGTGCTGCTCGCTCATCCCGCCCATCCTGCCGCACGCCTCCGACAGCCGCGCACGGCGCCGACACGGCGCGCGGGAGGGTGTCCCGGGGTGCGGGCCCGGCTGCGTACGCTCCCGAATTGCACCCTGATGCCCCAGGGTGCTGTCAGGCCGTGCCACCATCGTGCGGGCGGTGACAGGTGATCCCGAACCGACACGTACAAGAGACTTCCGAGACCCCGAGGCGGCAGAGCGTGCGATCCGAAGAGCCGGACAGCTCTGCCGGCGTGTCTCCCCGCGAGGACCGCGCCCCGCACGAGCCCGCCCCGCACGATTCGGCCCCGCACGAGCCCGCCACGCACGAGCCCGCACGCGAGCCCGGGCAGCCCGGCGGTGGCGCGGACGCGGAGGACACGCGGGACGCGGAGGACGCGGAGGACGCGGAGGACGCGGACCGCCCCGCGCCCGTGCACCTCGGCAAGGCCCCCGCCAAGGAGCACGCGCCCCCCGCCGCGGGCGCCCACCCCTCCCCGGCCCCCGGGCCCGAGGTCGTGCACGCCGACCAGGTCGAGGGCGACGAGCCGCTGCTGCCCGCGCGCGTGCACCGCCCGCTGGACCTGCTGCGGCTGTGCATCGGCGTGCTCGCGCTCGCCGTCGTGCTCGGCGTCGCGGCCTTCGCGCACGGGACGACGTCCGGGCTCGAACAGGACATCAACCGGGGCACCGGCGAGGCACCCGATCTGCTGATCAAGTTCGCCGGGCTCGCCTCCAGCATCGCCGTCCTTCTCGTGCCCGTCGCCTTCGCGATCGAACGGCTCGTCAAACGGGACGGGCTGCGCATCGCGGACGGCGTGCTCGCCGCCGTGCTCGCGCACGGCGTGACGCTCGCGACGGACCTGTGGGTCGCCGACTCCGCGCCGCAGTCGATCAAGGACGCGCTCACGCAGCCGTCCCCCGCCGACATCCACGTCCTCACCGACCCCGTGCACGGCTACCTCGCCCCCGTCATCGCCTACATGACGGCCGTGGGGATGGCGCGCAGACCGCGCTGGCGCGTCGTGCTGTGGGTGGTCCTGCTCCTCGACGCCTTCGCGATGCTCGTCGTCGGCTACACCACGCCGTTCTCGATCGTCCTGACCGTGCTCATCGGCTGGTCGGTCGCGTACGGGACGCTCTACGCGGTCGGCTCGCCGAACGTGCGCCCCACCGGGCGCACGCTGCTCGCCGGGCTGCGCCACGTCGGCTTCCACCCGGTCTCGGCCGCGCGCGCCGCCGAGGACGCCGAGGAGGCCGAGCGCGGGCGGCAGTACTTCGTGACGCTGGAGGACGGGCCGCCGCTCGACGTCACGGTCGTCGACCGCGAGCAGCAGGCGCACGGCTTCTACTACCGCGCCTGGCGCCGCCTGACCCTCCGTACCGTCACCACCGGCCGCAGCCTCCAGACCCTGCGCCAGGCCCTCGAACAGGAGGCGCTGCTCGCCTACGCGGCGATCGCGGCCGGTGCCAACGCGCCGCGCCTCATCGCGACCTCCGAGCTGGGCCCCGACGCCGTCATGCTCGTCTACGAGCACACCGGGGGCCGCAGTCTCGACGCGCTGCCCGACGAGGCGATCACCGACGCGCTCATGCGCGACACCTGGCGGCAGGTCCAGGCGCTCCAGTCGCGGCGCATCGCGCACCGCAGGCTCACGGGCGAGGCGATCCTCGTGAACCAGGCGGGCACGGTGATCCTCACCGACCTGCGCGGCGGCGAGATCGCCGCGGGCGACCTCGTGCTCCGGATGGACGTCAGCCAGCTCCTCACCACACTCGGGCTGCGCGTCGGCGCCGAGCGCGCGGTCGCCACGGCCGTCGACGTGCTCGGCCCCGACAAGGTCGCCGACGCGCTGCCCCTGCTCCAGCCCATCGCGCTCTCGCGCTCCACGCGCGCGACCCTGCGCCGCCTGAGCCGCGAGCGCGCGCAGCGCGAGCGGGAGGCGGTGCTCGCGGCCTCGGAGGCGCGCAAGAGGGCCCGTACGGAGGCCGGGGAGGCCGTGGAGAGCGGGCGCAAGGCGGTCCGCGCCGCGAAGCAGGCCGAGAAACGCGCCCTCGACGAGGCCCTGGACGAGGCACGCGAGGAGGACCTGCTCACCCAGATCCGCCACGAGGTGCTGCGCATCCGCCCCCAGGCCCCGGTCGAGCCGGCCCGTCTGGAACGCATCAGGCCGCGCACGCTCGTGACGTTCATCGCGGGCGCCATCGCGGCGTACTTCCTGCTCGCCCAGCTCAGCAAGATCAACTTCAGCCAGATCATCGACAACGCCCAGTGGGGCTGGATCGTCGCCGCCGCCGCGTTCTCCGCGCTCAGCTACGTCGCCGCGGCGATGAGCCTGCTCGGCTTCGTGCCCGAGCGGGTGCCCTGGCCGCGCGCCATCGCGGCACAGGTCGCCGGGTCCTTCGTGAAGGTCGTCGCGCCCCCGGCGGTCGGCGGGCTCGCCCTCAACACTCGCTTCCTCCAGCGCGCGGGCGTGCGCCCCGGGCTCGCGGTCGCGAGCGTCGGCGCCTCGCAGCTCTTCGGGCTCGCCTCGCACATCCTCCTGCTGCTGCTCTTCGGCTATCTGACGGGGACGGAGAACGCGCCGACGCTCTCGCCGTCCCGCACCGTGATCGCCGGTCTGCTCACGGCCGCCGTGCTCGTCCTCGTCGTCACCGCCGTACCGTTCCTGCGCCGCTTCGTCGTGACGCGGGTGCGCTCGCTCTTCGCCGGGGTCGTGCCGCGCATGCTCGACGTGCTCCAGCGGCCGTCGAAGTTGTTCACCGGGATCGGCGGGATGCTCGCGCTCACCGGCTGCTTCGTGCTGTGCCTGGACGCCTCCATCCGGGCGCTCGGCGGTTCCTCGACGCACGTGAGCCTCGCGAGCGTCGCCGTCGTCTTCCTCGCGGGGAACGCGGTCGGCTCCGCCGCGCCGACGCCGGGCGGGGTCGGCGCGATCGAAACGGCGCTCTCGCTCGCGCTCGCCGGACTCGGCGTACCGCTGTCGATCGGTCTCCCCTCCGTCATCCTGTTCCGCCTCATGACCTTCTGGCTGCCGGTCCTGCCCGGCTGGATCTGCTTCAACCAGCTCACCAAGAAGGGCGCCTTGTAACGGAGCGCCCGTCACGAAAAGGGGCGGCACGCGGGAGGTACCCGGCCCCGTACGGGCTCACCCGCCCGGCCCCCGCCCCGCGCGCCACCCCCGTACCACCCCCAGGATGGGTCCCATGCCTCACTCCCTCCCGCCCCGCCGCCCCTCCCGCCGCACCCGGCCGCGCGCGGTGACCGCCGCCCTCCTCGGGCTGAGCCTCGCCGTGTCCCTCGCCGCCTGCTCCGGCGACGGCGGCGACGACGGACCGGCCCACGGCGCGAGCGGCAGTGACCCGCGCGGCCAGTCGCTGAGCTGGAAGAGCTGCCCGGCCCCCGACCAGGCGCAGGGCACCGGCGACAAGCCGTCCCCGCTCCCCGGCGGCACGCAGTGGCAGTGCGCGACGATGCGCGCGCCGCTGGACTGGAAGGACCCCGAGGGCCGGTCGTTCGACCTCGCGCTCATCCGCGCCAAGGCGAAGGACCAGGGCAAGCGCATCGGCTCGCTCGTCTTCAACTTCGGCGGCCCCGGCGGCTCGGGCGTCGCGACGCTCCCGGCCTTCGGCGACACGTACGAGACCCTGCGCACCCGCTACGACCTCGTGAGCTTCGACCCGCGCGGCGTGGGCCGCAGCGCGCCCGTCGCGTGCGAGAACGACAAGCAGCTCGACCAGTACTTCGCGCAGGACAACACCCCCGACGACGAGGCCGAGCGCAACGAGTTCGTCACGGGGACCAAGAACTTCAACGCCGCGTGCGAGAAGAACTCCCGCGCGATCCTGCCGCACGTCTCGACGACCGACGCCGCGCGCGACATGGACCTCCTGCGGCAGGTGCTCGGCGACAAGAAGCTCCACTACTTCGGCATCTCGTACGGCACCGAGCTGGGCGGCGTCTACGCCCACCTCTTCCCGAAGAAGGTGGGCCGTGCCGTCTTCGACGCCGTCGTCGACCCGACCGAAAACAGCGAGCAGGGCTCCCTCGGCCAGGCGAAGGGCTTTCAGCTCGCGCTCGACAACTTCGCCGACGACTGCGTCAAGCAGGGCGAGGACTGCTCCATCGGGAACAGCCGTGACGCGATCGAGAAGCGTGTCGCGAAGCTTCTGAAGGACCTCGACAGCAAGCCGCTGCCCGGTCTCGGCGACCGGGAACTGACCCAGTCGGCAGGCACCGGCGGCATCGCGCAGGCCCTGTACTCCAAGGACTACTGGCCCTACCTGCGCGAGGGGCTCCAGCAGGCCTACGACGGCGACGGACGCGTCCTCATGGCGCTCTCGGACGCGATGAACGGCCGCAACGAGGACGGCAGCTACTCCAACATCACCGCGGCGAACGTCGCGATCAACTGCGCCGACGACAAGGAGCGGTACACGATGGCGGACGTCGAGAAGAAGCTGCCCGCGTTCCGCAAGGCGTCCCCGCTCTTCGGCGACTTCCTCGCCTGGTCCCTCGTCAGCTGCACCGACTGGGCCGTGCCGGGCGCCGCTTCGCACCCCGACGTCTCGGCCCCCGACGCCCCGCCCATCCTCGTCGTCGGCAACACGGGCGACCCCGCGACCCCTTACGAGGGCGCGGCGCGCATGGCGAAGGAGCTGGGCAAGGGCGTCGGCGTCGAGATCACGTACAAGGGCCAGGGGCACGGCTCCTACGACAGCGGCGACGCGTGCGTGCGCAAGGCGGTGGACGGCTACCTCCTGAACGGGACGGTGCCGAAGTCGGGGACGGTGTGCGGGTGACCTTCGGAGTGTGACGTCCCGCTGACTGTCGGTGGCGGCTCGTACGATGGCGGGCACTGCGTCAGGGCGGCGCGGTGCCCGCCGGGTCGTCGCGCGGGAACGGGGAAGGGGAGCGGTACGTGCGGGGTGCGGGGGCGGTACGGCGGTACGGGGACGGCGCGGCGCTTCGGGGCGGGGCGGGCGCGGCGCTTCGGCGGGCGGCGGGCGGGCGGCGCGGGGGGCTCGTGGCCCTCGTGCTCGCGCTGCTCCTGGTGCTGAGTGGCTGCTCGGGGGGCGGCACGCGGGGTGACCGGGGGAACGCGGGGCCGGGCTCCCCTTCCGCGTCGCCCGCCCCGTCCCCCTCCCCCACCGGCTCCGCGTCGCCCGGGCTGCCCCGCGCGCTCACGGGGCAGAAGCTCGCGTGGAAGGAGTGCGGGGCGACCGAGGGGTACGCGGCACCGGGGCGCGCGTGGCGGTGCGCGCGGCTGACGGTGCCCGTGGACTGGGCGGAGCCGGAGGGGAAGACACTACGGATGGCGGTCATCCGCAGCGCGGCGACGGGCGAGCGGCGCGGCTCGCTCGTCTTCAACTTCGGCGGCCCCGGCGGCTCGGGCGTGAGCCTGCTGCCGCTCTTCGCACCTGGGTACGGGACACTGCACCGCGCGTACGACCTCGTGAGCTTCGACCCGCGCGGGGTCGGCGGCAGCGCGCGGGTGGACTGCCGGGACGACGCGGCCGTGGCCCGCGCCGAGCGCACCGTCGACCTCACCCCGGACACCCCTGCCGAGGAGCGCGCCTTCCTCGCCGACGCGAGCGCCTTCGGCAAGAGCTGCGCGCGGACGACGGGGGCGCTGCTCCCCCAGCTGACGACGGCGAACACCGCACGCGACCTCGACCTGCTCCGTACGGTCCTCGGCGAGGCGAAGCTCGACTACTTCGGCGTCTCGTACGGGACGGAGCTGGGCGGCACGTACGCGCACCTCTTCCCTGGGCACGTGGGCCGCATGGTGCTGGACGCGGTCGTGGACCCGGCGGCGGACACGGTGGAGCACGCGAAGGGGCAGGCGCGCGGCTTCCAGCGCGCCCTGAACAACTACTTCCGCTCGCTCGACGAGGACCCGAGGACCGGCACGGCGAAGGTCGCCGGGCTGCTCAAGACGCTCGACGCGCACCCGCTGCCCGCGGGCAGGGGCCGCGCGCTGACCGAGTCCCTGGCCGTCACCGGGCTCGTCTCCCCCCTGTACAGCGAGGCCTCCTGGCCCCAGCTCACCCGGGCGCTCGACGCCGCGTACGCGGGCGACGGCGGACCGCTCCTGGCGCTCGCCGACTCCTACAACGACCGCGACCCCGACGGCCACTACGGCAAACAGGCCCAGGCCCAGCGCGCCATCTCCTGCGCCGACGACAGCACCCGGCCCACGGCGGCCCAGGCCCGCGCCCGGCTCGCCGAGTTCCGCGCGATCTCCCCGGTCTTCGGGCCCTTCCTCGGCTGGGACACGGCGGGCTGGTGCCACGACTGGCCCGCCGAGGGCGAGCGCACCACCCCCGAGGTCTCGGCGCCCGGCGCCCCGCCGATCCTGGTCGTCGGCAACACGGGCGACCCCGCGACGCCCTTCGAGGGCGCGGCCCGCATGGCGAAGGAACTCGGCGAGGACGTCGGCGTCGAGCTGGTGTGGCACGGCGAGGGCCACGGGGCGTACGGCAGCGGGAGCGCGTGCGTGGACGACACGGTGGACGCGTACCTCGTCCGCGGAAAGGTCCCCGCGGCGGGCAAGGAGTGCCGCTGACGCGCGGCACCGCCCCGGGGCGGTGCCGGTGAGCCCGCGACGCGAAGCGCCCCCCGCCCGCCTTGAGGGCGGAAGGGGGGCGCCTGGTCGGTCGCGTCCGGGGTGACCCGCTCCCGGTCAGTAGACGGGCTTCTCCGGCTCGATCGCGTTGACCCAGCCGATGACGCCGCCGCCCACGTGGACCGCGTCGGCGAAACCGGCGGACTTGAGGACCGCGAGAACCTCCGCGCTGCGGACGCCTGTCTTGCAGTGCAGGACGATCTTCTTGTCCTGCGGGAGGCCCTGGAGGGCGTTGCCCATCAGGAACTCGTTCTTCGGGATCAGCCGGGCGCCCGGGATCGAGACGATCTCGTACTCGTTCGGCTCGCGGACGTCGATGATGTCGATGTTCTCGCCGTCGTCGATCCACGCCTTGAGCTGCTTCGGCGTGATCGTCGAGCCCGCGGCCGCCTCCTGCGCCTCGTCGGAGACGACGCCGCAGAACGCCTCGTAGTCGATCAGCTCGGTGACCGTGGCGTTCGGGCCGCAGACCGCGCAGTTGGGGTCCTTGCGGACCTTGACCTCGCGGTACTTCATCTCCAGGGCGTCGTAGATCATCAGGCGCCCGACGAGCGGGTCGCCGATGCCCGCCAGGAGCTTGATGGCCTCGGTGACCTGGATCGAGCCGATCGAGGCGCACAGCACGCCGAGGACGCCGCCCTCGGCGCAGGAGGGCACCATGCCGGGGGGCGGGGGCTCCGGGTAGAGGCAGCGGTAGCAGGGACCGTGCTCGGACCAGAAGACGGACGCCTGCCCGTCGAAGCGGTAGATCGAGCCCCAGATGTACGGCTTGTTCAGCAGCACACAGGCGTCGTTGACGAGGTACCTGGTCGCGAAGTTGTCGGTGCCGTCGACGATCAGGTCGTACTGGCTGAACATGTCCATCACGTTGTCGGCTTCGAGCCGCTCCTCGTGCAGGATCACGTTCACGTACGGGTTGATGCCCTTGACCGTGTCGCGCGCCGACTCGGCCTTCGAGCGGCCGATGTCGGCCTGGCTGTGGATGATCTGGCGCTGGAGGTTGGACTCGTCCACCTCGTCGAACTCGACGATGCCGAGGGTGCCCACCCCGGCGGCCGCGAGGTACATCAGGGTCGGCGAGCCGAGACCGCCCGCCCCCACGGCGAGGACCTTGGCGTTCTTGAGCCGTTTCTGTCCGTCCATCCCGACGTCCGGGATGATCAGGTGGCGCGAGTACCTGCGGACCTCATCGACGGTGAGCTCAGCGGCTGGCTCGACCAGGGGTGGCAGCGACACGGCAACTCCGTTGGTCGGTTTTTCGGAAGACTGCTTCTGTCCGTAACAGTGCCACGGCGCTTTTCATTCCGAGACACCCCGTCCGGTCCGCGAGACGATTTCGTCCCAGTAGCCGGGCAGGGCCGCGAATACCCCGATTCCTCCCTCCTCTTGGGGCTCGGGCGGGCAGCGGTCGGTGACCGCCACGGTGCCCGCGCCCTGCCAGCGGGCGAGCCGCAGCGCCTCCTCGACGCGGGTCGCCGGGACCGAGTGGACGAGGTGGCAGAAGCGCTCGGCGGGCAGCTCGGCGGTCCACTCGGGGGGCCGCGACCAGCGATAACGGCTCCAGGGCCCGGTAAAGGTGACGAGTTGGGCCGCGAGGTCCGCGTAGCCGGGGTGCGGGGGGACGCCGTGGCCGAGGACGACGTGGGCGGGGCCGAGCGCCCGCACCCGGGCGAGCAGGCGTGTCACGGCGGGCAGCCACCGTGCGTCGGCCGGACAGCGGTGCACGTAGTAGCCGTCGACGCGGTACCAGTCACGCCAGGCGCGGGCCTGGGCGAGGACGAGGTGCGGGTTCGTCGCCCCGTACGCGAGGTCGAGCCGCCCGAGGACGAGCGCGGAGCCCGGCCCGCGCCGCCTGCCCGCGTTGCTGATCCGCCCGGCGGCGAGCAGGCAGTCGGGATCGGGCCGCTGCCCCGGCCCGTTGTCCACGTCGAGGACCGCCCAGTGGACGGCCGCGTCCTCGCGCAGCGGCTCGGCCCACTCGCCGGGCGCGAGGAGCGGGTGCGGGAGCGCGGGCAGCGCGAGGCGCACGGGGACGCGGGCCGGGGCGGGCACGGCCGGGTGCGGGGCCACGGCGGGAAGGGCGGGGACGGGGAGCGCGGGGGCGGGGGGCGGCGCGCCCTGGGGGTCGGCGGCCGCCGCCGCGCCCTGGGGGTCGGCGGGGGGCGGCGGGCCCTTCCGCACGAGGGGCGCCGTCCCGCCCTGGCGCCGCTCGCCGTTCACCGGGGGCTTCGCGGGAGCGGTCCTGGGAGCGCTGGCCGGAGCGGCCCTCGGAGCCTTCGCCTGAGCACTCCTCGGACCGTTGGTCTGCGCACTCCTCGGACCGTTGGTCTGCGCACTCCTCGGACCGTTGGCCACCGGGCCACTCCTCGGAGCGTTCGCCGGGGCGCCCCCCGGTGCCTTCCCCTGCGCCCCCTCCCCCGCGACCTCCGCAGATACGTTTCGGCGCGCGTGCCGACCGCGCACGTCCCTCCGCTCGTTTTTCACGCGACCGCCCCCTCCCCCCGGGCGGAGCCACCGGCGCGCGCGCCGCTGGGTTCCTGCCCGGGGGAGACGGTCCGGCCCGCGAAAGGATTCGGGCCGGTCACATCCGGCATGCCGCCTCCATCCAGATGTCGGCGAGCGATTCCTCCAGGTTGATGCGGGGGCGCCAGCCGAGCCGGTCGCGCGCGGTGCGTACGTCGGCCTGCTGCCAGGGCCCGCAGCCGTCCGGGTAGGGGTGGGGCGCGGCGGGCGCGGAGAGGGTGTGGTCGGAGTCGCCGCGCGGGTGGCCGATCGCGGGCCGAAGCGGCCCGTGGCCCGCGTGGTGCTCGCGGATCGGGAGGCCGGGGCCGAAGCCGGGGGGCGAGTCGAGTTCGTGGAGCGTGCCGTTGAAGCCGGCGACGCGGGCGAGGATGCTCGCCGCCTCGCGCAGCCGTACGGCGCGCCCCGAGCCGATGTTGACGACGCCCTGCGCGGCCGAGAGCGAGGCCGCGTGGACGGCGCGCGCGACGTCCCGTACGTCGACGAAATCGCGCTGCACACCCAGCCCGCCGAGCTTCAGCTCGGTGTCCCCCGACTGCATGGCGCGCCGCATCGCCTCGGCGAGCCGCCCGAGCGGCGAACCCGCGGGGGTGCCGGGGCCCACCGGGGAGAAGACGCGCAGGACGACGGCGTCGAGCCCGGAGCCGAGGACGAGTTCGGTCGCGGCGAGTTTGCTGACACCGTACGGACCACCGGGACGCGGCACCGCGTCCTCGGCGGTCGAGGAGCCCGGCTGGCTCGGCCCGTACTCGGCGCCGCAGCCGAGCTGGACGAGGCGCGCGCCGCAGCCGCTGCGCCGCAGTGCCTCGCAGATCGTCGCGACGGCGACGGTGTTGTGCCGGGTCAGGTCGCGCGCCCCGCCCCGCACCGTACCGGCGCAGTTGACGACGACGCCGGGATGGACGGCGTCGAAGAAGCGGGTGAGCGCCCCCGGGCTGCCCGTCGCGAGGTCGAAGCGGACGTCGGCGTCGTCGCCGCGGCCGAGGACGGTGAGCTGGACGGCCGGGTCGGCGAGAAGGCGGTCGGCGACGAAGCGGCCGAGGTAGCCGCCGGCTCCGATCAGCAGGACCCTCATCGGGCACCTCCGGTGGTGGTGAGGGTGGGGCTCATGACGCGTTCTCCTTCGGGCGTGGTGCCGTGGGTCGGTTCGGCCCGCGGTGTCGGCGCCGCGGGAGGGGGAAAGGGCTGAGGGGTCACCGGAGTTCTTCCCGCGCGCAGGCGTCCGCCGGGGCGGCGCTTCGCGCGTACGCGGAGGCGCGGGAGAGGGCGGGGACCGTGCGGACGAGGAGCGTGAGGACCGCGAGCGAGCAGGCGAGCGCGGGGACCGCGCCCGTGCCGCCGAGCGCGGTGAGGCGTTCCACGGGCGTCGCGAGCGCGGCGGCGCCGGGGAGCCGGGAGGCGAAGAGCGAGGCGAGCGCGAGGAACTGCCCCGCGCAGGCGATGAGGAGCGCGGTGCGCGCGGCCTCGGCCCTGCCGTGCTGGACCATGAGCCTGGCGAGCAGCAGGAGCGCGCCGAGGCTCCCCGCCGAGAGGAGTCCCGTGGCCTGGTGCAGGGTCGCCGCGCTGACGCCGAGGAGGCCCCACAGGGTGCACAGGTAGAGGGCGAAGAGCGCGAGCAGGAGCGGCCACACGGAGGCGGCGAAGTCGTCGAGGCTGCGGCTGCTGCCCAGGCGCCTGCGCGCCCCGCGCCGGAAGGCGCGCACGCAGGCGGCGGCGGGCACGAGCGAGGCGAGCAGCGCGAGCAGCGGGGCGGTGCGCGGGGCCCAGGCGCCGTCGGGGCCGCCGCTGAGCGCCTGCGAGATGAGCCCTTCGCCGTAGAGGGCGGCGGCGAGGAGGAGCAGGACGTACGCGGCGGTGCCCGGGGCCGCGGGGAAGCGGCTGCCGAGCGGGCCCCTGCGCAGGCAGGCGCGGAGCGCGAGGAGGACGGCGGCGCCGGTGCCGACGGCGAGCGCGAGACGGGGTCTGCCCGCGGTGTGCGGCCAGGCGGCGAGCCCGGCGGCGGCGAGGAGCGCGGGGAGCGGGAGGAGGAGCAGCCTGGCCGGGGTGCGGGGAGCGCGGGTGCGGGCGGCGGCGGCCGGGGGGTGGAGTTCGGCGGCGGCGTGGTCCTCGGTGTGCGGGACGCGCGCGTACATCTCCTCGGCGAGGGCGAAGACGTCGCGGTGGCGGTAGGCGCGCGCGGTGCGTTCCGTGACGCCGCGCGCTTCGAGTCCCGCGGCGATCTCCAGCGGGTCGACGGCGTCGGCGCACAGGTCGTGGTGGATGAGCATGAGGCTCTTGACGGGGTCGACGGCGGAGGACATGGGCTCCGGCTCCTGGGGTGCGGGCGTGTCGTCGGCCGTGCCCGTCGGTGTGCGGGTCGGGCTGCTCATCGGGTGGTCTCCATAGCGCGCTCGGTCGTGGTCAGGTCGCCCGCGGCCCAGGACGCGGTGCGGGCGCCGGGGACGGCGAGGAGGGGCGGGGCGGGGTGCGGTGGTGCGGTGAGGTCGTGGTAGATCGCGCGGAAGGCGGCGATGTTCTGCTCGACGGTGAAGAGTTCGAGGGCGCGGGCGCGGGCCGCAGCGCCGAGCAGGGCGCGGTGCTCGGGGTCGCGGAGCAGGCCGAGGCAGGCGGCGGCGAGCGCGGCCGGCTCGCGGGGCGGGACGACGACGCCGGTGCCGCCGACGACTTCGAGCACGGCGCCGACGTCGGTGGAGACGGTGGCGCGGGCGCAGAACATGGCCTCGACGAGGCTGATGGGGAAGCCTTCGGCGGTGCTGGAGAGGACGACGGCGTCGGCGCCCGCGTAGACCTCGGCGAGGTCGGGTCCGAAGCCGGGGCCGCCGCCGGACTCGCCGCCGGGGCCGCGGTCCGTGCCCGCGTCCGTGCCCGCGTCCGTTCCCGCGTCCTTCGCCCCCGTGTCCCCCTCCGCGTCCGCTTCCGGCACGGCGAGGTCGAAGCGGACGGGGCAGGGGCGGCCCTCCGGGTCGGCGGGGAAGAGCGTGGCGGTCAGGGCACGGCAGGAGTCGAGGTAGGTGCGGGCCGCTTCGTCATCGGCGGTCCCGACGAGGCGCAGCGTGGCGCGCGGCTCGGCCTCGTGCACCGTCGTGAAGGCGCGCAGGAGTGTGTGCAGGTCCTTGGCGGGCTCGATCCGCCCGACCCAGACGAGGTCCCAGCCGCTGCGCTCGGTGCCGGTCCGTGCGGGCGCTCCGGGCGGCGGTACGGGGGGTGTCCCGGGCTCCGGCGCCGCGTCGGCGCGGGCGTAGGCCCGCCCGAGCACGGGTGCGCGCCGCTCGCCCGCGTCCCCCGTGCCCCGGAACGGGCGTGCGGGGCGCCCGCCGAGCGGCTCGACCTCGCCCGGCACGTACGCGATCCGGACCTCGACGGCCTCGGCGGGGCGCGTCTCCGTGCCGGAGGGGGTCGCGTCGGCTCCGGGGGCGGTCTTCCCCGTACGGGCGGAGGCGCCCGTACCCGCCGCGGCGCGGCCCGCGTCCGCCGCCGTGCCGCCCGCGTCCGCCGCGGTGCCGGCCCCGTCGCCCGTGTCCGCCGCGGTGCCGTGCGGCGACGCCCCCGCGACCCCGGCGAAGCGCTCGGCGTCCATCCCCGGGTACACGGTGCGCAGCTTCTCGGGGTCGGCGCCGCAGCGCTCCTGCCAGCGGCGGGCGTGGGCGTTGCCCGGGGTGATGAGGGAGGCGGCGCGGTAGACGTCGGCGGCGAGGGCGCGGTGGAAGCCGCCGAGCACGGCGCGGACGGGGGCGCCGAGGGTGCGGGCGGTGGTCCTCTCGTCCTCGTCGAGGTGGCGGGCGCCGTCGAGGTAGAGGGTGCGCAGGCGGACGCCGTACTCGGTGACGAGGAGCGGGACGCCGTGGAGGTGGTGGGCGAGGAGGCCGGGGAGCGCGGCGATGCCGCCGGTCGTGGCGTGGCACAGGCCGACGCCGCCGAGTCCGTCCGCGTCGTACCAGTCGAGGGCGAGCGGGCGCAGCGCGCGTTCGACGAGGTCGGCGATGAGGAGGAGGTCGGGGACGCGGGCGCGGCGGGCCGCGGGGACGGCGCCCGTGGCGCGGCAGGCGCTCTCCAGGACGCGGACGGCGGCCTCGGAGCGCAGCAGTCCGGAGAGCGGGCCGTGTTCCTGGGCGAGCGCGGTGAGGCCGAGGAGCGCCTCGGCGAAGGGGCTCGTCACGGGCGGTGCGGGCGCGGGGGGCCCGGCGGGGGCGGTGGACGATGTGGCGGCGATCCCGGCGAGCGCGGTGAGGCCGAGGAGGCCGCCGGGTGATGTCGCGGGGGGCGGGGCGGCCGGCGCGGGGAGCGGGGGCGGGGTCGTGGCCGCGCACGCGGTCGTCGCGAGCGCCGCGAAGTGCTCCAGGGCCTCGCGGCGCACGCGGCGACCGGGGCGCGGCCCGTCGTCGGGGGCGTCCCACAGCGCGGCGGTGCGGACCCGGTGGACGTGCTCGGGCAGGCGGACCCAGCCCAGGTCCTCCTGGCGGCTGCCGCGGCTGAAGGCGTAGACGTCGAAGGCGTACGTGCCGAGACCGCGCACGAGGCGGTCGCACCAGAGTCTCGCCTCGCCGTTCACGTACGGATAGCCGCCGTCGGTCAGCAGTCCTATGCGCACGAGCGCGCACCCCCGATCTCCCGTTCACGGGGCCGCCCTTCGGTCGGCGACCCACAGCGGGACGAAGGTATGCGCAGGTATGGGGGGTCCGGCGGACGGTTGTCCGTCGGACCACCGGAAGGGGTGAAGAGTCGTAACCATTCCCGGGCGGGGGCGTTTTAGGGGCGCGAAAGCGGGGGTACGTGCGCGCGAGGCCCGGCGCGAGACCCCGCGGGCGCCCCTCGCGAGGCGCCCGCCACTGCTCCGTTCGGCGGCGTACGGCGACGTCCGCCGCCCCGGCGCGGGGTCAGACCGCCGCGGCCTCCTCCGCGTGCCCTCGCGCGCGCTCCGCGCGCCTTCGCGCCCGCCGTCGCGCCGCGTCGGCCGGGTCCAGGACCGGGACCGCGTCGAGGAGCCGGCGCGTGTACGGGTCGGCCGGCTCGCCGTAGACGCGGGAGACCGGGCCCTCCTCGACGAGCTTCCCCGCGCGCAGCACGAGGACGCGTTCGCTGACCTGGCGGACCACGGCGAGGTCGTGGGCGACGAAGACGAGGGCGAGGCCGAGTTCCTGGCGCAGTTCGTCGAGCAGCGCGATGACCTGGGCCTGCGTCGTGACGTCGAGCGCCGAGACGGCCTCGTCGGCGAGGAGGACGGCGGGTTCGGGCGCGAGGGCGCGGGCGATGCCGACGCGCTGGCGCTGGCCGCCGCTGAACTCGTGCGGGTAGCGGTCGTACTGGGCGGGGTCGAGGCCGACGCGGGTGAGGAGCCCTTCGACGCGGGCGCGGATCGCGGCCTCGTCGCGGTCGCCGCGGGCGCGCAGCGGGTCGGCGATGGACTCGCCGATGCCGCGGCGCGGGTTGAGCGAGGACGCGGGGTCCTGGAAGACCATTTGCACGGCGGGGCGGCGCCCTTCGCGCGCGGCCGCCGCGCCCCCGTACGACACCGTGCCCCCGCTCGGTTCGAGGAGCCCGACGAGCATCCGCCCGAGCGTCGTCTTGCCGCTGCCGCTCTCGCCGACGATGCCGATGCTCTCGCCGGGCCGCACGGTGAGCGAGACGCCTTCGAGCGCGGTGACCGCGCGCGGCCCCCGCCCGTACACCTTGGTCAGCCCGCGTGCGGTGAGGAGTGGTTCGCCCTCGGATTCGAGACTGCGGGCGACCGGCCCGTCGAGCCTGGGGACGGCGCCGAGCAGGGCGCGCGTGTAGGGCGCGCGGGGCGCGCCGAGTACCTCGCGCACCGGTCCGCGCTCCTCGACACGGCCCTGCTTCATGACGATGACGTCGTCGACGCTGCCCGCCGCCACGCCCACGTCGTGCGTGACGAGGACGAGCCCGAGCCCTTCGTCGGTGCGCAGTTCGTGCAGCAGGTCCAGGATCTGGGCCTGCACGGTGACGTCGAGCGCGGTCGTCGGCTCGTCGGCGACGAGGAGCCGAGGGGCGCAGGCGAGCGCCATCGCGATGAGGGCGCGCTGCCGCATCCCGCCGCTGAACTCGTGCGGCCTGGAGCGGGCGCGCCTGGCCGCGTCGGGGATGCCGACCCGGTCGAGCACGTCGACGGCGCGGGCGCGCGCGGCCCGCCGCGAGGCGCCGCTGTGCAGCCGGGCGACCTCGGCGATCTGGTCGCCGATCGCGTGGTACGGGTCGAGCGAGGACAGCGGGTCCTGGAAGACCATCGCGACGGTGCCGCCGCGCAGTCTCCGCACGTCTCCGTCGGAGGCGGTGAGTACGTCGGTCCCGGCGACCCGTACGCTGCCGCCGACCTCGGCGCCCGTACCGCGGTGCAGGTCCAGGAGGGCGTACGCGGTCGCGCTCTTGCCCGAGCCGGACTCCCCCACGATGCCGAGCGCGCCCCCGGCGCGGAGGCTGAAGGAGACGTGGTCGACGGCGCGCAGCGCCCCGAAGTCGACGGTGAGGTCGCGTACATCGAGCAGAGGCTCGTCGGAGACGGTCATGCGAGGGTCACCCGTCGGTCGGCCACCACGTACAGGACGTCCGCGACGGCGTTGGCCAGGACTACGAAGAAGCCGATCACCAGGACGGCGCCGACGACGACCGGCAGGTCGGAGACCTGCACGGCCTGGACGAGGGCGCGCCCGAGCCCGGGGATGCCGAAGAGCGATTCGGTGAGGGTCGCGCCGCCGAACATCGTGCCCACGTCGAGCGCGCTCATCGCGATGACGGGGGCGAAGGCGCCGCGCAGCGCGTGCCGCACGACGAGGGAGCGCTCGCTGACGCCGTAGGCGCGGAAGGTGCGCACGTGGTCCTCGGCGAGGGTCTCCAGCATCGCGCTCCGCGTGAGGCGCGCGTACTTCGCCGACTCGATGAGCGCGAGCGAGAACCAGGGCAGCACGAGGTTCCACGCCCACTGCTCGGGGTCCTGCGAGAACGGTACGTACGTCGGGAAGGGCAGCCACTGGAGCGTCGAGCAGAAGATGATGATGAGCACGAGCCCGATCACGAAGACGGGCGTCGCCGTCCCGGCGAGCGTGATCCCGGTGAGGACGCGCTCGGTGGGCCGCCCGCGCCGCCAGGCGGAGAGAATCCCGGTCCCGACACCGAGAATCAGCCACAGCACGAAGGCGCCGACGACGAGCGAGCCCGAGACGGGCAGCTTGTTCGCGATGAGCGTCGTGACGGGCTGTCCGCTGCGGTACGACATGCCGAGGCAGGGCGCGCCGCAGTGCTCGCTGCCGGTCCCGGTCGAGTAGTCGCGGCCCGCGAAGATGCCCTGGAGGAAGTGCCAGTACTGGGCCCATACGGGATCGCCGAGCCCGAGCCTGTCGTGCACCTGCGCGACCTGCGCGGGCGAGCAGCGCGGGCCGCAGATGGTCTGCGCGACGTTGCCGGGGATGACGTAGAAGAGGGCGTAGACGAGGGCGGAGAGCAGGAGCAGCACGAGGAGCGCGCCGACGAGCCGCCGGATCAGGAAGCGGGTCATCGGGCGTCACCTTCGTCGTCGCGCGGGGCGGGTACGGCGGCGGGCGCTGCGGTACGGGGGGCCCGGGCCGCGTCCTTCGTACGGTCGCCGCGCAGCCGGTTCCGCAGCTTCCGCGTCCCCGTCGCGAGCCGCGACTCGGCGCGCGGGTCGAGTGCGGTGCGGACGCCCTCGCCGAAGACGGTGAGCGAGAGGACCGTGAGGAAGAGCAGCCCGGCGGGGAGCAGCAGGTAGGTGGGCGCGGCCTGGTACCACGTGTTGGCGTCCGTGATCATCTGCCCCCACGAGGGTGTCGGCGGGATGATGCCGACGCCGAGGAAGGAGAGCCCGGCCTCGGTGATGATGTTGCCGGGGAAGAGCAGCACGGTGTAGCCGATGACCGGCGCGGCGAGCGAGGGCAGCAGTTCGCGGCGCGCGATGCGCCACGTGCGCCAGCCGCTCAGGCGCGCGGCGGCGACGTAGTCGAGCGCGGCGAGCGACTTGGCCTGCGCGCGGACGATGCGCGAGGTCCCCGTCCAGCCGATGAGGCCCATGATGAGCGCGAGGAGCACCGCACGGGGCAGGAAGCCGGGGGCCACGGCGAGCAGGGCCAGCGCGAGGATGTTCATCGGGAGGGCGACGGTGATGTCCGTGACGCGGCTGATGAGCTGGTCGACGAGCTTGTTGCCGAGGGCGGCGGCGAGGCCGAGCCCGACGCCCAGTACCACCTGGATCGTGGTCGCGAAGAAGGCGATGCCGAGCGAGACGCGGGCGCCGTAGACGAGGCGCGCGAAGAGGTCGCGGCCGGTCTGCGGTTCGACGCCGAGCCAGTGGCTGCCGCTCACGCCGCCGAAGGAGCCGATCGGGACGCCGCCGGTGGCCGAGTCGACGAGCGAGGGGTGGTACGTCGTCGGGTCCTGGCCTTCGAGCGCGGTGAGCAGCGGGGCGAGGACGGCGACGAGGACGAGGAGGAGGACGACGCCGGCGGCGAGGAGCGCCGAGCGGCGGGCGCGCAGGCGTCGCCAGAAGGTGCGGGCCCCGGGCGCGGGCCCGGCGGGGGCCCCGCCGCCACCGGCGGTGAGGAGTGCTTCGGACATGGTGAGGGGTACCGCCGTGAGGGGGGATCGGGGGCCCGGGCCGGGTGGACGGACCGGGGCGGGGGACGGGTCCGGGGGCGGTACGGACCGGTCGCGCCGGTCCGTACCGCCCCCGCGTGCGGCCTTACTTGACCGCGACCTGCGAGATGTCGAGCACGCCCGTCCAGTCGCTGATCACGACGTTCTTGACGTCGGTGCCGACGAGCCGCTTGTAGACGGGGTGGAAGAGCGGCACGGTGAGGGCCTGCTCGCCGATCTTCTTGTCGAGCGCGCCCCAGCGCTTCGCCGCCTCGTCGAGGTCGGTGACCTTGTTGATCTCGTCGATCTCCTTGTTGACCGAAGGATCGTTCAGGCGGCCGGAGTTGAAGTTGTAGCCGTCCTTGACGATCTGGCGGCCGTCGAAGATCGGGCCGAGGAAGGGCCCGCCGGAGGGCCAGTCGGCGCCCCACCCGGCGAGGAAGGCGCCGGGCTCGGTCTTCACGCTGTAGACGGTGTCGCTGTAGTCGCTGGAGTCGAGGCCCTTGAGCGTGACCTTGATACCGGCCTTGGCGAGCGCGTCCTGGAGCGCGGTGGCGACCTCGGGGCTCGTCGCGAAGTTCTTCGCGTTGTTGTGGTAGAGCGTGATGGTGAGGCCCTTGGGGTAACCGGCCTCCTTCAGCAGCTCCTTGGCCTTCTGCGGGTTGCCGCTGTCCCCGGCGGGGAAGGGGTCGTACTTCGTGTAGCCGAAGGACTTCTGGTCGGGCAGGAAGGTCGTGGCGGGCTCGGCGAGCGCGGAGCCACCGGCCGCGTTGACGACGGAGGTGCGGTTGACGGCGTAGGCGACGGCCTCGCGGACCTTCGGGTTGTCGAAGGGCTTCACCTTCGGGTTGAAGGCGAGGTAGTTCGTGTAGCCGAAGTGCCCGGTGCCGACGCGCGAGGCGAGCTTCTTGTCCCCGGTGACCTTGGCCAGCTCGGCCGGGCCGAGGTTGGTGTCGGTCGTGATCGCGGCGGCGTCCTTGCCGACACTGGCCGAAAGTCGCTGGTTGATGACGGCCGAGTCGAGGCCGGAGCGGACGTCGATCTTGTCCGGGTAGGCCTTGCGCTGGTCGTCGGTGGCCGCGGACCAGTTGCTGTTGCGCGCCAGGGTGATGCGCTCGCCGTCGTTCTCGTTCGTCACGACCTTGTACGGGCCCGAGGAGACGGGGTGGTTCTCGTACTTCGTGCCGGTGTCCTTCGCCTTGGGCACGGGCGCGAACTGCGTCTGCGTGGCGAGGAAGGGGAACTCGCCCTCGGGCTTGTTGAGGTGGAAGACGATCGTGAGGTCGTCCGGGGTCTCGATCGAGTCGAGTCCCTTGCCGCTCTTGTCCTTGTAGGGGCCCTGGTAGTCCGCGCCGCCGATGAGCCAGTCGCGCAGGTACGGGGCGCCGCCGGACAGCTCACCGGCGAAGGAGCGCTCGATGCCGTACTTGATGTCGGCGCTCGTGATGGGCGAGCCGTCCTCGTACTTCAGGCCCTTCTTGAGGTGGTACGTCCACACCGTGGCGTTCTTGCTCGGGGTCCCGGTGTCCGTCGCGAGGTCGGGCACGACCTTGGAGCCGGCGGCGCCGTTCTCGCGGGCGCGCGTGGTGAGGGTGCGGAAGACGAGCGAGGGGATGTTGCCGCCGCCGGAGGTGTAGAGCCTGGCGGGGTCGAAGTCGGTGGTGGGCTGCGCGTTGAGGACGGTGAGGGTGCCGCCCTTGTGCGGGGCGCCGCTCGCCCCCGTACCGCCGCTCTTGGCGGTGTCCGAGGAGCCGTTGTCGTCGGGGCCGCAGGCGGCGAGGCCACCGGCGAGGACGAGGCTCACGACGAGCGCGGCGGCCCCGCGCGTACGGACGGATCTGCGGGCGGAGCCGGGCAGGGGGTGACGGGACATGCGGAATTCCTTGAACGAGCGGCACGCACGACGGGCCGGAGTGGGGGCGCTCCGGGGGTGGTTGCGAGCGGCCGCGCGCCCTGGCACGGGGCAGGGCGACGGGGGTGCGACCCGGAGCGTTGCGAGAGAAGCCGGCGCGGGGCCGCGGAAGGGACGGCGGGCGCCGGGGGAACGCTGGGGTCAGCTACAGATGATGTCGGCCACGCACAGCGCGGTGACACCGATGAGCGCGAGCTCAAAGGCGTACTGCGGCGTGATGCGGGCGTTCGACATGCGAAAAAATATGATCGATAGACGAACGGGTGTCAAAGCGAGAACGGTCACATTCGGGCCACCCCGGGCCGGGCGCCCCACCTGCCCCCGGTCAACTCTTCGGGTAGGGCCAGGGGTTGGGCAGGCAGGTGATGCCGTCGTGATCGAGGAATTTCGTCTGCTGCTGCATGACGGGCGCGAGCTGTCCGTTCCGGGTGCAGCTGACGTGGTTGTGCCCGAGCCTGTGCCCCACCTCGTGGTTGATCAGCATCTGCCGGTACGGGTGGATCGCGTCGCCGTACGTCGTCGAGCCCTGCGCCCAGCGGTAGGCGTTGATCATGACGCGGGGGGTCGCTGCCGAGTCGCAGGAGACGTTGTCGACGGTCGTGTCGAGGCCCGACTTGGCGCACCAGTCGGCGGTCGTGCCGGGGCTCGCGAGGGTCACGACGAAATCGGGCCTGCCCTTGGAGATCCGCTGGAAGGCGCGTTGTTCCTGGTGGGCCCAGCTGCGGTCGTCGTTGAGGGTCTTCTGCACGGCGTCGGCGAAGAGCTGTCCGTCGAGCCCGAGCCCGTCCTCGACGTCGACGCGGTAGCTGAGCAGCTGCGCGCCCTTGCGCGGGGCCCGCGCGCTGCCCGGCACGGTCGTGAAGGTGCCCGGCCCCTTGGCGTCGGCGGCGAGCGGGTACGTGCGGCCCATGAGTTCGTCGTACGTGGGCGGTGCCGACGGCGAGGGGCGCTCGCTCGGCACGGAGCGCTTGGCGTCCACCGAGGGGTGCGCGGCCCGCGCCTTCGCGTCGAGCGGCGCGGCGCCCTCGTGGTGCTGCCCCGAGACGACGACGGCCAGACCGAGCGTGAGCACGGCGGCGCAGGCCCCGGCGATGAGCCGCCCCCTGTGGCCGCCGCTCCCGGTCCCCGGCGCGGGCGCGGGGGGCTCGCCCTCGCCGTCACCGGAGGCGGCGCCGGGGGACGGCGGGGCCGCGGGCTGCGGGGTGCTGGGCTGCGGGGCTTTGGCGCGCGGCGTGAAGAGGTCGACGTCGTCCTCGTCGCCCGCGCGGGGCGGGGCGCCCTCGGCGCGGGCGGGGGTGGCGGGCGCGCCGAAGGGCCGGTCGAAGGCGTCGAGGTACTCGCGCCGGGGGCCACCGCCGTACGTGTCCCCCTGCTCCCCCGCGCCGAGCAGCCCCTCGCTCGGCCCTGGCCGCGCGGACTCGCCGGCCTCGGGGTGCGGGCCGCGTGCGTGCGGGACGGCGGGCGGCAGGGGCTGACGCAGGCCCGCGCCACCGGTCGCCGGGCGCTCCGCGGCCCCGGGTGCCGGTGGCCGCGCGGGCTCGGGGGCCTGTGCCCGCCGCGCCGCCTCGGGCGCCGGTCGCCGCGCGGCGACCGGGGCGCTCCGCTCGGGGGCCTCGCGGGGCCGCGCGCGCGGGACGTCGGGGGCAGGCGCGGCGGGTGCCGTGCCCGGCGTGCGGTCCTGCGGGTTCGGCGGACGGCGGTGTCGTCCCACGCGGTCCCTCGGCTTCCTGTCTCGCGCTGTCGTCTCGCTGTGTTCCCCGCCCGGCACCCGTGCCCGGCGTTCTGCCACCTCGTCCGGCGGTCCGTCCGCGGAGCGCCCTGCTCCCCCGCAACCTACGCGCCCCCGCCCGCCTCGTCCGCCCCGCTCAGGGCAACGTACGCGCCGTACGGGGCGAAATCGCCGTATTCACGGAAAGCTCCCCCCGCCCGGCAGGGAGCACGCTACCCGGCGCGTTCAGTCGGCCCGCCCGCTCCGTGCCACGTGCTCACGGATCGCCCCCGCGACGGCCTCGGGGTATTCCATCATCGCGACGTGCCCCGCGTCGGGCAGGGTCAGCAGCCGGGAATCGCGGAAGGCCCTGACCGCCTTGCGGGCCATGCGGTACGAGACGAGCTGGTCCCTGCCGCCGTAGACGAGGAGCGTGGGGGCGAGGACGCGCTCGGCCTGCCGCCACAGGTTGTACTGCCCGCCGAGCGTGTACGCGTTGACGATCGCGCGTGCCGAGCGGGTCATCGCGTCCCAGAAGTACGGGAGCGTCAGGCGCCGCTCCATCTCGGCGACCGCCTGCCGGAACCCGGCCTCGTCGACGCGCCGGGGATCGCCGTAGCAGAGCGCGAGCACGCCCCGTACCCGGTCCTCCGCCGTCCAGTCGCGCGAGAGGCGGTTGAAGAGCGCGGTGACACCGGGGACCGCGAGGAGCCCGGTGGGCACGGCGGTGCGCTGCACCCGTATCTCGGGCAGCGCGGGCGAGACGAGCGTGAGGGTGCGCACGAGGTCGGGGCGGGCCGCGGCGACCCGCGTGACGATGGCGCCGCCCATCGAGTTGCCGACGAGGTGCACGGGACCGCGCCCGCGCGCCTCCAGGAGCGCGACGACGGAGCGGGCCTGCGCCGAGATGCCGTAATCGCCGTCGTCGGGCGGCGGGGATTCCCCGAAGCCCGGCAGGTCGAGCGCCTCGCCTTCGAGGTCGTCGCGCAGCAGCCGCAGGAGCGCCGACCAGTTGAGCGAGGAGCCGCCGAGCCCGTGCACGTACAGGGCGGGCGGCAGCCCCTCGCGCGGGGGCGGCACGGAGCGCACGGCGAGCGTGCGCCCCGGCAGGTCGAGGGTGCGCAGCTCCTCACCGGGGGCGAGGGGGACGGAGCCGACCCGGGGTTCGGCGGCTGCGGGCAGGGAAGACGGTTCCGGGGACACGCGGTCATGTTACGAGAGGGTCACGCACCGGGAGCCTGTGCGGGCGGTCACACCCGGGTACGTAAGGGACGTACCCTGACAACCAGGACGAAGCACCGCGGTCCGTGCTCCGCCCGCCCCGTGCCACCCCGGCCCGAAAGGCGAGTGCCATGACGATCGATCCGCAGGACCTGGGCGCCGAGGAAACTCCGGCCGACCCGGAGGAGCCCGAGACGTTCGAGGAGGAGTACGACCCCGAGGCCGTCGTCGACTCCGACGTGCCGGCGGAGGCGGAGGAGGCCCGCTCGCCGCTGGAGCGGAGGGAGGGCGAGCCCGTGGACGAGGGGGACCGCGTGGAACAGGAGCTGATCGTGGAGGAGGACGAGGAGGAGTACCGCTGACGGCGCCGCCCGCACCGGGAACGCCCGGGCGGGCCCCCGCCACGACAGGCGCCGCGCGTCCCCGTACCGCCGTACCCTGCCCAAACCCGTCCGTACTGTTCCGACACCGCCCTGACCAGCACGAACCCCGTGTCCGACTGGTGAAAAGCTGCCGCAAGGCGCGCACAGGGCGGTTACCGAAAAGTACGATGGCGGGCGCGGGCACCGTTCCGCGAAGGCAACGATCCTGGGAGGCGGCGTGAGCGCCATCGAGCAGACAGAGGCAGCACGCCCGAGGGGCACCCGGCTGCCGCGCCGCGCGCGCCGGAACCAGCTCCTCGGCGCGGCGCAGGAGGTCTTCGTCGCGCAGGGCTACCACGCGGCGGCGATGGACGACATCGCCGAGCGCGCCGGGGTGAGCAAGCCGGTCCTCTACCAGCACTTTCCCGGGAAGCTCGACCTGTATCTCGCGCTGCTCGACCAGCACTGCGAGGCGCTGCTCCAGGCGGTGCGCACGGCGCTCGCCTCGACGACCGACAACAAGCAGCGCGTGCGGGCGACGATGGACGCCTACTTCAGCTACGTCGAGGACGACGGCGGCGCCTTCCGGCTCGTCTTCGAGTCGGACCTCACCAACGAGCCCGCGGTGCGCGAGCGCGTGGACCGCGTGACGGTGCAGTGCGCCGAGGCGATCTGCGAGGTCATCGCCGAGGACACCGGGCTCTCGCGCGACGAGTCGATGCTGCTCGCCTCCGGGCTCGGCGGCCTCGCGCAGGTCGTGGCCCGTTCCTGGCTGCACAGCGACCGCAGCGTGCCGCGCGACACGGCGGTCCAGCTGCTCGCCTCGCTCGCCTGGCGCGGCATCGCGGGCTTCCCGCTGTACGGGAGCGAGCAGCAGGCGCAGGGCGACTGAGGGGGCGCGGCGGCGCGGCACGCACGGCGCGACGCCGCGCGCGCCGCGCGTGTTCGCTCAGGGCGTGCCGGGCTCCGCTCAGCGGGGTCCCCTCGCCGGGCTAATGTGGGGCGCGTACGGCGCGCTGTGTCGCGCACATCGGTGACCGTCGGAGGGACATAGCCGTGGAGGTCAAGATCGGCGTGCAGCACGCGCCGCGCGAGATCGTTGTGGAGAGCGGGCAGAGCGCCGACGAGGTCGAGAAGGCCGTGGCCGACGCGCTCGGGGGCACGTCCCCGCTGCTGAGCCTGGAGGACGACAAGGGCCGCAAGATCCTCGTCCCCGCCGCGAAGCTCGCGTACGTGGAGATCGGCGAGTCCACTCCCCGCAAGGTCGGCTTCGGCGTGGCCTGAGCCCGGAGCGCCCCTCGGCGGGCGTGACAAAGGCGGTCCCCCACGGGGGGCCGCCTTTCTGCGTGCTGGGGGGCGCCCCCCGTGCGATCGGTCGCCGTGTGCCCCGGCGGGGTACGCGTCAGGATCGAGGCGTTCGCGGTCGACGGGCTCGACGACCCGGTCCGCCGTGGCACCGCCCCGCTGCCGGCCCGCCTCCCGCACGCCCGGCCGGGCCGCGAAGGGACGGGGATCATCGACGCGGTAGGCGCCGGTGCGACGGCGGCCGCGTGCTTCACCGGGACCCTCGTCACCGTCGGCCGGCTCGACCCGCGCCCGGCCCCCGCCCGTCCGGCCCGGTCGCGGGGCACCGGTGCACGGGCTTCGGGCACCCGCTCGGCCCGGCCGTCGACAGGCGGTTCCCGCTGGACGACGTCGTCGCGGCCGACCGCTCCCCGGCAGCGGCGCAGCAGACCCGGGGAAGAACGTCGGGACCGGGTCGGCCTCCGCCCGGCGGGCGACTTCTCGAACCCCTGTTCCCCGAGGCTTCACGCGGTTGGGCCCTACCCGCGGGGGTAGGACGGCTTCGACCGAATTGCCCTGTCGCCACCGGGAGGACCGGATGATCGTGGAAGCAGTGGGGGCCGCCGCGCTGGGCCTCGTGCTCGCCGCCCTGACGCTGCACCGGCTGCCCGGGCGGCTGCCGCATCAGGCGCTCGTGTACGCGACGGGCGGCGTGGGCGGCCTCTTCGGCGCCTTCGTGGCGCACAGCTCCCTCGGCCCAGGGCACCTGCCGCTGACTCTCCTCGCGGCGACCGCGCTCACCGCGGCACTGCTCTCGCTCCTGCCCCGCCCCGAGTCCCTCGCCGCCGAACGACCACGCGAGGGCGCCCCCGCCTGAGCGGCCGGAAAATGGCCGAAAACCGTCAGGAGGGCGAGGCCGTCGCCCCGCCCGGGGTCCCTGCCTTCACGCTCTCGCCGCGCCCGTCCTCAGGACGCCAGCCCCAGCGCCGCCATCCGCTTCGTGTGCGCCTCCGTGATCCGCGAGAACATGCGGCCCACCTCCGCGAGGTCGAAGCCGTCCGCCAGTCCGCCGACGAGCATCGTCGAGAGGGCGTCGCGCTCGGCGACGACCCGCTGGGCCTGCGAGAGCGCCTCGCCCATCAGGCGGCGCGCCCACAGGGCGAGCCGGCCGCCGACGCGCGGGTCCGCCTCGATCGCCGCGCGGACCTTCTCGACGGCGAAGTCCGCGTGCCCCGTGTCGGCGAGGACCGTGAGCACGAGGTCCTTCGTGTCCGTGTCGAGACGCACGGCGACCTCGCGGTAGAAGTCGCTCGCGATCGAGTCGCCCACGTACGCCTTGACGAGGCCCTCCAGCCAGTCCGAGGGCGCCGTCTGCTGGTGGAAGGCGTCGAGCGCGGTCGCGAAGGGCTGCATCGCCTCGGCGGGCTCGGCGTCGATCTCGGTGAGCCTGTCGCGCAGCTTCTCGAAGTGGTGGAACTCGGCGGAGGCCATCTTGGCCAGCTCCGCCTTGTCCTTCAGCGTCGGGGCGAGCTTCGCGTCCTCGGCGAGGCGCTCGAAGGCGGCCAGCTCGCCGTAGGCGAGGGCGCCCAGGAGGTCGACGACCGCGTCCCTGTAGTGCGGCTCGACGGAGCTCGCGGCCCAGTCGCGGGCGGTGGTCGCGGCGGCGGTGTCTGGCGTCTCCATGAGCGCACAATAGCCCGCCCCAGGGGGCGCGCACCCGGGCGGCCGACAGGTGTGATGACCACTACGTGTGGCCTTCGGCCGACACGCCTGCGGGCTTTGGGGGTATGGTGGTAAAGGAGCCCGCCGAATATGCCCATATGTTCAGCGGGTGTACCGAGGATGCCCGGTCGGTGGCCCGATCGGCTCCGACCCGACAGCCCTCCCGGCCGCTCGCGCCCCCGGCGCGCACGACTGTCGAGGGGCCCTCAGCGGTATGAGCGCTGTGAGCGTGGGCAGAGGTCCCGCGACGCGACCCGGCCCGTCCCCGTTACACGGCCGGCGGTCCGCGGCACGGTCAAGACCCCTCATGCTTCCTCGTACCGCCTTAACGAAGAGGCAACATCCTGACTACGCAGACTTTTCGGGACCTGGGGATTCTCCCCGAGACGGCCGAGGCGCTGGAAGCCGTCGGCATCGTCTCCCCCTTTCCCATCCAGTCACTGACCCTGCCCGTCGCCCTGTCCGGCTCCGATGTGATCGGCCAGGCCAAGACCGGGACCGGCAAGACGCTCGGCTTCGGCCTCCCGCTCCTTGAGCGCGTGACCGTGCCCGCCGACGTCGAGGCCGGCCGCGCGACCCCGGACAAGCTCAGCGAGGCCCCGCAGGCCCTCGTCGTCGTGCCGACCCGCGAGCTGTGCACGCAGGTCACCAACGACCTCCAGACCGCCGGCAAGGTGCGCGACGTGCGCGTCCTCGCCATATACGGCGGCCGTGCCTACGAACCGCAGGTCGAGGCGCTCAAGAAGGGTGTGGACGTCGTCGTCGGCACCCCGGGCCGTCTCCTCGACCTCGCCGGTCAGCGCAAGCTCGACCTCAGCAAGGTGCGGGCCCTCGTGCTCGACGAGGCCGACGAGATGCTCGACCTCGGCTTCCTGCCCGACGTCGAGAAGATCGTCGCGATGCTGCCCGTCAAGCGGCAGACGATGCTCTTCTCCGCGACGATGCCGGGTGCCGTCGTGGCGCTGGCGCGCCGCTACATGTCGCAGCCCACGCACATCAACGCGACCTCGCCCGACGACGAGGGCGCCACGGTGGCCAACACCGAGCAGCACGTCTACCGCGCGCACTCGATGGACAAGCCCGAGATGGTCGCGCGCATCCTCCAGGCCGACGGCCGCGGGCTCGCGATGATCTTCTGCCGTACGAAGCGGACGGCCGCCGACATCTCCGAGCAGCTCCAGCGCCGTGGTTTCGCCGCGGGCGCGGTGCACGGCGACCTCGGCCAGGGCGCCCGTGAGCAGGCCCTGCGCGCCTTCCGCAACGGCAAGGTCGATGTGCTCGTGTGCACCGACGTCGCCGCGCGCGGCATCGACGTCGAGGGCGTCACGCACGTCATCAACTACCAGACGCCCGAGGACGAGAAGACCTACCTGCACCGCATCGGCCGTACGGGCCGCGCGGGCCGCTCGGGTACGGCTGTCACGCTCGTCGACTGGGACGACATCCCGCGCTGGCAGCTCATCAACAAGGCGCTCGGCCTCGGTTTCCCCGACCCCGCCGAGACGTACTCGACCTCACCGCACCTCTTCGAGGAGCTGAAGATCCCGGCCGGCACGAAGGGCGTGCTGCCGCGCAGCGAGCGCACCCGTGCCGGGCTGGACGCCGAGCAGGTCGAGGACCTGGGCGAGACGGGCGGCCGCGGCAAGCGCGGTGGCTCCGCTCCCGCGGGCGGTCGCGGTGGCGCCCGTACGGAGGGCCGCAAGGACTCCCGTACGGAGGAGAAGGCCGAGGAGGAGCGCGAGCCCAGGGCCCCGCGCCGTCGCCGTCGCACCCGCAACGGCGAGCCCGTCGCCGCCACCACGGGCGAGCAGGGCACCGAGGCCGCCGGTGACGGCGGCGACGAGGCGCCGCGCAAGCCGCGCCGCCGCCGTACCCGCTCGGCCGCCACCGCCGTCGCCCGCCCGGGCACCGAGGTCCCCGAGCAGAAGCGGGCGGCTGAGCCTGTCGCCGCGGCCGCCGCCACGGAGTCCGGCGAGGGCGCGGGCGCCGCGCGCAAGCCGCGCCGCCGGACGCGTACGCGCCGCCCCGCGGCCGATACCGCCGAGGACTGAGGCGGGCGCACGGCCGGAAGACCGTGACCGCACGAACGACCCCGGGACCTGCGCGAAGGTCCCGGGGTCGCGTGCTGTCCGCGCCGGGCACGCCTCCCCCACCGGCCCGCGACAAGCCGGGCGCCGCCCGCTAGCCTCCGTCCCATGAGCAGGCCGCCGACCTTCGTCCCTCCGCCCGGCACAGAGCGTCTCGTCCTCGCGACCGCGCGCGGGGACTTCGCCGCGCTCGCGACCGGCGAGGCGCGGGCGCCCGCGGCGCTGCTGCTGCCCGGCTTCACCGGGAGCAAGGAGGACTTCCTGCCGCTCCTGCCCGCGCTCGGCGCCGGTGGGTACCGGGTCGTGGCGGTCGACGGCAGGGGGCAGTACGAGACCGAGGGCCCCGACGCGCCCGAGGCGTACGCGCCCGAGGAGCTGGCCGCCGACGTGCACGCGCTCGTGGGGGCGCTCGGCGGCCGTGCGCACCTGCTCGGGCACTCGCTCGGCGGGCTCATCGCGCGCGCCGCCGTCATCGCCGAGCCCGCCCTCTTCGCGAGCCTCACGATCATGTCCGCCGGGCCCGCGGCGACCTCGCGGGGGCAGATCGAGAAGCTCGCGCTGCTCTCGCAGGCGCTCGGCGCGATGGAGAAGGGCGCCGTGTGGGAGGCGATGGCGGCCCTGGAGTCGCCGGAGGCCGCCGAGGTCGCCGCGCGCCCGGTCACCGAGCGGGACCAGCGGATGCGGGAGCGGTGGCTCCGGACGCGTACCGTGCAACTCCTCACCACGGGAAAGCAGTTGGCGACGGAGCCGGACCGGGTCGCCGAGCTGGCGGCGAGCGGCGTCGCGGTGCACGTCGTGTCGGGCGAGAGCGATGACACGTGGCCGGTGGAGTGGCTGGACGCGATGGCGCTGCGGCTCGGGGCGCGCAGGACCCGCGTCGCGGGCGCGGGGCACTCGCCCAACACGGACCGCCCGGAGGAGACGGCACAGGCGCTGCTCGCCTTCTGGGACACGCACTCCGCGGCATGACCTCCGGGACGCGCACCCGACGACGTGACCTCCGGGACGCTCACCCGACGACGTACCTTCCGGGACACGCGCCCGGCGGCGTGAGGCGTATCCCCGCCGCCCCGCGCCTCAGCCCCGCACCCCCGTCTCGGGTCCGCTGTCCGGCGTCGGGAAGAGGGTCCGCACGTGCTCCCAGAAGCCGTCACGCAGGGCGCGGCGCAGGTCCGGCTGGGCGCGCAGGGAGTACTGGAGGAGCGCCTCGGCCTCGATGAGGAGGTCCTGGTCGACCGGGCCGGGGAGGTAGGGCCCGGGCAGGAGCGCGGCGAGGGCCTCGGGGCCCTTGGTGCTGTACCAGGTGACGGCGACGCGCTTGCCGACGAAGTGGACGTCGTCCCAGGTGGGGCGGGGGACGACGGCGTCGTCGAAGGTGACGACGGTGCGGCGGTTCACGTACGGCTTGAGGAAGGCGAGGTCGAGGGTGCGCTGTGTGTCGACCTCCCACAGGAGCGGGTCCGCCTGGTTGCGCAGGCCCTCGGGGGCCTCGATGCCCCACAGGTGGACGCGCGCGCCGAAGTCCTGCGCGGCCTCGACGGCGGGGACGAGGTCCTCGTCGCCGCCGAGGAGGACGGCGTCCCCGATGGCGCGGTGCCGGGCGAGGGATTCGAGGTCGCCGCGGATGAGGGAGTCCACGCCCTTCTGCTGGTTGTTGGCGTTGAGATTGCCGAGACGCACCTTGACGTCGGGCAGCTCGGCGATGGACTGTTGTTCGGCGGTGTGGATACGGCGCCGGGCGCCGTCGTACCAGTAGACACGCAGGAGTCTGCTGTGCGGGAAGACGTGGCTCGCGCAGTCGACGAGCGCGTCGATCAGGCCCTGGGCGTCGAGTTCGAAGCCCTTGCGGTCCTCCGTACCCGCGGCGAGCCGTCCGGCAGCCGCGTAGAGATAACCGGCGTCGACGAAGATCGCGTGCGTCGCGGCCCCGGCGAGTTCGCCCGCGATCTGGGCGAGGAGCCGGTCGATACGGTCGATTCGGGCGCCGATGTCCACGGATTCCTGGTTCATAGGGGGCTCATTGTCCCGATCGGCGCGGGGCGCGCACAACCGCGCGGGGTGGTGCACAGGTGCGCGCGGGGAGCGAGGAGACGTGACGGCTCCGCCTGTCAAGTACTTAGGGCGCTGAAAGTTTTCCTTAGCCAAGGGAATGTTTGCTCAGGGCAACTCGTTGTACCCATTCGGAGCGGGGTTACCTCAGTTCTCGCAATCCACTCGTAACGGACGGGCAACTCCCGCTTCCGCGTACGAGGGCGAAACTGGGTCCAGACCCTCGCATCACAGTTCTCCGTTGGAGGATCACCCGGACGAAGGGAGAAGCCCCATGCGCTTCGAGATCATGCGCCTCGACGACGTGAACGGTTCCGCAGTGGACAGCACGATCGTGGACGCGGCCTCCGTCAACCGGATCGTTCAGCAGGCGGCCGAGATCGGTCAGCGGCTCTACATCCGCCCGGCAGAGGCTCCGGCTTCGTAACGCCGTTTTCCCGCGACGGCCTCCGCACGGCCGCCGCACCTTCGATGATGACTCGGGGCCCCCGCCCGGCAAGCGCCGGACGGGGGCCCTCGTGCGTACGGGGGCTCAGGCGCCCTTGATGACCTGCGTGACCCCGTTGATGATCTGCTGGACGGCGATGGCCGAGAGCATCATGCCCGCGAGGCGGGTCACGAGGACGACGCCGCCGTCCTTGATGATCCGGATGATGACGAGCGAGTACCGCATCGTCGCCCACAGCACGAGGTGCATCGCGACGATCGCCGACCACACCGAGATCTGGGTGCTCACCGAGTCGGCGTGCTGCACGGCGAGGATGACCGAGACGATCGCGCCGGGGCCCGCGAGGAGCGGCATGCCGAGCGGGACGAGGGCGACGTTGACGTCCTTGGTCTGCTGGGGCTCGTCGGTCTTGCCGGTGAGCAGGTCGAGCGCGATGAGGAGGAGCAGCAGTCCGCCCGCGATCATCAGCGCGGGCACCGAGACGTGCAGGTAGTCGAGGATCTGCTGCCCGAGGATGCCGAAGACGACGATGACGCCGAAGGCGACGCACACCGCCTGGAAGGCCATGTGGCGCTGCATCTTGGCGGGGCGCCCCGCGGTGAGGGCGAGGAAGATCGGCGTGATCCCGGGCGGGTCCATGATCACGAAGAGGGTCAGGAAGAGGGAGCCGAAGACGGCGAAGTCGAACACGTGGGGCCTTGCGGGAGGTTCCCCGGCGCGCTTCGGGCGCGGCGGGGGCGGGTGTACGGGGGGGTGGTCGGGCGTGCGAGGGGCGCGTACCAAGCACCCTGAACCATGACGAAGCGCACGCCCCGCGACGCGCCGCCGGGCCCCGCCCCGTACGGCTACGGGTGCGGGGCCGGGTGGCGGCGCGCGCGGAGGCCGGCCGCGCCCGGGCGGGACGGCCGGAAGAAGGGGGGTGGTTCAGGCGGTGCGGGCGGCTCCGCCGGCACCGGGGACGGGGAAGGCGCCCGTGGAGCGGCGGATGATCTCGCCGTAGACCTCGGGGTCGGTCGTGCGGGCACCGAGCGCGAGGGGCTTGCGGGTGCCGTGGTAGTCGCTGGAGCCGGTCGCGAGGAGGCCGAGCCGGTCGGCGAGCGCGTGGGCGCGCGCGGCGGTCGCCGGGTCGTGGTCGGGGTGGTCGGCCTCGATGCCGTCGAGCCCGGCGGCGGCGAGGCCCGCGATGGCCTCCTCGCTCAGGGTGCGTCCGCGCGAGGCGGCGAGCGGGTGGGCGAGGACGCTGACGCCGCCCGCGGCCTTGACGAGGCGGATCGCGTCGGCGGGGTCGAGTTCGGCCTTGGGCGCGTAGGCGCGGCCGCCGTCGCCGAGCCACTGGGGTGTGAAGGCGTCCGAGACGGTGTCCACGACGCCGAGTTCGACGAGTGCGGACGCGAGGTGCGGGCGGCCCACGGAGCCGCCGTCGGCGATGCGCGCGACCTGCTCCCAGGTGATCGGCACGCCGAGCGCGCGCAGGCTCTCGACCATCGCCTTGGCGCGCGGCACGCGGTCGTCGCGGATCAGCTCGCGGGCGGCGAGCAGCTCCGGCTCGTCGGGGTCGAAGAGGTACGCGAGGAGGTGGACGCCGATGCCGTCGAGGCGGCAGGAGAGTTCCGCGCCGGGGACGAGCGTGAGGGGGCGGTCGAGTGCCGCGAGCGCGGCGGCGGCCTCGGCGTGGCCGCGTGTCGTGTCGTGGTCGGTGAGCGCGAGGACGTCGAGCCCGGCGGCGGCGGCCGCGGCGACGAGTGCGGCGGGGGTGTCCGTGCCGTCGGAGGCGGTGGAGTGGGTGTGCAGGTCGACACGCACGGCACGGGCTCCTTCGGGGCGGGTTCGGTACCGGCGGGCGGGCCGGTACCGGGGAAGCGGGAAGCGGGCGGGCCCGGGATCGCCGGGCGCGTTCCAGGATAAAGCCCGCGTGAGGGGTACGAGTCCGCAGCGGCCCGCTCGGCGGGCGCGGCCCCCGCCCGCTCAGGGGCGGGGCCCCTCCAGGAGGGAGCCCGTGAGCGCCCCGTACGGCAGGAACTCCAGTTCGGACGCGGCTTCGCGGAGGTCGGCGAGGACGAGTTCCTCCGGGTTGAGCGCGGCGGTGCCCTCGGGCCGCGTGATGAGCCACAGGCGGGTGTCGCCGGCGTCGCCGATGAGGACCGTGCGGTCGGGCGGGGCCTCGGCGAGGCGCCACAGGGTGACGGCGGCCCCGGCGGCGAGGGCGGTGCCCGCGGCGGGTTTTCCCTCGTCGGCGGCCGCGGCCGTCACTCCGGCGAGGTGGGCGCCGAGGCCGAGCCCGGGACGCTCGGCGACGAGGAGGAGTTCGCTCGTGCCCTGCGGGCCCGGGCCCGCGCAGGCGAGGACCGTGGCGAGGGCGCCGGTGCGGGCGTCGCCCGCGGAGGTCGCGCCCGTGTAGAGCCAGCCGACGGGCAGCGGCCACGGCATCCACACCGGGACCTTCGCGCACCGCAGCACGGCGGCGAGTTCCTCGGGTCCCGGCGGCAGCGCGGGGCGCAAGGGGGGCACGGGGCCGTGCGCGGGGCAGCACCAGTCATCGGCGAAGAGACCGGGCGCGCTCACCCGGCCACCGCACCGCGGACAACGGACGTCCCCCCTCATGCGGCCCACGGTCCCCGCCGCACGTGCCTCCGTCAAGGTCCGAGGTCGTGACCCGGCCACTCGCGGACGGGGGTGCGGCAAGCGTGGGCGCGGCTGTCGCGGGCCCGGCGGGGCCGCGGCCGCCGTACGGATACGAGGGCGAAGCCCCGCGCGCCCGCGCAGGGCGGTCCGTTCAGTCCAGCGGTACGCCGCCCCGCAGCGGGTCGCGCAGGTCCGTGCCGTGCGCGAGCCACTTCTCCTGGAGGGCCTGCGCGCCGTGGACGCGTTTCCAGGCGGCCTCGTGGGGGGTCATGGGGAGGAGGGGGAGGAAGGCGACCGGATCGTAGGGGGCGTCCAGGTCGAGGGTCGCGACGAGGCCGCCCGGCTCCGCGACGAGCACCGAGGTGAAGGGGGCGCCCGGCCACAGCGGTTCGCCCACGTCGAGCGAGGCGCCCGGCGCGATCACGACACCCTCGACCTGCGGCGAGGCGGCGAGCACCGCGAGGGGCCGCAGGACCTTGTCCGTGTCGGCCCGCCCCGCCCGTACCGAGAGGACGAGTTCGGCGCGCGGGCCCTTGACCGGGTCGGCGAGGAAGGCTGCGGGGTCGTTCATCGGCGCCGCGGACATCCCGAGCGTCGCGTACCGCACGAGCGGTGCGGCGGCCTCGTGCGTGTCGAGGAAGCGCAGCACCTCGATGCGTTCCGCGCCGAGGAAGGTGATGCCCGCGCGCGCGTCGCTCGCGCCGAGCGCGCTGCTCAGCCGGGCCTCCACCAGGGCGCGTACGTCGGTTGCCATGCCCGCGACTGTACGCGGCGGGGCGGCGCGCACGCCGGGTGGGCGGGCGGGAAAGGGCAGGTCGGCGGGTGGGAAGGAGCGGCCGGGCGGGCAGCACGGAGCGGCCCGTCGCGTAAAGGCCGCGTAGGCAAGGCGTATCGCGCGGGCAAAACGGGGATTGACAGGGCAGCCGACTGCTAGGCTTGGCCGCTGGTCAGGGCAGCGCGCAGAAGCACGCTCTCAGCCCGGCCGCTGTACTCCCGGAGTATCGGGTCACCCGTCCCTTACGAGGGACCGGCCGGAGGAGGTGGGGCTCATGGACCGAAGTCGACCGTGCAGTACCACCCGCTCTTCCGTTTGACGGTGCCGCGGCCCTCTCCTGGGGCCCGGCCCGGAACTTGAGGCCGTACATACCCGGGTCCCACGGGGGTAAACGCCTCTTCCCCTTCCGTTCTCACCGCTGATCGCGGGGCACACGGAAGAGCACTTCGTCACCGCCTGATCCCCCCTCCCGCCCGCCCGGGAGACCCCATCAGCAGCGCAGACCGCGCACCGCTTTCTCGCGGTGCTCCCCGATGTGCGGACGTGCCCGGTGCGGCGCACGTCCCCGTTTCGGGAGGTTCCGCCCGGCTCGCCCGGTCGCGCACGAAGGAGCAGCACCATGTCGATGATCCCCAGCCTGCGTGCCGTGGTCCGCCCCTCCGCCCGAAAGGTGCCCGCCCCCCACGAGACGGACCGTCACCCCCAGGTGCCCTCGGCCGTCGTGGACTGCGCCGTCTACCGCGAGGGCCGCCGGGTGCCCACCCCGCACACCCTGACCCCGCACGCGGCCGTCGAACTCGTCCGGCTCGGCGGCGGCTTCGCCTGGATCGGTCTGCACGAGCCGAGCGAGGCCGAGTTCGCGGGCATCGCCGCCGAGTTCGGGCTCCACCCGCTCGCCGTCGAGGACGCCGTCCACGCCCACCAGCGCCCGAAGCTGGAGCGCTACGACGACACGCTCTTCACCGTCTTCAAGACCGTGCACTACGTCGAGCACGAGGAACTGACAGCGACGAGCGAGATCGTCGAGACCGGCGAGATCATGTGTTTCACCGGGCGGAACTTCGTGATCACCGTGCGGCACGGCGGCCAGGGCTCGCTGCGCGGCCTGCGCCACCGCCTCCAGGGAGACCCCGAACTCCTCGCGCACGGCCCCTCCGCCGTCCTCCACTCGCTCGCCGACCACTGCGTCGACGGCTACCTCGTCGTCGCCGACGCGCTCCAGGACGACATCGACGAGGTCGAGACGGAGGTCTTCACCGCGCCGGGCAAAGGAGCCTCGCGCGGGGTCGACGCGGGCCGGATCTACCAGCTCAAGCGCGAGATCCTGGAGTTCAAGCGGGCCGTCGCCCCGCTCCTGCGGCCCCTGCACCTGCTCAGCGAGCGCCCCATGCGGCTCATCGACCCGGACATCCAGAAGTACTTCCGCGACGTCCACGACCACCTCGCCCGCGTCCACGAACAGGTCGTCGGCTTCGACGAACTCCTCAACTCCATCCTCCAGGCGAACCTCGCCCAGGCGACCGTCGCGCAGAACGAGGACATGCGCAAGATCACCTCGTGGGCGGCGATCATCGCGGTGCCGACGATGATCTGCGGCGTGTACGGGATGAACTTCACGCACATGCCGGAGCTGCGCTGGACCTACGGCTACCCGATGGTCCTCGGCGCGATCCTCGTCATCTGCCTCGGCATCCACCGCACGCTGAAGCGCAACGGCTGGCTCTGAAGGCTTTGAAGGCTTTGAAGGCGAGGGGACGGGGGGCCGTGCGCGCGGTGGTGGCTACGCTGCTCGTATGACTGCCGCAGCCACCCCGCTCGACCGCGCCCTCGTCGAGGAAGCCGCGAAGAAGTCGTCCCTCGTGTGGGTGAGGGGCGAGGGCACGGACCCCGCCCGCGCGCTGTGGCACGTGTGGCACGAGGGCGCGGTGCTCCTCGTCGGGGACGGGCCGGGCGAGCAGCCGCTCCCCGGGCTCACGGCGGGCGGCGGCGCGGAGGTGACGGTGCGGAGCAAGGACAAGGGCGTACGGCTCGTGACCTTCCGGGCCGCCGTCGAGGAGATCGCCGCGGGCTCCCCCGCGTGGGACGAGGCGGTCGCCGAGCTGAAGGGCAAGCGGCTCAACGCGCCGGACGCGGAGTCGATGCCGGAGCGCTGGGCCCGCGAGTGCCGGGTGCTGCGCCTCGTTCCCGCGTACGAGGCGGGGACGCTGCCCGCGCCCGATTCCTCGCTCGCCGCTCCCCCGCCGCCGAGCCCCGCGTCGACCCGGGTCACCCGCCCGGCCCCGCTCCCGAAGCTCGTCTTCGGGCGGAAGCGGAAGAAGAAGTGACCACCCCGGCGTAGACACCCCGGGCCCGGCACGCCCACCGGCCCCGGGCACCCACCCGGCGGGCCACCCGGCGCGCCCGCCCAGCGGGCCACCCAGCGCGCCCGCACCGCCCGCACCACTCACCCCGCCCGGCCCGCTCACCCCGCCGCATCCCACTCGCCCACCCGACCAGGCGCCCTCCGCCGCCCCGCGTCCTCACGTCTGCGGCAGCAGCCCGTCCCCGTAGTCCACCGTCTCGTCGAGGCCGGGTTCCTTCAGGTCGAGCGCCGCGTTCCAAGCGCTCAGCGCCACCGTGCCCGCGTCGCCCGCCCTGCGCAGCTTCAGCGGGTAGGGCTCGCCTTCGAGCGAGACGTCGACGCGCGCGCCCGCGCCCTTGTCGCCCGCCACCCGTACCGTGCGGACCCCTCCGCTCTCGCCCCGCCCTGCCGTGACGAGTTCGCCGCCGAGCCCGAGCAGTCCGTCGAGCAGCGTCTTCTTGTCGGTGAAGAGGCTCAGCCGCTTGTACGAGGGGTCCTTGGGCGGGACCTTCACGTACTTCTTGTCGAGCTTGCCCGCCGCCGTCTTCGCGCTCCCGCCGCCCTTCGCGTCCTGCGCCTCGTGCTCCCAGAAGGCGGCGTCCGCGCGGAGGTAGAGGTGTTTCTCGACGCGCAGCAGGGAGAAGCTCGCGCCCTTGGTGCGGACCGTGCCCGTGCCGCCCGTCGCGGTCAGGCGCATGTCGAGCGTGTAGGTGTGGCCGCCGCTGATGAGGTTGCCCTTGAGCCGTACCGAGCGCGCGCCGTTCGCCGCGGCCGTGGTCTTGCGGTGGATCTGCTCGGCGGAGAGCTTGCCGACGCCGTTGGTGCCCTCGTCCGGGTCCTTGCCGCAGGCGCTCACCCCGCCGAGGAGGGCGGCGCACACAGCGCCCGCGAGTACGGTCCTGGTCGGTCGGGTCAGGGCGCGGGGGGTCACCGGAAGACGAGCCTCTCGTCGGGGGGCGGGGACACGGATCTTGGGCCCGCAGCGTACCGGGGCCGCCGGAGTCCCCCGTACCGGAGTCCCCGCGTCCGTCCGGCCCAGCGGTCCGGCGGCCGGGGACCGCAGCGGTTAGCCTGATTCCGCCCAGTAAATGATGACGTGTCGGGATGTGCGAAGGAGGTGGCCGGTGGCCGGTGGCGCTCCGCGGATCTTCGTCTCGCACCTCGCCGGGATGGCCGTCTTCGATCCGAACGGCGATCAGGTGGGCCGTGTGCGGGACCTCGTGGCCACGCTCCGGGTCGGGCGGCGCCCGCCCCGCATTCTCGGACTCGTCGTCGAGCTGCCCACACGGCGGCGGATCTTCCTCCAGATGACGCGGGTCTCGGGGATCGAGTCGGGGCAGGTCATCTCGACGGGCGTGCTCAATGTGCGCCGCTTCGAGCAGCGGGCGGCCGAGCGCCTCGTACTCGGCGAACTCCTCGACCGGCGGCTGCGGCTCGTCGAGACGGGCGAGGAGGTGACCGTGCTCGACGTCTCGGTGACGCAGCTCCCCGCACGGCGCGAGTGGGAGATCGACCGCGTCTTCGTACGGAAGATGGCGGCCGCGCGCGGCCGCCTCCCGTGGAAGGGGGCGGGGCGGCGCGGCGGCGAGACGCTGACCGTCGAGTGGTCGGCGCTCACCGGGTTCTCGCTGGAGGAGGAGGGGCAGGGCGCGGAGAACCTGCTCGCGACCTTCGACCAGCTGCGCCCCGCCGACCTCGCGAACGTCCTGCACCACCTGTCGGCCAAGCGCCGCGCCGAGGTCGCCGACGCGCTCGACGACGACCGCCTGGCGGACGTACTCGAAGAGCTGCCCGAGGACGACCAGATCGAGATCCTCGGCAAGCTCCAGGACGAGCGCGCCGCCGACGTCCTGGAGGCGATGGACCCGGACGACGCCGCCGACCTGCTCGGCGAGCTGCCCGAGGCGGAGAAGGAGCGCCTGCTCACGCTCATGCAGCCCTCGGACGCCGCCGACGTGCGGCGGCTCATGGCCTACGAGGAGCGCACGGCGGGCGGGCTCATGACGACGGAGCCGATCGTGCTGCGCCCCGACGCGACCGTCGCCGAGGCGCTGGCCCGGGTCCGCAACCCGGACCTCTCGCCCGCGCTCGCCGCGCAGGTGTACGTGTGCCGCCCGCCCGACGAGACCCCGACGGGCAAGTACCTCGGCACGGTGCACTTCCAGCGGCTGCTGCGCGATCCGCCGTACACGCTGGTCAGCGGGATGCTCGACGACGACCTGCTGCCGCTCGCGCCGCAGGCCCAGCTGCCCGAGGTGGCGGGGTTCTTCGCCACGTACGACATGGTCGCCGCGCCCGTCGTGGACGACTCGGGCGCGCTGCTCGGCGTCGTCACGGTCGACGACGTGCTCGACCACATGCTCCCCGAGGACTGGCGCGAGACGGAGTACCAGCTCTCGGGCGAGGTCCCCGAGGACCGTGCGGCGCGGACGGGCGAGGCCCCGGCCGCGCGGGCGGCGCGGGGCGGCGAAGGGGACACCGGGCCCGGGGAGGCGGGGCGGCATGGGTGAGCAGGGCGGCGCTGACCGGGACAGGGAGCAGCAGGTCGAGGCGGTGCGGGACCGGCTGCACGAGCTGCGCGAGCGGCGCGGGCAGGCGCGGCGGCGGCACGGCGAGGCGGAGGGGCAGCGGGAGCGGCGCGAGGGCGCGACCAAGGAGCGGCCCCCCGGGCGCGCGCGGCCCCGGCTCGACGTGCCGCGCGCGCCGCGCAGGCGGCTCCTGCCCGACTACGACCCCGAGTCCTTCGGGCGCGCTTCCGAGCGCATCGCGCGCTTCCTCGGCACGGGCCGGTTCATCGTCTGGATGACGGTCATCATCATCGTGTGGGTGGTGTGGAACATCGCGGCGCCCGACGCGCTGCGCTTCGACAGCTACCCCTTCATCTTCCTGACGCTCATGCTCTCGCTCCAGGCCTCGTACGCGGCCCCGCTGATCCTCCTCGCGCAGAACCGCCAGGACGACCGCGACCGCGTCAACCTGGAGCAGGACCGCAAGCAGAACGAGCGGTCCATCGCGGACACCGAGTACCTCAGCCGCGAGATGGCGAGCCTGCGCATGGGGCTCGGGGAGGTCGCCACGCGGGACTGGATCAGATCGGAACTCCAGGACCTCATGCGGGACTTGGAGGAGCGCGGGGCGATCGAGGAACGGACGGCGGACGAGGCGGAGCGCGAGCGGCGCTGAGCAGGGGCGGCAGGGGGCGCGCGGGCGGGGCCGTACGTGGCGCGTGGAGTGGGGCCCGTACGCGGGCGCCGGGCAGGACCGTACGGCGGGGCGGGGCCCGTCCGGGAGGGCGCCGCGCCCGGCCCGTGTTCCCGTACCGCCCGCCCCCCGCCGCCTGAGGTGACGAAGGCGACGCGAGGCCCTGTCGGGCGGGCCCGCGCGGCGCCGTACCATCGGGTACATGGCTTCCGACACGCCCACACTGCCGAGCGAGGACGCGATCCAGGCGGCGCTCGCGACGGTGAACGACCCCGAGATCCACCGGCCCCTGACCGAGCTGGGCATGGTCAAATCCGTGGAGATCGCGCAGGACGGCGCCGTCGCGGTCACGGTCTACCTGACCGTCTCCGGCTGCCCGATGCGCGACACCATCAACGAGCGGGTCACGGCGGCGGTCGGCGCGGTCCCGGGGGTCACCTCGGTCACCGTCGGCCTCGACGTCATGAGCGACGAGCAGCGCAAGGAGCTGGCGACCGCGCTGCGGGGCGGCCAGGCCGAGCGCGAGGTGCCCTTCGCGAAGCCCGGTTCGCTCACCCGCGTCTACGCGGTCGCCTCCGGCAAGGGCGGCGTCGGCAAGTCGTCCGTGACGGTGAACCTCGCGGCCGCGATGGCCGCCGACGGCCTCAAGGTCGGCGTCGTGGACGCGGACATCTACGGCCACAGCGTGCCCCGCATGCTCGGCGCCGACGGGCGTCCCACGCAGGTCGAGAACATGATCATGCCGCCGTCCTCGCACGGCGTGAAGGTCATCTCGATCGGGATGTTCACGCCGGGCAACGCGCCCGTCGTGTGGCGCGGCCCGATGCTGCACCGCGCGCTCCAGCAGTTCCTCGCCGACGTGTACTGGGGCGACCTCGACGTCCTCCTCCTCGACCTCCCGCCCGGCACGGGCGACATCGCGATCTCCGTCGCGCAGCTCGTCCCGAACGCGGAGATCCTCGTCGTGACGACCCCGCAGCAGGCCGCGGCCGAGGTCGCCGAGCGGGCCGGTTCGATCGCGGTGCAGACGCACCAGAAGATCGTCGGCGTCGTCGAGAACATGTCCGGGATGCCGTGCCCGCACTGCGGCGAGATGGTCGACATCTTCGGCACGGGCGGCGGTCAGCTCGTCGCCGACGGCCTGACCCGTACGACGGGCGCGCAGGTGCCCGTACTCGGCGCGATCCCGATCGACGTGCGCCTGCGCGAGGGCGGCGACGAGGGCAAGCCCGTCGTCCTCTCCGACCCCGAGTCCCCCGCGGGCAGCGCGCTGCGCACGATCGCGGGCAAGCTCGGCGGGCGTCAGCGCGGCCTGTCGGGGCTCTCACTGGGCATCACGCCGCGCAATAAGTTCTGAGCGCCGCCGGTGGTACGGGAACGGGGCGCCCTCCGCACGGAGGGCGCCCCGTTCCCGTGTCTCACAGGTACGCGTCCAGGTCCTCGACGCGGCTGAAGGCGAGCCCGTACGCGCTCATCCCGCGGCCGTAGGCACCGAGATGGACGCCACTGTCCCCGGCGGTCCCGGCGAGGACCCAGCCGTACTCGGACTCGCGGTAGTGGAAGGGCGTCGGGCGGCCGTCGACGGGCAGGGTCAGGCTCGACCAGACCTCGCCTTCGAGGTCGTCGGCCAGCTCCCAGGCCGCCTCCGTCTGCTGCTCCAGCCAGTCGTCGCGCAGCGTGTGGTCGATCTGGCCCGGCCAGGTGACGGTGAGCAGCCCGGCGCCGGCGAGCCAGGCGGCCGACGAGACCGTCGTGGCCTCCAGCATCCCGGTGCCGTCGGCCGTGCGGCGTCCCTCGTGGGCGGCGACGGTGACGACCGCGGCGAAACGTTCCTTGTCCGCTCCGCCCTCGGTCCGTACCGAGGGCTCCTCGCCGTGCCCGAGCGAGCCGTGCTCGACGGCCCCGTCCCCCGCGACCGCCGCCTGCATCAGCCAGCGCGGCCCGGTGTACGCGGCGTCGAGGCCGTACCAGGGGAAGGCCGCCCTGCGGTAGAGCGCGTCGTCACGCCGGGATGCCGGTCGCGAGGGGCGTGCGCCCTCCGTGCCCTGTGGCTGTCCGTCCACCTGACTCGTGGTCTCCATCGTCGTGGCCGCCTCCTCGCTGTTCCCGGGGCAACAACCCCGACACGGCAGGATAGCCACCCCTCGCCGCGCGCACGTCACACGGCGGAGCGGAACCACGCGGGCGGCGGATGCGGGGACCGAGGGGCGGGGCGAGGGCGCGGCGGGCGCGGGGGCCGCGAATGGCGGTACGGGGTGCGGCGGGGCGGGGGACGGCACGGCACGGCGTGGCGCGGTACGGCGGGCCGGGTGGCGGCGGTGACGGCGTACGGCTCAGCGGCCGTGGGCGGCTCACCGGCCGTGGGCGGCTCAGGTGGCGTCGATGTCGTACGGGGGCGGGGTCGCGGCGGCGGGCTCGGGGCGCTTCGTCAGGTCGGCCTTCGCCGGGCGCTTGGTGAGGTCCGTCCTGTTGCCCGGCTCGGCCTTCTTGCTCAGGTCGGTGAGCGAGCGGCTGTCCTTGGCGACCTCGTCGTCGTCCTCGGCGTCCCGGCCGTGGACGGTGTCCGCCAGCTCGTTCATCTCCTTGCGGAAGTCGAGGCTGGAGCGGATCTCGGAGAGGCCGTACTCGTCCTCGCCCTTCGCGAGCTGCTTGCGCACGAAGTTCTTCGGGTGCAGGTCCTCGAACTCGAAGTCCTTGAACTCGGGGCCCAGCTCACTGCGGATGTCGTTCTTGGCGCTGTCCGTGAACTCCCTGACCTTGCGCAGCACGCGCATGCCGTCCTGGATCATCTTCGGCAGCTTGTCCGGGCCGAAGATGATCACGCCGAGCACGACGATGGTCAGTACCTCGAAAAACCCCACGTCATTGAACACCTGAGAACTCCTCGCGCCGTCCCCGGCGAGCGGCGCGTCCACCGCACGTCCCCGGGCCTGCTCCACGGTACCCGGCGCCTCCGGCGGACGGTACGGTGCCGCCGCCCCCGTTTGCCGCTGTGGCCCCAGGAACCCCCCGGGGTTCGCGGAAGCTTGGCCGAGGCTTTGCCCGGGCGCCCTTGCCGGTGACCGGGTCAGTCGCAGGTGACCGGGTCAGTCCTCCGCCTCCAGCGTGAGCGTCACCTCATGCGCGCGTCCCTCTCGCACGTACGTCAGGCGCAGGCGGTCGCCCGGGCGGTGGGCGCGGACGCGGACGATCAGGTCCTCGGTCGACGTGACCGGTTTGCCGTCGGCCGCTGTCACCAGGTCGCCGGGGGCGAGGCCCGCGCGGTCCGCGGGGCCGCCGGGGGTCACCGCGTCCTCGTCGCTGCCGATGAGGGCGCCGTCCTTGTCCTCGCGGGAGTCCAGCGCGACTCCTATGACGGGGTGGGCGACGCGGCCGTGGTCGAGGAGTTCGCCCGCGACCCAGCGGGCCTGGTTGACGGGGATCGCGAAGCCGAGCCCCACGCTGCCCGCCTGTCCCTCGCCCGTGCCGCCCGCGGAGCGTATGGCGCTGTTGACGCCGATGACGTGCCCGGTCGCGTCCAGGAGGGGGCCGCCGGAGTTGCCCGGGTTGAGCGGGGCGTCGGTCTGGAGCGCGTCGACGTAGGAGATGCCGCCCTGTTCGCCCTCGCCCGCCGCGGTCACGGGGCGCTCCTTGGCGCTGATGATCCCCGAGGTCACGGTGTTGGGCAGGTCGAAGGGGGAGCCGAGGGCCACGACGGGGTCGCCGACCTGCACGCCCTCGGAGTCGCCGAGCGCGAGCGGGGTCAGGTTCTTCACGCCGCGCACGCGGACCACGGCGAGGTCGTAGCCCGCGTCCCTGCCGACGACTTCGGCGCGCAGGGTCTGGCCGCCCGAGAAGGTCACGGTGAGCGCGCCCCCGTCGGCCGCCGGGGCGACGACGTGGTTGTTGGTGAGGATGTGGCCGCGCCCGTCGAGGACGAAGCCGCTCCCCGTCCCGGCCTCGCCCGCGCCCGAGGCGCGCAGCGTCACGACGCCGGGCAGCGAGCGCGCAGCGAGATCGGCGACGCTCCCGGCGGGCCGCTCGGGCCCGGCCGCGGGATCGGGCAGGACGAGCGTGCGGGCGCCGCCGTCGCGTTCGTACCGCGCGCCGAGGTAGCCGCCGAGCGTCCCCGTGACGAGCGCGGCGAGCGCGACGGCGACGATCACGCCGCGCCGCCGGGCCCGCGTACCGGGCTCGGCGGGCTGCTCGTACGGGGACTCGGGGGCGGTCCCCCACGGGTCGTACCTGGCCCAGGGCTCCACCGGGCCACCGTCCGCACCGGCACGGCCACGCTCACCGAGATCCATGCTCTCCCGCATCTCCACCCACCGGCCGCTCCCTCCACCGGGACCGGCGCACAAGGAAATTGAACCAGGTCGGAGGGCCCCCGAACGGCCCCGAGAACGGACACCCCCGAGCACCCCATCACCCCGCCCCCCGAACGCCCCCGGCCCCGCCCGGAGAAGACGCCCCACCCTCTGGGGCCGACAGGAGCACCCCCGGGGCCCGGGGAGAGGACCGGGGCGGGGGACGGGGCTCGGGCCCGGGGAGGGGACCGGCGGGGGCGACGGGCTCGGACCCGAGGAGGCAGCCGGGCCGGGGAGACCGGCTCGCGGCCGAGGAAGGAACCCGGGCCGAGGAGACCGGCGCGGCGAGGGGACCGGGTTCGGGAAGAGAAGACAGGCACTGCCCCGGGGAGGGAGCCGGGCCGGGGGGACAGGCTCGGGCTCGGGCGGCGGGTCGGCCCGTAGGCGACGGGCTCGGCTTCGCGAAGACGGGCCCGGCCCACGGGCGGAGGGCACCGGGACCCCGCGGGGCCGTGCCACCAGGCGTGCGGGGGACGTGGCACCGGTGGTACGGGAGCCCCCGTGGGCACGCGGGGCCTGGCGCCGGACGCAGATCGCACCCGCCCGCAGTACGCACCAGGCGGGAGCCGACCACCGGCCACCGGCCGTGGGGCGCGGGGCGGGCCGTTCGCCGGAGGGTGCCACCCCGGCAGGGCGGCTTCCGCTCCCGCAGGGCGGGGCGGCGAACCGGCCGGGGGGTCAGTCGTCGGCCGCTGGGCGTTGCGGGGAGGGCTGCGGGAACGGGTTCCTGTTGGTGGCGCGGGCCAGGAGGGGGCTCGGGAGTGCCGCGCCGCCCTGCGGGAGCGCGAAGGCCGAGTAGGGGGCCGCGACCGGGAGCGCGGGGGTGCCGGGCAGGAGGGGGGCCGCGAGGAGGAGGGGACGGACGGGACCCGTACCCGTACCGGAGCCGCCCGCGCGGTTGCCGAGGAGGCCCGTGGCACGGCGGCGCGCGGACTCGCCGGGCTGCCCCACCGCGCTCGGTGCGCGCTGCGGGGTGACGCTGCTGCCGCGCGCCTCGGGCACGTCCCCGGTGGGGGCGCCCGAGGAGACCCCGCCGAGGGCGAGCGCGGCGAGCGAGACGGCGCCCGCTGCCGCGTAGGCGAAGCGGCGCCCGCGCGAGGACGTACGGGTGCTCTCGCCGCGCAGCGGGGAGGACACGGGGAAGGGCGCGACGGGGCTCAGTACGGGGGCGAGCGCGGGCCGGGTCAGGGCGGCGACTGCGGCGCGTCCGGCCGTGGGGCCGAGCCGTCCGGCCGCTCCTGCGGATTCCGCGGGGCCCGTGGGGCCTTGGGCGAAGCCGAATCCGGTTCCCCGGCCGCTCGCGAAGGGCGAGAAGCCGCCGGGTCCGTGTTCGTATCCGTGGTCAGGGCCTCCGGGAAGCCCTTGAAGACGCTCCAGAAGAGCGGGCGGCAGCGCGGGGGCGGCCGCCTGGGCGAAGGCACTCTTCAGCCGCCGCTGTTCATCGGCATCGGCCTTGCACCGGGGGCAGGTGGCGAGGTGGGAGAGGACTCGCTCACGGGCATCGTGATCCAGCTCACCGTCCACGAAGGCGGCGAGGCGGTCACCGAGGTGCTGCTCGGAGAGACAGCGCCGGGCGGCTGGGGGACGTGATCCGCTCACGCGCTCGCGCTCCCCCCTCCCAGCGCGGGCACCGGGCTCCTCAGCAGCCCGCGCCGCTCGGCGCGCGCCTCGGGGGAACGGTGCTTGAGGGCCTTGCGGAGCTGGGAGCGGCCCCGGTGGATACGGCTCCGCACGGTGCCGAGCTTGACGTCGAGGGTCGCCGCGATCTCCTCGTACGACAGCCCCTCGATGTCGCACAGGACGACAGCGGCCCGGAACTCGGGGGCGAGGGTGTCGAGCGCCTGCTGCACGTCGGCGTCGAAGTGGGTGTCGTGGAGGACCTGCTGCGGCGAGGGCTCACGGCTCGGGAGCCGCTCGGCCGCGTCGTCGGCGAGGGCGTCGAAGCGGATGCGCTGCTTGCGGCGGACCATGTCGAGGAACAGGTTCGTCGTGATGCGGTGCAGCCAGCCCTCGAAGGTGCCGGGGGTGTACGTGGACAGCGAGCGGAAGACGCGGACGAAGACCTCCTGCGTGAGGTCCTCGGCGTCGTGCTGATTGCCCGTGAGGCGGTAGGCGAGGCGGTAGACGCGGGCGCTGTGGGTGCTGACGATCTCCTCCCAGGTGGGTGGCGTCCACGCCTTCGATTCCGCGTCGGCGGCGAAGGTCGCGGTGCGTACGGAATCGTCGGTGGGGCCGCCCTCACGGGCCGCGCGGGCCTGCGGAAGGGCTCGGTCAGCGGTGTCGGTCACGGATTTCGGCTTGGCGGGCGCTCCGGGACGCCAGGGCGGCGCCGGGTCACCAGCCGCAGCCGCACCTCCCCTGTCAGCTCTGGTGGTGTCCAGTGGAGCACCCACCATAGCCATACGGACCGTTAGCTCCGGATAAGCGATTTTGCCGGGATTGACCTCGGCATCGCCGCTGGTCATCCCGTACGCCCGTGCTCCGCCGAGCACCGCGCTCGCGGCCATCCTCCACCTCCCGCACCGGCCTGGGACCTGACTTCCCGTGCGGCCCGGCGGCGGGGGCACTGCCCGCGACCGGCGCACACCCTCTTAACGTCCGGTCCCATCTGCGGGTTCCCTTGGCCAACGGATACAGTCACGGCCAGGCAACTACGGGGCAAGGAGAGGCTCATTACCGGCAACCGGGAGACGGGCTGGGCGTTCGCCGACGCCTTCGTCGCCGAGGACGAGACGCTGTTGTGGGCCCGGGAGCGGGCGCGCGAGGCGGGCCTGCGTCCGGTGTCCCCCGCCACCGGAGCGGCGCTCGCGCTGCTCGCCGCATCCGTGGACGCGAAGGCGGTGGCCGAGATCGGCACGGGCACCGGCGTCTCGGGGCTGTACCTGCTGCGCGGGATGCGCCAGGACGGGGTGCTCACGACGGTGGACCCGGAGCCGGAGCGGCAGCAGTTCGCGCGGCAGGCCTTCCGCGCGGCGGGCTTCGCGGGGAACAGGGCCCGTTTCATCCCCGGCCGCGCCCTGGACGTGCTGCCGCGCCTCGCCGACAACGGTTACGACCTCGTCTTCTGCGACGGCGACCGGATGGAGTGCCTGGAGTGCCTGGAGGAGGCGCTGCGGCTCCTGCGTCCGGGCGGCGCGGTCTGCTTCGAGGGCATCTTCGCCGACGGCCGTACGTACGCGGCGGGCCCCCAGCCGGTCGAGGTGGTGCGCCTGCGCGAACTCGTCCGCGCGATACGCGAGCACCCCACCCTCGTACCGTCCCTGCTGCCGGTGGGGGACGGACTGCTCAGCGCCGTCGCGCGCTGACGTCGCCGCGGCTCCGCCCGGACCGCCCCCGGACACACCCCGGCCCCCGCCTCGTTCAGCGAGACGGGGGCCGGGGTCGAGTGGTGACGTGCTCGGCGGTCACGTGGACATACGTGTGACAGGCCGTGCGGGAGATTTCGTCAGCCGACTACCTTCTTGAGGGCGTCGCCCAGGGCGTCCGCCTCGTCAGGGGTCAGCTCGACGACGAGTCGACCGCCGCCTTCGAGCGGAACGCGCATGACGATGCCCCGCCCCTCCTTGGTCACCTCGAGCGGGCCGTCGCCCGTTCGCGGCTTCATGGCCGCCATGCTCGTTCCCCTTCCTGAAACCAGCTCATCGCAGCCGGCGGCCCCGTCACAGGCGCTGCCTCACCGGCATCGAACACATTGCTTCCGCTGTCATTATCCCGCATGCGGGGGCTTGGTGACCAACATCGGGCGGACTCATCTGCGCAACGCGCTCGTTCAAAACCACTCATTCCGGCGATGTGACTGGAATACTGCCCCACTTCACCCCACGCCCGGACCCCGGTTTTGTTGACGCAGATCACAGGGACGGGAGGAATGCGCGGGTCGGAAGGGGCCCGCCGTGATCTCGGTCATGCCGGTATCGGGCGCTCGCGAGGATGATGGGACGGTTGCCCGTCCGCCCGGCAGCGGAGCCCGGCGGAGGGCTGGATCAGAGGGGATCTCCTTCATGGCCGACTCCGTCCTGTACGACGTGACCGACGCGCTCGCCACGATCACGCTCAACCGTCCCGAGGCCATGAACGCCCTCGACACGGCGACGAAGGAGGCACTGCGGGACGCCCTCCAGAACGCGGCGGCCGACCCGGAGGTGCGGGCCGTGCTGCTCACCGCGACGGGGCGCGCCTTCTGCGTCGGCCAGGACCTCAAGGAGCACGTGGCCAACCTCCAGCGGGACAAGGAGACGGGCGACGGCGGCACGATGAGCACGGTGCGGGAGCACTACAACCCGATCGTGCGGGCGATCACGGCGATGCCGAAGCCGGTCGTGGCGGGCGTGAACGGGGTCGCGGCGGGGGCCGGTTTCGGTTTCGCGCTGGCGGCGGACTACCGCGTCGTCGCGGACACGGCGGCGTTCAACACGTCCTTCGCCGGGGTCGCGCTCACCGCCGACTCGGGCCTCTCCTTCACGCTCCAGCGGGCCGTCGGGCACAGCAGGGCGAGCGACTGGCTCCTCTTCCCGCGCAACATCAGCGCGCAGGAGGCGTACGAGCTGGGCCTCGTGAACCGCCTCGTCCCCGCCGCCGAGCTGGCGGAGACGGCCCTGAAGGTCGCGCGCACGCTCGCGGAGGGCCCGACGGTCGCGTACGCGTCCCTGAAGGGCTCCCTCGCCTACGCGGCCTCGCACACGCTCGACGAGGCGCTCGACAAGGAGGACGAACTCCAGACGGTCGCCGGCACGTCGCAGGACCACGTGATCGCGGTGGAGGCCTTCCTGAAGAAGGAGAAGCCGAGGTACGTGGGCCGCTGACCCAAGCGGAGGGCGGCCCGCCCGGTGAGCGCGTGGGGGCCCGCCAGGGTGAGGCGAGGCGGCGGGGCGCGTGCCGACGCGGCGCGGATGAGGCCGGCCGACACGGCGCGGGGCAGGGGCGGGGCGGCGCGTGGCGTCCCGGCGGCCCGGGGCAGGGACCCACGTGGCTCCGTTCCGGCCGCCCGGAGCAGGACGCGATCGGCCCGGGAGACGCCCCGCCCCGTCCGTACGGATCACGGGAGGGGCCGGGCCGGGGCGCAGGACCGGCCTGTCGGCGAAGGGCGGCGCGCGGGCCGCGGGCGCCCGCCCCGTCCCCGCGGTCGCCCCTTCGGCGTGCGCGGGAAACGCGTCTCCTCAGTCCGCGCGCCCCGCTCCCGGCCGGGCCGCGCGGCCCTTGCCGCGTGCGGTGCAGGCCACGAGATGGTCGTCGACGAGGCCGCAGGCCTGCATGAGGGCGTAGGCCGTCGTGGGGCCGACGAAGCGGACGCCGTGCTTCTTGAGGCCCTTCGCGAGCGCCGTGGACTCCTCCGTCACCGCGGGGACGTCGGCGACGGTGCGGGGCGCGGGGCGGGTCTCGGGCGCGAAGGACCAGATGTACCGGGTCAGTTCGCCGGGCGCCCAGGCCGCCAGGAGGCGGGCGTTGGCGAGGACGGCGTCGATCTTGCGGGCGTTGCGGATGATGCCCGCGTCGGCGAGGAGACGGGCGCGTTCGGCGGGGCCGTACGCGGCGACCGCGGTGAGCGCGAAGCCGTCGAAGGCGGTGCGGAAGGCGGGCCTGCGGCGCAGGATCGTGATCCAGGAGAGCCCCGACTGGAACGCTTCGAGGCTCAGCCGTTCGAAGAGCGCGTCGTCCCCGGCCACCGGCCTGCCCCACTCCTCGTCGTGGTAGGCGAGGTAGTCGGGGTCGCTCAGGCCCCAGGGACAGCGGAGTCTGCCGTCGGGACCGGGCACGGCGCCCCTCGCGGTCACGGCCGCTCCCCCTCCTCGGCCACCCGCGCGGGACGGCTCGCGAGCGCGGACTCCAGGTCGGCGATGCGGGCCTCGCGTTCGTCGAGTTCGGCGGCGAGCCGGGCGAGGGCCTCGTCGACGTCGCCCATGCGGTAGCCGCGCAGGGTCTGCGGGAAGCGGAGCGCCTCGATGTCGGCGCGGCGCACGGGCCGCTCGGCGGGGAGCGGGTCGCTGAGCCGCTCGGGCGGGGCATCGGGCAGGGGCGCGCCCTCCCCGTGCCCGAGCACGGCGAGCGTGACGGCGCCGACCACCACGACCAGCGCGATGACCAGGAACCAGAACATCAGCATGCGTCTTCCCCAAGTCCCCGGGCGCGGTCCCCGCCCGGTGCTCTCCTCGTACGGCCCGCCCCGACGGCTGCGGTGCGCGTGGCCACGATCGTGCCATGTCCGCGCGCGGGCTAGGGTCGCAGGCGGCCCGGGAGCCGTTGATCGCGGGTGACTGGTGGGCCCTTCGCGGCCCGGAAGGGGAGCGCTGGGATGTTGCGTCTGGGTCGCAGGGAGTTCGGCGAGCACGAGCCGGTGATCATGGCGATCGTGAACAGGACCCCGGATTCCTTCTACGACCGGGGGGCGACCTTCGCCGACGAACCGGCGTTCGACCGGGTCGAGCAGGCGGTCGCGGAGGGCGCGGCGATCATCGACATCGGCGGGGTCAAGGCGGGTCCCGGCGAGGAGGTGAGCGCCGCGGAGGAGGTACGGCGCACCGCGGGCTTCGTCGCGGAGGTGCGGCGGCGCTTCCCGGAGGTCGTGATCAGCGTGGACACGTGGCGGCACGAGGTGGGCGAGGCGGTGTGCGCGGCGGGCGCCGACCTGATCAACGACGCGTGGGGCGGCGTGGACCCGAAGCTCGCCGAGGTCGCCGGACGGCACGGCGCCGGGATCGTGTGCACGCACGCGGGCGGCGCCCGCCCCCGTACGAGGCCGCACCGCGTCGCGTACGAGGACGTCATGGCGGACATCCTGCGCGTGACGACCGCCCTCGCGGAGCGCGCCGTGTCGCTGGGCGTCCCGCGCGAGTCCGTCCTCATCGACCCGGGCCACGACTTCGGCAAGAACACCCGCCACTCCCTGGAGGCGACCCGCCGCCTCCCCGAGATGACGGCGACGGGCTGGCCGGTCCTCGTCTCGCTCTCCAACAAGGACTTCGTCGGCGAGACCCTGGACCGCCCGGTGAAGGAACGCCTCCTCGGCACGCTGGCGACAACGGCTGTCTCGGCGTGGCTGGGCGCCCGGGTCTACCGCGTCCACGAGGTCGCGGAGACCCGCCAGGTCCTCGACATGGTCGCTTCGCTCGCGGGATGGCGCGAACCGGCGGTGACGCGGCGGGGCTTGGCGTGAGGCGGACGCACGGCGCGGGGCGTTCGGCGACAGAACGCGGGCGGGCCGCGGCGGCCGGGCGTTCCCGCGTCCGGGTCCCGCCTCGTGAACCGACGCCGTCGGCGGTGCGGGCCGGGTGAGCGGGAGCAGGGACGCATGGGGCTCGACGTCGCTTCTCATGTGACAGAACATTCAACTGCCCTTATTTTTACAGGGTTTACTTGCAGTTGTTGCTGATCCGCAGGAGCAGGGCGGCGGATCGTGGTCCATGAGGAGGGGCATGAAGATCGTCATCACGGTGGACGGCGGCGCCGTGGACACCGAGGATCTTCGCCAGTGGCTCGGGAAAGACCCGGCGTTGCGGGGCAGAGTCCGCAGGGCCGCCGACCCGACCCCTCGCGGGGGCACGATGGGCCTCGCGGCGGACGCCGTACTGGCGCTGCTCGCTCCCGGCGGTGTGGCGACGGTACTGGCAGGGGCCGTGATCGCCTGGTTGCAGACCAGGAAGGGCAGCCGGACCATCACGATCACTCGCCCCGACGGGACCGAGATCAGCGTGACGACCGCCCAGGTGGAGACAGCGGACGCGGGCCACACCGAAAGGCTGGTTCAGCGCATCGCCGCCCAGCTCGACGCGGCTGCGAACTCGGGGCACCGGGGCGGCCCTGCGGAGCCGGACACGGCCGGGGACCCGGAGACGCCCCGGCAGCCCGGGGCCTCCGCACGTGAGTAGCCGGGAACGGCCGCGAGACCGTCCCCCGGCCTCCCCACCCGCCACCGACCTGGCCTCGCCCGGTACGCGCGCCGTACTCGTGGGCGCGGACAGCCACGTCTCCGCTTCCGGCCTGCCCTCCCTGCCCAGCGTCGCGAGCACCTTGGACGATCTGGCCCGGGCGCTGCACGACCTCTGCGGTATCGCCGCGGAGCACATCCATCGGGTGCCCCCCGACGCGGCGGCACCGGATGTCCTCGCGGCGGTCGAGGAGGCGGTCGACCAGGCCACCGGCGTCGTGCTGTTCTGCTACGCCGGTCACGGGCTGCTGGGGCCCGCCGACGAGTTGTACCTCGCCACGCATGACTCCACGTCGGCGGACCGGGTGGCGCAAGCGGTTCCCTTCCGCACGGTCCGGGACCTGCTCGCCCGGGCGACGGGCGGCAGCGTCGCACTGCTCGACTGCTGCTTCTCCGGGCGCGCGGCGCTCCCGGGCAATGTCATGCGTCGTGACCCTTTCGTCTCCGCCCGCCCCGACGGAAGCTTCCTCCTCGCCTCGGCCTCCTACTTCGCGCCGTCCTTCGCGCCGGAAGGAGAGGCGCACACGCTCTTCTGGGGGCGCTTGCTGCGCGTACTGGAGGAGGGTGACCCGAGCGGCCCCCCACGGCTGACCCTGGACAGCCTGCACGTCCGCCTCGACCGGATGTCGGCCGCCGGTCCCGCCCGCCCGTACCGGCAGAGCGCGGGGGACCTGGGGAGTCTCGTCGTGGCACCGAACAGGGCTTACCGTCCCCGGTCCGTCACCGAGGCGGAGCCGCCGGCCGATGTGCCCTGCCCGTACCCCGGCATGGAGCCGTTCCAGCCGCAGGACAGCGACTGGTTCTTCGGCCGGGAGGAGGAGACCGAACGGCTGCTGAGCGCGGTGCGTGATCCCCTCGCCGAGACGTGTCCGGTCATCCTGGTCGGGGCATCGGGCACGGGAAAGTCGTCGCTTCTGCGCGCGGGCCTGCTGGCCGGAGTGGAGCGCGCCCAGGAGGCGCGCGACAGCGTCGCGTGGCCCGCGCTGCTGCTCACGGCGCCCGGCCCTCGTCCCTTGCGCGCGCTGGCGGACCTCTGGTCGCGGGCGTCCGGGCGCGATGTGCCCGAGGTGGAGCGGGAACTGGCCGGGGGCACGTTCCCGGCCCCCGCGGCGGGACGTCCCGTGTGCCGTCTGTTGGTGATCGACCAGTTCGAGGAGATCTTCACCCGCTGTTCCGACCCGGCCGAGCGGGCGCGGTTCATCCGCGCGCTGTGGGGCGGTACGGCCCCGGGTCGCGACGGCACACGCCCGCGCGTCGTCATCGCCGTGCGGGCCGACCACTACGGCAACTGCCTGGCGTACCCGGAACTTCGCCAGGCGCTGGACACCGCCGGTCCACTGAACCTGTCGCCACTCGGCCAGCGGGCGCTTCGGGCCGTGATCGAACGTCCGGCAGCCGATGCGGGGCTTCTCCTCCAAGACGGCCTGTGCGACCGCGTTCTCGACGACCTGAACCGGTCGGCCGACCACGTCGAGCCCGATGACGCGCACACCCCGGCCGCGGCGCTGCCGTTCCTCGCCCATGCCCTGCGCGAAACGTGGCTGCGCAGATCCGGTGCCGTCCTGACCCTGGCCGGGTATCAGGCCACCGGAGGGATCTGGCAGTCGGTGACGACGTCTTCCGAGCGCCTCCACGAGGAACTCGGAGCGGTCGAGCGGGACGCCCTGCGCGATCTGCTGCTCCGGATGGTCCATCTGACCCCGGGCGGCGATCCCGTGCCGCGCCGGATCGATCTGGCGGACATGTACGCGGGGCGCGGCGGCGAGGACCGGGAACGCCTCGCACGGCTCTGCGACCGGCTCACCTCACTGCGTCTGATCACTGTCGACGCGGACGGGGCCAGGATCAGTCATGAGGCCCTGCTGCGTGCCTGGCCCCGGCTCCGCTCGTGGATTCTCGACGCCAGGGCCGAGCTGATCGCGTATCAGCGGCTGGCCGAGGCCGCGGCCGCCTGGGTGGAGCACGGCCGTGCGCGGGAGTATCTCCTGGTCGGCAGCCGCCTTGCCGCGGTCCGTCCGTGGCTGAGCGAGGAGCCCGGCGCGGGCATCGTGCTCGGCGCGTCCGAGCGGGACTTCCTCCGCGCCTGTGTGAGTGCGCGCAGGCGAGGCCGGATCGTACGAGCCGTGGTCACCGGAGGAGTGCTGGCCCTGGCGCTGTCGCTCGTGGCGGCGAGCACCGTCGCCTTCACCGAACGCCAGCGGTCCAGGGAACGAGCCGCGGAGCTGGCGTCGAAGCGGCTCGCGGCGCAGGCGGATGTGCTCGGGCCGGAAGACCCGGTGGCGGCTCTCGACATGAGCCTGGCCGCCTACCGCATGATGCCGACCGTCGAGGCCCGGACGAGCTTGCTGCGAGCGGCGATGGCACCCGTCCACGTGACGCTGAGCGGGCACCGCGGCCGGATCAACGATCTCGCCTACCGCAAGGACGGCGCGCTTCTGGCCAGCTCCTCCCGTGACGGCACGGTCCGCCTCTGGCACACCCGCGATCCGTACCGTCCCCGGCCCGGAGCGATCCTGCGGCCCGGAAGCGCCGCGGGTCTCGGCTGGAGCCCTGACGGCCGGTATCTCACCGCGCTCACGGAGTCGGCCTTGTATGTCTGGGACATGTCCGACCCGGACCGCCCGCGGCAGGTCGCCCGCGAGGCCGCGGACATGGGCGGCTTCCGCTACTGGGGCTGGAGTCCGGACGGCCGCGCCCTGGCAGTGCCGACCACGCGGGGCCGGGTGCTGCTGTGGGATCTCCGGAAGCCCGCAGAGCCGGCGGTCACCACGCTTCGCGTCGCCGACGAGCGACGGACCGTGTACGCCTCCGTTTTCCAGCCGCACACGTCCGTCCTGGCCGTCTTCACCGACGACGGTGTGCTGCGGCTGTGGGACCTGGCGGAACGCGAGCGGCCACGGCCTCGCGGGACACTGGCCGTGGGAGGGGTGTACGCGGCGGCGTTCCACCCGGCCGGCCGTGCCCTGACCGTCAGCGGCACCGGCAGCAGCTCCGCGAAAGGGAGTCTGTTCACGGTGGACGTATCCGACCCCGATCATCCGACGGCACGGTTCGAACGTGACCCCGACCGCCCCGTGTACACGGATATCGCGTATGCCCCGGACGGGGAGTACCTCGCCACCTCCGCCACCGACGGACGTGCTCGCGTCGTCAGCGTCCCCGGCAGTTCGGGGCCCATGAGCCCACTGGTGACAGGAACGGCGCTGGCTCGCACCCCCGAACTCAGCAGGATCACCTACGGTCCCGACGGGCGCGGCATCGCGAGCGGTGATTTCGGCGGCGGAATCCATGTGTGGGCACCACCCGCTCGCACGGTCAACGGAGGGCTGGCAGGCAGTGGTTCGGCGTCGGGCGGCGCCTTCGAGGGGGACCAGCGCTACGTGGCGACCTACGGCAGTGACCGTGGGCCGGCCACGGTCTGGGAACTGGGTGACCGCCTCGTTCCCCGGGAATCGGCCGCTTTCCCCGCGGCATGGACCTTGCCCCGTTTCCTGCGGGGCCGCGATGTGCTCCTCACACGCCACAAGGAGCGCAACGCGGAGAAGCTGTGGTCCCTGGAGGACGGACGGCTCCGCCCGGGATACGAGTTCCGCTCCGTCACGAAGGAGCCCGCCACGAGCTCCGACGGCAACCTCATGGCGCTCCAGAAGGGCGACCGGGGCCCGCTGACGCTGTGGGACATCCACGACGTACGAAAACCGAAGCGGCTGGGAGACGTACCCGTCGCCAAGGGCGCGAAAGTGACGCCCGCCTTCGTGCGCACCGGCGTCCTGGCGGTCATGCGCGACGACGGTACCGAACTCTGGGACGTCAAGGACCCGCGACAGCCACGGCGCGGACAGTGGGTGGCGGGGAGGCCGGGCGCCCTGAGCCAGGCGCCCGAGGCGCTGCCCGTCCTGCTCGCCTCGCCGGACAAGGAGAACAACGATCCCCTGACACCGGAACGCCTCGTCGTATGGGCCGTGTCCGCGAACGCCACAGCCCACGAACTCGACAACCGCGTCACGGGCCGGCGCCATCAGAGCGGGATGCTCTCCGACCGATTCCTCGCCAATCTGTCCGACTCGGGTCAGCCGACCCTGTGGGACATGGAGAGCCCAGGACGCGCCCTCGCGCTCCCGGGACCCCGCAGCCGGCTGGACGCCCTGCGATCGCACCCGGAGACCGGCCGGCTGGCGGCGTGGCAGACCTCCGCCACCAGCGCCCCCGTCCTCGCGGTATGGCGCCTCGACGGTTCCGATGGCGAGACCGAACTCGTGTATCAGGCGCAGGGACTCCCTGACGGGATTTCCGGCCTCGCGGTGGACGCGTTCAGCCCGCGCGGGGACGTCCTCGCCCTGTCCTCCTCCGCGGACCTCGTCCGAGGGCTGGGGGCCCGCACGCTGCTCCTGGACATGGACCCGGCACGGCTCGCCGACACCCTTTGCGCGGTCCGCACGAAACCCGTTTCCGGCAAGGTGTGGCGCAAGGCCTTCCCCGACCTGGACTACCACGACCCCTGTGCCTGACCTGCCGCTTCCCGGTCCTCGCAGGTCCCTCCCGCGCCCGGCGGAAGCCGCGTCGACGGGCGGCTTCCGCACGCCGGGTGGTCGATGTCGCGGGCGTTCGCGCAAGGCGCGTCCACGGCAGCCGACCTGGCGTCCACGTCGGTCGGCCGGCCGGGCGGGCCGGCGCGTCGTGCCCCGGCGTCCCTCTCTCGGAAGTACGGGGCCAGGTCGGCCACCGGGGTCCCGTCCACCGCGTCGAGATCCGTGACCGTGGGGTCGCGGCCGTCCACCCCGAGCAACCTCGGGCAGCTGACGGCCGGTTGCGTGGGCCGCAGGTGGTCGCGGTGCACGAACGTGCCGGTCGCGCGCGACGCGGGTGCCCGCGGTATCCGGTGGGCGGCTACCGCGCCACCTCGCGTGGTGGGGACGCCTCCGGGGACGGTCGCTCGCGCGGGCGCGGCGGGAGGACGGGGCCGAGGCGGCGGGGTGGTCGCACGGGAGGCGTGCCGGCTCGCCGACCGGCTCGATCCCGAGCCCGGGGCCCGGTGGGCCCGCGCGGGCGCCGTTCACCCGGCGACCGGGCCCGGACCCGATGCTCCGGCCGCCCTGCGGACCTGGGCCGTGGACGCGGAACGGCAGTCGCTCGTACGGGCGTTGCCGCGCCTCCGACAGCCCTTCGCCCTGCGCTTCCCCGACCCCGGGGGTGCCTGGTACGAGCTGGGCGCGGGCCCCGTTCCGGCGTACGCGTCGCGCACGGGGGCCGCCCCGTTGCGAGGTGGCCGGGCACGTCACGCCGTACGCGGCCGGCATGGCGCTGAACGGGACCCGCCCCGTACGCTCGTGCGCTGCGCGCTCGCCCCGCATCTCACGTACGAACACGAGGGGATCGTGCGGGAGCCGCGCGGACCGGGCGGGCACGTAGGGGGCTCGTTCGGGATCGGGGTCCCCGTGTGGCGCCTGCGCGTCGCGGGACCTTGTTCCCGGCAGGCGGGACGCGAGCCCTGCGGTCTTCACGCGGACCACCCGGGCGCTTGCGTCCCCGCCCTCTGAACCACCGGGGAAACGGGGCTTCCTCAGACCCCCGCCTCCTTCGTCACCAGTGCCACCGCCTCGTCCACGTCGTCCGTCAGGTGGAAGAGGTCCAGGTCATCGGGGTTGGCCTTGCCCTCGGCGATGAGGGTGTCGCGGAGCCAGTCCACGAGACCGCCCCAGTAGGCCGTGCCGAAGAGGACGATCGGGAAGCGGGTGACCTTCTTCGTCTGGACGAGGGTCAGGGCCTCGAAGAGTTCGTCCAGGGTGCCGAAACCGCCGGGCAGGACGACGAAGCCGCGCGCGTACTTCACGAACATGATCTTGCGCACGAAGAAGTAGCGGAAGTTCACCGCGATGTCGACGTACTTGTTGAGGCCCTGCTCGAAGGGCAGCTCGATACCGAGGCCGACCGAGGTGCCCTGTGCCTCCCAGGCGCCCTTGTTCGCCGCTTCCATCGCGCCGGGGCCGCCTCCGGTGATCACCGCGTACCCGGCCTCCGTGAGGGCGCGGCCCAGGCGGACCCCGAGCGCGTACTCGGGTGAGTCGGGGTCCGTCCGGGCGGAGCCGAAGACGCTGATGGCCGGGGGGAGTTCGGCGAGCGCGCCGAAGCCGTCGACGAGTTCGGACTGCATCCGCATGACCCGCCAGGGGTCCGTGTGCACCCAGTCCGTGTCACCGCGCGAGTCCAGCAACCGCTGGTCCGTCGTCCCGGGCTGCACCTGGTCGCGCCTGCGTACCACGGGTCCCAGGCGCTGCTCCTCCACCGGGCCGTTCGATTCGAGACTGGCCATCGCGCTCCCCTCTCATTCGTGCGTCCGGACAGCCTAGGACGTCCGGGATGGCCGGGGACGCAAGCGGAGGTGAGCGGGAGGTGGTGGCGGGACCAAGGGCGGGGGAGCACTCAGTTCGTCAGCCAGGCGCGCAGGCGTTCCTCGGCCGCCAGGACGTGGCTGATCTCGACGTTCTCCTCGCGCTTGTGGGCGAGCAGCGGATTTCCCGGACCGTAGTTGACGGCCGGGATGCCGAGGGCGCTGAAGCGGGCCACGTCCGTCCAGCCGAACTTGGGGCGCGCCGTGCCGCCCACCGCTTCGAGGAACGCGGCCGCCGCCGGGTGGGTCAGGCCCGGGAGCGCGGCCGGGCTGTGGTCGTCCACGACGACGTCCGTGACGCCGCAGCCGGCGAAGACCTCCTCGACGTGCGCGAGCGCCTCCGCGTCCGAGAGGTCCGGCGCGTACCGGTAGTTGACGGTGACGACGCACGCGTCCGGGATGACGTTCCCCGCGACGCCGCCCTCGATCCGTACGGCGTTGAGGCCCTCGCGGTACTCCAATCCGTCCACGAGCGGGCGGCGCGGCTCGTACGCGGCGAGCCTGGCCAGGATCGGCGCGGCGGCGTGGATCGCGTTGGCGCCCATCCACGAGCGCGCCGAGTGGGCGCGTTCGCCGCGCGTGTGGAGGTGGACGCGCAGCGTGCCCTGGCAGCCGCCCTCGACCTCGCCGTCCGAGGGTTCGAGCAGGACCGCGAAATCCCCGGCGAGCCAGTCGGGGTGGGCGCTCGCGAGGTGGCCGAGACCGTTGCGGTCGGCGGCGACCTCCTCGTTGTCGTAGAAGACGAAGGTCAGGTCGCGGTTGGGGGCGGGGACGGTCGCGGCGAGGCGCAGCTGCACGGCGACGCCGGCCTTCATGTCGCTCGTGCCGCAGCCCCACAGCAGGCCGTTCTCGTCGAGCCGCGAGGGCACGTTGTCCGCGATCGGGACGGTGTCGATGTGCCCGGCGAGCACGACGCGTTCGGGGCGGCCGAGGTGCGTGCGGGCCACGATGTTGTTGCCGTGGCGGTCCACGGTGAGGTGCGCCAGCGGGCGCAGGGCCGCCTCGATCGCGTCGGCGAGCGCCCCCTCCTCGCCGCTGACGGAGGGCACGTCGACGAGGGCGGCCGTGAGGGCACCGGCGTCGAGCCCGAGGTCGAGCGCGGGCGCGGCGAGCGCGGGCACGGCGGGGCTGGGGGCGGTGGTGTCACGCATGCGGCGAGCCTAACGCGGCGCCCCACGGGGGCACGGGGGCCCTTGCCCGTACAGGCAGCGCGCAGCTCCCGTACAGGCAGCGCGCAGGTCCCCTACAGGCAGCGCGCGGGTCCCGTACGGGCCGCGCACAGGTCCGGGCTCCTCCCCCGGCCCGCCGGTGCGAGACCTCTCTCACAGGCTTCCCGCCGCCCCCGGCGAGGAGGGTGGCCCGGGGCCGCCGAGCCGTTACCTTATGGGCGTGCCCGAGCCTTCGCCCTCCCGTCCCTTGCGCCGTCGCAGGCTGTTCCGTTACGGAGCCGCGCTGACCGTCTCCTGCGCGCTCGCCGGTTACCTCGTGGTGCGCTTCGGGCCCGACGCGCACCACGCGCGGCCCGGTTGCGAGGTCGTCTCGGCCGACGACGACGGGGCCACGTACTTCTTCGGCGCCGATCAGGCGGTGAACGCGGCGACGATCGCCGCCGTCGGCACTTCGCACGGGATGCCCGAAAGGGCCGTGACGATCGCCCTCGCGACCGCGCTCCAGGAGTCGGGGCTGCGCAATCTCGACCACGGCGACCGCGATTCCGTGGGCCTCTTCCAGCAGCGGCCCTCGCAGGGCTGGGGCACGGTCGCGCAGATCATGGACCCCGTCTACAGCGCGGGGAAGTTCTACGAGCGGCTCGGCAAGGTCGACGGCTACGCGAGCCTCCCGCTCACCGTCGCCGCGCAGAAGGTGCAGCGCTCCGCGTTCCCCGACGCCTACGCGAAGCACGAACCGGACGCCGCCCTGCTCGCCGCCGCGCTCACCGGGCGGGCCGAGGCCTCGCTCACGTGCGAGTCCACCGTGCCGGAGGGCCCGGGCGACCCCTCGGCGGTACGGGCCGCGCTCATCAGGGATTTCGGTGCGCGCGTGCTCCCCGGCGCCCCCGAGGCGAAGACCGCGGGGAAGAAGCGGCGGGCCACGAGCGTCGCGGGCTCCGCCTCACCCTCGCCGGTCGCCGGCACGCTCGCCGGGGGCAGGGCCGCCGCGCCCGCGCGGGCCCGCACGGTCGTCGTACCGGTCGCCGAGCCCCGTACCGCCAAGGAGCCGAAGGCCCGGCAGCGCGGCTGGGAACTCGCCCAGTGGGCCGTCGCCCACGCCTCGGTCCTGCGCATCTCCGAGGTCGGCTACGCGGGCCGCGAGTGGCGTGCCTCGGGCACGGGGCACACGTGGCGCGAAGTCGGCGCGGAGCGGGGCGGGTCCGCCGGTGCCAAGAAGGAGGACGGGCCCGAGGGCGTACGGATCGTCACGGCGCCCTGAGCGGAGCCGCGCGGGCTCAGCCGTGCGACACCTCGCCCGCGCGGGGGATCGCGAGGCCCCGTCAGGAGGCGTGTCCTGGGCGCTGAGGCGCAGGTCGGGGGCGGTACGGGCGCTCGCTCCCGCGTCGTACGACGAGGGGCCGACAATACGACGCATTGCCAACTCTTTGCCCTGGCCTCCCGCAACCTTCGCCTCGCTCACGCGGTAGTCACGGCGTCCGGGGCCCCGGTGGGTCCCGAACGCACTCACTGATCCCCCGCGAAGGAGCACCATGTCCAAGCCCCTCACCCGCCGTCTCGCCGGTGCCGCGCTGCTGCTCGCCGCCGGTGCCGCGCCCGTGATCGGCGCGGCCGGCGCCGCGAACGCCGCCGAGCTGCCCTCGACGCAGGGCCTCGGGGTCTCCTCGCTCGACGGCGACGCCCTGGGCTCGACGGTCGACGGTGCCGCCAAGGGTGCCGCGCAGACCCTCGGCGAGACCGGTGGCAAGGCGGTCGGCACGGCGGCGCCCGAGGCCGGGAAGCTCGTCGGCCACGCCGGGCACACCCTCGCCCCCGTCACCGAGCGCGCGGGCGACGGCGACCTGCTCGGCACGGCGGGCAAGACCCTCGGCGGCGCCACCAAGGGCGGCCTCACGAACGGCCTGACGGGCGCCCTGCCCACCAAGGGCCTCCCGCTCGGCTGAGCCGGGACACGCACGCGGCACGAGGGCCGGGGCCCGGGGAGCACGAACTCCCCGGGCCCCGGCCCGTTCCGTACCCGTGGGCGCCCGTGCGTGCCGCCGGGCACCGTCCCGGCCTCAGGCGGAGAGCCGCGCCACCGCAGCGGCGACGCGCTCGTCGCTCGCCGTCAGGCCGACGCGGACGAAGCGCTCGCCCGCGTCCCCGTAGAAGTCGCCGGGCGCCACGAGGATGCCGAGCGAGGCGAGGTGGGCGACCGTGTCCCAGCAGGACTCGCCGCGCGTCGCCCACAGGTAGAGGCTCGCCTCGCTGTGCTCGATGCGGAAGCCGTGGTCGAGCAGGGCGGTGCGCAGCGCGGTGCGGCGGGCCGCGTAGCGCTCGCGCTGCTCGTCGACGTGCTTGTCGTCACCGAGCGCCGCCGCCGTCGCGGCCTGCACGGGCGCGGCCGTCATCATGCCGCCGTGCTTGCGGACCTGGAGGAGCGGGCCGAGCACGTCGGGGTCGCCCACGACGAAGGCGGCGCGGTATCCGGCGAGGTTGGAGCGCTTCGAGAGCGAGTGGACGGCGACGATGCCCTCGTACGAGCCGCCGCACACGTCCGGGTGCAGGACGGAGACCGGGTCGGCCTCCCAGCCGAGTTCGAGGTAGCACTCGTCGCTCAGGACGAGGACGCCGTGCGCGCGCGCCCACGCGACGATCCGGGCCAGCTCGTCCGTGCCGAGCACCCGGCCGGTGGGGTTGGAGGGCGAGTTGAGCCACAGGACGCGCAGGCCCTCGGGGTCGAGCGTCGTCGGGTCGTCGTAGGCCACGTGCTCCGCGCGGGCGAGGCGCGCGCCGACCTCGTACGTGGGGTAGGCGAGGCGCGGGTAGGCGACGCGGTCGCCCGGGCCGATGCCGAGCTGGAGCGGGGCCCAGGCGACGAACTCCTTGGAGCCGACGACGGGCAGGACGTGGTGGTGGCCCAGGCCGCGCGCGCCCAGGCGCCGCTCCGCCCACTCCACGATCGCGTCGCGCAGCGCGGGCGTGCCCCACACGGTCGGGTAGCCGGGCGAGTCGGCGGCCCCGGCGAGCGCCTCCTGAACGAAGGCGGGCACAGGGTCGACGGGGGTGCCGACGGACAGGTCGACGATCCCGTCGGGGTGCGCGGCCGCGGTCTTCTTGTAGGGCTCCAGCTTGTCCCAGGGGAAGCCGGGGAGCAGGTCGTTCAGTGGCCGGGGCAGTGCGGGCACGGGAGGCTCTTTTCAGGGGGGACGGGCGGCGGGTGGCGGCGGGTCATCCGTACGGGAGGAGCGCTCCCGTAGCGGAAAAGCGCAGGTCCCGCCGGTGCGGGTGCACGGGCGGGACCTGAAGTGCGCGGGCGCACCGGGGAAGCGGGGGCGGGCCACAGGGGCCCGCGGCTCACCCGTTCTGCGGCGGAAGGGCGGCGACGAAGGGGTGGTCGCGCTCGATCAGGCCGAGCTTGCTGGCACCGCCGGGCGAGCCCAGCTCGTCGAAGAACTCGACGTTCGCCTTGTAGTAGTCCTTCCACTCCTCCGGGGTGTCGTCCTCGTAGAAGATCGCCTCGACCGGGCAGACCGGCTCGCAGGCACCACAGTCGACGCACTCATCCGGGTGGATGTAGAGGGAACGCTTCCCCTCGTAGATGCAGTCGACCGGGCACTCCTCGATGCAAGCCTTGTCCTTGACGTCGACACAAGGCTGCGCGATGACGTAGGTCACGCTGTCGTTCCTCCTCGATAGGGCGCTGGCGGGCCCGTCCTCTGGGGGTCCCGCCGCCTGGCGCGCGCGGGAGCGGCGTCGTCGATGCCCGGCACCTAGTATCTCCGCTCGGGGTCATGATCCGAACAGGAGGGGCGGTCCACAGCATGGAATTCGCCGCGGGTGCACGCCTTGAAGTCCGTATCAACGCGTCTGACGTGGGCAAACGGGTCACCGTGCGGAGTGTCGCCGAAGCCGCGGCCCCCGGTGCGGTTTTCACGGACACGGTGGGCATTCTCACATCCTGGGATGACGGCGTGCTCCTCGTGACCCGGCGGGACGGGACGCGGGTGCGGCTCGCCGAGGACGCGGTGGTCGCGGCGAAGACGGTTCCCGCGGCCCCGGCGCGCAGGCGCGGCCCCGCAGCGGACTTCGCCGAGCTGGCGGGGGTTCAGGAGCGGGGCTGGCAGGCGGTGGAGCGCGAGTCGCTCGGCGGCTGGCTGCTGCGGGCCTCGCTCGTGGACGGGGCGCGGGGCGGGGGCGGGACGCAGGGAGTGGACGGGACGCGGGGCGGGGGCGGGGCGGCTGCCGGTTTCACGCGGCGCGCCAACTCCGTACTGCCGCTCGGGGACCCGGGAATGCCGCTCGCTCAGGCCCTTGACCAGGTACGGGAGTGGTACGGGGCGCGCGGGCTGCCCGCGTACGCGCAGCTCGCGACGGGTGCGGGGGACACGCAGGAGGTGCTGGCCGCCCAGCTGGAGGAGCACGGGTGGCGGCGCGAGGTCTCGGCGCTCGTGATGGTGGGCGCCCTGGCGCCGCTCGCCGAGCTGGGGCCCGAGCCGACGGGCTCGCTCGCGGTCGCCGCGCCGGTCGCCGAGGGGCCTGAGGCGGTCCATGCGGGGGTGCGGCTCGGCAGGACGCCGGACGAGGCGTGGCTGCGGCGGTACAACCGGGCGGCGGGTGCGCGGCCGGGCGGGGTGCCGCCGGGGGTCCTGGCCGTGCTCGCGAGCGGGCCTTCGCCGTGGTTCGCGCGGATCGACGGGACGGGCGGCGACGCGCGGGGTGGCGACGCGGCGGGCGGGGACGCGGGTGGGGGCGACGCGGGCGGCGACGGGGACTCCGGTCGTAGGGATTTCGTACATACGGACAAGGGGGAGTCCGGGAACGCGGGGGTGCCGGACGCGATCGGGCGGTGTGTCGTCGACGGCCGGTGGGCCGGGTTCGCCGCGGTCGAGGTGGCGCCCGAGCGGCGGCGACGGGGGCTCGCGCAGCGGGTCATGGGGGCGCTCGCGCGGACGGCGCTCGCGGAGGGGGCCTCGGCGGCGTGGCTCCAGGTCGAGCGGGACAACGAGGCGGCGGTCGCGCTGTACACGCGGCTCGGCTTCACGGTCCACCACCACTACCACCACTACCGGGCCCCGGAGGCGGCGTGAACCGCGAGGAGCGCAGGGCCCGGTTCGCCGCCGAGGCGCGCGAGGAGCGGCCCTCGCTCTCGCGCCTGTGCCTGCTGCTCGCCGCCGAGGGCGACGCGACGCTGACCCCCGCGGGCATGGACGCCGCCGAGGCCGAACTCGACCGGCTCGCCGGCGCGCTGCCCTTCCGCCCCGGCGGCCCCGCGGACTGGGCGCGGGCGCTGCGCGAGGTGCTCGGGGCGCGCGAGGGCTTCCACGGGGAGCCGCGGGACTACGCGCGCCTGGAGTCCTCGCTCCTGCACGAGGTGCTGCGGCGCAGGCGGGGGCTGCCGATCCTGCTCTCGGTCGTGTGGATCGAGGTGGCGCGGCGCGCGGGCGCGCCCGTCCACGGGGTCGCGCTGCCCGGGCACTTCGTGGTGGGCCTCGGCGCGCCGGGTGACGTCCTCGTGGACCCCTTCGGCGCGGGCCGCCCCCTGGACCGTACGGAGGCGGCGGACCTCGTGGAGCGCACGACGGGCGGCCCGCTGACGCCGGACCGCCTCGCCCCCTCGGGTCCCCTGGAGATCGTCCGGCGCGTCCTCGGCAACATCGCCGCGTGGGCCGCGGCCCGCCCCGAGCGCACGGACGTCGCCCTCTGGGCCGCCGAACTGGGCCTCCTCCTGCCCTCGCACCCGGCGGAACTGCGCCGCGACCGGGCGCGGCTCCTCGTGAGCCGGGGCGACTACCTGGAGGCGGCCGCCGAGTTCGAGCGGTACGCGGAGGTCGTGGAGGCGGTGTCGGGCGAACTGGCCGACGCGGTACGGGCCGAGGGGCGGGCGGCGCGGGCGCGGCTCAACTGAGGGCGGGGGACGCGCACCACCGGGGTGCCGTCACGGGCCCGGCCTCACAGCCACCCCTTCTCCCGCGCGACGCGCACCGCGTCCGCGCGGTTGCGGGCCGCCAGTTTCTGGATCGCCGTGGAGAGGTAGTTGCGGACGGTGCCCTGCGAGAGGTGGAGCACGGTGGCGAGTTCGGCGTTGCCCGCGCCGCCCGCCGCCGCGCGCAGGACCTCGGCCTCGCGGGCCGTGAGCGGGTTGGCGCCCCCGGCGAGCGCGTCGGCCGCGAGGGCGGGGTCGATGACGCGCTCCCCGGCGAGCACCTTCCGTACGGCGGCGGCGAGCTGGGCCGCGGGGGCGTCCTTGACGAGGAAGGCGCTCGCGCCCGCCTCCATCGCGCGGCGGAGGTAGCCGGGCCTGCCGAAGGTCGTGAGGATGACGACGCGGACGCCGGGGAGCGCGTCGCGCAGCGCCGCGGCCGCGTCGAGCCCCGTCATGCCCGGCATCTCGATGTCGAGCAGCGCGACATCCACGGCGTGCTCCCGCGCGGCGGGCAGCACCTCGTCCCCGCGCGCGACCTGCGCGACCACGGTCATGTCGCCCTCCAGGCCGAGCAGCGCGGCGAGTGCCTCGCGCACCATCGCCTGGTCCTCGGCGAGCAGGAGGCGTACGGGGGGCTGCGTCGTCATGCGGGCAGCTTAGGCGGGTCGCCCGGCCGGGTCGTCGGCCCCCGTGCCGTCCAGCGGTACGTGGGCGCTGAGCGTGAACCCGCCGCGGCGCCCCGCGCGGGCCGGGCCCGTCGTCAGGGTGCCGTCGACGGCGGCGAGGCGTTCCCTCAGGCCCGTGAGCCCGTGCCCGGGTGACGTGCCCGCAGCGCCCTCGCCGTCGTCCTCGACGCGCAGGTCGAGGTAGGGGCCCTGGAGGCTCTGACGGGTCGTGAGGCTCACGCGGCAGGTGCGCGCCCCGCTGTGGCGTACGACGTTGGTGACGGCCTCGCGCAGCACCCAGGCGAGCGCGGCGGCGGGCTCGGGCGGCAGCGCGGGCGCCTCCTCGGGGAGCCGGGCCTCGATACCGGCCGTGGCGAGGGCGATGCGGGCACCGGCGAGTTCGCCGTCGAGCGTCGGCTGCCGGTAGCCGCCGACGGCGGCACGGACGTCGGTGAGGGCCTGGCGGCTGACCTGTTCGATCTCGGTGACCTGACGCGCCGCCTCGGCCGGGCTCGCGGGCAGCATGCGGCCGGCGAGTTCGCTCTTGAGCGTGATGAGCGAGAGCGAGTGGCCGAGCAGGTCGTGCAGGTCGCGGGCGAGGCGCAGCCGCTCCTCGTTCGCGGCGAGTTGCGCCACGGTCGCGCGGGCACGGCGCAACTCGACGGTCGTGCGCACCAGTTCCCGTACCCCCGTCATCGCGAATCCGCCGAGCAGCACGGGGATCACGGTGCCCCACTCCGGCTCGTGGCCGCGCAGCGGTGGCAGGACGAGGAGCAGCGCGGACGAGGCGACGACCGCGTACCGCGCGTACGGCAGCGGGAGCGCGGCGGCGCAGGAGACCGCGAAGTAGACGAGCAGGACGTACCAGGAGTCCCCGAGCCCGAGCGGCAGCGCGACGGCGAGGGCGAGCATGAGGCCGAGCAGGGCGAGGGAGCGGACCGGCGTGTGCGGGCGGGTGACGTCCCGCATGACGAGCGTGAGGTAGCAGGCGACGAACAGGAGCAGCCCCGCCCACCCGGCCACGCGCGCGGGCACCGTGTGCGGGCCGCCGAGAAGGTCGTCGAGCGGGTCGACCAGGAAGACGAGCCAGACCCCGATCCACAGGATCTTCCCGCGCACCTCGTACAGGCTGCGCGGCGGGCTGCCGACGAGCGCGGGGCGGGCGAGCGCGGCGAGGGCGCGGGGGAAGCGGGACGGGGGTTCGCTCGTCGTCATGGGTGTCGTCACGCCTTCAGAGTGTCCCTGCGGTACAGCCGGGCGGCGACCGCGGTGAAGACGAGAAGGTAGCCGAGGACGACGAGTACGTCCTTCGCGTGCGGCGCGCCGCCCGCCTCGACGGCCTGGCCGAGCGCGGCGTAGGCGTGCGTCGGGGTCCAGGAGGCGATGTTCTGGAGCCACTGCGGGAAGTTCGTGCTGGGCAGCCACAGCCCGCCGAGCATCGAGAGACCGAAGTAGATGAGCATCGTGAGCGGGCGGACCGCGTCGCCCGTCGCGAGGTAGCCGAGCGCGACGCCGAGCGCGGCGAAGACGAGGCTGCCCGCCCAGATGAGGCCGAGGAGCGCGAGCCACTGCCAGGCGTCGAGCCGTACGCCCTTGACGGTCGCGCCCACGACGAAGACGACGACGATCGAGGGGAGGCTCACGACGGCGGCCGAGCCGATCTTGCTGAGCACGTAGCCGTGCCCGGGCAGCGGTGTGAGCCGCAACTGCCGCACCCAGCCCTTCTCGCGCTCCTTCGCGATGCGCTCGCTGTTGCCGACGAGTACGGCGGTGAGCGCGCCGAAGGACGCCATCGAGACCATGAAGTACGCGGAGAGCGTCAGGTCGCCGACCGTGGAGTTCCCGTCCTGGCCCGCCGTGATGATGAGGAAGAGACCGGCCGGGTAGAGCACGGAGAAGAAGAGGAACTTGCCGTTGCGCGTGGTCCGCGCGACCTCCAGGCGCAGGAGGGCGAGGGTGCGGGTGAGCGAGGTGCGACGGAGGGGGGCGGCGGGCGTCACGGGGACGGCGGCGGCGCGGAGTTCGTTGCTCATGCGGTCGTGGCCTCCTCGGCCGTCGTGAGGGCGATGAATGCCTGTTCGAGCCCGAGGCCCGTGACTTCGAGGTTGCGCGGGTAGAGGTCGCCGAGGCCGTAGAGGGCGTGCACGGTCGCGTCGGCGTCGCGCGAGGCGAGGCGTACGGAGTGGCCCGAGACGTCGACCTCGGTGAGCCCGGGGAGCGGGCGCAGGCGCTCGGCGAGCCCGGTGGCGGCGGCGGGTTCGAGGTCGAAGGAGATCCGGCGGACGCCCGCGCGTGCCTTGACCTCGGCGGCCGTGCCGTCGGCGAGGAGGCGGCCCTTGTTGAGGACGAGGACGCGGTCGGCGATCGCGTCGGCCTCCTCCAGGTAGTGGGTCGCGAAGAGGACCGTACGGCCGGAAGCGGCCTGTTCGCGCATCGTGGCCCAGAAGGCGTGGCGCGCGGTGACGTCCATGCCGGTGGTCGGCTCGTCGAGCACGATGAGGTCGCAGTCCCCGATGGTGGCGAGCGCGAACCGTACGCGCTGTTCCTGGCCGCCGGAGAGCTTGTTGACCTGTCGCGAGGCGATCCCGGTGAGCCCGGCGACGGCGAGCGTGTCGGCGACCGGGTACGGGCGCGGGTGGAGCCGCGCGGCGAACGTGAGGAGTTCCCGTACCGTCACGTCCTCCATGAGCCCGCCGCTCTGGAGCATCGCCCCGACCCGCCCGGCGGCGATCGCGCGCTCGGGGCTGCCGCCGAAGAGCCGGACGCTTCCGCTGTCGGGGCGGCGCAGGCCGAGGAGGAGGTCGAGCGTGGACGATTTCCCCGCCCCGTTGGGACCGAGCAGCGCGACCGTCTCCCCCGGGCGCAGCACGAGCGACAGCCCGCCCACGGCCCGCACCTCGCCGTAGCTCTTGGTCACGTCGTCGAAGGCGACAACGGGAGACGCCCCCGTCTTTCCGCGTGTATCCGTCATGGGGACGAGGATGTCGCGAGCGGGGGCGAGCGCGGCAGTGCCACGCGTCGTGGACGGGGGATGACAGATGTCATGGTTCCGCGGGAACGCGGCCCCAGCGGCGAGGGAGGAGCGGGGCCGGGGCGGGGCCCAGGAGGCGCGCCGCGCGGAGAGGCCGGACGCATGCGAGGGGGCGGGCCCGCAGAAGCCCGCCCCCCACCGCCGCCGCCTCCGTCAGGAGGGATTCGTCTTGATCTCCACGGTCCGCTCGGCCGGCGTCTTGCCGCGCAGCGCCTCGCGCAAGGCGCCCACGACGTCCTGCGGCGTCACGGCCGTCTTCTCGCCCGTGCCCCGCGTGATGAGGACGCCGTCGAAGGTCGAGCCGTACAGCTCCTCCAGCGCCTTGAGGTCGTACGTGTCGACGAGCTTCCCGCCGACGGCCTTCACGCCGAGGATCTGCGGCAGCGACCGGTCCGGGCCGAACTGGATCGAGGCGGCACCGGCCTTGATCGTCACGAGTCCGGACATGGCCGGTGTGGCGAAGTCCTTCATCATGCGGTCGACCTCGGCGTCGGAGATCGCCGGCTTGTGCTCGGTGAGCGGCAGCGAGACGGGCGTGGTCTTCCCCGCCTGGACCTGGTCGCGGTACGCCTGCGCCACGACGTCCATCGACGTGTCGACGTCGAGCGTGCGGCCCGGCTTGCCGTACACGGGGGTCGCCTTGCCGGGGGAGAACGTGATCGTGCCCTCCTTGAGGCTGCCCGAGGTACCCGCGACGCGGCTCAGCGCGTCGGCGAGCTTCTCCTTGTCGACGGGCATGACCGGGCTGACGACGCGCTCCTTGCCGATGAGCGAGCCGAAGACGGAGACCGGGTTGTAGTCGCTCGTCGCGGCACCCCGCACGGTCGCCTGACTGTCGAGCGAGAGCCCCGACTTGTCCGGCTTGAGGCTCGCCGCCTTGCCGTCCACGGTGAGCGGGAGCGCGGCGAGCGCGCGCTTGCCGAGGGCCGAGTCCAGCTTGTTGACGGCCTCGTCGCGCGTTCCGCCGCCGATGTCCACACCGAGCACGGTGGTGCCCTTGGGCACGTCGGAACGGTTCATCAGGAGACCGGCGCCGTAACCGCCCGCGGCGATGACGACGACCACGCCGACGAGGAGGCCGAGCTTGCTGCGGCCCTTCTTCTTCGGCTTCGCGGCCTTCGCCGCCGGCTTCTCCGGCTCGGCGGGCGGGGGTGTGACCGGCTCGGGGAAGCGCGCGGCGGCCCCGGGCACGGGGAAGGACGGCGAACCCGCGCCGGGGCCCAGCGGGTCCTGGCGCATGGTCACGCGGTCGGCGCCCGCCCCGTTGTTCTCCCACTGCGGCGGGACGACGGGCAGGCCGCCCGTCAGCGTGTCGCCGGAGACCTGCGCCCCGGAGCCGCCGCCGGGACCTGCGCCATCGGCGGGGCCGCGCGGGGTGCGGGGCTGCTGCGGGGTGAGGATCGCGGTGTCGTCGACGGAGGGCCACGGCGAGCGGGAGCCGCCGGGCGCGGGGTGCTGCGCGGTGGTCTCGGACTCGGCGGCACCCGCGGCGGGCCGGGGACCGGCCTGCGGGCCTCGGGCCTGCGGATCACCGGCCTGCGGGCCACCTGGCTGCCGGCCACCGGACGGCGGACCGCCCTGCGGTCCCCCGGGTCCTCCTGCCGGACGCGACCCCTGCGGCGGCGCGTCGGCGAAGGCCTGCGTGACGTCGTAGGCCCCCGTGCTCCGGCCGCCCTGCTGGGCCTGCCGCCCCCCGGCGTTCCCGCCGAGCGGCGTACCGGCGGCGGGCGTCGGCGCACCGTACCCACCGGCACCGGACGCCCCCGCGCCGGGCGCACCCGCACCGGAGACACCCGCGCCGGCCGCGCCCGCACCGCCGCCGGACGCACCGGCCGCACCGCCCGGCGCGCCCCCGGGAGGCGTTCCGCCGCCCGGCAGCCCCGCGCCCTCGGTCCCGCCGCCCTGCGCCGGCGCCGCCGGACTCGGCGTGTTGCCGCCACGGGTCGCGTTCTTGCGCGGCGCGAACCAGTCGCTCGCCGGCTTCTCCTCACGCGGCGCCGTACCGCCCTGCGGCTGCCCGCCGGGACCGGCGGGCCCGGACTGACCGGAGGGACCCGGCTGCTCGCCGGGCCGTGTCCCCTGGCCGCCGTCCTGCGGGCGGGCCGGGGGCGGCACGGGCGCGGGGCGCGCGCGCTCGCGGGCCTGCGGAGCGCCCTGGGTGCCCTGCGGGCCCCCGGCGTCCTCGCCGCGCGCGGCGCGCTCCTCCTTCTCCTTCTCGCTCATCGGCGTGCGCAGCACGACGGGCGGGATGGGCCGCGACCCGGGGATGTTGATCTTGATCCGGGTCGTCATGGTCGTCTCGGTCCTGCGCTCCTCGGAGCGACCCGCGCCGGAGGCCGCGGCGTCCTGGGGGGCGGCTGTGCCGTCCTCGCCCTGCGCCGGGGTGCCGTACGGGGGCGTGCCCGAGGGGTAGGCGGCACCGCCGCCGCTCCCCCGGGGGCCGGAGGACGAACTCTCAGTATCACGACTCAAGGCAGGCTCTCCTGGTTGGCTCCACCGCCCGTCACGACCTCCCGCGAGGGGGCTCCCCTGCCGAAGGTGGGGGGTGGCTCGGCGGCGCGCACCACCATACTGGCCGCCGGACGCGCTCCGTCCGGGCAGCGGGCCGAAGTCGGGGCTTCCGGGGCTTTCGCGTGAATGGTCACGTGCGCGGCCGCACCGTCCCCGTGTCCGGGGGACGCGTAAGGCGACAGGTACCCCGTCAGACGCCCGTACGCACCGCTCCCGGCCCGGCCCAGCCGCCCGGCCGCCCGCCGGTGGCACAGATCACAGCGACGGCCATGCCGCCGAGCAGGAAGCCGTACGAGCCGAGACCGGCGCCGAAGACGTAGTCGCCCTCGGGGCGTGTCGTGGTGAGCAGGACGACGGCGACGAGCCAGCCGAGTGCGGGGATCAGGCCGCCCGCGAGGGTGCGGGCGAGCTGGGCGCCGCCGTAGCAGAGCCCGGCGAGCGCGGCGAGCGCGAGGGCGAGCCCGCCGGGCGGCAGCGCGGCCTGCACGAGCGAGCCCGCGAGGCCCGTGACGAGGCCGAGCACGGCGCCGCCCGTGTACGCGGCGATGCGTGCGGGCTTGGGGGGTGTGGTGAGGAAGTGGCCCTCGGGAGCGGTGCGCTGGGCGGGGACCTTGGGCTTGTTGCTCATGACTGCGGCTCCCTGGAGGAGGAAGAGGGGTGCGGTACGAGCCCGGCGAAGAGCCCCGCTTCGAGGCCGTCCGCGCCCGGCGGGCCCGCCTCGCCCCGTACCAACTCGTAGTACTCGACGCCGAAGACGGGCTGGGCGAGGTCGTTGGAGAGGGCGAAGAGCGGCTCGGCGACGGTGATCTGGGTGGCGTGGGCGCGCATCGCGGCGAGCTTCGCCGCGATGTGGGCGCGGGCGTCGACGGCGGTCGTGACGCGCTCCGCCGCGACGACTCCGGGGAGGTCCTCGACGGCGGCGAGGCGCGCGAAGGGGCTGCCGGGCAGGGCGCGGCGGGCCTCGGCGAAGGCGGCTTCGGCGACGGGGCGCGGGAGGCGGTTCCAGTAGGTCTTGGCGATCGTGTGCGCGGGCCCGGCGGCGGGCAGGTGGCCGGGGTCGGCGGCGAGTTCGGCGGCGCGCGTCGCGACGCGGTGGGCCTGGATGTGGTCGGGGTGGCCGTAGCCCCCGTCGGGGTCGTACGTGACGAGGACGTCGGGCCGTACCTCGCGGATGATCGCGACGAGGTGCCCGGCGGCCTCGTCGAGCGGCGCGGACCAGAAGGAGCCGGGGCGGTCGTTCTGCGGGGCGCCCATCATGCCGGAGTCGCGGTAGCGCCCCGGGCCGCCGAGGAAGCGGTGGTCGCGGACGCCGATGGCCGCCATCGCGGTGGCGAGTTCGCCGATGCGGTACGTGCCGAGCCGGTCGGCGCGGTCGGCGGCGAGGACGGCGAGCGCGGGCGGGATGATCTCGCCCTCCTCGCCGAGGGTGCAGGTCACCAGGGTGACCTCGGCGCCGCTCGCGACAGCGGCGGCCATCGTGGCACCGTTGTTGATCGACTCGTCGTCCGGGTGCGCGTGGACGAGGAGCAGTCGCGGGCGGGCGTTCTCGGTCATGGGCCCAGCCTACGAGCCCCGGCGGGCACGGCGGAGCCGGCGGGCCCCCGTACCCGCCGCGCGCCGCTCGCGTCCGCCCGTACCCGCGCGGCCTCAGAACTTGATGTCGCCCAGCATCCCCGCCACGTTGTTCGTCAGTTCCCTGATCGTGGGGGCGATCGAGGAGCCGGCCAGGAAGAAGCCGAGCAGCACGCAGACGACCGCGTGCCCCGCTTTCAGCCCCGACTTCCTGACGAGCAGGACGACGATGATCAACATCAGGACCACCGCCGAAATCGAGAGCGCCACGGCGGCTCACCTCCCATGCTCGCGAACTGCGGAGAAACTCCCGGCGGTCGGCGCCGGGAGTGCGGCCGCACGGGAACAGCGCTGTCCCCACGCACCCGCTCGCTCGGCGGACCTGCACCCACCTTGCGCTACGGATCATAACTATGAGTGGCTGCGCATGAGTCGTCGCACCGGAGCATGAGGGGCGCACCGTCCGCCAACCGGCCTTCTAGGCTGGGCCCATGACAACGGAGTCCCTGAGTTTCCCCCGCCAGTACGCGCGCAGTCAGCGTTTCACCCTCGGAGCGCCGCGCTCCCTCACCGTCGCCCCGGACGGCTCGCGGATCGTTTTTCTTCGTTCCAGGTCAGGGACTGATCGTTCGCAGATGCTCTGGGTCCTTGATGTGACCGAGGACGGCAAGAGCGCCGAGCGGCTGCTCGCCGATCCGGCGGCGCTGCTCGGCACGGGCGGCGAACGGCTCTCCGCCCGGGAGCGCGCCCGGCGTGAGCGGGCCAGGGAGAGCGCGGCCGGCATCGTCGGGTACGCGAGCGACGCGGCGGTCACGACGGCGGCGTACGCCCTGTCCGGGCGCCTGTGGACGACGGATCTGCGCACCGGGGCGAGCCGTGCGCTCGCCGTGCCCGGGCCCGTCATCGACCCGCGCCTGTCCCCCGACGGGTCGAGGATCGCCTACGTGTCCGAGGGCGCCCTGCGGCTCGTGGAGGCGGACGGGAGCGGGGACCAGGCCCTCGCGGCGCCCGAGGAGGCTCAGGTCACCTACGGCCTCGCCGAGTTCGTCGCCGCCGAGGAGATGGACCGCACGCGCGGCTTCTGGTGGGCGCCCGACAGCGCGCGGCTCCTCGTCGCGCGTGTCGACGAGTCCCCCGTACAGCGCTGGTGGATCGCGGACCCCGCGCACCCGGACCGCGAGCCGGTCTCGGTCGCCTACCCGCAGACCGGCACGGCCAACGCGGACGTGCGGCTCTTCCTGTACGACGTCGAGGGCGGCCGCACCGAGGTCGTGTGGGACCGCGCGCGCTACCCCTACCTCGCGCGCGTGCACTGGACGGCCGCGGGGGCGCCGCTGCTGCTCGTGCAGTCGCGCGACCAGCGCGCCGTGCTCTACCTGGGCGTCGACGAGGAGAGCGGCGCGACCCGGATGGTGCACGCGGACGAGGACCCGGACTGGGTCGAGCTGCGCGAGGGCTCCCCCGCCTGGACCCCGGACGGCAAGCTCGTACGGATCACGGACGAGGGCGGCGCGCGGGTGCTCGCCGTCGGCGACAGGCTCCTGACCGGCGGCACGCTCCAGGTCCGCTCGGTGCTGGACGTGGGCGCCGACGACGTGCTGATCTCGGCCTCGGCGGGCGCGGACGCGGCGGACCGCGAGGTCGGCGAGATCCACGTGCACCGCGTGAGCGCGCTCGGCGTCGAGCGGGTCAGCGAGGGCCGGGGAGTCCACTCGGCCGTGCGCGGCGGCCCGTTGACGGTCCTCACGACCGCGGCCCTGGACGCCTACGGGACGGCGTACCGCGTGCTGCGCGACGGCGAGGAGATCGCCCGCCTCGCCTCGTACGCCGAGACCCCCGGCCTCACGCCGCGCCCGGTGCTCACGACGGGGGGCGCACGGGAGATTCCGTGCGCGGTGCTGCTGCCGTCCTGGTACCGCGAGGAGGAGGGCCCGCTGCCCGTCCTCATGGACCCGTACGGGGGACCGCACGGGCAGCGCGTCGTGGCCGCCCGCAATCCGCACCTGACCTCGCAGTGGTTCGCCGAGCAGGGCTTCGCCGTCGTCGTCGCCGACGGGCGCGGCACGCCCGGGCCCTCGCCCGCGTGGGAGAAGGCGGTCAGCCGCCGCCTGACGCTGAGCCTGGACGACCAGGTGGACGCGCTCCACGGCCTCGCCGACCGCTTCCCGCTCGACCTGACGCGCGTCGCGATCCGCGGCTGGTCCTTCGGCGGCTACCTCGCCGCGCTCGCCGTGCTGCGCCGCCCCGACGTCTTCCACGCGGGCGTCGTCGGCGCCCCCGTGACGGACCTGCGCCTCTACGACACGCACTACCAGGAGCGCTACCTCGGCACCCCGGCCGACGAGCCCGAGGTGTACGCGCACAACTCGCTCGTCACCGACGAAGGGCTCTCCGAGGCGCGCGAGCCGCACCGCCCGCTCATGCTCATCCACGGCCTCGTGGACGACAACGTCCTGGTCGCGCACAGCCTGCGCCTGTCCTCGGCGCTCCTCGCCGCCGGCCGCCCGCACGAGTTCCTGCCGCTGAGTGGCGTGACGCACATGACGCCGCAGGAGGAGGTCGCGGAGAACCTGCTGCTCTTCCAGGTCGACTTCCTGCGCCGCTCGCTGGGGCTCAGCGCGCGCGAGGACTGAGCGGGGCGGGGCCCGTCGCCGGCTCGCGCGCCGGGGTACGCAGGAGCGCGAGCGCGGCGAGCCCCGCGAGGACGTAGGCGAGGGTGCTGGCGAGCGAGAGTTGCAGGCGCGGCGTGCCGCCCAGCGCCCCGTCGAAGCGCTCCTGGCGCAGCGCCACGGAGAGCCTGACGAGCCCCCAGGCGAGGAGCATCGCCCCCGCCGCCGTGCCGAGCGCGCGCCCCGCCCGCGCCCGGGCCGCGCAGGCGATCCCCGCGGCGAGGCCGAGCAGCACGAGCGCGGCGGCCCACCAGGGCTGCGGGGTCGCGAGGAGCGTGAGGGTCGTGCTGCGGTTGCCGAGGAGTGCGCCCCGGTAGGCGGCGGCCCCGTAGTCCTGGACGCGCACGGCCTCCCAGACGGCGAGGAGCCCGGCGGACAGGAGCAGCAGCGCGGCGGCGGTACGGGCCGTGGGGACGGGGGCCGCCACGCGCGGGCGCCGCGTGACGAGGGCGCAGCCGAGCAGGAGCACCCCGAGCAGGAGTCCGGCGAGAGCCGTGAGCCGCGCGAGCGTCCGCAACGGCTCCCCCGCCCACGCCCCGGTCCACGGCTGCGCGAGCAGCCATGAGGACGGCAGGCGCAGGACGAGCGCGCAGGCCCCGACGACGGCCGGGGCGGCGGACCCCGGCGCCCTGAGCACCCGTACGGTCCCCCACACGCCGAGCACGACGAGCAGCCCGTCCGCCAAGGAGGTCCCCTGCACGGAATTCCCGCCCCACGCGGAGGGTGCCCCGGCCCACAGCCACCACACGCGGGTGACGTGCCCCTGGGCGGCGCGGAGATCCCGTACGCACCAGAGCAGGCTGAGCAGCGCGAGTGCCGCGCAGGCGAAGGCGGCGATCCCTCGCGCACGTCCGTTGTCCGTCCTCATGGGGAAAGTGAAGCAGGCGGGGGAATCGGGCCGCCGCGGCGATCGATGAGCGCGGTACGGGCGGAGCCGGGGAAACGACGACCGGCCGGGACGGCTTTCGCCGTTCCGGCCGGTCACACGGCACCCGCACGGCCGTACAAGAAAGAGCTTCCCCCGTCCGTATATCGGAACGACGTCCGCCGAGTTGCCGCCGTGTTAAGCCCTTTCCCGTGCCACTCAGTCCGTCGGGACGATCTGCTTCTCCTCGGCGAAGTGGCAGGCGGAGGGGTGTTCCGCCGGGATGCCGCGCCCCTTGAACCACTCGGGGATCGCGAGCACGGGGTCCTCGACCGCGCACTTCTCCTGCGCCTTGAAGCAGCGCGTCCTGAAGTGGCAGCCGCTCGGCGGATTGGCGGGCGAGGGCACGTCGCCCGTGAGGATGATGCGTTCGCGGTGCTCGCGCTGCGCGGGGTCGGGGACGGGGACGGCGGACAGGAGCGCCTGCGTGTAGGGGTGCGTGGGGTGCTCGTAGATCTGCTCGTCGGTGCCCGTCTCGACGACGCGCCCGAGGTACATGACGGCGACGCGGTCGGAGATGTGCCGGACGATCGAGAGGTCGTGCGCGATGAAGACGTAGGAGAGGTCGAACTCCTGCTGAAGCCGCTCCATCAGGTTGATGACCTGTGCCTGCACCGAGACGTCGAGGGCCGAGACGGGCTCGTCGGCGACGATGATCTCGGGGCGCAGCGCGAGGCCGCGCGCGATGCCGATGCGCTGGCGCTGGCCGCCGGAGAACTGGTGCGGATAGCGGTTGATGTACTCGGGGTTGAGCCCGACGACGTCGAGGAGATCCTGCACGCGCTTGCGGCGGTCCCCCTTCGGCGCGACCTCGGGGTGGATGTCGTAGGGCTCGCCGATGATGTCGCCGACGGTCATCCGGGGGTTGAGCGAGGTGTACGGGTCCTGGAAGACCATCTGGATGTTGCGCCGTACGGCCTTCAGGGCGCGGCCGGAGAGCCGCGCGATGTCCTCGCCCTTGTAGCGGATCGTGCCGCCCGTGGGCTCCTCCAGGTGGACGAGCATCTTGGCGACGGTCGACTTGCCGCAGCCGGACTCGCCGACGATGCCGAGGGTCTCGCCGCGCCGCAGGTCGAAGTCGACGCCGTCGACGGCCTTCACGGCGCCGATCTGGCGCTTGAAGACGATGCCCTGCGTGAGCGGGAAGTGCTTGGCGAGACCGCGCACCTCCAGGATCGGCTCACCCGCCGCGAAGGCGTTCTCCTGGTGGGCCTTGGACATGAGCCGCTGGGCCTCGCGCCCCTCGCGCCTGGCCTCCCTGCGGCTGCCGTGCTCATCGCGATGCATCGAGGGTCTCCTTCCAGTAGTGGCAGGCGCTGGCCCTGGTCGGCGAGACCTCGTAGAGCGGCGGGTCGTCGTGCAGGCAGCGCTCGCGGGCGCGCGGGCAGCGGGGGTTGAACGAGCAGCCGTCGGGGATGTGCAGGAGGTTGGGCGGCAGTCCCCTGATCGCGTACAGCTCGCGGCCCTTCTGGTCCAGGCGCGGGATCGACTGGAGCAGGCCCTCGGTGTACGGGTGGGCCGGGCGCTTGTAGATCTCGTGCACGGGCGCGGTCTCGACGATGCGGCCCGCGTACATGACGGCGATCTTGTCGGCCACGTCCGCGACGACGCCGAGGTCGTGCGTGATGAGGATGAGGCCCATGTGGTACTCGCGCTGGAGTTCCGCGAGCAGGTCCATGACCTGGGCCTGCACGGTGACGTCGAGGGCCGTGGTGGGCTCGTCGGCGATGATCAGTTTCGGTTCGAGCGCGAGCGCCATCGCGATCATGATGCGCTGGCGCATTCCGCCGGAGAACTGGTGCGGGTACTGGCGCACGCGCTCCTTGGCGGCGGGGATGCGGACCCGGTCCATGAGGTCGACGGCCTTGGCGCGGGCGTCCTTGCGGGACATGCCCTGGTGGACGGTGAACATCTCGCCGAGCTGTTCGCCGACGGTGAGGACGGGGTTGAGCGAGGAGAGCGCGTCCTGGAAGATCATCGCGATCTGGGCGCCGCGCACCTTGCGCCGCTTGTCCTCCTTCATGGTGAGGAGGTCCTGGCCGTCGAAGAGGATCTCGCCGGAGGGGATACGTCCTGGCGGCATGTCGAGGATGCCCATGATCGCCTGGGCGGTGACGGACTTCCCCGAGCCCGATTCGCCGAGCACGGCGAGGGTCTCGCCCGCGTCGACGTCGTAGCTGACGCCGTTGACGGCCTTGACGACGCCGTCCCTGGTCGCGAACTCGACGTGCAGGTCTCGCACTTCCAGCAGCATGGCGGGCTCCTCAGCGCAGCTTGGGGTCGAGGGCGTCGCGCACCGCGTCGCCGAGCATGATGAAGGCGAGCACGGTGATCGCCAGGGCCCCGGAGGGCCACAGGAGCATGTGCGGGGCGTTGCGCACGTTCCCCGAGGCGTCCGAGATGTCGATGCCCCAGGAGACCGTCGGGGGCCGGAGCCCGACGCCGAGGAAGGACAGGGTGGCTTCGAGTGCCACGTACGTGCCGAGCGCGATCGTCGCGACGACGATGACGGGCGCGACGGCGTTCGGCGCGATGTGGCGGAGCAGCATCCGGGTGTTGGAGGCGCCGAGGGCGCGCGCGGCCTCCACGTAGTCGTTCTGTTTCGTCGTGATGACGGAGCCGCGGGCGATACGGGCGATCTGCGGCCAGCCGAGGAGCACGATGAAGCCGACGACGGGCCAGACCGTGTTGGAGGTGACGACGGAGAGCAGGACGAGGCCGCCGAGCACGACGGGGATCGCGAAGAAGATGTCGGTGAGCCGGGACAGGATCGAGTCCCAGAAGCCGCCGAAGAACCCGGCGAGCCCGCCGAGCACCGAGCCGAGGATCGCGACGCCGAGGGTCGCGCAGACGCCGACGGTCACCGAGGCGCGGGCGCCGTGCACGGTGCGCGTGTAGACGTCGCAGCCCTGGTTGGTGAAGCCGAAGGGGTGCCCGGAGCGGGCGCCCTTCTGCGCGTCGGAGAGGTCGCACTTGAGCGGGTTGCCCGAGGCGATCAGGGAGGGCCAGATCGAGATCACGATCAGAAAGAGAATGATCAACGCGGAGATGATGAAGACCGGGTTGCGGCGCAGGTCGCGCCAGGCGTCGGACCACAGGCTGCGGGGCTTCTCGCGCGGGTCGCCGCCCTCCGGCTCCTCGCCGACCAGGCTGCCGCCCTCACCGGTCGCGAGGGCCGTCGCGCCGCCCTGGCCGACGGAACCGACCGCCTCGTCGGCGGGCGGGAGGTGGTTCTCCGGCTCCGGCTCGGACTCCGGAGTGGGCTCGGGCTCACGCATAGCGAATCCTCGGGTCGAGAACGGCGTAGAGAAGGTCGACGAGGAGGTTGGCGATCAGGAAGACCAGGACGAGTACGGTCACGAAGCCGACCACCGTCTGCGTGTTCTGCCGCAGGATGCCCTGGTAGAGCTGGTAGCCGACGCCGTGGATGTTGAAGATGCGTTCGGTGACGATCGCGCCGCCCATGAGGGCGCCGATGTCGGTGCCGATGAAGGTGACGACGGGGATGAGCGAGTTGCGCAGCAGGTGCCGCATGATCACGCGGTGGCGCGGCAGTCCCTTGGCGATGGCGGTGCGCACGTAGTCGGCGCGGCGGTTCTCGGCGATCGAGGTCCGGGTGAGCCGGGTGACGTACGCGAGCGAGACCGAGGCGAGGACCAGGCCGGGCAGGATCAGCTCGTCGAAGGGGGCCTCGGCGGACACGGCCGGTTTGATCCAGCCCCACTTCACGCCGAAGAGCAGCTGGAGCAGCAGCCCGGTGACGAAGGTCGGCACCGAGATGACCACGAGCGTGAGGACGAGGACGCCGGTGTCGTCGGGCTTGCCGCGCCGCAGACCGGTGAGGACGCCGAGGCTGATGCCGATGACGATCTCGAAGATGATCGCGATGATCGTGAGCCGGATCGTGACGGGGAAGGCGTCGCCCATCAGGTCGAGGACGGACTCGCCGTTGAAGGCGGTGCCGAAATCCCCGGTGAAGAGGTTGCCCATGTAGGTGAGGTATTGCTGCCACACGGGCTTGTCGAGGCCGAGGTCGTGGCGGAGCTGAGTGGCGGTGGCCGGGTCGCACTGGCGGTCGCCGCACAGGCCCGCGATGGGATCGCCCATCACGTTCACCATCAGGAAGATCAGCAGCGTGGCGCCGATGAAGACCGGGATCATCTGGAGCAGACGCCGGATCACATAACGTCCCATAGGGGCAGCTCCGGGGTTGGGGGCACGGGCCCTGGCGGTGGGGGCGGCGGCAGCGGGGGGCAGGGGCCGTGCGGGCCGTACGGGCACAAGCCGACGCCCGGCGCACGGGGGGTGCGCCGGGCCGACGGGAAACCCTTCAACGGCCGGGGCCCTCCCGCCGTCAGCTGACCTTGATCTCGTTGTAGACCGGGACGCTGAAGGGGTTCAGGGCCACGTTCGAGAGGCGCTCGGAGTAGCCGGCGCTGCCGTTCTGGTACCAGAGCGGGATCGCGCCCATGTCGTCGCGCAGGACCTTCTCGGCGTCCTGGAAGGTCGTGATGGCCTTCTTCGTGTCGGTCTCGCCGTTGGCCTCGTTGATGAGGTTGTCGAATTTCTTGGAGCTGTACTGGCCGTCGTTGGACGAGGCGTCCGTGAAGTACAGCGGCTCCAGGAAGTTCTGGATCAGCGGGTAGTCCATCTGCCAGCCGGCGCGGAAGGGCCCGGGCATCTTGTGCTGGCCGATCTTGTTGCGGAAGTCGGCGAAGGTGCCCGTCGGGTCGCCGACGCACGCCTTGTCGTTGCCCAGGGCGTTGTTGATGCTGTTGCAGACCGCGTCGACCCAGTCCTTGTGCGAGCCCGTGTCGGCGTTGTAGCCGATCTTGACCTGCCCGTTCGGGAGGCCGCCCGCCCCCTCGATGAGCTTCTTGGCCTCCGCGGGCTTGTAGTCGCAGGCCTCGCCGCACAGGCCCGGCTTGTACCCGCCGTCCTCGCCGAGCACGGGCGAGGTCCAGTCGGTGGCGGGGGTGCGGGTCTTCTGGAAGATCGTCTCGGTGATCTGCTTGCGGTTGATCGCCATCGACAGGCCCTTGCGCAGGTCCGCGTGGTCCGCGCCGCCCCAGGCGTCGTCGTAGAAGGGGAAGGCGAGGGTCTGGATGATCCCGGCGGGCTGGTTGATGTAGCGGTCGCCGAGGTCGCTCTTGACGTTCCGCAGCTGCGAGGCCGGGATGTCGTCGGCGAGGTCGAGGTTGCCCGCGGTCAGGTCGGTGTAGGCGGTGTTGGCGTCGGTGTAGACCTTGAGGTCCACGCCGCCGTTCTGCGCCTTGTCGTCCCCGGGGTAGTCGTCCCACTTGCGGAGCTGCATCTGCGAGCCGCGCGAGTACGAGTTGATGGTGTACGGGCCGTTGCCGATGGGCTTCTTGAGCCACTGCGCGTGGTTGTCGAAGAAGGCCCGGGGCAGCGGCGCGAAGGCCGCGTAGCCGAGGGTCTCGGGCCAGGTGGAGAACTTCTGGCTGAGCTTGACCGAGAAGGTGCGGTCGCCGGTGACCTTGAGCCCGGAGAGCGTCTGGGCGGTCTGCTGCCCCTCGGAGGGGTGCACCTTGTCGTAGCCGTCGATGTACCCGAAGAAGTAGGCGTTCTTCTGGTTGTTCTTCAGGCTCGCGCCGTAGTTCCAGGCGTCGACGAAGGACTTCGCGGTGACCTTCTCGCCGTTCGAGAACGTCCAGCCGCTCTTGACGGTGACGTCGAAGTTCTGCGAGTCCTTCGTGTCGATCTTCTCGGCGAGCATGTCCTCGGCCTTGCCCGTCTTCGGGTTGTACCGCTTGAGCCCGCGGAAGATCAGGTCGAGCACCTTGCCGCCCTGCACCTCGTTCGTGTTCGAGGGCTCCAGGGGGTTCTGCGGGTCCCCCCAGGAAGAGCGCACGACGCCGCCACCGTTGCCGCCACCGCCACCGCCACCGCCCCCGCCTCCGTCGTCATCGCCGCCGCAGCCCGTCGCTGCCAGGGCGACGACGACCGCACCCGCGACCCATTTCGCGTGCGTGGCTCCTCGCATCGGTGCCTCCTCGTGAGCGTCACATCGCACTTAGCGCCCATACCATCCCATAGGGCACAAGTCCGCACGGCGAGCTGAGCCGCACGAGTCACCCGAAGAGGGCGGGCCTCCCGAGAACCGGGTACGGCGAAGGCCCCGTCACCACTGGGGTGACGGGGCCTTTCGGGGGCCTTGCGGGGCCTGTCGGCGCCTTGCGGGGCCGGGAGGAACGCCTCAGGCGGCGTTGACGATGTCCTTCTCCTCGGCGAAGTGGCACGCCGACTCGTGCGCGGCCGGGATGTCCTTCGTACGGAAGACCTCCGGCACCGCGAGGAGGGGGGTCTCCTGCGCGCACTTGTCCTGGGCCTTCCAGCAGCGGGTGCGGAAGGAGCAGCCCGACGGCGGGTTGGCCGGCGAGGGCACATCACCCGAGAGGATGATCCGCTCGCGGTGGTCGCGCGCGTCGGGGTCGGGGACCGGGACGGCGGAGAGCAGCGCCTGCGTGTAGGGGTGCGTGGGGTGCTCGTAGATCTGCTCGTCGGTGCCGATCTCCGCCATCTTGCCGAGGTACATGACCCCGACCCGGTCCGAGATGTGGCGGACGATCGACAGGTCGTGCGCGATGAAGATGTAGGACAGGTTGAACTCGTCCTGAAGTCGCTCCATCAGGTTGATGACCTGCGCCTGCACGGAGACGTCGAGCGCGGAGACCGGCTCGTCGCAGATGATCACCTCGGGGTTGAGCGCGAGGCCGCGGGCGATACCGATGCGCTGGCGCTGACCGCCGGAGAACTGGTGCGGGTACCTGCTGATGTACTCCGGGTTGAGCCCCACGACGTCGAGGAGGTCCTGCACGCGCTTGCGCCGGTCCCCCTTCGGCGCGACCTCCGGGTGGATGTCGAAGGGCTCGCCGATGATGTCGCCGACCGTCATGCGCGGGTTCAGCGAGGTGTACGGGTCCTGGAAGACCATCTGGATGTTGCGCCGCACGGCCTTCAGGGCGCGCCCGGACAGCTTGGTGATGTCCTGGCCCTTGTAGAAGACCTCGCCCGCGGTCGCCGTCTCCAGCGTCATGAGCAGCTTGGCGACGGTGGACTTGCCACAGCCGGACTCGCCCACGATGCCGAGGGTCTCCCCCTGGTAGAGGTCGAAGGAGACCCCGTCCACCGCCTTGACCGCGCCGATCTGGCGCTTGAAGACGATGCCCTGCGTGAGCGGGAAGTGCTTCTTCAGGTTGCGGACCTGGAGGATCGGCTCCCCGCGCCCGACGTTCGCGTCGAGCGCCGCGACGGCCTCGTCCTCGGTGCTCGCCTCGACCGTCTCCACGGCGGAGACGTTGGGGGCGGCGTCAGCCTTCTTCTGCTCCGGCTTCTCAGCCATTGACCGTCTCCTTCCAGAAGTGGCAGGCGCTGCGGCGGCCCGCGAGGGGTTCGCCGTCCGGGCCGAGCACGTCCACCAGCGGCGGGCGCTCCGTACGGCAGATGTCCTGCGCCATCGAGCAGCGCGGGTTGAAGGCGCAGCCCTGCGGGATGCGCAGCAGGTTGGGCGGCAGGCCCTTGATCGCGAAGAGTTCCTGCCCCTTCATGTCCAGGCGCGGGATCGACTGGAGCAGGCCCTTGGTGTAGGGGTGGGCCGGCTTCTTGTAGATGTCGTGCACGGGCGCGGTCTCGACGATGCGGCCCGCGTACATGACGGCGATCTTGTCGGCCACGTCCGCGACGACACCCAGGTCGTGCGTGATGAGGATCAGGCCCATGTTGTACTCGCGCTGAAGCTCCGCGAGCAGGTCCATGACCTGCGCCTGCACCGTCACGTCGAGGGCCGTGGTCGGCTCGTCGGCGATGACCAGGTCGGGCTCCAGGCACAGCGCCATCGCGATCATGATGCGCTGGCGCATACCGCCCGAGAACTGGTGCGGGTAGTCGTTGACCCGCTCCTTGGCCGCCGGGATCTTGACCTTTTCCATCATCTCGATGGCCTTGGCCTTGGCGTCCTTGCGGGACAGTCCCTGGTGGACCCGGAACATCTCGCCGAGCTGGTAGCCGACGGTGAGCACGGGGTTGAGCGAGGAGAGCGCGTCCTGGAAGATCATCGCGATCTTCTGGCCGCGTATCTTCCTGGCCTCCTCGCGGGACATCTTGAGCATGTCCTTGCCGCGGAAGAGGATCTCGCCCTGCGGAATCCTGGCGGGGGGCATGTCGAGGATGCCCATGATCGCCTGGGCGGTGACGGACTTGCCGGAGCCGGACTCGCCGAGCACCGCGAGGGTCTCGCCGGGCGCGACCGTGTAGTTGACACCGTTGACCGCCCTGACCACGCCCTCGCGGGTGTGGAACTCGACGTGCAGGTCGCGCACGTCCAGGAGCGGGCCGCCCTCTGCGCCGGATTCGCGCGGCGAGGGAACGGTGTCCGGAGTGGAATCGATGATGGTCACGAGCGTCTCCCTCAGCGGAGCTTCGGGTCGAGGGCGTTGCGGACGGCTTCGCCGAGCATGATGAAGGCGAAAACGGTGAGCGTCAGCATGATCGAGGGGTACAGCAGGACGTGCTGGGCCACCCGGATCTGGTTGAGGCCGTCGGAGATGTCCGCGCCCCAGGAGACGGCCGGGGCGGAGAGACCGAGGCCGAGGAAGGAGAGCGTGGCCTCCGCACCGATGTACGTACCGAGCGCGATGGTCGAGACGACGATCACCGGGGCCATCGCGTTCGGCAGGATGTGCCGGATCATGATCCGCGAGGTGCTCGCGCCGAGGGCCTTCGCGGCCTGGACGTAGTCGGACTGCTTGACGGTGATCACGGAGCCGCGCATGACGCGGGTGATCTGCGTCCAGCCGAGGATGCCGAGCGCCGCCGCGACGAGCCACCACTTGCGGTCGGTGAAGGCGTTCATGGCGAGCATGGCGCCCAGCAGGAACGGGATGCCGAAGAAGATGTCGGTGACCCGGGACAGGATCGCGTCGAGCCAGCCGCCGAAGTAACCGGCGATCATCCCGACGAAGCTGCCGAGCAGCGTCACGATGACGGTCGCCCCGAAGCCCACCAGGACCGAGTTGCGGGTGCCGTGGACGAGGCGCGAGTAGACGGAGCGCCCCTGCAAGTCGTAGCCGAGCCAGTCGGCCTGGAAGACGTGCCCCAGCTTCGGCTTGCTCAGGAAGTGGTTCTGGAGGTCCGTGGCCGTCGGGTCGGTGCTGCTGAACAGGCCGGGCCACGCCGACATGACGATGAGCAGCAGGATGATCAGCGCCGAGATGATGAACATCGGCCGGCGGCGCAGGTCCACCCAGGCGTCGCCCCACAGGCTGCGGGTCTTGTTCTCGGCGGCCTTCTCGACGACGGCGGTGCCGGTCGCGGGGGCCGGTTCCCCGAGCGGGTGCTGCGCGGCTTCGTCCGCGGCTTCCTTGGTGATGTCAGGCATAGCGAATCCTCGGGTCCAGGACCGCGTAGAGCAGGTCGACGAGCAGGCTGCACAGCAGGTAGACGAGGACGAGGATCGTCACGAGTCCCACCAGCGTGGTGCCCTCACGGCGCGTGATGGATTCGGCGATGGTGCCGCCGACGCCCTTGATGTTGAAGGCGGCCTCGGTGACGATCGCGCCGCCCATGAGGGCGCCGAGGTCGGTCCCGAGGAAGGTGACCACGGGGATCAGCGAGTTGCGCATGAGGTGGACGCCGATGACGCGGCGCCGGGGCAGGCCCTTGGCGACGGCGGTGCGCATGTAGTCGGCGCGGCGGTTCTCGACGAGCGTGCCCCGGGTCAGGCGGGCGACGTAGGCGAGGGACGCTGTCGCCAGCACCGCCGCGGGCGCGATCATCTGCCCGATGTTGTTGTCGTTGTTGACATTTGGCGGCAAGCCCGCCGGTATCAGGATCGCGGTCTTGATGAGGAACGCGAGGACGAACACCGGGATGGCGATGAAGAGCAGCGTCAGCACCAGGATCGCCTGGTCGAGGAACTTGCCCGCGAACATGCCGGAGATGACGCCGAGGGAGATGCCGAAGACGATCTCCAGGACGAGCGCGAGGATCGCGAGCCTGATGGTCACCGGGAAGGCGTCACCGAGGATGTCGGTCACCGGACGTCCGCTCGCGATCTGCGTGCCGAAGTCGAAGTGGGCCACCATGTTCCACATATAGGTGCCGTACTGCACGAATATGTTCCGGTCGAGACCGTATTCGTGCCGGAGCGAGGCGAGCTGCGCTCCGGTGGGGGGTTTGTCCCCGAAGAGACCTCGCACGGGGTCCCCCGGTAGGAGGTAAACCGCGAGAAAGATCAGCAGAGTGGTCCCGATGAACACCGGGATCATCTGGAGCAGGCGTCGTATGACGTAGCGCCCCATCGTGCCTCCATATAGTCACAGCTGGCAGCCAACGGGCCCTCCCCCGACGTCCGGTGCGTCCGTCGGAAAAGGGCCCCCAGCTGCGGCTTTGCGCCCGGCCGGCGGTGTTCACACCGGCCGGGTCGCAACGAGCCTGGATTCTTTTGTTACTTCTTGACCTGGATCTGCGTCAGAATCGGGTCGCCGTTCTGCGCGTAGTCCACGTTCTGGACCTTCTCCGAGTAGCCGGCGTTGACCTTGTAGTACCAGAGCGGGATGGCCGGCATGGTCTCGACCAGCTTCTTCTCGACCTGCTGGTACTCGGCGACGGACTCGTCGAGCGTCTTGGCGGTGTCCGCCTTGGCGATCAGCTCGTCGATCTCCTTGTTGGAGAAGCCGCTCTGGTTGCCGTCCGACTTCGTGCCGTAGAGGTCACGGATGAAGTTGGCGTTGACCGGGTAGTCCAGCACCCAGCCACTGCGGTAGAAGGACTTGACCTCGTGGGCGTCACGGGCGTTCAGGTCGGCCTGGAAGTCGGCCTTCGAGTCGCCGACGCACTTGACGCCGATCGCCTTGGTGATGGAACCGCAGACGGCCTCCACCCACTCCTTGTGGCCACCGTCGGCGTTGTACTGGATCGAGATCTTGTTGCCGGGGATGCCACCGCCCTCGGCGATGAGCTTCTTCGCCTTGGCCGGGTCGTACTTGGTGACGTCACCGGCGACGTTCGGCTGGTAGCCCTTGACGCCCTTGGCGACGAACCCGGTCGCGGGCTCGCGGGTGCCCTGGAGCACGGTCTTGGTGATCGTGTCGCGGTCGATCGCCATCGACAGGCCCTGGATGACCTTGGGGTCGACGTCCTTGAACTGCTTGCCGTAGAAGGCGGGGACGATCGACTGGATCGCGGAGTACGCCTTGTCGACGGCGCGGTCGCCGAGGTCGCTCTTGTAGACCGGGAGGTCCTTGGCGCCGATCTGGCGGAGCACGTCGACGTTGCCCGACGTCAGGTCCTCGTAGGCGGTGTCGAGGCTGGAGTAGTTCTTGAAGATCACCCCGCCGTTCTGCGCCTTGTCGGGACCCTGGTAGCCGTCGTACTTGACGACCTTGATCTGCTTCTTGTGGTCCCAGCTCGCGAACTTGTACGGGCCGTTGCCGATCGGCTTCTCACCGGCCGCCTTCGGGTCCTTGTAGAAGGACTCGGGGAGCGGCGAGAAGACCTCGTAGCCCAGCTTGTACTCGAAGTACGGGAGCGGGTTCTTCAGCTCGATCGTGAAGGTGTTGTCGTCGACGATCTTCAGGCCGGACATGTCCTCGGCCTTGGGCTTGCCCTTGGCCGGGGCGACGTCGTCGAAGCCCTTGATGTCGGAGAACCAGAAGGCGTTCTGCTGCTTGTTGGCCGGGCGGGCCGCCCAGTTCCACGCCTTGACGTACGACTCGGCGGTGACCGTGGTGCCGTCGTGGAACTTCCAGCCGGGCTTGAGCTTGACCGTGTAGGTCTTGCTGTCCTTGGTGTCCACCGACTGGGCGTTCACCATCGTGATGTTGCCCTTGGCGTCGTAGTCCACGAGCTGCGAGAAGAGCGCGCGGGTGACGATGCTGCCGTTGGACTCCATCGTGTTCGCCGGCTGGAGCGGGTTCTGCGGCTCGCCGACCTCGACGGAGAAGATCCCCTTGGCGTTCACCGCGCCCGCTGCGGGCTTCTTGCTGCTGTTGTCGCTGCCGCCGTCGTCGCTGCCGCAGGCGGTGGCCGCCAGGGCAATGATCGCCGCGCCCGCAACCCACTTGGCGCTTGTCGCACCACGCATGGGGTTCCTCCTCATGAGTCCACTTGTCCACTGCAAAGAGAGGGGCGCACGACACATGCCGACGACGGTGCCTTCATGGAGTGCTGCGCCTCAGTGTGCTCGTGAGTCGGCGCGACAGCGCGTGACCCATTGACCCGAGCTCTACGGCGAACACTATTCGTCATTTGAACGACGACTGACCACACCCTTTTGGTCTCGGTTCGGTCACACCTGTTCCAGTCGGCTCTTAAAATCCGGACAAATAGAGGCGAAGCAGATGGGTGCGAAACGGACTCGTTACACAGTTATCGGTCAGGGTGTTCCGCTATTCGGACACTTCTGAAAGAAAAAAGGGTTGCAGAGAGTGGCCTTCCGGACCCTCCCGCACGGGGATGACCCTCCGTGGTCGACGCGCGTCGACTCCGGCGAACAGGGCGCGGCCCCGGGGGCGTTGAGGCGGGTCCTGAAGCGCTTGCCGCACCAGAGTGCCACGCGGGCGGGGCGGAGGGGAGAGCGCCTTCGGAAAATGGGCCCGGCCGCCCCGTACAGGCCCGCGCACCGCCCCCGTACCGGCCCCCGCGCCGCCCCGCTCCGTACCGCCGCTCCCGACCTTCGGCCGTTCCCCCGTGGCCTCTTGACAGGCCGTCAGGGGCGCTTGTTCCACGATCACCGGGCGGGTGCTCCCGGGGCCGGGCGTGCCGAGGGCCCGGCGCTCCCGCGAGGGGGCGCCGGGCCCTCGGCGTACGGCGGGAACAGCCGTGCCGCTCGGGTCAGTTGTGCTTGGCGCGGGAGGCCGAGCGGGCGCGCTCGCGGCCGTCGAGCACGACCTTGCGGATGCGGACGGTCTCCGGGGTGACCTCGACGCACTCGTCGTCGCGGCAGAACTCCAGGGACTGCTCCAGCGAGAGCTTCCGCGGCGGCACCAGGGACTCGGTGACATCGGCCGTGGAGGAGCGCATGTTGGTGAGCTTCTTCTCCTTGGTGATGTTCACGTCCATGTCGTCGGCGCGCGAGTTCTCGCCCACGATCATGCCCTCGTACACCTCGGTGCCGGGCTCGACGAAGAGGACGCCGCGCTCCTGGAGGTTCGTCATCGCGAAGGCGGTGACGGAGCCGGAGCGGTCGGCGACGAGCGAGCCCGAGGAGCGCGTGCGCAGCTCGCCGAACCACGGCTCGTGGCCCTCGAAGATCGAGTGCGCGATACCCGTGCCGCGCGTCTGCGTGAGGAACTCCGTACGGAAGCCGATGAGGCCGCGCGCCGGGACGACGAACTCCATGCGGACCCAGCCGGAGCCGTGGTTCGTCATCGTCTCCATGCGGCCCTTGCGGACGCCCATGAGCTGCGTGACCGCGCCCATGTGCTCCTCGGGGACGTCGACCGTCATGCGCTCGACGGGCTCGTGGAGCTTGCCGTCGATCTCCTTGGTGACGACCTGCGGCTTGCCCGCCGTCAGCTCGAAGCCCTCGCGGCGCATCTGCTCGATGAGGATGGCGAGCGCCAGCTCACCGCGGCCCTGCACCTCCCAGGCGTCGGGGCGCTCGGTGGGCAGTACGCGCAGCGAGACGTTGCCGATCATCTCGCGGTCCAGGCGGTCCTTGACGAGGCGGGCGGTGACCTTGCGGTCCTTGACCGCCGACTTGTCGGCGCCCTTGCCGCCGGGGCCCCGGCCGACGAGCGGCGAGGTGTTGGTGCCGAGCGTCATCGAGATGGCGGGCTCGTCGACCGTGATGAGCGGCAGCGCGATCGGGTTCTCGGGGTCGGCGAGGGTCTCGCCGATGGTGATCTCGGGGATGCCCGCGACGGCGCAGATGTCGCCGGGGCCCGCCTTCTCGGCCGGCTTGCGCGTGAGCGCCTCGGTCATAAGCAGCTCGGTGATGCGCACGTTCTGGATCGAGCCGTCGCGCTTGATCCACGCGACCGTCTGGCCCTTGCGCAGCTCGCCCTGCTCGACACGGCACAGCGCGATACGGCCGAGGAAGTTGTCGGCGTCGAGGTTGGTGACGTGGGCCTGGAGGGGCGCGGCCTCGTCGTACTCGGGGGCGGGGACGGTGTCCAGGAGGGTGGAGAAGAACGGCTCCAGGTTGGTGGAGTCGCTCGGGACGGTGCCGTCGTCGGGCTTGGTGAGCGAGGCCACTCCGTCACGCGCGCAGGCGTAGACGATCGGGAACTCGATCTGCTCCTCGTCCGCTTCGAGGTCGAGGAAGAGGTCGTACGTCTCGTCGATGACCTCGGCGATACGCGCGTCGGGGCGGTCCGTCTTGTTGATGCAGAGGATGACGGGCAGCCGTGCGGCGAGGGCCTTGCGGAGCACGAAGCGGGTCTGCGGGAGCGGACCCTCGGAGGCGTCGACCAGGAGCACCACCGCGTCCACCATCGACAGGCCGCGCTCGACCTCACCGCCGAAGTCGGCGTGGCCGGGGGTGTCGATGATGTTGATGGTGATGGGCTCGCCCCCGTCCTTGGGGTGGTACTTCACGGCCGTGTTCTTGGCCAGGATCGTGATGCCCTTCTCACGTTCCAGGTCGTTGGAGTCCATCATGCGGTCGTCCAGGTGCTCCGCCGCGTGAGCGGCGAAGGCCCCGGCCTGCTTCAGCATGGCGTCGACCAGCGTCGTCTTCCCGTGGTCGACGTGGGCGACGATGGCGACGTTACGGATGTCATGGCGCGTGGGCACTTGCGGCGATTCTCCCGAGTCGTGGATGGCTGCGCGTCCGGTCTCGTACGCGCGCCCTGCCGGGCGGAACATGCCACGGCCTCACCCCATCGTACGGGGCCCGTACCGGGTGGCGCGGTACGGGCCCCGTGGGCGGGCTCAGGAGGAGACGCGGGTCACTCGGCGGCGGGTGCCTCCGTGTTGATCACGGGCTTCCCGGCCGGTGCCTTCGTCCCCTTGGCGCCCTTCGCGCCCTTCGCCGCGAAGCCGATGTTCTCCCAGTCCGGGGTCGCGAAGCCGAAGGCCCCGGCGTTGAGGAGGTCGGAGCGGGCCGCGACGAGTTCGGGGCGCTGGTAGAGCGGGATGGAGCCGGCCGCCGCCCAGATGCGGGCGTCGGCCTTCTTCACGAGCTGCCCGGCCTCCTTGGCGTCGAGTGTCCCCGCCGCCTGGTCGAGGAGCTGGTCGATGCGGTCGGTCCCGACGCGCGTGTAGTTCTGGTCGACGTTGAGCGAGCCGTCGGCCGCCGGGACGGGCTTGCCGTAGACGGGGCGCGCGTCGGTGGCGGGGAAGGCGGTGCCCGGCCAGGACCACAGCGCCATGTCGTAGTCGCCCGTCGCGATGTGGTCCTTGAAGTAGGAGGCGTCGGGGACCTTCTGCACCTGGGTGCGGATGCCGATCTTCTCGACCATGTCCGCGATCTTCTCGCCGACCTCGCGCAGCTGCGCGGAGCCCGCGCCCGAGGGGACGACGAAGCGGAGCGTGAGGGGCTTGCCGTCCTTGCCGAGCACGGCGGGGACCCCGGCGGGTCCGGCCTTGGGCGCGGCCTCCTCCCTGGGCGGCGCCGGGGTGCCCTTCGGGGCGTAGGCCCCCGCGGCCCCCGCGGCCTTCGCGGGGCGCTCGGCCATCGCGTACGCCTGGTGCAGGAGGACGGACTGCGGGGGTACGGGGGCGGGGGCGAGCGGGGCGGCGGCGTCCTCCACCTTCTTCCCTGCCCCGGCCTTCTCGCCCGCCTGCGCCTTCTTCCCTGCCCCGGCCTTCTTCTCGGCTGCCGCCTGCTCCGCCTCGGCCTTCTGTGCCTCCGTCGCCTTCCCGGCCTGCTCCGCGGTGGCACCGGCCTTCTCGCCCTGGGCGCGGGACTCGTCGTCGGGGGCCTTGCCGTCGGTTCGGGGTGCCTTGCCGTCGGAGTCCGCTCCTGCCTTGCCCCGGGCGGCCTCGTCCTTCTTCTCGCCGCCCGCCAACGGGGCCTGCTGGTAGCCCGCGTCGGAGAGGAGGGCCTGCGCCTCGGCGGCGTCCTGGCGGCCCAGCGCTCCGCTGCTGTCGGCGTAGGCGTCCTGCCCGGCGAGGGCGAGGTGGCTGCCGACGGGGTCGGCGGGCAGGCCGAGCGGCTTGAGCACGAGCTGCGCGAGTGCCCTGCGGTCCAGGGCGCGGGCCACGGCACGGCGCACGCGCTCGTCGGCGAGGGGGCCCGACTCGCCGTTGAGCGCGAGCTGCGTGTAGGCGGGTTCGAGGCTCTTGCGCAGGCGGTAGCGGCCGAGTGCCTTCTGCTGGGCCTCCTCGACGGCGCGGGCCTCGGCGAGGTCGGCGCGGTTCTGCCGGTCGAGGCGGTTGACCTGCTCGGGCTTGCCCTGCGCGAAGGCGCGCGAGTAGACGTCCTGGGCGACGGCGCCGGCCGCGTTGGGGCCGTTCTGCGTCGCGAGCGGCCCGCCGCCGCCCTTGCCCGCGCGGGCGATGCGCGCGGCCTCGTCGGGCTCCACGGGGGCGAGGTCGACGCGCCCGTCGAGCATCGCCTTGACCCGGGTGCCTGCGGGGACCGCGCGCAGGACGAGGGCGTCGAGCTTGGCACGGTCGCCCCACCAGCGGGTGTCGCGCTCCAGCGTGAGGTCACCGGTCTTGCGGTCCTGCTTGCCGACGCGGAAGGGGCCCGCGCTCACGGCGAGCCCGGTGCGGGCGCCGTCGTTGAAGGTCTCGGGGCTGCCCATGACCTCCTTGGGGTACAGCGGCGAGAAGAGGGCGCGCCAGTCCGCGTACGGCTTGGCGAAGGTGACCCGTACCTCCTGCGCGTTGGCGCCGCGCTCGACCTTCGCGATGCGGTCGTACCCGGCGTTGCGCGCGGTCCAGTACTTGCTGTCGGAGCCGCGCAGGGCCTGCCACTGGGCCGCGAAGTCGTCGGCGCCGATCTCGCGGCCGTTGTTCCAGGCCGCCTTGGGGTCGAGGTGGTAGACGACGACCTGGCGGGGCTCGGTGGTCTCGACCTTGGCGTCGCGCAGGTAGGCGGCGGAGCGGGCCGGGCGGCCCTGCTTGTCGAGGTGGAACATCGAGGGCAGCGTGGCCGAGGCGACGCGCGCGGTGGTGGTGTCGGCGTCGGCCTGGAAGGTGTTGAGGGTGCTGGGGAGCCGGTCGACGGCCCAGTGCAGGGTGCTGCCCTCGGCGACGCGGTCGCGTGCGGCCTGGTGGACGTCGGGCGCGACGACGCGCCCGGCGTGCGGGGCGCTGTCGCCCGAGCAGGAGGTGAGGGCGGGCACGGCGAGCACGCCTGCCACAAGGAACACGGCGGAACGCAGTCTCGGGCCGCTGTACGACGACATCGTGCTGGTACCTCCGTGGCGTGACGCCTTGTCCGACTGTCTGCTTACTGTCCGATCACATCTATTGCCCTCGAAGCGCGGGACGCGGACCGGCGCACCCGGTTGGCCCACGGAAGTCCCCCGGTGGAAGCAGCGGAGGAGGGGAGCGGGCGCGGCGGGGGTAGCCCTCGCCCATGACCCGCATCGTCGCCGACATCTCCGTCTCGCTCGACGGCTTCGTCACCGGACCGGACCCCGGGCCGCTCAACGGGCTCGGGGACGGCGGTGAGGCGCTGCACACCTGGGCGTTCTCGGACGATCCCGGGGACCGGCGGGTGCTGGGCGAGGGGACGGCGCGCTCGGGGGCCGTCGTGATGGGGCGGCGGCTCTTCGACGTCGTGGACGGGCCCGGCGGGTGGGACGAGGAGGTGGGGTACGGGGCGGGGCGGGCCGCGCGGCCCGCCTTCTTCGTCGTGACGGGTGCGCGGCCGGGGTCGGTACGGCTCGACGCGCTCGACTGGACCTTCGTCACGAACGGGCTGCCCGCCGCCGTGGCCGCCGCGCGCGAGCGCGCCGGGGCCGCGTCCGCCGCGGCGGGGCGGGAACTCGACGTCGTCCTCATGGGCGGGGGCGCGCTGATCCGCTCGGCCTTCGCGGCGGGGCTCGTCGACGTCCTCTCGCTGCACCTGTCCCCCGTCCTGCTCGGCGCGGGCACCCCGCTCTTCACCGGCGGTACGGCGCGCACGCTCGTGCGGCGGGACGTGCGCGTGACGTCGACGGCGACGCACCTCACGTACGACGTGGTGTGAGGACGTACGCGCGCGCGGCGCGCGGAGCGGGGCGGGAGGCGCGGCACGGGCAGGCGGGCGGGGCGTACGCCGGAGGGGCGGCCACCGTGTCGGTGACCGCCCCTCCCGTGCGATGCCCCGGCTCAGCCGATGAGCTTGGTGATCTCCTCGGTCGTGCCGGTCTCGCCGAGGCGCGGGAAGATGCGCTCGACGCTGTTGGCGTGCGCCTCGGCGCTCATGTCGGACACGGCGTCCGTCACGACGGTGACGTTGTAGCCGTACTCCTGCGCGAAGCGCGCCGTGGACTCGACGCCGATGCTCGTGGCGATGCCGGTCAGGACGACCTGCGTGATGCCCCTGCGGCGCAGCTGCGAGTCGAGGTCGGTGCCGTAGAAGGCGCCCCACGTCTGCTTCGTGACGCGGATGTCGGAGTCCTGCGCGTCCAGCTCGGCGACGAGGTCGGCCCAGTCGGCCGGGGGCTGCCCGCCCTGGCCCTGGGCCTCGTTGCGGCCGGGGGCGCCGCCCGTCACGTTGACGAGCACGACGGGCAGGCCCTTGGCGCGGAAGGCGGCGGCCAGTCCCGCGGAGCGCGCGATGACGTCCTGCGCGGGCACGGGCGCGACCGGCATACCGGCGATGCCCTTCTGGAGGTCGACGACGATCAGCGCGGTGCGGGGGTCGAGGGTCGTGGCGGTCATGGTGGTGCTCCTTCGTATCGGGGGAAAAGGGGGGGCCGCTCAGGCGCGGGGGCGCAGGGAGCGGTCCAGGAGGGTGAGGACGAGGACGGCCGCGCCGAGCACGGCCGAGACGAGCGCCATGAGGTGCATACCGCCGTCGGACGCGCGCTGCCCGTAGGCGAGCGCGATGAGACTCGAAGCGGTGACGGCGCCGATGTACTGGGCGGTGCGCTGGAGCCCGGCGGCCGAGCCGATCGCGTCGGCGGGGGCGTGCTGCTGGATGGCGGCCTGGTTGCTCGTACCGAGGAGGCCCTGCGGGATGCCGAAGCAGGCGGCGACGAGGAGCAGCACGGCGAGCGGCGTGCGGCCCGTGACGCCCGCGAGGACCCCGGCGCCGAGTGTGAGTAGCGCGGCGCCGAGCGAGAGCGGGGCGCGGATGCCCTTCGTGCGGGCCGCCGTGAGCGAGCAGACGAGGGCACACAGCGACATCGGCAGCATGACGAGCCCGCTCTGCGTGGACGAGTAGCCGTGCGCCTCCTCCAGCCACTGCGTGAAGCCGTACATGACGCAGTAGATCTGGAGGTAGCTCAGCCCGTGGCGCAGGTAGGTGCGGGCGAGGGGGCCGTTGCGGGCGATCAGGCGCAGGTCGAGGAAGGGGCGCGGGGTGCGCAGCTGCCAGCCGGTCAGGAGCGCGGCGCACACGGCGAACGGGGCGAGGAGCCACCAGTCGGGGTGCGCGAGGTCGAGGAGGAAGACGCAGAGGAGGGTGAGCGCGGCGGCGAAGAGGCCGATGCCGAGCGGGTCGATGCCGAGCGCGCGGGGCTTCTCGCCCGCGGCGGTACGGGCCCGGGGCGGGTCGGCGGGGACCCACACGAGCGCGAGCGCGAAGGCGGCGAGCGCCATCGGCACGTTGACGAGGAAGATCGCCCGCCAGCCGAAGGCTCCGACGAGCAGGCCGCCGAGCGTGGGCCCGACGGCGGTGGAGCCGAGTCCGGCGAAGGAGAGCCGGGCGAGTACGGGGCGCGGGGTCGGCCTGCCGACGCGGCGCGACTCGTCCCGCAGCACCGCCATCGCGGCCGGGTACGCGGCGGAGGTGCCGATGCCGAGCAGGAGCCGCGAGACGAGCAGCCAGCCGAAGCCGGGCCCGAAGGCGCCGACGAGCCCCGAGGCCACGACGACGAGCAGACCGCCGAGGAAGACCCGGCGCGGCCCGATCGTGTCGGCGAGCTTGCCGAGCACGGGCTGCGCGACGGCGCTCGCGAGGTAGAGCACGGAGATGAGCCAGGCGGTGTCGGCGGCCCCGATGCCGAGGTCGTGCCCGATCGCGACCAGGGCGGTCGAGATCATCGTGGTGTTGAGCGGGTTGAGCACCGAGCCGAGCAGGAGGGGCGCGGTGAGCCGCGCGGCGAACCCGCGCCCGCCAGGGGCGGGAGCGGGGGCCGTGGCGCGATCGGCTCCCGGGCGGGCGGGGCCGCCGGGTATCCGGACGGGGGTGTCGGGTGCCCCGGCGGGGGTGTCGGCGAGGGCGGCGCGGGAGCGGGGGGCTCCCGGGGTGCCGGGGGCCGCTGCGGGTCCCCCGGCCTCGCCGGTGGGCCCGGTCACCCCTCCACCACCTTGGCCAGGAGCGTCACGGCCTCGGCGACCAGTGCGCGCTCCTCGGGGCCGAGCCGCGTGTCGAGTGCGTGGGTGAGCCAGGTGCGTTTGGCGGCCCGGACCTCCGCGAGAACGGCGTGGCCGCGCTCGGCGACGGAGACGACGGACTGGCGGCCGTCCCCGGGGTCGGGGGTACGGGCGACGAGGCCCTGTTCGTGCAGGTGGCCGAGCGTGGCGCGCATCGACTGGGGGCGTACGTGCTCGGCACGGGCGAGTGCCGCCGTGGTCATCGGGCCCTCGCGGTCGAGCCGGGCGAGCGCGGAGCGCTGGGTGGGGCTGAGGAGGCTGCGCGCGGAGTGCGTCCGCAGGCGCCGCATGAGCAGCCCCGCCACCGAACCCAGTTCGTCGGCGAGCCGCGCGCTGTCCGGGTGCGGGCCGCCGGGGGCGGGCCGCGCGGGGGTGGCTGCGGGCTCGGTCATGACGGCCACCGTACGAGTTCGGCAGGGAAACTTGCAAACTTACTTGTCGATCACGGCTGCGGACAGGCTCTCCCCCCCGGGGGGGCGTGAGGACTGGCTCACCCTGCGGACCCTTGCCCCCGCACCCTCGCGCTACCTAGAATGAATGCGCTTTCATCGAGGGCGAACCCATTCATGGCGAACAGAACAGGCGAAGGTGCTGCTGTGAGCGACACCCCCACGGTCTACGACGTGGCCGAGCAGTCGGGCGTGTCCATCGCCACCGTCTCCCGCGTCTACCGCAGCCCCGACTCCGTGCGACCCGCGACGCGCGAGAAGGTGCTCGCCGCGGCCCGCGCCCTCGGCTACGTGCCGAGCGGCAGCGCGCGCGGGCTCGCGAGCCGTACGACGGGGATCATCGGCCTGTGCTTCCCCGACTACGCCGACCCGGACGCGGATTCCGGGGCGGGCGAGCGCGACGAGGAGGCCGGGACGCTCTACTCGGACCAGATCATCAGGGGCATGGAGCGCGCGGCCCGCCGCCACGGCTACGCGCTGCTCATCGCCGCCTCGCTCGCCGGGGGTCCCGAGAGCCTGGTGGCGAAGGTCGCCGGGCGCGTGGACGGGTTCGCCGTGCTCGCCCGTACGGTGCCGACCGAGGACCTGGAGGTCATCTCGCGGCGCGTGCCCGTCGTGATGCTCGCTGGGCCGCGCGAGATAGACCACATGGACCACATCGAGGTCGCCAACCGGGACGGCGAGTACCAGCTCACGCGCCACCTCATCGACGACCACGGCCTGCGCCGCCTCGCCTTCGTCGGCAGCGCCGACGAGTCGCCCGACGTCGGCGCCCGCTTCGACGGCTACCGCGACGCGCTGCGCGAGGCGGGCCTGCCCGTACCCGGTGAGCCGGACCTGCGCGCCCCGCTGATGACCCGCGCCGAGGGCTCCCGCGCGACGCGCGCCCTGCTCGACCGGCCGGGGCCGCGCCCCGAGGCGCTCGTCTTCGCGAACGACCAGATGGCGGTCGGCGCCCTGCACACGCTGGAGGAGGCAGGCGTACGGGTCCCCGAGGACCTCGCCGTCACCGGCTTCGACGGCATCCCGCTGAGCCGAGTCGTCCGGCCCCCGCTCACCACCGTCCGCCAGCCGATGCGCCGCATGGGCGAGGAGGCCGCCGAACTCCTCATCCAGCGCGTCACGGAGCCGGAGCGGACGCCGCCTGTCTCGCGCGTGCTGCCGGTGGAGGTCACCCGCAGGGGAAGCTGCGGCTGCGGGGGCGGCACGGCGGAGGGCTGAGCCCGTACGGGCCGAAAGGGCCCCGTACGAACGGAACCGCCGGGAGGGCTGAGCCCGTACGGGGGGCGAAGCGGTCCCCGTAAGGAACCGAGCGGCAGAGCGGCGGCGGAGGCCGCTCCCTCATACGAGCGGCGCGCTCGTGAGCGCGGCCGAGACCGTCCACAGGCGCTCGGCGCGCACCGGGTCGAGCGCCCATTCCTTGACGCCGTGCGGATGCTCGGCGAGCGCGGCGTCATCCGGCACCGTGTACGCCTCCTGGCAGTCGTCGAGGTAGTGGCCCCCCGAGCGCGCGAGCGCGGGGTGGACGGCGGCGACCATCGTGGTCGCCGCACCCTGACCCACCGTCTTGTACGTGAAGACCCCCGCCGCCTCCGCCGCGTCGAGCGAACGGCGTTGCGCCTCGGTGAAGTGCCGTTGCAGCCCGGTGGCGACGCCGCCCGGGTTGACGGTGTTGGCGACGATCCCGTCCCGGGCCCAGTGCCGCGTCGCCGCGACGGCGAAGAGCGAGTTCGCCGTCTTCGCGCGCGCGTAGGCCACTTGCGGATCGTAGGCGCGGTGCGCGAAGTGGAGATCGCCGAAATCGACCCCGGCCCGCATGTGGGCCGTCGAGCTGACCGCGACGACGCGGGCGCCGCCGCGCTCGGCCGCTCCCCGGGCCAGGGCCTCGCGCAGGCCCGTGGCGAGCGCGAAGTGACCGAGGTGATGGGTCGCGAACTGCCACTCCCAGCCCTCGCGGGTGCGCGCGAGGCCGCCCGTGACGACGCCCGCGTTGTTGACCAGGAGGTGCAGCGGTGCCCGCCAGGCCGCGAGGAACCGCGCGATCGAGGCCCGGTCGGCGAGGTCGAGCGGCGCGACGTCCGGGCGGGCCCGCCCGCTGGAGCGGGCTATCGCGTCGGCGACCGCGCTCCCCGCGTCCGTGTTCCGCACGGCGAGCGTGACGCGCGCCCCCGCCGCCGTCAGGGCACGGGCCGTCTCGGCCCCGATGCCGGAGGAAGCCCCCGTCACGAGCGCGCGGACGCCGTCGAGGTCGTGCCCTCGCAGCACGTCGTCCGCCGTACTGGAGGCGGTGAAGGGTGTCACGAGCCATGTGCGCTCAGCCATGCCCGGGAACTTTACACATCACACTGCATTTGTATAGTGCGTCTCCCTCTCGTACGCTCCTCGCATGAGCCGCGAGACCGACGCACGGGACGAGGCCGGTCCCGGCCGGCGGGGTGCCGTACTGGAGGCCGCGATGGCCACGTTCGCGCGGTACGGGTACCGGAGGACGTCGATGGCGGAGGTGGCCCGCGCGGCGGACATCTCGCGGCCGGGTCTCTACTTCCTCTTCTCCTCGAAGGAACTCCTGTTCCGCGCGGCGGTCGAACAGCTCCTGGAGCGCGATCTCGCGGCGGTGGAACGGGCGCTCTCCGACACCGGCCGTCCGCTGCCCGAGCGTCTCGCCGACGCCTTCGACCGGTGGGCGGGGCGCTACACGGAGCCACCTGCGCGCGACATCCCGGAGGTCGTCGAGGCCAACCCCGGCCTGCTCGGGGAGTGCGCGGAACGGGCGCCGCGCCGCTTCGAGGAACGGGTCACGGCGGCGCTGGCGGAGGAACCCGGCGTACCGGCGCGGGACGCGGCGGGCATCGCGCGGACGCTCATCAGCACCTCGGTCGGCCTCAAGCACCAGGCCCCGTCACGCGCCTTCTACACCGGCCGCCTCGCCCTCGCGATCCGCCTCCTGGTCCGCTGAGCGCCCACGGGCGACGGACGGCGGGCGCCGCTCCCGCCCGGCCCCCTCACCGCCCCGTCGCGAAGCGGCCCCGGGCGAACCTGCCCGGTGTCGTGCCCAGGAAGCGGCGGAAGTGGCGGGTCAGGTGCGGCTGGTCGTAGAAGCCGGACTCCGTGGCGGCACGGGCGGCGGGGAGCCCTGCGACGAGGAGGTGGCGGGCGCGGTCGACGCGGCGGGCGGTCACGTACTGGTGCGGGGCGATGCCGAAGGCGCGCGTGAAGGCGCGGACGAGGTGGGTCTCGTCGGCGTGCAGGACGCGGGCCGCCTCGGCGAGGCTCAGGGACCCGGGGAGACGGGCGTCGAGCAGGTCGCGCAGGTCGTGCGGCAAGGAGCGTGCGGGGGGCGCCTGGGCGGCGGGCGGGCGCAGGTGGCGGCGCAGGCGGTCCAGGACCAGGGCGAGCCTGCTCTCCGCCTCCAGTGCGTCGCCCGGGTGCGTCAGCACGGAATGCAGGCGGCCGACGCGGTCGCGGAGCAGCGGGTCGCTGAGGTCGGGGGTGTCGGCGGCCGGGCCGGTCAAGTCCGCGCCCAGGCGTGTGAGATCGAGGTACAGGACGCGTTTGCGGAAGCCGCCGGGGCTCGCGGCCGAGCCGTTGTGCGGGACGTACGGCGGCAGCAGCGAGACCGTGTCGCGCGGGGTGCCGTGCGGGTGCCTGCCCAGGTCGTAGCGGACCGCGCCGTCGTCCACGATGAGGAGCGTCCAGGCCTCGTGCACGTGCATCGGGTACGCGTGGTCCGTGAAGCGCGCGTGCAGCACCTCCGTCACCCCGGGGACCGCAGGCCGCCACGCCGAGATCTCGTGCCGGGTCGCCATGCGTCGAACGTACGCCAGGAACGTACAAGAACGCGCCCCGCCTCCCCCGCGAGGCTGATCCCATGACCAGCACCGAAGCCCCCGTGGCCCCCGAGGCTCCCGGCACCCCCGACGCTTCCGTCGCCCCCGCCGCTGCCGCTCCCGTCGCCCCCGACGCTCCCGTCCGCTTCGACACCAAGATCGCCGTCCTGCTCCGCGACGACCTCGCCCCCTGGCAGCGGCTCAACGTGACCGCCTTCCTCGTCAGCGGCCTCGGGACCCAGGTGCCCGAGGTGATCGGCGAACCGTACGCGGACGCCGACGGCACCCCGTACCTGCCGATGTTCCGCCAGCCCGTCCTCGTCTTCGAGGGGCCCGCGAGCCTCCTCACGACGGCCCACGCCCGCACCCTCTCGCGCGCCCTGCCGCGCGCCGTCTTCACCGCCGGCCTCTTCGCGACGGGCCATGACGCGGCCAACCGCGCGGCGGTGCGCGCGGTCCCCGGGGCCGCGCTCGACCTCGTGGGGCTCGCGGTGTACGGACCGAGGAACGCGGTGGACAAGACGCTGAAGGGGGCGCGGATGCACCCGTAGGGCCGGGCCGCGGTGCCGGGCGCTCAGCGCCGGTAGCCCGGGCGCACCCCGGCGTGAGTCGTGAGTCCCTCCGCCTCGGCCAGGCTCGTCAACAGCGCGGTGAGCGTGGCTCGTTGAGCGTCGTCCAGCGGCTGGAGCAGCGCCTCCTCATGGGCACAGGCCGCCTCCCGTACGCGCTGGAGCAGTTCCTCGCCCCGCGCCGACAGGCGCAGCTCGTGCTGCCGGCGGTCGCGGGCGCTGCGGTGGCGTTCGACCAGGCCCAGGCCGTCCAGGCGGTCCACGAGGGTCACGACCCGGCTCGGGACCACGCCGAGCGTGTTCGCCAGGTCCCGCGGGCTGCTCGCCTCGGCGGCGCTCGCCGCCTCCGGGCTGCTGACCTGGACGCTCGGGCAGCCCGCCGCGCTCGGCACGCCCGGCGTGGCCCGTACGCTCCAGTACCTCGCCTTCGCGAGCGGCGGGCCCGGGCACGTCGTACCGTTCGGGCTGCTGCTCGCCGGGGTCGCCGTGCCCGCGCCGCTCGCCGGTCTGCTGCCGCGCCCGCTCGCGTGGGCGGGGCTCGTCCTGGCGGGGCTCGCCGAGCTGTCCGTCCTGGCCCTGCTCGCCGAACCGCTCGCCCCACTGCTCCCCGTGGCCCGCTTCGGCGGCCTCGCCTGGCTCATCGCGGCGGGGTTCCTGCTGCCGCGCACACGGACGCGGGGCCGTAACGGTGGGCTCGGTGAGGGTGGTTGAGTGGTTCGTGACGTACGGCGGCGGGCGGCGGCGCGAGCTGGACGCCGCCCGCCGACCGCCGTACCGTCGTTGACCACCTCTCCCCGCCACCGCCGTACGCGCGTAAAGCAGTTGAGCCGGCGGCCTCAGCTGTGTCACAGTGAGCCGCCTTTCCCGCACCGTGGTGGGCAGTCCGTCCCGGTGCACCGCGCCGTGGCGAACAGCGCCCGGGGCGAAAGCAGTTCGAGCTATCGAGGGAATGAAGTCCATGAGCACGGCGTCCGTCAGCGACCGCCGCGCACTCTGAGGAGGGCCTCGCGGCCTTCCCGCGGTGGTCCCACGTCCGGCCGCTCACGACGGCCGCGTTCCGTACCGCCCGCACGCGATTCCGCGTGTCCGCACGCGATTCCGTGTGCCCGGGCGCCCGTGTGACTCCCTCGAAGGACTTCGCAGATGACTTCCGTGGACCCCTCCACGTCCCCCGCCTCCCCCTCCCCCTCCCCCGGACTGCTCGTGCAGGCCGCGACCGCCGAGCAACTGCGGCGCAGGCCACGGGTGGTGGAGACACCCGGCTTCGTCGCCGGGTTCCAGGACGGCGATCCGAACCCGTACCTGAACTACGCGACCCCGCTGCCCGGCGCCGAGCCCTCGGCCGACGACGTCGCCGCGCTCGTCCACGCCTTCCGCACGCGGGAGTTGCTGCCCCGGCTCGAATTCGTCCCGGCGGCGGCACCCGCCGTCGCGCCCGCGCTCCTCGCCGCCGGGTTCACGGTGGAGGCCGAGCACGACTTCCTGGTGTGCACACCGGACACGTACGCACCCGACCGGAGCGGCCCGCCCACTCATGTCCCCGGCACGGACGAGGAGTTCGCCGCCGTCGACGCCGCCCTGAGCGAGTCCTTCGGCGGCCCGGGGACCGCGAGCCCCGAGGGGGTCGCGCGTTTGCGGCGTACGTGCGAGGGCGGGGGCGCGGTCCGCTCCGTGCGTGCCGCGGACGGGAGCTGCGCGGGCGGGGCGAGCTGCACGGCGCCCGCGCTCGGGACGGCCGAGCTAGCGGGCGTCGGCACGCGGCCCGCGCACCGGCGCAGGGGCGTCGCCGCCGCCGTCGTCTCGGCACTCACGGCCGACATGTTCGCGCGCGGCGCCGCCTCCGTGTGGCTGGAGTTCTCCGGCGACGACTCGCGCCGCGTCTACGAACGTCTCGGCTACCGCCCGCTCGGAACCCGCCTGTATCTGCGGCTCGCCGACTGACCCCCGCCCGTACCGCGCCCCCGCCGGGCAGGGCGCCGCCCCCGCTCGCCCGCTATCCCGGCATGGTGGCCGCGAAGAAGTCCGTGCGGGCCTGGGCGAGCGCGGTGCGGTCGGTCGTCTCCTCCGCGTACGGGTGGTGGCCCGCGCGCAGCAGGAAGGGGTCACCCGCCGCGGGGAGCGCGTTGTGCACGGCGAACTGGCCGGGCGGGGGCACGGCGGGGTCGTAGAGCGCGGCGGCGACGAGGGTCGGGACCCGGATCAGCGTCGCCGCCGTCGCCGCGTCGAAGTACGTGAGGACGTCGGTGACTTCGGGGTGCTCCGCGTGGTACCCGCGTACCGACTCGCCGCTGCCGAGGCTCGGGAGCGTGAGCCGCAGCGGGTGGTTGCCGAAGGTCGGCACGGTGAGCTGCGCGGCGACGAACCGCTCGTCCCACGGCAGCGCGAGCGCGCCGAGGCCGCCGCCGAGGCTCTCGCCGAGGTAGCCGAGGCGCGGCCCGGCGAGCGCGGGCACCAGCTCGACGAGCGCGCTCGCCGCGCACCACAGGTCGGCGACGCACTCCCCGAGCACGGACGTCTCGCGGCTCCCGATGCCGTGCAGCACGTGGGCGTCCGGCTCGGCGGGGACGCCGTCGACGAGCCCGCGCGCGGGCAGTCCGCGCACGCAGGGCAGGATCGCCGCCGACTGCCCGAGCGGCAGCGGCAGATCCGGCCCGGGCCGGTCCCTGCCCCCGTAGCCGTGCCCGATCACGAAGCCGTGCCGCACGGGCCCTTCCGCGGGCATCGCGAACCACCCGCCGAGCCGCACTCCGCCGAGCGAGGTGTACGAGACGGAACGGATCACGAGCCCGTCGCGCTCGTCCTCGACGGGGCCGGGTTCCGGCTCCGTCGCGACCGCGCGCGCCCGCCCCCGCAGCCGCCCCCAGAACTCGCCGAAGTCGTCGGGCGCGGGGGGCGCGGGAACAGCGAGCAGGGCGGGAAGCTCGTAGCCGTACGTGGGATCGAAGCCGTACGGGCTGTAGCCCGCGCCGGGCGGCTGCGGAGCCGCGCCGGGTCCCTCCTGCGGCGTGCCCGGTCCCTGCGGCGGCGTGTCGTCTGCGTGCACCATGAGTCCCGACCCTACGGCCTCCCACCAGCCCCAACGACTCGGTGGCGGCCCCACGGGTCACCCCGGTGACCTCCCGCGCGCCTCCCTCCGCCCGCTCCGCGCCCCGCGTCCCGGCCCGCGAGGGCGAGCGCGCGGGGTCACCGCCGCGCGTCGGCCTCCGTCGGGGCCCGGTGCGCCGCCCGTGTCGGTGCCGGGCGGCAGGACGGCCGTGCGGTGCCTCCCCGCGTGCGCGGCGGGGAGCGCGAGCGGGTGCGGGGTACGGGGGTGCCGGAGCCCTCGGTGTCCGTGCCCTCGGTGTCCGTGTCCTCGGTGTCCGTGCCGCGGCCGTGCGCGAGGGATCGCGTGCGGGCAGGCGGCTCCGTTCACCTCGTGCGGCCGCCCGGCGACCAGTGCGGGGCCGCGTGCGCGAGCGCCCGGCCTTCGAGGAGCGCCACCAGCCGCTCGAAGAGGCGCACGGCCTCGGGGCCCGCCCAGTCGTCGGCCAGGACCTCGGGCGGCAGTCCGGGGTCGCGGAAGGGCAGTTTGCGCCAGTGGTCGAGCACGGACAGGTACGTGACGAAGGCGTGCCCGCCCCCGACGGACGCGGTCGCCGCGAGCTGCTCCGCCTCGGGCCCGTACCGCACGGCGAACTCCCGGTAGCGGCCGTCGATCCCGTCGAGGTCCCAGCCGCTGCGGGACAATTCATATGATGTAAGCGCAAGCCACGCCACCACCCCCACCCCATTCACCCCACACCCCCTCCCCAGAACATCCACGAAGTGTGACGTAGACCCCCCTTGCGCCCGCCCCACCCCTCGCGCCACAGTGATGTATGCGCTTACAGACAGCGCATACATTCCCTGCCGTCGGACCGGCGAGGAACCCGCTCAAGGAGGAGCACGTCATGAACCGCCCCGCGAGACTCCGCACCCGGAAGACCGTGCGGAACACCACGGTCGCCGCTGCCTCGATCGCCGCGATGGTCGTCATCGCCGCCTGCGGCGGCTCCGGAAGCGGCGGTGTCTCCGCCGACAAGAAGCAGACACTCACGGTCTGGGGCATGGGCGCCGAGGGCGAGAAGCTCGCCGACGTCGCCAAGACCTACGAGAAGTCGCACCCGAACATCACCATCAAGGTGACCCCGGTCGGCTGGGACGTCGCGCACCAGAAGCTCGTCTCCGCGGCGGCGGCGAGCAAGCTCCCCGACATCGCGCAGATGGGCGGGAGCTACATGGGCGAGTTCTCCGAGCTGGGTGTCCTGGAGCCGGTCGACACGAAGACCTTCCACGAGAAGGACTTCTTCCCGGCCTCCTGGAAGCAGGGCGTCGTGGACGACACCGCGTACGGCGTGCCGTGGTACGTGGACACGCGCGTCGTCTACTACCGCACCGACCTCGCCAAGAAGGCCGGGATCACCGAGGCGCCGAAGACGTGGAAGGACATGAAGGCCCTCGCCACCGCGTACCAGAAGCAGGCCGGTACGCAGTGGGGCCTGTCCATCCAGCCCTCCGGCACCGACACGGTGCAGAGCTTCTACCCCTTCCTGTACTCGGCGGGCGGGCAGATCGTGAGCGACGACGGCAAGAAGGCCGTCGTCAACAGCCCCGAGGCGGTCCGCGCGCTCACGGAGTACGGCTCGTACTTCGACAAGGGCCTCGCGAAGAAGAGCGTCACGCCCGGCTACGACGTCCTGAAGGACTTCGACAGCGGCTCCGTGCCGATGTTCTTCTCCGGCCCCTGGCAGATCAGCTCGATCAACCAGACGCACCCGAACCTCAAGGGCAAGTGGGGCATCACGACGGTGCCGCGCGACGCGTCGGCGACCTCGATGGCCGGCGGCTCCTCGCTCGTGATCTCCAAGGACAGCGACCACAAGGCCGCCGCCACGGACTTCGTGAAGTACCTCACCAGCGCCAAGGGGCAGACCGAGTTCTACAAGGCGAGCGGTGACCTCCCCGCCCGTACCTCCGCGTGGGACAGCGGCGACCTCGCCACCGACAAGAACCTCCAGATCTTCCGCACGCAGGTCGAGAACTCGAAGACCTCGCCCGCGCTCGCGAAGTGGTCGGAGATCTCCTCGAAGGTCGACGACGCGATCGAGCAGGTGACCCAGGGCAAGGCGAACGCCAAGTCGGCCCTGGACAAGGCCCAGTCCGAGATCGAAAGCCTCCTGGGGTAAGCGGTCATGAGCAGCACGGCAGACACGGCCGCCCCGGCGGCCACGCAGGGCCCGCCCGCCCCCGCCTCGCGCGGGGGCCGGGGGGCCGGGCCCGCCCGCCGGGGCGGTTCGGTGCGCACGCACCACCTGGCGGGCTGGCTCTTCTCCACCCCCTTCCTCGTCCTCTTCGCCGTCTTCATGGCGCTGCCGATCGTCGCGACGCTCCTCATGAGCTTCACCGACTTCGGCCTCGCCAACGTGACGCACCCCTTCGACGCGAAGTTCATCGGCCTCGACAACTACGTCAACCTCTTCCAGGACGACAAGTTCCTGAAGTCCCTGTTCAACACGGGGTACTTCGTGGTCGTCGGGGTGCCGGTCACGATCATCGCCGGGCTGCTCGTCGCGGTCCTGCTCAACAACGGCATCGACCGCGCGCGGACCTTCTTCCGGGTCGGTTTCTACGCGCCCGTCGTGACCACGATCGTCGCGGTCGCCGTCGTGTGGCGCTTCGTGCTCGACCCGGGCGACGGGCTCGTGGCCGGGCTCTTCGACGCGGTCGGGCTCACCTCGCCCGACTTCCTCGGCAACGAGCACCTCGCGATGCCGTCCATGATCGCGATGGCGGTGTGGCGCAACCTCGGCAACGTCATGGTCCTGCTCATCGCGGGCCTCCAGGCGATCCCGCAGGAAGTGCGCGAGGCCGCCAAGCTCGACGGCGCCGGCGCCTTCCAGGAGCTGCGCAGGATCACGGTCCCGCTCCTTCGCCCGACGCTGCTCTACTCGACCGTCATCACCACGATCGGCTTCCTCAACGTCTTCGAGGAACCCTTCGTGATGACGCAGGGCGGCCCCAACAACAGCACCCTCACCGTGTCGCTGGACATGTACAAGGAAGGCTTCAACTTCTTCCACATGGGCTACGCGAGCGCGATGGCGTACGTCCTCTTCATTGTGATCATGGCCATCACGGTGCTCCAGCTCCGACTGCTGAAGGACAACACGAAGTGAGCGCCACGACACCGGCCCCGCGCCGTACCCCCGGCGAGCAGGGCAGCGAGCGACCCGGCCGCCCCGGGACGCACTCCACGAAGGCCCCCGGCCACGACCCCGGTCACGACGCGGGCCAGGACCCGGGACGCCCGGCCGCGCCCAGGCGCCCGCTGAGCGAACGCCTCCGCCAGCCCCTCACGTACGTGGCCCTCTCCGTCGGCCTGCTCATCATGGCGGCGCCGTTCCTGTGGATGGCGCTCTCGGCCTTCAAGACCGACGAGGAGCTGGGCGGTGCCACGACCGTCTGGATTCCCTCGGAGTGGACCCTCGACCAGTTCCGCGCGCTGCTCGACAAGCTCGACCTGCCGCTGTACTTCATGAACTCCGTGATCGTCGCGGTGCTCGTGACCGTCTGCAACCTGGTCTTCTGCTCGATGCTGGGCTACGCGCTCGCGAAGCTCGACTTCTTCGGCCGCAACAAGGTCTTCGCGCTCGTGCTCGCCGCGCTCATGGTGCCGGGCAACCTGATGCTGCTGCCGATGTACGTGCTGATGAACAAGCTGAACCTGCTCGACAGCTACGCGGGTCTGGTGCTGCCGTTCGCGGCCGGTGCCTTCGGCGTCTTCCTCATGCGGCAGTTCATGCAGTCGATCCCCGACGAGCTGCTCGAAGCGGCCCGGATGGACGGCGCGAGCGAGTGGTACATCTTCTGGCGGATCGTGATGCCGCTGGTCAAGCCCGCCCTCGCGACGCTCGGCATCCTGACGTTCCTCGGCTCGTGGAACAACTTCGTGTGGCCGCTGATCGCGACCAACGACCCGGACAAGTACACGCTGCCCGTGGCCCTCGCGACGTTCGCGAACGACCCCAACAAGGTCGCGGGCTCGAACGGTGTCCTGATGGCGGGCTCGCTCCTCGTCGTCCTGCCCGTCCTGCTCGTGTTCATCGTGCTCCAGCGGCACTTCAAGCCGGATCTCGCGACGGCCGGGCTCAAGTAGCCGCGCCGCCCCGCGCGATCCCGGTACGGGGACGGGGCACACCAGCCCCCGCGGCCCCGTCCCCGTACCCCCCTGTCTTCTCTCCCCCCTCAGCAAAGGTTCGTTCCGTCATGCCCGAAAACACCGCAGCGCCGGAGAAGTCCGCAGCCCGCTCCGACTGGGAGCAGCGCATCGGCAAGCCCAGCGACACCCGGCTCACCGGCACCGCGGCCGTCCCCGCCCCCGCCGGGCTGCGCGCCGAGGACGGCACCGGGCTCGTACGGCTCGACTGGCAGCCCGTCGACGGCGCGCTCGGCTACCTCGTGCACCGCGCCGATGCCCCCGAAGGCCCCTTCACGCCGCTCGACCACCTCGGCGGCGACGTCCTCGCCGTACCGCACCCGCCGTACGCGGACACGCTCGTGGAGCCGGGCCGCGCCTACTACTACAAGATCGCGAGCTGGACGGACGACGGCGCCGGCCCGCTGAGCGCCGAGGCCGTGCCCGGCTGCCCGAAGGCCCCGGGCGCCGCGCCCGCGGCCGTCGATGTCGCGGTCGACGCCGCCGCGCCCACGAGCCCGCTCCCCCGCGTGTGGAACAGGATCATCGGCGCCGAACACCTCTCGCTCCTGCTGTGGGACAAGCCGGGCCCCGGCGGCTCGGACACCGCCGCCGAGTACCACGAGGCGCTGGAGAAGGTACGGGACGAACTCGGCGTCCGCGCCGTGCGCGCCCACGGCACCTTCCTCCCCGAGACCGTCTCGGTCCGCGCGGACGGCACCTTCGACTTCTCCGGCCTCGACGAGGTCTACGACCGCTTCCTCGCCACCGGTCTCAAGCCCGTCGTCGAACTCTCCTTCCTGCCGAAGGAGCTGGCGAACGACCCCGCGTACACCGTCTTCGACTACAAGGCCCTCGTCTCGACGCCCCGTTCGTGGGAGCGCTGGGGCGAGCTGTGCCACGCGCTCGTCCTCCACCTCCAGGAGCGCTACGGCCGCGACGAGGTGGCCGGCTGGGAGTTCGAGGTGTGGAACGAGGCGAACCTCGAAGTCTTCTGGAACGGTACGCAGGACGACTACCACCGCCTGTACGCGTACGCGGTACGCGCCGTGAAGGCGGCCGACCCGCGCATCCGCGTCGGCGGGCCCTCCTCGGCGGCGGCCGGCTGGGTCGGCGCGCTCCTGGAGTACTGCCGCGCCGAGGACCTGCCCGTCGACTTCGTCTCGACGCACACGTACGGGAACGCGCCGCTCGACTTCCGGCCGCTCACGCGCGCCTACGCCGAGGCGACCGGGCGTCCCGAGCCGGAGATCCTGTGGACCGAGTGGGGCGTCACGCCGACCCACTTCAACCCCGTCAGCGACTCCGTCTTCTCCGCGCCGTTCGTGCTGCGCGGCATGAAGTCGGCGCTCGCGTCGACCGACGCGCTCGCCTACTGGGTCGCGACCGACCAGTTCGAGGAGCTGGGCTGGCCGCCGAAGCTCTTCCACGGCGGCTTCGGGCTGCTCACCGTCGGCAACCTGCGCAAGCCGCGCTTCTGGGCGCTGTGGCTGCTCAACCAGCTCGCGGGCGACCGCGCCCCCGTGGCCGTGAGCGGGGACGGGGCGGACGCGACCGTCGAGGCGCTCGCGACGCGCGCCGAGGACGGCTCCGCCGTGGACGTGCTCGTGTGGAACGGCACGCTCGACCAGTCGAAGGTCGCGGGCGCCGCCGCCCTCGACCGCGCGACGACGGTACGGGTCACGGGACTTGAGCCGGGAGCGCGCTACACGGTGCACGCCTACCGCGTGGACGAGGAGCACGGCAACATCAAGGCCGTGTGGGACGGGATCGGCGGCGGCGACTGGCCGGACGAGACCGAGTGGGCGAAGCTCCGCGAGGCCGACCGGCTGCCCGCCGAACCGCTCGCGCCCGTCCTCGCCGACGCGCGGGGCACGGTACGCGTGGAGGCCGGGCTGCCCATGCCGGGCATCCGGCTCGTGCGGCTGCGCCGCGCCTGAACTAGACCGCTCCGGCGGCCCGTCGACTCCGGGGGCCGTGCACCGCGACCTGACGGTGGTGCACGGCCCCCGGCTCATGCCCGCGCGCGGTGCCGCGTACCGGCGGCGCGTGGTGTCACTGGGCGCCGTGGGCGCCGGTGGGCCGCCGGTACCTGGCGCTCATGGCGTGGAAGACCTCTTTCGGCTCCCAGTGGGTCGCGTCGAGCATGCGCACGACGCCGTAGGAGGCGAGGTCGCGGTCCAGGGGCTTGTCGTAGTTGGCGAAGGAGAACCACAGGGCCGTGTCGACGCCCTCGTCCTCGAAGATGTCGAGCAGTTCGTCGAGGTAGCGCACCTGCTCGCCCTCGTCGGGGACCGCTCCCTCCGGCGGCTGCCAGGCCATGCCACCCAGGTCGCCCGCGCCCCGGTAGGCGCATGTGCCGTACTCGGTGACGGCGAGCGGCTTGCCGTGGGAGCGAAGGGCGCGCAGCCCGGCGCGGAAGTCCCCGGCGTTCCGCGCGGTGCGGTAGGCGTCGACGCCCACGAGGTCGAACGGTGTCCAGTCGACGGGTTCCCAGGCGCCGGACGCGTAGGTGACCTTCCCGCCGAAGTGGGCCCGCACGGTCGTCGCCGCCTCGGCGAGGAAGGCGTTGAGGCGCTCGGGGACCGGCCCGAGCGAGGTCCACCAGGCCAGGTCGGCGGTGGCCATCGCGTGCAGGCGCTCGCGGTGGGTGTCGCCGGGGAGGAAGCCGTCCGCGAAGGCGCTGAGTTCACAGCCCGTGACGAACACGACCTGTGCGCCCTCCGCGCGCAGGGCCTCGGCGCGCCGCGCGCAGTCGGCGAAGAACGCCAGGACGCGCTCGGGCGGGAGGTCGACGGGGAACGGCGAGAACCACACTTCGAGGCCCGCGTCGGCCGCGTGCCGGGCCGCGACACCGAGCCGTTCCGCGTCGCGGCCGGTGACGCGCACGGCGTCGCAGTGCAGGTCGCCCGCGATCACCGCCATGTCGTACCGCACGTGCTCCGGGTCGAAGGTCTTCCGGGTGAACAGGTCGCCGGGGAAGGTCCCGGTGTCGTAGGTGATGCCTCGTGCGCGCACGTCAGTCCTTCCTCAGGGGGGTGGGTCCGTGTGTCCGGCAGGCCGAAGACGCCTCTCGCGCGGCGCTACCCGAGCCCGTTGACCGGGGCGCCCCAATTGTCGCGGTACGCCTTCCAGTCGGCCTCGGTCGCGGCGAAGTCCACGTACAGGGCGAGGCCGAAGCGGATGCGCTCGCGGTCGGTGCGCGCGAGGCCGAGCCGGGCGCCGCGCACGGCGGCGGGGACGGTCTCGGCGGCGGCGCGGTGGCCGGGCTTGTTCTCGTGGAAGAAGGGCATGCCCATGAGCAGGTCGGTCTCCGGCGGGGTGACTTCGAGGGCGAGTTCGGTCTGCTGGGCGACGTAGCCGCCGTACAGGCTCTCCAGGGGCATCGCCGTGTCGTACGACATGACGGCGATCTGGTCGACGCGGCGCGCGACCTGCCCGAAGTACGCCTGGCTCCAGTACTTCTCGTGCCCGCTGACCGCGCCGAAGGCGGTGTGCAGGTCGGGGAGCGGGTCGATCTGGTGCGCGGCGACGGAGAGCGGGGCGTGCCGCGCCGCCGTGAGGGTGTGCAGGCGGGTGAGCAGGCCGAGGAAGTCGCTGTCGCCGGAGTGCAGGGGCTCGAAGTCGAAGTGCAGTCCCTGGAATCCGGCGTCGAGTATCTGCCGCGAGGAGGTGAGGATCGCGGCGCGGGTCGCCGCGTCCGCCATGTGCAGCCCGTCCGGTGTCTCGGTGTCGAGCACGTCGCCGAGCCAGGCCTGCACGCGCAGCCCCGGCAGTCGCGCGTGGAGCCCGTCGACGAGCCGGCCCGCCTTCGGGTACAGCTTCTTCGGCAGCGTGCCGTCGTGCTCCAGAGGGCCCGCGTGCACGTAGAGATCGCGGATGCCGGTGTAGCGGAGCCGTTCGGCGAGCCGGTCGAGGTCGCCCGCGTCCTTGCGCCCGTCCACCCACGCGTGCCCGAGCCACAGCGCGTCCCTGCCGCGCGTGCGGGTCCCGTCCCCGGGTTCCCCCGCGTACGAGAAGCGCAGCCAGGTCCCGGCGGCGAGCACGGGCAGCAGCACGAGCAGGACGACGACGAGCGCGGCCCACCGCAGCGCCCGTACCCAACGGGCCCTCGGCGCACGCGTCTTCGGGTGCGGCCCCGAGGGGGCGTCCCCGGCCCCGCCCGCGTCCCGCTCCACGGTCTCCGTCTGCATCCGCCCGCCTCCCGGCCCACCGAGCCCGGAGCGACCCCCCGGCACGTCGCACAGAGTAACCGACATGCCGAGGGGCGACGGTCACGCGCCGCCGTCAGAAGAGGCTCAGCAGCGCCTCCGCCGCGTCCACCCCGCCCGACTCGCCGTCCGGCAGCCCCAGCTCGAACCACACCGTCTTGCCGTGCGGGGTCCTGCGCGAGCCCCACGAGGCGGCGAGCAGCCCGACGAGCTGGAGTCCCCGTCCTCCCTCGTCCGTGTCCTTGGCCCGCCGCCGCCTCGGCTGCACGAGCCCTTCGTCCCACACCTCGCACACGAGCGTCCTGTCGAGGAGCAGCCGCAGCCTGATCTCCCCGTCCCCGTACCGCAAGGCGTTCGTGACCAGCTCGCTGACGAGGAGTTCCGTCGTGTCGGCGAGGGCTTCGAGTCCCCAGCCGGCGAGCCGTTCGCGCGTGTACTCGCGTGCCTTGCCGACCGATTGCGGGTCGCGCGGCAGCGTCCAGTCGCCCACGTTCTCCTCGGGCAGCCCCTGCACGCGCGCCATGAGGAGGGCGATGTCGTCCTCGCCGTGGTGCGTGTCGAGGCGCCGCAGGACCTGGTCGCAGATGTCCTCCAGCGGGCGCCCGGGGTCGGTGAGGGCGTTGCGGAAGGCGAGCAGGCCCTCGTCGAGCGGCTGGTGCCTGGACTCCACGAGCCCGTCGGTGTACAGCGCGAGCAGCGCGCCCTCGGGGAGTTCCACGGTGACCTCATCGAAGGGCTCCCCGCCGACACCGAGCGGCATCCCCGGGGGTACGTCGAGCAGCAGCGCGGGCCGGTGCGCGCCGCTCGGCTCCAGGAGGACGGGCGGCAGGTGGCCGGCGTTGGCGAAGGTGCAGCGACGGGTCACGGAGTCGTACACCGCGTACACGCACGTGGCGAGGTACACCTCGGCGAGGTCGGTGTCCTGGTCCTGGCGGGCCGCGCGCGTCGTCTGCTGCGGCGAGCCGAGCCCTTGCGCGATCTCGTCCAAGTGCGAGAGCACTTCGGCGGGTTCGAGGTCGAGGAGCGCGAGGGTGCGTACGGCGGTGCGCAGTTCGCCCATCGCCGCGGCCGCGCGCAGCCCGCGTCCCATGACGTCCCCGACGACAAGTGCCGTGCGGTGCCCCGGCAGTTCGATGACGTCGAACCAGTCACCGCCCACCTCGGTCGCCTCGTTGCCCGGCAGGTACCGGCAGGCGATGTCGAGCCCGGCGGCCTCCGGCTCCCCGGGCGGGAGCAGGCTGCGCTGGAGGAGCAGGGCGCGCTCGTGCTCGCGCCGGTACAGGCGCGCGTTGTCGATGAACACGGCGGCGCGCGTCGCGAGTTCGACGGCGAGCGCGCGGTCGCGTTCGCCGAAGGGCTCGCTGCCCTTGGTCCTGGCGAACTGCGCGAGCCCCACGACCTTGTCGTGCGCGACCATCGGCACGGCGAGCGTGGACTGCACGAGGTCGCCGTCCGTGCCGGGGAGCAGTTCGGGCCGCGCGGTGCGCAGCACGCGGGAGCGCGGCGAGTCGGACGGGTAGCGGTGCACGGCGCCGACGTCGACGGAGCCCGCTCCGGCCCCGTGCCGCCGCGCCTCCTCCGGTCCCGGCCCGTAGCCGTACCAGGGCCGTCCCCGTTCCCGCCGTCCCTCACCCGGCGCGCTGGGCCGCCCGACAGTGAACGGCCCGGCGGGCGAGGCGCTCCACTCCCGCATCCGGTCCTCGGGGCTCGCTTCGGTACGGGCCTGCGGCGGCGCGGCCACGGCGGGCGGTACGGACCGCGCGGGGGCGCCCGCGCCCGTGGCAGGAGCGCCCGCACCCGTGCCGGGGGCTCCGCTCGCCGTGCCCGGGACCGCGCCCCCCTCGCGCTGGCGCAGGAACGGCAGGACGTCGGCGACGGCGCTCGCGAAGGCGACCCGCCGCAGCTCGGCGCTCCCGTCCGTCATCCCCGGCGCCTGCTCGTCGCCGCTCAGCAGCGCGTGGTACAGGTCGACAGAGGCGAGGTCGCAGAATCCCGGGACGGCGACGTCGAGGAGTTCGCGCGCCGTGGTCTCCAGGTCGAGCGAGTTGCCGATGCGCGAGCCCGCCTCGTTGAGCAGGGCGAGGTTGCGCCGCGCGCTCGCGGCCTCGCGCGCGGCGGCCTGGCGCCTGGTCACGTCGGTCGCGAGGGCGGCGACGCCGAGCGGGCGGCCGGTGCCGGTGTGCACGCGGTAGAGGTCGATCGACCAGTGCTTGGGGTGCGGCTCACCGGGAGGTGTCCCCGTCAGGCTCAGGTCGTTGAGCGCCCCGCCCTTCTCCAGGACGTGCCGCAGCGCGGTCTCCAGGCGCTCGCACTGCGCGGGCCCGAGGTAGTCCGCGGCCCCGCGCCCCTGGTGGGCCTCGGCCGGGCGGCCGAAAACGGAGGCGAACCGCTCGTTGACCCTCCGTATCCGCAGATCCGTTCCGAAGAGCACGAAACCGAAGGGAGATTGGCCGAAAATCGCCTGCGACGCGGCGAGGTCCGTCTCGATCCCGCGCAGGGTGCGGACGTCCACGGCGATACACACCGCGGCGGGATCGCCGAGTTCGGTACGCGTGGGCATGACGTAGATCTCCGCGACGCCCTCCTGTGCCGGAAGGTGCCCCGAAGCGGAATCCGGGGTGCCGGAACCGGCGCCCGAGGGAGCGGGACCGCCGCTCGCGGGGTCGGGTTCGGGCCCCTCACCGTGCGTGTCCTCGCGCGGGCCACCGCAACTCGCCGGGTCCCGTCTCGCGGGCAGGCGGAAGGGGACGATCCCCGTCCACTCGCGGCCGTCGAGGATCTCGGCGAGCTTGCGATGTCCCTGGCCGCGCAGCCTGGGCGGCACGAAGACCTCGACGGGATCGCGGCCCACGACGTCCTCGGCGCGGATGCCGAAGAGCCGTTCGGCCCGCTCGCTCCACTGGTCGACGGTGCCGTCCGGCCCTATCGAGAAGGCGGCGACCTTGATGTAGTCGTAGAGGGAGCCCGGCGGGCTGCTCTGCCACACGATCTCGTCCGGGGCACGGCGGGAGGCCGCCGTCCTCGCAGGTATCTCGCTCACGCGAACCGTCCCCTCCAGCCCACCGCGACCGGGGGGCGCTCCGGGCGGCGGCTTCCCGCAGTATCCAGCACAGCGGCGCCACACCCAACGGCCTTCACGATCACTGGCCGATCACGACGCTTTCCGGCCCCCGTCACACGCGCCCCCGCGCACACCGACGCGCACGCGGAAGGAACCGCACCCGCCCACGCGCGCGCGGCCCCGACGGCTGCCCTGGGCCCTGACCTGGAGATCGACACTTCCTCTCTCCTAACCAGCCGCCCCCACCTCTAATCCGCCTCGTACGTCCGGGCTGCGCCCCGCGCCGCCCGGCGGCCCCGCCGCGCGCGCGGGCGGGTACGGCGGCGGGCCCGGCGGCCGGTACGCAGGCGGCGCGAAGCGTACGGGTCGCACAGGAGCGAGAACGGGCGCGCGGGGCGGCAAGCGCGGAGGCGTGCGGGAGCACAGGGGCGCACACGGAGCCCCGTACCACCGCTTTCGCGCCGTACGGAAGCGACAAACGCCCGGAATTCGTACGGAGGTTCAGGCGAAGGGCGCGCGCGGGCGGGAGGCGCGAGGGGAACGTGCGAAAGGGCCGCGCGAGAGGGGACGTACGTGGCTCAGGCGACCGGGATCGGGAGTTCGCACCACACCGTCTTGCCCGCCTGCGCGGGGTCCACGCTCGTGCCCCAGTTCCGCGACTGCCTGCTCAGCAGGCGGATGCCGCGCCCGCGTTCCTCGTCGGGTCTGGGTCTGCGTTCGCGCGGGCCCTGCGTGACGGGATCGGACACCTCGACGAAGAGGCTGTCCCTGCGGCGCGAGAGGCGCAGGCCGATGGGGCCGTGGGCGTATCTGAGGGAGTTGGTGACGAGTTCGCTGACGACGAGAATCGTCACGTCGGTCATCGCGGCGAGGCCCCAGTCGGTGAGGCGCTCACGGGTCAGGTCCCTGGCCCTGCGCGCCACACCGGGCTCAGCCGGAAAGGTCCACTCGGCGCACACGCCCTCGGTGTCGATCAAGACGATCACTTCCCCAGAAAGACCGTAGAAGACCCTTGGCGGAGAATCCCTTGCGCCATCAATAGCCCCAAGCCGCGCCTTTCAGACGGAATCACGCGTACTTCCCTGCGGGTTGGCACGAATGGCGCAGCACGGGGAGCCCGCCCGGCGGACGGGGAGGAGGGTGGGGAGGAAGGGCCCGCGCGGACCGCTCAGCCGAGGAGTCCGCGCCGCGCGAGTTCGTCGAAGAGGAGGCGGTCGACGGGCGGGACCTCGGCGCGCTCGGCGAGCGTGAACCAGGCGATCTCCTCGATCTCGCCGCTCGGCGCGATCTCCCCGCTGTGCTCGGCGGTCCAGCAGCTCATCCGCACCCGCGTCCCGGGGGACTCGGGGACGTCCGCCTCGTACGTGCCGAGGTGGCGCGCGCTCGCCGCGTCGAGCCGTACGGTCAGCTCCTCCTCCGCCTCGCGGACGAGGACCTCGACGTCGCTCTCGCCGGGCTCGCGCTTGCCGCCGGGCACGTAGAAGACGTCCTTGCCGCGCGGGCGCGCGCACAGCACGCGCCCGCCCTCGATCCGTACCCAGGCCACCGTGTCGATCAGCACCGCTCGCGCCCCTCGTCGCCGGTCCGCACGCCGGTGCGCGCCATCCGTCCGGCGGACGACTCTAGAGGCTGCTCCGCCGCACGGAGGAGGCCGTCCCGCGAGAGGGGAGTCCCGCCGGAGGAGGTCTTCCCGCCGGGGGGCCGTCCCGCCAGGGGGGCCGTCCCGCTACAGGAGGTCGTCCCCCAGGCTGGGGATGCCCTCGGGGCGGGGGCGGTCGTCGGCGTGCTCGACGACGTAGAGCGCACGGGGTGCGGGGACACGGGCGTTGAGGCCGTCGGCGCGGCGCTCGGCCTCGGCGCGGGTGGCGTAGCTGGCGACGCGGTAGCTGTCCTCTTCGCCGTTGTCACGCCGTATCAACTGCCAGGGCAGCGAGGCGACGGGATCGGCCGTGCCGGCCTTGCGCACCTGGCGTCCCACCCTGGCGACGCCCCCCGTGGAAACTCCGTTTCGCATATGCCCGACCCTACCCCCCGCCTTCACGCACCGCATACGAGTTGGCACGATGCGAGGGGACGAACCGGCCACCGCGGGCCGCGAAGCCGGGGGTGGCAGGGGGGCGCACACGCCCAACGCGCCCCCCTGCACGCGCAGGTGGCGCGCGCGAGGGGCGGAGTCTAGCGAACGGGGAGGTGGTACGCGAGGCGGTAGCGGTCGGCGGGGACGACGAGGTCGGCGGTCTCCACCGCGCGCTGCGAGGCGTAGTACGTACGGGAGATGACGATGACGACGTGTCCAGGGACCCCGCCGAGCAGGCCCAGTTCCTCGGCGAGGCCGGGGCGCGCGCCGACCTCCTCGACCACGTTGTCGACGACGGTGTCGATCGCCGCCATGCGCTCGACGACGCCGCAGCCGCCCAGCGGACCCTCCTCGGGAAGCATGACGGGGGTGCGCCCCGTGAGCGAGAGGGGTTCCCAGGAGGTGGAGAGCATCAGGGGCCGCCCGGACTCGCGGAACACGTACCGGGTGCGCATGACGCGCTCGCCCGCCTCGATCCCGAGCCGCTCCGCGATGTCCTCGGGCGCGACGTCCTGCGCGCTGTGCGCGTCCCAGGAGCCCTGCGCCCCCTCGGCGGCCTGCTCCTGCCGGAAGGCCGTCGACGCCCCGGCCGGGGCCCGGAACCCGGAGCGCGCGATCCGCCGCGGTTCGAGCCGCTCGCGTACGTAGGTGCCCGAGCCCGAGCGGCCCTCCACGAGCCCTTCGGCCATCAGCACCTTGCGCGCCTCCAGGGCCACGGTGTCCGAGACGCCGTACTCCTTGCGGATGCGCGCCTGCGAGGGAAGGCGGGTGTGCGGCGGAAGCGAACCGTCGACGATCTTCTGACGGAGATCACCCGCGACACGCAGATACGCCGGCTGCTCACCGAAAGTCACAAGCCACTCCGATCAGGTTGACAGACGGCCACAGCGTGACAACCGAAAGTTGTCGCCCGCAAGCGGAGGCCAAAGTTTCACCCGATGTGATGAAGAGGCTTTGCGCAGGGACTTCCTGTCCGCTAAAGGCCCCGGGAAAACCCGGCCCCCCGAAGTTGTCCCTCACGCAGCGTGCGGCCCGCACGCCTCGGGGAACCCCGGCGCTCCCAGACCCTAGGCTCACCCCCATGACAGCCACCGCGCTCCCCGACCGCCTGTGCCCGAGCGAGGGCACCCGCGTCCCGCTCGCGGACCCCGCGTGGTGCTGCCCCGTCTGCGCGGGCCCCCTGGATCTCGACTTCCACCCCGTCCCCCGGCCCGCCGCCGGACCCGTGTCCTCACTGTGGCGGTACGCGGACCTCCTGCCGCCCGCCGCCCCCGCGCTCTCGCTCGGCGAGGGCGGCAGCCCGCTCGTCCCGCTCACCGAACGGGTCTCGGCGAAGCTGGACTTCCTCATGCCGACACTGTCCTTCAAGGACAGGGGCGCGGTCCTCCTCGTCGGCCTGGCCAAGCGCCTCGGCGCGGGCGGGGTCCTGGCGGACAGCAGCGGCAACGCGGGGACGTCGGTGGCGGCCTACTGCGCCCGCGCGGGACTGCCGTGCACGGTGTACGTACCGGAGTCGACGTCCCCGAAGAAGACGGAGCAGATCGCCGCGCACGGGGCCCGCGTCGTCCGCGTCCCCGGCGACCGCGAGGCGACGGCGCTCGCGGCCCGCGCCGCCGCGGGCGAGCCGGGCGTCTTCTACGCGAGCCACGTCTTCCACCCGTACTTCACACAGGGCACGAAGACGTACGTGCACGAGCTGTGGGAACAGCTCGGCGGGCGTCTCCCCGAAGCGCTCGTGGTCCCTGTCGGCAACGGCACCCTGCTGCTCGGCGCGGCGCTGGCGATCGAGGAGTTGCACGGAGCGGGCCTGATCAGGCGCCGCCCCGCCCTGCACGCCGTCCAGGCCGCCGCGGTCCCGCCGCTGGCGCGGGCGTGGCGCGAGGGACGCGACGACCTCGCCGGGCACACCCCGGCCGCCCCGACCCTGGCCGAGGGCATCGCGATCCCCCGGCCGCCCAGGGCGCGGCAGATCCTGGCGGCGGTACGGGCCACGGGCGGCGCCTTCCACACGGTCCCCGAGTCCGCGATCCGCCCGGCCCAGGAGGACCTGGCGAAGCGGGGGTTGTACGTCGAGGCGACGGGGGTGGCGTGCTGGGCCGCGGTACGGGAAGGGGCGGTGGGGGACGCCGAGGCGGTGGTACCGCTGTGCGGGGCGGGGCTGAAGACGGGCATGGCCTGAGCCGCCGCACGGGCCGCCGTCGCCCCGCGCGAAGGGCCCCGCCCGGGCCGCCGTCGCCCCCCTGCCCCGTTCAGCCCGCCTGCCGGTACCCGGCGAGGAAGCGGCCGATGCGGCCGATCGCCGACTCCAGGTCGTCGGCGTACGGCAGGGTGAGAATCCGGAAGTGGTCGGGCCTGGCCCAGTTGAACCCCGTCCCCTGCACCACCTGGATCTTCTCCCGCAGCAACAGGTCGAGGACGAACCGCTCGTCGTCCACGATCGGGTGCACCGCCGGGTCGATCCGCGGGAACGCGTACAGGGCGCCCTTCGGCTTCACGCAGCTCACCCCGGGGATCTCGTTCAGCTTCTCCCAGGCCCGGTCCCGCTGCTCGCGCAACCGGCCGCCCGGCGCGGTGAGTTCGCGAATGGACTGCCGTCCGCCCAGGGCCGCCTGAATCGCGTACTGCGCGGGCGCGTTGGCGCAGAGCCGCATCGAGGCGAGCATCTGGAGCCCCTCCAGGTAGTCCCGCGCGTGCTGCCGCGGCCCGCTCACCACGAGCCACCCGGACCTGAACCCGGCCACGCGGTACGTCTTCGAGAGCCCGCTGAAGGTGAGGACCACCACGTCGGGGCCCAACGCGGCGGCGCTGTGGTGCACTTCGTCGTCGTAGAGGATCTGGTCATAGATCTCGTCGGCGAGGACCATGAGCCCGTGCCGCCGCGCGAGGTCGAGCACGCCCTCGACGATCTCCCGCGGATAGACCGCCCCCGTCGGGTTGTTGGGGTTGATGAGGACGAGCGCCTTCGTGCGGTCGGTGATCCGGGACTCCATGTCGGCGAGGTCCGGGTTCCAGTCGGCCGACTCGTCGCACACGTAGTGCACCGCCTTGCCGCCCGAGAGCGTGACGACGGCGGTCCACAGCGGGAAGTCGGGGGCGGGCACGAGGACTTCGTCGCCGTCCTCGACGAGCGCCTGCACGGCCATCGTGATGAGTTCGGAGACCCCGTTGCCGAGCCACACGTCATCGACGGTGACGCCCTCGACGCCGAGCGCCTGGTACCGCTGGGCGACGGCGCGGCGCGCGGAGAGGATGCCGCGCGAGTCGGTGTAGCCGTGGGCCTGCGGGAGCATCCGGATCATGTCCTGGACGATCTCCTCCGGCGCCTCGAAGCCGAAGAGCGCGGGGTTGCCCGTGTTGAGCCGCAGCACGCTGTGGCCCGCCTCCTCCAGCGCGTTCGCCTGCTCGATCACCGGGCCCCGGATCTCGTAGCAGACCCCGTTCAGCTTGTTCGACTGCCGGAACTCCATCGGTGCCTCCACGGAAACTGTGATGCTTGGTTTTACCAAGCGGGCACTTGGAAAGTCCAACCCTGTGTCTAGACTGCGGCTCATGCCACGTCAGACGCAGCCCCGCCGCCGAAGCTACGACCAGTACTGCGCGGTCTCGCGCGCGCTCGACGCGGTCGGCGACCGCTGGAGCCTGCTGGTGGTACGGGAACTGCTCGCGGGCCCGCGCCGCTACACCGACCTGCTCGCCGACCTCCCCGGCGTCAGCACCGACATGCTCGCGACCCGGCTGCGGGACATGGAGCGCGACGGTCTCGCCACCCGCCGCAAACTCCCGGCCCCCTCCGCGGCGTCGGTGTACGAGCTGACCGACCGGGGCCGTGCGCTGCTGCCCGTCCTCACCGCGCTCGCGGCCTGGGGCGCCCCCGACCTCACGAGCCGCCGCCCCACCGACGCGGTCCGCGCCCACTGGCTCGCGCTCCCCCTCATCGCCCCGCTCGCCGCCGCGCTCCGGGGCCCGGCCGTCATCGAGGTCGAACTCCCCGAGGGCCTCTTCCACCTCCGCCCCCACACCCCCCAGGCGCACCCCCCGTACGGCGAGGGCCCCGCGCAGGACCCCGACGCGCGCCTGCACATGAGCGCCGAGACGTGCCGCGCCCTGGCCGAGGGCACGCTGACGCTGTCCGCGGCGGTCGACGAGGGGCTGGTGCGGATCACGGGCGAGAGCGGGACGGCGCGGGCGCTGGCCGGCTCCCGGCAGGGCGGCGCCGTCGGACGTACCAGGGCCTGACCTGCGGCGACAGCCCAGGAGGCATCGGTAAAAGTCAGACAAGACGGCCAGATATATGCTGTCGGCTCGCTTGGCGATGCTCAACGGACACAAGCGGTCAACCACCCTCGGAAACGGGAGCGAAAGTGACAGAAACCGTCGACAGCGCGTACGCGGCACACGACGCGGACTCCACCGAGCAGCTCAGGTCGGAGATCGCACGGCTCGATCGCCGCATCGCCTGGCTGGAGTCGGAACGTGCCACGGCCCGGCGCGCCGCGGGTGCCCTCACGATCGACGAGTTCCTGGAACCGATACGTGTCCGCAGACAGGCCGCGGACCTGCGCCGCGCCACGGGCGAACCGCGGCAGAAGGTCATCAAGGTCGTCCAGCCCTCCGGCATGACGCTCCCCGCCCACTCCCCCCTGCGGCGCGTCCCGCCCCGTAAGCCGGAGGACATGCAGCCCGACTACCTGGAGAAGTACGACAGCCACACCGTCTTCTACGACGTCTTCCAGTCGGGCGACGACATCTGGCTCTGCGGGCCGCCGGTGAGCAACCTCAAGGAGCCGCTGAAGAAGGCGGACTGGCGCGTGGACGGCACCGACGTCGGCCACGCCGTGGAGCTGAACGACTGGGGCCGCACCCAGCGCTCGCGGATCACCGGCGAGGGGCACGGCAGGCACCTCACGCTCGACCTGGGCAGCACCGGGTTCAGCGCGGTCATCGCGCCCGACGAGTCCGACCTGTTCGCGGGCCAGCGGACGATCATCACGAAGTCCCAGGACAACGACCTCGTCTGGATTCAGGACTACCTGCGCTACTACCACGTCGTCCACGGCGTGACCGGCGTCGTGTTCTACGACAACAACTCGACGAAGTACACGCCGCAGGACGTCGCGGACGCCATCGCGCAGGTGGACGGGATCACGACCGCCGTGGTCGTCGACTGGGCCTTCCCCTTCGGCCCCAACGGCGGCCCCCACAAGGTCTGGGACTCGGACTACTGCCAGTACGGGATGCTGGAGCACGGCCACTTCCGCTACCTGAGGAAGGCGGCCGGGGTCATCAGCACCGACATCGACGAACTGATCCTGACCGAGGACGCCCGCACCGTCTTCGAGCACGCCGCCGAGGCGGAACAGGGCGTCGTGGCCTTCTCGGGGGTCTGGATGGCCAAGGCGACGCGGACGCCGATGGACCCGCACCGGCAGCGCCGCTTCTCCGACTACCACCACCGCGTGAAGGGCACGACCACGGTGAAGTGGGCCCTCATCCCCGCGATGGTCGACGACCAGTCGACGCAGTGGCGCATCCACAGCGTCGCGGGCGCGCCCGTCGCCAACACCGAGAAGATCCACCACCGGCACTTCCAGGGCGTCAACAACGGCTGGAAGTACGCACGCGCCGAGACCGTCGTCACGCCGGGGACCCACACGTACGACCTCCGGATGAGCCGCGTACTCGACCTCGTCTTCGGCCCGTCCCCCGAAGGGTCGCCCACGCACCCCTGAGGCCCGCGCCGCGCCTCCCGGGGCCCGCGGCGCACGGCCCCCCTGCGGGCCCGGCACGGCGATCGTTCCGTGACGGGCCCGCTCGCGTCATCCGATCAGCCCCGCGCGTCACCCGTGCGACGTGCCGCGTCCCCGCATCGGCGCTATCAATGGGACCAGTGCGGCAGCGCCCAGGCCCCGCGCCCGGCGCTCCCGTCACCGGAACCCGCACACCGAACCGGCAGGAGCGATCGTGAGCACTGGAACCGACACCGGATCAGCGAACGGGGCCGGACGAGGGGACATACCGCACCCGGACCTCGCGGCGATCGAGCGCAGGCTCGCCCGCGTCGAGGCGGCGCGCGACAGGCCGGCGGGCGCGCGCACGCTCGACGAGTTCCTCCGGCCGCTGCGCGAGGCGCGCGCCGCCTGGGACGTGCGGCGCTCGGTCGGTGAGCCGGAGCAGAAGACCGTCAAGGTCGTACGCCCCTCGGGGATCACGCTCCCCGAGGAGGCGCCGCTGCGCCGCGTACCGCCGCGCAAGCCCGAGGACCAGCAGCAGGACTACCTGGAGAAGTTCGACAGCAGGACGCTGTTCTACGACGCGTTCCGCCTCGGCGAGGACGTCTGGCTCTCCGGGCCGCCGCTCAACAACCTCAAGGAGCCGTTGGAGAAGGCGGACTGGCGCGTGGACGGCACGGACGTCGGCGCCCGCGTCTCGCTCTCGGACTGGGGCAGGACCCAGCGCTCCCTGATCAGGAACGCGGGCCCGGGAGAGCGCCTGACGCTCGGCCTCGGCGACACGCGCTTCAGTGCCGCGATCGCGCCCGACGAGTCCGGCCTGTTCGCGGGTCAGCGGACGATCATCACGAAGTCCCAGGACAACGACCTCGTCTGGATTCAGGACTTCCTCCAGTACTACCACCTCGTGCACGGCGTGACGGGCGTCGTCCTCTACGACAACAACTCGACGAAGTACACGCCGCAAGACGTCGCCGACGCCATCGCGGCGGTGGAGGGCATCACGACGGCCGTCGTCGTGGACTGGCGCTACCCCTGGGGCCCGAACTGCGGCCCCCACAAGGTCTGGGACTCGGACTACTGCCAGTACGGAATGCTGGAGCACGGCCGCTTCCGCTACCTCTCCCGGGCGGCCGGGGTCGTCAGCGTCGACATCGACGAACTGGTCCTGTGCGACGACGCGCGCTCCGTCTTCGAGCACGCCGAGGAGTCGCCGACAGGGACGGTGATGTTCGAGGGCAGCTGGATCGCGAAGGCGACGGCGGAGCCGATGGACCCGGAGCGGCAGCGGCGGTTCGTCGACTACCGGCACCGCGTCAAGGGCACGACCACGGTGAAGTGGGCGGTCCTGCCCGCCCTCGTGGACTGGCGGTCCACGCAGTGGCGGGTGCACAGCGTCGCGGGCTCGAACGCGGAGAAGAACGAGCGCATCCACCACCGCCACTACCAAGGCGTCAACAACGGCTGGAAGTACGACAGGACCGAAGAGGTCGTGCGGCCGGGCACCCACACCTTCGACCTCCGCATGAGCCGCGTCCTGGACGTGGTGTTCGGGCCTCCGGAGGACTTCGAGCCCGCCCCGGCGGACGTGCGGGAGGCGGCCTGGTAGGGGGGCGGGGCGACGGGGGACGGGAGGGTGCCGGGGGGGCGGGGTGGTACAGGGGCGGGGCGGAGGCGGTGCGGGGGCGGTGCGGTGAGGCGGGCGGGCGGTGCCGGAGGGGCGCGGAGCTGTCATATGCTCATCACTTGATCAACTGCGAACCGTCCCCCACCGGCGCGCGCTGCTGCTGGCCGTGACCCGGCGACGCCGAACCGGAGGGCGCGCTCGGAATCGGGAGCAAGAATGCCAACTGGAGCCGCCGGGAACGCCCACGAGCAGGCGCGGCCCTCGCGGGCCGAGGTCGCTCGCCTGAGCCGCCGCGTCGCCGCGCTGGAGTCGGAGCACCGCAGATACGCGCTCGGCGCGGGGGACCTCAGCCTCGACGAGTTCCTCGCACCGGTCCGTGCCGCACGCGGGGCCTGGGACAGGCGGCGGGCGAGCGGGGAGCGTTCACCGAGGACGATCAAGGTCGTCCGGCCCTCCTCGGTGACGCTGCCCGCCACGTCCGGCTTCCGCAGGGAACCGCCGCGCAAGCCCGAGGACAGGCAGCCCGAGTACCTCGACCAGTTCGACGACCGCACCCTCTTCTACGACGCCTTCCAGTACGGCGACGACGTGTGGCTGAGCGGCCCGCCGGTGGGCAATCTCCGGGAGCCGCTCGCCAACGGGACCTGGCGCGTCGACGGCGCCGACGTCAGCGGCGACCTCAGGCTCCACGACTGGGGCCGCACCCAGCGCTCGGTCGTCGCCGGGGCGGGCGCGGGCCGCGAGCTGACCTTCGGCCTGGGGTACGACCGGTTCAGCGCCCTCATCGCGCCCAATGAGTCGGACCTCTTCGCGGGGCAGCGCACGATCATCACGAAGTCCAAGGACAACGACCTCGTCTGGGTCAAGGACTTCCTGCGCTACTACCACCTCGTGCACGGCGTGACGGGCGTCGTCCTCTACGACAACAACTCGACGAAGTACACGCCGCAGGACGTCGCCGTCGCCATCGCGGCGGTGGAGGGCATCACGACGGCCGTCGTCGTGGACTGGCGCTACCCCTGGGGCCCGAACTGCGGCCCCCACAAGGTCTGGGACTCGGACTACTGCCAGTACGGAATGCTGGAGCACGGCCGCTTCCGCTACCTCTCCCGGGCGGCCGGGGTCGTCAGCGTCGACATCGACGAACTGGTCCTGTGCGACGACGCGCGCTCCGTCTTCGAGCACGCCGAGGAGTCGCCGACAGGGACGGTGATGTTCGAGGGCAGCTGGATCGCGAAGGCGACGGCGGAGCCGATGGACCCGGAGCGGCAGCGGCGGTTCGTCGACTACCGGCACCGCGTCAAGGGCACGACCACGGTGAAGTGGGCGGTCCTGCCCGCCCTCGTGGACTGGCGGTCCACGCAGTGGCGGGTGCACAGCGTCGCGGGCTCGAACGCGGAGAAGAACGAGCGCATCCACCACCGCCACTACCAAGGCGTCAACAACGGCTGGAAGTACGACAGGACCGAAGAGGTCGTGCGGCCGGGCACCCACACCTTCGACCTCCGCATGAGCCGCGTCCTGGACGTGGTGTTCGGGCCTCCGGAGGACTTCGAGCCCGCCCCGGCGGACGTGCGGGAGGCGGCCTGGTAGGGGGGCGGGGCGACGGGGGACGGGAGGGTGCCGGGGGGGCGGGGTGGTACAGGGGCGGGGCGGAGGCGGTGCGGGGGCGGTGCGGTGAGGCGGGCGGGCGGTGCCGGAGGGGCGCGGAGCTGTCATATGCTCATCACTTGATCAACTGCGAACCGTCCCCCACCGGCGCGCGCTGCTGCTGGCCGTGACCCGGCGACGCCGAACCGGAGGGCGCGCTCGGAATCGGGAGCAAGAATGCCAACTGGAGCCGCCGGGAACGCCCACGAGCAGGCGCGGCCCTCGCGGGCCGAGGTCGCTCGCCTGAGCCGCCGCGTCGCCGCGCTGGAGTCGGAGCACCGCAGATACGCGCTCGGCGCGGGGGACCTCAGCCTCGACGAGTTCCTCGCACCGGTCCGTGCCGCACGCGGGGCCTGGGACAGGCGGCGGGCGAGCGGGGAGCGTTCACCGAGGACGATCAAGGTCGTCCGGCCCTCCTCGGTGACGCTGCCCGCCACGTCCGGCTTCCGCAGGGAACCGCCGCGCAAGCCCGAGGACAGGCAGCCCGAGTACCTCGACCAGTTCGACGACCGCACCCTCTTCTACGACGCCTTCCAGTACGGCGACGACGTGTGGCTGAGCGGCCCGCCGGTGGGCAATCTCCGGGAGCCGCTCGCCAACGGGACCTGGCGCGTCGACGGCGCCGACGTCAGCGGCGACCTCAGGCTCCACGACTGGGGCCGCACCCAGCGCTCGGTCGTCGCCGGGGCGGGCGCGGGCCGCGAGCTGACCTTCGGCCTGGGGTACGACCGGTTCAGCGCCCTCATCGCGCCCAATGAGTCGGACCTCTTCGCGGGGCAGCGCACGATCATCACGAAGTCCAAGGACAACGACCTCGTCTGGGTCAAGGACTTCCTGCGCTACTACCACCTCGTGCACGGCGTGACCGGGATCGTCTTCTACGACAACGGCTCCACGCGCTACACCGCGCAGGACGTCGCCGACGCCATCGCCGAGGTGGACGGGATCACGACGGCCGTCGTCGTGGACTGGCCCTTCCCCTTCGGCCCGCAGGGCGGCCCGAAGAAGATCTGGGACTCGGACTACTGCCAGTACGGGCTCCTGGAGCACGGCCGCTTCCGCTACCTCTCCCAGGCGGCCGGGGTCGTCAGCGTCGACATCGACGAACTCGTGCTTGCCGACGACAACCGCCCGGTCTTCGAGCACGCCGCCGAGTCGGAAACGGGCGTCGTGATGTTCTCCGGCTACTGGATGGCGAAGGCGACGCGCACACCGATGCCCGCCGACCGCCAGCGCCGCTTCGTCGACTACCACCACCGCGCCGAGGGGACGACCACGGTGAAGTGGGCCGCCGTGCCCGGCCTGCTCGACGAGCCGACCACGCAGTGGCGCGTGCACAGCGTCGCGGGCGCGGAAACGGCGCCGACCGACAAGGTCCACCACCGCCACTTCGAAGGCGTCAACAGCGGCTGGCGGTACGACCGCGCCGAGTCCGTGGCCCGGCCCGGCGTCCACGCCCACGACCCGCACATGAGCGGAGTGCTCGACCTCGTCTTCGGCGCCTCGCCCGGAGACGTCCCGGGCCCCCGCTGACGCGCCTCACGCCTGACGCGCCTCACGCCTGAGGCCGCGCGCCTGACGCCGCGCGCCCCTCACGCCGCCGCTCGCCCGCGTGCCCCGAGCAGCACGCGGGCGAGTACGCACAGGGCGGCGCCGCACCAGAAGGTCCCTCCGTACCCCGCCAGGGCGGCGACGAGCCCGGTGAGGCCGCCCGAGAGCAGCTGGGCGAGCGGGAAGGTCGCCGAGAAGAGCGCGGCCGCCGTACCCGCGCCGCCGGGGATCTCGCGCTGCACGAGCACCATCGGCAGGCTCACGAGCACAGCTGTCCACAGCGCGTTGGGCACCTGGAGGAGCAAGAGGTACGGGCCGGTCGCGGCGAAGGGCATGAGCGCGAAGAACGCCGCGGCGAGCACGGCGGCGGCCCGTACGAGGCGCTCCTCGCCCCACCGCCCCGCGCACCTCCCCACCCCGATGAGCAGCGGGATCTCCAGCGCGGCGCACGTCCCCGCGAGCACGCCGACGAGCGCGGGGCTCAGGCCGAGGTCACGCGTGGCGTGCGGGGCGAGCGCGATGAGGTACATCTGGTCGGCGACGTTGACGGCCGTCGCCGCGCCGAGCAACAGCCAGGTGCGGTACGGAACCCGGGCGAGCGCGTGGCGCAGGCCCGTGGGAGGTGTCCGCGCGCGGGGCACGCGGGGCAGCACCCGGCGGGCGAGCAGCGCGGCGAGCAGGAGGAGCGCCGCCAGGCTCGCGTACAGCGTCCCGAAGCCCGTGCGCGTGAGAAGGAAGAGCCCGGCGGGCGGCCCGAGCACCCACCCGGCCGAGAACACGGCCCGCACGGCGGCGGTCCCGCGCGCGAGCGGCCGCCCGGTCAGCTCGGACAACTCCCGCGAGTACGCGAAGACTTGCGAGGCGTATGTACTGGCGAGGCCACCGAGCAGGGCGCCCGCGGCGCACACGAGCGCGTACTCCCGTACGAGCGCGAAGCAGCCCGCGCCCGCGACTCCGGCGAGCGCCGCCATGACGAGCACGTTCCTGCGGTCGGTGAGCCGGTCCGACCAGCGCCCCACCGCGAGCCCGAGGCCCACGGAGACGAGGGCGCTCAGCACGAAGTACAGACCGACCCGCCAGGGACCGGCGTCCGCCTCGTCGGTGAGGAAGAGGCTCGTCGTGGTGCCGAAGACGGACATGGCGAGCGCGTAGCACGCGGTGGCGGCGCCGAGTGCGGTGTTCGCGCGGCGTGTTCCTGCACGCACGGTCGTCACAGCTCTCCCCTGCCGCTCGGCGCAGCCGGGCGCTGAGGCACCGGCCCCTACGGCAGTCGGCTCTGCGGAGAGAGCGGGCATGCCCTGTCTCACGTGGAGACTAACAAGCGGCGGGGCGGGGACCGTACGGGTTTTCCCCACCGGGAGACCCGCACGGCCCGGTCCCGTACGGTCCATGCGGCGGCGATGCCGTCCGCGAGCGGCAGCCCGCCTCCCCGACCGGCAGCCTCCGGCGGGGGCCGTCCCCGCAGGGGACCTGAGCCGCCGGGGACGCCCTTCGCCGCTACCGCTCGGCGTCCCCCCGCAGCACGCACAGCTCATTGCCCTCGGGGTCCGCCAGGACGACCCAGCCCGAGCCGTCCGGCTCCCGGTGGTCGGCGAGGAAGGCGGCCCCGAGCGCGAGCAGTCGCTCGACCTCCGCGTCCCTGGTGGTTCCGGGCCGCAGGCACAGGTGCACGCGGTTCTTGACGGTCTTGGGCTCGGGCACCTCGTTGAAGTACAACTTCGGCCCCTCCGCGAGCGCCACCGCCGTCTCCCGGTCCCCCGGCGCGCACTCCGGGTCCAGCGGACGTCCCGTCACCTCGCTCCAGAAGCACGCCAGGGCGTACGCGTCCGCACAGTCGATCGCCACGTTCTGCACCACAGAGACCATGCGGGAGAGCCTAAGCAAGCGGGCAGCGCACCGTCACCGCTCCGGCGCACGGCCACCACCCCGGCGCAGGCCACCGCTCCGCCGCACGGGCACCGCTCCGCGCACGGGCACCGCTCCGCCGCGCCGTCACTGCTCCGGCGAGCGGTCCGTCAGGCAGTATTCGATGCCCGCCGTGTCGCGCATCACGTGCCACTCGGCGCCTTCCCGCACGTAGGTGGCGCCCGCGAGTTCGTGGCGCGCGCGGGCCGCCTCGCGGTCGGCCGTGGCGAAGTCGACGTGCGCGCCGGGCGGGCGGTCGGCCGCGAGGCGCTGGGCGAGGACGCGGAAGGGGAACTCCCTTGCCGTACGCAGGTGCTGGTACTCGGGGCGGTCCGTGGGCTCGGCCTCCCAGCCCGTCATCCGCGTCCAGAAGAGCACCTCGTCCTCGTACGCCGAGGGGCCGATGTCCAGCGTCACCTGGTCCAGGCGCGCGCCGCCGAAGCTCGGCGGGGGCACGTTGAGGCCGTCGTCCCGGACGACGCAGAAACCGAGCCCTGCCGGGCTGCGGAGCACGACGAGGCCCGGTTCCTCGTGCTCCGTGAGGGCGCCGAGGCCGGCCGCGTGGCGCGCGAAGCCCTCGACGTCCGCGACGCCGAGATCGAGGTGCGTACCGCCCCTGCCCTCGCGCAGCGACTGGTGCTTGAGCACGGCGTCATAGGGCTCGGGGGGCAGGAAGGTGACGAACTCGCCTTCCGCCCCGCGCGCCTCGGAGATCTCCGTACCGGTCACCGCCGCCCAGAAGGCGCGGTCGCGGCCCTCGCCCGCGCGGGGGCGGTCGACGAAGGCGTACCCCCAGCGAACGGGGCTCTTGCTGCTCATGCGATCGGCTCCTCGGTCGGGTTCTCCGGCGGGCTCTCGGTCCTCGGTCGCGTCGTGAGGTAGAGGGCCATCATGCGGGCCGCCTCCGCGAGGACCCAGTCATCGCCGCGCGGGTCCTCGCGAAAGGCGCGCTGGAGCAGGTCGTCGAGCGCGTCGACGGCCATCGCGACGCGCCGCTCCGCCACCTCCGTCGCGGGCAGCCCGTGGTGCGCGACGAGGGCGCGGTGCACGAGGGCGGCGATGCGCGCGTTCGCGCCGTCGCTCGGCTCGGTGTGCTCGGGGAGGCGGGGCGGCCCGGCGAGCCACAGGCTGCGGAACCCCGGCTCGGTCCTGAAGCGCTCGGCGAAGGCGTCGACGAGACGGCGGATCAGGCCCTCGACGGTCTCCCCCGGCGGGTGCACGGCGGTGTGCCCGGCGACGAGCGCGACGTGGCTGTCCTGGAACTCCCGGGCGAGCGCGGTCGCGATGGCTTCCTTGTCCGGGAAGTACCGGTAGAGGAGCCCGACGGAGATCCCGGCCTCCGCGGCGATGTGCTTCGTCGTGATCTCGCCGTACGGGCGCGCGTCGAGCAGGCGCATCGTCGCGGCCTTGATCCGGGCGACCTTCTCCTTGCTGCGGCGCTGCTGGGGGCGCTCGCGGGCGGCGGGGGGTGCTGTCTCGGCCATGAGGCCAGCGTGGCACAGGGCGGGGGTTGACGGAGCACGGGAAGAGGTCAAACATGAACGCGAGTCACGTTCACCTTTGTGCGCGTGCTCCGCTTCCGTGCTTGATCCAGGGGGGAATCATGGCCACGCTCGCTCCACCACGCTCCCGCGTCCTCGCCTTCCGGCTGCTGTGGGCGTCCGTCACCGTCTCCGCGCTCGGCGACGGCATCCGCTTCGTCGCGATGCCACTGCTCGCCTCGCGCGTCACCGGCGATCCCCGGCTCATCGCCCTGGTCGCGGTCGCCGGGCACGTCTCGTGGCTCCTGAGCCCGCTCGCCGGGCTCCTCGCCGACCGGCTGCCCAGGCGTCCCGTGATCGTCGGCGTCGACGCGGGCCGGGCGCTGCTCGCCGGACTGCTCGCGTGGGCGGTCGCCGCGGGTCAGTCCTCGGTGGGACTGCTCACGGTCGCGACGTTCCTGCTCGGCTGCGGCGAGGTCCTGTACGCGGCGGCCTGCGCGGGCACGGTTCCCGCGCTCGTCGGCACGGAGCGGCTCGCCGCGGCCAACGCCCGTGTCCAGTCCTCCGCGATCCTCAGCGACACGCTGCTCGGGCCGCCGCTCGGCGCCGTCCTGCTCGGTGCGGGCGCCGCGGTGCCGCTCGGCGCCGACGCGCTGAGCTTCGCGCTCGCCGCGGGGCTCGTGGCCTGCGCGACACTGCCCGGCAGGCGCCCTGCCGCACCGCTCAGGGGCCGCGTACGGGCGGAGGCGCAGGCGGGCCTGCGGCTCGTGGCCCAGGACCGGGCCATCCGCCGCTCGCTCCTCGGCAGCGCCGTGTTCTCGCTGGTCACGGACGGTCTCGCGGCGATGCTCGTGGTGTGGACGGGGCGGGTGCTCGGGCTCGGCGACCTCGGGTACGCGCTCCTGGTCGCCGCCTTCGCCGTGGGCGGGCTCGCCGGCGCCGCGGCCGCGCCCCTGCTGCCGGTACGGGTCGTGCTGCGCGCGGCGCCGTGGTGCGCGGCGCTCGCCGCCGCGCTGGCAGCGACGGCGCACGGTGTGTTCCTCGCGGGCCTCACGCTCTTCGCGTACGGCCTCGGCTTCGGCGCCTGGAACGTGCACGCGCAGACGGAGCGGCAGAAGCGGACGCCGGTGGAGCTGATGGGCCGCGCGGGGGTCGCCGGTGCGGCCGTGTGCGGGCTGGCGAGCGCGACGGGAGCGGTCCTGGCGGGCGCGCTGACGTCGGCGGCGGGGCCGCGCGCGGCCTTCGCGGCGGGCGGGGCGGCGCTGGGCGCGCTGGCCCTGTGGTGGGGGCGGCGGGGACGGTGAGGAGGGCGCGGGGCGGGCGGGTGGGCGGCGCCCCGCTCCGTATCCCTCACCCGTCGCCGTCGCCCCGGCCGGTCCCGCCCCCGTTCCCCTCGGCTTCCGCCACGCCGAGCCGCCCCCGTTCCTCGGCCACGATCCGGCGGGCGATCTCGGCGTCGAAAGTGTCCGTCGCCTCCGGGATGCTCTCGGCGATGACGCTGCGGCGCGCGTGCGTGTCGAAGAGGTGGGTGCGCTCCTCCTGCACGCCGAGGAGGTGCGTGTCGATGCCGCCGGGGGTGAGGAGGTGGTGCACCCGTACGGAGCGGGCCTGGCCCATGCGGTGGGCGCGGGCGACGGCCTGCGACTCCAGGGCCGTGCTCGTCTGGGGCTCGCACAGGACGACGACGGAGGCGGCCTGGAGGTTGAGGCCGAGCCCGGCGACGCGGATCGGGGCGAGCAGGACGGCGGGGCCGTCCGTGGTCGTGAAGGCGTCCACGAGGTCCTGGCGCGCGCGGGCGTCCAGCGTGCCGGTGACCGGGCCGTGCACGGGCACGTCGGGGGGCAGGTGCGCGCGTACCGCGTCGAGCACGTCGGGGAAGTACGAGAAGACGAGCGTCTTGCGGCCGTTCGCCGCCGCCTCGGCGACGAGGTCCCGCAGCCGGGCGGCCTTCGCGGAAGGCTCCGGACCTGCGAAGGCCGCCCGCCGCATCGCCGGGAAGCTGCCCGCGACGACGGCGGCGCGGTAGGCGGCGTTCTCGGCGGGGCCGGGCACGAGCCACTCGCGGGTGTGCTGGACGCCGGGGAGTTCGGCGAGGACGTCGGCTTGTTCGCGGCGCAGGTAGACCGGGGCGAGCGCGGCCCTGAAGGCGTGCGGGCTCTCGGGCGCGTACGGCCCGGTGAGGTGCGGCGTCTCGTCGAGGAGGCCGACGAGCGCGGCGAGTTCGGCGGGGCGGTGCTCCATCGGCGTACCGCTCAGGAGCAGCACGCGGCGCGCCTCCTGGCGGGTCCACTCGCGGGCGGCCCCGGCCCGCTGGGTGCGGTGGTTCTTGACGTACTGCGCCTCGTCGAGGACGACGGTCGCGACCTGGGAGGCGTCGGCGAGGGGCAGTTTCGCGAGCGTGGTGTACGTCGTGAGGCCGACCCCGGCGCCCGCGCGCCACTCCTGGTAGGCGTGGGCGCGCCCGGGTCCGTACAGGACGTGGACGGGGAGCGCGCTGTGGGCGGCGAATTCGCGCTGCCAGTTGACGAGGAGGCTCGTCGGGCAGACGACGAGGGCGCGGGTCCCCGCGGCGGAGGGCGGACCGCCGGGGCCGGTGGCGGGCGGCTCGCCGGAGGCGCCGGGCGGGGCGGCCGGCGGCGGGTCCTCGCGGCCACCGGGAGGGTCAGTGGGCGGCGGGTCCTCGCGGGCACCGGGGAAGCCGGTGAGGCGGCGCTCGGTCCCGGTGAGGGCGCCCGCGTCCACCGGCGGCCGCGGCTCGCGCCGCCGGTCCTCGGCCTCGGCCATGAGGTGGGCGAGCACGGCGATGGCCTGCACCGACTTGCCGAGCCCCATCTCATCGCCGAGCAGGACGCGGCGGCGGGCGAGCGCGAAGCGGGCGCCGAAGGACTGGTACGGGCGCAGCGTGACCCGTACGTGCCGCTCGTCCAGGGGCTGTCGGCGCACCTCCTCGGCGATCTCCGCGGGGAGGTCCCCCGCGGCCGCCGCCGAGCCGGGGTCGAGACCGGCGGCCGCGGCGAGCACGGCGTGGTAGTCGGCGGCGCGCAGGGCGAAGTCGAGCCAGGCCGCCGCCTGCGAGCCCGGGGTACGGAGCAGGTCGGCGGAGGTCTGCGCGAACCGTTCGCCGAGCCCGGCCCCGGCGGCCTCGGCGACGAGCGCCCGCAGCTCCGCGAGCGCGGCCCTGGCCGCCTCGCGGGCCCTGCCCCTGGCGGGCACGCAGCGGGCGGCGAGGGAGCGCGCCGCGGCGCGCGGCCAGGCCGCGTCGAGCGGCGCGGCGACGGCGAGCGGTTCGCGCAGCCGCGCGGCCCACTCCTCGGCCTCGGCCACGGTGGCCCGCCCCGCGGTCCCGACGGTGACGAGCGGGTGCAGGGCGTGGAGCAGCGCGGTCGTGCCGGGCGTGGGACGGTCGGCGTCCAGCCGTACGGTCAGCGCCTCGCGCACCGTATCGGCGAACCGCCCGGCGGCCGCGGCGAGCTGCCGCGCGCGCCCCGCGCCGACGCCGGGGACGCGGCGCAGGGCGTGTTCCCCGGCCTCGCGCAGGGCGCCGATCGTGGTGTACCCGGCGGCCTCGACGTCGGCGGTGCGCAACCGGCCGCGCGTGACCTCCTGGAGTCGCGCGAGCGGTACGGGGGCGAGGAGCGCGGCGACTTCGGCGTCGAGCAGCGGGTCGACCGCCGCCCGTACGGAGGTGACGGCGCGGTGCCAGTCGGCGCGCACCGCTTCGGCGGCCCGCGCGAGGCTCCGTGCCCGCGCGTACGCTTCGCGTTCCTCACGTCCCACCGGGCGCTCGCCCCCCGTCTCGCGGGCGGGCGCCCGCGTAGACTCGCATCATCCATGCCGGGCGGGGGGTTGGGCACATGAGTACGTGGTTGTGGGTGCTGTTCTTCGTGGTCGTCTTCGGAGGCGGCGGCATCGGTGAGCGGGCGCGCAGGGCGCTGCGCACGCGGCACCAGCGGCGGCTCGAACTCACGGAGGCCAAGGCGCGGGCCGAGCGGGCGCGCGTCGAGGCGGGGCGGCCTCCCGAGCCGGTGTGCGGCTGCGGCCACCACCTCGCGACGCACGACACGGGGGGCCGCTGCCACGAGACGGTACGGACGGCCGTCGCCTGGGACGCGGAGAGCAGGCCGGAGCGGTACGAGGCGCGGGACTGCCCGTGCCAGCGGTACGTGGGCCCCGAGCCGCTCAACCTGACCTTCGCCCAGGAGCTGACGGATCTGGACCACCACCCGAAGGACTAGGGCCTCCCGGACCAGGGCCCGTCCGGAGGTGTATTCCGAGCCTGGCCCCCGTACTACCCCCCTCGGTGGAGCACTGGCACGCGGCCCGCGGCCGCCGCACGGTGGAGCGACCAGCTTCCCGACTCCGCGAGGACGTACGCATGCCGCTCCTGACCACCCCCTTCGACCGCGATTCCACCGCCGACGACGTGCTCGCCGGTGTGGACCTGCACGGCCGCACCGCGCTCGTCACGGGCGGTTCATCGGGCGTCGGCGCGGCGACGTCGCGCGCCCTCGCCGCGGCGGGCGCGCGGGTCGTGCTCGCGGCGCGCGGCCTCGCGGCGGCCCGTGAGGCCGCGGCGCGTATCACCGCGGAAACGGGCAACGCGCTCGTGACGGCCGCGCCGCTCGACCTGAGCGACCCGGGCTCGGTGCGCGCCTTCGTACGGGCCTGGGAGGGCCCGCTGCACCTGCTCGTGAACAACGCCGGGATCATGGCGCTCCCCACGCTCGACCGCACGCCCAGGGGCTGGGAGCGCCAGTTCGCGACGAACCACCTCGGGCACTTCGCGCTCGCGACCGGGCTGCGGCCCGCGCTCGCCGCGGCCGGGGGCGCGCGGATCGCCGCGCTCTCCTCCACGGGCCACTTCGCCTCGCCCGTCGTCTTCGACGACATCAACTTCGCGCACCGCCCGTACGACCCCTTCGCCGCCTACGGCCAGTCGAAGACCGCCGACGCGCTCTTCGCCGTCGGGGCGGGCAGCCGCTGGGCGGCGGACGGGATCGCGGCGCACGCGGTGATGCCGGGCGGCATCAAGTCCCCGCTCCAGCGGTACGCGTTCGGGCCGGACATGGACGAACAGGCGCGTGCCGTCTACACCTCGTACCCGTGGCGCCGCGCGGACCAGGGCGCGGCGACCTCGGTGCTCGCTGTCGCCTCTCCGCTCCTGGACGGCGTGACGGGCCTGTACCTCCAGAACTGCCAGGAGGCCCCGGTGATCGACCCGGCGCGGGCGGCACGGGAGCCTGAGCCGTTCGGGGTGGCGGCCTGGGCGCGGGACACGGAGGCGGCCGAACGGCTGTGGGACGTGTCGACGGCGGCGGTCTCCTGACCCCGCGGTTTCCCGAACCCGCCCGAACCCATCCGGAACCACCCGACCTCATCCGAGGAACAGACATGATGAAGACACCTTTCGGCTTCTCGTCGACGACCGACGACGTCCTGGCGGGCGTGTCCCTCGCGGGCAGACGGGCCGTCGTGACGGGCGCGACGTCCGGGCTCGGCACGGAGACGGCGCGCGCCCTCGCCGCGGCGGGGGCCGAGGTCGTACTGGCCGCGCGCAGACCGGACGCCGCGGCCGAAGCGGCGGCGGAGATCACCCGTACGACGGGGAACGCGGCGGTCTCGGCGGCCCGCGTCGACCTGGCGGACCTCGCCTCCGTGCGGGAGTTCACCGCGACGTTCGGCGGGCCCCTGCACATCCTCGTGAACAACGCCGGGATCATGGCCCTCCCGGAGCTGCGGCGGACCCCGGAGGGCCGTGAGTCGCAGTTCGGCACGAACTTCGTGGGGCACTTCGCGCTGGTGTCGGGGCTGTACCCGGCGCTCGCGGCGGCGGGCGGGGCGCGGATCGTCTCGGTCAGCTCCCTCGCGCACCTCATGTCCCCCGTGGTCTTCGACGACGTGGACTTCCGTTTCCGCCCGTACGAGCCGTGGGCCGCGTACGCGCAGTCGAAGACGGCGAACGTGCTGCTCGCGGTCGGCGCCGACCGGCGGTGGGCGGGCGAGGGCATCCGCGCGAACGCGCTGCACCCCGGCGCCATCGCGACCCACCTCCAGCAGCACACGGGCGGCCTGCGCACCCCCGAGCACCTGCGCAAGACGGTGCCGCAGGGCGCGGCCACGAGCGTGCTCCTCGCGGCCTCGCCGCTCCTGGACGGCGTCGGCGGCCGCTACTTCGAGGACTGCGCCGAATCCCCGGTCGTGGCACGGCCGGGACCGCTCGGCACGGGCGGAGTCGCCCCGTACGCCCTGGACCCGGCGAACGCGGACCGCCTGTGGACGCTGGCCGAGGAACTGATCACGCCCTGACGCCTGCGGGCCTCGTCGTGGGCGGTCCGGAGCGGGTCGGCGGGGGCCGGTCAGCTCCTGGCGTCGGTCGCGTCCGCGACGAGGCGGCGCAGGGACCGCTCCGACGTGGTGCCGGGGCGCGCCGAGTGGGTCACCAGGAGGGTGCCGGGGTGGGCGGGGACGGCGAAGCGCTGGTACGTGAGGGTGAGAGGGCCGACCAGGGGGTGGGTGAGGGTGAGTTCGCCGACGGGGGGCGGGTTGACCTCGTAGCGCCGCCACATCGCGCCGAAACCGGGGGACTTGGCGAGGAGTTCGTCGCGCAGGGCGCGCACGCGGGGGTCGTCGGGGGTGTGGTCCGCCTGGGCGCGGAGGGTGGCGACCGCGCGGGCCACGAGGGTGGGGGCATCGGCGTAGAGGGTGTTCACCCCGGGTGTCAGGAAGGCCGCGCGGAGGAGGTTCACGCCGGGGCGGTAGAAGGGGGCCAGGGCCGTCGCGGACGGGGTCGCGGCGAGGACGTCCAGGGTGGAGGTCTGGACGACCGCGGGGACGTCCCGCCAGACCTTCAGCAACTCCCCGAGACCCGCGGGGAGTTCGGTGGCCGGGGCCGGCGCCGGGGACAGGTGGCCCGCGAGGTGGTGGAGGTGGCGGCGCGTCGCCGGGTCCAGGCGCAGGGCGCGGGCCAGGGCGTCCAGGATCTCCGGGGAGGGATGCCGGTCGCGGCCCTGCTCCAGGCGTGTGCAGTAGTCGACGCTGATGCCCGCGAGGTCCGCCAGCTCCTCGCGGCGCAGGCCAGGCACGCGGCGCGGGCCCGGACCGGGGTCGATACCGGCGGCCCGCGGCGTGAGGGCGTCGCGGCGGGCGCGGAGGAAGGCGGCGAGGGGGGTGCTCATGGGCGGCCCGGGCCCGCCTCGACGAGCGTGCGGAGGAGGGACTCCGTACGGCTGCCGGGCGCGGCGTGGTAGACCACGAGCAACTGCCCCTCGTCGGGAAGGATGGTGAGCTTTTCGTACGCCAAGTCCAGGGGCCCTGCGCACGGGTGGAGGACACGGGTGCGGCCCGCCGTGCGGGCGCGGACGTCGTGCCGGTCCCAGAGCGTCCGGAACTCCTCGCTCCCCTCCCGCAGTTCGTCGATGAGCGCGGCAAACCCCGGGTCGGCGGGAGCCGGCCCCGTCTGTGCGCGCAACGAGGCGACGACGGAGGCGGCCACCTCGGGCCAGTCCTCGTACAGCGGTCGCACCGCCGTGCCGAGGAACGTCGCGCGCAGCAGGTTGACGCCCTCGCGGTAGCTCGGCGAGAGCGCCGTCGCGAGCGGGTTGGCCACGAGGACGTCGTGGTAGCGGCCCTGCACGAAGGCGGGGGTGTCGTGGCGCGAGAGGACGAGGCGGCGGACCGGCTCGGGAACGGTCTCGGGGGCGTACGGGGCCTGGGCGGCCGGGCGGCCGACGGCGAGGGCCCGCAGGTGGGCGCGGGCCTCGGCGTCGAGCCGCAGCACGTCGGCCAGGGCCTCCGTCACCTCCGGCGACGGGTGCCGGTCGCGGCCGCGTTCGAGCCGCAGGTAGTACGCGGCCGAGATCCCCGCGAGCGCCGCGACCTCCTCCCGCCGCAGCCCCGGCAACCGCCGCCGCCCCGACCCCACGAGCCCGACGTCCTCGGGCCGCACGAGCGCCCGACGCGCACGGAGGAAGGCGGCGAGGGGGGTGGGCGCCGGGGCCGCCGGGGCACGGTGGGCGGCGGGCGGGGTGGCGGCGGAGGCGCGGGGGGCCGCGGGCGCGTGGGCGGCGGGCCGGGTGCGCCGGGGCGTGTGCGCGGGGGCGTTTCGCCCCGTACGCGTACCGGCTTCCGCCGAGGCGCCCCGCGCGCCGCCCGGGCCGCCCCGCCCGCCGCCGGAGGCGTCCGGCTCACTGCCGAAGGCGGCCCGCGCGGGGCCGCGCTCGGGCTCGGGGGTGCGGGCGGAGGGAGGCATTGCCCCAGCGTATGCCGAGGTGGGGGGGGCGGGGAGCGGCAAGGGACCGCGGCCAGGCGGGCGCGTCGGAGGGCATGGCGCCACCGGCCCGAGCCGCCTCGTACGCGCGCTCTCCCGGCCATCCGCACCGGGAACCGGAATCACGGTCACCTACCGCTGTGCCACCTACACGTGGTGTCATGGCGGGGGTGTGCTGTCAGGCGAGGGGGACTCGTGGGCTGGATCGGGAGCTACGTGCGGTGGGACCGGTGACCCGGCACACGCGCACCCGCCGCACACCCGCCCGCCGCCCTCCGGCCCGCCGTGCCCCCACGCGCCGCCGCGCCCCGGCACCTCGCCGCGCCCCCGCCCGCCGTCGGCTCCCCCGCCATGACGACGCCCTCGGCCGCGCCGGTCTCGCCGTCCTGGCCCTCGCGCTCCTCCTCGCCCTTGTCCGCTGGCTGGCCGCCCACTGGTGGGTGCCGCTGGGGCTCGCACTCGCCGGGGCCGCCGCCTGGGCCTGGTGGCTGCGGAGGCGGGCCGAGCGGACACGGGGGGAACGGGCGCGGCAGCGGGCCCTGCGGCTCGGACTCGGCACGCTCGACGCGCTGGATCACCGGCAGTTCGAGTACGCGGTCCGGGACCTGCTGCGCCGTGACGGCTGCCTGGACGCGGAGCAGGTCGGCGGGGCGAACGACCGCGGCGCCGATGTGCTCGCCACGGACCCGTACGGGCGCAGGTGGCTCGTGCAGTGCAAGCACCGCAGGGACGGGGCCGCCGGACCCGCCGTCGGCACCCCCGACCTCCAGCGCGTCAACGGCACGGCCCGTCAGCTCCACGGCGCGGACGTCGTCCTCGTCGTCACGAACGGCCGGTTCAGCGGCAAGTGCCCCGAGCTGGCGGGGGCCTTGCGGATGCACCTGGTCGGCCGGGAGCTTCTGGGCACCTGGGCGAGCGGGTCGCGCCCCCTGTGGGAGCTGCTGCCGCGCGTGCCCGCGCCGCGCCGGGGGGCGTGAGCCGTGGGCCGGGGGGCGCGAGCCGTGGGCGAGGGGCGCGAGCCGTGGGCGAGGGGCGCGAGCCGTGGGCGAGGGGCGCGAGCCGTAGCCCTCATGGCTCACGCCCCTCGCCTTGGAGGCAAGGCCGCTCGGCCATCACGCGCCCGCGTCCCCCCACGGATTCAGCCCCTCCCTCCGCCGCTGTCCCGCCCCCGGTGTCGGGTCCAGGTAGACGCGGGTCACGCGGGGGAAGCGCTCGCGGATGCGGCGTTCGGCGTGTTCGCAGGTCCACTCGATCTGGGCCGCCGTCGACGCGTCGCGGAAGTCGATCTTCGCGGCGATCAGGGCCTCGTCGGGTCCCTGGACGAGCGTGACGAGGTCCAGGACGGCCTCGATGTGCTCCGTGGCGAGGAGTTCGGCGCGGATCGCCGCGCGGTCCGCGGGCGGCAGGGCGCGGCCGGTGAGGAGTTCGGCGTTGGAGCGGCCGAGCACCCACGCGACCCAGACGAGGAGCAGGCCGATGAGCAGTGAGGCGATGCCGTCCCACGTGCCGTCGCCCGTCGCGTGCGCGAGGGCGACGCCACCGGCGGCGAGGACGAGGCCCGCGAGCGCCGCCGAGTCCTCGAAGACGACGGCCTTGACGGTCGTGTCGCTCGTCCACCGCAGGTGCCTGAAGAACGTCGTACGGGCCGCGCGCGCCTCCCCCGCCATTTGCCGGAGGCCCGTCCGCAGGGAGTAGCCCTCCAGGAGGAAGGCGATGGCCAGGACGATGTACGACAGGAGGGGGTTGCCGAGGGTCTCGCCGTGCGTGAGCGTGTGGATGCCGTCGTACACGGAGAAGACCGCGCCGCCGACGAACGTCGCGACGGAGGCGAGGAGCGCCCAGACGTAGCGTTCGTGGCCGTGCCCGAGCGGGTGGTCCTCGTCGGCCGGCTTGGCGCTGCGCCGCAGCGCGAGCAGGAGGAGCAGCTCGGTGACGGTGTCCGCGAGCGAGTGGGCGGCCTCCGAGAGCATCGCGGACGAGCCGCTGACGAGACCGGCGAGGAGCTTCGCCGCGGCGATCCCGAGGTTGGCCCCGGCCGCGACGAGAACGGTGACGGTGCTCTCACCACCGCCGTCGGGCGCGGGGGCGGGCGGCACGGGGGGCTGCGGTACGGGGTCACTGCTGCTCATAGCGGCGCAGTATGCCGAGCGGTACGGGCACGGGCCGGTACGCCCCGCCCGGCGGTACGGGTACGGGCCCGGCGAAAACGCCCCGCCGGACCCGTGCCCACGACACCACCCCTCACGACGCCACCGGGCGGACACCGCGCGCCGCGAACCCGCCCACCACGACACCGCGCACCGCGTTGTCGCGTCACCGCTCGCGCGGCACCCGCATCAAGCCCTCCTGGATGACCGATATCGCGAGCCGTCCGTCCTGCGTGTAGATCCGGGCCTGGCCGAGGCCGCGGCCGCCCGAGGACGACGGGGACTCCTGGTCGTACAGGAGCCACTCGTCGGCGCGGAAGGGCCGGTGGAACCACATGGCGTGGTCCAGGCTCGCGCCGACGATGTCGCCCGTGACCCAGCCGCCGCGCCCGTGCGCGAGGAGGACGGAGTCGAGGAGCGTCATGTCCGAGACGTACGTCGCGAGGACGACGTGCAGGAGCGGGTCGTCGCCCGCGAGCTTGCCGTTGGTGCGGAACCACACCTGCGAGCGCGGCTCGCGCGGCTGCCCCGCGGTCGCGTACGGGGGTGCGTCCACGTACCGCAGGTCGACCGCCTCGCGGGCTTCGAGCAGCTTGCGCACGACCTCGGGGCCGCCGACCGCCTCGCTGTACCTGGGCAGGGCCTCGGGTGCGCTCGGCAGCGACTCGGGGTCGGGCGCGGGCGGCATCGGCGCCTGGTGGTCGAGCCCTTCCTCCCGCACCTGGAAGGAGCACGAGAGGTGGAAGATCGGCTGGCCGTGCTGGATCGCGACGACGCGCCGGGTCGTGAAGGAACGGCCGTCCCTGATGCGGTCCACGCGGTAGACGATGGGCGCGCCGGGGTCCCCGGCGACGAGGAAGTACGCGTGCAGCGAGTGCGCGTACCTGTCGGCGGGCACGGTGCGGCCCGCGGCGACGAGCGCCTGGGCGGCGACCTGCCCGCCGAACACCCGCGGGACGAGCGTGGGCCGGGACTGGCCCCGGAAGATGTCCACCTCGATCCGCTCCAGGTCGAGGAGGTCGAGGAGGTCGTCGAGTGCTTCGCTCATACGGCGTACTCTCTCGTACTCGCGACGGAGCCCGTCGTACGGGAGGCGGCGTCCCTCGTGCGCGCGAGGGACGCCCCCGTCGGTCCCGTCGGTCCGGTCACCGGCTCAGAGCCCCATGCTCTTCGCGATGATCATCTTCATGACCTCGCTCGTGCCGCCGTAGATGCGGTTGACGCGGTTGTCCGCGTACAGGCGGGCGATCGGGTACTCGTTCATGTAGCCGTAGCCGCCGTGGAGCTGGAGGCAGCGGTCGATGACGCGCGAGGCGACCTCGGTGCAGAAGAGCTTCGCGGACGCGGCCTCGGCGGCGGTCAGCTCGCCCTTGTCGTGCGCTTCGAGCGCGCGGTCGCACACGGCCTCGGCCGCGTCGACCTCGGCCTTGCAGGCGGCCAGCTCGAACTTGGTGTTCTGGAACGCGGCGACGGGCTTGCCGAAGACGGTGCGGTCCTGCACGTACTGCTGCGCGAAGCGGACCGCGGCGGCGGCCTGCGCGTAGGCGCCGACGGCGATGCCGAGGCGCTCCTGCGGGAGGTTCTGGCCGAGGTAGGAGAAGCCCTTGTTCTCCTCGCCGAGGAGGTCGCCGACGGGCACCTTGACGTCGGTGAAGGAGAGTTCGGCGGTGTCGGAGGTCTTGAGGCCGAGTTTGTCGAGCTTGCGGCCGACCGCGTAGCCCTCGGACTTCGTGTCGACGACGAGGAGCGAGATGCCGAAGCGGCGGTCGTCCTCCTTCGGCGGCGCGGTGCGGGCGCAGACGATGACGCGGTCGGCGTGGACGCCGCCCGTGATGAAGGTCTTGGCGCCGTTGAGCACGTAGTGGGTGCCGTCGGCGGAGAGCTTCGCGGTCGTCTTCATGCCCGCGAGGTCGGAGCCGGTGCCGGGCTCGGTCATCGCGATGGCGAACATCGTGCGGCCCGAGACGAAGTCGGGGAGCCAGCGCTTCTTCTGCTCCTCGGTGGCGTACGCCTTGAGGTACGGCAGGCACAGCGCGACGTGCACGCCGCTGCCGCCGAGCGAGACACCTGCGCGGGCGGTCTCCTCGGAGAGGATCGCCTGGAACTTGAAGGACTCCTCGCCCGCCCCGCCGTACTCCTCGGGCACCTCGATGCCGAAGATGCCCAGCTCACCGAGCTTGTAGTAGAAGTCGCGCGGCGCCTGCCCCGCGGCCACCCACTCCTCGTGCTGCGGCACGACCTCGGCCTCGATGAAGGCGCGGATCGTCTCGCGGAACGCCTCGTGATCCTCGTTGTAAACGGTACGGCGCACTGACGCCACCCTCCTTCGGCGGCCGGTGCGGGCCGGTCCGCGCGGTACGTACGAAGGCGGGGCGCCGGACATACTAAGCGCCCGCTCACCCTTGAAGTTACCCGCACGTATGGCGGGTGTCCAGATGGGACGGGGAGGTCTGGGGGCGGGGGCACGCGCCGCGCGGGAGCCGGGGCGCGAGGGGGCGCGCGGCGCGGGAACGCGGGCTCAGACCGCGCAGGAGCCGCCGCCCGGGCGCCCGCGCTGGGCGCGCGTGGAGACGAGGAGCGCCGCCATCTCGTCCGGGTCGAAGTCGTCCTCGCCCTCGACGGCGGGGTCCATCCCGACCGGCTCGGGCTCGGCCACGGGAGGCGGCCCGGACTTCAGCTGCCCGAGCGGGAAGAAAGCGGTCATGGGGCACCTCCGGTCGATCGTGCGCGCACAGAACTGACTCGACTGTACGCGGGGTGGCGGGGGGCCGGTACGCGGACCGGGAGCGCGGTACGGCCCGGCGCCGGGCACCCGGCCCGGGCGCACCTTCCCGACCCGGCCGCGGGGCCCGGAGGCACAATGCCCCGCATGGACACGCTCCCGGCCCCCGAAGCGCTCCTCGCCCGCGCCCGCCGCCTCTCCGTCCCCGGCCGCCGGAGTCTGCTGGGGATCGCCGGGGCTCCCGGGGCGGGGAAGTCGACGCTGGCGGAGCGGGTCGTCGCCGCTGTGCCCGGCTCCGTTCTCGTACCGATGGACGGATTCCACCTGGCACAGGCGGAGCTGGAGCGGCTCGGGCGGGCGGGCCGGAAGGGGGCGCCCGACACGTTCGACGCGGCCGGGTACGTGGCGCTCCTGCGGCGGCTGCGGACCCCTGTCCCGGGCGAGGTCGTGTACGCGCCGCTCTTCCGGCGGGAGGAGGAGGAACCGCTCGCCGGGGCCGTGCCCGTCCCGCCGGACGTGCCGCTCGTCGTCACCGAGGGCAACTACCTGCTGCTCGGCGAGGGCCCGTGGTCCGCGGTACGGGACCTGCTCGACGAGGCGTGGTTCCTCGCCCCGGACCGGGAGACGCGCGTGCGCAGGCTCGTCGAACGGCACGTGCGGTACGGGAAGTCCCGGGCGCGGGCGGAGCGCTGGGTGGCGGAGTCGGACGAGGTCAACGCGCGCCTGGTGGAGGCGAGCCGGGGCCGGGCGGACCTGCTCGTCCGGGAGTGAGGCGGGCGGAGGCGTACGCGGGAGGGGAGCACGGCCGACGCACGGGGAACCGGGGAGCAGGGCCGACGCGCCGCGTGCGGGGGCACGGCGAGTCCCCCGCACGCGGCGCCGGGAGCCCGCTGTCCCGGGGAGCGGGTCTCCTCAGCTCCCCGTCTCGCGCAGGAAGTCGGCGGCGACCTGTCCCCAGCCCCGGACCTCATCCGCCGTCCGTGCCACGGACAGGCGGGCTCCCGGGACGCGCTCGGCGACGGTCTCCGCGGAGGAGACGGGGTGGCCGGGGTCGGTGTCCCAGGCGAGGACGAGGGTGGGCACCGTGACGCGGGCGAGGGCCTCGGGGTCCGGGAGGTCGGAGCCGGCGGCGCCCTCCAGGACGGCGGGCAGCAGGGCCGCGCGCACGTCGGCGCCGCCCCCGTCGAGCCCGTCGAAGATCGGCGGGCCCGGGACGGCCGCGAGCAGGGCGGCGAGTCCGGCGGGGTCCTCCGCGGCGAGCGCCGCCATCCGGCGGTAGAGCCCGGCCTGCGCCGCGCGGGTCTCCCAGGCGGTGGGAACGGCGGTGAGGACCAGCGCGGAGAAGCGCTCGGGGGCGCGCAGCGCGGCGTGGAGCGCCGTCGCCGTGCCCATCGACGTGCCGATCGCGGCGACGGGGGCCTCCGGCGAGAAGTGGTCGGCGAGGGCGAGCATGTCACCGGCCAGGGCGCCCCACTCGTACGCGGCCGGTTCGGGCCTGCCCCCGCTCTCGCCGTGCCCCCGCGCGTCGTAGGCCACGAGGCGGTGGTGGGCCGAGACGGGTGTGTAGTCGGCGAGACCGTACCGGGCGTCGTGGGCGCGGCTGCGCGTGATCCCGTGCGCGAGCAGCGCGACGGGCCCCGTACCGCGCACGGTGCAGGAGAGGCGGGCACCGGGGAGGGGGACGACGGGGAAGTCGGCGGCGGGCGCGGCGGGTTGCTGCGTCATGGGGGCGGCTCCTCGGCGAAGGCGAAGGCGAAGCGAAGCGAAGTGACGTGAAGTGAGACGGGGACAGGGCGGGGCGGGCAGGGCCGAAGGTACACCTGCGGGGCGGGGCGGCGCCTTCGCGCGTACGGGGCCAGGGCGCGTACCTGTCGGTGCCGTCGCGCCGGCTTCGGGCGCGGTCACGTAACCGAGCGTGGCACGCGACCGCGCGTGCGGGTCGGCCCGTTGGGGCCGAGGCCGGTACGGGCGGGCGTGGGCGGGCGGGGCGGTGCGCGCGGCCGCTCGGCGCGGGGTGGTTCGCGGGGAGGACGCCGGTGCGGGGCGGTTCGCGGGGAGGACGCCGGTGCGGGGCGGTTCGCGGGGAGGACGCCGGTGCGGGGCGGTTCGCGGGGAGGACGCCGATGTGGGCGCGCGGGCGCCCCCTCGCACGCCTGCGCGTACCGCAGCGAGGTGCGGCGTCGTTCACCCGAGGGAAGCCATTGCCACAGATCCACCAAGGGGGGCGGGCCCACGGGACGGATGCCGACGCCCGCGCCCGTACCGGCGCCGCTCCCCTGCCCGAGAACGAGAAAGGGGGACGTCATGGCCGACACCCCGCGCCAGGACCCCTCTCCTGCCGCCCAAGCCCCCGCCCCTGCTCCCGCCCGCCGCCCCGTGCCCGTCCGCTGGGTCCTGCTCGGCGTCCTCCTCGCCCTGCTCCTGTCCATGCTGGATGGCCTGATCGTCGGCACCGCGATGCCGACCGTCGTCGACGACCTCGGCGGGCTCGACCGGATGTCGTGGGTCGTGACCGGCTACACGCTCGCGACGGCGTGCTCAACGGCCGTATGGGGCAAGCTCGGTGATCTCCTCGACCGCAAACGCGTCTTCCTCGCCTCGGTCGTGCTCTTCCTCGTGACCTCGGTGGCGTGCGGGCTCGCGCCCTCGATGGACGCGCTCATCGCCTTCCGCGTCGTGCAGGGACTCGGCGCGGGCGGCATGGGCGCGGGGGCCTTCGCCCTGATCGGCGCGCTCGTGCCGCCGCGCGAACGTGGCAGGTACCAGGGCATGATCGCCGCCGTCATGGCGGTCGGGCAGCTCGGCGGGCCGCTCGTCGGCGGCTTCGTGACCGGGCATCTCGGCTGGCGCTGGGCGTTCTACGTGAACGTCCCCGTCGGTCTCGTGTGCCTCGCGTGGTGCGGCCTGCTGCTGCGGCTCCCGGCGCGGGAGCGGCAGGGGGCGGTACGCATCGACTGGGCCGGGATCGTGCTGCTCAGCGGGGCCATCTCGGCCTTCGTGATGGCGGCGACGTGGGCGGGCAGCACGTACGCGTGGGGCTCGTGGCGGATCATCGGCCTCGGCACGCTCGCCTTCGCGCTCCTCGCGGGCTTCGTCGTGACCGAACACCGCGCCCCCGACCCGTTGATGCCCCCGCGTGTGTACACGGCCCACCGCAACTTCCCGCTCACCGCTGTGCTGTTGACCGTGACGGGCATGACCCTGTTCGGGGCGACGCTCTATCTCCCCCTGTACCAGCAGGTGGTGCAGGGCGCGACGGCCTCGCACTCGGGCCTGCTGCTCCTCCCCATGATGATCGCGACGCTCCTCGCGACGAGCCTCGCGGGCAAGGTCATGTCGGCGACGGGCCGCTACAAGCTCTTCCCCGTCGTGGGCGCGGCGAGCATGGTCGCCGGAATGGGCCTGCTGTCGACGGCGGGCACCGACACGCCCCACACCGTGACGACGGTCTCCATGATCTTCCTGGGCATCGGCAGCGGCTTCGCGATGCAGATGGCGAACACGATCGCGCAGAACTCGGTCTCGATGCGCGACATGGGAGCGGCGTCGGCGGCGACCAACCTCTTCCGCACCCTGGGCGGCTCTCTGGGCCTCGCGCTCTTCGCCTCGCTCTTCACCTCGCGCGTCCACGGGGCCCCCGCGACAGGCCCCGCCTACACCGAACACGTGGCCCAGGCCACGCACTTGATCTTTCTGGTGGGTGCCTGCGCGGGCCTGGCGGCCGTCGCGGCGGCCCTGGCCATCGAGGAGGTCCCACTACGCGGCCAGGAGCCCCCGAAGCGGGCGCCCGAGGGCGGCGAGGAGGCAGTGAAGGCGGCGTGAGGCGGCAGGCGGGGTGGCGGAGGCGGCAGGGGGGTGGCGTGAGGCGGCAGGGGGGCGGTGGAGGAGGCGTGAGGCGGCAGGGGGCGGAGGCGTGAGGCGGCAGAGGGGGCGGCCCACCGCGACGGCCGGGTCCGGTCCGCGCCGTGCCGCGCGCCGCCGGACACCGACACGCCCCCGAGGGCGGGACTCAGGCCGCCCCGAAGGCCCCCCGCGCCAGCCGGAGCAGCAGCGTGCCCATCTCGGCCCGCCCGATGCCGTCGGCCACCTGGTGCGGGGTCGAGTTGAGGAGCCCGAAGACCGCGTGGACCGTCGCGCGGGCCGTGGGCTCGTCCGTCGTGGGGCGGGCCTCGCGGAGGGTGTCCACCCAGAGTTCGACGTACTCGCGCTGGAGGCGGCGGACCTTGCGGCGGTCCTCGTCGCGGAGGCGGTCCAGTTCGCGGTCGTGCAGGACGATGAGGGCGCGGTCGTCGAGCGCGAAGTCGATGTGGCCCGCGAGGAGCGAGTCGAGCACCGCTTCCGGAGGCCCCTCCGTCGCCGCGAGGCGCGCGCGGCCGCCCGCGAGCAGGCGCTCGCTGATGCCGACGAGCAGTTCCGCGAGCATCGCGTCCTTGCCGGGGAAGTGGCGGTAGAGCCCGGGGCCGCTGATGCCCACGGCCGCGCCTATCTCGTCCACTCCGACCCCGTGGAAGCCGCGCGCGGCGAAGAGGCGGGCGGCCTCCCGGAGGATCTGGACCCGTCTCGTCGGCGCGTCTGCGCTCGCGGGGCTGGTGCTCATGGGAAGTCATTCTAGACAAGGTCGTTAGCGCTCGTTAACCTGAACGGCAGACGTTAACGCTCACTAACAAGCTCGGTTCCGTACGTTCGGTTCCGTACGTTCGGCTTCATACGTTCAGCTTCATACGTTCAGCGACCGCCGGGCGACGGAGCCCGGCCGGCGAGGGGATCGACCGCATGGCGGACCAGATGACGGCGACGAGCGGCGGCGGCACGGGCGGCACGGCCCCGCACCTCCACCGGGCCCACTCCTCCGGGCCCGCGCCCTCCGGCGTCCACCCCACGGCCCCGGCCCAGCTCGCCCCCGTACTCACGACGTCCGCCGATCCCGGCTCCGAGACGTGGCGCGCCAACGTGGCCGCGCACGCGAAGCTCGCCGACGAGCTGCGCTCGCGCCTGGAGCGGGCACGCCTCGGCGGTGGCGAGCGGGCACGCGAGCGGCACGTCTCGCGCGGCAAGATGCTGCCGCGCGACCGCGTCGACGGGCTGCTCGACGCCGGTTCGCCGTTCCTGGAGCTGGCGCCGCTCGCGGCCGAGGGGCTGTACGAGGGCGCCGCGCCCGCCGCCGGGGTGGTCGCTGGACTCGGGATGATCTCGGGCCGGTTGAGCGTCGTCGTCGCCAACGACGCGACGGTCAAGGGCGGTACGTACTACCCGATGACCGTCAAGAAGCACCTGCGCGCGCAGGAGGTCGCCCTGGAGAACCGCCTCCCGTGCGTGTATCTCGTCGACTCGGGCGGCGCGTTCCTGCCGATGCAGGACGACGTCTTCCCCGATCGCGAGCACTTCGGGCGGATCTTCTACAACCAGGCACGCATGTCGGCCGCCGGTATCCCGCAGATCGCCTCGGTGATGGGCTCGTGCACGGCGGGCGGCGCGTACGTCCCGGCGATGAGCGACGAGGCGGTCATCGTGCGCGACCAGGGCACGATCTTCCTCGGCGGGCCGCCGCTCGTGAAGGCGGCGACGGGCGAGGTCGTCACGGCCGAGGAGCTGGGCGGCGGCGAGGTCCACAGCCGCGTGTCGGGCGTCACCGACCACCTCGCCGAGGACGACGCGCATGCGCTGCGGATCGTCAGGAACATCGTCGCGACACTGCCGGAGCGCAAGGAACTCCCCTGGGCGGTACGGGAGCCGGAGGAACCCGCGGTCGATCCCTCCGGGCTGTACGGGGCCGTGCCCGCTGACTCGCGCACCCCGTACGACGTGCGCGAGGTCATCGCGCGGATCGTGGACGGCTCGCGCTTCCAGGAGTTCAAGGCCGAGTACGGGCAGACACTCGTGACGGGATTCGCGCACCTCCACGGCCACCCGGTCGGGATCGTCGCGAACAACGGCATCCTCTTCTCCGAGTCGGCCCAGAAGGGCGCGCACTTCATCGAGTTGTGCGACCAGCGCGGTATCCCGCTGCTCTTCCTCCAGAACATCTCGGGCTTCATGGTCGGCCGCGCCTACGAGGCGGGCGGCATCGCGAAGCACGGAGCGAAGATGGTCACGGCGGTCGCGACCACGCGCGTACCGAAGCTGACCGTGGTCATCGGCGGCTCCTACGGGGCGGGCAACTACTCGATGTGCGGCCGCGCCTACGGGCCCCGCTTCCTGTGGATGTGGCCCAACGCGAAGATCTCCGTCATGGGCGGCGAGCAGGCCGCGTCGGTCCTCGCGACCGTCAAGCGCGACCAGCTGGAGGCACGCGGCGAGGAGTGGCCGGCCGAGGACGAGGAGCGTTTCAAGGCGCCGGTCAGGCAGCAGTACGAGAAGCAGGGCGACGCCTATTACGCGACCGCGCGCCTGTGGGACGACGGCGTGATCGACCCGCTCGACACGCGCCGCGTCCTCGGCCTCGCGCTCACCGCGTGCGCCCACGCGCCGCTGCCCGAACCGCGCTTCGGCGTCTTCCGGATGTGATCCCGGTGCGACGACCCTCCGTACCGAACCCGACTCCCCCGACGTCAAAGGCGACTTCGAAGGTGCCCATGCCAGGAACCGCTCTGTTCGACACCGTCCTCATCGCCAACCGCGGCGAGATCGCGGTCCGCGTCATCCGCACCCTGCGGGCCCTCGGTATCCGCTCGGTCGCGGTCTACAGCGACGCGGACGCGCGCGCCCGGCACGTACGGGAGGCCGACGAGGCCGTCCGCATCGGCCCGGCGCCCGCGACCGAGAGCTACCTCTCGGTGCCGGCGCTCCTGGAGGCGGCCCGGCGCACGGGCGCCCAGGCGGTGCATCCGGGGTACGGCTTCCTCGCCGAGAACGCGGCGTTCGCGCGGGCGTGCGCGGAAGCGGGCCTCGTCTTCATCGGGCCCCCCGCGGACGCCGTCGACCTCATGGGCGACAAGATCCGCGCGAAGGAGACCGTGAGGGCGGCGGGCGTCCCCGTCGTACCGGGGTCGAGCGGCAGCGGCCTCGATGACGAGGAACTCGCGGACGCGGCGCGGGAGATCGGGATGCCCGTGCTGCTCAAGCCCTCGGCGGGCGGCGGCGGCAAGGGCATGCGCCTGGTACGGGACGCGGCGCTGCTCGCCGAGGAGATCGCGGCGGCGCGGCGCGAGGCCCGCTCCTCCTTCGGCGACGACACGCTCCTCGTCGAACGGTGGGTCGAGCGGCCCCGGCACATCGAGATCCAGGTCTTCGCCGACCGCCACGGCAACGTCATCCACCTGGGCGAGCGCGAGTGCTCACTCCAGCGCCGCCACCAGAAGCTCGTCGAGGAGGCCCCCTCGGTCCTGCTCGACGAGGCGACGCGCACGGCGATGGGCGAGGCGGCGGTCCGCGCGGCCAGGTCCTGCGGCTACGAGGGCGCGGGCACCGTCGAGTTCATCGTCCCCGGTCCCGACCCGGACGCCCCGGCCGGGACCGTGCCCGAGGCGTACTACTTCATGGAGATGAACACGCGTCTCCAAGTGGAGCACCCGGTCACCGAGTTGGTGACCGGGCTCGACCTCGTCGAGTGGCAGGTCAGGGTCGCGGCAGGGGAACGCCTCCCGCTCGCGCAGGAGGACGTACGGCTCGAAGGGCACGCTGTCGAGGCGCGCGTCTGCGCCGAGTCGGTGCAACTCATCGACGGGACACCGGCGTTCCTGCCGAGCGGCGGCACAGTGCTGCGGCTTGAGGAGCCGGTGGGCCCAGGGGTACGGGTCGACTCGGGGCTCAGCGAGGGCGTCGAGGTCGGCAGCGCGTACGACCCGATGCTCGCCAAGGTCGTCGCGTACGGCCCCGACAGGGACACGGCCCTGCGGCGCCTGCGCGGCGCGCTCGCCCGTACGGTGACGCTCGGCGTGCCGACGAACGCGGGCTTCCTGCGCCGCCTGCTGGCCCATCCGCAGGTTGTGGCGGGTGAGTTGGACACGGGGCTCGTGGAGCGCGAGGCGGCCGGGTTCGTGGAGCCCGAGGTACCGCGCGAGGTGTACGCGGCGGCAGCGGCGGTGCGCAGGGCGGCGGTCAGGGCGGGCGCGGAGGGCCCAGGCTGGCGTGATCCCTTCGCGGCCGGGGACGGCTGGCGGCTCGGCGGGACCCCCGCGCCCCTGCGCGTACCGCTGCGGGTCCCCGGCCACGAGCCGGTCGAGCGGACGGTGCCCGCGGACGCCGAGGTGAGCGAGGAGGCCGTGACGGTCACCGCGGTGGGACGGCGGCTGCGCTTCGTACGGGCAGGGGACTGGCTCGGGCGCGACGGCGACGCGTGGGAGGTGCGCGACCACGACCCGGTCACGGCCGCCCTGCGCGCGGCGGGGGGCGCGGGCGGCACGGGCTCGCTCACCGCGCCGATGCCGGGCACGGTCACGGTCGTCAAGGCCCAGGAGGGCGACACGGTACGGGCGGGTGAAGGCCTGCTGGTGGTGGAGGCGATGAAGATGGAGCACGTCATCACCGCGCCGCACGACGGGACGGTGACCCGCCTCGCCGTACGGCCCGGCAGCACGGTCGCGATGGACGAAGTCCTCGCGGTCGTCGAACCGTCGACCGCCGAGGAGGCGCGGGCATGAGCACCGGACTCCCGATGGCGTTCCCGCTCGACGGGCTCCCGTCCCGCGTCCGCATCCACGAAGTGGGCGCGCGCGACGGGCTCCAGAACGAGAAGAGCACCGTACCCGTCGATGTGAAGGCCGAGTTCGTGCACAGGCTCGCGGCCGCGGGGCTCACGACGATCGAGGCGACGAGCTTCGTGCACCCCAAGTGGGTGCCCCAGCTCGCCGATGCCGAGGAGCTGTTCCCGCGCCTCGCGGACCTGCGGGAGCAGGGCCTGCGGCTGCCCGTGCTCGTACCGAACGCGCGCGGCCTGGAGCGGGCGCTCGCGCTCGGCGCCGACCGCGTGGCGATCTTCGCGAGCGTCACGGAGAGCTTCGCGAAGGCCAACCTGAACCGTACGGTCGACGAGTCCCTCGCGGTCTTCGCGCCGGTCGTCGCCGAGGCGAAGGCGGCGGGCGCGCACGTGCGCGGCTACCTGTCGATGTGCTTCGGCGACCCCTGGGAGGGCCCCGTGCCCGTCGAGCGGGTCGTGCGCGTCGCGCGGGCCCTCGAAGCGATGGGCTGCGACGAGCTGAGCCTCGGCGACACGATCGGCGTCGCGACGGCGGGGCACGTACGGGCGCTGCTCACCGCGCTCACGGAGGCGGGCGTGCCGCTCCCGACGCTCGGGGTGCACTTCCACGACACGTACGGGCAGGCGCTCGCGAACACCCTGGAGGCGCTGCGTATGGGCGTGACCACGGTCGACGCCTCGGCGGGCGGGCTCGGCGGCTGCCCCTTCGCGCGCAGCGCGACCGGGAACCTGGCGACCGAGGACCTCGTGTGGATGCTGCGCGGTCTCGGCGTCGAGACCGGCGTCGACCTCGATTCCCTCGTGGAGACGAGTACGTGGCTGGCGGGCCACCTCGGCCGCCCGTCCCCGTCCCGCGCGGTCCGCGCCCTGGCCACTTCCTGACCCCGTACGCCCGCCCCGTGCGCACGCGCCACGCCGTACGCCCGCACCACCCCGTACCGCCCCTGCCCGCCCCGCCGCCCGACCGGCGGCGGCGTCCCCTCCCCCGCGTCCCGGCACCCCGGGCGCGCCCCGCTCACCCGTACCGAGGAGTGACCCCCATGCCCCTGGACCACAGGCTCACCGAGGAGCACGAGCAACTGCGCTGTACCGTCGAGGAGTTCGCGCACGACGTTGTCGCGCCGAAGATCGGCGACTACTACGAACGGCACGAGTTCCCTTACGAGATCGTGCGCGAGATGGGCCGCATGGGGCTCTTCGGGCTGCCCTTCCCCGAGGAGTACGGCGGGATGGGCGGCGACTACCTCGCGCTCGGCCTCGCGCTGGAAGAACTCGCGCGCGTGGACTCCTCGGTGGCGATCACGCTGGAGGCGGGCGTCTCGCTCGGCGCGATGCCGATCCACCTCTTCGGCACCGAGGAGCAGAAGCGCGAGTGGCTGCCGCGCCTGTGCACGGGCGAGATCCTGGGCGCCTTCGGGCTCACCGAGCCGGGCGCGGGCTCGGACGCGGGCGGCACGCGCACGACGGCGGTGCTCGACGAGGCGACGAACGAGTGGGTCATCAACGGCTCGAAGTGCTTCATCACCAATTCCGGTACGGACATCACAGGTCTGGTGACGGTGACGGCCGTGACCGGGCGCAAGGAGGACGGCCGCCCGCGCATTTCCTCGATCATCGTGCCCTCGGGGACGCCCGGCTTCACGGTCGCGGCGCCGTACTCGAAGGTCGGCTGGAACGCCTCGGACACACGCGAGCTGTCCTTCCAGGACGTACGGGTCCCGAAGGCGAACCTGCTGGGTGAACTCGGGCGCGGCTACGCGCAGTTCCTCCGTATCCTCGACGAGGGGCGGGTCGCGATCGCGGCGCTCGCGACGGGGCTCGCGCAGGGGTGTGTGGACGAGTCGGTGGCGTACGCGAAGGAGCGGCACGCCTTCGGGAAGCCGATCGGGGCGAACCAGGCACTCCAGTTCAAGATCGCGGACATGGAACTGCGCGCGCACACCGCGCGGTTGTCGTGGCGGGACGCGGCGAGCAGGCTCGTCATGGGGGAGCCGTTCAAGAAGGAGGCGGCGCTCGCCAAGCTGTACTCGTCGACGATCGCGGTCGACAACGCGCGGGACGCGACGCAGGTGCACGGCGGCTACGGCTTCATGAACGAGTACCCGGTCGCGCGCATGTGGCGCGACGCGAAGATCCTGGAGATCGGCGAGGGCACGAGCGAGGTCCAGCGGATGCTGATCGCCAGGGAGCTGGGGCTGCCGACGACGGCCTGAGCGAGCGCGCGAAGCGGGCGGGGCCCCGCCGCGTGGCCGTCACGCGTCTCGGGTAATGTGCCGAGGTTCCGCTCCGTACACCCCTTCGGGAACCGTCCGGGCGTGCGGAGCGAACTTACTGGAGAGGCGCCGCAGGGGGCGGCGCCCACTACCCGGGGGGATCTCCATGCACACCCGACGCCGCACCACCGTCGCCGCCGCTTCCATCGGCCTCGCGCTCAGCCTGTCACTCACGGCGTGCGGCAGTGGCGGGCAGAAGGCGGTGAGGGGGACGCTCGTGCGGACGACGAACACCCCTTCCTCGCTCTACTGCGTCCAGCTCGACGACGTCAACGGGAAGTCGGACCAGGACGGCCGGTGGTACGAGGTGAAGCGGCAGGACTACACCAAGGCGAGCGCTTCCGAGCCGGGCGCCCGGCTGAAGTTCACGCCGAAGGACGACGACTGCCAGAAGTCGTCGAAGGGCTCGTCCTCCTCGTACTCGGGCGGCGGCTACAAGAAGAGCCACAAGAGCGGTTCGAGCAAGAACAGGAGCCGCAGCCGCAGCGGTACGAGCAAGAGCCGCCACTGACGGGAGAGCGGGCCGGGCGTGCGGGGCCGCCCGGCCCGGCGCCGCCCGGCCCGGCCCCCGGCACGTCGTCCGGCCCCGCACGCCCGGCCCCGCACGCCCGCCCCGCCCGGACCGCACGCCCCGCCCGGACCGCACGCCCGGCCCCGGTCCCCGTCCCGGCGCCGTCCGGCGCCGCCCGGCCCGCGTGCGGCGGGCGTCGGGTCCGCGCCGCACTACCCGTTCTCACCCTGTGGACAAACACGGTCGCGCCGCACAACGGCTCACTCTTCGGAGTGAGCCGTTGTGCGACTTCCGCGAAGTTATCCACAGATTCGGGTGCGGAGGGCTCTGGGGGCGTTACGGAGGGTGGGGGGTTGGGATGATGGTGTAGGGGTCGTCCCCCCGGGCGGGAGGGGGCCACCCCGAGCCCACCCACCAACTCCTGCCCGATATCGGGCACATTTCTTGCGAAACCCCACCCCCCTCCCCCAATATCAACGAGTGCAAGAACGCCGGACCGACCCCGACCCGCTCGACGAGCTGCTCGACCACCTCACGCGGAGTACCCCGCTGAGCCGTGGCGAGGCCCACCGCGTGGTGATGGACGTCCTGGCGTTCTACGACGAGACCACCGAGGAGTGGGTCCGCAGGCGGCACCGGGAACTCCAGGCCAAGGGCCTGACCAACCCGGCGATCTTCACGCGGATCTCCGAGGAGCTGCCGCACCGCGCGGTGGCCCCACCCCGGCTGTCCCTGCGGCAGCTGCGGCGCATCGTCTACGGCTGAGCGCGCCCCGGGACGCGCGGGGCCGGACCGGACCACCGAACGGGCCCGGACCCGCGCAAGGGCACGCACCACCCGAGAGGGCCCGGACCACCGGACCCACCCGGACCACCGGGACCCACCCGGACCACCCGGACCACCCATAGGGGCCCGTACCACCGGACCGCCCGTACGACCCGACAGGGCCCGTACCACCGGACCGGCGGGTACCACCGAGGGGCCCGTACCACCACAAGGGGCGGAAGCAATATGTGCGGAATCGTGGGATACGTGGGGCGGCGCGACGTCGCTCCGCTGCTGCTCGAAGGGCTCCAGCGCCTGGAGTACCGGGGTTACGACTCGGCGGGTGTCGTGATCACCAGCCCGAAGGCGAAGACCCCGGGCCTCAAGCTCGCCAAGGGCAAGGGCCGCGTCCGAGACCTGGAGGCGCGCATTCCCAAGCGCTTCGCGGGCACCACCGGCATCGCGCACACCCGCTGGGCGACCCACGGCGCCCCCAGCGACCACAACGCGCACCCCCACCTCGACCCCGCCGAGCAGGTCGCGGTCGTCCACAACGGCATCATCGACAACGCCGACGAGCTGCGCGCCCGCCTCACCGCCGACGGCGTCGTCTTCGCCTCCGAGACCGACACCGAGGTGCTCACCCACCTCATCGCCAGGGCCCCGCACGAGACCCTGGAGGACAGGGTCCGCGCCGCGCTCGGCCAGATCGAGGGCACGTACGGCATCGCGGTGCTGCACTCCGACTTCCCCGAGCGGATCGTCGTGGCCCGCAACGGCTCCCCCGTCGTCCTCGGCATCGGCGACAAGGAGATGTTCGTCGCCTCCGACGTCGCCGCGCTCGTCGCCCACACCCGCCAGATCGTCACGCTCGACGACGGCGAGATGGCGACCCTGACCGCCGACGACTTCCGCACCTACACCACCGAGGGCTCGCGCACGAACCCCGAGACGACCACGGTGGAGTGGGAAGCCGAGTCGTACGACATGGGCGGCCACGACACGTACATGCACAAGGAGATGAGCGAGCAGGCCGAGGCCGTCGACCGCGTGCTGCGCGGCCGGATCGACGAGCGCTTCTCGACCGTACGGCTCGACGGGCTCAACCTCGACGCGCGCGACGCCCGCACGGTGCGCCGCATCAAGATCCTCGGCTGCGGCACCTCGTACCACGCCGGGCAGATCGGCGCGCAGCTCATCGAGGAGATCGCCCGCATCCCCGCCGACGCCGAGCCCGCGAGCGAGTTCCGCTACCGCAACCCCGTCGTCGACCCCGACACGCTCTACATCGCCGTCTCGCAGTCCGGCGAGACCTACGACGTGCTCGCGGCCGTGCAGGAGCTGAAGCGCAAGGGCGCGAAGGTCCTCGGCTTCGTCAACGTCGTGGGCTCCGCGATCGCCCGCGAGACGGACGGCGGCGTCTACGTGCACGCCGGGCCCGAGGTCTGCGTGGTCTCGACCAAGTGCTTCACCAACACGACCGTCGCCTTCGCGCTCCTCGCCCTGCACCTCGGCCGCATCCGCGACCTCTCCGTCGCCGACGGCAAGCGCCTTCTCGACGGGCTGCGGCGGCTGCCCGGGCAGATCGCGGAGATCCTGGAGCGCGAGGACGAGGTCAAGGAGCTGGCGAAGCTGTACGCGGGCGCCCGCTCGATGATGTTCATCGGGCGCGTGCGCGGCTACCCGGTGGCACGCGAGGCGAGCCTCAAGCTCAAGGAGGTCAGTTACGTGCACGCCGAGGCGTACCCGGCCTCGGAGCTGAAGCACGGCCCGCTCGCCCTCATCGAGCCGGCGCTGCCGACGGTCGCGATCGTCCCCGACGACGAACTCCTGGAGAAGAACCGGGCCGCGATCGAGGAGATCAAGGCGCGCGAGGGCCGCGTACTCGCCGTCGCCCACCAGCCGCAGGAGAAGGCCGACGACACCTACGTCGTGCCGAAGAACGAGGACGAGCTGGACCCGATCCTCATGGGCATCCCGCTCCAGCTCTTCGCCTACCACACGGCTCTCGCGATGGGCCGCGACATCGACAAGCCGCGCAACCTCGCGAAGTCGGTGACGGTGGAATAGCAGGGGACGGCGGTACGGGCCGGGGGCGCGTACGGGCCGGGGCCCGCACGGGCCCTGCGGTACGGGGCGTCCCTCGCGAGGGGCGCCCCGTCCGCGTATCCGCCCGGGCGCGTCCCCTCAGGGGATGACGATCACCGGGCGCTGGGCTCGGCGGGCGAGGCGGCCCGACACGGAGCCGAAGATGCGGCCCACGACGCCGTGTGTCGTGCCGACGACGATGGCGTCCGCCTCGTACTCCTTGCCCACTTCCTCCAGCTCGTGACAGATGTCGCCGCCCCGCTCCACCAGGACCCAGGGCACTTCGGAGAGGAAGTCGGCACAGGCCAGCTCCAGGCCGAGCACCTCGGTGCGGTGGTCGGGGACGTCGACGAAGACGGGTGGCTCGCAGCCCGCCCACACCGTGGTGGGCAGCCTGTTGGCCACGTGGACGATGATCAGCGCCGACGCGGCGCGCAGCGCGAGCCCCACGGCGTAGGAGAGAGCCCGTTCACTGGAGGTCGAACCGTCGAAGCCGACCACGACGCCGTGCCGGAAGGCCGGATCGCAGGACGGGCGGTTTTCCTCCAGCGCGAGGGGATCGGCCGCCGTTTCGGCGGTGGGCCGCTTGCGGTCCGCTGGTTCGGGGAATTCGTGACCGGCCATCGGTGTCTCGGCGAGTGAGTCCTCGTGACAAGGAAGACGGAAGAAGGAATCAGGGGAAACGAATCAGGGGGAAACTCGGGGGAAGCGGTGCACGGGGAGGAACAGGGAGCGGCGCGATCACCGGATCGTGCGACTGTCCGGGAATCGCCTTCCCCAGCGCATACCCCCAAGGGTACGACCTCACTCCTCCCCGAAGGGTCCGCCCGAGGCGGTCCGCCGACGCGTTCCAGGGAGCATGCCCGAGTTCCGCCCTCTCTGGCAATGGCCAGTGGCGCGTGCCGCGTTCGGACGCCGGGCGGCAGTGCCGCCACGGGGCGGGGCAGCACCGGTGGGCGGGGTGGGTACGGGGCGCGGGCGGGCGGGAGAGGGACGGGGTGTACAGGAGGGCGCGCGGGCGATGCGGGCGCGCGCTCCGGCGTACGGGAGTGACCGCCCGCGCGGCCGCGCACCGCACCGCCCCCGCCCGCCGTGACGCCGGTCGCGCCGCAGCGCACCGCACCGCCCCCGCCCGTGCCGCCGCCCCGCACCCGGGCCGTCTTCGGCGGCGTCCTGTTTACGGCGGTCCCGCTCGGCCACGGGCCGCGCGCGAGTGGGGGCAGGGGCGCGGCTCCCCGGCACGCGGCGGTGAGCGGCCGTCCTCGCCTGACGCGCCGTCAGCTTGAGCGCCAGTCCGCTCATCTGACGAGGTACGGGCCCCGTACGCCGGGGTGCGCCCCGGCGCCCCGCGCCCTGCGGGGAGCACGGTGCGAGCAACGCACGCCGGGGGCGTGCGCCCTGAGGGAGTGACGCATTCCCGCACACGCCCCCCGTAGCTTTTCAGCCAACTTATCGGTCAAGCGGCCGCGCGCCCCTTACCCCCGCCAACGCCCCGTCCGAGCAGGGTGGAAAGCCTCACGCGGGCGCCACGCACCCTATGGGGATTGGCCACCGGCGAAAGGCGCACTTCCCAGCCGGGCCGCCAAGTGCAACGCTTCGTGATCGAATGCTTTACGCCACGTTGCCATGTCGACATAGTGGCCGGTGGCGAACAGGTCACGCGGGCACCGCGGGACACAGTAGATTCGATCATGACTGTCGTACGGCGGGGGACTCGTGCCGGACCGAGGGGACAAGGTGCAGGAGCGGAACGCCCGACAAGGACGGGGTGCGTCGAAGACCGAGGGGGGCTTAGCGCCATGAGCCAGGATGTCACTGTCGCACCGGAGGCGCCGGGCCGCAGGCTCGCGGGCCGCAGACGTCGCGAGATCGTCGCGGTGCTCCTCTTCAGCGGCGGTCCCATCTTCGAGAGCTCCATCCCGCTCTCGGTCTTCGGCATCGACCGGCAGGACGCCGGGGTGCCGCGCTACCGCCTGCTCGTGTGCGCCGGTGAGGACGGTCCCCTGCGCACCACCGGCGGCCTGGAGCTGACGGCGCCTCACGGCCTGGAGGCCGTCTCGCGGGCGGGCACCGTCGTGGTCCCCGCCTGGCGGTCCATCACGGCCCCGCCCCCCGTCGAGGCGCTCGACGCGCTGCGCAGGGCGCACGAGGAGGGCGCGCGGATCGTCGGCCTGTGCACCGGTGCCTTCGTGCTCGCCGCCGCCGGCCTTCTCGACGGCCGCCCCGCCACGACCCACTGGATGTACGCCCCGACGCTCGCCAAGCGCTACCCCTCGGTCCACGTGGACCCGCGCGAGCTGTTCGTCGACGACGGCGACGTCCTGACCTCGGCCGGTACCGCGGCCGGCATCGACCTGTGCCTGCACATCGTCCGCTCCGACCACGGCAACGAGGCGGCCGGGGCGCTCGCCCGCCGGCTCGTCGTGCCCCCGCGCCGCACCGGCGGCCAGGAGCGCTACCTCGACAGGTCTTTACCGGAGGAGATCGGCGCCGACCCGCTCGCCGAGGTCGTCGCCTGGGCGCTGGAGCATCTTCACGAGCAGTTCGACGTGGAGACCCTCGCCGCGCGCGCGTACATGAGCCGCCGCACCTTCGACCGCAGGTTCCGCTCGCTGACGGGCTCGGCCCCGCTCCAGTGGCTGATCACGCAGCGGGTGCTCCAGGCGCAGCGGCTCCTGGAGACCTCGGACTACTCGGTGGACGAGGTCGCCGGACGCTGCGGCTTCCGCTCCCCCGTCGCGCTGCGCGGGCACTTCCGCCGCCAGCTCGGCTCCTCCCCCGCCGCGTACCGGGCCGCCTACCGCGCCCGTCGTCCGCAGCAGGAGCGTGCCGAGCAGCCGGCGGCCGCGCTCGCGGTCGAGCGGGTGCCCGCGCCGAGCGCGGTCCCCGCCCAGCTGCGGCGCCAGGGCGAGGAGCGCGCCGAGGCGCTCGCGGGGATACAGGGCCGCGGCGTACTGCCCAGTCAGCGGGAGCGTCCGGCGTAGAGGGTCCCCGCGTAGGCTGGGACATATGAACGATCGCATGGTGTGGATCGACTGCGAGATGACCGGTCTCTCGCTGGCGAACGACGCGCTCATCGAGGTGGCCGCACTGGTCACCGATTCCGAGCTGAACATTCTCGGGGACGGGGTGGACATCGTGATCCGCCCGCCCGAGCAGGCGCTCGCGACGATGCCGGAGGTGGTGCGCGACATGCACACCTCCTCCGGCCTCCTCGCCGAGCTGGACGGGGGCACGACCCTCGCCGACGCGGAGGAGCGCGTGCTCTCGTACGTACGGGAGCACGTGAAGGAGCCCCGCAAGGCGCCGCTGTGCGGGAACACGGTCGGCACCGACCGGAACTTCCTCGCGCGCGACATGGCGGAGCTCGAAGGCTTCCTCCACTACCGCATCGTCGACGTCTCCTCCGTCAAGGAGCTGGCCCGCCGCTGGTACCCGCGGGCCTACTTCAACGCCCCGGAGAAGAAGGGCAACCACCGCGCCCTGGCCGACATCCGCGAATCCATCGCGGAGCTGCGCTACTACCGCGAGGCCGTGTTCGTCCCGCAGCCGGGACCCGACTCCGAGACGGCGAAGGCCGTGGCCGCGAAGTACCAGCTCTCCTGACCCCTCTCCACCGGCCCCCGCCGGGGCTCCCGGGCCGCCCGGAAAAAGGTGTGCGCGAGCACCCCCCAGAACCCTGTACACTTTTTCTCGGCCGGTCGGAAAAGCGCCGGTCATGGTGGGTGTAGCTCAGTTGGTAGAGCACCTGGTTGTGGTCCAGGTGGCCGCGGGTTCAAGTCCCGTCACTCACCCTCTCGAAAGAGGCCCCTCACCTGCGGAAACGCAGCTAGGGGGCCTCTTCGTCGTACGGGACGAGGCGGGAAGGGACGAGGCGGGGCGAGGCGGGACAGCGCGCAGCGCCCCCGCGCCCGTACACTCCCGCCCGCACTCCCCGCACTTCCACCGCACCCCACGCGCCCCTCACGCCCCCGCGTGACCCCCATCACCCCGTCACCCCCGTCCGCACTGTCCCCCCCGTCACCGCCCAGTGGTCACCACGTGAACCCCTGCTGCACCGCCATGCACGCCCCCTTGTCCTCGCCGTTGAGCACCGCGGCCGATTCCGGGGCCTTCTTCGGCTGCTTCTCGGCCGGGTAGGCGGTGTCCTCGCGCCAGTCGGTGCCCACGAGCACGGTGATGCGCGAGACGTCGGCCGATTTGCGCAGGAGGTCCGCGGGGATGCCGAGGGCGTGGCCCGCGGCCTGCGCGTCGGCCTTGGGGACCGAGGCGGGGAAGAGGACAGCGGTCTCCTGGCCCGGGGTGAGCTGCGCGTTGATCTCGGCGCCCGTGTAGCCCTTCGCCCTGAGCCGCGCGACGACCTGCCCCGCGCGTCCCTGGACGGGCGCTTCGGCGCCGGCCCCGGTGGCGTTGAGGACCTGGATGTCGAGCGAGGCCGCGGGGTGGGAGGGCGCGGGTTCCTTCTTCGGCCGGGGCTTGGTGCCGCTGCCGTCGAGCGCCTGGTCCTTGCGGACGAGGGAGAGCAGTGCCTCCGCGTCGCCCGGTTTGGGCACGAGCCGGTTGTGGTCCTCGGACCACTGCGCGGTCGGCAGCGTCGTCATGGTGATGTGCTTGCCCGGGACCTTGCGCAGCTCGTTCGAGAGGTCGTAGAGCTTCTTGACGGTGTCGAGCTGGTCGTCGACCGTGAGGGCCTTCGTCGCGGTCTCGGCGAGCGAGCGCATCCTGCCGGGGTTGGTGAGCGTCGCGTTCTCGCGCAGTTCGCGGACCATCGAGGTCATGTACATGTGCTGGGCGTGGGTGCGGCCGAGGTCGGTGCCGTCCTCGAATCCGTAGCGGGTGCGGAGCCACTGGAGGGCCTGCTCGCCCTTGACCGAGGTCGTGCCCGCCTTGAGTTTGAGTCCCGAACCGTGGCCGTCGGGGGTGCGCGAGTACACGTTCTGCTCGACGCAGACGGGGACGCCGCCGATGGCGTCGGCCATCGAGACGACCCCGGTGAAGTCGACCATCATGAAGTGGTCGATGTGGGTACGGGTCAGCGCCTCCCACGTCGCGACGGAGCAGCCGGGACCGCCGTGCGAGAGCGAGGCGTTGGCCATCTCCAGGTCGGCGGCCGGGTAGGTCTTGCTGGTCTCGGGGTCGGTGCACTCGGGGATCGGGATCATGGTGTCCCTGGGCAGGCTCACGACGCTCATGTTCTTCCGGTCGGCCGAGAGGTGCAGGAGCATCTGCACATCGGCGAGCGCGGCCCGCCCGACCTCGTTCTTCGCGCCGCCGAGCTTGAGGTTCTCCGCGCTGTTGCGGTCGTCGGAGCCGAGCAGCAGGATGTTCATCGGCGTCTGGCCCTCGGCGTTGGGCGCGGCCTTCGCGATGCCGTGCTTGCCGAGGTTGAGCTGGTCCTTCTTGATGTTGCCGTTGAGGTGCTCGTAGTACGCGTATCCGGCGGCCCCGCTGCCGAGGACGAGTACGGTCACCGTCCCGGCCGTCCAGCGCAGTACGCGTCCGCCCTTCCTCGCCCCGGTCGCTCCCCTACGCGCCCGCTGCCTGTGCCCGCCGGTCACCCGGTCTCCCCCTCGCGCCGCACTGTCAACTCCCGCCCGCACCCGAGGAGTCGGGCGCGGGACACCTGAGCGTACAGAACCCCCGTTCGAAGCCACGCGGGCCCGGTGGCGACGGAACGCTTCGGTCCTGTTCGGAAACGGACCGTTATTGATCGCCTATTGATCGGTCGCACCTATCGACACGAACCGACTGATCGATTTCCCTGCTAGATCGGCTGTGTGGCACGCTGTGCCCTGTCCAACCCCGCACCATCGGAGGCTTTTGTGCTCACTGTCGGTGACCAGTTCCCCGCGTACGACCTCACTGCTTGTGTCTCGCTCGAAAAGGGCAAGGAGTTCGAGCAGATCAACCACAAGTCCTACGAGGGCAAGTGGCGCGTCGTCTTCGCGTGGCCGAAGGACTTCACCTTCGTGTGCCCGACCGAGATCGCCGCCTTCGGCAAGCTGAACGGCGAGTTCGCCGACCGCGACGCGCAGATCCTCGGCTTCTCCGGCGACTCGGAGTTCGTGCACCACGCCTGGCGCAAGGACCACCCGGACCTGACCGACCTCCCCTTCCCGATGATGGCCGACTCGAAGCACGAGCTGATGCGCGACCTCGGCATCGAGGGTGAGGACGGCTTCGCGCAGCGCGCGGTCTTCGTCGTCGACCCCAACAACGAGATCCAGTTCGTCATGGTGACCGCCGGTTCCGTGGGCCGTAACCCCAAGGAGGTCCTGCGGGTCCTCGACGCGCTCCAGACCGACGAGCTGTGCCCGTGCAACTGGAGCAAGGGCGACGAGACCCTCGACCCGGTCGCGCTCCTGGCCGGTGAGTGACTCATGGCCATCGACGAGCTGAAGTCCTCGATACCCGACTACGCCAAGGACCTGCGCCTCAACCTGGGCTCGGTCATCGGCAATTCGCCGCTGCCCGCCCAGCAGCTCTGGGGCACCGTACTGGCCTGCGCGATCGCCTCGCGCTCGCCCAGGGTGCTCGCCGAGCTGGAGCCCGAGGCGAAGGCGAACCTCTCCCCCGAGGCGTACACGGCCGCCAAGTCGGCCGCCGCCGTCATGGCGATGAACAACGTCTTCTACCGCACCCGCCACCTCCTCTCGGACCCCGAGTACGGGAACCTGCGGGCCGGTCTGCGGATGAACGTCATCGGCAACCCGGGCGTGGAGAAGACCGACTTCGAGCTGTGGTGCCTCGCGGTCTCCGCCATCAACGGCTGCGGCCAGTGCCTCGACTCGCACGAGCAGGTGCTCCGCAAGGCCGGTGTCGAGCGCGAGACGATCCAGGAGGCCGTCAAGGTCGCCTCGGTCCTCCAGGCCGTCGGAGTCACCATCGACGCCGAGGAGCGCATGTCCGCCTGAGGCGGCACGCGGATCGGACACGTACGTGAGAGGGGCCCCGTGGATCGTTCACGGGGCCCCTCTCACGTGTGCGGGTACGCGGCGCGTACGTGGGTACGCGGGCGGCGCGTACGGCGTGTGCCGCGGGTACGGGCCTACTCGGCCGGTACCGTCCCCGCCTCCTCGGCCTTCGGCAGCGGCCCGGCGCCCGGGGCGCCGCCGGGCGCGGGCGGGTGCGCCTCGTGCGCGTACCGCCGCAGGTAGCCGACGACCGTGTTGAGAACGGCGACGAGCGGCACCGCCACGACCGCGCCCCCTATCCCCGCGATCATGCCGCCCGCCGCGACGCTCAGGACGACCGCGAGCGGGTGGACGCGCACCGCGCGGCCGAGGATGAACGGCTGGAGGATGTGCCCCTCGATCTGCTGCACGGCGAGGACCACGGCGAGCACGAGCACGGCCGTGAAGACGCCCTGCGTCACGAGCGCCACGACGACGGCGAGCGCCCCCGAGACGACGGCGCCGACGAGCGGCACGAAGGCCGCGAGGAAGATGATCACCGCGAGCGGGACGGCCATCGGCACGTCGAGGAAGTAGATCCCTATCCCGATGAAGACGGCGTCGATGAGCGCGACGATCACCGTGCCCCGCACGTACGCCGTCAGCGTGCCCCAGGCGCGCGGGCCGGCGCCCGCGACGCCCTCGCGTGCCGCTGCGGGGACGAGCTTGAGGCACCAGCCCCAGATCTTCTTGCCGTCGTAGAGCAGGAAGATCGTGGAGAAGAAGGCGAGCAGCAGCCCCGTGAACAGCTCGACGATGACGGTGACGCCCTCGATGCCCGCCGAGGTGAGCTGTTCGGTATTGGTCCCGACCGCATCGCGCAGGTTCTTCGCGACGTCGTTGATCTGTTTCTCGGTGACGTGGAAGGGGCTGTCGAGCAGCCAGCGGCGCAGGTCCTCGATGCCGTCCTGGACCTGCCGCGAGAGCTGGTCGACGTTCTCCATGATCTGCCAGACCACGAACCAGCCCATGAGCCCCATCATGGCGAAGCCGAAGAGCGTGGTGAGCGCGGTCGCGAGGCCGCGCGGGACGCCGTGGCGGGTGAGCCGGGCGACGAAGGGCTGGAGGAGCGCGCTGACGAGCAGGGCGACGACGAAGGCGAGCACGACGAGCCGGACCGCGCTGATGACCTTCATCAGGACCCACACGGTCGCGGCGAGCACGAGCAGCCTCCACCCCGCCTCGGCGGCCACGCGCACACCCCAGGGCACGGCGGCCGCGGGCTCGGGGCGCGGGGTGGCGGCGGGCGCGTAGGCGGGCGGCGGCGGTACGCGCGCCGAGGTGTCGTCGGCGGGCACGGCGGCCTCCTCGCGGGCGGCGGGCACGGCGGCGACGGCGCGCGGCGGCGGCGGTTCGTCCGGCTCCTCGGCCGCGGCGCGTCTTTCGTCGAGTCTCTGGCCTATGTGTGAGATCCGCGCGCTCGCACGCCCGAACCACTCCGGCATCTTCGGCATGTACGTCCCTGTTCCCCGTCAGTCCTGGGCCACCCCCGAGGTCCCGGGATCAGACCGTACACGGCGGAACCCCCCGCCGGGGTGGGCGAGGGGTTCCGGGGTACGCGCGTACGTGAGCCGGTCTAGTACCAGCTGTTGGCCTGCCAGAAGGACCAGGCGCCGCAGGGGCTGCCGTAGCGGCCGTCCATGTAGTTGAGGCCCCACTTGATCTGGGTCGCCGGGTTGGTCTGCCAGTCGGCCCCCGCGGAGGCCATCTTGGAGCCCGGAAGCGCCTGGACGAGGCCGTAGGCACCGCTGCCCGCGTTGGTGGCGCGGTAGTTCCAGCCCGACTCGTGGCTCACGATGTTGCTGAAGCACTGGAACTGGTCCGCGGGCACGATCTGGCGTGCCATCGCCTGGACATCGGCGACCGAGTAGGAACTCTGGACCGCGAAGGAGGAGGCGTCGCGGGTCGCCGAACGGCTGGCGGCCAGCTCCTTCTCCTTGGCCTCCTGCTCGCGCTGCTTCGCGAGTTCCTCGGCCTTCTTCTTCGCCTCCTCCGCCTTCTTGACCGCCGCTTCCTTCTTGGCGGTCGCGGCCTCGGCGGCGCTCTTACGGGCCGCTTCCTCCGCGGACTTGCGGGCGACGGCCTGGGCTGCGTCCGCCTGGGCGTCGGCCTGCTGGGTCAGCGTGGCGGTCTGTACGCGGGCCTGCTGGCCCGCCGGGATGTCCGCGAGGAGGGTGGCGTCTTCCGCCGCGGTCGCCTCGAAGTCGTTCGAGGTCTGCTGAGGGGTGCTGCCCGAGGCAACGCCCACCACGGCTCCGACGGTGGTGACCGCGGTGGCCGAAGCCACCGCGAATCCCCGGACCGAGATCCGGCTCACACGGTTTCCTTCCAGCGTCGCCCGCTTAGGTGACCTCGCGGGCGCGATCGTGCCCCTGACACTGGCTCCCCCTTGCTCGTGGTCACGGGAAGCACGGACCCGGGGGACGCTGCCCGGCTGCTTCTTCACAGTGGGGCGCCCCGTGGAACACGGGTGGCACACAGCTTCTCTATGGAGTTGCGGGGCCCGGTGCCTCACCCGTGAAGCGGGTGCGGTCCCGAGGCCGTGGAGACACAAGCTGTGTGCGGGGCCTGACGGCTGAGAACTCTGCCGGAACTGGACGCCGCAAGGCAATTCTCCGTTGCGTGGGATAGGTCACACGCCGTTTGGGTGATGTTTCTGCGGGATAAGGCCGCGCGCACGGACGCCGCCCGGCTAGGCTCCTTGGCCTTGTGCCGGGCGGCGTCCTCGGGTCGCTTCGGGTGTGCGGTCAACGCCCCCGCTCAGGGGGCGTGTTGCCGCGTACGGCTCACAGCTCGCGGTCCTCCAGGAGTTCGGTCACGAGCGCGGCGATCTGGCTACGCTCCGAACGGGTGAGGGTCACGTGTGCGAAAAGCGGATGCCCCTTCAGCTTCTCCACGACGGCGACGACCCCGTCGTACCGCCCGACGCGGAGGTTGTCGCGCTGCGCGACGTCGTGCGTGAGGACCACACGCGAGTTGGCGCCGATCCGGGAGAGCACGGTGAGCAGCACGTTGCGTTCGAGTGACTGGGCCTCGTCGACGATGACGAAGGCGTCGTGCAGCGAGCGGCCGCGGATATGGGTGAGCGGCAGGACCTCCAGCATCCCGCGCGAGACGACTTCCTCGATGACGTCCCTGCTGGTGACGGCGGAAAGGGTGTCGAAGACCGCCTGCGCCCACGGGTTCATCTTCTCGGACTCGCTGCCGGGCAGGTAGCCGAGTTCCTGGCCGCCGACCGCGTACAGCGGCCGGAAGACCATGACCTTCTTGTGCTGACGGCGCTCCAGGACCGCTTCGAGGCCCGCGCACAGTGCGAGCGCCGACTTGCCGGTGCCTGCCCTGCCGCCCATCGAGATGATGCCGACCTCGGGGTCGAGGAGGAGGTCGAGCGCGACACGCTGCTCGGCGCTGCGCCCCTTGAGCCCGAAGACCTCGCGGTCGCCCCGTACGAGCCGGATGTCGCCCGAGGCCGTGACACGGCCGAGTGCCTTGCCGCGCTCGGACTGGAGGGTGAGCCCCGTGTGCACGGGCAGTTCGGCGGCCTCGGGGACGCTGACCCGCTCGTCGTCGAAGAGGCGGTCGACCTGTTCCCCGGTCAGGCTCAGCTCCGCCATGCCGGTCCACCCCGAGTCGGTGACGGCGAGTTCCGCGCGGTACTCCTCCGCGAGCAGGCCGACCGATGAGGCCTTGATGCGCAACGGCAGGTCCTTGGAGACGACGGTGACGTCGTACCCCTCGGCCTGGAGGTTGCGGGCGACGGCGAGGATGCGCGAGTCGTTGTCGCCGAGACGGTACCCGGAGGGGAGCACCGAGGGGTCCGAGTGGTTCAGCTCGACGCGGAGCGTGCCGCCGATCTCGCCGACCGGGAGCGGCTCGTCGAGCCGTCCGTAGCGCACCCGGTAGTCGTCCAGGAGGCGCAGGGCCTCCCGGGCGAAGTAGCCGAGTTCCGGGTGGTTGCGCTTGGCCTCCAGTTCTGTGACCACGACGACGGGGAGCACGACCTCGTGCTCGTCGAAGCGGTGCACGGCGTTGGGGTCGGCCAGCAGGACGCTGGTGTCGATGACGTAGGTGCGCCGGTCGGGCTTGCGGCGCTGCGTGCTGGTCACCACGGAGAGACATACCCCCTCGGACGAGGACGGGGAACGGCCGCTCCGCACACCGCCGCGCCGCACACGCGGGCGTGCGGGGTACGGGGAGGAGGAGCGGCCGGGGAATGGGGACCGGGAGAGGCGGTGACAGACGCCAGGGGGGTGACCCTCCGGCCGCGCGGGCCGGTGGTCGGGCCGCTGGGGCCGGTGAGGTGAAGACGTACCGCTCGGTCGTCCTGGCGCAAGGGCCCTCCCGGGCGGGCGGCACCCTGCCACCCGCTGAGATCCGGTGTCCGTGGGTCGGATACCGGCCTGGGTGAGCTATTCCCGGCGCGGAAGCCGGTCATGCGCGAGCGTCTGACGACACGTGGGGGAACGAGGGGTGAAGCCGGGGAGCGACGGGGTGCGCCCGGGGCGTGCGGGACGGGGTCGCGCGAGCGGACACGCGGCGGCGTGAGCGCGACACGCGAGGCCGCGCGGTGCGGCGCGCGGCCCCTCGTACCGGGCGACGGCCCGCCCGCTCAGCCTCCGTAGCGGCGGTGGCGTGCCGCGTAGTCGCGCATCGCGCGCAGGAAGTCGACCTTGCGGAAGGCGGGCCAGAAGACCTCGCAGAAGTAGTACTCCGAGTGGGCGCTCTGCCAGAGCATGAAGCCGGAGAGGCGCTGCTCGCCGCTCGTGCGGATGACGAGGTCGGGGTCGGGCTGGCCGCGCGTGTAGAGGTGCTCGGAGATGAGGTCGATGTCGACGGCCTCGGCGAGTTCCTCGAAGCTCGTGCCCTTGCGGGCCGCGTCGTGCAGCAGGGAGCGGACGGCGTCGGCGATCTCCTGGCGGCCGCCGTAGCCGACCGCGACGTTGACCAGTATCCCCGTGTTGTCCGAGGTCGCGGCCTCGGCCTCCTTGAGGGTGGTACGCGTGTTGTCGGGCAGGATGTCGAGCGCGCCCACGTGGTGGACGCGCCAGCGGCCGTCGGCGGCGAGGGCCCGCACCGAGTCCTCGATGATGCCGAGGAGGGGGATCAGCTCGGACTCGGGGCGGTCGAAGTTGTCCGTGGAGAGCATCCACAGCGTCACGACCTCGACGTCCGTCTCGGCGCACCAGCCGAGGAACTCCTCGATCTTCTCGGCGCCCGCGCGGTGGCCCTGCGCGGTCGTGCCGCCCGAGGCACGCGCCCAGCGGCGGTTGCCGTCGAGGATGAGGCCGATGTGCTTGGGGACCTGCGCGTGGTCGAGGCGCCCTCGCACCCGCCGTGCGTAGAGTCGGTACACGAGGTCGCGCATGTTCACGTCTGTCAGCCCCTCCGTGCGGCAGGCAATGCACTCCGGAAGGCGCCACCCTACCGCCGTTCGAGGGCGGCCCCCGACGCCGGGTCACACGGCTCTCACGTACCCTTCGCGCATGTCAGACAACGCTTTCTTCCAGGCGGCGGACGGCCGTTACGACACCATGCGGTACCGGCGCACGGGCCGCAGCGGCCTGCTGCTCCCCGCCGTCTCGCTCGGCCTGTGGCACAACTTCGGCGACGACCGCACCCTGGACTCGCAGCGCGAGATCCTGCGGCACGCCTTCGACCTCGGCATCACGCACTTCGACCTCGCGAACAACTACGGGCCCCCCGCGGGCTCGGCCGAGCTGAACTTCGGCAAGCTCCTCGCGCAGGACTTCGCCCCGTACCGCGACGAACTGGTCCTCTCGACCAAGGCGGGCTACCGGATGACCCCGGGCCCGTACGGCGAGTGGGGCTCGCGCAAGTACCTCCTCAACTCGCTCGACGCCTCGCTGCGCCGTATGGGCACCGACTACGTCGACATCTTCTACTCGCACCGCTTCGACCCGGACACGCCGCTCGAAGAGACGATGGGCGCGCTCGCGACCGCCGTCCAGCAGGGCAAGGCGCTGTACGTGGGGGTCTCCTCCTACTCCTCGGAGCAGACCGCCGAGGCGGCCCGCATCCTGCGCGAGCTGGGTGTCCCCGCGCTCATCCACCAGCCCTCGTACTCGATGATCGAGCGCTGGACGGAGAAGGACAGCCTGCTCGACACACTGGAGACGGCGGGCATGGGCTGCATCTCCTTCGTGCCGCTTGCGCAGGGCGTGCTCACGGGCAAGTACCTGGGCGGCATCCCGGAGGGCTCGCGGGCCACGCAGGGCAAGTCCCTGGACCCGACGACGCTCACCGAGGAGCGGATCAAGAAGCTCAACGAGCTGAACGAGATCGCCTCCGGCCGCGGCCAGACCCTCGCGCAGCTCGCGCTGAGCTGGGTCCTTCGCGATCCCCGGATGACCTCCGCGCTCATCGGCGCGTCCTCGACCCGGCAGCTCGACGAGAACGTGGCGGCCGTGTCGGCGCCCGCGCTCACGGCGGAGGAGCTGGGGCGGATCGACGCACTGACCGTGGAGTGGTGAGCGGTGGCAGGTGAACGGTGACCGGTGGCCGGTGGCGTGGTGACCGGCTGAGTGGTGAGCTGACGCGCTCGGCGGTGTGACCGCAGGAAGAGCCGCGACGAGGCCGGTGGGGTGCCGTGCCGCCCGGGTCCGCGAGGACCTTGCGGGGCCCCGCCGGCCTCCGGCGTGTCCGGGCAAAGAAAACGGGCCGGTCCGTGGGGGGGGTTACGGACCGGCCCGAGGGGGGGAGTCCCACCATAACCCTTCGTGAGGGAAGACGGCGACATTCACGCCGTACAACTACTCTCCGGGTTCGCGCGGCGACGTGGCGCCGATCGATTCGCTCGCTTCCCGACACCTTGATGCCCGTTTCCGCCGTTTTCTCTCCGAGGGGGGACGGGGCGGGATCGCCGTACGGCGATCCGTGGCGCTTCCCACTCACACGGGCGAAGCCGGTGCGTCCGGTTTGACGAGACGGCGGTACGCGGGCCGCGCGGGGGCATTACGGTCGCCGGTATGACGAGTACGGAGTCTCAGTCCGGCGGCCGTCCGGGCGGGCCCAGCGCCCGGGGGGCCGTGCTGCGGGTCCTCACGCCGGGCGGCGCGCCTGGCCCCGCGGTGCCCCTGGAGGTCGCGCGGACGGCGCGGGAGCGGGGGCGCGGACTGCTGGGGAGGGACACGGTGCGGGGCGCGCTGCTGCTGAGCCCGGCGAGCGCGGTGCACACGCTCGGGATGCGCTTCGCGATCGACGTGGCGTTCCTCGACCGCGAGTGGCGCGTGCGGTCCGTCCGGACGATGCGCCCCGGCCGTCTGGGGCTGCCCCGCCCGTGGGCCCGGCACGTCCTGGAGGCGGAGGCGGGCGCGATGACCCGCTGGGGCCTGGCCCCCGGGGCCCGTATCACCGTCGAGGACGCCGGGAGCGGCGGGAATGGCGAGGACGCCGGGAGCGCTGGGAACGGCGAGGACGTCGGGAGCGACGAGCACGCCCGCGGCTGAGCCCCGCGAAGCCGGACCGGTACCGCGCGGCCCCCTCCACCGCGCGGTACCGGAGTTCGCGTGTTTGCGCACGCGATTTCCGTTGGTCTGAACTTAGGTGATGGATGCCGCCTGCACGAGACCCGCACGATAACGATGCGGAATCAGGCGGTTGTGGGGAACGCCCTGAGCGCCGCGGAGCGCCCGGAGCGCCCGCAGGTGGCCCGCTCCCTCGTACCCGCACTCCCCCGGACGGTCCCAGGATCAGGACGGCTTGCGGGCCTCGATGAGGAAGCGGCTGCTGTGGGCGAGGAAGCGGCCCTCGGCCTCGATCAGCTCGTGGAGGGCACGCAGGCGGTCCTCGTACCGCTCGACGGTGAAGCCGGGGACCATCCACACGACCTTGCGCAGGTAATGGACGACCGCGCCGATGTCGTGGAACTCCATCCGCAGCCGCGCCGTGCGCAGGCCCACGACCTCCAGGCCGGCCGCCTCGGCGGCCGTACGCGCCCTCTCGGGGTCGCGGGCGTTCCACGTCTCCTCCGGCTGCGGCCCGAGGAACCACTCGCTGACCTCGGCGCCGCTCCACGGGCCGACCTCCTGCGAGACGTACGTGCCCCCGGGGGCGAGCACGCGCGCGACCTCGTCCCAGTCCGTACGGACGGGGTGGCGCGCGCTCACGAGGTCGAAGACGCCGTCGGGGAAGGGCAGCGGCCCGCCCTCCCGGCTCGCCACCACGACGATGCCGCGCGGCGCGAGGAGCACGGCAGCCTTCGCCGCGTTCGGGGGCCAGGACTCGGTCGCCGCGGCGCACGGCGGTACGGAGGGGGCCCCTGCCAGGACCTCTCCCCCGCCGGTGTCGATGTCGAGGCTCGCCCGCGCCCGTCCCATCCGCTCGCCGAGCAGCCGCGCGTACCCCCACGGGGGCCGTTCCTCCGTGGCACGCCCCGCGAACCAGGAGAAGTCCCAGCCCTCGACGGGCGAGGTGGCGCCGTCCCTGACGAGGGCGGCGAAGTCATGCGTGGTGTCCATGAGGCGAGCATGTCGCGCGGGGCGCGCGGCGGCCAGCGGATTGCGGGCGGGCCGCTGCCGGTGACCGGCGGAGCGGGGCGCGGCATGGCGTGTGTACGGCGCGAGGCGGAGGAGCGGTCGCGTGGGCGACGTGCTGCGCACGGCCCGGCGCCGCGCCCGCCGCCCTGGCGCAGGCGCGGGCACGGCTGACGGGGAGGGCCGTGGCGGCGTCGGCTGCCTCGAAGCGGATGCCCGGGAGCCGGACACGGTCCTCGCGGCAGCGCGTCGCGCCCCGGACCCCCGCCACCCCCTCGCGCTCCCGCGGACGCGGGAGGACGTGCTCCGCTTCTTCGACGGGGCCGATCTGCTGGGGCCGGGGGCGGCGCCGGGGGGCGCGGGGGTGTACGCGGGGGTGGGGGTCAAGTCCCCCGCGCAGACCTGGGTTCCGTTGTCATCCGGTGCGGGGGAAGGAGACCTCGACGCGGCGGTTCTTGCGGCGGCCCTCCTCCGTCGAGTTGTCGGCGATGGGGTAGTCCTCGCTGTAGCCGCGGACCTCGAAGGTGACTTCGGGGCCGAGGTACTGGGCGAGTTCGTCGTGGACGATGTCGGCGCGGCGTTTCGAGAGCGTTTTGCCGTGGGCGTAGCTGCCGAGATTGTCGGTGAAGCCGAAGACGCGGACGGTGCGGGCCCTTTGTTTCTTCGCCTCGTCGGCGATGGCCTTGATACGGGCCCTGCCGGAGGGGTCGAGTGCGAACTTGTCCTTGTCGAAGAGAACTTCGGCCTGGAGGGCGAATTTCACGTCGGTGTTGGTGTCCTCGCGGCGTTCCTCGCCGCCGAGGTCCTCGACGACGGACTTGATGTCGAGCACTTTCGCGGGGGCGAGCTGCGCGCCGTCGGCGAGACGAAGTCCGGGACTGCTCGAATCGACGTCGGGGGGCGGCGAGGTGGTCACGCTCCCCGGAGGCACGGTGGGCCCGTCATCGGCCGCCGCCACGCCCCCGTTCAGCCCGAACACCAAGGTGGCCGAGGCCACCACCACAGCCACCCCCGCCCGCCCCATCACTGCGCCTCACTGAGCGGAATCTCGGCGGGCGGCATACTCCCGACCTGAAACGTGACCTTCTTGGTGGAGGCCGGAGGAGCAGGAAACTGAGCGAACCAATCGACGGTTTGACCAGCCTTGATTCCCCCAGTGAACTGAGTGCACAAGCACCTGCCCTGCGTGTCACGGAGAATCAAGTACCGCTTCTTTCCGGCTTGATCCACGAGACTCGCACCGGCAATGGAGGATGCATTCTTCGCTAGCTCCGATTCATCACTCTTCCACTCCGTCGGCACCCAAAGATCACCACCCCCATTTGTGACACTACCCTCCACGGTCACAAATCCCGCATGATCACGCAGAGCCGTTTTGACCACGAGGGAAATATCGCCATCTCGACTCTCGGCGAGAGCGGTGTCTCCTGATGGGCTTTCCTGCGGTGGCGAACTCCCTTCGCGGGGAGTATCAGGCCGTGGTGCGGACGCCGAAGGTTTCGAGTTCTCCGACGTCGACCCGTCACCCCCACCACACGAAGTCGCCCCGAGGCCGAGGACGACAAGCAGTGAAGCAACCGCCAAGCGGCGAAGGCGAAATCCCGTCACACCCATTTAGCTCCCCTTTCACAGCAGATCCCTACGTCAAGAAGCAAGGTAAACGTCAAAAATCTTTGACGGGGCCGGGAACTCCAGCCCGCTCAAGTCGGAGGCAGGGAACCGCCGTACTGAGCCGACGCCACAGTCGAGGGTGATATCTCCACCATCTTCTCCGTCCAACGCGCACTGCGACCGCAGGACAGCAGTGGCTGAAGCCTTGGCCTTTCGCGAGGCTGCTCCAGGAATGACCGATGTTCCCGTTGCATAGTTGGTTTCAACAGTGACCTTGAACGCAGGGCTTCCATCGACTGTCGTCCGAGCGAAGGAAGTGACCCGCGAGTGGTTCCGGGCTGCCAGTTCACCAGCGGCGTCGGCCGCTCCCCGACCGACGAGGTTGTCGGCGTCCAGCCATCGCCCCCACCCCTCCATGCCCGGCTCGGCGGCCAGCAAGCCCTGCACCATCTCCTCGCGGCCTGCCTGCGCAGCCGCCAGAGCGGCGGCATCAGCGGCTGTCTGCGCTCCGTTCCTCACAGAGGCAGCCTGCGCGAAAGCAAAGAAGGCAAAAGAAACGAATAACAGAATGCCCGCTACCCACACGAACAAGGGAAGCGTCTGCCCAGCATCGCGCGTCGCTCTCGTCAGCCGCCGAGGACGTTCGACACGGCCCTTCCGACTGCCCCGGAAATCTGACCGTCGAGACCCAGCGCGTCGATGGCGAGGAAAATCCCCGCGATGATGATCAGCAGGCCCGCGTATTCCACGAAACCCGCGCCGTCGTCCCTGCGGAGCTTGTGCAGGAGGGTGGGGAGCCAGGTGGTGGGTTTGGGCATGGTGGTCTCCCGGGTGGGCCGGTGTGGTGGTGTGACCGTAGGGCGACGGAGGGTGGTGGGGGGAGGGTCCGTGGGCCCAAGGGGGGTTAGGCATGGGGGCCTCCCAGGGCGGGGTGGGCCGTGCCGAGCCAGCGGGCTATGGCCTCGCTGCGGGTGGTCGTCTGGAGCTTGGCGAAGATGCGGTTGATGTGGTTCTTCACCGTCTTCTCCGTGATGAAGCACGCCGCCGCGATCTGCCGGTTGTTCAAGCCCGCAGCGATGAGGTTCATGACCTCTTCCTCCCGTGCGCTCAACGGCCCGCCCCACGAGGGTCGCACAGGTGATTGCTTTTGCGAAGGGGTGGGGACCGCAGGCGTCCCGGCACGCAAGTGCCGAACCGCACCGACCAGTTGAGGGACCGTGAAATCCCCGTGCACCAGGCAGCCTGCCGCGCCCATCCGCCGCGCCCGCGCGTGGAGTTCCGCGTCGCGCCCGTACGTGATGACGAGGACGGGCGCCAGGCGGGCGAGGCGGGGCAGGACGGTCAGCCCGTCGACGACCGGCATCCGCAGGTCGAGGAGGACCCCGTCGGGCCGGTGGCGTTCCGTCGCGGTGAGGGCCTGGCGGCCGTCCGCCGCCTCGGCCACGACGACCGCGTCGGCGCGGCCTTCGAGGAGGGCGCGGAGTCCGGCCCGTACGACCGGATTGTCGTCGGCCACGACGAGCCGCAGCGGTTCAGGCGGAGCGATGGGCATGGTCCTCGGGCTCCTCTCGGGCGGGTGGAAGGGTCAGTTCGGCGCGGACCTCGGTACCGGGGCCGCGCGGCGGCGCGCCGATCGTGAGGCGTGCGGGGCACGGCAGGCTCGCGAGGCGTTCGCGCAGGCCGAGCAGTCCGTAGTGGCCGCGCGCGGCGAGTTCCTGGGGCTCCGGGAGCCCCGGCGGCAGCCCGCGGCCGTCGTCGCGTACGGCGAGGAGGAGGCGCCCTGTGGCCGGCTCGGTGCCGTACACGAGGGACACGTGGCGGGCGTCGGCGTGGCGGGCCACGTTCTCCAGGGCCTCCGCCGTCACGAGGAGCAGGGTGCGGGCCGTGGCGGGGGCGAGGAGCGGGGCGGGGGTGGCGGCCGGGCGCGTCGCCGGGGTGCCGGTGCGGCGGGTGTGGGCGGCGAGGAGCGCGTCGAGTTCGGGGGCGAGGTCGACGGGTCCGCCGGGGTCGTCGGTGCGGCGGCGCAGGCCGCCGAGGAGGACGCGGGACTCGGTGGCCGCGCGGCGGGCCGCGCGCGCGACGTGGGCGGCGTCGCGGCGCACGACGGCGGGGTCCTCGGTCGTGGAGAGGGCCTCGGCCGCGAGGGCGACGCCGTGCAGGGTCTTGGCGACGGTGTCGTGCATGTCCCTGGCGAGGCGGGCGCGTTCGGCGGCGAGCGCCTCGGCGACGGCGAGGCGCTCGCGGGTCTCGGCGAGGGTCGTGCCCGCGGCGAGCAGGCGCAGGACGAAGGCGCGCAGCGTCGCGCCGGCGACGGCGGCGGCGAGGCAGAAGCCGCCGACGAGGAGGGCCCCGGGGCGGGCGGCGGGCACCGCGGCGAGGATCGCGAGCTGGAGGGCGGTGAAGAGGACGGCCCAGCGGCGCGTGTACAGGAGGGCGGCCAGGAGCGGGGTCGCGACGGCCGCGTAGCCGAGGGGCGAGGCGGGGGTCGCGACCAGGAGGAGGACGGTCGTCGCCGCGAGGTCGACGGCGAGGAGCGTGGGGTGGGCGAGCAGGAGCGGGACGACACGCTCCCAGTGACGCAGCACCGCGTAGGAGCCGAGCAGGCTCAGGACGGCGGCGGTGACGGCGAGGGCGCGCGAGGCGCCCGGCCCCGCGGCGTGCAGGGCGAAGGGAATGCCGAGGACGAGGACGGCGAGGCGGGCGCCGATGACATGGCGGCAGAGCGCGGCGAGGGCGTGGGCCGGAGCCCGGGAGGGCGGGACGGCGGTGGACGCGGGGCCGGGGCCGGGGCTGCGGGGCGCGCGCGGGTCGGGCTCGTACGGGCTCGCGTACGGGCCCCCGTACGGGTCGTGCGCGCCGTCCGTCTCGTACGTGCCGTCCGTCTCGTACGTGCCGTACCGGCGTACGTGCCGTTCCGGTGTCCCTGTCAGGGGGGTCACGTGTCGCTCACCCGCCCAGGATCGATCCGAGGTCGGACCCGGAGCCGAGGAACATGCCCGTGGCGATGAGGATCATCGTGGCGGGGAGCATGAAGACGAGGGTCACCATCGTGGCCTTGGGGATGGTCTTGGCGGCGCGGCGGCGGGCCTGCTGGGCGTCGGTGCGGCGCATGTCGTTGGCGATCTGGATGAGGGTCTCTGCGATCGGGGAGCCGAGTTCCTCGCCCTGCTGGAGGGCGGAGACGAACTGGGCGACCTGCTCGGAGTTGTTGCGGCGGCGCAGTTCGTCGAAGGCCTGGCGGCGGCTCACGCCCATGTCCATCTGCCGCAGGGTGATGCGGAGTTCGTCGGCCCAGGGGCCCTCGTACTTCTCGGCGACGCGTTCGAGCGCCTGCCGGAAGCCGAGTCCGGCGCTGACGACGACGGCGAGGACGTCGAGGAAGTCGGGGAGGGTCCGGTCGATGACGTCGCGGCGCTCCCGTACGGCCTGCCAGATGGTGGCGTCGGCGGCGACGAGGCCGAAGCCGAGTGCCAGGAAGGCGAAGAGCGGGGAGCCGTAGCTCGCGAAGATCGCGGCCATGAGGAGCCCGAAGACGCCGTAGACGGCGCGGCGCGCGGCGTAGCGGTCGAGGGTGAGGCCGCCGGGGTTGCCCGCCATGTCGATGCGGCGGCGCTTGGCCTCGACGCGGCGCGGGCCCATGAGCTTGAGGACGTACGGGGCGAAGCGCAGGCCGAGGCGGTCGATCGCGGAGTCGGTGGTCCTGACGCGCGTGGAGCCGACCTCCAGGGCGAGTGCGAGGTCGTCGGGCAGCTTGGTCTCGCTGCGGTACATGCGCAGCCCGATGAGGACGCCGCCGACGCCGGCGGCCATGAGGAGGGCGAGGAGCACGCCGAGGCTCGCGGTGCTCATGCGGCGGTCCTTGGGGTCGGGTTTCCCGGTCGGCTGCTCATACGTCGATCCTTCCGAGGCGGCGGATGACGAAGAAGCCCACGGTGTAGAGGCCGAGGGAGAGGAGGATGAGGAACTGGCCGAGGCCCGAGCCCGTGACGCGGTGGAGGGCGCCGTCGTTCTGGGCGTTGACGAGGAGGAGCGAGCCGAGGCCGAGTGCGGGCACGGTGAAGGCGGTCGCGTTGACCTCGGAGAGCATCGTGCGGACCTCGCGCCGGGTCTCCTTGCGCTCCTCCAGGGTGACGGTGAGGTTGCGCAGGGAACCGACGACGGTGCCGCCCGCTTTGTTGGAGAGGACCAAGGTCGTGACGAGGACGACGAGTTCGCGCGAGGGGAGGCGCTTGGAGAGTTCGTCGAGTGTCTCGTCGATGGAACGGCCGAGGGCCAACTGGTCGGCCACGCGGCTCAGTTCCTCGCCCGCGGGGTCCTCCAGTTCCTCGGCGGCCATCGCGAGGGCGGTGCGCAGGGCGAGTCCGGCGGCGGTGGCATTGGCCAGCAGGCGTGCCACGTCGGGGAGTTGGCTGATGAAGGCTTCTATGCGCTTGGCGCGTTGCCAGTTGAGGAAGGCGTAGGCGGACCAGGCGCCGACGAAGGCGGCGATGGGGCCGAAGAACGGGGCGAGGACAGTCGCGGCGACGGTCCACAGGAGGGTGAGCCCGGCGACGGAGTAGAGGGTGAACTCCCCTGCCGAGACGGGGAGTCCCGTCGCGGAGAGGCGGCTGTGCAGGGCGCGGCCCGCGCGGGTGCGGCGCACGGCGCTGTCGAGCCCGGCGAGGCGGCGGGAGCCCTTCGTACGGGCGCCGAGGTGGCTCTCGCCCGCGAGCCGGTCGACGAGGGCCTCGCGCTCGGCGCGACCCCGTGACCACAGGCGTGCGGCGGCGATGAGGAGGACGCCGGCGAGGAGGGTCGCGCCGAGCGCGAGGAGGGCGGGACCGTTGCTCATGCGGGCGCCTCCTCGTACGGGGATGCCGGGTGTGTGGGCGGCTGGTTCATCCGCGCGCCTCCCTCGTGTGGCGGGCGAGTACGTCGTCGGGGGCGACCCCGTAGGCCGCGGGCAGCACCTCTCCGGCGAGGTGCAGTTTCTCGGCGGCCGAGCGGGGCAGCGGGAGGTGCCGGTAGGCGCCGCGCACGACGCGGTCGGCGGTGAGCGGGGCCGATTCGAAGCGGGTGACGGTGGTGATGCGGAAGGGGTCGTGGCCGCGCGAGGTGAGGAGCGCGATCTCGGTGATCTTCCGGGAACCGTCGGCCTGGCGGCCGAGCTGGACGACGACGTCGACGGCGGAGTTGATCTGGTCGCGCAGGGCCTCGAAGGGGATGCGGACCTCGGACATCGAGCCGAGCGTCTGGAGGCGCATGAGCGCGTCCTCCGCGGAGTTGGCGTGGACGGTCGCGAGGGAGCCGTCATGGCCCGTGGACATGGCCTGGAGCATGTCGAGCGTCTCGCCGCCGCGCACCTCGCCGACGATGATGCGGTCGGGGCGCATACGGAGCGAGTTGCGCACGAGGTCGCGGATGGTGATGCGGCCCTTGCCCTCGACGTTGGGCGGGCGGGACTCCAGGCGGATGACGTGGGACTGCTGGAGCTGGAGTTCGGCGGAGTCCTCGATGGTGATGATGCGCTCGTGCGCGGGGACGATGCCGGAGAGCGCGTTGAGCAGCGTCGTCTTGCCCGTGCCCGTACCGCCCGCGACGATGATGTTGAGCCGGGCGCGGACGAACGCGGCGAGGAGCAGCAGCATTTGCTCGTCGAGCGAGCCGAGGCCGATCAGTTCGGGGAGCGTGTAGACGCGCGGGAAGCGGCGGATGGTGAGCGTGGCGCCGGTGAGCGCGAGCGGCGGGATGATGACGTTGACGCGCTCGCCGCTCGGGAGGCGCGCGTCGACCATCGGATTCGACTCGTCCACCCGGCGGTTGACCGTCGAGACGATGCGCTCGATGGTCTGCATGAGCTGGTCGTGCGAGGCGAAGCGGAGCGGAAGGCGCTCGACGCGGCCCGCGCGCTCGACGAAGATCGCGTCGGGTCCGTTGACCATGATCTCGGTGATCGAGGCGTCTTCGAGGAGCGGTTCGAGGATGCCGAGGCCGAGGGCCTCGTCGACCACGCGCCGGATGAGACGGCTGCGTTCGGAGGTGGAGAGGACCGGGCCCTCGCGGCTGATGAGGTGACCGAGCACGCGTTCGAGGCGGGTGCGGCGCTCGCTCGCGGAGAGCGCGGACATCTCGGCGAGATCGATCTCCTCCAGGAGCTTGGCGCGGTATCCGGCCACGAGGCGGCCATCCTCCAGTACGCCCTCGTCCTCGGGCGCGGAGATGCGGGAGCGCAGGCTCACGGCAGGGTCACCTCCCCGGTGTCGTCGTTGGGCATGGTCGCCGAGCGGGTGACGGTCCAGCCCTTGCCGACGAAGGGCAGGAGGGTCGGTACGCGGACGGCGACGGTGTACGTGGTGGTGTCGGCGCCGCCGCCGGGCGTGACGGTGGCGTCCAGCCCGTCGGTCATGGCGGCACGTGCGGCCGCGACCCCGTTGCCGCCCTCGGCCTGCGAGGCGACGCGGGCCCCTGCGCGGGCACCGGTCCCGGCCTGGTTGGCGGCGAAGCCGACGAGGCCGAGCTGGATGGCGGCGAGCCCGATGAGGAGGAGGACGGGGAGGAAACCGGCGAATTCGAGGATGGAGCTGCCGCGGTCGTCGCGGGGGTGGCCGGTGCGGGAGCCGGCCACGCGGGTGCGGGCCACGCGGGAGCCGGCCACGCGGGTGCGGGCCCCGTGGGTGCGGGCCCCGTGGGGGTGGCCGGTGCGGGGGCGGGCCTCGCACAGGTGGCGGGTCGTGCTCGTACGGGCGAGGGGGCGCCCCGTGCCCGTACCGGTGGGGATGCCCTCCTGGCCGCGTGCCGTCGCGAGCGCCGCGCCCCTCACCGGTCCCCCTCCGTGGCCGCGCCCGCCTTGCCCTTGACCGTCCAGCCGCCGTCGACGCCGGGGAAGAAGAGGGGGACCTTGGCCCGGACGGTGGTCCGGTAGATGTCGCCCGCGCTACCGCAGTCGATGGCGGCGCCCTTCCAGGCGCCGGGCAGGTGGCGGGTCGCGGCGGCGCGGCAGGCTCCGGCGCCGTCCTCGCCGGACGCGACGGCGGCGGTGCCCGCGCGGGCACCCTCGTCGGCCGCGTTCGCGGCGAGGCTGAAGGTGTATCCGTACAGCGCGCACTGCCACATGAGGCCGATGACGACGAGGACGAGCGGGAAGATCCCGGCGAATTCGAGGGTGACGGCGCCGCGGTCGCCGCGGCGCGCGAGGGCCGTGGACGCTCCGGTGTGAGCGCCCTTCCTGCGGCGGCGGCCACCGGTGGGCCGCTCGGGCACCTGGACGAGGCCGAGTTCGCCCGCGAGGGCCCACAGGCCCTGCCGCACGCTGCCGCGCGCGTCGAGTTCGTGGACACGGCCCGCGTCGATGGCTCCGGCAAGCTCCTTGTAGGCGGCGGGGATGGTGGTGCGTGCCGTGCTGGTCCCCGTGATGCGCGAGACGAGGGGCGGCTGGATCTCGCCGGAGCGGGCGTGGCGGTTGAGGACGGTGAGGGTCTCCTCCGCCTTGCGGATCTGGAGGCGTTCCCACAGGCGTACGGTGCGCTTGGCCGCGCGTACCGCCATGACGTCGGGGGTGACCAACAGCAGCGACTGATCGGCGAGTTCGACGGCTGCCGCGCTCGCGGCGGTGAGCTGGGAGCCGCAGTCGACGACCACGAGGTCGTGGCGGCCGCGCAGGGCGCCGAGGATCTGGCGCGCCGCGCGGTCGGTGACCTCCTCGCCGCGTTCGCCGTCGGCGGGGGCGAGGAGGAGACCGAGGCCGCTGGGGTGCGGGAACATCGCGTCCTGGAGCACGCGCGGGGTGAGGTCGGCGATACCGGCGAGGTCCACGCTGGAACGGCGGAACCGCACGTCGAGGAAGGCGGCGACGTCCCCGCACTGGAGATCGAGGTCGACGAGGGCGACGGTGCTGCCGGACGCCTGTGCGGCGAGGGCGAGTTGTACGGCGGCGAGGGTCGTCCCGACGCCGCCCTTGGCGCCGCTGACGGTGAGGACCCTGCCGCCCCCCGAACCACCGTGTCCCTCGGGGTCGTTGCCGAGGTGCCGGCGCATTCCGGCGGCCCATTCGGCGGCGGCGCGGACGCGTTCGGACAGGGCGTCGTAGGTGAGCGGGAGCGGGAGGATGCCGCGCGCGCCCGCGTCCATCGCCGCGGTGAGGACGGTGGTTCCCGTATCGGCGGTGACGAGGACGACGCCGACCTGCGGGAAGCGCCGTACGACCTCGTGGACGAGGTCGAGCGCCGGTACGGGCCCCACGCGTTCGTGGACGAGGACGACTTCGGGGAGTTCGTCCAGCGATGCGGCGGCGATCCGGTCGAGCGCGTCGAGGAGCGCGGTCGAGTCCGGTACGGGCAGGGCGGGTTCCGCCTCGGGGAGCTGGCTGAGCAGGGAGCCGAGGGAACGGGCGAGGTCGGGATCGCCCGCCACCGGGAGGATGCGCGTGCTCATGGCCGCCGCCTCACTTGTCCTTGTCCAGGGTGTACGTGCGATCGGGGCCCGCCGCCGCGGGCGGCTGCTCGCCCGCGCCGACGAGCGCGAGGCGGACGTGGGTCGCGAACGACTCGGCGTAGGCGACGCGTTGGGCGTCGGCGGTGCCGAGTCCGAAGGTGATGGGGACGGCTTCGGTGGAGCGGTTGCGGTTGTCGTCGTTGTTCTGGTCGAAGGGCGTGAGCTTGCCGACGTCGAGGACCTGGGCGCGTTCGACGATGAGCCTGGACTCATCCTTCTGGTTGTCGTTCTGCCCCTTGAAGGTCGCGTAGATGTTGACCGCGGAGCCGGGGGTGATCTTCCCGGCGACGCCGGTCGCCGCGTCTATCATGATCGCGATCTCCTGCTCGCCCGCCTTGAGCGCGGGGCGGTTCACGATCATGTCGTCCTGGAGCAGCGAGCCCTTGTGGAGCGTGGTGACGGCGATCTTGCCGCGCAGGGCGCCGAGTTCGGTGACGGCGGTGTCGGGCAGCCAGCGCTTCGGGATGGACACCTCCTCGAACTGCGAGGCGTCGAGGCTCTTGTACGGGGCGATGTCGCTCTTGAGCCGGTACGCGGTCGTCTCCTTGCCCACCTTGGAGTTGACGTTGCGCACGACCCCGAGCACCCCGACGAGCGCGATGAGGGCGCACACGGCGGAGAGCACCATCAGGACGACGCCTCGGCGCTGGCGTGAGTTCATGGCCGGAGTACCTCGATCGGGGGCGGGGGTCGGGGCGGGAGCGGGGCGGTGCTGGTGCCGCCTGGGCGGTGCCGCGCGGGGCGGGACCGGCGAGGCGCGGGACCGGCGGTGCGGGACCGGCGGTGCGCGGGACCGGCGGGTCAGGGGTACGGGGGGTGCCGCGGGGCCGTCCCCGAGGGGGCGACGGGGCCCAGCTCGCCGGGTGGGCCGGGGACTCCGGTGCCGGGTCCGGCACCCGCCTCGGTCCCTGGGCGGGTGCCCGCGTGCGGGAGGGCGGCTGCCGCGCGGCGGGCGGCGGGGAGGTCGCGTACGGGCTCGCGCGTGCCGTCACGACCGGGAGCACGCGGGGTACCGCGGGCCGTGTCGCGGCCGGGATCGCGGCGCGGCTCGCGACTCGTGGACGGGACGCGGAAGGCCGGTGGGGCGAGGGGGGCGCCGCAGAACCCGCAGCGGTCACCGAGGAATTCGAGCCCGCACCAGCGGCAGCGTTCGCGGCGCACGGAGGAGACGAGCTGGTAGAGGACGGATATGTCGGGGATGCCCGCGGCGAACTCGGTGAGTTTCCCGGTGCCCCACCAGGCGACGGAGTCCTTGGGGAGGGGCACCTCGGTGACGGACTGGACCTGCCAGGTGCGGGCGAGGGTCTCGCCGAGCCAGGCCGAAGGGCGGTCGCCGTGCGCGAGGTAGAGGCGGGTCGCGAAGTCAGGGCCGGGGAGTTCGGCGCCCGGCACGGCCTTGACGAGGCGCGGTTCGGGGTGCGCCTGGACCGCGTACTGCGTGCCGGGCAGCCGGGAACGGGCGTGCGAGCCGAGTGGGACGGGCACGCGGTCCAGGCGCGCGAGCGAGCCGAGTACGGCCCCCGCGTGCACGTAGTGGGCGAGGAGGCGCGCTGCCGAAGCGAGGACGCCCGGAGTGAAGTCGCAGACCGAGAGCTGCCGCAACTGGAGCGCCACGAGGGCGAGTCCGAGCGGCGGCAGGTCGAGCCCGACGAGAGTGACGCGGTCCGCCTCAAGCGCCGCGCGGGCGGTGCGCACCCGGCGGATCGTCTCCGGGGCCGCGGCGGTGGAGTGCAGCACGATGAGCCAGCCGTGCTGCTCCAGTAACGCGTGGAGTTCGGCGAGGGATTCGGCGAGCGGAGCACCCGTCGCGGCCCCGAGCGGCACCGCGCCGGGGGTGTGGCGGTCAGGCGAGGGGAGCACGAGGTCGCTCCCGGTCACGGCGACAGCGGTCGGCACGGTCCCACCCCCTACATTCCCCCGAGCGCGTACGCGCGAGCGCGCGACGCCCGGTATTCCGCATTCCGCGAGCGTGTACGCGCGAGCGCGCCGAGCCCGGTCGAGCGGCACGCCGCCTCTCGCTCCTGCACCATATCCAGCCGCAGCACCCTCAACACCCCACTTCGCAGGGTTCGTAGGGCCTTACGACTGCGCGGGGTTTCCACGACTGAAAGCCGGATCTTGGCCGGAAAGAGGCGTTACGTGGGGAGAGTTGAACCCATTGTGTCGGCTTGCCCGTCCTCGCCGACCGTTTCGGTGACCGGATGCGCCGCATGAAAGGGGGCCTTCGGGCCCTTGCCGAAACATGTGTCCACACGCGTCGGGGGCCGCAAGGAGAGGCTCGCGGGACGACGCGCGCGGCCGGGGGCGCGTCGCGAGACGGTGGCGCCGTGCCGCGTACCGGCGGCGACAAGTCCCGTACCGCCTCTTGACAGCGCATATTGGTCTGGACCAGCTTGGAGGGCGTTGGCGCCCCACCGTCATCAACTCCCCCCACAGGAGGCACTTTCATGCTGCATTCCCCCCACCACCGGTCCCCGCGCGCGAGCCGCAGGCGTGGCGGAGCGGTCGGCACGGCGCTCGCCACCGTCGCCGCGCTCGCGCTCGGCGCCACGGCGCTCACGGCCGGGATCACCCCCGCGAGCGCGGCGGAGCAGGAGGCGGCCGCCGTACCGGCGCACGCGCTCACCGGCTACTGGCAGAACTTCGACAACGGCGCGACGGTCCAGACCCTCGCGGATGTCCAGGACCAGTACGACATCATCGCGGTCGCCTTCGCTGACGCGACGGCGACGCCGGGCGCGGTCGACTTCACGCTCGACTCGGCCGGGCTCGGAGGGTACTCCGAGGAGCAGTTCAAGGCGGACGTGAAGGCGAAGCAGGCCGAGGGGAAGAGCGTGGTCCTCTCGGTGGGCGGCGAGAAGGGCACGGTGAGCATCAACGACGCCGCCTCGGCAGGGGCGTTCGCGGACTCGGTGTACGCGCAGATGCAGGAGTACGGCTTCGACGGCGTCGACATCGACCTGGAGAACGGCCTCAACTCCACGTACATGTCCCAGGCCTTGCACGATCTGGCCGCGAAGGCGGGATCGGGCTTCGTCCTGACGATGGCCCCGCAGACGATCGACATGCAGTCGCCGTCGAACGAGTACTTCAAGACGGCGCTGGACGTGAAGGACATCCTGACGGTCGTCAACATGCAGTACTACAACAGCGGTTCGATGCTCGGCTGCGACGGACAGGTGTACGCGCAGGGCACGGTCGACTTCCTCACCGGGCTCGCGTGCATCCAGCTCGAAGGCGGTCTCGACCCGTCACAGGTCGGCCTCGGTGTCCCGGCGTCGTCGAGCGCCGCGGGCGGCGGCTACGTCGAGCCGAGCGTGGTGAACGCGGCACTCGACTGCCTGGCGAAGGGCACGAGTTGCGGCAGCTTCAAGCCGGACAAGACGTACCCGGGCATCCGCGGCGCGATGACGTGGTCCACCAACTGGGACGCGGCCGCGGGGAATTCGTGGTCCGACGCGGTGGGAGAGCACGTCCACGGGCTGTAGCAGGGACGAGCACGCGCGTGCTCGGGGCGGGGTGGCGGGCCGTGTGTGCGGACCGGCCGCCCCGCCCTCGGCGTCACTCCTCGAAGTGCGCGTCGAGCGCGGTGTCCAGCTCCTCGGTCCAGCGGGTCAGGGTCGCCTTGTCCGGGGCCTGGATGTCGTGCGGGTACCAGCGCTCGTCGGGGGTGTGCACGGTGACGGTGAGACGGCGGCCGAGGCGTGAGGTGCCGTACTCGACGGCGGCCACCTCGCTCCAGGTCCACTCGCACGCCTGGTCGTCGAGCGCGTAGCGGACCCCGTCGCGGTCGAGGGTCACGGAGCCACGCCGGTCGGCGGCGGTGAAGGCGGCCTCGGCACGGAAGTCCTCGGACTCCTCGGACTCCTCGGGCTTCCCGGGCTCCTCGGCTTCTTCGGCGGTGGGGTCCGGGTGGGGGGCGGCGGCCGCGGCGGCCTCTCCCGGTTCGGAGTCTGCCCCCGGGCCGGCGTCGGCGCTCGTGTCGCCCTCGGCGGCCGCGGCGTCCGGTTCGGCCGCGGAGGGCGGGGCGGCGTCGGCCTGCTCCGCTTCCGGCTCGGGTGCGGGCGCGGCGGCGTCCGGGCCGGGGTGGGCCCCGGGGGCGGCTGCCTCCTCCGTACCGGCCGCGTCGGGCTCCGTACCGGCCGCGGCCGTCCCCGTACGAGGACTCGGCACCGTGAGGCCGGGGATCAACGCCGGATCGGCGGCGGCGCCGATGGGCGGAAGGTTCGCTTCACTCTGCTTCTGCTCCACGGGGCGCAGTATGACGGACGCGCCTGTGGAACGCAGGTTCGGGTGCGCGAGACACGCAGATCCCACCACACCCGGGCGCCACGAAGGCCCTGCCTGTGGACAACTCGGGTGCTGCTGAGAATCCGCTCACTCGATGGGGTGAGGCGGTGCGCGGGTTTGGTGGGGTTGTCCACAGATTGGGGTGGGTGGGGTGGGGAGGGGTGGATTGGCTGGAAGACTTGAACGCGTGGAGGTGGCCCCCCCTTAGGGAGGGTGGGTCATGCCCTGGGGGACGCTGAAGCCGTACCGCACAACCCCACCCCAGCCCCCCCCAGAGCCCCCCGCCCCCCTCACCCCCCCAGCACAGCCAAGGCGTCGATCTCGATCAGCAGCCCCTTCGGCAGCCCCACGTACACCGTGGTGCGCGCGGCGGGAGGCTGCGTGAGGCCCTGCTCCTCGAAGTAGGCGTTGTAGATCTCGTTCATCTCGGCGAAGTGGTCGACGTCCGTCAGGTAGACGCGCATCATCATCACGTCGTCCCAGCTCGCGCCGCCCTCCTCCAGGATCGCCTTGACGTTGGCGAAGGTCTGGAGGGTCTGCTCGCGCAGGGTGGGACCGGCGGGGGTCGGGGCCTGGCCTTCGACGGCGGGCAGGAAGCCGACCTGGCCGGCGACCTGGAGGATGTTCCCCTTCTTCACGCCGTGGGAGAACTTCGCGGGCGGGACGGTGTGCGTGGCGGGGGTGAGGGCGGTCTTCTCGGTCGGCATGACGGTGTCAGGCTTCCTTGTTCGGTGTGTCACTGGCGGCAACGGGCGCGCCCGGTTCGGGCGTTCCCGCGTACTCCCGGCTCACGGCGTCGGCGGTGCGGCGCACGAGCGGGAGAAGACTGAGCATGTCGTCCGCGCTGACGACGACGTTCGGCGCGGAGACGGAGAGGGCGGCGACGACGCGCCCGTCGGCGCCGCGCACGGGCGCGGCGACGCAGTTGATGGACTCCTCGTGGCCGCCGAGGTCGGTGGCCCAGCCCTGGTCGCGCACGCGGGCGAGTTCCTTCAGGTACGCGGCGGCGTCCGGTGTCGAACGGGCCGTGTAGCGCGGGTAGTCGAGGCGTTCGGCGACGGCACGGCGCTCGGGCTCGGGGAGGTCGGCGAGGATGAGTTTCGCGACGGCGGCGACGGTCATAGGGACGGTCTTGCCGACACGCGAGTACATGCGCACCGGGTAGCGGCTGTCGACCTTGTCGAGATAGACGACCTCGCCTTCCTCGTACACCGCGAGGTGCACGGTGTGCCCGCAGGTCTCGCCCAGGCGGACGAGGTGCGGGTGCGCGATGCCGCGCACGTCGAGGTGCTCGACGGCCTGCGCGGCGAGCGAGAAGAGGCGCGCGCCGAGCCGGTAGCGGCCGTCGTGCTGCCGGTAGACGAGGCCGTGTTCGGCGAGGGTGCGCAGGAGGCGCAGCGCCGTGGACTTGTGCACGTCGAGGCGTTCCGCGACGCCGCCGAGGTCGGCGGGGCCCTCGGCGAGCAGCGGCAGGATGCTCAGTGCGCGGTCGACGGTCTGGCTCATGCCCCGGCCCCCTCGGCCCAGCCAGGGCCCAGCGCGAGCCCGCCCCACGCCTCCGCGCCGAGCGCCGCGAGGCGGTCGGTGAGGGCGCGCGGCGGGGGCGTGGTGAGGTCGGCCGCGACGGTGAGGACGTTGGCGGCGAGCAGGTGCCCCTGCCGCAGCCGCGCGGCGACGGGCAGTCCGCGCAGGAGCCCGGAGAGGTACCCGGCGGCGAAGGCGTCGCCCGCCCCGACCGGCGCGACGACGTCGACGCGCGGCGCGGGCTCGTGGATCACGACATCGGGCGTACGGGAACCTGCGGACGCCCCCGCCGCACGGGAACCCCCCGCCGCCTCCGCCGCACGAGAGCCGTGTCCCGGGCCGTCCCCGGGTCCGTCCCCCGGGCCGCCCTCCGAGTCGCCCCTCGCGGCCTCCCCGCGCGTGAACACCGTCGCCCCGGCCGCGCCCCGCTTCACGACCAGCGTCGCCGGTTCGGGCAGCGCGTCCCGTACCGCCTGCGGGCCGCCCGTGATGCCCCAGGCCGTCTCCGCCTCGTCCTCGCCGACGAAGACGAGGTCGGCGCCGCGCGCGAGGCCGAGCAGGACCTCGCCCGCCGCCGCCCTGTCGGGCCACAGGCTCGCCCGGAAGTTCACGTCGAACGAGACGAGGGGGCGGCCCGCGCGGCGCTCGGTGAGCGTGCGCAGGAGGGAGAGGCAGTCGGGCGAGAGCGCGGCGGTGATGCCGGTCACGTGCAGGACGCGGGTGTCGCGCAGCGCGTCGAGCGGGACGGTGTGCGGGGACATCGCAGAGGCGGCGGAGCCCGCGCGGTAGTAGACCACCTCGAACGCGGCGTCCGCGTCGCGGTCGGCCGCGGTACGGAAGTAGATGCCGGTGGGGCGGGACGGGTCGCGTGTGACGGCGCTCGTGTCGACGCCGTACGCCGCTATCGCGTCCGCGAGGTGCTCGCCGAAGCCGTCCGCGCCGACCCGGCTCACCCAGCGGGCGCGGTGCCCGGCCGCCGCGAGCGCGCAGGCGACGTTGGACTCGGCGCCGCCGATGGCGCGCGTGAAGGCGGGCACGTCGGCGAGAGGGCCCGTGGTCTGCGGGACGAAGGTGACCATCGACTCGCCGAGGCAGACGACGTCGGCGCCGGGGCCGCGCTCGTCGAGACCGGAGCCCTGGGCCTGGGCCTGGGCCGGAACGGTGGCGGCTGCGGTGTCGGTCGCGCTCACGGTCTGCCTCTCGTCGTGCGTACGGGGTAGGAGCCCCTGGGCGGGGGCCTGGGGCCTTCCCGATGCGGGGCTCGGGGGCGCCCCCACCGCCTCATTGACCCCGACTCGTCCAGGATGTTAGACACCTTGAAGCGACATACGCAATGAGCGTTGCACCCTGCGCAACGAATTTCCGCAACTGCGGATTCACGCGCGGGGTACGCGCCGCCTCGCCCCCTTGGGAGTACGCCATGACCGCTGGGCACAGCCGCCCCGCCCCCGCCGGGCACAGCCGCCCCGCCGCACTCGACCGGCTCGCCACGACCCGCGTGGACAGCCGTTTCAAGGGGCTGCCCCCGGACGCCGAAGGGCTGACCGTCGCGGAGCTGGCGGGGCAGCGCAGGAACCTCTTCACCGGCGGTTTCACGACCCCCGTGCTCGCGCTCTCGGCCGAGGCCCTGGAGCACAACCTCGCGCTCATGGAGACGTACACCGAGCGCCACGGCCTCGATTTCGCCCCGCACGGCAAGACGTCGATGGCCCCGCAGCTCTTCCACCAGCAGCTGGAGCGCGGCGCCTGGGGCATCACGCTCGCGGTGCCGCACCAGGTCCGGGTCGCGCGCGCCTTCGGTGTGCCGCGCGTCTTCCTCGCCAACGAGCTGGTCGACGCGGCGGCGCTGCGCTGGCTCGCCGCCGAGCTGGCCGCCGACCCGGACTTCGCCTTCGTCTGCTACGTGGACTCGGTACGGGGCGTGGAACTCATGGACGCGGCGCTCAGCGAGGCCGCCGAGGCCCTGCCCGGGGGCCCGTCGAGCGCGCGGCGCGTGGACGTCGTCGTCGAACTGGGCGCGGGCGAGGGCGCGCGGACCGGGGCGCGCACGGAGGCGGAATGCGCGGCGGTCGCCGACGCGGTCGCCGCGACGGGCACGCTGCGGCTCGTGGGGGTCGCCGGGTACGAGGGCGAGGTGCCCGAAGCGGACCCGGAGCGCGTGCTCGCGTGGCTGCGGAGGCTCACCGCGCTCCTCGTGGACTTCGACGCGGCGGGCAGGTTCACGGCGGCAGGCGCCGACGACATCATCGTGAGCGCGGGCGGCAGCGCCTGGTTCGACGCGGTCGCGACCGCCTTCGCGGAGATCGGCGAACTGAGCGCCCCTGTGCGGAAGGTGCTGCGCTCCGGCGCGTACGTCTCGCACGACGACGGGCACTACAAGCACCTCACGCCGTTCAACCGCGTCCCTGACGAGGGCGCCCTGCACCCGGCGTTCCGGCTGTGGGCGCAGGTCGTCTCGCGCCCGTCCGCCGAACAGGCGTTCGTCAACGCGGGCAAGCGCGACGCCGCCTACGACCTCGACCTGCCCAAGGCGCAGGCGGTACGCGACGCGCGGACCGGTGAGGTGCGCGGCGCCGACGGCATCGCCGTGAGCGGGCTCTCGGACCAGCACGGCTGGGTGCGTACGGACCCGGGCGCGGACCTGGAGGTCGGGGACTGGCTCGGCCTGGGCCTCTCGCACCCGTGCACGTCCTTCGACAAGTGGCAGCTGATCCCCGTCGTGACGGCGGACGGCACGGTCACGGACTACGTGCGGACCTTCTTCTAGACCCGTACGGGGCGTCCCCGCCGCCCGCTCGTACAGGGCGTCCCCGCCGCCCGCCCCATACGGGAGGTCCCGTCGCCCGAGCCGTACGGCGCGTCCCGCCGCGCGAGCCGTACGGGGCCGGGTGCCCCGCCCGAACCGTACGCGGCCTCCCACCGTCGCAACTCCCCGAACAGGAAAGCCCCATGCCCGCAGTCCCCGCCGCCTCGTCGGAGCCCGCCCCCGAACTCCTCGTCCGTGACGCCCTCGTGGTCGACGGTTCGGGCGGAGAGCCGTACCGCGCGGACGTGTTGCTGCGCGAGGGCAGGATCGCGCGCATCCGCCGGGAGGGCGACGGCGAACGGCTGTCCGCCGCACGGGTGGTGCACGCGGACGGGCTCGCGCTCTCGCCCGGCTTCATCGACATGCACGCCCACAGCGACCTCGCCGTGCTCCGCGATCCCGCGCACACGGCGAAGGTCGCGCAGGGCGTGACGCTCGAAGTCCTCGGCCAGGACGGCATCTCGTACGCGCCCGTGGACGGGCGGACGCTCGCCGAGGTGCGCCGCACGATCGCGGGGTGGAACGGCGGCGGGCCAGGGGACGACTCCGTGGACTTCGACTGGCGCACGGTCGGCGAGTACCTGGACCGGCTCGACCGGCAGGGCCTCGCCGTGAACGCCGCGTACCTGATCCCGCAAGGCACGGTCCGGATGCACGCGATGGGCTGGGAGGACCGCCCGCCGACGCCCGCCGAGCTGGACCGGATGCGCGAACTCGTCGCGCAGGGCATGCGCGAGGGCGCCGTCGGCATGTCGTCGGGGCTCACGTACACGCCGGGGATGTACGCGAAGGACGCCGAACTCACCGAGCTGTGCCGGGTGGTCGCCTCGTACGGCGGCTACTACTGCCCGCACCACCGCTCGTACGGCGCGGGCGCGCTCGCCGCGTACGAGGAGATGGTCGCCCTCGCGCGCGAGGCGGACTGCCCGCTCCACCTCGCCCACGCCACCATGAACTTCGGCGTGAACAAGGGCCGCGCCGCCGAGCTGATCTCGCTGCTCGACGGGGCACTCGCCGCCGGTGCCGACCTGAGCCTCGACACCTACCCGTACACGCCGGGCTCGACGACTCTCGCCGCCGTGCTGCCCAGTTGGGCGAGCGAGGGCGGCCCCGAAGCGACCCTCGCGCGGCTCGCGGACCCGGAGACCGCCGAGCGCATCAGGTACGACCTCGAAGTCGTCGGCTCGGACGGCTGCCACGGGGTGCCGATGGAGTGGGAGACGATCGAGATCTCCGGCGTCACGAGCCCCGAACGCGCGGACGCCGTGGGCCGTACGGTGGCCGCTTCCGCCGCGGCGCGCGGGGTCAGTCCGTGGGCGTACGCGCGTGAACTGCTCCTCGCCGACCGGCTCGGCCCGACGATCCTCCAGCACGTCGGGCACGAGGAGAACGTCCGCGCGATCATGCGCCACGCCGTCCACACGGGCGGCTCGGACGGCATCCTCCAGGGCGCGAAGCCGCACCCGCGCGCGTACGGGACGTTCCCGCGGTATCTGGGCACGTACGTACGGGAGCTGGGCGTCCTCTCGCTCGCCGAGTGCGTCCAGCACCTCACCTCGCGCCCCGCGGCGCGCCTGCGGCTCGCCGATCGCGGCCTCGTGCGCGAGGGCTACCGCGCCGACCTCGTCCTCTTCGACCCATCCACGGTCGCGGCGGGCTCCACCTTCGAGAACCCGCGCACGCTCCCCCTCGGCATCCCGCACGTCCTGGTCGACGGCCACTTCGTGCTGCGCGACGGGGCCCGCACGGAGGCGACGCCGGGGCGTTCCGTACGGGGGAAGGGGCGCCGTTGAGGCCCTTGCCCGGCAGCCCGCGAAAAATAATCTTCGCCCATCCGTGAACTTTCCGCCGGACCCCGCCATCGAACCTCGTACACGCACGAGGAAAGGACGTTGGCCATGACCGGCAGCCCGAACGAGATCACCGACACCGGCTCGACCGTCGCAGCGGAGGCGAAGCCCGGTCGCAAGGGCCGGCTCGCGCGGCGCATAGCTCTCCCGTTCGCCGCGCTCGCGCTCACCGGCGCGGTCGGGGCCGTCACGATGGCGCAGGCAAGCGCCTCGGGGACGAACGCGAAGGCCGCGACGCCGACCTGCACGACCGCCGGGCTCAGCGCCTCGCTCAGCAAGCGCCTCGCGGGCGGGATGAACCACGCGGGCGCGGTCCTGGACCTGAAGAACACGAGCGGCCACACGTGCGCCCTGCGCGGCTACCCGGGTCTCGGCCTCCAGGACGCGAAGGGCAAGACACTCACGTCCAAGACGACGTGGGGCAGCACCTGGTACGCGAAGGACCCGGGCAAGACCACGCTGACCCTCAAGAACGGCGAGCGCGCCCAGGCCGTCATCGCCTGGACCCACGCCAACACCGGCACGCCGGACGCCCAGCACGCCGCCAAGCTCATCGTGACCCCGCCCGCCGCCACGACCCACAAGACGCTGAAGCTCGACGAGTGGGTCGACAACGGCCAGTTGAGCGTCACGCCGGTCGCCTACGCCTACAAGGTGAGCTGACCGGGGGCGCCGGGGCGGTACGCGCACCAGTACGGCCAACGGGTCGGGCCCGGCGGGAGGAACGCCGGTGAGGGGCCGGAGCACGCCGGGGGGCTTGCTCCGGCCCTTTGCCGCACCCGGCCCCCTGCCCTGCCCGGCCCCGTACCCGGCCCTCCGCCGTACCCGGCCCCGGCCCCGGCGCCGTCATACCCGAGCCGCAGCCGCGCCCCTCCCCCTCGGCTCACGTGCCCGCCCGCTCCCACGCTTCCCCGAACATCTCGTGCGGCGGCGCGGGCGGCAGCAGCCGGTGGTACGGGGAGATCAGCTCGGTGCCGTACAGGTGGCGCACCGCGTACGGGCCGAGCTTCGCCGTCTCCAGCGGCAGGTGCGGCGCCCGGAACGCGGTCCACTCGCCCGGCAGGAACAGCGTGCGTCCCGCGCGGGCGCGCCTGTCCGCCACGACGGCGCCCGTGGCGAGGAGTTCGGCGGCGACCGCCTTGTGGTGCGCGGCCGTCCAGCCGTTCCAGCGGCGTACCGCCTTGTCGGTGGGCGCGGCGAGGGCAGCGAGCTGGAGGTACAGCGCGGCGGCGTCGTCACCGGTGCCCAGGGCGCGGGCCGCGCGGGTCACGAGCGCGGGGACGGAGTGCCGGGGGTCGGCCTCGTACGCCCCGGGCGGCACCGCGCCCGACTCGGCGCGCTCGCGCATCCGGTCCAGACCGCCGCCCGGCAGCAGCGGTGCGAGCCAGTCGAGCGCGCCGACGAGTTCGGGTGCGAGCGCCTCGGCCGCGCGCCGTGCGGCCGGTTCGCCGAGGAGGGCCGGCCGCAGGAACAGCTGCGTGTGCCTGCCGCTCGGCACCACGACGAAGGCGCCCGCGTCGAGCGCGACGGGCGTGTCCTGCGCGTCGAGCGCGACGGGCGTGTCCTGCGCGTCGTGGGGCGCGCGGGGGCTGTGCGGCGGCGCGTCGTGCGGGGCGCGCCCGCCCGTGGGTTCCTCCGGGACGACCGGGAGCCGCCCGGGCCCGAACCGCGCGGCGAGTTCCGCGGCGGGCCCGGCGAACGGGGACTGCCTGGCCTCGACGAGCAGCTCGGGGCGGGCCAGTTCGGCCCGCAGCCGGTCGTGGAGGTCCTTCGCGCCCGCGCGGGCGGGGTCGGCCACCGGGCACTCGGTCCAGGCCCAGGCGAGCGCGGTGGCGGCGCCCTTCAGGTCGAGCGCGGGTTCCGCTCCGTCCGGAATCCACGGGTCCCTTCCGGGTTCCGTGCGGTAGCGCCCCCAGCCGTCCCAGGCCGGCTCGACCCTGAGCCGCACGGAACTCCCGCGCGCGTGCAGCTCCCACCGCGCGGCCTTCCTCCCGCCCGTCGTTCCCGCTCCGTACCCGTGCGCGAGGCGCCGGGCCCACACCTCGCCGAGTCCCGCTGCCTGCTCCAGTTCCGCGGCCGCCGTGTCGTCCACGGGCCCGAGCGCGCCGAGCCGTTCGTTCCACGCCGCGGCCATGCGCGCGGCGGCCTCGCGCGCCCCGCCGGGCTGCCACAGTGCCGCCGGGTCAGCGGGCACGGCTGCCGCGAGGACGGCGCCGCGGCCCTCGGAGCCGAGGCGGCGCAGCGCGGCGCCGTAGCTCTGCGCCGTCGCGGGCGAGGCGCGGAAGGGCGCCTCGCGGACGAGGGCCTCGTGCGCCCGTACGTCGTCGGACGACGGGAGCCCGGCGAGCGCGAGCGCGGCCACGGGCAGGCGGACGCCCGTGAGCGCGGCGAAGAGCGCGACGGCCCTGTGAGGCAGCGGTACGGGGCCGTGCGCCGCGCGTGCCGCGAGGAGCGCCCGCAGACGTGTCGCGTCGTCGCGGTCGATCCGGATCTCGCGGGCCCCTGCGAGGGGGGCTTCCCCTGCGCGCGTCGCTCCGGTCACGTACACGCACAGCGTCTCCTCACCGCGTACCGGCCACGAGGCGACCGGACTGCCGCTCGCACGCGCCTCGTCGGCCTCGGCGGCTGGTGCGGTGCCCGCCCACCAGCGGCTGCCAGGGCGCGCGAAGGGCTGGTCGGCCCATGTGTCGAGCAGCGCGGCGAGCGCGGCTCCGCCCGGGTCGCCCTCCGGTGCGACGGCGGCGCGCCAGGCGACGGCGTCGATCGCGCCGAGCAGCGGCGTCCAGTCGCGCGGCTGGGCCGTGGGGGTGTGGCGGCGTGCCTCGTCGGCGAGGTGCCCGGCGAGGCAGGCGCCGTCGGCGGCGAGCGCGGAGAGTGTCGCGGGGCGGGGCGAAGCGGGCCAGCGGTGCTCGATGTGCGGGGGCCTGGGAGGCAGGAGTCCGTGCAGGGCGGGCAGGAGCGCGGTGTCGGGGACGGGGGTGCGCGGGGCCGGGTCCACGGCTTCGGCGAACCCGCGCACGCGCCGTACGAGTGCGGCCCCGCGTTCCTCGACGGCGGCGGCCCGCACCGCGAGCGCCACGAGCGCCGCGCGCAGCCGGGGAGCCGTGACCTCGGGCAACTCGCGGGCGAGGACCGCGCGTACGGCCGCCTCGCGCGCGTCGGCAGTGGCGCAGGTACGGGCCGCACGCAGCAGGGCGTCGGCCGCGGCGGGCGAAGCGGCGCGCAGCGCGCGGGAGCCCGCGGGGTCCCTGGTCGTGAGCAGGTACCAGAAGGCGGGCGGCACGGGGAGGCCGTGCGACAGGACGCAGTGGCCGGAGCGGCGGCGCCGCGTGTCCGGCACCGGGTGTCCGGCCTGTTCCCACAGGAGGGCGCCGTCGGCCGCGTAGGCGCGTACTCCGGTGTCGGTCCCGGCATCGGCGAGGAGGACGTCCTGCGCGAGATCCCCGGTCCCAGCGGGGTCCGCAGGCCGGACGGGGTCCGCAGACCGGGCGGGGTCCGCAGACCGGGCGGGGTCCCCGAGGTGGCCGGAGTCCCCGAGGTGGCCGGGGTCCCCGAGGTGGCCGGGGTCCCCGAGGTGGCCGGGGTCCCCGAGGTGGCCGTGGTCCCTGGGGCGCGGGACGTTCCCGGGCTCCCCCGCGGAGTCCGCGCCGCGCGCAGCCGCCCTCCCGGGCGGTGCCCACAGCCCCCACGGCCTCTGCCCCGGCCTGTCGACGGCGAAGGATGCCCTGCGCCCGTCGATGCTCTCCACGACGTACCGTTGCGGCGCGTTGCCCTCGTACCGGGTGTCCAGGAGCACGCGGGTCCCCGTGTGCCCCTCGCGGGTGCCGAGCGGGGATTCCGGCACGCCGGGCGGGAGCGGGGCGAGCTGGAGCAGCTCGGTGGCGAGGGCGTACGTGCCGTCCGGGGCTGGGGCGGCGCCGGGGAAGCCGGGGAGCGGGGTCGCGCCGACGGGTGCCCCGCTCACGGGATGGACCTCCTGCCAGGGCCTGTCGCCGAAGACGTCGTTGGCCCACGTCCGGGTGCCCGCGCGCAGGCCCAGGCTGCTCCGGTGGCCGATGCCGTCGCGAGCCCCCGCGCGCAGCACGCGCTCGCCGTCGTGCCGTCCGCCGCCGTCGGCGCTCGCGAAGTGGAAGCCGTACGCGCCGCCGGTGAGCCCGCCCAGCGGGTGGAGTCCGCCCACGGCCTCCGGCGTGAACACGTCGGCGGGCCGGTCCGCCCAGCAGGCGGTGTCGCAGTAGTACGGCCGGGGCTCGCGCGTCCAGCTCACGAGGAAGGAGCCGCCGACGTGGTGCACGGTGAAGAGCGTGGCGTCATCGGGCACCGTGAACCGGCACTCGCCGCGTCTGCCGTCCGGGGCGAGTGCGACGGCCCGGTCCCTCCCGAAGACGGTGAGCACGGGCCAGGTCGCCGTCATCCCCACGACGCCCGCGGGCCCGTCTTCCCGAACGCCCTGCCGCGCGTCCTCCCTCGCGTCCTCCCGGGCCTCCTCCCGCGTTTCGGCGTCGCGCGCGAACTCGTCGAGCACGGCCTCCAGTTCGGGCCACCCCAGTTCCTCGGGGATGCCCGCCACGAGCGAGCGCCGCAGCGCGCCCGCCGCGTTCATCCCCTCCAGGGCCCCGCCGAGACCGCCGAGCGCGGCGGCCGTCGTCCTGTCGAGCATCGTCTCCAGCTCGGTCACCGCCTCCTCCGCGCCCGCCATGCCCGCGCCCGACACCGCGTCCACGAGCGCCCCGACGCGCGCGGCGACCGACGCGGCGATCCCCGGGTTGCCGGGCAGCAGCGAGACCGCGGAACCCGCACCACGCGGAACGGCGTGGCCGGGCAGCAGCTTCGCGTGCGCCGTGCCTTCCAGGCGGGGCCCGAAGACGGGGTCGGCGGCGAGCGCGGTGAAGTCCCGCCGTGTGTCGCCCTCGCGGAACCGCAGCGCGGTGCCCGGCCCCGGGTCGAAGACCTCGGCACCCGCCGCGAGGCACACGTCGAGCAGCGCGGCGTCGATCCCCCCGTACCTGAAGCGGCTCGTGTGCACGCGCAGCGGCCTGCCCTCCGCGCGCAGGCGCGGCCCGAGACGCGCCACGAGGTCGAGGAAGACGCCGGGCAGGGGCTGTGCGGTGACCCCGCTGCCGCCGCGCACGTACTGGTACGTGTGCGCGTAACGCCCCACCCACTCCGCGAGGCCGCCGTCCGGGACGAGGCCGCCACGTGTCACCTGCTCGGCGACGCCGCTCGCTTCGAGCAGTCGCAGCCACGCGGCCCCGTCGGTGGCGCCCGCGGGGAAGAGGACGGCGAGCGCGGCGGCGGCACCGGCGGCGGGCGGGTGCGCGGCGAGGAGCGGAGTCGCCGCGCCGAGCAGCGCGTCGGGTACGTCCTTGCCGCCGCAGGCCGCCAGTACGGCGGTGACGACACGGGCCGCCTCGGGGCCCGCCGCTTCGTGCCCGGCCGCGGCGGCGGACTTCCCTACGTGACGCACGAGGCCGGCGGGCGGGCCGGCCGGGGAGGCGGCCCAGGCGGTGAGGAACGCGACGAGGGCGGCGTGCGCCTCGCGCGGGCCGAAGTGCGCTGCCAGGAAGTCCGCGTGGGCGGCGAATTCCTTGGCGGGCAGGGCGCCGTACCCGGCGAGGAGCAGGGCGTTCGCGCGGCGCCACTCGGGTGCGACGGGCAGGCGGTGCGTGGTCTCCGCCTTGCGCGCCTCCGCCCACGCCCTGCCGGTGTGACGGCTGCCCCGGGAGCTGAGCCAGTGCCCCACGGTGTCCCACAGCCACGGCAGGTGCGCGGGTGGCAGACTCGCCGCGCGTGTGGCGACCGCCGTGAGGAAGCGTCCGGGCTTCTCCCCCTCGCGCCGCAGCCGCCCTGCCAGCTCCTCGGCGAGCGCGCGGGCGGTCCCGAGCGCGGCGGGATCGTGGACGGCCACCCAGTCGGTGTAGGTGGTCGACGCGTGCGCGCGGCCCTGGGCGGGAGCGAGGGAAGCGGTCGGAACAGTCATGACGGAGACAGTGGCACACATCACTGACAGTCACTTCTGACCTGCGGTGATCCCGGTCCCCTTCCGGCCCGTCCCGGTCCGGGGCCTGGCGCTCGGCACACTCGTCGTCCGGCCGGTCGCCGTCGCGGTCGTCGCGCCCTGACCGCCCGCCACCCCCGCGACCTGCCCCCTTCCGCCCCCGTGCGGCCGCTCGCCCCCTCGGGGAAGAGCGGCGGTTCCGTGTCCCGGGCGGGTCTCTCGTATGACAGGGCGCCATTGACCCGCCGAATTCCGGGGATTACCTTGACGCTGCACATCGATCACATACGAGCACACCGTTCACGTACATGAACGCATCTGCGAGGACACCCATGCTGCCCGAGGGCCTGTACTCCTTCCCGCTCACTCCCTTCACTCCACAGGACACCTTCGCGCGCGACGTCTTCGCCGAGCACGTCGAGCAGCAGGTGGCCGCCGGTCCCGCCGCGCTCTTCGTCGCGTGCGGTACGGGGGAGTTCTCGGCGCTCGACACGGCGGAGCACCGCTCCGTGGTCGCGACGGCCGTCGAGGTCACGGCCGGGCGCGTCCCGGTGTACGCGGGCGTCGGGGGCGGCCCGCGCCTCGCCGCCGCCTTCGCGCGCGGCGCGGCGGACGCCGGTGCCGACGGACTGCTCCTGATGCCCCCGTACCTCGTCGAGTCCACACCCGAGGGACTCGTCGAGCACGTGCGGTACGTGGCGGGGGCGACCCCCCTCCCGCTCGTCGTCTACCAGCGCGCCAACGCGGTGCTCGACCCGCCGTCCGCGCTCGCGCTGCTCGACCTTCCGACCGTCGCCGGGATCAAGGAAGGTCGCGGCGACGTGGACGCGATGCAGCGCATCATCGCGACGGTACGGGCCTCGGGACACCCGCGCGCGGAGAGCTTCGCCTTCGTCAACGGCCTGCCCACGGCAGAGGTATCGGTCCCCGCCTACGAGGCGATCGGCGTCACGGGCTACTCCTCGGCCGTCCTGTGCTTCGCCCCGGACATCGCCGTCGCCTTCCACCGCGCGAGCACGCGCGGCGACGTCGCCGCCGTGCGCACCCTGCTCGCGGAGTTCTACGTGCCGCTCGTGCGCCTGCGCGACAAGGCGCCCGGGTACGCGGTCGCCCTCCCGAAGGCGGGGGCGCGGCTCGCCGGGCTCGACGTCGGCCCCGTACGGCCGCCGTTGCGCGACGCGTCGGAGGAGCACGTGGCCGAACTGAAGGACATCATCGCCCGCGGGCGCGCCGCGCTCGCCGCCATCGAGAAGCGGGAGCAGGCCGCATGAGCGCGACGACGCGTCCGGCGGGCCCGCACCCGGCTCCCGCGACCACCCCCACCGCACGCGGTCCGCGCGTGGCCGAGGTCGTCGTCACGCCGGTCGCCTTCCCCGACCCGCCCCTCCTCAACGCCTCCGGCGTGCACCAGCCGTGGGCCCTGCGCACGATCGTCGAGATACGCACCGACGAGGGCCTGTACGGGCTCGGCGAGACGTACGGCGACGCGGCCCATCTCGCCCTGGTCCGCCGGACCGCCGCGAGTCTTCGGGGACTTGACGTCTTCGACCTCGCTGACGCCTACCGCAGGACCGCCGCCGCGCTCGACGGCGCCGCCGCTTCGGGCGACAAGCACGGCCTCATCGGGCCCGCCACGCGTGAGAAGACGCTGCTCCAGGTCTACTCGCCCTTCGAGGTCGCCTGTCTCGACGTCCAGGGCAAGGCGCTCGGCCGCCCCGTCTCCGATCTGCTCGGGGGCCGCTTCCGCGACGAAGTCCCCTTCTCCGCCTACCTCTTCTACAAGTGGGCGGGCCATCCAGGCGCGGCGCCCGACTCCTTCGGCGAGGCACTCGACCCGGACGGGATCGTGGAGCAGGCCCGGGCGATGACCGAGCGCTACGGCTTCGAGTCGATCAAGCTCAAGGGCGGCACGCGCGCGCCCGACGAGGAGATCGCCGCGATCCACGCGCTGCGGGCCGCCTTCCCCAGGCATGAACTGCGGCTCGACCCCAACGCGGCCTGGACCGTGGAGACTTCGCTCAGGGTCGCGAGGGAGACGCGCGGCCTCCTGGAATACCTGGAGGACCCGGCGCCCGGCATCGACGGGATGGCGGAGGTCGCGCGCGGCGCGGACATGCCGCTCGCGACGAACATGTGCGTCGTGGCCTTCGAGCACATCGCCCCGGCCTTCACGAAGAACGCGGTGCAGGTCGTCCTCGCCGACCACCACTACTGGGGCGGGCTGCGCCGCTCGCTCGAACTCGCCGCGATCTGCCGCACGTTCGGTGTCGGCGTCTCGATGCACTCCAACAGCCACCTCGGCATCTCGCTCGCCGCGATGGTCCACCTGGCGGGGGCCGTCCCCGTCCTGGACCACGCGCTCGACACGCACACCCCGTGGCAGGACGGCACGGACGTCGTGGCCGACCCGCTGACCTTCCACGGGGGGAAGGTCAGCGTGCCGAGGACGCCGGGGCTCGGCGTCTCGCTCGACCGCGACGCGCTCGCGCGCCTGCACGAGAACTACACGCGCTGCGGCATCACGGAACGCGACGACACGACGTACATGCGGCAGTTCGAGCCGGACTTCACGGTGGGACGGGCGAAGTGGTGAGCCGAGAGCCGGGCGCACAGGCCCAGGAAGGCCCCGGCACGGAGGGCCCGCGCCCGGGTGATCCCGGCATGGGCGGCCCCGCTCCGGGTGCCCCCGGCACGGACGGCCCCGTCCTGCCCCCGCGCACCGCACCCGCGAGCCTCTCGGGCCACGCGTATCCCTGGGACGTCCTCGGCGATCCGGGCTTCCCCGCCCGCGTCCGCGCCGCCGGTCTCACCTCGGTGACGCTCGCGGCGACCTACCACTCCACCCGTGCGGCGACCCCGCACCACCCCGCGCGCCGCCTCGTCGACGCCGCGCACTCCGCGCTCTACCGCCCCTCGCCCGACCCCGGTGCGCCCCGCTGGGCGGGGACCCGCCTGCGCCCCGCCGCACCCTCGTGGACCGGGGACGACCCCGACCCCTTCCGCACCGCTGCCGACCTTCTGCGCGCGGAAGGTATCGCGGTGACGGCGTGGCTCGTGCTCGGCCACGACACGCGGCTGGGCAGCGCGCACCCGGATCTCACCGTCGTCAACTGCTTCGGCGAGCACTACCGTTACGCGCTCTGCCCCTCGCACGCCGAGGTCCGCGCGTACGCGGCCGCGCTCACCGCCGAGGCCCTGGCCGGCGTCCGCGTGGACGGCGTCTCGCTCGAAGGCTGCGGGCAGCTCGGCGTCGTCCACGCGGGCGTCCACGAGAAGACGGAAGGCGCCTGGACGGCGGACGAGGCCCGCTGGCTCTCGGTGTGCTGCTGCGCGGCCTGCGCCACCTCCTGGTCGGCGCGCGGCCTCAACCCGGGCGCGGTGCGCGAGGCCCTGCGCACGGCGGTACGTGCGGGGCTCCCCCTCTCCGACGACCTCGCCCGGGCCCTCCTGGCCGTGCGCCACGAGGCCACCGACGCCCTGCGGAGCGGGGTCCTCGCCGCCGTACGCGCCCAGGCGCCGACCGCGCCGGTGACGCTGCACGCGCACCCCGATCCGTGGGCGACGGGGCCCTCGCCGGGGCTCACCCCGCACGCGGCCGCCGAGGTCGACGCGCTCCTCGTCCCCGTGTGGCCGGTGGGCGAGGCGAGCGAGCGGGCGATCGCCGCGGCGCAGGGCTGCGGCACTCCCGTACAGGCGTACGTGACGGCGCTCCCGCCCGTACGGGCCGAGGAAGTACCCGCGCACGCGCGGCGCTTGCGGGCCGCCGGAGCGAGCGGGCTCGGGCTCTACCACCTGGGGCTGGCCCCCGCCGCGCGCCTGGGGGTCCTGGGAACAATCGTGCGCGAGTGGCAGCAGACGGAAGGAACGAAGACATGACGGACACGCATTCCGTTGCGGAGGCGGCTCGCGGGGCGGGGGCGGCCGCGGAGGGCTTCGGCGCGCTCGCGCCCGCGGCGCGCCGCGAACTGCTCGACGCCTGCGCGGCCGCGCTGGAGGCGGCGACGGAGGAGATCGTCGCCCTGGCGGCCCGGGAGAGCGGCCTCGCCCCGGACGCCCTGCGCGGTGAAATGGCACGCACGACGGGCCAGTTGCGCTTGCTCGGCGCGCACGTGGCCGCGGGGCGGCACGCCCCTGAGCAGGTCTCGGCCGGTGTGGCGGCCGGGGGAGCCGACGTCCGTACGGTGCGGGTCGCCGTGGGCCCGGTCGCGGTGTTCGCGGCGTCCAACTTTCCGCTCGCGTTCGGGGTCGCCGGGGGCGACACGGCGGCCGCGCTCGCCGCGGGCTGCCCGGTCGTGGTGAAGGCGCATCCGGCGCAGCCCGAGACGGGCAGGGCGGTGGCGCGGGTGCTCGGCGGGGTGCTCCCCGAGGGAGTGTTCGCGCTGGTGGAGGGCGGTGCGGACGTCTCGCTCGCCCTCGTACGGGCCCCCGAGATCCGTGCCGTGGGCTTCACGGGCTCCCTCACCGGGGGCCGCGCCCTCATGGACGCGGCGGCCGCCCGCCCCGAGCCGATCCCTGTCTACGCCGAAATGGGCTCCCTCAACCCGGTGTTCGTCCTTCCGGACGCGGCCGCCGACGAGGAGTGGGCGACGGCGCTCGCGGGCTCGGTGACCCGCGCGATGGGGCAGTTGTGCACGAAGCCGGGGCTCGTGATCCTTCCGGAGACGGCGGAAGGTGAGAAGCTGGCGCGGCGGCTGGCCGAAGCGGTGGCCGCCGCCCCGAGCCACCGCATGCTGACCGAGCCGATGGCGCGCGCCCACGAGGCGTGGGGCGCGGCGGCTCGCGCCCTGCCGGACGCGAGCGTCACCGCCTCGTCCGGCACCCCGGGCCCCTTCGCCGTGCGCGTCCCGGCCGCCCGCCTCGACGGCCCGCTCCTCGACGAGCACTTCGGCCCCGCCGTCGTCCTCGCGTCGGCCCCCGTGGCCTCGTACGCCGCGCTGGCCCGTACCCTCCCGGGCAGCCTGACGGCGACGCTCATCGGCACCCCGGCGGACGAGTCCGTGGCGGCCCCGCTCCTGCGCGCCGTGGCGCTGCGCGCGGGCCGCGTCGTGTGGAACGGCGTCCCGACAGGCGTCGCGGTCTGCGAGGCGATGGTCCACGGCGGTCCCTGGCCGGCGACCTCGGCCCCCTGGTCCACGAGCGTGGGCACGGCGGCCGTCGACAGGTTCACGCGGCCCGTCGCCTTGCAGGGGGTGCCGGAGGGGCTGCTCGGCGGATTCGCCGGATAGCCGGAGGCGGGACAGGACGGGGGCCGTCGGCGGTGAGCCGCCGGCCCCCGGCGTTCCGCGCCCGGGGCGCGACGGTCGCCCGGCCGCTCTCCTCAGCGGTTGACGGACTGCACCTCGCGCACCACCACGTCCTGCTCCGCGCCGAACGTCCCGTCGGGCAGCGGCTGTTCGCCGTTGACGCCTGTTCCCGTCCAGTGCACCTTCCACGTCACGGTGGCACGCAGCGGGAAGCTCCCGTCGCGCGAGGAGCGCAGGTAGGTGACGCCGCACGGCGGCGTGCGCTGCGCCTTGCCCGGCGCGTACGGCTCCCCGATGGAGCCGTCGTCGCGGATCGGGCAGGTGCCGGACGCGGGCAGCGTACGGGCGTCCGCCGTGCCCGGCTCGATACGAAGCGACACGGGCTCGGCGGTCGTCGTCGCCTCGATCCCGAGCGCGTCGACCCGCGCCGTCACGGAGACGTCCTTGAACGTGGCCTTGTCCAGCCACACCCAGGTCGGAAGGTTCACCTTGGAATCCCCGGCGGGGGCCAACTCCACCTCCGTGCCGGGAACCCGGATCTCCCCGTACGCCAACTGGGCGAGGATTTCAGGGGTGATGGCCTGCGGAATGTTCGCGGGCGGCGGATCGCCCTTGTCCACCCAGAAGATCTCCTCCTCGCACGCGAGCGAGGCCGGGTCGCCCTCGGCCCCCGGCGTCACGTACGAGTCCCACCAGAAGCCCTTGCCCGCCTTGTCCTTGTTGAAGTCCTTGTACGGCTCGCCGTCCTCGTACTTCTTCTTCTGGCTGAGGTCCCACTCATGCCCGGTCGACTCGGCCTGCCAGATCGGGACAAGGGTGTCCTCCAGCTGCTGAGGCGTGTACTTGGGCGCGTAGTAGCAGGGCGGGGGCGTCCAGTTCCCTGCGGCGGTGAGCGGCGCGACCTTGTTGCCGCCGCCCCCACCCCCGGACCGCGTGTACGAGATCCCGGCGGCCCCCGCCGTGAGCGTGTCCCCGTCCCGGCCACCGGTGGCCCCGGGGGGCGATTCGCCGTCGTCGTCGCCGAAGCCCTTCTTCGCGTACGCCTGCCCCCCGGCGGCGAGGGTCAGCACGAGCGACGCGGCCAGTACGAGCGCGGCGCGCTTTCTCCTCATGGCCTGCACTGCGCCGCGCCCCTTGTCGACAGCAGGCGTTCGGTCACCCACACGCCTTCGGTGTTCCTCGTCAGCGAACTGGAATAGAGGACATAGCTGTCCGGTCCCGCCTCCGACACGTCGACCTTCCCCGTTTCGAGAAACTTGTTGTACGCCTTGCTCTGGTCCTCGCAATACACCAGGCGGGCCTTCCCCGGCCCCTTGTCGACCTCGATCTTGGCGTTGTAGATGCGGGTCAGTCCGGTCGTACGGGCTTTGTGGTCCACGAACGACTGGATGTACTTCTGGCTGTCGGCGGCGGCGACGCCCTCGGAGTAGAACCGGTACGCCGCGTGGAGCGGGTCCTGCTCCGCGATCGCCATCTCCACCGCCTTGACGCGCTGTTCGGCGTCGCCCAGCACTTCGTCCTTGAGTTTGTCCCCTGTGTGCCAGTCGAAGGAGAACTTCACGTCGGCGGGCAGCTTGATCTCCGGCCGTCGCACGGCCGACTGCGACGGGGTCGCCGAGGGCGAGGGGGCCGGGCGGGCCGTCTCCTGGTCCGCGCCCGCCACCGCCTTGTCGTCCTTGCCTCCCCCGCCGTCACTGCCGCAGGCGACAAGACCGGCCCCGCAGACGAGAGCGGTCAGGACATACACGACCGAACGGCACTTCACAGGTCAACCCCCGTAACGGCAAAGGCTCAGAGCACGACCAACGTACCGAGACAGACACACGGGACACCAGGCCCGCCCCCGCACCCACCCCCATCCGGCCCCCGCATCTCCTGACATGTCCACGATTCCCCCCGCACTCCACCCCGGGTCGTCACGGCGCGGCTCCCGAAGCGTCCACCGGCTCCGTGGTCACGCACCAGGGCCGCCCCCGCCGCGCCGCAAGCCGGATCATCGCGGCCCGCCCGTCACGCACCGCACCCGGCACGGCCCCCCGTCCGTACGTCCCTCGCGGGGCGACGCGGTACGGGTACCCGCGCCCCCGCTCACTCCGCGCACGCCGCGTCGAACTCGCACCACACCCGCTTGCCCGCCGCCCGCTCCCGCGTCTCGGCGTCCCACCGGTCCGCGAGCGCCCCCACGAGCCACAGCCCGCGCCCGCCCTCGGCCTCCGGCCCGGGCAGCTCCGCCGCCCCCAGCGGCAACCTTCCGTCACCGTCGAGGACTTCGATCCGCAACGGCCCGCCCTCCCACACCACGCACCGCACCCACACCTCCCGCCCGGCCGGCGCCCTGCCGTGCACGACGGCGTTGGCGACCAGCTCCCCCACGCACAGCTCGGCGGCCTCGGTCACCTCGTCCCGCACCTTCCACACAGCGGCCTGCTCCCGGAACGAGGCCCGCGCGCGGGAGGGCGTGCGCCGGGAGCGCGGAAAGCGGAACTCAATCTCCCCCGAGGGGAGGGAACGTACGTGATTCATGTCTCACAGCGTGCAGCACTTCCCTTACGGTGCGTAGTGGCATCCCGCGTACACGAACCGCTGTACCCGGGCAGTGACCGGAAGCGAGTGGAGCGATGAAGCAGGCGAGCGCGACCGTGCCGATGGCCTGGCGGTACGCGGGGGACCAGGTGCGCCTTTGGCGGGACGGGGCGAGGGTCAGCAGAGACGCCCTCGCCACGGAGGCCGGGTACAGCGTCGACTACGTGAAGTCGATGGAATACGGACGCCGGAAACCGACAACCCACCTCTTGCAGGTTGCCGACCAGATGTGCGGCGCTCACGGAAAGCTGCTCGCGGCGACGCAATTCCTGGCGCCGGAGAAATACCCCGCGCGGTCCGCCCAGTACATGGCCGCCGAAGCGGAGGCCGTGGCGGTCTTCTGGTATGAAGTCCTGCTGATTCCAGGCTTGTTGCAACACGAGTCCTACGTGCGCGCGCTCATGGCGGAGAACTGTCCGCCGCTGGAGGACACGGAAATCGAGTCACGAGTCCGGGCCCGCCTGGACCGGCAGGAGGCGATGAAGAGCCGCCGAGCGACTATCTACACCTTCGTCATTCACGAAGGTGCGCTGCGCTCGGGAATCGGCGGGCCCGATGTGATGCGCAGGCAGTTGGAGCACCTGCTGGTCCTCGCGGACCTTCCCCATGTCTCGATCCAGGTCGTCCCCCACGGGCGCGGCAACGGTATCGTCCTGGGCGGCCCCTTCGTGCTGCTCGACAATCCGGATCACACGCGCTACGCGTACATCGAGGGCCAGAGCACCAGCGTGCTGCACAGTGATGCCGACGCGGCACTCCCCCTGGTGCTCAAGCAGACGGTGATCAACCGCCATACACTCAGTGCGACGCAAACGGCCTCATACCTTGGAAAGGTGGCCTCAGAGCGATGACTCGCGGGCTGACGTGGATCAAGTCCAGCTACAGCGACTCCGAGGGCGGCGCCTGCCTCGAAATGGCCCGCACCCCCCGCACCATCCACATCCGCGACTCCAAGACCCCCACCACCCCCCACCTCCGCCTCACCCCCACCGCCTGGACCCGTTTCCTCTCCTCGGCGGCGGACCCGCGCTGACGCGTCCGCCCTCGCCGCGCTCCGGGTGCGGTACGGGGCCGGTGGCGGTGGGCAGGCCGGTCACCCACCCGGCGTGCGCACGGAGTGCCCCCGTACCGCCGGGTTTCCGCGCACCGCGCCGCCACCCCGTGCCCCTCCCGTCACAGCCCCCGCTTCCCCTCCGCCCAGTACGCCCGCACCGTGCACGCCCCCCGGTCGAGGCCCGCCGCGAGGAGGGTCCGCCTCGCACGCTGGACCGTGCCCGCGTGGCCCAGCAGTACCGCCCCGTCCACTTCCGTGAACGCGCCCTCACGCAGCTCCCGTTCGAGTCGGCGCAGCAGCTCGGCGCCCGGGTCGGGGGCCGCCGCGAGGACGTGGAAGGCGGGGCGTGTCTCCGCCACCCATGCCGCCGCCCGTGCCGGTACCTCCACCACCACGGTCGGCGAACTCCCGCCGCCCGCAAGGGCGTCCAGCGTGCCGAGGGCCGAGGCGTCGCCCGTGTACAGGCGCCGCGCCCCGCGCTCGCGCAAGGGGCGGTGGCGGCCCGCAAGGACCGTCGTACGGTCACCGGGGCGCAACCGGCGCAGGAAATCCGTACCGGGGCCGTCGGCCGCCGTCGCGGCGAGCAGCCCGATGCGGCGCGCGTCGGGGCCGCTCACGCTCCGTACCGTGTAGCGGCGGCCCTGCGTGGGTGTCACGCGGAACTGGACCTCGTGGCCCGGGTGCCAGCCACCGGGCGGCGCTTCCGCGTCCATCTCGACCTCCAGGAAGCCGGGCGCGGGTGCGCGGACGGACGTGACGCGGGCGCTACGGCCGATGCGGCCTTCGACGAGCCTGCCGAGCGCGGCGGGAGCGGTGGGCACGCGATCACTTCCTCGGGGCGGACGGGACGAGGCAGGCGAGCAGCAACGGCAGCGCGCTGAGCCCGAGCACCCACCGGAAGGTCCCGGAGAACGCCGCCGCCGTGGAGCCCGCGCCGTTGAGCAGGTGTTGCAGGACGACGGCGACGACCGCGACACCGAAGGGCGCGCCGACACGTTGCACGACGCTGAACGCCGCGCTGCCCCCCGCCGTTTCCCCGGGGCCCAGGCTGGCGAGGGCGAGCGTCATCACGGGGAAGGTCGTCGCGGCGAAGCCGATCCCCTGCGCGAACTGCCCCGCGAGGAGGAGCGCCGTGTCGCCGTGCGCGCCCGCGAGCGCGAAGGGCGCGGTGCCGAGCATCGTCAGCGCCGCGCCCGCGCCGATCACGAGCCGGCTGTCGACGCGCGCGGCAAGCGGGCGCAGGCCGACGACGAAGAACATCGTGCCGAGGCCCTGCGGGAGGAGCAGGAGGCCCGTGCGGAGGACCGAATCGCCGTGTACGCGCTGGTAGTAGAGGGGCAGCAGGAAGGAGAGCGCGTACGTCGAGAAACCGGCGGCGAAGGTGATGACGCTGCCGAGCCCGAAGCCGCGCCGCGCGAAGACGCGTACGTCGATGAGCGCGGAGCGGCGGGCGCGCAGCGCGTACGCGACGAAGCCGGCCAGGAGCAACACGCCGAGCGCGAGCGGGAGTCCGGCGCGCGCGCCGCCGCCGGGCAGTTCGGCGACCCCGTACGCGACGGCGACGACGCCGGGGGTCAGCAGGAGGAAACCGCGTACGTCGAAGCGTTCGCCGCGCCGCCCCCGGCTCGCGGGCAGCAGGAGCCGCCCGAGTACGAGCGCGGCCAGGCAGACGGGGACGTTGACGAGGAAGAGCCACCGCCAGCTCAGCGCTTGCGTGAGCGCGCCCCCCGCCACCGAGCCGAGCAGCGGGCCGAGCAGTCCGGGCAGCGCGACGGCCGCCGTGGCTTTGCCGACGCGATCGGGGCCGGCAAGGCGCGTGGCGAGGGCGAGGGTGAGGGGCATGACCATGCCGCCGCCGAGGCCCTGGAGCACCCGGCAGGCGACGAGCGCGGGCAGCGAGCCCGCGAGCCCGCACAGGAGCGAGCCGACGAGGAAGGCGGCGACGGCGCACAGCCACGCGGTGCGCGCGCCCACCCGCTCGGCGAGCCAGCCGCTCACCGGGATGACGGCGACGTACGCGAGCAGATAGGCGGTCGCGATCCACTGCGTCCCGGCGACCGAGGTGCCGAAGACGGCGCGGAGGTGGTCGAGGGCGATGTTGACGATCGTCGTGTCGAGCAGCGTCGTGAAGACACCGAGGGCGAGGACGAGGCAGAGCAGGGTCAGACGGCGGTCGGTGACGAGGGCCGGTGGTGGCGCGGAAGGCGCGGCGGCGGTGGTCGTATCCATAACGAAAACACTACACCGTGCAGTGCAGTTCTGGACGCGGATCGCGCCGCTGGCTGTACTGCACGGTGTAGAGTGACCGAGAAGACTGGGCCGGACACAGTGCGTGCACGGGCGGAGACAAGGGGACGACGAGAGTGGTGAAGGCGGCGGAGACGACGGCGCACGCGCCCGAGAAGACGGCACAGGCGGCAGCCGACGCACCGAAGAAGGCGGTGCGCGCGGGGTCCTCGCCCAAGCGGGCCGCGATCCTCGCGGCCGCACGCGAGTTGTTCGTACGGCAGGGCGTGGACCGGGTCAGCATGGACGCCCTCGCCACCCGCGCGGGCGTGTCAAAAAGGACTGTGTACGACTACTTCGGCGACAAGCGCTCGCTGTTCCTCGCGATCCTCGCCGACGCCTCGGCCTCCCTCCACGACACGATGAGCGGGGCGCTCGACCGTCACCTCCCCGCCGACGCGCCTCCCGCCACGCTGCGGCACCTCGAAGACGCGCTCACCGCGCTGGCCGTCGAACTGGGCACCTCCGTCGTCGGCTCGGCCGACTTCGCCACGGCCTTCGGGCTCGTCGCCCAGGAACGCCTGCGCAACCCCGCGACCGAGGACGACCTCACCACGGCGGCCGCCGAGGAACTCCTCGCGGAACGCGTGGCGCGCTACACCGAGGCGGGCCTCCTGGAGACGGACGATCCGCGCGTGGCCGCCACCCACTTCTACGCGCTGACGGTCCTGCTCGCCTACGAGCGCCAGCCCGTCCCCTCGCAGTCCGACCCGGAGCAGGTCCGCGCGATCATGACCCAGGGCGCGCACGCCTTCATCCGGGCGTACGGGGTTCGTTAGGGGATTTCCGCTGGGCGGCACGCCGGTCGCGTGTTGACGTCGGCGCCGCCGTGCGTCAGCCGCTGCCCGAGGAGGTGAGTCCGATCAACGCTGTGTCCGTAGTGACGGAAGCCGGGACTCCCTCGTCGCCCCCGCATGGCCGAGGGAGCGCCCGCACAAGCCTGTGAGGACGGCTTGCCATGCGTTTCACCTCTTCCGCGACGCCCCGTGAGGGCGTACGCGAACAGTTCTTCTCCCTCGGCGAGGTTCCCGGGGTGCTGTGGACCCCGCAGGAGGCCGAAGGGCCCCGGCCGCTCGTCCTCTTCGGGCACGGGGGCGGTCAGCACAAAACGACCGCGCGTGTACGGGAGGTGGGGATGCGGCTCGTCCGCGAGGCCGGGTACGCGGCGGTGTGCGCCGACGTGCCCGGGCACGGGGACAGGCCCGTCGATCCCGCGAACGACGACCTCGCCCGCGCCGATCAGCGACGCGTCGCCGCAGGCGCCGAACTCGCGCCGCTCGTCGCCGCGTTCCAGGCGACGGTGGCGCGGCGGACCGTGCCCGAGTGGCGGTCCGTGCTCGACGCGGTACGCCAACTCCCGTACGTGGGCGAGCGGCCCGTCGGCTACTGGGGCGTCTCGCTCGGCTGCGGTCTCGGCGTTCCCTTCGTCGCGGCCGAACCCCGCGTGCGGCCCGCCGTACTGGGCCTCGGCGGCGCGGCGGTCAACACGGCCGAAGCCGGGCGCGTCTCCGTACCGGTGCGCTTTCTCCTGCGGTGGGACGACGAGCGCGTGCCGAGGGGCGACAGCCTCGCGCTCTTCGACGCCTTCGGCTCCGCCGACAAGAGCCTGCACGCGCGGCCCGGCACGCACTCCACGCCGCCGGACGCACCCGAACGCGACGGCGACGTACGGTTCCTGACCCGCCACCTCGGCGCGGCCGCCTGACGGCGGGAGTGGGGCCCGACCCCCGTACGGGCCCCCCGCCCCGCTCAGCCGAACTGCCCCGGCTGGTAGTCGCCCGCCGGCTGGCGCGTGATGACGTTGAGGCGGTTGTAGGCGTTGATGATCGCGATGAGGGCGACGAGTCCGCTGATCTGCTGCTCGTCGTAGTGCTTCGCGGCCTCGGCCCACACCTCGTCGGGAACGCCACCCGCACCGTCGGCGATACGGGTGCCCTCCTCGGCGAGCGCGAGCGCCGCGCGCTCCGCCTCCGTGAAGACGGTCGCCTCGCGCCACACCGCGACGAGGTTGAGGCGCAGCTGCGTCTCCCCGGCGGCCAGTGCGTCCTTCGTGTGCATGTCGGTGCAGAAGCCGCAGCCGTTGATCTGGCTGGCCCGGATCTTCACCAGCTCTACCGTGGCGGCGGGCAGCCCGCTCCCGTCGATGACGGGCCCCGTCCTGGCGAGCAGCCCCACGACCTTCCCGGCCACCGCGTTGCCGAACACATCGAGTCGCGCGTCCATGCCGTACTCCCTGATTCCTCGTGCGTATCGCGTTCTCACCCCTATGACCGGACGGCGACCGGAAGTGTGACAGCGGGCAGCGGGGGCGGGAAGGAGGTGGCCCGAGCGGGGCAGGGCAGGGCGGTGGGGAGCGGAGCGGGGTGAAGCGGGGCGGAGCGGGCGGGGGTGAACGCCGCGTGACGCTCGCCCGCCGGGCTCCCCGGTCCCCGCCGGGCTCCTCGGTCCCCGCCCGCCTACTCGCCCCCGCCGAAGCCGTACGCCTGCGCGATCAGCTCGTAGGAGCGGCGGCGTTCCTCGCCGCCGTGCGCGTTCGCCGTGATCATCAGTTCGTCGGCGCCCGTGCGCTTCTGGAGGTCGTTGAGGCCCTCGCGGACCGCGTCCCGGGTGCCGTGGATGATGTTCGCGAGCCAGCCGTTGACGAACTCCTCCTCCATCGGCGACCACTCGTACGCCTCCGCCTCCTCGGGGGTCGGGACGAGGCCGGGGCGGTTCGTGCGCAGGCGGAGCATGCTCAGGGCGCCCGTCATGACCTGGCGGCGTGCCTCGCGCTCGTCGTCCGCGGCGAGCGCGGCGACGCCGATCAGCGCGTACGGCTCGTCGAGCACGGCCGAGGGGCGGAAGTTCTCGCGGTAGAGGTCGAGCGCCGGGATCGTGTTCTGCGCGGCGAAGTGGTGCGCGAAGGCGAAGGGCAGGCCGAGCATCGCGGCGAGCTGCGCGCTGAAGCCCGAGGAGCCGAGGAGCCACAGCGGCGGGCGGTGCGGGGACTGCACGCCGCCCGCCGAGGTGGCCTGGACGGGACCGGGGACCGCGTGGATACGGCGGTAGGGGTGGCCGTCGGGGAAGTCGTCGTCGAGGAACCGGGCCAGCTCGGCGACCTGCGCGGGGAAGTCGTCCGCGCCCTCGCCCGGGCGTTCGGTGCGGCGCAGCGCCTGCGCCGTCGCGCCGTCGGTGCCCGGGGCGCGCCCGAGGCCGAGGTCGACGCGCCCGGGGGCGAGCGCCTCCAGCGTGCCGAACTGCTCCGCGATGACGAGCGGCGCGTGGTTGGGCAGCATGACGCCGCCCGAGCCGAGGCGGATGCGCTCGGTGTGGGCGGCGAGGTGGGAGAGGATCACGGCCGGTGAGGAGGAGGCGATGCCGGGCATCGAGTGGTGCTCGGCGACCCAGTAGCGGTGGTAGCCGAGCCGCTCGGCGGTCTTCGCGATCTCGACGCCGGTCGCGAGCGCCTCGCTCGCGGTGTGCCCGGCACCGACGGTGACCAGGTCGAGTACGGAGAGCGGTACGGGAGCGCTTCCCTGCGCTGTGCCTCGGATCTCGTCCACGTCGTCCACCGGTCATGCCTCCAGGTCGTGCGGGTGCTGCGGGTACTCCGGCGCACAACAGGAGGGGTCCGCCGGTTATTCCCGCAGGGGCCGGCGGCGGAGCCCGCCGCGGCCGCCCGCTCACCCCACGACGGGCGGCTGCACGGTGAAGAGCGTCCCGAGCGCCGGTTCCCGCACCCGCCGCTCCGCGAGCCGCAGCGCCTCCCACACGCTCACCTGGTTCGCGGTGAGGACGGGCCGGCCCGCGGCGACCTCCAGTTGCGGGATGTGCGCGGCGGTGCGCAGCGCCGTGCAGGCGAGCAGGACGCCGTCCACGCCGGGCTCGGCGGCGTCCCGTACGAGCTTCGCCTGCGCGTCCGCGTCCCAGGCGGCGGCCTCGGCGGGGCTCGCGGGGCCGCCGGCGACGGCCCGTACGACCTCGAAACCCGCGGCCCGCACATAGTCGGCGAGCGTCTCGGTCTGCGCCTCGCCGTAGGGCGTCGCGAGGGACACGCGCCGCATGCCGAGTTCGCTCGCCGCGTTGACGAAACCGGCCGCGGTGCCCGACGCCGGGGCGCCCGCGTCCTTCGCGAGCCGGTCGGCCTGCCGCAGGGCCTCGTCGGGCCCGCCGCTCGCGCTGCCGAGCGTCGAGGCCCAGACGACGGCCTCGGCGCCCGAGAGCCGCAGCTCCTCCGCCGCCTCCCCGGCGAGCACCTCGCCCGGCCAGCCCGCCTCGCCGCCGCGCGCGGGCACGTGCACGAGCGGCAGGCGGATGTCGCTCGCGAGCATCTGCTCGATGCGCGGGTAGTCGTCCTCCGCCGCGTGGCCGGGATAGAGAAAGCCGAGTGCCGTCACGTCACTGCTCCCTTGCTACGGGTACGGATGCGGGTACGGGGAGCGATACGGACGCGGGTACGGGGACCTGCCCCGCGCCCTGCGCCGCGCCGCGCGCCCTGCCTGTGTGCGTCTGCCCGCTCACCGCCCGCCACACCTGCCCGTACCGGACTTTTCCGGCCTTGCCTCCAGAGTCGCGCGGACGGGAGCGGCCCGCACGGCGAGGACACGGCGAGAGATAGGTCCGCAAATCTCCCTTGTATGACAACAGGAAGGTCACCCTCAGGCCACCATCGCATCACAGCCGCCGGGGCATCCGCATAACTTCGGCCGCTCGGGAAGGCGACCCCCTCGTATCCATGCGCTGTATCCATGCGCTGTACGACGCGGAGGTAACACACATGGCCGAGTTCCCCCATCTCTCCCGCCGGGGCTTCCTGACCCGTACGGCGGCGGTCGGAGGCGCCCTGACGGTGTCCGGTTTCCTCGCCGCGTGCAGCAAGACCGACTCGGGCGGCTCAGGGGGCGAGTCGGGCCTCGCCAAGCTCAAGAAGCAGGGGTACGTGAAGGTCGCGTACGCCAACGAGGCGCCGTACGGGTACAAGGAGGACGGCAAGCTCAAGGGCGAGGCCCCGACGCTGCACGCCGAGATCTTCAAGGCCCTCGGTGTGCCCGAACTGCGGCCCACCTTCACGGAGTTCGACGGGCTGATCCCCGGGCTCCAGGCCGGTAAGTACGACGTGATCAGCGCGGGCATGGCGATCACCCCCGAGCGCTGCGAGAACGCCCTGTTCTCCGAGCCCGAGTTCATCTCGCCGACCGCGATGCTCGTCAAGAAGGGCAACCCGAAGAAGCTCACCGACCTCGCTTCGGCGAAGGAGTCCGGGGCGACGCTCGGCGTCATGTCCGGTGCGGTGGAGAAGAGTTACGTGGAGGGCGCGGGCATATCCGGCGGCAAGATCAAGTCGCTCCAGAAGCAGCAGGACGGCGCCGACGCGGTCAAGTCGGGCCGCGTGGACGCCTTCGTGCTCACCGGGATCTCGCTGCGCTGGCTCGTCAAGAACAACCCGGAGCTGGAGGTCGTCGCCCCCTTCGTGCCCGAACTCGACGGCAAGAAGCAGTACTCGCCGGGTGGCGCGGTCTTCCGCAAGGGCAGCGAGGAGCTGCGCGACGCCTTCAACAAGGAGCTGAAGAAGATCACTTCGAACGAGGCCGAGTTCGTGCGGCTGCTCAAGCCCTACGGCTTCGGCGCGAGCGAGGTGCCTCCGGCGAACCTGCGGACGGCGACCCTGTGCAAGGCGTGAGCTACCCCGTACCGGCGCACGCCGCCCCCGTACCGACCCCGCGCACCGGCCACGGACGGCGGCGCGCGGCCCGGACAAAGGCCCTGATTCATGGGTGACTTCTTCTCCCTCTTCTTCGACAGCCTCGACGACGTCGGCTCCGGGCTGTGGGTGACCGTGCAGGCGACCGTGCTCGGCGCGCTCGTCGCCTTCGTGCTCTCCTTCGTCTTCGGCTTCATGGCGAACAGCAAGTACCTCCTCGTACGCGGGATTTCGCGGGTCATCGTGGAGTTCTTCCGGGGGACCTCGCTGTACGTGCAGGTCTTCTGGCTCTTCTACGCGCTGCCGCTGATCACCGGCTACGAACTCAATCCGCTCTTCTGCGGCGTCGTCGCCTTCGGCATCAACTACGGGGCGTACGGCTCCGAGGTGGTGCGCGGGGCGCTCAATGCCGTGCCGCGCGCGCAGTTCGAGGCGGCCGTGGCGCTCAACTTCTCGCCCGCGCAGCGGATGCGGAAGGTGATCCTGCCGCAGGCCTGGGTGCAGATGATCCCCTCGTTCACCTCGCTGCTCATCATGCTGCTCAAGGCGACGCCGCTGCTGTGGCTCATCACGGCCGTGGACATCACGGCGGTCGTGCAGCAGATGCGTGACCGCACGGGTGCGACGGCACCCGCGTACCTCACGCTTCTCGTCATCTACTTCGTCCTCGCCTACCTGCTCACGCTCGGCATGAACGCCCTGGAGCGGGCGGCGAAGAAGCGGCTCGGGCAGCACGAGGGCGCGCGCGGTGTCCTGCGCAGCCGCAGCGCGGAACCGGCTCTCGCGGGCGGAGGCGCGAAGTGAATTACGAATGGAAATGGGACGCGGTCTCGGACTCGTTCCCGCTCCTGCTCGACGGTTTCTGGACGACACTGCTCGCCACCGTGCTCGGCTCGCTCGTCGCCGCCGTGCTCGGCCTTCTCGTCGCGATGGCGAGCCGGGGCCCCGGCTGGGTGCGGCTGCCCGTGAAGGCGGTCACCGAGTTCATCCGCTCGACACCGCTGCTCGTGCAGCTCGTCGGCGTGTACACCCTCTTCGGCTCGGTCGACCCGCTCACGCTCGGCATCATCGTGCTCGGCGTGCACTACGCCACGTACATGGGCGAGGCGTACCGCGCCGGGATCGACGCGGTGCCGAAGGGGCAGTGGGAGGCGGCCCGCGCGCTGTCGCTCTCGCCCGGACGCACGTGGGGCGCGGTCGTCCTGCCACAGGCGGTCCGCAACGTCCTCCCGGCGCTCGGCAACTACGCGATCGCCATGTTCAAGGAGACCCCGTACCTCGCCGTGATCACGGTGGGCGACATGGTCCTGAACGCCCGCGAGTACGGCTCCGACCACTTCGCGTACGCGGAGGTCTTCACCCTCGCGGGCCTGATCTTCCTGGTGGCGAGCTACCCGACGTCGCTGCTGATGAGAAAGCTGGAGAAACGCCTTGGCCACTGAACCGCAGCCGACCCCCGCGCAGCCGGCCGACGAACAGCCCGTACCCGCCGCGCGGCAGGAGGCGGGACCGCTCGACAAGACGCGTGACGTGGCCGTCGACGACGCGAAGCCCGGCAGCGCCGAGCTGATCCGTTTCGACAAGGTCGTCAAGCGCTTCGGCGACAACACCGTCCTCGACCACCTCGACTTCTCCGTGCGCAAGGGCGAGCACGTCACGCTCATCGGCCCTTCGGGTTCGGGCAAGACGACGATCCTGCGACTCCTGATGACCCTGGAGCAGGTGAGCGAGGGCGTGATCCGGGTCGGCGGGGAGCCGCTGAGCCACGAGCGCAAGGCGGACGGCTCGTTGAAGCCCGCCTCCGAGAAGTACCAGCGCCAGGCGCGCAAGAAGATCGGCATGGTCTTCCAGCAGTTCAACCTCTTCCCGAACATGAACGTGCTGCGGAACATCACCGAGGCGCCCGTCACGGCGCTCGGCGTCCCGAAGCCCGAGGCCGAGGCGCGCGCCCGTGAGCTGCTCGACCTCGTGGGGCTCGGCGACAAGGCCGACGCGCACCCGACGCAGCTGTCCGGCGGACAGCAGCAGCGCGTCGCCATCGCCCGCGCGCTCGCGATGAAGCCGGACATCCTGCTCCTGGACGAGGTCACGTCGGCCCTGGACCCGGAGCTGGTGGCGGGCGTGCTGGACGTCCTGCGCGACATCGCCCGTACGACCGACATCACGCTCCTGTGCGTGACCCACGAGATGAGCTTCGCGCGCGACATCTCCGACCGCGTCCTCATGTTCGACGCGGGCCGCATCGTCGAATCGGGGCCCCCGTCCCAGATCTTCGGCGAACCGAAGGAGGAGCGGACGCGGGAGTTCCTGCGCGCGGTGCTCTGAGCGTCCCCGGGTCCGTGCCGGGCCCCGCCGGGGAGGGGTCTCGCGGCTTCGGCCGCGGGACCCCTTCGCTGGCATATGCCGCAGCCATATCCCCAGGCCACGGCCGCCCCGGCCCCTGCGGCCGCCGGCCCTCAATCCCCCCAAGTACCACCCCCGCGCGCCCCCACCGCACTATCGTGACGGGAGTCGGGAATCGACCGGCCCACCACGCCGCCGCCAGGGGGACCCCGTGCCTTCGACCTCCGTACCGCCGCGCAGGACCCGCGCCCAGCAGTCCGTGCAGGACGCCCTGCGGGTACTCGAAGCGCTGTCGCGCCGTACGGGCGGGGCCCGCGTCCCCGAGCTGGCGGCGGATACCGGGCTCGACGCGGACCGGCTCGGCGCGCTCCTCGCGATGCTGTGCGGCCAGGGCTACGCGCGCCGCGCGGACGACGGCGGGTACGTGACGGGCGAGTCGCTCTCGCTGCTCGGCGGCTCCTCGCTCAACAGCGAGTTCGCGATCCGCAGCCACCTCCAGGGGCTCCTCGACCGCCTGCGCGACGAGGTGAACGCCGCCGTGTACGTGGGCCGCTACGTCGACGGCGAGATCACCGTCACGACCGTCGCCGACGCCCCCGAGACCCCGCGCGTCCACGAGTGGGTCGACTTCCGCTCCACCGGCCACGCGAGCGCGGTCGGCAAGGCGCTCCTGACACAGCTCGGCCCCGACGCACGCCGCGAGCACCTCTCGCGCCACCGCCCCGCCCGCTTCACCGCCCGCACGATCACCGATACGCGCGCCCTGTTCCGCAGGCTGGAGGCGCAGACGCCCGTCGTCCCCGTGCTCGATGTGCAGGAGTACGCGGTCGGCACGGTCTGCGCGGCCGTCCCGATGAGCACGGGACCCACGGTCGGCTGTCTCGCCGTCTCGCTGCCCGCCGCGCACGCCCACCGCCTCCACGCGGCCGCCGCCGCGCTGAGCAGGGGTTCGACCCCCGTCCTGCTCTCCCTGACGATCTGAGCAGCGGGCCCGGGGTGGTCGGGAGCACACGAAACCTTGGGTATGATTTCCGAGTCAGCAGGCGCCGCTAGCTCAGTTGGTTAGAGCAGCTGACTCTTAATCAGCGGGTCCGGGGTTCGAGTCCCTGGCGGCGCACCGACAGAGAAAGGCCCCCCGAGCGATCGGGGGGCCTTTCTCGTACCCTGCCGGGGCCTTCTTCGTACGCCGCCGGGGCCTTTCCGCGCCTAGGACTTGGCCGACAACGCCACCGTCAGCGCCCTGACCATCGCTCTGCGCTCCGACGGGTCCTCGCCCAGCAGTCCCCGTTCCGTGAGCCCCGTCACCGTCCGCTCCACCGCGTCCAGGACCGCCGCGTGCGGCGCGGGTTCGGTGCGCAGCGGGCGGACGGTGTGGACCGTGAGGCCCACGGTGGCGGCGTCGGCGGCGACACGTGCGGTGAGCGCCGTCTCGTCCCGCACCGCGCGGGCCGCGGCCTCCACCGCGTCGCGCAGGTACTCCGCCGCGTTCTCGACGGCGAAGGCCGCGCGGGCGGGCGCGGCGACCTGCCACACGACGAGCAGCTGGACCCGCTCGCCCCCGCCCACCGGGAAGGGACCGCCGCGCCAGTGCCGCAGCGTGAGGTCCACGGGGACGCGGCGCGGCAGCGGGTCGGCCCACACGAGCCCCGTGCGCCGCACCGTCCCCCGGTAGCGCCCGGCGAGCGTGAGCACGTGCGCCGTGCCGGGGCGTACGCGTTGCAGCCCGGCGCCCGCGTACACGGAGAGCAGCCCGCAGCCGAGCGCGAGCGCCGCCGCGGGCCGGGAGCCCGTCGCGGCGACCCGTGCGAGCGCGCCGAGCGCGACGGCGGCGGCGAGCGCGGCGACGAGGACCACACCCCACCCGGGGAGCGTGCGCGCGGGCCGCTCGGCGGGCACGGAGGGGCGGGGAGCGAGGGGGTGCGGGGCCGTGTCCTCGCGCGCCGCAGGAACCGCGGGTGTCGTCGTCATCGCACGTCCTTGCCCTTGCCGCCGACGAGGTACTCCCACGTGCGCGGGCCCGGGATGCCGTCGGCGCCCGCGCCGCGCCAGCCCTGCGCGCGCTGGAAGGCGGCGGTCGCACGGCGGTCGGCCTCGGTCCAGCGCGGGCCGGGGCCGACCTTGTAGGCGCCGCCCGCGCCGCGCGCGACGAGCAGCTCGCCGAGCCGGGTCACGTGCGGCCCGGCCCGGCCCGGCCCGAAGGCGGCGGCGCCGGGGAAGGCGCTCGACTCGGGGCCCGCGCCGCCGCTCGCGAGGTTCTTCGCGCGGTACGGCACGTAGCGCGAGGAGTTGGTCCAGTACGCGTACGGCGTGGTCCGGCCACGCGTGCGCGGCGGCGTCTGCTCGTACGCCATGTACTTCGTGTGCGCCGCGTCCGCCCAGCCGCCGAAGAGCGTGACGTGGGAGCCGTCCGCCGGGTTCTTCGCGTTGTGGAAGAGGAGCATGTCCCCGGGCTTCAGCTCGTCCTTCGTGATGCGCTCGCCGAAGGAGGCGAGGGAGCCGGTCCACTGGTTGGAGCGCAGGTCCCAGGCCATCGAGACGAAGCCGGAACAGTCCTGCCTGTACCCGTCCGAGTGGTATGCGCTCATGCTGTACGGGACCTTCGCGGCGAGCCAGGTACGGGCGCGGTCGATGATCTGCGCGCGCGTGACGGTGCCCGGCGCGGCCGCGCCCCCCTCGCCGCCCGTGTGCAGCGGCTCGGCGCTGCCCTGCGGGGTGCGGGGCCCTTCGGACGGGTCGTCGGGGTCGCCGTAGCCGCCGGGAAGACTGCTGGGACGACCGCCGCGAAGATCGCCGGGATGTTCGCCCTCCTGGGTGGCCGAGGGCTCGCGGGGCGCGGCGGCGGGGCGGGCGGGCGTGGCGGTACGGGGCGCCGCGGCCCGGTCGGCCGCGTCGGCGGCGGCTCCCGTGCCGGTCTCGCGCGGCGCCGCCGCGAAGCCCGCCTCGCGCCGCGCCCGCGCCTCGTCGGCGCCCGTCGCCCCGCGCCCGAGCGCCGGGGCACCCGCCGTGACCTCCCTCGTCCCCGCCGCCTCGCGCCGCGCCTCCGCCTCGTCGGGCCCGGTCGCCTCGCGCCGCACGGCGGGAGCTTGGGGCGCTCCCGGCCCGTACGCACCGGACGGTCCCTCGGGGGCGGTGGCGCCAGGTGGCTCCGGGGCAGCGAAGGCGGGGGGCGCGAAGGGGGCGGCTCCGAGCACGGAGGTCGCCGCGGCGGCGAGGGCGAGCACGGCCCGTACGCCGTACGCCCCCGTACGCCCGCGACGCCGCCGCGCGCCCGACGGGACGGCGGGGGCGCGCTCGGCGGCGCACCCGGGGCACGGGCAGGCAGCGCCCGGCTGGAACTCCTCGAAGACGGGACCGGCGATGAGATTCACGTCACACCCTCTGGGACAAATCAGCCGAAATCTGTACAGACATCAGTTTCCCAACGCCGGGGCGGGCCCGCATGTTGACGACCCGAATGCCGCATCACCCCCGGTCAGGGGCGTGCGGATGCGGGGCCGCCGTGGTTTGGGAGCACCCCTGGGGATCGGGTAAAGTTCTCGACGTCAGCAGGCGCCGCTAGCTCAGTTGGTTAGAGCAGCTGACTCTTAATCAGCGGGTCCGGGGTTCGAGTCCCTGGCGGCGCACCGACAGAGAAGGCCCCCCGAGCGATCGGGGGGCCTTTTTCGTATGGGCGCGCAGCGCCTTCGCCCGAGGAGCACCGGCGCGTCCGCACATCCCGCGCGCCTCCGCGCACGCGCCCACCCCCTCGCGCGCTCCCATCCCCCGCGTCCCGTGCCCCTCATACACCCGTTCGGACGGTCAACCGTTCAGTTGTACCGATTGGCGGATATGCACGGTAAACACATTGTTTCGCCCTTGCGATCATGGCCGGTGGCGTAGAACTCTTTTCGAGTCGTCGAGAGGGGGCGCCGGGCGGCGGGGGGTCGTGCCGGGAGGGGCATCGCGCAACCGGCGCGCCGGAAAAAGCATCATTTGTCGCGACGAACTTCGTGACGAACATGGCGAAGTTCATGACGAACGTCGTGACGAACACCGCCAGGGACGCGCGGCCCGGCACACCCACCCGGCCACCGCACCGGCGGTGACGACAGCACGCGCCCGCGACGGCCGGAGGGGGCCGCCGCGGGCGAGGGAGAACGAGACCACGCGGCCCGGCGGCCGCGTGCGGGGGGAATGACTCATGACGCCGACCGGTGACGATCCGGCGCGCACGACCCAGCTCAGAGTGGAGCAGACCAGGACCGGCACTTTCCGCCGGTTGCGCGGCAAACTGCCCCGCTACGACTACGAGCACTACAGCCGGCTCGCCGGACCGCTCACCGAACCCGATCCATCCCGCCCCTACCGCGTCCGCTACCGCAGCCTGATCGGCCAGGAGACGCACCGGGTGCGGGCCACGCTGCTGCTCTGCGCCGCGCCCGTGCTCTCGCTCGGCCTGCTCGTGTGGCTGCTCCAGCCCGCGCACTGGACGGAGCGCGACTACCCCGCGTACGACTTCCTGCCGGTGCTCGACGTGGTGATGCTCGTCGCGATCGGGCTCATCGAGTTGTTCCGCTGCCTCAACGTGCTCTCCAACGCGCACGCGACACTCGTCGCGCGCGACCCCGTGCCCGTCGTCCCCGAGACCGGGACGCGCGTCGCCTTCCTCACGTCCTTCGTGCCGGGCAAGGAGCCGCTGGAGATGGTGACGCGGACCCTTGAGGCCGCCGTCCGCATCCGGCACCGGGGCGTCCTGCACGTGTGGCTGCTCGACGAGGGCGACGACCCCGAGGTGCGCGCGGTGTGCGCGCGGCTCGGGGTGAAGCACTTCTCGCGCAAGGGCGTCGCGCGCTGGAACCAGCCCAGGGGCCCGCACCGCGCGAAGACCAAGCACGGCAACTACAACGCCTGGCTGGACGCGCACGGCGACGAGTACGACTACTTCGCCTCGGTCGACACCGACCACGTCCCGCTCCCCAACTACCTGGAGCGGATGCTCGGTTACTTCCGCGACCCGGACGTCGGCTTCGTCATCGGACCGCAGGTCTACGGCAACTACGACAGCTTCGTGACCAAGGCCGCCGAATCGCAGCAGTTCCTCTTCCACGCGCTCATCCAGCGCGCGGGCAACGCCTACGGCGCCCCCATGTTCGTCGGTACGTCCAACGCCGTACGGATCGCGGCGCTGCGCCAGATCGGCGGCCTGTACGACTCGATCACCGAGGACATGGCGACGGGCTTCGAGATGCACCGCGCCCGCAACCCGCGCACGGGCCGCAAGTGGAAGTCGGTCTACACCCCCGACGTGCTCGCGGTCGGCGAGGGCCCGGCCGCCTGGACGGACTTCTTCACGCAGCAACTCCGGTGGTCGCGCGGGACGTACGAGACGCTGCTCAAGCAGTTCTGGAAGGCGCCGTTCACGCTGCCGTTCGGGCGCTTCTTCAACTACACGATGATGGTCGTCTTCTACCCGATGTCCGCGCTCAACTGGATTCTGGCCGCGCTGAGTTGCGCGCTGTTCCTCGGGCTCGGGGCCTCCGGGGTCAACATCGACCCGTCCGTATGGCTCATGCTCTACGGCAACGCCTCCGCGCTCCAGATCGGGCTGTACATCTGGAACAGGCGGCACAACGTCTCGCCGCACGAGCCGGAGGGTTCCGGCGGGGTCGCCGGTATGGCGATGTCCGCCATGTCGGCACCGCTGTACGCGCGTTCGCTCATGGACGCGGCACTGCGCCGCAAGAGCCGCTTCGTCGTGACACCCAAGGGCGACTCGGCGAGCCCGGACACGCTCTTCGGGACCTTCCGCGTCCACCTCTTCTTCATCGCCGTCTTCGGCGGTTCCCTCGCGGCCTCCTTCGCACTCGGCCACCACCACCCGGCGATGATCGTCTGGGCCTCGCTCGCGCTGCTCATCACGGCGGCACCGATCCTGCTGTGGCGATGGTCGCTGCGGCACGAGGGGACGGCGGCAGGGCCCGTACGGGAGCCCGGGGCCGCCCCCGTACCCGTAGTGCCTCCGCCCGCGCCCGTGCCCCCGCAGGCGTCGGTGCCCGGGCAGCCCACGGGCTCGGCGCGCGATCCGCGGCCCTCGTGGGCCGCCGCGGACGACGACGGCGAGACCGTGCGGATCGGGGGGCGTGAGGCATGACGGACCGCGCCAGGCTGCGCCGGATGCGCCGGGTCGGGGTCGGGGCCGTCGTCGTGATCGCGATCGCGGGCATGAACGCACCGGCCATGTACCGCTTCGGCTCCGAGCGCTACCACCACTACAAGATCAACAGACCCGAGTACAAGGAGCGCAACGGGCACTGGGACATCCTGAACTTCCCGAAGGAGTACCGGCAGAACACGATCCACGCCGCACTCCTGCGCACCGGGAAGGTGCTGCTCATCGCCGGTTCGGGCAACAACCAGGACAACTTCGACGCGAAGAAGTACGACACGCGCATCTGGGACCCCGCGAGCAACACCATCAAGAAGGTCCCGACCCCCGACGACCTCTTCTGCACCGGGCACACCCAGCTCGCCAACGGCAACCTGCTCGTCGCGGGCGGCACGAAGCGCTACGAGAAGCTCAAGGGCGACGTGAAGAAGGCCGGGGGCCTCATGATCGTCCACAACGAGGACCCGGACGCGCCGAAGACGATCAAGGCCGGGACGAAGTTCACCGGCAAGGAGTCCGGCAAGACCTTCGTCGCGAAGGACCCCGCGGTCGTCGAGCGGGCCAAGAAGATCTTCGACAAGAAGACGGGGAAGTTCCTGCGCACCGAGCCCGGGCTCGACCGCATCTACGTCGAGGCCGAGAAGGAGGGCGCGAAGTACGAGACGGGCTCGCAGGACAACTACCGCGTCGAAGGGCTCACGGGCGCGGACCGCCACAACGTGTACGGGATCGCCGAGAAGCTCGCGCTCGACAAGAAGGACTTCCAGGGCATCGACGACGCCTTCGAGTTCGACCCGGTCGCCGAGAAGTACATCAAGGTCGACCCGATGCACGAGGCCCGCTGGTACCCGACCCTGACGACCCTCTCCGACGGGAAGGTCCTCTCCCTGTCCGGGCTCGACGACATCGGCCAGCTCGTCCCCGGCAAGAACGAGGTCTTCGACCCGAAGACCCGCACCTGGACGTACACGAAGAAGGAGCGGCAGTTCCCGACGTACCCGGCCGTCTTCCTCCTCCAGGACGGGCGGCTCTTCTACTCGGGCTCCAACGCGGGGTACGGGCCCGCCGACGAGGGCCGCGAGCCGGGCATCTGGGACCTGGAGTCGAACCGCTTCGACAAGCTCGCGGGCCTCAGCGACCCCGACCGCATGGAGACCTCGGGCACGGTCCTGCTGCCGCCCGCGCAGGACGAGAAGTACCTGGTCATCGGGGGCGGGGGTGTCGGCGAGTCCACGAAGTCGAGCAGCAGGACACGGCTCATCGACCTCAAGGACCCCACCCCCCGCTTCCACGACGGGCCTTCGCTGGAGAAGGGCACCCGCTACCCGCAGACCTCGGTCCTGCCCGATGACAGCGTGCTCGTCTCCGGCGGGTCCGAGGACTACCGGGGACGCGGCGACTCCAACATCCACCAGGCCCGCCTCTACGACACGAGGACCAACACCTTCCGCCGCGTCGCGGACCCCGAGGTGGGCCGCAACTACCACTCCGGCTCGCTGCTCCTGCCCGACGGGCGCGTGCTCTTCTTCGGCTCCGACTCGCTCTACGCGGACAAGGCGAACAGCAAGCCGGGCACCTTCGAGCAGCGCCTGGAGATCTACACGCCGCCGTACCTCTACCAGGGCGCGCGCCCGGGCCTCGGCAAGGGCCCGGCCGCCGTCGAGCGCGGTGGCACCGCCAGGTACCCGAGCAAGCACGCGGCCGCGATCCGCACCGCGCGCCTCATCCGCCCGAGCGCCTCCACGCACGTGACGGACGTCGACCAGCGCTCGGTGGCCCTCGACGTGAGGCGGAGCGCGGGCGGCATCGAGGTGACGATCCCGAAGAACCGGAACCTCGTGCCGAGCGGCTGGTACATGCTCTTCGTCACGGACGACCAGGGGACACCGAGCAAGGCCCAGTGGGTGGAAGTGAAGTAGCTACCCTGGGACGTGAGTTGGGGTGGGGTCCGGCGGGACCCCACCCCAGCTCGTCCGGTGTCAGCGCTCTTTCGCGAGCCCGAGCGCGTACTCCGCCCACCAGTCCCCCGCCTGGGGCCCGCCCTTGCACGTCCCGTCCGACTCGCCGGGCCGCTTCACCCACAGGTACGCGTCCACGAGCGGGTCGTCCGTCCTCGTCGTCGGCGGCTCACCGAGCGCCCGCCCCGGCGGATTGCACCACCGCTCGCCCGGATCGCCTTGCGTATAGGGCCCGTTGCCGTTGCGGCTCGTGTCGACGACGAAGTGCTTGCCGCCGACGAGACGGGACAGCTCCTTGCCGTAGGCGACGCTCCGCGCGGTCGTCTGGAAGTTGGAGACGTTGACGGCGAAGCCGTCGGCCGCCTCGATCCCGGCACGCTTGAGCGGTTCGGCGAGCGCTTCGGGGCGCTGCCAGCCCGGGTTGCCCGCGTCGAGGTAGACCGTGGTGTGCGGGAGCGCGCCGAGCTTCTCGATGGCGCCCTTGAGGAGGTCGTACCGCTCCTCGTGGAACTCCTGCGGTGTGCAGCCGTCCACGAGGTGGAGCAGGGCGTCCGGTTCGAGCACGACGGTCGCGGGCCCGTCGCCGATGCCTGCGGCGACCTTGTCGATCCAGGCGCGGTACGCGTTCCCGTCGGCCGCGCCGCCGCCCGAGTACTGGCCGCAGTCGCGGTGCGGGATGTTGTACAGGACGAGGAGGGCGGTACGGTCCGCCTGCGCGGCGGCCTCCGTGAAGCCGCGCGCCTCCTCCCCCGCGCCCTCCGGGGTGAGCCACTGCCCGACCGGCTCACGCGCGATGCGCTCCACGAGCCCGGCCTCGGTCTCCTTGCCGTCCGCGCGGTACCCGGCGAGCGCGGAGGCCGCCTTGCCGCGCGGGTTGACCCAGTACGGGTCCTGGCCCTTGGGGCGTTGCCCCACCGCCGTGTTCGTGTCGTGCGGCTTGGGGTCCTCTCCCCCCTTGTCGCCGCCGCCCGAGGAGCACCCCCCGAGCACGGCCGCTGCCACGAGCACGCCGACCGCGACTCCGCGCCATCCACGTGCGTCACTGCCGTACATCCACTCCCCCTAGGGTGTACCGGTGAGGCTTCAATCCTGACATAGCGGGACGCCCCGCCGGGATATCCGCCCCGATTCGCCCGGGAAGCGCGGGAGTTGGCCGGAACGAGCAGAAGCGCCCCCGGCCGTGCCGCCCCGGACGGCTTCAGCGGCGGCCGCGGCGCAGGACACCGAAGGCGACGACGAGTGCGGCGGTCGCCGCGAGGAGGAACCCCACGACGGCCTGTGCCGCGCTCGGGCCCGCCGCGCGTGCGGCGGGGACCGCTGCGGGCCGCTCGCCCGCGCGGCGCTCGGCGGGCTCGGGGGCGTGGGCCTGACGGGCGGCGCCCGGGGGCGGCGGGCCGTTCGTGTCGCGCGGCGGGCAGGAGCGCGAGGGGGACGGGGTGGGGAAGAACCCGGCGTCCGGGGTGCCAGGGCGGGCCAGGCACGCCTCGGCTCGCACCGCGGGCCGCTCCGGGGCGCCGCTCGCCGCCGACGCGGCCCCCTGCGGACCGAGTACGGCCGCCAGCAGCGCGGCCGTGACACAGAGCGTGACGCGTGACGAACCCATAGTGCACCTCCCTCACACAGAGGGTGCTGCCCCGGTGCCCGCTGCGCATCCGCTGCGCGCGTGGCGTTCCCCCGGCCGGGTGAAGGAACGTACGCGCGAAGGGTGAAGGAACCGGCGCGCGATTGCCGCGCAAGGTGAGCGGCCGGTCGCGGAACACCGCCTGCGAGGTGCACGGGCCCGCACGTACCGCCCCACGCGAGCCGTCCCTCACGTACCGCCCCACGCGAGCCGTCCCTCACGTACCGCCCCACGCGGGCCGCTCCACGCGGGCCGTCCGGCCTGCCCGGCACGTACCGCCGCGAATCGCCCGTACCTCCGCGCTTCCCCGCACCCGCACCGGCCGCCCACCTCCCGCCACCCCGGGATGCGGCATCATTTCCGTACCGCGCAAGGAAGTTCGATGGCGAGCGCGGCGTGAGCCGGGCAGGGGGAGACGGTACGGATGCGCGTGAGGATGACGCTCGTCGAGGAGGGCGCGCCGGGGCAGGACGCGGTGGTCACCGTGGACAAGCGGACGACGGCGGCCGAGGTCGCCGTGGCGCTGCGCCGGGCCGCGCGGCAGGGGGGCCTGTCGGCCACCGGCCTGCCGGGAGGGCTCCCGGCAGCGCCGGGCGGCGGACTCGGGAGCGGTGTCCCCGCGCAGGTCACGCGGCTGCACGAGGCGCCCCCGAACCTGTGGGTCGACGGGCGGCGGTGCGCGCCCGACGAGCCGGTGGGCCCGCTCCTGCGGGACGGCGTCAAGGTCTCGACGGACGACACGATCGGTCCGTGGGTCGGGCACGCGGAGCCCGGCGGGCGCTTCGAGGTACGGGTGTGCGGCGGCCCGGCGGCCGGGCGCGTGGCCCGGGTCGCGCTCGGCGCGAGCACGCTCGGCTCGGGCCCGGCGGCGACCCTGCGCGTCGAGGAGCCCACGCTGCCCGCGCTCGCCGCGCGCCTCACCGTCGACCACGCGGGCGCCGTCACCGTCGAACCCGCCCCCGGGGTGACGCTCACGCTCGACGGCGAGGAGATCGGGAAGGCGACCGCCTGGCCGCCCGAGGCGCTGCTCGCCTGCGGGGACTCGGTGTTCGCGCTCGCCGAACCCGGCCCGCCCGACGCCCACCTGACCCCGACGGACGAGGGCGGCCTCGCCTACAACCGCCCGCCGCGCCTGACCTCACCGCGCGCCAGGCCCCGGCTCGCGATCCCCGAGGAACCGGTGAAGGGCGAGGGGGCGCGGCTCCAGGTCCTCTCCATGCTGCTGCCGCTGTTCTTCGGGCTCGGCATGTACTTCATGATGAAGTCGGCGTACATGCTGCTGTTCTGCTTCATGTCCCCGGCGATGATGTTCGGGCAGTGGTGGAGCGACCGGCGGCACGGCAAGAAGCGGCACCGCACAGCCGTCAAGGAGTACAAGGCCGCGCTCGCCGCCCACGAGGAGAAGCTGACGGAGCTGAGCGCCGACGACCAGGCGCGGCGGCGCGAGGGCTACCCGGACCCGGCGCAGGCGCTCCTCTTCGCGACGGGCCCGAGGCGGCGCCTGTGGGAGCGGCGGATCACGGACGTGGACGCCCTGCACCTGCGGGTCGGGCTCACCGACCTGCCCGCCGAACTGGACCTCGTGCACGAGCGCGCCGGTTCGTCGGGCGCCGATCCGGACCCGCCCGTCGTGGCGAGCGTGCCGCTGACGCTGCCGCTCACCGAACTGGGGGTCGTCGGGGTCGCGGGCGACCGCGAGCGCGCGGTGGCCTCGGCGCGGTGGCTCGCCGCGCAGGCCGCGATCCTGCACTCGCCCCGCGACCTCTCGCTCGTCGTGCTGTCCTCGGCGAAGGACGCGGCCGAGCGCTGGGAGTGGGCGCACTGGCTGCCGCACGCGGCGCCCCGCCAGGGCCAGGGCTGTGTCGCGCTGCTCGGCACGGACGGCGAGACGGTGAGCCGCAGGATCTCCGAGGTGACGGCCGAGCTGGAGCGCAGGCAGGAGGCCGCGCGCAACAACGCCGCGCAGTACGCGCTGCGCCCCGACGCGCACATCCTGCTCGTCCTCGACGGGGCGCGCCTGCTGCGCAGGGTCCCCGGGGTGCCGCGCCTGCTCCAGGAGGGCCCCGCGGTCGGGATCTACGCGATCTGTGTGGACGAGGACCAGCGGGTGCTGCCCGAGGAGTGCCGCACCGCGGTGTGCTGGCCTGCCGAACCCTCCGCGCACGTACGGCTGTTCGGGCACGGGTACGAGTCGGCGGGCGAGGTGCTCGCCGACCAGGTGAGCACGGCGTGGTGCACGCGGGTCGCGCGCGCGCTCGCGCCCGTACGGGACATCAGCCGCGACGACGCGGACGCGGCGCTGCCCACGGCGGCCCGCCTCCTGGACCTCGTCGACCTCCCCGACCCGGAGGGCAAGGACGTCGCCGCGCTGTGGCGGCGGGGCGGGTCCACGACCTCGGCGGTCATCGGGGTCGGCGCCGACGGGCCCTTCGTGCTCGACATCCGCCGCGACGGGCCGCACGCGCTCATCGCGGGCACGACAGGCGCGGGCAAGTCCGAGCTGTTGCAGACCATGATCGCCTCGCTCGCGCTCAACAACACGCCCGACAGCCTCAATTTCGTCCTCATCGACTACAAGGGCGGCAGCGCCTTCCAGGACTGCGCGCGGCTGCCGCACACGGTCGGCATGGTGAGCGACCTCGACGCGCACCTCACCGAGCGCGCGCTCGACTCGCTCGCCGCCGAGTTGAGGCACCGCGAGGAGATCCTCTTCCACGCGGCGACGAAGGACATCGAGGACTACAACGACGCGCGGCGGCTGCGGCCGGAACTCGAAGCGATGCCGCGACTCATGCTGGTCATCGACGAGTTCGCCTCGCTCGTCGCCGAACTGCCCGACTTCGTGGCCGGGCTGGTCGACATCGCACGGCGAGGCCGTTCGCTCGGGGTCCACCTGGTGCTCGCGACGCAGCGCCCCGCCGGTGTCGTGAGCCAGGACATCCGCGCCAACACCAACCTGCGGATCGCGCTGCGCGTGACGAACGCGGAGGAGTCCCGGGACGTCATCGAGGCGCCCGATTCGGCGCTCATCTCCAAGTCCACGCCCGGGCGTTGCTACGTCCGCTCGGGTTCGCAGTCGCTCACGGGGGTGCAGTCGGCGCGGATCGGGGGCCGCAGGCCGGGTGACCGGAGCGCGGCGGCGGAGGTCGCTGTCCGGCTGGTCGACTGGACGGACTACGGGCGGCCGCTGCCCGGCGGCGGGGACGGGGAAGGCGACGACGGCACGATGGTGACCGACCTCGCCGTGCTCGTGGACGCGATCGCGGAGGGCGCGCGGCTCCTGGGCTGCCCCGAGCCGCGCAAACCGTGGCTGGAGCCGATCCCGGAGCAGACCACCCTCGACGAGCTGCCCGACACGGGACGGCCCGCGCTCGGTCCCGGCGAGCTGCCGCCGCTGCCGTTCGGCATCACCGACCTGCCCGCGCGCCAGGCGCGGGAGGTCCTCGCGCTCGACCTGCTCGACGGCGAGCAGGTCATGGTCGCCGGCGGTCCCCGCTCGGGCCGCTCGACGGTGCTCCGCACGCTCGCGGGCTCCCTCGCCCGTACCTGCTCGCCCGAGGACGTGCACCTGTACGGGATCGACTGCGGCGCCAACGCGCTCCTGCCGCTCACCGCGCTGCCGCACTGCGGCGCCGTCGTCACGCGGGACGAGACCGCGCGCGTGGACCGGCTGCTCGGGCGGCTGCTCGCCGAGCTGGCCAGGCGGCAGACGCTGCTGGCCGAGCGCGGGCAGTCGAGCGCGGCCGAGCAGCGGGCGAGCGCCCCCGAGGGCGAACGGCTGCCGGTCGTGCTCGTCCTCGTGGACGGCTGGGACGCCTTCCGCGCGGCCTTCGAGAACTACGACTACGGGCGGCTCGTCGAGGGCGCCAGGCGGCTGTTCCGGGAGGGTGCGGCGCTCGGCATCAAGGTCGTTCTCGCGACCGACCGCACAGGCCTGTCGGGGGACGTCTCGGCGTCGTTCGGGGAACGTCTCGTGCTGCGCCTGACCGACGTCAATGACTACGCGCTCGCGGGCATCCGCTCGGCCGACGTGCCGAGCGAGGTGCAGCCCGGCCGCATCCTGCGCCCGACCGACGAGGGCGTACGCGAATCGCAGGTCGCGCTCCTCGCCGCCGACCGCTCCGGGCAGGCGCAGGTCGCCGAGCTGCAACGCCTCGCGCGAGCCGTCGAGCCGCCGCGCACGCGTGGCCTGCGGCCGCTGCGCGTGGACATCCTGCCGACCCGTATCGACGCGCGCGCCGCGCGGGAGCTGGTCCCCGACTTCGTGCCGCCCGCCCCGCTGTGGGCCCTGTTCGCCGTGGGCGGCGACGAGCTGGAACCGCTCGGCATGGATCTCGACGCCAACGGCCCCGGCTTCGTCGTGACGGGCCCGCCGCGCTCGGGCCGCTCCAGCACCCTCGTCACGGCGGCGCGCTCGCTCCTCTCCCAGGGCACCGAGGTCCTGGTCATCGCGCCGCGCCGCTCCCCGCTGCGTGAACTCGCCGGAGAACAGGGCGTCCTGGCCGTCCTCGACGGCTCGGCGTCGTCGGAGGACCTGAAGGCGTACACGGAGAGCGCTTCGGGCGCGTACGTGATCGTCGTCGACGACGCCGAACTCCTCTACGACACCGCGCTCGACGAGACGCTGGAGGAACTCCTCAAGGAGGGCATGGACGGCGGACTCGGGCTCATCGCCGCGGGCGCGTCCGACACGTTGTCCTCGCAGTACCGGGGCTTCGTCGTCCAGGCGCGGCGCTCGCGCAACGGCCTGATGCTCTCGCCCTCGGGCTCCCAGGACGGCGAGATGTTCGGCGTCCGCGTCCCCGCCAACAGCGGCGGCGGGCCCACGGGCCGCGGCCTGTTCGTCGTGAGCGGCGAACTGACGCCCGCACAGGCGGTGTTGCCGTAGCCTCCCGCGCCACCACGAGGACGGCGGGCGCCGCGGTCCGCCGCCGCCACGACAACGGGGGCCTCGCACGGGCCGCTCGGGCATCGCCCCGGACCGTCTCGCCAGGACGATCACCTCGCTCGACACCGGCGAGCAGGGATGCCGCCGCCCCTGCGGTGACCGCGGTGCGCGGGTGGCACCTATCAACCGCCCGCGGTTGTCCCGCACTTGGGGCCGCGGCGTGCGCGGCGGCCGTGGTGGGCGCGGCGGCCGTGGTGGGCGTGGCACACGGCCGCGGTATGCGTGTCCGGCTGCCGCGAGGGCGGCGTCACCGCATGTCGATCCGCATCATCTTCGCCTCGTTGGCAGGCACTTTGTCCGGCATGCTGTCGAGCTTCCGCTGGATCGCGGGGACGAGTTTCTTGAGTTCGCGCAGCATGCGGCCGCGATTCCCCTCGATCTCCGTATGCCAGTTGTCGGCGGTCTTGCCTATCCAGGACTTGCCCTCGCTCTTCCCGCCCACGTCCTGGGAGGCTTTCTTGAGGTGTTTCTCCATTTTCCCCACCTCGTCCTGAACATTTCCCTTCAAAGTTTCGAGGCGGGTTTTCATCGGGTTGTCCACCTTGGGCTGTTCTGCGGGCGTTCCCATGACATCCGTCCTGTTCAGAGGAGTGTGCCCCGTCACGCTACGAAGCAAATACTGCCCCCAGCAAGCACGTTGCCCCCTTTTCCACGCCGCCTCCATTGAGCCGTGCGCTAGGGTCGACGCGCCGGGCGGAGAGGCCGCCCGAGGACACGGGGAGGTGCCGTATGACGCTCAAGGGCGCGGACACCACACGACTGCGGGAACTGTCGAAGATCTTCAAGACCCAGCACGGGAACCTGAACGATCTCATCACCGCGATATCCAACGGCACGCGCGGCAGCGACGACTTCTGGAAGGGCCCGCGCGCGAACCGCTTCCGGGACGACTGGGAGAAGCTCAAGCCTTCGCTCACGAATTTCGTCGACTCCCTGGAGCGCGCGCGCAAGGAGACCTCGGACGCCGCGGACGCCAACGACCGCATCAACGACTGAGGCGCGTCGGGCACACCGGTGCCGGTTCTTCCCCTCCGCCCCACCGGGGCGGCCGGGGAGAGCCGGCACCGTCGCTGTCCGGGGGCGCCTGGGGCCGGTCGGCCGCTTCCTCGCCCGTCCCGCCCCCGCTCAGATCCGGTCCACCAGATCCGCGATGGAGTCGACCACTTCGGTCGGCCGGAACGGGTACGTGTCGATGTCCCCGACCGTCGTGAGCCCGGTCAGGACCAGGAAGGTCTCCATCCCGGCCTCCAGGCCCGCGAGGACGTCCGTGTCCATCCGGTCGCCGATCATCGCCGAGGACTCCGAGTGCGCGCCGATCGCGTTGAGCCCGGTGCGCATCATGAGCGGGTTCGGCTTCCCGATGAAGTACGGGTCCTTGCCCGTCGCCTTCGTGATGAGCGCGGCCACCGAGCCCGTCGCGGGCAGCGCGCCCTGCGGCGAGGGCCCCGTGTTGTCGGGGTTGGTCGCGATGAAGCGGGCGCCGTTGTTGATGAGGCGGATCGCGCGCGTGAGCGCCTCGAAGGAGTACGTACGGGTCTCGCCGAGCACCACGAAGTCGGGGTCGGCGTCGGTGAGTACGTACCCCGCCTCGTGCATCGCCGTCGTGAGCCCGGCCTCGCCGATGACGTACGCGGTGCCGCCCGGGTGCTGCGTGTCCAGGAACTTCGCCGTCGCGAGCGCCGAGGTCCAGATGTTCTCGACCGGCACGTCCAGGTCGATGCGCCTGAGCCGCACGTGCAGGTCGCGCGCGGTGTGCATCGAGTTGTTGGTGAGGACGAGGAAGGGGCGCCCCGAGTCGCGGAGTTTGCGGATGAACGCGTCCGCGCCGGGCACGGGCACCCCCTCGTGCATCAGCACGCCGTCCATGTCGGTGAGCCACGACTCGATGGGCTTGCGCTCTGGCATGGGCGGTACTCCTGGCTGCTGCGGGGCGGACGGGACCGGTACGGCCATCCTATGCGGCGCTTCCGGCCCGTTTCCTGATCAGGTACGACCGGACCGGCCTCAGGCACCCGGGTCGATCCCCACCAGGATCTTCACGTGCCCGTCCGCGTACGCCAGCAGCTCCTCGTACCCCTTCTCCCGCACCTCGTCGAGACTCAGCCGGTCCGAGACGAGGCCCTCGGTGCGCAGCCGCCCGTCCGCGAGCGCCGCGAGGACCGCGGGGAAGTCGGGGCCGTTGTACGCGAAGCTGCCGGTGTAGCCGATCTCGGTGAGCATCAGCAGGTTCGGGTCGAACTCGGCCGTACGGCCCTGGGCGACCGTCACCGCCGTACCGCCCTTGCGCACCGAGCCGAGCAGCGCGCCGACCGCCGCTCGCCCGGCCCCGCTCGCCTCGAAGCCCGCGTCCACGCCGCCGGGCACCGCGGCCCGTACGCGCGCGACGACGTCGTCATCGGCCGGGTCGAGCACGAGGTCGGCGCCGAGAGCGGCCGCGAGCCGCTTGCGCGCCGCGCTCATCTCGCTCACCGCCACGGACGCGGCCCCGCGCGCCTTCGCCGCGAGCAGCAGCCCGAGCCCGATCGGGCCCGCGCCCACCACGAGCGCCGTGCCGCCCGTGCCGAGACCGCCGCGGCGCACCGCGTGCCACGCGACGGAGAGGGGTTCGACGAGCGCGCCCGTCTCCGCGTCCACGCCCGCGGGCAGGACGTGCGCCTTCGCGGCCGGTACGACGACGTACTCCGACATCCCGCCGCCCCCGCCCATGAGCCCGATGAAGCCGAAGCGCTCGCACAGGTGGTAGTCGCCGCGCAGGCACGCCGCGCACGTCCCGTCCGCGATCAGCGGCTCGACGGCGACGAGCGCCCCGAGCGGCACGCCGTCCACGTCCGCCGCCACATCGACGACCCTCCCGGAGAACTCGTGCCCGAGCACGAAGGGCCCCGGCTCGCCGAAGAGCGGGTGCACGAAGTCGGCGGGGAAGGCGGGACGCGCGTACTGGTGCAGGTCCGAGCCGCAGATCCCGGCCCAGGCGACCTTCACCTTGACGGTTCCCGGGCGCGTCTCGGGCTCGGGGATCTCGTCGATCCGCACGTCATGGGCTCCGTACAACCGCAGGGCACGCATGGGGAACGCTCCGCTCTCCCCCGGTCACCTCGTACGACGTGCGACGCCTCGCCGGCCTTCGGCCTTCGGCCCCCGCCTTCCGGCCTCCGTCCGACGACGAGCGCCACGGTACGTCAGCGCCGTCGCGCTCACCCCTCGGCGGGGAGCCGTCCGAACAGCGGCGCCAGGACGAGCTGCGCGGCCCCCTCGGCGATCACGCGGTCACCGCCCCCCGCCACACCGCCCGCCGCTTCGGCGCCGTCCGCCCCCTCCGCCAGGCGCACCCGTACCCGCTCCGTCCCCGTCCGGCTCGCGCGCGCGTCCACGGCCGCCCGCACCCCCCGTACGAACGCGTCGGGAGCCGCGGCGATCCGGTGCCCGCCGAGCAGGATCAGCTCGACGTCGAGCAGACCGGCGAGGTTCGCCGCCGCCGTGCCGAGCACGCGCGCCGCCCCTGCCGTGTCCCCCGCGGCGAGCGCGGCGAGGCACAGCGCCTCGACGCAGCCCCGGTTCCCGCACACGCAAGGCGGCCCGTCGAGCGCGACGACCTGGTGCCCCAGCTCGCCCGCGCCCGTGCGCGGCCCCCGGTACAGGCGCCCGTCGAGCACGAGCCCGGCCCCGAGCCCCGTACCGAGATGGAGGTAGGCGAAGGCGCGCGCGTCACCCGCGAGCGCGCGCCCGAGCGCGGCCGCGTTGGTGTCCTTGTCGAGCACGACGGGCAGCCCGAGCCGCCCGGCGAGCGCGGCGGCGAGCGGCAGTCCGTCGAGCCCGGGGAAGCCGCTGACCTTGTGCAGCACGCCCGTACGGTGGTCGAGCGGGCCCGGCGCCGCGAGCCCGGCACCGAGCAGGAGCGGCGCGAAGCCCTCCTCGTCGGGCGGGCGCTCCCCCTCCCCGCCCGTTCCCCCGCGTACGTCCGCCATCGCCCCCGCGACCGCGTCCACGACATCGCCCGCCCCCCGCCCGAGGTCGACAGGGACCCGCCGCTCGGCGAGGGCGCGCCCCGTGAGGTCCGTCCGGACGACGAGCACGCCGTCCCTGTCGATGTGCACCCCGAGCGCCTGCACGGCCCCGCGCGCGAGGCGCAGGGCGGTGGCCGGTTTGCCGCCCGTGGACTCCTGCCGCCCCGCGGCGGCGAGCAGGCCCCCCTGCCGCAGCCGTCCCGTGATCTTGCTGACGGCCTGCACGGTGAGCCCGGTGCGGCTCGCCAGTTCGGGGCGGCTGATCCCCTCCCGGCCCGCGCCGCGCACGAGATCGAGCACGAGCGCGGTGTTGTGTCCCCGCAGGTCGGCGAGGCGGACGCCGCTCCGCCCGCCCGCCCGTCCCGGTCCCTCGGCCACGCCGCCCACCCCTTGCCTCCTGTGTCGTGCCGATGCGTGCTTGCACTTATTCAACACTGTTGCCAAAGTGGCGTGCATGAGCGGCCCGACCTCTTCCCCCAGCACCCCCGTACCCGGCGCCCCCGCATCCGGCGCCCCCGAACCCTCGGCCCCCGTCCCCGTCGCCCTGATCGGCTACGGCCTCGCGGGCTCCGTCTTCCACGCCCCCCTCATCGACGCGACCCCGGGGCTGCGCCTCGACACGGTCGTCACCCGCGACGAGGAGCGCCGCGCGCAGGCGCGGGCGGAGTTCGCCGGGGTGCGGTTCGCCGACACGCCCGAGGAGGTCTTCTCCCGCGCGGGTGAATACGGCCTCGTCGTCATCGCCTCGCCCAACAAGACGCACGTCCCGCTCGCGCGCGCCGCGCTCGACGCCGGTCTCCCCGTCGTCGTCGACAAGCCCGTCGCGGGCACGGCGGCCGAGGCCCGCGAGCTGGCGGCCCTCGCCGAGCGGAGCGAACTGCTCCTCTCGGTCTTCCAGAACCGCCGCTGGGACAACGACTTCCGCACCCTGGCAGGGCTCCTCGCCTCGGGCGCGCTCGGCGACGTGCACCGCTTCGAGTCGCGTTTCGAGCGCTGGCGGCCGCAGCTCAAGGGTGGCTGGCGCGAGTCGGGCGACCCGGCCGAGTACGGCGGTCTCCTCTACGACCTGGGCAGCCACGTCGTCGACCAGGCACTCGCCCTCTTCGGCCCGGTGACGCGCGTCTACGCGGAGTCGGACGTGCGGCGCGCGGGCGCCGCGGCCGACGACGACACCTTCCTCGCGCTCACGCACGCGTCGGGCACCCGCTCGCACCTGTGGGTCTCGGCGACGACGGCGCAGCTCGGCCCCCGTTTCCGGGTCCTCGGCTCGAAGGCCGGGTACGTGAAGTACGGGCTCGACCCGCAGGAGGCCGCGCTGCGGGCCGGCGAGCGCCCGGGCGGCGCGCGGCGCTGGGGTACGGAGCCTGCCGAGCTGTACGGCAGGCTGGGCGCGGGCGAGTCCCCGCTGACCGGCGGCGGCGAACCCGTACCGACCGAGCCGGGCGACTACCCGGCGTACTACGCGGCGGTCGCCGCAGCCCTGCGCGAGGGCGCCCCGAACCCGGTCACTGCCAGGGAGGCAGCGGCCGCGCTCGACGTCATCGAGGCGGCCCGCCGCTCGGCCGCCGAAGGCGTCACGGTGGAGGTGTCCCGATGAGCGCCCTGCCCGCCACGGCCGAGGAGGCCGCGGACCTCCTCGCGCAGCAGAACCGCCTCGCGCTGCCCACGTACACGCACCAGGACGCCTGGGACCTGGGCAGCACCCTGGTCCGCCTCGCGCGCGAGAGCGGCGCCCCCGTCGCGATCGACCTGCGGCGCGGTCTCCAGCAGGTCTTCCACGCGGCGCTGCCGGGCTCGACGGCCGACAACGACGACTGGCTCGCGCGCAAGCGCAGGGTCGTCGAGCGGTACGGCGAGAGTTCCCTCCTCGTCGGCACGCGCTTCCGCGCCAAGGGCACGACCTTCGAGGACGCCTCCCGCCTCGACCCGTCCCGCTACGCGGCCCACGGCGGGGTCCTGCCGATCCTGGTGCGCGGCGTCTCGGGCCCGGTGGGCACGATCGGCGTATCGGGGCTGCCGCAGGTGGAGGACCACGCGCTCGTCGTGGCGGCGCTGGAGGAGTACCTGGCGGGGCGGTGACCCGGGCGGGCGGGGCGGTCGGGGACCGTGACCCGCCCGCGCGGGCGGGTCATCCCGCGGCGGTTGCTTCCGGGGCCGCGCGCGGGCGCTCCCGGTACAGCACCGCCCGCTCCGCGGCGCTCCACGTCGTACTCGTGACGAGGTAGAGCGCCCCGGCGAGCGGGACGACGGCGACGCTGACCAGCGTGAAGTAGGCCGTGTACGGCATGAGCCGGGTGAGTGCGGCGGCGCCGGGGACGCCCTCGGCCGCCTGCGCCTGCGCCCGCGCGCCGGACCGCCGCGTGTTCCAGCGGCTCGTGAAGGTGGCGACGGCGGCGACGAGCACGAAGAGCACCACATACACGAGCCCTCGCGCGCCGAAGAGCCCGCCGTGCGCGAGCGCGTCGGCCCAGCGGTCGCCGAGCGGGGCCGCGAAGAGGCGGTGGCCGAGCAGGTGGTTGGGCTCGCCGCCGATGCGGGAGCTGGAGAAGACGTGGAAGAGCACGAAGAAGAAGGGCAGCTGGCACAGCGTCGGCAGGCAGCCGCCGAGCGGTGAGACGCCGTGCCTGGCGTGCAGGTCCATGAGAGCGCGGCGCAGCCTCTCGGGGTCCTTGGCGTACTTCTCGCGCAGCGCGGCGGCCTCGGGCGCGAGCCGGGCGCGTTCCCGCCCGCCGCGCGCGGCGGCGCGCGAGAGCGGCAGCAGGAGGAGCCGCACGCAGGCGGTCAGGACGACGATCGCCGCGGCGGTGGCCGCCGGACCGGCGAGGGGCTGGAGCAGGTCGGCGAGGTAGCCGACGACGCCGGCGCTCAGGCCGAACAGGCCGGAACCGGACGCGTGGAATGCGGGCAGGGACATGAGTCCTCCGGGGCCTCACAGGGGAAGGGAGCGGACCTGTGCGGCGGCGCGGCTGACCCCCGTACGAGCGCGTCTCGTACGGAGACGGGCGGGGTAGGGGCGCGGAGTACGCGTACGGGGCACGCGCGGAGTGCCCCGTACGGGGTACGTCCGCGGAGTACGGGCGCGGGTCAGCCGGCCGGCGCGGTGAGGCGGCGGCCGGGTGCCCGGGGACGTGGTCGCCCGGAGGCGTCGGGATCGCGCTGGGGCAGGAAGGCGGTACGGCGGGCGCGCTCACGGATCGTGGTGCGTACCGCGGTGGGCGCGACGAGCGGGACGCCGCGCGCGGTGCTCAGGAGGCAGACGGCGAGGGCCGCCGCCGTGACGGCGACGGCCGCGGGCAGCAGCCCGGGCTCCGCGCCGAGGGCACCGGCGAGGACGAGCAGCACGAGCGCGAGCAGGCGCGGCATACGCATCCCCCCTCCGGTGGCACTGACACCCCTCCAGACGAACCGGGTCGCCGAAAGGTTCCCTGCCGGTTGGTACTCCGTTCGGGGCGTGCGCGGCGCTACCGTGTGGCCATGCGCCCCGAAACCCCTGCCGAGACCACCCAGGCCCCGCCCGCCGCGCCCGTACCGGCGGCGCGGCAGGGCGAGAGCGACCGCGAAGCCCACCTGGAGCAGGCCCAACGCCTGGAACGACTGGCCGAGCGCCACCCGGAGGACGCCGAACAGCTGCTCCTGCGCGCGGCCGCGCACTTCGAGCTGGCCGACGACCGCACCCGCGCGAGCACCCTGTACGACGGTCTGCTCGCCGGTGCGCCCGAGGACCCGGCGCTGATCCGGGCGCTGAAGGCGGCGAACCTGTGGGAGTACGGGCACGAGGCGGAGGCCCAGGCGATCGTCTCGGGCGTACGGGCGACGGCCCCGCGCACACCGGCCCCGTGGATCGTGGTGGCGCAGGCGCTGGAGGCGCACGACGAGCTGGAGGAGGCGCACGCCACGTACGAGGAGGCGGTGGCGCTCCTCCTGGACGGCTCCACGCCGCCCCCGTACGAGGCCCGCCCGCTCCTCATCGGCAGGCACCGCGTCCGGCGCCTGCTCGGCCTGGAGCACGACGCCTGGGACGCGATGGCGGACGCGCTCAACCCGGCGACGGTCCCGCTCGACGAGCTGCACGACCCGAAGCGCACGTGGGTGCTCGGCTCCGACAGCCCCGAGGAGCTGCGCGCCGAGATCACCCGCCTGCACGCCGAACTCGCCACGTACCGCGCGGCCCTGTCCCGCCCCTTCCCCGTGGCGGTCCTGCACTGGCCGGAGCCGGAACTGACCGAACTCCTCGCCTCCTACCCCGCCCTCGCCACGGAGTACCCCTCGTACGAGGCCCACACGAGGTCGATCGAGTCCGCCCTCCGCGACCTCGCCGCCTCCGGCATCCCCAACCTCGGCATCGTCCGCGCCACGGTCCCCTCCTACGAGGCCTTCGCCGCCGCCGAATCCACCGACCCCACCACCCCAACCCTCCTCCCCCTCTACACCACCACCCTCGCCACCCGAGCCCTCGCCACCCCCTGGCCCCCTCACCCACGAGCGGAATGCTGGTGCGCATCCGGAACCGAGTACGAGCGATGCCACGGGGCGGGGTGAGGTGCCCGCCAAGCCCCTTCGGGGAACCGCGCGCGCCGGCACAATGGCACGCGTGCCGGATTCTCCCGTTCCGTCCTCGGTGGACGTGTCGCGTCGGATGAGCCGCCAGCGCTCCAGGGACACCGACCCCGAACGTGCCGTGCGGCGACTCGTGCATGCCGCTGGATTGCGCTACCGCCTTCACCTGCGTGTTCCCGGACTGGCACGACGCACGATGGACTTCGGCTTCCCGCGTGAGCGCATAGCGGTCTTCATGGACGGCTGCTTCTGGCACGGGTGCCCCGACCACGCCACCAGCCCTCGCAGCAACGCCGCCTGGTGGCGCGAAAAACTCGACCGCAACACGGCCCGCGACGCCGAGACCACCGCCCATCTCCACGCCCTCGGCTGGACGGTCCTCCGCTTCTGGGAACACGAGGAGCCGGAGCGGGCAGCGGCGACCGTGATCGCGGAGCTGAGGCGGAGGAAGGGGGAGCGTCCCGCCCGGCCCTCGCCCTGAGGCTGCCACCTCACCCGTGTCCCTTCCCCTGTCACTTCCTGCCTGCTATCGAGGTCGCATGGCACCGGTTTCCCCTTGGGAGTTCGACGTCCCCGCGGACGGCGCTCGCTTGCCGCCGCCCGCGGCCCGCCGCATGGAGGCCGCGGCCGGTCGGGGGCGGCGTCGAGGTGGCGATCACCGACCTGGTGGACGGCGGCAAGGGCGTGACCGGGAAGGAGCTGGGCGCCGGACGACGCACGCCGGCGCACCCGTCGGGCCTTCCTGCTCCTCCTCGTCACCTCCATGTCCCCCGCACGGGACCGACAACCTGCCTCCGGGGATGCGGCAACGGATTCACGACGTCGGATACGACACGGACCTCTCCGGCCTGACTCGCGCGCGGAACGCACCGGCCTCGCTCACCGACGTCCGAATCCCCCTGACTGGACCATGACGCACACCGATACGCTCCGCCTGCAACTGCACCGTTCCGCCCTCGCCGGCATGGTGAACCGCCCCAAGAAACTTTCGCGCGCACTCGCGTACCAGGCCGAGGACGAGGGGCCGGAGGCGGAACCGCTGACCCGGGACGAGGACTTCCGGTCCGTACTGCGCAACGCCGCGAGCACGGATCAGCTGGTGGAACTGTGGCGCAAGCACCTCACGCACTGGGACGACGCGGAGAAGGCGGAGTGGAGCGACACGGAGCCCGGGACGGACAGCCGACGCGAGGAGGTGCTCTCCTCGCTCGGCCTCGCGCCGGAGACAGCCGGCCTCCTGACCTCTCTCATTCCGGTGCCCAAGGCTTCGTCGACCGTCGTCATCAGTGACACCTTCACTCCCTGGTACACCCCGCAGTCCGCGCAAGGCCGCAGTTGGTACTGGTCCGCCTACAGCCGGGTCCTGGAGGACAAGGGGTGGTCCGCCGAGGCCGTGGCCGGGCTCGACCAGGCGACGGACCGCGTCGTGGAACGTCTCGCCGATCCGACGGCGGAGGCCGCCTATCAGTCGAAGGGGCTCGTCGTCGGACATGTGCAGTCCGGCAAGACCGCGAACTTCACGGGCGTCGTCGCCAAGGCCGTCGACGCGGGCTACCGCCTCGTCATCGTGCTCGGAGGCACCCTGAACCTGCTTCGTGCCCAGACGCAGCGTCGCCTCGACATGGAGTTGGTGGGGCGGGAGAACATCCTGCGCGGCGCCGCGCAGAGCGAGTCGGACTACGCGGACGACCCTGCCTGGATCAACGGCGGATTCCTCTCGCACGGCGCCATGCCCTCGGCGCTCGGAGGATTCGACATCGTACGCATGACCACGAGAGACAAGGACTACCACAGCCTCGACCAGGGCATCGCGGCCCTGGAGGCCGAGAAGCAGGAACCCTCGCTCCCGCTTCACGATCCCCGCAATCTGCACCGCTCGCACGCCCGCCTCATGGTCGTCAAGAAGAACAAGTCGGTGCTCGACAAGCTCCTCCGCGACCTGAACAAGATCAGAACCCCGCTGTCCGAGATCCCCGTTCTGATCATCGACGACGAGTCGGACGAGGCGTCGGTGAACACGGCGAACCGACGCAAACCAGACGCCACCCGTACGGCGATCAACCACCGGATCGCCGAACTGCTCCGCATGCTGCCCCGCGCCCAGTACGTGGGCTACACGGCGACGCCGTTCGCCAACGTCTTCATCGACCCGAGCGACAGTGAGGACATCTTCCCCAAAGACTTCATCGTCGCCCTCCCCCGTCCCGAGGGCTACATGGGAGTCCAGGACTTCCATGATCTCGACTCGCCCGTGGCCCCCGAGGACCGCACCGTCGCGAACTCGAACGAACTCGCCCACGTGCGGGACATCCGGCTGAGCGACGACGGCCGCGCCGGCCTGCGCGAGGCGATCGACATGTTCGTACTGACCGGGGCCATGAAGCTCTACCGCATCGACCACGACGCTCTCGACGACCGCTTCCTCCTCCACCACACGATGCTCGTCCACGAGTCGGTGAGGACCAAGGACCACTACGAACTGAGCGAATTGATCAACCGCTTGTGGGAGGGATCGGGTTACAACGGGGCGAGCGGTCACGAACGGCTCCGGAAGCTCTTCGACTCCGACGTCGCTCCCGTGTCGCGCGTACGGGCAGGCTCCTGGTCGGTGCCCGAGACGTACGACGACCTCGCGCCGTACGTCGGGGCTGCCGTGATGAGGGTGGGGGGGGACGAACAGCCGACGATCGTCGTCAACGGGGACAAGGACAAGGAGTACGGAGAGGCCGACTTCGACCGGCGCCCGCTGTGGAAGATCATCGTGGGTGGGCAGAAACTCGCCCGTGGCTTCACCGTCGAAGGACTCACGGTCACCTACTACCGGCGGCGCGCCAACAATGCCTCCACCTTGATGCAGATGGGTCGTTGGTTCGGCTTCCGCGAGGGCTACCGGGACCTGGTGCGCCTCTACGTGGGCCGCGGGGAGAAGGCGGGTTCCAGGGAGATCGACCTCTACGAGGCGTTCGAGGCGATCTGCCGGGACGAGGAGTCCTTCCGCTCCCAGTTGGAGCAGTACGCGACGTGGGTGGACGGTCGCCCCCAGGTGACCCCCGCCGATGTCCCACCGCTGGTCGCCCAGCATCTGCCCTGGCTCCTGCCCACGAGCAAGAACAAGATGTACAACACGCGAGTCGTCGAACTCGCGAGTCCCGGCAAATGGGAGGAGCCGACCGCGTACCCGACGGACAGCTCCGACCTCGCCCACAACACCGGGCTGTGGCTGCCGGTGCTGGAGTCCCTCGATGCGGCGTCGACCTTCTCGTACCACTTCGACACGGAGGAGCACGAGCGCAGCTTCGATGCCCGCACCGGGCTGCTCGGGCCGGCGCAGTTCCTGGAACTGGCGGACTCCATGCGTTGGACGACCGATCAGCAGTTCGCTCCCCTGCTGAAGTACCTGCACAAGATCAGCAGGCCGTCCGCCGGCATGCTGGACGACTGGCTGGTCCTGGCACCGCAGCACACCACGGGCAGGCGCAGTGCACATCTCGGCGGTTCCTCGCGCACCTATTCCTGGTTCGCTCGTGCCCGACGGCGCGAGGCGGCGTTCGGAGCCGTCTCGGAGCCCAGGCACCGTGCCGCCGCCCTACGGATCGCCGGCGCTCTCCCCCTGGGCGGCAACAGGACCACCGAGGCATTCGTTCGGGAGCGACGCGGCGTGGTGACCCTGTACCCGGTGGTGGAGTCCCGGCACCGGGAAGCGGCCGAGGAGAGCAACCGCATCAGCCCCGAGAAGGTGGTCCTCGCCTTCTCGTTCGTGGCCCCCGCCTCGGCCCGCAGCAGCAACGGGAAGGTCGTGTGGTTCACCACCGTCGACTCCGCGAAGGAGTGACGGCACGTGTCGGTACGATGACACATCGGTTCGAACATCATGCGATCACGCCCTTCAGGGGTTGGGAGCGGAAGGCGGGAAGGCAGTGGGGACAGCGACGGCGATCGACCTGTGCGCGGGTGTGGGTGGGCAGGCGTGGGGCCTCGAACAGGCCGGGTTCCGCCTTGCCGCCGCCGTGGACGTGGACAGTGACTCCTGCGCGACGCTCAAGGCCAACCGCCCCCGATGGGAGGTGATTCAGGGCGACCTCAAGAAGATCGAACCCGTCGGGTACCCGAGCCTGGACCGGGCGGACCTGCTCGCCTGCGGACTGCCCAGAACCCCGTACACGATCGGTGGGAAGCAGCGGGGAACCGCCGATCCGCGGGACGCGCTCTCGGCCGTGCTGGACATGGCCTCGTTCGTTCGCCCCACAGCCCTCCTCCTGGAGAACATTCCTGCCTTCCTCACCTCCGACCGTTTCGCCGGGATGCGCCGGAAGGTGGGGGAGACGATCGAGGACCTCGGCTTCGTGTCGAGCACCGCCGTGCTCGACGCCACGGACTTCGGGGTTCCGCAGCGCCGGGCCCACGGCTTTCTGGTGGCCATGCCGCGTGAGCGCATGGCGCGCTTCTCCTGGCCCACGCCCTTGTCCGGCCCGTGCCCGACGCTCGGCGAGACACTTCGTGCCTCCATGGGCGCGCGGGGGTGGCCTGAGGTCGATGACTGGGCAGACGCGGCGAACGAGCCGGCGCCACTCATCGTGGGAGGCGCCACGGGACGCGGCGGAGCCGACCTCGGCCCCACCCGTTCGAAGGCGGTGTGGCAACGGTGGGACGTCTACGGCGGCAGCCTGGGCAACGAGGTCCCCGGCCCCGGGTTCCGCATCGACAGGGAAGCACCGGTCAATGAGGGGCTGGTGAGCCTCACCGTCCCACAGGTCGCCCTGCTGCAGGGCTTCACCCCCGAGTGGCGGATCGTCGGCCGCAAGACGTCCGCCTATCGGCAGATCAGCCAGACCACGCCGCCCCCCGTGGCGGCGGCAGTGGGTCGACAGATACTCTCCGCGCTCGGCCACTGATCCCCGGGTCCCCCTCATCCGCCTCCTGGCGCGCATTAAGCTTCCGTCTCATGTCCCTCACCACTGATACCGTGGCCGGCTTTCCAGCGACTCCGGCCTCCGCCGCCTCGGGCATCACTGTGGTCGACCTCTTCTCCGGGGCCGGAGGATTCTCGGCGGGCTTCCACGCCTACCGTCCGCACGGGGCCGTGCCCTCGCCGTTCCGGTCCCTGGCGGCCGTCGAGATGGATGCGGCGGCCGCGGCCACGTACGCGGCGAACTTCCCCGGTACGCACGTGAGCGCGATCAAGATCGAGGACTGGGACCCGACCCCGTACGAGGGCGTGGACGTCATCATGGGCGGTCCACCCTGCCAGGGGTTCTCCGGGCTGAACCGCGACGGCCTGAAGAGGCCCCCGAAGTCCGAGGACCCCCGGAACAAGCTGTGGCGCGAGTACGTCCGCGTGGTGCAGGCCATCAAGCCGAAGATCTTCGTGGTCGAGAACGTCGACCGGTTCCTGCGCTCACCGGAGTACGTGGCGCTGTCGGCCGCCACCGAGGACGGTGGCCCGCTCGCGGACTACCACCTCACGGAGAAGATCCTCAACGCGGCCGACTACGGGGTACCGCAGGCCCGCCGGCGCGCCATCGTCATCGCCACGCGCAAGGACCTCGGCGAGCCCTTGCAGCATCCGGCGCCCACGCACAGCCGCACCGCCGAGCAATTGGCGCTCGGAGAGGTGGAGAGGCAGCCGTGGGTCACGGTGTGGGATGCGGTTTTCGCACGTACCGCACGCGTCGGGCTCCGAAAGGATCTCGCCGATCGCGCCTCGGAGGTCCTCGGTACGACTCTCCCCGGCCCCTTCGTCGGCGCGGATCTGCACATCGGAAGAAATCCGACACCGCTCTCCCTCGCCCGCTACGAGGCGATTCCACCGGGTGGCAACCGCCACGACCTGGTCGGCCGGACAAGGATCATCAACGGCGAATCCGTCTACCTCTCGACAGAGAGCTGGGACAACCACACGTCGGGGTCCGGTGACGTCATGGGCCGCCTGCACAAGGACCGTCCGTCCGTCACCATCCGTACGGAGTTCTACAAGCCGGAGAAGGGGCGGTACCTGCATCCCACGAAGAACCGCCCCATCACCCACTGGGAGGCCGCTTTGATCCAGGGCTTCCCGGACACCTTCAAGTGGCACGGGTCCAAGATCCAGATCGCGCGTCAGATCGGCAACGCCGTCCCCGTCGGGCTCGGCCGGGCACTGGCGGAAGCGATCCATCGCAAGCTCGCGGAGGGTTGAGCGGCAGCACCGTCACTTCTCCCGCTTCTCCTTGCCCCGTACCGCGGCGTACGCGAACAGCTCCCCGAACCAGTCGGTGAGCGCCTCGACAGAGGCATCACGCACCCGGCCGTCCCGCGGTCCGCGCGGGAGGACGTTGTCGTAGCGCACCACACCCTCGCCCGCTTCTTCGAGCCACTCCGCGTACGCCTCGGAGTCCGGGGGCTCGTCGGGCGCGAGCGCCTCGTTGACGAGCATGGTGGCCGCGTTCGCCGCCTTGACCGCGGCATTGGTGTCACGCCCCGTACCCACCGTCCCCCGCGCACGGAGACGAAGAAGTGCCTGCGCCGCAGGCCGATGCTGGATCATCCGGAAACGCAGCGTCGTGTTGAGAATGTCCTGGTCGGAGCAGGCCAACTCCACCGGCGCGTAGTTGTCCCCGTCGCGGAACAGTTCGGCCGCCCACCACAGGCGCGAGAGCGCCTGGGTGGCCCAGGGTCCGGTGAAGCGGGCGATCTGCCCGACGGAGCCGTCCTTGCCACCCCACCGCCACAACACGTACTCGGGACGCAGACACAGTGCGAGGAAGTTCCAGAGCCCCGAGTCGGCCGCCTCGGCGCGGGTCAGGCGCAGGGTCCAGTGCAGTCGGGGAGCCAGCCAGGCATCGCTCTCGGTGGGCCGCCGACCGCCGAACCTGGCCTCGGCCTCCTTCAGCAACTCCGCCACCGGCTCCGCCGCCCAGCGAGCCCCACCATCACCTACGGGTTCGGCCCGGCCGAGCAGCATCGCGGAGGGTACGGGTTCCAGACCGCGCAGCACGGCCGGTGTGACCACCCGGGCCGCCACGGCATCGGGCAGCCGTCCCAGCCTGCCCGCTCCCGGCCCGTTCACCTCGGCCGTGCTCATGCCTTCCCCTCCTCGTCCCGCCGGCGCAGTGCGCGCACCGTCTCGTTCACCGTCCTCGGCACACGGGTGCGCCTGCCGACAGCGTGCAGCAACCGGGCCTGCAGGTCGGCCCCACCCTCCCCGCTCTGTCGGCGTTCGACCGCCTCACGGAGCGCGTCGTCCGGCGACATGTCGGGCCACAGATCGGGCAGCATGCTCCGCAGCACTTCCTCGTGCCAGCCTCCCGGCCACTCCGGTCGGTCGCCGTCCTTCACCGCGCCACAGGCGTAGAGCGCTGTGTGGAACAGTGCTTCCCACGCCTGCCCGGCGATCTGCGCGGCCAGAAGCTCCCGCACGACGCGCTGCTCCGCACCCGACGCCTTCTCGATGAGCGCGCGAAATCCCTCCAAGGAGGAGTTGAGGTACAGCACGGGCTCCCCCGCCTGCGCATCGACCATCCACGGATCGTCCCGGAACTCCTCCAGCGCCGGCGTGTCGGTGAAGTCCCTCCACACCATCTTCAGGGTGCGCTTGCGCGTGGGCCTGGCAGACTCGAAATCGACTCTCCAGGGCGCTTCCGCTCGCCCGATCAACCTGGCAGGGCCGTCGTCGAGATCGGCGGTGAACACGGCGTCCACCTGGCAGTGCCCGATGTGGTCGGTGCGATTGAGCACCGCGTCGCCCCGCCATTGCCCCGGCTTCTCGGCAGTCGCCGGAAAGGAGTGGTGCACGCGTGTGCGCAGGTTGGTCACCGTCAACAGACAACGGACGTTGCGCCAGGGGCCGGTGGCCAGCTCCCCCTCGTCGATGTGGACCTCCATCGTCAACCGCGCCTCGCGCCAACGCCTGTCGATGCCGTGCAGCGCCACGACGTTCTCGCGGTCCGAGACACGGGACAGGTCGACGGGCAGGTTGTCGAGCCGCACGCGCGAGGGCCGCAGCCGCACTTCTCCCACGAGTTGGGGGTGGGGGTAAAGGATCTTCACGCCGGAACCCCCTCGGCGACACGCGCGCGCGGCAGCTCGACCACGAGGGATGCAACCTGGGCAGGTACGGGGTGCGTACGCACATCCGTCAGACCCCTGAAGGTCGCGGAGCGCGCTCCCGCTTCGAAACGGAGATGGCCCTCCGGGGTGAGTTCGCAGTTCGATGCCGGGACGAGGAAGCCGGCCCAATCCACGGGTATGCCTCCGCCTTCGCGTGTGGCGAACGAAGCCGAGGGAGCCAGCACCCAGGGCGTCTCGCGTTCCGGAAGACGTACAGTCACCTCGATCCGCCAGGCGCCGGTGCCGGTGATCTCGCCGGTAAGCGCCCGCACCGTGGGGAAACCGACGGTGCGCTTCCTGCCGGCCGAGGCCGGGGACGCCTCGATCACGAGGAGATCTCGCAGCACGGCGGGGCCCTCCTCGCCCTCCTTGTCCGGGATCTCGACCCGCAACAGGTCACGGATCGCCTGCTCCGCCGCGGCTTTGAAATCCAGGACGCGTCGACGGGCTCCCCGTACGTAGGTCGCCGTGAGGTCGTCCGTGCCGGTCCAGTCGTCGTGCTCGGGCGGTTCGGAGGCCCGCAGCAGCAACTCGGCGTCCGTGACGTCCTGCCCCCGCCTGCCGGTGGCCGCGCCGGCGAGGAGCACTGCCTGGAAGGGGGTGTGGCCCAGCGGCAGGTCGCTGACCCTCTTGCTCTTCACAGCCATCCGCGTGGCGCGCATCATGGTCAGCCTGTCCGTGGGTTCGTCACCGTCGGCGGCGGGCGTGACGAGCAGTACCGCCTCGTGCGCTCCTGCCCCCTTGGCCGGTGGATCGCCCTTGCGTCGGGCCAGCTCCAGCGGAACGCTCAGTTCCACGACGTCGGTGCGTGCGGTGAGACGCTGGACGGTGCGGCCGTCGAGGAACGCGCGTACGGCATGCGCCTTGGCCGGAGCCGCTGCGTGCGGGTCGATCTCCGTGCGCGCCTCCACGAGTTCCCCGTTGCGCCATGCCTCCACGGAGGCACGCAGCAGTGCCGGACGTTCTTCGCCCGCGACCATGGCCGCCCAGAAGTTGGCCCCCAACTCCTTCACGAGCCGCTGGTGCATCTCGTCGAGTTCGGCGCTGACTCCCGATCCGTCGTAGGCACCGACGACGAGGAAGGAGGTACCCGGCAGACCGCTCTCGCGTTCCAGAAGGAGCTCGCGTGCGGATGCCTCGTCGGCCCACCAGGACCGGACGGAGCTTCCCCTCTCCTGGTCGCGTACGCCGAACCAGGCCGGTCCGGCGTACTCGGCCCCGTCGTCCGACACATGCCACGGCAGCTCCAGCCGCCCGGCGAGACGGCGTTCGGTGCGTCCCGCCTCCTGCTCGGCCAGGGTGCTGTTCACGAGGACGAGCCCGAACCTGCTCGCCGCCCAGAGTGCGGCCTTGCCGAGCCCGTAGGACCCGCCCTGAGCGCCGGCCTTGCCGCTGTCGAGAGTGCGGCGGACGACGCGGGCGAAGCGACCGTCGTCATACTCCGGGCCGGTGAGTCCGTTGGCGTTGTAGTCGTCCACGCGCAGGAGGTGAAGTCGTTGTGTTCGCTCCAACTCCGCGAGACCGTCTGCCAGTACGCGACCCGCCTTCTGCGAGCGATCGGCCGCCGCGTCCAGGTGCGGCCTGAGCAGGTCCCAGCGGAGGGAGTCGAGGAACCGCTGCAGGGCGGCTCCGCTGAGTTCGTGGAGTACGTATCGGGCCAGGACGGGCTCGCCGGGGACGAGTTGTTCGTCGAGGCTGTTCTGGGTGGCCTCACGCGCGAGGACGCCCAGGTCGGCCGTGAAGGCGAAGGCCGCGGCGTTGCCGCCGCTGCGACTGCCATCGGTCGGGGCGGGCTGGAACACCCATTCCGCCTCGCCCCGGTCCGCCTGGGGAGCCCGCCGCTCGACCGCGTCGATGGTCGGCACGCCAAGGGCCCTGGCCACCTGCTCTATCTTGGCCAGTCGCGGCACGGAACGCCCCTTCGTCCACGCGTTCACGGCAGCAGGGGTGACATCGGCGGCCTCGGCGAGTTCTCGCTGAGTCATCCCCTTCTGCGCCAGTTGATCGTTCAGCCACTCGCTGAAGTCCCTGATCACTCCCGCCCCACTTCATCGCTCGCACCGGGCCAAAAGTTAACCAAGCGCGGTTCGATTAACCTAACTGATTCGCATTCACGGCAAATTCAGACATAAGCCCCTTCCGTCGACCTACTCTTCCTCGCGCAGCTCAAGTCAATCACGTCGCACGGGCGTTCGTGTACGCTCCGGGACAACGCGCGCCTCACGGGGCGCCGAGGAAACGACACCCGCGAACACTGCGGAGCGGCGGGGGAACGGGGACGGAGGCGGGCACGACAACCCCGCTCGACGAGCGAAACGGATACGTCAAAAGTGGCTTTATTTATAGAAAGGCATTAAATGCCCGACTTTGCGCAGCGTGAAAGCGCCCGGCCCGAGTGCACGGAGCCCGGCACCTCCGTCGAGTACACGGTGAGCGTTCGGGAAGGCCGGCACGTCGCCCTGTCCGCTCTCATCGGCACGGACGGGGTCGTCACGAGGTTCGAGGGCTCAGGGATCGTGGAGATGGCGCACCAGTTCACCAAGCCTCCCACCGCCTGATACGCGTGATGGGTGGCCTCCCCGGGGAGGCCACCCATCACGCGTACGCCCTGCGGCGAGGAGCGCTCAGCCCTTCCGCTTCCTGTCCGCCATGATCCATGCCGCTCCCGCCGTGGCCGCCGTGACGACCGCTACCGAGGGCCAGGCGCCGAGTTTTTTGGCGAGGGGGTGGGAGGCGCCGAAGGCGGTGAGGTAGGTGGCGGTGAGGGCGGTGGCGGTGCGGGGGGTGGTGGTGCGGCGCCACTGGAGGTGGGTGACCGTGCCGGCGGCGGCGAGGACCGCGCCGCCCAGGCGGCGGTTCTTGGTGAAGCGGGCCGTGGCGTAGCCGCCGAGGAGGCCGGCGGCGGCTATGGGGGCGGAGGGGAGGGTGGGCATCGGGTGACCTCCTGGGTCGGTGCGGTGGTGGATGTCTGCTTTGTTCAGTGTTCGAGGTTAGTCCTGGGGGTCCGGGGGTCCGGTCCCGGGTGCGGGGGCGGGGGGCGCGGGGAGAGGGTGCCGGTTCCCCAGAGAATTTGCGTGTTGGCATCGGAAAGTTGTGGCATGCAGTCATGAATTTGCGTACCGCCGTCTTGTCGGTGGGTCGCGGGGGTCGTACGGTCACCGGCGGAGCCCGAGCCGCCGCGTGCTCTCCCCGCAGGTCCCCCACCGCCGAGCCGCATTGCGAGGAACGCATGTCTGACATGCCCATGTCCGCATCAGTGCCCACGCCCGCGCCCCCGTCCGAGACCGCGCACGAGCCCGCCACCGCTCCGTCCTCCGGTCTGCGCCGCCGCACCTTCGTCGCCGGCACGCTGGTCGCGGGCGCCGTCGCCGCGGCGGCGGGCGGCACCGCGCGTGCCGCCGAGGACGCTCCCGCCGCCGCGCCCCTCGCCTCGCCGCCCGGGGACGTCGTCGGCAAGATCACCGTCGGCTATCAGGGCTGGTTCGCCTGCTCGGGCGACGGCGCGCCCATCGACGGCTGGTGGCACTGGTCGCAGAACTGGGGCCAGCCGCCGTCCCCGAGCAACACCGCGATCGTCAGCTGGCCCGACGTGAGCGAGTACGCGCACACGTACCGCAGCGCGTATCCCGCGCTCGGCAACGGCAAGCCCGCGAACCTCTTCTCCTCCTACGACCAGCAGACCGTGGACACGCACTTCCGCTGGATGCGCGAGTACGGGATCGACACCGCCGCGCTCCAGCGCTTCAACCCCAACGGGGGCGAGGGTGCGACGCGCGACGCGATGGCCGAGAAGGTGCGGCTCGCGGCCGAGGAGCACGGGCGCAAGTTCTACATCATGTACGACGCCACCGGGTGGACGAACATGCAGCCGGAGATGAAGGCCGACTGGCTGAGCAAGATGAGGGCCTACACGGACTCCTCGGCGTACGCGTACCAGAACGGCAAGCCGGTGGTGGGCATTTGGGGCTTCGGCTTCAACGAGCCCAATAAGACGTGGTCCGCCGAGGTCTGCCTCGACGTCGTCAACTGGTTCAAGGACCAGGGGTGTTACGTGATGGGCGGGGTGCCGACGCACTGGCGGCGCGGCGTCGAGGACTCGCGCGCCGGGTACATGGACGTGTACCACGCCTTCGACATGCTCTCGCCGTGGATGGTCGGGCGCATCGGCTCGGTCGCCGACGCGGACAACTTCTACGCGAACGTCAACACCCCCGACCAGGCCGACTGCACCGCGAACGGCGTGGACTACCAGCCGTGTGTCCTGCCGGGGGATCTCCAGGGCGGGGCGCGGGCCCACGGGGACTTCATGTGGCGGCAGTTCTACAACATGAAGCGCGTCGGGGTGCAGGGCATCTACATCTCGATGTTCGACGAGTACAACGAGGCGAACCAGATCGCGAAGACCGCGGCGACCGCCGCCGACGTGCCCGCGGGCTCCGGGATCAAGGCGCTCGACGAGGACGGCACGCCCTGCTCATCGGACTACTACCTCCGGCTCACCGGTGACGGCGGGAAGCTGCTCAAGGGCGAGATCCCGCTCACCGAAACACGGCCCACGCCGACCGTCGTCGGCAACGGCGGCGGCGAGCCCGAACTCCCCACCGGTGACCTCGCCCTGCTCCGCGGGGCGACCGCGAGCGGGCAGACCCAGGGCTACGGGCCGGGCAACGCCGTGGACGGTGACCCGCGTTCGTACTGGGAGAGCCCCAACAACAGCTTCCCGCAGTGGATTCAGGTCGACCTGGGCGAGAGCCGGCCCGTCCGCAGGCTCGTGCTCTCGCTGCCGCCCGACACGGCCTGGGAGAAGCGGACGCAGACCGTCGAGGTACTCGGCTCGGCCGACGGCTCCGCCTTCACCTCGCTCTCCGCACCGGCCGGACGCGTCTTCGACCCGGCCAAGGACGCGAACAGCGTCACGGTCACGCTCGCCTCGACGGCGAACGTCCGGTACGTACGGGTACGGATCACCGCCAACACGGGCTGGCCCGCAGGGCAGTTGGCGGGACTCGCGGTGTACGCGACGAGCTGAGGCGAGAGGGTAAGGGGCGGGTACGGAGCGGGCGGTACGTACGCGGACGGGGCGGCGCCGGACACGTACCGCCCGCCCGGCGGCCGCACCCTCCGGCCGCCGGCCGCCCGCCCGCGTACCGCCGCCCCGCCTGCCGTCCGTACCGCCTGCCGTCCGCCCCGCGGCCCCGCGCACCGCCGCCGTCGCCCCGTCTCCCCTCGCCCGCCGCCGCCTCAACTCCGCCAGTCGCGCAGCTCCTCGCGCGCGCGGGCCGCGTCGGCGGCCGGTGAGTCCCCGTACACCTGGCGGTAGTCGCGCGAGAAGTGCGGGGCGCTGCGATAGCCGACCGCCGAAGCGGCGCGCGCCGCCGCCTCGCCGCGCACGACCATGCGGTGGCGCGCCTCGCCGAGGCGGAGCCGCTTGAGGTACTGCATCGGCGTCATGGACGTGGCCCGTTTGAAGCGCCGGGACAGGGTCGCCCTGCTCGCGCTCACCTCGGCGGCGAGGACGTCGAGCGTCCACGGCTCGGCCATGCGTTCGGTGAGGAGACGCACGGCGCGGGGCACGACGGGGTCGTGCGCCCCGATGGCGGCGAGGACGCGTGGCGCCTGCGCGGTCCCGAGGAGACGCAGCACGGTCTCGCGCGCGAACTGCGGGGCCAGGAGACGGATGTGTTCGGGCTCGTCGAGGAGCCCGAGCAGGCGGGCGAAGGCGTCGGCGAGCGCGGGGGTCCAGGTGCCGAGCCGGTCGAGCGGTTCCGCCGCGCCGCCGTCGGCGGGCCCGCCCGTACGGGGCGCCGCCGCCGCGACCTCCGTGACGAGGGCGGGATCGAGCTGCCAGCGCGCCGACAGGAACCCGTACCGCTCGTCCGTCGCGACGACGCCCGAGAGGACGGGCAGGTCGACGGGCGTGATGAAGAACCGCTCGGGGCCCCAGACCCGGTCGTCGTCCCCGACGACCGAGCGCTTGCGGCCGGCGAGGACGACCGAAAGCGACGGCGTGTACCGCTGGTAGGCGAGTCCGCGCGGGATGGTCCGCAGGCGGCTGAGCCGGAGCCCGAGCCGCTCCGCCGTCGCCTTGTCGTCCGCGCGCCGCGCCACGACGTCCGCCGCGCGGCCGAGGCTCCGGGCAATCGCTTCGTCCATGCGCCGACCGTATCCGGGCCGCACGCCGTATCCGGGCACCCTCCCCCGCCGTGCGGGGGCCGGTGGCGTGATCCGGCAAGCCGATGAGCGGTTCAGGCAAGGGAAGCGTGGGCCTGGGGGGAAAAGCTGGAGGTATGCGTACGAACGAAGAAATCCTGGCATCGCTCCCCTCCGACTCCGCCCTCTCCGGGCGCACCGCGCTGGTCACCGGCTCGACAGGGGGGATCGGTGAGGCCGTCGCGCGGGTCCTGGCCGCCTCGGGCGCCGAGGTCCTCGTGAGCGGCAGGAACGCCGGGCGCGCGCAGGGGGTCGTGGACGCGATCACCGCGAGCGGCGGGCGCGCGCACGCGCTCACCGCCGACCTCGGCGCGGCGCCCGGCGAGATCCGCGCCTTCGCGGAGCGGGCCGAGGAGACTCTCGGCGGCCGGGTCGACATCCTCGTCAACAACGCGGGCGTCTACCCCGGCTTCCTCACTCCCACCGTCACCGACGAGGAGATGGAGGCACTGTGGGCGACGAACGTCCGCGCCCCGCACGTCCTCGTCGCGACTCTCGCGCCGCGCATGGCCGAGCGCGGTACGGGCGCGATCGTGAACCTGGGCTCGTGGATGGCGCGGGTCGGGGTCCCCTACAAGGCGCTGTACCCGGCGACGAAGGCGGCGGTCGAGCAGCTGACGCGCGCGTGGGCGGCCGAGTTCGGGCCGCACGGGGTACGGGTCAACGGCGTGGCCCCCGGCGCGACGGCGACGCGCGGCACAGCGGCGAGCGCCGATTCGCTCGCGGAGATGACGAAGGGGACCCCGGCGGGCGAGCCCGTGCGGCCCGTCGACATCGCGTACGGGGTGCGGTACCTCGTCTCGGACGAGGCGGCGTTCGTGCACGGCACGACGCTCGACGTGGACGGCGGTATCGCGGCGACGCGGATGCGGTGAGGGGGCCCGGGGGGCTCAGGGGCTCGGGGGCCCGGGGGGCTCGGAGCCCCGGGGGGGGGCTCGGTGGGCTCAGGGGCGGGGGCGCTCGGGGCGCTCGGGGGAAGGAAGGGCGGCCCCCGTACCGGTCGGCGCACCCAGCTCCCGTACCGGTCGGCGCACCCGGCCCCCGTACCGGACCGGCCGGCAGCCGCCCCCGTACCCCCTACGCCGCCTTCTGCGGCTGTTCCGTCTGCGAGAGCGGTGCCGCGATGTCCTCCAGGCCGCGGCCCTCGGCATCGACCGCGAGGAAGGCGGCGACGAGTCCCGCGGCGCACATGAGGCCCGCGCCGATCGAGAAAGCGAGCGCCGTGTCGCCCGGGACGCCCGACTCGGTGAGGTCGGCGAAGATGAGCGGGCCCGAGATACCGCCCGCCGCCGTGCCGATCGCGTAGAAGAAGGCGATGGCCATCGCGCGGGTCTCCATCGGGAAGACCTCCGAGACGGTGAGGTACGCGCTCGACGCGCCCGCCGAGGCGAAGAAGAGGACGACGCACCAGCAGGCCGTCAGGGTCGTCGCGTTGAGCGAGCCCCGGTCGAAGAGCCACGCGGTGAGGAAGAGCAGGATGCCGGGGAGGATGTACGTGCCCGCGATCATGACGCGGCGGCCGATGGTGTCGAAGAGGTGGCCGAGGACGAGCGGGCCGACGAAGTTGCCCGCGGCGATGACGGCGAAGTAGTAGCCCGTGTGGCCGCTCTGGACGTCGTAGAACTTCGTGAGGATCGCGCCGAAACCGAAGGTGATCGCGTTGTAGAGGAAGGCCTGCCCGATGAAGAGCGACAGGCCGAGCACGGCGCGCTTGGGGTAGTGCGCGAAGACGGTCTTGGCGATGAGGCCGAAGCCGACGCTCTTGCGTTCGTGGATCGTGATCTCGCCCGCCGGGGACGGCAGTTCCCTGCCCTTCTCGGCCTCGACCTCCTTCTCGACGCCCCCGACCAGGCCCTCCGCCTCGTCCCCGTGCCCGTGGATGAACTGCCAGCGCGGGCTCTCCGGGACGTGCCGCCGTACGAGGAGGATCACGAGGCCGAGCACGACGCCGAGCGCGAACGTGAGCCGCCAGCCCACGTCCTTCGGGAAGATGCCCGTGTTGAGCGCGAGGATCGAGAGGAGCGCGCCACCGATCGCGCCGAGCCAGTAACTGCCGTTGATGATGAGATCGACGCGGCCCCGGTACTTCGAGGGGATCAGCTCGTCGATCGCCGAGTTGATCGCCGCGTACTCGCCGCCGATGCCGAAGCCGGTCAGGAAGCGGAAGAGGAAGAACCACCACGGCGAGAAGGAGAGCGCGGTCATCGCGGTCGCGCCGAGGTAGACCGCGAGCGTCACCATGAAGAGCTTCTTGCGCCCGAACTTGTCCGTCAGCCAGCCGAAGAAGAGCGCGCCCGAGCACGCGCCCGCGACGTACAGCGCGGCTCCGAGCCCGGTGACCTGCGCGGACGTGATCGGCAGTCCTGACCCCGGCTCGGAGAGACGGCCCGCGATATTGCCGACCGTCGTCACTTCGAGGCCGTCGAGAATCCACACGGTGCCGAGGCCGATGACGATCATCCAGTGCCAGCGGGACCAGGGCAGGCGGTCGAGCCGGGCGGGGACGGACGTGGTGATCGTGCCGAGCCCCGAATGGCCGGGGGCCGCGATGTCGGCCGCGTCGTCCGGCTCCCCGGAAGCCCGCTCATCGGAAGGCTGGGCCATGATCCGGTACCTCCTCGTGAGCGGCGGCCGCGACGGGTGCGCGGTCGCACTCTGCGCCGGGTGCCCGCACGGCGCACGCTCATACGGGGCGGGGGGAGGCCGACCGGGTGGCGACGGGGACCGGGTGGGCGCACGAGGCGGGGCGGTACGGGGACGGGCACCCCGGGGTACGGGGACGGGCGCGGTACGGGGACGCGCACCCCGCGCGGTACGGGGACGGGCGCGGTACGGGGAGGGGCACCCCGCGCGGTACGGGCACGGGCGCCCGGTACGGGACGGCCGGGCGCGCCCGTACGGGGCCGGTCAGGCCCCCAGCGCGTGCGAGACCGTGTAGATCACCAGGCCCGCGAGGGAGCCGACGACCGTGCCGTTGATGCGGATGAACTGGAGGTCGCGGCCGATGTTCGCCTCGATCTTGCGCGAGGTGTGCTCGGCGTCCCAGCCCGCGACCGTGTCGGTGATGAGCGAGGTGATCTCGGTGCGGTACGTCGAGACGACGTGGACGGCGGCGCCCTCGACCCAGCCGTCGACCTTCGCGCGCAGCCTGTCGTCCGCGCTCAGGCGGCCGCCGAGCGAGAGGAGGGCGCTGCGGGCGCGCAGGCGCAGTTCGCTGCGTTCGTCCTCGGCGGCGGCGACCATCATGGCGCGCACCGTGCCCCACACCGTCGCGATGAGGTCCTGCACCTCGGCGCGGCCCAGGATGTCGTTCTTGAGGCGCTCGACGCGGGCGCGGGTCGGGCCGTCGGCCTGGAGGTCGGCAGCGAAGTCGGCGAGGAAGCGGTCGACGGCGTCGCGGGCGGGGTGGTCGGGCATGTCGCGCATCTCGGTGACGAAGCGGAGCAGTTCCTTGTAGACGCGCTCCCCGATGCGCTTGTCCACGAAGCGCGGGGTCCAGCCGGGGGCGCCGCCCTGCACCGCGTCCATGACGGAGTCGCGGTGGGTCACGAGCCAGTCGTGCGCGTGCACGCACACGAGGTCAACGAGCTTGCGGTGCCCGCCCTCGCTCACGAGGCGCTCCAGGAGCCGCCCGAGCGAGGGCGCGACCTCCGCGCTCTTCGCCCGCCGCGTGATCGCCTCGCCGACGACGGCCTGCACGTCGCTGTCGCGCAGCACCGTGAGCGCCCCGCGCAGCGCCGTCGCGGCCTCGGCCGTCACGCGGTCGGCGTGCGCGGGCTCGGCGAGCCACTCGCCGAGGCGGCGCCCGATGCCGATCCCGCGCAGCCGGTCCCGTACGACGTCACCGGAGAGGAAGTTCTCGCCGACGAAGCCGCCGAGCGCGGCGCCGAGCTGGTCCTTCTTCTGCGGGATGATCGCGGTGTGCGGGATCGGCAGCCCGAGCGGGTGCCGGAAGAGCGCGGTCACGGCGAACCAGTCGGCGAGCGCGCCGACCATCCCCGCCTCGGCGGCCGCGGCGACGTACCCCGTCCAGGAGCCCGCGCCACGGTGACCGAGCCACGTCGCGAGCGCGTAGACGACCGCGACGAAGAGCAGCAGCCCGAGCGCGAAGGACTTCATGCGCCGCACGCCCCGGCGCTTCTCCAGGTCGGCGGGGGTGAGATCGACGGGGCTGCGGGCACCGCCGAGTACGCGGGCGACGGAGCCTCTACGGGGCGGGACGCCCGGGTCCGCGGGGACGCCCGGGCCAGCGGGGAGGCCCGGGTCCGTAGGAGCGCCCGGGTCCGCGGGGACGCCCGGCCCACTCGGGGCACCGGGACCGGCGGGGACACCCGGACGCGCGGGGCCGCCCGAACCCCTGTCGGCGCCCGGACCCCTGTCGGCGCCCGGACCCGTACCGCCGTCCGCTCCCGCCTCCGGCTCCGTACCGCCGCCGCTCGCCGGCCCCCCAGAAGCTCCGCCCATGCCGTCCTCCGCTCCCGCTCCGCGTCCCGGTTCCGGCCCGGGTCCCGCTCCCGCTCCGCGTCCCGGTTCCGTTCCCTGGGCCGGGTCCGCCCCCGTGATTTTCGCCTCACCCTCCTCCTGCGTCCCCATCGCCCCGCCGCCCTTCCCTCGCCCTCGTGGCCGGTCACTGCCTGCTGTCGCGGGCCCGGGCGCATCGCCCGGAGCTGGGCTTCGGGGGCGCGGGGGCCGTTCCCCATTGTCCCCGTCCCGTTCGCCGGGGGAACGGATCTGCGATTCCCGGCGTCTGTCGGGACGAAGGGCGCGCACAGCCCGACCCCCACCCATGTCGCATCATGGGATGGTCCGACCGGAGCCTCGGGCTCCCGCTGTCCGAGGAGAAACCCCGCACATGACCAAGCGTCACGGTTATGGCGTGCTCGCCGCCGTCACAGCCCTCGTGGTGCTGTGCTCGACCGCGATCTTCCTGCTCGTGACCGGCTCCGGGCGGAGCAAGAACGAGGACACCGTCACCGCGGCCCCGCGCGCCGCGCGCGGCTCGGCCGCCCCGGCCTCTTCGGGCACCTGGGTCGGTACGTGGTCGGCGCCGCCGAGCGGGGCCGAGCCCGGCACCCTGATCGACGGCCTCGCCGGCCGCTCGGTGCGCAACGTCGTGCACACGTCCGTCCCCGGCGAGGCGACGCGCGTCACGCTCTCGAACCTGTACGGGCAGCAGCCGCTGTCGATCACGAGCGCGACCGTCGCGCTCGCCGCCGCGCCCGGCAACCCGACCGCGGCGGCGGGGACGCTGCACCGCCTCACCTTCGGCGGCGGCACCACCGTCGTCATCCCGGCGGGCGGCCAGCGGGTGAGCGACGCGGTGCGGATGAGGGTCCCCGGCGACGCGGACCTCCTCGTCACGACGTACTCACCGCTCGCGAGCGGCCCCGTCACCTTCCACGCGCAGGCCCGCCAGACCAGCTACCTGGCCGAGGGCGACCGCACGACCGACCCGGACGGCGCCGCGTACACGGCGCAGTCCGCGTACTGGCGGTACGTCACCGCCGTGGACGTCCTCAGCCACCGCCTCGCGGGGACCCTCGTCACGCTCGGCGACTCGCTCACCGACGGGCTGCGCTCCACGAGCGGCGCCAACCACCGCTGGCCCGACCGCCTCGCCCGCCGCCTCGCCGCCGAGCAGGGCGCCCCGCGCTACAGCGTCGTCAACGCTGGTATCAGCGGCAACCGCGTCCTGCTCGCGGGAACGGGCCGCCCCGCCGACAACCCGGCCGCGCTCGACCGCTTCGACCGCGACGTCCTCGGCCGCTCCGGCGTCAAGGCCGTCTTCATCGACCTCGGGATCAACGACATCCTGCGCGCCCCGCAGCAGTACGACGCCCAGCGGATCGTCGACGGGCTGCGCGAACTCACCGCGCGCGCCCACGCCAAGGGGCTGCACGTCGTCGGCGCGACGCTCATGCCGTTCGAGGGGCACCGGGGGTACACGCCGCGCGGGGAGCAGACCCGGCAGGCGGTCAACGCGGCGATCCGCGCGGGGAACGTCTTCGACGCCTACGCCGACTTCGACCGGGCCCTGCGCGACGCGGCGCACCCGGGACGGCTCGCCCCCGCCTACGACTCCGGCGACCACCTGCACCTCAACGACGACGGCTACCGCCGGATGGCCGAGGCGGTGAACCTGGCGGACCTGAAGGGGGCCGCGCCCGCGCAGTTGTGAACCACCGGGGCCCCGCCCAGGGGCCCCACCCGCCCCGCCCGGGGGCCGCACCCGCCCCGCCCAGGGCCCCGCTGCTCGCTCCTCAGTCCTCCCCGGTCTCCGGCCGGGAGCCGCCCCCGGAGGGACCGAGCTGCTCACGCCGCTTCTTCTCGCCCTTCCGCCGCTTGCGCTGGACCCCCACCCCGCCCATCAGGGCGAAACCCGTCACCGTCACCTGCGGCGAGTCGGGCGGGCCGTCGAAGAGCTGGTCGCCGCCGAAGCCGCCCATGATGCCGAAGCCCGTGACCCGTACCCGCAGCTCGGGCGGGACCACGACGCCGATGCCGCCCCAGATCGTGAAGCAGCGGATCACCGTCTCGCGGTCCTCGAAATCGGCCTCGCGCAGGTCGATCTCGCCGCCGCCCCACATCGCGAAGGCCGTGAAGACCTTCCCGACCACCCAGCGGCCCCTGCGCGCGAAGCCGCCGAAGAGCGCGAAGGCCCCGCGCGAGGTCGCCTCCGCGCCGACCCGCCCCACCCGGCCCGTCCCCTGGGCGGGCGCCACGCTCCCCGCGCCCCCCGTGCTCTCCGGCAGGTCCCGCGTGAGCGGCACCAGCTCCCCGTACGTCCTGGCCGCGTAGGCGGCGCCGAGCCGCGTGTCGAACTCCTCCATGTCGATGCGCCCCTCGGCGACGGCCTCGCGCAGGCGCTCGGCGACACGCTCCCGATCGGCGTCCGAGGCGCGCAACTCCCCCTGGGCGAGCGGCACATCCGCGCGCGCTTTGGTCATATCCGTTTTTCTGGGCGGAAGTTCGGCCCGCTCGTCAGTCATGCGACCAGCCTACGAGGTGACCGCCGCCCTACGAAGCGACCGCGTCGCTCCTCCCTCGCGCGTACATCCGCGCGATGACGGACTCGATGTCCGGCTCCCGCACCGAGAGATCGGCGAGCGGGTAGTCGGCCGCGATCCGCGCCACGAGCGGCGCGGCCGAGGCCCCGGCGGGGAAGGCGAGCCACTGACGCGGCCCCTCGACCCGTACCGTACGGGCGCCCGGCACGTCGACCGCGGGCAGCTCACGCTCCAGGTCCAGGACGAGCATCCGTTCGCTCTCGCCCTGCGCGTGCAGCGCCGCGAGGTCCCCGTCGTGCACGAGCCGCCCGTGGTCGATGACCATCACCCGCGAGCAGACCTGCTCGATATCGGTCAGGTCGTGCGTCGTGAGCAGTACGGTCGTGCCCTGCTCCGCGTTCAGCTCGCGCAGGAACTCGCGCACCCGCGCCTTCGAGAAGACGTCGAGCCCGATGGTCGGCTCGTCCAGGTACAGCACGTCCGGCGAGTGCAGCAGCGCCGCGCCGATGTCCCCGCGCATCCGCTGCCCCAGCGAGAGCTGCCGGACCGGTACGTCGAGCAGGTCGCCCAGCTCCAGCTGCGCCACGCAGCGGTCGAGCGTCTCGCGGTAGCGCGCGAGCGGCACGTCGTACAGGTGCCGCACGAGCCGGTAGGAGTCGATGAGCGGCAGGTCCCACCACAGCGTCGTGCGCTGCCCGAAGACCACCCCGATCCGCCGCGTCAGCGCGAGCCGCTGCCGCGAGGGGTCGAACCCGGCGACCCGCAGCCGGCCGCCCGAGGGCGTGAGGATGCCGGTGAGCATCTTGATCGTCGTCGACTTTCCCGCCCCGTTCGGCCCGATGTACCCGACCATCTCGCCGCGCCGCACCCGGAACGAGATGCCGTCGACGGCCCGCACCTCCCGCTTCTCGTACCGCAGGAACGCGGTCTTCCGCCGGAGCGTGAACTCCTTCCGCAGGTCGTCGACGACGATGACGTCCTCGTCCCCCGGCTCGCTCTCCACCACCTGTTTCCTTCCTTCCGTACCCGTAGCGTGCCCGTACCCGTACCCGTGCCCGTGCCCGTATCTGTGTCCGTGCCCGTACCTGTGCCCGTGCCTGTGCCCGTGCCCGTGGGCGCCACGTCTTCCTCAGCTCCCCGTCGAGCGGTAACCCCGCAGCCCCGCGCGCCACGCGAGCCCCGCGAGCGCGAGCGCCACGACGGCGACGAACGGGGGCAGCAGCGCGCACCAGGCGGGCAGCCCGAGCGGCGCGGGACGGCCCAGGAGGTACGCGCCGGGCACCCAGTTGACGAAGGACAGCGGCAGCACGAAGGTCACCGCGCGCACCACTTCCTTGGCGAACACCGTCGGCGGGTACTGGAGCATCGTCTGCCCGCCGTACGTGAACGCGCTCTCCACCTCGGCCGCGTCCGTCGCCACGAACTGGAAGGCCGCCCCCGCCACGTACACGGCCGCGAAGATCGCCGCCCCGCTCAGCACCGCGTACGGGACGACCAGGACCCGGCCCGCGTCCCAGTCGATGCCCGCCGCGCACAGCCCGTAGACCAGCACAGCGAGGCCCTGCACGGTCCGCCCGAGCCTGTTGAGCGAGAAGCGGTCGGCGGCGACCTGCGCGAGCACCGGGGCCGGGCGGACGAGCAGCGCGTCGAGCGTGCCGTCGCGCACCCGCCTGCCGAGCCGCTGCGTCGAGCCGATGAACAGGTTGCACAGCCCGAAGGAGACCGAGGAGAGCCCGTACAGGACGGCGAAGTCCGCGAGACGGTAGCCGCCCAGCGCGTCGACGTGCGAGAACATCAACAGGATCACGACGAAGTCGAGGCCCGTGATCGCGGCCTGCGCGAAGACGTTCAGGACGAAGGAGAGGGGATACGCGAGCATCGAGCGCACCCACATCAGGCTCACGAGCCGGTACGCGCGCAGCCCCGCGCGCAGGGCGCCCCGCTCCCGTACCGCCGTGTGGCCGTCCGTCTCAGCCACCCTGGACCACCACCCTGCGTGTCGCCGCGGACTGGAGGACACGGCCGAGAGCGAGCAGCAGCACGGCCCAGCCCGCCTGGAAGCCGTACACGCCGAGCAGCTCGCTCCCCTGGTACGTACCGAGGAGCACATCGGCGGGGACCTGCACGAGCGAGGACCACGGCAGCGCGCGGGCCACCTCGCCGAGCGCACCGGGGAACACGTTGAGCGGCAGCGCCATCCCCGAGAAGAACATCGCCACGAAGGCGTGCAGCCCCATGATCCCCTCGCCGTGGAGCAGCCAGAACGCCGCGAGCCCCACGAGATACCGCAGCGCGAAACTCACCACGACCCCGAGCAGGATCGCGCACAGGAAGGCCAGCCAGCGCACGGGCGAGGACGGCACCGCCAGGTCGAAGAGCAGGGCGCCCGCCGCGAAGGGCACGATCCCCCGCCCGAGCAGGTGGAACCCCGCCCGCCCGAGGTCCCCGGCGAGCCACCACGTCTGGAGATCGACAGGGCGGTAGAGGTCCACGGCGATGTCGCCGCCGCGGATACGGTCGATCAGCTCGGCCTCGAACCCGTTCCCCATCACCATCGACGTCATCAGGATCGCCTGCCCGATCCACACGTACGTGAGGGCCTGCGGGAGCGTGTAGTCGCCCAGGTGGGGGCGTTCCTGCCACAGCGCCTGATACGTATAGGCGAGAATGACGCCGAACACCGTGTTGGTGAACACCCCGGCGAAAGTCGCCCAGCGGTACGTCGCGTAGCGGCGGAACCCACCGGCAGCGACTGCCGCGTAGAGCCGAACGGTGCGCACGACACCTCTCTTTCGGTGCGGATTTTCCGCGCGAATGGTGTGGATTCGGCCTCTCGGGCCAAAGTCACGAGCCTAGAGGGGAGCCGTACACGCGCGCCACGCGTTTTACACGGGGGAGGAATCACGAGCCGCAGAGGCGGGCACCGTGTTCCGACCGCCCCGCGCCTCGGTGCGTACGTGGGCACCGGGTGCACGAAGCGAAGCAGGAGTTCCGCACAACATGACCGACGAGCCGCAGCAGCACGGCGACGGCGACCACACCGGGGACGGTACGACATCCCGGCCGGAAGAGACCGGGGCAGCCCGGCGCGACGAGGGGAACGAGGGCACGGAGGGAAGCGGCGGGGAACGGGACAGGGAGAAGGGCGGCGACAGCGGCGAGAAGGCGGCGCGCAAGCCGGGCGAGGCGAAGCCGGGCGCCGTGAAGCCGCAGCCCGAGGGAGTCGAGCCGGACGGCGGGAAGTCCGACGGCGCGAAGGTCGACGGCGCGAAGGTCGACGGCGCGAAGTCCGACGCGGTGGAGCCGGACGGTGAGGGCTCGGACCGTACGAAGCCTGACGGCAAGGAGTCCGGCGGTACGAAGCCTGACGGCAAGGCGCCCGGGCGTACGAAGCCTGACGCCGTGAAGCCCGGGAGAGCCGAGCCCCCCGCCGCCGAGACCGCCGCGGGCGCGAAGCCCGGCCGGGACGCCGGGCCCACCCCGGCGGACGCCGAGCACACCGCGCACGCCGGGCCCACCGCAGACGACAAGCCGGCCAAGCCCGCCGCCGACGCCAAGCCCTCCCCCGCCGATCCCCCGAAAGAGATCCCTGCCGAACGCACGACCCAGCTGCGGGTCCCCGGCGACACCCCGCGCCCCAGGAAAACCCCGAAGACCGGCCCCGCGGCCGCCGCGGCAGGCGCCACCCCCGCGGGCCCGCCCGGTCCCCCGCCCCCCGGCGACACCAACGCCACCGCCCTGTCCACGGGCGACGGCGACGGCGAGGAACCGCCCAGGAAGAAGGGCCGCAAGTCCCGCAAGCGCAAGGGCTGGCGCCGCCTCTTCCCGACCTGGCGCATGACCCTCGGCGGACTCGTCCTGCTGATCCTGCTCCTCGGCGGCGCCTTCGCCGTCGGCTACGCGACCACCGACATCCCCGAGGGCAACCAGGACGCCCAGCTCCAGAGCAACGTCTACTACTACGCGGACGGCACCCTCCTCGCCCGCGACGGCACCGTCAACCGCGTCAACGTCAAGCTGAGCGACATCCCCAAGCCCATCCAGCGCACCGTGCTCGCCGCCGAGGACCGCGACTTCTACAGCGAGTCCGCCGTCGACCCCGCGGCCATGATCCGCGCCGCGTGGAACACCGCGACGGGCAAGGGCAAGCAGTCGGGCTCGACGATCACGCAGCAGTACGTCAAGAACTACTACCTGGACCAGGACCAGACCGTCACGCGCAAGGCGAAGGAGTTCTTCATCTCGCTCAAGCTCGACCGCGAGAAGAGCAAGGACGAGATCCTGGAGGGCTACCTCAACACGAGCTACTTCGGCCGCAACGCCTACGGCCTCCAGGCCGCCGCACGCGCGTACTACGACAAGGACGTCGGCGCCCTCACCGTCCCCGAGGGCGCCTACCTCGCCTCACTGCTCAACGCCCCCTCCGCGTACGACGTCGTCGCCTACCCCGAGAACAAGCGCGCCGCCGAGGCCCGCTGGTCCTACGTGCTCGACGGCATGGTCAAGCAGCACTGGATGACGAAGGCCGAGCGCGCGCGGGCGACGTTCCCGACGCCCAAGCAGCCCACGAGCACCAATTCCTCGCTCTCCGGGCAGCGCGGCTACCTCGTCGAGGCCGTCAAGAACTACCTCGCCGAGAACGGCATCGACAAGAACCACCTCGCCAACCAGGGCTACCGCATCACCACGACGCTCAGGAAGAGCAACCAGGACGCCCTGGTCGATTCGGTCAACGACAACCTCGTCGACAAGCTCGACAAGAAGAACCGCCCCGCCGACCGCAACGTCCGCGCGGGCGCCGTCTCCATCGACCCGAAGACCGGCCAGGTCCTCGCGATGTACGGCGGCATCGACTGGGTCAAGCAGTACACGAACAACGCGACCCGCGCCGACTTCCAGGTGGGCTCCACGTTCAAGCCCTTCGTCTTCACCTCCGCGCTGGAGAACCACTCCACGACGCAGAGCGGCGAGACGATCATGCCCGCCACGATGTACGACGGCACCAGCAAGCGCCCCGTCAAGGGCAGCGCCATCCCCTTCAGCCCCGAGAACGAGGACCAGCGCGACTACGGGCAGATCCCCGTCAGCGTCGCCACCGACAAGTCCGTCAACTCGGTGTACGCGCAGATGGCCGTCGACGTCGGCCCCGCGAAGGTCAAGAAGACCGCCGAGGCCCTCGGCCTCGCCAAGGGCACCCCGTCCCTGGAGCCGTACCCCTCGATCGCGCTCGGCACAGCGACCCCGAGCATCCTGCGCATGACCGAGGCGTACGCGACCCTCGCCAACCACGGCAGGCACAACCCCGCACAGCTCGTCCTCAAGATCACCGACCGGGACGGCAAGCGGGTCGAGCTGCCCGGACGCCACTCCACGCAGGCCGTCAAGCGCGAGGCCGCCGACACCACGACGTCCATCCTCCAGAGCGTCGTCGAGAAGGGCACCGCGATGGCCGCCCGCGGCGCGGGGCGCCCGGCGGCGGGCAAGACCGGCACCGCGGAGGAGGACACCGCCGCGCTCTTCGCCGGGTACACCCCCGACCTCGCGACGGTCGTCTCCGTCATGGGCCAGGACCCCAAGACCGCCAAGCACGTCCCGCTCTACGGAGCGCTCGGCGTCGCCCGCATGAACGGCGGCGGGCCGCCCACCGAGATCTGGGCGCAGTACGTCAAGCAGGCGCTCAAGGGCACGAAGGCCCACGACTTCGACCTCAAGCTCGCCAAGGGCGCCAAGCGCAAGCCCCCGGTCTCGCAGGCCCCCAGCAGCAGCACCAGCCCTGACACGGGGACCGGCCGGAGCAGCCCGCCCCCGTCGGCCCCCGCCGACGACCAGAACGGCACCGGCGAGCAGAACGGCACCGGCGCCACGGGCAGCACGCCCCCCGGCGGCACCGCGACACCCCCCGGCGGCGGCGAACCGACCGGCGGCGGCACGGACCCGGGCGGCGACAACACCGGCACCGGGCCCGGCGGCACGGACCCCGGCGGCGACAACACGGGCACCGACCCCGGCGGCACCGACCCCGGCGGCGCGAACGGCGACCCGGGCGGCGGCGAACAGCCCGGCGGCGGCACTCCGGGCGGCATCCTGGGCGGCGGCTGAGAGCGCGGGAGCGGGCGCCGTCCACCCGGACGGCGCCCGCTCCCGTACCACTGTGTGCACACGGCCTGATCACCTGGGACGTGCGCGTTCCCGAGGTGGCCCGACGACGAAGATCCGCCTCGTGACCGAGCAGGCGCAGAGGCCGCCGGCCCTGCGGATCACCGCGGGCCACCGCCACGACAGCCCGTGGTGCCGGCCCGCCCCTGCCGACCGGGTACACGAGCGCCAGAAGCTCGGCTCCCGGGGCGACGTGCTGGTCGCAGCCCTCAACGAGCGGCGGTGTCCAGCGCTTCCGGGTCCGGCTCCAGGCGTGGAATGTGTGGTCGCCTCCAGGGCCGCCCGGCCGGTCGCTACCCGCTTCACCGGCGCCTTCTCGTGGGCGTAGCCGAAGGGGAGGGGATACGCGCCGACACCGCCCGGGACGTGTCCGACGATCCCCGGCACCGCGCGGCAGACGGGAATTGCCGGACCGGCCTCAGTGACCCGACGTGACCTTCAGTCCCACCACCGCCACCACGAGCAGCGAGACGAAGAAGATCCGCGCGGCCGTCGCGGGCTCGCCGAGCACCACCATGCCGAGCACGGCGGCGCCCGCCGCGCCGATCCCGACCCACACACCGTAGGCCGTGCCGATCGGCAGCGTCCTCGCCGCGTAGGCGAGCAGCAGCATCGACGCCGCGATCCCGGCGCCCGTGAACAGGCTCGGCACGAGCCGTGTGAAACCGTGCGTGTACTTCATCCCGACGGACCAGGCCACTTCCAGCAGACCCGCGACGATCACAGCGATCCACGCCATGACGGGGCACCTCCGAACGAAAGAGCGCGAACAGGGTGCGTCGTCTTTCGTGACCCGGTACGGCGCGTCTCGTCGGGATGCCTCCGAGGCTAGCAACACCGAGGGCCCCGGGCCGGTGACTCCTGTCACCATCCCGGGGCCCTCAAGACGGGCGTCCCAAACGCGGGCGCCAGAGACGCGGGCGCCGGAAACGCGGGCGTTGGAGATTCAGAGGTACAGCCCCGTCGAGTCCTCCGCGCCCTCGAACCTGTCGGCGGCCACCGCGTGCAGATCCCGCTCCCGCATCAGGACGTACGCGACGCCCCGCACCTCCACCTCCGCGCGGTCCTCCGGGTCGTAGAGGACCCGGTCCCCCGGCTCCACCGTCCGCACGTTCTGCCCGACGGCGACCACGCGCGCCCAGGCGAGCCGCCGCCCCACGGCGGCCGTCGCTGGAATCACGATCCCGCCGCCCGAGCGGCGCTCCCCCTCCGGGTTGTCGCTCCGCACCAGGACGCGATCGTGCAGCATCCTGATGGGCAGCTTGTCGTCGTGCACCTGCGCGTCGTGGGCCTGGTTCGTGCCGTGGTTCTCGCTCACGCCAGGAAATCTAACCCGGGGCCCCGCACGGCCGGTACGGAACCCCGGTACCCGGGGCACGGAACGGCGCCGGGCCCCCGGATCGCTTCACTTCTTCCTGCTCCTGCGCCCCGAGGCCACCACGAGCCCGACCACGCCCACCGCGAGCAGCGCGACCGGCACGATCCGCTCCGGGCGCGGGCTGCCCTCCTCGTCCACGAACCGCGCGCGCACCCCGCTCAGCGCGCGGTTCGCCTCCACGTACGCCCGCCCGAGGGTCTGGTCGACCTTCCCCCTCGCCTTCGCCTTGGCATCGCCCACGATCGTCTTCGGGTGCACACGCACCCCGATCTCGTCGAGGGTCTCGGCCAGCAGCACACGCCGGCGCCTGATGTCCGCCTCGATCTCCGCAGGGGTCCTGGCATCCGCTTCCGACACCGCGTTGCCTCCGTCGTCGTGTCCCGGGGCCCTTGATCGGGGACACCCGTCGCTCCTGTGCACTCTCCGCACCCCTGCTCGGGGCCCGTAGCACGACAGTCTGTCAGCTGTACGGGCCGCGCACCCCTCGGCACCCCCTGTACGGGCCCACGCGCGCGCCGGGCCCCGCCCGCGCGCTGGCTTAGGCTCGGCGATGTACCCCGTGAACCACCCCGGAAACAGGAGCACCCCATGAGCGAGCGCCTTCAGCCCGGCGACCCCGCCCCCGACTTCACCCTTCCGGACGCCGACGGCAAGGAGATCTCGCTCTCCGCCCATCGCGGACGCAAAGTGATCGTCTACTTCTACCCCGCCGCGCTCACCCCCGGCTGCACCAAGCAGGCGTGCGACTTCACCGACAACCTCGACCTGCTCGCGGGCGAGGGCTACGACGTCATCGGCGTCTCGCCCGACAAGCCCGAGAAGCTCGCCAAGTTCCGCGAGAAGGAGAACCTGCGGGTCACGCTCGTCTCCGACCCGTCGAAGGCGGTCATGGAGGAGTACGGCGCCTTCGGCGAGAAGAAGCTCTACGGCAAGACCGTCACCGGCGTCATCCGCTCCACGATCGTCGTGGACGAGGAGGGCAAGATCGAACGCGCGCTCTACAACGTCAAGGCCACCGGCCACGTCGCGAAGATCATCCGTGACCTGGGTCTCACCGAAACCGCCTGAAACCGGGCACGATCGTCACTGTCGGTAGCCGATCCGCTGCCCGCTGAACGAGTGGGTTTGAGCGCGGCGGAAGCGCGCAGGTGTTCAGCTTGGCAAACAGGACCGGCGAAAGGAACACCGTCATGGCGGCGACCGACAACGACGAGCCGGTGGTGGACCCCGCCGCGGTCAGACGCCACCGGGTGCTCTTCCGCGCGATCGACAAACGGCGCCACCCCAGGCTGCGCCGCAGCGACATCACCGTGACCGACGAGGCCGCGGTCAAGAGGGCCACCAAAGCGGCCATGCTCGGCAACGCGATGGAGTGGTACGACTTCGGGATCTACAGCTATCTCGCGTCGACGCTGGGCAAGGTGTTCTTCCCCTCGGGGAACGACACCGCCCAGCTCCTCTCCTCCTTCGCGACCTTCGCCGTGGCCTTCCTCGTCCGGCCGATCGGCGGCGCCGTCTTCGGCCCCCTCGGCGACAAGATCGGCCGCAAGTCGATCCTCGCCATCACCATGATCATGATGTCGATCGGCACCCTCGCGATCGGCCTCATCCCCTCGCACGCCACGATCGGCGTCTGGTCCCCGATCCTGCTCATCTTCTTCCGCCTCGTCCAGGGCTTCTCGACGGGCGGCGAGTACGGGGGCGCCTCGACGTTCATCGCCGAGTACGCGCCCGACAAGCGACGCGGCTTCTTCGGCAGCTTCCTCGAATTCGGCACCCTCGCCGGATACGTCGCGGCCTCGGGCCTCGTCGTCCTCCTGACCACCTTCTTCAGCGATGACCAGATGCTCCACTGGGGCTGGCGCATCCCCTTCCTCGTCGCCGCCCCGCTCGGCTTCATCGGCCTGTGGCTGCGGATGAAGCTCGACGAGACCCCGGCCTTCCAGAAGCTGGAAGGCGGTCAGGTGCGGGCCAGCGAGGCCGCCGACGCGGTCGAGACCTCGGCCGCGGCCGACCTCGGCAAGATCTTCACGCAGTACTGGCGGCCGCTCGTGCTGTGCCTGGCCCTGGTGGCGGCGTACAACATCACCGACTACATGCTGCTGTCGTACATGCCGACGTACCTCTCCGACGAACTCGGCTACGGGACCAACAAGGGGCTGCTGATCCTGCTCCTCGTGATGGTCGTGCAGATGTGCCTGCTCCAGCAGGTGGGCCGCCTCTCGGACCGCGTGGGCCGCAGGCCGCTCCTGATGGCGGGGATGATCGGCTTCCTGGTCCTGTCCCTCCCGTCCTTCCTGCTCATCCGCGAGGGCAGCGTCATCCTGATCGCCCTGGGCCTGCTCCTCCTGGGCCTCTCGCTGGTCTGCCTCCTCGGCACGATGTCGGCGGCGCTCCCCGCGATCTTCCCGACCCAGGTCCGCTACGGCTCCCTCTCGATCTCCTACAACCTGGCCACATCGATCTTCGGCGGCACGACCCCCCTCGTGATCACCGCCCTGATCAGCGCCTTCGGCACGAACCTGATGCCGGCGTACTACGCGACGGCCGCGGCGGTGGTGGGCGTGATCGCCGTCCTGTGCCTCAAGGAAACGGCGAACCTCCCCCTGGCGGGCTCCCCGCCGTCGGTGGAGACGGAGGAAGAGGCGGTCGAACTCGTGCAGGCCCAGACCCCGGAACCGAAATTCTGACGAGCCGATGACCTGATTCGTACGAAGAGGAACGCCCCGTACCGGTGAAGGTACGGGGCGTTCCGCCGTCCGGGGTAACCGGACTCGAACGGGTGTCGTTGCACGAGGTGGACGCTCGGTCGAACGGGAGTGGGAATGAGGTCCAGGTACACGGACGAGGAACTACGGGCGGCCTTCGAGGGGGCCCTGACACTGCGGGAGGTGATGACGCGGCTGGGGGTGGACCTGGAGAACCGGGAACGGCGCACGTATCTGCGGCGCCGCATGAACGCGATGGGGCTCGACCTGAACCGCTTGGAGGACGAACGCGGGCGGTGGACACGCGCGGAACTCGCGGAAGCGGTGGCGGCCTCGCACACCATGTACGAGGTGCTGTCGCGCCTGGGGGTGGACCAGGTGGGTGGCTGGCACACGCACCTGAGCCGTCGCATCGCGAAGCTGGGTATCGATACGTCGCACTTCGTGCGCAGCAGGGGCAGTGTGCCCCGCCACGGCGTCCGAAGGCGCACGACTGCCGAACTCCTGGCCAAGGAGGCGGGCAGGACGCGCCGGGTGCCCGGGGAGAGGCTGAAACGGGCGCTCTTGAGCACCGGTCGGCCAGAGGTGTGCGCCGACTGCGGCATCGGCCCGGAATGGATGGGCGAGCCCCTGCGTCTGGAAGTCGACCACATCAGTGGCGACTGGCGGGACAACAGGGGCGAGAACCTGCGATTGCTGTGCCCCAACTGCCACTCGATGACGGACACCTTCCGCCGCAAGAAGCGCACGCGGTGAGCGCCGTGAAATACCCCAGGTCCGTCCTCGCCGCCGAGGCTCCTGCCAGCGACAGCTTGCTGGACCTGCTGGACCGGATCGAAGCCCCGCGCTCCAGGACGGCAATGCGGTACGTGGAGCGGCGGCTGCGGCACTACGGCATCGACACCAGCCACTTCCGGCCTAGCGCCGTTCCAGCGCGAAAACCCATCGCGTACACGCGAGAAGCGCTGGCCGAAGCGGTCAGGGGGGCCGGCAGCCTGCGCGAGGTGGGCACTCGGCTGGGGCTGCCGGACGGCGACGTTCCGTACAGCCTCGTCCGTCAGCGCATCGCGCAGTTCGGCATCGATATTTCGCACCTCCCGCGCACGAAACCCCCGATCGCGGAGCTGCCACCGGAGAGTGTGCGCAAGGCGGTCGCCGAGGCCAGGTCCGTCGCGGAGACACTCCGGTCGCTCGGCCTGGAGCCCCGTGCAAGCGCACGTCGAATGCTGCGGAGCGCATGCGAGCGCTACGGCATCTCCACGGCCCACTTCCTGGGTCGGGCGAGCAGGAAAGGCGTTCCGCAGCCCCGCAAACCGGCCTCAGTGGTGCTCGTCCTGAAACCACCGACGGCAGGGCGCACCCCAGGGGCAATGCTCCGACGCGCCCTGGACGACATCGGCCGCCCGCGCGTCTGCGAAAAGTGCGGCCTAAAAGGGGAGTACCGGGGGCGCCCGCTGGCGTTGGAGATCGACCACATCAACGGCGACTGGCGGGACAACCGGGCGGAGAACCTGCGCCGCCTGTGCCCGAACTGCCACAGCCAGACCGCCACTTTTGCCGGTAGGGTCGGGAAGTGATACAAGTCTGACGCTGGACCCGTACCCCAGCTGGCTAGAGGGACTGGGTTTAGGTCCCAGGTGTCATGGGTTCGAATCCCATCGGGTTCACCCGCGGAAGGGGCGCCCCCGCCGGGGCGCCCCTTCCCCGTTCCGCCCCCTCAGCCCACCAGTTCCCGTACCACCGGTACCAGCGCCCTGAACGCCTTGCCGCGGTGGCTGATCGCGTTCTTCTCGGCCGGGGTCAGTTCGGCGCAGGTGCGGTCCAGGCCCTCCGGCTCCAGGATCGGGTCGTAGCCGAAGCCGTTCGTGCCGGACGGGGCGAGGCGGAGGGTGCCTCGGAGGTGGCCCTCGACCACGCGTTCCGTGCCGTCGGGGAGGGCCAGGGCCGCCGCGCAGGCGAAGCCGGCGGCGCGGTGGGGCGGGGCGATGTCGGAGAGCTGGGCCAGGAGGAGGTTCAGGTTCGCCTCGTCGTCGCCGTGGCGGCCCGCCCAGCGGGCCGAGAAGATGCCGGGGGCACCGTTCAGGACGTCGACGCACAGCCCGGAGTCGTCCGCCACCGCGGGGAGGCCCGTCGCCCGGGCGAGGGCGTGCGCCTTCAGGAGCGCGTTCTCGGCGAAGGTGACGCCCGTCTCCTTGACGTCGGGGATCTCCGGGTACGCGTCGGCACCGACGAGTTCGTGCCCGAGCCCCGCCTCGCTGAGGATGGCGTGCAGCTCGGTGACTTTGCCCGCGTTGCGCGTGGCGAGGATGAGACGGCTCATGCCCGTCAGTATTCCGCAGCCCGGGAGCCGCAGGTCACGGGGTGCAGACCTTCGTCAGTTCGCCCGCCGCGTCGGTGAGCGGGGCGAGGTCCGGGGTCTTGTCGCCGTCCGCGACGTCGGCCCGCACCGCGTCGACCGCCTTGCCCAGTCCGTCGAGCGCCTGCTTGAGGTCCGCGTCGCCGGCCTTCTTGCCGAGGGCGTCGAGGTCCTTGTCGATCGCGGCGAGTTCGGCGTCGGGGTCGAGGGGGTCGTCGCCGAGGCTGTCGGCGGACTGCTGGAGGTTGGTGACGTGGTCGGCGATGGTGTCGGCGGTGTGGACGCAGTCGAGCGCCTTCTGCGCGGCGTCGCAGGCGGTGAGGCCGAGCAGCGGGAGGGCGGCCAGGAGGAGAGCGGCGGCGGTGCGGCGGGCTCGGCGGTGCGCGGGCATGAGCGGGCGGTCCCTTTCGTCCACGGCGGGTCGAGACCCGGAGGAGTGGACTCCCCCGGGTCTCCGTCATGCGGGATGACGCCGCGGACGGTTGTTCGGTTGCCCGTCGCCCGTACTTCGCTTGGGGTTTTCTTTACCCTGGCGCGCGGTTCAGCCTTCGAGCGCCTCGCGCTGAAGGGCCGCCAGGTCCGCGCAGCCCGCGCTCGCGAGGTCGAGGAGCGCGTCGAGTTCGGCGCGGTCGAAGGGCGCGGCCTCGGCGGTGCCCTGGACCTCGACGAAGCGGCCGTCGCCGGTGCGGACGACGTTCATGTCGGTCTCGGCGCGCACGTCCTCCTCGTACCGCAGGTCCAGGTAGGGGACGGAGTCGATGATGCCGACCGAGATCGCGGAGACGGTGTCGCGCAGCGGGACGCGTCCGGCCTTGACGAGCTTCTTGCCCTGCGCCCAGCGGACGGCGTCGGCGAGCGCGACGTACGCGCCGGTGATGGCGGCGGTGCGGGTGCCGCCGTCGGCCTGGAGGACGTCGCAGTCGAGTACGACGGTGTTCTCGCCGAGGGCGCGGGTGTCGACGACGGCGCGGAGGCTGCGGCCGATGAGGCGGGAGATCTCGTGGGTGCGGCCGCCGATCTTGCCGCGTACGGACTCGCGGTCGCCGCGGGTGTTGGTGGCGCGCGGGAGCATCGCGTACTCGGCGGTGACCCAGCCCTCGCCGCTGCCCTTGCGCCAGCGCGGCACGCCTTCGGTGAAGGAGGCGGTGCACAGGACGCGGGTGTCGCCGAAGGAGACGAGTACGGAGCCTTCGGCGTGCTTGCTCCAGCCGCGTTCGATGGAGACGGGGCGGAGCTGGTCGGGGGTGCGGCCGTCGATGCGTGACATGCGGCTGAGCCTAGTTGGTCGCGGGGAACGCCCGTGACGCCCGGTCGGCGTCCCCCGTGCCGTCCGGCGGGCCCGTCACATCATGTCCTCGATGTCCGCCGCGATGGGGTCGGCGTCGGTGCCGATGACGACCTGGATGGCGGTGCCCATCTTGACGACGCCGTGGGCGCCCGCGGCCTTGAGCGCGGCTTCGTCGACCTTGGAGGCGTCGTAGACCTCGGTGCGCAGCCGGGTGATGCAGCCTTCGATGTCGCTGATGTTGTCGAGGCCGCCGAGTCCGGCGACGATCTTCTCCGCCTTGCTGGCCATGCGCCACGCTCCTTGTGCCCGGTGCTCCGTGTTGGGGGTTTTGTCACGTTAACTCACCGTTGGCCCATCTTCACGGGCGGCGGCGGCCGGGGTGCCGAATCATGACGCTCAGCAGGGGCGCGGCCCGGGCGGCACGGGAGGTTGTGGATGAGCGCGGCGACGAGTGCGGCGACGGCGGGGCCCGGGCCCTGGGGGAAGTTCTTCCAGGGCTTGCAGAAGATGGGGCGTTCGCTCCAGTTGCCCATCGCGGTGCTGCCTGCGGCGGGGATTCTCAACCGGCTGGGGCAACCGGACGTCTTCGGCGACGACGGCCTGGGGTGGACGAACGTCGCGAAGGTGATCGACGCGGCGGGCGGGGCGCTGCTCGACTCGACGCTGGGGCTGCCGCTGCTGTTCTGCGTGGGCGTCGCGATCGGGATGGCGAAGAAGTCGGACGGCTCGACGGCGCTGGCGGCGGTGACGGGATTCCTGGTCTTCTACGCGGTGCTCCAGGCGTTCCCGGTGGATTGCCCCCAGGGGCAGCAGGCGGTGGACGGGGGTTGCGTCGACTACGCGGGCAGGGCGTTCACCGCGGCCACGTACCAGAATCCGGGGGTGTTCGGCGGGATCGTGATCGGGCTGATCTCGGCGTACGTGTGGCGGCGGTTCTACCGGACGAAGCTCGTGGACTGGCTCGGTTTCTTCAACGGGCGGCGGCTCGTGCCGATCCTGATGGCGTTCATCGGGCTGCTGCTCGGGGCGCTCGCCGCGTGGACGTGGCAGCCGATCGGGAACGGTCTGACGAACTTCGGGGAGTGGCTCTCGGACGCGGGGGCGTGGGGTTCGGGGGTCTTCGGGGTCGCGAACCGTGCGCTGCTCGTGGTGGGGCTGCACCAGTTCCTGAACACGTTCCTGTGGTTCCAGTTCGGGGACTACCGGCAGGCGGACGGGACGGTGGTGCACGGGGACGTGACCCGGTTCCTGCACGGGGACCCGACGGCGGGGCAGTTCATGACGGGGTTCTTCCCGATCATGATGTTCGCGCTGCCGGCCGCCGCGCTGGCGATCACGCACTGCGCGAAGCCGCACCGGCGCAAGGAGGTGGGCGGGCTGATGCTGTCGGTCGCGCTGACCTCGTTCGTCACGGGGATCACGGAGCCGATCGAGTACTCGTTCCTGTTCGTGGCGCCGGTGCTGTACGCGGTGCACGCGGTGCTGACGGGTGTGTCGATGGCGGTGTCGTGGGCGGTGGGGGCGAAGGACGGTTTCAGTTTCTCGGCGGGGCTGATCGACTACGTCATCAACTGGTCGCTCGCGACGAAACCGTGGCTGTTGTTGATCATCGGGGCGGGGGCGGCGGTCGTGTACTACGCGGTGTTCCGCTTCGCGATCACGCGGTTCGACCTGAAGACGCCGGGCCGGGAGCCGGAGGAGGAGCGGGAGGACGAGACGCGGGCGTGAGGCCGGGGGACGGCGAGCGGCGCGGGCCGGTACGGGAGGGGCGGCGGTACGGGGGCGAGCACGGTGAGCCTCGCCCTCGTACCCCCGCCGCGGCCCGTACCGCTCAGACCTCCGCCGGGCCCGTACCGCTCAGATCTCGTACACCGCGCCCGGGTGGGCCAGCTCGACCGGGCCCTCGTAGGCCGCGCGGGCGGCGGTGAGGTTGAGTTGGGGGTCGGTCCACGGGGGGATGTGGGTCAGGACGAGGCGGCGGGCGGCCGCGCGCTGGGCGCTCTCGCCTGCCTCGCGGCCGTTGAGGTGGAGGTCGGGGATCTCCTCCTTGCCGTCGGTGAAGGCGGCTTCGCACAGGAACAGGTCGCTGTCGGCGGCGAGTTGGTCGAGTGCGGCGGCGGGGCCCGTGTCCCCGGAGTACGTGAGGGAGCGGCCCTCGTGCTCGACGCGGAAGCCGTACGCCTCGACGGGGTGGCGGACCTGCTCGGCGTGGAGGGTGAAGGGGCCGATGCGGAAGCTGCCGGGTTTGAGGGTGTGGAAGTCGAAGACCTCGGCCATCGCGGAACGCGTGGGGGTGTCGCCGTGTCCCGCGGTGAGGCGTTCCTCGGTGCCCTCGGGGCCGTAGACGGGCAGCGGCCGGGTGGTGAGGGGGTCGGCGTTGTAGTAGCGCACGACGAAGTACGCGCACATGTCGATGCAGTGATCGGCGTGCAGGTGGCTGAGGACGACGGCGTCGAGGTCGGTCAGGCCGATGTGACGCTGCAACTCGCCGAGGGCGCCATTGCCCATGTCGAGGAGCAGCCGGAAGCCGTCGGCCTCTACGAGGTAGCTGGAGCAGGGCGAGTCCACGGACGGGATCGAGCCCGAGCAGCCGACGACGGTGAGCTTCATGAAGCGGGAACCTCCGCGCGGACGGGGTGAGCGGGGTGCGGGTGCGATCCGTCGAGCGTACGGGGAGTGCCGGTGGCGGGCTTCACGCCTGCGGCGGGTTGTGGGAGAAGTCACCGGCAAGACCACCCGTGAGGGGTGGGGTGGTCCCCTGGGAGTGGCCCGTGCCACGTGGCACGGGCCGGGCGGGATCGCCGCGTCGTTCGCGGGTACGTTCGCCGTATGGGTGTGTCGTGGTGGTGGTTGCTCGCGGGTGTCGTCGTGCTCGGGCTGCTCGTGTCGCTCGTCGACGCGTGGGGGCGCAGTGACCGGGGGCCGCGCGGGCGGCGGCGGCCGCCGCGCGGGCCCGGCGGTGCGCGGGCGCGGGAGCCGCGGCCCGGGGAGATCTGGTGGGCGCTCGTGCCGTTCGAGGACGGTCCGGGGGCGAAGGACCGGCCGTGCCTGGTGCTGTCGGTGGGGCCGCGCGCGGCGCGGGTCATGAAGATCACGAGCCGTCAGCACCCGGAGCGCGGCGGGGTCGTGGCGCTGCCGCCCGGTGCGGTGGACGATCGCGAGGGGCGGCGCAGCTACCTGGAGACGGGTGAGCGGCGGAAGGTGCCGCTGCGGGATTTCCGGCGCAGGGCGGGTGCGGTGGACGCGGGGCTGTGGGAGCGGGTGCGGAAGGGGTGAGAGGGCGCGGCCCCGCCCCTCGCCCCTTCCGCGTCCGCTCCGCCGGGCCCTGTGCCGCTCAGGCCCAGAGCTGTCCCTGCAGGGTGGCGATCGCCTCTTCGGTCGTCGGGGCCGTGTAGACGCCCGTGGACAGGTACTTCCAGCCGCCGTCGGCGACGACGAAGGCGATGTCCGCCTCCTCGCCCGCCGTGCGGGCCTTCTTGCCCATGCCGATGGCCGCGTGGAGCGCGGCGCCGGTGGAGATGCCCGCGAAGATGCCTTCCTCCTGGAGGAGTTGGCGGGTGCGGGTGACGGCGTCGGCGGAGCCGACGGAGAAGCGGGTGGTGAGGACGGACTCGTCGTACAGCTCGGGGACGAAGCCCTCGTCGAGGTTGCGGAGGCCGTAGACGAGGTCGTCGTAGCGCGGTTCGGCGGCGACGATCTTCACGTCGGGCTTGTGCTCGCGCAGGTAGCGGCCCACGCCCATGAGGGTGCCCGTCGTGCCGAGCCCGGCGACGAAGTGCGTGACCGAGGGGAGGTCGGCGAGGAGTTCGGGGCCTGTCGTGGCGTAGTGGGCGCCGGCGTTGTCCGGGTTGCCGTACTGGTAGAGCATGACCCAGTCGGGGTGCTCGGCCGCGAGGTCCTTGGCGACCCGTACGGCGGTGTTGGAGCCGCCGGCGGCGGGGCTGGAGATGATCTCGGCGCCCCACATGGCGAGGAGGTCGCGGCGTTCCTGGCTGGTGTTCTCGGGCATGACGCAGACGATGCGGTAGCCCTTGAGCTTGGCGGCCATCGCGAGCGAGATGCCGGTGTTGCCGCTCGTGGGCTCCAGGATGACGCAGCCCGGGGTGAGACGTCCGTCCTTCTCGGCCTGTTCGACCATGTGGAGCGCGGGCCGGTCCTTGACGGACCCCGTGGGGTTGCGGTCCTCCAGCTTCGCCCACAGACGCACGCCGTCCCCCGGCGAGAGCCGGGGGAGCTGGACGAGCGGGGTGTTGCCGACGGCGGCAAGGGCGCTCTCGTACCGCATCAGCGGGCGCCACCGGCGACGGCGGGGAGGATCGTGACGCTGTCGCCGTCGCTGAGCTTGGTGCTGATGCCGTCGAGGAAGCGGACGTCCTCGTCGTTGAGGTAGACGTTGACGAAGCGGCGGAGCTTGCCGTCGTCGACGATGCGCTCCTGGATGCCGACGTGGCGGCTGTCGAGGTCGGCGAACAGCTCGGCGAGCGTGTCCCCGCTGCCCTCGACGGCCTTGGCGCCGTCGGTGTAGGTGCGGAGGATGGTCGGGATGCGGACCTCGATGGCCATGTCGGTCTCCTTCTCGGAGGTCAGGGGCGCGCGGCGGCGCCTCGGAGCGGCGGTACGGGGGTGGGGCGCCGTGGTGCGTGCGCGCGCCGGGAGCGGCGTGGCGCGCGGGGGGATCGGCGCTCAGCGCGGACAGAGCGCCCCTGCGACGCGGCAGAGGTCGACGTGGCGACGTGCCGTGAGCAGCGGGGTGCCCGGCTCCTGGGTGCGCACGTCGAGGTCAACCATGCGGTCATCGTAACGATTCCCGCCCCGGTACCCGGAGGGGTGTCCCGAGGCGCGGACGCCCCGCGTTCACATGGTGGCGGCGAGGGCGCCCGCCGGGGGCGCGGCGGGGTGCTCGCGCGGAGTCTCGGCTCGCGCGGAGTCTCGGCTCGCGCGGAGTCTCAGGAGGCGGGGACGACCTTCACGTCCTCCTCGGTGACCACGCCGTCCACGATGCGGTACGAGCGGAACTGGAAGGGGCCCGCGTCGTCGGTGTCGGCGGTGGAGACGAGGACGTAGTGGGCGCCCGGCTCGTTCGCGTAGGAGATGTCCGTGCGCGAGGGGTAGGCCTCGGTCGCGGTGTGCGAGTGGTAGACGATCACGGGTTCCTCGTCGCGGTCGTCGAGGTCGCGGTAGAGGCGGAGCAGGTCGCCGGAGTCGAACTCGTAGAAGGTGGGCGAGCGGGCCGCGTTGAGCATGGGCACGAAGCGCTCGGGGCGGTCGCTGCCCGCCGGTCCCGCGACGATGCCGCACGCCTCGTCGGGGTGGTCCGCGCGCGCGTGGGCGACGATCTGGTCGTACAGCTCCTGGGTCAGGGTCAGCATGCGGCCAGCCTAGACGGACCGTACGCGTGTACGGGCGGGTCCGTCCCGCGGAGTGGGACGGACCCGCCCGGCACGTGGACGCTCAGACCTCGGCGGGGGCCGTCTCCTCCGGGTCGGCGGGGCGCGCGTACGGGGCGCGGGCGAGGTGGACGCGGTAGGCGCCGACGAGGAGCGCGCCCCAGACGGGGGCGGCGTAGAGGGCGACGCGGTTGTCCTTGTCGATGCCCATGAGGACGAGGACGAGGAGGAGGAAGGCGAGCGCGAACAGGCTCGTGAAGGGGGCGCCGGGGGCGGGGAAGGAGGAGGCGGGGAGTTCGCCGCGCTCGGCCTTGCGGCGGTAGCGGAGCTGGCAGACCAGGATCATGATCCAGGCCCACACGCCGCAGATGGTGGCGAGGGACATGACGTACTGGAACGCCTTGCCCGGCCACTGGTAGTTGATCCACACGCCGACGAGCATGAGCGCGGCGGAGAACGCGGTGCCCAGGAGCGGGGTCCCGGCGCGGGTGAGGCGGGCGAAGAGGGTGGGGCCCTGGCGGTTGAGGGAGAGGTCGCGGAGCATGCGGCCCGTCGAGTACATGCCGGAGTTGCAGGAGGAGAGCGCGGCGGTGAGGACGACGAAGTTGACGATGGCCGCGCCGACGCCGAGGCCCATCTGCTCGAAGGCGGCGACGAAGGGCGAGACGTCGGGCTGGAACTTCGTCCAGGGGACGACGGACAGGATCATGAGGAGCGCGCCGATGTAGAAGACGGCGATGCGCCAGGGGACGGTGTTGATCGCCTTCGGGAGGTTCTTCTCGGGGTCCTCGGACTCGCCGGCCGTGACGCCGACGAGTTCGACGGCGAGGAAGGCGAACATGACGATCTGGAGCGTCATGAGGGTGCCGCTCAGGCCGTGCGGGAAGAGGCCGCCCTCGTCCCACAGGTGGGCGACGCTCGCGGTCTCGCCCGCTTCGGAGAAACCGAGGGTGAGGATGCCGAGGCAGATGAGGATCATGCCGACGATCGCGGTGACCTTGACCATCGAGAACCAGAACTCCAGCTCGCCGAAGACCTTCACGGAGATGAGGTTCACGCCGAAGAGGAGGACGGTGAAGGCGAGCGAGGAGGCCCACTGCGGGATGGCCCACCAGAAGGTCATGTACTTGGCCGCCGCCGTGACCTCGGTGATGCCGGTGATGACCCAGCCGAGCCAGTAGGTCCAGCCGGTGACGAAGCCGAAGAAGGGGCCGAGGAACTCGCGCGCGTACTCGGCGAAGGAGCCGGACACCGGGCGGTAGAGCAGGAGTTCGCCGAGTGCCCGCATGATGAAGTAGATGACGAGCCCGGCGGCCGCGTAGGCGAGGACGAGGCTCGGGCCCGCTTTCGCGATGGCCGTCCCCGCGCCGAGGAAGAGCCCGGTGCCGATCGCGCCGCCGATGGCGATCATCTGGATCTGCCGGGCGCCGAGCGCCCGGTGGTACCCCTCGCCGTTCTCGGTCTTTGCCACCGCCGCCAAGGGCTCCGCCGGCTCCTCGCCCGGCGTGCCGACCTGCGTGGACGTCATGTATCGCGCCTCTCTCCCGCGTGAGAGGACAGGAAACCACTTCCTGTGGCCGGATCGTGACACGACGTGACGGTTGCACCCGTACGCGTGACGCGACGACGGGAGGCTGTGCCCGGGAAGGTCGCTTCCCGGGCACAGCCTCCCGTACGTCACCACGCGGACGTCACCACGCGGACGTCACCCACGCGGACGTCACCCGCGCGGACGTCACCGCGCGAGCGGGCTCAGCAGGACCACCCCCACCAGACACGCCAGGAGGGACACCACGAGCCACCCCGTCGAGACGGGGTTGAGCGAGACCTTCGTCCAGGGGTTGCGCTCCTGTTCCAGGATGTCGGCCGCCGTCCGCCTCCTGACCGGTACGAGCATGACCAGGATGCCCAGCAGGGCCCAGCTGTACAGGTAGAGGCCGTAGGACAGGGAGTGGCCCCGTACGAGGGCGAGGAGTGTCCCCGCGAGTACTCCCCCGAGGGGGACCAGGGAGACGCCTCGCTTGGCCTTCGGTGTCGGCATGCACCACCGCGCCACGGGAACGTAGACGGCGGTGGTCGCGCCGGCGACGACGGCCCAGCTTTCGGCAGGCAGACGGGGGAGCAAGGGAGAGGCCTTCCCACACTGGTCGGGACGGACGGCGGTGGAGCCGCCGCGGCCGGGCCGCGGCGGCGCGCCTCACCAGGGCGTCAGGTCGTGCCACGCGCTGCTGACGGCTCCGCCCACGGACTTGCCGGCGCTGACGATGGTGCTCGTGGCAGGCGAGAGGACGGACGCGCCGATCCGCTGGGCCTGGACGCCCACCGACATGACACCGCCTTCCAGCCCCCGGAAGGCGTCGTCGATCAGGCCGACGGTGCCGCCGAACTTGGTGAAGGGGATTCCGGTGGTGAAGACGCCCACGGCCACGCCGAAGGCGGACGTGACGAACTTCGAGGAGTTCCAGCCGTCCGTGAAGAGGGTGATGGTGGCGCTCGCGATGCCCGTCACCAGGGAGACGGCCCCCGCGGCCCCGTACAGCGCCTCGCCGAACGGCGGCGGGCAGAGCAGCCCGATGGTGGCGAGGTATCCCGCGTACGTGGAGACGTTGCCGAGCGCGTCGGCGACCGCGGACCACTGGTCCTTGTCGAGGCCGAGGAACTCGCCCGGGTCCTTCGTGGAGTCGTTGTCGGCGTTGTCGGCCTGATCGATGCTCTGCTGTTTGGCCTTCGCTGCCGCCTCGGCCGCCTTCCTGGCGGCCGCCGCCTGTTCCTCCTTGCGCTTGGCGGCGACGATCTGCCTGGCCTCGGATGCCGCCTGCGCGGCCGTCCTGGCGTCCTTGCCCGCCTGGGCCGCCGAGGCGGCTGCGGCGTTGGCGGAACTCTGCGCGTTGCTGGCGGAGACCATCGCGGACGCGGCCGCCGACGTGGCCTGGTTCGCGCTGTAGTTGGCGCGCCGGGCAGCGGAACGGGCGTTCAGCGCGGCGGCCTTCGCCTTGTCGGCGGATGCCTGGGCGTCCTTCGCCGACTTCTCGGCCGCGTCCGCGTGGGCGTCGGCCTGCTTCTTGTAGTCGGCGGCCTTGTTGGCGGACTCCGTCGCCGCGGTGGCCCACTTCTGCGCGTCGGAGGCGGCCTTGCGCGCCTCGGCGGCGACCTTCTGCGCCTTCGCCGCGTTCGTGACCGCGTCCTGGGCCCGCTTGGCGGCGTGGGCGAGCATCGCCTGCATCGCGGAGGTGTGGGCGGCCAGATCGGCGTCGAGCTGGATGACCCTGGGGTAGGCGGAGGTGACGAAGGTCCGGCGCAGCCAGCCGGGCCCCTCGACGGCCACACTGGCGGCCATCTTGGTGTACGGGCCCGCCGATTCGATCGCCGAGAAGACGGCGACGTTGTCGTCCTCGGCCTGCGCCGGGCCGTAGGCGACCGTGAAGAAGTCGTGCACGGCCTTGGCGGAGCCGTCCGCCAGGGCGTCGTTCGCCGCCTTCGTCACCGCCTTGCCCGGGTTGTCGGCCAGGACGCGGAAGATCGCCGCTGTCTGCTCCTGCCGGGCCGCCTCGATCGCGCCCGAGGTGAGGAAGGCGGCAGGGGCCGCCTCGTCGGAGGATTCCAGGGCCGCCTGGGCCGCCGCCGCCACATCGGCGGAGGAGACCTGGCTGACGTAGAGGACAGTCTCCCGGTCGTCCTGCTGCTGGGCGAGCGCGCGGTCGGCGTCGATCCAGTTGAGCATCGACTCGGTTCCTGCGGCCAGCGCGAAGCCCGCGGCCTCCCTGGTCCAGGTGCCGTGCGAGGACAGCAGTTCCAGGCACGCCGCGCGGCCGTGCCCGACGGCGGCCGTACGGTCCCCCGCGGCCAGGGCCGACTCGGCAGCCGCGATGAGATCGAGCGTGGCGGAGTCCGTCGCCTGCTGCTGGCTGAGCTGATCGCGGTAGTCGGCGAGGTCCTGGGCTTCGAGCGCGGCGAGCGCGGCGGCCTCCGCCCTGCCCTGCTCGGTGTACTCGTCGAGTTTGGCGAGTTCCGCCTCGCGGGCCGTCTCCTCGACGGACTGCGCGTCGAGTACGGCCTGCACCGCGGCGTCCGCGGCCTTCTGCGCGTCGGCGGCCCACTCGGTGGACTTGTTGGCGAAGTCGACGGCCTGGCCCGCGGCCTTGACGGCCTCGTCGGCCGCCGCGGCGGCCTTGTCGGCGTGGTCCGCGGCGGAGTTGGCCGCGTCGCGGGCCGCGGCGGCGGCCGTCGCCGCGGTGTTGGCCAGCGACTGGGCCGTTCCGGCCGCCTTGGTGGCGCGGGCGGCCTGGGCGTCCGCCTCGGCGGCGGCGGCGCGGGCAGCGGCGGCTTCGGAGGCCGCCGCTCCGGCGGCGCCCGCCGCGGTGGCGGAGGCGTTGGCCGCGGCCGCCGCGTCCCGGGCGGCCGCAGCGGCGGAGTTGCCCGCGGCGACGGACTGCGCGGAGGCGACGCGCGCCTGGTCGGCGGCCTTGGCGGCCGTACGGGCCTTGCTCGCGGCGTTGCGGGCGGCGATCGCGGCGTCCTTCGCCGCGGCCGTCTTGGAGGCGTCCTGGGAAGCGGCCATCGCGGCCTGGTAGGCGGCGGACGCCGCGTGCGCGGCGGTCGCCGCCGCCGAGGTCGCGGCGTGCGCGGCCCAGGCGGCCTTGCGGGCCGCTGTCTGGGCGGCGTACGAGGCGGAGATGGCACTGGACGCGGCGTTGGCCGCGCCCTTCGCCGCACCGGCGGCCTTGCGGGCGGCCGCTGCGGACTTGGCGACGTCCTCGCGTGCCGCCTGGGCCTCGGCCGCCGCGTCCTGGGCCGCCTTCTTGGCCTGTGCCGCGGCCTCCTTGGCCTTGTCCGACTCCTCCTTCGCCTTCTCCGTCGACAACTGCGCGCGCTGCGACTGCCGTTCGGTCACGGCGACGAGCTGCTCGATGCTCGCGGCCTCCTCGTCCCTGGCCCTCGCGATGTTCTGGCCGATCTCCAGGAACCAGCGGATGGCCTCCTCGCCACCGTCCGACAGGGCGCTCTGGGCGAAGGTCGTCAGCTGCGGTCCGGCGCCGTTGAGGATCTTGAAGACCTCGGCGGTCTCGTCCTCCAGGCGCGCGGGGAACTGTGCGTCGGTGATGAAGTCCAGGAGCGCGTCGCCCGAGCCGTCGCCGAGCGCCTTGTCCGCCGCGGCCTGCACGCTCTTCCCGCCGAGGGCCTTGATGCTGAAGGTGAGGACGCTCATGTCCTCCTTCTGCACCGCCTCGTATCCCTCGCCGAGGAACGCCGCGATCTCGTCGTCCCCGGCGGCGAGTACGCGGGAGATCTCGGCCGTGGTGCCCCTGCCCGACATGGCGAGACCGCGGAACAGCGCGAGGCGGTTGTCCTCGGCGACGGCGGCGGGCAGCTTCGTGGCGACGAAGTCCGCGACGTCGGCGTCGCTTCCCGTCAGGGCCGCCGCGGCGGCGGCGCGGGTCGCCTTGCCGCCCGCCTGGTAGGCGGTGACCGCCTTGGCCCTGGGGGTGTCCGGAAGGGAGGGGAGCTGCGGAGCGTCGTCCGCGGCGGGCGCGCCGCCTGCCGCGAAGGCTCTGGAGGTGAGGTTGAGGGGCAGGGCGGCGGCCGTCGTCGCGGCTGCCGTCGCGGTGAGCAGGCGGCGCCTGCTCCAGTACGTGGTGTTCACAGAACGAGTCCCAATCGGTCTGCGGCAGACGGGCCGGCCGGCTCGGGCGGACCGTCTTCCATCGTGGATGTGGAGGTGGCGAGCCGAGCGGGATCACCACACCCCGGCACGTCGCGCGTGCGGACGTGCCAGGACGGACGTGCTCCGCGGTGTGGCGGGTGCGCTCGGTGAGGTCGCGCCCCGGGCAGGGGGCACCGCCCCTGGGAGGCGGCGGCCCTGGGGGCGGCGGCCCCGGGGGGGCGGCGGCCCTCCCGCGCGGGAGCGGGACGGACCGGTACGTGAGGGTGGGGCTGTCAGCCGTCGTCGTCGGGGATCGCCGCGATCCCGGGATGACCCTCATGGCTGAGCCGCCCGGTGGTGAGGCGCGTGCTCCGGTCCGGGGCGTGGGCCGTGGGCCGCTTCCTCGCGGTCCGGCCGGCCCCGTCGCCGGCGCACGGGGCGAGGCCGTGGGCGCGCGGGGCGAGGCCGTGGGCGCGCGGGGCCTGCCCGTACCGCCCGTGGAGGCCGATGTCCCTGGCCTGGACGGCGGCGGCGAAGGGGCCTGCGTGCGGGCGCAGAGGGGCCCTTTCGGTCCTCCTCCTGCCGCATCCCGGCGCGAGCGCGCGGAGTTCCGCTTCGGCCACGGCACCGGGACCGCTCCGCGCGGTGTTCCCGCCGTCGGGGCGGACAGCGAAGGAACGCCAACTGTCCCGCGCCTTGGTACCGGTGGTGGCGCTCGCCGGAGCGGCGACCACGCGGGCCGACGCGGCGGACCCGGCCGCCGGCGGGGCCGTCCCCCGGTCTTTCCTGCTTCTCTTCTTCACTGACTGCACTCCCCCCGTACGCACACACCTACTTGGTGGTGGATATCTCGACAAGCGCGTAGTCGTTCCCGGGGTCGACGCTTTCCCCCACGGGGGTGATGGTGTTCTTCGCGATGTCGTAGTGCGTGGTCTTGTCGTCCGTGGTCATGGTCACGTCGGCGCTCTGGTCGGCGGCGCCCTTGATCCCGTAGACCGCGGGGATCTCCAGGCTGAGATAGCCGCTGGTCCCCGTGACCCGGAAGCAGATGTGCTCCGACCGGTTGCGCTCCCAGATCTCCAGCAGGCCGTCCTGGCTGCCGCAGTCGGCGAGCACGATGTGCCCGTCGCCCCGCTTGAGCGTGATGCCCTGCTCCTCCTTGATCTTGGCGGCGTTGGGGTAGTCGAAGTCCTCGACCAGGTACCCGGGCGCTTCGTCCGCGACGGAGGCGGCGGACGTGGCGGACGTGGCGGACGTGGCGGACGTGGCGGCAGCCGCCCCGGAGTGACCGGCCGAGACGGACGTCCAGACCAGGGCGGCGGCCCCGGCAGCGCACGCGGTGACCACCACGCGAGAAGCAAGCTTCATTTCCATCCTCGTCATCTCGTTGCGAGAATGCCCATACCGGACACGAGCGAGGTGTGAAGCCCTTGCGCACCCACCCCCGCGTCATCCTCTGATGGGCAATCAACCACCCACATACAAACCGCAGTTCCTCCACATGTCCACCTGGACAAATGAGGGGTACACGGAAGTAGCGTGCGGAATCAGTTCCCCCACTCCGGCCCGCGACGAGGGCGCGGGGAAGGGATGCGGGCACACGCCGGAAACCCCTCCGGCAGGAGCCCGAGGGGTTTCCGCACGTCCGGCGGGATCGATTACGGGAGCAGTGTCTCCACGAGCGTCTCCTGCAAGCCGCCCAGCCACAGGTACGCCATGACCATCGGCTTGCGCGGGTCGCTGTCCGGGAGTTCGTAGAGGAGTTCCGTGTCGCCCTCGGCGGTGATGTCGAGGCGGGTCGAGAGGGCGAGGCGGAGGTCGTTGAGGGTGCGCAGCCAGGTCTGGGCCGCGACGCCGGCGAGCTGGAGGCGGGCGTTGCCGCGGGCGTCGGTGCGCAGGTCGTCGAGGGTGCGGACGACGGTGAGGGCGTCCTCACGCTTGCGGGCGCGCAGGTCGTTCTCGGTGTAGCGGCGGAACTCGGCCGAGGCGGCGTGGAGTTCGGGGCCCTCGTCCTGGCCGGGGCGGGTGTAGGCGTCGGGGAAGAGGCGGCGCAGGACCGGGTCGGACGGCGGCTTGCTGGGACCCTCGGCGAAGAGCCCGGCGAGCGGGTCGTCGTCGTCACCGCCGGGGCCGGGCCCGACGAGTTCGAGGAGCTGTACGGCGAGCGAGCGGATGATGCTGGTCTCGACCGCGTCGAGGGTGACCTCGGCGGCGCCGTCCGGGGTGCGTTCGAAGAGGCCGGGCATCAGTCGCGGTCCTGCTGGAGCGTGGCCCACAGTCCGTAGCCGTGCATCGCCTGCACGTCGCGCTCCATCTCCTCGCGGCTGCCGCTGGAGACGACGGCGCGTCCCTTGTTGTGCACGTCGAGCATCAGCTTGGTGGCCTTGTCCTTGGAGTAGCCGAAGTACGACTGGAAGACGTACGTCACGTAGCTCATCAGGTTGACGGGGTCGTTGTGGACGAGCGTGATCCACGGGAGGTCCGGCTCCGTCGCCGCGGAGGACTCGGCCGCGGCGTCGGGCCGCTCCACCTCCATCGGGGCGGGGGTCGCCAGGCGGGCCGCCGGGCGGGCGGCACCGCGCCCGGATACGGGGGCGGGCGAAGGGGCTGGGGAGACGGACGGCACACTCACGGGGGCCATGCTGCCACTGTCCGGGGCACGTCGCACGAACGGCCCCTTCGGGGTCGCGCGGTCACGCCCCGTACCGGCGCACCGTCACGCCCCGTACCCCGTCCGTACCGGCGCCCCGTCATGCCCCGTACCCGCCCGCACCGGCGCACGGTCACGCTCCGTGCCCGTCCGTACCGGCGTGTCCCACGCCACTCCCAGAAATCGTCAGAGTGACGCTAACTGGGGTAGCATCCCCTCCATGAACACAGCGGACCTTGGCCTGCCGGTGGACGTCCCGTCGACAGCGCTCTTCACGGATCACTACGAGCTGACGATGCTCCAGGCCGCGCGGGCCAACGGCACGGCCGAGCGGCCCTGCGTCTTCGAGGTCTTCACGCGCCGGCTGCCCGAGGGGCGCAGGTACGGGGTCGTGGCGGGCACCGGGCGCGTGCTCGACGCGGTCGCGAACTTCCGTTTCGACGCGGACCAGCTGGAGTACCTGCGCGCACACAAGGTGGTCGACGGGGACACCCTCGCGTGGCTCGCCGACTACCGCTTCTCCGGCGACATCTGGGGCTACCCCGAGGGCGAGGTGTACTTCCCGGGCTCTCCCCTGCTGCGCGTCGAGGGGACCTTCGCGGAGTGCGTGCTCCTGGAGACGGTGATCCTCTCGATCCTCAACCACGACTCGGCGATCGCCGCGGCCGCCTCGCGCATGGCCTCGGCCGCCGGGGACCGCCCGCTCATCGAGATGGGCGCGCGCCGCACCCACGAGCTGGCCGCCGTGGCCGCCTCGCGCGCCGCCTGGATCGGCGGTTTCTCGACGACGTCCGACCTCGCCGCCGGTTACCGCTACGGCATCCCGACGACCGGCACGAGCGCGCACGCCTTCACGCTCGTGCACGACGACGAGCGAGCGGCCTTCGAGGCGCAGGTGGCCTCGATGGGCCCGGACACGACGCTGCTCGTCGACACCTACGACGTCGAGAACGCGGTCCGCACGGCCGTCGAGGTCGCGGGCCCCGGGCTGGGCGCGGTACGCATCGACTCGGGCGACCTGCTCCTCGTCGCCCACCGCGTGCGCGACCAGCTCGACGCCCTCGGCGCACGGAACACGCGGATCGTCGTCACCTCGGACCTGGACGAGTACGCGATCGCCTCGCTCGCCGCCGCGCCGGTGGACGCCTACGGGGTCGGCACGCAGCTCGTCGTGGGCAGCGGTCACCCGACGTGCTCGATGGTCTACAAGCTCGTCGCCCGCGCGCGCACCGCCGAGCCGGGCGCGCCCCTGGAGCCGGTCGCGAAGCGCTCGGTGGGGGGCAAGGCGTCCGTCGCGGGGCGCAAGTGGGCGGCGCGGCGCAGGGACGCGGCGGGGATCGCCGAGGCCGAGGTCGTCGGCACGGGCGAGGTGCCCGCCGCGCTGCGCGAGAGCCAGCTCCTGGTGCCGCTCGTGACGCAGGGCGAGGTCGTGGGCCGGGAGCCGATGAGCGCGGCGAGGGACCGCCACAAGGCGGCCCTGGAGGGGCTGCCGCTCTCGGCGACACAGCTCTCCCGCGGCGAACCGGTGATCCCGACGGAGTACCACCTGGACACGAAGGGCTGAGAGGAGAAGCCTCTCAGGGGGTACCGCCCGGCCGTAGGCTGGGGGAGCTTGAGGAGCGGGGTGCGGGGCGGAGGCCCAGCTACGGCGCCCCGTAAGCACGCCGGACCACCCGCCCCGCCCACCCGCAGAGAGCCGAGGAATCCGCCATGCCACGCGCCTTGATCGTCGTCGACGTCCAGAACGACTTCTGCGAGGGCGGCAGCCTCGCGGTCAGCGGCGGGGCCGACGTGGCCGCCGCCGTCACCGAGCTGATCACCCAGGGGACCCGCTTCGACCACGTCGTCGCGACGCGGGACGCGCACATCAACCCCGGGAACCACTTCTCGCGCAACCCCGATTTCGTGCGTTCGTGGCCGCCGCACTGCGTGCAGGGCACCGAGGGCATCGGTTTCCACCCCAACCTCGCGCCCGCGGTCGCTTCGGGGGCGATCGAAGCGGTCTTCGACAAGGGCGCCTACGAGGCCGCGTACAGCGGTTTCGAGGGCACGGACGAGAACGGCGCGCCACTCGCCGCCTGGCTGCGGGCGCACGACGTGGACGCGGTCGACGTGGTGGGCATCGCGACCGATCACTGCGTGCGCGCGACGGCGCTCGACGCGGCGAAGGAGGGCTTCCGCACCCGCGTCCTGCTCGGCCTGACGGCCGGGGTCGCCCGCGCGACGACGGACAGAGCGCTCACCGAGCTGCGCGAGGCGGGTGTCGAACTGGACGGGAAGCCGGTGGTGGCCTGAGCGGCCGGTACGGGCGCGGGGCGGGCCGGTACGGGCGCGGGGCGGCCGGGTACGGGCGGGCCGGTACGGGCGCGGGCGGGCCGCAGGGCGTGGCGCGGGCGAGCCGTGGGGCGTGGCGCGGGCGGTCCCGTACCCCGCGCGGGCATGACAAGCCCGTAGGGACGTCAGGCCGCCTGCCCCCGCAGACCGGCGCCCTGGGGCCGCAGGAGGGCGGCTATGGGGTGCCACAGCTCGTAGGGGTCGTCCGGGGTCGCGCGCCACAGGAGGCCCTCGGGGTGGTGGAGCACGGCGGTGATCTCGTCGGGGGTCGGCGGGGCGGTGTTGCCTCGCAGGTAGACGGCGCGCAGACCGAGGTTGCGCAGGCGGGTCAGGGCGCGGGAACGGTTCTTCGCGCGGACGAGCACACGGACGCTGGCCTCGGTGGCGGTGGCGGTGGCGGCGCGGGGTGCGCTCGCGCCCGTACGCACCGCACCCGCACCCGCACCCGCACCCGCACCCGCACCCGCACGCACCGTCCCCACGCCCGTGCGTCCCGCGCCCGCGTTCGCGCCCGTGCCCGTACCGCCGCCGAGCGGGCCGCACGGCGGTCTGGGGAGGGTCAGGGCGACGATCACATCGCCCCCCGGCAACACGCAGTAACCACTTCCGGTCATCGTTGTCACACCCCCGTGAGACGTCGTGTCAATAAGGACCGCATGGACGCATCTAAACGCGATCGGCCGCCGCCCGCTAGAGGGCGACGGCCGATCATGCTCTGACCTGCGGTGATTACTTCTTCAGTGTGGCGCGGTCCACGTGCACGGTGATCGTCGAGCCGCTGAGCGGCTGGCTCAGGATCGAGATCGTCGTGTTGGTGTCAGTAATCTTCACGCTCCCGGTCGGGTTCGCCGGGTCGTAGTAGGTGTTGCGGTGGTCGTCGAAGATCGGCACGCCGAGCTTCGCCTTGACCTTGGTGGCGACCCCGTCCTTGTGGAGGGTGAAGCCCGCCGAGGGGTACCACGAGAACGCGGCGTCGTAGGGCTGGATGCGGTTGCGCATCACGGTGCCGTCCGCCCACTTCTCGGCCTTCGGGTGAGCGTCCACCGGGAGGATGAGGCCCTCGCCCGGGTGGGCGGTCGTGTTGTTGTCCGCCTGCGAGGTGTCCCACTTCCAGATCACGAGACCCGGGTTGTAGGAGAAGTGCTCGACCCAGTCGGGACGGGTGGTCGGCCAGCCGAAGTTGTACGGGCCGGTCTTGAGCGTCGTGTCGTACGAGACGTACTGACGGTTCTCGGCGATGTAGTACTGCGGGTAGTCCTTGGTGAAGGACTCGCCGACCCGGCTGAAGCCCTTCGCGGTCCAGCCGTTGTCACCGTTCTCGACGTCGTCGCTGAACAGCTCGGCGCCGTCCGCGACGACCTTGATGTCGTCGGCGGTGAAGCCCTTCATCGCCAGGCCGCCGTCGGTGAGGTACCGGAAGCGGATGTCGATCTTCTTGCCCGCGTAGGCGTCGAGCGGGTACGAGACGTCCTGGTACGCGCCGGAGGGGCCGGAGAGCGCGGGCTTGTCGCTGCCGTCGCGCGGGATGGCCGCGCCGTTCGCGGTGCCGTCCAGCGGCTCCCAGTTCGCGCCGCCGTCCGTGCTGGCCTCGGCGTACAGGAAGTCGTACTCGGCCTCGATGTCCCACCAGGCCTTGAGGTCGAGGGAGGCGGAGGTCTTGCCGGTGAGGTCGACCGAGCGGGTCAGCGTGTTGTTCAGGTTGTCGCCGCTGCCGGACCACCACTGGCTCTCGCCGCTCGCCGGCTTGACGATCGTCGTGGTGACCGCCTTGTCGGGCAGGTTGACGACGAGGCCCTGCTTGTCCTTGGTGTTGTACTCGGCGACGCCCAGCTTGTGCGTCGAGCCCTTGGAGGCGTTCGCGGTGGCGTAGTTGAGCCAGCCGAGCTGGAGCTTGTCCCAGGCGTTCATGTCGCCGGGCAGGTCGCCGATCGCGTCCTTGCCGCGGCCGAGCCAGGAACCGGAGGACATGAGCGACCAGAACGCGACGGAGTTGTCGCCCGTGTTCGTCGTGTCGTACAGGTCGGGCAGGCCGAGGTCGTGGCCGTACTCGTGCGCGAAGACGCCGAGGCCGCCGTTCTCGGGCTGCATCGTGTAGTCGCCGACCCAGATGCCCGTGTCACCGATCTGCGTCCCGCCGGCCTTGTTCCCGGCCGGGCCGGTACGGCCCTGGTCGGTGCCGTACGCGTACCAGCGGTGCGCCCAGATCGCGTCCTCGCCCTGGACGCCGCCGCCCGCGGACTCGTCCTCACCGGCGTGGACGATCTGGAAGTGGTCGATGTAGCCGTCCGGCTCGTTGAAGTCGCCGTCGCCGTCGTAGTCGTAGCGGTCCCACTGGTCGTACTGCGCCAGGTCCGCCTTGATGTCCGCGTCGGACTTGCCGGCCGCCTTCTGGTCGGAGACCCACTGCGTGACGCCGTCGCGGACGAGGTCCCAGACGGTGGAGCAGGTCGACGCACCGCACTTGTTGCTGCCGTAACGGGCCTCGTTGGACTTGACCTTGACCCAGTCCGTGACCTCGCCGTCGACCGAGTAGCGGCCCGAGGACTGCTTCTCGTAGTACTTCTTCAGGGACTGGACGTTGTCGTCCTTCGAGTCCGAGAAGTACAGGTCCTGGTAGTGCTTCTGGTCGAAGTCGGCCTGCCAGTCCGTCGAGTTGTCGTTCTTCGGGTCCGGCTTGGCGATCTGGTTGTGCAGCGGGCCCGGCTGGCCGCCGTAGTTCGGGTCGACGTCGTCGCCGAACTCGACGAGGATCGTGAAGATCTTGTCGGTCTTCTCGCGGCCCAGCTCGACGTACTTGCCCTTGTCGAGCTTGAGGACCCTCGAACCGCCGTGCTCGGTGGCCTTCTTCTTGCCCGTCAGAAGCTGGTTGAGCGCCTCCTGGCGCTGCGCGTCCTGCTTCTCGCTGAAGGGGCCCTGAAGGTTGTGCTCGGCGCCCTTCTTGCCGAGAGCCGGGTCACGGCGCTCGATCTTCTGGCCGTCCTTGCCGCTCACCTGGCCGTCGGCGGCCTGTGCGACCCCGAACGAAGCGGCGGTGGCCCCGATCAGGCCCGTCGCCACGGTAACGGCGGCCGCTCTGAGGGCTCTCCGTTGTCTGCTCACCTGTGCGCTGTCCTCCCCGGAAGCGGGTCCCGGTCCTGGCTGACGGAACATCACTCGTTCCGCTGAATTCCGGAACACACGTGCGGATACACGTGGTTCGCTATTCGACCGGAGAGACGGAAGAAAAACCAGATCTTGACTTGGGCATCACACATGCGTTAGCGCGGCGGAGGAGAATTCAGCCCCTTCGGAGATCCTGCGGGTCGCAGGCCGGGGGGCCGAGGAGCGGGGTGCGCTGCCGAGCCCCGCGAGGGGCCGCCACGCGGGAACGTGAATCCATGCGCCCCCTGTGCCCCCACGCCTCCCCGTCCTCCGCGCTTACCGCCGGGAGCACGGGGCATGGAGGCGGTGAGAGCCGACCGGCACGGGGGTTCACGGGCGGCTCGGGCCCTCGTACCCCGTCACAGGACGGTCCCTCATGTCACGTCCGCGCCTCGCCCAACTCGCCAGCGGTTCCGCGACCGTGCTCCTCACGGTGCTGCTCGTCCTGCTCCTCTCCGGGACCACGTCGACCGCCTGGATCGCGCTCACGTGTGTGGCCGCGCTCGCCCTCGGCGTCGCGGTCGCCTACGCCCTGCGCCCGCAGCCCTCGCCCCGGCCACCCGTCGGCAGGGCGCCCGTCGGCGTCCCCGCCGGCAGGCCCACGGCCTCCTCGTCCCACCGCTGAGGACCAGCGGGGGGCCGCCGCCACGGGGCCGCCGCCGGGGGTCCTCGGGGGGCGGCCCTCGTGGGGTTTGCCGTCGTGGGGTCCGCCGTCGTGCCGTCCGCCGCCGTGGGGTCCGCCGTCGTGGGGTCCGCTCAGACCACGACCACCACGGTCTTCGCCGCCTTGTCGTGCAGGCCCTGCTTGTAGGGGCGGTCGATGAACGACCAGCCCCCGCAGATCGCGGTCCACACGCAGGCGCAGCAGAAGGCGAAGGGCAGCCACAGCACGGCGGCCCGCACGAGGAGCGTGCGTGTGTCCGGGGTCAGTCCGTTGTCGAGCCTGGCCACGCGCAGGTTCATGAGCCGCTTGCCGAGCGTCTGCCCGCGCCGCTGGCTCATGAGCACGTCGTAGCCGATGTAGAGGATCGCGGCGACGACGGACTGGCCGATCGAGCGGCCCGCGTCGGCGTTGTCGAAGTTGGTCTCGGAGACACGGAAGAGCAGCGTCAGCAGGAAGACGACGACGCCGACGAGGACCATGTCGATCACGCGCGCGAGCACGCGCTTGCCGCTCGGGGCGAGCGGCGCCATTCCGGCGAGCGGATCACCGGGGTACGGGCCGCCGGGGCCGCCGGGGTACGGGCCGTAGGGGTTCTGGCCCTGATCGCCGTACGGACCCTGGCCCCCGTACGGGCCGCCGCCCTGCCCGCCGTAGGGGCCTCCCTGGCCGTCGTACGGGCCGCCTGCCTGCCCGCCGTACGGGTTGTTCGCCTCGTTCCCGTACGGGTCGCCGCCGGGCGGGGGCGGGTTCGTGCCGCCGTACGGGGGCCGCGCGGCGCCCGGGGGCGGCTCGTACGGGGGCTGCGCGGCGCCCGGCGGGTCGTAGGGGGAGCCCGTGCGGCCCGGTTCCCCGGGGGGCGGCTCGCCGCCGGGCGGGTCGTAGGGGGAGCCGCCGCCCCGGCCTGCGGGGGGCTGCCGCTTGCGGAAGGGGTCATCGCCCGGGCGGTCCTCGTCGTCGGGCGGAGGCGGTGCGCTCGTCATGGCCCGAGTCGAGCGCGGGGCCGGGGGCCCCGCCACGGGACCTGGGCCGGTCGGACCTCAGCGGGCCACGAAAGTATGAGCCGCCTTGTCGTGCCAGCACTGCCGCCAGGGCCGGTCGAAACACGCCCACAGCACGCCCACGACTCCGATCCCGAGCAGCCCGGGCACCGCGTACACGAGCCAGCGGCGCAGCGCGGCGCCGAAGCCGGGCGGCTCGTGCTCCTCGATGTCGCGCACCCGCAGGCCGAGCAGCTTCTTGCCGAGCGTACGGCCGAAACGGGCGGTCGGCAGCGCCTCGTAGAGGAGACCGAGGACCAGGAGGGCGCCGACCGAGGCGATCAGGTAGCTCACGGTCGTCGTGTCGATGAGCCAGACCTCCACCGTCTCACCGCTCAGTTTCGCCGCGTCGACCTTCGCCTGCACGTGGTCGGCCGCGCGGCCCGCGAGCGGGACGACGGCGGCCCCGGTGAGCGCGCCGAGCAGCAGGCTGTCCACGATCCGCGCGAGCAGGCGCCGCCCGAGCCCGGCGGGCCGCGCCGCCGCCTGCCGCCGCGCGGCGGCGGTGAAGGGGTCCTCGCGCACGGGCTTGAAAGGGGTGAGCGGCACATCGGAACCGCCCGTGCCGGGACCCGTTCGGGCGGGCTGGGCGAGGGCGGAGACCTGGGCGGCCCAGGACCGGGCGGGGGCAGCGGGGGCGGAGGCTGAGGGGCCCGGGGTGCCGGAGGCGGCGGGTGGGGTGGCGGGGGTGGCCCTTAGGGGACGGTCGAACGCATCACCTAGGGGACCGGTGGGCCCCCCGACGGGCCCAACGCGCGGCGCGGCGGCGTGGTTCCCGGGAGTCGCGGAGACGTTGCTCCCCGGCACAGCAGGGCCACCGGACGCACCGGGGCCACCGGACGCACCAGGAACACCAGCCCCGCCCGCGCCACCGGGCGCGCCAAGGCCGCCAGCCCCGCCCACGACACCGGACGCACCTGGGCCACCGGGCACACCAGGACCGCCCGCGCCACCGGGCACACCAAAGCCACCAGCCCCGCCCGCGCCGCCTGGCGCGTCCGGGCCTGCCCCGGCGGGTGTGCCCGGCAGGGGGTCCGCTGACGGCGCGTTCGCCTCCGCGAGGCGCGCCGCCCGGGCCCGTACCGTGTCGTCCATGCCCGCCGGTTTGCCGAAGGCGACGCCGCCCCGCGCGGAGGCACCGGGCTCGGGGGCACCGGGCTGGGGTGCGCCGGACTGAGGCACGCCGGACTCGGGCACGCCGGACTGGGGCGCGCCGGGGTCCTGGGCGCGCTGCCCCTGCTCCCACTCCCCCGCGGCGGCACCGGCGGCACCGCGCGGACGGATCGAGAGGGTGCCCTGGCCGTCCCTCGTGGGGCCGCCCGCGGCCGGGAGGGCGGGGTGCGCGTCGGGGGCGTCGAGCGCGGGACGCTCGCCGGGCCCCGTACGGCCGCCCGGCCCCGTACCCGCACCCGGCCCACCACCATCGGCACTCGGACCGGCACCGTAGCCCTGCCCCTGCCCCTGATACGGCGTCATGGGTCCCTGCGGGCGCAGGTTCACCGTGCCGGTGCCCTCGGGGCGGGGCGGGGCGGGCTGGGGGCGGACGGGTTCGAGCGGGGGGCGGGGGTCGAGCGGGGGGCGGGGGGTGTCGCGGTAGGGGTTCGGCTCGGCCACGCCTTCGGGTGCGGCGGCGGGGCGCGGGACGCGGGGGTCGTCGCCGGGCTCGGGGCCCGTGCCCCAGGAGACGCGCGGGGGCTGGCCCTGCGGTGTGTTCGCGCCCCAGGGGCCGGGCTGCCGCTGGGGCGGGTCGGTGGGCTCCGGGCCGTAGAGGACGGGCGAGGTGGCGGTGCGGGGGCCGTCGAAGAAGAGCGGCCCCGTCTCCTCGGGCGCGCTTCCCGCGGGAGCGGGCGGCGGCTGCGCGGCCTGGCGCGGGTAGCCGGGAGGCGGGGGCGGGAGCGAGCCGTCGGGCGGCGCGGGGCGGCTCGTACCGGGGACCCAGCCCGTACCGCTCCAGTAACGCAGGTAGCCGGGGATGGAGGGATCGGGGTAGTACCCCTCGCCGGGGTACGCGTCGCCTGCTGCCGGAGTGGGGGCGCTCATCGTCCGCTCGTCCCGTATCTGCTCGGTGAGTGGGGTGGGCGTCCACATTTACCAGAACTCGGGCGTGTTGCGGGCCGGTCCGGCAGAGGTCGGGGCAATCCCGGCGGTTGACCAAAAATCTTGCCGCAACCCGCGTAATGCTGTGCTGCGACCGCCCTCTCTCCCGGTACGGGCCTCCAGGTGGGCCGTCGCAGAGGCAGAAAGGGACCAGCCGTGGCGCACTCCGTCGTGGAACGTGAACTCGAACTCCAGCTCCTCGTCTCACCGGAACGCACCGTCGCGGTACCCGCACGGCTGACGTACCGCACGGACGACCCCTACGCCGTGCACATCCTCTTCCACCTCAACTCCGAGTCCCCGGTGGCGTGGACGTTCTCGCGCGAACTCCTGATCGAAGGCGTCTTCCGGCCCTCGGGGCACGGTGACGTGCGGGTGTGGCCGGCGAAGGAGGACGGGCGCGAGACGGTACGGGTCGCGCTCACCTCACCGGACGGCGAGGCGCTCATCCAGGCGCCCGCGCTGCCGATGACGGCGTGGCTGGAGCGCACGCTGCGGCTCGTACCCCCCGGCACGGAGGCCGAGTTGCTCGGTATGGAGGAGGGGCTGCGGCACCTGCTCGCGCCGATGCCGGTGGAGGAGCTGTGGCAGCGAGACCGCGATCCGTGGCGGGAGGAGGGGTACGAGGGCGAGTGAGCCGCCAGGACGCGGGGCGCGCCCGGACGCGGGGGCGGTCCCGTGCGCGGGGGCGGTCCCGTGCGCGGGCACGCGGCCCCGTCCCCGTACGGCCCCCTCGCCTCCGTCTACAGCACCTTGCCGGGGTTGAGGATGCCCAGCGGGTCGAGCGTGGCCTTGAGCGCGCGCTGCACCTCCAGGCCCGTTTCGCCCAGTTCCCGCGCCAGCCACTCCTTCTTGAGGAGTCCCACGCCGTGCTCGCCTGTGATGGTGCCGCCGAGTTCCAGGCCGAGGGCCATGATCTCGTCGAAGGAGGCGCGGGCGCGGCGGGACTCGTCCTCGTCGGCGGCGTCGAAGCAGACGGTGGGGTGGGTGTTGCCGTCACCGGCATGGGCGCAGACGCCGATGGTCAACTCGTGTGCGCCGGCGATGCGTTCGATGCCTTCGAGGAGTTCGGCGAGGCGGGAGCGGGGCACGCAGACGTCGTCGATCATCGTGGTGCCCTTGACGGCTTCGAGTGCGACGAGGGACAGGCGGCGTGCGGCGAGGAGGAGTTCGGACTCGGCGGCGGTCTCGGCGGGGACGACCTCGCTCGCTCCCGCCGCGCGGCACAGCGCAGCGACGGCGGCCAGGTCGGCCGCGGGTTCGGGGGTGTCGAAGGCGCACAGGAGAAGTGCGGCCGTGGATTCGGGGAGGCCCATGCGGGCGTGCGCGTTGACGGCGCGGACGGTCGTACGGTCCATGAGTTCGAGCAGGGACGGGGTGTGGCCGCCCGCCATGATGGTCTGAACGGCCGCGCAGGCGGCGGCCGTCGTGCCGAACTCGGCGGCGAGGACGAGTTGCGGCGCGGGGGCCGGCTTGAGCGCGAGCACGGCCCGTACGACGATGCCGAGGCTGCCTTCGGAGCCGACGAAGAGCCGCGTGAGGTCGTACCCCGCGACGCCCTTCGCGGTGCGGCGCCCGGTGCGCAGGAGGCGGCCGTCGGCGAGGACGACGTCGAGCCCGAGCACGTACTCCGCCGTGACCCCGTACTTGACGCAGCAGAGCCCGCCCGAGCCCGTGCCGATGTTCCCGCCGATCGTGCACATCTCCCAGCTGGAGGGGTCGGGCGGGTAGTTGAGACCGTGCTCGGCGACGGCGCGGGAGAGCGTCGCGTTGATGACGCCCGGCTCGACGACGGCGACGCGTTCGCCGGGATCGATCTCGATGATCCGGTCCATCTTGACGAGTGAGACCACGACGCATCCCTCGATCGCGTTCGCGGCCCCGGACAGCCCACTGCGCGCGCCCTGCGGCACGACGGGCACGCGGTGCGCGCTCGCGGTGCGCATGACGTGCTGGACCTCTTCGACGGTACGGGGCAGCACGACGGCGGCCGCCCGCCCGGCCGCGCAGAAACTCGCCATGTCGTGCGCGTACGAGGCGATCACCTCGGGATCGTCGAGCACGGAGCCGCCGGGCAGCCCGGCCCGGAGATCATCGAGAAGAGCGGCAGGCACGTCCTCACGCGGCAGGTCGGTCATGATCCCCACAGTGGCACCGGGGAGCGGCGGGAGGGAAGACCCCGGGTGGGCGCGGTCCCGGGCGGACCGTACGGCGGCGAGGGGGCCCGCGCGACGCGCACGCCCTCGTCGAGGTGCGGCGGGGGCGGGCGGGGCGGGCGGGGACGTGGCGCTCGCGGCGAGGTGGGGAACCGGTCTCGTCATGCGGGGAGTTCACACCGATGAGGCCGTTGTTTCGCGCCGGGTGCGGGGCCTCGTCGGCCGGTTCCCGGCTGGTCGGCGGCCACGGCGACCGGCACGGGTACGGGGCCCGGCACAGGTACGAGGCCCGGCAGGGTACGAGGCCCGGCGTCCCCGTACCGCCGCGCACGAGGCCACGGCGGTCGGGCCGCACCCCGCCGCGGCGTGCGGCACCGCACCGCGCCGGGTCGGCCCGCTCTTCCCGGCGGACTCACCGCACCGCTCCTCGCCGGGGTGGGTCGGCCCGGCGAGGGAGGGGCCTTGTCCATCCCCGCCCCCGGATGACTGAATTGGACCGCTCGTCTTCGTCACCCGTTCGGCCGGGAGCCCCTCATGATCGACGCCCTCGACGCCCGTCTCCTGCTGCTGCTCGCGCGCGAGCCGCGGATCGGGGTGCTCGCGCTGTCGCGGCGGCTCGGGGTCGCGCGCGGGACGGCGCAGGCGCGGCTCGACCGCTTGCGGGCGCGGGGGGTGATCCGGGGGTTCGGGCCGGAGGTGGACCCGGCGGCGCTCGGGTATCCGGTGACGGCGTTCGCGACGCTGGAGATCCGGCAGGGGCGCGGGGAGCAGGTGCGGGCGCATCTCGCGCGGGTGCCCGAGGTGCTGGAGCTGCACACGATCACGGGGCAGGGCGACATGCTGTGCCGCCTGGTGGCCCGGTCCAACGCCGATCTGCAACGGGTCATCGACCAGGTCGTGGGCTTCGAGGGGATCGTACGGGCGTCGACGGCGATCGTCATGGAGAACCCCGTACCGCTGCGGGTCCTCCCGCTCATCGAGCAGGCGGCGCACGCGGCTCGCGACTGACCGCGGAGCCCTCGGCCGCCCGGCCTCCCCCACCGCCGGGCCTCCCCACACCCCGGTCACCGCCACCGCCCGGCCTCCCCACACCCCGGCCTCCCCCGCCCCCCGCGTACCCCACGCCCCGTATCCCGTGCGGCCGGATGGCCGTACCCTGCGGGCGCGGGCCGGGCCCCGCCGCCACTGTGGAGCGGTACGGCACGTACACGTACCGCCCGCGCGCACGGCGGGCCCGCCCGTACGGCGTCGGGAGTCAGGAGCGGTGGCGTGAATTTCTGGACCTACATCGGCAACCGGCATGAGCAGTTGCTCTCGGACGCCTACCAGCACGCGAGCGCCGTCTTCCAGTGCATGGTCATCGCGACCGTCATCGGGGTGCTGATCGGCGTCTTCTGCTACCGCTCGGAGTGGGCGGGCAACCTCGCCACGACCGCGACGTCGACGATCCTCACGGTCCCTTCGCTCGCCCTCATCGGTCTGCTCGTGCCGATCGTGGGGCTCGGTGTCGCGCCCACGGTGATCTCGCTCGTGCTGTACGGGCTGCTGCCCATCGTCCGGAACGCGATCGTGGGCCTGCGCGGGGTCGACGCGACGCTCGTGGACGCGGCGAAGGGCATCGGCATGTCGCGTACGGCCCGGCTCCTGCGTGTGGAGCTGCCGCTCGCGTGGCCCCCGATCCTCACCGGCATCCGCGTCTCGACGCAGATGCTCATGGGCATCGCCGCGATCGCCGCGTACGCCTCCGGGCCCGGGCTCGGTAACGAGATCTTCCGCGGCATCGCCTCGCTGGGCAGCAAGAACGCGCTCAACCAGGTCCTCGCCGGCACCGTCGGCATCGTCGTACTCGCCCTGCTCTTCGACTTCGCGTACGTCCTGATCGGCAGGCTCACCATTCCGAGGGGTATTCGTGTCTGACGCCTCCACACCGTCCCCGGGCGCCTCGGCGCCCTCAGCGACCGCCGCGGACGCGCCCGGCGCGGGTGCCACGAGCGGGGCCACGATCGAGCTGGAGAACCTCACCAAGATCTACGCGGGCACGTCGGTCCCCGCCGTCGAGAACGTGAGCCTGGAGATCAAGGCGGGCGAGACCGTCGTGTTCGTCGGTCCTTCCGGCGGCGGCAAGACGACGCTGCTCAAAATGATCAACCGGCTTATCGAACCGAGCAGCGGGCGGATCAGAATCGGCGGCGAAGACGTCACCGACATGGACCCGGTGAAGCTGCGGCGGAAGATCGGGTACGCGATCCAGTCCTCCGGCCTGTTCCCGCACCTGACCGTCGCACAGAACATCGCGCTCGTGCCGAAGATGATCGGCTGGTCGAAGAGCCGCGTGAAGGACCGCGTCGAGGAGATGCTCGACCTGGTGGGGCTCGACCCGGCCGAGTTCAGGGGGCGTTATCCGCGACAGCTCTCCGGTGGTCAGCAGCAGCGGGTCGGCGTCGCGCGGGCGCTCGCGGCCGACCCGCCGGTACTGCTCATGGACGAGCCCTTCGGCGCCGTCGACCCGATCACACGCGATCATCTCCAGGATGAACTGATCAGGCTTCAGCACGAGCTGCACAAGACGATCGTCTTCGTGACGCACGACTTCGACGAGGCGATCAAGATCGGTGACCGCATCGCGGTCCTCCGTGACCGTTCGAAGATCGCCCAGTTCGACACTCCCGAGGCGATTCTGACCAATCCCGCGGACGACTTCGTCTCCGGTTTCGTCGGCGCGGGCGCGGCGCTCAAGCGCCTCAACCTCACGCGCGTACGGGACGTGGGGATCACGGACTGGCCGACCGTGTCCGTGGATGATCCCCTCCAGACCATCTTCGACCGCTTGCGCGACGCCGGTGCCGGGCACAACGAACTGCTCATGCTCGACCGCCGCCACCGCCCCTACAAGTGGCTCAGGCGCGGCGACCTCAGCCGCGCCAAGGGCTCGCTCTCGCGGGCCGGGGCGCTCGTGCAGGACACGGTGACGCGGGACGCGACCCTGCGCGACGCCCTGGAGGCGGTGCTCACGGACAACGCGGGGCGCGTCGCCGTGACCGGCCGGCGCGGTGAGTACGAGGGCGTCGTCGACATGCAGACGCTGATGAATTCGGTGCATGAACTGCTCGAAGAAGACCGATTGGAGGCGATCGAGCACCGGCACGAGCTGGAAGAACTCCAGGAGGAGCAGGACCACGCGGGGCACGGTCGCGTACCCCCGGTGGGGACGGGCGAGCAGGGGACGGGGACCTCGGGAGGCGCGGCGGGCGGCGCGGGGAACACCGGTGGCGGCACGGGCACGGGCGGCGCGCCCGGCGGTACGGGCACGGGAGGCGCGCCCGGTGGTACGGGCACGGGCGGCGCGCCCGGCGGCACGGCCACGGGAGGCGCGCCCGGTGGTACGGGGACGGGGGCCACGTCGGGCGGTACGGGGGGCGCCGTGCCCGGTGGGTCGCCCGAGAACCCGGGCGGGCTGCGCCCCGGCGGCTCGGCCGTGAGCGACGCGGGACCCGAGACCGGGCGGGGCGAGTCACGGCCGGGTGACCCGCGCAGGGGTGGTGAGGCCGGATGAGCGAGCAGGACCCCCGCCGCCGCCCGCGCGATCCGGCCGAGGACCGCGAGACGGCACGCGGCCACGACCCGGCGCCGGAGCGTCTCGCCCGTACCGCCACCAGGTACGACGGACCGCACCGCGGGCGCGAGGGCGGCACAGCGGCGGACGGCCGCGAGGACGACGGGCCGCGCGACGAGCGCGACGCCCCGCGCGGCGGCCGCGTCGAGGGCGCCTCGCGCCGTATCGGCTGGCGCAAGCTCACTTTCCTGCCGTTCGTGCTCGCGCTCGCGCTGCTCGCCACGTGGATCTACTACGACACGGCGACGCTCGACGTCATCGCCCGCAACTCGCTCGGCGGCGGGAACATCTGGCTGCGCGTGCGCCAGCACATCCAGCTCACCGTCATCTCGACGTTCTTCGTGCTGATCATCGCGATCCCGCTCGGCATCCTGCTCACCCGGCAGCGGCTGCGCAAAGCCGCCCCCGTCGCTGTCGCCTTCGCCAACATCGGGCAGGCGACTCCGGCGCTCGGGCTGCTCGCGCTCCTCGTGATCTGGCTGGGCACGGGCGAGTTCCCCGCACTCGTCGGCATCATCATCTACGCGATCCTGCCGGTCCTCTCGAACACGATCGCCGGCCTGCGCGCCAATGACCCGACGCTCCTCGAAGCCGCGCGCGGTATCGGGATGTCACCGCTCATGGTGCTCGGCAAGGTCGAACTTCCGCTCGCTGTCCCGCTGATCCTCTCGGGCGTCCGCACCGCGCTCGTCCTGAACGTCGGCACGGCGACCCTCGCGACGTTCGGCGGCGGAGGCGGGCTCGGCGACATCATCACGGCGGGCATCACCAACCAGCGCATGTCGGTCCTCGTGATCGGCTCGGTCCTCACGATCGTGCTCGCCCTCCTCGTCGACTGGCTCGCCTCACTGGCGGAACTGCTCCTGAGGCCGCGGGGACTGGAGGTCAGCTCATGAAGGCGGGTGTCATCCGTACGGGTGAAGGCGGGCGCGGGGGCCTCCCCAGGCGGGCGCGTGGCGGCGGTTTCCGTACGGGCCCGAGGTACCCGCGGACCGTTGTCGCCACGCTCGCCGGGGTGCTCGTGATCGGGGCGGCGGGATGCGGGCTCACGAGCGGCAGCCCGCTCGTGGACGACGTGGGGCCGGGCTCCGTGGGCAGGGGCGAGCCGCTCAAGGGCGCGAAGCTCACCGTCACGTCCAAGGAGTTCACCGAGCAGCTCGTGCTCGGCGCCATCATGGGCATCGCCTTCAAGGCGGCGGGCGCCCAGGTCCTGGACCGTACCGGCATCCAGGGCTCGATCGGCGCGCGCGAAGCCGTCAAGAGCGGGACGGCGGACGCGATGTACGAGTACACGGGGACCGGCTGGATCACGTACCTCGGCCACACGAAACCGATCGTGGACCCGCACGAGCAGTGGGTCGCCGTGCGCGACGCCGACCGGAGGAACGGCATCACGTGGGGTCCGCCGGGGCCGCTCAACAACACGTACGCGCTCGCGCTCAACCAGAGGAACGAGAAGAAGTACCGCACGAAGACGCTGTCCGACGTCGCCGCGCTGTCGAAGAAGAACCCGGGCGCGGTGACGCTGTGCGTCGAGGGCGAGTTCGCCGCGCGCGAGGACGGGCTCAACGGCCTCAAGAAGGCGTACGGGATGAACATCCCGAACTCGCGCATCACCAAGATGGCGGGCGGCATCGTCTACACGCAGACCGCGAAGGGCGCGTGCGTCTTCGGCGAGGTCTTCACGACGGACGGCCGCATCAAGGCGCTGAACCTCACGGTCATGAAGGACGACAAGCACTTCTTCCCGAACTACAACGTGGCGCCCGTCTTCCACACGAAGGCCCTGGACGAGCACCCGCAGATGGAGAAGGTGCTCGCGCCGATCACGAAGAAGCTGACGAACGCGGTGGCGCAGGAGCTGAACGCGAAGGTGGACGTGGACGGCGAGGACCCGCACGACGTGGCGCGGGACTGGCTGGAGGAAGAGGGGTTCGTGAAGAAGGGCGGGGACTGAGGGAGGCGCGGCCCGGAAGGTTCCGTCGTGGGACGGGAGTTCACCCGTACGAATGAGTGCAAAGATTTTTTGCAAAAGGGCGTTGCAAAGAAATTTTGCACGCCCTATCGTAGGGGCATGAACGAGGAAGACCCGGACCGCCTGACACCCGCCGAGCGGGCCATCGAGCGCACGACACGCCAGCTGGACGCGCGCGGGCTGCGCGGCTTCGCCCACCCGCTGCGCATGCAGCTGTTCAACTCCCTGCGGCGCGGCGGGCCCGCCACCGCCTCGCAGCTGGCCAAGGAACTGGGCGAGTCGAGCGGGGCGACGAGCTACCATCTGCGCCAGCTGGCGGAGTACGGCTTCGTCGAGGACGACCCGGAGCACGGCAGGGGGCGCGAGCGCTGGTGGCGCACGGTCCCCGGCTCGATCACCTTCGACGCGGGCGAGATCGACCAGGGCAATCCCGAGCTGCGGGGCGCCGCCGACGTCCTGCTCCACGAACTCGCCTCGTCGCACTACCGCGAGACGACCGCCTGGATCGCCGACCGCGACCGCTGGCGCCGCACACCGTGGAACGAGGCGGGAACGTTCAGCGACATGAGCCTGCACCTGACCTCCGAGGAGCTGACGGAGCTGAGCCAACGCCTGCACGCCCTCGTCGACGAGTACGAGGGGCGGGACGCGACGGAGGAGGGGCGGCGAGAGGTACGGGTGCACCTGCACGCCCTCCCGGTCCACAGGGAGGCCCGCACCTGAGAGGTCCCGCGAGCTGGACGCGGACCCGGGGGTCACGCGCGAGGGGTCCCGCGGCCGCACACGGGGGCATGGCGGGCGTACGTGAGAGGCGCGGCGACCGTACGCGAGAGGCGCGGCGACCGTACGCGAGAGGCGCGGCGACCGTACGTGAGAGGCGCGGCGGGGCGCGACACTGTCCGCGCGCGGCGGGGCCTCGCACACCCCTTTATTCGAACACACGTTCTTTTTCAGTCATCGCAGAGAGGCAGGCAGCAGTCATGTCGTACGAGATCTACGGAAAGCACGTCCTCATGGGAGCCTTCGGCATCCTGGAGACCGACCACCAGTTGCTCCACACCTACCGGGCCAGGGACCTGCGAGCGGAGGCCGCGGCCGATGCGCGGGCCCGGGAGCGGGGTCCGCGCGGGGAGCGGGTGCGGCGTGCGGAGCGAGCGCTGTACGCGGGGGAGATACGGGGGCTGCGGGCGCGCTTCGGGTGGTCGCTCGTCGGCCTGGGGCTGCGGCTCGCGGTGCCCGGTCGCACGGTGGTGCGCACGTGAGCGGGGCGCGGGGGTGGCTCAGGCTGTCGGCAGAGGTCGCGCGGTCAGCAAGTCGGTACCTTGCCGCCGTCGTTGAGCGCCCGGAGCGCGGAGACCGCGCCCTTGAGCGTCGTGACGGGGACGAGGCGGAGTCCCTTGGGAAGTTCGGAGCGGGCGTCGGAGCACTCGCCCTGGGGGACGAGGAAGACCGTCGCGCCGTCGCGCCGGGCGGCCTTCGTCTTGAGCGCGACACCGCCCACCGCGCCGACCTCGCCGCTGTCGGTGATCGTGCCCGTACCTGCGACGGTGCGGCCCCCGGTGAGGTCGCCGCCCTTGCCGTCGCCGTCGAGCTTGTCGATGATGCCGAGCGAGAAGAGGAGTCCCGCGCTGGGACCGCCGACGTCGGCGAGGCGCAGCGTGACCTTGACGTTCTCGTCGGAGCGGCCCAGGTAGGAGAGGGCGGCGTTGGTGGCGTGGTCCTGCGAGGAGCGCATATCGGCGAGGTTGTGCTTCTCGATCTCCTTGACGTCCCCGCCGGGGTAGACCGAGTCGCGCGGCATGACGGCGCGGTCGGTGCGGAAGTAGCCGTCGATGACGTCACCGAGCTTGACGGTCGCGTCGGGCGCGGTGGCGAGGATCGTCGTCATCCTGAGCTGTCCGCTGGTACGGCGTTCGGGGGCGCCGCTGATCGTGATGACCTTCTGCCCCTTGTCCGCACCGAGCACGTTCGCCGTGGTGCCCGGCTGGGCGACGGTGAACGGCAACGGCGCGAGCGCGGCGACGAGGATCAGCGCGAGCACCGGCAGGACGCACAGGAGGAGGACGCGGGGGCGCCTGAGACGGAGGGACACGCCCACAATCTAACGCGAGCCACTCGGCCCCCGGCCTCCCCACCCGCACGACGGCGCGGGGTCCCCTGCGGGGACGGGGATCAGGGCGTCGAGGACGGGGGCGCGGGGCGGGTGGTCGCGCAAGCGGGCGCGGCCGGCGCATCGCGGGGCGTCCTGCGACCGGCACCCGACGTCCTGCGACCGGCACCCGGCACCCTGCACCCGGTGCCAGCCGCTCCCCTCCGGTCAGCGCAGGGCGTCCGCGACCTCGCGGGCCGCGTCGACGACACGTTGGGCGACGCGTTCGGGGACCGAGTCGGGGAGCATCACGACGCCCACGCTGCCTTCGAGGCCCGTGACACCGAGCAGGGGGGCCGCGGCTCCGCAGGCGCCCGCGTCGAGTTCGTCGCGGGTGAGGGTGCAGGTGGGCACGGTGCGCCCGGCGGGGGTGCGCGCGGCGAGGATGGCCCGGCCGGCCGCTCCCTGGTCGAGCGCGTGGCGGAAGCCGGTGCGGTAGGCGACGTGGAAGTCGGTCCAGGTGGGCTCGACGACGGCGACGGCGAGCGCGTCGCTGCCGTCGACGAGGGTGAGGTGCGCGGTCGCACCGATGTCCTCGGCGAGGGAGCGCAGCGCGGGCAGCGCGGCCTCCCGTACGAGGGGGTGGACCTGCCGGCCGAGGCCGAGCACGCCGAGCCCGATGCGCGCGCGGCCCCCGAGGTCCCGCCGTATCAGGGCGTGGAGTTCCAGCGTGGCCAACAGGCGGTAAACCACAGTGCGGTTGACCCCGAGCCGGGCCGAGAGTTCGGTGACGGTGAGACCGTGATCGGTCTCGGCGAGCAGTTTGAGGACCTTGAGTCCCCGGTCGAGCGTCTGAGAAGTCTCCGCGGTCACGACGCCCACTCCTTCGATGAGGTGCGGCGGTGGCCTGCCGTACGGGTCCTGGGCCACCGGTCCCGTCCGGCGCACGGCACCTCGTACCCGGTCCGCCTGCGAGTCGCACCGGCTGCGCTCCGGGGCGACGCTGCCACGGGGCGTGTGCGTTGCCCGGACAGTAGCGAGCGGTCCCCGCTCAGCGGAAGGCGTTGTCCAGTATCCGGGCGGTAACGGAGCCGAACCGTCCGTATTGACCCCTGAGGAACTCAGCATGTACACGAAACACACACAGGAGGAGGTGGAGCGGCGGCGCCCGAACACCGGCCGCTGCCGCGAGCGCGGCGCCCTCGCCGGGTCCCGCGTCCGCTCCCCCGCCCGCTCCCGCGTCCGCCTCCGCCGCTCCCCCGCCCGCTCACTTCATCCGCGTGGCCCACTCCCGCACCTTGTCGATGCGCTGCCGGATCTGCCCCGCCGTCGCCTCCGCGCTCGGCGGCCCCCCGCACACGCGGCGCAGTTCGGTGTGGATGACGCCGTGGGGTTTGCCGCTCTGGTGGGTGTACGCGCTGACGAGGGTGTTGAGCTGCTTGCGCAGTTCGAGGAGTTCCTTGTGCGAGACGACGGGCCTTCGCTCGGCGGGGAGTTCGAGCAGGTCCGCGTCCTCGGCCGGTTTCTTGCGGCTCGTCGCGATCTGTTTGGCCTGCCGCTTCTGGAGCAGCATCTGCACCTGGTCGGGTTCGAGCAGACCGGGGATGCCGAGGTAGTCCTGCTCCTCCTCGCTCCCCGGGTGGGCCTGCATCCCGAACTCGGCGCCGTCGAAGAGGACGCGGTCGAAGACCGCCTCGGACTCCAGTGCCTCGAAGGAGAACTCCTCCTGCTCGCCGGTGTCCTCGTCCTGCTCCTTGTTCGCCTCGTCCATCTCCTTCTCGGACTCGGCGTACGGGTCCTCCTCGCCGTTCTTCTTCGGCTTGTCGAGGACGTGATCCCGTTCCAGCTCAAGGGCGTTGGCGTGGCCGAGCAGGTCGGGGACGGTGGGGAGGAAGACGGAGGCGGTCTCGCCGCGCCGGCGCGAACGCACGAAGCGGCCGACGGCCTGGGCGAAGAAGAGCGGGGTGGAGATGGTGGTGGCGTAGACGCCGACGGCGAGGCGCGGCACGTCGACGCCTTCGGAGACCATGCGGACCGCGACCATCCAGCGGTCGTCGTTGTGCGAGAAGGTGTCGATGTTGTCGGAGGCGCCGGAGTCGTCGGAGAGGACGAGCGTCGCCTTGGTGCCGGTGATCTCGCGGATGAGCTTGGCGTAGGCGCGGGCCTGGTCCTGGTCGGACGCGATGACGAGGCCACCGGCGTCGGGGATGCCCTTGCGGACCTCGGTGAGGCGCTGGTCGGCGGCGCGCAGGACGTTCGGCATCCATTCGCCGCGCGGGTCGAGCGCGGTGCGCCATGCCTGCGAGATCGCGTCCTTGGTCATCGGCTCGCCGAGCCGCGCGGCGATCTCGTCGCCCGCCTTCGTGCGCCAGCGCATGTTGCCGCTGTACGAGAGGAAGATGACGGGGCGCACGACGCCGTCGGCGAGGGCGTTGCCGTAGCCGTAGGTGTAGTCCGCCGCGGAGCGCCGGATGCCGTCGTTGCCCTCTTCGTAGGCGACGAAGGGGATGGGGTTGGTGTCGGAGCGGAAGGGCGTGCCGGTGAGGGCGAGGCGGCGGGTCGCGGGTTCGAAGGCTTCGAGACAGGCCTCGCCCCAGGACTTGGAGTCACCCGCGTGGTGGATCTCGTCGAGGATGACGAGGGTCTTGCGCTGCTCGACGCGGTTGCGGTGCAGCATGGGGCGCACGCCGACGCCCGCGTAGGTGACGGCGACGCCCACGTACTCCTTGGAGACGGGGCCCGCGCTGTAGTCGGGGTCGAGCTTGATCCCTATGCGCGCGGCGGCCTCCGCCCACTGCTTCTTGAGGTGCTCGGTCGGGGCGACGACGGTGATCTGCTGCACGACGTGGTGGTGGAGCAGCCAGGAGGCGAGCGTGAGCGCGAAGGTCGTCTTCCCGGCGCCGGGGGTGGCGACCGCGAGGAAGTCGCGCGGCTGTTCCTGGACGTACCGCTCCAGCGCGCCCTGCTGCCAGGCGCGCAGCTTCCCCGCCGTACCCCAGGGGGCCCGGCCGGGGAAGGCGGGAGAGAGGTGTGAGGAGGAGGTGGGGGTGGTAGTCACGTTCTCCGCTGAATCAGGCTCGGCTGCGTGGACGAGCAGCCACCCTATCCCCGGCCGGAGCACGGGCAGGGCGCTCGGCACGGGGCGGGGGCGCGGGTGCGACGGGGGTCACACCGGGGAGCCCGGGGGCACCGGCAGGTGCGCGGGAACTCCCGCGCCTCGCGCTGGGTGTCCCTTTGGCGACAGCGCGTTGGCATGGGTGGGTGTGGGCCGTACCTAGACTCGGACGGCTTGGTGAACGGACCGGTGAGGGAGTCGAGCGGCATGGCGGAGAGCGTGGTGACGGTCGGCTCGCGCGGGAGCGCGCTGGCGCGGGCGCAGGTGCGGGAGATGGTGGAGCGCTGGGAGCGCGAGGTCCCGGGGGTCCGCTTCGTGCGGCGGGTGATCACGGAGGCGGGGGACGCGGACCGGAGCACGCCCACGGTCGCCGGGGTGACGCGACGGGCCGGTGTCTCGGCCTTCTCCTCGCGGCAGGAGGCGGCTCTCGTGCGGGGCGAGGTCGATGCCGTCGTGCACTGCCTCAAGGACCTTCCGACGGCCCCGGCCCCGGGGACGGTGCTGCTGCGGACGCCGGGGCCGCGCGAGGACCCGCGCGACGCGCTGTGCGGGGCGACGCTCGCGGGACTGCCCGAGGGCGCCAGGGTCGGTACGGGGTCGACGCGGCGGGTCGCGCAGCTCCTCGCGCTGCGCCCCGACCTGGAGGTGGTCCCGGTCCGTGGCAACGTCCCGGCCCGCCTGGCCCGTACCCGTACCCTCGACGCGGTCGTGCTCGCGGCGGCGGGACTGCACCGCCTCGGGCTCGCCGAGGAGATCACCGAGTACCTGGACCCGGAGGCGTACCCGCCCGCGCCGGGGCAGGGGGCGCTCGCGATCCAGGTGCGTGAGGACAGCGAGGCCGCCCGGCTCCTCGCCGCGAGCGGGGACACCGTGACGGACAACGAGGTGCGTGCCGAACGCGTGTTGCTCGCCGAACTCCACGGCGGGTGCTCCGTTCCCCTCGGTACGTACACGAGCCGCCCGTCCCCCACTCGCCTCCGCCTCCACGCGGCCGTGACCACCCCCGACGGCACCCACCAGCTCACCGCGGCGGCGGAGGGCCCGTTGACGGAACCGGAGAAACTGGCCCTGACGGTGGCCGAATCCCTCCTCACGCAGGGCGCGGCCCGCATCCTGGAGGCGGCGACACCCTGAAGGCGGCGCCGGGCGGGGAAAGGGACCCGCGCTCTCCGGGCGGCGCGCCCGGCTCATGCGGAGGGCGAGGGCCGGTCCGTGGGCGTGGGCGCGGGGCGCCGGGCGGACCGCACGGCGCCTCCCCCTCCGCGTGGGTACCGTTCCCCGCATGACCGCATCCCCCCGTTTCCTCACGGTGCTCACCACCACCGACTCCGAGGACCGCGCCCGCCGTCTCGCCGCGCGGGCCGTCGAACTGCGGCTCGCCGCGTGCGCGCAGATCGACGGGCCGGTCGTGAGCGTGTACCGGTGGGAGGGCGCCGTCGCGACGGACACCGAGTGGCGCGTCACGTACAAGACCACGGCGGCGCGGTACGCGGCACTTGAGGCGCACATCAAGGCCGAACACACCTACGACACACCGGAGATCATCGCGCTGCCGCTCGTGGACGGCAGCCCGGAGTACCTGGAGTGGGTGACGGCGGAGACGCGGGGGTGAGACCCGTCGTCGGCTCCTTCCTCCGCCGTCCGCCGCACGCCACCCGCCACCCGCCACCCGCCACCCGCCACCCGCCACCCGCCACCCGCCACCCGCCACCCGCCGATCCGAGCACACCCCACCCTGCCCGCGTCCACGGCTCCTCCCTCGAATCCGGCGGTCAACTCGTCGTACCGCAGGCCGGTTTGAGAGCGGACGACCCGCGCGCGGACGAGGCCGACGCGCGGTACGGCGCCGGGCGGACCACCCTCGCCACGCCCCCCACGAGGAGATCACCCGTTTCTCCGACGCCTCCGCCTTCGTATCCGTCACCCCCGGCCTCGCGGGCCCGGACGACCGGCCCTCGACGACCGGCCCTCGGCGACCGGCCCTCGTCGACCGGCCCCTTGACGAGCGCCGGACCGGAGCCGTGTCCGGCCGCGAACGCCGTCCGAGCGCGTCTCCCGTCGCCCCGTCCGCGGCCGGTGCCCCGTCGCCGCCGGATCTCACCGCCCGCAGCCGACGGTGGCGAGGCGGCTCATCGTGATCTCTGCGCCCGCCAGGTCGTACCGGACCAGGTCCAGCGCCGACGGCCGTATCGTCCCGTAGTGCTTCGTGCGGCGGGCCGAGACGACTCCGGCGATCGAGCGCTCCGGGACGACCGGTGTCCGGAACACCGCGACCGAGACGTGGGCGATGTCGCGCACGGCCGCGTAGTCGTTGCTGGCGAACGCCCGCGGGCCATTGGCGGCTCCGGCCTCGTGCAGCGCGGTCCGCAGCCGTACCAGCCCCTCGCCGGGGACCCCGCACACGAACAGCCCGCCGCGCGATCCGCCCAGTCCGCGGAGTGCGATCTCGATCGGCGGGCAGCTCTTCAACACGGTGTCGACGAGGTCCGCGTAGTGGTCCACCTGGTCCTGCGGCACCTCGTCCTGGTAGCCCTCCAGGCTGCGCACCGTGCAGTGCAGGTTCTCGGGCAGGTAGGTGACGTGGTGCGGCGACAGGGCCTCGGCGATCGGGCCCAGGTCCCGCGTGATCGCCTCGCCGACCGCACCCCGGACCGGCACGACCAGGCTCAGTCCCCAGCGGGGATCGCCGTGGCGGGGGCGGGGGTCCGCGCGGTACGTGCCCTCCGCGAGAGCCGCCTCGGCGTCACCCCACATGGCGTCGAACTTCGCGGCCAGGCCGGGCGTCCGCCAGGAATCGGCGGTCCGTGGCATCGGCTCGGACATCTGTCGCTCCTCTGGGTGCCCGGCGACGTCCGGCGGCGTCCGGCGGCGTCCGGCGGCGTCCGGCGACGGCGCGGCCCGCGGGCAGGGCGTCGTGAGTGCTCGGCAGGCCGTCGCCGTCGGCGCGTACGACGAGCACGGTGGCGGAAGACGGACGGTACCACCACGTACTCACGTGAGGCGGGCCGAGGCGTTCCCCGGGCCTTCGGTCCCTGGACCATCGGAGAGGGCGCGCACCCCGCACCCCCTCGGCGCCGTCGTTCCTCCGGCTGGTCCGCACCGGCGGCCGTCCGCGCCCCTGCCGTCATCACGCGGACCGGCGGCCGTCAGAACCGCTGCCCTTGTCCGGCGGCCCGGCGGCCGTCAGAACCGCTGCTCTTATCCGGCGGACAGGACGCCTCCGGGCCCGTACCGTCGCCTGCATGGACCACTTCGGGGGAAGCGGTGGCGGCGCGGTACGACGACGGCGAAGGGCCCGAGTTCGTGCCGGGGACGATCGCGCGGACGGTGGACTTCCTGTACGCGGCCTCGGGCGGCGGCGCGGCCCTGGAATTCGGGGTCGGTACGGGGCGGATCGCGCTGCCGCTCGCCGGGCGCGGGGTCCCCGTGCGCGGGATCGACCTGTCACGGGCCATGACGGACCGCCTGCGCGCGAAGCCGGGCGGCGCGGAAGTACCCGTCACCGTGGGCGACTTCGCGCAAACCGTCGTCCCCGGCACGTACGCCCTCGTGTACCTCGTCTTCAACACGCTGATGAACCTGCCGACGCAGGAGGCGCAGCTCGCCTGCTTCCGCAACGCGGCGCGGCACCTCGCCCCCGGCGGCCGCTTCGTCGTGGAGGTCATGGTGCCCGAACTGCGTGGCCTCCCGCACGGCCGGAACACCGTCGTCTTCGGCACCGGCCCCGAGGGGTGGGCGTACACCGAGTACGACACCGTGACCCAGCGCGCCGACTGCCACTACCTCCGCGTCACCCCTGACGGCCGGGGCAGCCACCGCACCGTCCCCTTCCGGTACGTGTGGCCCGCCGAACTGGATCTCATGGCACGTCTCGCCGGTCTGCGGGCGCGGGAACGGTGGGGCGGGTGGGGGCATGAGCCCTTCACGGAGACCAGCCGGGCACACGTATCGGTGTGGCAGAAGCCCGTCGGGACCGAGGAGCGGGTCGCTCCCGGCAGCCCCACGAGCGCCTGACGACCCGCCCGGACGCGGCTGCGCACCCGCACCGGGCCCGGCCCCCTCCTCATGGCCGAGGAGCCGCCCGTCGACGAGCGCTTCGAGACCCGAACGGAACAACTCCCCGACAGCGCCGTCGACATCGTCGCGGAGGGGACCGGGACGGCGCGGCTGTACGGCCCTGTGGCCGCACCCGGCGAGCCCCGAAAGTAATCGCAGGGCATGCACGGGAACGCCGAGGACCGCCACCCGCACCGCACGGTTCCTGGTGCAGCACGCGTACCCGTTGTTCCTCGACGACCGGCGACGCGCGGTGTCAGGACCGCGCCCGGCCGAGCGACCGGCCACGGATACGCGGCATGCGAAGGCGCCGCAGGCGCAGCGACGCGCCGCACGAGGTGCCGGTGCCGCCCGTCCCCGGCTCCATGATCACCGCCGTCGACGTGCTTCCCTTCGGGGCGTGGGCCTTCCGGCCGGGAAGTTCGGCCTCCCGCCCCAGGGGTGAGTGCCCTGTGGGCGCGGAAGGGCGCCGCCGCGCCCGTCGTCGCCGACGACCGCAAGTCCGTGATCCTCTACGGGCTCGTCCTCGCCGTCCGCACGCTCCTCGTCACGGGTGCCGCCTCGGCCACCGGCGCGGGGGCGGCGACCGCCTCGACGGTCCTGCCGCGCACGCCGAAGGGGTCCACGCGGGAATCGGCCCCACGCGCCGACGACCGCGCCGACGACCGCCCCACCCGCACCCGCCCGGCACGCCGTCGCGGCCCGCCCGCCGGACGGCGAAGGGCGCCTACCAGAGGCGATCCCATCACGACAGGGGCAGGGAACCGGCCCATGAAAAAGGAGAATTGCTCCCTCCCCGCGTGTACTCCTTCGATAGATTCCCTGCGTTGGCCAACGATTGACATCACGTTCCGTCGTCCCACGAGGAGTTGCCATGCCCGACACCGGTGAATCCGCCGTCCCGCCCTACGTCGACACCACCCGGCCCCACCCCGCCCGCGTCTACGACTACTGGCTGGGCGGAAAGGACAACTACCCGGTCGACGAGGAACTGGGGGCGCGCATCCTTGCCCTGGAGCCCGGTGTGCGGGATCTGGCGCGTGCGAACCGCGCTTTCATGCGGCGTGTGACGGGGTGGGCCGCGGGCGAGGGGATTCGGCAGTTCCTCGACATCGGGACCGGTATCCCCACCGAGCCCAACCTCCACCAGGTCTCCCAGGCGATCGCGCCGGAGTCGCGTGTCGTCTACTGCGACAACGACCCCATCGTCCTCGCCCACGCCGAAGCCCTCATGACCGGCACCCCGCAGGGCGCCACGGCCTATATCCAGGCCGACTTCCGCGATCCAGCGAAGATCCTCGAACAGGCCGCGGAGACCCTCGACCTCAGCGAGCCCGTTCAGCTCTCACTCATCGCGCTGCTGCACTTCGTCAGCGACGAGCAGGGGGCACGCGAGGTGACCGCGCGGCTCGCCGATGAGCTGGCCCCGGGCAGCACCCTCGTGATCACGCACGCCAGTTACCCCCCTGGCGCCGAGTGGAAGGAGGACACCGGCAAGCTGTACGAGGGCTCGCGCGTGATGCCCGCCCTGCGGAGCGAGGAGGAGATCAGGACGCTGTTCAGGGACTTCACCCTGGTCGAACCCGGGCTCGTGCACGCGAGTGCGTGGCGCCCCGAGCTGGACGGGTCCGCATCGGAGGGGGCGGGCCTCGCGGCCTCCCTGCCCTTCTACGCGGGCGTCGGCCGCAAGGGCTGAGCCTCCCGGGGGCGCCCGACCCCGGCAGCGAGGGCCGAGCCTCCCTGCGCGGGCGCCCCCGGCGGCACGCGCCCCGGCCTCCCCGACCCCCGAGCCGCACGGGCCCCTGGGCTCCCCAACCTCCCGGGCCCCCGACCTCCACGCCCCCGGCCAGGGAGAGCCCCGCTCCCGCCTTCACCCCGAGCAGCCGCCGCCCCCGCACCGCCCGCCGGTTCCCCTCACTCCCGCGTCCGCCGCGCCACCCCCACCCCCGCCGCCGCCACCAGCGCCAGTGGCAGGAACACCGCGGCGAAGGCCGCCGGGTGGCCCGGGTCCGTGCCGCCGGCCGTCAGGTCGTGGGCCGCGCCCACCGCGCCGCCACCCGCCGCCGCGAACGCCGCGCCGCCCAGTGCGAGCAGCAGCACGTTCGAGAGGCCGTCCGACATCTGGAGTGCCGCCGAGTTCGTGCCCGCCTCCTCCGGTGCCGAGAGTTCGAGCAGCAGCGTGCTCGTGCCCGAGGTGACGATGCCCATGCCGAAGCAGCCGAAGCCCCACGCCACCGCGACGATCCACACCGGCGTCCAGGAGAGCAGCACGCCGGGGGCCGTGGCGATCGCCCCGGCGACGAGCACCATGCCGAAGGTCATGAACGTCCTGCGATACGCGGACCAGGCGGGCCGCGCCTGCACCCAGCTCCCGAAGGCCCACGTGCTGCCGCCGAGCGCGAGCGAGAGGCCCGCGAGCGTCGGGCTCAGGCCCCGCTGCGTCACGAGCATGAGCGGTACGAAGGACTCGGCGGCGATGAACGCACCGGCAGCGACCCCGCGCAGCAGCACGACGGCGGGGAGCCCGCGCGCCGCGCGCCACGTCCCGCGCGGCAGCAGCACCCGTACCGCGAGAGCGAGCAGTACCGCGCCCACCAGCGCGGGCGGCAGCGACCACCGGTTCAGGTCGCCCGCCGCGTACTGGAGCAGCCCGGCGGCGAGCGAGAGCGCGAAGGCCCAGGCGAGGCGGCCCCGGGGCGCGGGGGCGGCGTCGGACAGGGGCCCGGCGGCGCGGCGGCGGATCTGCGGCAGGGCGATCAGGAGCGGGAGCAGGATGAGGAGCGGGATACCGAGGAAGACCCAACGCCAGCCGAGGTGTTCGGTGACGGTCCCCGCGATGAGCGGCCCGACGACCGAGGGCACGACCCAGCACGCCGAGAAGGCGGCGAGGATCGCGGGCTGGAGCCTGCGCGGGTACGCGCGGCTGACGACGACGTACAGCGCGACGATGACGAGCCCGCCGCCGAGCCCCTGTACCGCCCGCCCCAGCACGAAGACCCACATGCTCCCCGCCGTGCCGCACAGGAGCAGCCCGGCGGCGAAGCCGCCGATGCCGAGCGTGATCGGCGCGAGGGGGCCCGCGCGGTCGGCCCACTGGCCCGCGAGGACCATCGCGAACAGGCTCGTCGTGAAGTACGCGGAGAAGGCGAAGGCGTAGAGCGGGACGCCGTGCAGCTCGCGCGCCGCGACCGGCATCGCCGTGCCGACGGCCGTCGCCTCGAAGGCGATGAGCAGGACGACGGAGACGATGCCGAGGCTGAGGGCGAGGTACGGGCGGGAGAGAACACCGCCCGCCGCGGCGGGCACGGGTGCCGGTTCGACGAGTACCGGTATCGGGACGGGGCCCGCGGCTTCGGCGCCGTCGGGCTGCTGGCTCGTACTCACCGGCCCAGGGTAAGGGGCGAACGCGGTATACGCCCCTGTCGGGAGCCGGGCAAGGGCTCGTCCTTTGGGCGTACGACTCCGGGGGGACGAGCACGGGGCGGGGATACCCCCGTGTGGCCCCCCGTGAACGCCGTATGTCGGCTCCGTGGCAGGGGCGGCGACCCCCTTGCCCGCGCCGCGCGCCCGCTCGTACGGTCGGGGTACCGCACAGCACACGGCGGGTCATGGACAGCGGTCCGTACGTGTGCGCGTGGCCGTGTGCCCGAGTGGCTCAGGGGCCGGCCTGCAAAGCCGGTTACGTCGGTTCGAATCCGATCACGGCCTCGGCCGAGCGCAGGGCCGGGCGTCCCAGGAGAAGGGGACGCCCGGCCCTTTCGCGTCCGCGCCGCCGCACCCCGCGCCGCGCGCCCCCGCACCCCGCACCCCGCACCCCGCACCGCCCAGGCGCACCACCGCGCCCCGCGCCCCCGTGCCCCACACCACCGCGCCCCGCGCCCCGCGCCCCCGCACCCCGCGCCCCGCGCCCCGCCGTTCGGGCGGTAGCGCCCCGTCGCCCGGGGAACACGCACCCGCACTCCGCATCGCACTCCCCACCTCACGGTATGGAGGTACGCAAATAAGACAAACGGGACCGGCTCCTCGGTCCCCCGCCGAGGAGGATTCATGCCGCCGTCGCTCGCCCGCCGCCACCGATCCGGACCACCCGGCCCCCGCCGCGCCACCGCGCTCCTCACCGCGGCTCTCGCCCTGGCTCTCGCCGCGAGCGGCCAGGCCCGCGCGGCCGAGCCCCCCGTGGACCCGCACGCGAACGGCACCCCGATCGTCCTCGGGCAGCCGGCGAACCCGCCCACCACGTACGACTTCACGCGGAGCCCCCTCTACGGCGGCGGCAACAACATCACGCCCCCGCTCACCTCGACGCACCTCACCGTCGGCCCGACCGCGCGCACGGGCTCCTTCAGCATCTACGGCGGCAACGAGCAGGGGCCGCTCAACGGCGACGCCCGCCTCACCTACCGGGGCAAGCGACCCGACCCGACGAGCACGGCCGCCCCCTCCTTCCAGGCGTACCACCTCTACGGCGGCAACCAGAACGGACCGCTCACGGGGAACACCTACGTCGCCATCGACGACGGCCAGGTGCGGGGCTGGGCGACCGGCGGCGGAGCCTCCCCGACGGTGGGGAACACCCACGTCACGATGAAGGCCGGTCTCATCGGCCCCACCATCGGCACGGGCGAGACCGTGGGCCAGGCGGAGCTGTACGGCGGCGGCACCGGCAGCAACGGCACCGTCCAGGGCGATACGTACGTGACCGTCGAGGGGAACATCTTCGACGAGACGACGTACGAGCCGGGCGACGAGGTCACGCTCGTCCGTCAGCACGTGCTCGGCGGTGGTCAGTCGGGCGCCGTCGTCACCGGTGACACGCACGTGGACATCAAGGGCGGCACCGTCGAGGGCATGGTGCAGGGAGGCGCGGGCGGCGGCGGCCTCCCGAACAACGTCATCGGCGACACGCACGTGCACGTCAGCGGCGGCAAGCTGACCTGGCGCACGAACTCCACCGCGGGCGGCAGCGTCTTCGGCGGCGGTTACGCGGCCAACCAGAACGTCACCGGCAACACCCACGTCCTCATCAGCGACAAGGCCGACATCCGCGGCAGCGTCTACGGGGGCGGCAACGCAGGCTCGCTCGGCATCCAGCCGAACCGGACGACCGGCGACGCGAACACCGTCGTCACGAACGGCCACATCGGCACCAACATCTACGCGGGCGGCCGGGGCACCTCGTACGTCCAGGGGGCGTCGACCGTCCGGCTCAAGGACATCGGCCCCGACACCTTCTTCGGCAAGGACTTCTCGCGGCAGGTCCTGCGCGGCGCGATCCTGCCCGCCACCGGCACCGCGCACACCGTCTTCGACCACTGGACGGCGCCGACGTACCTCGGCAGGATCGGGGCCGCCAACACCGGCCAGATGGACACGATCCGGTTCGAGAACGGCAGCCGCCTCGCCCTGGACCCGGCCCAGTACTTCGGCCGCGCCTGGTACGTCGACGCGGGCAACCGCATCGACATCCAGGGCCCCGCCACGATGTCCACGGTGAGCTTCGTGGACGCGGGCACGGTACGGCTCGACTCGCCCGAGTCCCCCGACCAGCTGCACGCCACGGTCGGCCAGCAGTGGTACTCGGACGGCGGCACGCTCACGATGAGCGCGAACACCGACACCGACAAGAACTTCCTGACGGTCAACGGCGCCGCGCTCATCAAGCCCGCGACGGTGCCGGACCACAAGGCGGCGAAGCGGGCGAAGGGCGCCGAGGCGGCTCCCCGGGCGGGCGGTACGGGCGCGAGCCCGGCCCCCGGCGTGAAGCCCACCGCCCCCACCGGGCCCAGCGCCACCCCCAGCATCGCCGCGCCCGGCGCGACACCCGGCCCCACCGGGCCCAGCCCCACCCCCGCCAGCGCCGCGCCCACCACCCCCGCCAGCGCCGTCCCCTCCGCCTCGCACACGGCGGGCCGCGCCCTCCCCGCCGCGCTCCGCGCCGCCGCAGCGCCCCGCGCCGCAGCGCCCCGCGCCGCGGGGTCCCCCGTGACGATCGACCTCGATCTCAACCAGAACTGGAACGGCGACCGGATCAACCTCGTCCGTTCCGCGGCCCCGAGCGACGCGAACGCCTTCCGCATGGACCCGATCAGGATCGTGAACGAGCAGTTCCGCGGCCAGGCGGTGCTCAAGAACGAGCTGAACCCGGACAACCAGGGCCGCACCTGGTACATCGAGGGCGAGAAGGAGACCCCGTACCGCGTCACGGTCCACCACGGCACGCTCCCCGGCGGCCTCACGACGGACCTCTTCTTCGCCGACGACCGCGTCACGGTGACGGCCGACGCGCCGGCCGACGGCATGCGCTTCAAGGGCTGGGAGATCAACGAGGGCGGCCCGCTGACGGGCTTCGACCCGACGGAGGCCGATACCTCGTTCACGATGCCGGCGCGTGACGTCGTCCTGACGGCGCTCTACGAACCGGTCCCCAGCCCCACCCCGACACCCACACCCACCCCGACGCCCACGCCGACCCCGCACCCGACCCCCACGGACACCGCGAGCCCCCACCCCGCCCCGAGCCACTCCCCCGGCACGGGCGGCATGGCGAGCACGGGTTCCACCTGGATTCCCGCCCTCGCCATCGCGGGCGCCTCGGTCCTCGCGGGCCTCGTCCTCTTCCAGATCCGCCGCAAGAACCTGCGCCGCGGCTGAGCGCGGCCGCTCGGCAGGGCGTCCGGCACGCCTGACCACACGTGAGGGGCCCGGTCCACCCAGGACCGGGCCCCTCACGCGTACCGACGAAGCGCGCCCCGTATCCGTACGCGCGCCACCGGCCCCCGCGACCGCGTGACTACGGGTTCGCCACCGCCTGCTGCGGCCTGATCGGGAGCCTGTTCACGAGGCGGCCCGTCGCCGCGCGGACCGCCGAGGCGATGGCGGCCGGGGTCGTCACGACAGGGACCGCGCTCGCGGCCTTCGCGCCGAACGGGGCGATGACGTCGCGTTCCTCGACGAGACGGACGATGCGGATGTCCGGCGTGTCGAGGGCCGTCGGGAGCGGGTAGCCCGTCAGGTCGGGGTGGCGGACGAGACCGCGCGGGGTGCGCAGGTTCTCGGTGAGCGCGGCGCCGACGCCCTGCGCGACACCGGCCTCGATACGGGCGGCGAGTTGCGCCGGGTTGAGGACCCTGCCCACGTCCTGCGCGACCGCCAGCTCGACGACCCTGATCGCGCCCAGCTCGATGTCCACGTCGACGACGGCCCGCACCGCGCAGAAGGCGAGCCCCACGAAGGCGTCGCCCTGGCCGTCCGCGTCGAGCGGCTCGGTCGGGTGGGGCCGGCACTGCGCCGTCGCCCACAGCTCCTTGCCCTCCAGGGTCTCGGCGACCGTCGTGGAAAGCACCCCGTCGTAGCTCGTGATCTTGCCGTCGGCGATCTGGAGGAGTTCGGCGGACATGCCGAAGGTGTGCGCGAGCGGCTGGAGCAGCTGCGTACGGACCATCTTGGCCGCGCGCTCGACGGCCCCGCCCGAGACCCACGTGTGGCGCCCGTGGCACGCGGGCCCCGCGGGCGGCTGGTCGGTGTCGACGGCGGCGACGCGCACGTCCTCGATGCCGAGCACGTCCTGCACGATCTGCCGCGCGAGCGTCGAGAAGCCCTGCCCGGTCTCGACGGCGGCGCAGATGACGGTGGCGACGCCGTCGTGGACCTTGACCGTCGCCGTCGCGACCTCGTCCGCGCCCTCCGCGCCGAGCATGTGCACCATGCCGACCCCGTAGCCGACCCCGCGCCGCACGGCCGCGGGATCGCCCGCGCCCTCGGGCCCGCCCGGCAGCAGCCACTCGTCCTCGGGGGTGTCCTTCGGCAGCGGCGGCAGCTCCTCGTCCCGTACGGCTTCGAGGAGTTCGGCGACGGGCGCGGGGCACGTCACGGACTGCCCCGTCGGCAGCACGTCGCCGGTCGCGAGGACGTTGCGCAGCCGCAGCTCCGCCGGGTCCACGCCGAGTTTCTTGGCGAGCTTGTCCATCTGCGCCTCGTACGCGGCACACACCTGCATCGCGCCCTCGCCGCGCACGTGCCCGGACGGCGGGTTGTTCGTGCGCACCACCCAGCCCTCGACGAAGGCGTTCGGGACGACGTACGGGCCGCAGGCGAAGGAGACGGCCGCGGCGAGCGCGTCGCCCGAACTGCCCGCGTACGCACCGGCGTCCATGAGGATCTGCGCCTCGACCTTCACCAGGCGGCCCTCGGCGTCGGCGTGGTGGCGGTAGCGGAGCAGGGTCGGGTGGCGGTGGGCGTGGCCGAGGAAGGAGTCCTCGCGGGAGGCGGTGAGCTTGACGGGGCACTGGGTGCGCATCGCGAGCAGCCCGAGGGGCAGCGTGAAGCTCTGGTCCTCGCGGTCGGCCGTCGCGCCGGGCACGCCCGTCACGACGACCTTGACCTGGTCGGGGCTGAGCCCGTAGCAGGCGGCGGCGAGGTCGCGGTCGCCGTGCGGGTCGGTCGAAGCGGTGTACAGCTCGACGCCGCCGTCGGGGCGCGGCACGGCGAGCCCGGCCTCCGCCCCTATCGGCGCGGGGTCCTGCCGCCCGATGCGGTAGAGCCCGTCCACGACGATCTCGCCGACCGCGTCGGGGTCGCCCGAGCGCAGCGGGATGTGCCGCACGAGGTTCCCGTCCGGGTGGAGCGGGGCGGCCTCGAAGGACTCCTCGGGATCGGTGACCGGGTCGAGGGTCTCGTACGTGACCTGGACGGCGGCCGCGGCCATGCGGGCCGTGTCCGGGTGGTCGGCGGCGACGGCCGCGAGGGCCTCGCCGTGGTGGCGCACGACCTCGGAGGCGAAGACGGGCCGCTCGCCGCCGAAGGAGTGCGGGGGCAGGTCCTCGTACGTGAGCACCGCGCGCACACCGGGCATCCGCAGGGCCTCGCTCGTGTCGATCGAGACGATGCGCGCGTGCGCGTGCGGGGAGCGCAGGACGGCGGCCCACAGCAGGCCCTCTGCCCACAGGTCGGCGGCGTAGGGGAAGGTGCCCTCGGTCTTGGTGCGCAGCTCGGCGGGGGGCAGCGAGGTCCCGAGGCCGAACGGGGCACGCCGCTCGGCCTGTTCGCCCTCGCTCTCCAGGGCCTCCAGGGTCGACTCGCTCATGCCTGGCCTCCGTCCTGGGGCGCGAAGCGCTCGCCGCCGCCGTAGGTCCGCTGCCCGGTGTCCTCGTACGGTCCCTCGGCGGCGTACGGTCCCTCGGCGGCGTACGTGTCCTCGGCCGCGTACGTGTCCTCGGGCGGTACGGGGATGCCCGCGCCGTACGTGTCGCCGACGTCCCCCGAGTCCGTGCCGTACGGCGGGGCAGGCGCGGGTTCCTGGTCGACGGGGCCCGGCTGGTGCGGGACGCGGGCGTGGGCCTGTCCGGCGGCGGCCTCCGCCGCCTCCTCCTTCGCCGCGGCCCGCTCCTCGCTCGCCTCGCGCCTGCTCGCCGCCACGTCCTTCACGGCGTCGAGCACGCCCCGGTACCCGGAGCAGCGGCACAGGTTCCCGCAGAGCGCCTGCCGCGTCTCCAGCGCGGTCGGCGCGGGGTTGCCCTCCAGGAGGTCGTGCACGGTCATCGCCATGCCGGGGACGCAGAAGCCGCACTGCACGGCGCCGTGCGCGGCGAGCGCGCGCTGCACGTCGGACGCCTCGCCGTCGCGCGCGAGCCCTTCGACGGTACGGACCTCGCTCCCCGCCGCCGTCGCCGCGGGGACGAGGCACGAGGCCACGAGCCGCCCGTCGACCTGGACGTTGCACGCCCCGCACTCGCCCTGCGCGCACCCGTCCTTGGCGCCGGCCAGCCCGAGGCGTTCGCGCAGCACGTAGAGCAGGGACTCCCCGATCCAGGCGGCGTCCACGGGCCGGTCCACGCCGTTGACGGAGAGCGTGTAGGAGGCGAGGGGGTGCTCATCGGGGAGGAGGAACCCGGCTGCTTCCGGGGCGGGTTCGGGCTCGGGCTCGTCCTGGACCTGGGGGGCGGGCTCGGGCGCGGGTTCCCGCGCGGGCCCGGGCTCGCGGGTCTCCTCGGCGGCAGGCTCCGGTACGGGCTCCTGAGCGGCGTCCGGCCCGGGAACGGCCTCCGGCTCCGGCTCGGTTCCCGGCTCCGGTACGGGCTTCTCCCCGCCCGGTCCGTGCCCCGGCGCCGCCTCCCGCCGGGGCTCCGGCACGCCCGCCGTCCCGGCCGCGGGGTCCGCCGCGGCCCCGGGCGCGTCACCGCCGGGCGCCGCTTCGTCCCGTACCGCCGTCCCGTCCCGTACGGCCTCCGTTTCCGCCGTCTCCTGGGCCGCCACCGCCCACGGCGCGATTGCGCCGCCCGGGAGGGTCGCGGGGGCCGTGCCCGACCACTGGGCGGTCAGCGAGGAGCCCTGGAACTCGCCCGACTCCTCGGGGAGGGCGCCCTCGGCGACGGGGATCTGCCATTGCCCCGTCGCGCCCGAGGCGCTGGGCTCGCTCGGCTGCGCGTCGCGCGCCGCCTCGGCGGCGGGCTCGGGCGTGAAGGCGGCGAACTGGACCGTGGTCTCCATCGGGCTGGGCCCGTACGCCGGTTCGCCCGGGGCCTCGGGGCCCGGCTCCGCCTGCTGCTGCGGGAAGTGCCACTGCCCGGTCGCGCCCGGGTCGGTACCCGCCGCGGGGATGCGCGGCGGCACGTAGCCGTGGCCCGGCGCCGCGAGCGGGGCGGCGTCGAGCAGTCCTTCGGGGAGGCTCACGAAGGCGGTCGCGTCGGCGTCGTAGTCCGTGTGCGGGACGGGCTCCCAGCCCCCGTAGGGCCCCGGGCCCTCGCCGTAGGGGTCCTGCGGCGACGGTGTGGGCCTGTCCTGTTCCTCGCTCATGCGAGCGCCCTCCCCAGTGCGCGACGGGCCAGCGCTGCGACGGTGCGGCGCAGGTGCTGAACGGCGGGCGTGAGCGGGGGCACGGCGCCGTCCTCGCCCGCCGGTTGATCGGGTACGCAGGCGGCCGCGACGTACTCGCCGAAGGCGGCGAGTGCCTCGGGCGCGAGGCTGCGGTCACCGTCCCAGTCCACGAGCGCGGAGACCCACGCCTCGGCTTCGAGCGGGCGCAGCGGCATGGGCGCGATCGCGCCGACCGCGCAGCGCACCGCGCGCCTGGCCGGGTCGAGCACGAGGGCGAGCGAGGCGACCGCGCGCCCGGGGCCCGTACGTCCCGTCGCCTTGAGGAAGACCTGCGGGGCGTGCAGGAGCGGTACCCGTACGTGCGAGATGAGTTCGCCGCCGCGCAGCGGGTCCATCCCCGTCAGGAGGTGCGAGACGGGGACCTCGCGGCGCGCGCCGCCCGCGCCCGCGAGGAGCACGGTGGCTTCGAGCGCGGCGAGGACGGGGAGCGCGTCACCCGTCGAGGCGGCGGTGGCGATGTTGCCGCCGAGGGTGCCCGCGTTGCGGATGTGCGGGGGCCCGGCGGCGCGCGCGGCGGCGGCGAGCGCGGGGATGAGGGCGGCGAAGTCGGGGCGTCCCATGCGCGCGTGCGTGAGGCCCGCGCCGAGCAGGGCATGGCCGTCGAGGTACTGCCAGCCGCGGATCTCGGCGACGCGCCCGAGGCCCACGAGGGCGGTGGGGCGCAGGAGTCCGGCGTTGACGGCGGCCATGAGGTCGGTGCCGCCCGCGACGGGCACGGCGGTGGGGGTCGCGGCGAGCGCGGCCACGGCCTCCTCCAGCGTGGCGGGCAGGGAGACCGCCGCATTCGGTGCCTGTGTGGTCAAAGCGGCTGCCCCTTCCCGTTGCCCCGGACGTGTCCCGCCTGTGGCCTGTGCTGCCGTACGGTACGTCGTCACGGGCCGGACGTGGCAACTCTGGCACATCTTCGCCCGGGTGCTAAGCGGGGGTGGGGGCGGGGTACGGCGGGGCCGGAGCGGGCGGGCGCGGGACCGGTGGCAGGGGGCGCGCCGCCACGGGGCGAACGGGGCCGCCTCGCGCCCCCCCGGCCGCCGCGACCCGCGCCCTCGCTCCCTCCGGCCCGCGCCCCGGCCCCCCCGATCCGCGCCCCCGCCGAGCCGTTGCCTCACACGCGCGGCGGCCTGCCCTCCCGCGGGAAGCCGCCGACGCCGGGCCGCCGCTGCCACGGCCTCGGGCCCGTCTTCGGCCGGTAGGCGACGCCGAGCGCGTCGAGCCGCGCGTAGTGCGCCGCATCCATGCGGGCGGCGAAGCCCGCGTAGTCGCGTGCCCCCGGCGCGGGGAGTTCGCTCCAGACGACCTCGGCGAACGCGGCGAGGCGCGGGAAGGTCTGGTAGTCGCGGCGGTCCTGGCTGTCCATCACCTCGGACCAGGAGTTGGCCTGCGCGCCGAGCACGTGGCGCGCCTCCTCCGCGGTCAGCTCCGGCGGTACGGGCTCGAAGCGGTAGATGTCCTCCAGGGTCCTGACCCACCCGATCGGCACCGGCTCCTCCTCGCCCTCCGCCTGCCGGAAGTCGAGGTAGACCTGCTGCTCGGGGCACATGACGACGTCGTGCCCCGCGCGCGCGGCCGTGATGCCGCCCGCGTAGCCGCGCCAGGAGGTGACGGCGGCGCCGGGCGCGAGGCCGCCCTCCAGGATCTCGTCCCAGCCGATGAGCCGCCGCCCGCGCTCCGTCAGCCACGTGTCGAAGTGCCGGACGAACCAGCTCTGCAAGCCGTCCTCGTCCCCGACGCCGAGTTCCGCGATGCGCGCCTGCGCGGTCGCCGACGCCTTCCACTGGTCCTTGGGGCACTCGTCGCCGCCGATGTGGAAGAAGGCGGACGGGAAGAGGTCGAGCACTTCGGTGAAGACGCCTTCGTAGAAGCGCAGGACCTCTTCGGTGGGAGCGAGCACGTTCGGGTTGACGCCCCAGGTGTCCAGGACGCCGAGGGCGCTCGTGTCGACGACGTCGGTGTTGCCGAGGTACGGGTACGCGGCGATCGCGGCCTGCGAGTGCCCGGGCACGTCGATCTCGGGGACGACGGTGACGTGCCGCTCGGCGGCGTAGGCGACGATCTCACGCAGGTCGTCCTGCGTGTAGTAGCCGCCGTGCGGGGTCTCGTCCCACAGCGCGGACGTGCGGTGGCCGCGCTTGGTGCGGGGGCGCCAGGCGGCGGTCTCCATGAGCTTCGGGTAGCGCTTGATCTCGATACGCCAGCCCTGGTCGTCGGTGAGGTGGAAGTGCAGGACGTTGAGCTTGTGCGCGGCGAGCAGGTCGATCGTGCGCAGCACGCTGTCCTTGGGCAGGAAGTGGCGCGCGACGTCGAGGAGGTGGCCGCGCCAGGCGAAGCGGGGGGCGTCCTCGATCTCGGCGTACGGGATCTCCGCGCCGGGGGCGGGTACGGGCGCGGGCGCGGCGCCCGGCACGGTGGGCACGGCGGCGGCGAGCGGGGCGCGGCGCAGGGCGGCGGGCCCGGCGAGCTGGCGGAGCGTCTGGACGCCGTAGTAGACCCCGGCGGGCCCGCCCCCGGTGATCCGCACCCCTTCGGCGTCGACCGTCAGGACGTACGCCTCGGGCTGCGCGCTCGCGTCGATCCGCAGCCGTACGGCGGGGCCGTCCCCGGATTCGGGGAAGTCGAGGCCGAGCGGGACCCCGAGGTCGCGGCGCAGCGCGCGGGCGGCGGTGGCGGTCCCCGGTCCCGCGTCGAGCCGGGCGGAGGCGCCGATACGGAGGGTGCCCTCGCCGGGGGTGACGCGGCGGGGGGCCGGGAGGAGCGTGGCGAGTACGCCGGAGGCGGCTCCCGGGGCGGTTTCGGGCGCGGGGGCTTCGGGCGCGGGGTCCGGGTGGTCCAGTCCAGTCATGAGGTCTAGTCCACCAGATGGCGGCTGACATGCGAAGACCCGGAGCGGGCCCGGTTTCGGAACGGGGAAGCGCCGCGGGGCCCGAGACGCGCGGAACCCCCGCACCGCCCGGTCGGGACCGGTGGTGCGGGGGTCCGTGCATGAGGAGAGGACCCTGGCCGTGCGGGGCGCGGAGGCAGGGGGCTACTTCTTGCCGCCGCCCTTGCCGTCCTTGCCGTTGTTGTCGCCGCCGGGACCCATCGAGTCGTAGATCTCCTTGCACATGGGGCACACGGGGTACTTCTTCGGGTCGCGCCCGGGCACCCAGACCTTGCCGCAGAGGGCGACGACGGGCGTGCCGTCGAGCGCGCTCGCCATGATCTTGTCCTTCTGGACATAGTGCGCGAAGCGCTCGTGATCGCCGTCCCCGTGCGAGGTCTGCGGGACCGGTTCGACGAGAGTTGAGGTACTGCCACCACGCTCGGGCTCAAGAGTGCTCATAAATTCCTAGGGTACCCACGCGGGATGCCCCGGCGGGAACGCCCGCGGCGCCGCCCCGCGCTCAGTTCAGGCTGGGGTCCTCGGCGTACGTGGCCATCATGGCCAGGGACCCCCGCTGCCTCCGCAGCACCTCGCGCCACAGGCCCTCGGGGCGTTCGGCCGAGATGTCCCCCGCCTCCGCGTCGACCACGTACCAGGCCCCCGCCTCCAGCTCGTCCTCCAGCTGCCCGGGACCCCACCCCGCGTACCCGGCGAAGATCCGCAGCGCGCCGAGCGCCGCCGCGAGGAGTTCGGGCGGGGTCTCCAGGTCGACGAGGCCGATCGCCCCGTACACGCGCCGCCAGCCCAGCGGGCTCGTACGGGCCCCGGGCTCCCCCGGTACGACGGCGACGCCGAGCGCGGAGTCGAGCGAGACGGGCCCGCCCTGGAAGACGACGCCCGGCGCGCCCGCGAGCGCGCCCCAGCCCTCCAGGATGTCGTCCACGCCGACGGGCGTCGGCCGGTTGAGGACCACGCCGAGGGTGCCCTCGGCGTCGTGGTCGAGGACGAGGACCACCGCGCGGTCGAAGTTCGGGTCCGCGAGGGCCGGCGTGGCGACGAGCAGTCGCCCTGTGAGCGAGGACACCCCGGTCATGACAGCCATGATCCCGCATGCGCGCACGGGCCGGAAAGTGGGTCACGCCGGGCTCGCCGCCGCAGCTCAGGGCGCACGGAGGCGTCCCCCGCGCACGACACGCGGACAGTGACGTACCGCATCTGGTTCTCCACCGTTCGTGTTGTGGCGAACTCATGACGTTTTGTGTCCCGTTCAGGCACGCCGGACCCCCGCCCACGGCGATTACGCTTTCCCTCGGCCCTGCCCACCTCCTCCGGAACGCGAGATCGATGACCGTCACCGACGATGTACTGCTTGTCCACGGCGGAACCCCGCTGGAGGGCGAGATCCGGGTCCGAGGCGCGAAGAACCTCGTGCCGAAGGCTATGGTCGCCGCGCTGCTCGGCAGCGAGCCGAGCACTCTGGGCAACGTGCCCGACATCCGTGACGTCCGGGTCGTGCGCGGCCTGCTCCAGCTGCACGGCGTGACCGTGCGCCCCGGCGAGGAGCCGGGCGAGCTGGTGCTCGACCCGACGCACGTCGAGAGCGCGAACGTCGCCGACATCGACGCGCACGCCGGTTCCTCGCGCATCCCGATCCTCTTCTGCGGCCCCCTCCTGCACCGGCTGGGCCACGCCTTCATCCCCGGGCTCGGCGGCTGCGACATCGGCGGCCGGCCCATCGACTTCCACTTCGACGTGCTGCGCCAGTTCGGCGCCCGTATCGAGAAGCGGGCCGACGGCCAGTACCTGGAGGCGCCCACGCGCCTGCGCGGCACCAAGATCCGGCTGCCCTACCCCTCGGTCGGCGCGACCGAGCAGGTGCTGCTCACCGCGGTGCTCGCCGAGGGCGTGACCGAGCTGTCGAACGCGGCGGTGGAGCCCGAGATCGAGGACCTCATCTGCGTCCTCCAGAAGATGGGCGCCATCATCGCGATGGACACCGACAGGACCATCAGGATCACCGGTGTGGACCGCCTCGGCGGCTACCGCCACCGCGCCCTCGCGGACCGTCTGGAGGCCGCTTCCTGGGCCTCGGCCGCGCTCGCGACCGAGGGGAACATCTACGTGCGCGGGGCGCAGCAGCGCTCGATGATGACGTTCCTCAACACGTTCCGGAAGGTCGGCGGCGCCTTCGAGATCGACGACGACGGCATCCGCTTCTGGCACCCGGGCGGAAAACTCCACTCGATCGCGCTGGAGACGGACGTCCACCCGGGTTTCCAGACCGACTGGCAGCAGCCCCTCGTCGTCGCCCTGACGCAGGCCACGGGCCTCTCGATCGTCCACGAGACGGTCTACGAGTCCCGCCTCGGCTTCACGGCCGCGCTCAACCAGATGGGCGCGCAGATCCAGCTCTACCGCGAGTGCCTGGGCGGCTCGGACTGCCGCTTCGGGCAGCGCAACTTCCTCCACTCGGCCGTCGTCTCCGGGCCCACCAGGCTCCAGGGCGCCGACCTCGTCATCCCCGACCTGCGCGGCGGCTTCTCGTACCTGATCGCCGCCCTCGCCGCCCAGGGCACGAGCCACGTCCACGGCATCGACCTGATCAACAGGGGCTACGAGAACTTCATGGACAAGCTCATCGAGCTGGGGGCGAAGGTCGAGCTGCCCAGCAAGGGCCTGGCGTAGCGGATACGTGAAGGGGGGCGGTCACCCGGCTGGGTGACCGCCCCCCTTCACGCCGAACTTTCAAGCCCCTCTGGGATACCTCCCGCCCGAAGGCTGGGGGAGACCGAGGAGCGGGGTGCGGGGCGGAGCCCCGCGAAGGGGCCCGCCCCGGCAAAGAGGGTGCGACGACCGCGAACGGCCACCCGCCCCCTTACTTGCCCTTCGCCGCTTCCTTCAGCTTGGAGCCCGCCGACACCTTCACGGAGTAACCCGCGGCGATCTGGATCGGCTCACCCGTCTGCGGGTTACGCGCCGTACGAGCCGCACGGTGCGTGCGCTCGAAGGTCAGGAAGCCGGGGATGGTGACCTTCTCGTCGCCCTTGGCGACGACGTCACCGACCACCTCGGCGAACGCGGCCAGCACGGCGTCGGCGTCCTTACGGGTCACCTCGGCACGGTCGGCCAGGGCGGCCACCAGCTCACTGCGGTTCATGTTGTGTACTCCCGTGTTCTTCTTGCCGTTGAGGCGTGCCACGCGGCGTTGCCGCATGTTGGGCAACAGCGAAGCCGATGCTGCCAGGGTCCACGAGGTCCCCCGGACCCGGGTCCTGCTCTACGAACCCTCGCGCCCAGAGAGGCATCCTGCCCCCACCTGCGGCGGGAACGCCAATCCGGGTCCCCCGTGGAGCTTCGGGCGCGTCGTGTCTCGTGCCCGACACCCTAGGTGCCGGGTGCGGGGGCGGCGATTCGCGACGCGCCGACCGTACGTCTGCCCGCTCGGCGCGGGCCGATGCCCGGCGTGGCGTGCCTCACGTGCGCCACGCCGGGCGGTACGGGTCCACCGCGCCCCGTACCGCCACGGCGAGAACCCCTGCCGTCCCGTACGGAACCGGTCGCGGAACCGGCCCGTACGCCCCGCGCGCGGGCCTCAGCCCGCCGTGGGCGCGGCGGGGGCGCTCATCGCGCCCTCGGCCGACTCACCGGCCGCGCGGGCGGCGTCGCGCACCGCTCCGGCGACCGCGCCGGCGACCTTGTCGTTGAAGACGCTCGGGATGATGTAGTTCCGGTTCAGCTCGTCGGCGCTCACGACGTCGGCGAGCGCGGCCGCGGCGGCGAGCATCATTTCGGTGTTGACGGTGCGCGACTGGGCGTCGAGCAGGCCGCGGAAGACACCGGGGAAGACCAGCACGTTGTTGATCTGGTTCGGGAAGTCGGAGCGCCCCGTGGCGACGACGGCGGCGGTGCGGCGCGCCTCGCCGGGGTCGACCTCGGGGTCGGGGTTGGCGAGCGCGAAGACGATCGCGTCGTCGGCCATCGCGGCGACGTCGTCGCCGTCGAGGACGTTCGGGGCCGAGACGCCGATGAAGACGTCCGCGCCGCGCACAGCCTCCTTGAGGGTCCCCGTGAGGTTCTCCGGGTTGGTGTTGTCGGCGATCCAGCGCAGCGGCGAGTCGGGGGCCGCGTCGACCAGGTCCGTACGCCCGGAGTGGACGACGCCGTGGATGTCCGCGACGACGGCGCGCTTGGCACCGGCCGCGAGCAGGAGCTTGAGGATCGCCGTGCCCGCTGCGCCCGCGCCCGACATGACGACGCGCACGTCCTCGATCTTCTTGCCGACGACGCGCAGCGCGTTGGTGAGCGCGGCGAGCACGACGATCGCGGTGCCGTGCTGGTCGTCGTGGAAGACGGGGATGTCGAGCGCCTCGCGCAGGCGGGCCTCGATCTCGAAGCAGCGCGGCGCGGAGATGTCCTCCAGGTTGATGCCCGCGAAGCCCGGGGCGATCGCCTTGACGATCTCGACGATCGCGTCGGTGTCCTGCGTGTCGAGGCACAGCGGCCACGCGTCGATGCCCGCGAAGCGCTTGAAGAGGGCCGCCTTGCCCTCCATGACGGGCAGCGCGGCCTTCGGGCCGATGTTGCCGAGGCCGAGCACGGCGGAGCCGTCGGTGACGACGGCGACCGAGTTGCGCTTGATCGTCAGGCGGCGGGCGTCCTCGGGGTTTTCGGCGATCGCCATGCAGACCCGCGCCACGCCGGGCGTGTAGACCATCGAGAGGTCGTCACGGTTGCGGATCGGGTGCTTGGACTGCATCTCGATCTTGCCGCCGAGGTGCATGAGGAACGTACGGTCGGAGACCTTGCCGAGGGTCACGCCCTCGATGCCGCGCAGCTTGCTGACGATCTCGTCGGCGTGCGCCGTGGAGGAGGCGGCGATGGTGACGTCGATACGGAGCTTCTCGTGGCCGGACGCCGTCACGTCGAGCCCGGTCACCGAGCCCCCGGAGGACTCGACGGCCGTCGTGAGCTGGGAGACCGCCGTACCGCTCGCGGGCACCTCAAGACGGACCGTCATCGAGTAGGAGACGCTGGGCGCCGTTGCCATGCCGACTTCCTCTTTCCACCTGGTGTTTCTTTGCGACCGGTCGTGACCCGTGGTGAACGGCGACCCGCCGGACGTGCGCACCGATCGTCGCACCTACTTGCGAGTAGGCGCGAATGGCCTCCCTACAGCCCTGAGGGGCCGGGGTGCGGCGGTTGCGACAGTTTTACCGGTCCGGGAGGTCGAATCCGACCGTATCGCGGAATCTATTTTCCGTTCTACGGTACGAGTGAGGGGGATCACGTGCCCGCGCGCGGCGCCGCCCCGCCGTGGCACCCGCAGGCCCCCGTACGGGCCGGGGCCCCGCGTCCCCTCCCCGCCGACGCGCCCACGACCGCTCGGGACAGGTTCCCGACCGTTATCGGGCACACCGGTTTCACGGCGTGGGCAGGTCTTGTCGCGGTGGCGTGAGCGGGGCGGGCGGTCGCGCCGTGCGGTGCGGGGCGGTGCGCGTGGCCGACCCGGCGAACGTCGCGCCCACGACGGGCGGACGGAGCGCGGACGCGGCCTCCGGCCTCCGGCCTCCGGCGAGGGCGTCCGGGGCGTCCGCACCCGCCCGGGGGCGGCTGGGGCGGGGCGTCGGCGCGGCACGACAAAGCCCCGGCCGCGTCTCCGCGACCGGGGCTCCGCCCTACGTCTGGGACACCGGCCCGCCATGCTCGCCTCGCGGCAAGTGGGCGCTCGAAGCGCCTATGGTTGGGCCCGGGGGCTTGGATCGAACCGGTGCCACGTCCAAGGTAACAAAGCCTGGGGGCGGGGCAATTCCCGGTGCCCGGGGTTTTTCCGAGTGACGCTGAGTGACCGCCCGTGCGGGCTGCCGGGTGGACCCTTCCGAAGCGGAGATGGCGTCCAGCAGGCGCCGCTCGTCACCCGGAACGGCCCAGTGCCGAACCGCGCCGCCCCCGCTTGGGAGCGCTTCGCGCACATCCGGCTGCCGGCGACCGGGGTGCGGCGACTCGCCGAGCGGTGCGAGGAGCGGGCGACGGGGCGTCACCCCTGAGAGGGATCGCCGGTCCGGCCCGTGTGGGACAGACTCGGGCGGACGGGTGAGGAGGAGGCGCCGCTTGCCGAGTGGGCCGCGCGGCGGGACGCGCGGGTGGGGCTGCTCAGGGTGGTGGTGTCGGACGAGGCGGGGGGGCGCATGTGCGGCCGGGGAGCCGAGGGCCGTGCGGCGGTGGAACGGGTACGCGTGGGAGCCGTACGCGGTGACGCGGGATCTCGTGGAGGCGTTGCGACCGGTCCGTCCCGAGGGACAGCCGCAGGGCTCGGCGGAACGGTGCCCCGGGTCCTGGCCCGAGAGCCCTGAGCCCGCGCCGCCGAGGTCCGCCCGGTGCGACTCCGGGAACGGCCGGTCACGAGAAGACAGACCGTCCCCGCGCGTGGTCAGCGGGGCAGGATCTCGGCGAGGAGATCGCGGACGAGTCGCTCGATCCGGTCGCGGATCGGCCTGACCGCCTCGATTCCCTGGCCGGCCGGGTCGTCGAGCGGCCAGTCGCGGTACGTCCTGCCGGGGAACACGGGGCAGGTGTCCCCGCACCCCATAGTGATCACGACATCGGATGCCCGGACGGCCTCGGTGGTGAGCGCCTTCGGGATCTCGGCGGAGAGGTCGATGCCGCGTTCGGCCATGACCGCGACGGCGACGGGGTTCACCGAGGCGGCGGGGGCGGACCCGGCGGAGCGGACCTCGACGCGGCCCCCGGAGAGGTGGGTCAGGAACGCGGCGGCCATCTGCGAGCGGCCCGCGTTGTGGACGCACACGAAGAGCACGGAGGGCTTGGTCTCAGGCACGGGCGGGGCCTTCCGGTCGGGCGGCCGCCGACCCGGCCGGGTGCGCGGGCGGAGGGAAGAAGCGGCGGGTGGCGAGGGCGACGTACACGAGGCCGATCAGGACGGGCACCTCGATGAGGGGGCCGACGACTCCGGCGAGCGCCTGGCCCGAGGTCGCGCCGAAGGTGGCGATGGCCACGGCGATCGCCAGCTCGAAGTTGTTGCCCGCGGCGGTGAAGGCCAGCGTCGTCGCCCGGGGGTGGTCGAGCCCGACCGCGCGGCCCACGGACATGGACCCGGCCCACATGACCGCGAAGTAGACCAGCAGGGGCAGCGCGATCCGCGCGACGTCCAGCGGCCGGGAGGTGATGGCATCGCCTTGGAGCGCGAAGAGCACGACGATGGTGAACAGCAGCCCGAGCAGGGCGAACGGCCCGATCCGGGGGACGAGTCGCGTCTCGTACCAGGTGCGGCCCCGGGCCCGTTCGCCGAGGCGGCGGGTGAGGAAGCCCGCCAGCAGCGGGATGCCGAGGAAGATCAGCACGGAGCGGGCGATCTCCCACACCGACACGTCCAGCGCGGTCCGCTCCAGGCCGAGCCACCCCGGCAGCACGGAGAGGTAGAACCAGCCCAGCGCGGCGAAAGCGAGGACCTGGAAAAGGGAGTTGAGGGCGACCAGGACGGCGGCGGCCTCGCGGTCCCCGCACGCGAGGTCGTTCCAGATGACGACCATCGCGATGCAGCGGGCGAGCCCGACGACGATCAGGCCGGTGCGGTACTCGGGCAGGTCCGGCAGGAAGGTCCAGGCGAGCGCGAACATCAGGGCAGGACCGACGAGCCAGTTGAGGAGCAGGGATGTCACCAGGAGGCGGCGGTCGCGGGTGACGGCGCCGAGCCGGTCGTAGCGGACCTTGGCAAGGACCGGGTACATCATGACGAGCAGGCCGAGCGCGATCGGCAGCGAGACGCCGGTGACGGTCACCCGCGCCAGCGCGTCCCCGAGGCCGGGCACGAGCCTGCCCAAGCCGAGTCCGGCCGCCATCGCCAGCACGATCCACACCGCGAGGAAGCGGTCGGGGAACGACAGCCGCCCGGCGACCGGCGCGGGCGCCGCCCCGGCACTCACGACGCCGCCCCGGTGGGCGCGGTCGCGGGCGGGCGCTCTCCGGCGGGCGCGGCGGGCAGCGGTTCTCCGGCGGGCGTCGTCGTGGGCGGTGATTCTCCGGCGGGGCGGGTGAGGAGCGCGGCGAGGCGGTCGGTCGTGTGCGGCAGCAGGCGGTAGTACACCCAGGTCCCGCGCCGTTCGGAGGCGATGAGCCCGGCCTGCTTCAGCAGCTTCAGGTGATGCGAGATCGTCGGCTGCGACAGGTCGAAAGCCGGGGTGAGGTCGCAGACGCACACCTCCCCGCCCGCGCGCGAGGCGATCATCGACAGCAGCCGCAGCCGCACCGGGTCACCCAACGCCTTGAACACCCGGGACAGTTCGAAGGCGCGCGCCTCGTCCAGCGGCGTGGCCAGCAGCCTCGGGCAGCAGTCCTCGGCACCGTCCTGGCCGAGCACCGGGAGTTCTTGTTTCGACATGCTTCTATATTGACAGTCTTCGATCCAGGGCACAAGCTTGCATCGACAGACATCGAATCAACCCCTCGGGGAGAACCGCCATGTCCCGTGTCCAGCTCGCGCTGAACGTCGCCGACCTCGAAGCCTCGGTGACCTTCTACTCCCGGCTGTTCGGCGTCGAACCGGCCAAGCGGCGCCCCGGCTACGCCAATTTCGCCGTCACCGACCCGCCGCTGAAGCTCGTCCTCGTCGAGGGCGAGCCCGGCCAGGACACCCGCATCGACCACCTCGGCGTGGAGGTCGCGTCCACCGGCGCCGTCACCGCCGCCACCGACCGGCTCAAGAACGCGGGGCTCGCCACCTTCGAGGAGAACGACACCTCCTGCTGCTACGCCCTCCAGGACAAGGTCTGGGTCCACGGCCCGGGGAAGGAACCGTGGGAGGTCTACGTCGTCAAGGCCGACTCCCCGCAGAGGGGCGGGAGTCCCGCGCCCGGCACGGCAGGCACCTGCCCCGCCGACCGGCCGAAGGCCGAGGGCGCGCCGACCGCCACGGCCTGCGGGTGCGGCGGCTGAGGCATCGCGCAGGCGTCTCGCGGCGCGGCGCTACGCCCCTCGGCGACGAGCGGCCCGGCGCGCACCCGTGCCCCCCTCATCACCGAGGGGGGCACGTTCCGCGCGCGCCGGGGCCCCTCCCCGGGCCCGTCAGTCCCGCAGCAGGTCGGGGACTCCGTTCTCGTCCGGGGCGTCGCGGTCGCCCGCCACGACCGTGAGGCGTTGGGTCGCGCGGGTCAGGGCCACGTACAGGACGCGCAGGCCCACCACCGACTCCTCGGCGATCTCGGCCGGGGCGGCGACCAGCGTCGCGTCGTACTCCAGGCCCTTCGCCTCCAGGCTGCCCAGGGCCACGACGCGGGGACCCAGGCCGGACAGCCAACTCGCCGCCTCCGCACGGCGGTTCATGGCGACCACCACGCCGATCGTGCCTTCCACCTCACCGAGCAGCCGTTCCGTCTCGGCGCGCACCGTGGCCGCCAGGCCGCCGTGGTCCGCCGCCACGACGTAGCGCGGGGCGAGACCCGTCGAGCGGACCGCGCGCGGGGGTTCGGTGCCGGGCATCGCGAGGGCCAGGACCTGGTTCGCGACGGCGGCGACCTCCGCGGGGTTGCGGTAGTTGACCGTGAGCGTGAAGCGGCGGCGGGGACGGGTGCCGAGCGCCTCGTCGCGCGCCGCCGCCGCTTCCTCCGGGTCGGGCCACGAGGACTGGGCCGGGTCGCCGACGATGGTCCAGGTCGCGTGGCGGCCCCTGCGGCCGACCATGCGCCACTGCATCGGCGTGAGGTCCTGCGCCTCGTCGACGATGACGTGCGCGTACTCGGTACGCTCGGCCGAGAGCCGTTCGGCGCGCTCGCGGCGGCTCTCCTCGCGCTGCGGCATCAGCTCCTCGACGCCGGTGAGTTCGGCGAGCGCGTCGTACGCGCGCGGGCGCTTGGGGCGCGCGGGGGCGCCGAGCACGGCGTGCAGTTCGTCGAGCAGCGCCACGTCGTGGACCGAGAGCTGACCTTCGCCCGTCTCCGGGTCGAGGCGTCGCAACGACCTGGCCACGCGCCGCACTTCGCCCTGGTCGAGCACCCTGCGGGACCAGCGCCCGAGGCGCCGTTCGGAAGCCATCGCCGCGAGCACGCGACGCGGCTTCAGCTCGGGCCACCAGGCGTCCATGAATTCCGTGAAGGAGTCCTCCGAGGTGATGTCCTCGTCGAAGGCGGACCTCAACTCGGCGGCCAGTTCCGGGTCGTTGTGGCGGTCCGCACCCCCGGAGCGCTCCCACAGGGCATCCAGGAGGAGCCGACGGGCGCGCGGGCGGAGGTAGTTGATCGGGCCGCTGCCCGAAAGGGCCGTTCGGCGGACGGACTTGAGCACATCCGGGCCGAGTTCGATGCGGCGGCCGAAGGCGACGACGCGCAGCCGCTCCGGGGGCGCGGCGGAGCGGCCCGGGGTGTCGAAGGTGAGCTGTCCCTCCGCCCCGTCCTGGTCCGTACCCGAAGGGGGACCGGCCACCGGCAGGTCGAGCGCGCCCCGGGCCGCGCGGCGCAGGACGCCGCCCATGCGGGCGCTGCCCTTCACACGCGCGACGGCCGGGGAGTCGTACGCCGTCGCGCCGCCGGGGCCCGCCGCGTCGTCCGCGAGGTCGCCGAGCGCGCGGATCGCGACCTGGCCCTCCTCGCCGAGCGAGGGCAGGACGCCCTCCGTGTACGCGACGAGGAGCGGCGTCGGCGAGACGATGAGGATGCCGCCCGCGTACCGCCTGCGGTCCTGGTAGAGGAGGTACGCGGCGCGGTGCAGCGCGACGGCCGTCTTGCCGGTGCCGGGACCGCCGTCGACGAGGGTCACGGAGGCGGCGGGGGCGCGGATGACCATGTCCTGCTCGGCCTGGATCGAGGCGACGATGTCGTGCATCGCGTGGCCGCGCGAGCGGCCCAGCGCGGCCATGAGCGCGCCGTCGCCGACGGCGGGGAGCGGCGCGCCGTCCAGGAAGGCGGTCAGCTCGGGGCGCATGAGGTCGTCCTCGACGCCGAGGACGCGGCGGCCCTTGGAGCGGATGACGCGGCGGCGCACGACCCGGCCGGGGGCGACGGGCGTGGAACGGTAGAAGGGGGCGGCGGCGGGGGCGCGCCAGTCGATGACGAGGGGGCTGTAGTCCGTGTCGAGCACGCCGATACGGCCGATGTGCAGCGTCTCCGCGATGTCGGCCGTGTTGTCGGGCGTGATGGCGTTCTCGGCGACCTCGACGGCGGTGTAGGCCCCGTCGGGGCCCTTCTTGCCGTCCTTGCCCGCGAGGAGGTCGATGCGGCCGAAGACGAAGTCCTCGAACTCGTTGTTGAGGCGGTTGAGGTGGACACCGGCCCTGTGGACCTGCGCGTCGCGCTCCGCGAGGGCGCCGGGGGTGCCCACGTGGCCGAGCTTGGCCGCGTCGCGCATCAGGAACTCGGCCTCGTCGATCTTCTCCAGGAGACGGCGGTAGGCGCGGTCGAGGTGCGCTTGTTCGACGCTGATCTCGTGGTCGCGTGTATCGGCCACGGAGGCCCCCTTCTGGTGGTGCTGAGCAGCCGTCCACCGTACGGCACTCCCGGTGGGGGGCGGGAGGGGGCTCGCGTCTTCGCACGGGTGCGGCTGTCCGCGGGGCGGGCCTCGTGCGGGGCTCCGCCCCGCACCCCGCTCCTCAAGGGCCGGAGGGGCTGGATTTCGGCGCGGGTGGGTTCTGGGAGCGGGGGTGCGGGGGCGGGGCCCCCGCCGCGGTACGGCGGCGGTGGCGGGCCACGCGCTCGCGGTTGCCGCAGGTCTCGCTGGAGCACCAGCGGCGGCGCTGGCCGCGCGAGGTGTCGAGGTAGATGAGGGGGCAGCCCTCGCCGTCGCACCGACGCAGGAGCGCCGTGCGGGCGGGGTCCGTCAGGAGGGTCAGGGTGTCGCGGGCGAGGAGGGAGAGGAGGGCGGAGAGCGTGGGGGCGCAGTGGAGGGCCGCGACGAGGCGGCCGTCGCGGGCGCGGACGGCCTGCGGGACGGGGGGCGCGGCGAGGGCCGTCGCGTTGAGGCGGTCGAGGGAGAGCGGGGCGCGGCGGCCCGCGAGGCTCGCGTCGAGGAGGCGGCCGAGGTGGCCCCGCACCTCCCGTACCGCCGCCGCCCAGTGCGGCTGCGGCTGCGGGAGCGGCCCGCGTGCGGGGAGCAGCCCCGCGCCCACGCTCCAGCCGACCACGTCCTCGCCCGTCACGAGCCGTTCGACGGGGTGCCCGGTCGCGAGCAGGTCCAGACAGGGCCGCCCGGCGTCGTACCGGAACGGCGCGGGGGCCACGGGAAGCAGCGACATGTTCGTCTCACCGCCGAGGGGGTGGGGGCCAGCGGGGGGTGCGCGACACCAGGGTGCCGGGGGCGGGGGCGTACGGGAAGAGGGCGGGGGGCGCAAGGGTGCCGGGCCGGGGCGTACGGGGGTGGGGGGAGCGCCTCGCGCCCGTACCCCCCCCGCCCGGACCGGGGCCCGCCCGCCCGGGTGCGAGGGGGTGCCTGCCCTCGCGCCGTGCGCCGCCCCGACGAAGGCGGGCGTCCGGGATCGCTGTGGCTACGGGGGCACGGCTGTGGCTACGGGGCACGGCTGTGGCTACGGGGCGCGGGGGCCTGGCCCACCGGGTCTCGCCTCGGACCGCGGCGGTGCGGTGCGGTGCCGCGGCCGCTTCGGGGTCGGTGAAGGCGGACCGTGCGAGGGCGGGGGGCCGCCCTGGGGGCCCGCCCGCCACGCGGAGCGGCGGCCAGGAGGCCGTTCGCGCTTCGTACGCGAGGACGCGGTGGCCGCGCAGGCGCGTCCGCGCCGCGCGCGGGCGGTTCTTCCCTGGAGCGGGCCCGGGAGCGGGCCCCGGAGCGGGTGCCCTTACGAAGCGAGCGCGAGGCGGTAGCCGCGCTTCACGACCGTCTGGACGAGGCCGGGGGTCCCGAGTGCGGTGCGCAGGCGGCTGATCGCGGCGTCGACGGCGTGCGGGTCGGCGCCCGTTCCCGGGAGGGCCCGGAGCAGTTCGGCACGGGGGACGACGCGACCGGGGTGCTCCGCGAGGCGGCGCAGGAGGGCGGCGCTCGCGGGCGGGAGCGGGCGGGGGTCACCGTCGATGAGCGCCACGTCGCCCCGTACCGAGAGGAGATGCCCGGCCACGGGCAAGTCAGGCGCCCTGGCGGGGAGTTCTTCGCACAGGACGTCCACGAGGGGCGCGAGGCGGAAGCGGTCGGGGGCCACCGTCGGGATGCCGAGGGCCTGGAGCGGGGCGGCCGTCACGGGGCCGACGCAGGCGACGAGGACGGATTCCCTGAGCGCGCGCAGGAGTTGGTCTCTCACGCCTCGCTCCTGCGCGCGGGCGATGAGGGCGAGCGCCGCCGGGGCGCTCGTGAAGGGGAGCGCGTCGACGGTGCCCGCGAGGACGGCGTCGACGAGGCGGTCGAGCGGGGCGGGGTCCTCGGGCGGCAGCCAGCGGTAGACGGGGACGGCGAGGACGTCGGCTCCGGCCTCGGTCAGGGCCGTACGGAAGTCGTGCAGCGGGTCGCCGTGGAGCTGGACCGCGACGCGCGCGCCGCGCAGCGCGAACGACCGCAGGTGGTCAAGGACTTCGGCCACCGACTCGGACGCGGGCGACCACTCCTCGGTGAGCCCGGCGGCCCGCAGGGCGCCCTTCACCTTGGGCCCGCGCGCCAGGACGCGTGCACCGCGCAGCGCTTCGTGCAGCCCCGTACCCACTCCCCAGCCCTCGGCCGCCGCGAACCAGCCGCGCAGCCCGACCGCCGTGGTGCCGATGACGATGTGGGGCGGGGCCGCGATCAACTCCTCGGTCACCTGCCGTAGTTCCGCGTCGTCCTCCAGCGGGACCGTCCGCATCGCCGGGCCGTGCAGGACGTGGGCGCCGCGGCGGCGGAGCAGAGCGAGGAGGTCTTCGGCCCTGCGGTCGGCGGTGACGGCGACGGTGAAGCCGGTCAGCGGCGCCGCCCGCCCCTGAGCGCGCGCCCGATCCGTACCGCTGCTCCCCATGCCGCCGTTCCTCGCCGTCCGGTCCCCCGGCCCTGCGCCGGGGAGCGCGCCCGCCTGCCGAACGCGGGCACCGCGACCGCCACCAGCGTATACGGCGGCCCGGAAGCAAGGCTCCGTTGGCGTGGGAGACAGGGACACCGCGCAGTCCGCCACGACGGAGAGGCACAGGGAATGGGTGCTCGCCGCCGCGCTCGAACTGCTCAAGAAGGGCGGGCGGGACACCGTCTCCACACGGGCCGTCAGCACCGACGCCGGTGTCCAGGCACCCACGCTCCACCGCCTGTTCGGGACGAACAGGGCCTGCTGGACGCGGTGGCGGCGCACGGGTGGGCGGCGCATTCAGGAACGAAGCGGCAGTCGCCCCGAGTGACGATCCCGTGGAGGGCCCGCACGAGGGCCGGGGGCTGAACATCTCCTTCGCGCCGGTCAATCCGGCCCTGTACTGCCTGATGCACGGGGACGCCCGGCCGGGTCGCGGCGGCGCGCCCGCCGCGGAGGCCGCCTTCGCGCACCCCTCCGCGTACGTCCGCCGCGTCGCCGAGGCGGGCCGCCCGCGCGTCCCCGAGGAGCACGCGACGCGCGTCCTCCAGGGCGCGGGCAGCGGCACCGCGCTCGCGCTGATCGCCCTCCCCGAGGAGCGGCGCGACCTCACGGCCTCCGACCTCACCAGGGAAACGGTCATCGCCGCGCTCACGACGGAAGCCCCCGCTTCCGCCGCCCCCGGGCCCGCGGGCGCGGCCGTCACCCTGCGCGCGCTCCTCCCGCAGGTGACCGTGCTGACGGACGGCGAACGACAGCTCATGGCGGAGTGGCTCGGGCGGGGCGCAGGTTCCCTCCCCGCGGGACGTGTGCCGCCCGCCCCGGGCCGGTCCCGTACGCCGTCGCCCCTTGAGCGGGCACCCTCCGCAGGACCGCCTTCACGCCGTCCACCAGCACTTTCCGTCGATCCTCCGGCTATGCGACACGTGTCGAAAAAATCTATGCGACAAGTGTTGTTTACATACTTCCCGCGTCGTACCGTCGAGGACATGGACGACAACGAGGTCCCCGCTCCCCCCGCCGACCCCCGCGCGCTGCGCACCAGGCGGCGGCTGCGGGACGCGGTGCTCGAAGCGGCGTCGCTGCGGCCCGTCGAAGAGGTGTCCGTGACCGAGCTGGCCAAAGCGGCGGGCATCAACCGGGCCACCTTCTACCACCACGCCACCGACCCCGCGGCCCTGCTGCGCGCCGCCTTCGCCGAGGAGTACGACGCCCTGCGCGCCGGCTTCGTCGACGTCGCGGCGCGGCCCGGCGGGGACGTCGCGGCCGCGGCACGGACGACGTTCCGCGCCCTGGCCGCGCACGTGGACGCGCACGCCTCGCTCTACACGTGCAACGTGGTCGGCGGGAACGGGCACGCCCTGTCCCGCTTCGTCGCCGAGCACATCTCCCGCACGATCGCCGCCCTGCTCACCGCCCGCCCCGAGCTGCTGCCCCCGCACCTCGGCCACGACGCCTTCATGCTGCGCGTGGCGAGCCGGAAGGTCGGCTACGGGACGCTCGGCGTGCTCGCCACGTGGCTCCAGGAGCCCGCGCCGCGCGATATCGAGCTGCTCACCTCCACCGTCCTCGCGCTGCTGCCCGACTGGATGACCGGGGAGCGGGAACGACCCACAGCCGCTCCGCGCCCACTGCCGTCCGAGCCGGGGGAACACCCCCACGACCACGCGCCCGCCGACGCGCGCGCGGTCCGCACCGTTCGAGAAAGAAGCACCACCGGCATGAACACCACCGGCACGAAGAGCACCGGCACGAAGAGCACCGGCACGAAGAGCACCGTCATCAAGGCTTCCGTCACCAGGGAGCAGGGCAAGGGATTCTCCGTCGAGGAGGTCGAGCTGGCCGCGCCGATCGGCCGCGAGGTCAAGGTCGACGTCCGCGCCTCCGGGCTCTGCCACTCCGACCTGACCTGGGCGACGACGCCCCTGGGCGCCCCCTTCCCCACCGTGCTCGGGCACGAGGTGGCCGGGGTCGTCACCGCGGTCGGCCCCGACGTCACGTCGATCGCCCCCGGCGACCACGTCGTCGGCAGCCTCATCCAGTTCTGCGGCAACTGCGTGAACTGCCTCGCGGGGCGCACGTACATCTGCCGGAACAAGAGCTTCACGCTCCGCACCCCCGAGCAGCCCGCCCGGCTCACGCTCGGCGGCGAACCGATCAACCAGGGCTTCGGACTGGGCGGTTTCGCGCAGCAGGCGCTCATTCACGAGAACCAGCTCGCCGTCATCCCGCGCGAGATGCCGTGGGCCCCGGCCGCGCTGCTCGGCTGCGGTGTCCTCACCGGCGCGGGTGCCGTCCTCAACAGCGCGAACGTGCAGACCGGTGAGTCCGTCGTCGTCATGGGAGCGGGCGGCGTCGGCATGAACGCGCTGAGCGGTGCCAAGCTCGCGGGCGCCGAGAAGATCATCGTCACGGACATCGAGGACGGGAAGCTGGAGCGCGCCAAGGCTTTCGGCGCCACGCACACCGTCAACTCCCGTACGAGCGACCCCGTCGCGGCCGTCAAGGAGATCACCGGCGGCGGTGCGGACCACGTCTTCGACTTCGTCGGGGCGCGGCCGGTCACGCGGCAGGGCTGGGAGATGCTCGGCCTGGGCGGCGGCCTCTACCTCGTCGGCATCCACCCGACGGGCGGGATCGACGTGCCCGGACTCGGCGCGATCGCGAGCGCGGGCAAGGTGCAGGGCGTCGTCATGGGCTCCTCGCACCTGAAGCGCGACATCCCGATGTACGCCTCCCTCTACCTCCAGGGCCGTCTCAACCTGGACGACCTCATCTCGAAGACCATCCCGCTCGACGAGATCGACGCCGGGTACGAGGCCCTCAAGGACGGGTCGACGGCCCGCGTGGTCGTCACCGACCTGAGCTGACCGGGCGCCGCCCGCCCGCGGCGGACCCGCGCCGCTTCGCCGGCCCGGGCCGCCCCGCGCCCCCGGCCGCCCCGCGACCCCGGCCGGCCCACCGGCCCACCGGCCTCCGGCCCACCGGCTCTCCGTCGCATCGCTTCACCACTCACCCCACCGCCCCGCGCCGGGACACCCCCGCACCGGGACCCCACTCAGGGAGCACCACCCCGCATGACACAGCAGTCCACTTTCTCCCTGCTCATCGGCGGCCGCCTCGTCGGCGCCGAGAGCACCACGTCCCCCGCGCTCGACGTGCTCGACCCCGCCACCGAGCAGCTCGCGGGCCGCGTCCCCGACGCCGGCGACGCCGAACTCCAGGCCGCCGTCGACGCCGCCGCGTCCGCCTTCCCCGCCTGGCGCGACACCCCGCTGGAGGGGCGCCGCGAGGTCGTACGGGCCATCGCGGGCGTCCTTCGCGAGCACGCGGACGAGCTGTCCGCGCTGCTCACCCGCGAGCAGGGCAAGCCGCTCGCCGCGGCCAAGGGCGAGATCAACGGCGCCGCCGCCTGGCTCGACGCCTTCGCAGGGCTCGACTACCCGGCCGAGGAACTGACCGAGACCGAGACGCACCGCGTGCGGGTGCGCCGCGTGCCGCTCGGGGTCGTCGCGGGCATCGTGCCGTGGAACTTCCCGGTCAACCTCATGATGTGGAAGGTCGGCCCGGCGCTGCTCACGGGCAACACGATGATCGTGAAGCCGTCCCCGTACACGCCGCTCACGACGCTGCGCATCGGGGAACTCCTCGCCGACGTCGTTCCCGCCGGGGTGCTCAACACCGTCAGCGGCGGCGACAGCCTCGGCCCGAAGGTCTCCGCCCACCCCGGCATCGCGAAGATCGCCTTCACCGGGTCCACCGCGACCGGCAGCCGGGTCATGGCCTCCGCCGCCGCCCACCTCGCCCGCGTCACGCTGGAGTTGGGCGGTAACGACGCGGCGATCGTGCTGCCCGACGTGGATGTGGACGAGGTCGCGCCGAAGGTCTTCTGGACCGCGTTCGGCAACAGCGGCCAGATCTGCATCGCGGCCAAGCGGATCTACGTGCACGAGGACATCTACGACGCCTTCGCCGCGCGCTTCGCCGAGACGGCCCGCGCGGCCGTCGTCGGGCCCGGCACGCGGGAGGGCGTGCAGCTCGGCCCGGTGCAGAACCGCGCGCAGTACGAGAAGGTCGTCGCGCTCATCGAGCGGACGGCCGCCTCGGGGGCGAAGTTCCTGGTGAAGGGCGAGATACCGGAAGGTCCCGGGTACTTCATCCACCCGAGCGTCGTCGACGACCCGGCCGACGACTCCGAGATCGTGACCGAGGAGCCCTTCGGGCCGGTCGTGCCGCTGCTCCGCTTCCGCGACACCGACGAGGTCGTGCGCCGCGCGAACGACTCGGAGTACGGGCTCGGGGGCACCGTGTGGGGCCGCGACCTCGCGGCCGCGGAGGCCGTGGCGGCCCGTATCGACACCGGCACCGTGTGGATCAACGAGGGCCAGCGGCCTTCGCCCACGCTCCCCTTCGGCGGCCACAAGGCCTCCGGCATCGGCACCGAGAACGGGGTCGACGGGATGCTGGAGTTCACCAACACGCAGGTGCTCTCGGTCCGCAAGGGCTGAGCACCCGCGCGGGAACGCACCGCCGCCCGCCCGAGAACGGCCCCGGCCACCGGGGCGGACCACCACGGAGTCCGCCCCGGTGGCCGAGGCGTGGGCGCGCGCGGGCGTGGGCGCGCCCGGGCGCTACGCGCGCCGCCTCCCGTCCGGCCACAGCCTCGGCCGCCGCTTCGCGGCCACGTCCTCGACCCACCCCACGAGCACGATCGCCAGTGCGAGCAGCGGCCAGACGGCCAGGAACATCCACCACGCGTACGAGTCGCCGAGGAAGCTCCCGAAGGCGCCGTCCGCCGCAGGGAGACGCCACAGGAGGTCGACGACAGGAACGGTGGCGAGGATGAGCAGGTTGTGCCACAAGTAGATCGTGACCGCCCGGTTGTTGGTCAGCGTGAGGAAGCGGTCGAGGCGGGCCAGGCGTCCTGGGAGGGTCCTCCAGTGAGGGGCGTACTGGAAGAGGATCACCGTGAAGCCGAGTGACCAGGCGGCCTGCGCCAGCGGGATGTCGTTGAGATCGACGCCGTCGTCCCCGGGGTGGCCGAGCGCCCACCACAGGCCGAAGGCCATGAGGAAGGCGGAGAGCGAGACGGCGAGGTAGCGCGGCACCTTCCGCGACAGCCCCTCCTGGTAGGCCATCCCCAGCACCCAGCAGCTCCCGAACTGCGCGAAGTCGGTGAGGGCCAGGCCCGTTTCGCCGGGGATCGTGACCACTCCCGTCCCGATCACGGCGGTCAGCACGACGGGGGCGAGGAACGTCGGCCAGGGGGCGCGGCGCAGGGCCTTGAGGAGGAGCGGCGAAGCGAGCACGAACCACAGGTAGGCGCGCAGGTACCACAGCGGTCCCGCCGCCTCGTCCGCCCAGCTCCGCTCCAGCCAGCCGCCCGCCGCGCCGAGGCTCTCGGGGTACGGGGGCGCCCCGAAGGGGACGACGTACGCGGCCAGGCGCAGCCACCAGCCGAAGCCCTCGCCGCGCGGGGCGCGCCAGCCCGCGTACAGCATCGCGGGGACGAGCAGCGCGGCGAAGAGCCACAGCGGGGGCAGCAGGCGGCGCAGGCGGCCCCGGATCACGGACCCGGCGGGCCGCGCGAGCGACCTGGCCATGAGCGAGCCCGCGAGCGCGAACATCACGCCCATCGAGGGGAACACGACGCTGAGCCAGGCCCAGCCGAAGACGTGGTAGAAGACGACGCGGACGAGGGCGACGGAACGGAGGAGATCGAGGTAACGGTCCCTCCCCGGGCGGGACATGGGTGCGGGCGCGGGCGCGGGCGCGGGCGCGGGCGCGGGCGCGGGCGCGGGCGCGGGCGCGGGCGCGGGCGCTGGTGCGGGCGCTGGTGCGGGTGCGGGCGCTGGTGCGGGCGCTGGTGCGGGCGCGGGCGCTGGTGCGGGCGCCGGTCCGGGCTCCCGCGCGGACGGCAGCCGTACGGTCCCGGCCTCGCCGCCCGCCACCGGCAGGGGACGCGTCCCGCCGCCGTCCTCGTACGGCTTGCTGTCGGTCCCGCTCATGCCACCGGCCTCCGTTCGCTCCCGTCCGTTCCCCGCTGCCCCCGCGTGCCCGGTGGGCCCTCGCGGGCCGGGCGCGGCTCCGCCAGGTCCGCGAGGTCCTTGCCGCGCGGAGTTCCGCCCGCGTCGAGCACGCCGGTCCTGCGGAGTTTCTGCCAGCGCAGGCGGCCGCCGGTGAGCGCGGTGATCCAGGACTGGAGGAGGACCACGTACATCAGCTGGCGGTAGAGGATCTGCTGGAGCGGCAGCGAGAGGAGGTGCGTCATCGGCTCCTTGTCGAGCCGGAAGGCGTACGCGGCGCACACGGCCTGGATCGCGAGGACGCCGAGCCACGCGAGGAGTGTCCTCTCCGTCGGCCCGAACAGGACCCCGTACAGGAGGAATACGTCGATGAGCGGGGCCAGCAACGGGGCCAGGACCATGAAGAGCGAGACGAGCGGGAGGCCGACGCGGCCGAAGCGGCCCGATGGCCCGCGCTCGACGACGGCGTGCCTGTGCTTCCAGATGGCCTGCATCGTGCCGTAGCTCCAGCGGTAGCGCTGGGACCACAACTGCGCGACGGTTTCCGGGGCTTCGGTCCAGGCGCGGGCCTTCTCCGCGTAGACGACGTGCCAGCCGTCGCGGTGGAGCGCCATCGTGATGTCGGTGTCCTCGGCGAGTGTGTCCTCGCTCATGCCGCCGACGCGGGTGAGCGCGTCGCGGCGGAAGGCGCCGACGGCACCGGGGATCGTCGGCATGCAGCGCAGCATGTCGTACATGCGGCGGTCGAGGTTGAAGCCCATGACGTACTCGATGTGCTGCCACGCGCCGATGAGGGAATCCCTGTTCCCCACCTTGGCGTTGCCTGCGACCGCGCCGACGCGCGGGTCGCCGAAGGGCCGTACGAGTTCGCGGACGGTCGCGGGCTCGAAGACGGTGTCGCCGTCCATCATCACGATGATGTCGTGCGAGGCGTGCGCGATGCCCCGGTTGAGCGCGGCCGGTTTGCCCGCGTTCCGCTGCCGCACGACGCGGACGCCGGGGAGGCCGAGGCGCTCGACGATGCCCGCCGTGTCGTCGGTCGAGCCGTCGTCGATCACGATGATCTCGACGGGGTGCTCGCTGCGGGCGAGCGACGTGACCGTCGCGGTGATGCACTTGGCCTCGTTGTACGCGGGCACGAGGACCGTGACGGGTTCCGTGACGGGCGGGCCCCACGCGAAGGCGTGGCGGCGGGTGCGGCGCGCGTGCGCGAAGGACAGCAGGAGCATGAGGGCGAAACGGGCGATGACGAGGCTGCCCGTGACGGCGAGGCACGCCACGAGGATGCCGGTGACGCTGTCGGAAGCGGCGACGAGCCAGATCCAGGCGCGCCCCTTCCACAGGTCGGGGCCGCTCACGGGGGCGAGGGCACTGGGGGCGCCGAGCGCCTCGGTGAGGTTGGTGAACTTGTAGCCCCTGCCCTGGAGTTCGGGCAGGTAGCGGCCGAGTGCGGCGAGGGTCTGGGCACGGTTGCCGCCCGAGTCGTGCATGAGGACGACGGCGCCCTCGCCCGCCTTCTTCGGGGTCGCGTTGGCGATGATCGTCCTGACCCCCGGCCGCTTCCAGTCCTCGCTGTCGTTGTTGTTGACGACGGTCAAGTAGCCCCGCGAGCCGATGTACTCGGCCACCGGCCAGGACCTGTCGTCCATCGCGTCGGCGAAGGAGGAGTACGGGGGCCTGAAGAGCGAGGTGCGGACGCCGGCCGCTCCGGCGAGCGCGAGCTGGTTCTGCGACAGCTCCCAGTCGATGCGGGTTCTCGACTGGTACGAGAGATCCGGGTGGTTGAAGGTGTGCAGGCCGACCTCGTGGCCCTCGGCGACCATGCGGCGCACGAGCGCGGGGTAGCGCGAGGCCATCGTGCCCGTGACGAAGAACGTGGCGTGCGCGTGGTGCCGCTTGAGGACGTCGAGCACGCGGGGCGTCCAGGTCGGGTCGGGGCCGTCGTCGAAGGTCAGGACGATGCGGTGGTCGGGTATCCGCAGCGACGTCTCCTTGCCGTCGCGCGTGTCGATGACCGGGCCGCCGTCGAGGATCTTCTCCGGCACCTTGCCGGTCGCCGCCTCGGGCCGTACCCGGTGGTCGGCCATGATCTCGCTGTGCACGTAGCCGCGCAGCAGGAGCATCGCGACGACGGCGCACAGGAAGAGGCCGGGCAGGAGGCGGCGGAGCGGGAGGCCGCGTCTGCGGCGTCCGCGAGGGGAGGCGGGGCGGGAACGGGTGCCCTTGGCCGCGCGGGCGCGGCCGGGGGAACGGGTGGCGCCCGCGCGGGGACGCGGTGGCCGGGAACGGTTGGCCATGACGGTGAACGGCCCTTCGGGGAGGGGGAGATGAACGGGGTGACGACGGGGAGGGCGGGCAGGGGCCTTCCGGGCGGGGACGGGCGAAGGCGGGCAGGGCCGCCCGGGCGGGGTGCGGGGGCCGGGCGCGCAGGGGAGGGCACGGCGGCAACCCTGGGCTGCTGCCCGCAAGCCGGTACGGCGTGGGCTGCCGCCCGCAGACCTTTACGGCGCCGGGCGCCCGCGCGCCCGCGCGCCCGCTCTCAGGCCGCCGCTGTCGGCGTGCGCGTGGGCGCCGTTGTCGGTCCCGGCGTGCCCGCCTCCCCCGCGCCGCCGGTCCCGCCCGCGCCGCCCGTGCCGGGGTCGTCCGGGCCCGGGGTGCCCTCGCGGGGTGTGCCCTGCCCCTCGCCCGGCGCCGGAGGCTCGGGGAGCGGGGTCTCGCCGCCGGTCTGGGGCGAGGTGCCGCCGGTCTCGCCGGGGTCCGGGCTCTGACCGCCACCCGTACCGCCGCCCGTACCGCCGCCCGGGCCTGCGCCGGGGTCCGTGCCCCCCGTGCCCGTGCCGGGGCCCGGGTCCGTGGCGCCGGGGCCGGGGCCCGTGCCGGGGTCGGTGCTCCCCGTGCCGCCGCCCGGCTCGGCGCCCGTACCCGTGCCGGGGCCCGGGTCCGTACCGCCCGGGCCCGTGCCCGGCTCGCCGCTGCCGGTGCCGGGGCCCGGCTTCGTACCGCCCGAGCCGGGGCCCGTGCCCGTGCCGCCGCCGGGCCGCGTGCCCGCGCCGGGCGACGCGCCGCCGCCGGGGGACGGCCCGGTCCCTTCGGGTGTGCCGGGCGCCGTGCCCGCGCCCGGCAGCCTCGGGATGCCGGGGATGCCCGGCGTGCCCGGCAGCCCCGGCAGTCCCGTACGCCCCGGCAGGCCGGGGACGAGGGAGGCGGGGAGCGCGGGCGGGGCGCCGTCTGCCACCGCGCCCGCGCCCGTACCCGCGCGGCCCGAAGCGTCCGATGCGTCCGCGCTCGGCGGCGGCGAGGGCTTGACCCTGTCCGCGTGGGCCTTCGCGGCCGGTTGCGGCAGCGGCAGCCAGGGCGCGTCCGAGTTGCCCGAGACGAGCGTGGCGCAGATGACGGCCGCGTAGGCACCGCAGGCGAGCCCGAGGCCGAGCCCGAGCCTGCGGTAGCGGCGGCCGCGACGGCCCGAAGCGTCCACGAAGACGGGGCCGTCGGCACCGCCCTCGCCCTGTCCTGGACCGGGGCCGGAGCCGTCCTGCGCCGGAAGGTCCGCCGAGCGGCGGCCGAGGCTGTCGAGATCGACGGTCACGCCCTGCGGCTCGTGACTACGTCCCGTGGTGACGTCTTCTCGCCAAGTTTCCACGATGTGCGCACTTCCCCCATTGAGCTGGTACGGGTGCGCGGGCGACCCGGACGCCGCCGCTCACCGGACCGGGCCCCCACCCGGTCCGCGCGCCCCCCATTTGTCCCACCGCGCCCGGAGGAGCAAGGTAACGCGTTGACTCGTGGTCAAACTGCCTCTCGTGCGGGACTCATCATGATGAGTGCATCTTTGAGCGGAAGCCATGCGAAAGATGGGCGGATGAGCCATGATTCGGCCTCCGCGAGCGCGCTCGCCGCCGCGCGCAGCGCGTCGAGGCCCGGATGCCGCCGCCCCGCGCGCCACACGAGCGAGACGGGCGAGAGCGGTACGGGCTCGACGAGCGGCCGCAGCACGCTCCCCGCGAGGGCGGGCAGCCCGGTCACGGAGAGCACGGGCCGCCCCTTCTCGGCCATGACCCGCGCGAACTCGGCCTCACCGACGACGAGCGGCGCGGGCGGCGCGAGCCTGACGCCGTGCGGAGCGAACAACTCCTCGGCCAGCGCGGTCCATTCGGCGGTACGGGCATTCCCGGCGCCCGCGTAGACCTCCTCGCCCGCGAGGGCGGCGACGGGCACCTCGGCGAGAGGGGCGAGGGGGTGGCCCGCGGGGAGGACGACGCCCATGCGCTCGTAGGCGACGGGCTGCTGGGCGAGCCCGGCGGCGAGCGCGGGCGGCAGCCCGGCGAAACGGCCGAAGGAGGCGTCGATGCGGCCCGCGTGGATCTCGGCGGCCGCGTGGGTCAGCCCGCTCTCGTACCGCACGACGAGTTCCCCGCCGGGCGTCCCGAGGGCGCGCGCGTGCGCGACGACGCGTTCGCCCAGCAGGCCGGGGCTGTTGACGTCGACGAGGAGGGGGCCGGGCACGGCGAACGCGGCGCGGAGCCCCTCGTGCGCGTCGAGGACGCGGCGGGCGAGCGGGACGAGGCGCTCGCCCTCGGGCGTGAGCACGACGCTGCGCGTGGAGCGCACGAACAGCTGAGCGCCCAACTCCCGCTCCAGGCGCCGCACATCACGACTCAGTGCCTGCTGGGCGAGGTAGAGCCGCGCGGCCGCGCGGGTGAAGTGGAGTTCCTCGGCGACGGCGAGGAAGGCGCGCAACAGGCGCGGCGGGATGTCGTCTTGGGGAGGCACGGCGTGAACCTAGCCGGTCACGCGCCTCCATTGACAACCCCGAGCGGTGAATGGGGCGCCGAAGAAGTGTTGGACCCGCCGCGGGCCGTGCCTTGAGCCTGGGAACATGCCGATCCTCTTCCGGGGCGCCCCGCCGTGGGCCCCCTACCGCGCCCTGCTCGCCCTGCCCGCCGCGCGCCTCTTCACCGCCGCCGGGGCCGTCGCGCGGCTCCCCGCCGCGATGTGCGGCGTGAGCACCGTGCTGCTCGTCGCGCGGGCGCACGGCTCGTACGGGCTCGCGGGCGCCGTGTCGGCCACGGGGCTGCTCGCGACGGCGCTCGCGGGACCGTGCACCGCGCGGCTCACCGACCGGTACGGGCAGCGGCGCGTGGCGCCGTGGGCCGCGGCACTCGCCGCGCTCGGGCTGCTCGGGCTCGTGCTGTGCGTACGGTACGGGGCCCCGGTGTGGACGTACGTCGCGACGTACGCGCTCCTCGGCTGCGCACCCAACACGGGCGCGATGGCGCGGGCGCGGTGGGCGCACCTGCTGCGAGGACCGGGAGGCTCCCCCCTGAAGGGCGCGGCCAACGCCCTGGAGCAGGTCATCGACGAACTCTGCTACACGCTCGGCCCCGTGCTCGCCGTGCTCCTCGCGACCTCGTTCACCCCCGCTGCCGGGCTGCTCACCGCGGCAGGGCTGCTCCTCGGCGGGACGCTCGCCTTCGTGGCGTCGGGCGGGAACGCGCAGCCCGCGCCGCGCGCGGGGCGGGCGGCGGGACGGCTGCCGTGGCGGGGACTCGCGCCGCTCCTGTGCTGCTTCGCGGGCACGGGCGTGATCTTCGGGGCCCTGGAGGTGACGACGGTGAGCGGTACGGGGGGCGCCGCCGGGCTGCTGCTCGGCGTCCAGGCGGCGGGCTCGGGCCTCGCGGGGCTCGCTCTCGGCGCGTACGGGAGACCTCTGCGGCTCGACCGCTGCCTCGCCCTCCTCGCGGCGCTGCTCCTGCTCCCGCCGCTGTGCGCGAGGTCGACGGGCGCGGCCTGGCCCCTGGGTCCCGCGCTGCTCCTCATCGGCACGGCGACGGCCCCCGTGATGATCACGGCCATGAACGCGCTGCACGGCCACGTCCCCGCCGGTCGTCTGACGGAGGCCATGAGCTGGGCGGTCACCGCGATCCTCGCCGGTTCATCGGCCGGAGCGACGGCGGCGGGCCACCTGGCCGACGGCTCCCGCCCGTGGCTGGGCTACACGCTGCCCCCGCTGGCGGCGGCGGGGGCGTGGGCGGCGGTACGGGGGACAGGGGGCGGGCGACGCGGACGGCAGGCTCCGCCCCGTACCCGCACCGAGGCAGGCGCCCCCGCGCAACCGGCCCACACGGCGGAGCCCGCTTCGCACCGGGGCCACGCGGCGAACGCCGCCCCGCACCCCGGCCGCGAGGCGGGCGTGTCCGCCTGCCCCGGCCGCGAGGCGGGCGTGTCCCCGCACCCCGGCGGGCCCGCGTCAGCCCACCGCCATCAGCCTCTTCGGCCCGCGTGACCTCGTCCCGAGCCGCCACTCCACTCCCCCGTCGCCGGGGACGAGCCGCAGCCCCGGGAGGCGGGTGGCGAGGCGGTGGAGGGCGGTGCGCAGTTCGAGGCGGGCGAGCCAGGCGCCCATGCAGTAGTGCGGGCCGCCGCCGAAGGCGAGGGTGGGGGCGGGGAGTTCGCTGAAGAGGTCGTCGGCGTCGGCGGGCGGGAAGACCTCGGGGTCGCGGTTGGCCGCGACGTAGTCGGCGACGACCAGCGCGCCCGCCGGGATGCGGACGCCGCCGAGTTCGGTGTCGGCGTGGCAGCGGCGCAGGCTCCCCGGGCCCTCGCCGAGCGCGACGGTGTGCAGGAGCCGGTCGGCGGCGAGTCCCGCCGCCGCGGGGTCGGCGAGGCGTGGCCAGTCGGCGCGGCGTTCGGTCAGCAGGTAGAGGAGGACGTTGCCGAGCGTCGTCATGGTGCTGTCGTGCCCGCCCACCACCATCCCGCAGACCAGACGCACGAGCTGGGCCTCGGGGATGTCCCCCTCGGCGTCCGCCGCCGTCACGATGCCGCTCACCAGGTCCTCGCCCGGGTTCTTCCGCCGCAGCGCGAGCAGTTCGCCGCCGAACTGGGCGAACTCGGTGAGTCCGGAGGTCAGTTCGGCCTGCGAGTGGGACCCGTCCGTGAACGCGAGGTCGCTCCAGTGGCCGATCCGCTCCCAGGCGTCCCCTTCGAGCCCCAGGAGCCGCGTGATGACGGTCACCGGCAGGGCGCGGGCCAGTCCGGGGATCAGGTCGAAGGGGCCGTCGCGCCGGGCGAGTCCTTCGATCAGCTCCTCGACCGTCGTCGTGATCCACGGTTCCCAGCGGGCCACCGCGCGTGGCGTGAAGGCCCGCCCGACCGTGCGGCGCAGCCGCAGGTGCTCGGGGCCGTCCTGGTTGAAGAGGAGGTCGCGGTCGCCGATGATGCCGCCCTCCGCCGACCGGTCCTGGTACTCGTCGGCGTAGAGCCCGGCCCGCGTGAAGTTCGTGTCGCCGAGCAGCTCGCGCACATCGGCGTACCTGCTCACGCGCCAGGCCGAAGCGCCCTCGGGCAGGGGGACGAGGTAGGGGGCCGCGCAGGGCTCTCTCGGGATGCGGTGCATGGGCGGCAGCTCCGCCGGGGCGGGGGCTGCGGGGGTGGTGCTGGTCACGGCGACCTTCCGGGGAGGGGACGGGGCGGGGGGGCGGCCGGGCGGCTGTACCGCGCGACCGGGCGGGCGTACGCGGTACGCGGGCGGCCGTACGCGGTGCACGGGCGACCGTGGGCGGGCGGCCGTACTGCTGCCGTACTGCTGCCGTACGCGGACGGACGCCCCGGCGGCCCCCGCTCCCCCCGCCGTGTGCCGCTCACAACTTCACCAGCACCTTCCCCCGGTTCGCCGCGCGCGCCCCGTAGAGGCTCCCGTACGCCTCCGGGATCGCGTCGAAGCCCTCGTACACCGTCTGGTCGCTCACGATCTCGGCGCGCCGGATGCGGCCGCCCAGTTCCTCGTGCAGCGCCGCCCAGTTCTCGTCCGTGAACCACTCGATGGAGAAGATCCCGCGGATCGTCGTGCGCGGGAACATGATGTAGGGGAACAGGCGGGGCCCGGTCGCCTCGCGGCCCACCTGCGTCGCCCACTGCCAGCACACCGCGACCCTGCTGTCCACGTTGAGCATCGAGAAGACGGTGTCCGTGACGGCTCCGCCGAGGTTGTCGAAGTAGCGGTCGACGCCGTCGGGAGCGGCGGCCTCCAGGGCCTCGCGGACCTCGTCGGGGCTGTCGCCGTGCCGGTACAGGACGACCTCGTCGAAGCCGATTCCGCGCAGGTACTCGCGCTTCGCCGGGCTCGACGTCGTGCCGACGACGCGGGCGCCCGCGAGCCCGGCGAGCTGTCCGGCGAGCGTGCCGACGCCGCCCGAAGCGCCGCTGACCACGACGGTCTGCCCCGGGCGGACCTCCAGGAACTTGCTGAGCGTGCCCCACGCGGTCATGCCGGGCCCGCCCATCGCGCCGAGCGCCGTCGGGAGCGGCAGCCCCTCGTCGTACCACTCGGGCCGCAGCCTCCGGTACGCGGGGAAGACCATCGGGAAGGTCCCCGTCTTCCACAGCTCGGGTTTCCCGTCGCTCACCAGGTGGGTGCGCCAGCCTCCGAAGCCCTGAAGCAGCTCGCCCTCCTGGAAGGGGGCTTCGGGCCCCGCCTCCATGACCTCCATGATCGAGTCGGCGCCCATGTGCTCACCGAGCGGCGTGTCGAGCGCGATGCCCTGGAGGTACGGGTCCACCGAGACGTACCGCGTGCGCAGGAGCATCTGGTGCGGGGCGAGGTCGGTGCAGATGTCCTCCTCCACGCGCGCGTAGACGCGCGAGACGTCAGGGGTGCCCTTGACGTGCTCGCGGACGACCCACTTGCTGATCTTCACCGTGATTTCTCCTTCTGCGGCGCGAGCTTCTCGGGTACGCGCACGGGCCCGGCCTCCCCTGGTCCCGCCCCGGGGCCCGGCACCCTCGGCCCCACCGGGATGACGCGGTGCGTCGGCAGCGGCCCGTGCGTGTCCACGGACGCCGTGAACTCCTTGGCGTCGTCGCGGCACACGAACTGCATGACGTGCCGCCCGGCGGCGGCCGCGCGGATGAGGCCGCCGGTCGTGGCCCAGACCCCGGACTGGTAGAAGTTCCCGATCCCGGGGACCCCGGGCCCGTACTTCTTGATCAGCTCCTCCAGCGTCTCGCCGCTCTCGACGAACGGCTGCCAGCCCAGCACCGTCCCGTCGAAGTTGCCCGTGTAGCGGACCTGCGTGAGCGGCGTCGACACGTCCTTCACGGCGATGGACTCGCGCAGCCCGGGGAAGCGCTCCTCCAGGAACTCCACGAGCGTGTCCCGCACTTGGTGCTTCGCCGCGTAGTAGCCGCGCCCGTGCTTGACCGGCAGCGTGTGCAGCCGCTCGCCGCCCCTGCGGCGGGTGCGCTGCTCGGGGCCCTCGTCGAGCGCGCGCCACGGCGCGATGTCGCAGAAGTACGTCGCGTAGACGACGCTCGTGCCCGGCGGCGACAGCTCGGGGTAATGGCGGTCGCGGAACTGGACGTTGATGCTGGAGTGCCGGATGCCGGTGAGCTTCGCGGCCGTTTCGTCGTCGAGCAGGTACGTCGTGCAGGGGTCGGCCTCGGGGAACTCGCGCGTGAGGCCGAGGAAGAGCGTCACGTACCCGGGGAAGACCATGCCGGGCTTCTCGATCGTGTCGGTGTAGAGGCGCTCGTACTCCGCACCGAGGTCGCGGCCCTTGAGCAGCGAGCGCATCGTCGTGGGCCCGTCGCAGGCGGCGACGACGATGTCCGCGCGCAGCTCGGTCCCGTCGCTCAGCCGCACCCCGACGGCCTTGTCCCCCTCGATCAGGACCTCTTCGACCTTCGTGTTGTACGAGACCTCGCCGCCGAGCCGCAGGTACCGCTGCTCGATGGAGCGGGCGAGGCCGAGCGAGCCGCCCTCGGGGACGCCCGCGGAGAGGTTGGCGTGCGAGGCCATCTGGAAGTGGGTCGGCAGGACGGGGAAGTTGGGGTGCCGCTCGTAGAGGACGTAGTTGAACGCCCGCCGCAGCAAGGGGCTCTGGAACTTCTCCGCGTAGTCCCGCATGAGGACCGAGATCGTCTTGCGGACCGCGTTGAAGTACGGCAGGAACCCGGCGAGCATCCGCATCCGCTCGACGCGGCCCATGAGCCCGACCGGTTTGAGGAAGGGGTAGACGGCGAGGGCCTTGCGGAAGGAACGGAGGTTGTCGCAGAAGCCCTTGATGTGGCGGGCGTCGGCGGGCGAGATCTCCGTGAGGTGGGCCTGGAGGCGGTCGGGATCGGAGTAGAAGTAGACCGCGCGCCCGTCGGTGTCGCGTACGACGTTGAAGACGTCGAAGTGGCGGACCTCCTTGCCCTGGAGGGCGCCGAGTTCCAGCCAGATCTGGTGCATCTCGTTGCCGGGGCCGCTGCCGAGCAGCCAGCTGACGCAGGCGTCGAGCGTGTAGTCGCCGCGCTCCCAGGCGGTGCAGCAGCCGCCGGGGATCTCGTGCATCTCCAGGACGCGGGAACGGTAGCCGTTGAGCTGCGCGTAGACGCCTGTGGAGAGGCCGCCGAGGCCCGCTCCGATGATCAGCATGGTCTCGCGGCGGTTCCTGGCCCGCGCGCGCTTGTGCTCCTCCTCGGCCAGGTGGGCCAGGTGGGCGGTGGGACGGCTCGTCATCGGGCCCGCCCTTCTTCGCGCCGGCTCGTCATCGGGCCCGCCCTTCTTCGTACGCGGTCGTCATCGGCCCCGCTCCTCGCGTTCGTTCCAGCGGTCCAGTTGGGGAAGGCTGCCGAGCTTCCCCGGGTGCCAGGGTTCGGCGTTCTCGCTCTCGTACGCCCGGAAAGGGAGCCCGAGTTCGGCGCACAGGTACTGGATGGCGAAGCGCCCGGTCGACGCGGCGCGGATGAGCCCGCCCATGCCGATCCACTGGCCCGCCATCGAGAAGCCCGCGAGTCCCGGCAGGCGCATACGGTCCTTGCCGACGAGCTTCGCGGAGATGTCGTCGGCCTCCGAGAAGGCCTTCCAGGCGAGGATCGAGCCCTTGTGGTTGCCGGTGTAGCGGCGCGTCGTCGCGGGCGAGGCGACATCGACCAGCTCGATGCGCCCGGCCACATCGGGCCACTTGCGCTCCAGGAACTCCCGCACGAACGAAGCGACTTCGCCCTTGCGCGCGCGGTAGGCGCGGCGGTCGCGCGCGCGGAGGTCCGCCCAGTACCCGTAGTCGCTGAAGTACGTGCAGTGCACGACGGACTTGCCCTCGGGCGCGAAGCCGTCCGCGTAGCGGGAGCGGAGCTGCACGACGATGCTGGACTGGAGCCCGCCGGGGAGCCGCGCCGCCTCCTCCTCGTCGAGCAGGTACGTCGTGCTGTGCGCGTCCCCCTCGGGGAGGCCGCCCTCGATGCCGACGAAGGCCGAGACGACGGCGGGGAACAACGACCCTTCTTCGTCGAGCAGTTCCCCGTACAGCTTGTCGATCCTCGGGCCCGTGTACCGGCCGTCGAGCAGGCGCTTGATCGTGGTGTCGCCGTCGGCGGCGGAGATGACGTGCTCCGCGTAGAGGCGTTTCCCGCCGCGCAGTTCGACGCCGATCGCGCGGTCGTCATCGACGAGGACGCGTTCCACGCGCGCGCGGTAGCGGATCTCCCCGCCGAGCCCCGTGTACCGCTCCTCGACCGAGCGCGCGAGTCCGAGCGAACCGCCTTGCGGGAAGCCCGCGTTGCCGTGGTAGGCGCTCGCCATGTTGAAGAGGTACGGCAGGACGGGGAAGCCCTCGGGGTCCTGGAAGAAGATGTTGCGGAAGGCGGTCCGCAACAGGGGGTCCTGGAACTTGTCGGCGAAGGCGTGCATCGGCGTCGCGGCGTTGCGCCAGAAGAGCCGGAAGACGGGCAGGACGGTGCGCAGGGTGCGCAGCCGCTCGCCCCAGGTCTTCAGGGCGGGCGCCGTGAGGAAGGGGTACAGCTCGATCCTGAGGAAGCGGCGCAGGTCACGGCAGTAGGCGCGGATGAGCGGGGCGTCGGCGGGCGACAGCTCCAGGAGGTGCGCTTCGAGCCGGTCGGGGTCGTTCCAGAAGACGACCTCACGGCCGTCCGTGCCGACGACCTTGTTGAACAGCTCGAAGTTCGTCACCGACTTGCCGTCGAGCGCCCCGAGTTCGCGCCACACCTGGTGCGCCTCGTTGCCCTCGGCGGTGCCGATGAGCCACTCGATGCAGTAGTCGAAGACGTACCCCTCGCGCGACCACGCGGTGCAGCAGCCGCCCGGCAGGACGTGCTTCTCCAGGACGAGGGTCCGCAGCCCGCTCATCCGCCCGTACGCGCCCGCGGCGAGCCCCGCGAGCCCGGCCCCGATCAGGAGGACGCGGGGCGGGGTCCCCGGGGTGCGCTCGCGGGACTCCCAGTCGGTGGCGGGCGCCCGCCCCGTGGTGCCGGGGCTCTCCCCTGCGGTACGGTCCCGGGCGGCCGGAACCCCGGCCGCCCCCTCCCGCACGGCCGGTTCCGCCGCGCCCGCTCGCGCCGTGCTCACGCCGCCTCCCCTTCGAGCAGCCGCCGCACCAGTTCCGCGTTGCGCGGCAGGTGCTCGGCGTCGAGCATCTCGGCGTGCGTCCCGAAGCCGCACAGCACGCGGTGGCCCGCCGCGGAGGAGCCGTGCCAGGAGCCGGGCACCCCTTCCTCGTACAGGTCCGCCTTGTCCTCGTCCGTGAGCACGCTCACGGGTGCCGCGAGCGTCCCCGTGTTCGGGGTGCGCCCGCAGAACCGCAGGTACTCGGCCGCGTGCTCCATGACCGCCGCCGTGACGATCTCCGAGCCCGTGTGCTGGTGGAGGTGGTGCCCGAGTTCGGCCTCGAATGCCTTCAGGACCTCCGGGCCCGGCTCGTACGCCTCCAGCGTGCGCCGCGAGTCGAGCACGACGACGTGGGCGATCTCCCGCCCCCGCGCCTCCAGTTCGCGGGCGACCTCGAAGGCGAGGTTGCCGCCGAGCGAGTAGCCGAGCAGCGGGACGGGGCCTTCCGGCACGGTGGCATCGACGAGGTCCGCGTACCTGCTCACCTTGTCGTCGCCGGGGAGGTAGTTGAAGGCGACGAGCCGGTGCGCGGGCAGCGAGGTCGCGAGCCCCCGGTACACGAGCCCGTGGCCCCCGGCGGGCGGGAAGCAGAACAGCGGGCGCTCCGCCTCGGGGTTGAAGGTGAGGTGCGGGACCTCGTCCGCCGTCGTCCCCGTGACGCGCTCCTCGACGGCCGCCGCCATCCCGTGCAGCGTCGTGACCTGGTAGAGGCGGCTGACGGGCACGCCCACGCCGAACTCGGTGCGCAGGTGGTGCAGCAGCTCGATGAGCTTGATGGAGCTGCCGCCCGAGGCGAAGAAGTCGTCGGCGAGACCGGCCCTTTCGAGCCCGAGCAGCGTCTCCCAGTGCTTCGCCATGCTCACCTCGTAGAGGGTCACGGGCGGCTCGTAGGCGGCCTGCGCGTCCTCCGCGCGCGGCGCGGGCAGCGCGCGGGCGTCGACCTTGCCGTGCGCGGTGAGCGGCAGCGCGCCGACCTCGGTGAGGTGCGCCGGTACGAGGTACGAGGGCAGCGCGTCGGCGAGCGCGCGGCGCAGCCCGGCACGGCTCACCTCGGCGCCCGGCTCGGGCACGTACCAGGCGCACAGCGCGTCCTCACCGCCCGCGCCCGGCCGGACGGCGACGACCGCGCGGGCGATCCCCGCCTGTGCGGCGACGTGCGCCTCGATCTCGCCCGTCTCGATGCGGTGCCCGCGCAGCTTGACCTGGCTGTCGGCGCGCCCGAGGAGGTGGACCCGCCCCGCGGTGTCCCAGCGCGCCAGGTCCCCCGTGCGGTAGAGCCGCTCGGCTCCCGCGCCAGGCAGCAGCTCGCGCTCCGTGAACCGTTCGGCGGTCAGCTCGGGCCGTCCCGCGTACCCGAGCGCGACGCCCTCGCCGCCGATCCACAGCTCGCCCGTGATCCCCGCGGGCAGCGGGTTGCCGTGCGGGTCGAGCACGTGGAGCGCGGCGTGCGGGAGGGGACGGCCGATGGGGACGGCGAGCCCGGGGTCGAGGCCGTCGGCCGGGCCCTCGAAGCAGGCGCTGTCGATCGTGGCCTCGGTGACCCCGTAGGAGTTCAGGACGCGCGTGCCCGGGCCCGCCAGCTCGCGCAGCCGCTCGTACTCGGCGACCTTCCACGTGTCGGAGCCGACGACGATCAGCCGCAGGAAGCCGAGCCCGACGCCCTCGCGGGCGCAGTGGTCCATGAGCCCGCGCACGAGCGCCGGCACGAACTCGGCGCAGTCCACGCGTTCTTCGCGCAGCACCTCGTGGAGCCGCGCGGTGTCGAGCAGCAGGTCGCGCCCGGCGAGGACGAGCGTCCCTCCCGAGCACAGGGCGCGCACGAGGTCGCCCGTGAAGACGTCGAACGACGGCTGTGCGCTCTGGAGGTGGACGCGCACCTCGTCGCCGAGCCGGTATTCGGCGTGCCAGGAGGCGTAGGCGGCGGCGAGGTTGCGGTGGGCGACGCGGACGGCCTTCGGCTCACCCGTCGACCCGGAGGTGTGGATGACGTAGGCGGGGGCTTCGAGGTCGTCGGCGGGCTCGTGTGCCGCGCGGGCTTCCTGCGAGGCGAGTCCGGCCACGGTGAGCTGTCGGCAGGGCAGGCCGTCCAGGCCCTGCGCGTCCGCCGGTGTGATCACCAGCGAGGCTCCGGCGCCCGCGAGCACCTTCGCCAGGCGCTCCGCGGGGAGCGCGGGGTCGAGCGGCAGGTAGGCGCCCCCCGCCCGCAGCACCGCGAGCAAGTGGGCCACCAGCTCGGGGGACTTGGGCAGCGCGACCCCGACGACGGACCCGCCGCCGACCCCGAGGGCACGGAGCCTGAGCGCCAGGTCCGCCGTCCACGTGTCGAGTTCGCCGTAGGAGAGCGAGGCGCCGCCCGGTTCCCGTACCGCGACGGCCGAGGGGTTCTCCCGCGACGCCCGCTCGAAGAGCCGGTGCACGGGGACCGCGCCCGGCGCGAGCGCCGTGCGCCCGGCGCCGCTCGTCTCCCGCACCAGCTCCTCGCGCTCGTGCGCGGCGAGCATGTCGAGCGCCGAGACCGGCTCCTCGGGTCCCGCGTGCGTGAGGCTGTCGAGGAGCCGCGTGAAGTGCGCGGCCATGCGGCGCACGGTCGTGGCGTCGAAGAGGTCGGTGTTGTACTTCAGGACGCAGTGGAAGCGGCCCTCGGACTCCTCCTCGTACACGCTCAGCGTGAGGTCGAACTGCCCTTCCTCCTCCGGCAGTTCGATGTACTCCAGGCGGTACCCGTACTGCTCGGTCGCGACCTTGTGCGTGAGCAGGATGAACATCGCCTGAAAGACGGCGGAGCGGCTGGAGTCGTGCTGGAGGCCGAGTTCGTCGACGAGGAGCACGAAGGGGTACTCCTGGTGGTCGAGCCCGCCGAGCACCGTGTCGCGCACCTGGGCGAGCAGCGCGTCGACGCCCGGGTCGCCGGAGAGGTCCGCGTGCAGGGGCAGCGGGTTGACGAAGTACCCGTACACGGAGGAGAACTCCTGCCGCGTGCGGCCCGTCACGGGGCTGCCCACGATGAGGTCGTCCTGCCCGGACCAGCGGTGCAGGAGCACGTAGTACGTGGCGAGGAGCACCATGAACGGCGTGACGCCGTGCCGCTGCGCGAGCGTGTGGACGCGGGCGCTCAGCGCCTCGTCGAGCACGAAGAACTCGGAGGCCCCGTTGTGCGTCTGCACGGCCGGGCGGGGGCGGTCGGTGGGCAGGTCCAGGAGCGGGACCTCGGCGGGCAGGTGGTCGCGCCAGTAGTCGCGCATCCGCGCGGCCTCGGGCGAGGCGAGGAACTTGTTCTGCTGGTTGAGGAAGTCGACGTACCGCGCGGGCACCGGCGCGAGCGCCGGTTCGCGGCCCTCCTTCAGGGCCTCGTAGACCTCCAGGAGTTCTTCGATGAAGGTGAACGTCGACACCGCGTCCGAGACGATGTGGTGGACGGCCTTCATGATGACCCAGCGGTCGGGGCCGCGCCGGAAGAGGCGGAAGCGGAAGAGCGCGTCGTGCTCCAGGTCGTACCGCGCGCGGTATTCGTGGATGATCCGCTCCTTGATCTCCTCCCACTCCTGGCCCTCGACGTCGAACCAGCCGAGGTCGGGTTCGCGCCCGTCGCCGATGCGCTGCACGGCGCGGCCCTCGCGCAGGTGGAAGCCGGTGCGCAGCGCGGGGTGGCGCGCGACGAGGCGGCGTACGGCGGCGAACATCAGCTCGGGGTCCAGCTCGGCCCGTACCTCGACGGCGCCGCCGATGTTGTAGGCGTGGCCCTCCGGGTTGAGCTGCTTGAGGAACCAGAGGGCCTTCTGGTTCTGCGTGAGCGGGAAGTCCCCGTCGTCGTCCCAGAGTTCGACGGCGACGGAGCCGCCGGTGTGCTCGTCGCGCGCGAGGCGTTCGGTCAGCTCCTCGTGCAGGCGCGTGGCCAGCTCGGCGACCGGTGTGTTGCTGAGCAGCGCGACGACGGGCGGCGCGACCCCCAGCTCGGCCTGCGAGCGGGCCCGCAGTTCCATCGCGAGGAGCGAGTCGAGACCGAGGGCGCCGAGGCCGCCCGCCGGATCGATCTGCTCGGGCGCGACGCGGAGCACTCCGGCGACGAGGCGCGTGAAGCGTTCCGTGACGAGGGCGCGCCGTTCCTCGGGACCGGCGGCGCGGAAGGCCGCGAGAAGATCGCCCTCGTCGGCGGCGGACTGGTCCCCCGCGGAGGCGGCGAGGTCCTGGACGAGCGCGGGCGGGGTGTCGTACCAGGCGAGGAAGGTGCGCCAGTCGACGACGGTCGCGACGACGAGCTGGGCGACGTCCTGGCCGAGGACGCGTTCGAGGACGCTCATGCCCGCGTCTGGGCTCAGCGAACTCATGCCCCGGCTGTGCAGGTAGTGGGCTTCGAGGCCGAGTTCCTCGATCATCCCGGTGGCCCAGGGGCCCCAGTCGAGCGCGAGGGCGGGGAGTCCCGCGGCGCGGCGGCGGTGCGCGAGGGCGTCCAGGAAGGCGTTGCCCGCCGCGTAGTTGGTCTGTCCCGCCGTCGTGAGGAGCGAGGCGACGGACGCGAAGAGCACGAAGTGCTCCAGGGGTTCGTCCCGCAGGTGCGTGTCGAGCAGGTGGGCCCCGGCGGTCTTCGGGGCGTGGACCGTCTCGAAGGCTTCCCGGTCGATGTCGGCGAGGAGCGTGTCGCGGACCTGCCCGGCGAGGTGGAAGACGCCGCGCAGCGGGGGCGGGTCGCCCGCGCGGTACGTGGCGAGCCAGCCCGTGAAGGCGGCCTCGTCGGTGAGGTCGACGGGCGCGAGCACGACGCTCGCGCCGAGCGCTTCGATCTCCCTGACCAGCGCGATCGCCTGTCCCGCCCGGCTCGCAGGCTCGGTCGTACGCCACTGGGCGCGCGGCGGCAGGGGCGTACGGCCCAGCAGTACGAGCCGCCGCGCGCCGCGCCGCACGAGGGTGCGGCACAGGAGCCGGCCGAGCGCGCCGAAGGCCCCGGTCACGAGGTACGTGCCGTCCGGGCGCAGGCGCGGCGGGAGCGGCCCGGTGAGCCGCTGCGCGGCGGGCCGGAGCCGCAGCGTGGCGCGCGTGTCGCCGCGGAGCCCGATCTCCTCCTCGTCGTCGGCGAGGAACTCGGCGAGGAGCCTCGCCGCCTCGTCGGGGACGGCGGCAGGTACGGGGTCGAGGTCGACGAGCTTGCCCCGGTGTCCCGCGAGTTCCTGGTGGCGCAGGACGCGCGTGACGCCCCAGGCGGGCGCCCCGAGCGGTTCCACGGTGTCCCCGGCGGCGACGGGCTGGGCCGCGCGCGTCACGACGTGCAGGCGGCACGTGTCGCGGCGGGCGCGCAGCACCCGGGCGAGGGCGACGAGCGTCCAGGCGCCGCGCGCGGTGGCGGCGCCGACGTCGGTGCGCGAGGCACCGGCCAGCGGGGGCAGCCCGAGGTTCCACAGGTGCACGATCTCGCCGCGGAACGGGGCGCCCTCGCCGTCGAGTTCGGCGAAGAGCCGGTCCAGGTGGACGGGGTCCTCGGGGGCGAGCGTCACGTCCCCTGCCGCGTTCCGCGCGTAGGCGGCCCCCGGCCGGACGAGGCGGCAGCGGTCGCCCCGCGCCCGTACGAGCGCGGCGAAGGCGTCGGCGATCCCGGTCGCGTCGGCGAGCACGAGCCAGTCGCGCGGGCCCTCCGCACCGGCTTCCCGCACCTCGTCGGGCCCCGGCACGGTCACCCACTCCGGCACGGCGAGCCACGAGTCCACGGTGGCGCGCGAGACGGTCGTCGAGACCTGGTCGATGTCGGCGGCGCGGAAGCCCGTCACGCGTCCGAGCGGGGTGCCGTCCTCGCCGTCGTAGAGCGCGAGGTCGGCGAGGAGTTCCTGCCCGTCGTCCCGCGTCACGGTGCCGTGCACCCACAGCGCCCTGTCCCCGCTCGCGGTGAGGTCGACCTCGCCGAGCGAGAGCGGGAGCCGCACCCCGGAGGCCGCCCCGGCGGCCCCGTCCGCCGCGTCCGGGATCTGCCGGGTGAGCAGCGCCTGGAAGCAGGCGTCGAGCAGGACGGGGTGCAGGTGGTGGCCGGCCGCGTCCCGGCCGAGGAGACCGGCGGGCGGCCGCACCTTCGCGAGCACTTCGCCCTCGCCCGTCCACACCTCCTCGATGGCCTGGAAGGCCGGTCCGTAGTGGTAGCCGAGCGCCGCGAGGCCCGCGTAGCACGCCTCCGCGTCGATGTGGCGGGCCGCGCGTGCCTGGATTCCGGCCACGTCGACGACCGGTCCGAGCGAGGAGGGCTGACCCGAGCGCAGTACTCCCGCCGCGTGCACGACGGGCTCGGTGTCCGCGTCCCCGGGGGTCGCGATCGTGAAGGCGGCCGTCTCCGGGTCGATGCCGAGCTGCACGGTGCTCGTGGCGTCCTCGGCGAGGAAGAGCGCCTTGCGCAGCTCGATCCCCGCGAGCCGCACGCGCGAGGCGCCCGTGAGGGCCCGTACGGCCTGCGCGGCCATCTCCACGTACCCGGCCGCGGGGAAGACCGCGGTGCCCTGGATCTGGTGGTCGGCGAGGTAGGGGAGCCGCTCGGTGTCGAGCGCGGACTCCCACGTGGGCGCCGCGTGCGTGCTCCGGCGCCCGAGCAGCGGGTGGTCGAGGTGCCCGAGGCGCACGCGCGCCACGTTCGCGGGCTCGACCCAGTGCCGCTCCTCGCGCCACGGGTAGGCGGGCAGCGGGATGGTCGTCCCGGTGGGCTGGAGGGTGTCCCAGTCGATGTCGAGGCCGAGCGTGTGCAGGGTCGCGAGCGAGACGGCGAAGCGCTCGGGCTCGTCCTCGGCGCGGCGCACCGAGGGCACGGTGACGGCCTCGTGCCCGGCGGCCTGGGCGCACTCGCGGAGGGAGTGGGCGAGGGCGGGGTGCGGGCCGATCTCCAGGAAGAGCCGGTGCCCTTCGCGGGCGAGCCGGTCGACGGCGGAGCGGAAGTGGACCCGCTCGCGTACATTGCGCCACCAGTACGCGGCGTCGAGCCGCACGCCGTCGGCGCTCGACTCCATGCCCGTCAGCTCCACGGGGACCTGCGGTTCCCGCGGGTCCAGGAAGGCGAGCGACTGGAGCAGTTCCTCCTTGATCGCGTCCATCTTGTGCGAGTGGTAAGGGACTTCGACGGTCAGCGCCTTGGCGAAGACCTGCTCGTCGGTGAGGCGCGCGGCGAGTTCGGCGAGGGCGTCCGTGTCGCCCGCGAGGGTCACCGCGCCGGGGCTGTTCACGGCGGCGACGGCGACCCGCCCGCGGTAGTCCCGGAGTCTGCGCTCGGCCTCCTCCTCGGGGAGGCCCACGGCGAGCATCCCGCCGGTCCCCGCGAGCTTGTGCTGGAGGCGGCTGCGGTGGACGGCGATCGCGCAGGCCTCGCGCAGCGTGTAGACCCCGGCCTCGTGGAAGGCGGCGATCTCGCCTGTGCTGTGCCCGACGATCGCGTCGGGCTTCACGCCGTACGCGTGCCAGAGGCGCGAGAGCCCGTACTGGACGGCGAAGTTGGCGGGCTGGGCGAGCCAGGTCTCGGCCATGCGCGAGGACTCGGCGTCCTTGCCCATCTCCTCCAGGAGCGACCACCCGGCGATCTCGCGGATCTCCCTGTCGCACTCCTCGACCGCGGCACGGAAGACGGGTTCGCTCGCGAGGAGCCCCTGCCCCATGCCCCACCACTGCGGGCCCATCCCGGTGTAGACCCACACGAGCCGCCGGTCCTCGGGCTCCAGGCGCCTGTTCTCGACGACGCGCGGGTGCGGGGTCCCCGCCGCGCGGGCGTCCAGGGCCTCGCGCAGTGAGTCCCTGCCGGAGTGGACGACGGCGAGCCGCGTCTCCAGGTGCTGCCTGCGGTGCGCGAGCGTGTGCCCGAGGTCGGCGAGCGCCACGTCCTCGTCCAGTTCGGCCCGTACCTGAGCGGCCTTGCGCGCCAGCGCCTCGGGGTGCCGGGTGCTGAGCGGCAGCACGGTCCAGGGGCGCTCGGCGGCGACGGGCTCGGCGTGGTCCCGTGCGGGCGCCTCCTCGATGACGAGGTGCGCGTTCGTCCCGCCGAAGCCGAAGGAGTTCACGCCCGCGCGGGCCGGTCCCTCGTGCGCGGGCCACGGCGTGGCGACGGCGGGGATCTCGTACGGGAGGCTGTCGGCGTCGATCGCGGGGTTGAGCGTGTCGAGGTGCAGGTGGGGCGGGATGATCTTGTGCTCGACGGCGAGCGCGGTCTTGATGAGCCCGGCGATCCCGGCGGCGGACTCGGTGTGCCCGATGTTCGTCTTGACGGAGCCGACGTAGCAGGCGGCGCCCGGCTCGCGGCCCTCGGCGAGGACCCGCGCGAGCGCGTTCGCCTCGATCGGGTCGCCGACCGGCGTCGACGTGCCGTGCGCCTCGACGTACTGGAGCTGTCCGGGCGCGATCCCCGCGTCCGCGCACACCTCCCGTACGAGGCGGGTCTGCGCCTCGCCGCTCGGCACGGTGATGCCGGGGGTGCGGCCGTCCTGGTTGACGCCGCTGCCGGTGAGCACGGCGTGGATCGGGTCGCCGTCGCGCAGCGCGTCCGAGAGCCGTTTGAGCGCGACGAGCCCGACGCCCTCGGCCCGTACATACCCCTCCGCGCTCGCGTCGAAGGCGCGCGAACTCCCGCTCCGCGAGAGAAAACCGCCCTTCGTCTCGGCGATCGTGTACTGCGGTGTCATGTGCAGCAGGACGCCCCCGGCGAGGGCCAGGTCGGTCTCGCCGCGCAGGAGCGCCTGGCGGGCGAGGTGCACGGTGACGAGCGAGGAGCTGCACGCCGTGTCGACGGTGAGGCTCGGGCCGCGGAAGTCGAAGACGTGCGAGATGCGGTTCGAGACCATCGTCATCATCGTGCCCGTCGCGGTGTGCGCGGCGAGCGTCTCGAAGCCGAGGTCGGCGAACTGGAGGATCTTGTAGTCGAGCGTGAAGGCGCCCACGTAGACGGCCGTGTTGGAGCCGACGAGGGTCTGCGGGCGCTGCCCGCCGTCCTCCAGGGCCTCCCAGGCGACCTCCAGGAGCTTGCGCTGCTGGGGGTCCATGTGGTCGGCCTCGCGCCCGCTGATCCCGAAGAAGGCGGGCTCGAAGCGGTCGAAGCCGTCGATGTAGCCGCCGCGTCCCCCGGTGAGCCGACCCGGCTTGTCGCGGTGGCGGCTGCCGAGCGTCGTCGTGTCGTAGCGGTCGGCGGGCGTGGGGGTCACGCAGTCCTTGCCGGTGATCAGGTTCTGCCAGTAGGCGCGGTGATCGCTCGCGCCGCCGGGCAGCCGGCAGCCGATCCCGATGATCGCGATCTTCTCGCCCTCTGCGGCAGGTTCGCGGCGGGGCGGGAGCAGGGCCCGCGGGTCCTGGGCGGCGTCGTCGTGGCTGTGCGCGGGCTGCGGGGCATCAGCGCGCGGGGCTCCCGTGGCCGGGGACTCGCTGTGGGCGGCGGCCATGTGGGCACACTCCTCGGTTTCGCGCGTCCTCGGGAGCGGTCCGGGGCGCGGCAAAGTCTGCTGGTGGTACGGGGGAAGGGCGGGGTGGGTTCGGGTCGTCGGAACGGGGACGGGCCGGGGCCGGGCGCGGGTCGCGCGCTCAGGCGCCTTGCGGGCCGTCCGTGGGGGCGACGGGCACCTCGTCCCGGGGGCGTGGGGAGCGCCGTACGGGGTGCAGGAGGCTGCCGATGACATCGCCGGTCCGCGGGAAGGACGTGGGGTCGTGGAGCCCCACGGCGGCGGGCGTGCGGCCCGGGTGCCAGGTGAAGCTGCCGAAGAGGTGGTCCCACACGGAGAGGTCGGAGCCGTAGTGGCCGGCCTCGGCGAGCAGCACGCTGTGGTGGAGCCGGTGTTGCTCGGGGCTGGCCAGGACGTGGTTGAACGTGCCGATGCGGACGTCGATGTTGGCATGGATGAAGTAGCCCTGGGCGGTGACGAAGAGCCCGGAGGCCAGCACGGAGTGGGCGGAGAACCCGACGGCGGCGAGCAGGAGTTGCACGCAGCCCTGCGAGAAGACGATGTCGAGCACGTGGTTGACGCCGTTGTTCGCCACGTTGACCTTCGTCGGGACATGGTGCACGCCGTGGAGCTTCCACAGGTGCTTGTTGGTGTGGCCGAGGCGGTGGGTGACGTAGCCGACGAGCGAGCCGGCGAGCAGCGTGAGCGGCAGTTCCGCCCAGAGCGGCAGTACGGGGTGGCCCGTCGCGACGCGCGTCATGAGGCCCGTGACGAGGAACTGGGCGAAGGCGCTCGCGAGCATCGTGAGCACGAACCAGACGCCGTACCAGCGCCACTCGGCGGCGGTCGGCTGCCAGTCCGGCTCGTACGGGACGAGCCGTTCCAGCGCCGTCAGGTAGAGCGCGACGCCGACGAGGAAGAACGGGCTGACCCGCTCCGGGTCCCAGTCCCGGGCCACGGCGAGACCGGCGACGAGCACGGTCGCGAGGAGCAGCACGGGATAGGCGAAGGCGCGCAACAGCGCCCTGCCGTGCCCGGCCACGACGGATTCCCTTCTGCGCATCGCGCACCCCCCTGCGATCGGCCGCGCCCCGCCCGTCGAGGGCAGCGCGCAGCCGTGGCGAAAATCAAATGAATTCGGAAATGGATTCCGCGACGGATTGAGGGAATGTTTTCCGTTCCCGCGCCGCCCAACCCCCACTTTCGGGCGAATCTCCGCGACACAAGGGCGCACGGGAATCCGGCCGTGAGCCATTGAACAGGAGGAACGGCATCCCGGGATACCTGCGCCACCCAAAGGGGTTAATTAATAAGCTCATCGTATTTATAGGGCGCACAGAAAGAGGCAGGGGTCGCACGGAAGGGGGCACACCACCGTCCCGTGCCCCCGTATCGCGCGCCCCTCACCAGGCACTCCGCCCCGAACGCGAAAAAGCCCCCGGCCCGTGACGCGAACGTCACGGGCCGGGGGCCACAAAGGGAGTGGAGATGGCGGGAATCGAACCCGCGTCCAACGGTGCGGAAAGAGGGCTTCTCCGAGCGCAGTCCGCTGCGATTTTCTCGGCCCCGGAGATCACGCGGACAAGTCTCCGACGGGCTCAGTCACTGTTTGATTTCCCTCTTACTCCCGTGACCGGAGTGAGAGGTTTAGTTCCCTAGCTGATGCCAGGAACCGGGTCGGGAACAGCCCCGGGCTGACACTCCGCGGAGTCTTCGCTAGCTGCTAATCAGGCAGCAAGGGCGAAGGCGGAGGAATCGCGCTTGGTATTGGCGATTATTTTTTGCGACATATGGTTTACGAGATCATTGCCGCTTCCTCGGCTCGCTTCCCCTGTTTCGACAGCCGCTGTCGAAACCGATCATCCCCTTGTGGTGTTGTCAAGGCCGTCGCCGTGAGGCTCCGGCCGCAGGCACCGCGCACGGTGCTTGCGCCATCGTACGGGAACAACGCCGCCACGTGCCAGCGCATTCCCGCCCGCGCGCACCCTGCCGGGCCGGGGGCAACGCCGCCGCGCGGGCCGGGCGCCGCCGCGCCCCGCTCAGGCCGCGCGCTGCTTGCGCCGGGCCGCCGACATCGCGCGGTGCGCCTCGCGCGTGTCCTGCTTCTCGCGCAGCGTCTGCCGCTTGTCGTACTCGCGCTTGCCCTTCGCGAGCGCGATCTCGCACTTCGCACGCCCGTCCTTGAAGTAGAGCGCGAGCGGAATGATCGTGTGCCCCGTCTCCTGCGACTTCGAGTCGAGCTTCGCGATCTCCTCGGCGTGCAGCAGCAGCTTGCGCCGCCGCCGCGCGGAGTGGTTCGTCCACGTGCCCTGCGAGTACTCGGGGATGTGCACGTTGTGCAGCCACGCCTCACCGCCGTCGATCTGCACGAAGCCGTCCACGAGCGAGGCCCGCCCCTGCCGCAGCGACTTCACCTCCGTACCGGTGAGCACCATCCCGGCCTCGTAGGTGTCGATGATCGTGTAATCGTGTCGCGCCTTCTTGTTCTGCGCGATCAGCTTGCGTCCTTTTTCCTTTGCCATGATCCCTCCATTTTCGCACTACGAGGGGGTGCCCAGGCCAGTCAATACCTCGCGGGCGCGTGCCTCGGCGGCGCCCCGCGCCGTGCTCACGTCGGGTGCGAGCCCCGTGCCCTCCACGGCCCGCCCCGCCGGTGTCCGCCACCGGCCCACGGTCAGCTCGGCCACGCTCCCGTCGGGCAGCGCGCGCGGCACCTGCACCGTGCCCTTGCCGAAGGTCGGCTCCCCGACCACGACCGCCCGCCCCCGGTCCTGGAGCGCCCCGGTGAGCACCTCGGCCGCACTCGCGGTGCCGCCGTCGACGAGCACCACGAGCGGCCCCGCGCCCGCTCCGCCCCGTGGCGCGGCGAGCACACGCCGTGTCCCGCCGTCCTCGTACGTCGCGATCTCGCCGCCGTCGAGGAAGGCGCCCGCCGCCCGCGCGGCCTCGTCGAGCAGCCCGCCCGGATTCCCGCGCAGGTCGAGCACGACGGCGGTACGGGGCGGCAGCGCGGCCACCGCCGCGCGCACGCGCTCCCCCGCGCCCCGCGTGAACGCCCGCACCCGTACCCGCGCGCCCCCGTCCCCGTACCGCTCGACGGAGACGACGGGGCCGCCGCCGAGCCGCACCCGTGTGAGCACGAGCCGCCGTTCCGTCCCGTCCTCGCGCAGGAGCCGCACGGCGACCCGCGTACCGGGCGCGCCGCGCAGCAGTCCCACCGTCCGTGTCACGGGCAGCCCCGCGACGTCCGTACCGCCCACCGCGAGCAGCCGCTCCCCCGCCCGCACCCCGGCCCGCGCCGCCGGCGCGCCGGGGCGCACGCGCGAGACGCGCAGCACGCCGCCCGCGTCATGGGCGAGCGCCAGCCCGACGCCCGCGTACGCCCCCGTGAGCCCTTCGCTCCACGCGGTGAACGCCGACGGCCCGTAGACCGCGTCCCAGCGGTGTCCCGAGCGGCTCACGAGCGCCCGCGCGGCCTCGGTCCCCGAGCGGCCCTCGGCGAGCGCGGAGCGCACCGCGCCGTCGAGCCGGGCGCCGGAGACCCCCTCGCCCGCGACGGTGGCGTCCCCGGTCCGCCCGGCCTCGTACGACGGGAGCCAGCCCCCGCGCAGTCCCGCCGCGAGCACGGCGGCGAGAAGCAGGGGCGCGGCGAGCGGGAAGCCCTGCCCGGCGCGGGGTCTCGGCACGCGGGGGCTCTCGGGCATGGCGGGGAGTCTAGTGGCGTACGGGCCGCTCCGGGCGACGTACCCGAAACGCCGTGCGCGGGGCCCCGCGCGCCCGCCCCGCCCGTACGAAGGGCGCCGCACGGTCGTCGACCGTACGGCGCCCGAACACCCCTGAGCCCGGTGGCCCGCTCAGACCTTCAGGTACTTGCGCAGCGCGAAGAACGCCGCGAGCGCGGGCATCACGATGCTCGTCGCGAGGACGAGCGGCAGTTTCTCGATGACCGGGCCCCAGCCGATGAACTCGATCAGGTTGAGCTTGGACGAGAGGTCGAGGCCGCCGTCGATGATGAAGAACCGGCCGCCCACGAGCATCCCGCAGGCCACGATCCCGCCGATGAGCCCGGCGACGGCGGCCTCCATGATGAAGGGCGCCTGGATGTAGAAGCCCGAGGCGCCCACGAGCCGCATGATCCCGGTCTCGCGGCGGCGGCTGAACGCCGAGACGCGGACGGTGTTCACGATCAGCATGAGCGCGACGACGAGCATGAGGGCCATGAGCGCGCGTGCCGCCCAGTTCATGCCGTCGAGCAGTCCGAAGAGGTTGTCGAGGATGCTCTTCTGGTCCTGGACCGACTGCACGCCCGCGCGCCCCTTGAAGGCGGTCGCGATGACGTCATAGTCCTTCGGGTCCTTGAGCTTGACGCGGAAGGACTCCGGCATGAGGTCCGGGGTCAGCTGCGAGGCGATCGGCGAGCGGCTGAATTCCTTCTGGTACAGCTTGTACGCCTGGTCGGCCGTCTCGTGCGTGACCGTCTGGACGGCGGGCATCTTCTTGAGGTCGGTCTCGATCTGCTGGCGCTGCTCGGGGGTCACGGCCCCCTTCGCGCACGACGGGCTCTCGCCGACGTCGTTCTTGCCGCACAGGTAGACGGTCACGTTGACCTTGTCGTACCAGTAGCCCTTCATCGAGTCGACCTGGTCGCTCATGAGGAGCGAGGCGCCGAAGAGGGCGAGGGAGAGGGCGACCGAGACGACCACCGCGAAGGTCATCGTGAGATTGCGCCGGAGACCGACCCCGATCTCCGACAGGACGAACTGGGCGCGCATGGCGTCCTTTCAGAACTCAAGGCGCCCGCGGGACGGCCGGCCCGCGGACGCCGGGTGTCAGTGCTGGTAGCCGTAGACGCCGCGGGACTGGTCGCGGACGAGGCGGCCCTTCTCCAGTTCGATGACGCGCTTGCGCATCTGGTCGACGATCTGCTGGTCGTGCGTGGCCATGACGACGGTGGTCCCGGTCCTGTTGATCCGGTCGAGCAGCTTCATGATGCCGACCGAGGTCTGGGGGTCCAGGTTCCCTGTGGGCTCGTCGGCGATGAGGAGCTTGGGCCGGTTCACGAAGGCGCGGGCGATGGCGACGCGCTGCTGCTCACCACCGGACAGCTCGCCCGGCATCCGGTCCTCCTTGCCGCCGAGCCCGACGAGGTCGAGCACCTGCGGCACCGACTTGCGGATGTCGCCCTTCGACTTGCCGATGACCTCCTGCGCGAAGGCGACGTTCTGCGCGACCGTCTTGTTGGGCAGGAGGCGGAAGTCCTGGAAGACGTTGCCGAGCTGGCGGCGCATCTGCGGCACCTTCCAGTTCGACAGGCGCGAGAGATCCTTGCCGAGGACGTGGACCTGCCCGTGGCTCGCGCGCTCCTCGCGCAGGATCAGCCGCAGGAAGGTCGACTTCCCCGAGCCCGAGGACCCCACGAGGAAGACGAACTCGCCGCGCTCGACTTCGAGGGAGACATCCCTGAGTGCGGGGCGGCTCTGTTTGGGGTAGGTCTTGGAGACGTTGTCGAATCGGATCACGAAAACACCACGGATCGCCGGGGGCAGGTGAGCGTGACCATACGCGACCCCGGGGGCGCCGCGCAGACACCGTCCCGGCGTCGTGCGCGGACGATCCTCCGTTCCGGGCACGATCGCGGGCAAAGCGGGCGCGGGCACGGGGACGCGGGGCGCACGGGTACGGGCCTGCCGGGGCCGGCGGCCTTCCGCGAGCGCCCGCGCCCGCGCCACGGCGCCGGGGACCTGGCACAGTGGAGAGGTACGGCCAGGGCGGAAGGATGAAGCGCATGACCTACGACCGACTGGTGTGCGCGAACTGCGCCGCGCCCGTGAGCGAGGGCCGCTGTCCCGTCTGCCGCGCGAGCCGTGAGCGGCTCAAGGAGACGCGGGGGCAGTCCCCGTTCTCGCAGCTCAGCCCCCCGACCCTGCTCGCCCTCCTGGTGGCGTGCGTGGCGGCGGTGGTGGTGCTCGCCGAGCGTTTCGCCTGAGAGCCGGGGAGATTCCGTGAAGAAACAGTGGGGGCCGGGTGCGTGCGCACCCGGCCCCCACTGGCGTTGTCAGGCGGTCTCGCCGCCGCGGCCCGCGAGGCGGGGCAGGAAGCGGAAGCCGATGCCGCCCGCGATCATCGTCGCGGCACCGAGGACCAGGAAGGTCGTGTCGGCCGCACCGGTCTCGGCCAGCTCGTCCTTCGGCGCCCCCTGCTCCACGGGCTGCTGCCCGAGGCTGTCGGGCCCGGCCCCGCTCGGCCCGTTGCCGCCCCCGACGGCGGGCGAGGACGCCTCACCGGAGGGCTGGGTGCCCGGGTCGCTGGGCTGGGTACCGGGGTCCGAGGGCCCGGTGCTCGGGTCGCTCGGGTCGGTGCCCGGGTCGGAAGGCTCCGTGCCGGGGTCGGTCGGGTCGGTACCCGGGTCCGTCGGGTCGGTACCCGGGTCGGTCGGGTCCGTGCCCGGGTCGGTCGGGTCCGTGCCGGGGTCCGTCGGGTCCGTGCCCGGGTCCGTCGGGTCGGTACCCGGGTCGGTCGGGTCCGTGCCCGGGTCCGTCGGCTCGCCGGACGGGATCTCGGTGCCGGGGTCGGTCGGGTCGGTGCCCGGATCGGTCGGGTCCGTGCCCGGGTCCGACGGGTCGGTCTCCTCGACCGCCGGGCCGTTGTCGCCGTTGAAGGCGACGGCGTGCGCGGCGCCCGCGGCCGACAGGGACGCCCCGGCCGCTATCGCGGCACCCGCGGCGACCCGCGCCACGCGGACCCGCATTCTGTTCGTCATGAGCTAGCTACCCCCAGTAGCGATACGTACGTACGTGGGACGGCGCACCGGGCGGCGCGGACAGGGGGCCTCCTGGATCGTGCCCCCCGTGCGCACACGCCCCAGAAATGCGCATGCCACCCGCCACCTTCGCGGCCCGCCGCAGACACGTCAAGCGCCTTAAGGGTGCCTCACCCGCCTTCGTACCGCTTTGGTCCTGTGAAGACTCCCGTAAGAAAAAGATGCGGCAACTCCCCCGGGCAAAAGGGGGAGTTGCCGCACAAAGATCGCCGAGGGCGCGCGGGGCTCAGGCGCTCTGCTGCTCCTGCTGCTTGCGCCAGCGGATGCCGGCCTCCAGGAAGCCGTCGATCTCGCCGTTGAAGACGGCCTCGGGGTTGCCGACCTCGTACTCGGTGCGGAGGTCCTTGACCATCTGGTAGGGGTGCAGGACGTAGGAGCGCATCTGGTTGCCCCAGGAGTTCCCGCCGTCGCCCTTGAGCGCGTTCATCTTCTCCTGCTCCTCCTGGCGGCGGCGTTCGAGCAGCTTCGCCTGGAGGACGTTCATCGCGGTCGCCTTGTTCTGGATCTGCGAGCGCTCGTTCTGGCAGGAGACGACGATGCCGGTGGGCAGGTGGGTCAGGCGCACGGCCGAGTCGGTCGTGTTGACGCCCTGGCCGCCGGGGCCCGAGGAGCGGTACACGTCGACGCGCAGCTCCGACTCGTCGATCTCGATGTGGTCGGTCTGCTCGACCACGGGCAGCACCTCGACCCCCGCGAAGGAGGTCTGGCGGCGGCCCTGGTTGTCGAAGGGGGAGATGCGGACGAGGCGGTGGGTGCCCTGCTCGACGGAGAGGGTGCCGTAGGCGTACGGGACGTGCACGGCGAAGGTCGTGGACTTGATGCCCGCCTCTTCGGCGTAGGACGTCTCGTACAGCTCCGTCTTGTAGCCGAGGCGCTCGGCCCAGCGCAGGTACATGCGCTGGAGGCGCTCGGCGAAGTCGGAGGCGTCCACGCCACCGGCCTCGGCGCGGATCGTGACGACGGCCTCGCGGGAGTCGTACTCGCCGGAGAGGAGGGTGCGTACCTCCATCTCGTCGAGCGCCTTGCGCACGGCGGCCAGCTCCTGCTCCGCCTCCTCCTGCGTGTCCGCGTCGCCCTCGTCGGCGGCCAGCTCGAAGAGCACGCCCAGGTCGTCGATGCGCCCGCGCAGGCCCTCGGCCTTGCGGACCTCGGCCTGGAGGTGGCTCAGCTTGCTGGTGATCTTCTGCGCCGCTTCGGGGTCGTCCCACAACGACGGAGCCGCCGCCTGCTCCTCCAGGGAAGCGATCTCCCCCCGCATTTTGTCCAGGTCGAGGACGGCCTCGATCGACTCCATCGTGGAGGAGAGGGACTTGAGCTCTTCGGATACATCGACGACTGCCACGTCCATCAGGGTAACCGGGCGAGGGGCGCTCGGGCGAAGCCCGTCCCCCGCGGGGGTACGCGTGGCAGGGTGACGCACATGACCGATTACGGGCACGACCTCCTCTTCGGCTCCTTCGTCACCCCCTCATCGGCCCGGCCCGCCGAGGTCGTGGACCTCGCGGTGGCCTCCGAGCGCGCGGGCCTCGACCTCGTGACCTTCCAGGACCACCCCTACCAGCCGGCGCTGCTGGACGCGCAGTCCCTCCTCGCCTTCGTCGCCGCCCGCACGACGCGGGTGCGCCTCGCCGCGAACGTCACCAACCTCCCGCTGCGCCCGCCCGCCGTACTGGCCCGTACCGCGGCGACGCTCGACCTGCTCAGCGGCGGCCGCTTCGAGCTGGGCATCGGCGCGGGCGGCTTCCGCGAGGCCGTCGTCGCGATGGGCGGCCGCGGCCTGGCGCCCGGGGCGTCCGTGGACGCGCTGGCGGAGGCGATCGGCCTGATCCGTGAGCTGTGGAACACGGAGGAGCGCGGCGGCGTGCACCGCGACGGTACGTACTACTCCGCGCACGGCGCGAAGCGCGGCCCGCGCCCCGCCCACGACATCGGCGTCTGGGTCGGCGCCTACGGCCCCCGCATGCTCGCGCTCACGGGCCGCCTCGCGACCGGCTGGCTCCCCTCGTACGACTACCTGAAGGAGGGCGCGGCCTCGCTCCCGGCGATGAACGCCCGCATCGACGACGCGGCGCGCGAGGCGGGCCGCGACCCCCGCGAGATCCGCCGCTTCCTCAACATCATGAAGCCGGAGCGGGCCACGGTGGATTTCCTCACGGAGCTGGCCGTGGAGCACGGGATCAGCGGCTTCGTCGTGGGAGGGGACGACGAGGGGGCGATCAGGAGACTGGGCGAGGAGGTGGCACCCGCGGTACGGCGGGCACACGCGGCCGGCCGCGCCGGCGGCTGAGCCCCCGCACCCGCGCGCAGCAGCCGCTCACCCCGAGGTGACGGCCGCCGTCCCGGTCTGCTCAGCCCCCGAGTCGCTGTCGTCCCCGCCCGCGACGAGCCATCCGGCGACGGCCAGGATCACCACGGCGACCCCCGCCCCCACCCCCGCCCGCACCCGCCGCCTGCGCAGCGCGGCCTCCCTGGCCCTGGCGGAGCCCGGCCTGGGCGCGCCCGGGGCGCGTGGGACGCGCGCCGTCCCGTGGGCGCCGCCGGACAGCTCGTCGACCCCGGGCACCCGCATGCTCGTGTGCGTATCGCGCCCCGAGTCCTTGCCGGGCGCCGTCGGCACCAGCGACACGGCCCCGCGCGGCGCCCCGCTCGGCGTCTCCTCGCTCACGGCCTCGCCCTCCTCGGGCGGCTCCGCCTGCGGCTCGTCGACCTCCAGGGCCGGAAGCCCGTCGAGCAGCGGCGCCATCTCCCGCAGCCGTTCGGCGAGTTCGGAGGCGCGCAGGCGCGAGGCCGGGGCCTTGGCGAGGCACTGGAGGAGGAGCTGCCACAGCTCCTCGGGGATGCCGGGCAGCGGCGCCACCGTCTCCGTCACGTGCCGCCGCAGGATCGCGCCGGGGTGCCCGCCGCCGAACGGAGTGAAGCCCGCGAGGAGTTCGTAGAGGACCGTGGCGAGTGCGTAGATGTCGACGGCGGCGCGCGGGGGCAGGCCCTCGACGATCTCGGGGGCGCAGTAGTCGGGCGTCCCGATGATCTTCGTACTGCGGCCCGTGGGCGTGGAACGGGGGCTGTCGATGAGCTTGGCGACGCCGAAGTCGGTGAGCAGCGCGGGGTGTTCGCCCGCACGCCCGGGCGTGCCCGACATGTCGAGCAGGATGTTCTCGGGCTTGACGTCGCGGTGGACGACCCCGGCCTTGTGCGCGAAGGCGAGCGCGTCGGCGATGTCGGCGACGATCGCGGCCGCGGCGGCGGGGGCGAGGCGGTGGGCCGAGTCGAGGCGGGTGCGCAGGTCGGTGCCGGGCACGGCGTCCATGACGAGCGCGAGATCGTTGCCGTCCACGACGAGGTCGCGGACGGTGACGATGTGGGGGTGTTCGAGGCCGAGCAGAGCGGTGCGCTCCTGGACGAAGCGGCCGACGAGTTCCTGGTCGGCCGCGAGGTCCTCGCGGAGCAGTTTGATCGCGACGGGCCCCTCGGGCCCGTCGCCGAGCCACACACTCCCCGCGCTGCCCCGCCCGAGGAGCTGGTGTGCGGTGTACCGGCTGCCGATCTTGCGTGCCAAAACTGCTCCGACAGGTCGGGCCCCGGCACGGCCCGGGGCGTGGCGTTGCGACGTTTGCAAAGTCGTGGCGATGCGACGGTTCGCAAAGTTACGCGCGTCCTGGGGTCCTCCGTGCCCAGGATCGGCGTTCACGCCACATCGGGGCGGCGATCGGTCCGGTTTTGCGACGGTTCGGCACGCGAAGACGTCCACCGATTGTCGACTTGTCGCCGCACTCGCCCCCGGTGTCGCCCCCGGTGCGGCGCCCGCCGCGCCCGCCGACCGCGCGGCGCCCGCCCGGCACGAGGGCCCCCGCAGGCCGCTCGGCGCCAACCGTCCGGCGCCAATCGTCCGGGCGCCAACCGTCCGGCGCCAACCGTCCGGCACTAACCGTTCAGTTTCGAGAACCAGCCCGAGACGTCCTTGATCCAGCTGCCGATCTGCTGCCAGTAGCCCCTGCCCGTGCCGATCCAGCTCTGGAGCGGGCTGACCTCCCACACGATCCAGCCGACCACGAAGAGGATCACCACGGTGAACAGGCAGCCCTTGAGGCAGCCGAGGCCGGGGATGCGCATCGGGTTGGCGCTGCGGCGGCGCGGCTCACGCGGGGGCCTGGGCTCGCGGCGCGGCGGGGCCTCGGCGGGCGGCGGGGCCTGCCTGCGCGGGGCGGGCGGGGGTGCGTACTGCTGGGGCTGCGGCTGGGGCTGCGGGGGCTGCTGGTAGCCGCCCTGCTGGTAGCCCCCTTGCTGGTAGCCGCCCTGCTGGTACGGGGGGCGCTGCGGCGGATCGTAGGGGCCCGGTTGCGGCGGGTACCCGTACGGGCCGGAGCCCTGCTGCTGCGGAGGCTGCTGCGGGGGCTGCTGCTGCCGGTGCGGGCGGCGGCGCAGGGGGTCCTCGTGCGGGTCGAGGTACTGGATCTGCGTCTGCTCGTTGCGGTCGCGCGCGGCGCGGAGCTGGTTCTCCCAGGGGTGCGGCGCCTCCGGGTCGCTGCCGGGCGGTACGGGGGGCATGACGGCCGTCGGGTCGGCGTCACCAGGGCGCCCGCCCTGGCCCGTACCGGCGCCCTGGCCCGTACCGCCGCCGGGACCGCCGGGGCCCGTCGTCGGGAGCACGGACGTCGGTGCCGCCGGGTCGTACGCGCCCTGCGGGACGCCGTCGCGCGACAGGACCTCCGTCGCGGCGGCCGCGGAGGGGGGCCCGGGCACGGGGGCGGGGTCCGGGTCGGGCGCGAGAAGGGCGCCGACGCCCTCGGCCGCGGCGATCTGCGCGGAGTTCGCGTGCACGCCGATTCCCTCGGCGACGACGCGGAGGGCGCGGGCCAGGTTCTCGGCGCTCGGGCGGCGGTCCGGGTTCTTGCCGAGGCAGCGCTCGATGACCGTCCACAGCGGCTCGGGGACGCTGGAAGGGCGGCGCGGCTCCTCGCTCAGGTGGCGGTGGAGGACTTCGAGCGCGGAGGCGCCCTGGAAGGGCGGGCGTCCGGTGAGCAGCTCGTAGAGGAGGATGCCCGCGCCGTAGATGTCGACGGCCGAGGTCTGCGGGCGGCCCTCGGCGGCCTCGGGCGCGACGTACGCGGGCGTGCCGACGAACTCCTGCGTGCGGGTGAGGCCCGGGGAGTCGGCGAGGCGCGCGATGCCGAAGTCCGTGAGGAGCGGGTGGAGTCCCCCGTCGGGGTCCTCCTTGAGGAGGACGTTCGCGGGCTTGAGGTCGCGGTGCACGACGCCGTCCGCGTGGCTCGCGACGAGCGCGTCGGCGATCTGCGCGGTGAGCAGGCTCGCGGCGACGGGGCTGAAGGGCCCGTTCTCGCGGAGGTAGCGGTGCAGGTCGGGACCCTCGACGAGGTCCATGACGAGCGCGAGCAGATCGCCTTCGACGACGAGGTCGCGCACGCGCACGATATTGGGGTGGGTGAGCCGGAGCAGCACCGAGCGCTCGCGCAGGAAGCGCATCACGATGTCCGGGTCGTTCGCCAGCTCCTCCTTGAGGACCTTGATGGCGACGGTCTCCCCCGACTGCCCCTGCACGGCCGCCTCGGCCCCCGCGGGGACGGTCTGGCGCGCACGCCACACGGTGCCTGTGGCGCCGCGTCCCAGCGGCTCCTCCAGGAGGTACTTGCTGCCTACCGGCCGCACGTCATGCGCTCCCTGATCATCCGGCTCGCCCGCTTCCCCGGGCCTCCGGGGCTCCGGGCGGGGCGTGTTCGGGGCGGCGGCCGCAGGGCCACCGCTTCGGACAGTTCCGCCCACTGTAGTGCGCGAAACGGGCCGGGCGGGGGTGCGCGGCCCCCGTGGACCGTCCGGCTGTTCGACGAGTACCCGGGCACATACCCCCGCCCGGCACCCGTCCTCCGGCCCCGGGGAACGAACGGTTCCAGCCGATCGGGCCCGTCCGACATGGAACTTTTCCGACCGGAGCAGATCAATCAAGATCAATCGACAGCGAAGGACGGGCGGGTTGTCTCTGGCAAGTGCGAGGATGCGTGTCTGTACGTACAGGCCGAGTGCCCGTGCGCGGCGGGGGCGGGAAGCCCTTTCCCCGGCGTGCGCGCGCGCAGAGGGGACGCGTGACCGGGATGCAGATTCGGCTCAGCCTCCTGGCACGGAGGGGTGCGGGACGCGACTGCGACGTCCTCGTCACCGCCCCGGCGGGCACCCAGCTCTCGGCGGTCGCCGCCGGGCTCAGGAAGGCGGTGCGCGCGGGCGAGACGACGTCCTCCTGGTGGGTGGACAACGCCCGCGTCGACCCGCACCGCGCGGTGCTCGGCGAACCACCGCTCGTGGACGGCGCCGTGCTCGCGCTCGGCGGTCCCGCGGGCCCGGGCGGCGAGCCCGACCCCACGGCGCCGCAGCTCCAGGTCGTCTCGGGACCCGACGCGGGCGGCGTGCACGTGCTGCACGGCGGCGAGGTGCGTATCGGCCGCTCCGCCGACGCCGACGTGACCCTCGACGACCCCGACGTCTCGCGCGCGCACTGCGCCGTCGTCCTCGGGCCCGGGGGCCGCGCGGAGGTCGCCGACCTCGGCTCGACCAACGGCACGACCATCGAGGGCCGCCCGGTGGGCCGCACCCCCCAGCCCCTCCCGCGCGGCGCGCTGCTGCGGGTCGGCGAGTCGGTCCTGCGCGTCGTGCCGGGCGGCACACAGCCGCCGGTGGCGACGGTGCCCGACGGCGAGGGGCACGTACGGGTACGGACCGGACTGCCGGGCGCGGCGGGGACCGGCCCGGCGGCGGGACGCGACAGGGCGGCGGGACGCGACGGGGCGGCGGGAGGACGCGACGGCGCGGCGCGGGTGCCTTCCGCGCGTACGCCGGAAGAACCTCGTACGCCCGGCGGGACCCGTACGCCTGAAGTACCCCAAACACCCGAAACGCTCCGTACGCCTGAAGCACCCCGTGCATCCGAAGTACCCCGCGCCTCCTCCCCCGCCCCCCGCGGCGCCGACGCGACGCACGCCGCCCAGGACCTGCGCGGCCTGCGCGAGGCGCGAGAGGCACGCGAGGGCCGCGAGGCCCGTGACGCGCGCCCGCATCCGCTCGACGGCGCCCCCGAGCTGGCCGCGCCCGCCCCGCAGGACCCGGGCGAGCCCAGGACCGCGCGGCGCAAGGGGGGCGGGCTCGGCCGCTGGGGGCGGCGGCGCGCCGCCCGTACCGACGAGGCCGCGGTCACGACGGAGGGGACCGGCGACACCGCGCCCGAGGCCGCTCCCGTCCCCCTTCCCGCGCACTCCCCCGACGCCTGGCCCGATCCCGCCCTCCTCCTGCTCACCGCCCTCGGCCCCGGACCGCGCCTGTGGGAGCGGGGTCCCGGGCATCCGGAGGCGCTCGCCTGCCGGGTCGGCACGAGCGAGCACCCGCGTCCGGAGGGCGGCTCCCTGCCCGTACCGCTGACCGTGAGCCTCGCCGAGAGCGGTTCACTCGGTCTCGCCGGCCCGCGCGAACGCCTCTCCGGGCTCGCGCGCGCGGTCCTCGCGCAGTACGCGGCGCTGCACTCCCCCGACACTCTCGAAATCGTCCTGATCAGTACCGATCGCCATCAGCCGCTCGCCGATCGCGTCGCGCGCTGGGGCTGGCTCGGCTGGCTGCCGCACGTGCGCCCGACGCGCGGGCAGGAGTGCCGCGCGCTGCTCGCCTACGACAACGAGCAGGCGGCCGCGCGCTTCGCGGAGCTTCGCGGGCGTACGCCGGGGCAGCACGAGGGGCTGCGGACCCTCGTCGTGCTCGACGGCGACCCGGGCACGCCCGCGCTGCGCGAGGCGGCGGCCTGGTGCGCGAGCGCCGAAGGGCGCGCGGCGGGGGTCCACCTCGTGTGCCTCGCCGAGACCCCCGCGGCCTCCCCCGCCTCGCCGGTCACGGAGACCTTCGACGCGGCGTGCGCGCAGCTCGCGGCGTTCCGCGACTGCGGGGCCGTGGCCTTCCTGAGCGGCGATGTCGCGACGGCCGTGCACGTCGTGCGCACGGCGCGCGGGCGGCTCGCCGGGCACGGCACGACGGGCATCGTGGACGCGGTGTCGGCCGCGTGGGCGGAGCGTTTCGCGCGGGCGCTCGCGCCGCTGCGCACGGACGCGGCGCAGGGCGCGCCCCGTACCGCGGCCACGGCGACCCCGTTGCCCCAAGCGGTGCGGTTGCTCGATGAGTTGGGGCTCGCACGGGCCACGCCCGCTTCCTTGCTCGCGCGGTGGGCGAGCGCGGCGGACGAGGCGCGCGGCGGGCGGGTGCTCGGGGTGCTCGGCGCGGGGCCCGAGGGCCCCGCGCTCGTGGACCTCGGCGGGGCCCAGGGCCCGCACCTGATCATCGAGGGCGCGGCGGGCAGTGGCCGCACCGAGCTGCTGCGGGCGCTCGCGGCCTCGCTCGCGGCGGGCGAGCGGCCCGACCGGCTCGGGCTCGTCCTCGTGGACGGCGCGGGCGCGCCCCCCGAGGGCGCGGGGCTCGGGGTGTGCGCGGAGCTGCCGCACGTGACGACGGTGCTGCGGGCCCAGGACCCGGTGCGGATGCGGGAGTTCGCGCAGGCGCTGGTGGGCGAGCTGAAGCGGCGGGCGCGGCTGCTCGACGGGGGCGGCACGGCGTCGGGAGGCGGTGCGGCGTCGGGGGGCGGGGAACCGCTCGTCCCCGCGCAGGGGACGCTGAGCGATACGGCCTCGGGGCGGGTGCGGGCGCGCGGGGCCGCCGGGCCCGGTCCCGGGCCGGGCACCGCAGGTGGCGAGGGGCCCGGAGGCGGTGGCGCCGCGGGTGGTACGGGCACGGGTCCGGCAGGCCCGCGGGCGGCGACGGTCTCGGTGGCGGCGCGGACGAGTCGCGTACGGGAGCAGGAGGTACGCGAACAGGTCATGTTCGACCAGGAACAGCCACCGTACGGCCCCGCGCACGAGCGGGAGCGGTCGCGGTACGGGCAGGAGCGGAGCGCCTACGGGCCGTACGGGCGCCCTCGCGTCCCGTACGACCAGGAGGCGGACCAGCGCCCCGCACCCCACCCCGCGGACGCGACGGCCGCCAACTCGGCCGATCACACCGGCGCTTCGGTCCCCGCGCAGGGGCGCGGCCCCGAGACGGGCGACATCGAGGCGCCCCCGAGCCGCACGCTCCGCCTGCGCCCCCGCACGTCCTCCGGCGGGCGGAACCCGCTCCCGCGCCTCGTGGTCCTCGTGGACGACGTGGACGCGCTGCTCGACCCGCCGCTCGGCGCGACGGGCCGCCCCGCCGCGGGCTCGGTCGTCCGGGCCCTGGAGGCGGTCGTGCGCGAGGGCGCGCGGCTCGGTGTGCACCTGATCGCCGCGGGCGCGCGCACGGAGAAGGCGGCGGCCTCGTACGTGGCGCGCGCCGCGGGCGTACGGGTCGTGCTCGACGCGCCGTCCCCGGCCCCCGAGGAACCCGCCCCCGGCCGCGGCCGCCTCCTGACGCAGGACGGAGCGGCGCTCCCCTTCCAGGCGGGCCGCGTGACGGGCCGTATCCCGCGCACGGCGACGCTCCGCCCGACGGTCACGCCTCTGGAGTGGCCGAAAATGGGCGATGCCCCGGAACGCGCGCGCCCGGTACGTGAGTTGGGCAACGGCCCGACCGACCTCGCTCTCCTGGCCAGCGCCCTGGACCGCGCGGCGAGGGCGGCGGAAGCGACACCGCAGGAGCCTCTGCTGTGACCGTCCACGTCGCAGCCGTCCCCGCCGGGGACCCGCGCTTGCGCCCCCTCCTCACGGCGTACCACCTGCGCACGGAGGAGGAGAAGGGCGTCCCCGTCTCCGGCCCGGCGGATCTTCCCGCCGCGTACCTGGCCGAAATCGACCAGCCCGCGCGGTCCTTCGCCGGAGCGACGGTCCTCCTCGCGACGGACGACGAGGCCCCGGCGGGCTGCGCCGTGGTACGGACCCCCGCGTCGGCCCCCGCCGAACTGAAACGCCTGTGGACCGCCCCCGCCCACCGGGGCAGGGGCGTCGCCGCGGCCCTCCTGGCGACAGCGACGACCCTCGCCACGGAGGCAGGCGCCCCCGCCCTGCGCCTCTCGGTCTGGTCCTGGCGGGAGAACGCGCTGCGCCTGTACGCGCGCACGGGCTTCCACCGCGTACCGTCATGGGAGTCACGGTCGGAACTGATCTGCCTGGAGAAGGCGTTGGGCTGACGCCGGACCCGACGCGGTGGCGCCGCCATTCCTCGCGGGACCCGCCCTCGCCCCCGCCCAGTCCCGGGCCTCTGCCGGACCGGGACCGATCCGCCGGAAGGCCGAGGGCTTCGGCGAGGCGAAGAGTGTGCGGGCCGGAGCGGCCCCGGCTCTCCTCCGCGGCACCCCGGCTTCTCCACGGGGGCTCTGCCCACGGCCCGGCTGCCCGGATCACGCCACCGGGGACCACCACCGGCGTCGCACCCGTACGCGGTGATGCCTGCGGAGGGGGAGCCGTCGAGCGCGGGCCCGTGGCGCGGTGACCGGGACTGCGAGGGACCGGTGAGGCCGGCTTCGCCGAGGGGGGCGGGCGGGTCCGGGGGCCCTCACCATGCCGCACGGCATACGCCGTGCGCGCCGGGACACCGCGGCTCGCCGCCTCACAGCACCGGTGGGCGCCCCAGCCGCGTCATGCGCCACACCGTGCGCCACCGCATCGGGCGGCGCGGGCCGCACGGATTCCGGATGCCTTCGGCGAAGCCGCCCCACCAGGCGCGCAGGGCGGGGAGCGAGGGGGTGCGGAGGAGGGTGAGGAGGGCCCAGGCGCCGAGGTGGACGGGGACGAGCGGAGCGGGGAGGCGGCGGTGGGCGAGCCAGACGCGGTTGCGGGCGGTGTGGCGGTAGTGGCCGGGGTGGCGGGCGGGTGAGGTGCGCGGGTGCTGGAGGACGAGGCGCGATTCGTAGCGGATCGTCCAGCCGTCGTCGATGGCCCGCCAGGCGAGGTCGGATTCCTCGTGGCCGAAGAAGAAGGCGGCGGGCCACAGCCCGATCCGCCGCAGCATCGGCATCGACAGGGCATGCCCGCCCCCGAGGAAGGCGGTCACTTCGCCGCCGCGCATCGGGTCGCCTGCGCGCAGCCTGGGCACCCAGCGCCGTTCCGTGCGACCGTGCTCGTCGGCGATCCTGAACCCGACGATCCCGAGCCCCGGGTCCTCGGCGAAGAGGCGCTGGACCCGGCGGAACACGTCGTCGGCGACGAGCAGCCCGTCATCGTCCAGTTCGACGACGACATCGACGTCACCGGAGTCGCGCAACAACTCAAGGGCTACGTTCCTGCCCCCGGGGCACCCCAGGTTCTCGGCGAGCGGCACCTTCGTCGCGTCCGTCGCCACTTCGCCGAGCGGCGTCGCGTTCCCGACGAGCACGACCCGCTCCGCGGGAACGTCCTGCTTCTCCACCGAGGCGAGCAGCGCGTCGAGCGCTCGCGGCCGCGTGCCCATCGTCACGACGACCACACCGATACGGGGCAGGGACATACGGCGATCTCCCGGGGACGCTGAAGGAGTGAGACTTTATCCGCACGCCGGTGGGCGCGGCGGTCCGACGCCCCCCTCTCCCGGGTCACAGGGTGATCACAAACAGCCGTGTCCGTGCAGGTCGTCCTCTCCCGCCCCCTTGTACCCGTGACCGTGCGGGCGTAGATGTGCGGGGGAGGGGAAGGGGTTCCCCCTCTCCGGCAACGGCCGGGGAGCGAGCCGTAGTTGGAGCGAGACGGAAGAGAACGGGGCGATGATGCACGCACCTCTTCGGGATGCACGGACGCGGAAGCCGAGAGGCTCTGGGAGGCGGCGGGCGCGCGGACTCGCGCTCATGGCGGTCGCGGCGGGGACCGCCGTCGCGCTCACCGCCTGCGGGAGCGAAGGCGACAGCGGCAAGGACGGGGGCAGCGAGGCCAAGAAGCCCTCCGCCTCCGCCGGACAGTCCTCCTCCGGCGTCCGGTTGCCGAAGCTCGACGGGCAGACCGTGAAGGTCGCTGCCGTGTGGAGCGGGGCCGAGCGGGACGCCTTCGAGAAGGTGCTCGCCGACTTCGGGAAGCGGACGGGGGCGAAGACGGAGTACGTCGCCGCGCAGGACCCCGTCATCGGCTTCCTGGAGTCGAAGATCGCCGGTGGCGGTCAGCCCGATGTGGCGATGCTGCCGCAGGTCGGGGCGATCGAGCAGGCCGTCAAGCGCAAGTGGGCGAAGCCCGTGGGCCCCGAGGCCCAGGCCGAGCTGAAGAAGAACTACGGGCAGGGCTGGCAGGACCTCGGCGCGGTGGACGGCACGCAGTACGGCGTCTACTTCAAGGCGGCGAACAAGTCCCTCGTCTGGTACAACACCGCCGTCTTCGACAACGCGGGCGCCGAAGTCCCCTCCTCCTGGGCCGACTTCCTGAAGACCGCGCAGACGGTCGCCGACTCGGGTGTCACGCCCGTCTCGGTCGCGGGCGCGGACGGCTGGACGCTCACCGACTGGTTCGAGAACATCTACCTCTCGCAGGCGGGCCCGGAGAAGTACGACCAGCTCGCGCAGCACGAGATCAAGTGGACCGATCCCTCCGTGAAGCAGGCGCTCACGACGCTCGGGCAGCTCTTCGGCAAGCCCGACCTGCTCGCGGGCGGCGCGAAGGGCGCGCTCGCCACCGAGTTCCCCGCCTCGGTCACGCAGACCTTCACGGGCGGCGACCAGCCGAAGGCGGGGATGGTCTTCGAGGCGGACTTCGTCGGCATCAACATCGCCGAGACGGAGGCGAAGATCGGCACCGACGCGAAGGTCTTCCCGTTCCCCGCCGTGGGCGGTGGGCAGGCCCCCGCCGTCGTCGGCGGCGACGCGGCCGTCGCGCTCAAGGACTCCCGGGGCGCGCAGGCGCTGCTGACCTACCTCGCCTCGCCCGAGGCCGCCTCGATCTGGGCGGGGACGGGCGGGTTCATCTCGCCGAACAAGGCGCTCGACACGTCCGCGTACCCGAACGACGTGCAGCGCGGCATCGCCGAGGCGCTGATCAAGGCCGGGGACGACATCCGCTACGACATGTCTGACCAGATGCCGCAGTCCTTCGGCGGCTCGCCCAACAAGGGCGAGTGGAAGGCGCTTCAGGACTTCCTCGCGAAGCCGAACGACGTCGCCGCGATCCAGCAGCGCCTGGAGCGGGACGCGGCCAAGGCGTACAAGGACTGACGGGGTGGCCGCCGAAGCGGCGGGGGGTGCCGGTCCCGTACCGGTGCCCCCCGCGTCCCCGAGCGGGAACGTCCCCACGCCCCGCAGACCCCCTGAACCCGTCACCGGCAAGCGCGCCGCGTCCGTGACCCGTACGCGCCGCTCGCTCGCCCTCCTCTTCCTGCTGCCCGCGCTCGTCCTGCTCGGCGCGCTCGTCCTCTACCCGATCGTGTGGAACGTCGTGCGGAGTCTCTTCGACTCCTCGGGGGACGGCTTCGTCGGCTTCGGGAACTACCGCGAGATGTTCTCGGACCCGAACATCAGGACGGCGATCAAGAACAACGCGATCTGGCTCGTCGTGGCGCCGACCGTCGCGACGGCGCTCGGGCTCGTGCTCGCCGTGCTCACCGAACGCATCAAGTGGGGAACGGCGTTCAAACTGCTCGTGTTCATGCCGATGGCGATCTCGATGCTCGCTTCGGGGATCATCTTCCGGCTCGTGTACGAGCAGGACCCCGACCGGGGCGTCGCGAACGCGGTCGCCGTGACCGTGCACGACACCTTCGCCGAGTCCTCCGCCTTCCCGAAGGCCCACCCGCGCCCGCGTTCGGCGCTGGAGGCCGTCAAGGGCGGCGCGTTCGTGACGAAGGAGCCCGTACGGGGCGGGACGAGCGTGCTCCTGCCGCTGGTCGGTGTCGCTCCCGACGTCATGCCGGACAGCGCGAGGCCCGCCGCCGTGCCCGCGCCGCCCGGCGGGGACGGCGGGGTCACGGGCACGGTGTGGCAGGACTTCACGAAGGGCGGCGGCGGCACGCTCGACAAGGTCGACCCGAAGGAACTCGGCTACCCGGGGATGCGGATCGAGGCCGTCAAGGACGGCGAGGTCGTCGCCTCCGCGAAGGCCGGTGCCGACGGCCGCTTCACGCTCCCGGCGCGGGCCGACGGGGCCCTGCTCCGGCTTCCCGCCGACAACTTCCGCGAACCGTACGGCGGGATCAACTGGCTCGGGCCCACGCTCGTCACGTGGTCGGTCATCGGCGCGTACGTGTGGATGTGGGCCGGGTTCGCGATGGTGCTCATCGGCGCCGGGCTCGCCGGGCTGCCGCGCGAACTCCTCGAAGCCGCGCGCGTGGACGGGGCGGGCGAGTGGCAGGTCTTCCGCCGCGTCACCGTGCCGCTGCTCGCGCCCGTGCTCGGCGTCGTGCTCGTCACGCTCATGATCAACGTGCTGAAGATCTTCGACCTCGTGTACGTGATCCCGCCCGGCTCGGCGCGCGACGACGCCAACGTCCTGGCCGTCGAGCTGTACAACACGGCCTTCGTGGACGGGGACGCGGGCGTCGCGAGCGCCATATCGATCTTCCTGTTCGTCCTGGTGGTGCCGGTGATGCTGCTCAACATCCGCAGGCTGCGCAGGGAGCGCAAGGAGGAACGCCGATGACCGCCGCCGTACCCGGGACGGTCCCGGAGCCCCGCACCTCCGCGCGGGACCGTGGCCCGCGCGGCAGGGGCGAGTCGTTCGCCGCCCGCGCCGCGCGCCTCGCCGCGGGCGGGCTGCTGCGCCTCTTCCTCCTCGTCGTGGCCGTCTTCTGGCTCGTGCCGACGATCGGGCTGCTGATCTCCTCGCTCCGCTCGCCGTCGGACATCGCCGACGACGGCTGGTGGAAGGTCTTCACCGCCCCCGCGCAGCTCACGGTCGAGAACTACGGCAATCTGCTCGACAACAGCGCGATCACGCACAGCCTGTGGTCGACGGTGCTCATCACCGTGCCGTCCACGCTGCTCGTCGTCCTCATCGGCTCGCTCGCCGGATACGCCTTCGCCTGGATGGACTTCCCCGGGCGCGACGGCTGGTTCCTGCTCGTGGTGGGGCTGTTGGTCGTCCCCGTGCAGGTCGCGCTGCTCCCGGTGTCGAAACTCTTCGGCTGGATAGGGATTTTCGAGTCCACGATCGGCGTGATCCTCTTCCACGTCGCCTTCGGGCTGCCCTTCGCCGTCTTCCTGCTGCGGAACTTCTTCGCGGAGATCCCGCGCGAACTCCTGGAAGCGGCACGGCTCGACGGGGCGGGCGAACTCCGGTTGTTCACAAGGGTCGTGATGCCGCTCGCGGGCCCCGCCATCGCCTCGCTCGGCATCTTCCAGTTCCTGTGGGTCTGGAACGACATGCTGATCGCGCTGATCTTCGCGGACTCCGGGAGCCCGCCGATCACGGTCGCGCTCCAACAGCAGGTACGGCAGTTCGGCAACAACGTGGACATCCTCGCGCCGGGCGCCTTCCTGTCGATGCTCATCCCGCTCGTCGTCTTCTTCGCCTTTCAGCGGCAGTTCGTGTCGGGGGTGATGGCGGGCGCGGTCAAGTAGGCGGCCGGGGGCCCGCTTCTCTCCGTACGGAGGAGGAAGCGGGCCCCTTCGCGTACGGGCCCCTTCGCGTACGGGCCCCTTCGCGTACGGGCCCCTTCGCGTACGGGCGCTCCGCGGCCCCGGGCCCGCTCGGCGACCCGCTCGCCCCCCTCCCCGTACCCCCCAAGAGCACCCCCACAAGAACACCCGAAAGCATTAAATAACACAAATAGGGATACCGGTCCTCCTGCCGGTGGGACATCTGAGGGCATCCGCACCCGTACGGCCCCGCCCCCCGAGAGGACCCCGCCCGCCGTGGACTCCACCGACGCGCAGGCACCCGCCCAGCCCCTCCCACCCCCGGCCCCGCCCCGCCTCCACCGCCGCCGCAACCCGCCCGGCGCCACGGCGAGCCGCCCGCTCGGGCGCTGGCGGCCCACGCCCTTCTTCGTCTTCGGCGGCCTCTTCTGGCTCGGCCTCAGCCTCCTCGCCCTCTCGGTGCAGGCGTGCTGCGACCTCGGGCAGCACGCGGCGGTCGTCGAGCGGCTGCGCGCGAGCCTGCTCCACCCGAGGCACCCGATGGCGGACCTGCCGGGCGCGGGGAGCCCGTACTACTCGCCCTACGCGCTCGCCGAAGGTGTGCTCGCGCGGCTCTTCGGGCTGAGCGGCTGGGAGACGGTACGGCTCGCCGCGCCCGTCAACCTGCTCGTCGTACTGCTCGGGCTCAACGCCTTCGTGAAGCGGTTCACCGCGAGCCGCTGGGCATCGACCGTCGCGCTCGCGCTGCTGGTGACGCTGTGGGGCACGCGACCGCTCGTGTGGAGCGGCTTCGTGGGACTCGTCTCGCTCCCGGTCGCGGCCGGCTACCCGAGCACCTTCGCCCTCGGCCTCACCCTCCTGACCTGGGCGTACGCGGCCCAGCTGACCGACAGGGACCGCGCGGCCCCGCCCTCGCCGTGGGCCAGGGGCGCCCTCGGCGCGCTGTGCGGTCTGCTGCTGCTCGTGCACCCGGTGAGCGCGGTGGCGGGGGTGCTCGGGGCGGCGGTCCTGGTCCTGACGCGGGTACGCGGCGCCGCGCCCGTACCCGACGAAGGCGACCCGCCCGTACGAACCGCAGGCCGCGGCTCCCCCGTACGGCGCACCCGGGCCCCCGCCCTCCGCGCCCTCCGCGCCTGGGCCGCCTGGTGGCCGCTCCCCCTCGGCGCCCTCCTCGCCGCCCTCGCCTGGCTCCCCTGGTTCGACGTCCTCACGCTCGGCTCCGCTTCCGCCGTGCTCGACCCGACCCACGCCGCGCTCTACACCGACGTCCTCGCCCACTTCTGGCTGCTCGGCGCCGTCGCGCTCCCCGCCTTCGCGCTGCGCCTGCGCCGCGACCCGCGCGAGCCGCTCACGTGGATGTGCGCGGTGTGCGTCGCCGTCGCCGCGTACGGCTGGGTGTCCGGGCACTTCACGTACGGGCGCGTCCTCGGTCTCGCCGTGCTGCCCGCGCAGGTCGCCGTGGCCGTGGAGGTGACGCGCGCGGGGCGGGGGCGGGCGCTCAGGGCGCTCGCGGTCACCGCGGCAGCCGCCACCGGTTTCGTCTTCGCGCAGTCCGGGGCCGTGCTGCCCGAGCGGTGGACGCCCCCCGACACGCGGCGGCTGCCCGAGTGGCACTCGTACGCGTGGGCCGCCTCCTCGGTCCGGCCGGGGGAGCCGGTCCTGACCGACCAGCGCGAGGGGACGCGGAGCCTGCCGGGCTTCGGGATCGACATGGTCGCGCCCGTGTGGTCGGACCCCGCGCTGCCCGAGAAGGAGCGGCGGGCGCGGTGGCGGGCGGCGCACTGGTACCTGTCGGGCAGGGCGAGCGCGGCACAGCGCGCGGAGATCGCGCGCCGCTACGGCGTCCGGTGGCTGCTGCTCTCGCGGTGGCAGCGGGTCCCGAAGGAGGCGAAGGTGCTGGACTTCAGCCGCGAGACGGGCGAGGTACTGGCGAAGCTCCCCGAACGGGAGGGGCGATGAGCGTCACCGTCGTCGTGATCGGCTACAACGACGCCCCGCACATCGCCGACGCGGTCGCGTCCGCCTGCGCGCAGGGCGAAGCGGTCAGCGAGGTGATCGCCGTGGACGACTGCTCGACGGACGACAGCGTCCACGTGCTCGACGGCGTCGCCGCGCACGAGCCGCGCCTGCGCGTCGTGCGGCGCACGGTCAACAGCGGCGGCTGCGGGACCCCGCGCAACGAGGGCCTGGCACACGCGACGGCACCGTACGTCCTCTTCCTCGACAGCGACGACGTGCTCCCGCCCGGCGCCGTGGACGCGCTGCTGCGCGCGGCAAGGACGACCCGCGCGGACGTCGTCGGCGGCCTGTGCGTACGGCGCGAACTGCCCGGCGGGCGCGAACTGCCCTGGCAGCGCGAGCTGTACGCGAAACGGCGCACGCTCGACGAGCCCGCCGCGCTCCCCCGCGTCGCCGCCGACACGCTGTGCGTCAACAAGCTCTACCGCACGGACTTCCTGCGCGCGCACGCGATCCTCTTCCCGCCGGGGCGCTACCTCTACGAGGACTTCGTCTTCACGGCGCGCGTCCTGGCGGCCCGCCCGCGCATGGCGCTCGTACCCGACCGGGTCTACGTCTGGCACGTACGGCGCGACGAGGAGCGCCGCTCGCTCTCGCTCGACCGGGACGGGGCGGAGAACTGGCGGGCGCGGGTGCGGGCGCACCGGCAGGCGGTGGCGGAACTGTCCGGGCAGCCGACGCTCGTACGCGCCGCCCGCGCGGGTTTCCTGGACCGCGGACTACGCATGTACGTACGGGAGTTGCCGCGCCACGACCCCGCCTACCAGCGCGCGTGGTGGGACCTGACGCGCGCGTACCTGACGGCGTTCGCTCCCGCGGACGTCGCCGCGGCCGCCGCCCCCGCGCGCACGGCGGCCGCGGTGGTGCGCAACGCGCCCGCGCCGCGCGACCTGGGCCGCCTGCGCGACCTCGTCTCGAAGCCGTCGCGGCTCCTGCCCCCCTCCGCACGTGACGAGACCGGCACCCCCGTGTGGGCCGCCGACCTGCCCGGTGTCCCGCTCACCCATCTGGAGCGCGCCCCGATGGGCCGCCTGCCGCTCACGGTGGACGCGATCCTGAAGCCCGCCGCACGCGGCAGCAGGCTGCGGCTGCGCCTGCACGAGCTGTACGGGCGCGTGGCGGAGGCGGGCCCGGTCGCGGTGCAGGCGGCCCTGGTCCACCGCGACACGGGCCGCGTCGTGCAGCGCCGCAGCGCGAGCCTGGCCCCCGGCCCGACCCCCGGCACCTGGACGGCCTCGCTCCGCCTGCGCCTGACGGAGCTGGAGGCGGGCACGTGGGACGTCTGGCTGATGCTCGCCTTCGCCGACGGCACGACCCGCACGACCCAGCCCCGCGCCCTCACGTCCCTGGGCCACCTCCACCGCACCGCCATCCCCAGCCGCCGCCACGGCCTCGTCCTGGTCCACCCCTACGCCACGCACTCCGCCTCGCTCGCCCTGCGCGTCGCGCCCGGAATGCGGGGGATGGGGGACGTGGTGCGGCGGAAAGTGGGGCGGTGGGTGAGGTGAGGAGGTGAGGGGGCGCGGCGGGGTGCTCGCGGGCGGTCGGGGGATGGGTCGGTGGTGTGTGCTGGGGCGGCGGGGCGTTTTCGCGGGAGGTGGCCTGGCGAGGCTGTGCGCGGCGGGGGAGAGCCTTCCGGCCAGTCAGAGGAGCACCTCATGCGTCGTCTTCCATCGTTCGCCGTCTCCGCCGTCGCGCTGAGCGTCGCCGCGCTCGGCGCGGTCCCCGCGGCCTCCGCGGCGCCCCGGCAGGGCCCGGCCGCCTACAGCTGCGGCGCCGGGTACTTCTGCGTCTACGACGGCTGGAACGGGACAGGGACCCGGTGCCAGTGGTCCCAGGCGAAGCTGGCCAACACGGCCGACAACTGTTCCTTCGTCCAGCGCGGCAAGAACGCCCTGTCCGTCTACAACCGCACCGGCCACCGCGTCCAGTACTACACCGGGACCAACTACAAGAACCGCGTCGGCTCGACCCCGAAGAACGGCAAGGGCAACCTCCAGGGCAACTACCAGATCCGGTCCTTCAAGCCGCAGTAGCGGGGACGGGCCGCGGGCCGCCCCTCGCGGGCGTCGCTGCCGGCGGGCCCGGCCGGACCGTGCCGCGTGACGGCCCACGGCCCCCTTCGCAGGGACCGCTCCGGCGCGGAGGCCGCCCCCGGGCCCCCGGCACCGCGCCCGCCCTCCTGGAGCACCGCTTCGGGCCCAGGCCGCCCCGCTGAGCGGGCCCGGGGGTGCGCCGCCGCCCGGTCACGTCAGGACGAAGCAGCCCCTGGCCTCCAGCTCCCCGGCCACCCCGGCGGGGACCTCGCACGGGTTCCAGCGCAGGTCCAGTTTCTCCAGGGCGGGGAGGGCCGTGATCCAGGGCGGCAGGGTGGTGAGGCGGTTGCCCCTCAGGTCCAGGTGGCGCAGCCGGGGAAGGTGCGCGAGGGCCGGGGGGAGGGAGGTCAGGGCGTTGTCGCGCAGTTCGAGGAGGCGCAGTGCGCGCAGTCCCGCGAGCGTGGGCGGGAGGTCCGTCAGGCGGTTCGCCCCGAGGTGGAGTTCGCGGAGGCGGGTGAGGGCCCCGATGCTCTCGGGGAGGCGCGTCAACCCGGCCTCCCGCACGCGCAGTTCGAGGAGCCCGGCCATCCGCCCGAGTGTGCGCGGAAGTTCCCGCAGCGGGTTCTCTCCCGCGTTCAGGTAGCGGAGGCGGGTCAGGGCGCCCAGGCTCGCGGGGAGCCGCTCCAGGCGGTTGTCGTGCACGTAGAGGCAGCCGTCCATGCCCGTCAGGGAGCCGAGCGAGGACGGCAGCGCGGTCAGGGCGTTGTGGCCGACGTCCAGCGTGCGCAGGGCGGTCAGCCCCGCGAGGCCGGGCGGGAGCGCGGTGAGGTCGTTGTCCGCGAGGATCAGCGTCGCGAGGTCCGTACGGGTCAGGACCTCGGGCGGGACCTCGCCCAGGTGGCGGCGCCACAGGTCCAGCGTCGCGCCGCTCACGCCCCCCTCAGCCCCGCCGCCACCGTCTTCGCCAGGGCCGCAGGGTAGGCGCGGTGCGTCGAGGTGCGGACGACGAGGACGCGCCAGTAGAGGGGGCCGGTGATCAGGTCGAGGGCGAGATCGCGGTCGAGGTCCGCGCGGATCTCGCCGCGCGTCGCGGCCGCGTCGACGACGCCCTGGGCCACACTGCGCTGAGCCTCGCGCAGGGCCTTCTCCAGGGCCTCCTGGAGGTCCGGGTTACGGGCCGCCTCGGCGAAGAGGTCCGGGACGATCTGGGAGGCCGCCGGGTGGCGCAGGGCGCGCGAGGCGACCTCGTAGAGCAGGTGCAGGTCCGTTTCGAGCGACCCGGTGTCGGGCGCGGGCAGGCCCTGGAGCGCTATCTCGGAGACCAGGTCGAGCACGAGGTGCAGTTTCGAGCGCCAGCGACGGTAGACAGCCGTCTTGCCGACGCCCGCGCGGCGCGCCACGCCCTCGATCGACATGCGCCCGTAGCCGACGGCGGCCAGCTCGGCGAAGACCGCGGCGCGGATCGCCTCGGTGACGTCCTCGCGCAGCACGGCGGCACCGGCGGGCGCGCGCCGCGCCTTGCCCGCGGGGGCCACCCCCGCGCCACCGCCGGGTCCCGCCCCCGCACCGGCCGTTTCCCTGCCGTCTTCCTTCGCGCCACTCGCCATGTCCTTCAGCATAGGCGGGCCACGACGAAACGGTTGCGTTGCGACGTACTGACGACCTAGGCTGCGCTGCGACGATACGGTTGCGTTCCGACGTAACGGTACCTACGACGTACCGACGTCCCCCAGCGAAGGCGGCGCGTGTGAGCCAGGTTCTCGATCCCCTCCCCCCACGGCAGGAGCCCCCGCGGGGCCCGAAGGCGTCCGGGACCCGTGCCGCCGCGGCGGCGGGCCCCGGCGCGGGTCCCGGAGCCCTTCCCGACGCGGAGCTGAGCGGCGCCCAGCTCGCCGCCCGCTACGGCCTCTCGGTCAGCGGCGCGCGGCCCCCGCTCACGGAGTACGTGCGGCAGCTGTGGGGCAGGCGGCACTTCATCCTCGCCTTCTCGACCGCGAAGCTGACCGCGCAGTACAGCCAGGCGAAGCTCGGCCAGCTGTGGCAGGTCATGACGCCGCTCCTCAACGCGGGCGTCTACCTGCTGATCTTCGGGCTGCTGCTCGGCACCAGCCGGGGCGTGCCCGACTTCGTGCCCTTCCTCGTGACCGGCGTCTTCGTCTTCACCTTCACGCAGTCCTGCGCGATGGCGGGGACCCGCGCGATCTCGGGGAACCTCGGTCTCGTCCGCGCGCTGCACTTCCCGCGCGCCTCGCTGCCGATCTCGTTCACGCTCCAGCAGCTCCAGCAGCTCCTGTACTCGATGGTCGCGCTCGTCGTGATCCTGCTCGCCTTCGGCGTGTGGCCGCGGCCGTCCTGGGTGCTCGTGGTGCCCGCGCTGCTGCTCCAGTTCGTCTTCAACACCGGGCTCGCGCTGACGCTCGCGCGCGTCGGCGCGAAGACCCCCGACGTCGCGCAGCTCATGCCGTTCATCACGCGTACCTGGATGTACACCTCCGGCGTGATGTTCAGCCTTTCCCACATGCTCGCCAAGCACGACCTGCCGAGCTGGGTGCACACGGTCCTCCAGTGCAACCCGACCGCCGTGTTCATCGATCTCATGCGCTTCGCGCTCATCGACAGCTTCCACTCCGACCAGCTCCCGCCCCACGTCTGGGCCGTCGCCCTCGGCTGGGCGCTGCTGAGCGGCCTCGGCGGCTTCGTCTACTTCTGGAAGGCCGAGGAGAGGTACGGACGTGGCTGAGACGCGTACGCAGAAGAACGGCGGCGCCACCCCCGCGCCGGCCGCCGCGACCCCCGCGGACGCCGCACCCGCACCCGCGGGCGCCGTCCCCGCCCCCGCGGACGCCGCACCCGCGTCCGCACCCGCTGACGCCGCCCCCGCGGCATCGCGCCGCCCCACCGTCATCGTCGAGAACGTCGACATCGTCTACCGCGTCAACGGCGCCAAGGGCGGTCGCGGCTCGGCGACCGCGGCGCTGAGCCGGCTCGTACGGCGTCAGGGACCGGGCGGGCGGCAGGTGCACGCCGTGCGGAACGTGTCGTTCACGGCGTGGCGCGGCGAGGCGATCGGGCTCATCGGCAGCAACGGCTCGGGCAAGTCGACGCTGCTCAAGGCCATCGCCGGTCTGCTGCCCGTCGAGTCGGGCCACATCTACACGGACGGGCAGCCCTCGCTCCTCGGCGTCAACGCGGCACTCATGAACGACCTCACGGGCGAGCGGAACATCGAGCTGGGCGGCCTCGCGATGGGCATGAGCCGCGACGAGGTGCGCGCGCGGGCACCGCAGATCATCGAGTTCTCGGGGATCAACGAGAAGGGTGATTTCGCGACCATGCCGATGCGCACGTACTCCTCGGGCATGGCGGCGCGGCTGCGCTTCTCGATCGCGGCCGTCAAGGACCACGACGTCCTGCTCGTCGACGAGGCGCTCGCGACGGGGGACGCGAGCTTCCGCAAGCGCTCCGAGGCGCGCATCAGGCAGCTGCGCGAGCAGGCGGGCACCGTGTTCCTCGTGAGCCACAGCAACAAGTCGATCCGCGACACGTGCGAGCGGGCGCTGTGGCTGGAGCACGGGGAGCTGCGGATGGACGGCCCCACGGCGGAGGTCCTGCGGGAGTACGAGAAGTTCTCGGCGCGCTGAGGGGCGGCGGGCCCCACGCGCCCACGGGGCCCACGCGCCCACCGGCCCCACGCGCCCGCGGGCCCCGCGGCAGCCCCACGCGCCCACCGGCCCGCGGGGCCCCTCCCGCACGCCCCGCCCCGCCCCTCCCGCGAGCCGCCCGCCACCCGAACAGTGCATACCGCAGGAAACCGCCCCTTTCCGGACGCACACTGGCCTGTGCCGAGGGAAAGGGGCCCCACCGTGCCACCACGTGTCACCGTCATCGTTCACGGACCCGATGTCCGTGGTTCCTTCGCCGAGTGCCTGGCCGGGGTGCTGCGCCAGCTCCCGGCTCCGGGGCGGGACGGCGACAGGGAGCCCGGGGCCGAGATCGTCGTCGTGCCGACGGACGCGGAGGCGCGCGAGGCGACCGCGCACGCCGCCGCGCGGGACGGGCGGCTCCTCGTCGTCGAGGTCCCCGACGCCACGCCCGCTCCGGAGGCGCGCGCGGTGGGGGCGCGGCGGGCGGGCGGCGAGTGGCTGCAATTCCTCGCGGGCAAGGACAGGCTCCCCGCGGGGAGCCTGCACGCGCTGACGGGCGCGATCCAGCTCTGCTCGGTCCCCGCGGGCCGCCACCACGCCGAAGTGATCCTCCTCAACCACGTGCGCTCGACGTGGTCCACCGACGGCGCCCCCTCGCCCGACGGCCCCCTCCTGGACAAGGCGGGGCACAGCCCGCTCCCCCTCGTGACGTTCCCCGGGCTGCTCCGCCTCGCGCCCCTGCTCGGCACGCGGCTCGTGCGGGCCTCGTTCTGGCGCGCCCACGAGGAGGTGCTGACGGCGGGGAACGCGCTGTACACGGCGTACGCGCTGCCGCTCCTCGCCGACCGCGTCGCGTGCAGCGACCAGCTCGCGCTCGACGTGCGCGCCCAGCGCACCGCGACGCTCCCGCCGCCCGCCGCTGACGGCCCCGAAGGCCGCGTCGAGCCGTACGTGGCCGCGTACCGTCTCCTGGAGACCTCGCCGGCGACCGCGCCGCTGCGCCGCACGCTCTACGACCTCATGACGCAGGACTGGCTGCGGATCATCGCGCGCGAACAGCGGGGCAACGACCGGGAGTTCTTCTTCGCCGCCGCCGAGGCCGCACGCGCCTGCAAGCCGGAGGGGCACCGGGCGCCCGAGGGCATCGACGGGGTGCGGCAGAAGCTGCTCGAAGCGGGCTCGTACGAGAGGTACGTGCGGCTCGCCGAGTTCAACGACCGGCGCAGGCACTGGCGTTCGCTGGCGCAGAAGCAGAAGCGGGCGCTCGGCGCGAAGGTCCGCGCGCACCGGAGCCGCACGGCCCGCAGGGCACCGCTCGACCCGGACCTCGCGGTCTTCACCGCGTACTGGAACAGGGGCGTGACGTGCAACCCCGGCGCGATCGCCGCGAAGCTCGCCGAACTCGCCCCGCACATCAAGCCGGTGTGGGTCAGCGGGCGCGCGCGCGTGCCGCTGCTCCCGCCGGGCACCGAGTACGTCGTGCCCGGCACGCCCCGCTACCAGGAGGCGATGAGCCGCGCCACCTACCTCGTCAACAACGTCAACTTCCCGACGGGCTGGGAGAAGCGCCCCGGGCAGCTCCACCTCCAGACCCACCACGGGACACCGCTCAAGCGCATGGGCCTGGACCAGATGCCCTACCCGGCGGCCGCGCACGGCCTGGACTTCCGGCAGTTGCTGCGCCGCGTCGACAAGTGGGACTACAGCCTCACGTCGAACCGTCACTCGACGCTCATGTGGCGGCACGCCTACCCCTCGGGGTACGCCGAGCTGGAGTACGGCTACCCGCGCAACGACATCTACTACGCGGCCGGCGCGGACCTGGTGCGGACCGTGCGGGCGCGGCTCGGCATCGCGCCCGGGGTGCGTGCCGTGCTCTACGCGCCCACGCACCGCGACTACGAGAGCGAGTGGCACCCCAGGCTCGACCTCGCACGGCTCACCGAACGCCTCGGCCCCGACACGGTGCTGCTCGTGCGCGGGCACTACTTCTACTCCTCGGGCCCGAGCGACCTCGCCGGGCTGCGCGCGACCCGCAGGGTGCTCGACGTCTCCGCGTACGAGCCGGTCGAGGAACTGGCCCTCGCCGCCGACGCGCTCGTCACGGACTACTCCTCGATCATGTTCGACTACGCGCACCTGGACCGCCCGGTCGTGGTCTACGCCGACGACTGGGAGATCTACCGGGCCACGCGCGGCGTCTACTTCGACCTCATGGAAGGCCCCCCGGGCGCGGTCGCCCGCACCGAGGACGAACTGACCGAGATCCTCGCGGGCGAGGCGTGGCGCGACGCCGCCGCGCACGCGGCGCGTGCCGCCTTCCGCGAGCGGTTCTGCGCCTTCGACGACGGGCACGCCGCCGAACGCGTCGTGCGGCGCGTGTTCCTGGGCGCCCCGGAGGCCGCGCTCCCGCCCGTGGTGCCGCTCGCGGCACGCACCCCCGCCCCCACGCCCGAGGAGGCCGTGTCCGCATGACCGCGACTCCGACGACCGAACAGAAGAAGGCCCCCTCCGCCGCGGCGACGGCGGCATCGCCACCGCCCCCCGACGTCACCGTCGTCGTCATCGCCTACAACGACGCCGACCGGCTCCCGCGCGCCGTGCGCAGCGTCCTCGCGCAGACCCACCGCGCCCTGGAGGTCGTCATCAGCGACGACCACTCCACCGACACGACCCCCGAAGTCGCACGCTCCCTCGCCGCCGCCGACCCGCGCGTGCGCTTCCTGCGGCTGCCCGAGAACAGCGGCGGGTGCAGCGCGCCGCGCAACCGGGCGCTGGACATCGCCGCGGCCCCGTACGTGATGTTCCTCGACAGCGACGACGAACTCCCGCCCGACGCCGTCGCGAAGCTCCTCGCCGCGCACCGGGCGCGGGAGGTCGACTTCGTGATGGGCGCGGTGCGCAGGGTCCGCGTCGACACGGGCACGTCCTCCCTGTGGATGCCCCACCTGGTGACCGAGCGGCGCACCGTCGAGGGCATCGACCAGGAGCCGGAACTCCTCTTCGAGCACCTGTCGACGTCGAAGATGTACGCGCGCGCCTTCCTCGACCGCGCCGGACTCCGCTTCCCGGAGGGCATCCACTACGAGGACCAGCTGTTCTCGGCGCAGGCGTACTGCCTCGCGCGCGCCTTCACCGTCATCCCCGAGCCGGTGTACGTGTGGTACATCGAGCCGTACGCGGCCGCGGGGAGCGCCTCGATCTCCAACCAGCGCGACCGCCTGGAGAACGTGGCCGACCGCATCCATGTCCAGCGCCTCATCGACGAGTTCCTGGAGACGAGCGGACACGGCGCGATCCGCCCGGAGAAGGACTACAAGTTCCTCAAGCACGACTTCCGCATGTACGCGGGCGACTTGCCCCGCAGGGACCCGGAATGGCTCGCCGGCTTCGCCGGGCTGGTCACCCCGTACCTCGACACGCTCGCCCCGGAGGCGTACGCGCGGCTGCCCCGCACCGAGCGCGTCGTCCTGCGGCTCGTACGGGACGGGCGCCTCGAAGAGGCCCAGCGGGCCGCGCGCGGCCTCGGCCTGCCCGTGGGGCCCCGGCACGTGAGCCACGACGAGCGGGGGCACGTGTACTGGGGCGAGCCGCTGCCGGAGTCGCGGGAGGCACGCACGGAGCTGGACCTGAGCGAGGAGGGCGTCGAGGCGGGCCCGCTCTCGGCCGCGCTCTTCCGGCACGAGGTGCGCGACCTGGAGACGGGCCCCGGCACGGTGCTGCGGTTCACGGTGCGCACGTACGACCCGCTCCTGCGGCTCCCCGTGGGGCCGCAGGTCGCGCGGCTCGCGGTCGCGCCCGGCGGCAGGCGGTACGAGGTCGCCTTCCGCATCGACCCGGTGCTGCCCGGCGTCTTCGAGGGCCGCGTGCGCTTCGACCCGGGGCAGGCGCCGCTGCCCGTACAGGGCTTCGACGGGGTCCGCCACCCCGTGGTCGAACTGCGGCAGGGGCGGGGCCGCCACACCGCGCCGCTCCTGGGCCCGCTCGGCTTCCCCCCCGTCTCGTCCCGCCCCCGCGCGTACGGCGGCACCGTCGAGCACGTCGTGACGGTCTCGCCCGAGGCGGCGGGCACGGCGCGGATCGAGGTCCGCTGGCGCCCCGCGGGCCCCACGGCGAAGCTCGGCCCCCTGGCGGGCCGCCTGAGCCGGTCGGTGGTGTCCAGGGCGGCGAAGGTGATCCGGGGGGCGCTGCGCTGACACGCGGGACGACCGAGGGCGGCCTCCGCGCGGGAGACCGCCCTCTGCCACGTCCCGCCGACTGCCTCAGCCGTGCGCCCGCAGCAGCGTGCGCATCGTGCGCATCGCCACCGACAGGTTGGCCAGGTCGAAGCTGTCGCTGCTCTGGATCTCCTCCAGGGTCGCCCGGGCACGCGTCAGGATCGGCGCGTTCTTGCCCGCCCACACCTCGAAACGCCGCTCCGGGCTGTCGCCGGGCTCGCCCGCGGCGAGGATGTCCTGCGTGAGGCCCGCGTGGGCCGCGTACAGGTCCTCGCGGATCGAGGCGCGCGCCATCGACTGCCAGCGGTCCGCGCGCGGGAGTTCGATGATGCGGTCCATGAGCTGCGTGACCCCGAGCCGGTCGGCGACGTCGTAGAAGACCTCGGCGACGGCGAGCGGCTCGCTGCCCGTGCGCCCGGCGACGGCGACGATGTCGAGCGCGGGGAAGACCGAGGAGAAGCCCGCGACGCGCGCGGCCAGTTCCTCGGGCACGCCCTCGTCGGTCAGCTCCTTCAGGATCGACCCGTACCACTCGGCGTCCGCGCCGCGCAGCAGCTCGGGCAGCCGCTCCCACACCGCGCGCACGTCGTCGCGGAAGGCCTCGACGGTCTCGGCGAGCTGGAGCGGCTGCGGCCGGTTGTTGAGCAGCCAGCGCGTGCCGCGCTCGACGAGGCGGCGGCTGTGCAGCCTGACCCGGGTGAGGACGGCGGCGGGCACCTCGTTGTCGAGCTGCTCGACGGTGTCCCACACGGCGGCGAGGCCGAAGATCTCGCGTGCGACGAGCTGCGCGCGCACGATCTCCTCCAGCGAGGCGCCGGTCTCCTCGCGCAGGCGGTGCAGGAAGGAGATGCCGCCGGAGTTGACCGTGTCGTTGACGAGGACGGTCGTGATGATCTCGCGGTGCAGGGCGTGCGCCTCGATCTGCTCCGCGTACCGCTCGCGGACCTCCTCGGGGAAGTACGCGAAGAGCAGCCGGCGCAGGTAGGGGTCGTCGGGCAGCGAGGTGCCGATGAGTTCCTGGGCCGCGGTGATCTTCGTGTACGCGAGGAGCACGGCGAGTTCCGGCTGGGCGAGCCCGCGGCCGGAGTTGAGCAGTTCGCGCACCTGCCGGTCGCCCGGCAGGAATTCGAGCGCCCTGTCGAGGTCGCCGTCCTTGACGAGGCGGCGCATGAGGCGCTGGTGGGCGTGGAGCAGGCTCGGCGCCTCGGCCTGGGCGTTGGCGAGTGCCACGTTCTGCGCGTAGTTGTTGCGCAGCACGAGGCGGCCGACCTCGTCGGTCATGCTCGCGAGGAGTTCGTTGCGCTGCTTGACGGTCATGTCGCCGCTCTGGACGACGGCGTTGAGCAGGATCTTGATGTTGACCTCGTGGTCGGAGGTGTCCACACCGGCGCTGTTGTCGATCGCGTCGGTGTTGATCCTGCCGCCGTCGCCGCCGTTGCCGAGGCGTGCGAACTCGATGCGCCCGAGCTGGGTGAGCCCGAGGTTGCCGCCCTCGCCGACGACCTGCGCGCGCACGTCGGCGCCGTTGACGCGGATCGCGTCGTTCGCCTTGTCCCCGACCTCCGCGTCGCTCTCGGTGCTCGCCTTGACGTACGTGCCGATGCCGCCGTTCCACAGCAGGTCGACGGGGGCCTGGAGGATGGCGCGCATCAACTCGGCCGGGGTGAGCTTCGCGACGCCGTCGTCGATGCCGAGCGCGCGCCGGATGTGCGCGTTGACGGGGATCGACTTGGCGGTACGCGGGAAGACGCCGCCGCCCGCGGAGAGCAGCCGCGTGTCGTAGTCGGCCCACGAGGAGCGGGGCAGCTCGAAGAGGCGGCGGCGCTCGGCGTACGAGGTCGCGGCGTCGGGCTCGGGGTCGATGAAGATGTGCCGGTGGTCGAAGGCGGCGACGAGGCGGATGTGCTCCGAGAGCAGCATCCCGTTGCCGAAGACGTCCCCGGACATGTCGCCGACGCCCACGACGCGGAAGTCCTCGGTCTGCGTGTCGTGGCCCAGCTCGCGGAAGTGCCGCTTGACGGACTCCCAGGCGCCGCGCGCCGTGATGCCCATGCCCTTGTGGTCGTACCCCGCCGAGCCGCCGGAGGCGAAGGCGTCGCCCAGCCAGAAGCCGTAGGACTCGGCGACCCCGTTGGCGATGTCCGAGAAGGTCGCCGTGCCCTTGTCGGCCGCGACGACGAGGTACGTGTCGTCCCCGTCGTGGCGCACGACGCGCTCCGGCGGGACGACCTTGCCGCCGACGAGGTTGTCGGTGATGTCGAGGAGCGCCGAGATGAAGGTCTTGTAGGCGGCGACGCCCTCGGCCATCCACGCGTCGCGGTCGGCGGCCGGGTCCGGGAGCTGCTTCGCGACGAAGCCGCCCTTCGCGCCGACCGGCACGATGACCGTGTTCTTGACCATCTGCGCCTTGACGAGGCCCAGGATCTCGGTGCGGAAGTCCTCGCGCCTGTCCGACCAGCGCAGGCCACCGCGCGCGACCTTCCCGAAGCGCAGGTGCACGCCTTCGACGCGCGGCGAGTACACCCAGATCTCGTACGCGGGCCGCGGCGCGGGCAGGTCGGGGATGGCCTGCGGGTCGAACTTCATCGACACGTAGGCGTGCGGCTGCCCGTCCGTCCCGCGCTGGAAGTAGTTCGTCCTGAGCGTCGCCTTGATGACGGTGAGGAAGCTGCGCAGGATGCGGTCCTCGTCGAGCGAGGCGACCGAGTCGAGCGCGCCGTCCAGCTCTTCGAGCAGTCCGTCGATCAGCTCGGTCCCCGCGCTCAGGCGCTCGGGCGACAGGCGCGCCTCGAAGAGCGAGACGAGCAGGCGGGTCGTGTGGATGTTGGTGCGGAGGGTGTCCTCCATGTAGTCCTGGCTGAACGTCGCGCCCGCCTGCCGCAGGTACTTGGCGTACGCGCGCAGGACCATCGCCTGCCGCCAGGTGAGCCCGGCGCCGAGGACGAGGGCGTTGAAACCGTCGTTCTCCGCCCTGCCGCTCCACACCGCGCCGAAGGCCTGCTGGAAGCGCTCGCGCGCGTCCTCGCCGAGCGGCTCGCTGCTGCCCTCGGGCATCCGCAGGCCGAAGTCGTAGATCCACGCCGTCGTACGGTCCGCGCAGCGCAGCTCGTACGGGCGCTCGTCGACGACCTCGACGCCGAGCCTGGTCAGCACCGGGAGGACCGACGAGAGCGAGATCTCGCCGCCGAGCCGGTAGATCTTGAAGCGCTTCTGGCGCGGGGCCGCGCCGAGCGGCTCGTAGAGCGAGAGCGCCGAGGACTCCGCGCCCTCACCGGCGCGCAGGCCCTCCAGGTGGGCGAGGTCGGCGACGGCGGCGCGCGGCGAGTGGTCGGCCTTGTAGCCCTCGGGGAAGGCGTGCCCGTAGGTGCGGAGCAGCGCGGCGGCGCGTTCCTCGCCGAACTCCTCGCGCAGCGCCTCGCCGAAGCCGTCGTGCCACGAGCGCGTCGCGTCGATGAGGCGCTGCTCGATGCGCGCGGCCTCGCCGTCGCTGAGGTCGGGGACCTCGGTGCCCGGCGCGACGCGGACGACGAAGTGCAGCCTGGAGAGGATGGATTCGGTGTTCCAGGCGGTGAAGTCGACGGTGACGCCGCCCAGTTCCTCCTTGAGGATGTCGATGACCCGCAGCCGCACCTCGGTCGTGTAGAGGTCGCGGGGCAGGTAGACGAGCGCGGAGTAGTAGCGCCCGTAGACGTCCTTGCGCAGGTAGAGCCGCAGGCGGCGGCGCTCCTGGAGGTAGAGCACGGAGGTGACGACGGGGAGGAGTTCCTCGGGGGTCGTCTGGAACAGCTCGTCGCGCGGGTAGGTCTCCAGGATCTGGAGCAGGTCGCGGCCGTCGTGGCTGTTCGGGGTGACCCCGGCGGCGCGCAGGACCTCGTCGACCTTGCGGCGGACGACGGGGACGCGCTTGACGGACTCGGTGTAGGCGGCCGAGGAGAAGAGGCCGAGGAAGCGGCGCTCGCCGACGACCTCGCCGTTCTCGTTGAACTTCTTGACGCCCACGTAGTCGAGGTAGCTGCGGCGGTGGACCGTCGCGCGGCTGTTCGCCTTGGTGAGGACGAGGAGCGTGTGCTCGCGGGCCTTCGCGCGCGCGTCGGCGGGGAGGCGGCCGAAGCTCGGGCTGACGGGGTGTTCCTCGGCGGTGTCGTGGTGCGGGTCGGAGCGCAGGATGCCGAGCCCGGTCCCGGCCACGGGGGCGAGGGCGTCGTCGGCGACGAGGTCGTACTCGCGGTAGCCGAGGAAGGTGAAGTGGTCGGCGGAGAGCCAGCGCAGCAGCTCGCGGGCCTCCTGCACCTCCTGGTCCCTGAGCCCGGCGGCCGCGGGCCCCTTCGGGAACTCCTGGGGGAGGTGGTCGGCGATGCGCTGCGCCGAGTCGCGCATCTTGTCCCAGTCCTCGACGGCCTCGCGGACGTCGGAGAGGACGCGGAGCAGGTCCGTGGTGATCTGTTCGAGGTCGGCGCGGTCGCTCTCGCGGTCGATCTCGACGTGAATCCACGACTCGGTGAGCAGGTCGTGCGAGGACTCGGCGGGCGGCTCGGGGAAGACCTCGATGAGCTTGCCCGTCAGGTCGCGGCGGACCGTGAGCTGGGGGTGCACGACGGCGTGGATGCCGCGGCCCTGCCGGGACAGCTCGTTGGTCACGGAGTCCACGAGGAAGGGCATGTCGTCGGTGACGACCTCGACCACCGAGTGCGGGGACGACCAGCCGTTCTCGTCGACGGTCGGCGTGTGCACCCGCACCTTCGCGGTGCCCTGCGGGCGCTCGGCCGCGAGCTTGAGGTGGGCCATCGCCGCGCCGTAGAGGTCGTCGGGCTCACGGCCCTCGACGTCCTCGGGGGCGGTGTGCCGGTAGTAGCGCTGGAGGTAGGTGAGAACGCGGGCGCTCTCGAAACCGGGAGTCCCGGGCGAGATGCCGGCCGGAACGGAGATCGGCGGTTGGCCGCCCGTCGTCGGGTTCTCAGCGAGTCGGGCCGCCTGTTCGAGCAGCTCGTCCTTGGCATCGTCCAGCTTGGTCCGCATGATCCTCTGGCTCCTGTCGCGCGCCGTTGCGTGACGTAGAAGGAAGGTGGCGGCGGCACGGTTCTTCGGTGCCGCCCGAAACACGGGGCGGGGTACCGCGACGCCCGTCGCGCGCCGGTTCCGTGCTGCCGGTATCCGTGCCCTCGGCGGCCGAAGCGGCCGCCTCCGGCTGCGCGCCGTACCCGCGCGGTCGCTCAGCGGCGCCCGGGGCACGGAGTGCGTGCGCCGGACGAAGGGCGGGGGCCACGATGCCCGCACGGCCTATCGCGCTGATCACGGACCCAGGCTAACGCCCCCCGCGGGGCCCGCGTCATGAGCCGTATGTGTACAAATCACAGGCGTGGACTTTGACGCGACGCACAGCGCGCCGCATCTCCCTTGTCACGTAAGGCCGCTGCCGTTCCGCAGGCCCCGGCAGGCCCCCGACCAGGGCATCCCGCGAATTTGCGCGCTTCTTACCGCCCCGACACACAAGGCCGTCGAGTGTGACGCGAAAGACACCGAACCGGGGCGCGCCGACAGGCCGGCTGTCCCACCGACGAGGACAGCCGGCCCCCACACGCCCACCGGAGAAGGGCCCGGAGGAGGCCCCGGAGACGGAGCGCGGAACGGGGGAACCGGAACGCCCCGCCCCCGGCCTCCGGACCCTCCCGGTCCGTCCGGCGACGCCCCTCGATTCTTCCGGCGGGAGCGGGCGGATCGGGCAGGTACCGGCGGAAATAGGTAGGGGCGGACCGCTTTTAGGTATACGTACGCAAGGCACGCCCCACCCGATGCGCCCCTGGCACCCCGTCAGCCGCCCGGCCGCCACCCGCCGCGCACGCGTCCGCGAGACGGCTGGGCCCGCGAGACGCCCCGTCAGCGCCTGGGGCCCCTGCGCGAGGAGCCTGGGGGCCCCTGTGCGAGGAGGGGGCACCGCCCGCGCCCGCCAGACGCCCAGACGCCCAGGCCCCCGCCCCCTCACGCCCCCGCGAGTGCCGCCCCCACCGCCGCCCGCGAGCCCACCCCCAGCTTCGCGAGGATGTGTTCCACGTGGGCGTCCGCCGTCCGCTTCGAGATGACGAGCCGCTCCGCGATCTCCCGGTTCGACAAGCCCTCGGCGACCAGTCCGGCCACCTCCCGCTCCCGCCGCGTCAGCGCCTGGGCGCCGCGCCCCGCCCGCCGTCGCCTGACGCCCGGCAGGTCCGCGTCCGCGCGCAGCGCGCCGAGCACCTCGGCCGCCGTGAGCCGCCCGCCCGCCTCGTACCCGCTCCGGTACGCGTCCGCGTCCAGCCCGGCACGGAGCGCGGCCCGGCTCGCCTCGTGCCACGCCTGGAGCGGCGGCAGTACGGAGACGGGGTCGCCGCCCACCTTCCGTGCCCCCTCGCTCCAGCCGAGCAGCCACGCGGCCCGTGCCCACCGCGCCCGCCGCACCGCGACCCAGGTCAGCCCCATCCCCGCTATCCCCGACAGCTGCGACTCGCCGATCTCGGCGCACGCCTCCAGCGCCGCGAGCCAGTCGGCCTCCGCCGCGTCCACCCCGGCACCGGGCGCCACCCCCGCGCCGTCGGCGCCCTGCTCGGCGAGCCAGTGCGCGGCGCCCCGTACGACCAGCGCCGCCGCGCGCAACTGGCACTCGCCGGGCGCGTGCGCGGCGAGGTGCCCGAGGATGTGGTCGCACATCGCGCGCGCCCGCTCCGTCTCACCGAGCACGGCCCACACGATCGCCTCCTCGTGGTAGATCATCGCGATCCCGAGCCCGTCCCCGCGCGCGTCGAACTCGGCGCGCAGGCGCGCCATCGTCTCCAGCGTCCCCTCCGCCTCACCGCTCAGCAGTCGCGTCCCCGCGAGGTGCCCCTCCGCGTACCTGGCCACGTCCTCGTACCCGTAGCGCCGCGCCTCGGCGAGACACCGCGTCAGCCGCTCGGCCGCGAGCGGGAGATCGCCCGTCCACAGCCCGAAGGACCCCGAGCCGAGCAGCGCCCAGGCACGTGCCTCCCTGCCGACGGGCTCCCGCGGGTTCTCGGGGACGAGCGCGAGGCCCTTGTCGAGCCAGTAGTGGCCCTCGGAGATCGCCGCGCGCGCCCGCCAGTACGGCCACAGGTGCGCGGCGAGCAACAGCCCGGTGCTCGCGCGCTCCCGGCTCGCGAGGGCGAGGCCGAGGGCGGCGCGCAGGTGCGGGATCTCCTCGTGCACGGTGCGGTGCAGCGCGGGCTGCTCGGAGCTGAGGAGCCGCGTGTGCAGCCGCGCGGCGAGGGCCGCGTAGTACGTGAGGAAACGGTCCCGCAGTGCGTCGGCCCCGGCGTCGTCGGTGAGCCGCCCGGCCCCGTACTCGCGCAGCGTGTCGAGCATCCGGTAGCGCCCACCGCCCGCTCCCGGGCGCTGCACGACGGACTTGTCGACGAGCCCGATGAGGTGCCGGAACACGTCCCGCGCGGGCAGCCCACCGCTCTCGTCCCCGTCCCCGTCCCCGCACACCGCCTCGGCGGCCTCCGGTGTGAAGGGCCCGTCGAAGACCGAGAGCCGCGCCCACAGCAACCGCTCGGCGGGGGTGCACAGCTCGTAGGACCAGTCGACGGCGGTACGGAGCGTCTGGTGCCTGGTCAGCGCGGTGCGGCGCCCGCCGGTCAGGACGTGGAAACGGTCGTCGACGCGGTCGAGCAGCTGGTCGAGCGGGGCCGCGCGCAGCCGTACGGCGGCGAGTTCGAGCGCGAGCGGGATGCCGTCGAGACGGCGTACGAGTGCCCGCACCCGCGCCGCGTCCGCCCCGCGCGCCGCGAAACCGGGCGAGGCGTCGGCGGCGCGCTGGGCGAAGAGCGCGACGGCGTCGTCCTCGTCGAGCGGCGCGAGCGTGCGGCAGTGCTCGCCCGGGACGTCGAGGGGCTGGCGGCTCGTCGCGAGAACGCTCACGCCGGGCGCCTCGCGCAGCACGAGATCGGCGAGCGCGGCGCAGGCGTCGAGCAGGTGTTCGCAGGTGTCGAGGACGACGAGCGCCTGACGCTCGCGCAGGTGTGCGATCACGGCGTCGAGCGCGGGACGCCCCGAGGGCTCGTACGCCGCCGACGCGGGCCCTTCCTGCGCGCTGGACTCCGGCAGCCCGAGCACCGTGGCGAGCGTCGCGGGCAGCAGCTCGGGATCACGCAGGGCCGACAGCTCGGCGAGCCACACCCCGTCGGGATACCGCTCCCTGGCCCCTGCGGCGACCCGCAGCGCGGTCCGGCTCTTCCCCACCCCACCAGGTCCGATGACGGTCAGCAAGCGCACTCCGCCCAGCACGTCCCCCAGCTCGGCGACCTCCCGCTCCCGCCCCACGAACCGCGTCACCTCAACCGGCAACCCGCCCCGCCGCCCCTGCCCGAAGCCACCGCGCACGCCCCGCCCCCATCCCCCGAACCCCGAACCGCCACCGGCCGGCACCACCTGCACCCACCCCAGCGTACGCATGGGGGTGCGGAGGGTGAGGGGCTGAGGGGGAGGGAGGGGGGAGGGTGTGCTCAGGCGTCCTCCGTGTCAGACACCCGCCGCGATCTCGACCGCCTCCGCGAGCGAGTCGGCAACGGGGAAGCCCGTGCGGGCGAGGCTCGCGCGGCTGTGGGAGCCGCCGGTGTAGAGGACGGCGCGGGCCCCGGCGGCGCGGGCCGCGTGGGCGTCGTCCGCCGCGTCACCGATGACAACCGTACGGGCGGGAGCGACGTCGTCGGCGAGCGCGGCCAGGTGCCGTACGAGGTGCTCGGCCTTGCCGCCCCCCGAGGGCCCGGTGCGCCCCTGGACCCGCACGAAGCGGTCCGCGATGCCGAACCCGTTGACGAGCGGCACCAGTTCCTCGTGCCCGTACAGGCTCAGCAGCGACTGGCTGCGACCGGAATCGAGCCACGCGTCGAGCACGTCGACGGCCCCCGCGGTGAGCCCGCACCGCGTGCTCTCGCGCGCGTAGTGGCGCTGGAACGTGCCGTCCATCAGCTCCCACTCCTCCGCCGTGGGCGCACGCCCCATCAGGGCCTCGTAGAACTCGGTGACGGGCACGCGGTACAGCTCGCGGTAGCGCTCCAGCGTGAGCGAGCGCAGCCCGGGCAGGGCGAGTTCGGCGAAGGCCGCGTTGGTGGCGCCGAGTACGGCGTCCATGTCGTGGAAGAGCGTGCCGTTCCAGTCCCAGACGAGGTGCTGGGCCGGTATCGCCGCGCTCATTCAGCGCTCCTCGGCGGTCGGCGCGATGAGGTACGGGATCTCCTGCGTCGCGAACCACAGCAGCTCGTGATCCTCGGCCCCGTCCACGACGAACCGCGCGTCCGCGTCCCCCTGGTCGGCGGCGCCGAGCGCCTCCGCCGCCGACGTCACGTCCTTGACGGCCTCCTCACCGTCCGCGTGCACGGCGGCCGCCTTCGCGAGCCGGACGGGCCCGGCGAGCCGCACCTCCCCGACGGAGTCCGCGTCCATCCCGTGATCGGGATCGGTACGGGCCGCGCTGTCGGGCACGTCGATCGCGAGCACGACCCGGCGCCTGGCCTCGGCGGGGTCGACGGCGAGCAGCCTCAGCGAGGCGGCGGCGGCGCGACTGAGCGCCGCGTACTCCAGTTCCTCGATGTCGTCGGACACGTACCACTCGCGCAGCGCGGGGGTCACGGCGTACGCCACCACGGACTCGGCCCCCAACTCGCCCCCCTCATGGGCCCGCGCGAGCGCGCTGAGAGTGAGCGGGACGTACACACGCATGGAAACCGCATCCTTTCGCCGGTGCGGCAAGGATACGTGGAGCGGGCGGGCCCTCACCCGGATCGGTGAACCGGTGACCGCCGTCGCCGCACACGCACAGTGACCGCCCGTGCGCCTCGCTTCGCGAACCCTCTCCCTACCGCCCAGTAACAACCGCGTTTCCCCGGAGAGAGGTGCCCGATGTTCACGACCGAGAGTGACGACTCCCCGCGCGTCCCCGCCCAGCGCCGCCGCCGGCGCGGAGCCCAGCGCGGCCCCTCGGGCCCGGCGGGCCGCGCCCCGGCCAACCGCCGCCGCGAGCGCGTCCGCCCGCACGCCCCGCAGGACGAGTGGGCCCGCCGCCTCCTGGCCGCCCTGACGGGCCACCGCACTCCGCAGGACCTCTGGGGCCTCGCCACCGGCACGGCCCTCCACCACCTGACCACGGCGACCCCGCCCTACCCCACCGCCGCCCCGGTCCTCCGCACCACCCGCGCCACCCAGATCGCCCCGGGAATCCTCGAAGCGAGCGCGACCCTGGAAACGGACGGCCGCGTCCACGCCATCGCCTTCCGCCTGGAGGACTGGGGCGACGGCGTATGGCGCTGCACAGCCCTGGAACTCGCGCCGTAGCGCGCAAGCCCGGAGCGACGCGAGCCCGCCCCCCGCCATGCGTGCCGATGGGCCCCGGACCACTGAGTGGTCCGGGGCCCATCGGCACGCATGGCGGGACAGCGAACGGAGCCCGACGCCGGGGACGGCAGCAGGAACGGAAGGCCCGGGCCGCCGGGGACAGGCACCGAAGGCCCGGGACAGGGACGGGCACCGAAGGCCCAGAGCAGGGGCCTGCCAGCGTGGCGAGGGCGGAGGTACGGAGCCCGGCGCCGGGGGCGGGGGCGGAGGCGGAGGTCCAGGGCGGGCCCATCAGCGTAGGAGCGGGGCAGGGGTACTGGGGGCCCGAGCGGGGCCTACCGGCGTGGGAGTGAGGTCGAAGACCAACGCCGGGGCAGGGTGCCGGGCCCGTGGAGCAACCGGAGCCCGAACTGCCCTCCTCGCTAACGAGGCCCCCGACGCTGGACGGGAAGCCCCCCATCACGCAGGGCCGTCTCCCCACACGGTCAGGACCACCCCTCCGGAGGCGTGCGGCACGTTGCCACGACCTACACAACCGGCAGCGGCAGGCGGGCCCGTCCCCGCACAGGCGGGGAGCACAACCACCCCGTGCTCTCGGCTTTCGAGGAGTCGGGCCCATCCCCGCACAGGCGGGGAGCACCCGGAGGTGCCCGCGGGCATCACGCGCGGCGAGGGTCCATCCCCGCGCAGGCGGGGAGCACCCCTCGATCATCTGCGGGGTCGGCGCGGCCAGGGGTCCATCCCCGCGCAGGCGGGGAGCACCCCTCGATCATCTGCGGGGTCGGCGCGGCCAGGGGTCCATCCCCGCGCAGGCGGGGAGCACAAGGACTTCGCGAGCGAGGAGGCGGCGCACGAGGGTCCATCCCCGCGCAGGCGGGGAGCACTGAGTCGCCCAACTCCCTACGGAGCGCGGTACGGGTCCATCCCCGCGCAGGCGGGGAGCACATGCTGCTGTCCTACGACTACTGGTGCAAGGAGGGTCCATCCCCGCGCAGGCGGGGAGCACCCTCGTTGACCTGCGGCCCTACCCACGCCGGACTCCCAGTCTCGCAACAATCGAGGGTTCAGCCGCCCGGCTCCGCCCTGCCGCTTCGCACCTCCCGTCAACCGCCACCCCCGAAAGAGTCGGTCTCACTGTCCCCCATCGAGTGAACATCGGGCGCCTGATTCACGCCCGCACGGCCCACCCTTCCAGCCCTACAACCAGAAAATCCCCCGGAAAAGCCATCGTCCCCGCCGCCCGAAAGAAAGGGAGCCGCCGACCACAGCTCACCAACGCAAACCGCCGAATACCCCCACCAGGAGAGGACCCCACCGCGAACCCACCAGCCCCGCTACCAGACCCCAGCGCCACCCAGCCCAGGCTCCCTGCCATCGGACCACCGCGCCGCCATCAGGCCAATTCCGTCAGGCCCCCGGCCACACCCCACCCTCGACCACCCAGCCACGCAAGCACCGCCCGCCCGGCTACCGAGCCCGCCCCACCACCGGGCGACCCAGCTACCAGGCTGCCCAACCACGAGACCCCCGAGCTACCCGGCCACCCGGTCCGGCGCCCCGGGCCACCGGAGCCACCCAGCTACCGAGCCCACGCCACCGCACCACCGGAGCCGGCCCCCAGTCGCCAAGCCACCCGGCTACCAAGGCCACCCGACACCCAGCCCACCAGCCATTACCAACAACTCCCGTCAGCTCTGGCCCGACCCCGCCCGCCAAGCCCCGCAAACCACCGGGCCGCCGACAACTGAGCCCCCCAAGCACCCAGCCCCGGCGCACGGGCCACAGGCACCCCGACCACCGAACACCGAGCACCCAACGACCAAGCCACCAGAACCCCGAGCTACCGGGCCGCCCCGCCCATCCGGCTACCCGGCCCACCCGGCGCCCGGCCCACCGCGCTACCCGGCCACAGCCAACGACTCCCGTCAGGCCCCGACCAGACCCCACCCCAACCACCAAGCCACCCGAGCACCGGCAACCGGCACCGGGCGGGCACCGCCAACGAATCGCACCAGCCCCTCAACCACCAAGCCACCCAACCACCGAGCCACCCGACACAACCACGCCGCCCGGACACCCGGCCCCAGCACACGCGGCACCGGGCACAACCAACTCCCGCCAGGAGCCGTCTTCACATGTCACGCCCACATCAGGAGCGAGGCGAGGGTGACGGCTGCCTCGTAGGACTCGGCGGTCTTGTCGTAGCGGGTCGCGATGCCGCGCCACTGCTTGAGCCGGTTGAAGCACCGTTCCACGATGTCGCGCCGCGTGTAGAGCTGCTTGTCGAAGCTTGGCGGACGCCCGCCGCGGCTGCCGCGCCGGAGCCGGTTGCGGACCTGGTCGGCCCGCTCGGGGATGGTACGGCCGATGCCGCGACGCCGCAGCCACGTTCGTATCGCACGAGAGCTGTAGCCCTTGTCGCCCAGCACGTGAGCGGGCCGCACTCGGGGCCGCCCCGGCCCGGGGCGGGGCACCCGGATCGCCTCCATCACGGCGGTGAACTGCGTGCAGTCGTTGCTGTTCCCGCCCGTGAGGGTGAAGGCGAGCGGACGCCCGAAAGCGTCGCAGGCCAAGTGAATCTTGCTGGTCAGGCCACCCCGCGAGCGTCCGAGGCATGGGCTGCGGCGCCCCCTTTTCGGGCCCCGGCGGCATGCTGGTGGGCACGCACGACGGTGGAGTCGACCGACACCAGCCCCTCGATGTCCCCGGCCGCGTCCGCCTGGGCCTGCGCGGCCCGGAGCATCCGCTCGAAGGTGCCGCCCAGGGCCCACCGGCGAAAGCGGGGGTGCAGCGTCTGCCACGGCCCATACCGCTCAGGCACGTCCCGCCAGGCCGTGCCGGAGCGGAACTTCCCCACGATCCCGTTGAGCACCCTTCGATCGTCCAACCGCTTCCGCCCCCGCAAGGACGCAGGCAGCAATGGCCGGACGAACTCCCACTCCTCATCGGACAGTTCATGGCGACGAATCACCCGACCATGATCCACCACTCAAGATCAACTGAAGACACGGCCTAGGACGTGTCCGCAATGTCAGTCGGGGAGCCGGAGGCAGAGGCGGGCGAGAGCGACGAGGACTTTGTCGCGGCGGGCTCGTTTGTCGTAGCGGGTGGCGAGGGCTTCGTTTTGAGCTTGGTGAAGCGGCGTTCGACGAGGTTGGGGCGCCGGTAAACCGTGCGGTCGAGACGGCAGAGTGTCTCGCCGCGTCGTTGGCGTCCGCTGATCCGGTCGGTGCGTTCGGGGATGGTACGGGCGATGCCGCGTCCGCGGCGGGTACGTGCGGATCTTGCGGGACGCGTAACCCTTGTCGCCGGTCGCCCGGTCGGGCCGGGTGCGGGATCGGCCCGGGCCGTTCCGCTTGATCGCGATACGGGCCATGACCGGCCCGGACTGCCTGTGGTCGTTGACGATTCCGCCCATGATCGTGAACGCGAGCGGCAGGCCCTTCCCGTCGCGGGCGAGGTGGATCTTCGTGCTCAGCCCGCCGCAGGACCGGCGAGCGCCTCACCTCTCCGGAGCCCCTTTTCGCGCCCAGGACGCGCGCTGATGCGACCCGCACGACCGTCGAGTCGACGCACACGATCGGCCAACGGACCTCGCCGACCGCATCGGAGCGCCGCTGGACGTGAGCCGGGCCCCGGTCCCAGCATCCGGTCCCAGATCCCGTCCGCAGACCAGCGCCGGAACCGTTCGTAGACCGTCTTCCACGGCCCATACCGTTCCGGCAAGGTCCCGCCAAGCCGCACCCGTGGACAGCTTCCACAGAATCCCGTTGAGGACCTGCCGACTGTCCCGCACCGGCCGCCCATCCACGGCGGAGCAAACAACGGCCCAACCACAGCCCAGGCTTGACCAGTCACTTCATGACGACGCACCACGAACGGGCCTACGGCCAACTGACATTGCGCACACACGGCCTAGGCCGAGCCACCGGCCACCGGGCTACCCGGCAACCAAGCCACCCGAGCACCGGCCACCCACCGATCCAACCGCCCAGCCACCCTTGCACCGAGCACCGAGCCCACCCGACGCCCGGCCACCGCGCAGCCACCGGCCACCGGCCACCGGGAAACCCCGCCTTCAAGCCACCCAGCTACCAGACCCAGCTACCAGGCCGCTACCGGCCACCCGGCCCCAGAGCACCCGGCCATCGGGCCCCGAGCTACCGGGCCTCCGCGCCACCAGCCCCCAAGGCCGCCGTGCCACGCCCCACCCGGCCAGCAGACCCCCGCGCCACCGCGCCACCGCGCCCCGCCAACTCCCGCTCGGCCCGGCCATCAAGCCACCCGACCGGGCCACCCAGCCACCGACCCCCGAGAGCTACCGCCCCCGGCCCCGGAGCACCAAGCCACCCGGCCCCAAGCAAGCCAAGGCCCAACTCCCGCCAGGCCCCGGCCACCAAACCGCCAGATCCCCGAGAGTTACCAGCCACCCAGCCCAGGAGCACCGGGCCACCGCCCCCAAGCCACCCGGGGGCCCCGCCAACTCCCGCCGGGCCCCCGGCCAGAACCCGCCCCCGGCGAGATCCCGTTACTTCTTCCGGCGCCGTCCCTTCTGCGCCTTCCTCCGCTCCGCCCGCGTCATTCCGTCGCCCGCGGCCACCGGCTCGCCCGGTTCCCGTGCGAACTCGCCCTCGACCACGCCGCCCTCGCCGTCCACGGTCGGGGCGGAGAAGTGGAGGCGGTCGGCGCGCTGCGGGGCGTCGAGGCCCTTCGCACGGATCTCGGGGCGTCCCGCGCCCGCGGGCACCGCGTCCTCCGGGGCCTCGTCCTTGACCTCGACCTCCTCGACCTGCTGCTCGACCTGGACCTCCAGGTTGAACAGGTAGCCGACGGACTCCTCCTTGATGCCGTCCATCATGGCGTTGAACATGTCGAAGCCCTCGCGCTGGTACTCGACCAGGGGGTCCTTCTGCGCCATCGCGCGCAGGCCGATGCCCTCCTGGAGGTAGTCCATCTCGTAGAGGTGCTCGCGCCACTTGCGGTCGAGGACGGAGAGGACCACACGCCGCTCCAGCTCCCGCATGATCTCGGAGCCGAGTTGCTCCTCGCGCTTGTCGTACTGCTCGTGGATGTCCTGCTTGATCGCCTCGGCGATGTACTCCGCGGTGAGCCCGGCACGGTCCCCCGCCTCCTCCTCCAGCTCCTCCACCGTGACGCGCACGGGGTAGAGCTGACGGAAGGCGTTCCACAGCCGGTCGAGGTCCCATTCCTCGGCGAAGCCCTCGGCGGTCTCGGCGGCGACGTACGCGTCGATCGTGTCGTCCATGAAGTGGATGACCTGGTCCTGGAGGTCCTCGCCCTCCAGGACGCGGCGGCGCTCGCCGTAGATGACCTCGCGCTGCCGGTTGAGCACCTCGTCGTACTTGAGGACGTTCTTGCGCGTCTCGAAGTTCTGCTGCTCGACCTGCGACTGGGCCGAGGCGATGGCGCGGGTGACCATCTTGTTCTCGATCGGCATGTCGTCGGGCACGTTCGCCATCGACATGACGCGCTCGACCATCTGCGCCTTGAAGAGCCGCATGAGGTCGTCGCCGAGCGAGAGGTAGAAGCGGGACTCGCCGGGGTCGCCCTGACGGCCGGAACGACCGCGCAGCTGGTTGTCGATACGGCGCGACTCGTGCCGCTCGGTGCCGAGGACGTAGAGCCCGCCGAGGTCCTTGACCTCCTCGAACTCCGCCTTGACCGCGGCTTCGGCACGCTCAAGGGCGGCCGGGAGGGCGGCGGCCCACTCCTCGACGTGCTCGACCGGGTCGAGTCCGCGCTGGCGCAGCTCGGCCTCGGCGAGGTCGTCCGGGTTACCGCCGAGCTTGATGTCCGTACCACGCCCCGCCATGTTGGTGGCGACCGTGACCGCGCCCTTGCGCCCGGCCTGGGCGACGATCGTCGCCTCCCGGTCGTGCTGCTTGGCGTTGAGCACCTCGTGCTGCACGCCGCGCTTGGCGAGCTGCTGCGAGAGGTACTCGGACTTCTCGACGGAGGTGGTGCCGACGAGGATCGGCTGCCCCTTCTCGTGCTTCTCGACGATGTCGTCCACGACCGCGTCGAACTTGGCGACCTCGGTGCGGTAGATGAGGTCCGACTGGTCCATGCGGACCATCGGCTTGTTCGTCGGGATCGGCACGACGCCGAGCTTGTAGATCTGGTGGAACTCGGCGGCCTCGGTCATCGCCGTACCGGTCATGCCGGAGAGCTTGTCGTAGAGGCGGAAGAAGTTCTGGAGGGTGATCGTGGCGAGCGTCTGGTTCTCGTCCTTGATGTCCACCCCTTCCTTCGCCTCGATCGCCTGGTGCATGCCCTCGTTGTAACGGCGGCCGGCGAGGATACGGCCGGTGTGCTCGTCGACGATCATGACCTCGCCGTCGATGACGACGTAGTCCTTGTCCTTCTTGAACAGCTCCTTGGCCTTGATCGCGTTGTTGAGGTAACCGACCAGGGGGGTGTTCACGGACTCGTAGAGGTTGTCGATGCCGAGCCAGTCCTCGACCTTGGCGACACCGGGCTCGTGGATCGCGACGGTGCGCTTCTTCTCGTCGACCTCGTAGTCGCCGGTCTCCTCGATGCCCTTGAGCTGGTTGCCCGGCTCACCGCGCTCCAGGCGCTTCACGAGGCGGGCGAAGTCGCCGTACCACTTGGTGGCCTGGTCGGCGGGACCGGAGATGATCAGCGGCGTACGGGCCTCGTCGACGAGGATCGAGTCGACCTCGTCGACGATCGCGAAATTGTGACCGCGCTGGACGAGTTCGTCCTGCGACCAGGCCATGTTGTCGCGCAGGTAGTCGAAGCCGAACTCGTTGTTCGTGCCGTACGTGATGTCGCGCCCGTACTGCTCGCGCCGCTCGGCCGGGGTCATGTTGGCGAGGATGCAGCCGATGCTCAGGCCCAGGAACTTGTGCACCCGGCCGGTCAGCTCGGAGTCGCGCTCGGCCAGGTAGTCGTTGACCGTGATGAGGTGCACGCCCTTGCCCGAGAGCGCGTTGAGGTACGCGGGGAGGGTGCCGACGAGGGTCTTGCCCTCACCGGTCTTCATCTCGGCCACGTACCCCATGTGCAGGGCCGCGCCGCCCATGATCTGCACGTCGTAGTGGCGCTGACCGAGGACGCGCTTGGCAGCCTCGCGCACGGTGGCGAAGGCCTCGGGCATGAGGTCGTCCAGGGACTCCCCGTCCGCGATGCGCTGCTTGTACTCGTCGGTAAGCGCGCGCAGCTCGGCGTCGGAGAGGCTGACGAAGTCCTCTTCGATGGAGTTGACCTGGTCCGCGATGCGGTGCAGCTTGCGCAGGATCTTGCCTTCGCCTGCACGCATGATCTTCGAGAGGACGGACACGAGGGTGGGTCTCCTTGCCGGTCGGGGCCTGGCACGGTCAAGTCTTCGGGCAACGGCCATCGTATGCGAGGACCCGCCCGCGCCGGGAGGTCTGCCAAGACAGTCAACGCGCGAGGCCCTCGGAAGGTGCCGGGATGCCGTCCGCCACCTTCGCTCGCGACCTTCGCTCGCAACCTTCGGTGAGGGAGGCGGTACGCACCGCAGCGCAGTATTCCTGCCCAGGCTGTGCGAGGGAACACCGGGGAGGCACGGGCGTGGCAGTCCGCAGCCGCGCAACGGCAGTGTCCTGCCACCTCACCGCCTCTCGCTGCCGCCTCTCTGCCACCTCACTGCCCCTTCCCGCCCCTTCTCTGCCGCCGCGCTGCCGCCCCCCTGCCAGTTCACCCGCTACAGCTCCCTGGCTGTCGGCCCTCCGTCCTAGGCTGCACAGCATGACGACGCAGCCGCTCCCCCTCTCCGCCGACGAGGCCCGCCGCATCGCCCTCCGTGCCCAGGGCCTCCTCGGCGCCCCCGACCGGCGCGCGGGCGCGCGGGGTGTGCTGCGGCACCTCGGCGCGGTCCAGCTCGACACCATCTCGGTGCTCGCCCGCTCGCACGAGCTGGTCCCGTACGCGCGCCTCGGCGGGATCGGCCGCCAGGCCGTCGAATCCGCCTACTGGTCGCCACCCGAGTCCCCCGCGCACGCCTTCGAGTACTGGTCGCACGCGGCCTGTGTGCTGCCCGTCGAGGAGTGGCCGCACTTCGCCTTCCGCCGCCGCGCCTACCGCGACCGTCCGCTGTGGGGGCACGAGGTGCCCGCGGGCGCGTACGAGAAGGTGCTCGCGCAGCTCCGCGACGAGGGCCCGCTCACGGCGACGGAGCTGGGCGGCGCGAAGAACGGCGGCGAGTGGTGGGACTGGTCCGCCTCCAAGGTCGCGGTGGAGCGGGCGCTGACGTACGGGGACGTCGTCTGCGTACGTCGTACGGGCTGGCGCCGGGTCTACGACCTGCCGGAGCGGGCGATCCCCGCCGGGCTGCTCCACGACGACCTGGACGACCTGGAGTGCGTACGCCGCCTGATCCGCCTCGCGGCGCGCTCGCTCGGCGTCGGCACCCGCTCCGACCTCGCCGACTACCACCGCCTCAAGAACGAGCAGTTCGACGCGGTGATCGAGGACTGCGGCCTCGTCCCTGTGCGCGTCGAGGGCTGGGGGAAGCCGGCCTGGGCCGACCCGGCGGCCCTGGAGTCGAGCCCGCGCGGCCGCCACCGCACGACGCTCCTCTCCCCTTTCGACTCGCTCATCTGGGAACGCGCCCGCGCGGAACGCCTCTTCGGCTTCTCGCACCGCCTGGAGGCGTACGTGCCGAAGCCGAAGCGCGTCCACGGTTACTTCGCCATGCCGGTCCTCTCCGGCGGCCGCCTGATCGCCCGCGTCGACCCGGCCCGCGAGGGCACGACCCTCGTCGCCCGCCAGGTCACGCTGGGCGGCGACATCCCCGGCACGGCGACCCCGCGCAAGGCCGTCCCCGGCACGGCGAAGGCACTGGCGGAAGCGGCCACCTGGGTCGGCTGCACCCGCGTCCGCGTGGACCGCGTCGACCCACCGGAGCTGAAGGAGGCGCTGGAGCGCGAGGCGACGGCCGCCCTGGCGGCACGGCTGGAGGCAACGCAGGACTGAGATCCACGAGGGCGAGTACGGGCGGACCGGGCGCTACGGGCCGGACCGGCGGTACGGGCCGGACCGGCGGTACGGGCCGGACCGGCGGTACGGGGCGCTCGCGCGCGTCACCGGCGGGGTCTCACCACGCGACCACTCCTCCGTCGTCGAAGAACCCTCCGCGCGGGCCGTCGTCCGGGAGGGTCGCGAGGTGGAGGGCGATGGCGGCGCCTTCCTCGGGGGTGCGAGTGGACTGGTGGCCCGTGAAGTCGGTGGCGACGTAGCCGGGGCAGCAGGCGTTGACGAGGACGGGGGTGTCCGCGAGACGGCGCGCGTACTGGGTCGTGAGGGCGTTGAGCATGGTCTTGGAGGGGGCGTAGGCGGCCATGACGGGCCCGGTCTCCAAGGTCAGCGAGCCCATGTTGCTGGACACGTTGACGATGCGCGGCGAAGGGGCGCGCAGGAGCAGCGGGAGCAGCGCGTTGGTGGCGCGGACGACGCCGAAGACGTTCGTGTCGAGGACCGTACGGACCACGTCGAGGTCGAGCGTGGTCGGGTCCTGCGCGCCGTCCTCGGTGCTGCCGCCGATGCCCGCGTTGTTGACGAGCACGTCGAGCCGCCCCGCCGTCTCGGCCACGGTCCGCGCGGCGGCGGCCGCGCTCTCCTCGGAGGTCACGTCGAGCGCGACCCCGAAGGCCCGCGCCCCCTCGGCCCGCAGCGACTCCACGGCCGCCGCTCCCCGCGCCTCGTCCCGGGCCCCCACGGCGACCGTGAAGCCGAGCCCAGCGAGGCCCCGCGCGATCGCGAGGCCGATCCCCTTGTTCGCGCCGGTGACCAGCGCGGTCTTCGTCGATTGGCTCATGCCCCCATGCTCGGCGGGCCTCGTCGGGGCGTCCAATACCACTTCGGCCAGCCGTGATACCCGCCCGGTATCAGGCGCGGGCCTAGGCTGGCCGTATGAACGACGAGGCGGCCGACGTGGAGGTCCGCGAGCTGAGGTACTTCCTCGCCGTGGCCGAGGAGCTGCACTTCGGGCGCGCGGCCGAGCGGCTCGGCATCACGCAGCCCCCGCTCTCCCGCGCGATCCGGCAGCTGGAACGCCGCATCGGCGCGCGGCTCCTCGACCGGGACCGCCAGGGCGTGACGCTCACGGCGGCGGGCGAGGTGCTGCGTACGGAGGCGGGGACGGCGCTCGACGCGGTCGCGGCGGCCGCGCGCAGGACCCGCAGGGCAGGGGACCCGGAACGACACCTCGTCCTCGCGACGAAGGCGGGTGCTTCGCACGAGCTGCTGCGCGGGCTCCTCGACGCGGCGGCACGCGAACCGGCCGTCCCCCCGGTCGAGGTCCTGCTGTGCGAGGTCGGCGAGCAGGCCGGACTGCTCCGTACGGGGCGCGCCGACGCCGCGCTCATGCACCGCCCGGTCGACGACCTCAAGGGCTTCGCCACGGAGGATCTCCACACGGAGGGCCAGGTCGCGATCCTCCCGGCGGCACACCCCCTCGCCACCCGGCCCCGCCTCACACTCGCCGAGGTCAGCGACGTCCCCGGCCTCCCGATGGCCCGCTGGCCCCGCCTCGACGGCACGTACCCGGACGGCCCGGGCCCGGAGGTCCGCACCCAGTCCCAGCTGGCCCAACTCGTCTCCCTGGGCAAGACGTTGCTGGTCATCCCCGCATCGAGCCGCGCCTGGCAGTGGCCGGACCACACCGCGATCCCGGTCCCCGACGCCCCGCCCGTCACCACCGTCCTCGCCTGGCCCGCCCCCAGTCACTCCCGCCCCCTGGCAGCCCTGATCCGCACGGCGAGGTCCCTGCGCACTCCCGCCCCATGAGCCGGCGAAGACCTGCGACAGCGGTGTGAGCAGCCGTGGCGTCGGGCAGGACGCGGCGGCTCGGCGCCACGCTCAGCGGGCCGGGCAGCGGGCCGGGCAGCGAGTCGGGCAGCAAGTCGGGCAGCGAACGCACGCCCCGGAGCGAGGCGAAGGCATCCGGCAGGTCGCTCGGGTGGCGAACCACCGTCGCTCTCCCGTCCGGCACGGTCAACGGACCTGAGCATGGACGTGGTGGGGCAGGTTCCTCTTCACGTCCGGCGCACGCGGACGAGACCACCCGGGGAATCCGCGCGAACGCCCTGAAGGAATTTCCCACCGTCCTCTCCTCCGGGCCGACCTCGTGGGCTCTGCGCCCCGGAGGAGGCCAACAGCGGTACGAGCGGCTGTGCAGATCCGGCACCGGGCGCCCGGAGTCCGCGTATGCACGCCGCGATACGGGCGAAGAGCGCCCACGATGGAGGGGCGAAGGGAACGGGCGTTCGGCGCCCGGCCGGCTTCCTGAGCGCCAGGGCCGGGCCGCTCGCGCGGCTCGCCCCGTCCCCCGGAGGCGCGTCGCTCCGCCGCTCACGATCACGCGCCGCTGCGAGCCGCCTCCCGGACCGGCGGTCTTCGCGCCCATCCCCTGCGCGGGCAGCGCCTCGGCGTCCGGCCGGGTCGGCGGACGGCCGTGCCGTAGTCCCCGCCGCTCAGCGGATTTCGAGGATCTTCTCCCGCATCGCGTACACCACCGCTTCCATCCGCGAGTGCAGTTGCAGCTTCTCCAGGATGTTCCGCACGTGGTTCTTCACCGTGTTCTCGCTGATGAACAGCTCTTTGGCGATGTCCCGGTTGTTCATCCCGGTCGCGACGAGCTTGAGGACTTCCATCTCGCGGTCGGTGAGCCGGGGCGCGGGGACGAGGCGGCGTTCGTCGGTGCGCTGGATCATCGACTTGAACTCGCTGAGCAGCTTCGACGCCATCGAGGGGCTGATCTGTGACTGCCCGTCCGCGACGGCGCGGATCGCGGTGGCGACCTCGTCCGTGGAGATTTCCTTGAGGAGGTAGCCGGTGGCGCCTGCCTTGATCGCGTCGTAGAGGTCGGCCTCCTCGTCGCTGATCGTCAGCATGATGATCTTCGCGCTGGGGGCGACCTCCTTGATCGCCGTGCACGCCTCGATGCCGCCGCGCTTGGGCATCCGCACGTCCATGAGCACGATGTCGGGGAGCAGGTCGGTCGCCTTCTCGACGGCCTCGGAACCGTCCCCGGCCTCGCCGACGACCTCGATGTCCTCCTCCGTGGCGAGCACGATCTCCAAGCCGCGCCGGAAGAGGGCGTGATCATCGACGACCAGGACCCGGATCGGTTCGGCGCGGGGCCTCGGTTCGTCCTCATCGGGGCGGAATCCGCCGGAGGCACCCCCGGCTCCCGCGTCCCGCCTCGGCCCGAAGCTGTCCGCCATCGTCTCTTCCCCCTGAAGCCACGACTGTATGAGCCGACTCAACCGGGTGCGGCTGCGGGCCGGTTGGCCGTTCGGCCAATGATTCCACGTCCCGCACTCCCCGTGGGCCGCTCGGGACCCCGGCTTGAAGCCCTGGGGGCGCATCAGCGCACACCAGGGGCACCGACCAGAACCGGCGTACGGGTCTTCGCCCTCACGCCCCAGCGCACTCCCGCACACCCCGACGATCACCGGCCGAGGAACTCCCCTGCGCCAAAAGCGCACGCAGAACGTCACAATGGGGCGCACCGCCATCACACCACTCACCCCGCCCCGCCAGCTCACCCGTCCGGGGCCGGTTCAGCCGTCCCGGGTCGGCTCGGTCGGCCCATCCCCCGGCCAGCCCGACCGAGGGCCCGTCCCGGCCAAGTCCGTCGGCCCGCGCCGCCAACCCGCCCCGCAGAACAGGCCAGGTCAGCGAAGGGTCAGCCCCCCCCCCACGGCCGCACGGGTCCCCCGGCTTCGAGCCCCGCGCCGAACTCTCACTCAGGGAGATAGCAGCCCCGGCACGCGGGGCACGGCCGACCGGGCACCGGCTACATCCCGCCCATGCCACAGCAGCGGAACCCGCCCGACCGAGTGCCGCCCTGGGCCCTGTCGCAGCTTCCAGCGGGCAGCCCGCCGGGCCACGTGTCCGCCACACGGTTCAGCCAGTCCAGCAGCAGGAGCCGCTCAGCCGCACCGAGCGCGGAGGCATCCTCCCTGCCCACGGCCGCGCGCCGACGCCATCGCCGCACCGGCTATTTCCTGACCAGGGCCGGGCGCGAGGCGTCGGCGGGAGGCGTGGTGCGGGCGGCGACGACCAGATCACGGGTCACGTCCGCGGCTTCGAGATCCCGCAGCTCCGCCGACGGACTGATCAACGTGAAGATCGTGCCCGTGCCCGCCGGGTGCACGGTGCCCCGGCACGCTCGACACTCATGCGCAGCCGACGTGGCACGGCGACCGGGGCGATCGTGCCTTCCCGCCCGGCATCAGCCTCCCGACCGGCTCGGGCCGGGTGACCGGGGCGGGGGCACCCCGTAGAGCAGGGTGTTCGACCACTCGTCCCACCCGCCCAGCCGCGGCGGCCACCCCGAACCAACCCACCCGTCCACGCCGGATCGACCGACCCGGGCCAGGTCACCCGGCCCCTTCCACGGGCCGCCGAACCAACCCACCCGTCCACGCCCGATCGACCAGCCCGGGCCAGGTCACCCAGCCCCTTCCACCGGCCGCCGGGCGGCCTCGCCGAGCCGAGCCGACCGGTCCGGGAGGGGTTGGCCCGTCAGTCGACCTGCCCGGGCCGACAGGGCCCCTCAACCGACCGGCCCGGGGCGGGCGAGACCCTCGACAAACCGGCCCCGGGCCAGCAGGACCCGCGACCAAGCAGCCCGGGCCGGTACCCTCCCTCAGTCCTCAGATCTCAGTTCTCCTGGCCGCCCAGAGCGCCGCCCGCACCGGCGGGTTCGGGGGCCTGGGCCACCATTGGGTCGCTCGACAGGTGGATGACGCCGTAGTCGTAGGCGTGCCGTCGGTAGACCACGCTCGGCTCCTTCGTCTCCGCGTCCACGAAGAGGTAGAAGTCGTGGCCGACCAGCTCCATCTCGTAGAGCGCCTGGTCGAGCGACATCGGGGCCGCCACGTGCGTCTTCTCGCGTACCACGAGCGGTCCGTCGCCCTGGACCTCCAGGGAACCGACCTTCTTCGTCGGCACGGCGCCGTCGCTCTCGGGCTGCGGCTCGGCGAAGGTGCCGTCCTCGTTGAGCCCGGCGGTGCCCGGCACGCGCTCGCCGACCTCGGCGGCGGTCAGCCGCTCGGTGCCGCGCCGCGTACGGCGCTTGTCGTGCTCCTTGCGCATCCGGGCGGCGAGCTTCGCGACGGCGAGGTCCAGGGCCGCGTACGGATCGGCGGCGCACGCCTCGGCGCGGATCACAGGACCGCGCGAGCGCAGCGTGATCTCCACGCGGTCGCAGCGGTCGGCCTGCCGCGGATTGTGTTCCTTGGACACCTCGACGTCCAGACTCATCACCTTGCCGTCGAGCTTCTGGATCTTCTCCACATTCAGCTTTTCGGCCACATGCTTGCGGAACCGCTCGGGCACCTCGGTCTTACGGCCCTTGACGACGATGTCGATGTCCACGCAGAACTCCGTTCCCGGATTCACTCCGCCCGCGGCGGAGAAACTCCCACTTGCACCAGGCCCCCGGAATTCCCCCGGGAGCCCCGGACACGGTGAACCCCACCTCCTCCGCCCCGGCGGCTCGCTCCCACCAGGGGTCACGCCTACATGACGAGGGGCGACATCTCGCACGGGAAAGCCGGTGGCCTCGCGGCCGGTGGCTTCCCCACCTCCGAACATATCTCGCCCGGTGGTCAAACGGCACCCGCTGCCGAGTGATACCTCCGTTCAGGCGAATTACGCCCCTCCCTGCCTGCGAAAATCGAAATTCTCGCTCAGTTCCGGTTTATTTCGAAGGCGCGTGGAGAAACCGCGACGACGGCCGCCCGGACGGCCATCGTGATCCTTTCCCCCGCCCCTCCGGGACGGCTGGAACGATCTCCTCGGTGCACTCCTTCCACGTCTGCCGCGCGTAATGCGCGCGCGGCCTCGGCAATCGTGGCGCCGGTCGTCATGAGGTCGTCGACCAGTACGACCGTCGTACGGGGCGGAGCCCCGCGCAGGAGCCGCACGCCCCCGGCCCGTACCCGTACGGCCCCGGCGAGGTTGGTCCGTCGCTCCCGCGCGCCGAGCCCCGCCTGGTCCCGTACCTCCCGGCGGAGCGCGAGTGCGGGAACGACCCGCGCCGCGCACCCCCCGGCCCGCAACCGCTCGGCGGCGGCACGCGCGAGCCGGGGCACGTGGTCGTGCCCCCTGGCCCGTACCGCCCGCGCCGCCGAAGGCACCGGCACGAGCACGACAGGACCCGCGGCCCCGCCCGCGTCCCCGCGCGCACCCCCGCCCGTGCCCATGCCCACGCCGTGCCGCACCGCCGCGGCGAGCGCACCGCCGAGCGGCCCTGCGAGCCCGAGGGCTCCTCGTTCCTTGTAGGAGAGCAACACCCTCCGCACCACCCCCTCGTAAGCGACCGCCGCACTGACCCCCGGCAAACCGGCCGGCGGCGGTTCCGGCCGGACCCGCCGCGCTCCCGCCCCGCTCAGCGCCTCACCGCACGCCGCGCACACCGGCGCCCCGCCCGCCCCGCACCCGAAGCAGTCCGCGGGCAGCACCAGTTCGGCGAAGGCGCTCCACCACCCGTCCACACCCCCACGATCCCCCGCCCGCGCCTCCCGAACCGCCACCACGGCGGATCTGTGGACAGACTCCCGGAACCCGTCACACGCCCCACCCGTAAGAGTGAGCGCGGTGACGGAAACACCCGGGTTGTCCACAAGCGGGAACCGATAATCGGCCCGCGAGCGCGCACCCGACGCGTCGACTCCCGCCCGTGGCCGTGTCATCCGGCCGCCCGATCGGGCACGCACCCTGCCCCCTGGGCACCTGACGTGGCGTCCGCCGCGCCCATAAGGTCCGGGAGTGAGCCTCTGGACTTCCCTCGATCCCGCCTCCGCGACTGTGGACCCGGGTGGCAGTACGACGGTGCGGCTGCGGCTGCGCAACACGGGTGACGTGGTGGACGAGTACCGCTTCGAAGCGGTGGGAGCCCTCGCGCCCTGGATCGGCGTGGAGCCGCGCTCGCTGCGCTTGTACCCGGGCACGACCGGCACCGTGGAGCTGGCCTTCGCTCCGCCGCGCACGCCGGACGCGGCCGCGGGACCCCACCCGTACGCGGTGCGGATCACGCCGACGGAGCATCCCGAGGCGACGACGGTCCCCGAAGGGGTCGTCACGGTCACCCCCTTCACCGAGGTGCGCGCGGAGTTGGTCCCTCCGGCGGTGAAGGGCCGTTTCCGGGGCCGCCCGAGACTGGCCGTGGACAACCTCGGCAACGTGCCGCTGACCGCTTCGGTGAACGGCGGCGACAACGGCGATCAGCTGTCGTACGACATACGCCCTGGCAGTGTCAGGATCGAGCCGGGCCGCGCGGCGTTCGTCGAGACGACGCTGCGACCGCGGCGGATCACCTGGTTCGGCTCGGCGGAGAGGCGGCCCTTCACGTTCGCGGTGCGGCGCTCGGGCGTGGAGCCACTGGACGTGGAGGGTACGTACGTGCAGCGGGCCGTGGCGCCGCGCTGGCTGGCGGCCTGCCTCGGCGTCCTCACGGCGCTGGCCATCACGTTCACGATGCTGTGGATCGCGTACAGGCCCCAGGTCGCCACGGCCGCCACCGAGAAGCTCCAGCAAGCGGGCGTCAGCACGCTGCCGCCCGCCCCCTCGCCGACCCCGGAGGCGCCGAAGGCCCCGGCAGCCACCGCCCCGGCTCCCCCGCCCGCCGCCGAGACGCCGCAGGGGGGCGGGGGCGGCGGCTCGGAGGAGGAGTCCAGGGCACCGGAGAAGGCACCCGAGAGGACCGCGGCGACCGCCGTGCGCGAGCTGGCCGCGAAGGACCCCGCCGGACGGCACATCTGCTACCGGGTCCACCCGGCGGGCAAGGGCTGGAGCGACGCGGCGTGCGACGGCGAGACGGCGGGCACGCCGGGCTCGGGGACGCCGCTCACGGCCGTGGACATCGCCGTCGCCGGGACCAAGGGCACGTCCGGCGGCGCCTTCGTCCACGATCCCGCGTCGACCACCGGCGAGGGGCACTTCCCCGACCCCTGGTCGAACGCCGTCGACGGCGAGGACAACTACCTCGGCAGCACCAAGGAGGACGCCCCGCACATGCTGGGCTTCACCGTCAGCGTCGACGGCGGCAGGGGCGTCGTGTGCCAGTCCTCCTCCGTCCACGACGACGACTGGCTCGACCTGGCCTGCGACGAACCCGGCGCCGGACTCGACTTCACCTACGCCGGTACCCACGACAACGACTCGTGGATCGAGGCGGTCAAGCTCACGGTGTGAGGCGGGCGGACGGCAGGCGGGCGAGGCCCGGCCCGGCGGAAGCCCCTCAGCACCACCGAGCCGTGCCGCCCCTGCCCCTGCCCCATGTCGAGGAGCATCACCTCGCCCGCCGGGTGCGCGAAGTGGCGGCCGCCCTCACCCGCCGTCCCCCGGGTCCGCCCGCCCGCTCATCGGCCGGCCCCCGCCCCGCCATGACTCGGGCCGACAGACCCACGGCGCCCACCCGCTCGTCCAGGGACAGGTCGTACGCGCACCCGCACGCGCACCCGCCCCGCACGCGGACAGGTCGTACGCGCACCCGCGCCCGCATCCGCCCCGCACGCGGACAGGTCGTACGCGCACCCGCGCCCGCATCCGCCCCGCACGCGGACAGGTCGTACGCGCACCCGCGCCCGTCCCACCAGGCGCGCGGCCTGTCGCGACCGTGCGGGCGTGGGCGGCCCGCCCACCGGGCAGTCGGCGAGCCCGCCCACCAAGCAGTCGGCGAGCCCGCCCACGGGGCAGTGGGCGGGCCCGCCCGAAAACCGGTGGAACGGTCCCCCGTGCCGACCGAGAATCAGCCCGCACCCGTCCCCCGTCCCCCGTCCCCCGTCCCGAGACCTCCGGCGCCGGCAGCGGAAGCGGACCCCGTTCCGGCCGGTGCCGCACCCGCCCTGTCCCCCGCCACCCCGCCGTCCCGTCCCAAGGAGTCCCGTGCCCACGCCCGCTCCCCCGGCCATCCTCCGCCCGGCGACCCCCGCCGACAGCCCTTCCTGGCTTCGCTGCCGGGTCCTCTCCTTCCTCGACTCCGCCTACTTCGACGACGTCCTCCGCGCCAAGCCCGCCACCCCGCACCCGGGGCTCGACCTCGTCGCCGTCGACGCGGGCGGCGAGGTCGTGGGGATCATGGCCGCCTCGCTCGACGGGGGTCTCGCCACGATCGACACCGTCGCCGTGCACCCGGCGCACCGGCGCCGCGGGCTGGCCGCCGCTCTCCTCACCCGCGTACGTGCCGAGGCGCGGCGCCTCGGCGCGGAGACCCTCGACGCCTGGACCCGCGACGATCCCGGCACCCTCGCCTGGTACCGCGCCCAGGGCTTCACCGAGGGCGAGCACTACCTGCACGTCTACGCGGACCACTACCACGACGCGGCGGAGCCGGGCCGGGCCGTGCGCCCCGGCCGTGAGCGGCTCGCCCCCGTCAAAGTCTTCGCCCACGCTCCGCTCTCCGAAGAGGCGCGCCTGCGGGCGGAGTTCGGCCGCGTCCACGTCTGCCGCCGCTTCCGCACGAGTCCCTGACACCGCACGGCAGCGTTCTGCCCCCTACCGCCGGTGCAGCCACCGCCTGGTCGCCTCGTCGGCGGGCAGGAACGTCTCCAGGTGCAGCCCGGCCAGACCGGCGTCCGTCGCCGTCGTGAGGACCGCCGAGGTGCTGAAGAACCGGAGCGGCGTCCCGTCCACGTCGATGTCGAGACTCAGCACAGGCCCCGCGGGCGCGGCGCCCGGGTCCGCCGCGCCGCCCCGGTGGCCCGCCGCCTCCGCCGGGTACCCGGCCGCCGCCAGGTATCCGGCCGCCTCCGCCGCCAGCGCGTGGTGCCGCTCGTCGTGGGTGCGTTCGGCGCGGTGGTCGAGTTGCCGCAGCAGGTGGCCGCCCCACTCCGCCGGGTTCCCGATGCGCCCGGCGAGCCCGTCCGGGTGCAGGGAGACCCTGACGACGTTGACGGGCGGCTCCAGGAGCCGCGGCGCGCAACCGGCCAGCAGGTGGTCGACGGCCGCGTTGGCGTCCACGATGTCCCAGTACTCGTCCAGGAGCAGCGCGGGATACGGCAGATGGGCGTCGAGAAGGGCGCGCAGACCGTCCATGACGAGGGCGACCGACGCGTCGTCCGCGCGCCGGTCCTGGTAGCGCGGCGCGTAACCGCCCGCCAGCAACAGCCGGTTGCGCTCGCGCAGGGGCAGGTCGAGGTTCTCGCAGAGGTGGACGAGCATCTCCGGCGTCGGACGCGCCTTGCCCGTCTCCACACGGCTCAGGTGCCGCGTCGACACCCCCGAGCGGTTCGACAACTCCTGCTGGCTGTACCGGCGTCGCTCGCGCCACGTCCGCAACAGCACGCCCAGAGGCGCGACTTCGGTCTGGACGCTCATGCCCGCGAGTGTACGGACCCCACCCCGGCCCGTCTTGACCTGTGAGGTCATGGCCGCGGCGAACGGGCGCGTCCATGATCGGGGCATCGGCCCGCCGGGGCGGGGACCGAGGGCACCCGCCCACCCCACCTCAGGGCGAAGAAGCCCCGCACGCAAGGGAGAAGACGATGACGTACACCGCTCGCACGCCTCAGCGGGACCAGGACGGGAGCGCGCCGCGCGCGCTCATGATCGGGCTGCTGAGGAACGTCGAGACCTGCCCCGACATCGCCGACTACATGGAGCGGATCGACGCCACGATGGCGCCGTACGGCGGCCGCTTCCTCGTGCACGGCGGTCCCCCCACCCTGTACGAGGGCACGGCGCGGGGCGACCTCGTGATCCTGGAGTTCCCCGACCTCGCGAGGGCGCACGAGTGGTACGAGTCGCCGGGATACCAGGCGATCCTGCCGCTGCGCACCGCGCACGCGGACTCGACGGTCCTCGCTGTCGAGTGCGTACGCGAGGGCTACCGGGCGGCCGAGAAGGCGGCGCGCCTGTTCCCCGGGCGGACCCCCCGCCCGGCCTGAGCCGCCGGACGGCCCGCCCGGCGCCCGCGGGACCCGGCACGCGGGACCCCCTACCCCCGCCCCTCCTTCACCAGCGCCTCCACGTTGTTCCCCACCGCGTCACTCACGAAGGCGCAGTACGCCCGGTACTCGTCCCAGTGCCGCGGCGCGTACCGTTCCGTGCCGCCGTGGGCGAGGGCCGCGCGGTGGAAGGCGTCGACCTCGGCGTGGTTCCGCGCGGCGAAGGCGAGGTGGAGGCCGCGGGTCTCCGCCGCCGGGTCGGTGACGCGTTGCAGCGCCAGCGAGGGGGTGTCGTGGCCCTCGTGCCAGTACTCGGCCAGGCCCTCGGCGCGGTAGCCGGGGACGATGCCGAGCGGGGCGAGGGCCGCCGTCCAGAAGCGTTCGGCTGTGGCGAAATCGGTCACGAAGAGGCCGAGATGGTGGACGAGCAGGGGGCCGTGAGCACTCATGCGGGGAGCCTACGGGCGGGGCGGCCGCCCGCCCGGGAGGCGCGGCAGCCGCACCCCGGCCCGGCCCGAACGCGGCCCCGCACCCCTCACGGCATCTCCCCCGCCGCCTCCGCCGCCACCGGCTCGCCCTGGTCGCCGCCCTCCGTCGTCGTCGACGCCGCCGCGGCCCGCCGCGCCGCGTCGACCCTGCGGTTGCTCGTCATGGTCGCCGTGACCGCCGTGGTCACCAGCAGGAGGCCACCGGCGGCGTAGACCGGGGTGCGGACGTCGTAGGCGGTGGCCAGCCAGCCGCCGAGAAAGGCCCCGAGCGGCGCCGCGCACATGGCCAGCATCCGCGAGGTCGAGGTGACCCGGCCCATGAGGTGGGCGGGAACGATCGCCTGTCTGAGCGAGGGCCCCAGCACCATCGTGGCGCCCATCGCCGCCCCGCAGACGGCGAGTGCCGGCCCTGCCGCGTACGGGTTCGGGGCGGCGGCCAGGCCGAGGATGGCGAGCGCTTCGACGGCGGCCGTGCAGGCCAGCGCGGTGCCGGTGCCGAGTCGTCGGCCGAGCACGGAGGCGAGGGCGGCGCCCAGCAGGCCGCCGGTGGCCTCCGCCGTGAGGAGCAGCCCGAAGCCGTACGTGTCGATGCCGAGGCGGTCGTGCGCGAAGAGGGCCAGGACGGTGTCCACGGCGAGGAAGGCGATGTTGCCGACCGCGGGGCGCAGCGCGAGCCCGAGCAGCAGCCGGTCGCGGAAGACGTACGAGGCCCCGGCCCGCGCCTGGCGCAGCAGCGACTCGTGGGCCTCGGGGGCGGGCCTCGGACCGGCGGGCAGCGTCCGTACGAGCAGGGCGGAGCACAGGAACGAGACCGCGTCGGCGAGCAGTGGCACCGCCCGCCCGAACGCGAGCAGCGCGCTTCCGGCGGGCGGCCCCGCGAAGCCGGACATGACGGTCTGAGCCCCGCGCAAGCGGGAGTTGGCACGTTCCAGGAGTGCGGGATCACGCTCCAGCAGCTCGGGCAGATAGGCCGTGGCTGCGGTGTCGAAGAAGAGTCCGCCGAGCCCGAGCAGGAAGGCGACGGCCGCGAGCAGCGGAATGCTGAGCGCGTCGAGTACGGCAGCGGCCGCGGGTATCGCGAGCAGCACGGCACGTCCCGCGTCCGCGAGCCACATGGTCCGCCGCCTGTCCCAGCGGTCCACGAGCGCGCCGCCGAGCACCCCGAGGAGCAGCCACGGCAGCGTCCCGGCCGCGGTGACGACGGCGAGCGCCATCGGGTCCCGCGTCAGGGTGAGCGCGATCAGGGGCAGCGCGGCGTGCGTCACCCCGTCGCCGAGCGAGGAGACCGTCTGCGCGCTCCACAGCCGCCCGAACCCGCCCGGCAGCTTCCCTGTCCCCTGCCGCGCCTCGGGCGTCACTCGGACTCCCCCCGCGCCTGCGCGCGTGCCGCGGGCCGGAACAGCGCGAAGGCGAGCGACACGTCGGGGAGCGAGGGATCGGACAGTTCCCCGTACTCGTCCGCCAGCGCCTCAAGCCGCGCCCCCAGCTCGGCGAACTGCTCGTCCGTGAGCCGGAGATGGCTGAGCCTCACGTATCGCTCGTCATCGGCCGGCGCCGCCTCCAGGTCCGCCACCACGTTCCGCATCAACGTGTCCGGCTGCCCCTCCCCCGGCGTCGGCAGTACGAGGGACCGTGCGGCCATCGCGTAGTACCGCTCGGTGACCCCGCGCACCTTCCGCGTCCGCACCACCTTCACGAGACCGGCCCGCTCCAGGAGCCGCACGTGGTAGCTCGAACTTCCCTTCGCGAGGCCGACCCGCTCGGCGATCTGCGTAATCGTCGCCGGTGCGAAGCGGAGCTGGGCCATGATCCGGTGACGCGTGAGGTTGGAGACGGCACGCAACTGCTCGTCCGTGGTGACGTGGAAGGCCTCGGAGGGCTCGTCTGTGGGCATGCGAGCAATGGTCAACGACTCTTGACCATTGGGCAAGGGGATATCCCGCACCACCCGTCGTCACGCCACTTGCCTTGACACGCAGGCGACTTCGGCCGACGCGCCGCACGGCACCGCACGAACACCGGGCTTCGGTCGGGCAGTCAGCTGTCAGCCACGCGGCAGGTGGCAGCCACGTGGCAGGTGGCAGGTGGCAGGTGGCAGACAGCCGCCAGCACATGGCAGACGACAGGTGGCAGGTGGCAGGTGGCAGGTGGCAGCCAGCACATGGCAGACGACAGGAAACGGTCAGCGGGAGACAGGCAGGAAGTGCAGACGAGGTACGAATACGGACCGGACCCGCCGGGGCTAACGGACGGGCCGGACCCGCCGGGGCTACCGGACCCGCCGGACCCGCCGGGGCTACCGGGGCTACCGGGGCTACCGGGGCTACCGGGGCTACCGGGAAGCCGAGCCGGGACCGGCCCGGCCCCCGCCGTCCCGCACCCGCACCCGCACCCTCCGCCCCACCGCTCCCCTCACCCCGCCCCACCGCTCACCTCACCCCGCTCGGCCGCTCGCCTCACCCCGGGTAGAACGGCCCCGTCCCCTGCTTCGACACCGTCTCCCAGTTCATCCCCGCGGGCAGCCGCACGATGCCGTCCGACGAGTGGGCGATGAGGGGCAGCCCCGGGTCGTCGGACGCGGCGATGTCGGTGACGCCGTTGAGACCGGGGAGGGTCGACTTCGGCGGCGTGGAGCCGTCGCTCAGCACGTACTGGAGCTGGCGCACGCCGCCCTCTTCGCGGCCCGCGACGACGAGGCGGCTGCCACCCGCCCAGGACATCGCGGTGACCTCCTCCAACTGCGGTGCGGCGGCCCGCAGTCCGGCGACCGCGATCTTCGTCGCGTCGCCCTCGCCGGTGCGCTCCACGCGCCCTATCCGCAAGGTCGTCTGCTTGTCCTCGCGGACGAGGAGCGCGATCCGCACCCCGTCCGACGAGGCGCGTACCGCCTCGATCGCCGCGCCGTCGCCGAGCCCGGCGATCTTGACCTCGACCGGATCGGCCGAGCCCTTCCGTACCCACATCAGGCGCGAGTTCTTCGGGTCCGTGTCCGCCACCCACAGGTCGCCGAAACCGTCCCAGCTCGGCGTCGAGAGACGGTTCTTCTCGTCGGCCGCCTTGCTCCGCACGCCCGTGAACCGCAGTTCGCCCGTCCCCGCGAGCGCCGAGACGAAGAGCCTGTCACCGTTGAGCGAGACCCCGGCCCCGTACTTCTCGTCGCGCGAGACCGCGGCCGAGCGCAGGGTCTGGTCGCCCGTGCCGAGCGGTCCGGGCACCCCGCCGGGCAACTCGTCGCCGCGAGCTGCCGAGTTGAGGTTCACGAGCCGGTGGTTCTTGTCCAGGTAGTACTGGTCGGGGCCGTCCGACTTCCCCGCGCCGCGCCGTACGACCGCGTCCGCCTCGTCCTCGTCGAGTGTGCACAAGGAGCCCTTGCGTGCCCGCAGTTCGACCATGCTGACGCTCGTCGATGCCAAGTCGCGGAGCGAGTAGAGCAGTTGGGTCGCCATCTGCCGGCACTCGGCGGCGCTCACATCGCCCCGGTTCACGTCGAGCGGCACGGTGAGCCTGTTGTCGTCGTCGGGAGCGAGCGCGGTCGTGCCGCGGCGCAGCGCGACCCCGTCCGGGAAACTGCTCCTCGCGACGCCGCCGAGCCACGCCGACGGGCCGTCGAGCACCGCCTTGACCGTCTGCGTGACGGAGTCCTCCCACGAGCGGATGTACACGGGGTCGGCGACGAGCGGCTGCCGCCCCTCCTCGGTGCGCGCGGCGAAGTAGTACTTGTTGACGGGCCAGTACAGTCGCTGGAAGTCGTTCTTGCCGAGCACGACTCCGGTCGGCGGCCGGTCGATCCGCCATTCCTTCTTGTCCTTGCCCGTCCGTACGAGCCGCACGGTCTCCTGGTACGTGGCGTCGCTCGGGTGGTACGAGAGCCGGTCGTCAACCATCGCGACCTTCTTGCCGGTCAGCTCGTACGTGTAGCTCGTCGCCTGGTCCGCGTCGCCGGCCTCGTTCGGTGGCGTCCCGCGCGCCGGGGAGGGGCGGGCGCTGTCGGTGAGGACGGTCGTCCTGCTGCCGGGCCGCCAGTCGCGGGACGCCTTCTCGGTGAGGTACTTGCGCGCGACGGCGTAGTCCCTGTCCTCGCTCGTGAGCGCTTCGAGGAAGCCCTCGACGACTTCGAGCGGCCGCGCGCCGTCGCGCGGCGCGACCCCGAAGACCCGCACGCGCGGGTCGTTGCGCGTCGAGGAGTCGACGGGCTGCACGTCGCCGTGGTCCGGCATCGACGCACACCCGGCCACGAGCGCCCCGACGGCGGCGAGCACGACGCCGCCGCTCCAGCGACGCCGCTGGCCGGGGATGGCAGGCGTGGCAGGCGTGGCAGGCGTGGCAGACACGGCAGCCGTCCGACGATCTCGTTCACCGCGCATGGCGCACCCCTGCCTCCGTCTCGCTCCGGCCCGTCGCCGGCTCTTCGGTCTCTCCCCCGGCCCCCGTCTCCCCTACGGGCTCGTCGCCCCGCTCCCGTACGGACCCACCGGCCCGCTCCGCCACGGCCCCGTCGCCCCGCTCCCGTACAGGGCCGGCCGCCCGCTCCGGTGCGGCGTCGCCGCCGCGCCGTGACCGCGTCACCACGCGCGCCCCGCTCCCCGGCAGCGCCGTCGGGTCGGCGGCGACAGGCCCGCGCGGCGCGGCGGGGGCCCGTACCGCCGCGGGCAGCGCGGGCGGCCCCGCCACCGCGGCCGTACGCCGCCCCGGCTCCGTGGCGGAAGAGCCGTCCGCGGCCTTGCGCGCGGCCGCCGCACGCGAGTCCTCGGGCTCCAGCGGTATCGGCGAGCCCCGCAGCGGCTCGTCCGCCGTGCGCGGCAGCGTCAGACGGAACTGCGAGCCGCCGCCCGGCTCGCCCCACGCCTGGAGCCAGCCGCCGTGCAGGCGCGCGTCCTCCAGGGCGATCGACAGGCCGAGGCCCGTACCGCCCGTGGTCCGGGCCCGCGCGGGGTCGGCGCGCCAGAAACGGCTGAAGACCCGCGTGGCCTCGCCCGGCTTCAGGCCGACGCCGTAGTCCCGTACCGCGACGGCGACCGCGCCGCCCGCCGCGCCGAGCCGCACGACGACGTCGCGGCCCTCGCCGTGCTCGACGGCGTTGACGACCAGGTTGCGCAGGACGCGTTCCACGCGGCGGACGTCGGCCTCGGCCACGACGGGCTGCTCGTCGCCCACGACGAGGACCCTGCTCCCCTTGCGCTCGGCGAGCGGCAGCGCGCCCTCCACGACCCGCCGCACCACGAGCCGCAGGTCCACGGCGTCCGCGTCGAGCGCGGCGGCGCCCGCGTCGAAGCGGCTGATCTCCAGGAGGTCGGCGAGGAGCGACTCGAAGCGGTCGAGCTGATCGGCGAGGAGTTCCGCGGAACGCGCGGTGACCGGGTCGAAGTCGGCGCGCGCCTCGTGGATCACGTCAGCGGCCATCCGCACCGTGGTCAGCGGCGTCCGCAGCTCGTGCGAGACGTCACTCACGAAGCGCCGCTGCATGCGCGACAGCTCCTCCAGCTGCCTGATCTTGAGCTGGAGGTTCTGCGCCATCTTGTTGAAGGCCTCGCCGAGGCGCGCGATGTCGTCCTCGCCGGTGACCTTCATCCGCTCCTGGAGCTTGCCCGCCGAGAGCCGCTCCGCGACCGAAGCGGCCATCCGCACGGGCGTGACGACCTGCCGCACGACGAGCCACGCGATGGCCCCGAGCAGCACCACGACGAACATCCCGGCGGTGGCGAGGGTCGTCTTGACCAGGCTGAGGGTCTTCGCCTCCTGGTCGAGCGAGAAGAGGTAGTAGAGCTGGTACGGCTGCCCGTAGAGGTCGTTGACCTGGCGGCCGATGATGAGCGCGGCGCGGGGCGCGCCCGCCTCGTACACGATGCGGGTGTACGAGCGGTACGCGCCCGTACCGTGCGCGACCTCCTGGCGCAGCGCCGCCGGGACGCTCTCCAGGGGCAGGACCTGGCCCGAGGAGCGCGGGCTGCGCGCGGTCGTACCGCTGTCGGAGCCCGCGCCGAGCGCGACGACGTCGAAGGACCCCTGGCCGCCACTGGCCAGCTGCGTGACGAGTTCGGACATCCAGCTGCTGGCGTTCTGCCGGCCGTCGGCCCCCGATTCCTGGGCGTCGCCCTGCGAGGTGCCGTCGGCGGCCGCGCCCGTGGCGGGGCCCTCCGCGTTCGCCTTCTGCTGCGCGGCGATGAAGCCGCCGCTCGCCTGGCTCTGCGCCGCCTTCTCCTTCGCGTCGAGCAGCCCGTTGCGGACCTGCCCGACGACGACGAAACCGAGCAGCAGCACGACGCCCATCGACATGAGCAGCGTCGTCGCGACGATCTTCAGCTGGAGATTGCGGCGCCACAGACGGGCGACGGGCAGCAACGGCCGCCGCACCCACCGTGAGAAGAGCCGCAGGAACGGGCTGCCGTTGGCACCCACGCCCCCGCCGAGGGCCCGGCCCTGGGCGACGATCCGGCCGAACCTGCCAGGCCCGCCGGAGCGTGCGGCACTTCCCCTGGTCATGTCAGTCCCCGGCCATGTCAGTTCGGTCCGGCCTTGTAGCCGACACCGCGCACCGTCACGACGATCTCGGGACGCTCGGGGTCGCGCTCGACCTTGGAGCGCAGCCGCTGGACGTGCACGTTGACCAGGCGCGTATCGGCGGCGTGCCGGTACCCCCACACCTGTTCGAGGAGCACCTCGCGGGTGAAGACCTGCCACGGCTTGCGCGCGAGCGCGACGAGCAGGTCGAACTCCAGCGGGGTCAGCGCGATCGACTGGCCCTCGCGCTTGACCGAGTGCCCGGCGACGTCGATGACCAGGTCACCGATGGTGAGCTGCTCGGGCGCCGGCTCCTCCGACCTGCGCAGCCTGGCCCGGATACGGGCCACCAGCTCCTTGGGCTTGAACGGCTTGACGATGTAGTCGTCGGCGCCCGACTCCAGGCCGACCACGACGTCCACGGTGTCGCTCTTGGCCGTGAGCATGACGACCGGGACACCGGACTCGGCGCGGATCAGGCGGCAGACCTCGATACCGTCCCTGCCGGGCAGCATCAGGTCGAGCAGCACCAGGTCGGGCTTGGTGTCGCGGAAGGCGGCCAGCGCCTTGTCGCCGTCCGCGACGAACGACGGCTCGAAACCTTCACCACGCAGCACGATGCCGAGCATCTCGGCCAGTGCGGTGTCGTCGTCGACGACAAGGACTCGTCCCTTCATGACTGACATCATCCCATTAGCTCATCGTTGCCTGACGTGAACTGGCACACAGAGCCGCCAGTCCCTCCGCCGTCACCGGGGTCACCACCCCGGCCTCCGTGACAATCGCGCTGATCAGTTCGGGCGGTGTGACATCGAAAGCGGGGTTGTACGCCCGCGTCCCGAGCGGTGCCAGCGGCACCGTGAGACCCCCGCGCCCCCGCACCTCGGTCACCTCGTGCCCGGCCCGCTGCTCCACCTCGATCGCCGCCCCTGTCTCCGTGGCGAGATCCACCGTGGACAGCGGAGCGACGACGACGAACGGCACCCGGTGGTGGTGCGCGAGCACCGCGAGCGGATAACTGCCCACCTTGTTCGCCACCGCCCCGTCCGCCGCGATCCGGTCCGCCCCGATCAGCACGGCATCCACCTCACCGGCCGCGAAGAGCGAACCGGCTGCGTTGTCCGCGAGCAAGGTATACGCCATTTGGCGCCGCGCCGCCTCCCACGCGGTCAGCCTGGCGCCCTGCCACAGCGGCCGCGTCTCGTCCACCCACAGCCTGCGCAGCCGCCCCGCGCGGTGCGCGGCGAGCGCCACGGCGAAGGCGGTGCCCTCGCCCCCGGAGACGAGTGCCCCGGTGTTGCAGTGCGTGAGCAGCCGGTACCCGCCGCCCGGCAGCAGCCCTTCGAGCAGCGTCGCGCCGTGCGCGGCCATCGCCGCGGAGGCCGCCGCGTCCTCGGCGTGCAGCGCCCGCGCCTCGGCGAGCGTCGCTGCGGCGGCGGCCGCCCGGTCCGCCCCGGCCGCGCGTGCGGCTCGGAAGGCGCGCTGCGCCCGCCGGGCACCCCGCGCGAGGTTCACGGCCGTGGGCCGAGCCGAGGCGAGCGCGTCGGCCGCCTCGTCCACGTCGAATCCGCGCACGGCCGCGAGCGCGACCCCGTACGCCCCCGCGATCCCGAGCAGCGGCGCCCCGCGCACGGCGAGCGAGCGAACGGCCTCGACGAGCGCGGGCGCGTCCGTGCACACCAGCTCTGCCTCCTCATCCGGCAGCCGCCGCTGATCGAGGAGCACCACCACCGGCCCCTCCGGCGGCTCGGCCCAGCGCAGCACGGAGAGTGACTGCTCCGGGAGCGGGGACAGGGGTGCCTGCGGTACGGGGGACTCTTGGGCCATTCCCCCAGTCTGCCCTCATCCGGGGGCCCGGCAGAAGCCGCGGGAGACCCCCGTTCCCGCCGCTCGGCGGCCCCGCCGACTCACCTGTTCGCGTGACACGATGAGCCCACGCCACCGTCCCTGAGCGGACCCGGCACCACCCACGAAGGAGCGTCGATGACGGACACCCCCGGTCCCGCCGTGCCCGAAAACCCCTCGCAGGGCTCCCCCGAGCCCGCCCCACCCCCGCACGACCGCTCCGCGCCCCCGCCGGGCGGTACGGGCCGGGGGCAGCCCGAAGCGATACCGGGGCAGCGGGGCGAGGGGCAGGCTCCCGGGCCCAGCGGGTGGCGCCACGGCGGTACGGGCCCGGGTGGGCCGCCTCCCGGTGGCCCGGGCACGGGCTGGGGCGGGCCGGGGGGTGGCTGGGGCGCTCCCGGAGGCGGCTGGGGCGGTCCGCCGCTCGCGCCGCAGCCGGGCGTCATCCCGTTGCGCCCGCTGGAACTCGGGGACATCCTCGGTGGCGCCTTCCGCATGATGCGCACGTACTGGCGGGCGGTCCTGGGCATCTCGCTCGGGCTCGCGGTCCTCGTCGTGGGCATCACGCTCGCGGTGCGGGGCACGATGTCCGGCGACACGAACCTCTACAGCCTCGGTTCGCTGCCCGCCGAGTTCGTCGCGCTGCTCGGCTCGACGCTCGCGGTGGGGATGCTGACCTCCGTGGCGAGCCACGCGGTACTCGGCCGCCCGCTGAGCCTGAAGGCCGCCTGGCGCGAGGCGCGCCCGCGCTTGTGGAAGCTGCTCGGGCTGACCGTCCTGCTGTCCCTCGTCACGGCGGCGGCGGTCCTCGTGTGCCTCGTCCCCGGTCTCGTGGTGAACGCGGCGGGCGGCGGCGACGGGCTCACGCTCCTCGGCGCCCTCGCCGGGGTGGTCCTCGCCGTGTGGCTGTACATCCGTCTGTCGTTCAGTACGGCCGCGCTCGTGCTGGAGCGGCAGGGCGTCGTGGACGCGATGCGCCGTTCCGCGAAGCTGGTCGACGGCGCCTGGTGGCGCACTTTCGGCATCCTGCTGCTGACCGGACTCATCGCGTCGGTGGCTCAGTTCGTCATCATGCTCCCCTTCGATGCGCTCGGCCTCCTGGCAGGCTTCGCGGGCTCGGGAGAGACCACCACGGGCGGCTTCGCCTTCTGGCTCTTCTCGGGCCTCGGCATGATCGCCTCCACGATGTTCGTCTTTCCCCTGACCGCCGGCGTCACGGTGCTCCTCTACGTGGACCGGCGCATCCGCCGCGAATCCCTCGACATCGAGCTGGCGGCAGCAGCCGCCTGACAACCGCGCAACAGGCCCCGGGGCGGTATACGCCCCGGGGCCCACGCATTCAACCGGTTGCCATTCCACCGGCCCCCATTCCACGGGAACGCAGAAAAGCCCCGCACCAAATGAATGGTGCGGGGCAATCCCACAATAATTGTTCGGCGGCGTCCTACTCTCCCACAAGGTCCCCCTTGCAGTACCATCGGCGCTACGCAGCTTAGCTTCCGGGTTCGGAATGTAACCGGGCGTTTCCCACGCGCTATGACCACCGAAACACTATAAAACCCACAACCACCCCGCCCCTCAAAAGGACGTGGTCCGGTTGTTCGTGGTTTCAGAACCAACACAGTGGACGCGAGCAACTGAGGACAAGCCCTCGGCCTATTAGTACCGGTCAACTCCACCCCTCACAGGGCTTCCATATCCGGCCTATCAACCCAGTCGTCTACTGGGAGCCTTACCCTCTCAAAGGAGGTGGGAACACTCATCTCGAAGCAGGCTTCCCGCTTAGATGCTTTCAGCGGTTATCCCTCCCGAACGTAGCCAACCAGCCATGCCCTTGGCAGAACAACTGGCACACCAGAGGTTCGTCCGTCCCGGTCCTCTCGTACTAGGGACAGCCCTTCTCAATATTCCTACGCGCACAGCGGATAGGGACCGAACTGTCTCACGACGTTCTAAACCCAGCTCGCGTACCGCTTTAATGGGCGAACAGCCCAACCCTTGGGACCGACTCCAGCCCCAGGATGCGACGAGCCGACATCGAGGTGCCAAACCATCCCGTCGATATGGACTCTTGGGGAAGATCAGCCTGTTATCCCCGGGGTACCTTTTATCCGTTGAGCGACGGCGCTTCCACAAGCCACCGCCGGATCACTAGTCCCGACTTTCGTCCCTGCTCGACCCGTCGGTCTCACAGTCAAGCTCCCTTGTGCACTTACACTCACCACCTGATTACCAACCAGGCTGAGGGAACCTTTGGGCGCCTCCGTTACTCTTTAGGAGGCAACCGCCCCAGTTAAACTACCCATCAGACACTGTCCCCGATCCGGATCACGGACCCGGGTTAGACATCCAGCACGACCAGAGTGGTATTTCAACAACGACTCCACAACCACTGGCGTGGCCGCTTCAAAGTCTCCCACCTATCCTACACAAGCCGAACCGAACACCAATATCAAACTGTAGTAAAGGTCCCGGGGTCTTTCCGTCCTGCTGCGCGAAACGAGCATCTTTACTCGTAATGCAATTTCACCGGGCCTATGGTTGAGACAGTCGAGAAGTCGTTACGCCATTCGTGCAGGTCGGAACTTACCCGACAAGGAATTTCGCTACCTTAGGATGGTTATAGTTACCACCGCCGTTTACTGGCGCTTAAGTTCTCAGCTTCGCCAACCCGAAAGTCAGCTAACCGGTCCCCTTAACGTTCCAGCACCGGGCAGGCGTCAGTCCGTATACATCGCCTTACGGCTTCGCACGGACCTGTGTTTTTAGTAAACAGTCGCTTCTCGCTGGTCTCTGCGGCCACCCCCAGCTCACACTGCAAGAGTGATCACCAGGTGTGGCCCCCCTTCTCCCGAAGTTACGGGGGCATTTTGCCGAGTTCCTTAACCATAGTTCACCCGAACGCCTCGGTATTCTCTACCAGACCACCTGAGTCGGTTTAGGGTACGGGCCGCCATGAAACTCGCTAGAGGCTTTTCTCGACAGCATAGGATCATCCACTTCACCACAATCGGCTCGGCATCAGGTCTCAGGCACAAGCTACGCGGATTTACCTACGCAACGCCCTACACCCTTACCCCGGGACAACCACCGCCCGGGATGGACTACCTTCCTGCGTCACCCCATCACTCACCTACTACCAGCCTGGGTCACCGGCTCCACCACTCCCCTCAACTCCGAAGAGATCAGGGCGGCTTCACGGGCTTAGCATCACTGGATTCAATGTTTGACGCTTCACAGCGGGTACCGGAATATCAACCGGTTATCCATCGACTACGCCTGTCGGCCTCGCCTTAGGTCCCGACTTACCCTGGGCAGATCAGCTTGACCCAGGAACCCTTAGTCAATCGGCGCACACGTTTCTCACGTGTGAATCGCTACTCATGCCTGCATTCTCACTCGTGAACCGTCCACCACTCGCTTACACGGCAGCTTCACCCGGCACACGACGCTCCCCTACCCATCACAGCCTCCGTTGGGAGTATTGCTGCAATGACACGACTTCGGCGGTACGCTTGAGCCCCGCTACATTGTCGGCGCGGAATCACTAGACCAGTGAGCTATTACGCACTCTTTCAAGGGTGGCTGCTTCTAAGCCAACCTCCTGGTTG
>NZ_CP192513.1:4092500-4470000 GCF_050613165.1 Streptomyces sp. P6-2-1 | reverse complement strand
GTTCGAAGGTCTGGTTGCCCGGTGCGGGCAGCGAGCCCGCCCAGTGGCGCCAGGCATCGAGCGGGGAGCCGTCGGACGGGTGGTTGAACCAGCCCTGATACCCCGCGTAGACGTGGCCCTTGAGGGTGGGGGGTGCGGCGGTGGGGCTCGCCGCTCCCGCCTGGGTGCCGAGTGCGGTGGCCAGGAGAGTGAGAGTCGCCGCGGTGGCGAGGGAGAGACGGGTACGGCGTCTGGGCATGGGGGGTCCTCGGTTCCGTAGAGGTCCTGAGGCGTCCGGGGACGCCGGGAGAGGGAGCTTCGGGGACGTGCGCGGCACCGGTGGGGTGCCGCCATGAAAATCCCTCGGATGTACCTCGTCAACCGGTAGGACGAAAGCGATTTCCGTGCGGGGCAAGGGAGATGGGGCGGCGTACGCGCCACATCCTTCCCGCCTGGCCGGTTAGTTCTTTGCCCGCCTGCCGGTCTTCAGGCTGGGCGTGAAGGTGGCGTGGAAGACGCTCGAAGCGGCGCCGACAGCGGCCGCCTCCTCGCCGAGGTGCGAGGGCGCGACGTGGACCGTGCGGACGTGGTGGGCGAGCGGGAAGGTGTTGACGGCCGCGGTGAGGAGGTCGAGGTAGCGGCCGCGGACGCCGGGGAGCACCGCGGGGCCGCCGACGATGAGGAGTTCGGTGTCGAAGAGCCCGACGAGCCCTGCGGCGCCCCTGGCGAGGACGCGCGCGACGCCGTCGACGACCTCGCACACGACGGGATCGCCCTCGGCCGCACGGGCGCAGACCCACGGGTAGGCGTCCTCGCCCGGCGGCACGGGGAGCCCGGCAGCGCGGACGCGGGCGAGGGTCGTGGAGATGGGGGCGCACTCCTCGGCGGAGCGCGGGACGTCGTCCTCGCCGGGGGTACGGGGGCGCGCGCACAGCTCGCCCAGCTCGCCCGCGTTGCCCGTGGCGCCCCGGTGCACGTCACCGCCGAGGAAGGCGCCGCTGCCCGCGCCCGCGCCGAGGTAGAGGTAGACGAAGTCCTCGGCGCGTTCGGCGGCGCCGAGCCAGCGTTCGCCGATCGCCGCCGCTGTCGCGTCCTTCTCGACGACGACGGCGCTGCCGAGCAGGGCGCTGAGCCCGGCGCCGACCTCGACGCGTTCCCAGCCGTCGAAGAGCGGCGGGTCGAGCAGGACGCCCGCGCGCCGGTCGAGCGGTCCCGGCAGGGCGACTCCGTACCCCAGCACCGGTCCCCCGTCCGGGACTTCGGCCGCCGCCTCGCGGGCGAGCGCGGCCATCTCGGCGAGGCACCAGGCGGGGTCGCGGGGGGCTTCGAGCGGCATCCTGCGGCGGGCGACGACCTGCCCGCACAGGTCTACCGCGACGGCCGTGATCATCCACGGGTCGAGGTGGACGCCGACCGCGTATCCGGCGTCGGGCCGCAGGCGCAGCGGGATGCGGGGCTTGCCCGCGCCCGCCGAACGGCCCTCGTCCTGCACGATGAGGCCCGAGGTCAGCAGGTTGCGGGTGATGCGCGAGACGGCTTGCGGGGTGAGCCCGGTCGACGTGGCGATCTCGACGCGGCTGAGGGTGCCCGCCTCGCGGATGCTCTCGATGACGAGCTTCTCGTTGTACGAGCCGAGCGCGAGCTGGTTGAAGGCGCGCGGGGCGGGACGGGGCGCCGAGCGCGCGGTGGGCGGCGCCGCGGGACGTATCCAGCGCAGGGAACCTTCCGCCCGCGCGCCGGGGGCGGGGAGTTCCGCCAGCGCGGCCGCCAACGCGACCGGGTCGCGGGCGAGTTCGGCGAGGAGGAGAACGCGCAGGAGGGAGGTCGCGCGGGTCGCGGCGGGGAGCGTGTGGGGCTCGGCGCCTTCGAGGTCGGGGGCGGGGCCGAGGGTCAGGGCGTGGAGGGTGCGGCCGGGGTGGCGGGCGCGTACGGCTTCGTACAGCTCCCGGTACGGGAGCGGGGCGGGCTCCTGCCGGGAGCCGGGCGCTTCGGGGGCCGTTCGCCCGGGGGCGGGCGCTTCGGCGGGGTCCGTGCCGAGCGCGTCGAGCGCCCCGTACACGTACGCCGTCGCGTCGCGGACGAGAGCGGTGGCGCGGCGCGAGGGGCGGGGGCGGCCTTCGAGGGGTGCGCCGAGGAGGAAGAGGGCGCGTTCGCCCCCCTCGTGGACCGGGCTCGCGTGGACGGCGAGGAGGTCCAGGTCGCGCAGGGGGCAGGGCGGGTCGGCGGGGACGGTGAGACCGGCGACGCCTGGGCCCGCGCCGAGGCCCCAGCGGCGGCGGACGGCGGCGAGGGTCGTGTGCGAGACGCCGGTGCGGGCGGCGAGCGCGCGGACCGAGAGGGGGGCCTCGCCGTCGGGGGCCGGGAGGAGCGAGCGGGCGACGAGCGCGGCTTCGTCGACGCGTGAGGGGCGGCCGCTGCGGGGGCGGTGTTCGAGTCCGGCGAGCCCTTCGGCCGCGTAGCGGCGGCGCCAGGTGGTGACGGTGGGCCGGGAGACGCCGAGGCGGCGGGCGCTGTCGACGACGCCGGTACCCGCCGCCGCGTCGAGGACGATCTGCGCGCGCAGGGCGCGGGCGCCCGAGCCGCGTGCCCAGCCACGCAGGCGGGTGCGGTCGGCGGGGGTGAGGGCGAAGGCGGCTCCCGCTGCCCGGCCCGGCGTCGTATACGTACGTTGCCCGCTCATCGTGCTCCTGCCTCCGTACCGTCACGATCCGCGCCCGGCAGCCGTAAAAGAACTTTGCTGCCATCATCGGCCCCCGTACACCCTCCAGCCAAGGGATGCGGCGCGTGTGCCGTCGAAAATCCCTTGCGGCAGTGGACAGAAAGCGCTGTCGGACGCATTGACTCCACGCAATCCATTGATTTTACATAGCGGCCCGAGGGGCCCACTCAGCGAAGGCCGGGCCCGCCCTCCGCCGTTGAAGGGCTTCGCCCATGTCCCAGCTCACAGGACCACGGAAGAAACGCCGCGTCGACCGCGGCCTCTTCTGGTTCACCGTGCCCGGCATCGCCGTGGTGCTGCTCTTCCACTACGTGCCGCTGCTCGGCAACGTCATCGCCTTCCAGGACTACCAGCCGTTCATCGGCATCATGCACAGCCGCTGGTCGGGCCTGGACAACTTCTCGGTCCTCTTCAACGGGGACTCCGCGTTCCTGCACGCGCTCTCGAACACCTTCCAACTCCTCATCATCCAGGTGGTATTCGTCTTCCCGGCGCCGATCCTGCTGGCGCTCGCGCTCAACAGCCTGGTGAGCGAGCGGGTCAAGAAGGCCGTGCAGAACGTGCTCTACCTGCCGCACTTCCTGTCGTGGGTCGTGGTGGTCGCGCTCTTCCAGCAGATGCTGGGCAGCGGCGGGCTCATCAACGTCTTCCTGCGCGCGCAGGACATGGGCACCTGGAACATCATCGGCGACCCCGATCTCTTCAAGGCCCTGCTGACCTCGCAGGTCATCTGGAAGGACACGGGGTGGGGCACGATCCTCTTCCTCGCCGCGCTCTCGCGCGTCGACACGGATCTGTACGAGGCGGCGGCGATGGACGGCGCCGGACGGCTGCGGCAGACGTGGCACGTCACGCTGCCCGCGCTGCGCGGGCTCGTCGTCCTGCTCCTGATCCTGCGGCTCGGTGACGCGCTGAGCGTCGGCTTCGAGCAGATCATCCTGCAACAGGCCGGGGTGGGGCTGCCGGCGAGCGAAGTGCTCGACACGTACGTCTACAACAACGGCCTGCTGTCCGGGCAGTGGGGTGTCTCGGCGGCCGTGGGGCTCGTCAAGGGCCTGGTGGGCGTGGTCCTGGTGCTGGGCGCGAACAAGCTCGCGCACTTCTTCGGCGAGGAAGGGATCTACCGCTCATGAGTACCGCGCGACTGCCCACGACGCCCGCTGCCGCGGAGGTGCCGGGACCCAGGGACCGGCGTCCGGCGCGCCCGCCGCGCGCGCCGGTGCGGCGCCGCATCGACGCGGGGATACCGGGGCAGACCCCGGCCTCGCCGCCGTGGCGCGTCCTCAAGTCCCTCGTCATCCTGCTGTGCTGCCTCACCGTGATCCTGCCGTTCCTCACGGTGCTCTCGACCTCGCTCGCCGACACGGCGCAGGTCAACGAGGCGGGCGGCTTCGTCCTGTGGCCGGACCATCCCTCCCTCGACTCCTACGAGGCGATCCTGCGCGGCGGGCTCGTGACCCGGGCGATGGCGGTGAGCATCGGGGTCACGGTCGTCGGTACGGCGCTGAGCCTGCTCTCCAGCGTCACGCTCGCGTACGGGCTGAGCAGGCCCGGTTCCTTCGGGCACAAGCCGGTGCTGATGATCCTGCTCTTCTCGATGCTCTTCGCGCCCGGCGTCATCCCCAGCTACCTGCTGATCAAGCAGCTCCATCTCATCAACAGCTACTGGGCGTTGATCCTGCCGACGATGGTGAACGCCTTCAACGTCATCGTCCTGCGCTCCTTCTTCCAGAGCATTCCGCGTGAACTCCTCGACGCGGCGCGGATCGACGGGGCGAACGAGCTGAACATCCTGACGAAGGTCGTGATGCCGCTCTCGCGCGCCTCCGTCGCCGTCGTCGGGCTCTTCTACGCGGTCTCGTACTGGAACGCCTTCTTCAACGCGCTGCTGTACATGAACGAATCGGCGAAGTGGCCCATGCAGCTCGTGCTGCGCACGTACGTGGTGAACAACGCGGCGATCGGCGCGGGCGAGGCCTCGGCCGCCGGGGCGCCGCTGCCGCCCTCGCAGGCGCTCCAGGCGGCGATCATCGTGCTCTCCATCGTGCCCATCGTGCTCGTGTACCCGTTCCTGCAACGGCACATGAACAAGGGCGTGATGATCGGCGCCGTCAAGGGCTGAGACCCCGGCGCCCCTCCGCACCACCCCGATTCCCCGGACACCACGAACCGGACCACCACGAGCCGGACCACCACGAAGGAGCAGCCCTATGGGACCCCTCATCTCGCGCAGGGGACTGCTGCGCGCATCGGCGGGAGCGGCGGCCGGTCTCGCGCTCGCGAGCTGCGGCGACGGCGGTCCCGCGATCCCGCTCACCGGCGGGGCGAAGGCCGACCTGCCCGACTACGTCCCGTACCAGGGCGTCGCGCCCGACCTCGCCGGTACGAAGAGCGGCGTGCTCAACGGGTACCGGCACTACCCCGCGGAGCCGGCCCCCGCCTTCCCCGACGGGCCGCCCGCGAAGGGGCCCGGGGTCAGCGTCATGACGCTGACCTTCAACCCCGTACCGCCACCGCCCGGCCGCAACCCGTACTGGCGGGCGCTCAACGAGCAGCTCGGCACGGACCTCGACATCGAGATCGTGCCCGTGGCCGACTACCCCAGCAAGTTCTCGGTCGTCGTCGCGGGCGGGGACCTGCCCGACGCGATGCTCGTGCTGCCGACGGCGAGCCAGCAGCCCGCGATGTTCAACGCGCTCTTCGAGGACCTCACCGAGCACCTGTCGGGCGCGGCGATCCGCGAGTACCCGTATCTCGCCAACATCCCCACCGACGCCTGGCGCTGGACGGTCCGCAACGGCGGGATCTACGCCCTTCCGATGCCGCGCGCGAACGCGGGCAGCATCATGTTCTACCGCTCCGACCGGTTCAAGGAGCGCCGGCTCGACCCGCACCCTGCGGACTTCAAGGAGTTCAGACAGCTGTGCAAGGACGTCTCCGACCCCAGGCACAGCAGGTACGCGCTCGGTGACCCGCTCACGACCTGCTACTTCGTGATGGAGATGCTGGGCGGGGCGAACATGTGGCGCGAGGAGAACGGCAGGTTCACGTACTGGCTGGAGACCGAGGAGGTGCGCGAGGCGCTCGACGCCGTGCGCACGCTCACCAAGGAGCAGCTGCTCCACCCGGACGCGTACAGCGTGGTCGGCAAGTTCAAGGACTGGTTCGGCAACGGGCAGATCGCGCTGCACTACGACGGCAACGCGGGCTGGAACGACTTCTACCGGCAGTACGCGCGGAACAACAAGGGCCTGGAGATCGACGGGATGCTCGCGCCCGGCTTCGGCGGCGGCGAGGGCAGCCACTGGGCCGGGTACTCCAGCTTCGCGGTGCTCGCGCTCAAGAAGGCGCCCGCGTCCCGTATCCGGCAGATACTCCGGCTCGCGAACGCGATGGCGGCGCCCTTCGGCACCGACGCGTACAAGCTGCGCAAGTACGGGCTGAAGGGGCACGACCACACGCTCCGGGGCACCGACCCGATCCTCACCCCGGACGGCACGACCGAGACCGCGCTGCCCACCGGCTTCGTCACCGACGCGCCGCTCTCGCTCTACTTCCCCGAGCGCCCCGACGTCGTGGACCGCCAGCACTCCTTCCAGCGGCGCGCCGCCGACGTCCTCGTGCGCAACCCCACCGAGGGCATCTACTCGGAGACCGCGGCCAAGGCCTCCGGGGGCCTCCAGCTCAAGACCGACGACGCCATCAAGGGCATCATGCAGGGCCGCAACCCGCTCTCCTCGCTCGACGAGACCGTCCGCTTGTGGCGGCGCGAGGGCGGCGACCGGATGCGCGCCGAGTACGAGAAGGCATGGGCCGCCGGCCCGCGCGCCTGAACCCCGCGCCGCCCGACGGCCGCCCGGCGCCCCGGACCCTGCCGGGGCCTCCCCACTCCCCCACCCCGCACCACCACCCGAGGAGCACCCTCACCATGCACGACGACCGGACAGCGACCGAGGACCGCATCGCACGGTTCGTCTCCGGCAGGCTGCGGCCCGCCCTCCACTCCGAACCGCTGCCGCTCGCCCTGGAGGTGTGGCGGGTGCCCGGCGAGCCGGTGCCCGTCGCGGAGGCGCTGCGGGCGGCGTACGAGCCCTTCGCCGCCGGGGAGTACTGGGGCTCGCCCTGGGGGACGACCTGGCTGCGTGCGAAGGGGACCGTGCCCGCGCACTGGGCGGGCAGGCGCGTCGAGGCCGTCTTCGACCTCGACTTCGACCTGACGCAGGGCCCCGGCGGACAGGCCGAGGGCTTCGTGCACACCGCCGAAGGGGAACCCCTCCAGGGCCTGCACCCCTACCACCGCACGGTACGGCTCGCGGAGCCTGCGACCGGCGGCGAGGAGATCAGCCTCCTCGTCGAACTCGCCGCCAACCCGAAGATCGCGGGCAGCGCCGCGATCGGGATGCGGTACAGCTCGCCGCGGACCGCGGGCAACGATCCCCTCTACCGGCTGCTCGCCGCCGATCTCGCGGTCCGCGAGGAGGACGTGTGGCACCTGCTCCAGGACATGACCGTCCTCGACGAACTCATGCGCCAGCTCCCGGAGTCGGCGCCCCGGCGCTGGGAGATCCTGCGGGCGCTCGACAAGGTCGTGGACGTCGTCGACCCCTGGGACGTGGCGGCGACGGCCGCGCGGGGGCGCGAGGTCCTGTCCGGCGTCCTCGCGCGGCCCGCGCACGCCTCGGCGCACACCGTGCACGCGGTCGGGCACGCGCACATCGACTCGGCGTGGCTGTGGCCGCTGCGCGAGACCGTCCGCAAGTGCGCCCGTACGTTCACGAACGTCACCGCGCTCGCCGAGGAGTACCCGGAACTCGTCTTCGCCTGCTCGTCCGCGCAGCAGTACGCGTGGATGAAGGAGCAGCGCCCGGACGTCTACGCGCGGATCAAGAAGGCTGTGGCGGACGGGAGTTTCGTGCCGGTCGGCGGCATGTGGGTGGAGGCGGACGGGAATCTCCCGGGCGGTGAGGCCCTCGCCCGTCAACTCGTCCACGGGCGGCGGTTCTTCGCCGAGGAGTTCGGCGTCGAGCAGGACGGCGTGTGGCTCCCGGACTCCTTCGGCTACAGCGCCGCGTACCCGCAGCTCGCGAAGCTCGCGGGCGCGCGCTGGTTCCTCACGCAGAAGCTCTCGTGGAACGCGGTGAACAGGCTGCCGCACCACACCTTCGACTGGGAGGGCATCGACGGGACGCGCATCCTCACCCACTTCCCGCCCGTCGACACCTACAACTGCGAGCTGACCGGGCGCGAACTCGCCCACGCCGAGGCGAACTTCGCGGAGAAGGGTGTCGCGGGGCGCTCGCTCGCGCCGTTCGGTTTCGGGGACGGGGGCGGCGGGCCCACGCGCGAGATGATGGAGCGGGCCAGGCGGCTGCGGGACCTGGAGGGCTCGCCGCGCGTCGAGGTCACGAGGCCGTCCGACTTCTTCGCGGTCGCGGACCGCGAGTACCCGCGACGGCCCGTGTGGCGCGGCGAGCTGTACCTGGAGAACCACCGCGGCACGTACACGAGTCAGGCCCGTACGAAGCGCGGCAACCGGCGTGCGGAGGCGCTGCTGCGCGAGGCCGAGCTGTGGGCGGCGACGGCGGCGGTGCGCGGCGGGCACGCGTACCCGTACGAGGAGCTGGAGGCCCTGTGGCGGCGGGTGCTGCTCCACCAGTTCCACGACATCCTGCCCGGCACGTCGATCGCCTGGGTGCACGAGCAGGCCGAGGAGATGTACCGCGCGACGCACGCGGAGCTGGAGGGGATCATCGGGGCGGCGGCGCGTGAACTCGGCACCGGTGGTAGGGGGTTCACGGTGCTGAACGCGGCCCCGCAGGAGCGTACGGAGGTCGTCGTGGTGCCCGGGGGCTGCGGTGCGGACGGGCAGGAGCTGGCGGACGGTTCGCGCGCGGTGCTCGCGCACGCCCCCGCGCTCGGCGCGGGCGCACTCGTCGCGCGCGAGGACGGCCCGCGGCCGGTCACGGCGGGCGAGGAGGGCGGGGACCTCGTCCTCGACAACGGGCTCGTACGCGTGCGGATCGACCGGGCCCACGGGCTCGTGCGCTCGGTCAGGGACCTGGGCGCCGAGCGCGAGACGCTCGCCCCGGACGAGCCCGGCAACCTGCTCCAACTGCACCACGACGACCCGACGTTGTGGAGCGCGTGGAACCTGGACGCCGCCTACCGCAACACCGTCAGCGACCTCACGGCGGCCGAATCGGTCGAGCTGGCCGCACCGGGACCGCTGCTCGCACGGGTCCGCGTGACGCGCGTCTTCGGCGCTTCGCGACTCGTACAGGATCTCGAACTGACCGCAGGCAGCAGGCGGTTGGTGGTACGGACCGATATCGACTGGCAGGAGCGGGACGCCGTGCTCAAGGCGGCGTGGCCGCTCGACGTGCACGCGGGGCACGAGAGCGCGGAGGTGCAGTTCGGGCACGTCGAGCGGCCGACGCACGAGAACACGAGCTGGGACGCGGCCCGCTTCGAGGTCTGGCAGCACCGGTGGGTGCACGTCGGCGAGCACGGTTTCGGCGCCGCGCTGCTCACGGACTCGACGTACGGGCACGACGTGCGGCGGCACACGCGGGCGGACGGCGGTACGACGACGACGCTGCGGCTCTCGCTCCTGCGCGCCCCGCACAGCCCCGACCCGGAGGCGGACAGGGGACGGCACGCCTTCGCGTACGCGCTGGAGGCGGGCGCGGACATCGGGGAAGCAGCGGCGGGCGGGTACGCGCTCAACCTGCCGCTGCGGGTCGTGCCGGGCGGCGGGGCCCGGGACGGGGCGGGGGACGGGACAGCGGCGCCGGCCGGGGCGGCTCCGCTGGTGACCGTCTCGCACCCGGACGTGCTCGTGGAGGCGGTGAAGCTCGCCGACGACCGCTCGGGGGACGTGGTCGTGCGGCTCTACGAGTCGCGGGGCGGTTCCGCGCGGGCCTCGCTGGGCGCGGGCTTCACGGTGGGCTCGGCGGCGGTGACGGATCTGCTGGAGGAGCCGGTGACGGAGCTGGACGTGGTGGAGGGGCGGGTGGCGCTCGCGCTGCGGCCGTTCCAGATCCTGACGGTGAGGCTGCGCAGGGGCTGACCGGCGGGTGACGAGGGGGCGGCCGTGCGCGGGCCGTCCCCTTTCGTCATTCCCCGGGCTCCGGCGGGAACTCGTTCGGCGGGGACTCCAGGTCCTCCAGCTCGATCCCGGGGGCGGCGAGTACGACGTCCCCGGCCACGTGGACCTCGTGCCTGTCGCCCGTCTCCAGGTCGCTGACCTGGTACGAGTCCACGCGCAGGGGCCCGTTGTCAGTGGCGTGTGTTTGGGTGTCCGTCAGTTGCCAGGACTGGTCGGCCGTCCTGGCGGCGAGCACCGGTGCGCCGAAGGAGACCAGCCGGATACGGGTGGGGGGTGATTGCGGGGTGAGGCGGAGGAGTCGCGCGGTGGCGACGTAGAAGGCGGGGGACGTGCCGCCGAAGGCGTGGGCGCGCACGTTGCCCTCGGTGGCGTGGTTCCCCTCCGGGTCCGACCTGACCCAGGTGAGCCCTTCGAGAGCGCCACCGCGGACCTGCCAGCCGCCCGCGCGCAGTTCGAGTCGCAGGGGACGCCCGCGCGAGTCGAGCGTGAGGTCGACGGTGCCGGCGTCCGGCTCGCCCACGGGGGTGGTGAGCCGGGCGACGTACCGCCAGCCGGAGGGCCCGGGCGCGCACTGGAAGTGCTCCTCAGCGAGGAGGCTGCCGTCATGCGGGTCGTGGAGGGAGTAGCGGCCTCGGGGCATCGGGGGGTGTCCTGATGGGTTGCTGCCGGAAGGGGGGAAGCGGGACGGCCCGGAAGCGCGGGGGCTTCCGGGCCGTCACACCGTCACGTCGCCACGTCGTCGTACGCGTCACCCACCCGCGTACGGGCTACGGAGCGTACGGGCTACGGGGGCTCAGTAGCGGTAGTGGTCCGACTTGTACGGGCCCTCGACCTTGACGCCGATGTACTCGGCCTGCTCCGGCCGGAGCGTCGTGAGCTTCACGCCGAGCGCGGCGAGGTGGAGCCGGGCGACCTTCTCGTCGAGCGCCTTCGGCAGCACGTACACGCCCACCGGGTACTCCTCCGGCTTCGTGAACAGCTCGATCTGCGCGATCGTCTGGTCCGCGAAGCTGTTCGACATCACGAACGACGGGTGCCCGGTCGCGTTGCCGAGGTTCAGCAGACGGCCCTCGGACAGCACGATGATCTTCTTGCCGTCCGGGAACGTCCACGTGTGGACCTGCGGCTTGACCTCGTCCTTCACGATCCCGGGGATCTTCGCGAGCCCGGCCATGTCGATCTCGTTGTCGAAGTGGCCGATGTTCCCGACGATCGCCTGGTGCTTCATCCTGGCCATGTCCCCGGCCATGATGATGTCCTTGTTGCCGGTCGTCGTGACGAAGATGTCGCCCTTGTCGATGACCTCGTCGAGCGTCGTGACCTGGTAGCCGTCCATCGCCGCCTGGAGGGCGCAGATGGGGTCGATCTCGGTGATGATGACGCGGGCGCCCTGGCCGCGCAGCGACTCCGCGCACCCCTTGCCGACATCGCCGTAGCCGCAGACCACGGCCGTCTTGCCGCCGATGAGGACGTCGGTGGCGCGGTTGATCCCGTCGATCAGCGAGTGGCGGCAGCCGTACTTGTTGTCGAACTTCGACTTCGTCACGGCGTCGTTCACGTTCATCGCCGGGAAGAGGAGCGAGCCCTCGCGCTGCATCTCGTAGAGGCGGTGGACACCCGTCGTGGTCTCCTCCGTCACCCCGCGGATCTCCGAAGCGAGCTTCGTCCACTTCTGCGAGCCCGCGGCGATCGTGCGCGTGAGGAGTTCGAGGATGACCCGGTGCTCGTCGTTCTCGGCCTCGGTCGCCGGGTCGGGAACGCGCCCCTCCTTCTCGTAGCGCACCCCCTGGTGCACGAGCAGCGTCGCGTCACCGCCATCGTCGAGGATCATGTTCGGGCCGCCCGTGGGGGCATCGGCCCAGGTGAGCGCCTGCTCGGTGCACCACCAGTACTCCTCCAGGCTCTCGCCCTTCCAGGCGTAGACCGGAACACCCTGCGGGTTGTCCGGGGTGCCGTGCGGGCCCACCGCGATCGCCGCAGCCGCGTGGTCCTGCGTGGAGAAGATGTTGCACGAGGCCCACCGCACTCGCGCACCGAGCGCGACGAGGGTCTCGATCAGGACGGCGGTCTGCACCGTCATGTGCAGGGACCCGGTGATCCGGGCGCCCTTCAGCGGCTGCGACTCGGCGTACTCGGCGCGCAACGCCATCAGGCCGGGCATCTCGTGCTCGGCCAGCGTGATCTCCTTGCGGCCGAAATCGGCGAGGGAGAGGTCGGCGACCTTGAAGTCCTGCGGAGTGGTTGCGGACGTCATGCTCTGCTGCTCCTCGGGTTGGGGCGAGGTGTACGGGTGTGCTGGCCGCGCGTGAGCGGGTACGGGGCGCCCGCCCGTACCGGCCCGTGGCCTCGTACTCGTACGCGTACGAGACGTGCCGGACCGGACGCGGGCACACGTGTCCCGTTCCCTTGCGCGGCGCAGTCCGTCGGAGGCCCTCTCTCCCTCGGCCGGTCCCCTCGCGGAGCCCGCCCGACCGCCATCAGCAGCGACGTCTGGCTGTCCCCAAGCTACCAGTACCGCCCGGAAGAGACAGGGGCCCCGGGAGGGATGGTGCCTCTCCGGGGCCCCCGCGCGGCGCGGTGCCGTGACGGTCAGTGATCCTCGCCGTGCCGCGGTACGGGGCCGCCCGGGGTGGCCTCGGGGTGCGGGCCCGCCGCCGCCTCCGCGTCGGTGTAGATGTCCGGCTCCAGGTAGATCACGCGGGCGATGGGGACGGCCTCGCGGACGCGGGACTCGCCCCCGTCGATGGCCTCGGTGATCTCCGTACCGGTCGCGTCGGGGCGGACGGCGATCTTCGCGGCGACCAGGAGTTCCTCCGGGCCGAGGTGGAGCGTGCGCATGTGGATGACGCGCGTGACCTGCGTCCCGTCGACGAGCGAGGCGGCGATGGTCTCCTCGATCTCGGGACCGGCGGCCTCGCCGACGAGGAGCGACTTCGTCTCGGCTGCCAGGACGAGCGCGATGAGGATGAGCAGGACGCCGATGCACAGCGTGCCGATGCCGTCCCACACGCCGTCGTCCGTGGCGAGCGAGAGGCCGACGCCGCCGAGCGCGAGGACGAGACCGATGAGCGCGCCGAAGTCCTCCAGGAGGACGACGGGCAGTTCGGGGGCCTTGGCCCGGCGGATGTACTCGACCCACGACATCGTGCCGCGCGTCGTGTTCGACTCCTTCACGGCGGTGCGGAAGGACATGCCCTCCGCGATGATCGCGAAGACGAGGACCCCGACCGGCCAGTACCAGTGCTCCAGCGCGTGCGGGTGCTTGATCTTCTCGTAGCCCTCGTACAGCGCGAACATGCCACCGACCGAGAACAGGACGATGGAGACGAGGAAGGCGTAGAGGAAGCGCTCGCGGCCGTAGCCGAAGGGGTGCTGGGGCGTGGCGGCGCGCTCCGAGCGCTTCTTGCCGAGGAGGAGCAGGGCCTGGTTGCCCGAGTCAGCGACGGAGTGCACGCCTTCGGCGAGCATGGACGAGGAACCGCTGAAGGCGAAGGCCACGAATTTCGACACGGCGATGGCGAGGTTGGCGGACAGGGCCGCCACGATCGCCTTGGTGCCGCCTGACGCACTCATCTCTGCTCGTCTCCCCTGTGGGTGGGCTGGTCGTCCGGTTCGTCCCGGTCGTCGGTCCCGGCCGGTGTTCCGGGACGCGTCATTCTCCCGTACGGGGGGACGGGTGCCCCGGCGCGGGAGGCGGAATCCCGCGCCGGGCGCGGCCTCAGACCCGTACCCCCGCGCGGAACAGCGTGCCGTCGCCGCGCGCCGTGACGCGCTCACCCGCGGGGACGAAGACCGCCTCGCCCGGGCGGAGCGTCTCGCTGCCCGCCGTGACCTGCCCGGCCGTGCACAGGAGGAGCTGCGGGCCGGGTGAGGTGAGGTCAGGGGTCGTGGCGTCGGGGACGAGGACGTAGCGCGAGAGGCGGAACTCGTCGATGGGGGTCGCGTAGACCTCCTCGCCGTCGGGCGCCGCCTCGGGGCGCTGGACGCCGGGGTCCGTCGCGGCGAAGCGGACGACGCGCAGGAGTTCGGGGACGTCGACGTGCTTGGGCGTGAGACCGCAGCGCAGGACGTTGTCCGAGTTGGCCATGATCTCGACGCCGAGGCCGCTGAGGTAGGCGTGCGGGACGCCTGCGCCGAGGTAGAGGGCCTGACCCGGCTGGAGGCGGACGAAGTTGAGGAGCATCGCCGCGAGGACACCGGGGTCGCCCGGGTAGTCGCGGGCGATCCGCGCGTAGGGCTCGTACGGGCCGCCCGCGCGCTCGCAGGCGAGCGCGGTCTCCTCGACGGTCGCGGCCACGGCCTGCGGCTCGGCGGTGAGGATCGCGGTGAGGACCTCGCGCAGCGCGGCCTCCTCGGGGTGGGCGCGCAGCAGGTCCACGTACGGCTTGAGGCTGTCGACGTCGAGCCCGGCGAGGAGCGCCGCTGCCGCGGTCGGCTCGCGGAAGCCGCACAGGCCGTCGAAGGGCGTGAGCGCGCAGATGAGTTCGGGCTTGTGGTTGGCGTCCTTGTAGTTGCGCGCGGGCGCGTCGATCGGCACGCCGCGCCGCTCCTCGTCGGCGAAACCCGCCTCGGCCTGCGCGCGGTCGGGGTGGACCTGGAGCGAGAGCGGCGATCCTGCGGCGAGGATCTTGAGGAGGAAGGGGAGGCGCGGGCCGAACTTCTCGACGGCGGGGGCACCCAGTTCGCGTACCGGGTCGGCGTCGACGACGGCGGAGAGCGCCGTGCCGCCCTGCCCGCGGTCGAGGTGCGAGGGGGCCCCGGGGTGCGCGCCGATCCACATCTCGGCCTGCGGTTCCCCGCTGGGCTCGACGCCGAGAAGCTCGGGAATGGCGGTGAGCGAGCCCCAGGCGTAGGGGCGGATGGTGTTGCTGAGGCGGTCCATGATTCCTTCAACGGGCGGACGGACGGGTGGAGGTCGGCGGCCGGTGTCGAGCGTACGGGCCCTGCCGCGCTCCCCCTGCTCAGGTCCGTCCGCGCGCCTTCCCCGGGCTGTGCTCAGCCCCGGCCCGCCAGGGACAGGTAGGCGGCCGTGTACTCGGTGAGGGCGAGGAGTTCGGCCAGGACGTCGAGGTCCTGGCCTTCGGGGAGGGCCAGTTCGGTGAGCGGGACCCGGTGGGCGTGGGCGAGTTCGCGCACGGCGGGGCCCGCGGTGAGGCCCTCGGGGGTGCGGGTGCGGAGCAGGACGAGGCGGGGGCGCGGGCCCGTGGTGTCCTCGACGCGGTCGCGGAAGAAGTCGTCGATGTCGTCGTCGCCGCTGTCCGTCTCGGCGGGGCGGCTGAGCAGCGCCGCGTGCGCGGTGAGGGCCTCGGGGAGCGCCGCGGTGAGCGCGGCGCGGCCGGCGCGGGCGGCGAGGAGCCGTACGAGGCGGCGCGCGACGGCGTCCGCGGCGGGGCCCTCGGTCCACAGGAGCGGCAGCGACTCGTCGAGTTCGAGTGCGAGGGACTTGGCCGGGTTCGCGCCGGTCGGCGTGACGGGGCCGCAGCGCTCGGCGGTCGCGTCGAGACGGTCGGCGATGCGATGGATCGCCTCCTCGTCGGCGGCGACGAGGCCCGTACGGTCCAGGAGGCCGAGCAGCGGGACGAGGAAGGGCCAGGGCGAGACCGTGCCTTGCTGCTCGGGCGGGGTCGCGAGCGGGAGCGGCAGTCCGCGCGAGCCGTCCACGATCTCGCCGAGCGCGCTGCGGCGCGGCAGCACGGCGACGACGGTGAGGCCGCGCCGGTACGCCTGCTCGGCGAGGAGGCGCAGGCCGGGCTCGGAGCCGTCGGGTGTGGCGATGAGCAGCAGGTCGACAGGGCCCGCCCAGCCGGGGAGCGCCCAGCGCAGGGCGCCGGGCGCCGCGGCGACGCCCGTGGGGGCGAGGCGGACCACGGGGCAGCCGGGGGCGGCGAGCGCGCGCGTGACGTCGGCGGCGGTCTCGGCGGCGGGCCCCGAGGTCGCGAGCAGGATCGAGCGGGGCCGTCCCTCGGGCTTGAGCGAGGTGAGCCCGGCCTCGGCGGCGAGCCGCTGGGCGGTGCGGACCAGGGCTCCGGCCGCCGCGGCCCCCGGCAGGAGTCCGTACGGGTCCGCCTGCGCGAGCGCGGCGGGGTCGTCGAGCAGGAGATCGTCGAGCATGGCGGCAACTCCGGGGTCCGGGGGCGGGGGGTGGCGGGCCGGGGGCGTGGGCCTCGCGCTCACCGGGGCGGGCGCTCGCGGGGCTCCGCCCCGGGCCGGGCCCTCGGACGCCGGACGGGCCGGACGGGGTGCGGGCTTGGTCCGGCGGGAGGGTGCGAGGGGAGCGCCCCGTTCGTCACGCCGGCTTGCGGGCCTCGTCGACGAGGAGCACGGGGATGCTGTCGCGGACCGGGTAGATCAGGCCGCAGTCGCTGCCGGTGCAGACGAGTTCCTCGGCGTCCTCGGTCGTGCGCTCCTCCAGCGGGGAGTGGCAGGCGGGGCAGGCGAGGATCTCCAGGAGGCCGGATTCGAGGGGCATGAGGGGTCCTTTCGCGGGCGGTGGCGGGTACGGCGCAAGCCTAGCCCGCCCGGGTCGGGGGCGGACGGGGCGGACGCGGGCGGGCGCGGGCGGGCGCGGCCGGTGAGCGGCGAGGGCGGGCGGTGAGCGGCGAGGGCGGGCGGTGAGCGGCCGGGGGAACGGGAGGGGCTGGACGAACGGGAGGAACAGGGACGCCTGGCGCTCGCGGGGCCGGCGTCACGGGACCCGTACGAGTGCGAGCACCTCGTCCCGTACCTTCGCCATCGTCCCCGCGTCCCTGGCCTCCACGTTGAGCCGCAGCAGGGGCTCCGTGTTGGAGGGGCGGAGGTTGAACCACCAGTCGGCGGCGGTGACGGTGAGGCCGTCGAGGGTGTCGATCGTGACGTCGGGGGACGCGAAGGCCCCGCGGACGCGTGCGGTCACCCCGGCCTGGTCCTCGACCGTCGAGTTGACCTCGCCGGAGCCCACGTACCTGTCGTACTGCGCGGTCAGCGCCGAGAGCGGCCCCGGCTGCTCGCCGAGCGCGGCGAGGACGTGGAGGGCCGCGAGCATCCCCGTATCGGCGTTCCAGAAGTCGCGGAAGTAGTAGTGCGCCGAGTGCTCGCCGCCGAAGATCGCGCCGGTGCGCGCCATCTCGGCCTTGATGAAGGAGTGCCCGACGCGCGTGCGCACGGGGGTGCCCCCGTGCTCGCGGACGACCTCGGGGACGGACCAGGAGGTGATCAGGTTGTGGATCACGGTGCCTTCGCCACCGTTGCGCGCGAGTTCGCGGGCCGCGACGAGCGCGGTGATCGCGGACGGCGGGACCGGTGCGCCGCGCTCGTCGACGACGAAGCAGCGGTCGGCGTCGCCGTCGAAGGCGAGCCCGATGTCGGCGTGCTCGGCCCGTACCCGGTCCTGGAGGTCCACGAGGTTCGCCGGGTCCAGCGGATTGGCCTCGTGGTTGGGGAAGGAGCCGTCCAGCTCGAAGTACATCGGCACGAGGTCGAGCGGGAGCCCCGCGAGGACGGTGGGCACGGTGTGGCCCCCCATGCCGTTGCCCGCGTCGACGACGACCTTGAGGGGGCGGAGGGAGCCGAGGTCGACGAGGGTGCGCAGGTGGCGCGCGTAGTCGCCCAGCGTGTCCCGCGTGGACAGCGTGCCGGTACGGGCCACGGGGGCGGGCGCGCCCTCCTCCATCCAGCTCTCGACGAGGGCGCGGACGTCGGCGAGCCCGGTGTCCTGCCCGACGGGCGCGGCGCCCGCGCGGCACAGCTTGATGCCGTTGTACTGGGCCGGGTTGTGCGAGGCGGTGAACATCGCGCCGGGCAGGTGGAGCGCGCCCGACGCGTAGTAGAGCTGGTCGGTCGAGCAGAGCCCGATCGCGGTGACGGAGGCGCCGCGCCCGCGCGCGCCCGCGCCGAAGGCGGCGGCGAGCCCCGGCGACGAGGGCCGCATGTCGTGTCCGACGACGAGCGCTTCGGCGCCCGTCACCTCGGCGAAGGCGGCGCCGAACAGCTCGGCGAGGTGTTCGTCCCACTGCCCGGGGACGGTCCCGCGGATGTCGTACGCCTTCACGATCTGCGACAGATCGGCCACAGCCTGCCTCCCGATGCCTGGTTCCCGATTGCCGGCCCCGCGCCCACCGTCCGCCGGTCCCCCGGGCAGGTACGCGGTCGCTCCGGTACGCACCACAACCTACCCGGCCACGCCCCCGCCCCACGGCCACGGACGGCCGTCCCCGGGCCGCCACAGCCTTTCGCGGCGCGCGGCGAGTCCCGGAGGCGGTGACACCGCTCACGGCCCGTCACCCGTCACGGGGAGGTACGAGGACGTGATCGCCACGGCGCCCGAAGGGGCCTGCCGCCCCGGTCGAGGCCGTCTCGCCCGCCCCGGCCTGCCGGGACGGTGGGGCGGCCGCTGTCCTCCTCCGGGGCACGGCCTCAAGGGGGCATCCGCTCAAGGAAGCATCCACTCCAGGACCGTGCTCTGCCCGACGACGATGAGGCACATGACCAGCAGCAGGCCGAGGCTCCAGGGCAGGACGCGCCGCAGCAGGTCGCCCTCGCGCCCCGCGAGCCCGACGGCGGCGCAGGCGATCGTGAGGTTCTGCGGGGAGATCATCTTGCCGAGGACTCCCCCTGAGGAGTTGGCGGCGGCCAGGAGTTGGGGCGAGAGCCCGGATTCACCCGCCGCGGTGACCTGGAGTGCGCCGAAGAGGGCGTTCGCCGAGGTGTCGGACCCGGTGACGGCGACGCCGAACCAGCCGAGCACGGGCGAGAGGAAGGCGAGTCCGGCCCCGGCGGCGGCCACGAAGTAGCCGATGGTCGCCGCCTGCCCGGACAGGTTCATGACATAGGCGAGGGCGAGTACGGAGACGACGGTGAGGATCGCGTACCTCAACTCGTGGACCGTGGCGCCCCATTCGCGTACCACCGCGCCGGCGCGCACCCGCAGCACGACGGCGGTGAGCACCCCGGCGACGAGGACGAGCGTGCCGCCCGTGGAGACGAGCGGCAGCGAGAAGACGTTCGCCGATACGGCCTTGCCCGCCGGGTTCGCGACGTCGAGGAACGGCCAGTCGAAGACGCGGGTCGCGCGGTCGAAGAGGTCCTTGACCGGGGGTATCTGCGCGATCGAGAACACGGCGACGATGAGGGCGTACGGGGCGTAGGCGCGGACGACGTCGGGGCGCGGGTCGGCCTGGTCGAGGTCGGCCGAGCGGGCACCGGTGAGGACCGAGGCCCGTACGTCCTCGGCGGCCGGCCTGCGCGCGGTGGGCAGCGCGACCAGGACGGCGGCGCCGACGAGCGCCGCGATGATGTCGGCGAGCTGGACGGTGAGGAAGTTCGACGCGGCGAACTGCGCGATGCCGAAGCCGAGTCCGCAGGCGAGCGCGGGCACCCACGTCTCGCGCAGGCCGCGCCGCCCGTCGACGAGCACGACGAGCAGGAGCGGTACGACGACGGCGAGCAGCGGGGTCTGGCGGCCCACGACCGAGGCGACGTCGTCGAGCGGGACGCCCGTGACGTTGGCGAGGGTCACGACCGGCGTGCCCATCGCGCCGAAGGCGACGGGCGCGGTGTTGGCGACGAGCGCGACGACGGCGGCGCGCACCGGGTCGAAGCCGAGCGCGACGAGCATGACCGAGCAGATCGCGACGGGCGCGCCGAAACCGGCGAGCGCTTCGAGGAGCGCGCCGAAGCAGAAGGCGATGACGAGCGCCTGGATGCGCGGGTCGTCGGAGAGCCGTCCGAAGGAGCGGCGCAGCACGTCGAAGTGCCGCGTGCGGACCGTCATCCGGTACACCCACAGCGCGTTGACGACGATCCACATGATCGGGAAAAGACCGAAAAGCGCGCCTTGGGCGGCGCTGGAGAGCGTCTGCCCGACGGGCATCCCGTACGCGGCGACCGCGACGACGGCGGCGGCGAGCAGCCCGATGAGCCCGGCGATGTGCGCTTTCATCCGGACGACGCCGAGCAGCACGAGCACGGCGAGAAGGGGGAGAGCGGCGACAAGGGCGGAGAGGCCGAGCGAGTCGGCTACGGGCCGCAGGTCCTGGACGTACACGTGGGTCCTCCTTGAGCCGGGGGCCGGGGCACGGCGGGGCTACAGGGAGGCACGGCGGGGAGGCGGAGGCGGTTCAGGCCGGGTGGCTCGGGGGGGCGGGGGGCGGGGGGCTCCGCCCGGGTGGTGCGGCGCGCGTGCTCCGGCGCGCATGGTCCGGCGCGGGTCAGTTGTCCGGGGAGCGGAGGATGCGGAGGTGGCCCCTGCGGGCGACCTCCATCGGGTCGGCGGCGCGCGGTGCCTCGCGTTCGGCGGGGCGGTCCTGGGGGCGGGCGGCCTCGCGGACCGCGTTGGCGAGCGCTTCGAGGTCGTCGCCGGAGGGGCGCGGGGGCGCGGAGGCGTCGGCGAGGCGGACGACCTCCCAGCCGCGCGGCGCGGTGAGCCGTTCCGAGTGCTCGGCGCACAGGTCGTAGCAGTGCGGTTCGGCGTAGGTGGCGAGAGGCCCGAGAACGGCCGTCGAGTCGGCGTAGACGTACGTCAGCGTGGCGACGGCAGGGCTGCCGCACGCGGTGCGAGAACAACGACGTACAGGGCTCACGGTCCTGGACGGTACCGCACTCTTGAACGGGCCGCGACGACGCCCATCAGCCGGTACGCGCCGTGTCGTGGCCGGAAATCGCCGCTTCGTCCCAAGCCGGGCAGACGGACGGAAACCCCCTTCAGGTCCCCGCTCGTGCCCGTTTGGCACCGCTCGGGGGCAGACCGGTCGTCGTATGTCCGCCGAAGTCGGTACGGTCCGGACAGCGAGCGGTGCGGGGCCCGCGCGGCGGACCGGGGTGCCCGAGAAGCCCGGGCGTCCGAAAAACCTCCCCAGGGGTGTCCGGAAACGGATGCCGAATGCGCCTGTCGCATACGTGTGCCGCATGTGTCGGGGGCGGCCGCCGGAGCGCGGCCGCGGGGCGCGGGGCGGGCCCGTACGGTCCGGTGGGGAGCACAGGTACCCGCCCCGTCCGGCCCGCCTACGCATCCCGTCCGCGTCACCGCCCCCGCACGGAGCGTGCCGCCGCATCCTCTCGGCGGGCCCCGAGGACTACCCTTCACGCGTGATGGACAGCTCTTTTCCGCCCTCGCCCGCCCCCCGGGGCCCGCGCCGCCGTGATCGCCACGGGCGGGGGATGCGCGGTCCCGTCGCGCCGCCGCAGGTGCCGATCTCGGCGAGCAGGGCGGAGAGCTTCGCCGACCTCGTCCAGGACTCGGTGGACCGCCTCGAACGCCGCTGGCCGCAGCTCGCCGACGTCGATTTCATGGTCCTGGACGTCCCCGGGGCCGGTCCCGAATCCTGGCAGGACGAGCCGGTCCCGCTCGGCACCGCGGTGAGCGCGAAGGACGGCCGCCCGCCGGTCGTCGTCGTCTACCGCCGCCCGGTCGAGATCCGCAGCAAGGGCCGCGAGGAGCGCGCCCTCCTCGTCCACGAGGTCGTCGTCGAACAGGTCGCCGAGCTGCTCGGCCTCACCCCGGAATCGGTGGACCCGAGGTACGGGGAGGAGTGAGGGGCGGGCCCCCGGGCGGGCCGGTGGACGTGCCCCGAGCGGCGGGACCGCGTGGGCCGCGACAGGGCGAGCCCGGGGACGCCCCCGTAGCGTCGTGGGCCGCGCGACAGGGCGCCGCGGGGACGTCCCCGCAGGGCCCCCGTTCGCTGGCTCCGCTCCCCCGCCCCGCCCCCTCAGTCCTCCGTCACGCGCAGGTCCTCCACCGTTCTCGGTACCCGGACCATGCCCTTGTCGTCCTCCAGGGGCTGGATGGTGAAGAGGGACGTGCCCGAGTCGGACTCGGCCGTCAGCTGGCGGGTGGCGTGGACGGGGCCGCTGCCCTGCCGGGGGGTGAGGGTCAGGGACCACTCGCCCTTCGTGCCCTTGCCTGGCGTGATGTCGAGCGCCTGCGAGGTGGCCTTGGCGACGGTGTACGTCTTCGTGGCCGGGCTGCCGCCCTTCGTGCCCGCCGAGGTCGTGACCTCGACCTTGGCCGCGGCCTCGGGCGCGGAGAGGGTCAGCCGGACGCTCTTGCCCGTGTTGCCCGTGACCGAGGCGCGCTGGCCGACGGGGGACGTCGCGGGGATGAAGGCCGTCTCCTGGTTCGCGCCCTTGCCGCGCGTGACGGCGAGCGCGGCGACGACCGGGGTCGCCGCCTTGGGGTCCTCGGGGCTCAGCACGAGGCTGCCCGGTTCGCCGTGTGTGATGCCGTCGAGGTCGAGCGAGGCGGTCATCCCGGACTTGACCAGCAGGTTCTCGTGCCCGGCCGGGACGATCGTGCTCGTCTTCTGCGCGAACTGCACCTTCAGGCTCGCGTCGTCGGAGCCGGGCGCGAAGGCGACGAGCCGGAGCTTCGTGGCGTCCCCGGGGATGCCGGGGAGCACGAGCCGCGCGGCCGGGTCGGTGGCGGGGACGAGCCAGTCGCCGCCCGCGTCCTGCGTGCTCGCGTCCACGGCCGCCGCGATCCGGCCCGTGGTCGCGGTGACGTGCGCGGTGAGGTCGCTCTCGGGGGAGCCGCTGAGCGTCGAGAGCAGGACGGGCACGGTCGAGAGCGGCGGGATCTGGATGCCCTCGCCGACCTCGGACTTCAGCTCGCCCTTCGGCCCGTACAGCGCGATGTCCACGACGGCGGCGGTGTCGTCGGGGTTGGTCAGGTGCACGTAGTCGGAGCGGTCCTTCGCCGTGCTCACGCCGGGCAGCCAGAAATCCGTGTCCGGCGCGCCGCAGGAGATCCCGCGCAGCGCGCGGTCGCCGCCCGCGTCGACGAGGGTCGTCTGCTGCACGGTCCACCCGGGCGCGAGCGGCCCACTGGCCTCGCCGACGAGCGAGGGCGTCTTCGACGAGTCGGGTTCCTCGGTCACCGGGGTGCCCTGCTTCTTCGCCGTGAGCAGCGGCTTGCCCGCCTTCGGCGCCTGCTCGGCGTTCTTGCCGTCGCGCACCTCGGTGGGCGAGGGCCGCAGAACCGCCTCGCCGCCGCCGCTCGTGCCGCTCGTCGTCGGCGTGTAGGACGTGTACGTGGTCTCGGCGAGCGCCGAGTCGCCCGGCGCCGGGCACAGCAGGCTCGACCGCTGGACGGGCTGCGCGGCGGCCCGCGCGGGCTTCGCCTCCGTACCGGAGCCGGGCGCCGTCGCGGTCGCGACGCCGGTGAGGACGGCGAGCGCGCCGACGGCGCCGAGCAGGGACATCGTGCTGCGGTTCACTGGTCGCTCCCGTGCTCGCGCCCGTCACGGCCCGGCTGCGGACCGTAGGGGCCGGTCTCGTCCTCGTAGGGCTGCTGCTGGTACGGCTGCGGGGGTGGGTACGGGCTGTCGTAGCCGCCGTCCCGCGCGTAGCCGTCCCCGTCCCGCGCGGGCGGGTAGCCGTAGCCGTAGTCCTGCCCCTGCCCCTGCCCCTGGTACGGCGGGAACTGCCCGGTGTCGGGGCCGCTCGGGTCGTACGGGGGAAGCTGCCCCGTGTCCGGGCCGCTCGGATCGTACGGCGGGAACTGCCCCGTGTCCGGGCCGCTCGGATCGTACGGGGGGAGCTGCCCGGTGTCGGGGCCGTTGCCGTCGTCGTTCGGCCCGTACGGCGGGTCCTGGGCGTCCTGCCGCCCGTACGAGGCCGCTTCCGCGTTCTCGTACCCGCCGCCGTTCCCGTAGCCGTCGTACCCGCCGCCCGAGCCGTACCCGTACGGGTCGTACTCGGCCGTGCCCGCGTAGGCGGGGACGGCCGCCGGGTCCCGCGCGGCCTCGACGCCCTGCTCCTCCTGGGCATCGGCCTCGGCGGCCGCGCGCAGGCGCCGGGCGCGGCGGCCCTCGCCGTCGACGGGCTGCGCGGGCACGGCGATCTCCTCGTCCGGCAGGTCGTCGTCGATGTCGCGGCGGCGGCCCGGGAGGGCGAGGACGACGAGGACGAGGCCGAGCAGGCCCTGCGCGCCGACCCACAGGGTGCGCGTGAAGGGCTGGTCGTAGGTGACGTCGAGGTGCCCGCCGCTCGCGGGGAGCGTGAAGCCCTGCGCCCAGCCGTCCACCGTCGTACGGCTGAGCGGCTTGCCGTCGAGGCGCGCGGTCCAGCCCGGGTCGGCGCTGTCGGCGAGACGCAGGACGCGGCCCTCGGCCCCCGCAGGGATGCGGGTGTGGACGTCGACGGGCCCGGCCGCGACGGGTTTCGGCGGCCGCTGCTTGTCGGTGAGCATGACGCGCGCGACCTCGCGGTCCACGCGCCACAGCGCGAGCCCGTCCTGCCTGCTGACGCGCATGAGCCCGGGCGTCGCGTCGAGCACGCGGCCCATCGCGCTCGACGAGCGGCCCTCGCGGAGCAGGACGTAGCGGATCGCGTACGAGCCGAGCTGCCCGGCCTGGTCGGCGCCCGAGCCGGCGACGAGGCGGCCCACGGTCTCGCCGAGCGCGGCGTTGGGTCCCGCGGCGGCGAACTGCTCGGCGTCGCCGAGGTGGTTGCCCGCGCCGCGGATGAGGAAGTAGCGGACCTCGGAGGCGCTGTCGCCGTCGAGCACGAGGGTGCGGGCGCGGTCCTGCGTACCGCTGTCGGCGGCGACGAAGGCGGGCACCTGGGCCGGGGAGCGGCGCTCCAGGGGGCCGTCGGCGCCCGCGGCCATCCAGCCGAGCGCGGCGGCGAGCGGGCCGAGCGCGGCGGCGATGCCGACGAGCGCGGCGAGCGGCTGGCGCCAGCCGAAGCTCTGCTCGGCGACGCGGAAGCGGGCGCCCTGTGCGCCGATGAGCGCGGCGCCGAGCAGGCCCGCGCCCTGCACGAGGGTCGCCGGGCCCGCCCAGCCGTCGCGGTTGGTGAGCACGGCGAGGGCGAGGCCGACGAGGGCGACGCTCCACGCGGTGAGCACGGCGGTGCGGCGCTCGGTGCGCAGGAGGGCGCCGAGCGCGGCGAGGACGATGCCGATGAGGAGCAGCCCGGTCATCGTGCCGGGGCCGCCCGGGCTCATGCCGAGCAGGTCCGTCGCGCTCGCGGTGCCCGCACGGTCGTCGAGCCCCGCCTCGCCGAGCAGCCGCCCGCCGGAGAAGAGCGTGAGCGACCAGGGCGCCAGGAGGAGCAGCGGCGTGAGGAGCACGGCGATGAGCCGGGGCCCGTAGGCGGGCAGCTCGGTGCGGCGCACGGCGAGCACGAGGGCGCCGAGTACGAGCGCGAAGAGCCACACGACGGGCGTGAAGGCCGTCGTGAGCGTGAGGAGCAGCGCGAGCGCCCAGGCGGCTCGCCACGTACCGCGCCTGCCGAGGAACCCGCCCGCGGAGAGCGCGGCGCGGGCCATGAGCGGCAGGAGCACGGCGAGCAGCGCGGTGCCGATGCGGCCGTCCGCGAGCGCCCCGGTCGTGGCGGGCAGGAAGGCGTACGCGATGGCGGCCCACGCGCGCAGGAGGCGCGACTCGACGAGCGGCCGGGTCGCGAAGTACGCGGTGACGCCCGCGAGCGGCACCGAGCACACGAGGAGCACGGTCATCGCGGTCGACGTGGAGCCGAGGAAGAGCGTCGCGAGGCTCGCGACGAGCGCGAGGTAGGGCGGCGCGGACTCCGTCGAGCCCGCGCCCACCGCGTGCCAGGCGTCGATGTACGAGGACCACAGCTCGCCCGCGCGCTCCGGCGCGGGCAGCAGCGCGCCACCCATGAGCGAGCCCGTGCCGAGCAGGTTCCGGCAGGCGATGAGCGCGAAGAGGAGGAGGACGGCGAAGAGCACGGGGCCCGGCTTGCGGCTGAGCCGCTTGATCCGGGCGAACTGCTCGACCTCCATGTAGTCGGCGTCGTCCCCGCCGGGGCCGGACTCGACGACACCGTGCCGCCCGCCGCTGCTCTCCTCCTGCGCGGTGCGCCCGGCGAGTGAGCCCGCGATCTGTTCGACGGTGAGGCGCAGGGTCGCGCCGGGTGGCGGGAAGAGGGGGCGCAGTTCGGCGGGCTCGACGGCGGACCGGCCGCGCGCGCGGCGGGCCTTGAGGAGGCGGCCGGGGCGCAGCAGGACGGACAGGAGCCCGGTGATCTCGTCGACGGCCTGGCCCGGGGTCTTGCCGACGAGGTAGGCGAGGGTGCGCAGGACGGTGCCGAGGAGGATGCGGAAGGCGGTCCAGGGCAGCGCGGCGGCGCGGGTGTTGACGAGGAGGGTGCGGACCGCTCCTGCCTTGTCGACGCGGTGCGGGCTGCTCGCCGTGCGGCCGACGCAGTCGACGGTACGGCGCTCGCGCGAGGCGGCCTCGGCGTGCCGGACGACGGCGCCGGGGGCGATCAGCACGCGGTGGCCCGCCGCGTTGGCGCGCCAGCACAGGTCGACGTCGTCGCGCATGAGGGGCAGGCCGCGGTCGAGGCCGCCCAGCTCCTCGTACACGTCGCGGCGGATGAGCATCCCGGCGGTGGAGACGGAGAGGACGGGGCGGACCGAGTCGTGCTGGCCCTGGTCCTGCTCGCGGCGGTCGATGCCGGTCCAGCGGCGGCCGCTGGGCGCGATCGAGACACCCACTTCGAGGAGCTGGCGGCGGTCGTACCAGCCGCGCAGCTTGGGCCCGACGATCGCGACGTCGTTGCCCACCTCCGCCTCGCTCTCGACCGCGCGCAGGAGTTCGGCGAGCGCGGTGGGCGTGGGGGCGCAGTCGTCGTGCAGGAGCCACAGCCACTGCACGGGCTCGCCGTGGGGCAGCTCGGGGAGGTCGTAGGTCTCGTCGCGCCACGTCCGGCTGACGGGGTCCCAGCCGCTGGGGCGCTTGAGGTACGGGAGTTCTTCGGGGCCGAGCGGGGGCGCGATGCGGCTCGCCTCGTCGACGGCCGCGCCGAAGCCGGAGCGGCGGGCGAGGTGGAGCACGCAGGGGTCGCCGAGCGTCTCGCCCAGCAGGCGCGCGGAGTCGTCGGCGCTGCCGGTGTCGGCGGCGACCGCGTTCTGCACGGGGCGCTCCTGGGCGGCGAGCCCCGCGAGGGCCTCGGGCAGCCAGCGGGCGCCGTCGTGGGCGACGAGCACCGCCGTGACGACGTGGCGCGGGAACTCGGGTGGACGGCTCGGGTCGACCGCGGCCCAGCGCGCGGGGGCAGCGGTGCTGTCCCCGTAACCGGGGCTGGCGGCGAAGTCTGCCGGGTGATTGTGCACGGACATCGAGGTACGGGCCCCGGTTCGGTGGACTGCGGTGGACCCCTCGCCACTCCGTGGGGAAGTGGGGGTGTCTCGGACGGGGCCCCACACTAGCCGTTACGGGGGTGACGCCTCGGCCGCCTGTCCACAGGCGGGGTGCGACGAACCGATCGTCATATCGACCTATGTGCGGGTGTGTCGGGGCGAATCCTCATGGGGGCGGGGGCGGGGGCGAGGGAGAGGACGAGGGGGCAGAGGCGAGGGGGGCGGAGGGAAGGGCCGGGGCGAGGGCGGAGGAAGGGGCGGGGTGTTCGCCCGTGGGCCCGGCATGCGGAACGGGCCCGCTTGCGCGAGCCCGTGCGTTCGCGAGGGCGGTCCTTGGCGGGCCGCCCGGCGGTCCGGTCAGACCGCCGCCTTCTTCAGCCGGCGCCGCTCCCGCTCCGACAGCCCGCCCCAGATCCCGAAGCGCTCGTCGTTGGCGAGGGCGTACTCCAGGCACTCGGAGCGGACCTCGCAGGCGAGGCAGACCTTCTTCGCCTCTCGCGTGGAGCCGCCCTTCTCGGGGAAGAAGGATTCGGGATCGGTCTGCGCGCACAGCGCGCGCTCCTGCCAGCCCAGTTCCTCCTCGGCGTCCAACGCGTCGCCGACCAGCAGTTCCTGAAACAGCTCGGTCATCTGCGCCCCTCGTCTGTCTTTACATCCCCGTGATGCCGCCGTTACCGATGGCGACCAAACGACACGAGTGAAATTACAAGTGTGCCGATCCGAGGCAGTCAAGCCGGGATCTGCTATTGAGCCCCTTATTCACTCTGCGGAACCAAGGGGGTGCGGAAAGTGTTCAAATCGGCCTAAACCCCGCCACACTCTCTGCACCGCTTCCGCACGGACCCCGCCACGGTCACCGACAACCGAGGAGACGTCACCGCGTCCGCGCCCGTTCCGCGGAGGGCCCGTTCTGCGAGCCTGATCACAGAGAGGTCACGAGCAGGCAACGACGCCCCGCGGAGGGACTGCTGCCCCATGTGTCCCGTAAACGAGGTGCACAAACCTTTCAGCACTGCGGGCAACCCGAAGGGGTGAATCACTCGGCGGGCCCCCGACCTCAGTTGACATCTCAGGTGTGAACCGCTTGCCTTGTGGGCATGTTCGCGTCTTACGCCTCCGCCCGGATGATCCGCTCCCGCAGCGCATCCGCGTGCGCGTGTCCGCGTACGGCGCCCGGCGTGCTGTGTACCGCCGCCCCGTGTACCGCCTGAGCCGCGCCGCCTCGTACCGACCGAGCCGCGCCGCCGCGTGAACGCCGCCGCCTGAGCGCCGTTCCCCACCGCCCCGCGCCGCCGACCGCACCCTTCCGGTCCGCGCGGGCGCCCCGCGCCCACCCCCGCCCGGCCCCACCCCGCCGCACGGACGGCGCCCCGCCCCCGTACCTCCCTCGCGGCCCTCCAGCGGCCCGTACCCCGAGGAAGAACGCCTCCCCATGAACGACGACAGCGACCTCCAGATCGCCGGCGACCTCCTGGAGGTCCCGCACCTGCTCCAGCCCCCGCGCCCCCACCCGCTCACCGTCGCCGAGTTCGCCGGGCTCGCCCGCACCCTCGCCGCCGCGCACGAGGAGTGGCGCCCCCTCGTCCGCTTCGACGCCACGGCCCGCTGGTACCACCGGCTGCGCACCGGGCCCGGCTATGAGGTGTGGCTCCTGTCCTGGCTGCCCGGGCAGGGCAGCGGGCTCCACGACCACGGCCCGTCCAGCGGCGTACTGACCGTTCTCGACGGGGAGTTGACCGAACGCACCCCGCGCGCGGAACGCCGCCTGGCGCCCGGCGCGCAGCGCGTCTTCGCGCCCGGCTACGTCCACGAGGTCGTCAACGACGCGCTCGAACCCGCCGTGAGCCTGCACGTCTACTACCCGGGCCTGACCGAGATGCCGATGCACACCGGGGACGAGCGGCGGCGCGCGGCGCGCTGCGCGGCGGCGCACGCCTGACCCCCCGCAGGAGCGGCGCCCGTCCGCCCGTACCGCCCCCTGAATCCCCCCGCGCCCGGCCTGCGAGAGACTGTCCCCATGCGCATTGTGGTTCTGGCCGGCGGCATCGGCGGCGCCCGATTCCTGCGGGGCCTTCAGCAGGCCGTACCCGAGGGCACGGACATCACCGTCGTCGGCAACACCGGGGACGACATCCACTTGTTCGGGCTGAAGGTGTGCCCGGACCTCGACACCGTCATGTACACGCTCGGCGGCGGCATCAACGAGGAGCAGGGCTGGGGGCGCAGCGAGGAATCCTTCCGGGTGAAGGAGGAACTCGCCGCGTACGGCGTCGGGCCCGACTGGTTCGGGCTCGGTGACAGGGACTTCGCGACGCACATCGTGCGCACGCAGATGCTCGCGGCCGGTTACCCGCTGAGCGCCGTCACCGAGGCCCTGTGCGAACGCTGGCAGCCCGGCGTGCGGCTCCTGCCCATGTCGGACGACCGCGTCGAGACGCACGTCGCCGTCGAGGTGGACGGCGAGCGCAAGGCCGTCCACTTCCAGGAGTACTGGGTCCGCCTGCGGGCCTCCGTGCCCGCGCTCGCCGTCGTGCCCGTCGGGGCCGAGCAGGCGAAGCCCGCGCCGGGTGTCCTGGAGGCGATCGGGCAGGCCGACGTCATCCTCTTCCCGCCGTCCAACCCGGTCGTCTCGATCGGCACGATCCTCGCCGTGCCCGGCATCAGGGAGGCGATCGCCGAGGCGGGCGTGCCCGTCGTCGGGCTCTCGCCGATCATCGGGGACGCGCCCGTGCGCGGCATGGCCGACAAGGTCCTCGCCGCCGTCGGCGTCGAGTCGCACGCGGCCGCCGTCGCCGAGCACTACGGCGCGGGGCTGCTCGACGGCTGGCTCGTCGACACCGTGGACGAGGCGGCCGTCGCGCGCGTCGAGGCGGAGGGCATCCGCTGCCGCGCCGTACCGCTGCTCATGACGGACATCGACGCGAGCGCGCGCATGGCACGCGCGGCGCTCGACCTCGCCGAGGAGGTACGGGCGTGAGCGCCACCCCCGCGCCGTCCTTCTCCGTACGGGCGCTGCCCGGCATCCCCGAGGTCGCCGCGGGCGACGACATCGCCGCGCTCATCGCGGCCGCGCGGCCGGGGCTCGTGGACGGGGACCTCGTCGTCGTCACCTCGAAGATCGTCTCCAAGGCCGAGGGGCGGATCATGGCCGCCGACTCGCGCGAGGAGGCGATCGACGCGGAGACCGTGCGGGTCGTGGCCAGGCGCGGCCCGCTGCGCATCGTCGAGAACAGGCAGGGCCTCGTCATGGCGGCCGCCGGGGTCGACGCGTCGAACACGGCGCCCGGGACCGTGCTCCTCCTGCCCGAGGACCCCGACGCCTCCGCCGCGCGCGTCCGCGAGGGGCTGCGCGCCGCGCTCGGCGTGCGGGTCGGCGTGCTCGTCACGGACACCTTCGGGCGGCCGTGGCGCGCCGGGCTCACCGACGTCGCGATCGGCGCGGCGGGCGTGCGGGTCGTCGACGACCTGCGCGGCGGCACGGACGCGCACGGCAACCCGCTCAGCGCGACCGTCGTCGCGCTCGCCGACGAGATCGCGGCGGCGGGCGACCTCGCCAAGGGCAAGGCGGGCGGATACCCGGTCGCTGTCGTGAGCGGCCTCGGGCACCTGGTCGCCGACGAGGCCGAGGGCGCGCGGGCGCTCGTGCGCGCCGCGCGCGACGACATGTTCCGGCTCGGGACCTCGGAGGCGGTGCGCGAGGCGGTCGCCCAGCGCCGCACGGTACGGGCCTTCACGGACGAGCCCGTCGACCCCGGGGCCGTGCGCAGGGCCGTGGCCGCCGCCGTCACCGCGCCCGCGCCGCACCACACGACGCCGTGGCGCTTCGTCCTCCTGGAGTCGGAGTCGGCGCGCACCGGTCTGCTCGACGCGATGCGCGAGGCGTGGATCGCGGACCTGCGGCGCGATGGAAAGAGCGAGGAGTCGATCGCGAAGCGCGTGCGGCGCGGCGACGTGCTGCGCAAGGCCCCGTACCTCGCCGTCCCGTGCCTCGTGACCGACGGCGCGCACCACTACGGCGACGTGCGGCGCGACGCGGCCGAGCGGGAGATGTTCGTCGTGGCGACGGGCGCGGGGGTGCAGAACTTCCTCGTGGCGCTGGCCGGTGAACGGCTCGGCTCGGCGTGGGTGTCGTCGACGATGTTCTGCCGCGACGTGGTGCGCGAGGTGCTGAAGCTGCCGGAGGGCTGGGACCCGATGGGGGCCGTCGCCATCGGGCACCCCGAGGAGGTGCCCGCGCCGAGGGCGGGCCGGGACCCGGAGGACTTCCTGACCGTCCGCTGACCCGGAGCGGCTACCAGCGCGCGATGTCCGTCCTGCGCATCTTCGGGGCGCGGCGGGGCGGGACGGAGCCGACCGTGAGGAGGTAGCGGACGGCGCGGTGGCGGTGGCCCTCGTAGGGGGCGAGCAGTTCGAGCATGCGGGCGTCGTCGGCGTCCCGCTCCCCCGCGAGTGACCAGCCGACGATGCGCGGCAGGTGCAGGTCGCCCGTCGTGACCTCGTCGGGCGCGCCGTGTGTGCGCTGGACGACCTCGGCGGAGGTCCAGGGGCCGATCCCCGGGATCTTCTCCAGGCGGGTACGGGCGTCGGCGGGCGTCATCGCCGCCGCCTCCTCCATGCGCTCGGCGACCCGCACCGCCCGCAGGATCGTCGACGCGCGCTTGTTGTCCACGCCCGCGCGGTGCCACTCCCAGGAGGGGACGAGCGCCCAGTCGCGAGGGGCGAGCGGTACGGCCATCCCGGCGGGCGCGGGCCCTGGCGCGGGCTCGCCGAAGCGCGTGAGCAGGCGCCGCCAGGCCCGGTACGCCTCGTCGGCGGTGACCTTCTGCTCCAGGACGGAGGGGATGAGCGATTCGAGGACGAGCCCGGTGCGCGTGAGCCGCAGCCCCGGCGCCCGCCGGTGTCCCTCGGCGACGAGCCGGTGCCGCGGCGCGAACCCCTCGGGGCGGTCGCCGGAGCCGAGCAGCGCGGGCAGCCGGTCGATGAACCACTCGGCGCCCGGCCCCCAGGCGTCGCCGCGGACGGTGTCCCCCGCGGCGGTGACGCGGAGCGTGGCCGGGCCTTCGGGCGTACGGCTCGCGCGCCAGAAGGCCCCGCTCGCGTCGACGCGGAAAGCGGGGTCGCCGGGGCCTCTGCGGAGGCAGCCGAGTACCTGCGGGAGGCTCAGCGGGCCGTCGGGGGCCCACTCGCGGCTGTGGGGAGCGTGTGGCCGGGGGGCACCCGAGGGTGCGGGGATACGGAGGGGGAAACGGCCGGCCACGCATCGAGGCTACGGCACGACGCCACCGGGCCCCTCCGGTGGTCGACGAGCGGGGGAACCCGCGGTCACTGGTCCGAGGAGAACCGCACCGCGCCGTCCGGCAGGACGGCCTCGCACCACACCCGCACGCCCTGCCTGAGTTCGTTGTCCGCCCCGACCACGGCGCCGTCCCCGATGACAGCGCCGTCGAGAACGGTCCGCCGCCCCACCCTGGCGGCCACCCCCACAAGCGAGTCCGTGACGACCGCTCCCGGCGCGATCACCGCGCCGTCCAGGACCGTGGAGCCGCTGACGCGCGCGCCCTCGCCGATCACCGCGCCCTCGCCGACCACCGTGCCGCCCGTGAGCTTGGCGTCCTCGGCGACCTCGGCCGTGGGCAGGACGAGGTGTTCGCCGCAGCGGCCGGGCACCGCGGGCGAGGGGGCGTGGCCGAGTACGAGGTCGGCGGAGCCCCGTACGAAGGCCTGCGGGGTGCCGAGGTCGAGCCAGTACGTGGAGTCGACCATGCCCTGGAGGTGGGCGCCGGTCGCGAGGAGCCCGGGGAAGGTCTCGCGTTCGACGGAGACGGGGCGCCCGGTGGGGATGGAGTCGATGACGCGGCGGCGGAAGACGTAGGCGCCCGCGTTGATCTGGTCCGTGACGATCTCCTCGGGCGTCTGCGGCTTCTCCAGGAAGGCGAGGACGCGGCCGGAGCCGTCGGTGGGCACGAGGCCGAAGGCGCGCGGGTCGTCGACGCGGCTGAGGTGGAGCGAGACGTCGGCCCCCGTCGTGACGTGGGTGGCGACGAGGGCGCCGATGTCGAGTCCGGTGAGGATGTCGCCGTTGAAGATCAGGACGGGGTCGTCCGGCCCCGACTCCAGCCGGGAGGCGACGTTGCGGATCGCGCCACCGGTGCCGAGCGGCTCGCGTTCGGTGACGTAGTCGATGCGCAGGCCGAGCGCGGAGCCGTCCCCGAAGTACGGCTCGAAGACCTCGGCGAGGTACGAGGTCGCGAGCACGATGTGCTCGACACCGGCGGCCCTGGCCCTGGCCAGCTGGTGCGCGAGGAAGGGCACACCCGCCGCAGGGACCATCGGCTTGGGGGTGTTGACCGTGAGGGGGCGCAGCCTCGTGCCCTTGCCGCCCACCAGGAGGATCGCTTCCGGTGCTGAAGTCACGCTGGCTTCTCTGCTTCCTGCTGGGGCCGGCCGATTGTCTTTCGGCCGGACAGTTTATGCAGATGAGGATCTTTGCGGGGAAGCCGGAACCCTCCCTGAGCGGGAGGGTCCGGTGGCGGGGCCGGGTTACCTGCCCTGGAGTGCCGCCGCTTTGCTGCGGAGGGTGCCGAGTTTCTCGTAGAGCAGCTTCCCCGGGCATTCCGTGGCAAATCCGTCGCGGTGCCCGGAAATGACGTTGAGGCTGACTTTCGCCCCCTTCTCGTACAGGTTGCCGCCGTCCGAGACGAGCGTGACCTTTCCTTCCGGGTCCATGTTGTTCAGGCCGAGTTTCCAGGCGGTGAGCTTGGCGATGCCGTCGAGCGCGGCGGCGGAGGGCGCGGTGTCGGTATACGTGCCGATCAGTGCGATTCCTGTGCTGTCGGTGTTGAAACCGAGGGTATGGGCGCCCATGACGGGTTTGGCGACGCCTCCCGCACGGCCTTCGTAGACGGTGCCGCATTTGTCGACGAGGAAGTTGTAGCCGAGATCGCGCCAGCCGTTGCTCTCCACGTGATAGCGGTAAATACCGCGAATGACGGAGGGGGCCTCCGCACACGTGTAGTCGTTGCCGCTCGCGGTGTGGTGGACGAATGCGGCGCGTACGGGGCCGGTGTAGCCGAATTCCGGTTCGCGCAGATTCTCGTCGGCGCCCCAGCCCGCCCGGTCGACGATGGCGGGCTGGGGCGCGCGGCCGCGCGGGAGCGTCCCTGGGCCGACCGGGGGCCTGGGGGCCGCGGGGGGTGTCCGCGCGTCGGTGCCCGGGTCGACGAGGTCGAGGCGGAGCCCTTCGGGCAGGGGCGCGGGGCCGCTCACGCGGGCCTCGACGGCGTCGGCGGCGCCGGTCCACAGCGGTGCGGTGGCGCCGTGGACGCGGGGGCCGCGGGCCTCGCGGCTCGTCCGGTCCGCCGCGTGCTCGGCGTTGTGCGTCTCCAGGGTCCGCCAGTCGCCCCACGCCCCGGTGGCGGCGTCCCGTACCCGCACCTCGGCCGTGCCGGTGAGCGTGCGGGCGGGGTCGTCCCAGACGATGCCGACGAGCGAGAAGGGGCGGGTGGTGCGGCGGGACAGGGTGGCGTCGTAGCGGTCGCGGCCGTCCGCGCGGGCGGCGGGCAGGCGGGTGAGCGGGAGCGAGGCCGTGGAGCCGGGGACCGGGGCGGGGGTGGGGCGCGCGGGCGCGGTGGTGCGGGCGTGCGCGGGCTGACCGGGGTGCGCGGCGGCGGCCGGGGCGAGCGGCAGTGTGAGGAGGGCCGCGCAGGTGACACCTGCCGAAGAGGCGAGAAATGTACGCATATTCACGATATTGGGCACACCTTCCGGCGCTGTCCACGGGAGTTGAGGGTCTGTCCGCCACCCCGGTGACACGGGAGCGGCGGCGGGTACGCGAGGGGTCCCCGGCCCCGCGTAGCCTGGGGCGCGTGACCGCTCTCGACCGCACCCCCGCCGACCTGCTGCGTTCCGCGCTCGCCACGGACCCGGCCCGCCCCTTCGTCACGTACTACGACGACGCGACCGGCGAACGCGTGGAACTCTCGGTCGCCACCTTCGCCAATTGGGTGGCCAAGACCTCGAACCTCATCCAGGGCGAGCTGTCCCTGAGCGCGGGCGACCGGCTCGCGCTGCACCTGCCCGCGCACTGGCAGTCGGCCGTCTGGCTCGTCGCCGCCTCGTCGACGGGGCTGCTCGTGGATCTCGCGGGCGACCCCGCGCGGGCGGACCTCGTCGTGGCGGGGCCCGAGGCCCTGGAGGCGGCCCGCGCCTGCACGGGCGAGCGCGTCGCGCTCAGCCTGCGGCCGCTCGGCGTGCGGTTCCCCGTGACGCCGGAGGGTTTCGTCGACTACGCGGTGGAGGTCCCGGCGCAGGGCGACCGCTTCGCCCCGTTCGCCCCCGTCGACCCGGAGGAACCCGCGCTCGTGGTGGGCGGCGAGGAACTGACGAGCACGCAGCTCGTGGAGCGGGCGCAGGGGGACGCGGAGCGGCTGGGGGTCGGGCCGGGCGAGCGCATCCTGAGCGGTCTCGGCTTCGCCGACTGGGCGGGGCTGGCCGCGGGGCTGTACGCGCCGCTGGCGGTCGGGGCGTCCGTGGTGCTGTGCCGGAACCAGGACCGGCTCGCGCCGGAGGCGCTGGAGCGGCGGATCGCGGACGAGCGGGTGACCGTGTCCGCCGGACAGCCCCCGCGATGACGCCCCCGCCATTCGTTCGGCCCCCCGCCGCGCGCGCCCGCGCTCCTCAGCCCTCATCGTCGTCACAGGAGTGATCTGACGACGAGCGCCGGAGGACCCGTGAACATCGCGCACGCCCTCCGCCCGCACTGGGTCCGCTGGGCCGCCTTCGGGCTCGCGTTCCTGCTGCTCGCTCTCACCGCCGTCGTCTGGGGCTTCTACCGCAAGCTCGACCGGAACATCAAGGAGGACACCTCCGCCGCCGCCGAGCTGCGCAAGTACGACCGCGACCGGCCTTCGGCCGTCGCGAAGGGCGCGCAGAACATCCTCCTCATCGGCTCGGACTCGCGGGCGGGCAAGAACAAGGAGTACGGGCGCGACGGCGGCACCCAGCGCTCGGACACCACGATCCTGCTGCACGTCTCGCGCGACAGGAAGCGCGCGACGGCCGTCTCGGTGCCGCGCGACCTGATGGTCCCGATCCCCTCCTGCCGGGGCGCGGACGGCAAGCGCGTCGACGAGCGGCTCGCGCAGTTCAACTGGGCCTTCGAAAGCGGCGGCACGGCGTGCACCGTGCGGACGGTCGAGAAGATGACCAACGTGCGGATCGATCACTACGTCGTGGTCGACTTCGAGGGCTTCAAGAAGATGGTCGACGCGGTCGGCGGCGTGAAGGTGTGCGTCGAGCGGCCCATCGACGACAAGGACGCGCACCTCAAGCTCGCCGCGGGGAACCAGAGGCTCAACGGCGAGGAGGCGCTCGGGTACGTACGGGTGCGCAAGACGCTCGGGAACGGCTCGGACACCGACCGGATCGACCGCCAGCAGAGGTTTCTGGCCGCGCTCGTGTCGAAGATGAGCGGCGGCGACGTCCTCTACAACCCGGCGAAGCTCTACCCCGTGCTCGACGCGGCGACGTCGGCGCTCACCACCGACCCGGGCCTGGCGAGCCTGCGCGACCTCTACGGGCTGGTCCGCGACGTGCGCTCCGTGCCGACGAAGAACGTCCGCTTCCTGACGGTCCCGCGCGAGGCGTACGCGGCCGACCCGAACCGGGACCAACTGGTGCAGCCCGCCGCGGAGCGCCTCTTCGCGCAGTTGCGCAACGATTCACCGGTCAGGGTGGACCCCGATCCCGAGACCTCGCCGTCGCCGCGGGCGAGCGAGAGCGGCGCACCCGACCGCACCGAGGCCGGACGTGAGGGCGCGGAGGCCGGCGCGGGACGCGATCCGGCGGGTGCGGGCGGCGACGCGGCGGGCACAGGGAGCGAGCGGACACGCACGGGCCGTGACGCGGCCGGTACCGGGAACGAGGGCAGCTACCGGGGGACGACCGCCGCGGACACGGGCTGCCCGGGCACGTAAGTGAGCGAGCTGTCGGGGGCCTGTGCGCCGAAAGGCGCCGTCAAGTAAAGGAATGACCGTCCACGGTTCAATCACTTCCGCAATTGCCACGGAATGCCCGGTTGTAAGGGAAGTGGAATGTGTCACCGCCGTCGTCGCGTGGGGCAGTGGGCGGCTAATGTGAGCGATCCCGGTGGCCGCGACCGTACGCATCGCGGCGCGTCACCGACTGACCGAGTGCCTCCCGCCGCGTCTCCAACCCACCTGGAGGGCGGGGTCGGCGCCGCGTGCCCCGTGACGGAGGATTTGAACAACCGTGGACGCGCAAGGCCGTGGGCGGGGGGAAGAATTCGACCCCGCAGACCAGTGGGTACTCAATCCGCAGACCGGCGAATACGAACTGCGACTCGGCGGTTCCGCTGAGCAGTCGCCGGGCGCGGGCGCGGGGACGTGGGACCACGTCGACGGGTCCGCGCGTCCGCGCAGGACCGACCCGTACCGCTCCGGGCCCCGGGTCCCCGAACAGGGCGGATCGCCGCCCGAGGAGAGCACTCCCCGCGAGGGCGGCCGCGCCGCCGCGCGGCAGGAGGCGGCGAGCGGGGGGCGGGCCGCGGCGAGCGGGGGCCGGGCGGCGGCCCGTAAGCAGGCCGGCGGCCGGGCCGCCTCGCGCAAGGCGCGCAAGGGCGGCGGCAAGAAGAAGGCACTGCTGTGGACGGCGGGGGGCCTCGGTTTCGTACTCGTCGCCGTCGCGGGCAGCGGTTACGCCTACTACCGGCATCTCGACGGCAACATCGACAAGGTCGACATCGGGAACGCGGGCAGCAAGGAGGCCGCCCCCGACGGGCCGATGAACATCCTGATCATCGGCACCGACAAACGCACCGGCAAGGGCAACGAGGGGTACGGGGACGCGGGCAGCCCGGGCCACGCGGACACCAACATCCTGCTGCACGTCTCGGCCGACCGCACCAACGCGACCGGGCTGAGCATCCCGCGCGACCTCATCACGAACATCCCGGACTGCCCGACCAAGCAGGACGACGGCTCGATGAAGACGGTCCCCGGCACGCAGTCCGTCCGTTTCAACACGAGCCTGGGGCAGAGCGGGCGCGACCCGGGCTGCACGATGCGCACGGTGACGGAGCTGACCGGGCTCAAGGTCGACCACTTCATGATGGCCGACTTCAACGCGGTCAAGAACCTGACGACGGCGGTCAACGGCGTCGAGGTGTGCCTCGCGAAGGACGTCGACGACCCCGACTCGCACCTCAAGCTCTCGGCGGGGACGCACAAGGTGCAGGGCGAGCAGGCGCTCGCCTTCGTCCGCACCCGGCACAGCTTCGGCAACCAGGGCGACCTGGACCGCATCAAGGTTCAGCAGCAGTTCCTCGGTTCGCTCGCGCGTCAGCTCAAGTCCGAGGACACGCTGACGAGTCCGACGAAGCTCTACAAGGTCGCCGAGGCGGCGACCGACGCGCTGACCGTGGACTCGGGCATCGGCAGCATCAAGAAACTGATGTCGCTGGCCAAGGAGTTGCGGCACGTCGACCCGAAGAACATCACCTTCGTGACGCTCCCGGTGCTCGACAACCCCGACGAGGACCCGCCGGTGACCGTCGTCCTCGACAAGGCCAAGGCCGACCCGGTCTTCGCCATGATGAAGGACGACGTCTCGCTCACCGAGGTCAACAGCAAGAAGAAGGCGGCCGAGAGCAAGAAGAAGAAGGCCGAGGAGGCGCGGCTCAAGGGCAGCAAGTCCGAGGCCGCGGACATCCGCGTGGAGATCTTCAACGGCGGTGCGGCGACCGGGATGGCGCAGGGCGAGCTGACCTGGCTCCAGACCAACCAGGGCGTCAACAAGTCGAGTCAGCAGGGCGACGCGCCGAAGCAGAAGGGCACGACGCTGGAGTACGCGGCCGACCAGGCCCCGCAGGCACGCAAGCTCGCCGAGATCATGGGGCTGCCGGGCTCCGCGCTCAAGCCGGGCAAGGGCATCGAGAACGACCAGGGGCTGCCGGCGATGAAGCTGGTGCTCGGCCCCGACTTCAAGGGGCCCGGCATCGCGATCACCGCGCCGAAGAAGGCGCCCACGGGTATCCAGCGTCAGGGCGCGGACAAGAAGCTCTGCGCGTCCTGAACGGGCCCGGCCGGACAGGGACAAAGGGGGCAGGCGGGAGGCAAGGGAGCCTCCCGCCCGGCATGTTGGCGCAGCCGAAGGCCGAACAGCACAACCGTTCGCGGTGTTCGCGGGTCTGAGGGTGGGAGCCACGGCCCGGCACCGAGGGGTGCCGGACAGGCATGGGGCGGGAAGGCGGGACGAGATGACGGGTGAGACGGCGGGCGGAAAGCTGCCCGGACCCGGTCAGGGGGAGTCCGTACGGGCCGCGGAACCGGCCCAGGAGCCCGCGGCGGGCGACGCCTCCGACACCCAGGACGGGGGCATACCCGGGCAGGGCCCGGAAGCGGCCGTACCCGGGCAGGGCCCGGAGGACGCGGCGGCTCCCGCACCCGCTCCCCCTGCCGCACCCGCTCCCCCTGCCCCGCCCTCGCCCGGCGCCGCCGCCACGCCCCCTGCCGCGCCCGCCCCCGCCCCCGGCGCGGCCTCCGCTCACGCGCCCGAGCCCGCCGCCGATGCCGCCTCCGGCCCCGGTGCCGCCCCCGCGCCCGCCTCCGCTCCGCCCGCCAAGCGGCGCAGGGCGCGACGGGTGCTCGCCTGGTCGGCGTTCTCGCTCGCGGTCCTGATCGCCGGTACGGCGACGGCCGGCTACCTCTACTACCAGCACCTCAACGACAACATCGTCAAGGCCGAACTCACCCCCGTGGCCCCCGAGAAGCGCCCGCCGGCGCCGACGCCGAACACGGCGGGGCAGACGCCGCTCAACATCCTCGTGATCGGCTCCGACAGCCGGAACACGAAAGAGAACCTGAAGCTCGGCGGCGCGAAGAACACGGTGGGCGGCAAACCGCTCGCCGACGTGCAGATGCTCGTGCACGTCTCCGCCGACCGCAGCAACATGTCGGTCGTGAGCATGCCGCGCGACACGCTGCTCAAGCTCCCGGAGTGCGAGGACCCCGAGACCGGCGAGACCTACCCGGCCACGGTCAACCGGCGCATGGTCAACGAGACCCTCGGGCGCGGCGGCCCCGGCTGCACCGTCGCCACGTGGGAGGAGACGACCGGTATCCACATCGACCACTTCATGATGGTCGACTTCTCCGGCGTCGTCTCGATGGCCGACGCGGTGGGCGGCGTCCCCGTCTGCGTGGACCGCAACATCTACTCGCACACCTCCACGGGCAAGGGCTCCGGCCTCAAGCTGGAGAAGGGCACGCACCCGGTCAAGGGCAAGCAGGCCCTCCAGTGGCTGCGCACCCGCTACGGCTTCGGCGACGGCACCGACATCGGGCGCGCGCAGGCCCAGCACATGTACATGAGCGCGATGGTGCGGCAGCTGCGCGAGAACGCGACGCTCACCAACCCCGGCAGGCTGCGCGCGCTCGCCGAGGCGGCGACGAAGGCGCTCACGGTCGACGAGGGCCTCGGCAGCGTCAAGAAGATCTACGACCTGAGCAACGACCTGCGCGCGGTGCCGCCCGAGCGCATCACGCTGACAACGATGCCGTTCGTGTACGAGGGGCCGCGCGTCGCGCCGAAGACCGGGGACGCCGAGCAGTTGTGGCGGCTCGTGCGCGAGGACATCGCGCTCGACGGCAAGGACAAGAAGAAGCCGAAGGTCAAGGACATCAGTGACCAGGCGGCCGCGCCCGGCGATGTGGCGGTGTCCGTGCGCAACGCCACGGCGACCGGGCAGCTCGCCCTCGTACCGGAGCGCGCGGGCGCGATCGCGCAGCGGCTCGTGAGCAAGGACTTCACGCGCGCGAGCGCCGACCAGACGCGGACGGGCAGCGAGGACAAGACGGAGGTCCGCTACCCGGGCGGGGATGCCGAGGCGGACGCGCAGTCGGTCGCGAAGGCCCTCAAGATCCCGCTGCGCCGCGTCAAGGAGAGCGCGGACGTCACGGGTGTGACCGTCGTGATCGGCTCGGACTGGCGCGAGGGCCTGCGCTTCCCGAAGAAGGACGACGATGACGACGCGCTGCCGAAGTCGGCGCAGGCGCTCAACGGGGCGGACGACACGGCGTGCATGAAGGTGGACCCGGCGTACTCGTGGTGAGGGCGGCGGGGTGCCTCCGGCGGCGGCCTGCCGCCAAAGGGGGGATCTGAGGCGCGGCGCATCGGCCAGTACGGCGGTACGACAGTCATACCGGCTTACGGTCTGGCTCATCCCGTCGCGCCGTGCCGCCCGCGCGGCCGTGTCACCCGTGCGGAGGTCCCGTGCCCGCCCCCCTGCCGCCCAGCTCGCCGAGAACGCCTCGTCCCCGCCGCGCCCGCCGCCCCGCGGGCCGTCGCCGCCGGGTACCGCGCTGGGCGGTACGGGGACTCACCGCGTGTTCCCTCGCCGTACTGCTCGCCGCGGGGGCGGGGCACACGCTGCTCAGCGGCGTCGATCACGAGATCGGCCGGGTCGACGCCTTCAAGGGCCTCGCCGGGTCCGGGCGCCCGGCGGCGGGCCACGGCATGAACCTGCTGCTCGCGGGGACCGACGAGCGCGCGCGCCTCGACGAGGAGACACGGCAGCGGTACAAGCTCGGCGGGGCGCCCTGCCACTGCACGGACACGCTGATGATCGTCCACCTGTCGGCCGACCGCTCGCGCGCGAGCGTCGTGAGCCTGCCGCGCGACTCGTACGCGATGCTGCCGCCGCACGTCGACCGCAACTCGGGCGAGCACCACCACGCGCACCCGGTGAAGCTCAACGCGGCGTACGCGGAGGGCGGCCCCCAGCTCACCGTACGGACCGTCGAGAAGCTCACGAAAGTGAAGATCGACCACTACGTCGAGGTCGATTTCACGAGCTTCATGCGGACCGTGGACGCGCTCGGCGGCGTCGAGATCTGCACGACGAAGCCGCTCAAGGACACGTACACGGGCCTGGACCTCTCCCCCGGCTCGCACACACTCGACGGCGGGCAGGCGCTCCAGTACGTACGGGCGCGGCACGTCGACGCGGCGAGCGACCTGGGCAGGATGCAGCGGCAGCAGCGGTTCCTCGCCGCGGTCGTGGAGCGCGCGACGAGCGGCGGGACGCTGCTCAATCCCGTACGGCTGCACGAGGTCGCGGGCGCGCTCCTGTCGTCGGTACGGGCCGACAAGGGCTTCGGCACGGACGAGATCCTGGACCTGGCCCGCGCCATGCACGGTTTCGGCCCCTCCTCGTCGGAGTTCGTCTCGATGCCGCTCGCGGCCAAGGGGCGCCGTGTCCCGGGCATCGGCGACACGCTGGTGTGGGACGAGGAGCGCGCGAAGGCCCTCTTCACGGCCCTGCGCGAGGACCACCCGCTGGCCGCCCACAAGCCCTCCCCCGGCCCCGCCCCCCTCCCTGTCGACGTCCCGCCGCAGCAGATCTCGGTACGGGTCCCGCACGGCTCGGGGGACGGGAGCGAGGCGGCGCGCCTGGCGAAGGCCCTGCGGGCGACGGGCTTCGCGGCGGAGGTGGGGACGGGAGCGGCGGGGACGGTGAAACCGGCGGGCGCGGAGGCGACGCCGGGCACCGGGACGACAGGCCCGGCCCGTACGACCATCGCCTACGACCCCGGCTGGGACCGCTCGGCCCACAGCCTCGCGACGGCTCTCCCGGGAGCCGGCCTCGTCCAGCGCAAGGGCCTCGGCCCCACTCTGGAGGTCGTCCCCGGCACGGACCACCTCACGGTCGCCAAGGTCCGCGCGGAGGACCCGAACCAGGCCCCCAAGGAGAACAAGTACGGAGCGGTCCGGGGAGACGAGGTGACGTGCCCGTCGTAGCGGGCGCGCGTCTTGCCGACGGGGGCCCGCGCCCCGCCCCTTGAGGGTGATCCCACCCCCCTCCGGGAACCCACCCGCCCCGCCGCCCGTTGTGGCCCGTCGGGGGCCCAGGCATCCCCTAGGGCATCCGTTCGACCTACCCCTACGGCATCCGTTCGCCCCGCTCCCCCCTCAGCCCCCGCTCCCCCCTCAGCCCCGGCGCCTCAGGCCCCGGGCGCCTCCAACCCCCTCGGCCTCCAGCCCCCTCGGCCCCTCAGCCCCCCAGCCCCTCAGCCACCCGCTTCTCGCGCAGTTCGCGGATCGCGCGGCGGCGGGCGAGGCGGTGGGTGCGGCGGATCTGGGCTTCCTGGAAGCGGCGTTCGTCGGTCTCCGTCTCGGGGAGGACCGGGGGGACGGGGCGGGGGCGGCCCTGGGCGTCGACCGCGGTGAAGACGAGGTAGGCCGTGCCGACCTGCTGGGCGGGGGTCGACTCGTTCCAGCGCTCCGCCATGACGCGGACGCCGATCTCCATCGAGGTGCGCCCGGTCCAGTTGCACTGCGCGTGCACGTGCACGAGGTCGCCGATGCGGACCGGCTCCAGGAAGACCATCTCGTCCATCGACGCCGTCACGGCGGGCCCGCCCGAGTGCCGCCCCGCGACGGCGCCCGCGGCGTCGTCGACGAGTTTCATGATCACGCCCCCGTGGCCGGTGCCGTAGAGGTTCGTGTCGGTGGCGGTCATGATGTGCGAGAGCGTCGTACGGGATGCCGAGGTCGGCTTGCCCGGGATTTCCGGGTCCGTACGCGGTGCCGGGTCAGTCATGGCGTCCACTTTATGTCCGGCGCGTCGCGCCCGCTTTTGCATCAGCTCTGCAACAGGCCCGCCCCGATTCCTTCCCCGCCCTGTATGGCGAGCACCCGGGGACGGCAGACTTGACCCATGAACGAGAGGCCGCAGGGCTGGGGCGGGGAGCGATCCGACAGCCGGGGATACGGGCGCGGGAGCGCCGAGGCGCAGCCCGAGGGCGCCCGCTCGATGCCGCACGTGCGGCGCGGCGGGCCCGCAGGCCCCGGCGGCCCCGCTCCCGTACCCCCACAGCAGCAGTACGGGCAGCAGGGCGGCGGCGCGTACCCGCCGCAGGATCAGTACGGGCAGCCGCAGGGCCAGTACCAGGACGGTTACGGGGGGTACGACAGCGGCTACAACACGGGGCAGGTGTACGGGTCCCCCGGCGGCCCCCAGCAGCCGGGCGGGCCCGGTGGTCCCGCAGGCCCTGGCGGGCCTGGCGGGCCTGCGGGGACCCGCGCCCCGCGCCCCGCGCCGAACTGGCGCAAGCGCATCAAGTGGACCGCGATCGTCGTCGTCGCCGCGCTCGTCGTGACGACGGTCTCGACGTACTTCTGGGCGGACGGCAAGATCCGCCGCGAGGTGGACCTGTCGAAGGTCATCGACCGCCCGGCCGAGGGCAAGGGCACCAACTACCTCATCGTCGGCTCGGACAGCCGCGAGGGCATGTCCGCCGAGGACAAGAAGCGCCTGCACACCGGGTCCGCCGAGGGCAAGCGCACCGACTCGATGATGATCCTGCACACGGGCGACAACGGGACCACGATGATCTCGCTGCCCCGTGACTCGAACGTCACGATCCCCTCCTTCAAGGGCTCGGACTCGGGCAAGATGTACCCGGCGCGCGGCGCGAACAAGCTCAACGCCGCCTACGCCTACGACGGCCCCGAACTCCTCGTGCGCACCGTCGAGTACAACACCGGTCTGCACATCGACCACTACGCGGAGATCGGCTTCGGCGGCTTCGCGAGCATCGTGGACGCGGTCGGGGGCGTCGAGCTGGACATCCCGAAGGGCTTCAAGGACAAGAAGTCCGGTGCCGACTTCAAGGCCGGGAAGCAGACCCTCAACGGGGAGCAGGCCCTCGCCTTCGTCCGCACCCGCTACGCGCTGCCCGGCAGCGACCTCGACCGCACGAAGAATCAGCAGAAGTTCCTCGCGGCGCTCGCCCACCAGGTCGCGACCCCCACGACGGTCCTGAACCCCTTCAAGCTCTACCCGGTGATGGGCTCGGGCCTCGACTCGCTCATCGTCGACAAGGACATGAGCCTGTGGAACCTCGCGTCGATGTTCTGGGCGATGAAGGGCGTCACGGGCGGCGACGGCAAGCAGATGAACATGCCGATCGCCGGAAGCGTCGGCGGCAACCTGGCCTGGGACATGCCCAAGGTCAAGCAACTCGTCAACGAGCTGAAGAACGACGACAAGGTCACGGTCTCGGGCAACTGAACGGCCTCCCGCCGACGGGGCGTTCCGGACGCGACACGGGTCCGGGGCGCCCCGCCGCCGTATGCGATACGGGTACGCGGCGCCCCGCCGCCGAATGCGATACGGGTACAGGGCGCCCCGCCCCCGAATGCGATACGGGCCGGAACACTCCACCCCCGCCTGCGGGGCGGCCCCCTCCCACGAGCGGTGGAGGTCCCGATGGTGAGGGTCGTACCCAGCCAGCACGTGCCGGGGTGCCTGTACTCCTTGTGGTGTGGACAGGTGAACCGGGTGAGCAGGTGACCTGCCACCCGCACGAGCGGGCGGAACGGCGTCAGGTCTTCCCCCAAAGCGCCCGCAGGTGAAGCAGCAACGGGGCGCCTCCCCCTTGTCCACGGCTACGGGGCGAGGCCGTGGGCCACGCGCCTGCGGACGCGGCACGTCCGAGGGCGCCCCTGCCCTGCCGCCGGGCGGTTGCGGAGGGTCACGCCGCGCTCCCCTGGCCGCTCGGCGACACCCGTGGTAGCTGGAGGACGGTCACGGGAGGCCGAAGACGGCCGCGCGCAGCGCCGGGCAGCGCCGGGCAGCGCCGGGTCGTGGGGAGCCGCTTGCGTCCTCGGCAGGCGAGGTGGCGCAGTCGGCAGCCGAAGCCATCCCTCAGGGGACAGTTGCTCGGAGGCTGGTGCCCTGCCCACGTCACCGGCCCCGTTCGGTGACCCGACCTCTGTCCACTCACATGGTCTTCGGGTACTTCATCGCCAGCCCCAGCGCGGATTCCCTGTTCTTCTCCGCGACCTTGGCGCTCAACTCGTCCGAGCCGTTGAGCTCTTCAAGATCCGCCGGGTCCGCGTCCCATTCGCGCCCGCCCCTGACCGGGCGCAACTGCGTGTACGGCCCTACGTGCCCCATCACGCGTCCCACGAGGTTGGCCTTACGGTCACGGGCGTACCGCCCGACGCCGAGTCGTCCGAAGCCCTCACCAGGGGGCTGATGAGCCGTCATTCAGAGCCACCGTGCACGTCCGCGCGGTGCCGCCTGAGCATGACGCGACAGTCGGTCGCCCGCGAGTGGTCCCGTTCCGCTTCCGCTGCCCTCTCCTTCGTCGACCACGCATGGCAGGTGGCACAGGGCTCTGTGTTGCTCGGCGAGGTACATGCCACTTCCGGCTGGGGTTCGTTCGCCATACCCGGTCTCCCTCTGTAGCGACTCCATCACCCGGGGGGACCAAACTGGCCTACAGTCGGAACTACTTCAACTTGTCGAAGGCGAAGGGGGAATCATGAATGAAGCGCTTCTGGATGCCGACCGAGGGCCCCGTGAAGCCCTCGGGGTCAAGCTGCGCCAGCTACGCAAGGCGCATGGGTGGACCCAAGAGGAGCTGGCAGACCGAAGCGCATATTCAGCCACGCATATTTCAGCGATTGAAACTGGTCGCAAACCTCCGACTCTTCGCCTTTCGAGGGATCTGGACCGGATCTTCGGATTGAGCGAGGACACGTTCGAACGGGACTTCTACAGCCTTCGTGATGGTGCCCTGCTGGAGGGCTTCGCCGCCTACGTGAAAGAGGAGGAACGCGCCGTCGAAATACGGCTCTTCCAGATCGGCCTGGTACCCGGACTGCTGCAAACCCCGGAGTACGCACGCGCATTGGCCGAGGCGGACGTGTGGCGTGGTCTCATCAGCGAGGATCAGGCAGCACACAGACTCGCGTACCTGGCCAAACGCCAGGCCTCATTGCAGCGACAGCGTCCTCCCATGATGCTGGTGGTCATGGATGAGAGCTGTCTACGTCACCAGGTCGGCGGGGATGGCGTGATGCGCGACCAGTTCGAGGCCCTTTCGGCCTTCGCCGCACGTCCGAACTCCGTCCTCCAGGTAGCGCCACACACACTGGGAGAGGCTCGCCCCTTCAACCTTCCCGTCAACCTGCTGACGATGACGGACGGTACCCAAGTGGCCTATGAAGAATCGCAAATTCAAGGACATGTAGAACGGGAACCGTCCAGGCTGCTGGGCATTCGGGCGGCCTATCATCACCTCATGGCGGAAGCGCTCTCGGCGTCAGCTACGGTGGCGCTGATCAATCAGGCACGAAAGGGCAAGCTGTGACAACTCTTCACTGGCAAAAGTCGTCCTACAGCTCCAATGGCGGTGACTGCGTGGAGTGCAGCGCGGATCTGCTGAGCGGCGGTCTCGTGCCTGTGCGGGACAGCAAGCTCCCCAACGGCCCGGTTCTGACGCTGACATCGGCAGCCTGGGCGGACCTCGTCAGCATGGCGAGGCACTCCGAGTCACATTGACTGACACAGCGCGGCGGCCCCTTCCAGCCCCGGAAGGGGCCGCCGCGCTGTGCAGCCAGATCATTCGGGCGATCCGAGCCCGTGAACGGCCGAAGAACGACCACAGGGTCACGGTCCGGGCCACTGAACGGGCCCTCGGCAGCTGGGCCTTCGGGACGCGATACGGGTCCGGGGCGCCCCGCCGTCGTGTGCGACACCGGTCCGGGGCGCCCCGCCCCGTCCGTCCCGCCTCCCCCGGCCCCCTCCTGCGCGTCCGCGTCAACTCGCATACGCTCAGCGGCACATGGTTTCTTCCGGTTTCTTCATGACGGCACCTGGGGGCCCGACATGACCGCAGCACAGCCCGAAGAAGGCAAGCCCGGCATCGACACGACCCGCCCGCACCCGGCGCGGATGTATGACTGGTTCCTCGGCGGCAAGGACAACTACCCCGTCGACGAGGAGATGGGCCGCAAAGTCCTCGCCATCGAGCCCAACGTCCCCGTACTCGCCCGCATGAACCGGGAATTCATGCGACGCGCCACACGATGGCTCGCCTCCCGGGGGATACGGCAGTTCCTCGACATCGGCACCGGCATCCCCACCGCACCCAACCTCCACCAGATCGCCCAGGGAGTCGCCCCCGACGCCCGGATCGTCTACTGCGACAACGACCCGATCGTCCTCGCCCACGCCGAAGCACTCCTGCGCAGCACCCCCGAGGGCGCCGTCGACTACGTCCAGGCCGACATACGCGACAGCGCGACCATCATCGAACGCGCCTCGAAGACACTGGACTTCGGCAAGCCGGTCGCCCTCTCGCTCATCGCCCTGCTCCACTTTCTCAGCGACGAGGACGGGGCGCACGACATCGTCTCCGGACTCCTCTCCCGCCTGGTGCCCGGCAGTTATCTGGTGATCACGCACGGCACCCACGACTTCCAGCCGAAGGACGCCCAACAGGTCGGCTCCCTCTACAAGTCGGGCTCCGCCTCACTCCACACCCGCACGCGCGCCGATTACGAGAAGTTCTTCGCGGGCCTCGAATTCGTCGAGCCCGGCATCGTCACGGGCGACAACTGGCACCCGGAGATGGGCACCCCCGTCCCGGGTGCCGAGAACGCCGTCAAGGCCGGCTACCTCGCGGTGGCCCGCAAGCCGTGACGGCGCACTCCGTACGCATCACGAACCACCGTCCACCGCGAGCGCCTGGAGCCCGGCATGACCGAACCCACCCCCTCCCCCTACATCGACACGACCCGCCCGCACCCGGCGCGGATGTATGACTGGTTCCTCGGCGGGAAGGACAACTACCCCGTCGACGAGGAGATGGGCCGCAAAGTCCTCGCCATCGAGCCCAACGTCCCCGTACTCGCCCGCATGAACCGGGAATTCATGCGACGCGCCACACGATGGCTCGCCTCCCGGGGGATACGGCAGTTCCTCGACATCGGCACCGGCATCCCCACCGCACCCAACCTCCACCAGATCGCCCAGGGAGTCGCCCCCGACGCCCGGATCGTCTACTGCGACAACGACCCGATCGTCCTCGCCCACGCCGAAGCACTCCTGCGCAGCACCCCCGAGGGCGCCGTCGACTACGTCCAGGCCGACATACGCGACAGCGCGACCATCATCGAACGCGCCTCGAAGACACTGGACTTCGGCAAGCCGGTCGCCCTCTCGCTCATCGCCCTGCTGCACTTCGTCGGGGACGGGAACAGCGGCGGCGAGGCCGGTGCCCACGAGATCGTGTCGGGGCTCCTCGGCCTTCTGGCACCCGGGAGTTACCTCGTGCTCTCGCACGTGACCGCCGACTTCCAGCCGGAGAAGGCCGAACAGGTCGGCAGCCTCTACCGGTCCGGCGCGGCCTCGCTCCACCCGCGCCCGCGCGCGGAGTTCGTGAGGTTCTTCGAGGGCCTGGAATTCGTGGAACCCGGCATCGTCTCCGAGGGCGAGTGGCATCCCGAACTCGGCGAGCCGGTCCCCGGCGAGGAGAACGCCGGCAAGGCCGGCTACTCGGCAGTGGCCCGCAAGCCCTGATCCCGCGCCACCACCGAGCGACCTTCGCGAACCCGCCCGCATTCCGTACGCACCTGGAGACCCCGTATGCCCGAAGCCGCCCCGGCCTCCCCCGCCCCCTCCACCTCCACCTCCACCACCGCTCCCTCCACCTCCACCTCCCCCTCCCCCCGCATCGACACGACCCGCCCGCACCCCGCCCGCCTCTATGACTGGTACCTCGGCGGCAAGGACAACTACCCGGTGGACGAGGAGCTGGGGCGCAAGCTGCTCGCCGTCGCGCCCGGCATTCCGCTCGCGGCCCGGCAGAACCGTGCGTTCATGCACCGGTCGACGCGCTGGCTCGCGGAGCGCGGAGTGCGCCAGTACCTGGACATCGGCACGGGGATACCCACCGAGCCGAACCTCCACCGCATCGCCCAGGAGTCCGTGCCCGGCGCGCGCGTCGTGTACTGCGACAACGACCCGATTGTGCTCGCGCACGCGGGCGCGCTGCTCGACAGCACCCCCGAGGGGGCCGTCGACTTCGTCCAGGCCGACGCGCGGGACACGGACACGATCCTCGAACAGGCCGCGAGGACACTGGACTTCGGCGAGCCGGTCGCGCTCTCGCTCATCGCCCTGCTGCACTTCATCAGCGACGAGGACGGGGCCCGCGAGCTGGTCGAGCGGCTCGTCGCCGCGCTCGCGCCGGGGAGCTACCTGACGCTCTCGAACCTCACCGCCGACTTCGCGCCCGAGGACATGGCCAACGGCGTCACCGGCTTCTACAAGTCCGGTGCCATGACGATGGAGTTGCGCGACCGGGCCCGCTTCGGCGCCTTCTTCGCCGGTCTGGAGCTGGTCGAACCCGGCGTCGTGGTGCTGGAGGACTGGCACCCCGAGCTGGGCGCGGTGGTCCCCGTGGGCGAGGGCACGTTCAGCTCCGGGTACGCGGCGACGGCCCGCAAGCCCTGAGGCGCCCTCACCGCCTCCACAGCACGACGGTCGTCATGTCCCCCGCCGCGGCGAGCGGGTGGCCGAGCAGCGACACAGGGCCCGCCGGTGGCGGCCCGGGCGCCCAGGCCGCCGCGAGCCGCGCGCGCGTGCCGGGGTCGGCGGGGACGCGGCCTGTCGTGAGGAGCAACGCGCCGCCCGGGTGCGGGCCTTCGAGGAGGCGGGCCGTGGTCGCCGGGGTCTCGTACCAGTCGCCGCCCGGGCGCAGCACCGCCGTACCGCCGCCGGAGCCACGGGAGGTGCCCGTCCCGATGACGAGCAGCCCGCACGGTGCCCCCGGGTCGTCGACGGGGACGTGGAGCAGGCGCAGGGTGTACGCGGCGGGCGGTGTCCCGTTCCGTACCGCCGCGTCGGCGAGGAGCGTCGCGCAGGCGTGCGCGGTCTCCTCGCCGAGCCGCCGGTAGGTCTCCGCCTCGCGCGTGCGCAACGCCTCGCGGAGCGCGGGCGCGGTGCGCAGGGTGTGCCGGTAGGCGGCCGCGCAGGCCTCGTCGGCCCCGGGTCCGCTCGCGAGGGCGAGGAGGAGTCCCGGGCCGTAGGGGGCGAGGGCGAGCGCGTCGGTGCGGGGCGGGCCCGCCGCCGTACGCGTACTGACCCCGTACGCGGTCCAGGGGCCTGCCGAGGCCGAGTCGAGCACGGTCTCAGGGCGCAGGGCCGCACGCCAGTCGGCGGGCGGGGCGCTCGCCCGCGCCGGTTCGGCCTGCGCTTCCAGTGCGGGGGGCGGGCCGAGGCGCAGGTCCAGGTCGACCTCCTGGCCCGGTACGGGGCGCACGACGGCCATCGCGGACTCGGCGAAGTCGTCGAGGCTGAGCGCGCGGGCACGCGGGCCGGGCACCGAAGGGGTCCCGCCGGGGTGCGGGCGGGGCGGGACGAGCGCGTCGGTGGGGCGCGGGCGGCGTACGGCCGCGGGGCGGCACGCCTCCGCCGCGGCGCGCCGTATGGCGGCGGCACGTACCTCGCGCCGACGGCGCTCCTCGTGGCGCAGCCGCTCCTCGTGCCGGGCGAGGGCGGCGTACCGGGCGGAGGGGTCGTCCACGGGGGGACCTCCAGGCGGACGGGACGTCGTACGCGCGACGTACGGGGCCGGGCGTACGGGAGGACGAGGGCCCCGCCCGTCCGGTGCGGGCCGGAGGGCGGGGCGTGCCGCGGGGCGGGACTCAGCCGAGGGGCAGACCGCCGACGGGGAGACCGCCGAGGAGACCGCCGACGGGCAGCCCGCCGAGGAGACCGGCGACGGGAAGAGCGCCGACCATCGGGGCGTTGCCCTCGCCCTGGCCGCCCGCGCGGGCCTGCTGGACCTGACCGGCGAGCTGACCGCCGGTCTGCTCGACGGAGTGGACGGCGCCGCCGACCGTCTCGTTGTCGAGCGGGTTCTGGGTGATCTCGCCCGCGGCGGCCTGGCCGGCCACATCGCCGACGGGGAGCGCGCCGGTCACGCCGCCGAGCGCGTCGGTGGGGGCCGCGGAGGCGGTGCCGGTGGCGGCGGCACCTGCGGCGAGGACGGCACCGACGGCGAAGGCGGCCTTGGCGAGCTTGTCGTGCTTCATGTGTCTGTGTCCCTCTCAGGGGTGGGGGGTGGACGCAGAGCACAACGGGTGGGAGCGGGTGGGGGTCACGGGTCGGGGCGGGACTCGGGGGCGCGAGGGGGGCGCGGGGCAGGGGCGCGGGGCGGGGGCGCCCGGCCTGGCTCCGTACCCTCGCGCCCTGCGCGTTACGGCAGGTTGCGGGCCATGACGATGCGCTGGACCTGGTTGGTGCCCTCGTAGATCTGGGTGATCTTGGCGTCGCGCATCATGCGCTCGACCGGGTAGTCACGCGTGTAGCCGTAGCCGCCGAGGAGCTGGACGGCGTCCGTCGTGACCTCCATCGCGACGTCGGAGGCGAAGCACTTGGCGGCCGCGCCCTGGTAGGTGAGGTCGGCGTCGCCGCGCTCGGAGGCCGCGGCCGCCTGGTAGGTGAGGGCGCGCGCGGCGGAGATCTTCATGGCCATGTCCGCGAGCATGAACTGGATGCCCTGGAAGTCGGCGATGGCCTTGCCGAACTGCTTGCGCTCCTGGACGTAGCCCTTGGCGTAGTCGAGTGCGCCCTGCGCGATGCCGAGGGCCTGCGCGGCGATGGTGATACGGGTGTGGTCGAGCGTCTTCATCGCGGTCGCGAAGCCCGTGCCCTCGGCGCCGATCATGCGGTCGGCCGGGATGCGGACGTTGTCGAAGTAGACCTCACGCGTGGGCGAGCCCTTGATGCCGAGCTTCTTCTCGGGCGCGCCGAAGGAGACGCCCTCGTCGCTCTTCTCGACGACGAAGGCGGAGATGCCCTTGCTGCGCTTGCTCGGGTCGGTGACGGCCATGACCGTGTAGAAGTCGGAGACGCCCGCGTTGGTGATCCAGCGCTTGACGCCGTTGAGGACCCAGAAGTCCCCGTCGCGCACGGCCTTCGTCTTCATGCCGGCCGCGTCGGAGCCCGCGTCGGGCTCGCTGAGCGCGTACGAGAACATCGCGTCGCCCTTGGCGAGCGGGCCGAGGTACTTGGCCTTCAGCTCCTCGGAACCCGAGAGGACGACGGGCAGCGAGCCGAGCTTGTTGACGGCGGGGATGAGCGAGGAGGAGGCGCAGACGCGGGCGACCTCCTCGATGACGATGACGGTCGCGAGGGCGTCGGCCCCCGCGCCGCCGTAGTTCTCGGGCACGTGCACGGCGTGCAGGTCGGCGGCGGTGAGCGCGTCGCGCGCCTCCTGCGGGAAGCGGCCCTGCTCGTCCACCTCGGCGGCGTGCGGGCCGATCTTCGCCTCGGCGAGGGCGCGGACCGTCTCGCGGAGCATGTCGTGCTCCTCGGCCGGACGGTACAGGTCGAAGTCGGACACGGTGCTGGTCTCCTTCTCGAACGGCCCGGTGCGAACGCCCCCGGGGGCCCCGGGGGGCCGCGGGGGGCCCGGGGATTGCCCCGCACGCTCATTACCGGTTAGTAACCTACGGTTCCGAATGATAGGCCGCGAAGCCTGCCGCGCCTACGGAACGCGCACTCCAAGTGACCTTTCCGACAGCGCCGTGCCCGGTGAAGGCCGCCCACCTGCCGGGACGGCACCGGAGACTATGATCGGCACCGCTCGCGCGCCCGCGCGCGCCCGACATCCGCCGTACACCCGTCGCACAGGAGCCGTCCATGAGCCAGTCGCCCCGGATCACCGTCATCGGCCTCGGCTATCTGGGCGCCACCCACGCGGCCTCGATGGCGGAGCTGGGCTTCGACGTCCTCGGGATCGACGTCGTCCCCGAGAAGATCGAGTCGCTCTCGCGCGGCGAGACCCCCATGTACGAGCCGGGCCTCGAAGAGGTGCTGCGCAGGCACGTGGACGGGTTCGACGGGTCCACGAAGCGGCTGCGCTTCACCAGCTCGTGGGAGGAGATCGCGGAGTTCGGCGACGTCCACTTCGTGTGCGTCAACACCCCGCAGCGGCAGGGCGATCTCGCCGCGGACCTGAGCTACGTGAACAGCGCCGTCGACGCGCTGGCGCCGCTGCTCACCCGCCCCACGCTCGTCGTCGGCAAGTCGACGGTGCCGGTGGGCACGGCCGCGCGCCTCGCCGAGCGCCTCGCCGAGCTGGCCCCGGCCGGTGCCGACGCGCGGCTCGCGTGGAACCCGGAGTTCCTGCGCGAGGGCTTCGCCGTCGAGGACACCCTCCACCCGGACCGGCTCGTCGTCGGCGTCGACGACGAGGAGTCCGAGCAGCTGCTCCGCACGGTGTACGCGGGCCCGGTCGCCGAGGGCACGCCCTTCCTCGTCACGGACTACGCGACCGCCGAACTGGTGAAGGTCTCGGCGAACTCCTTCCTCGCCACGAAGATCTCCTTCATCAACGCGATGGCCGAGGTCTGCGAGGCGGCGGGCGGCGACGTCTCGCAGCTCGCCGAGGCCATCGGCTACGACAGCCGCATCGGCAAGAAGTTCCTGCGCGCGGGGATCGGCTTCGGCGGCGGCTGCCTCCCCAAGGACATCCGCGCCTTCATGGCCCGCGCGGGCGAACTCGGCGCCGACCAGGCGCTCACCTTCCTGCGCGAGATCGACTCGATCAACATGCGCCGCCGCGGGCAGATGGTGGACCTCGCGCGCGAGAGCGTGGGCGGTTCCTTCCTCGGGGTCAGGGTCGCCGTGCTCGGCGCGGCCTTCAAGCCGGACTCCGACGACGTACGGGACTCGCCCGCGCTCAACGTCGCGGGGCAGATCCACCTCCAGGGCGGCCAGGTCACGGTCCACGACCCGCGCGCGATGAAGAACGCGGCGCGCGTCTTCCCGACGCTGGGGTACGCGGACACGGCTCTGGACGCGGTGCGGGGCGCCGATGTGGTGCTGCACCTCACGGAGTGGAGCGAGTACCGCGAGATCGACCCGGCACAGCTGGGGGAGGTCGTGAAGCAGAAGGTCCTGCTCGACGGCCGGAACATCCTCGACGCCGGGAAGTGGCGCGAGGCCGGGTGGACCTACCGGGCGATGGGGCGGCCGAACGCCTGAGCGGGCCGGTGCGGGCCGGGTTCCCGGCCCGCCCGTCACAGCCCCAGCCCCGGCACCGGCTTCGGTGTCAGTTCGTCCCTGTCCTCCAGCCGCGCCGTGCTCGGGCCCCGTCGCGCGCTCGTCTCCCGCGCCGTCTCGTCCGCCTCCTTCAGGACGCGGACCACGTTGTGCCAGGTCAGGGCGGCGAGTTCGGCATCGCTCCAGCCCCGGGCGCGCAGTTCGGCGAGGAGCGGCGGGTAGCCGGTGGGGTCGGTGAGGCCCTCGGGGTGGACCTCACCCGTGTCGTGCGCGCCGCACAGCGCGACCGACTCGGGGCCCGCCACCGCGCGGACGTGGTCGATGTGGTCGGCCGCGTCCGTGAGCGCGGGGCCGCACACGGGCTCGGTGAGCGGGACGAGGCACAGGCCGCGCGCGGCGCCGAGCGCGGCGAGCACGGGGTCGGGCGCGTTGCCCGCGTGGTCCCGTACGGCGGCGGCCCCGGCCCGCAGCAGCGCGGGCGCGCGCGAGATGTCGAGGACGCGCGCGACGACGGCGGGCGGCGCGGCGGTGAGGTCGAGCAGCATTCCGAGGCGGTTCGTCTCCCGTACGACCTCGGTCCCGAAGACGCTCAGCCCCTCCGCGGCCGCCCAGCGCGCGCCCGCGAGGGTCAGCGAGCGGACGCCGAGTTCGGCGAGGGTGCGGAGCCCCGCGAGCGAGTCGTCGATGCCGCGCGCGTCGGCGGGTCCCGGCACGACGGCGATACGGCCCCGGGCCTGCGCGTCGGCGACGTCGTAGGCGGTGCGGGCGAGGCGCAGCGCACCGGGGTGCGCGGCGACGACGGCGCGCGCGAAGTCGAGTTGTTCGAGGGTACGGGTGAGGCTCGCGCCCTGGTCGTCCGGGACCTTCAGCGACCAGAACTGCGCGCCGACCCCGCCGGCCCGCAGCCGGGGTATGTCGGCGCCGAGCGCGCTGTCGCCGAGTTCCATCTCGCACCAGGGCAGGTGGCGCAGCGTCCAGGCGAGCCCGCTGTAGCCGTCGGCGACCGGGTGCGTGGCGAGCAGTTCCGCGAGGTCCGCGGCGGCGGGCAGCGGCGCGGTGGCATCCCCGCCGAGCGGGTCGGTGCCCTCGGGGAAGGGGTCGTCGGGCAGGGCGTCTTCCCGCAGGTGCGCCATGAAGGGGCTCCGGTGCTGGCTCGGGTACGGGGACAGTGCGCCCACCGTGCCACGGGCCCCGACGGCCGACACGCCGGAGCGGCCGTTCGGGTGAAGCGGGGGCTGTGAGAAGCGGGGACTGTGAGAAGCGGGGGCTGTGAGCAGGGAGCCGGGGGCCGGGAGGCAGGAGCCGAGGGCGGCGCGGCAGCGGTACGGGGCGAGGAGGACCGGCCGCCTCCGCCCGGCAGCGGTACGGGGCGAGGGGGACCGGCCGCCTCCGCCCGGCAGCGGTACGGGGCGGGGGTCACCGGCCGCCCCCGCCCCGTACCGCCGCCCGTGCCCGGGCTCAGCGTGTCACGCGGTGACGAGCGTCAGCCCGTACCTGCCGAGGATCTCGTTGACCGGCTGGAACCACGTCTCGCCGCCGCCCGTGCAGTCGCCGAAGCCGCCGGAGGTCACGCCCTGCGCCTGGTCGCCACTGATGAACGCGCCGCCGGAGTCGCCGGGTTCGGCGCAGGCGTTGGTGTGCGTGGCCTCGTAGACGGGGCCGTCCGCGTAGTTGATGGTCTCGTTGAGGCCGAGGACGGTGCCGCAGTGCCAGTGCGAGGTGGACCCCGAGCGGCAGATCGAGCTGCCGACCGGGGCGACGTTGGAGCCGCGCACGAGCTGGTCGGAGACGGTGCCCCAGCCGAGCACGACGGGTTCCGTCCACCAGCCGCTGCCGACGTTGACCCAGGCCATGTCGTCGCCGGGGAAGGTCGAACCCTGGATGTCGCCGATGTAGCTGTTGTCCCAGCCGTAGACGGCCTGTCCCGGCTGTCCGCAGTGCCCGGCGGTGACGAAGCCGCCGACGACGGAGAAGCCGATGGAGCAGCGGACGTTGCCGGTGTAGAAGGGGTCGCCGCCCACCGTTCCCGCGGCGAGCGGGCGCGGCTGCTCGGGGGCGCCGTCGACGGCGTGGACGGTGACGGGCCCGGCCTTCTCGGCCTTGGCGAGGAAGGCGCGGACGTCCTTGTCGGTGCGGTCCTCGGCCAGGACGTCCACGACGACGCGGTTCGCGCGCGGGTCGACGCGCCAGCCGGTCACGGATGCGGGGGCCTTGATGCGGTCGATCTCGTGCTTGACGGCGGTGAGCCGGGCCTCGCTGTGCCGGGCGTCGGTGCGCACGACCGCCCCCGTGGAGCGGACCGCATCGGCGGTACGGGTGCCGGTGAGCGCGACGGTGAGCGTGCCCTTCTTCGCGTCGAACCAGGAGCCCGCGAACGCGGAACCGGCGGCCTCGCGCGCCGCGCGGTCGGTCTTCGCCGCCTGCTTCTCCGCGGCGAGGCGGTCCTGCGCCTGCCGCGCCGTGAGGTGGAAGTCCTTTTGCAGGGCGGTCAACAGCTCGGCCGAGGCGGGCTGTTCGGGGGTACTGTCCGCCTGGGCCGTGCCGGTCCCCGCGGCGACCGCGAGACCTCCCAGGAGGGCGAGCGTGGACAGGGCGGTACGCATGACGGGTCTGCGATGCATGGGGTGACGGCCTCTCGTTGTTCCAGAAGTGGGGGTGGAACAACGACGCCCCGACGCTGTGGGGGCGCCGCGACAACGAGATTAGGCGCGCCCAACAGGCCAGGCATAGACCAATGTTCGCCAGTGTTGCTTCGTGTCCGCTTCGGCAACAGGATTCAACAAGAAGCCAAAGAGCGGGAGTTGGGGCATTATCGACCCCAACTCCCGCCCCTTTGCCTTTACTTGCCGCCGTCCGACCCTGCGGTCTTCGGGCCGTCCAGCTCCTCGATCGTCGCGTTGGACGGGCCCCGCCCGCGCTGGATCTCCTTCGCCGCGATCTCCGCCTCGCGCAGCACGCGGACCGCGTTGGACCACGTGAGCTTGGCGAGGTCGGCCTCGGACCAGTTGCGGTCGAGGAGTTCGGCGACGAGGTTCGGGTAGCCCGCGACGTCGTCGAGGTCCTTCGGCGTGAAGGCCGTGCCGTCGTAGTCGCCGCCGACGCCGAGGTGGTCGATCCCGGCGACCTCGCGCATGTGGTCGAGGTGGTCGGCGACGGTCGAAGCGGTCGCGAAGGGGCGCGGGTTGGCCTCCTCGAAGGCCCGGTGCGCCGCCATCGCCGCGGGGGTCGTGTCGAGGTGGTGGAAGCCCTGGGCGCGCAGGTTCTCGTCGGCCCGCAGGGTCCACTCCCCCGCCTCGGGGAGGATGAACTTCGGGACGAAGGTGGCCATCGCGATGCCGCCGTTGGCGGGCAGCCGCTCCAGGACGTCGTCGGGGATGTTGCGCACGTGGTCGCAGACGGCGAGCGAGGAGGAGTGCGAGAAGATCACCGGGGCCTCGCTCGCGTCGAGCGCGGCGCGCATCGTCGCGGGGGCGACGTGCGAGAGGTCGACGAGCATCCCGAGCCGGTTCATCTCGCGCACGACCTCGACACCGAAGCGCGTGAGTCCGTCGTGCGCGCTCTCGTCGGTCGCGGAGTCGGCCCAGTCGGTGTTGCTGTTGTGCGTGAGCGTCATGTAGCGGACGCCGAGCGCGTACAGGGCGCGCAGCGTGCCGAGCGAGTTGGCGATCGAGTGGCCGCCCTCGGCACCCTTGAGCGAGGCGATGCGGCCCGAGGCGCGCGCGGCCTCCATGTCGTCGGCGGTACGGGCCTCGGCGAGCCGTTCGGGGTAGCGGGCGATGAGCTGGTCCACGCAGTCGATCTGTTCGAGCGTCGCGGCGACGGCCGCGTCCCCGGCCAGCTCGGCCGGCACGTACACGGACCAGAACTGCCCGCCGACGCCGCCCGCAGCGAGCCGCGCGAGGTCGGTGTGGAGGCTGCCGCGCTGGTCCTCGGCGATGTCGAGCCGCCCGAGGTCGTACCGCGCCTGCTCGCGCAGGGCCCACGGCAGGTCGTTGTGCCCGTCGACGACGGGCGCCCCTGCGAGCAGCGCGCGGGCTTCTTCGAGTCGGGCGGGGGACGGCTGGGGCGTGGCCAAGACGGGACCTCTTCCATGAGCGGGACGGGCGAAGGGGGCGACCCCGCGCGGAACGCGGCGCCACCCCCGTGACGTACGAAGAAGAACGTACGCCGCGCCTCAGCCCCCGAAGCCGAAGCCCCCGCTCGCGTTCTCGACCTTCGTGCGCAGCCGCTGGCCCTTCTCCGTCGCCTGCGCGTTCAGGTCCTGCTGGAAGTCGCGCATGCGGGCGAGGAGTTCGGGGTCATGGGCGGCGAGGACGCGGGCGGCGAGGAGGCCCGCGTTGCGCGCGCCGCCGACCGAGACGGTCGCGACGGGCACCCCCGCGGGCATCTGCACGATGGAGAGCAGCGAGTCCATGCCGTCGAGGTACTTGAGCGGTACGGGCACGCCGATGACGGGCAGCGGCGTGACCGAGGCGAGCATCCCCGGCAGGTGGGCCGCGCCGCCCGCGCCCGCGATGATCGCCTTGAGGCCGCGATCGGCCGCGTCCTCGCCGTACGCGATCATCTCGCGCGGCATCCGGTGCGCGGAGACGACGTCGACCTCGTACGGGATCGCGAACTCGTCGAGTGCCTTCGCGGCGGCCTCCATGACGGGCCAGTCCGAGTCGGAGCCCATGACGATGCCGACGAGGGGAGAGGGGGTCGTGCTCACTCGGTGATCGTTCCTCGCAGGTAGCCGGCCGCGTGGCGGGCACGCTCCAGGACCTCGGGCAGGTCCGCGCCGTAGGTGTTGACGTGGCCGACCTTGCGGCCGGGCTTCACGCCCTTCGCGTACATGTGGATCTTGAGCCCGGGGTCGCGGGCCATGCAGTGCAGGTACGCGCTGTACATGTCGGGGAAGTCGCCGCCCAGCACGTTGACCATGACGGTCCACGGCTGGCGCGGGCGCGGGTCGCCGAGCGGGAGGTCGAGTACGGCCCGCAGGTGGTTGGCGAACTGCGAGGTCGCCGCGCCGTCCTGCGTCCAGTGGCCCGAGTTGTGCGGGCGCATGGCCAGCTCGTTGACGAGGACGCGGCCGTCGCGGGTCTCGAACAGCTCGACCGCGAGGTGCCCGATGACGCCCAGCTCGTTGGCGATCCGCAGCGCCATCTCCTGCGCGATCCCGGACAGCTCCTCGTCGAGCCCGGGCGCGGGCGCGATCACGGTGTCGCACACGCCGTCGACCTGCCGCGACTCGACGACGGGGTAGGCGACGGCCTGCCCGTGCGGGGAGCGCACGACGTTCGCGGCCAGCTCCCTCACGTAGTCGACCTTCTCCTCGGCGAGGACGCGGACTCCGGCGCGGAAGGGCTCGGCGGCCTCCTCCTCGGAGTCGACGACCCACACGCCCTTGCCGTCGTAGCCGCCGCGCGTCGTCTTGAGGACGACGGGGTAGCCCTCGCCCTCGGCGGCGAACTTCGTCACGTCCGCGGGGTCGGCGACGATGCGGTGCCGGGGGCTGGGGACGCCCAGCTCGCCGAGGCGGGCGCGCATGAGGCCCTTGTCCTGCGCGTACATGAGCGCGGCGGGCCCCGGGCGGACCGGGATGCCCTCGGCCTCCAGGGCGCGCAGGTGCTCGGTGGGGACGTGTTCGTGATCGAAGGTGATCACGTCGCAACCGCGCGCGAAGTCGCGGAGCGTGTCCAGATCGTGGTAGTCCCCGACGACGACCTCGTGCGCCACGAGGGCCGCCGAGTCCTGCGGGGTATCGCTGAGCAGCTTGAACGTGATGCCGAGCGGGATGCCCGCCTCGTGCGTCATACGCGCGAGCTGACCACCGCCGACCATGCCGACTACGGGGAATGTCACCTCCCCAGCCTATCCGTTCTCCCTGGTCCTCCCGGTGGCCGGGCGGCCGGGCCGCGCAGCGCCTAGCATGGCCGGGACCGTCCTTACTCCTTTCCCGGGGACAAACGCCTTATGACGAACGCCAGTGCCCCGCCCTCGCGGCTGAGACGCATCGTCGCGGAGCTGGCGAAATTCGGCGCTGTGGGCGGCGCTGGCGTGCTCGTGAACATGGCCGCCTACAACCTCGTACGGCACTTCACCTCGCTCGCCTACGTGCGCGCGAGCGTCATCGCCACCGTCATATCGATCGTCTTCAACTACATCGGGTTCCGCTACTTCACGTACCGCGACCGGGACAAATCGGGCCGCAAGCGGGAGCTGGGCCTCTTCGCGTTCTTCAGCGCGATCGGTCTCGTCATCGAGAACGGGGTGCTGTACACGGCGACGTACGGGCTCGGTTTCGACACCCCGCTCCAGACGAACATCGTGAAGTTCTGCGGGATCGGCGTCGCGACGCTCTTCCGCTTCTGGTCCTACCGCAGCTGGGTCTTCCGGGCGCTGCCGCCGAGGGACCAGGAGGCGGTACGCGAGGTGACGGCCGCCGTGCACGAGGCGGAGACCGTGCTCGCGCGCCCGGGCGGCCACCCCCACGGCCCGTACGCGGGCCCGCACCGCGCCCCGCAGCCGTCACCGGTCCTCGCCCACCACACGCCGGAGCACCCGCACCAGGGCCCCGGCCCCGGCTCCGGCCCCGGCAGGCACCGCAAGCCGCGCAGGGTGCACGTCGACTGAGTCCCTGCGGTACGGGGCCTGCGGTACGGGTCCTGCGGTACGGGTCCTGCGCAGCCCCTGCCTCGGCGCGGCCCGCGCCTCGGCGTGGCCCGTACCTCGGCGCAGCCCGTGCCTCCTCAGCGCACCGTCGGCTTCTCCTCGCCCTCCGCGCTCGGCTTGCGCGGGCGGGTGCGCGAGAGGAAGAGGGCGAAGACGGGCGGGTTGCCCTGGAGGAGTTCGAGGCGGCCGCCGTCCGCCTCGGCGAGGTCGCGGGCGACGGCGAGGCCGATGCCCGTCGAGTTCCGTCCCGAGATCGTGCGCTCGAAGATCCGCGCACCGAGGTCGGGCGGCACCCCGGGGCCCTCGTCGGTGACCTCGACGACGGCCTGGTTGCCGACCGCGCGGGTGCGCAGCGCGACCGTGCCGCCGCCGTGCATGAGCGAGTTCTCGATGAGCGCGGCGAGCACCTGCGCGACCGCACCGGGGGTGCCGACGGCCCGCAGGTGGCGCGGGCCCGAGCGGACGATGGCGCGGCCCGCGTTGCGGTAGGCGGGCAGCCACTCCTCGACCTGCTGCTTGACGACCTCGTCCAGTTCGAAGGGCACGGCGGAGCCGTTGCGCGGGTCGCGCGAGTTCGTGAGCAGCCGCTCGACGACGGCGGTCAGGCGCTCGACCTGGTTGATCGCGATGTTCGCCTCCTCCTGCACGGTGTCGATGTCCTCCGTGAGGGTGATCTCCTCCAGGCGCATCGAGAGCGCGGTGAGGGGGGTGCGGAGCTGGTGCGAGGCGTCCGCGGCGAGGCGGCGTTCCGCGGTGAGCATCCGCGCGATGCGCTCGGCCGAGCCGTCGAGCACCTCCGCGATCCGGTCCAGCTCGGGCACCCCGTACCGCTTGTGGCGCGGTCGCGGATCGCCCGAGCCCAGGCGCTCGGCGGTCTCGGCGAGGTCGGTGAGCGGGGCGGCGAGGCGGTTGCCCTGGCGGATGGCGAGGAGCGCGGCGGCGATGATCGCGAGGAGCGCGACGAGGCCGATGATCATGAGCGTGCGGCCGACCTCGCGCGTCACCTCCGAGCGGGGCTCCTCGACGGTCACCGACTCGCCCGCCTCGCCCCGCTCGGTCGCCTTGATGACGTCCCCGTCCGGCTTGCTGCCGATCTCGATGGGCCCGCGATTGCGCAGCCGTACGACCGCGTACCGCCCCTCCTCGACCTGATCGCGCAGGATCTCGGACGTGATCTGCTCCTCGGCGATCAGCCTGCTGTCGACGATCGACACGAGCCGCACGGCCTCGGAGTCCACCCGCTCCTGCGCGCTGTTGGTGATCGTCCGGGTCTCGACGATGACGAGCGAGAGCCCGAAGACGGCGATGACGACGAGGACGACGGCGAGGGTCGAGGTGATGAGACGGCGGCGCATGGAGCCATCCTGACAGGCGGATTCCCGCCCCCGCTGGGGGTTCCGCCCGGCCGGAGGCCGAGGGAGTCCGGGGAGCGGGGTCCTGGGCGGGCCCCGGGGGAAGTCACCCGCAGTCGCTCGGCGCCTTCGTCCCGTTGACCCGTGCGCTCAGCCACGCCGCCACGTCCTGGAAGGACGCGTTCGGCAGCTCGTCGTGGTCCGCGCGCGCGTACGCCGTGTACCGCACGTCGTCGTCGAGGCCGCACAGCTGCCCCTTCAGCTTCTCGGTGAACCGCGGGGCGATGGACGTGTCCTTGCCGCCCTGGAGCAGCAGGACGGGTCCGGCCGACTTCGCGTGGGCGGGCTGTGCCTGCGCGAAGAAGCCGCGCAGGGCCTCGCTTTCGTCCCGGTCGGCGTTGACGAGCGCGGGCGGCTGCGGGTCGAGACCTTCGAGGTGCTCGCTCAGGGCCGCGCGGCACAGCCGCCTGGCCGCGGGGATCTGCCGGACGAGGCGGGGCGGCAGCAGCGCGGAGTACGCGGCGGACGGCGTCCACCGCTGGGCGCCGACGGCGAGGTACGAGAGGTACGAGGCGGCGGAGCCCCAGCCCTGCGGGTACGGCGGCTTGAGCTTCCCGAGCGCGTCCGTCTCGTCGCGGAGGTTGCTCGCCGGGGCCATCGAGACGGTGCCGAGGTACGTGAGGTCGCCCGCCCGCTTCGCCGCGATCTCGCCCGCGCCGAGCGCGGCCGCTCCGCCCTGCCCGTGCCCGACCGCGAACCACCGCGTACCGAGCGCGGGGTCGAGACTGCGGGCCGCGCGGACGCTGTCGACGACGGAGTTGCTCTCGGGCCCGAGCTGGAGATAGCCGTGGACGCGGCCGGGGAAGCCGAGATCGGGGTAATCGGTGCCGACGACGGCGTAGCCGCCGCGCAGCAGGTTGGTGACGAGCTTCTCGTCGCGGTCGTCGCCCGGGTCGGCGGAGAGACCGGCCCGGCGCGAGGGCGCGCAGTCGGGCCCGACCCCGGCGGTCCCGTGCGCCCAGGCCACGACGGGCCAGCCGCCCTTGGGCGGGGTGCCCTTGGGGGTGAGGGTGAAGCCGGTGACGGCGATGGGCTTGTCGTCCTTGCCGTCCGAGCGGTACATGATCCGCTTCGCGCGCGCGGCGGCGTCGGCGAGCCCGGGGGTGACCCGCAGGGGCTCGCTCGCGAAGACCTCGCCCGCCTTCTTGCCCTTGATCGTCCCCGCGGCCGGATACGTGTAGAACGAGGCGATGCCGCCCGGGGCGGAGCCGCTGGGACCGGGCGAGGACGAGGGCGGGGCGGTGCCCGCGCTCGACGTCGCGGTCACCGCCCCGCACGAGGCGAGCAGCCCCGCCGCCACGCACCACCCGGCCGCCCGCACGAGCCCCTTGCTGACACCCACAGCACACCCCTTCGCCGACTAGCGCTCACGCTAGGCCGCAAAGAGCCACAGAGCGACAGAAGAGGACCAAAAGGGCCACGGAACGGCCCCACCGCACGAGCCCCCCTCGGCCCGCCGGGCGCTGGAGGACGAAAGAGGCCGAAGGCCGGGTCCCGCACCCCGCCTCCGCGGGGCTCAGCTCTTCTCGAAGCGGAACCCGACCCCGCGCACGGTGGCGATGTACCGCGGGTTCGCCGCGTCGTCGCCGAGCTTCTTCCGCAGCCACGAAATGTGCATGTCCAGCGTCTTCGTCGAGGACCACCACGTCGTGTCCCAGACCTCCCGCATGAGCTGGTCGCGTGTGACGACACGCCCCGCGTCGCGCACGAGGACCCGGAGGAGGTCGAACTCCTTGGCCGTGAGCTGGAGTTCCTCGTCCCCCATCCACGCCCGGTGCGATTCGACGTCGATGCGCACGCCGTGCGTCGCCGGGGCCTGCTGCGCCTCGCCCGCCCCGCGCCGCAGCAGGGCACGGACGCGCGCGAGGAGTTCGGCGAGACGGAAGGGCTTGGTGACGTAGTCGTCGGCACCGGCGTCCAGCCCGACGACGGTGTCGACCTCGTCGGCGCGCGCGGTGAGGATCAGGATCGGTACGGGGAGTCCCTCGGCGCGGAGCCGACGCGCCACCTCCAGGCCGTCCATGCCCGGCAGGCCGAGGTCGAGGACGACGAGGTCGATGGCGCCCTGCATCCCCGCCTCCAGGGCGGCGGGCCCGTCCTCGCGCACCTCCACCTCGTATCCCTCACGCCGCAGGGCACGGGCCAGCGGCTCTGAGATGGACGCGTCATCCTCGGCGAGCAGTACACGGGTCATGCCCTGATGGTAGACCGCGCGCGGACCCCCGGGCGGGCCCTCGCCGAAGGCCGGACGGGGCAGGGGGCGCGCCCCCTGGCACGGCTTGTGCGGGAGCTGTCGTACGACTGTGGGGGCCGCGTACGGCGCGCGGCCCCACCCCCGCGCACCCCCACCCCCTCACCCTCCGAAACGAAGCCTCTGACGACCCCTCACCTGTGATCTGCGTCTCCAGTTCCCTTCCTCACCTGTGATCGATGCCTCATCGTGTGCCGTGACCCGGGGGGAATGCCTTAGGCTGGCTCAACGTCTGACGCACGGATCACGGACCTTCGCAGGTGCCTGGCACACGCGAGGGTCCTTGTCGTATCGGTGTCCCGCACCCCACGCGGGGGCCGTTGCGATCGTCAATGACCTGCGGCCGGGCTCCGGGTGCGAGGAAGCGCCCGGGGCGTGGTTCCTGGTGCGCCCCCACTCTCTCGCCGCGCTCCCCCCAATGGGCGCGGCGGCCGCGTCGGACGTGGGAGGAGGGGTGCGTACCGGTGCCGGCCTCCCCCACGCAAGGAACGACATGGCGCCCAGCCTGACGAAGGACGCCGCCGGTTCTGTCACCGCCGGTAGCGAAAAGACCTTCTTCGGCCACCCCCGCGGACTGGCCACCCTCTTCATGACCGAGATGTGGGAGCGCTTCAGCTTCTACGGCATGCGGGCCCTGCTGCCCCTGTATCTCGTCTCCGCCGGCGGCCTGCACATGAACGCGGGCACCGCCACGGCGATCTACTCCGTCTACCTCGCGATGGTCTACCTGCTCGCGATGCCGGGCGGCTGGATAGCCGACCGCTGGTGGGGTCCGCGCAAGACGACCGCGATCGCCGCCGGCATCATCATGTGCGGACACCTGCTGCTCGCCGTACCGGGCCAGGGCGTCTTCTTCGGCGGGCTCGCGCTCGTCGCGATCGGCTCGGGGCTGCTCAAGTCCACGATCTCGACGATGGTCGGGCACCTCTACCAGGGCCCCGACGACCCGCGCCGCGACGGTGGCTTCACCGTCTTCTACATGGGCATCAACCTCGGCAGCTTCGCCGCGCCGCTCATCATCGGCACGGTCGGCGAGAATGTCTCGTGGCACCTGGGCTTCGGCCTCGCCGCGGTCGGCATGGCGCTCGGCCTCGCGCAGTTCCTGCTCGGCTCGCGGCACCTGAGCCCCGAGAGCAGCGTCGTGCCGAAGCCGCAGCCGCGCGAGGAGAAGATCGCGACGCTCCGCAAGGGCCTGCTGTGGGCGCTGCTCGCCGCGGTCGTGTACGGAGTACTCGTCGCGACCGGTGTGTACACGCTCAACTGGGCGCTGGTCCCGATCAACGTCGCGGGGCTCGTGATCCCGGTGGTGGTGCTCGCGCGGATCAAGCGGGACAAGGAGCTGGACCGCGCGGAGCGGTCGAAGATGTCCGCGTACATCTGGTTCTTCGTCGCCGCCGCGCTCTTCTGGATGATCTACGACCAGGGCGGCTCGACGCTCTCGCTCTTCGGCGACACCCGGACGACGAACAGCCTCCTCGGCTTCCACTTCCCGACCTCGTGGTACCAGTCGGTGAACCCGGTGTTCATCATGGCGCTGGCGCCCGTGACGGCGTGGATCTGGCTGGCGCTGAACCGCCGCGGCAAGGAGCCGAGCACGGTCACGAAGTTCGCCTCGGGGCTCTTCCTCGTCGGCGTCTCCTTCTTCGTCTTCCTGATCCCGCTCCTGGACACCTCGGCGAACGAGCGCGTGAGCCCGATGTGGCTCGTCGCGATCTACTTCGTGCAGACGGTCGGCGAGCTGTGCCTGTCCCCCGTGGGGCTCTCGGTCACGACGAAGATGTCCCCCGCCAAGTACAGCTCCCAGATGATGGGCGTCTGGTTCCTCGCCGTCACGGCGGGCGACAGCGTGACCAGCCTCCTTTCCCTGGCAGGCGTCAACCTCGACCGCTCCGGCATCGTGGCGGCCCAGGCAGCCCTGGCAGCCCTGGCAGGAGCGGCGATCTTCATGTACCGCCGAACGGTCCGCACGAAGATGGGCGAGGTCCACTGACAGACCCGAAAACGCCGGAGGGGCACCACCCCCAGCCCCTCCGGCATGGGGACGCCAATCCCCAGTCCCTCCGACGCTGAGGCGCCAACCCCCAGCCCCTCCCACGCTGGGACGCCAATACCCAGCCCCCAGCGTTGGGCCCAATGTCCCCACGGTGTTGGGCCCAATATCCAGCCCCCGGCATCGGGCCCAATATCCAGCCCCCCTCCGGCGTTGGGCCCAATATCCAACCCCCGGCGTGGGGGCCCCAATATCCAGCCCCTTCGACGTCGGGGCCCAAAATCCAGCTCCCCAGCGTGGGGGGCCCAATATCCAGCCCCTCCGACGTCGGGGCCCAAAATCCAACCCCCCAGCGTGGGGGCCCCAATATCCAGCCCCTCCGACGTCGGGGCCCAAAATCCAACCCCCCAGCGTGGGGGCCCCAATATCCAGCCCCTCCGGCGTTTGAGGAGCGGGGTCCGGGGCGGAGCCCCGAAACCGGGGTCCGGGGCGGAGCCCCGCATCACAGGGCCCGGGGCGGAGCCCCGAAACCGGGGTCTGGGGCGGAGCCCCAGGAGATCGGGCTTGGGGCGAAGCCCCATAAGCCCTCCCGCCTAAGCAGGCGCCGCCACCTCCGCCCACACCCGCTTCCCCGGCACGCCTTCGGCCCGGGCGACCCCCCAGTCCACCGAAAGCCTCTGCACGATGAACATCCCGTGCCCCCCTGGCCGCCCCGCCTGATGCGGCCGCCTCGGCTCCGGCTCCCCCGCTCCCAGGTCGGAGACCTCGATCCGCAGCGTCTTGCCATCCGTACCGATGACGAGTTCCTCCGGCCCCTCCGCGTGCAGGCACGCGTTGGTGACCAGTTCGGAGACGACAAGGAGCACGTCCTCGGCCGCCGCTTTGCGCTCCGCGCCGTCGGCGGGCAGCCACCCCCAGGCGTGCAGGGCCTGGCGGGCGAAATCGCGCGCCATCGGCACAACGCCGCTCTCGCCCACGAGGGAGAGGCTGCGGGTCTGCCGGCCGCCGGGAGCGGACACGCCACCGGGCACGGACGCGCGGGCGCCGGGCCCGCCCTCACCGGGGCGGTCGTCCGGCAGTTGCGGCCGGGTGGTGCTCATCAGCCCTTCACCTCACCGAATCGCCAGAATCGCCAGTTCTCAGTGCACACTTTCGACACTTCAAGTCTCTCGGGGACCCGGTGGGGAGGGTCCTGACTGCTGCGGGGGTCACGGGGGTCTCCTGCCCGAGAGCGGGCGGCGGACACCTGCGGATCACACCCCGCCCCCGTATCGTGACCGCCGCCCGCCGGACGCTCAGCCGGTGAGCGCCTCGGCGAGGGTGGGGTGCACCTCGAAGACGGCGTCGGCGCCGGTGATCTCGAAGACGCGCGAGACGACCGGACGCATCGCCGCGAGGTGGATGCCGCCGCCCGCCTCGAAGGCCCGCAGCCGGGCGCCGAGGAGCACGTTGAGGCCCGTGGAATCGCAGAATTCCAGCTCGGAGCAGTCGATGACGATCCGGTGGTGACCGGCGTCGAGCTTGCTGCCGAGCGGTTCGCGCAACAATTCGGCGGTGTGGTGATCCAGTTCACCGGCGAGCGCGACCACGACCCAGGGGCCCTCTTCGCGTACCTCGACGCGGAGCCGTCCCCTGTTCGCGCTGCCGACCGTCCCGCGGTCCATGCCGTCTGTCTCCTGAGCCTCGTCGTCCACCGGGCTTTCGCGGCGGCGGCGTGCGAAACCACGTCGCGCCTCACGGCCTCTGTGCTGACCTGGCGTTCGCCCCCACTGACCCTCCGCGACCGGAGCGCGGACGAGTTCTGGGCAGAGATACGCCGATGTTCTCGAACACTACGCCCTTACCGGCCCTCCGGGTAGCCGAACATCCGCCATAAAAGGGACATTTGACTCGTATCGGACTTGCGGTCACTGTGCGCGAGCGGGTAGGGCTAGAAGGAAGCATTCGATACAAGCCGGCTTTGGAGGCGCCGCACACCGCAGTGCACGTATTGGCATCGGCAGCCATATGCCGAGAACGATGGAGGACATCATGTCATCCCAGCTCGACGCATCGCGGGCGAATCCGGCGACGTCGACCATCCCCGCTCCTCGTCCTTCGGACGCGGCGAAGCGGGACCTCGCCCTGGACCCCTCGGCCTTCCGGTCCCCCGCCGACGTACCCGAACTGGCGGATCTCCCGGAGATCCCGCCCTTCGACGAGGTGGGGCCGCTGGACGCACGGGCCCTTTCCAAGACTCTTTTCGAACGGCTCGAAGACCTCGACGAGGGCACGCATGCCCACTCCTACGTACGCAACACGCTCGTCGAGCTGAATCTCGCCCTGGTCAAGTTCGCCGCCTCGCGGTTCCGCTCCCGCAGCGAACCGATGGAGGACATCATCCAGGTCGGCACGATCGGCCTGATCAAGGCGATCGACCGCTTCGAGCTGTCGCGCGGGGTGGAGTTCCCCACCTTCGCGATGCCGACGATCATCGGCGAGATCAAGCGTTTCTTCCGTGACACCTCGTGGTCGGTACGGGTCCCGCGCCGGCTCCAGGAGCTGCGCCTCGACCTGGCGAAGGCCGGGGACGAGCTGGCGCAGCGCCTCGACCGCGCCCCGACCCCCTCGGAGCTGGCCGACAAGCTCGGCATCGAGCGCGAGGAGGTCATCGAGGGCATGGCGGCGTCGAACGCGTACACCGCCTCCTCGCTCGACGCGCAGCCCGAGGAGGACGACAGCGAGAGCGCGCTGGCCGACCGGCTCGGTTACGAGGACCACGGCCTGGAGGGGATCGAGTACATCGAGTCCCTCAAGCCGATGATCGCGCGCCTCCCGCAGCGCGACCGCAAGATCCTCTCGCTGCGCTTCGTCGCGAACATGACGCAGTCGGAGATCGGCGAGGAACTGGGCATCTCCCAGATGCACGTCTCGCGTCTCCTCTCGCGGACCCTCGTGAAGCTCCGCAAGGGGCTGACGCTGGACGAATGAGCCCGCGCTCCCGGCTTTGATCTGAACACGTGCGCTGCGGCAGTGCGCGAGAGGCCCGTCCCGCCCCCGGGACGGGCCTCTCCGTGTTTCCCCTGCCCGCACGTGCCGAAGGCATGCGCCACGGCCCGATTCCCTTACGTGACGGCCACGTTCGGCACCGTACGGACACAGACGACCGCGCCACCGCGCCACCGCCGGGCCCGCCTCAAGCCGATACGGGCGAGAAGGCCGCGAACCAGCCATAACCCGTGACCGAGCGCCGATCGCGATCACTCGGCCGGTGAGCGATCCGAAGGCAGACCTTCATTCAACTCACCCATAAAGGTGAGCGGTTGCGCCTTCCGCAGATCATGTGGAGCTGGCGCGAAGTCGATGACACGGAAGAGGAACAAGCCAAAAGGCCACGCGAGTGACGCAGGCCACAAAACCCCCTCACGCCGCTTCCACCTATGGTGGGTCCGCACCGCGAGACCGCAGGTGAAGAGGCAACTAGACCTGTTTCGGGCCGAGTTTTCCTATGTGAGGGGCGCATGAAGGAGCTCGGAAGGTTCTTCCACACGGTGCTCATGGGCGGAGCCGCTCACAAGACGGATTCGGGCGGATTCGGCGCGTACGCGGTCCCCTGCGGCCGAGGAACCCCGGCCCCGCCCCCGCCCTCGCCCTGATGCGCTTCGCAGTCCCCGAATACGGCACGCACCCCCGTGGCCACCACGCTCGGTGACGAATTACGCGCTTCCACGCCACCGATAGACCACAGGCGCCCCGTCGCGCCTCTCATCCATCCACCCGGCCCCCGCGCAGAAACCCGAAGTGACGCTCAGCGCGACGAGAACGGCGGCGCCCCCGCCCCCGCCGAGGGGCGGCACGGCCGAACTCCCTTCTTATCCACCGCGGTTCCGGAGCCTGCCCCGGGTCTCCAGGAGAGCGACCAGCACGATCCGACGAGAAGACAGGACGACCACATGGCCGATGAGCTGGTGCTTCGCGCTCAAAAGTTCATCAACACCACCTACAACAACGGTGCGACGCTCGGGATATCCAAGCTGGACGAGAACGGGCAGACCGGCTGGCCCGTCATGTACGCGCTGACCCGTGCCTTGCAGTACGAGATGGGCATCACCGCGTTGTCGGATTCGTTCGGTCCGACGACGCTGGCCACCATCGGCGAGAAGTACGGCAAGCTCGACGACACGACCATTCCGTCGGCGAATTTCTGCCGGATCATCCAGTCCGCCCTTTACTGCAAGGGGTACGACGGCGGCGACATCGACGGAAAGTACAACGACCGGGTCAAGGCCGCCGTCGAGAAACTCCACGCGAACATGGGTGTGGCCACCACCTACCCCGGCAGTTCCCTGTGGCCGAAGACGACCAAGGGCCTGTTCAACATGGACGCCTACGTCACGGTCAACAGCGGCTCCGACACGATCCGTTCCATCCAGCAGTGGCTCAACGGCCGGTACATCCTGCGCAAGGACTTCTACGTCATTCCCTGCGACGGCCACCATTCCCGTGACGTCGCCACCTCCATGCTGTTCGCCATCCAGTACGAGCTGGGAATGGCCGACGGGACCGCGAACGGCGTCTTCGGGCCCGGCACCCAGTCCGGCCTGAAGTCCCACACCGTCGCGACGGGCACCACCGGCGTCTGGGCGCAGCTGTTCACCGCCGCGATGATCCTCAACAAGCGCGGTGTGCCGTTCGGGGACTTCACAGCCACGGTGCAATCCGGCGTGGAGACCTTCCAGTCCTTCAGCAAACTCGCTGTCACGGGCAAGGGCGACTTCCCGACGTGGGCCTCCCTCCTGGTCTCCTACGGCGACCAGACCCGCAAGGGCGCCGCCTGCGACGGCGTCACCATGATCACACCGGCGCGCGCGGACGCGCTGAAGGCGGCCGGCTACGCGTACGTCGGCCGCTACCTGTACAACCCGTCGACCACGAGCCTCCCCGAGAAGCAGATCCAGCCCGGCGAACTCGCCACCATCAAAGCCGCCGGCCTGAGCTGTTACCCCATCTACCAGACGTGGAGCCGGTCGGCGGACTACTTCGGCCCCGACCAGGGCACCGCCGACGCGTTCAACGCGATCGACTGGGCCCAGTACCACGGGTTCAAGCCAGGAACGATCATCTACTTCGCCGTCGACTACGACGCGACGGACGGTGAGGTGACCGACTACATCCTTCCGCACTTCCGCGCCATCATGCGGACCATCGGCGAAAGCTCCAGCTACGGCGTCGGCGTGTACGGCGCGCGCAATGTCTGCCAGCGCGTCGCCGACGCCGGGTACGCCGCCGTGAGCATGGTCTCCGACATGTCCAGCGGCTTCTCCGGAAATCTCGGCTACCCGCTGCCCACGAACTGGTCCTTCGACCAGATCTCCACCGTCACCGTCGGCTCCGGCACCGGTTCGCTGGAGATCGACAACAACATCGCGTCGGGCCGCGACGCCGGACAGAGCGACTTCAACGCCGGCGGCGTCGCCGAAGGTCTCGATGTGGACCTGGACAAGGCGGCCTACCGGGACCTGATGCTGAAAGACGTCCAGAACTACCTGGAGTCGATCGGTGTTCCCGAGACCGGCGGTGACGGCTGGACCGACAGCGACTGGGCCACGCTCGGCGGCATCTCCACGACGAAGGCGTTCGACCTGGTGCTCAGTGCGGACTGGTTGTTCACGGCCCTCGCACGTCAGCTCAAGCTCCGCAAGGCCCTGATTCAGGCGCCGGTGATGTGGGAGTTGCGCAAGTTGAACCCCTTGGATTTCGTCGCCGACGAGGCGGTCCAGGCGGGTCTGAAGGACGACTCGAGCACTGGGTGGGGACAGATCTTCGCCTGGGTGACCATCGAGGCCCGCAACTACTGCATGCAGCAGGGCATCATCAATGGCACACCGCTGACCAAGGACGACCTGAAATCCGTCTGGACGAATCTCCACGACGACCCGACCTACAACATCCGCTCGGTCGCCTACCTGACCATCTACAACGCCTACCAGCTGGGCCAGCTCCGCCCCGACCTGACGACCGACGTGTTCCATGTCCGGGACCTGCTCGCCCGGTACAACGGCACCGGTGACGACGCCCAGGTGTACGGGGATCAGTTGATGGGGCTGTATTACGTGCTGGAGAACTACAACAAGCTGTCGCGCTCGTCGTGATGGCCTGCCGGAAACGAGGCTAGAAAGTATGGGCAAGAGCTGGCCCGCGCCCCTCGCGGTCAACGTGCTGCTCGGCATTCCCGGCATCGTGCCGATCTGGCTGGTCTACTACATCGCCGCCAACGGGCCGCTCTCCGCGCTGCACCTGGCGGGAAGCAATCCGACGGAGAACGACGGCGTCCTGCCCTGGGTGGTGGTCGCGGGACCGGTCCTCCTCGTGTTCGTCCTGATCTGGTGGCTGGCCAATCGCCCGCTGCGACGGCGGACGTCCATGTCGGCCGGCTCGTACCGGCTGTTGAGCATCGTGGCCACTGCTCTGCCCACGCTCTTCCTCATCACCATCAGCCTGGGAGGGAACTGAACATGAGCAAGGAAAAGCAGCGCGGCACACAGGGTGTGGCGAGACGCACCGTCCTGACGCACGCCGGCGTCGTGACGGCGGCCTTCGCCCTCGGCCCGCTCGTGCCGGGCGTGGCCGCGGCCGCGCCCTCGACGTCGTCGAAGGCAGGGAGGACGGCGCGGGACGAGGCCCCGACGTCCGCCAACGGCTGGCCTGTGGAGAAGGAGGCCAATCACGTCTCCACCGTCTGGACCCGCCCTGTCCCGGGCACCGGCTTGAGCGTCGACATCCGCATCGGTGACGTGGAAGCGATCCTGCTTCACGTCATTCGCCGCTATCACTACGAGGTGGAACGGCTTCACCACGCCGACCTGGCCGGCTGGCAGCGGATCGAGGACCTGGACAGCGACGCGCCGGAGTCGAACCGCGCCTCCGGCTCGGCGGTACGGATTCGTCCGGGGGCGGCGGCCGAGGGCAGCCTCTTCCCGCTCCAGGAAGTGGTGCTGCGCGACATCCTCGCCGACTGCGAGGGAGTGGTCCGCTGGGGCGGCGACGATTCTCCCGTCGACGAGTCCCTCTTCTACATTGACCGCGGCCCGGCCGACCCCCACGTCCGCAAGCTCGCCGACGCGTTGCGCGAGGGCGAGGCACGGCCCGGCCAGGGAGCCGGGAAGGCCGTGAACGTCATGGCCGAGGCGCGGCGCACACGGGCGAACGACCTCGCCAGGAAACAGCGCGAGCGCTGACCCCTTCCGCCGACAGGCTGAGCCGAGCGGAGGTCCGTCCCGCCCCGGGACGGACCTCTTCGTATGCGCGCGGACGGCCCTGCCGTTGCCCCCGCGGCCCGCGGAGGAACACGCCGGAGCCCGCCGCGATCGCCTCAGCCCTCGCGCACACTCCCGAGGAACCGCGCGAAGGCCGCACGGCCGAACTCGATCACGGGACCGGCGTCCGCGCGTTTGCTGTCCCGCACGGGCAGGTTCCGCTCCCCGGTGGCCACTTCCACGCAGTTGCCGCCGTCAGCGCCGCTGTAGCTGCTCTTCACCCACGTGCGTGCGTTCGTCATTCGCTTTCCCTTTGCTTGGCCAGTCGTTGGAACAGCTCGGCCGACTGCGACCCCGACATGGCACTCTCGCGCAGATGATCACACAACGACACGGCGGCTTTGATCGCGTCAGCCGAACTGTCCACCGTGCCACCGCCGTTCTGGGATTCAGCGTAAACGAACTGGGACCCGTCCGGATCTGTGACCACCGTGAACGGCAAGTGCGCGGGAGGAGCCCCGTCGTCCGCCCGCAGCACCTGAAGCGTGATCCCGGGCCGCTCGCTCAGCTCGACCAAGTGCCGAAGTTGACGCGCCATCCCCGCGCTACCACCGACGCACGTGCGCACCACGCCTTCCCCGACGACGACCCACAGGCGCGGGGGATCGGCACGCGCGAGCACTTCCTGCCGCCGCACTCGGAGGTCCACGCGCGCCTGAATGTCTTCGACGCTCTCGTAAGCGAAACGGGCGCGGTAGACAGCCGCCGCGTATTCCGGAGTCTGGAGCAGGCCCATGAGCAGCACGGGGCTGTAGTCGACTATCGCGACAGCCTTCGCCTCCAGCTCCGCGTACGGCTTGAACCAGTCCGGATCGGTGGCCCCGAACAATTCCGTATGCCTGTCCTCGTACACACCGGGCGCGCCTGCCACGATGTCCATCTGCGCGGCGAACGCCGGAGTGGCCGGAACCGAACCGGTCTCGACGCGCGACACAAGCGTTTGATGGCAGAACATGCGCTTGGCGAACTCCGCTTGGCTGAGCCCCAAATGCTCGCGCAGTGCCAGGGTGTAGACACCGAACTTCTTCGACGCCTTCGCACGGCGCTCAAAATCGCTCACGCGTTCAACCTCCCTTTTCAGGTGGGGAGTTGCAGCAGCCAGGGCCCCTATTGAATACCAAACCGCCCTTTAGTGGGGCCCTCCCCGCGCTATCGCAGAGCGTCGATGGCGCGCACGATCAGGTTGCGGGCATCGGCCCCGTAGACCGCCATGCGGCGCAACTCGTCGAACGCCGCCAGGTACAGCGCCACTTCGGACGGTTGGTTGATGTTCACCTGGGCCGAGAGCAGTTCGACCGAGACGAGCGTGTCGTCGTAGACGCTGAACGTCTCCTGGACCCATGCCGGGCGGGCCGGTGTCGCCAGGGGAATGATGCCGAGCGAGACCGCGGGGAGCGCGCCCGCACTGAGCAGGTGCCCCAACTGGGCCGCCATCGCGTCCCCGTCGCCGATCTGGTACCGCAGCGCGGCCTCTTCCAGGAGGAAGACGAAACGTCGGCGTCCGGGCCGGTGCACGATCTGGGAGCGTTCCAGCCGCGCGGCCGCCGCCTCTTCGCCGTCGTCGGGAACGCCGAGCAGGCGCGCGTTCGTGCTGAGCAGGGCTTCGGCATATCCCTTGGTCTGGAGCAGGCCGGGAACGAGAAACGTGGTGTACACGCGGAAGAGGCTCGTGGCCTGGAAGAGGCTCCCGTAGCTCTCTTGCAGTTGGCGCAGCCCGGTGCGCGCCCGGCGGCGCCACTCGGTGTAGAGAGATTCGGCGTGGAGGGAGGCCGCGATCAGGTCCTCCGCCTGCGGGGCCGCGCCACAGGCCCGGCACCACAGGCGGATGTCCGTCGGCGAGGGCGGGGTCCGCGCGTTCTCGATACGGCTCGTCTTGGCGTGGTGCCAGCCGCAGGCGGCGGCCAGCCCCGTGACCGTGAGCCCCGCCTCGCGCCGCAGTTCCCGGAGCCTGCGCGCGACGTTCTGGCGCGCGGACTGGGCGGACGAGGAGGGGGACACGGGCATGCAGGGGCCTATCGGTGCTGTCAGCGGATCTTGTACTCGTCGTGAGGAAGGGCTCGCTCCCAGACGTTCTCGAAGGCGCGGACGCATGCCTCGACGACTTCGGGCTCGGTGCACAGTTCCATGTCGGGGGCGGCCCATTCGCCGTTCCCCGTGAAGTGGTTGAAGAGAACGGTACGGCCGTCGAAGACCCACAGGTCCGCGCCGGGGAGAAGGAGCGTGGCGGCCAGGGGCCGCGGAAGCCAGCGGACTTCCTCACCCGCGAGCAGGTTGACATCCGTCCCCGCATGCTCGTAGCGGATGTACTCGGTGACCGGTTCCGAGACGACGCGTGCGCGACGGACGCGCACACCGCGCGCGCGGGCCCGGGAGATCAGCTCGACCCACGGCGTCCAGTACGCCGAACCCGGGTCCGTGTCCCGCTCACCGGTCGCACGCCAGTGATCGAAGTCCTCGGCCTCGTCGCCCACCCCGTATTCGTCGCGCATCTCCAGGTGCACGGCGGAGGTGCGGGCCGAGTCCATGAGCTGCCTAAAGTCGATCTGCGGCATCGCATGCCTCCCGGAGCAGAGGGATCAGGTGGGCGGGGAAGCGAATGACCGTCTCGTGAGGCGGGATTCCCTTCGCATGTCCGGGAGCAGTCTGCTCGACGCACTCCTGGAGGGCGCTCTCGTCCGCGCGGTAGCTCTGGAGCACCACGTCGCCGGTGTCCCGGTCCACCCAGGCCGTGGGGGAGCCGTTCTGGCCGGTGTCGGGGTCGATGCCGATGAACTGTAAGGCCACGGCGGAACCTCTCTCGCATCAGGTGCGGATATGTGCGCCACGATCCCGCTGCGGGCGTTCGCGGTCAAGAGGACGACCACGCATACCACTAGGCCGAGTTAATGGATGCACATCCGTGCACTGACTCTCCCGTCCCGCGCATCGGTGCCCTACCTTCTGTGGTCTGCGAGCAACCTCGGTGTTCACCGCCGCCTCGCTCGACACGATGTCCACCCGCCGAGAGGAAGCACCCCATGACCTCCACCCAGCACCCCGCGCCCCCGTGGGGAACCACTCGCCTGCGTCCCTTTCCCACGACGACCGTCGCCCCGGCCGTCTGCACCGAAATCGACCCGCAAACTCAACTCGGCGTCTCTCGCGACCGCTTCGGCCACGTCGTGGAGATGGGCGGGCACGGGACCGGCACGGCGGTGGAGACCTCGACGATCACGAGCCCCGATGGGCAGAACGGCAACGACCAGGGCCACGACCAGTCGACCGACCAGGACTGAAGGGCCCCTCCATGACCGAGGAGAGCGCGGTACTGGTCGTCACCGCGCCGGGCGACGCCACCGCCGACATGGTGATCGTCCGGCTGAACCAACAAGGAGTACCGGTGGTCCGGTTCGACCCCGCCGACATCGCGTCCGGTGCCCTCGCGCTCTCCGCGCGGTTCGGCGCCTGCTCGTCCCCGATGGCCGGGCAGGTCCGTACCCCTTCGAGATCCCTGGACCTGACGCACGTACGGGCGGTGTACTGGCGGCGCCCGACGTGGCCCACGTACGGGGGACTCGGGCACGGCGACGCGCGCTACGCCGCCGCACACGTCCGGTACGGGCTCGGCGGCGTTCTCCACGCGCTACACCGGCCGTTGTGGGTCAACCACCCCTCGCGCGAGGCCGCCGCCGACTACAAGCCGGCGCAACTCGCGCTGGCCCGACGCCTCTCTCTCGACGTGCCCTCCACGCTCGTCACCAACGACCCCGACGACGCGCGTGAGTTCATCGCCACGCACGGCCCCGTGATCCACAAGCCGCTTCGCGCCACCCCGTACGAGCGCGACGGCGTCCCACTCGTCGGCTGGGCCGAGCCCGTCACCGCCGAGGAGATCGACGACAGCCTCCGCAGCTCCCCGCACCTCTTCCAGGCGCGGGTACGGAAGGTGGCGGACGTACGGGTTTTCGTCGTCGGCCGACGTCTCTTCGCGGTGCGCATCGACTCCGGCCTGCTCGACTGGCGCCGCGACTACTCCGCCCTCACCTACACCACGATTGATCTCCCGCCCGCCCTCGCCTCGGCACTGCGCGATTTCCTGGAGTGCTGCGGGCTGGAGTCCGGCAGCTTCGACCTCACGCTCGACGCCGAGGGCCGCTACCAGTTCCTCGAACTCAATCCGAACGGGCAATGGGGCTGGCTGGAGGACGCCACGGGGCTGCCTCTGTCCGCCGCCCTCGCCGACTTCCTGGCCCGAGGAGAACCCTCATGAGCGACATGACCTCCGAGCGCCTGGCGCTCGCCGCCCGCATGGACGAGGCGGGAGTCTTCGCCCACCCCGAGTGGCGGCGCGCCGTGGAGGCCGTTCCGCGTGAACTGTTCCTCCGGCCCGGCGTGTTCGTTCCGGACGAGGTCGGCCGCTGGAGCCCGGTCCCCGCCGACCGTATCGACCCGGCGCTCGCGTACAGCGACCAGTCCCTCGTCACCCAGCTCGACGACACGATCACGGCGGAGGATGTCCCGGAAGCGGTGTGGGGCACGCCCACGTCCTCGTCCACCGTCCCCTCCCTGGTCGTCGACATGCTCGGGAAGGCCGGCGTCTCGCGCGGGCACGAGGTGCTGGAGATCGGCACGGGGACGGGATACTCCACGGCCCTGATGTGCCACTGGCTCGGGGCGGAGGCCGTCACCACGGTGGAGGTCGACCCGGGGGTGGCCCGGCGCGCCCGCGGCGCGCTCGGGAAGGCCGGGTACGCGCCGGGGAGCGTGACCGGGGACGGCCTCCTCGGCTGCGCCGAGCGGGGCCCGTACGACCGGATCATCGCCACGTGCGCCGTACGCCGCGTCCCGCCGAGCTGGCTCCGGCAGACCCGGCCGGGGGGCGTCGTCCTCGCGACGCTCGGCTCCTGGCCCAACGGCTCGGGGCTGCTGCGCCTCACCGTCGGAGAGGACGGCGGCGGGGACGGGGAGTTCCTGGGGCACACCTCGTTCATGCAGGCCCGCGCGCAGGTGCCGCCGTCCGTCGCGGGGGACCTCGCGGGCCTTGTGGCCGACGCGGACCGCGACCGTACGACGGACCTGAGTCCGTCGCTGCTCCTGGGCGGCGGGATGCCCGCCTTCCTCGCCCAGCTCACCCTTCCCGGGTCGCGGGTGATCCAGGCGGACGGGGTCGGCACCGTTCTTGTCGACGCGGAGCGCGAGAGCTTCGCCCAGTTCCTGCCGGCCGGCGGGAAGTGGCGGGTACGGCAGGGTGGTTCCGCGGCGCCGTGGGACGAGGTCGAGAGGAGAATCCGGGCGTGGCAGGCGGCCGGGAGGCCGGGGGTCGAGTCCGTGGGGCTTCGTGTCAACGCCGAGGCGCACGTCTACCGGATCGGTGAGAGTTCCGGCCTGCGGTGGCGCCACCCGGTCAGCTGACCCGCGCCCCCGCCCGCCACACCTCCCCCACCAGCGGTACCCCAGGCCGGTACGCGAAGTGGACGTGGCTGGGGGCGTCCAGGATCTGGAGGTCGGCACGCGCGCCCGGCGTCAGGGCGCCCACGTCCGTGCGGCGCAGCGCCTTCGCTCCTCCCGCTGTCGCGGACCACACCGCCTCGTCGGGGGTCATGCCCATGTCGCGGACCGCGAGGGCGAGGCAGAAGGGCATCGAGGAGGTGTAGGAGGAGCCGGGGTTGCAGTCCGTCGACAGGGCCACCGTCGCTCCCGCGTCCAGCAGGCGGCGGGCGTCCGGCCACTCCGCGCGCGTCGAGAACTCCGCGCCCGGGAGCAGGGTCGCCACCGTGTCCGAGGCGGCGAGGGCCGCCACGTCCTCGTCCGTCAGGTGCGTGCAGTGGTCGGCGCTCGCCGCGCCCAGTTCGACGGCCAGTTGGACGCCGGGGCCGTACGTGAGCTGGTTGGCGTGGACGCGGGGGGTCAGCCCGCGCGCCGCGCCCGCCGTGAGGATCGCGCGGGCCTGGTCGCCGTCGAAGGCGCCCTTCTCGCAGAAAACGTCGACCCAGCGGGCGTGCGGGGCACAGGCGTCGAGCATCGGGCCGGTCACGAGCGCCACGTACGCCGCCGGGTCGTCCGCGTACTCCGGGGCCACGATGTGCGCGCCCAGGTACGTGACCTCGTCCGTGTGGCGCGCGGCGAGCGCGAGCGCGCGGGCCTCGTCGTCGACCGTCAGGCCGTACCCGGACTTCGTCTCCTGCGTCGTCGTGCCCTGCCGCAGGCCCTCGGCGAGGTGCCGCACGAGGTTCGCTTCGAGGTCCTCGTCGCTCGCCGCGCGCGTCGCCGCGACCGTCGTGCGGATACCGCCCGCCTCGTAGGCCCGCCCTGACATACGGGCGTTGAACTCGCGTGTGCGGTCGCCCGCGAAGACGAGGTGGGAGTGCGAGTCGACGAAGCCGGGGAGGACCGCGCGCCCGCCCACGTCGTGCCGTACGTCCGCGTCAGGGGCCGCGCTCGCGGGCCCGGTCCACGCGATCCGCTCGCCGTCCACGACGAGCGCGGCGTCCTCGATCAGTCCCAACGGGCCACCGTGGACAGGGTCGTTGGTGACGAGGGAGCCGATGCCGGTGAGCAGGGTGCTGGTCATGCGCGCGCGTCCGTTCCTTCGGTGTGCAGGGCCGCGATGGTCTCCGCGAGGAGGGCGGCGGGGTCGGCGACGCGGGTGTGCCGTCCGTCCCGTACGACATGCTCGCCGCCGACGACCGTGTGGCGCACGTCCGCCGCGCTGCCCGCGAACACGGCGGTCTCCGCGCCGAGTCCGGGACCGTGCCCGGCGGTGCGCACGGTGTCGAGCGCGAGCGTCGTGAAGTCGGCGGGCGCGCCCGGCACGAGGCGGCCCGCCTCGGGGCGGCCGAGCGCGGCGTGGCCTCCGGGGCTCGCCGCGTCCAGGAGGGCGGCGGCCGTCCAGTGGCCGCGCGTGCGGGTGCGCAGGCGCTCGTCGAGTTCCAGCGCGCGGGCCTCCTCGAACAGATCGAGCACGGCGTGGCTGTCGCTGCCGAGCGAGAGCGGGCTGCCCGCCTCCTGGAGGGCGACGGCGGGCCCGATGCCGTCCGCGAGGTCGCGCTCGGTGGTCGGGCACATGCACGTACCGGTGCCGGAGGAGCCGATGAGGCGGATGTCCTCCTCGGTGAGGTGGGTGTTGTGCACGCCGGTCGTGCGCGGGCCCAGCACACCGTGCTCGTGGAGGAGTTGGGTCGGTGTCATGCCGTGCGCGGCGAGGCACGCCTCGTTCTCGGCGGGCTGCTCGGAGAGGTGGACGTGCAGGGGCGCCTCGCGGTCGCGCGCCCAGGCGGCGACGGTCGCGAGCTGGTCGGCCGGTACGGCGCGCACCGAGTGGATCGCCGCGCCGATGACGGTGTTGTCGTCGCCGCGCAGCCGGTCCGCGCGGCGCGCCCAGGCGTCCGCGTCGCCGTCGCCGAAGCGGAGCTGGTGCGGCTCGGGCGCGGCGCCGAAGCCGGAGGAGAGGTACGCGGTGTCAAGCAGCGTGAGGCGGATTCCGGCCTCGCGCGCGGCCTCGATCAGCGCCTCGCCCATCGCGTTGGGGTCCGCGTACGGGGTCCCGTCGGGCTGGTGGTGCACGTAGTGGAACTCGCCCACGGCCGTGATGCCGCCGAGGGCCATCTCGGCGTACACCGCGCGCGCGAGCCGGTGGTACACGTCCGGGGTGAGGCGCGCGGCGACCCCGTACATCGTCTCGCGCCAGGTCCAGAACGTGCCGCGCGCCCGCTGAGTCGCCGCGCGCAGAGCGCGGTGGAAGGCGTGCGAGTGCGCGTTGGCGAGGCCCGGCAGGGTGAGGCCGCGCAGGACCTCGGCGCCGGGCGGCGGGCCCGGGACGCCCTCGGTGAGCGAGGCGATCCGGCCGTCCGCGCCCGCCGTCAGGACGAGTCCCGAGGCGGTGCGGGCGCCGAGCCACGCGTGTTCGAGCCAGTACGTCAGCGGCACGCCGCCTCCTTCCGTCCGTCGCACGCCAGCTCCTCCAGTACGTCCGCGAGGGCGGTGACCCCCGCGTGGCAGTCGGCGCGCTCCGCGTGCTCTGCGGGGGCGTGCGAGACGCCGGTCGGGTTGCGTACGAACAGCATGGCGGTCGGGACGGCGGCGGAGAGGATTCCCGCGTCGTGTCCCGCGCCGGTGGGCAGGACGGGGACCTCGCCCTTGTCCGTACGGAGCACGCGGCCCAGTTCCTCGCGCAGCGCGTGGCCGAACTCGACGACGGGCGTGAAGGACTCGCGTACGACGGCGAGGTCGACGCCCTCGCGCGCGGCGGCGTCCCGCGCGGCCTCCTCGATCGCGCGCACGACGGTGTCCAGGGTCTCCTGGTCGGCGGCGCGCGAGTCGAGCCAGCCGCGCACGAGCGAGGGGATCGCGTTGACGCCGCCGGGCACGACGTGGAGCTTGCCGAAGGTCGCGACGGCCTGCGCGAGCGCGGCCTCGCGGCGCGCGGCGAGGACCGTCTCGGCGTACGGGAGCATCGGGTCGTGCCGGTCCACGAGCCGGGTGGTGCCCGCGTGGTTGGCCTCGCCGCGCCAGTCGAAGCGCCAGCGGCCGTGCGGCCAGATCGCGCTGGCGATACCGACCGGGTCGCCCGTGAGGTCGAGCGCGCGGCCCTGCTCGACGTGGAGTTCGACGTACGCGGAGACGCGGTCGAGGCGCGCGTGGTCGGCGCCGATCGCCTCGGGGTCGAAACCGGCGCGTTCCATCGCCTGCGGGAGGCTGATGCCCTCGGCGTCGCGCAGCGCGAAGGCGGCCTCCTTCGACAGCGCGCCCGCGCTGAGCCGTGAGCCGACGCAGGCGAGGCCGAAGCGGGCGCCCTCCTCGTCGGCGAAGTTGGTGAGTGCGAGGGGCTTGCGGGGGCTCACGCCGCGCGCGCGGAGTTCGTCGAGCGCGGCGAAGGCGGTGACGACGCCGAGGGGGCCGTCGAAGGCGCCGCCGTCGGGTACGGAGTCGAGGTGCGAACCGGTGACGACGGCGTCCTCGCCCTCGGGGTCGCCGAGCCAGGCCCACTGGTTGCCGTTGCGGTCCTCCTCGTAGACGAGCCCCCGGTCCGCCGCCTGGTCCTTGAACCAGTCGCGCACGTCGCGGTCGGCACCCGTCCAGGCGAAGCGCCGGTAGCCGCCGCTGTCCTTGTCGCGCCCGAGCGGGGCGAGGGTGTCCCACATGCGGTCGAAGTCGTCGGGGACGCGCTTGGCGGTACGGGCTGAGGCGGCCGTACGGGACGGGGCGGGCCCGGCGGCCGGGGCGGATGCCGCCCCGGCCGTGCCTTCGCGCGTGCTGCGCTCGCTCACGCGTCGCCACCCTCGCGCATCGGGATGCGGACGCCCTTCGCCTCGGCGACGGCCTCCGCCTCCTCGTAGCCCGCGTCGACGTGCCGGATGACACCCATGCCGGGGTCGTTGGTGAGGACCCGGCGGATCTTCTCGGCGGCGAGCGGCGTGCCGTCGGCGACCGTGACCTGACCGGCGTGCAGCGAGCGGCCCATGCCGACGCCGCCGCCGTGGTGGATCGAGACCCAGGAGGCGCCGGACGCGACGTTGACCATCGCGTTGAGCAGCGGCCAGTCGGCGATCGCGTCCGAGCCGTCCTTCATGGCCTCGGTCTCGCGGTACGGGGAGGCGACGGAGCCGGTGTCGAGGTGGTCGCGCCCGATGACGATCGGGGCCTGCAACTCGCCGGAGGCGACCATCTCGTTGAAGCGCACGCCCGCCTTGTCGCGCTCGCCCTGCCCGAGCCAGCAGATACGCGCGGGGAGCCCCTGGAAGTGGACGCGCTCCTGCGCCATCTTGATCCAGCGGTGCAGCGACTCGTTCTCGGGGAAGAGGTCGAGGAGCGCCTGGTCGGTCTTGTGGATGTCGCTCGCCTCGCCGGAGAGCGCGGCCCAGCGGAAGGGGCCCTTGCCCTCGCAGAAGAGCGGGCGGATGTAGGCGGGGACGAAGCCGGGGAAGGCGAAGGCGCGCTCGTACCCGGCGAGCTGGGCCTCGCCGCGGATCGAGTTGCCGTAGTCGAAGACCTCGGCGCCCGCGTCCTGGAAGCCGACCATCGCCTCGACGTGCTTCGCCATCGCCTCGCGGGAGCGCCGCGTGAACTCGGCGGGGTTCTCCTTCGCGTACGCCGCCATGTCGGCGAACTCGACGCCGATGGGGAGGTAGGCGAGCGGGTCGTGGGCGGAGGTCTGGTCGGTGACGATGTCGATGGGGGCGCCGTCGGCGAGGAGCTGCGGGACGATCTCGGCCGCGTTGCCGAGCAGGCCGATGGAGAGGGGCTCGCGGCGGTCGCGCGCCTCGGTGGCGAGTGCGAGCGCGTGCGCGACGCTGTCGGCCTTGACGTCGAGGTAGCGGTGCTCGATGCGGCGCTCGATGGCGCGCGGGTCGCAGTCGACGCAGATCGCGACGCCGTCGTTCATCGTCACGGCGAGCGGCTGCGCGCCGCCCATGCCGCCGAGCCCGGCGGTGAGCGTGATGGTCCCGGCGAGGGTGCCGCCGAAGCGCTTCGCCGCGACGGCCGAGAAGGTCTCGTACGTGCCCTGGAGGATGCCCTGCGTGCCGATGTAGATCCACGAACCGGCCGTCATCTGGCCGTACATCGTGAGGCCCAGCTCCTCCAGGCGGCGGAACTCGTCCCAGTTCGCCCAGTCGCCCACGAGGTTGGAGTTGGCGATGAGGACGCGGGGCGCCCACTCGTGCGTGCGCATGACGCCGACGGGGCGGCCCGACTGCACGAGCATCGTCTCGTCGTTCTTCAGGGTGCGCAGGGTGCGGATCATCGCGTCGAAGGAGTTCCAGTCGCGGGCCGCCTTCCCGGAGCCGCCGTAGACGACGAGCGCGTCGGGGTGCTCGGCGACCTCCGGGTCCAGGTTGTTCTGGAGCATCCGCAGCGCGGCCTCCTGCTGCCAGCCGAGGGCACTCAGCTCGGTGCCGCGAGGGGCGCGGACGGGGCGGGGACCGGACATGGGCTGCCTCCTGTGACTCGATTGATTCACATACTCCACTTCTGAATAGCCCTAGTCAATGGCGACGGGGCGGGGCGGGGGGCAGGAGGGGGTGCGGCGCGGCGCGGCGGGAGGGGGGTGCGGCGGGAGGGGGTGCGGCGGGAGGGGGTGCGGCGGCGCGGCGCGGGGAGGGTGCGGCTTCGCGCGGCACAGGGGCACGGCCTCGTACGGCGCGGGGCACGACTTCGCGCGGCACGGGGGCACGGCTTCGCACGGCGCGGGGATGCGACCTCGCACCGCACGAGGGCACGACTTCGCGCGGCACCGGGATACGACTGGGTACGGCCTCGTACCGCGCGGGGGGGGACGACGGAGCGGCGCCTCACGCCTCCGGGGAGCCCGCCACCTCCGGCAGGGGCTCATTCTCGGCCACGAGCCGGAGCAGGCCGGGGAAACGCCGCTCGATGTCCTCGCGACGCAGCCGGGCGGCCCGACTGTTGCCCCGGTCCACCTGCCGCACCAGTCCGGCCTCACGCAGGACGCGGAAGTGGTGCGTGCGCGTCGACTTGCTCACGGGCAGCCCGAAGGACGTACACGTGCGCTCGACGTCCTCCGACTGGCGGACGAGGGTCGCGACGACGTGGTAGCGCAGCGGGTCGGAGAGGGCCTTGAGCACCGCCTGGAAGTCGAACTCCTCGACGCTCGGGTGACCTTCGGCATCGGGCATGGGTGCGTCTCCTCGGCTCGGCGACGGAACGGGGCCACGGGGATCACGCCGCCCTGCGGCCAAGGTACTACTTGTGTGAAACCTTGCGCTCGTGCCAGGGTGAGGTTCGATGACGGCCGTACCTATGCGGCCGGTGCCGCCATCGCCCCGACCCCTTTCCGGAGTTCCCCGTGGCCTCACCCACCGCCGACCCCGCCCGCCCCGCAGGGGCGCCGCCAGGACCGCACGCGGGGGACACCCCCGCAGGCCCTGGGAAACTGACCCTGTTCGCCGTCCTGCTCGCCGTCTTCGTCGTCCCCACATCCATCTCGGGGACGGCCGTCGCGCTCCCCGACATCGGCGCGGGCACCGGCACCGCGCAGGGCTCGGCCTCCCTCCAATGGGTCGTCAACGCCTTCAACCTCGCCTTCGCCTGCTTCACCCTCGTGTGGGGCAGCCTCGCCGACCTCATCGGCCGCGTCCGGGCCTTCGCGCTCGGCGCCGCCGTCTTCGCCCTCGCCTCGCTGGCATGCGCGCTCGCGCCGAACGTGTACGTGCTCGACGGGGCCCGCGCCCTCGCGGGGCTCGGCGGCGCGGCGGTCTTCGCCTGCGGCAGCGCGATCCTGTCCTCCGCCTTCGAAGGCCCGGCCAGGGCAAAGGCGTTCGCGCTCTTCGGCACGGTCGCCGGAGTCGGCGTGGCCCTCGGCCCGACGGTCTCGGGCCCGGCCGTGGACGCGCTCGGCTGGCGCTGGATCTTCGGGCTCCAGGCGATCGTCCTGGCCGTCGTGCTCGGCTGCGTACCCGCCATCGCGCGCGGCGTGCGCGAGCCGCTGCGCGGCGCGGGCCGCCTCGACGTGCGCGGCGCGGTCGTCTTCGTCCTCGCGATGGCCGCGCTGACGTACACCATCGTGCAGGGCTCGGCGTGGGGCTGGGCATCGGCGGGCACCCTCGGCCTGCTGCTCGCCTCACTCGTCCTCTTCGGCGTCTTCGGCGCGCTCGCCCGGCGGACCGATGCCCCGCTCCTGGACCTCTCGGCCGTACGCGACCGCCGCTTCCTCGCCTACACCCTGGTGCCCGTCGCCGCGTCCTTCGGCTTCGTCACGCAGCTCACCTACCTGCCGTCCTACCTCTCGACGGTCGCCGGGTACAGCGCGTCGGCCGCCGGGACGACGATGCTCCTGCTGACCCTGCCCGTCCTGGTCCTGCCGCTCGCGGGCGCCAAGCTCGTGGAGCGCGGCACCTCGCCGCTCGCCGTCGTCTTCGCCTCGCTCGTGTGCCTCGTCATCGGCGACCTCGCGCTGCTGCTGCTCGGCCCCGACACCTCGCTCGCCGTCATGGCGCCCGCGATGCTCGTCACCGGCGCGGGGATGGGTCTGTCGGCCGGGCTCGTCGACGGGCAGGCCCTCGCCATGATCGAGCCCGCCAAGGCCGGGATGGCCGCCGGTTTCCTCAACACGCTCCGGCTCGGCAGCGAGGCGATCGCCGTCGCGGTCTTCGGTTCGGTCCTGGCCTCGCTCATCGCCTCGCACGGCTCGGGCTCCGGTCCCGGCGCCTCCTCGTACGACGACGCCTTCCACGTCCTGCTGTGGGTCATGGCCGGGGTGTGCCTCCTGCTCGGCGCGCTCGTCGTGTCACTCGCGCGCGAGGGCCGTGGCGACGGGGCGGAAGGGGCCGAAAGGGCGGAAGGGGCTGAAGAAGCCCGGGCGAGGTGAGCGACAAGGCGTACGGCTGTCGCGCCCTGCCGCGCGATCGTCCCTGCCGGGGCTCGGCTCAGCGACGGGGCTGTGCCTGCCTACGGCCCTCCCCCCGTCCCGGACACGGGGCAGGGGGCGGGGGGGGGCAAGGCGCTCGCGCCCCGCGCGCGGGCCGTCGCTCCCGTCACGGCGCCGTGCGGAACCGCACTCCCCGTTCCCCCGCCCCGACGGCTGCCTCGCGTGCGGGGAGGACGAGAGCGGGGGCGGGGTGGGGGGCGGGACGGGGGGGCGCGGGTGCCGGGACGGCGACGCGGGGGGTGCCGGGACGGCGGCGCGGGGCGGGGGGCCGCGCGGGTGCCGGGATGGCGGGGCGGGGGGCCGCGCGGAACGGGGGGCCACACAGCTGCCGGGACGGGGGCTCGCGGGTGCCGGGATGGCGGGGCGGGGCGGGGGGAGCCGCGCCCTGCCGCGCGATCGTCCCTGCCGGGGCTCGGCTCAGCAACGGGGCTGTGCCTGCCTGCGGCCATGCCCCCCGTCCCGGACCACGGAGCAGCGGACGCGCCACGCAAGGCGCTCGCGCCCCGCGCGCGGGCCGTCGCTCTCGTCACAGTGCCGTGCGGAACCGCACTTCCCGTTCCCCCGCCGCACTCCCCCGCCCCGACGACTGCCCCGCGTGCGGGGAGGACGAGAGCGGGGGCGGGGCGGGGGGCGGGACGGCGGCGCGGCGCGGGGGGCCGCGCGGGTGCCGGGACGGGGGCGCGCGGGTGCCGGGACGGCGGGGCGGGGGGCCGCGCGGGACGGGGGGCCGCGCGGGACGGGGGGCCGCGCGGGACGGGGGGCCACACAGCTGCCGGGACGGGGGCGCGCGGGTGCCGGGACGGCGGCGCGGGGCGGGGGGGGGAGCCGCGCCCCGCCGCGCGATCGTCCCTGCCGGGGCTCGGCTCAGCGACGGGGCTGTGCCTGCCTGCGGCCCTGCCCCCCCGTCCCGGACCACGGGACAGCGAACGCGCCGCGCAAGGCGCTCGCGCCCCGCGCGCGGGCCGTCGCTCTCGTCACGGCGCCGTGCGGAACCGCATTCCGCGTGCGGGGAGGACGAGAGCCGGGGGCGGGACGGGTGCCGGGACGGGGCCGCGCGGGTGCCGGGATGGCGGGGCGGGTGCCGGGACAGCGGTGCGGGGCGGGGGGCCGCGCGGGTGCCGGGACAGCGGCGCGGGGGGTGCCGGGACGGCGGCGCGGGGGGTGCCGGGACGGCGGCGCGGGGCGGGGGGCCGCGCGGGTGCCGGGATGGCGGGGGTCGCGCGGGTGCCGGGACAGCGGCGCGGGTGCCGGGAGGGGTGCCGCGCCGCCGTCGCTCACGCGCAGCCCAGTGCGCGCAGCCGCAGCTCCGTCGCCCGCTCCCCCGTCGTGACGCGCGGCGGGGCCGCCTGCCCGCGCGGTACCTCCACGAGGACACGCTGCCCGGCCTCGTACCCGCCCTCGGCCGGGGCGGGTACGTCGAACCGCGCGGTCGGCTCGCCGCTCGGGGGCCGCAGCCAGTCGCTCACGCGGACGGTGACCCGTAGCCGCCCGTCCGGCAGCGCCCGTACGGCGGTCACCTCGCCGCGCACGAGAGTGCGGTCGGCTGCGCAGCGCTGGGCGCTCCCGCCGGCCGCGCTGTCCCGCGCGCCGCTCTTGGCGCCGTCGGCACGATTGGCGTCCGGGTCGCCGGTACGGATCGCGACGGTGAAGAGCGTGACGCAGGCGGCGAGCGCGACGAGCCCGGACCCGATGGCACGGGCGCGACGCCAGGCGGGACGGGAGAGCCGGGGCCGGTGCGAGAGGCGGGCCGGGACGGGGAGTCCGGGGGCACGGGCGGACGTGGCGCCCTCACGGGGAGCGACGCCCTCACGGGGAGCGACGCCCTCACGGAAAGCGACGCCCTCACGGAAAGCGACGCCCTCACGGAAAGCGACGCCCTCACGGGGAGCGACGTAGGCTCCTCGCACCGCTTCTCGTCCCCCCTCGGCCTCCTGCTCCCCCTCGGGCTCCGCCGGGACCTCGGCCGATGCCTCCGCCGCGATGAGGGCGAAGGCGTGGCGGAGGCAGTCCTCCTCGTACGCGGTCGCTCCGGTCTCGGGGGACCGCCTCTGGTCGTCGTCAGTCGGTCCGGTCACCGGAATCCCCCTCCGTCTCGCTCAGCAGGGCCCGCATGCGGGCGGTGGCCGTGTGCAGCCTGCTCTTCACCGTGCCCTCGGGGACGCCGAGTTCCCGCGCGATGGCGGCCACCGGCAGGTCCACGTAGAAGCGGAGCACGAGCAGGCGGCGCTGCTCGGGCGTCAGACGGGCGAGGGCCTCGGCGACGGTGAGCGCGAGGGTACGGTCCTCGTCGAGCGGCCGTACGGCCTCGGGCCGCGCCCACCGCGCCGCGAGCCGCGCCCGCAAGCCGTCCTCGCGCGCCCCCGCGCGATGCCGGTCCACGGCGACGCGCGCGGCCACGACGCCGCTCCACGCGGAGGGGTTCCGTATCCCGGGACGCCCCGGATCGGCCTGTTGCTCAAGGAGCTTGAGCCGCACCTCCTGCACCCCGTCGTCCAGCTCCCCCCACGGCACGCCCCCCAGCACGAGCACGGCCCGCACCCGCGACACGTCCACGTCCACGGCATCACCCGGGGCCGCGTCCCCGCCCCGCCCGAGCCCACGCCCTGCGGCCATTCCCCCACCCTCCACTCCCGGCTGAGGCTGAGACGCGGGAAGGGGGTGAAACGTTCAGGGGATGTACGCTCGCCCCCCTCGCCCGACCCGGAGGACTTCATGCCGCGCCGCCCGCAGTTCACCGCTTACGACGTCTCCTCGGGCGGCACGGGCCCGTACTCCCTCGCGACCGGACCGGGGCCGGGCGGCGGGGCGCTGTGGTTCACGTACGCCGGGGACGGCCGGATCGGCCGCTTCGTGCCGGGCGGCGGCGGGCTCACGAGCTTCGCCCTCGCGCCGGACAGCCGCCCGACCGTCCTCACCCCGGGCCCGGACGCGGCGCTGTGGTGCACGCTCAACGGCGCGGGCCGGATCGGGCGGATCTCGGGGGACGGCGAGGTCCGGGAGTACGCGCCGCCCACGGCGGACTCGGGCCCGTACGGGATCGCGACGGGCCCCGACGGCGCGCTGTGGTTCACCGAGATGCCCCCCGGCCGGATCGGACGGCTCACGCCGGAGGGGGAGTTCACCGAGTTCCCGCTCGCCGTCCCGGGCGCGTTCCCCTCGATGCTCGTCGCGGGCGCGGACGGACGGGCGCTGTGGTGCACGCTCAACCAGGCGCACGCCGTGGCCCGCGTGGCGCTCGACGGCACGGTGACCGCGCACCCCCTGCCGACGCCGGGCGCCGCTCCGGTCGGCATCGCGGTGAGCCCGGACGGCTCGGTGTGGTGCACCGAGATCGCCGCCGGGGCGCTCGCCCGCCTCGCCCCGGACGGCCGCGTCACGGAACACCCGCTCCCGGACCGCGAGACGGCCCGCCCGCACGCGGTCACGGTCGCGCCGGACGGCACGGTGTGGTGCACGGCCTGGGGCACGGGCCGCGTCTGCGCCCTCGCCCCGGACGGCACGGTGCTCGCGTACGAACAGCTCCCGGGCGAGGCGCCGGAACCGCACGGCATCACAACGGGCCCGGACGGCGCGGTGTGGACGGCGCTGGAGCGGGGAGAGCTGGTACGGGTCGACTGAACCGGCCCCGCCCGCGCCCAGCCGCCGCACCTCCGCCTGTCCGCACGCGCTCAGCCCACCACGGCCTCACCTCAGCGCTCCCCGCCTCACCTCACCGCGCTCCCCGCCTCACCGCGCTCCCCGCCTCACCGCGCTCCCCGCCTCGCCGCGCTCCCCGCCTCGCCGCGCCCGCAGGCCGACCGGCTCTCCGCCCGCCCCGGCCCGGGTCACCCTCACCCTTCCTTGCGCGCCACCGCGCACCACATCGGCAAGCTGTCGTTCGGCACGTCGCCCGCGCGCGGGTGCCAGCGGGTGAGGGGGACGACGCCGGGGTCGAGGAGGTCGAGGCCGGTGGTGAAGTCGCCGACGCGGGCGCGGGTGCGCGGGGTCGCCGCCGCGTGTTCGGCCGCGCGTTCGTTGTAGACGCGCATGGACTCGGCGACCTCGTCCGCGCCGATGTCGCTCGCGGGGTGCGAGAGCACGAGGAAGCTGCCGGGCGCGAGCGGCGCGAGGAGCCGCCGTACGACGTCCCAGGGGTCCTCCGCATCGCGCAGGTACTGGAGCACCGCGATGAGCATCAGCCCCACCGGCTCGGCGAAGTCGAGGGTGCGGGCGGCCTCTTCGAGGATCTTCTCCGGCTCGCGGAGGTCGACCTGCACGTAGTCGGTGGCGCCCTCGGGGGAGCTGACGAGGAGCGCACGGGCGTGCGCGAGGACGACGGGGTCGTTGTCCACGTAGACGATCCGCGACTCGGGCGCGACGCGCTGCGCGACCTCGTGCGTGTTGTCGGCGGCGGGGATGCCCGTACCGACGTCGAGGAACTGCCGGACGCCCTGCGCGGCGAGGTGTTCCACCGCGCGCCCGAGGAAGGCGCGGTTGGCGCGGACCGAGGGGACGATGCCGGGGTTGGCGCGGGCGGCCAGCTCGGCCGCCTCCTGGTCCACCGGGTAGTGGTCCTTGCCGCCGAGCCAGACGTTGTAGACGCGGGCCGGGTGGGCCACGGCGGGGGACGAGGACAGGGGCGGACGGTCACTCATGGCGGTCACCTCGTACGGAACGGGGGCGACACCGGGCCCGTACGCGCGGGGGCCCGGCGGGGGTCAGTGATCACGGTAACCGGCGGACGGGCGGCGGGCTCCCGGCCGTCGGCCGAAAATGATCACGCCTCGCGCGGTCCGCGCACCGCGACCGTGCTCACGGTGCCGTCACCCCACACGGTCGTGTTCATGAGGAGGTGGCCGTCGCCGGCGAGGACGGTGAACTCCGGTACGTACCGCTCGGTGAAGAGCCCGGCCATCGCGCTCCTGAACTGCTCCACCTCACTGCGTACGAAGTCCCATTCCTCGCCGAGCCGCACCCGCGCCCAGCCGTGGTGCGTCCCGTCGAAGCGCTCGCCGGGGGTGGCCGCGTAGTCGACGCCGATGACGAACTCGTCCCCCGCGTCGAGGAGCTGGAACTCCTTGGCCATCCGGAACCAGCCCGCGTTGACCTTGTCCGCGAGGTCCGGCGCGTCCACGGCGGAGACCTCGTGGGCGCGCGCGTCGTGCCGCCCCTGCGCGGGCAGCGCGGACGCGGCTCCGCCCGCGGGCAGCGGCGGCATGGGCGGCTCGCCTCGTACGCGTGCGAGGAAGCGCAGCCCGGCAGGGGCGAGGAGCGCGGCCAACTCCGTGTCGTTGAGGGGCACGAAGCCGACCTTACGGGACGTTCGCACCCCTGGCGCGCGAACACCGTGACCGCCCCCGGCCCGCCCCGCACCCCGTCCCCGTACCGCCTCGCCCCTGCGACCCGCCGCCGCATCTCACCCCGACAAGGCCTCACGCCGCCCGTACGCCTCACGCCGCCCGTACGCCTCACGCCGCCCGTACGCCTCCCTCCTCAGCCACCGCACGACTCCCCTGCCCCCCCTCGGCCGTTTCCCCCACCTCAGCCGTCTCCCCCATCTCAGCCGCTGATTCCCTTCCGCGAGCCGAAGGCCGCACTCCGGACGATGAACTCCTTCACCCGCGCCCCCGTCCTGCCCCCGAGGTGCGCGTCCCGCAGCGAGTCGTCGCGGCGCGTGAACTGCATGACGGCGTCGCGGCGCCCGAGACTCACGCAACGGCCCACGTACCGCAGCGGATACGGCTCCGGCTCGCGGTCCGCGAGGAGCCGGGCGAGGACGTCCACGGCATGCGCGGCCTGGGGGCCCGCCGTCTGGCAGCCGAAGCGCGTGCCGGGCACCGCGGCACAGTCGCCCACGGCGAAGATCCGCCCGTCGGTGACACTGCGGAGGTACGGGTCGACGACGACCCGGCCCGCCGCGTCCACCTCCAGACCGCTGTCGGCGGCGAGGGACGGCACCCCCGAGACGACCGCCCACAACGCGAGATCCGTGGGCAGGGACCCGCCCGAGCGCAGCCGTATCTCCCCGTTCGCCGCTCCGGCGCCGGTCACGACGTCCTCGACGAGGTCGACGCGCAGCCGGTTCAGCGCGGCGAGCGCGCGGTCCCTGGCCCGCCCCGAGAGGCTGTCGGCGAGCCGTTCGCCCACGAGCCGTACCCGCAGGTCCCGGCGGCGCTCGGCGACTTCGGTCGCGGTCTCGACGCCGGTCGCGCCGCCGCCGACGACGGTGACCTGCGCCCCGGCGGGCAGGGCGGCCAGGGCGGCGCGCGCCCGCCCGGCGCCCTCCCACGTACCGACGGGAACGGTCCCCGGCAGGGGCCGCACGCTGCTCCCGACGGCGAGGAAGAGGTGGTCGTAACGGAGCGTGTCACCACCGGCGAGCAAGAGCGTCCCCTCGCTCGCCTTCTCGACCTCCCCCACCCTGATCCCGATGCCGTCGCGCAGCATCGACCGCAAGGGCCTGGCGGCCTCCGCGCTCCCGGCGACGCGCTGGTGCAACCGGACCCGTTCGACGAACTCCGGGCGTGGATTGACGACCGTGACCTCGGCCCCCTTCACCTTCTTGACCAGCCGATTCGCCGCCAGCGTCCCGGCGTAGCCGGCCCCCACCACAAGCACCTTCATCGGGGTCCCCTTCCGCACGGTTCGGTCGTGTTCCCACCTGCTTGACGGATGAGCGCGGTGATTCGTGACAGCTCCCGGGCAGCTCCACTCGTACGAGTGATCTATTCGCTGCGACGAGCACGCTCCGCATTCACTCGATTACTCTGCACGACATACGTTCGATCCGTCTCGCTGGGAAGGAGGGAGCCGTGGGCGGGCTTGTGCTGTGGGCGGCGCCGTGCGTGCCACCGCTGGTGCCCCTCGTGATCGGTATCGGCGCGGTACTCCTGGCCGGTCGGCTCACGGAGTCGCGGGCGGCGCCTCGTCGCGGGCGAGGGCGCGTTCCTCCGGGAAGGGAACGGGCCGCCGCCCCTCACGCCGAGCGCGTACGCGATGCCGCTCGTCGCAGCGCTCGCCGCGCCGTCGGCGGTACGGGGGCACCTGACCCCGGAACAACCGCACGGAGACCGAGCCGCCCCCGCACGGACCAGCCACCTCCGGCCTCCGCGCCCCGGCCCTGGCCCCCTCAGACCCGCCGCTTGCGCCACAACCAGGCGCACCCGGCGGCGACGACGAGGAAGAGAGCGACGACGAGCGACCAGCGCACCGCCTCGGGCGCCGCGACGTCGTCGGGGCTGACGAAGTACGTGTACCAGGCGAGGTGCGCGAGGACCGGGACGATGAGGGTGGCCGTGAGGCCGACCCACTTCTGGCCCCTGTCCCAGTGCCGCGAACGGCAGACCATGACAAGAGCGGTGATGAGGAGAGCGACGGAGATCAGCGACAAGAGCTGCGTACTGCCCACGTACGGCAGCACGTCGGCGAGGAGCAGCAGCGCGATCGGCACCTCGGCGGGCGACCGCCGCCGCCCCCGCGCCGCCGCCTCGGGAGCGCCGCCCCACGCACCCCCGTTCCACGCCGCACCACCCGGCCCGGCACCCCCCGGCGCCCCTGCGCCGAACCCCGCCCCCGCGCCGAACCCCGGCCCCGGGCCGCCCGCCGAGCCCGGCGCCCCGGCCCCCACTCCCGCCGCGCCCCCGAGTTCCTGCATCGCCGTGGCGGCGATGGTCCGAGGATCGCCCACCTCGGCGAGGATCTCGCGCACGCTGCCTGGACGCTGGGCGAGGGCCACCTCGATGTGCTCGCCGAGGTCGGCTATCAACTCCTGGCGGGCGGACGCCGGCAGCAGCGCGCTCTCGCGCGCGACGGCCGCGAGGTAGTCACGCACGAGAGTGTCATCGGTCTTCAAGAGAGTCCCTTTCGGTGTCCGGGTGCAGGCCGCCCGGGGTGAGGAGGTTGTCGACGGCGTCGCGGAAGCGGGGCCAGATCGCGGCGAAGTCCGCGAGGGCGCGGTGGCCGGTGGCGGTGAGTTCGTAGTACCGCCGGGGCGGCCCCGACGTGGACTCCTGCCAGGTCGTGGCGACGAGTTCGTCGCGCCGCAGCCGCGAGAGCAGCGGGTAGACGGTGCCCTGGCTGGTCGCCAGCGCGCCCGTCTCCCGCAAGGCGCCGAGGAGTTCCACCCCGTACTTCGGTCCGTCCCGCAGCAACGCGAGCACGCAGTACTCCAGGATTCCCTTCCGGAGCTGGCTCTCCGCCTTCCCCGGGGCAGGCTCTCCCGCCCTGCCCGGTCCGCTACTTGCCGTGCCAGGTTCCATGCATCGCAAGGTACCAGCCACGGCAAGGTCGCAGCAGCCCGCCGCCGCTCGGCGGCGCGCAACCGGCCCCCCTCCTCGCGCCGCTCCGCCCTTCCCCAAGCCCCGCACGGAGGACGTCCCGCACCTCATCGGCGGCCCGCCACAGGGCGGCCGAGAGCAAGCCGGGGAAGCGGGCGGCGTTTTCGCGACGGACCCCGGCCGGGGTTCCCGCGCCGAGGACCTGTACGCCTTCACGGGCGGCATCGACGATCCGGTCGTTGGAGCGGATACCGGCGAGGAGCGACTCCTACCAGACGCCGTTGTCGATCACGTAGCGCTCACACCTGCCCACGGTCTCGCGACAGACGAGGCCCAGGGCCTCGCGATGCTGGGCCACCTCTGGGCGACCGCGAAATTCCACAACGCCGCGAAGCGACGGAAGGCGCAGGGGCGGTACGGGCACGGGCACGGGCACGGGCACGGGCACCGGCACCGGCACCGGCACCGGGTACGCGGACGGTCGGCGCGCCCGTACGAGCCCCCACCCACGCGCGCCGCCCCCGCGCCACGTCTCCTCGCTCGCCCGCCCCGGCCCCCTCGCCCCCGCATCTCCGCGCCCTCGCGTCCCCGCGCCCTCACGTCCCCGCGCCCCCGAAGGAAGCGCCCGCCCCCTCAGTCCTCCCGCTCCGGGCCGACCCTCACCGAGTCCAGCGGCACCGACCAGTCCCGGTCCTCGGGCCCCGTCTCGACGCTCCAGTGCCCGCCGCCCTCCGGCTTGAGCTTGACGGAGACGACGGTGCCCTTTGCCGCGACGGCCTTCGCTGCGGCGGCCGCGTCCGTGGCCCCGCCCTTGAGCAGCCGCTTTCCGCGTGCCAGGTCGTCATCCTCCCCGCGCTCCCGGTGCGAGGCGAGGACCGCGCCCCCGGCCGGGTTCACGTCGACGGCCTGAAGCGTGCCGTCCTCGGCGAGGATCTCGAACTCCCAGACGAGCCGGTCGTCGGCGTTGTCGTCGATCTCGGCGGAGACGACCTTGCCGGGTGTGTGCGCGAGGGCCCTCCCGATCGCCTCGGGGGCGGGGAGCAGCGCGGCGGCCTTGGCCTCGGCACGGTGCTCGTCCGCGTCGGACCCGGCCCCCTTCCGGGGCGGCAGGGTGGACGCATCCCCGGACGTCGCAGGCGCTCGCGTACCGGCCTCGGAGGAAGAGGCACCCCGCGCGGAGGCATCCCCGGACGCAGGCGAAGGCGCGGACGAAGACGAGGACCCCCCGTCACCGCACCCCGCAACGACCCCACCGGCAAGCACGACGACAGCAACCGCACCAAGAACGGACGACATACGCCCCATAAGAGACACCTCCAAAGGAAGAAGACAAGCCCCGTATCGCCCACCGACACGGACAACCCCCATCCTCCCCACGCACCCTGAAGCAGCCCTGAAGCGACCTGAAGCGACCTTCAGGCCACGGGCCCGCACCCGCGCGCCCCAGGCCCCCACCCCCTCACCCCTCCCCCATGCCCGCCCTCACAGGCACCCAGGGCCGCAACCGTGACGCGTGCGCGACCCGCGCGATGCGCAATCCCCGCGATGCACAGCCCTCACGATCGGGGCCGCCCGTCCCGCCGCACCTCATGACGCCGAGGCAGTACGCACCCACCCGCACGCCGCTCCCCGCCGGAGCCCGTCCCCGCCGGAGCCCCGTACCGCCCCCCCGTGACGCACGTCACGGGAACCCGCTTCGGCGCGCCGGACAGTACCCAGGAGTGACCACTGACGTGAGAACCCGCATCCGGGACGGCGATCCCGATGCTTTCGCCGAGTTGTACGAGACGTACGCGCGCTCCGTGTACAACCACGCCTTTTGCCTGACGGCCGACTGGTCGCTGGCCGAGGACGTGATGGCCGAGACCTTCGCCCTGGCCTGGCGGCTGCGCGCGAAGGTCAGCCCCGAAGGGGGTTCGCTGCGGCCCTGGCTCCTCGGCATCGCGACGAACGCGTCCCGCAACCACCGCCGGACGAACCGCCGTTACCGCGCCGCCGCGTCGGCAGCAGCGGCGGTGGGACCGGCGGCGCTCACCGTCGCCGACCACGCCGAGCACATCGCGGGGCAGGTCGACGACCGCCACCGCATCGCCGCGATGCTCACCGCGCTCGGCGCGCTCAGGCGCGCGGAACGCGAAGTCCTCGTGCTGTGCCTGTGGGAAAACCTGAGCTATACGGAGGCAGCCACCGCACTCGGCATCCCACTGGGCACCGTCCGCTCCCGGCTGGCGCGCGCCCGTAAGCGCCTCGCCGCCCTCACCGACGCCGAACTCGCCTCCCGTACGAGGGAACCCGACCCCCGTACGCGGGAACTCGCGTCGCCCGCCCGACAGACAAGAAGCGACCACACACCCGGGCTCGCACGGAGAGGAACCCGATGAACGCCAGCCCAGATCGGCACCCCGCCCAGTGGCCCCACATCGCGGACCTGTTGCCCCCCGTGGAAAAAGAACTCCCGCCGGGCCGACACGAGTTCCACAAGGAGCGCCTCATGGCCCAGATCCACGCCGACACGAAGCACACCGCCCGGCCCGCGACGCGGACACCCGGGCCCAAGCGCCCGCGCGGCCCCTGGTGGCGCCGCCCGGCGCTCGTACTGCCCCTGGGCGCCTGCGCGTTGGCCGGAGCCCTGGCGGCTGGCGGCACGCTCGCGGGCGGCGACAAGCCGCCGGGACTCGCCACCGGCCCCCTCCTGACCACCCCGGTCGGCGCCGCCACCGCGCACGGCACCGGCTCCCTCCTCCGGCGCGTCTCGCTCGCCGCCGAGCAGGCCCCGGCCCCGGCCCCGCGCCCGGACCAGTACATCTACATCGAGTCGGTCACAGCGACCACGTACGTCCGTACCAGGGACCACCGGAGCGAGGTCGTCAGCGACAAGCCGCACAGGCGGAGGGTCTGGACGTCCCCGGACGGCCACAAGGGGTGGCTCGTCGAGCCGGGCACCACGCCGAAGGACGGGACGACGCTGGACACGGACGTGGACAGCGTCTCGGCCTACGCCGCGCTCGACGCCCTGCCCAGGGACCCCAATGCCCTGCTCCGCCGGATCTACGCGCTGAGCGAGGGCCGGGGCAACAGCCGCGACCAGGCGGCCTTCACGACGATCGGCGACCTCGTCGGCGAGTCCTACCCGCCCGCGGGCCTCGAAGCGGCCCTCTACCGGGCGGCCGCGAAGATCCCCGGGGTCGTCACAGTGGACGACGCGGTGGACGCTGCGGGGCGCCACGGGGTCGCCGTCGCCCGCCTCGACGAGACGTCCGGCGACCGCGAGGAGTGGATCTTCGACCGTGAGTCCCACACGTTCCTCGGTGAACGCACGGTCCACGTCAAGGAGGCGAAGAACGCGAACGCGGAAGACCGCCTCATCAAGCCGGGCACGGTCACCTTCACGAGCGCGGTCACGAGCCGCACCCTGGTGGGCGGGATCAAAGAGACGCCATCACGCAGGAGTTGAGGATACGGGGCGGGGACGGTGCTTCCGCCGTCCCCGCCCGGGACGCCACGGACCGGCCGCGCGCCACCACGGCGTGCCGCGGTCCTCCGCGGCAGGCTTCGGCGTCATGCGTCTCCCAGCGGTTTTTCGATGAACTCCCTTGTTCCGGCGGGCCCGAGAGCCTGCGCCCGCAGGATGCCGTACCGCCGGGAGAGGGCCTGGACCTCTTTCGGGTCCGGGACGACGCGACGCATCATCTGCCCTTCGGCGTACCCGAGCGTCCTGCCGTCCTCAAGGCGCAGGCTCTGCAACTCGCTTCCCAGACAGCCGTGTTCCTCCGACAGGGCCGACATGAGCCGCAATTCGACGTTGGGGCGCTCGCCGACCGTCGGCAAGTGCTCCGGTTGCCGCCGCGGCACAGCCCTGCCGCCGATGGGCCGCTGCGACATGGCCTCTTCCTGAATGAAGGTGGCCGTCGTCATCGGCCGTCGGTCAAAGATCTCCTGGCGTGCATCCGCGCGGCGGCCAGCCGCTCGGGGTGCTCCTCCGGCCCGACCCGCGCATCGCCGTGGCGTACTGCCTGGCCCGGAGGAGGCCGTGGGTGCGGGTGCCGCAATAGGAGTTCACCTCCACCGATTGCCGCTCCAGCTTCGTCAGATGCCACAGCTTCTTCGGATACTGACCTCGGCCACGTCCCGTTTGCATGCCGCGCGTCTCCCGCCCGCCCTCAGGACCTCGCCGGCCTTGCCGAGGAAATCGGGCCTCGGAATATGCTTTCCCGCCTCGACCTTGCAGACCTGCGCCTCGCCGTACCCGATCACGGCCCCGAATGCGGGCTGCGAAAGACCCGCGGCCCTGGCACCGGAGTCTGGTCCGACGGCCCACGGCCTCAAGGACGGCGGCGGATTCCTCCTGCTCGTCGATCCCGTTACCGGAACCCCGCCCGGTCCCGATTCCCCGAACGTCGATCTCTCCATGCACCACGCGTGCCTCTCTCCCGCACGGAGCCGCACAAGGCCGTACACGGCCCGGACCCCACCCGCACGGTCGCCGCCCCGGAAGCACTGCGCCGTTTCTTCCGCGTGCAGTTGCTGAGTACGCGCCGGGGCGCACGCCTGGCGCGCCTCCTGGCGGCCGAGCAACTGCGGGAGCAGGGCAGGGGACTGACAGAACCGCGGCAGATCACGGCGGACCTGGCATCGAACGCGGTACTGCACGGACACACGGACGGGACTTCGCTCTGCCGCTCGGCCTGTCGCCGCGGACGCCGCGTATCGAGCTGGTGGACACACGGGGGGGCAAGGATCAAGAGCCTGCGTCCCCACCGTGGCTATCGGGGCCGGGGCGGAGGCTGCTCCTCATGACGTCGTTCGCGGACGACCGGGGACAGGGGAATGAAATGGGGCCCCGCGCCGAAGAAGACGGTGCGGACGACGGAGGTACGGCTGAGGAGGCGGACCCAGCAGGGCCGGCCCCGGTCGCCCGCGACGTCCCCCCGCGGCGTCGACGGCGTTCCGGCTCAAGGGCCTTCGTGAGGAGGCATGTGGGGCGGTCGCCCTGAGCCGCGCCCTGCGCCCGGTTGCTGTCCTGTACGGCCTCTCCCTGGCGCATCCGAGAAGCACTTGCTCCTCAGCGCCGCGCCCCCGCCTCCGCCCCGTCCTCGCCCTCCGTCCCCGCCCCCGCCCCCGCCTTCACACCTGCCGTACGAGCGGCACCGTCTCGGTCCCGCGACGGGCCGCGTCCTTGCGGGCGGACCCGGCGCTCGGGCCCGTGCCGACGATCTCGCCGTCCACCAGGGCGACCCAGTCTCCCGGCTGTGGCCGCTCGTGGCGGTCGCCCGGGGGCTCGGGCGTGCCGAGGGCGGCGAGCAGGACGGGGGACGGCGCCGTCACCGGCACCGTGGCGACCGCCGCGGCCCGCCACTCCGCCGTCGTGCGTTCGCGCCCCGTACGGCGTATCCAGTAGAGATGCTGGGCCACGATCACCGGGCCCAGCACCACCATCAGCGGGAAGGCCCCCGTCAGGGTGCCGGTCGCGAAGAGGACGCTGATCGCACTGGAGGCGAGGACACCCACCGTGCCTGCGAGCAGGGCGGCCGCGCGCCCATACGCCTTCGCCGCGACGAGCGGAAAGAGCACGATCAGCAGGAGGTCGCCGAGGCCGAGGGCCACGGGCGGGTCGCCGCGCGTGACGGCGAGGAGCGGGGCGAAGGGCAGGCCCATGACCTGCGCGGCGAAGCGGTCCATGACCGGGGTGAGTCCTGTGGCCACGAGGTCGTACACGGCGAGCAGCCCCGCGAACCACGCCGTGTGCACCGACCGGAAACCGCTCTGTGCCCACATCGTCGCGACCCCGACGACCGCGACGGCAAGCAGCACATCGGTCAGAACGAGCACGGCGAGCGTCCGGCCGGCGAGGGCAAGCCCGCCTGTCACAGCGACGGCGAGCACCGCGAGGAACGCTGCCTTGAGACCGCCACCACCGCCACCGCCACCGCCACCGCCACCGCCACCACCGCCACCACCGCCACCACCGCCACCACCGCCACCACCGCCACCGCTACCACTGCCACCGCCACCGCCACCACCGCCGCCGCTACCACCGCCACCGCCACCGCCACCGCCACCGCCACCGCCACCGAACAGTGGCGCCAGCGTGAACTGGAGCGCCGCGCACAGGACGAGGCCGAAGACAACAGCCACGGCGGTACGGGGCAGCTCCAGGTAGAGGAGCGGGGCCGCCATCACCACGGCCATCACCACCAGCACGTCCGGCGCCTCGTACCTCCCGACCGGCGGCCTCGGCATCCGCACCCGCGCGACGTACCCGAGGCCGAGCAGCGTGATCGCGGCCACGCAGACGTTGAGGCCGATCAGCGCGGCGGTCATGCCGGGCTCACGACGCGGTCGGCCGCCGGGCGGACGGTGGCGGGGCGGATCGTCTCGAAGGTGTGCTCGCGCAGGTCGGCGCGGACAGGACCGGTCGGCGGCATGCCGCCAGGGTCGTCGTGCAACACGATGCTCTCCAGCGGGAGGCGCGCCGCGGTCGCCCGGTCCTCCAGCCGCCCGAGCAGGGCGTGCGCGGGCAGAGCGGCGACACGGAGGTGGAGTTCGGGCCCGCGCGGGCCCTCGACGAGCGCGTACCTCGCGGGCAGCGGCACCTCGGGCTCGGCCTCGATCAGGTCCAGCAGGTCTCGTGTCGTGACGGTCCGGCTCAGTTCACCCGACCAGCGCCCGAGAACGGGACTCGTCGCGGGCAGGTGCGCCAGCTCGCAGCCGGGCCGTTCCTCGGGCACGCGTACCAGGTCCCCGGTCGCGTACCGCAGCAGCAGCGTGCACTCGCGGTAGGGGACGTACGGGGTGTGGACGAGAACTCCCACGCCGCCGGGCGGAGTCGGCTCGTACGTCACCGGGTCGCGTATCTCGGTCCAGCCGAACTCCGTGCTGTGGTGGAGGTGTCCGGCCGTGCAGGGCGTGCCGCCCGATGGCAGGGTCTCCGTCATCATGTACCCGGCGGAAATGCGCGCGCCGAAAGCCGCCTCGGCGCGCTCGCGCAGCGGTGCGGAGAGCACTTCGCCGCCCACGGCGAGGTGTTCGAGGCCGAAGTCGCCGGGTCGCCAGCCGTCCCGCTCGGCGATCCTGACGAGGGCGCCGAGGTAGGAGGCGGACACGTTGAGATGGGTGATCTGCGGGGCCTTTCCCGGCAGATTGAGCGGGGCCGCGAGGCGGTCGAGCGCGAGGGCCGGGTCGACGGTGCCGATCTGCACGAAGGCCGCGCCGACCCGGGTCACCGACTCCTCGGTGCTGAGCAGCGGAAGCGTGGCCCGCGAGCAGCCGCCGTACGCCATCGTGTGGTGCGGGCGCAGACCGACGCCGAGCACGGCGGAGACGGTGCTGAGCGCCACCACGATCTCGGTCTCGGCACGCGAGTACCACACGGCGGTGGGGGTGCCGCTCGTGCCCGTGGTGAGCGCCATCAGCGCGGGACGGGCCTTGGCGGAGACGAAGGCCGCGGGCAGCGCGCGCAGCGCGGTCTTCTCCGTGACCGGCACGCTGTCCCACGTCTCGGGAGTCAATGTCCCTGGATCGATGCCGTGCTCGGCGAAGAGGCGGTGGTAGTACGCGGTGTGCCGGGCCGCGGCGCGGGCCGTGGCCCGCAGGCCCCGCATCGCGACGGTGCGGCGCACCTCGGGATCGGACTGCCCCGCCTGCCCGGGCAGGAGTGCCGAGTCCTCGCCCGGCTCGCCGAACTCGGCCAGCGTCGCGACGAGATCCCGGGCGATGCGCTCCAGGTCCCGGGGCCTGATGGGCCGGTTACCGAGGATTGCCGAGGTGTAACGGAGCTGGCTGAACGCGGTGCCGAACACGGAGCCTCCCTGAAAGCCTGGACCGGGTCTTCGTCCCGGTCCAGGCCGGGCCCCGGTCCGCTCAGGCCATGCTGGCGAACATCGCGGCGGCGAGGGTGCTGTAGGCGTACTTGAGGTAGTGCTTGACCATGACGGTTCTCCCTTGCTCGGGCCGTCGCTCAGGACGGCAGGGGCTACCTGTAAACGCGTCGGCACACCCGCTTCCCGTGGGTACACAAGGTCCGGCGCGCGCTCAGATTAAGGGAGTCGGGGCCGGGGCGACACAGGGCGAAGCACTTTCCCCGCCCCCCGAAGCACTTTCCCCACCCGCACGCACCGGCCGGGCGGTCCCACCTGTCACGGGGCTCCCACCGGCCCCACCCGCACCTCGCCTTCCCCCCACCCGCACGTCTCCTTCCCCCACCCGCACCGCCCCTTCCCCCCGGCACGCCTCGCCTCCCCCGCGCACGGCACGGCGGTGTGCCCAACGGGGGTGTCTTCCACCGCCCGCCGGGCACACCGCCGAAGGACAGGAGTCAGTGACTCCCGTGCAGGTGCATCCGCCGCCTCCCGTGGTGACCGGAGGTCTGGAGGGGGCGGGGTTCCTGCTGTCCGGAGCCGGAGGAGCCCGCGGAGGCACCCGTGCTCCCTGTGCGGTGCTCGGAGTCGAGCTGGTGCCGCAGGCGGTCTCGTTCGTCGACCGCCTGGCCACCCTCCTTGCGCTGCACCGCGTGCCGGTGGTGGAGCCCGAGTCCCTCACGCATCAGCCACATCCCGAGGGCGAAGACCAGCGCGAGGCCGAGCCCGCCCGCGAAAGCCCCCAGAGTACTGATGGTGAACGGATCGCTCCCGAAGAGGGACACCGTGTACTCGGGCCCTCCCGACGTGTTGAACGCGATCAGCAGGGCGGTGAACGCCGCTGCCGCCGCTGCCAGCAGAAGGCCGATGACCATCATGGGCAGCACCTCTTCACTGCGCGTCTCGCCGCGCATCGTCGCCCGCCCGGGCCCTTTGCCGCCCGGACACTTCAGGGCCACATCCCACGTTCCTCCCCTTCCCGCAAGCCCGCATCCCGAGAGAGCGACGGGCCGGGCGACGACGCCCGCGCACCGGCGGGAGCGCCGCCGCGTGCGCACGCGAGTGCGACCGCCCATGCCCCGTACAGGCACCCCGCGGACCCGTACGGACACGCCCCGCGCCCTCGGGGCCTCGGCCTGTCCGTACCCCGCGTGTCAGCCGCTCCACGCCCCCCGTACATCGAGCACCCAGCCGCCCTTCATCGGCACGAACCCGGCCTCCTCCCACCCCGCGCCGGAAAGCCCCTGCCGCTCCCCCGGCGCCCGGGTCGCCCACGGCCCCCGCGCGTGGTCCGCGTCCCAGTCCTCAAGGTCCAGCGCCGGGCTGCGGCCCGAGGGCGCGTCGAGCCGCAACCGGTACACCGTCATCGCGCCCATCGTCTCGTGCCCGGCCCGCGCCGTGACGATCCACTCCTCCGCGGTGTCCGCGCCGGGCACCGTGTCGACGAGCGCCGCCGACTGGCGCCAGTCCAGAGCGATACGCGCCGGATCGCCCTCTCCGGCCCCGGGCCGCCCGCTGCCACCGCCCACCCCCTGATCGTCACGCATCCGGCGAACATACGAGGCGGAGGGACGCCGCGGGCGGGCAATGCGCCCCGGCCATCCTCGCCGACGCGAAAGCCCCACCCCAGCGAAAGGGCCCCGCCCACGCGCCCCCGCCCATGCGAGAGGGCCCGTACGACCGAAGTCGTACGGGCCCTCTCAGGTCCGAGTCGCCCGCCCCCCGAAGGGGACACGCCTCAGATCACCGCCCGGAACACGTCCCGGGCATCAACTCACTTGTTGATCTTGGTGACCTGGCCGGCGCCGACGGTCCGGCCACCCTCACGGATGGCGAACTTGAGGCCCTCTTCCATCGCGACGGGCTGGATGAGCTCGACGCTCATCTCGGTGTTGTCGCCCGGCATGACCATCTCGGTGCCCTCGGGGAGGGTCACGACGCCGGTCACGTCCGTGGTGCGGAAGTAGAACTGCGGACGGTAGTTGTTGAAGAAGGGGGTGTGACGGCCACCCTCGTCCTTCGACAGGATGTACGCCTGCGCCTCGAAGGAGGTGTGCGGCGTGACCGAGCCCGGCTTGATGATGACCTGGCCGCGCTCGACGTCCTCGCGCTTGATGCCGCGGAGGAGCAGACCGACGTTCTCGCCCGCCTGGCCCTCGTCGAGCAGCTTGCGGAACATCTCGATGCCGGTGACCGTGGTGGTCGCCTTCTCCTGCTTGATGCCGATGATGTCGACGGTCTCGTTGACCTTCAGGACACCACGCTCGATACGGCCGGTGACGACCGTGCCGCGACCGGTGATCGTGAAGACGTCCTCGATCGGCATGAGGAACGGCTTGTCGATGTCACGCTCGGGCTCGGGGATGGACTCGTCCACGGCCTTCATGAGGTCGAGAACGGACTTGCCCCACTCCGCGTCGCCCTCAAGGGCCTTGAGCGCCGAGACCTTGACGACCGGCAGGTCGTCGCCCGGGAACTCGTACTCGGAGAGCAGCTCGCGGACCTCGAGCTCGACCAGCTCAAGGATCTCCTCGTCGTCCACCATGTCGGCCTTGTTCAGGGCGACAACGATGTAGGGGACGCCGACCTGGCGGGCCAGGAGGACGTGCTCCTTCGTCTGCGGCATCGGACCGTCGGTCGCGGCGACCACGAGGATCGCGCCGTCCATCTGGGCGGCACCGGTGATCATGTTCTTGATGTAGTCCGCGTGACCAGGGCAGTCGACGTGCGCGTAGTGGCGCGTCTCGGTCTGGTACTCGACGTGCGCGATGGAGATGGTGATACCGCGCTGGCGCTCCTCAGGAGCCTTGTCGATCTGGTCGAAGGCCGAGGCCTCGTTCAGCTCGGGGTACGCGTCGTGCAGCACCTTGGTAATGGCGGCCGTGAGGGTCGTCTTACCGTGGTCGATGTGACCGATGGTGCCGATGTTGACGTGCGGCTTAGTCCGCTCGAACTTCGCCTTCGCCACTGGGTTCCTCCTGTGGAGTGGTTCTGTACGCCTTGCTTCATCGGCGCCAGGGATGATCTTTGCTGGGGTGCCGGGTCCCCGGGGGTGCCCCCGCTGGTGAGCGGGGGCACCCCGTTGCGGGGTCCGGTGTCAAGCCTACGGCGTGAACTCGGGTGAGTTACTCGCCCTTGGCCTTCGCGATGATCTCCTCGGCGACGTTCCGCGGAACCTCGGCGTAGGAGTCGAACTGCATCGAGTAGCTTGCGCGACCCGAGGTCTTGCTGCGGAGGTCTCCGACATAGCCGAACATCTCCGACAGCGGCACCAGGCCCGTGACGAGCTTGGCGGCCGAGCGGTCCTCCATCGACTGGATCTGACCGCGACGGGAGTTGATGTCGCCGATGACGTCACCCATGTAGTCCTCGGGCGTCGTCACCTCGACCTTCATCATCGGTTCGAGCAGGGCCGGGCTGGCCTTGCGGGCAGCCTCCTTGAAGGCCATCGAACCGGCGATCTTGAACGCCATCTCCGAGGAGTCGACGTCGTGGTAGGCACCGTCGAGGAGGATGACCCGGACACCCGTGAGCGGGTAGCCGGCGAGCACGCCGAACTCCATTGCCTCCTGCGCGCCCGCGTCCACCGAGGGGATGTACTCCCTGGGGATACGGCCACCGGTGACCTTGTTGACGAACTCGTACCCGTCGCCCTCCAGCGGCTCCAGCGCGATCTGCACCTTCGCGAACTGGCCGGAACCACCGGTCTGCTTCTTGTGCGTGTAGTCGAGGCGCTCGACGGGCTTGCGCAGGGTCTCGCGGTACGCGACCTGCGGCTTGCCGACGTTCGCCTCCACGCGGAACTCGCGGCGCATACGGTCCACGAGCACGTCGAGGTGAAGCTCGCCCATACCGGCGATGATGGTCTGGCCGGTCTCCTCGTCGGTCTTGACGCGGAAGGACGGGTCCTCCTCGGCCAGGCGCTGGATCGCGACGCCCAGCTTCTCCTGGTCGCCCTTGGACTTCGGCTCGATGGCGACCTCGATGACCGGGGCCGGGAAGTCCATCGACTCCAGGATCACCGGGTTCGCCGGGTCGCAGAGGGTCTCACCGGTGGTGGTCTGCTTGAGACCCATGACGGCGACGATGTCACCGGCACCCACCGACTCGATCTCCTCACGCTTGTTGGCGTGCATCCGGTAGATCTTGCCGATGCGCTCCTTCTTGCCCTTCACCGAGTTCTGAACCGAGGAACCCGACTCCAGACGACCGGAGTACACGCGGACGAAGGTCAGCTTCCCGAGGTGCGGGTCGCTGGCGATCTTGAACGCGAGCGCGGCGAGCGGCTCGTCCTCGGAGGGACGACGCTTCACGACCTCCTCGGGGTTGTTGACCGCCTGGCCCTCGATCGCCTCGATGTCGAGCGGCGAGGGGAGGTAGCGGACAACAGCGTCGAGCAGGGGCTGCACGCCCTTGTTCTTGAACGCGGTGCCACAGAAGACGGGGGTGACGGTGGTGCCGTCGCCCTTGCCGGAGGCGATGGTGATACGGCGGATCGCCGCGTACAGCTGCTCCTCGGTGGGCTCGGTGCCCTCCAGGTACAGCTCCATCATCTCTTCGTCGTTCTCGGCGACGCCCTCGACGAGCTTCCCGCGCCACTCGGCGGCGGCCTCGGTGTGGCTCGCCGGGATGTCGACGACGTCGTACGCCTCGCCGAGCTTCGTGTCGGCGGACCAGACGAGCGCCTTCATCTGGACGAGGTCGACGACACCCTGGAAGTCGGCCTCGGCCCCGATGGGCAGCTGCATGACGAGCGGGGTCGCACCGAGGCGGTCGACGATCATGTCGACGCAGCGGTGGAACTCGGCGCCGGTGCGGTCGAGCTTGTTGACGAAGCAGATACGCGGCACGCCGTAGCGGTCCGCCTGACGCCACACAGTCTCGGACTGCGGCTCGACACCGGCGACACCGTCGAACACCGTGACGGCACCGTCGAGGACGCGCAGCGAGCGCTCCACCTCGACGGTGAAGTCGACGTGGCCCGGGGTGTCGATGATGTTGATGGTGTGGTCGACGTCGTTCAGCGGCCAGTGACAGGTGGTGGCAGCAGAGGTGATCGTGATGCCACGCTCCTGCTCCTGCTCCATCCAGTCCATGGTCGCGGCGCCGTCGTGAACTTCACCGATCTTGTACGAAACACCGGTGTAGTACAGGATCCGCTCGGTCGTCGTCGTCTTGCCCGCGTCGATGTGGGCCATGATCCCGATGTTGCGGACCCGGCCCAGGTCAAGCGAAGTGGTAGCCATAAGGCTTCAGTCTTCTCTCGGTCTCGATGGGGTCTGCGACTACCAGCGGTAGTGCGCGAAGGCCTTGTTGGACTCGGCCATCTTGTGCGTGTCCTCGCGCTTCTTCACAGCGGCACCCAGGCCGTTGGACGCGTCGAGAAGCTCGTTCGTGAGGCGCTCGGTCATGGTCTTCTCGCGACGGGCGCGGGAGTACCCGACGAGCCAGCGCAGGGCGAGCGTGTTCGCGCGGCCCGGCTTGACCTCGATCGGCACCTGGTAGGTCGCACCACCGACGCGGCGGGACTTGACCTCCAGGGTCGGCTTGATGTTCTCCAGCGCACGCTTCAGCGTGACGACCGGGTCGGCGTTGGTCTTCTCACGGAGACCCTCCATCGCGCCGTACACGATCCGCTCGGCGGTGGAGCGCTTGCCGTTGAGCAGCACCTTGTTGATGAGGGAGGTCACCAGGGGGGAGCCGTAAACCGGGTCGATGATGACCGGGCGCTTCGGGGCGGGGCCCTTACGAGGCATTCTTACTTCTCCTTCTTGGCGCCGTAGCGGCTGCGGGCCTGCTTGCGGTTCTTGACACCCTGGGTGTCGAGCGAGCCTCGGATGATCTTGTAGCGAACACCCGGCAGGTCCTTCACACGGCCACCACGCACGAGCACGATGGAGTGCTCCTGCAGGTTGTGTCCCTCACCCGGGATGTAGGCCGTGACCTCGATGCCGGAGGTCAGACGCACACGCGCGACCTTCCGCAGGGCCGAGTTCGGCTTCTTCGGGGTGGTCGTGAACACACGCGTGCAGACACCGCGACGCTGGGGCGAGCCGTCCAGTGCGGGCGTCTTGTTCTTCTCGACCTTGTCCTGCCTGCCCTTGCGGACAAGCTGCTGGATCGTAGGCACTACTACTCCGGTTTCTGTGTGCCGAATGGTAAAGCTAACCTGGAACACTCCCGAGCCACGCGGTCGGGTGTGTCGGAACCGGGACTCCGTCGCGAGGCGTGACGCATCGCGCGGAAGGAGCGGATCAGGCGGCCTTTATCGGGTTCCTTGTGTGCGGTGTGTAGGCACGCACACGGACCCGGGCACACCCCAGGCACGAGGTCAGAGCGTACCTACCGTATGGACCTGGGTCAAAACAAATGCGTGGGGGCGCCCTCTCAGCGGTTGACCGACTGGATCTCCCGCACCTGCACGTCCTGCGGCTGCCCGTACGTCCCGTCCGGCAGGTCACCGCCGGCACCGCCCGTGCCTGTCCAGGCCGTGTCCCACGTCACAGCGGTCTGAAGGCGGTACGCGGCGTCCCCGGACGCCTTCAGATACGTCACCCCGCACGGCGGCGTACGGTCCGCCTTGCCCGCGGCGAAGGGCTCCCCGATCGCCCCGCCCCCGCCGACCGGGCAGGTGCCGCCCGCCGGCAGCGTCCGCGCCTCCTCCGTACCGGGCTGTATCGCGAGCCGAACCGGCTTCGCCGTCGTCGTCGCCGACATCGTGAACCCGCCCACCGCGAGGGTCGCCGTCACGGAGACGGGCTCCAGCTGCGCCTTGTCGAGCCACACCCACGTCGGCAGATTCACCTTGCTCGCCCCCGCGGGCGCGAGCTTCGCCTTCAGGCTCGGCACCTTCATCCGCTCGTACGCGAGCCCCGCGAGGATCTCCGGCGAAATGGCGTGCGGCACGTCGGGCGGCTCGGCATTGTCCGCCCAGAACGGCGGCCGGTCGCACTCCATCATCTCGGCGAGCGAGGCGTCATCGCGGTACTGGGCGGTCCAGTACATGCCCTTGCCCTTGTCGTCCTTGTGGTACTCGTCCTTGGCGTACGCCTCGTTCTGCTCGGAGATCTCCCGCACGATGTCGTTCGCGCCCGGATCATGCACAGCGGCCACGTACGTCCCCCGCCGCAACTTCTCGAACTGCTCGGGATCGTACTCAGGCGCATACCAGCACCCGGGCGGCTCCCAATCGGCAACGGCCACGGAACCAGCGGGCCCACCGCCGGAAGCGCCACCACGCTGGCTGTAGGTGATACGGACGGTGGAGGTGATCTGGTGCTTTCCGGAGTCGGAATTGCCTCGCTGCTCGGACTCCAGCTCTCCGAAGCCCTTACCCGGGTCGTCCGCGGCCTGCGCGACAGCGGGCTGAAGGCATAGAACCCCCAGCGCCAGCACCACGACCATCGCTTTACGCCTAATCGGCGATCCCCCGTTCACGTTCGCTCTCCCTTACTGGCACTTAGCCGACGACGTCTCGGCACGGACTTCCCACACACGCCAAGGCGCCTTCGCTCCTGTGGTTCTCATGCCGAATTCGTATGCGGTGTGGTCTTTGGCGCCCGGTTCGGTCCTGTGCACCTCGCCAGTCTTCACGTCCTTGCCGTAGTAGCGGCTGTCATCCACGCAAAACGAAACGACGGCAGTGCTGTGCGGCCGCACAATGTCCACTTCATAACGGTGCAAGCGCTCCGTTCCCGTCACAGACGCCTGATCCTTCACGTGATTTTCGATGTGTTGCTTGGCGAGCGTCGCGGCTCTGCTCTGCGGGTACGTGAAGAAGCCAACCGCCGGATCACTGCTGTCCTGATGCGCAATGCCCACGTCCAGCGCCGTTAGATATCCAACGGCAGCCGCAAGTGCGTCCGCCCTCTCGGAGTCGGCCGGAGCCTTCCAGTCCGTCACCACCTTCAAATCCTTCGGAAGGCTCAGGTCCGGCCCCCCGGCCGGACTCGCCGGTGCCGAAGGGGTCGGGGTCCGGGTCGGCTTGGTCGAGGCCGACTCCCCCGCCCCCGCGATCTTGTCGCCCGCCGCCTTGTCCGACTTCTCGTCGTCACCCCCGCACCCGGCCACCAGAACAGAGGCCGCCACAAGGGCAACACAAGCGGTCAAGGCGCGCTGACGCTTCACAGTCAAACTCCAAAGGGCGGGAACACAACCGGACGGACACAAGCAGACGTATGACGAACCTAGTCAAGCCCCGGCCGACTTCGCCACCTCCCCGGGCTCAACTCCACGCATTCCGCACGCGCTTGCCATCCGTCACTCCCCCAACGCCCCACCCCCGCCCCCGGACACCCCGGCAATCGGGTGCCCTCTGTCGCCCCCGCGAGGGAAAGCGCACCATGAGAAGCCGGACGAGTCCCTGGGGGAACCCGATGCCCTACGACCCCGACTCCACCCCGCCCCCGCGCCCCGACCGCGCGAGCGCGAACCGCCCCGCCAAGAAGAAGACCCCACCCCCGGTGAGCTGGCCCCGCGCCCTCACCCACGGCCTGACCAGCGCCTTCATCCTCGTCCTCGTCCTGACGCTCTTCATGAGCCTCCTCGGCGAGGTCCCTTTCGCCCTGCTCTTCTTCGCCGGCCTCGTACTCCCCCCGGCCCTCACGGCCCACCACTACGCCCGGCACCCCCTCCCCCCGCCCCGCCCCCGGAGCACCCCCACCGCCCCCGAAGTCCTCGACTACGCCCGGGCGATCCAGTCGCTCGACTACCAACCGGGCCCCGGCTCCACGGAGGACGACCTCGCCGACTACCAACTCGCCCTGGACATCTACGACCGGAGCCTCACCGCCGACAGCGAGGACCTCGACCACGTCCTCGCCGACGGCTGGTCCGCGCTCACCCGCCTGCGCACCCCCAACGCCGAGTGGAACCACGGCGAGGGCGACGCCGTGCTGCGCCTGCCGCGCCCCGAGCCCGGCACCGTGGCCGTCCTCGCCCTCACGAGCCCGGCGCTCGGCCTCGTACGGGTGCGGACGAGGGGCGGACGCGGCCCCTGGTCGCGGCTGTACGAGGCCGGAGGCCCTGTCTGCGCCCACCTCCCGCTCCCCGCCCGCGAGGACGACTCCGTACAGCTCGAACTCCGCGTCGAAGGCGCCTGGCGCCTCGCCGTGCTCGGCGCCCACGTGATCCGCCGGCTCACCGGGAAGGCCCCCCGCCTGAGCGGCCACGGCGGCGACGTCCTCGCCCTGGAGACACCGAAGGCGGCGCGCCTCTCCTTCCACCACACCGGCCACGGCCCGTACCAGCTGCGGCGCCTCACCCCCACCCTGCGCCCGGCCGAGGTCCTGGCCGAGGGCATGGGCCAGGCCCGCCTCACGCTCCCGCCCACGACCGGCCACCTCCAGATCCAGACCCGCGGCGACTGGACGCTCGACGCCGGGGAGAGCCCCCTCCGGCCGGATACGCGTTAAGTATTGGCAAACACGTTCAGCGTGCCTAAACTCGCCGCAGATCAGCCACAGATCAGCCACGGGCCTGCCGCAGACCAGGCGCAGACCTGCCGCAGACCTGCCGCAGACCAGGCGGAGATCACCCGGACCGAGGGAGGCACCCCGTGGCGGAGCAGCCGCACCAGGAGGCGGGTCAGCGCGTCGCCGCCACGATCAAGCGCCTGCGCACCGCCCGCGGCCTCACCCTGCGTGCGCTCGCCGAGCGCAGCGGCCTGACCCCCGGCTTCCTCTCGATGGCCGAGCGGGGCGGCACCTCCCTCTCGCTCACCTCCCTCTTCACGCTCGCCGAGGCCCTGGAGACGGACCCCGCCGCACTGCTCGGCACCACGCCCGCGCACCGCGCGGCCCCGACCCCGTACACCGTCACCCGCGCCACCGACCCCGCCCCCGAGATCACCTCCGGCGCCCGCGCCTACCGCGTCCTGACCGGTTCCCTGCCCGATCAGGGACTGGAAGGGCTCGTCCTGACCGTCCGCCCCACCCCCGAGCCCTCGCCGGTCACCCAGCACGACGGCGAGGAGTTCTGCTACGTCCTCACCGGCGAACTCGTCCTCCATCTCCCCGAAGGACCCCACTCCCTGCACCCGGGCGACGCCCTGCACCTGAAATCCCAGGTCCCGCACGCCCTGCACAACCCCGGCCCCACGGACGCCACCGCCCTGTGGGTCGTCGACCACCCCATGCTCGCCCCCGGCCACCACGGCTGAACCCCGGCAAGACGGCACACGGCCCGCCCGAGGCCCGTCCTTGGCATGCCCCTGACACTTCGTCATGCCCGCGCACGCACCTCCCGCCCCGCTCCCCGCCCGCACCTCCCGCCCCGCTCCCCACCCGCACCGCCCCTTTGCCCCCGCTCGCAGAGAGGTCCCCCCATGCCCCCGAAGGACCCCACGCACGACGCCCCCCGCACTCCCTCGCCCGCTCCCGCGGCCCCCCGCTCCCACAAGCTCCTCCACCAGCCCCGCGGCCTCGCCACCCTCTTCCTGACCGAGATGTGGGAACGCTTCTCGTACTACGGGATGTCGGCGATCCTCCTGTACTACCTCTACGACAGCGTCGGGGCGGGCGGCCTCGGCATGGAGAAGTCCTCCGCCACCGCGCTCGTCTCGGTGTACGGCTCCCTCGTCTACATGTCGGGCGTGCTCGGCGGCTGGCTCTCGGACCGCCTCATCGGGCAGCGCGGAGCGGTCCTGTACGGCGGCATCCTCATCATGGGCGGGCATCTCGCGCTCGCCGTGCCCGGCGGGCTGCCCGCGCTGCTCGTCTCGATGGTGCTCATCGTCCTGGGCACGGGCCTGCTCAAGTCCAACGCGTCGAGCCTCGTCGGCGAGCTGTACGCGGCGGACGACAACCGCCGCGACGCCGGCTTCAGCGTCTTCTACATGGGCATCAACCTGGGCGCCTTCCTCGCCCCCTTCGCCGTCGGCACCACGGGGCAGCGCGTCGACTACCACCTCGGCTTCGGCCTCGCCGCCGTCGGCATGGCCTTCGGCCTCGCGCAGTACGTACTGGGCGGGCGCCACCTCGGCACGGCCGGCCTGCGCCCCACGAACCCCCTCGCCCCCGGCGAGCGCGGCCGGGTCATCGGCCGCGCCGTGCTCGTCGTCCTGCTCGTGGCGGTGCTCGGCCTCGCCCTCGTCGGCGTCGAGGGCGAGCCGCTCGACGGACTCGTGGACCTCACGACCGTGCTCGCCGTCGCGCTGCCCGCCGGATACGTGCTCACGATGCTGCGCAGCCCGCGCACGACACCCGTCGAACGCGCGCGCGTCCTCTCCTACATCCCACTCTTCCTCGCGGCCGTCGTCTACTGGGTCGTCAACGAGCAGTCCAGCTCGGTCCTCGCGCGCTTCGCCGACACCAGGACCGACCTCGACGCCTTCGGCTTCACGATCCCGTCTTCCTGGCTCCAGTCCCTCAACCCCGTGTGCACCCTGGTGTGCGCGCCCGCCTTCGCGTGGCTGTGGCTGCGCCTGGGCGACCGCCAGCCGAGCACCCCGCGCAAGTTCGCCGCCGGGCTGCTCCTGGGCGGCGCCTCCTTCGTCCTGATGGCCGGGCCGGGGCTCCTGCACGGCACCGAGCGACCGGCGAGCCCGCTGTGGCTCCTCGCCAGCTACGCCGTCGTCATCTGCGGTTCCATGTGCCTGTCCCCCGTGGGCCTCTCCGCGACGACGAAGCTCGCGCCCCGCGCCTTCCTGGCCCAGATGATGAGCCTCTGGTTCCTCGCCTCCGCGGCGGCACAGGGCGTCAACGCACAGCTCGTCCAGCTCTACCGGCCCGCCACCGAGGTGCGGTACTTCGCCGTCGTCGGGGCGGTCGTCATGGCCGCCGGGGTGGTCATGCACCGCCTGTCGCCGTGGGTCCAGCGCCGGATGGGCGGGGTCGGCTGACCCCCGCGAGGCGGCCGCGCCACCCGTACCCCCTCACCACCCACTCAGGAGTTGATCACCATGCGCGTCATCGTCATCGGAGCAGGAATCGCCGGAGCCGCCACCGGGCACCGGCTGGCCCGCGCGGGCGCGGACACCGTGCTCGTGGACGCGGGGCACGAGGGCCGCGCCACATCGGCGGGCGCCGGCATCGTCTGCCCCTGGACGAGCCGCGTCAGCGACGAGCACCTCTACCGGCTGCTCCTCGCGGGCGCCGAGCACTACCCCCGGCTCCTCGCCGAACTCGCCGAGGACGGTGAGCACGAGGTCGGCCACCGCAGGGTCGGCTCGCTGCGGCTCCTGGGCCCCGGGGGCGAAGGGACGCCGGAGGCCGACGCGGTACGGGCCACGATCGCCGCCCGCGCCGAGAACTCCCCGCTCGCGGGCGAGATCTCCCTCATCGACGGCGCCGCCGCACAGGCGCTCTTCCCCGCCCTCGACGGCACGCAGTCCGCCGTGCACGTGCCGGGCGCCGCCCGGGTCGACGGGCGGCTGCTGCGCGACGCCCTGTGCCGCGCGGCGGCCCGCCACGGGGCGCGGCTCGCGCAGGGCCCGGCGAGCCTGCTCGTACGGGACGGGCGGGTGCGGGGCGCGGTCGTGGACGGCGAGCGCCTGGACGCGGACGCCGTGGTCGTCGCGGCGGGCGCCTGGGCGCCCGCCGTACTCGAACCCGTCGGCGTGCACGTCCCCGTGGCCCCGCAGCGCGGCCAGATCGTCCACCTCGCGCTGCCGGGCACCGACACCTCCGCCTGGCCCGTGGTGCTCCCGAACGGTGCCCACTACCTCCTCGCCTTCGACGGCTCCCGCGTCGTCGTCGGCGCGACCCGCGAGACCGGCAGCGGCTACGACCCGCGCCTGACGGCGGCGGGCCTCGCCGAGGTGCTCACGAGCGCGCTCGCCGTCGCCCCGGGGCTCGCGGGGGCGACGATCCTGGAGACCCGTGTGGGGCTGCGCCCCATGTCGCCGGACGGCCGCCCCCAGCTCGGCACCGTCCCGCGCCTGCCCGGCCTCGTCGTCCTGGACGGGCTCGGCCCCTCGGGGCTCACCATCGGCCCGTACGCGGGCACGGTCGCCGCCCGCCTCGCCCTCGGCGAGGACCCCGGCCTCGGCCTCTCCCCGTACGACCCGGAGCGCTGAGCCTCCGCGGGGGAGCGCTCCGAAGGCCCCCGCACACGCCGAACGGCCGCCCCGCCCCCGAGGGGAGCGAGACGGCCGTTCGTCATACCACCTGCCGGTTCCTACTGGTTGTAGGGCCCGTAGTCGTAGTCCTCCAGCGGGACGGCCTGGCCGGAGCCCGTGCCGAAGGGCGAGTAGTCGATGTCGTCGTAGCCGACGGCCGAGTACATCGCGGCCTTGGCCTCCTCGGTCGGCTCGACCCGGATGTTGCGGTAGCGGGACAGGCCCGTACCGGCCGGGATGAGCTTACCGATGATGACGTTCTCCTTGAGGCCGATCAGGGAGTCCGACTTGGCGTTGATCGCCGCGTCGGTGAGGACCCTGGTCGTCTCCTGGAAGGACGCCGCCGACAGCCACGACTCGGTCGCGAGCGAGGCCTTGGTGATACCCATGAGCTGCGGACGGCCGGAGGCGGGGTGACCGCCCTCGGTGACGACCCGGCGGTTCTCCGTCTCGAACTTCGAGCGCTCGACCAGCTCACCGGGCAGCAGCTCGGCGTCTCCCGACTCGATGATCGTCACGCGGCGGAGCATCTGCCGGATGATGATCTCGATGTGCTTGTCGTGGATCGACACACCCTGCGAGTTGTAGACCTTCTGGACCTCGCCCACGAGGTGCACCTGCACCGCGCGCTGACCGAGGATGCGGAGCACGTCGTGCGGGTTGGTGGCACCCACGGTGAGCTTCTGGCCCACCTCGACGTGGTCGCCCTCGGCGACCTCCAGACGGGCGCGCTTGGAGATCGGGTAAGGAGTCTCCTCGCTGCCGTCGTCCGGGGTGACGACGATCTTCTTGGTCTTCTCGGTCTCCTCGATGCGGACCCGGCCCGCGGCCTCGGAGATCGGGGCGACACCCTTCGGGGTACGGGCCTCGAACAGCTCGACGACACGCGGCAGACCCTGCGTGATGTCGTCACCGGCCACACCACCGGTGTGGAAGGTACGCATCGTGAGCTGGGTGCCCGGCTCACCGATGGACTGGGCGGCGATGATGCCGACCGCCTCACCGATGTCGACGAGCTTGCCGGTGGCGAGCGAACGCCCGTAGCACATCGCGCAGGTGCCGACGGCGGACTCGCAGGTCAGGACCGAACGGGTCTTGACCTCCTCGATGCCGTGGCGGACCAGCTCGTCGATGAGCACGTCACCGAGGTCGGTACCGGCCGGGGCCAGTACGACGTCCCCGACGACGACGTCCTCGGCGAGGCAGCGCGCGTACACGCTGGTCTCGACGTCGTCCGTCTTGCGCAGGACACCGTCGGCGCCGCGCTCGGCGATCTTGAGGCGCAGACCGCGGTCGGTGCCGCAGTCCTCCTCGCGAATGATGACGTCCTGCGAGACGTCGACGAGTCGACGCGTGAGGTAGCCGGAGTCGGCGGTACGCAGGGCGGTGTCGGCGAGACCCTTACGGGCACCGTGCGTGGAGATGAAGTACTCCAGCACGGACAGGCCCTCGCGGAAGGACGCCTTGATGGGACGGGGAATCGTCTCGTTCTTGGCGTTCGACACCAGACCACGCATACCGGCGATCTGACGGAGCTGCATCATGTTCCCTCGGGCGCCCGAGTTCACCATCATGGCGATCGGGTTCGTCTTCGGGAAGTTCTCGTTCATCGCCTCGGCGACCTCGTTGGTCGCGCGGGTCCAGATCCGGATCAGCTCACCGGTGCGCTCGTCCTTGGTGATGAGACCGCGCTCGTACTGCTTCTGGACCTTCTCGTCCTCGGCCTCGTACTGGGCGACGATGCCCTTCTTCGCCTCGGGGACGACGACGTCCGAGATGGCGACGGTGACACCGGAACGGGTCGCCCAGAAGAAGCCGGACGCCTTGAGGTTGTCCAGCGTCGCGGCGACGATCACCTTGGGGTAGCGCTCGGCGAGGTCGTTGACGATCTCCGAGAGCTGCTTCTTGCCGACCGAGTAGTCGACGAAGGGGTAGTCCTCGGGCAGCAGCTCGTTGAAGAGCGCCCGGCCCAGCGTCGTCCGCAGCCGGAAGGAGTCACCCGGCTGGTACTCGGCGGTGCCGAAGTCGTCCTCGCCCTCGGCGGGCTCCGGCGGGGTCCAGCCGCGCGGCGGCATGGTGCCGACCGGGAAGCGGATGTCCACCTTCGCCTGGAGCGACAGCTCCCCGGCGTCGAAGGCCATGATCGCCTCGGCGGTCGAGCCGAAGGACCGGCCCTCACCGATGACCTTGCGCTCCTCCTCGTCCGTGGTGAGGAAGAAGAGGCCGAGCACCATGTCCTGGGTCGGCATGGTGACCGGACGGCCGTCGGCCGGCTTGAGGATGTTGTTCGAGGACAGCATCAGGATGCGGGCCTCGGCCTGCGCCTCCGCGGAGAGCGGCAGGTGCACGGCCATCTGGTCACCGTCGAAGTCCGCGTTGAAGGCGGTGCAGACGAGCGGGTGGATCTGGATGGCCTTGCCCTCGACGAGCTGCGGCTCGAAGGCCTGGATGCCCAGGCGGTGCAGGGTCGGGGCACGGTTGAGCAGCACCGGGTGCTCGGCGATGACCTCTTCGAGGACGTCGTACACGACGGTGCGGCCGCGCTCGACCATGCGCTTGGCCGACTTGATGTTCTGCGCGTGGTTCAGGTCCACCAGGCGCTTCATCACGAACGGCTTGAACAGCTCCAGCGCCATCGCCTTCGGCAGACCGCACTGGTGCAGCTTGAGCTGCGGACCGACGACGATCACGGAACGCGCGGAGTAGTCCACGCGCTTGCCGAGGAGGTTCTGGCGGAAGCGGCCCTGCTTGCCCTTGAGCATGTCGGAGAGCGACTTCAGCGGACGGTTGCCGGGGCCCGTGACGGGGCGGCCGCGGCGGCCGTTGTCGAAGAGCGCGTCGACGGCCTCCTGGAGCATGCGCTTCTCGTTGTTCACGATGATCTCGGGCGCGCCGAGGTCGAGAAGCCGCTTCAGGCGGTTGTTGCGGTTGATGACGCGGCGGTACAGGTCGTTGAGGTCGGAGGTCGCGAAGCGGCCACCGTCGAGCTGCACCATCGGACGCAGGTCCGGCGGGATGACAGGGACGCAGTCCAGGACCATGCCCTTGGGGCTGTTGGCGGTCTGGAGGAACGGCGAGACGACCTTGAGCCGCTTGAGGGCACGGGTCTTCTTCTGGCCCTTGCCGGTGCGGATGATCTCGCGGAGGCGCTCGGCCTCCTCCTCCAGGTCGAAGGACTCCAGGCGCTTCTGGAGCGCGGCAGCGCCCATCGAGCCGTCGAAGTACGTGCCGAAGCGATCGCGCAGCTCGCGGTAGAGCAGCTCGTCGCCCTCCAGGTCCTGGACCTTGAGGTTCTTGAAGCGGCTCCACACCTCGTCGAGGCGGTCGATCTCGCGCTGGGCGCGGTCACGGAGCTGCTTCATCTCGCGCTCGGCACCCTCGCGCACCTTGCGGCGCGCGTCGGCCTTGGCGCCCTCTGCCTCCAGCTCGGCGAGGTCGTTCTCCAGCTTCTTGGCGCGGTTCTCCAGGTCGGAGTCGCGCCGGTTCTCGACCTGCTGGCGCTCGACCTGCACCTGCGCCTCCAGGGAGGGCAGGTCGCGGGTACGGCGCTCCTCGTCCACGTACGTGATCATGTACGCGGCGAAGTAGATGACCTTCTCCAGGTCCTTCGGCGCCAGGTCGAGGAGGTACCCGAGGCGCGAGGGCACGCCTTTGAAGTACCAGATGTGCGTGACCGGAGCGGCGAGCTCGATGTGGCCCATGCGCTCGCGGCGCACCTTGGCGCGAGTGACCTCGACGCCGCAGCGCTCACAGATGATGCCCTTGAAGCGGACACGCTTGTACTTGCCGCAGTAGCACTCCCAGTCCCGGGTGGGGCCGAAGATCTTCTCGCAGAAGAGCCCGTCCTTTTCCGGCTTGAGGGTGCGGTAGTTGATGGTCTCCGGCTTCTTGACCTCGCCGTGCGACCAGGTCCGGATGTCGTCCGCGGTGGCAAGGCCGATCCGCAGCTCGTCGAAGAAGTTGACGTCGAGCACTATGCGTCAATCCCTCTCAGGGTTGTGTCAAAGGTGGTCTGTACGGGGTCCTGCGCCCCGGTCGTACGGGGCTGGGGTCACCACCCGGCCCGCCGGCGCCGCCCCCTGCGGGGGTGGGCGGCCGGCGGGACCGGGTGGGCCCGTCAGACCTCTTCGACGCTGCTCGGCTCGCGCCGGGACAGGTCGATACCGAGCTCTTCCGCGGCACGGAAGACGTCCTCGTCCGTGTCACGCATCTCGATGGACATGCCGTCCGAGGACAGCACCTCCACGTTCAGGCAGAGCGACTGCATTTCCTTGATGAGCACCTTGAAGGACTCGGGAATGCCGGGCTCGGGGATGTTCTCGCCCTTGACGATGGCCTCGTAGACCTTCACGCGGCCGGTCACGTCGTCGGACTTGATCGTCAGCAGCTCCTGGAGGGCGTAGGCGGCGCCGTACGCTTCCAGCGCCCACACCTCCATCTCACCGAAGCGCTGGCCACCGAACTGCGCCTTACCACCCAGCGGCTGCTGCGTGATCATCGAGTACGGGCCGGTCGAGCGCGCGTGGAGCTTGTCGTCCACGAGGTGGTGGAGCTTGAGGATGTACATGTAGCCGACCGAGATCGGGTCCGGGAACGGCTCGCCGGAGCGGCCGTCGAAGAGCCGGGCCTTACCCGTGGGCTGCACCATCCGGTCCCCGTCGCGGTTGGGGATGGTGTGCTCAAGGAGACCGGCCAGCTCGTCCTCGCGGGCACCGTCGAAGACCGGGGTCGCGACGTTGGTGCGCGGGGCGACCTGGTCGGCGCTGATCGCCTGGAGGCGGCGCGCCCAGTCCTCGGGCACCTGCGAGACGTCCCAGCCCTGGCTGGCGAGCCAGCCGAGGTGGATCTCCATGACCTGGCCCGGGTTCATGCGCGAGGGCACGCCGAGCGGGTTCAGGATGATGTCGACCGGGGTGCCGTCCTCAAGGAAGGGCATGTCCTCGACCGGCAGGATCTTGGAGATGACGCCCTTGTTGCCGTGTCGGCCTGCGAGCTTGTCACCGTCGGTGATCTTGCGCTTCTGGGCGACGTAGACGCGGACCAGCTGGTTCACGCCCGGGGGAAGCTCGTCACCCTCCTCGCGGTCGAAGACGCGGACGCCGATGACCTTGCCGATCTCGCCGTGCGGGACCTTGAGCGAGGTGTCACGGACCTCACGGGCCTTCTCGCCGAAGATCGCGCGCAGCAGGCGCTCCTCGGGCGTCAGCTCGGTCTCGCCCTTGGGCGTGACCTTGCCGACGAGGATGTCACCGGCGATGACCTCGGCACCGATACGGATGATGCCGCGCTCGTCGAGGTCGGCGAGGACCTCCTCGGAGACGTTCGGGATGTCCCGGGTGATCTCCTCGGGACCGAGCTTGGTGTCACGGGCGTCGACCTCGTGCTCCTCGATGTGGATCGAGGAGAGGACGTCGTCCTGCACGAGGCGCTGCGACAGGATGATCGCGTCCTCGTAGTTGTGACCCTCCCACGGCATGAAGGCGACAAGAAGGTTCTTGCCGAGCGCCATCTCGCCGTTCTCGGTCGCGGGACCGTCCGCGAGGACCTGGCCGACGATGACCCGGTCGTTCTCGTTGACGATGACCTTCTGGTTGACCGAGGTGCCCTGGTTGGAGCGCGAGAACTTCGCGAGGCGGTACGTGGTGTACGTGCCGTCGTCGTTCGTCGTGGTGATGTAGTCGGCGGAGACCTCCGTGACCACACCGTCCTTGTCGGCCTTGAGCACGTCACCGGCGTCGGTCGCGGAGCGGTACTCCATACCGGTGCCGACGATGGGCGCCTCGGACTTGATCAGGGGCACGGCCTGGCGCATCATGTTCGCGCCCATGAGGGCACGGTTGGCGTCGTCGTGCTCCAGGAAGGGGATCATCGCGGTCGCGACGGACACCATCTGGCGCGGCGAGACGTCCATGTAGTCGACGTCGTCCCCGGGGACGTAGTCGACCTCGCCGCCACGGCGGCGCACCAGGACACGGGCCTCCTCGAAGTGGAGGTCGTCGGTGAGGGGCGCGTTCGCCTGGGCGATGACGAAGCGGTCCTCCTCGTCGGCCGTCAGGTAGTCGACGTCGTCGGTGACGATGCCGTCGACGACCTTGCGGTACGGGGTCTCGACGAAGCCGAAGGCGTTGACGCGGCCGTACGAGGCGAGCGAACCGATCAGGCCGATGTTCGGGCCTTCCGGGGTCTCGATCGGGCACATGCGTCCGTAGTGGGACGGGTGCACGTCGCGGACCTCGAAGCCGGCCCGCTCACGGGAGAGACCACCCGGGCCGAGCGCGGACAGACGACGCTTGTGCGTCAGCCCGGACAGCGGGTTGTTCTGGTCCATGAACTGGGACAGCTGGCTGGTGCCGAAGAACTCCTTGATGGAGGCGACGACCGGCCGGATGTTGATGAGGGTCTGCGGGGTGATCGCCTCGACGTCCTGGGTCGTCATGCGCTCGCGCACGACGCGCTCCATACGGGCGAGACCCGTGCGGACCTGGTTCTGGATCAGCTCGCCGACGTTGCGCAGGCGGCGGTTGCCGAAGTGGTCGATGTCGTCGGTCTCGACGACGATCGTCTTGCCCTCGTCACCGACGGTCGCCTCGGTCTCGCCCGCGTGCAGCTGCACGAGGTACTTGATCGTGGCGAGGATGTCGTCGGTGGTGAGGACACCGGCGTCGAGCGGCGCGTCCGAACCGAGCTTCTTGTTGACCTTGTAGCGGCCGACCTTCGCGAGGTCGTAGCGCTTCGGGTTGAAGTAGAGGTTCTCCAGAAGGTTCTGGGCGGCCTCACGGGTGGGCGGCTCGCCCGGGCGCAGCTTGCGGTAGATGTCGAGGAGCGCGTCGTCCTGGCCCTGGGTGTGGTCCTTCTCCAGGGTGGCGCGCATCGACTCGTACTGGCCGAACTCCTCAAGGATCTGCTCGGTCGTCCAGCCGAGCGCCTTGAGCAGTACGGTCACCGACTGCTTGCGCTTGCGGTCGATGCGGACACCGACCATGTCGCGCTTGTCGATCTCCATCTCCAGCCAGGCACCCCGTGAGGGGATGATCTTGGCGGAGTAGATGTCCTTGTCGGAGGTCTTGTCGATCGAGGAATCGAAGTAGACGCCCGGCGAGCGGACCAGCTGGGAGACCACGACACGCTCGGTGCCGTTGATGACGAAGGTGCCCTTGTTGGTCATGAGCGGGAAGTCGCCCATGAAGACCGTCTGGGACTTGATCTCGCCGGTCTCGTTGTTGGTGAACTCGGCCGTGACGAAGAGCGGGGCCGCGTACGTGAAGTCACGGTCCTTGCACTCGTCGATGGAGTTCTTCGGCGGCTCGAAGCGGTGGTCGCGGAACGTCAGCGACATCGACCCGGAGAAGTCCTCGATCGGGGAGATCTCCTCGAAGATCTCCTCCAGACCGGACTTGGTGGGGACGGACATGCCGCCCGCGAGGGCCGCCTCGACGCGGGACTTCCAGGCGTCGTTGCCGAGCAGCCAGTCGAAGCTCTCGGTCTGAAGGGCGAGCAGGTTGGGAACCTCAAGGGGCTCCCGGATCTTTGCGAAAGAAATGCGCAGCGGGGCGGTGCTGGCACCGTTGTTCGTTTGTGCGGTCGAGGCAGTGCGCGAGGCGGCCAAGAGGGGGTCCTTCCGAGGGCTCGGACTCACTACGCGCGTACCGGTCCCGGGCTGGACGCACCGAGTGAAAGCCCTGGTCAGGGCCTGTTTCTTCGATCGGTGCTCGGCTCGGGGATGCCCCTGGTGACGGGCAGGAGGCAGCTAACAGGCAGCGCAAAGGGACAGTGTAGCCATATGGCCCACTGATGTCCAGTCCGGGTGTTCTCCCGGATATGCGAGACCCTCGCTGATCACAACTCCTGCGCGTTCCGTGCGCCTGGCGACGCACTCCGATACTGCCCTCTTCGCCACCGATCCATGCCTCGGATTCGAGGATCGTTGTGACGACGCGTCCTGAGAATTGCGCGCTGCGTGCCGTTCGTCAAGGCCCCGTGTCCCCGCCGGGCTCCGGCCGCTCGGCCGCCGTACGGGCCACAGGGGCCCGGGTCCGGGACCCGGGCGCACAACGAAGATCACCCTACCCGCAGGGGCGGAACGCCCGCAGCACCCGCCACGGCAACGCCGAAGGGCGACCACCCGGTTGGGTGATCGCCCTTCGGCCCCTCGGCGTTACACCCCAGGGTGAAAACGTCGTGGAGCGGTTGCCACGGCCGTCATCCGGCCGGGGCAGCCTTCGTACGTACGTGCCCGTACGGACCCCTCACAGGGCCGCGCACCGGACGCGTGCGAAAGGTCCTCGCGGACCTTGACTCACTTGACCTCGACGGAGGCGCCGGCGCCCTTGAGGGACTCGGCGGCCTTGTCGGCGGCGGCCTTGTCGACCTTCTCCAGGACGGGCTTCGGGGTGCCGTCCACGAGGTCCTTGGCCTCCTTCAGACCCAGCGAGGTCAGCTCACGCACGACCTTGATGACCTGGATCTTCTTGTCGCCGGCACCCGTGAGGATGACGTCGAACTCGTCCTGCTCCTCGGCGGCGGCCTCGCCACCACCCTGGCCCGGGGCGGCCACGGCCACGGCGGCCGGCGCGGCAGCGGTGACGTCGAACTTCTCCTCGAAGGCCTTCACGAACTCGGAGAGCTCGATGAGGGTCAGCTCCTCGAACTGGGCGAGGAGTTCTTCCTGGCTGAGCTTCGCCATGATGGCGGTCCTTCCACTCTTCGGCTGGTGCCGGATGTACATGTCGGCGGGCGTACGTACGGCCCGCGTCGACCTCCGCCCGCGTTCAGCGGGCTCGGGTCAGAAAACGAGCCGAATTACTCGGCACCGCCCTGCTCGGCCTTCTTGGCACGAAGCGCCTCCGCGGTGCGGACGAACTTCGAGGGAAGCGCCTGGAAGAGCGCGGCAGCCTGCGACTGCTTGCCCTTCATGGCGCCCGCCAGCTTGGCCAGCAGAACCTCGCGGGACTCGAGGTCCGCAAGCTTCTTGATCTCGTCGGCGGAGAGCGCCTTGCCGTCGAGAACACCGCCCTTGATGACAAGCGCGGGGTTTTCCTTGGCGAAGTCACGGAGACCCTTCGCCGCCTCGACCGGGTCACCGGTGACGAAAGCGACGGCCGTCGAGCCCTTGAGGTGCTCGTCCAGCTCCGAGAACCCGGCCTCCTTGGCCGCGATCTTGGTCAGCGTGTTCTTCACCACACGGTACTGAGCGTTCTCGCCGAGAGAACGGCGCAGCTGCTTGAGCTGCGCGACGGACAGACCCGTGTACGCGGTAACGACGGCAGCGTTGGAGTTACGGAGCTTCTCCGTGATCTCCTCAACGGCATCGACCTTGTCAGCGGTCGCCATGTGCCTCGGCCTCCTTCCGGGGTGATGAGCTTCGACTGACCTCGCGATCAGCCGCAGACGAGCCGTGGACCACCGGGCTCGGAAGGAGAGTGGAGAACAAACGAAACGCCCCGGCGCAGGGCGCTCGGGGCGTGGCTCGACCGGACTGGACGTCCGGGAGCTGCGGTCCTCATTCGCACCTGCGCGGGTCGCTCGCGTATCTGCGAGTCCTTCGGCCTCCGCGCCTTTCGACACAGGGGCGACCAGCGGTCTTCGGCTACGAGAGTGAGAGTACGGGAGCGGGCCCGCCCGGAGCAAATCGCCCCCGAGCGGGCCCGGCACCGCACGACGGTCACTCGCCGCCGAGCGCGTCCTCAAGCTCCTTCATGTCGGCGTCGCTCGGACCGCCGTCCTTCGTGAGGTCGCCGATGCTCTGGAGCATCTTCATGAGGTCCATCGTCTGCCCGGCGGGCGGAGCGGTCACCTTGAGCGGGCCACTGAAGTCCGAGTACGTGGCCGTCGTGGTGACCTTGCCCTTCTTGGAGTTCGCCACGCTGTCCGCGCGCACGAGGAGGTCGTCCGGGCCGATCCACAGATCGATCCGCTGGGACGTCACGCCCGTCTTCTTGAAGTTGTCCTGCACCTGCTTCCGCGTCTTCGCGTCGAGGCTCTTGAGCGCGTCGGCCGTGTTGAGCAGGGAGTCGGCCGACACCGTGCCGCGGAAGTGCTTCGTCTCGCTCCCACCGGTCTTCTCGGCACCGACGTACTTCACGTCATCGGCGGTGCTCAGCATGTCGATCTGCGTCGCCGGGCCCTGTCCGAAGGAGCCCATGAGCTGGTCGAACTGCTTCATCGCCTCCTGGCTCTCGGCGCCCCCGGCCTTGGCCGCCGCGGCGAGGTCGATCTTCATCCAGCGCTTGCCGTCCAGCTCGGCCGCGCCTTCCTCACCCACGTCCATGTACATGACCGAGCCGGTCCACTTCATGGCCATCTCGGCCGGCATCCCCGGCTGGGCGTCCTCGGTCCTCACGGCCATGTCCATCGCCACCGGGTCCCAGCCGAGCTTGCCCTTCATGTGGCTCGGAGCGGCCGTCTCGGTGAGCCCCTCCGGGGTCTTCGTCGTCATCTCCACCGAGGCGGACTTGAAGGAGGCGGCCTTCTCCGAGGCGGCCTTCAGCGCCTCCTGCGGGTCCACATCCTCGGCGGGAGCCGCCGAGGACTTCTCCGCCGCCGGCTTCGCGTCGCTCTTCTTGTCCCCCGAGTCGTCGCTGTTGCACGCCGTCGCCGCTCCGCCGAGGAGCGCCACCGCGATCGCCGCGCCCACGACGCGACCCGTCCGCCCCCGGCCCCAAGCTGTCCTACTCATTGCCCCACCCCATGTGTTCACTGTGCGTCCCCCGATTTTTCCCGCACATTACCTGAGGGGTACGACACCACTGAAGTCGATTCAGTTCCGCCCGCCCGGCACTCGCGGCACCTCCACCCCCACCCCGAACCCGCTCCAGTACGTCGTGACCCGCACCAGCCCCGCCTTCCCCCGCCCCGACTCGACCCGCTTCACGAGCCGCCCCCGCCCGTCGAGCCACACGTCCACGCTCTGCGCCGCGACCCCCGCCTCCCGCACCCGCGCCGACTCCGCGGCCCGTACGCGCCCCGCCCAGTGCGTCGTGACGACGCCCCGCACCCGCGCCCGCCCCGCCCGGTGCGCGTCGGCGGCCGCGAGGAGCAGCCGCAGCGAGGCGGCCGGTACGAGGTCGTCGCCCTCGCCCTTCTGCCGCACCCACCGCTCCCCGTGCACCGCCCGCGCGAGCCGCACCCACAACTGGCCGTCCCTGAGTACGAGTTCGCCGCCCTCGCCGACCCGCAGGCGCCCGTACGGTCTCCCCTTCGCCGACCAGTCGAGGGCGCCCTCGGTCCGGGTCCGCTCCCCGTCGATCTCGCTGACGGACTCCGTACGCGCCGAGCCGGCCCCCTCCGTCGCCCGCACCGCGTCCCGCAGTACCCGCGCGGCCTCGCCGCTCGCCCCCGTACCGCCACCGGAACCGCCGGAGCCCCCGCACCCCGCGAGCAGCACGCACGCCGCGAGCACCGCCACCGCACCCCGACCCCATCCGCGCACGCGCGCCTCCCTCACCCCGGCCGGGGTCCACCCAAGCACGCCCGCCCGCCCCCGGAACAGAGCGCGCGAAGGCCCCGCACCCATGACGGGTACGGGGCCTTCGCACAGCTACGCGTCCGTGAACGCGGTCACCGGCTGGAGCCAGGGGCTCAGACGGCGGCCGGGTCCTCCTCGGTGAGGAGGTTGCGGGTGCGGTTGGGGTCGACGGGGACGCCGGGGCCCATCGTGGTGCTCACGACGGCCTTCTTGATGTAGCGGCCCTTCGCGGCGGACGGCTTGAGACGAAGGATCTCGTCCAGCGCGGCGCCGTAGTTCTCGACGAGCTGCTCGTCCGTGAAGGACGACTTGCCGACGATGAAGTGAAGGTTCGAGTGCTTGTCGACGCGGAACTCGATCTTGCCGCCCTTGATCTCCTTGACGGCCTTGGCCGCGTCGGGGGTCACGGTGCCGGTCTTCGGGTTCGGCATGAGGCTGCGCGGGCCGAGCACGCGGCCGAGGCGGCCGACCTTGCCCATGAGGTCCGGCGTCGCGACGACGGCGTCGAAGTCCAGACGCCCCTTCGCGACCTCGTCGATCAGCTCGTCGGCGCCGACGATGTCGGCGCCCGCGGCACGCGCGGCCTCGGCACGGTCACCGGTCGCGAAGACCAGGACCCGGGCGGTCTTGCCGGTGCCGTGCGGGAGGTTCACGGTGCCACGGACCATCTGGTCGGCCTTGCGCGGGTCGACACCCAGGCGGAAGGCGATCTCGACGGTCGAGTCGAACTTGGTGCTGGCGGTCTCCTTGGCCAGCCGGATCGCCTCCAGGGGCGCGTACAGGCGCTCCCGGTCGATCTTGGCGTCGGCAGCCCGGAGGGACTTGCTGCGCTTCACTACTGCTCCTGGTGTTCTGTTGCGGAGTTGTGGTCCGGACGGCGCTCGTCCTGCCACAAAAGGTCTACGGGGCCCGGTGGGGCCTGCCGCGGGCTCAGCCCTCGACGGTGACGCCCATCGAACGCGCGGTACCGGCGATGATCTTCGCGGCGGCGTCGATGTCGTTGGCGTTGAGGTCTTCCATCTTGGTCTGGGCGATCTCGCGGACCTGGGCGTCCGTGATCTTGGCGACCTTGGTCTTGTGCGGCTCGCCCGAGCCCTTCTCGACACCGGCGGCGCGGAGGATCATCTTCGCGGCGGGCGGGGTCTTCGTGATGAAGGTGAAGGAGCGGTCCTCGTAGACCGTGATCTCGACCGGGATGACCCAGCCGCGCTGCGACTCGGTCGCGGCGTTGTAGGCCTTGCAGAACTCCATGATGTTGACGCCGTGCTGACCCAGCGCGGGGCCGACCGGCGGGGCCGGGTTGGCGGCACCGGCCTGGATCTGGAGCTTGATCAGCCCCGTGACCTTCTTCTTCTTGGGAGGCATTGCTCTCTCCGGGTCCTGGTGAGAAGTGTTCCGCCTTCACCCGCTGGAACCGGATTCACTCGGTTCATCCGGATGGAGGCATACCGCACAACGGTAACGGGTACCGCCGCGCGCTCAAAAACCAGCAGGCCACAGGGGGTGCCCGGGAATCCCCGTACCCCCTGCGACCTGCCGGAAGACGTGGTTCAGTTCTTCTGGATCTGGTCGAAGCTCAGCTCGACCGGGGTCTCGCGACCGAAGATCTCCACGAGGCCCTTGACCTTCTTGGAGTCGGCGTTGATCTCGTTGATCGTCGCCTGGAGGGTCGCGAAGGGGCCGTCGGTGACGGTGACCGAGTCGCCGACCTCGAAGTCGAGCACCTGGACCTCGACCTTGCGCTGCGGCGCGGGCTTGCCCTCGGCCTCGGCGGCCTCGCGGGCCGCCTTCTCCTCGGCCTCGGGGGCGAGCATCTTGACGATCTCGTCGAGGGTCAGCGGGTACGGGTCGTAGGCGTTGCCGACGAAGCCGGTGACACCGGGGGTGTTGCGGACGACGCCCCAGGACTCGTTGGTGAGGTCCATGCGGACGAGGACGTAACCGGGGAGCTTGTTCTGCCGGATCGTCTTGCGGTCGCCGTTCTTGATCTGGACGACCTCTTCCTGCGGCACCTCGGCCTGGAAGATGAACTCCTCGACGTTGAGCGAGACGGCGCGCTGCTCCAGGTTGGTCTTCACGCGGTTCTCGTAACCGGCGTACGTGTGGATGACGTACCACTCGCCGGGCAGCGTGCGCAGTTCCTCGCGCAGGGCGGCGACGGGGTCGACGGCCTCTTCCTCGGCGTCCTCTTCGTCCGCCGCCTCTTCGTCGGCGGCGTCCTCCGCCGCGTCCTCGGCGTCCTGCGCGGCCTCGTCGGCTGCCACGTCGGCGAGTTCGCCCTCGCCGACCGCGGCCTCCTCCGCCTCAGCGGCTTCCTCGCCGACCACGGCGGACTCGGTCTCGGCCTGGGCTTCCGCAGCCGCGGCCTGCTCCGGCTCCACGGCGCCATCGGCCTCGGCGCCGAGAACGTCCTCGGCGGAGGCCGGGCCCTCGTGCGCGGGCTGGTCGGCGCCGTTCAGGTTCGGGTCAGACACGTCGCTGCTTCTTCCTGATACATAGGGGTGGAACACGCGAAAGGGGCGCCGAGTACGGCGCCCTCCGCATTGTGCATGCCGGCTCAGCCAAAAACGTACTTGGCGGCCTGCGAGAATCCGTAGTCGACCACGGTGACCAGGCCAATCATGATCACCACGAAGACGATGACGACGGTCGTGTACGTCGAGAGCTGCCCGCGCGTGGGCCAGACGACCTTGCGAAGCTCCGCGATGACCTGTCGGTAGAAGAGCGCGAGCCGACCCAGGGGGCCCTTCTTGCCGCGCTTGCCGCCCTTCTTCTTGGGGCGGGGTGCCTCGTCCTGGGCATCAGGCGTATCGATGGAGCCCACGGCGTCCGTCACGTGTCCTCACCTGAATTCCCGGTCGGGTGCCGTACCGCACCCAGAGGAGCCGCACGGCGGTGCAATAGCTGTACGTACACATGCGCACACAAACCCGAAGGTGTGTGAAGCAGGGCCGGAGGGACTTGAACCCCCAACCGCTGGTTTTGGAGACCAGTGCTCTACCAATTGAGCTACGACCCTTTGCCTGCCCCAACGTACCGCATCCGTCCGCCGACACTAAGTGCCTGCGCGAAACCGGTCCGCCGTGGGCCAACGAGGAGAGAGCATACGTGGTCCGGGCTCCCAGGTCGAACGCGTAGTTCCGCGAGCCCGCCCCGTACCGCCCGGGCACGGGCCCGGCGCCGCCCCGTGGCGCCGCCCGTCCCCGCCGCGTACCGCCGCCCGTCTCATCCGCGTACCGCCCCCCGTCTCGATCCGCAAACCCCGGTGCCCGGGATGTTCCCTGTCTGAAACGATGGGGACATGAGCGCTGCAACCCCTCCCACCGAGCGCCGGGTATCCGCGCGCATCGCCGCCATCTCCGAGTCCGCGACCCTCGCCGTCGACGCCAAGGCCAAGGCCCTCAAGGCCGCCGGGCGTCCGGTGATCGGCTTCGGCGCGGGTGAGCCCGACTTCCCCACGCCCGGATACATCGTCGACGCCGCCGTCGCGGCCTGCCGCGAGCCGCGCAACCACCGCTACACGCCGGCCGGCGGGCTGCCCGAGCTGAAGGCCGCGATCGCCGCGAAGACGCTGCGCGACTCGGGCTACGAGATCGACGCCTCGCAGGTGCTCGTGACCAACGGCGGCAAGCAGGCCATCTACGAGGCGTTCGCCGCGATCCTCGACCCGGGCGACGAGGTCATCGTCCCCGCCCCGTACTGGACCACGTACCCCGAGTCGATCCGCCTCGCGGGCGGCGTGCCCGTCGAGGTCGTCGCCGACGAGACGACCGGCTACCGGGTCACCCTGGAGCAGCTGGAGGCCGCCCGCACCGAGCGCACCAAGGTACTGCTCTTCGTCTCCCCGTCGAACCCGACAGGCGCGGTCTACCCGGAGGCGCAGGCCGAGGCGATCGGCAAGTGGGCCGTCGAGCACGGTCTGTGGGTGCTCACGGACGAGATCTACGAGCACCTCGTGTACGGGGACGCGACGTTCACCTCGCTGCCGGCGATCGTGCCCGAGCTGCGCGACCGCTGCGTCGTGGTGAACGGCGTGGCGAAGACGTACGCGATGACGGGCTGGCGGGTGGGCTGGGTCATCGGCCCGAAGGACGTCATCAAGGCCGCGACGAACCTCCAGTCGCACGCCACGTCGAACGTCGGCAACGTCTCGCAGGCCGCCGCGCTCGCCGCCGTGTCCGGCAGCCTCGACGCGGTCGCCGAGATGCGCGAGGCCTTCGACCGGCGCCGCCGCACCATCGTGCGGATGCTCAACGAGATCGACGGCGTGTTCTGCCCCGAGCCCGAGGGCGCCTTCTACGCGTACCCCTCGGTCAAGGAGCTGCTCGGCAAGGAGATCCGGGGGCAGCGCCCGCAGGACACGGTCGAGCTGGCCGCGCTCATCCTCGACGAGGTCGAGGTCGCCGTGGTCCCGGGCGAGGCCTTCGGCACGCCGGGTTACCTGCGGCTCTCGTACGCGCTCGGGGACGAGGACCTCATCGAGGGCGTCGGGCGCGTCCAGAAGCTCCTCGCGGAGGCGAAGGACTGAGACGCCCGACGAGCGGGCCCCCGTCCTTCACCGGGCGGGGGCCCGCCGTCGTGTCCGGCCAGGCGTTCGGGCAAGTACTCGAAGGGGTAACCGGCTACCAGGTGGCCGCCCGCGTGCGGCAGGATTCATGAATGGAGCGTATGCACGTGAACCCCCGCGCCGGGGTGGTCAGGGACGGGACCAGGGACCTCACCGAACTGCCGAAGGCGCATCTGCACCTGCACTTCACCGGCTCGATGCGTTCCTCGACGCTGCTCGAACTGGCCGACAAGTACGGGGTACGCCTCCCCGACGCCCTCACCTCGGGCGAGCCGCCGCGGCTGCGTGCGACCGACGAGCGCGGCTGGTTCCGCTTCCAGCGCCTGTACGACGCCGCCCGCGCCTGCCTGCGCGCGCCCGAGGACATCCAGCGCCTGGTCCGCGAGGCGGCCGAGGAGGACGTACGGGACGGCTCGGGATGGCTGGAGATCCAGGTCGACCCGACCTCGTACGCGCCCGCGCTCGGCGGGCTGATCCCGGCCCTGGAGATCATCCTCGACGCGGTCGACAGCGCCTCGCGCGACACCGGGCTCGGGATGCGCGTCCTCGTGGCCGCGAACCGCATGAAGCACCCGCTCGACGCGCGCACCCTCGCGCGCCTCGCGGTGCGCTTCGCCGACCGGGGCGTCGTCGGCTTCGGGCTCTCGAACGACGAGCGGCGCGGGATGGCCCGCGACTTCGACCGCGCCTTCGCGATCGCGCGCGAGGGCGGGCTGCTCGCCGCTCCGCACGGGGGCGAGCTGTCGGGGCCCTCCTCGGTGCGGGACTGCCTGGACGACCTGCACGCGGCGCGCGTGGGGCACGGGGTGCGCGCGGCCGAGGACCCGGCCCTGCTGCGCCGCCTCGCCGATTCCGGCGTGACGTGCGAGGTGTGCCCCGCGTCGAACGTGGCGCTCGGCGTCTACCCGAAGCAGGCGGACGTCCCGCTGCGCACCCTCTTCGACGCCGGGGTCCCGATGGCGCTCGGCGCCGACGACCCGCTCCTGTTCGGCTCGCGGCTCGCGGCGCAGTACGAGATCGCCCGCGCGGACCACGGTTTCACCGACGCCGAACTGGCGGAGCTGGCCCGGCAGTCGGTGCGTGCCTCGGCGGCCCCGGCGGATGTGCGCGAGAAGCTGCTGGCGCGGGTGGACGACTGGCTGGCGGTCTAGTCAGCGGCGTCGGGAGTCCGTACAGAGCGCGCCGGGTTCAGGAGTCCGTACGGCGTCCGCCGCTCGCCGTGCCGAGGGTGAGGGCCATTCCCGTGCCCGAAGTGACCTTCTCGCTCGTGCCGTTGGCGACGAGCCTGCCGTCGAGGACGAAGCCGGGCGTGCCCTGGATGCCGTCGCGCTCCATGTCCGCCTCGGAGGCGGCGACGAAGTCCGCGTACCGCATCGTGCGGACCGCCTTGTCGAACGCGGGGCCGCGCAGGCCCTTCACCTTCGAGGCGAGCGTGAGGAGCCGCGCCGTCGTGAAGCCGTCGACGCTCTCCTCGGGCTGGTGGGTGTAGAGGACGTCGTGGTACGCGGCGAAATGCCCCTCCTCCAGGGCGGCGCGGAGCGCGTTGACCGCGCGCTTCGAACCGCCGCCGCCGAGGCTTTCGTCGAGGAACGAGGCGAGCGTGTAGTCGGTGCGCACCTCACCGGCCTCGGTGCTCGCGCGCAGCACCCGGGCTCCCTCCGAGTCCTCGAAGTCCTTGCAGACGGGGCAGCGCGGGTCCTCGTAGAGGTGCATCGTGCTCGCCGCGCCCTTCCGCCCGACGTGGATCGTGGTGCCGTCCGCGTCCAGTTCCTCGGGCACGGGCGTGGCGGCGGACGGCCGCTCGGTGGCCGCGTCCTTCCCGGCCGGCTCGGCGTCCCCGCAGGCGGCCGCACCGTTCATCACGAGCAAGGCACAGAGAACGGACAGCACAGCGCGTCGCGATCGCAGCCGCATCAGGTTCCCCCCAAGGAACGCGTGGAAGCCCGGCCCCCCGGCCGCGCCCGGCGAGCGTACCCGGCCCCGTGCGCGGTGCCGGGCCGGACCCCGTGCGCGGTGCCGGGCCGGACCCCGTGCGCGGTGCCGGGCCGGGCCGAGCCCCGGCCGGGACGAGTGTATTGGGCATACTGTCCGCTGATCGGCTTGACCGCCGCGCACAGGAGTGGGGGAATCGTTGTGGGGCTGATGGACCGTATCCGCGGTGAGTTCATCGACGTCATCGAGTGGACCGACGACAGCCGGGACACCCTCGTGTGGCGTTTCCCGCGCCACGGCAACGAGATCAAGATGGGCGCGAAGCTCGTCGTACGCGAGTCGCAGGTCGCCGTCTTCGTCAACGAGGGGCGGCTCGCGGACGTCTACGAGCCGGGGACGTACACCCTCACGACGCAGAACATGCCGGTGCTGTCGACGCTCAAGGGCTGGAAGTACGGCTTCGAATCGCCGTTCAAGGCCGAGGTCTACTTCGTCACGACCCGGCAGTTCACCGACTTCAAGTGGGGCACCCAGAACCCGGTGATCCTGCGGGACGCCGAGTTCGGCATGGTCCGGGTCCGCGCTTTCGGGACCTTCGCGGCGAAGGTCGTGGACGCCGCCGCGCTCCTGCGCGAACTCGCGGGCACCGACCCGCGGTTCCGCACCGAGGAGGTCGGCGAGCACCTGCGGCAGCTCATCGTCTCGAAGCTCGGCTCCGCGCTCGGCCAGGCCGGGGTGCCGCTCCTCGACCTGGCCTCGCGGCAGGACGGCATCGGGCAGCAGCTCGCGAAGGCGCTGACCCGGGAGCTGGCCCCGACCGGCATCGCGATCCCCCGCTTCTCCATCGAGAACCTGAGCGTCCCGCCGGAGGTCGAGCGGGCGATCGACACGCGCTCGCGGATGTCGATCACCGGGAACCTCGACGACTACGCCAAGCTCCAGTCCGCCGACGCGATCCCGCTCGCCGCCGCCAACCCCGGCACGGGCGGCGAGGCCCTCGGCCTCGGCGTGGGCATGGCGCTCGGCCGGCGGATCGTGCAGAGCACCTCCGGTACGGGAGCACCCTCGGCCCCCGCGCCGCAGGCCCCCGCGCAGCCCGCCCCCGCCGACGTCCCCCCGCCGCTGCCCACCGCGCCCCGCTGGTTCCTCGCGGTCGGCGGGCAGCAGCAGGGCCCGTACGAGGAGAGCGCGCTCCCCGCCCAGGTCGCCGCCGGGCACCTGGGCCGCACCACGCTGGTCTGGCGCAGCGGGCAGGCGGCCTGGCAGCCGGCCGAGCAGGTCGCGGAGCTGGCGCCGCTCTTCGCCGACGTGCCCCCGCCGCTGCCGCCGCAGGGCTGAGCCCACCCGACCGTCCGTCGAACAGTCCCCGAGGAGAGTCGAGTTGACGGAACAGGACCTCGCGCCCGACCGGGCGTTCCAGTGCGAGGCGTGCGGCGGGGTCAGCGAGTACGCGCCCGGCACGTACGCGCTGCGGTGCTCGTACTGCACGCACGAGCAGGGCATCGTGCCGGTGCCGCGGCAGGTGACCGAGCACCCCTTCGATGAGCTGGCCTCGCTCCCCCGCCGCGAGGCCGTGCCCGACCGGGTCCGGGTGTACACGTGCCCGGGCTGCCACGCGGTGACCGAGAGCGACACGCTCAGCGACACGTGCCCGTTCTGCGCGACGCCGCTCGTCGCGGACGTCTCGGGCAGCGAGCGGGTGGTGCCCGAGGCGGTCCTGCCCTTCGGGATCGACCGCGCGCGGGCCAGGGACGCGCTCGCCGAGTGGGCCTCCTCGCGCTGGTTCGCGCCGGGCGAGCTGAAGAAGGTCACGGAGGCGGAGTCGTTCCGCGGCAGCTACCTGCCCCACTGGACGTACGACGCGGACACCCACACCTCGTACACGGGTCAGCGCGGCGAGCACTACTGGGAAGAGGAGGAGGACTCCGAGGGCAACACCCGGCGCGTGCAGCGCACGAACTGGTACCCCGCGGCCGGGACCGTCGGCCGGTTCTTCGACGACGTGCTCGTGCCCGGCACGGGGCAGGTGCCGGTGAAGCAGCTGGACAAGCTGACGCCGTGGCCGCTGGAGGAGACGGTCCCGTACCAGGAGGAGTACCTCGCGGGCTTCCGCACGGTCCGCTACGACATCGAGCCGGAAGCGGGCCTGGAGACGGCGAAGGAGCGGATGGCGTCGGTCATCAAGGCCGACTGCCGCCGGGACATCGGCGGGGACGTGCAGCGCGTGCACTCCCTGTCGACGAGTTACCAGGGCCTCACGTACAAGCTCGTGCTGCTGCCGGTCTGGTTCCTCACCTACATCCACGCGGGCAAGGCGTGGCCGGTCATGGTCAACGCCCGTACCGGCGAGGTCATCGGCAAGCGGCCGTGGAGCGCGCTGAAGATCACGCTGGCCTCGGTGGGCGGCGCGCTGCTGATCGCGCTGATCGTGCTCCTTGTGATGGTGCTACGCCGCTGAGCGGACCGCCCGCCGGTCACCCCCGCCCGCCGAGATCCCGCCCCGCCACGTCCCGCGCCCGCGCCAGTTCGGCCGCCACGCGCTGCTCGCGCTCCGCGCCTGCCCGTACGAGCCCCGGCTGCGCGGGCCCCGCGAACAGCGCCTCGCGGCGCAGGTGGGTCGGGGGGTGGGCGCTGTCGACGCGGTGCCCGTGGCGCACGGCGAGGCGCCGCTGCCGCGCGTACTCCGTCTCCGGCACCGACGCCGCGTACTGCGCCAGGCGCTCCCGCACGGACCGCTCGGCAACCTCCCCGGCCCGCTGCCCGCGCCCGGCCCGCGAACCGATGACGACGCGCTCCGCCTCGGCGCTCTCCAGGCGGACCGCCGCGAGCCCCGCCTCCGCGAGGAGGAACCGGTCGAGCAGCTCCGTCGCGGCCCGCGCGGACGCGACGCGCGCGGCCGAGCGGTCGGCGAGGTACTCGGCGCGCAACGACGAGCGCAGGGACAGGCGCGTGAGCCCCGAGCGCAGCGCGCGGACGAGCCACCACGGCGGGTGCAGGGCGAGGGCGAGGAACCACGCGCGCACCGAGTGGTGCGCGGCGGGGGCGAGGTAGTACTCCCAGGTCGTGAGGGAACGCGTGGCGGTCCCGGCGGCCGTCCCGTGCCGCGTGTCGCCGTGCGCGTGGTGCGCGAGTTCGTGGCCGGGGAGGGCGAGCCGCTGGGCCGGTTCGAGGGTTTCCCAGAGCGGGAGCCCGGGGGTGAGCAGCATCCGGCCGCGTACGCCCTACCGCATCGTGCACGCGTTCGCCTCGCCGTCGATCGCGATGAGGTCGACACCGCGCACGCCGACCACCGCCGCGACCTCGTCGACGAGCCCGTACAGCGCGGGCGCCTCGGCGCGCCGCAGCACCACCGCGTCCTTCGGCACCCGCGCGAACCGGGACCGCCGCCCCCACGCGAGCGCGAGGAGCAGCACGCCGACCACGGGCAGCGCGCTCGGCCATCCGGCCGTGAAGCACCAGACGGCGGGGGCGAGCAGGAGCGCGAGGCGGGCGCTGGGGGCGCGGAGGGGCGCGGCCCGCTCCGTGCGGCCGAGTTCGGCGAGCAGTTCCTCGCCGAAGCGTGGCGCGCCTGTCGTCCAGCGGCTTACAGCCCCACGCCCACCATGACCGGCTCGTTGACCAGCTCGACGCCGAAGGCCTCCCGTACGCCCGCGACGACCTCGCGGGCGAGCGCGAGGAGGTCCTCCGTGCTCGCCGCGCCCCGGTTGGTGAGGGCGAGCGTGTGCTTCGTCGAGATACGGGCAGCGCCGCTCCCGTAGCCCTTCGTGAAGCCGGCCTTGTCGATGAGCCAGGCCGCCGACGTCTTCGTGAGCCCTTCGCCCGCCGGGAAGGCGGGGGGCGTGACGTCCTCGCCGAGGCGGGCGTGGGCCTTGGCGAGGAAGGCGGCGAACTCGGCCTCGGTGAGCAGGGGGTTGGTGAAGAAGGAGCCCGCCGACCACGTGTCGTGGTCCTCCGGGTCGAGCACCATGCCCTTGCCCGCACGCAGCTTCAGCACGGTGTCGCGCGCGGTCGCGAGCGGCACGCGGTCGCCGACCTCGACGCCGAGCGCCCGCGCCGTCTCCGCGTACCGTACGGGCGCCGAGAGCCCCCCGGCGTCCTCCAGCGCGAACCGCACCCGCAGCACGATCCACCGCTCCGGCTCCGCCTTGAAGCGGCTCCAGCGGTACGCGAACCCGCACTCGGCGGCGGGAACGGTGACCGTCTCGCCGCTCGCGCGGTCGTAGGCGAGGACTTCGGTGACGGTCTGCGCGACCTCCTGGCCGTACGCGCCGACGTTCTGGATCGGTGTGGCCCCGGCCGAGCCGGGGATGCCCGCGAGGCACTCGATCCCGGCGAGCCCGGCGGCGACCGAGGCGGCGACGGTCTCGCTCCAGGTCTCCCCGGCGGCGACTTCGAGCCGGGTGCCGTCCAGGGTGCGGCCGCTCGTCGCGACGCGCAGCGCCGTACCGTCGAAGCCCTTGTCACCGATGACGAGATTGCTGCCGCCGCCGATCACGAGCAGCGGTTCACCGGCCATGTCGGCGGCGCGGACGGTCTCGACCAGCTCGGCATCGGTGTGCGCCGTGACGAGCCGGCGCGCGGGACCGCCGAGGCGGAGCGTGGTGAGGGGGGCGAGGGGAGCGTCGTGGAGTTCCTGCACGGCTTCAGCGTACGTGGAAGCTTTCTGCCACGGCTGAAAGCTTCCACCCGTGGCAGAAAGCCGGCACACACTCGCCTCAAACCGCGACGCGCTCGGCGCTCTCCACGCTCGCCGTCTCCCCCACCCCCGTCTTCGCCCCGCCCCCGCGCGGAATGAGCAGCGCGATCACCGCCCCGAGCAGCACCCCGCCCGTCCCCGCCCACAGGGCGGGGGTGAGCCCGTCCACGAAGTCCCCGACGCTCCCGTACCCGCCCCGCGCGGTGAACACGGCGCTCAGGACGGCGATGCCGAGCGCTCCGCCGATCTCGCGGACAGCGTTGTTGACGCCGGAGGCGATCCCGGCCTCCGCCGGGCGCACGCTGTCCATGACGAGGGCGGCGGCGGGCGCGAAGTAGAGCGCCATCCCGATCCCGCCGAGGATCATCCCCGGCAGCAGGTCCGCGTACGAGACCCCGGCGTCGAAGAGGTACGCGAACCAGCCGAGCGCGATCCCCTGGAGGAACAGCCCCGCCGCGACCACGCGCCGCCCGCCGAAGCGGTCGCTGAGCAGGCCGGCGACCGGGGCGACGAGCATCGGCATCCCGGTCCACGGCAGCATCCGCAGTCCCGCCTCGGTCGGCGACCAGCCCCGTACCAGCTGGAGTGCCTGGCTGAGCAGGAAGATCGAGCCGAACATGCCGAGGAACATCAGCAGGCTGACGCCGTTGATGGCGCTGAAGGCCCGGCCGCGGAAGAGCCGCATCGGCACCATCGGCCGCCGCGAGCGCAGTTCCCAGACGACGAACCCGGCGAGCAGCGCGGTCCCCGCGAGGAGCCCGCCGAGCACGGGCGCGCTGGCCCAGCCGTCCCCGTTGCCGTTGATGAGCGCGTACACGATCCCGAAGAGCCCGCCGCTGACCAGGAGCGTGCCCGGCAGGTCCAGGCGTGCCCCCGGCGCGGTCGACTCGCCGAGCCGCAGCGGGGCGAGGACCAGGAGCAGCGCGCCGAGCGGCACGTTGAGCCAGAAGATCCAGTGCCACGAGATGTGCTCGGTGAGGGTGCCTCCGATGAGCGGCCCGGTCGCGACGGCGAGTCCGTTGACCGCCCCGGTGATGCCGTAGGCCATCCCGCGCCGCCCGGCGGGCACGGCCGCGGCGATGAGCGTGAGGATGAGCGGCATCATGACGGCGGCGCCGACGCCCTGCACGGCGCGCGCGGCGATGAGCTGGCCTATGGACTGCGAGAAGCCGGCGAGCCCGGAGGCGAGCGTGAACACGGCGACGCCCGCCATGAACATCCGCCGCCGCCCGAAGCGGTCCCCGAGCGCGGCCCCGAAGAGCATGAGCACGGCGAAGGTCAGCGTGTACGCGCTCACCGTCCACTCCAGGTCCCCGGCGCCGCCGCCGAGGTCGGCGCGGATCGAGGGCAGTGCGTTGGTGACGACGAGGTTGTCGAGCGCGGCCATGAAGCCCGCGATCCCGGTGATGAGCAGCACCCAGAAGACGGGCCGCTTGCTCGGTGTGCGTGTCATGTCCTGTGTCCCCCAGACACTTCGACTTTAGTTATTGATCACTAACTTTCGCGGGCACACGGAACCGCATGCGCCGCGTACGAGGACGAGGGCACCGCTCCCCCGCGCCCTCACCCCCCGCATCCCCGGAACTCCTTCGGCACGGGCGTGTCCTTCTGCCCGATCCCCGCCCAGACCCGGTGCCCGGGCGGAAAGCCGAGCGCGACCAGGTTGTTGATGAGCATGCCGAGCGCGAGGAAGTCGGCCGCCGCCTCGGCATCCCCGCCCACCCGCGGGAGCAACTGGTCCCACAGCTCGATCCAGTACCTCCGCAGCTGCTCGGCGAAGGCGCTGTCCCCCGCGCCCCGGGCGGCCGCGGCCTCTCCGTAGACCCGCAGGAACATGAGCGGGAACTCGGGCCGCTCCTCGATGAGGCGCTTGTACGCCTCCCCCATCGCCTGCCGCACGTCGACCTCACCGCGGTCGTCCGCGGCCTCTTCGAGCACCCGCACCGTCTCGCGCACGGAATGCGCGACGGCGGCGAGGAACAGCTCCCGCTTGTTCTTGAACAACCGGAAGAGATACGGCTGCGAGACCCCGACCCGCTGAGCGATCGACTCGGTCGACGTCCCCTCGTACCCCCGCTCGGCGAACTCGACGACAGCGGCACGGACGGCGCTCACGCGCCGCTCCTCAGCACTCATTCTGACCACGGGAAGTAAGTTAGTACCCAATCACTAACTTCGCAAGCGCGGGGCCGGGGTGGGGGCGAGGAGGAGACGGGCGAGGCCGGGGCGGAGGCCGGGCGGAGGCCGGGGCCGGGGCGGAGGCCGGGGCCGGGGCGGAGGCCGGACGGAGGCCGGGGCCGGGGCGGAGGCCGGGGCCGGGGCGGAGGCCGGGGCCGGGGCGGAGGCCGGGGCCGCGGCGGAGGCCAGGGCCGCGGCGGAGGCCAGGGCCGCGGCGGAGGCCAGGGCCGCGGCGGAGGCCAGGGCCGCGGCGGAGGCCAGGGCCGGGCTCACCCGCTCCCCACCGGGGGAACTCACCGCCCACCGGAGCGGGACCCACCGGGCACCGCCCCGTCCTCCACCCCACCCCACCCGGCCGCACGCCGGCCGGCCTCACGCCAGCCGGACGACCGCTCTGCTCATCCCGAGCACCTTCTGTCCCGCGCTCCTCGCCAGCAGATCGACCCGCACCAGCCCGTCGTCGAGCTTCGCCGCGACCTTGCCGCTCACCTCGATGACGGCCCCCTCGTCGTCGTCGGGCACGACGACCGGCTTCGTGAACCGCACCCCGTACTCGACGACGGCCCCCGGGTCGCCCACCCAGTCCGTCACGACCCGTACGGCCTCGGCCATCGTGAACATGCCGTGCGCGATGACGTCCGGAAGGCCCACGGACTTCGCGAAGCGCTCGTTCCAGTGGATGGGGTTGAAGTCCCCGGAGGCTCCGGCGTACGCGACGAGCGTGGCGCGGGTCACGGGGAAGGAGGCCGCCGGGAGTTCGGTGCCCACCTCGACGTCCGCGTAAGCGACCGTGGCACTCATCACTTCTCCCCTTCCTCGGCCGCGCGGGCCACGAGCTTGGTGACCGCGGTCACGACGAGCGCGCCCCCGGCGTCGTGGACCTCGCCGCGGATGTCGATGACGTCGTTGCCCGCGAGCGACTTGATGGTGTCGATCGTGGACGTGACACGCAGCACGTCCCCGGCCCGAACGGGTCGCACGTAGGTGAACTTCTGGTCACCGTGCACGACGCGGCTGTAGTCGAGCCCGAGCGCGGGGTCCTGCACGACCTGCGCCGCGGCACGGTAGGTGACGGCGAAGACGAAGGTCGGCGGGGCGATCACGTCCTCGTGCCCGAGCTTCCTGGCGGCCTCGGGGTCGGTGTACGCGGGGTTCTCGTCGCCGATCGCGCGCGCGAACTCGCGGATCTTCTCCCGTCCCACCTCGTAGGAATCGGCGGGCGGATAACTCCGCCCCACGAAGGACTGGTCGAGCGCCATGCGCCGTCCCACCTCCCGGTCTCGGCTGTACGTGTGGTCTGCGCGCACGCGGCGGTACGTGGCGTACCGCGGCGGCGCCCCAGCGTCTCACGAGGGCGCGGGCGCCCCGAAACGCCGAAAGGCCGCTCCCCGAAGGGAGCGGCCTCGCGAACGAGCCTGATGCGAAAGGTCCGTGACCGGAAGGTCAGCGGGTCTCGCGGTGCGCCGTGTGCTTGTTGCAGCGCGGGCAGTGCTTCTTGAGTTCAAGACGATCCGGGTCATTACGCCGGTTCTTCTTGGTGATGTAGTTCCGCTCCTTGCACTCCACGCAGGCCAGCGTGATCTTCGGGCGGACGTCGGTGGCAGCCACGTGAGTGCTCCTTGACGAACGGATAGAAAACGATTAACGCAGGAAAGAGTAGCCGACCGAAGGACCGACCCCACAATCGGCTACTGTCAGTAGCGGTGACCGGACTTGAACCGGTGACACAGCGATTATGAGCCGCTTGCTCTACCGACTGAGCTACACCGCCTCGGTGTGAGTGCGGCCCCCGTCCCACAAGGACGGGGATCTCTTCACACCAGAGCCCCAAAACGGAATCGAACCGTTGACCTTCTCCTTACCATGGAGACGCTCTGCCGACTGAGCTATTGGGGCGAGCGAGGAAGACATTACACGCTCGCGGGCTGTTCGCCCAAATCCTTATCGCGGCCGGTCGCGGCCGCGAGCGGTGGTGCGCGCCCGCGCCGCTCCACCGCGCGTACCGCCCCTCGTACGCCTGTGACCTGCGCGACCGCCCGGGGCGCCCGGGGCGGCGCGAGTACGCGGCCCGGGGACATTTCGCCGGTACGACTATTGCCCTCCTGCTCGTCGCCGCGCGGAGGGAGCCCTAGGCTCGTGCCCACTCTGGGTGATCACGGGGTGATCACATTCCGCGAGTACCCGACCCACGGGAGCGAGTACCCGACCACGGGAGCACGATGCCCGACAGCCCCCCGCCCCCCTCTCGCCTCCCCGGCGGCAGCGGCGGCCCCGGCGCCGGCCTGCTGCTCAGCGGTGCACGGCTGAGCGACGGGCGGACCGTGGACGTCCGCCTCGCCCGCGGCCGTATCGAGGCCGTGGGCACCGTCGGCAGCCTGACCACGGGCGGAACGCACACCATCGACCTCGGCGGCTGGCTCCTCCTCCCGGCCCCCGCCGAGCCGCACGCGCACGCGGACTCGGCGCTCACCGCGCTCGTGGCGGGGCCGCCCGACGACAGCCCCGGCGCGGTGCGCGCCCGCGCCACCGAGGCGGCGCTCCTCCAGCTCGGCCACGGCGCCACGGCCCAGCGCGCCCACGTCAGGGTCGGCGACGTGCAGGGCCTCACCGCGCTCGAAGCGGTACTCCAGGCCCGTACCGCGCTGCACGGCCTCGCCGAGCTGTCCGTCGTCGCCGTGCCCCGGCTGCTCACGGGGATCGCGGGCGCCGAGGGACGGGCGCAGCTGCGCGACGCGGTGAAGATGGGCGCGGCCGTCGTGGGCGGCTGCCCCGACCTCGATCCCGATCCCACGGGCTACACCGAGACGCTGCTCGCCGTCGCCGCCGAGCACGGCTGCCCCGTCGACCTGCACACCGCGGCGGAGGACCCCGTGCGCCTCGCGCGGCTCGCCGCGATGGCGGGCGGGCTGCGCCCCGGCGTGACCCTCGGGCCCTGCGGGGGCCTCGCACGGCTGCCGGACATGGTGGCCGGGCGCGCGGCCGACTCGCTCGCCGCCGCCGGGATCGCGGTCGTCGCGCTGCCGCAGGGCGACTGCCGCGGGACCGAGCGGCGCGGGGCGACGAGTGCGCCCGTACGGCTCCTGCGCGCGGCCGGGGTCGCGGTGGCCGCGGGCAGCGGGGCGCTGCGCGACCAGGCGAACCCGGTGGGCCGCGGCGACCCCCTGGAGGCCGCCTACCTCCTGGCCTCGCAGCACGGGCTGCGCACGGACGAGGCGTACGCGGCGGTGTCGGCGAAGGCCCGGGCGCTGCTCGGGCTGCCCGAGGTACGGGTCGAGGCGGGCTTTCCCGCGGAGCTGCTCGCCGTGCGCGGCGAGCAGCTCGCGGGCGCGCTCTCGCTCGCGTACGGGCGACTCGTCGTGCACCGGGGGCGCGTGGTGGCGCGTACGAGCGCGGTACGGGAGTACTGCGACTCCGCGGCGGGCCTCGACCTGCCGCGCCAGAGCCGGACCTCGCGGCGTACGCCCTGACACCCCGGCCCTTCCGAGCGGCGCCCGGCACCGTACGGGCGTACCGTCGGACACATGCGCATGGTGATCGCAGGTGGACATGGTCAGATCGCGTTGCGGCTGGAGCGACTGCTCGCCGGGCGCGGTGACGAGGCGGTCGGCCTGATCCGGAACCCGGAGCAGGCGGGCGACCTGGAACTCGCGGGTGCCCAGGCGGTGGTGTGCGACCTGGAGTCGGCGACGGTCGACGAGGTGGCGCACGCGCTGGAGGGCGCGGACGTGGCGGTGTTCGCGGCCGGGGCGGGCCCCGACAGCGGGCGGGACCGCAAGGACACGATGGACCGCGACGGGGCGGTGCTCCTCGCGGACGCCGCCGAACGCGCGGGCGTGCGGCGCTTCCTGATGGTCTCGTCGATGGGCGCGGACGCGGCGCACGAGGGCGACGAGGTCTTCGACGTGTACCTGCGCGCGAAGGGCGCGGCCGACGACGCGATCCGCGCCCGTACGGGCCTGGACTGGACGATCCTGCGCCCGGGCCGTCTCACGGACGCCCCCGGCACGGGCGAGGTCGCCCTCTCCACGAGCACGGGCCGCGGCGAGGTCCCGCGCGACGACGTGGCGGCGGTCCTCCACGCCCTGGCCCACTCTCCGGCCTCCGCGGGCCTGACCCTGGAACTCATCACGGGCCCGACCCCGGTCGAGACGGCGGTCCGCCTGGCCAAGACCCCCTGACCGCCCCTCACCACAACGTCATCTGCCCCGGGAACTCCGGTACGGCGAACCCCTCCAGCGCGTCCTGCCCGCCCCCGCCCCCCACCCACCGCCGCGACCCCCGGCACGACTCCAGCCCCCCGACGGCCCGCGTCCCCGGCGCGTCATGCCGAGCCACCCGCCCGGCAACAACAGCGATCTCACGACGGCACTCGGGACAGGAACGGCGCTGAGTCATGGGCACCAGTGTGGGGGGCGGGACCGACAGTGAAACCCCGTGGGGACGCCCGACACCGCTCACTCCCGGATCGACCCCGGGCAACTGATCGATCCGGGGCGGCGTTCGTGGCACCTGCTTTCCCGGAAGACACTCCGATCCTTCTCGACCGGTTCTGTCTTCACTTTCTTCAACTGCTGACGAGGACAGCCTTTTGCTCGGCGGGGGCTGTTTCGGCCTCCGCGTCCGGCCTCTTCCACAATTCCAGGCGTTCGAGTTCATCCTGCGTCGGAGGACCCCAGCCGAACGCCGCTTTGAGAATGTACAGAGCAAGTCGCGGCGGCACCGCATTGCCGATCTGTTGCCCGACGTCGCGGCCCGACCACGGGTAATTCCCGGGAAATGTCTGGAGGCGACCCGCCTCGGAGTAGTCGAATCGCGCCAATTCGTCGCCCTCGGGGGAGACGACACGGTTACGGAAGATCTTTCCCGTAACGGTGGCCGAGGGCTGGCCGGAGGTTCGCCGCCCTCGCAATTTCGGGTCCCCGCCCGTTCCGTAGTTCGAGATGACCTCGAACGGCGTTTCCCGACCGAGGACTTCCCTCATGGTCCGCCACGGATGGAGGTTCTTTTCCCCCGCGTCGCGAGGCACGCCTTTGCGATAGGTCCGGTGCGTCGGGGACGGCAGTCCGATGTCGTACTCGCCCCGTCTGGCGACGAGCACGGCTCTCCGGCGGGTCTGGGGAACTCCGTACGCCTCCGTCTGCATGATGCCGCAGTCCGCGGAATAGCCCTCCTCGCGGAGCACCTCGACATATGCCTCCCACACAGGGAGTACGGCTGGGACCTGCTCCAGCACAATCGCCTCGTAGGGCTGCTGCTCGCGGCGATCGATCGCCTCAAGAATCCAGCGCAACGGTTCCAGGACAAGGCCGGTACGCTCGTCGTCCAGCTTCCTGAGATCGGCTGCGACGGCCCTCCGGTCCTCCCGCGCAACCATCCTTTTCACATAGCGCAGAACGTCGTCGAGAGCCTCTCTGCCGGCCCCGCTGCCTGCGACTGTGAACGTCTGGCACGGTGGGCCGCCCGCCAGGACGTCGGCATCCGGGAAGTCGCCCGGTCCGAAGTCGCGCACATCCCCCTCGCGGGTCGAAAGGCCCGCAGCGCGCCTGGTCGCGCAGGCGTCCACGTCCCATTCGATCCCGATCACGGGAACGTCGAGCGTCACGGCCGCCACGTCGAGGCCACCCGGTCCGGCGAACAAGTCGACGATCCTGACTGGTTGCACACGATCTCCACTGACGTCGCCGAAAAGCTGATGCACGGCCCAGTACCGGCCCGCTCCCCGAGACTACCTGCGGCTCCGGCGCGGCGGCGGGCACCGTCCTCGCCCCTACTCTGGCGCCAGATCGGCCTCGTACTCCGGATGAAGAAGTTCGTCCTTCGCGGCACCGGCCATCAGCGAGTGCCTCCCGCCGTGGCACTGCGAGCAGAGGGTCACGAGGTTGCTTTCCTCGTTGTTTCCCCCCTTGTGGACAGGCAGGATGTGGTGGATCTGGAGCTTCGCACCCTGCGCGGGCCCGCTGCCGCAATCCCTGCACACCCGTTCGTCGCGGTCGAGGATTCTGTAGCGGAGCTTGATCGCTTCACGTACTCGCGGCGGTCGCTTGGTCAGCGTGTGCAGACGGTACGACCCCGGGGCGAGCGAGGGGTCGTCCACGTTGGAGTGGATCTGCCACCCCTCTTCCTCCAACTCTCGCAGCCTTCGCGGCCACTCCTGGATGTTCGCCACGTGGGCCAGCTGTTCCTTGGTCGCCACAAGCGGCGTGATCTCCTTCAGGTAGAAGAGCAGTTTTTCCCTCGCCGAGGCGCCCTTCCCGTCGCTCCTCTTGAGCGTTCGGGCCTCCTGCGCCACTCGCCAAGCGGCCGCACCGTCGCGGTCCGGCTCATCGGCGGTGAGACGGTAGTGGTCGTGCAGAAGGTCACGGCGGCCCACACCCGATTCGATGGGCCATCCTTCTTCGACGCGAAGTTCCCGCACCCGTCTCGCCCACTCGGAGATCCCCGAGACACCGGCCAGTGCATGGCCCGGAACGGGCACGCCCACGTGCCGACGCAGATAACGCAATATGGCTTCACGTCCAGAACCGATGCCGGTTCTCTTCCGCACCTCGCCGAGGTGTTCCCTCAGCTCGGCGGACCATCGCCCCAATTGCGCAGCCGACTCCAACCAGGAGTCGTGGTCGACCTGTGACGCCTCGGCCTGCTCCAGCACCGCAAGGTACTCGGCCGCGGCCCGCCGGGCCTTCGCCAGAGCCTCCGCGATCTCCGCGCCCTCCGTCTTCGAGAGCGCCCGCGCGGCCGCAACGTCCTGTGCCCTTCGCTCTCCTGCCGACGCTCCCACAACTTCTGAAACCATCAACCCCTCCCGCCCCCTATCCATCCCGGAAGGGTAGCTCCCCGGCATCCGAGGCGGCGAGGCTGTTTCCCCGATGCTCGCCCGACTTCCGTGGTCACCATCCCCGGTCCGGACCCGGACCCGGCCGCCGAGGCCGGACCGCGAACCGGAGCCGGTCCCAGGACGGAAGGGTGCCTCGGCTCCTCATGCCTTCGACCCCACGAATGCTCATCACATCCGACCGAGAACGTCTTGCCCTCTCGTCCCGCCTCCGTGCCGGACCGCAAGCGCTCCGGTGCCACACACGAAGATCCTTCACTCAGCACAACGACGAGGGGCCCGGTGACCAGCCGTTTCGGCTGATTACCGGGCCCCTCGTTCCCGTGTGGCGGCGCCAGGATTCGAACCTGGGAAGGCTGAGCCGGCAGATTTACAGTCTGCTCCCTTTGGCCGCTCGGGCACACCGCCTGGGATCGCTGGTCGGGCTTCCGGCGCGGGGCCGGGGGTGTCCTTCCAACGGGGAAAACAATACCTGATGGTGGGGGGTGCTTCGCCACCCGGTTGTCCGGGGCCCGCGCGGGGTGGGGTGGCTAGGCTTTGGGGCTGCGGCCCGCTGGGGTCGCCGCCCGTCATCCGAGCAATCCGAGCCAAGGAGCCACAGGAACATGGCCGACTCCAGTTTCGACATCGTCTCGAAGGTCGAGCGGCAGGAGGTCGACAACGCCCTCAACCAGGCCGCCAAGGAGATCTCGCAGCGCTACGACTTCAAGGGCGTGGGTGCGTCCATCGCGTGGTCGGGCGAGAAGATCCTCATGGAGGCGAACTCCGAGGAGCGCGTGAAGGCGATCCTGGACGTCTTCCAGTCGAAGCTCGTCAAGCGGGGCATCTCGCTCAAGGCGCTGGACGCGGGTGAGCCGCAGATCTCCGGCAAGGAGTACAAGCTGTTCGCCTCCATCGAGGAGGGCATCTCGCAGGACAACGCCAAGAAGGTCGCGAAGATCATCCGCGACGAGGGCCCGAAGGGCGTCAAGGCCCAGGTCCAGGGCGATGAGCTGCGGGTCTCGTCGAAGAGCCGCGACGACCTCCAGTCCGTCATCGCGCTGCTGAAGGGCAAGGACTTCGACTTCGCGCTCCAGTTCGTCAACTACCGGTAGGCGAAGGGCGTGGGTGGTACGGGTGAGGGGCGGCGCCCCGTGTGCGCGCCGCCCCTCACCCGTACCGGCCGCCGCTTCCGGCCGCCGGTTCAGTCCCGCGAGTTGCCGAAGATCAGCCGGTAGCCGATGAGCAGGACGAGCGAGCCGCCGACCGCCGAGATCCACGTGGGCAGGTCGTAGAAGTCCTTCGAGATCGGGTGATCCAGGAAGCGGGACGAGATCCAGCCGCCGAGGAAGGCACCGACGATGCCGATGAGGGTCGTGCCGACGAGGCCGCCCGGGTCACGGCCCGGGAGGAGGATCTTCGCGACCGCTCCTGCCAGGAGGCCGAGGATGATCCAGCTGATGATGCCCATGTGCGTCCCACTCCTGATCGTTTTGCTTTCGGGGGGCTCTACCCACAGGGACGTACGTGATCACCTGCGAGGTTGACGCGAAGGTGTCACGGTCGTGTCACTGCCCGCGCGGCCGCTTCCCGATCGCGCAACAAAGCAGGCGCACGGCGCTTGGCGGCGTCCTCCGGGTTGGTAGAGGTGGGGGGACGAACCCCGGCCTCGGGACCCGGAACGGATGCGGCACGGACGCGTCACCGATCGAAAGGCACAAGGCGACCTCGTGAAACTGATCAATCTCGTGCTCAACCTGCTGTGGCTGATCTTCTGCGGAATCTGGATGGCCCTCGGCTATCTGCTCGCGGGCATCATCTGCTGCGTCTTCATCGTCACGATCCCGTTCGGGATCGCTTCCTTCCGCATCGCGGGCTATGTGCTCTGGCCCTTCGGGCGCACCACGGTCGAGCGCCGGGACGCGGGGGCGCCGTCCTTCATCGGCAACGTGATCTGGGTGATCTTCGCCGGCTGGTGGCTCGCGCTCGGGCACCTGCTGACGAGCATCCCGCTCTTCCTCTCGATCATCGGCATCCCCTTCGGCTGGGCGAACCTCAAGCTCATCCCGATCTCGCTCATGCCGCTCGGACGCGAGATCGTCTCGACCGACCAGCCGTTCGCCGCGCGCCCCGGCGAGGCGCGGAGCTGGTGACACCTCCGGGTGGGGCGGCGCTCAGGACTGCCCGCCCCCGCCCGCCATCCGCTCCAGTCGCGCGATGCGCTCCGCCATCGGCGGGTGTGTGGAGAACATGTTCGTCAGCCCCTGACCTGGGCGGAAGGGGTTGGCGATCATCATGTGGCTCGCCGTCTCGATGCGTGGCTCGGAGGGCAGCGGGAGCTGCTTCGTCCCCGCGTCGAGCTTGCGGAGCGCGGAGGCGAGGGCGAGCGGGTCGCCGGTGAGCTGGGCCCCCGAGGCGTCCGCCTGGTACTCGCGTGAGCGGCTGATGGCGAGCTGGATGAGCGAGGCGGCGAGCGGGCCGAGGAGCATCGTCAGGAGCAGGCCGATCAGGCCGGGGCCCTCGTCGTCGTCCGAGCGGCCGATCGGAATGAGCCACGCGAAGTTGACGAGGAACATGATCACGGAGGCGAGGGCCCCCGCGACCGAGGAGATGAGGATGTCCCGGTTGTAGACGTGGCTCAGCTCGTGCCCGAGCACACCGCGCAGCTCGCGCTCGTCGAGGATGCGCAGGATGCCGTCGGTGCAGCACACGGCGGCGTTGCGCGGATTGCGCCCGGTGGCGAAGGCGTTGGGGGCCTCGGTGGGCGAGATGTACAGGCGCGGCATGGGCTGGCGGGCCTCGGTGGACAGCTCCCGGACGATCCGGTAGAGCCCGGGGGCCTCGAACTCGCTGACGGCCCTGGCCCGCATGGCGCGCAGTGCGAGCTTGTCGCTGTTCCAGTACGCGTAGGCGTTGGTGCCGACGGCGACGAGGAGCGCGATGATCAGCCCCATCCGGCCGAAGAAGGAGCCGATGACGAGGATGAGCGCGGAAAGACCCCCGAGGAGTACAGCGGTCTTCAAGCCATTGTGCCGGCGGTGCACAGTACGCCCTCCAAGTCGTGCGGCGGGGAACCCTTCCTGACGCCTTCCGCGGTCAGCGTCCGGTGGACCTGGGTCAAGTGGACCCTTCGTTACTGGTCAACGCCAGGCGAGCGCCTCAGGTTCCCCGTCCGGCCGGGGTGCGGCTGCCCTCCGTACGGGTGAGGCGGCTCAGAAGAGCGTGGCGTCAGCGAGGCGGAGGATCAGCTGCGGTGCCGCGGAGAGGGCGACGGCGAGGAGGCCGCAGACGGTCAGCACGGTGAGGAGGGCGAGGGGGCGCCCTGCCGCGGTGACGGGCGCGGCTGCCCGTACGGGGGCCTTCTCGCGTACGGGGGCCTTCTCGCGTACGGCCGTGGCGGTGCCGCCTCCCGCGGTCGGGACGTCGGCCGCTTCCGTGGCCGGTTCCGGTGTCGCACGGAAGAGGGACGCCGTCCAGCGGAGGTAGTAGACGAGGGCGATCGCGACGTTGACGGCCGTGACGACGGCGAGCCAGCCGAGGCCCGCGTCGATCGCGGCCTCGAAGACGGCGAGCTTCGCGAAGAGTCCGGCGAGGCCCGGCGGGAGCCCCGCGAGGCAGAGCAGGAAGAAGGCGAGGAGGAGGGCGAGGGCCGGGTGGCGCGCGTACAGGCCCCGGAAGTCGGCGAGGCGGCCGCGCGCGAGGAGGGCCACGGCGGCGAAGGAGCCGAGGTTGACAGCGGCGTACATGAGCGCGTACGCGAGCGTCGCGCCGATCGCGTGCTCCGGGCGGTCCGTGTACGCGGCGGAGGCGAGCGGGACGAGGAGGTACCCGGCCTGTCCAACCGAGGACCACGCGAGGAGGCGCACGGCGCTGAAGGGGCGCGTGGGGTCCTGGCGCAGCGCCGCGGCGTTGCCGAGCGTCATCGTGAGCGCGGCGAGGACCGCGAGCGCGGGGCCCCACACGTTCCCGTACGAGGGGAAGGCGCGCACCGTGACGAGCGCGAGGCCCGAGAAGCCGACCGCCTTGCCGACGACGGAGAGGTAGGCGGCGACCGGGAGCGGGGCGCCCGTGTAGGTGTCGGGGACCCAGAAGTGGAAGGGGACGGCCGCGGTCTTGAAGGCGAAGCCGACGAGCGTGAGGACGACGCCGACGCGCGCGAGGGTGCGGAGCTGGGGGTCGACGTCGCCGAGGGCGGCGGCGACGGCGTCGAGGTGGACGCTGCCGGTGCTCGCGTACACGAAGGCGGTGCCGAGGAGGGTCACGGCGGTCGCGGTGACCGAGGAGAGGAAGAACTTGAGGGCCGCTTCGGCGGAGCGGCGGGCGCCGTGGCGCAGGCCGACGAGCGCGAAGGACGGGAGCGTCGCGACCTCCAGGGCGACGACGAGCGTCGCGAGGTCGCGCGCCGCCGGGAGGAGCGCCGCTCCGGCGGCGGAGGACAGGAGCAGGAACCAGTACTCGCCCGCGGGGAGGCGCTGTTCGCGTACGGCGGTGAAGGAGAGGAGCGCGGCGAGGAGCGCGCCGCCGAGGACGAGGAGCTGGACGGTCAGCGCGAAGTGGTCGGCGCGGTAGCTGCACCCCGCCTCGGCGACGCAGAAGGTCGCGCGGTCGCCGTCCAGGAGCGGGAGGAGGCTCAGGAGGGCGAGGGCGAGGCCCGCGACGGCGCCGATGCCGAGGAGGGGTTTGCGGGCCTCGGGGGTGAAGAGGTCGGCGACGAGCACGGCGAGCGCGACGAGCGCGGTGAGGGCGGGCGGGGCGACGGCGAGCCAGTCGACGGACTGCACGAGGGTGGTCATGCCGCGCCTCCGGTGAGCAGCTTGTGGACGGCCGGGTCGCTCAGGCCGATGAGGAGCGCGGGCCACAGCCCGGCGAGGACGGTGAGGGCGACGAGCGGCGTCCAGGCGACCGCCTCGGGGGCGCTCAGCTCGGGGAAGGGACGCTCGGCGAGGGCGGGCGGCTCGTAGGGCGCGGCGGGCGTCGGCGGGGCGTCGAGGAGGAGGGGGGCGGGGTCGGCGGCGGAGGGCGCGGAGGTGGTGCCGGGGGTGGTGGCGGAGGTGGTGGCGGAGGTGGCGACGGGGTGCGGGGACTCGGGGGTTTCCCCTAGGGGGGAATTCACTGGAAGGAGTGAATTGTCCCGGAGGGGGGCCGGGCCCATGCACAGGCGGCGGACGACGAGCAGGAGGTACGCGGCGGTGAGGAGCGTGCCGAGGCCGGCGACGGCCATGCAGCTCAGGAACGTGGCGCGGTGGAGGCCGCCCGCCGGGTCGAAGGCCCCGTACATCGTAAGCATTTCGCCCCAGAAGCCCGCGAGGCCCGGGAGGCCGAGCGAGGCGACGGCGGCGAAGGCGAGCAGCACGGCGTAGCGCGGGGCGCGGCCGTAGAGCGCCGCTCCCGCGGAGCCGCTGAGGCGGTCCAGGACGGAGGTGCCCGCGCGGTCCTTGACGCCGCCGACGAGGAAGAAGAGCAGCCCCGTGATGAGGCCGTGGGCGATGTTCGCGAAGAGCGCGCCGTTGAGGCCCTGCGGGGTCATGCTCGCGATACCGAGCAGCACGAAGCCCATGTGCCCTACGGAGGAGTACGCGACGAGGCGCTTGAGGTCGCCGCCGGAGCCGCGCCGTACGAGCTGGAGGCACGCGAGCGAGCCCCACAGGATGCCCGCGGCGGCGAAGACCGCGAGCCAGGGCGCGAAGACCTTCATGCCCTCGGGCGCGACCGGGATGGCGACGCGGACGAAGCCGTACGTGCCCATCTTGAGCAGGACCCCGGCGAGCAGCACGGAGCCGGCCGTGGGCGCCGCGGTGTGCGCGGCGGGCAGCCAGCTGTGGAGCGGCCACATCGGGGACTTGACCGCGAGGCCGAGACCGATCGCCAGAACGGCCGTGACCTGCACGGATTTACTGAGCCCTGAGCCGTTGTCAGTGGCGAGTGCCACCATGTCGAACGTGCCCGCCCTCAGGCCGATCAGGAGCAGCCCGAGGAGCATGACGGCGGAGCCGACCAGGGTGAAGAGGATGAACTTCCAGGCGGCCTGTTCCCGCTTGGCGCCGCCCCAGCGGGCGATGAGGAAGTACATCGGGATCAGGACGGTCTCGAAGGCGACGAAGAAGAGCACCAGGTCGAGCACGGCGAAGGCGGCGAGCGCGCCGCCTTCGAGCAGGAGCAGGAGCGCCACGAAGGCGCGCGGGGTGCCGCCCTTGGGCGGCCGGAAGTAGCTGTGCAGGGCACAGAGGAAGGTGAGGAGGGCGGTGAGGACGAGGAGGGGGAGCGAGATGCCGTCGACACCGAGGTGGAAGCGGATGTCGTACGCGGCGATCCAGCTGACGTCCGTGCTCGCCTGGATGTGGGCGGCGTGGCCGCGGTCGAAGCCGAGGGCGAGGAGCAGCGCGGCGGCGAGGATCGCGGCGCTGACGGTGACGCCGTGGCGCAGTACCGCCTGCTCGGGGTTGCGGCCGCGCAGTCCGGGCGGGGCGGGGAGGAGGGCGGCGAGCGCGCCCAGGAGGGGGCCGAGTACGACGATCAGGAGCAGCACGGACCGGGTGGTCTCGCCGAGGCCGATGAGGGCGCCGCTCGCGAGGTGGTCCGCGGGCGCGGGGAGCGGGGCGGGCGGGGTCCCCGCGATACCGGGGGCGCTCGTGCCGGTCGCGAGTGCGTGCGCCGTGAGGGCGCCGAGGATGTGGGCCACGGTTCAGGCTCCCGCCGCGTAGAGGACGACCGCGCAGGTCAGGAGGGCGGCCGCGGCGATCAGCGCGCCCAGGTACGTCTGGATGTTGCCGGTCTGGGCGCGCCGGACGGCCGTGCCCAGGAGCTTGGGGAGGGCGGCGGCGCCGCGTACGTAGGTGTCGACGACGGCCGCGTCGAGGAAGCGGACGAGCCGGGCGCCCGCGCGGACGGGGGTGACGGCGAGGGCCGCGTAGAGCCTGTCGACGTGGAAACCCGTGGCCGCGTGCCGGTGGAGGCCGCCGAGGAGGAGGCGGCCCGGGTCGGCCGGGTCCTCGGTGCCGCCGGGGGCGCCGTAGGCGGCGGGACGGCTCGCGATGGCCTGGGCCTCGGTGCGGCCCGCGTCGCCGTCGGGCCCCGCGGCGACCGCGCCGAGCGGGTAGCGGGCGGCGAGGGCCTTGGTGTGGCGCCAGGCGCCGTAGGTGAGGACGGCGCCGACGAGGGCGACGCCTGTGCCGAGGACGGAGGTGGTGAGCGTCGGCGCGAGTTCACGGCCGTCGAACCAGTCGGGGAGCGTCCAGGCGGTGAGGCCGAAGAGGAAGGTGGGGATCGCGAGGAGCCAGAGGACGGCGTTCATGACGCGGGGGGTCGCGGGGTGGTCGTGGGCGGAGGTCTCGTCGGCGGCCTGCGCGCGGGCTGCCGGGGCAGCCGGGGCCTCGCGGGTGCCGAGGAGGAGCCAGAGGCGGGTCGCGTAGGCGCCGGTGAGGAGGGCGGTGGCGAGACCGGCGACGAGGACGAGCCAGCCGGCGGCGGTGGGGATGCCGTGGGCGTGTCCTGTGGCGGCGTGCTCGGCCGCGCCGAGGACGGCTTCCTTGGAGAAGAAGCCGGTGAACGGGGGGATGGCGGCGAGTGCGAGGAGCGCGACCGTCATCGTCCAGTAGGCGTCGGGGACCGCGCGGCGCAGGCCGGGCATACGGGACATGGCCGCGAGCGAGTTCGTACCGGCCGCGTGGATGACGACACCCGCGGCGAGGAAGAGGAGCGCCTTGAAGGCGCCGTGCGAGAGGAGGTGGAAGACGGCGGCGCCCCGGTCGCCGACGGCGAGGGCGCCGGTCATGTAGCCGAGCTGGCCTGCGGTCGAGTAGGCGAGGACGCGCTTGATGTCGTCCTGGGCGAGCGCGGCGAGCCCGGAGCCGACCATCGTGACGGCGGCGAGGACGGCGAGGACGACGAGCGCGGCGGCCGACGCGGTGAAGACGGGCAGGAGGCGCGCGACGAGGTAGACCCCGGCAGCGACCATCGTCGCCGCGTGGATGAGCGCGGAGACGGGCGTGGGCCCGGCCATCGCGTCGGGCAGCCACGTGTGCAGCGGGAACTGCGCGGACTTGCCGACGACGCCGCACAGCAGGAGCAGTGCGATGAGCGTGGGGTGGTCGAGTCCGCCGTGCGTGACGGTGTGCAGGACCTCGGTGATGCGGAAGGACCCGGTGTCGGCGGCGAGGGCGAAGAGACCGAAGAGGAAGGGGACGTCGCCGAGCTTCGTGACGAGGAACGCCTTGAGCGAGGCGGAGCGGGCCTCGGGGGTCTCCCAGTAGTGCCCGATGAGGAAGTACGAGCAGATGCCCATGACCTCCCAGCCGACGAGCAGCACCATGAGGTCGCCGGAGTAGACGACGAGGAGCATCGCGGAGGTGAAGAGCGAGACGAGCGCGGCGTACGAGGAGTAGCGGGGGTCCTCGCGGAGGTAGCCGGTCGAGTAGAGCTGGACGCACGTCGAGACGACGGTGACCAGGACGGCGACGAGGGCGGCGAAGCCGTCGATGTGGAGCGCGAGGTCGACGGGTGCCGCGCCTGTCGGGGTGAGGCGGGTCGCCGCGTCGATCGTCGCGCCGCCGCCCTGGCGCACGGCGACGAGGACGGCGAGGACGGCGCTCGCGAGGGCGGGGAGCACCGCGAGCGGGCGGACGAAGCGGGGCGCGCCGCGACCGGTGAACAGCCCGGCGATCCCGGCGAGGAACGGCAGGAGGGGGACGAGGACGGCGAGGGTCGTGGTGTTCACGCGGCTGCTCCGGGGGTGCGCGTGCCGGGGGCGGCCGGGTCCGTGCTGCCGGGGCCTTCGAGGGCTTCCGGGTCCTCGGGGCCGTACGGGGGTTCGGCGGTGTCGCGCAGGGCGTCGACGGCGATCGTGCCCCTGGCCCGGTACACGGCGAGGACGACCGCGAGGCCGATACCGATCTCGGCGGCGGCGATCGCGATGGTGAAGAGGGTGAGCGCCTGCCCGGCGTGGACGGTGTCGCGCAGCCAGACGTCGAAGGCGACGAGGTCGAGGTTGACGGCGTTGAGCATCAGCTCGACGGACATGAGCACGAGGATCGCGTTGCGCCGCGCGAGCACCCCGTAGATCCCGGTGCAGAAGAGGAGGGCCGACAGCACGGCCGGATAGACGAGATGCATCAGCGCGGGTCCTCCGGGTGCGGGGCCTCACCGGTGGCGGCGTCGGCGGCGGGGCGGGGAGCCTCGGCGGCGGGGCGGGCCTCGGCGGTGGCGCGGCGGGCGTCGCTGGCCTCGGTGGCGGGGCGGGCGTCCGTGGCCTCGGTGGCGGGGCGGGCCTCGGCGGCGGGGCGGGCCTCGCCGGTGACGCGGCGGGCGTCGGTGACGTCGGCGGCGGGACGGGCCTCGGCGGCGCGGCGGGCGTCGGTGACGTCGGTGGCGCGGCGGGCCTCGGTGGCGGGACGGGCGTCCGTGGCCTCAGCGGCGGGACGGGCCTCGGTGACGCGGCGGGCGTCGGTGACGTCGGCGGCGGGGCGGGCCTCGGTGGCGCAGCGGGCGTCAGTGGCGCGGCGGGCGTCGCTGGCCTCGGTGGCGCGGCGGGCGTCGGTGACGTCGGCGGCGGGGCCGGCCTCGGCGGCGGGGCGGGCGTCGGCGGCGGGGCGGGCGTCGCTGGCCTCGGTGGCGGGACGGGCCTCGGCGGCGCGGCGGGCGTCCGTGGCCTCGGCGGCGGGACGGGCCTCGGTGACGCGGCGGGCGTCGGTGACATCGGTGGAGGGGCCGACCTCGGTGGCGAGGCGGGCCTCGGTCGCGCGGCGGGCCTCGGTGGCGGGGCGGGGGGCATCGTCCGTATTCGGCGCGCCGGTGCGTGCGCTCGCGCGGGTACGTGCATCCGCGCCGGTACGTGCGACCGCGCCCGGGCGCCCGGCCGTGCCTGTGCCCGTGCGCGGGCGGGGCTTGGGCCTGGGCCCGGGGGTGTTGCCTCCGTTCCGCCTGCGGGAGAGGACGATCGCGCCGACCAGGGCGGCGAGGAGGAGGACCGAGAGGGCTTCGAAGGGGAGGACCCAGTGGCGGAAGAGGAAGGCGCCCGTGACGGCCGTCGTGCCCTGCGGGTGGTCGCCGTCGAGGTGGATGTACGTCGTGCGGAACGCGTCCGTGACGACCCAGACGAGTCCGGCTGCCGCCACGACGGCGACCGCCGCGGCGAGGGGGCGGCCCGGGGAGTCGGCGTCGTCGGAGCGGCCGATCGGGGCGCGCGTCAGCATGAGGCCGAAGAGGAGCAGGACGACGACCGAGCCCACGTAGATGAGGACCTGCACCCATGCGATGAACTCCGCCGTGAGCAGCAGGTACTCGACCGCGAGGGCGCCGAGCGTCACGACGAGCCAGAGCGCCGCGTGCACGAGCTGCTTCGTGGTGACGGTGACGAGCGCGGCCCCGAAGGCCAGGAGGCCGAAGAGGACGAAGGCGATCTCGACGCCGGTCGGCGAGAGGAAGCCCTGCGGCGCTGTGCCGGTCGCCGGGGCGGCGGCCAGGAGCGTGATCACGACTGCGGCTCCTCACCGGCGGCGGGGTGCGCGCCTGCGGCGGGGGACTGCCTGTCCGTGGCGGAGGACTGCCCACCGGTGGCAGAGGACTGCCCACCCGTGGCAGAAGGCTGCCCACCCGTGGCAGAGGACTGCCCACCCGTGGCAGAAGGCTGCCCACCGGTGGCAGAAGGCTGCCCGCCCGTGGCAGAGGACTGCCCACCCGTGGTCCGTACCGCCGCTGCCGACCCCGCTGCCGACCCCGCTGCCGCCGCGGCTGCCGCCGCCTCCGCTTCCGCCTTGTCGGCGGCCTTCCGTGCCGACGCCAGTTCCTTCGGCTCCTCCGCCGCCGGGTCCACCGCGGGGGGCTCGGGCACCGTCCACATCCACTCGCGGAGCTTGTCGCGCTCGTGCGTGAGGTCGTGGATGTCCGTCTCGGCGTACTCGAACTCGGGGGACCAGAACAGCGCGTCGAAGGGGCAGACCTCGATGCAGATGCCGCAGTACATGCAGAGCGAGAAGTCGATGGCGAAGCGGTCGAGCACGTTGCGGCTGCGCTCGCGGCCGCCGGGCGCGGCCGGGGGCACCGTCTCCTTGTGCGAGTCGATGTAGATGCACCAGTCGGGGCACTCGCGCGCGCACAGCATGCAGACCGTGCAGTTCTCCTCGAAGAGCCCGATGACACCGCGACTGCGCGGGGGCAGCGGCGGGAGCGTGTCGGGGTACTGCGCGGTGACGGACTTGCGCGTCATCGTGCGGAGCGTGACGGCGAGGCCCTTGGCCAGACCCGTGCCGGGAATCGGGGGCATCTAGGAGATCACCACTTTGACGACGCCGGTGAGGGCGATCTGGGCGAGGGCGAGCGGGACGAGCAGCGTCCAGGAGAGCTTCTGGAGCTGGTCTTCGCGGAGGCGGGGGTAGCTGACGCGGAGCCAGATGACGACGAAGGCGAGCAGCGCCGTCTTCAGGAGCGTCCACAGCCAGCCGAGCCCGTCGCCACCGAAGGGGCCGTGCCAGCCGCCGAGGAAGAGGACGGTGGTGAGGCCGCACAGGATGACGATCCCGGCGTACTCGGCGAGCAGGAAGAGCGCGAAGCGCAGCCCCGTGTACTCCGTGTACGCGCCGAAGATGATCTCCGAGTCGGCGACCGGCATGTCGAACGGCGGGCGTTGCAGCTCGGCGAGCCCGGCGACGAAGAAGACGAAGCCGCCGACGATCTGCCACGGGACCCACCACCAGTGGAACGCGCCGAGGATGCCGGGCAGCGAGACCGTACCTGCCGCCATCGCGACGGAGGCGGCGGCGAGGAGCATCGGGAGTTCGTAGGCGAGGAGCTGGGCCGCGGTACGGAGGCCGCCGAGCAGCGAGAACTTGTTCGCGGAGGCCCACCCGGCCATGAGCGAGCCGAGCACGCCGACGCCCATGACGGCGAGCGCGAAGAAGATCCCCGCGTCGACGACGGTCCCGACCGCGCTGTCCCCCGGGCCGACCGGGATGACGAGCAGTACGAGGAGGTACGGGATCAGCGCGACGGCGGGCGCGAGCCGGAAGATCCGCCGGTCGGCGTCGGCCGGGACGATGTCTTCCTTCTGCGCGAACTTGACGCCGTCGGCCATGAGCTGCGCCCAGCCGTGGAACCCACCGGCGAACATGGGCCCGAGCCGCCCCTGCATGTGCGCCATGACCTTGTGCTCGGCCTGCCCGACGGCGAGCGGCAGCACGAGGAACCCGACGAAGACGAGCACGAGTCGCAGGGCGTCACCGAGGACGTCATTCACGCGGGCTCGCCTCCGGCGGGGTTCTCGGGACGGTGGATCGGTCGGTGGGTCGGTTCGGTATCGGGCACGGGGCCGCTACGTGGCGGCCGGTCGGCCGGGGAGTCCGGGTCGGCACGCGGCACAGGGTCGGCACCGGAGTCCGGGTCGGTACGCGAGGGCCGTTCGGCCGGGGCGGCCGGATCGGCACGCGGCGCCGGGTCAGCCCCGGGGACCCGCCTCGCCCCGGGCCCGGGCGCCTGGTCGGCCTCGGAGGCCGGGGCCGTACGCGGCGCCGGATCGGCGTCGGGGGCCGGATCGGCGTCGGGGGCCGGATCGGCGTCGGAGGCCGGATCGGCGTCGGGGGCCGGAGCAGTACAAGAGGACTGGCCAGCCCCTGACGTCGGGTCCGTGCGCGGGGACCGGTCCGCCCCGGCGGCCGGATCGGCACGCGGCGCCCGGTCGGCCCCAGAAACCTGCCTGGCCTCAGGCGCCCGGTCGGCCCCGGGTGCAGGGTCGGCGCCGGAGGACGGGTCGGCCTGAGACGGCGGGTCCGCTTCGGGTGTCTGGTCGGCCTCGGGCGGCTCGGCGGACCGGGGTTCCTGCTGGTCGGGCGTGTCTTCGGGGGTCTCGGCGGGGGCGGCGCCGCGCGCGGTGCGCTGCGGGGCCGAGCCGTCGGAAGCGGTACGGAAGCGGCGCGCAGGGTCGGCTTCGGCCTCGGCACGGCCCGGAACGGGCTCCGGCTCCGGGCGCGCCGAGACGGCGTCGGACTCCGCAGGCACCGGAGCGGCTTCGCCCTCCGCACGGCTCGGAGCGGCCTCCGACTCCGCCTGCGCAGGGGCAGCCTCGGACTCCGTACGGGCCGGAGCGGGCCCCGGCTTCCCTTGCCGCGTCGCCGAACCCTCCGGCGTCGCAGGGGGCGCGTCGGCACCAAGGGTCTCCTCGGCCCGGGGCTCCCGCTGGTCCCGCGTGCCCTCGGGGGCCCGGCGACTCGCGTCCTCCGGGGCGGGTGCGGGGGGTGACGTCGCTTCCTGGTCGTCGAAGGCCGGGCGGGCGTGGTGCCAGGGGGCGTCGGAGCTGCCCGCCCGGGTCGCGCGCCCCTCGGGGGCCTCGCGCCGCGAGGCGCGCTGCGAGGCCGAGCCCTCAGAGGCGGTACGGGAGCGGCGGGCCGAAGCCGCACCCGGCTCCGCACCCGCCGAAGCAGCCTCGGCCCCCGGGCGCACCGAAGCGCCACCCGACCCCGAGCCCGCCTCCGACTCCGACTCCGCACCATCCCCGGCGCCACCCGACCCCGAGCCCACCGGACCCGCCTCCGACTCCGCACCGTCCCCGGCGCCGCCAGGCGCCCGGCGCACCGAAGCCGCGCCCGGCTCTCGGCGCGCGGAGGTGGCCTCGGCCTCCGGGCCCCCAGAAGCCGCATCCGGCGCCGTACCCCCCGGGCCCGTCTCCCGCTCCGTGGCCCGCGCGGGCGCTTCGGGCGTGCGTTGTGTCGCCGAGCCTTCCGAGGCTGTGCGGGCGCGGCGCGGGCGGGTGGGGCCCGGCTCCTCGCGTTGCGATGCCGAGCCGGCCGAGGCCGCGCGGGTGCGGCGGGCCGGGGCGCCTTCCGCCGCGCCCGTACCCGTACCCGCGCCCGTACCCGTACCCGCCGCCCCCGCCGTTCGTGTGCGGCGGGCCGGGCGGGCCGGGGCCTCGGGGAGTTGGCCCTTCAGGGGGCCCCACTCGTTGGGGTCGGGGACGCCGGGAGGAAGCATCTGGCGGCGTTTGGGGGTGCCGTGGCCCGATTCGCCCGGTTCCTTCGCGCCCGGCCATGCCTTCGCGACGCGGGCGGCGAGGACGAAGTCCTTGCGCAGCGGGTGGCCCTCGAAGGTCTCCGGGAGGAGGAGCGGGGTCAGGTTCGGGTGGCCGTCGAAGCGCAGGCCGAACATCTCGTGCGTCTCGCGCTCGTGCCAGGCGGCGCCCGCGTAGACCCCGATCGCCGAGGCGAGTACGGGCGACTCGTGCGGCACGGTCGTACGGAGCAGCAGGCGCCGTACGGGCGCGAGCGCGACGACGTGCGCGCAGACGCGGAAGCCCGTGCCGGGCTCGTCGACGGCGGAGAGCCAGTCGAAGTACGTGCAGCCGAGGACGCGGCGGGCCGTGTCGAGCGAGGCCGTCCACGTGTCCGCGGGGACGTCGACGGTCAGCAGCCCGTACGCCTCCTCGGCGCTCGCGCCCGTACCGAAGACCTCTTCGGCCGCTCCCGGAAGCCAGCCGGTCACCGCTCCCCCTCCGGGGGCTTGACCAGGCCGCTGCGGAGCGCGGCGGTCGGGGTGCGCCGTCCGTGCGCGTACCGCTCGGCGGGCGACTCGTGCGCGATCTTCTCCTGGAGCTTGAGGATGCCCTGGAGCAGCGCCTCGGGGCGCGGCGGGCAGCCGGGGACGTAGACGTCGACGGGGATGATCTGGTCGACGCCCTTCGTGACGGAGTACGAGTCCCAGTACGGGCCGCCGCAGTTGGAGCAGGCGCCGAAGGAGATGACGTACTTCGGCTCGGGCATCTGCTCGTACAGGCGCTTGACGGCGGGGGCCATCTTGTCCGTCACCGTGCCCGACACGACCATCAGATCGGCCTGCCGGGGGCCGGGCGCGAAGGGGATGACGCCGAGGCGGATGAAGTCGTGGCGGGACATCGAGGCGGCGATGAACTCGATCGCGCAGCAGGCGAGGCCGAAGTTGAAGACCCACAGGCTGTAGCGGCGGCCCCAGTTGAGGACGACCTTCATGGGCTGCGGGGCGAGGCGCGAGAGCACGCCCGTCGTCCCGGCGGGCGGCGCGGTGGGGTCGGGGAGGTCCACGGGGGCCGGAACGGCGGTGGTGGGCACGGGGGTCACGTCCATTCCAGGACGCCCTTCTTCCAGGCGTAGAGGAGTCCGATGGCGAGGAAGCCGAGGAAGACGAACATCTCGACGAGCGTCGTCGCCCCGTAGCCGGGCGCGGCGAAGACCGTGGCCCAGGGGAAGAGGAAGATCGAGTCCACGGCGAAGATGACGTAGAGGAACGCGTAGACGTAGTAGCGGACCTGGGTGTGCGCCCAGCCCTCGCCGACCGGGTCGACCCCGCACTCGTACGTCAGGAACTTCTCGCGCGTCGGCACGACGGGCCGCAGCAGGCGCCCGGCGGCGAAGGCGAAGGCCACGAAGAGCACGCCCGCGGCGGTGATGACGCCGACGAGGGTGTACGCGTGGAAGTAGCCGGAAGCGGCGAGCGGGACGACGTCCCCGGGGAGGCCCTCGGGACTCAGGGGTTCCGCCACGTCCGTCCTCCGCTCCGCCGGGTCTCGCCTTGCTCGGTCTGGCTCACGCCGTCCTGCGCCGTGCCCGCACGGGCACCCACGGGAGTCTAGGGCCTGCTAAAGAAACGGTAAGCAGTGAGGTCCGGGGCGGAGCCGCGCGGGCGCGGGGGACGGTGGGGACGACGGTGGGGATTTCCCCCCTGCCTCAGTCAGGGCGACCTCATGGCGTCGGCCACGCCGAACGGGCAGGCTGGGGCCATGACCGCATCGGTGACCCCTCAGGACCAGCGCGCCCCCGGCGCTCCGCCCCCCGTGGGCCTCGCCTTTCCGGGGGCGACGTGGAAGGAGTTCGCCCATCTTCTTTCCAACTTTCCGGCCACCCTCATCGGTTTCGTCTACAGCGTCCTGTTCGTCTCGCTCGGCGTCGGCCTCGCCGTGACCGTCATCGGGCTGCCGGTGCTCGTACTCGGGCTGCGCGGGGCGCGGCTCCTCGGACGGTTCGAACGGGGCAGGGCGCGCCGGTTGCTCGGCGTGCGGATCGACGAGCCGAGCCCGATCCCGCGCGGCGACGGGGGCGGCGGCGGGGTGCTCGGGCGGCTGTGGGACGGCGTGAAGGACCCGGTGGGATGGCGCACGGCGCTGTACTCCGTGATCCGGCTGCCGTGGGGCATCGTGACGTTCACGGTGTCGCTGGTGTCGTTCTTCGTGCTGTGGCCGGTGCTCGGTTATCTCGTACGGGGGCTGGCGAACGCGGACCGGGCGATGGTCAGGGGGCTGCTCTCGCCCTCGGACGAGCTGGAGCGCCGTATCGCCGAACTGGAGTCCGGGCGCGGGGTCGTGGTCGACACGGCGGCGGCCGACCTGCGGCGCATCGAGCGGGATCTGCACGACGGGGCGCAGGCGCGGCTCGTGGCGCTCGCGATGGGGCTCGGGCTCGCGAAGGAGAAGGTCATCGAGGACCCGGAGGCGGCCGCGCTCATGGTGGAGGAGGCGCACGGCGAGGTGAAGCTCGCGCTCCAGGAGCTGCGCGACCTCGCGCGCGGCATCCACCCCGCCGTCCTCACCGACCGGGGGCTCGACGCGGCGCTGTCCGCCGTCGCGGCGCGGTGCACGGTGCCGGTACGGGTCGAGGTGGACCTGCGACAGCGGCCCGCCGAGGCGATCGAGGGCATCGCGTACTTCACCGTCTCCGAGCTGCTCCAGAACGTGAGCAAGCACAGCGGGGCCCGGACGGCGGCCGTCGAGGTGTGGCGCGCGGGCGACCGGCTGCTCCTCCAGGTGCACGACGACGGGCACGGGGGCGCTTCGCTCGACGGCGGTACGGGCATGGCGGGCCTCGCCGAACGCCTCGGCGCGGTCGACGGCCTCTTCGTCATCGATTCCCCTGCGGGCGGCCCGACCACGATCACGGCCGAACTCCCCTGGCGGGACCGGGGCGACGACCGCGCCGGACGGAGGGTGACGGGGAAGCGGGGCGGTATGTGAGGAGGGAGCGGCGTGTGCGGAGGGGGCGGTACGTGAAGAGGGGGCGGTAAGAGAACCGCGAAGGTCCCCATGCGCCTGCCCTTCCTCACCCTCCTCCCTCGCCGCCCTCGTCACGGCGGCCGCCGTGAGTCGCCGCCGCGGGGGGACCGTCACCGGGCGGGACGTCCTCGCCGCTGACGGGCCGCGGCTGGTCGCCGTGCGGGCGCGGGCGGACGGTGGCGCCGACGCCAAGCACCCCGCCGCGTCCGGCGCCCTCTCCCCCACCCGGCTCTCCGGGGTCGCGCGCCCGGCGGGCGTGCGCGAGGTCGTGCCGGACCACGTGGCGGCCCTCCGCCCCGCCGATGGCGGCTACCGCCTCACGAGCCACACCCTCACGCCCGCCGAGGCCCCGCCTCTCACCGGCGGCGGCCTCCCCGCGCGCCTCGGCCCGCGCGAGTCGTGCTCCCCGAGCGCGCCGGTGGCACGGACTTCAGGCGGCACGCGGGCCACGGCCTCGCCTTCCGCGAGACGCCCGCGCTGCGCGCCGTCGCCGTCGACGACCCGCGCCGACGCCCGAAGGGCCCGGGGGCGGCCTCCCGCGCCGGACACGGGCGGCCTTCCTCGCGCCGGGCACGGTGGTCGGCCTCGCGGCGGCGGCCTCGCCGCTCCCGGGGGCGCGCGGCGCCGTCGTCGTGGTCGACGGCGACGGGCCCGGGCGGGTGGACCCCGTGACGCGGAAGCCGCGCGCCGAGGGCTTCGCGGCCGCGCCCGCGACGGACCGGACCGGGCGCGGGAGCTGCCGGGGCTCTTCGCCGGGGCGGGTCCGCTCGTGCCGATCGGGCTCGTGGTGCTGACGTCCGCCGCCGCGGCGATCGCGGCGATCGGCGGGGCGCGCGCGGCGGAGGGCGGGCAGGCGCGGCGCGGCGACTTCGTGGTGCCGCGACCGCCGGGGCGCCCCGCCCGGCGCTGCTCGGGGCCGGGTCACGGAGGCGGTGGCGGGGCTCGTGGGCTTCGGGGCCGGTGCGGGGATCGCGTGCGCGCCCGCCGGGGCGCCCGGCGACGGGCCCTGGCTGCCCGTGGCGGCGGGGCGGAACGGGGTGCCAGGGGCCGCTGTGGGCGGCGCTGACCGTGCTCCTGCCGGTCCTCGGGCGCGCGCTCGGCACGGTGCTCGCGCGCCGTGACCTGCTGGGCGGGGAACCCGCGAGCGGCCGAGCGGCCCCCGGGGTGGGGATAACCCCCCTCCCGAGAGACCGATCCCCCACATGTCACCGGACGCCTCCGCTCGCCATTCTGGAAGGGAGCGAGAGGAGGCGTCCGGATGACGGCAGGGACGTGGTACGACAAGGGCGGGCCGGGCGGAACCCGCGAGGCGCACGGCACGGGCCCGCACGCAGGCGGCCCCGGCACATCCGCACGCGGCACGGGCGCGCCCGCGGGCCGCCCCGGCACGTACACCCGTGGCCCCGGCACGTACGCCCGCCCGGGCGGCCCGCAGGCGCGCGGTTCCGGTACATCCGCACGCGGCGGCGCCCCGTACGGCCCCGTCGACCGCTACGACCGCGACGGCTGGCCCCTCGTGCCGCCGCCCGCCCCCCGCCCGGACGACCGCTCGCCCCTCGCCCGTGTCCTGCTCGCCCCCGTGAGCCCCCGGTTCTGGCGCGAGCTGCTGTACCTCGCCGTGAGCCTGCCGCTCTCGATCGCCGTCTTCACGTGGTCCGTGGTGATGTTCTGGCTCGGCGCGGGGCTGATCGTGACGTTCATCGGGGTGCCCGTGCTCGCGGGGCTGCTCGCGTCGGCGCGCGGGCTGGCGCGGGTGCAGCGGGGGCTCGCCCGGGGGCTGCTGGGGACCGAGGTGCCCGAGGCGCGGCCCGTACGGCACAAGCGGCACTCGCCGTTCGGGTGGATGGGCGCGCTGCTCAAGAGCGGCGAGTCCTGGCGCAACCTCCTCTTCGCCTTCCTGCACTTCCCGTGGAGCGTCTTCGCGAGCGTCCTCGGGCTCGCCGTGTGGAGCAACGGCCTGCTGATGCTCACGTACCCGCTGTGGATGTGGTGCGTGCCGAACGACGTCGGCCGCGACGGCATCCAGATCTACGGGGACACGCACCGCACCGAGTACCTCGACCGCCCCTGGGAGATCGCTCTGACCTGCGCGGCCGGGCTCGCGCTCACGGTGCTCGCGCCGTGGCTCGTACGCGGCCTGACGGCCGTCGGCAGTCTCCTCGTACGCGGGCTGCTCGGGCCCTCGCGCCTGGAGAGCCGCGTCGACGAGCTGGAGTCGGACCGGGGCGTCGTGGTCGACACGGCGGCGGCCGACCTGCGGCGCATCGAGCGGGATCTGCACGACGGGGCGCAGGCGCGGCTCGTGGCGCTCGCGATGGACCTCGGAATCGCGAAGGAGAAGATGCTGGAGGACCCGGAGGCGGGGGCGCGGCTGGTCGCCGACGCGCACGGCGAGGTGAAGACGGCGCTCCAGGAGCTGCGCGACCTCGCGCGCGGCATCCACCCCGCCGTCCTCACCGACCGGGGGCTCGACGCGGCGCTCTCCGCGGTCGCCGCGCGCTGCACGGTCCCCGTGTCCGTCGAGGTGGACCTGCGGGAGCGGCCCGCCGAGGCGATCGAGGGCATCGCGTACTTCACCGTCTCCGAGCTGCTCCAGAACGTGAGCAAGCACAGCGGGGCCCGCATGGCGGCCGTCGAGGTGTGGCGCGCGGAGGGGCGGCTGCTCGTGCAGGTGCGCGACGACGGTACGGGGGGTGCCTCGCTCGACGGGGGTACGGGGCTCGCCGGGCTCTCGGACCGGCTCGACGCGGTCGACGGCGTCCTCCTGGTCGACTCGCCACCCGGCGGTCCCACGACCGTGACGGCCGAGCTGCCGTGGACGGCGAGAACGGGCCCGGCCCCCCACAAAGCCGCCCGTTCCTGAAATGCTGTCCCCGGCAGCAGTGACACCGATTCCGGGGGAACGTGGCAGACGTGACAGAGACAGAGGCGGCGAAGGTGCGGGTCGTCATCGCGGAGGACTCGGTCCTCCTGCGGGAGGGCCTGACCCGCCTGCTCACCGACGCCAGGCACGAGGTCGTGGACGGGGTCGGGGACGGGGACGCGCTCGTGAAGACGGTGCGGGACCTCGCGGAGCAGTCCCAGCTCCCCGACGTCGTCGTCGCGGACGTACGGATGCCCCCGACGCACACGGACGAGGGCGTGCGCGCCGCCGTCGCGCTCCGCAAGGCGTACCCGGCGCTCGGGGTGCTCGTGCTCTCGCAGTACGTCGAGGAGCAGTACGCGACCGAACTGCTGGCGGGGTCGAGCCGGGGGGTCGGCTATCTGCTCAAGGACCGGGTCGCCGACGTGCGGGAGTTCGTGGACGCCGTGGACCGGGTCGCGAGCGGCGGCACCGCGCTCGACCCGGAGGTCGTCGCCCAGCTCCTCGGCCGCTCCCGCAAGCAGGACGTCCTGGCGAACCTGACCCCGCGTGAGCGGGAGGTGCTCGCGCTGATGGCGGAGGGGCGGACGAACTCGGCGGTCGCGAAGGCGCTCGTGGTGAGCGACGGGGCGGTCGAGAAGCACGTGAGCAACATCTTCATGAAGCTGGGGCTCTCGCCGAGCGAGGGCGACCATCGCAGGGTGCTCGCGGTCCTCACGTACCTGCGGTCGTAGCGGCCGACCGGCGGCCGGGGGCGGACGGGCGGCCCACGTGGCGCGACGGGCGGCCCGCGTGGCGCGACGGGCGGCCCGAGCGGCATGACGGGCGGTCCGGGCGGCATGACGGGTGGTCCGGGCGGCCGAGCGGCGGTCCGGGTGACCCGGGTGGTCCCGGTGGCCGAGCGGTTCGGGCGGCTGCCCAGTCCTTCGGGCGGGTGCCTAGGCCAAAAGAACCAGACATTTCCGCCTCGCGTCCCCCGCCGGGAGCGGAACCCCGGAAAACAGCCATGAAACGGGCAGATTTGGCCGCGCCATGATCGGAAGAGGGCTCCTCGGGGTGCTCCCCCGGCCTCCGCGAGGTGTTCGGGATATGACCCGTCCCGGGAAGGGGACCCTTACCGACGTAGGCTGTTCCGCAGGAGACAAGGCACAGAAGCAACGGCCACGAAACGCCCCCGCCGGCCCCCGGCGGGAGCCGCCACCGCCTCGACGGGAGGTCCACTTCCAGTGACCAGCCAGGTCAGCAGCCCAGCCGGGCCGTCCGACGGTGCGGTCGTCGGCGAGCCGCGCCCCACGGACGCGCCCCAGGCCGCCGCAGCCGCCACCAGCACGGACGCGTCGCAGGCCCCCGCCCCCGTGACGGACGTACTCGAAGGCCCCGCGCCCGACACCGAGCGTCTCGCGGCGCCCGCGCAGTCCGGCGCGAAGGAGGTCCGCAAACTCGACCGGGTCATCATCCGTTTCGCGGGTGACTCCGGGGACGGTATGCAGCTCACCGGTGACCGTTTCACCTCCGAGACCGCCTCCTTCGGCAACGACCTCTCGACGCTGCCGAACTTCCCCGCCGAGATCCGTGCCCCCGCAGGCACCCTGCCCGGCGTCTCGTCCTTCCAGCTCCACTTCGCCGACCACGACATCCTCACGCCCGGCGACGCCCCTGACGTCCTGGTCGCGATGAACCCCGCGGCGCTCAAGGCGAACCTGTCGGACGTGCCGCGCGGCGCGGAGATCATCGTCAACACGGACGAGTTCACCAAGCGCGCGATGCAGAAGGTCGGCTGGGACGCCTCGCCGCTCGATGACGGCACGCTCGACGGCTACAGCGTCCACCCCGTGCCGCTCACGACGCTGACGGTCGAGGCGCTCAAGGAGTACGACCTCTCGCGCAAGGACGCCGGGCGCAGCAAGAACATGTTCGCGCTCGGCCTGCTGAGCTGGATGTACCACCGGCCCACCGAGGGCACGGAGAAGTTCCTGCGCGCCAAGTTCGCGAAGCGCCCCGAGATCGCCGAGGCGAACCTCACGGCCTTCCGCGCGGGCTGGAACTTCGGCGAGACGACGGAGGACTTCGCGGTCAGTTACGAGGTCGCCCCCGCCACGACCGCGTTCCCCACCGGCACCTACCGCAACATCTCGGGGAACCTGGCGCTCGCGTACGGGCTCATCGCGGCATCCCGGCAGGCGGACCTGCCGCTCTACCTGGGCTCGTACCCGATCACCCCGGCCTCCGACATCCTGCACGAGCTGAGCAAGCACAAGAACTTCGGCGTGCGCAGCTTCCAGGCGGAGGACGAGATCGCGGGGATCGGCGCGGCGCTCGGCGCGGCCTTCGGCGGCAGCCTCGCGGTCACGACGACGTCCGGGCCGGGGGTGGCGCTCAAGTCGGAGACGATCGGGCTGGCGGTGTCGCTCGAACTGCCGCTCCTCATCGTCGACATCCAGCGCGGCGGCCCCTCCACGGGACTGCCGACGAAGACCGAGCAGGCCGACCTGCTCCAGGCGATGTACGGGCGCAACGGCGAGGCCCCGGTGCCGATCGTGGCGCCCCGTACCCCCGCCGACTGCTTCGACGCGGCGATCGACGCGGCGCGCATCGCGCTCACGTACCGCACGCCCGTCTTCCTCCTCTCGGACGGCTACCTCGCCAACGGCTCCGAGCCCTGGCGCATCCCCGAGGCCGAGGAGCTGCCCGACCTGACGACCCCGTTCGCGACCGGGTTCAACCACGAACTCGCGGACGGCACCGAGGTGTTCTGGCCCTACAAGCGCGACCCCGAGACGCTCGCGCGCCCGTGGGCCGTGCCGGGCACGCCCGGTCTCGAACACCGCATCGGCGGCATCGAGAAGCAGGACGGCACGGGCAACATCTCCTACGACCCGGCCAACCACGAGTTCATGGTCCGCACCCGCCAGGCGAAGATCGACGGCGTGCGCGTCCCGGACATCGAGGTGGACGACCCCGGGGACGAGGCGCGCACGCTCGTGCTCGGCTGGGGCTCCACGTACGGGCCGATCACGGCGGCGGTACGGCGGCTGCGCGTCGCGGGCGAGAGCATCGCGCAGGCCCACCTGCGCCACCTCAACCCCTTCCCCGCGAACCTCGGCGAGGTCCTGCGCTCGTACGAGAAGGTCGTCGTGCCCGAGATGAACCTCGGCCAGCTCGCGACCCTCCTGCGCGCCAAGTACCTCGTGGACGCGCGGTCCTACAACCAGGTCAACGGAATGCCGTTCAAGGCGGAACAGCTCGCGACGGCGCTCAAGGAGGTCATCGATGACTGAGACCACGCAGGCGCCCGCGGGTCCGCTCTCGCTCTCGCTCGTGCCCAAGGCCGAGGCGAAGCAGTCGATGAAGGACTTCAAGTCGGACCAGGAGGTCCGCTGGTGCCCCGGTTGCGGGGACTACGCGGTGCTCGCGGCCGTGCAGGGCTTCATGCCCTCGCTCGGGCTCGCGAAGGAGAACATCGTGTTCGTCTCCGGGATCGGCTGCTCCAGCCGCTTCCCGTACTACATGAACACGTACGGGATGCACTCGATCCACGGCCGTGCCCCGGCCATCGCGACCGGGCTCGCCTCCTCGCGGCAGGACCTGAGCGTGTGGGTCGTCACGGGGGACGGCGACGCCCTCTCGATCGGCGGCAACCACCTCATCCACGCGCTGCGCCGCAACGTGAACCTGAAGATCCTGCTCTTCAACAACCGGATCTACGGGCTCACCAAGGGCCAGTACTCGCCGACCTCCGAGATCGGCAAGATCACCAAGTCGACGCCGATGGGCTCGCTCGACAACCCCTTCAACCCCGTCTCGCTCGCCCTCGGCGCCGAGGCGACCTTCGTCGCGCGCACGGTCGACTCCGACCGCCAGCACCTGACGAGCGTCCTGAAGGCGGCCGCCGAGCACCCGGGCACGGCGCTCGTGGAGATCTACCAGAACTGCAACATCTTCAACGACGGCGCCTTCGAGGTCCTCAAGGACAAGGAGCAGGCGGCGGAGGCGGTGATCCGCCTGGAGCACGGGCAGCCGATCCGCTTCGGCACCAAGGGCGTCGTACGGGACCACGCGTCCGGCGACCTGCGCGTGGTCGACGTGACGCCCGGGAACGAGGCGGACGTCCTCGTCCACGACGCCCACCGCGAGACGGCCACGACGGCGTACGCGCTGTCGCGCCTGGCGGACCCGACGACGCTCCACCAGACCCCGATCGGGATCTTCCGGGACGTCGAACGCCCGGTCTACGACACGCTGATGGCCGAGCAGCTCGACGCGGCCGTCTCCGAGCAGGGCAAGGGCGACCTGTCCGCGCTGCTCGCGGGGAAGGACACCTGGACCGTCGTGGGCTGAGCCGTCCACGGAGCCGATCGCCAAAGGGGCTGAATTTCTTCAGCCCCTTTGGCGTTTGAGGGGCGGAGGACGGGGCCGGTGCCGGGTGCTGGGGCCGGAGGCCGGTGCTGGGTGCCGGTGCCGGGTGCTGGGGCCGGAGGCCGGTGCCGGGGCGGTGCCGGGGGGAGGAGCCTCCCGAGGGGCTCCCGAGGGGCTCCCGGGCGGCGGCTGCTCCGCGTCAGGAGGGCTCGGCTTTCCGCAGGTCGTAAGCCCGCCTGGCCTCCTCCACGGCGGACACCTGCCGCTCGCTCCACCTCGCCAGGTCGAAGACCTGCCTGGCCGCCTCCTCGCCCGCCTCCGTCAGCGAGTACTCCACGTGCGGCGGCACGACCGCCTTCGCGTCCCGCAGGACGAACCCGTCCCGCTCCAGCGTCTGAAGCGTCTGCGCGAGCATCTTCTCGCTCACGCCGCCCACCGTCCGCCGCAGCTCGCTGAACCGGAACGTCCGCGTGAGCAGCGCGGCGAGCACGAGCACCGCCCAGCGCGAGGTCACGTGCTCCAGGATTCCCCGCGAGGGGCACATCGCCCGGTTCACGTCGGGCGTGCCCTCCTCGGTCCCCTCGCTCCCGAGCAGCCTCGCCATCTCCACACTCACCGTCATGCCAGTACCTTACGCCAAAGTGGGTACTTTCCTCTGGTTAGTGTGCAGCCTAGGGTGGTCTTCGTGCACAGACGGCACAAGCACCCCATGCAGCGCGAAAGGCACATTTCATGAGCATCGTCGTCACCGGCGCCACCGGGCAGCTCGGCCGCCTCGTCGTCGCGGGCCTCCTGGAGAAGGTCCCCGCGCGCGAGATCGCCGCCGTGGTCCGCAGCGCGGAGAAGGGCGCGGAGTTCGCCGCGCAGGGCGTCGAGCTGCGGATCGCCGACTACGACAAGCCCGCGACGCTGGAGGACGCCTTCCACGCGGGCGACCGGGTGCTCCTCATCTCGGGCAGCGACATAGGCAGGCGAGGGCCGCAGCACACCGCCGTCGTCGAGGCGGCGAAGGCGGCGGGCGTGGCGCAGCTCGCGTACACGGGCGTGCTCGGCGGCCCCCAGGCCGACTTCACGCTGGCCGACGAGCACAAGATCACCGAGCAGGCGATCCTCGACTCCGGCCTCCCGTACACCTTCCTGCGCAACGGCTGGTACGCGGAGATGTACACCGGGCGCGTCCCGCAGCTCTTCGAGCACGGCGCGCTGATCGGCAGCTCCGGCGAGGGCGGTCTCGCCGCGGCGCCGCGCGCGGACTACGCGGCGGCGGCCGTCGCCGTGCTCACGGACGAGGGCCACGAGAACAAGGTCTACGAGCTGAGCGGCGACGTCGCGTGGACGATGAGCGAGTTCGTGGCAGAGGTGACGCGCCAGTCGGGCAAGCAGGTCACGTTCCAGAACGTCTCCCCCGAGGAGCACAAGCAGGCGCTGCTCGGCGCGGGCCTCCCCGAGTTCCTGGCGGACATCCTGGTGGACGTCGACGCGGCCATCGCACGCGGCTCCCTCGCCCACACCCCCGGCGACCTCGCCCGCCTCATCGGCCGCCCGACGACCCCGGTCGCGGACACGATCGCGGCGGCCCTGAAGGACCTGGAGGGCTGAGCGGACCCGCACCCGGCCACCGGCGGCCGTTCCCGCACCGGGCGGCGCCCGGTGGCAGGGCCCGTACCGTCCCCCAGCGGCCCTGTCCGCACCTGCGCCCGGTGCCTGGCCGGGAGCCGTCAGGACCGTAGGGCGATACGGGAATGACAAGCCGCGCCGCTCCCGTTACCTTCCCGGACGGGGGCGGCGGCAGGTCGTCGGCCCGTGACGACCGAACGGGGACCGCGATGGCCGCACCGCAGGACACCACTCCAGCCGCCCAGGGCACGTCACGTGCCGGGCTCTCGTACGGCTTCGGCGCCTACGGCATCTGGGGTCTCGTCCCCCTCTTCTGGCCGCTGCTCAAGCCGGCCGGGGCGGGCGAGATCCTGGCGCACCGCATGGTGTGGTCGCTCGGCGTCGTCGCGATCCTGCTCCTGTGCATACGCCGGTGGGCCTGGATGGGCGAGTTGCTGCGCGACCCGCGCCGTCTCGGGCTCGTGACGGTCGCCGCGGCCGTGATCACGGTCAACTGGGGCGTCTACATCTGGGCGGTCAACGCGGGCCACGTCGTGGAGGCCTCGCTCGGGTACTTCATCAACCCGCTCGTGAGCATCGCGCTCGGCGTGCTGCTCCTCGGGGAACGCCTGCGGCCCGTGCAGTGGGTCGCCGTCGCGACGGGCGTGGCCTCGGTGCTCGTCCTCGCGATCGGCTACGGGAAGCCGCCGTGGATCTCGCTGGCGCTCGCGTTCTCGTTCGGCGCGTACGGGCTGGCGAAGAAGAAGGTCAACCTGGGCGGGATCGAGTCGCTGGCCGCGGAGACCGCGCTCCAGTTCCTGCCCGCGCTCGGCTTCCTGATCTGGCTCTCGGCGCGGGGCGAGGCGACGTTCACGGGCGAGGGCGCGGGACACGCGGCGCTCCTCGCGTCGACGGGGATCGTCACCGCGGTGCCGCTCGTCTTCTTCGGCGCGGCGGCGATCCGCGTGCCGCTCTCGACGCTGGGCCTGCTCCAGTACCTCGCCCCGGTCTTCCAGTTCGCCCTGGGCATCTTCTACTTCCACGAGGAGATGCCGCCCGCGCGCTGGGCGGGCTTCGCGCTCGTGTGGATCGCGCTCGTCCTCCTGACCTGGGACGCGCTGCGCACGGCGCGCACCAACCGCCGCACGGCCGACCGCCTGCGCACGGCGGTCCGCGAGGCGGAGGCGGTACGGGACCCGGCGGGCGCGGAGGCGCGGGTACGGGACGGGGCCGAAGCGCCCGTACGGGAGGCGTGAGACGGCGCCGCGCGGGAGGCGTGAGACGGCGCCGCGCGGGATGAGCGGCCCGAAGCCGGGAAGACTCGACGTCATGGCTGATCACGACATCGACGCGGCGCACGCGAACGGCACCGCCCACGACACCGTCCCGGCCCCCGCCGCGGACCCGGCCCGCGGCATCGACACCCGCGGCATCGACGCCCTCGTCTTCGACGTCCTCGGCACGCTCGTCGACGACACGGCGGGAATCCGCGCGGGCATCGGCGAGCTGACGGCCGACCCGGCGGAGGCGGAGCGGCTCTTCGCGCTGTGGCAGGAGCACACGGACACGGAGCAGCGCCGGATGATGGCGGGCCAGCGGCCCTACCTTCCCGCCGACGCGCTGGACATCGAGACGGCGGGCGTGGTCGCCGCGGCGGCCGGGGTGGACGACGACGCGGCCGCGGTGGCCGCGCTCGCGCGCGCGGCGCACACGCTCGCGCCGTTCCCGGACAGTGTCGCGGGCCTCGACCGGCTCGCGCGCCGCTTCCCGGTCATCGCGCTGTCGAACGCGAGCCGCGCGGAACTGCTCGGCATCACGGTGCGGGCGGGGCTGCGCTGGCACCTGGCCCTCTCCACGGAGGAGGCCCGCACCTTCAAGCCCGACCCGCCCGCGTACGAGCTCGCGCTGGCCGCCGCGGGCCGTCCCCCTGAGCGGGTCCTGATGGTCGCGGCGCACGCCTGGGACCTGCGCGGCGCGCAGAGCCTCGGCATGCGCACGGCGTACGTGCACCGCGAGGACCGCGAGGCGCCCGGCCCCGAGGACCGCTTCGACTTCACCGCGCCGGACTTCGGTGACCTGGTGACGCGGCTGACGGGCGTCGCGGAAACCCCCTGAGAGACATCCGCGAAGTCCGGTACGGACACGGGGCCAGCGACACCGGCGGGCACGCACGCGGGCCAACGGCGCGAGCGGGCACGACCACGGGCCAGCGGCGCGGGCGGGTACGGACACAGGCCAGCGGCGCGGGCGGGCACGACCACGGGCCAGCGGCGCGGGCGGGTACGGACGCGGGCTAGCGGCCCGGGCGGGTACGGTCCCGGGCGGCGCCCCCGCCGTCCTGCCCCCCGCCCCCCACCGCCCAGCTGTGTCCCTCGTCCCCCAGCCAGGCCCGCGCCCCCTCGGGGCCCACGGTGAGCCCGAACTCCCCGTACCCGGGGCGGCCCGCCGACTGCCACCACCGGTAGGCGGCCTCCACCTCGTGCCACAGCTTCCGCTCCCCGTACTGGAGGACGGTCGACTCCGCGTCGGGCCGCAGCACCAGGCACGCCCACGAGCCCGTGCCGCCCGTGTCGTGGAACCACACCGGGCGGCTGCCGTCGAGCTGCACCGTCGGCGCCACGGCGGTCGCGCAGCGCGGCACCCGCAGGCCCAGCGCGAAGCGGGCACTGCCGAGCAGGTCCGAGTCGAGGATGTCGGTGCCGATCCACGCCGAGGAACGCTGCGCCTTGGCGCCCGTCTCGCGCAGGTACTCGGCCCGCGCCCCGAGGCGCCACCGCTGCCCGCGCGCCCGCGTGCACTCCAGGGGCCGCAGAAAACGTCCGCTCGCCGAGCGCCCGTCCTGGCTCACGCGCAGCGCCACGAGCACGTCGGCGGAACAGAAGTGCGTGCCCCACGGCAGCACGATCAGCGCCCCCGGCGCGCTCTGCTCGATCCACGCGTACGGGACCTCCCGCAGGCCGCAACAGGCCACGATCCTGTCGTACGGGGCCTGCACGGTGTAGCCGGAGAGACCGTCGCCCACGCGCACCTCCGGCGTGAGGCCGAAGCGGCGCAGCCGCTGGCGGGCGAGCGCGGCCACGGATTCGTCGATCTCGAAGCTCGTCACCGCGGGCACGCTCAGCCGGTGCGCGAGCAGCGCCGTCGTCCACCCCGTCCCCGTACCGACCTCCAGGACCCTGCCCACCCCTTCGCTCAGGCGGAGGTCACCGAGCAGTCCGAAGACGACCGAGGGCCCGAGCGCGGTCGAGGTCGCGAAGCGGCCGGGAGTCAGCCCCGTGTGGTCCCCGTCATCCCACTGGGTGACAATCGGCGCATCGCTGTCGGCGTACGCGTACCACGTGGCAGGGTCCCTGCTGCGCGACACCGGTACGTGCGACCGCTGTTCGGCGTCCCACGGCCACATGAGCGGCGGCAGGAAGGCCGCGCGCGGCACCTCCTCGTACGCCGCCCGCCAGTCCGGCGCGAGCGCGCCCGCCGCGCTCATCCGCCGCCCGAGCCGCAGTCTCGCGTCCCGCTCCGCGCTGCCCCGCTCGCTCGTCACCACGTCTGCTCATCCTCCTGCTTCTCGTACGGGCCGTTCACACCGCCGCGCGGCGTACAACGCCCGGGACCGCGGTACGGGCACGGGGGCCGCCGCTCGCCGTACGTCACCCGGGTCCCGTGCGCCCCGGGGCGCTCCGGGGAATCATGCGCACCCCGCGCGCCCCCCATGCGGACGACCTGCGCGCGTCCGGGCGCTTCCGCCAAGCGCGGGACCTGCGCGGACGACTCCCTCCCTGCGCGGCGAAGGACGGGGGGTGGGGGCATGACGGCACCTCTGTCTCTGGCTGAAGGGCACCCGTGGGGGATGTGAGTCAAACGCCGGAAAGGGCTTCCGGGGCACGGCACGGCCGAGGAACCACCCACCCCGGGGGCCGTTGACACGCGGCCCGGGATTTCACCCGGGGAACGGACGTACGGAGGCGGGGTGGCGGGGCGGTAGTGGCGCGCCCCGTGGGCCACCCCCGCGCGGCCCCCGCGCGGAAAGTCACAGCCGTACGGGCCGCACATACCCAACCCCGTGCGGAGGCAGAGGCGTTCGGCACCGTGCCCGCATCCCACCGGGGCCCCGACCTGCGCGACTCACCGCCGCGAGAACCCGTGCGGGTGCCGTGCGACGAGGACGCGGCAGTCGACGGCACGGGAGTGGTCACCGGCGGCGACGGCCTCCCGCTCCTCGGCGCGGAGGCGGTCGCAGAGGCGGCAGGGGAGGTCGGGTTCGGGGGACGCGGGCGGGCGTTCGTGGACGAGGTGCAGGGGCATGACGGTTCCTCTCCGTGTCGGTTTGGCTACCGGGGAGGTACACGGTGGCCTAGCGTGGAGAACTACTCAACGTTGTGCCAACGGGTGGAAGGTGGAGGGGAACGCCCCTTGAACATCAAGAAGTTGAACCCGGACGCGGGGCCTTACGCGGCCTACGGAGCGCGTTTGCGCAAGGTACGGCAGGAGTTGGGGCTGCGACAGAAGGACGTGGCGCAGCGAGTGGGGTACGCCGAGTCGCACATGTCCGGCGTGGAAATCGCCGCGAAGAAACCAACACTCAATTTCTCAGTGGCGCTTGACACCGCACTGGGGCTGACGAACACCGAGCGGTCGTTCGAGCGCGAGTGGCGCAACATCACGTTCGGGGCGCTCCTGGAGGGGTTCCCCGAGTACTTGAAACTCGAAGCGCGAGCAGTGGAGATCCGGGTCTTCGAGAACGGCGTCCTCCCGGGCCTCCTCCAGACGCCCGAATACGCACGGGCCCTCGCTGAAGCCGCAGTTCAGCGCGGAGCCATCACAGAGGAACTGGCCGAGCAGCGCCTTCGCGCGCTTGCCGAGCGACAGCAGGCCGTGCGGCGCGAAAGCGCTCCGATGATCTTCGCCGTACTCGACGAGAGCTGCATCCGCCGTTCTATCGGGGGTTCGGCAACGATGAAGGCTCAGCTGGGTCATCTGGTCGACTTCGCGGCACTGCCCAACACCGTCCTCCAGGTCGCCCCCTTCGCCATAGGAGAACGGCGGCCGCTCAACATGCTCACCAACCTGCTCACGCTTCCGGATCGCGGCATCGTCTCCTACGTTGAGTCACAGACGCAGGGACACCTTGATCGAGAAATCACGTCTGTCGCCGCGCTGATGACCGCCTACCATCAGGCGCAGGCCGAATCGCTTTCCCAAGCGGAGACTGTGGCCTTGATCGAACAGGCTGAAAGGGAACACCCGTGAGTAACGCGCCCCGCTGGTTCAAGTCCTCGTACAGCGACAACGGCGGCAGCTGCGTCGAGGTCGCCACCAACCTCGTCCCCGCACACGGCATCGTCCCGGTCCGCGACTCCAAGAACCCCGGCGGCCCCACCCTCACCCTCAACACCACCGCCTTCACCGGCTTCGTCACCGGCGTGAAGCACGGCGAGTTCGACGTCTGAGCCAACATTCCGCGTCCCGAAGCCCCGTCCAGCAGACGGGGCTTCGCGCTGTTCGGGTCCGGGCATACCTCCGGAACAGACAGCACGGTACGCGGTCGGCGGGGACCCGCAGGTCCCGCAGCTTCCCGGCCGAGGGCCCAGTATCGAACAGGATGAAAGGGAACACCCGTGAGCAACGCGCCCCGCTGGTTCACGTCCTCGTACAGCAACAACGGCGGCAGCTGCGTCGAGGTCGCCACCAACCTCGTCCCCGCACACGGCATCGTCCCGGTCCGCGACTCCAAGAACCCCGGCGGCCCCACCCTCACCCTCAACACCACCGCCTTCACCGGCTTCGTCACCGGCGTGAAGCACGGCGAGTTCGACGTCTGAGCCAACCTCCGCGCCCCGAAGCCCCGCCACCCACCCGACGGGGCCTCGCTCTGCCCAGGGCGGGCATACCTCCCGGCAGGGGCACAACTCAGCGAGGGGACGGACGAGATGGCGGAATGGCGCGACTCCAGATACAGCGAAAACGGGGGCATCTGCATGGAGGCCGCCGCCACCTGGCGCAAGTCCTCGTACAGCAACAACGACGGTACCTGCGTCGAAGTCGCCACCGGAATCCCCCGCACCATCCCCGTCCGCGACTCGAAGAACCCCACAGGCCCCCAGCTCCACCTCACTCCCACGGCCTTCACGGCGTTCGTGGCGGCGGTGAAACAGGACGGGCCCGGGGCCCCGCTCGGGACAGCGCGCCGAAGCCCTTGTACGGGCGCCCCCGTTCCTAGAGGGTGTGGAGCCATGACGGACACAACTGGCAGCCCCTCATGGCCCACTGGCATCAGCGCGATCACCCTGTTCGTGGAGGATCTGGACGCCACGAAGACGTTCTACCGGGAGGTCTTCGGGCTGCCGGTGGAGTTCGAGGACGAGGCCTCGGCGGTCTTCGGGTTCGGCAATACCCTTATCAACCTGCTGCGGAGCACGGCGGCGACCGGGCTGATCGATCCTGCCCCCGTCGCCCGGCCCGACTCCGGCTCCCGCGTCCAGCTGACGCTGCCGGTGGACGATGTGGACGCGATGTGCGAGGAACTCACCGCGCGCGGCGTGACACTGCTCAACGGCCCGATGGACCGCCCCTGGGGCATCCGCACCGCGAGCTTCCGCGACCCCGGCGGCCACATCTGGGAAATCGCCAAGTGAGACGCGGGCAACGGCGGGCCCGGCACGTCCGATGCGTTCAGGACCGGTGTGAGGGTCCGGCCGCAGCGTGGCCCGCCTGACCCCTCGACCGGGCTTCGGCCTCATCGGCCTCGCCGTCACCGGCATGGCGGCCTCGCTCGCGTTCCACCGGCGGCTCGGGGCCGGCATCCCGCCGGAGGGGGACGGCGAGGGGCCCGTCGCTGTCGTGCCGCCCGGGGCGCTTCGGCTCACCTGGGACACCGTCGAGACCATCCACCTCTTCGAGCCGGAGTGGGCGCCGCCGGTGGGTGGGCACCGTGTGGCCCTCGCCGTCGCGCGCGGGCGCCCGGCGAGGGCGACGAGACGTACACGGCGCTCCTCGCGGACGGTCGCACGGGTCACCTGGCGCCGTGGGACGCCGACCGGGGCATGCGCTCAGCGGTCCTTCTGGACCCGGACGGCAACACCGTGGAGCTGTTCGCCCGGCTGTCCGGCTGACTCCTCGGCGAGCAGGCGGCCGAGCGACACCCCTGTCAAGGCCCGTACGTCGCGGGTGAGATGGGCTTGGTCGGCATAGCCCGTACGGTGTGCCACCTCGGCGAACGGGAGCCCGGCGCGGGCACGGGTGGGTCGGCTCGAACCGGCCGATCTTGACCAGGGTGCGCCCGTACCGTTCCGCTTTGTACTCCAGCATGTGCACGAACGCCGACCATCCGGCGTCGTGCACGGACTTCGCCAGCCTGGTGCGCGCCAGTCCCGCCACGGACAGGTCTTCCACGGAGATCCCTTGGTTCTCGGAGATCAGCCTGGTGGAGAGCTGGTGGTGGAACTCACGGCGGGCGTCGGCGACCTTGGCGTGGACGCGAGCGACCTTGCGGCGGGCCTTCTCCCGGTTCTTCGATCCCCTCTGTGTGCGGGACAGCTCGCGCTGGGTCTTCTTCAGCTTCTTCTCCGCCCGGCGCAGGAACCTGGGGGAGGTGATCTTCTCGCCGGTGGACAGGACGGCGAAGGAGGTCAAGCCGGGATCGATGCCGATGGTCTGGTCGGTTTCGGGCATCCGGGCCCTGTCGGTGGCGGGGTCGGTGGTGATGACGAAGGAAGCGAAGTACCGGCCCGCGCTGTCCTTGACGACGGTGACCGAGGTGGGGGTGGCGGGCAGGGTGCGGGACCATTTCACCTTCACCGCCCCGATCTTCGGCAGGTTCAGCCGGCCGCTGCCGGTGAGGTGCCAACGGGCGTTGGCGGTGAACCGGATCGACTGCCGCCTGTCCTTACGCGACTTCAAGCGCGGCGGGCCGGTCCTGGGACCCTTGCGGGTGCCCTTGAGGGAGGCGAAGAAATTGCGGTACGCGGCCTCGGCGTCGCGCAGGGACTGCTGGAGGACGACGGAGACCTCGCCCCCCGCCAGGACCGGGCCTCGGTCAGCTCGCCCGGGTGATCAGCCTCTTCGACAGCTCCCCGGCCCCGGGGAAGGGTGCTGATCACCGATGCCCCGTTGAGGCGCATTGAGGAGACCACGCGACCCGTGAGCACGGACTTCGAGCGCGAACTGATGAAGCTCCACGGCGAGGACAACCACGTCCACCTGCTGGCGGACTTCCCGCCCGAGGTCGCCGTCACCAAGCTGGTCAACTCCCTCAAAGGCGTCTCCTCACGCCGCCTGCGCCAGGAATTCCCCGACCTGGCACGCCACTACTGGCGAGCCAACAAGCCGTGGCCCGGTCCGGCTCCTCCTTCGCCAAAACCGTCGGCGGCACCCCGCTCTCCAAAATCAGGCAGTACATCGAAGCGCAGAACCGGCCGGCATGAGCGTTCCCCGGCTCCGCCGCCGCGAGCCGTCATGACGCTTCACGCCATGAACAACGCACGCGCCATCTCCGGCTCCGCCGGAGCAGACGCGACGACACTCCGCGTCGCCACCATCAGACTCGCTTCACCCCCGGCGTAAACGCCGGAGCACTGCGAATGAAGCCCGGTAGCCGAAGGCGTCCACGCAGCGGCGGTGCAACTGGCGTTCGCTGATGTGGATTTCGCCCGCGATCCCGCGTACCGCGAGGCCGCGCCGAGCACCCGCGAGCACCGCCGCCGTGTCGCGGTCGCGCGTGCTCGGTCCGTACGCGGCTGCCATCGCTTCCCGTTCGGCTGTCCGGTCCGCCGACTCGGCCACCCGCTCGGCCAGTTCCCGCTCCCTGCGCTGGGGCCACGACTCCGCCAACGGCACCCGCAGGTCCCGCAACTCCCTTGCGGGGACGCCCAGTACGGACGGCGCCGTCCCGGGAGGGAACCGTACGGCCGCGTACTCCTCGCCAGCCCGTACCGCCGTGACGTGCGCCGTCGTGTCCGGGCCCGCGACGAGCAGGCGGCCACCGGTCCACATCAGGTCCATGCACGCGTCCGGCGGCACACGGACGTGCGCGCCGAGGGGCGCCCCCCTGCCGCCGCGTCCACAACACGACGCCCGGCACGACCGACGACTTCCGCTCCTCGTACACGCCCCAGTATCGGCCGGGGGAACGGCGGACGGTGGAGACGATGCTCGACGGCCGGCCCGTCCTCGTCGACCTCGGACGCCGGGACATCTCGGTTCGGTGGAAGCCGCCTGGCTGACACGCCCGCGGCCGGGCCCTTAAGCTGCGCGGAATGACCGACTTCATTTCCCAAGTCCCCGACATACGCGCCGTGTTGTTTGACTCCGGCGGAGTGCTCATGCGGCCGGTCGGCGGGCGGTGGAATCCGCGAGCCGACTTCGAGGAAACCGTGTCGCGGCACATGCCCTCGATCACGCCCGAGCGGTTCGCGGAAGCCATAGCCGTGGGGGACCGATTCCTCGCCGAGGCGGCGGGAACACCCGATCGCGACGACTACCACCGCGTACTTCTCGGCGAGTTGGGCGTACGTCCGGCCCCCGAGCTGCTCGCGGCGCTGCGCCGGGAGGTGCCTCCGGCGGTGATGCTGGAGCTGTATCCGGACGTGCTGCCGACGCTCGCGGAGCTGAAGCGGCGCGGGATTCGGCTCGCGGTGGTCTCGGACGCGTGGCCGGACCTGCCCGAGCTGCACGAAGGGCTGGGCATCCGGGGCTACTTCGAGGTGTACGCGATCTCGGCGGTGCTCGGCCGCGAGAAGCCCGATCCCCGCATGTACCACCACGCGAGCGAGGGCCTGGGCCTGGACCCCGCACACTGCCTTTTCGTGGACGACACCCCGGCTCTCGTCACGGCGGCGCTCGCGCTCGGCTACGAGGGCCGCTTCCTGGACCGTGAAGGAACGGGGAGTACGGTCCCGTCGATCAGCTCGCTCCGCGAACTCAGCGCGCTCGTCTGACATGTGGGCCACGCGCGGTCACTGCGGCGCCGCAACCAGCCCCACTTCGTAGGCGAGTATCACCAACTGCACACGGTCACGCGCGTCGAGCTTGGCGAGGAGGCGCGTCAGGTACGTCTTGGCGGTGGCGACGCTGATGCACAGCTCCGCCGCGATCTCCGTATTGGTCAGGCCCCTGCCGACCAGCGTCAGCACCTCGCGCTCCCTCGCGGTGATGCCGGTGAGTCCCTCCCGGCGGGGCGAGGGCCTGGCGCCCCGGGCGGTGAAGTCCCCGATCAGGCGGCGGGTGACGGCCGGGGCGAGGAGAGCGTCCCCCGCCGCCACGACCCGGATGGCGGCGAGGATGTCGTCCAGGGCCATGTCCTTGACGAGAAAGCCGGACGCCCCGGCGTGCAGGGCCCCGTAGACGTACTCGTCGTCGTCGAATGTCGTCAGGACGACGACGCGCGCCGACCCCGCACCGGTGGTGATGAGGCGCGTGGCCTCGATTCCGTCCATGCCGGGCATCCGCAGGTCCATCACGACGACATCGGGGGCGAGTCGGCCCGTGAGCCGTACCGCTTCCGCGCCGTCCCCCGCCTCGCCCACCACGTCGATCCCGGCGGTCTCGGCGAGGACCATGCGCAACGCGGCCCGGACCAGGGGCTGGTCGTCGGTGAGCAGGACGCGGATGGTCATCGGGCAGCCGCCACGGCCGGTGCGGGCAGCGGCAGTACGGCCGCGACGCGGAAGCCGCCCCCGGGACGGGGTCCGGCGGTGAACGTGCCGTGCAGCAGCGCGACACGCTCGCCCATGCCGAGGAGGCCGTACCCCTCGCCCGTACCGGCGCCGGTACCGCCGCTCGTGGCCCCGGCGCCGCCCCGCCCCCGGTCGGCGACCTCGATCGCGAGGGCGTCCTCGCGGTGGTCGAGGCGCACGCGGCAGGCGGCCACCCCCGCGTGCCGTACGACGTTGGTGACCGACTCCTGGACGATCCGGAACGCCGCGAGGTCGATGTCCGTGGGCAGGCGGCGGGGCGTGCCGTGCCAGGACACGTCGACGCGGACGCCCGCGGCCTCGGCCGTCGCGGCGAGTCCCGGCACGTCCGCCAGACCGGGAGCCGGTCGCGACGGCGGGGGCGCGGCGTCCGGGCGCGGGGACGCCGCGCCAGGCGCGGACACCCGCTCCTCGTACGTGCCGCGCCCGCGCTCTTGCGACCCGAACACGCCCTCCCTGTCCGCCTGTTCCCCGTCGTCCTGGCGCAGTGCGCCGAGCGTGCGCCGGAGGCCGGCGAGGGTCTCGCGTCCCGCTTGCTCCACGACGAGCATGGCTTCTCTGGCGCTGTCCGGCCTGCTTCCGACGACCCGTGCCGCCGCTCCGGCCTGGAGGGCGATGATGCCGATGCTGTGGGCGACGGTGTCGTGCATCTCGCGGGCGATGCGCAGCCGTTCGGCCGTGACGGCCTGCACGGCGGCGCGCGCGTACAACTCCTCGCGGTGCGCGCGGGCTTGGTGGACCGTGTGCCCGATGAGCCAGGCGAGGGCGGCGGTCAGGGCCAGGAAGGGTTCGGGGGCGACCCCGGAGTCGTCCCCGAGGAGCGGCCGCAGGAGGTAGTAGCAGGCGAGCACGGCGAGTGTCCCCGTGGCGGCCGTGAGCGAGGCCCGCCGGGAGCGCACGGCGGCCACGTAGGCGAGGACCGCGCCCGTCGCGAGGAACTGGAGCGGCGGGATCTCGTCCTGGCGCCAGGCAGCCGTCGAGACGACCGTACCGGCGAGCACGAGCGCGTACGCGGGCGAGGGGGCGCGGCGCAGCAGCGCACTGCCCGTCAGGGCCAGCGCGAAGGCGAGCGCGAGCAGCGCCTTCGCGAGGGACGCGTCGAGACCGTCCTCGGGGTAACTGAGCGAGTACTCGGGGCCGTGCGGCAGCACGACGTACTCGACGAGGGGATACACGGCCGCGACGAGCCACGCCCCCGCCGTCCACAGACCTGGCGGGAGGCGCTTGAGCAACGGCGAGGACACGGAGACGGACACACGGCGAGCGTAGCCAAGCACGACCGTAGGGGCATCAACCCTCGGTTGTACGACTGGGGTTGGAGTCCGCCCCGGATGATTGTCGGCCCCGGTCCGACGACCGGCGGGGGCCCCGGCCCGCACCGTGGTCCTCGTGATCGAAGTCAACGCACTCACCAAGCGATACGGCGGCGCGACCGCCGTCGACGACCTGACCTTCACCGTACGGCCCGGCCGCGTGACCGGCTTCCTCGGGCCGAACGGCGCGGGCAAGAGCACGACGCTGCGGCTCATCCTCGGCCTGCACGCGCCGAGCGGCGGCACCGTCACGGTCGAAGGACGCCCCTTCCGCGAGCGCCCGCGCGGGCTCCGCCACGTCGGCGCGCTCCTCGACGCGCACGACGTGCACGGCGGGCGCAGCGCGCGGGCGCACCTCTCGGCCCTCGCGCGGAGCAACCGCCTCGCACGGCGCAGGGTGGACGAAGTACTGGACGAGGTCGGCCTCGCCGGGGCCGCCCACCGCCGTATCGAGGGCTACTCGCTCGGCATGAAACAGCGGCTCGGCATCGCGGCGGCCCTCCTCGGCGATCCGCCCGTACTGCTCTTCGACGAACCCCTCAACGGCCTCGACCCGGAAGGCGTGCGCTGGGTGCGCGCCCTGTTCCGGCGGCTCGCGGGCGAGGGGCGCACAGTGTTCGTCTCCAGCCACCTCATGTCGGAAACGGAGCACACGGCCGAGGAGTTGGTCGTCGTCGGGCGCGGCCGTCTCATCGCGGCGGAGAGTCTCGCGGCGTTCTCCGCACGCGGCACCGGCGGGTGCGTCCTGGTGGGCACGACCGCCACCGAGGCCCTGCGCGAACTCCTCACGGCGAACGGCGCAGTCGTGCGCGCGGAGGGCGAATCGCTCGCCGTGACCGGGACGGACGCGGAACGCCTCGCGGCACTGGCCCTCGAACACGGCATCCCGCTGCACCATCTCAGCACCCGCACCGCGTCGCTGGAGGAAGCATTCATGCAACTCACCGCTGACAGTGTGCAGTTCCAGGCGGGAGAGGGCCGATGACGGCGGGAGAGGCCAGGGCGGCCAGGGCGGCGGGGGAGGCCAGGGCGGCAGGGGAGGCCAGGGCGGCGGGGAGGCGCGAGGCGCGGACGCCAAAGGGGCTGCGCAACACACTCGTCGCCCCGGAACCCCGCGCCCGGTTCGCCGACGTCGTGGCCGCCGAGTGGATCAAGCTCCGCTCGCTGCGCTCGTCCTGGATCTCGTACGGGGCCACCGCGCTCGCCGTCCTCGCGCTCAACATCGGCACGGCGTACGACACCTACGCCAACTGGAGCGAGCGCGGCGCGGAGAGCCGGGCGAGGTACGTACGCGAGGGACTGCCCCTCCAGGTCGCGTTCACGGCGAACGCCACACTCGTCATGATGCTCGCCCTCGGGGCCATCGGGGCGGTCGCGCTGGTCGGCGAGCACAGTACGGGCACGATCCGTACGACCTTCGCCGCCGTCCCCGCGCGCGGGACCGTCCTGGCCGCCAAGACGGTCGTGGTGGCGGCGTTCGCCACGGTCTTCGGGGCGGTCCTCGCGGTGGTCTCGTTCGCGGTGACGCAGGCGGTGCTCGGCGGGCGGGGCGCGGGCATGTCGATCGGCGACCCGGCCGCCGCGCGGCTCGTCCTCGCCTCCGCCCTCCTCGCGCCCCTGAGCGCGCTCGCGGGACTGGCGGCCGGCGCCCTCGTACGGCGCACCTCGGCGACCCTGGTCCTCACGGTCGTGGTGCTCCTCGTCCTCCCCGTCGCCCTCAGCGACGGCCGCCACTGGTCCGCCGTGGCCGGGCACGCCACGCTCTTCCAGGCATGGTCGCGGCTCACGGAGATCGCCCCCTCGCGGACGGCCTTCCCGTGGACGACCGGCGGCGCATGGACGGTCTACGCGGCCTGGGGACTCCTCGCGGGGTCGCTGGCCGTGGTCGCGGGACGGGGGCGGGATGTGTGAACGGGACCGGCTCCGGGGTGTTGTCGAGGCCCGGCGTTTCGGCCGCGGCATCGCGGGGCGAGTGGGCGGAAATCCCCTTGCGCGGTACCGGGGTTGCTGAGAGGTTCCCCCGGTGGACGAAAACGTGATCACGCTGCGCAGGGCCGGGGAGCCGGACGCGCGAGGGGCGGCGGAGGTGTGGCTGCGGTCCTTCGCCGCGGCGCTGCCGGGGGTGCGGCGGGCGCACTCGGACGACGAGGTGCGGGAGTGGTTCACGCACGTCGTGGTGCCGGATCTGGAGACGTGGGTCGCGGTGACGGGAGCGGGCGCGATCGTCGGCGTACTCGCGCTCTCCGACGACGAGTTGGAGCAGCTCTACCTCTCCCCCGAGGCGCGCGGGCAGGGGCTCGGGGACCGCTTCGTGGCGCTCGCCAAGGAGCGGCGTCCGGCCGGGCTCGACCTGTGGACGTTCCAGGTGAACGCGCCCGCGCGCCGCTTCTACGCACGGCACGGCTTCGCCGTGGCCGAGGAGACGGACGGGGCACGGAACGAGGAGAAGGAGCCGGACGTGCGGTACGTGTGGCGGCCGTGAGCGGACGGCTCCCGCCGGACGGCGTCCCGATGGACGAGGAGCGGATCGACGCCGGGTGGGCGGAGCCCTGGCGGCCCGCGCAGGCGGCGGAGCGCTTGCGGGGCCTCGCGGCGCCGTGGTGCGTCGCCGCCGGGTGGGCGCTCGACCTGTTCAGGGGCGGGGAGCCGTCGCGGCCGCACGGGGACCTCGAAATCGCCGTGCCCGAGGCGGGCTTCGCCGAACTCGCCGCGCGCTTCCCCGCGTACGTGTGGGACGGCGTCGGGGACGGATGGGTCCGGCCGGGTGCGGGGCCGCTCCCCGGCTCCCACCAGACGTGGCTGCGCGATCCCGCGCAGGACCGGTGGCTCCTCGACGTCTTCAGGGAGCCGCACGAGGGCGGCACGTGGATCTGCCGCAGGGACCCGGCCATCCGCCTCCCGTACGGCGAGATCATCGCGCACACGGCGGACGGCATCCCGTACCTCGTACCCGAACTGGTGCTGCTCTTCAAGGCGAAGGCGGCACGGCCGAAGGACGAAGCGGACTTCGCGCGGGTGCTGCCGCTGCTCGACGAGGCGCGGCGGGAGCGGTTGCGGGGGTGGCTGGAGCGCGTCCACCCGGGACACGCGTGGCGGGAACGGCTCGGCTGAGGCGGCGTCGGCGGCTGGGGGGACGGGGGGCGTGGGGGCACGGTGGGGGTGGGGCGCCGCGTGGCTCGGGTGGGCGGCGCGGCTCGGGTGGGGCGCCGCGTGGCTCGGGGCGGGGTCAATCCCCGCGTGACACCTCCACCTTCGAGTGAAAGATCACCCGTCGGGAGCAAAAGTCGGGTTACCGGGCATTGTCTCGGTAGCACTGTCCGTAGCCATTCGATGGCACCGAGCTACCACAAGGGACCCCGTGGGACTGTCACGCGCGTACGGAGGCCCCCTCACCGAGGGCCCCACACCCGCCTCCGCATCGGCCGAAGCGCCACCGCTCCCGTACCCGAGCGGCTGGGCCGCGCTCGCCTTCTCGGAGGAGCTTCCGGTCGGCAAGGTCCTCACCCGGCCCCTCGCGGGCGAGGACGTCGTCCTCTACCGCCTGCGCTCGGGCGAGCTGCGCGCGATCCGCCCCTACTGCCCGCACCTCGGCGCACACCTCGGGCTCGCGAAGCTCGAAGGCGACGACCTCGTCTGCCCTTTCCACGCCTTCGCCTTCGGCCCGGACGGCACCTGCGTGCGTACGGGGTACGACACCCCGCCACCCCGCTCCCCGCTCAGCTCCCGCCCCGTCCTTGAGGCGAACGGCGCGATCTTCGTGTGGCGCCACCACGAGGACCGCGAGCCGTACTGGACGATCCCCGACTGGCACGAGATCGGCCACCGCCCCGCCAAGTACGCGGCCTTCGAGTTCTCGGGGCACGCGCAGGAGGTCATCGAGAACTCGGTGGACTACGGGCACTTCGCGACGCTCCACGGCTGGAAGAAGGCGGAGGTCCTGGAACCCCTGACCTACGAGGGCGACACCTTCCACCTGACGATGCGCGCGACCGAATCGGCCCCTCTCCTCGGCGACTTCACGGTCGACGTGGACGTGCACGGGTACGGGCTCGCCTGTCTGCACGCCGACATGTACACCCCCCGCATGGGCATGCGCATGTGCACGATGATCCTGCCGACGGCGATCGGCCCGAACCGCATGCAGTTCCGCCAGCGCAACCGCCTCGCCTTCTCCGAGCCCGCCCACCTTCCGGCCCCCGTGGCGAAGGCGGTGAGCCGCACGGCCGCGCGGCTCTTCGACGGCCTGCTCTTCAAGTCCAACATCGAGTTCACCGCCGCCGACTTCCCCATCTGGGACACGAAGAAGTACGTGCAGCCGCCGAAGCTCGGCCAGGGCGACGGCCCCATCGGTCCCTTCCGGCGCTGGGCCAAGCGCTTCTACCCACCCGAGCCCGCCTCCACGGTCGTCGCCGCGCGGGAGCCGGGCACGCGCGAGGAGGCGGGCCGCGTGATGCGGTAGGCGTCCCGTACGCAGAGGTTGAGCAGCGTCGCGAGCAGGATCAGGCCCGCGCACACGCACAGGACGACACCCTCGCTCCACAGGTGGGCGGCGAGCGCGACAAGGAGGTAGCCGAAGGGGATCGCGAGGCGTTCGCCGATGTTGTTGAAGGCGGACATGCGGCCGATCTCGTCCTCGGGCACGTGGCTCTGGAAGGCCGTCGTCCAGGTCACGACACCGATGTCGAGCGCCACGCCCGCGAGCACCGTCGCCCCGAGTACGCACCCGAGCGGAAGCCCGGCGGCGAGCGCGGCGAGCGGGACGGCGAGTCCCGCGCTCGTGACGATCGCGACGACGAGCGGCCGCCGGGGCCGCCACCGCAGGCACACGAGCGTCCCCGCGAGCAGCCCGCCCGCGAGCGCCGCCTGCACGAGCCCCCAGTCCCTCGCCCCTTCGTAGCGCGCGGCGGCGACGAGGGGCCCGAGCAGCTGGAACCCCGCGAGCCAGGCCGCGACGACGACCGTCCCCGAGAGCGTGTACGTCCACAGCCACGTACGGTCACGGAAGGCGCGCCAGCCCGCTCGCAGTGCGGCGAGCGGGGGCCCGGCCGCGAGCGGCGCGGGGAGGCGGAGCCCGCGCAGCAGTACGGCGGCGAGGGCGAAGCTCACCGCGTCCCAGCCGAGCGCCCACGCGGGCCCGCCGGCGGCGACGAGCAGCCCGGCGGCGACGGGGCCGACGAAGCGTACGGCGTTGGTGGGGAGGCGGAGCAGGGCGTTGGCACGCTGCCGCTGCCCGGGCGGCACGAGCTGCGGTACGGCTCCCTGGGCGGCGGGCACGCGCAGCGCGGTGGCCGTACCGGAGACGAGCCCGCACACCGCGACGGTCGCCGTCGTGGCGTACCCCGCCCCGACGAGCACAGCGACCACGCCCTGCGCGGCGGCGGCGAGCGCGTTCCCCGCGAAGAGCAGCCGGCTGCGCGACATCCGGTCGGCGAGCACACCGCCGAGCAGCACGAACACGATCGTGGGAGCGGAGTTCGTCACCAGTACGGCCCCGAGCGACCCGGCCCCTCCTCCCTGCCCGATGACGGCGTACGCGAGCGCGAGCGGCGCCATCGCCGTACCGGTGGCGGAGACGATTTGCGCGAGGAGGAAGCGGCGGAAGGGAGCGAGACGGAGGGGCGAGCCGGAGGTGGTGGGCATGTCCTCGGAAGACGGGCGGCGGAGGCGAGAGGGCGGACTGCGGGGGCGTGCGGGCAGGGGCGACGTGGCGTGCTCGGGTGTGTGCGTCACGTATGCGGGGCGCACCTTACCCGCCCCCCGCGCTCCACACCCGTTCCGGATGCCGCTCCCGCCCCCGCGTGCTCCCCTGGAAGCGGGGTACCCGGCGCACAGGACCCTCGGCCTCAGGGAAGGAGCCTTGTCATGGGCGAGCCCGACGAGACCCGCGAGCGGCTCGACGCGATGCGCGAGAAGGCACGCGAGCTGCACGACAGCGCGGAACAGGCGAGCGACCCGCAGGAGCGCGAGCGGCTGGCGAAGAAGGCCCAGCGCCTGGAATCGCTGAGCGAGCAGGAGAGCGACATGCGCAGCGGAGACATCTACCCCATCGAGTGAGCCCCGACCTCGCCGAGCCGAGCACCGGCCCAGCCCCCCGACCGGGCCGAACCGGGCCGAGCCGGGCCGGGCCGGGCCGGGCCGGACGATGCGCCGACGGCCGGTGGTCACGAGCTGTTCCGGACCGGCGGAGAGGCGGAGCCGCCGTCGGCGGGGCTCCCGGAGCCGCGCGGCAGGGGAGGCGGGCCGCGCGCGCCGGTGGCCCGGGCAGCGCGGATGCGGTCCTTCGGCCCGGGCCCGCGGCCGTGCCGTGCCGGAGCTGGAGCTGGAGTCCGGCGATCGGCCGGCCCAGGGTCTCGGTGGCGAAACAGACTGGCCCCGTACGCAACGGGAGCGGCTGTGCGGAACGTCGCCGGTGAGTCCAGCGGCCCGGGCGCCGTCCCGGGTCCCGCCGTGCGTCTCGACGGGGGCAGTCCGCGCCGGGTCCGGAACCTTCGGTCCATGCCGGTCGGCCGCGTGGGTGATCACCGTGCCGACCGGGGCGGGACAGCCACCGTCCCGCCGGACGAACGCGCGGCGAAGTCGCGGGTGCCGCCCGCGGAATCGCCGCGCTGCGCTGGTGCCGACGAAGCGGGAGGCCCCGGGGCGGAAGTCACCGGCCCGGACACAGCCGGATCGGCCCGCACGCGGCCGGATCAGTCCGCACGCAGCCGGATCGGCCCGCACGCAGCCGGACCGGCCCGCACGCAGCCGGATCGGCCCGCACGCAACCGGTTCGCCCCTCACCATGCCGACGGCCGAGGTCAGTCCCCGCCCAGGTGACCGCCGGGGCCACGTCTCGCAGGATCGTGCCGGGAGCGGGAACCGGCGAGGGCGCAGCCCTGCGGGAGCGGGAACCGGCACGGCGCAAACCGGCGGGAGCCGGAACCGGCCGGGGTCGGCGCTCCGGGGTGCGGTCCCCGTCGGCCTCCGGGCACGAGCTTCCGACGCCTATCCCCTGCGCCCCGCCCCCTGCGGCGCCAGCAGCCACCGCGCCTTGGGGCTGGTCAGGGGGCGGACGAGGCTCCGGACCGGGGGTGAGGCCAGGAGCATGGTGAGCAGGACACCGGCCAGGAGGAGGGCGATCAGTTCCGTCGTCGTGTTCGCCCGGGCTATGAGGCCCTTCTCGCGCAGCGGCATGATGACCAGGGGGTGCAGGAGGTAGACCGTGAAACCGGCCGCCCCCATCGACGAGATCATCGGGAGGCGGCGCTTCGGGATCAGGCGGAGCAGGCACAGGACCAGGAACGCCGCCACGACCAGGACCCCGAGCCGCACGAGCCACGCGCCCTCCATGCCCAGCGGGGTGTCCGCCTTGTACGGGTGCCGCATCGACAGCCACGTACCGGGGATGTCCCTGTGCCAGCGCCAGGCCGCGAGGCACGCGCCGAGCACGCCCGCGACCGCCACCGGCAGGCTCCAGCGCGCCTCCATCCACTCGCGGCCCAGGCCCTGTCCGAGGCGCCAGCCGAAGTAGAAGAGCGGCAGGTAGACGAGGGTCCTGCTCGCCGAGAACATCATGCCGAACTCGTGGAAGTAGCCGAGCGAGAGCGAGATCGCCGACGTGACGAGGAGCGGGTACCGCAGTTGCACCACGAGCGGCAGCAGGAGCCGCCAGCAGAACAGCGACATGAGGAACCACAGCGTCCACGGGAGCTGGGCGATGTGGAGCTTGAAGGGCGCGCCGAGCGCGTACGACTCCAGCGAGAACAGCAGGCTGAACGTGAGCGCGGGCAGCGCGATGGTGCGCAGGAGGTTGCGCAGGCGGCGCGGGTCGAGCGGGCCCGGGCTGCTGAAGACCCCGGCGAGCACGACGAAGGCGGGGACGCGGAAGGCCCACGCGGCCACGTTGAAGGCGTGCAGCACCCCGTGGTGGCTCATGATGCTGCCGATCGTGTGCAGGACCACGATGAGCGTCGCGGCGACGAACCGCGTGTTGTCGTACCAGGGGTTGCGGGGCTTGGCCCCGGCCGCTGCCGCGGGGGACGCGGCGGGGGCGGCCGTGGCCGCGGGTACGGGTCTCGCCGGGTCGGTGAGGCTCGGCGGGGCGCTCTTCATCGTGTGCGTCTCCTGCGGCCGGTGGTGGCGGCGGGGTGCGGCCACCGGAGAGGAAACCTTTTCGATTCCTGTGGAGCACCGGGTGAGGAGGAACGGGGCGGCGAGTGAACTTCCGGTGTCCGGCAGGGTGTTGAAGCGGGTGTGAGGGCGGGGGTCGCACGGGGGCCGGGGATCTCCGGCAGAGGGCTCGGGCGGGCGTTCGGGCGGGGACCGCTCAGGTCGTGATGTCCTTCGTGCTCAGCCGCGCCCAGGCGAGCGTGCCGAAGAGCGCCACGTAGACGGCCTGGAGGCCGAGGTTCTTCACGACGCCGTCCCACAGGAGCGGATCGCGGACGAGGTCGGCGAAGGAGAGCCAGTGGTGCGAGAAGAAGTACGGCTGGAGCGCGGAGAGTTGCGGGATCACATCGAGGATCTGAACGGTGATGACGAGCCCGACGGTCGTCGCCATCGCCGCGATGCCGCTGTTCGTCAGCGTCGAGACGAAGAGGCCGAGCGCGGCGACACCGAGCAGTGAGGCGGCCACGACGAGCGCGATGAGCAGCGCGCGTTCCAGGCCCTCGCCGAAGCCGATGCGCGTGCCCGAGATCGTCGTGAGGTCACCGGCGGGGAAGAGCGCGAGCCCGGTGAGCAGCGCGGCGAGGGTCACGACGCCGGTCGCCGCCGCGCAGAACACCGCGACGGCCCCGTACTTCGTGAGGAGGAGCCGCGTACGGCCCGCCGGGGCGACGAGGAGGTACCGCAGCGTCCCCGCGCTCGCCTCGCCCGCCACCGCGTCGCCGGCGACGACCCCGACCGCCATCGGCAGGAAGACGGGCAGCGTCGCCGCGAGCGCGGTGAAGACGAGGAAGAGGCCGTTGTTCGTGATCTGCGCCGCGAACGCCGGTCCCCCGCCGTGCGGGCCCGCGCCGCCCCCGCCGCCCGTCTCGATACGTACCGCGATCCCGATGAGCACGGGGATCGCGGCGAGCACCCCGAGCAGCGCGAGCGTACGGCCCCGGCGGAAGGTCGTCCGCAGTTCGCCCGCGAGGAAGCCGGAGCCGGGGAAGGCCGTACGGGTCCGGGCGGCGCCCCCGCGCCCGGCTTCCCCGCGCCCCACCTTCGCCCCGGCCTCCGCCTCCGCCTCCGCGTCCGCCCCGACCTCCGCCCCGACCTCCGCCTCCGCCTCCGCCCGCTCAGCGTCCGCCATCGAAGCCCTCACCCGTCAGTTCCATGAACCTCTCCTCCAGCGTGATCGCCTCCGTCCCGAAGGCCCGCACCCGCACCCCCGCGCCGACGAGCGCCGCGTTGAGCGCGGCGGGGTCGAGTCCGGCGGGCGGTTCACCGCTCAGCCGCCCGGGCCCCTCGGGGCGTACGTCCCTGACGCCGTGGGCCGCCAGGACCCGTACGGCCTCCTCGGTGTCCCACGTCGTCACCGTCACGCGGGCCGCGCGCGCGGCGAGCAGTTCGGCGACCCGGCCCTGCGCGCGCAGGCGGCCGGCCGCCATGACGGCGACGTGGTCGCAGACCTGCTCGATCTCGTCGAGCAGGTGCGAGGAGAGGAAGACGGTGGTGCCGTCGGCGGCGAGCGCGCGGACGAGGGCGCGGATCTCGCGCATCCCCTGCGGGTCCAGGCCGTTGGTCGGCTCGTCGAGTACGAGGAGGCGGCGCGGGCGGAGCAGCGCGGCGGCCAGGCCGAGGCGCTGCTTCATGCCGAGCGAGTACGTACGCGCCTTGCGGTGCGCGGCGGGGGCGAGCCCGACGCGCTCCAGGGCCTCGGCGACGCGCCGCTCGCGGTCGGCGCGGGACGCGGTGGGGTCGGCGGCGTCCATGCGGCGCAGATTGTCGCGGCCCGAGAGGAAGCCGTAGAGGGCGGGGCCCTCGATGAGCGCGCCGACGTGCGGCAGCACGCGCCGCTCGGCGCCCGGCATCTCACCGCCGAGCAGGCGCGCGCGGCCCGCGCTCGGCGCGATGAGCCCGAGCAGCATCCGGATCGTCGTCGTCTTGCCCGAGCCGTTGGGCCCGAGGAAGCCGAAGACGCTGCCCTCGGGCACGCGCAGGTCGAGCCCGTCGACGGCGAGCCTGTCGCCCGGGTACCGCTTGGTCAGGCCCTCGGTCTCGATGACGAAGGGCCCGGCCGCCGCCGGGGCGGTGATCCCGGCGGCGACCGCTCGCGCTTCCTCAGGTCGTGCGCTCACTTCTGCGACTCGGCCGCCTTCACGAGCGTGTCCTTCGTCACCGCGCCCGCGTAGACGTGGCCGTCCTCGGTGAGGAGGACGTTGACGAGGCGGGTGGAGAAGAGCCGCCCGGTGCCGAAGGAGCCCTTGACCTCCTTGGCGAGGCTGTCGACGAGCTGCCCGGCCTGCCCGGACCGTCCGCCGTCCGCCTTCGAGGAGGCGAGCCCGCCCGCTTCGGCGGGAAGGTCCAGGCGCGCGACGGTGGTCCAGCCCTCGCCGTACGTACGGGCCCCGCCGAACGCGTCCTTGAGCGCCCCCGCGTCGGGCGTGGCCGCGCCGTCCTCCGGCGCCCGCTTCTTCGGCCCGGTGACCTCGGTGCCCTTCGGCGGCGTGAACGAGAAGGTCTTCGCGTCCGGCGCGGTGAAGCTCACCTTCGTGAAACCCGCCTCGACGACCGGCTTGCCGCCGTCGCGCGCGGTGAGCGTGGCCCGCAGCGGGGTGCCCGTCTTCGCGTCGACGAGGACGCGTACCGCCTTGACCGTCGAGCCGGACTGCTTCGGCTCGATGAGGAGCTGGTAGGCGTCCCTGCCCGCGACGCGCGCGGTGCCGTCCACGCGGACCGAGGTGTGCGCGTCGACCGCCTTGAGCGCGCGGTCCGCCAGCTCCTGCGGCGTCAGGGCCGTGTACGGCGCCTGCTCCTGGTGCCGCTCCGCCGGTACGTCGAGCCGGACGGCCTTGTCGCTCGCGCTGTCGTAGGCCCACGCGTGCGCACCGTCGCGGATGATGCTGTACTCGGCCGCGTCCTCCAGGATCGAGAGGCGCTGGCGCTCGGGCCCGTCGGCGGCCACGCGCAGCGTGTGGGTGCCGCTCGCCAGCTCCGTGAGCCTGGCCTGCGGGTCGGCGTCGCCCTCGTTGCCGCCGCTGCCCCGGGAGGCTCCGCCGAGGCCGCCGACGGCGGCGCCGCCGAAGCCGGGGAGACCCAGGTCCGTACTGACGCGGACCGTGCCCGAGAAGTGCTCCTCGTGCGCGCCGGCGAGCTTCGCCACGAGCTGATACGCGGTCAGCTCGGGGAGGTCGGGGTCGCCGCTGTCCGCGAGGGCGGGGACGAGGCCGACCGCGAGCGCGGTCACCCCCACGACCGCGGCGGGGACCGCGTACCTGGCCGCCTTGCGGCGTGCCGCCCGGTACCGGCTGTCCTCCGGCCGGTCGTCCTTCAGCAGATCGTCTTCCGCGTGTGCCGTCATCCGTGCCACCTCCGTCGCCATTCTCCCCCGGGGGCTCCCCTCCGGTCTGTACCCATCTGACCAGAACGGGGGCGGCGAAGCGTCAGTCCTGGGGACCGAAGTGACGTACCCCTGTGGGATGACGGGCTCGGGGTTGTCCCCTACGACGCCGGGTGGAGGGCTCCCCCCAGCGGCTCACCCGACCCGGTGGACCACCGCGTCACACAGGTCGGCGAGCGAGGTGCGGGCCGGGGTGTCGGGGAGGGCCTGGAGCGTGGCGCGCGCGTCGTGGGCGTAGCGGGCCGTGTCCTCGCGGGCCTGGGCGAGGGCCGGGTGGACGCGCATGCGGGCCACCGCTTCGGCGAGTTTCGAGTCATCCGTGAGGTCGCCGCGCAGGAGTGCGTCCAGCTCGGTGTCCTCCGCGAGGCCGAGCCGCGCGATCCGCTCGCGCAGCCGCAGCACCGGCAGCGTCGCGATGCCCTCGCGCAGGTCCGTGCCGGGCGTCTTGCCCGACTCGTGGCTGTCGGACGCGATGTCGAGCACGTCGTCGGCGAGCTGGAAGGCGACACCGAGCCGCTCCCCGTACTGCGCCAGGACCTCCACGACCTCGTCGCCCGCGCCGGACATCATCGCCCCGTACCGCGTCGCGACGGCGACGAGCGAGCCGGTCTTGCCGCTGAGCACGTCGAGGTAGTGGTCGACAGGGTCGCGGCCGTCCTGCGGCCCCGCCGTCTCCAGGATCTGGCCCGTGACCAGCCGTTCGAACGCCTCGGCCTGGATGCGTACCGCCTCGGGGCCGAGCCCGGCGAGGATCTGCGAGGCGCGCGAGAAGAGGAAGTCGCCCGTGAGGACGGCGACGGAGTTGTCCCAGCGCGCGTTGGCGCTGTCCACGCCGCGCCGCACGGTCGCCTCGTCCATCACGTCGTCGTGGTACAGCGTCGCGAGATGCGTCAGCTCCACGACGACCGCCGAGGGGACGATGCCCGGTGCCTCCGGGTCGCCGAACTGCGCCGCGAGCATCACCAGGAGCGGGCGGAACCTCTTGCCCCCGGCGAGTACGAGGTGCTGCGCCGCTTCGGTGATGAAGGGCACCCCGCTCTTGGTCGCGTCCAGCAAGCCTTCCTCGACAGCCGTCAACCCGGCCTGGACATCGGCTTCGAGAGCCTGGTCCCGCACGCTCAGCCCAAACGGCCCGACGACGGTCACGAAGGGTTCTCCTGTCTGCTGACGATCACACGGTGTGTCGATGTGTCGCTGCTGCCTCTCAAGGCAGCGTATCCGGTCCCCTTTCGATCACAGAGAGCGCCTGCCCGACCAGCACAGGCGGTATGCGACCGACGCCGGTATGTTCGTGATCAACTCATATGAGCCGAAAGCGTTCCGTACCCGCACGGACCCGCGCGGATGCGGCGGACCCGCGCGCAGTGACAGCTGTCGACCCTATCCGCCCACGGCCCCATCCCCTCCGTACCCCCGTACGGGTGCGCCACCCCCACCCGCGCGGGCCCGCGTCCCCGCCCCCCTCACGCCCCGTACAGGCGCTCCAGGACCACGGCGACCCCGTCCTCCGTGTTGGCGTGCGTCACCTCGTCCGCGACGGCGAGCAGCTCCGCGTGCGCGTTCGCCATCGCGACGCCGTGCCGCGCCCAGCCGAACATCGGGATGTCGTTGGGCATGTCGCCGAAGGCGATCGTGTCGGCCCCCGTGAGCCCGAGCAGTCCGGCGGCCCGTTCCAGGCCGTACGCCTTCGAGAGGCCGCGCGGCTGCAGCTCGACGGCGCCGGGGCCCGCCATCACGACGTTCACGAGGTCCCCGACGACCGCGCGCGCGACCTCGGCGAGCGCGTCCTCGGTGCGCCCTCGCGCCATCAGGAGCACCTTGCAGATCGGCCGCGACCACAACGCGGCGCGCCCCCGCACCCGTACGGAGGGCAGCGTCGGCGGCGGCGTGACGAAACCGGGTTCCATGAGCATGAGGCCGTCGCTGCCGTCCTGGTTGACGCCCGCGTACACCTGCCCCAGCTCCGCCTCGATCTTGCCGAGCGCCGTCTCGGCCAGCTCGCGCTCCATGCGGACGGAGTGCACGAGGCGGTCCGAGTCCGCGTCGTAGACCTGCGCGCCCTGGGCGCACACGGCGAGGCCCCGGTAGCCGATCGCGTGCAGGAGGGCGCGGGTCTGGGGGGCGGGGCGGCCCGTCACGACGATGTGCCGCGCGCCCGCGCGCCCGGCCCGCGCGAGCGCGGCTCTCGTGCGCGCGGTGACCGTGTCCCGCTGGTCCCGCAGGAGGGTGCCGTCCAGATCGGTGGCGACGAGGGAGTACGGGGACGCTGCGGCCATGCGGCACAGGATAAGGAGGTGGAAGGTGTGACGGGAGGGGCGTGCCGAATGTGACGGGGGCATGAGCGGTGGCCTCGCGGGGGCGGCGGGGGTGCCCGGCCCGCCCTCGCGGTCGGGGCCGCGCGGGGCTCGTGCCTCCGCCGCCCTCAGCCGTGCGCCCGCCGGAGGTGCGCCGCCAGCCGCGGCGAGGCGTAGGCGGTGCCGCAGACGAACCGCATGACGGGGCCGTACGAGGCCGCCGCGGGGAGCCCGGTGAAGTAGAGGCCCGGGAGCGAGGAGACGAATCCGGCACCGAGACGGGGGGCGCCCCTGCTCGTGTCGAGCGCCGCGCGCAGGCCCGCGTCGAGGAAGCCGAGCGCGGCGACGTCGACGCGGTAGCCCGTCGCCGCGAGCACATGATCGGCCCGGACCTCCTCCGTACGGCCGTTCAGACCCCTCACCCTCACGACGAGTTCTTCGTCCTTCCGGGTGACCCCCTCAACGGCCCGTACTTCCTGAGTCGTCACTCTTCCCTCGTACCGCTCGCGCAGCCACCAGGCGCCGAGCGGGCCGAGGACGCGCCGCACACCGAAGTGGCGGGCGCCTGCGGGCAGCGCGCGGTAGAAGCCGGGGTGGTAGCTGAGGACGTGCAGCGACCAGGCGTTGCCGAAGGGCGAGGAAGGGCGCAGGCGCGGCTGCCGCCACGGGGGCGCGCCGAAGGCGACGGCCCCCCTGCCGCGCGCCACGAGCCGTACCCGCGCCCCCGCCTCCGCCGCGAGGACGGCGCTCTCCAGGGCCGACTGGCCCGCGCCGACGACGAGCAGGTCCCGGCCGGCGAAGGCCGAGAGGTCGGCGTGCCGCGAGGCGTGCGTGACGGGCGCGGGCGGACCCGCCGCGGGGGCGTCGGCGGCGGCTTCGGCGAGCGCGGGCGGGAGGTGCGCGAAACCGGTCAGCCCGGTCGCGACGACGACCGCCCGCGCCGTGAACCGCTCCCCCGAACCGAGCTTCAGCGCGAAGCCGCCCCCGCTCGCCGTCGCCACGGACACGACCCGTTCGCGTTCGAGTCCGGGGACGAGGCGACGCTGGAACCATGCGCCGTAGCGGACGAACGTCTCGATCGGCACGAGGTCCTCGTCCGTGACGAGAGGCCGGAGACCGGCCGCCTCGCAGTAGTCGACGAGCGTGTGTCCCTGCTCCGGGGCGTCGAGATCCGAGGCCGCGGGCGTGGACTTGAGGACCATTCCGGCGGGCATGTGCTCCCGCCAGCTCACCATCGGCTCCCCGAAGACCCGCACGGGAAGCCCCCGCGCCCGCAGGTGCGCGGCGGTGGACAGGCCGTAGGGACCGGCCCCGATGACTGCGACGGGCTGTATCACGTGGGTCCTCCCGGGACGGGGGTGCGGGTGCGGGGGGGTACGGGTGCGGGGTACGGGTGCGGCGGGGGCGGGGTGCGGGTCCTGGGGCGTGCGGGTCCGTCCGCGGTCGTACGGATCGTTCGCACGTCGTACGGAGGGGGCCGGGCCGGGGCGCCCCGCGTGCGGAGGTCCCCTCACGCCCGCCCGAGTCACCCCCGCCCGAGGCGGCGCGCGCGCCACAGCGCGTGGCCGTGGCGGAGCGCGGGGCGCAGGGAGCGGGCGAGCATCGCGGCGAAGGGGGCGGGGTCGTCGGCGGCGAACCAGGCGAGTTCGGTGCCGCGTGCGCGGCGCGGGGCGTGCGGGGTCGTGTAGCCGCTGCGGTGGTAGGCGAGCAGGGCGGGCAGGTCGATGTTCTCGACGACGTAGCGGTGGCCCGCGCGGGGTACGCCCGGCGGGACCGGGCGGCCCGTGAGGTGGAGGTGCTGGGCGCGGACGACGTCGATGCCCGCCGTGTTCTCGAAGAGGCGGAACTGCGCGCCCGCACGGGGGTTGAAGTCGAGAAGTTTGTAGCGGCGGTCGCGGCGGTCGAAGCGCAGGTCGAGGTCGATGATGCCGGTGAAGCCGAGTTGCTTGACGAAGTCGGAAGCGAGGGCGGCGAGTTCGGGGTTGTCGACCACGTACGCCTGGGCGGTCATGCCCGCGTGCGGGGGCCAGGAGCGGACCTTGACGCCGGTGAAGAGGGCGAGGGGCCTGGACGCCTCGTCGAAGTAGCCGTGCACGATCCAGTCCTCGGCGCTCTCCCTGGGGAGGTACTCCTGAAGAATGACGCCGGGTCTGTCGCCCCACTCGCGGGCCAGGCTCCTCAGCCCCTGGGCGGAGGCGACCCGTGTCGTGCCCCCGACGGCGGGACGGCTCCTGCGCACGAACGCCTCGCGGTTCTTGACGATGACGGGGAAGCGCGCGTGGGCGGCGAACTCCTCGACGTCGGCGGCGCTTTCGGGGAAGGACGTCTCGGGTGTGTCGACACCGTGGGCGCGGCACGCCTCGTACAGGCCCTGCTTGCTGGCGAGCGAGCGGGGCAGCGCGGGGTCGACGGGCGGGACGAGGAAATGCCCGCCCAGTTCCTCGCGGTGCTCCGCGAGGAGGACGGCGGCCTCCTCGTCCGTCGGGAGGAGGACGGCCGGGCGGCCGATACGGGCGCCGATCCGGAGCAGGCCCGCCACGAGCCTGGCCGGTTCCTCCGTGCCGGTCGTGGGCCACACGAAGGCGCGGCGCAGGTAGCGGGAGTGCGCGGCGGGCGTGTGGCGGTCCTCGGTGATCGCGTGCACGGGCACGCCGAGACGGCCGAGACTGCGGATCACGCCGACGCCGCCGTGGTGGAGCGGGTAGTCGCCGAACTTCACGACGAGGGCGGGGACGGAGGTGTCGAGCGCGGGGCGGGCGGCGGAGACGGGGGTGGGCACGGGGGTGGAGACGCTGACGGGGGTGGGGACGCTGACGGGCGCGGGGCCGCGTGCGCGGGGAGGCCGCCCCGCGCCCGTACCGCCGCTCTCCCGCCCCCTCCCGCCGCCGTCTCTCCCCGTACCGGCCGTACCGGCATGTCCGACGTCCTCGCTGGCCACGGGCCCCCCACGCGTCCGGTCCTCGGGCCCGCGCCCCCGAACCGGGCGGCGACCCCCGAGGGACGCTAAGCCGGAATGCCCCGCTCCAGCAATAACTTTCCGGACATTGCGAACTCTTTAGGCATACCACGTGAACCAGACGCCCCGCCTGCCCCCAGGAGCCCCTCATGCCGCCCATGTCCGTTGCTCACTGGCGGGCTCGGGCGGCCTCCGCGAACCGCGCGGCGAGCGCGGCGACCTCCGCGCGCAGCTCCTCGCCGCCCTCGACGCGGAAACCGTAAGGGACCCTCGCGAGCCATTCGCGCGCGTACATACCGGGGTTGCGGGTGCTGCCGACGAGGACGCAGCTGGTGTCGTCGAGCGCTTCGACGCGGCCCATGTGCGGCCGCAGCCAGGGCGCGACGTCGGCGAGCGGCGCGTCGAAGACGACGCGGGTCGCGAACTCCCAGCCGAGGCCGAGGTGTTCTTCGAGGGCGGCGACCGGGTCGAGGTCCGGGGGCGGGGTGAAGCGCCTGCTCAGCCTGCGGACCGCGCGTATGCGGTCGACGCGGTACGTACGGACCGCGCCCGCGCGGTGCGAGTGGCACAGCAGGTACCAGCGGCCCTGGCGGACGACGAGCGCCCAGGGGTCGACCTCGCGCTCCCCCTCGGGGTAGCCGATCAGCACGCGGCTGCGGGTCGCCACGGCCCCGGCGAGTTCGGCCGTGAGGACGGGGTCGGGACGGGTCGCGTACGGATCGGGCGCGGCCGCCGCGTACGCGCTGAGCAGCGCGGCCTGCCGCCCCACATCGGCGGGCAGCGCCCGCACGACCTTCCCGAGCGCGGTCGCGACCAGCTCGGGCCGCCCGCCGAGCACCGCCATGACGAGCCCGAGCGCCTCCCCCTCCGTGAACCGCACGGGCGCGAGCCGCGCCCCGCGCCCCAGCCGGTACCCGCCCCCTGGCCCCGGCACCGACTCCACGGGCACCCCCGCCTCGCGCAGCATCCCCACGTACCGCCGCACGGCCCGTTCCGTCACCCCGAGCCGCCCCGCCAGCTCCCCGGCCCCGATGCCGGGCCGGTCCCAGAGGAGATCGAGCGTGCGCAGGGCGCGGGCGGTGGGGGTGAGGTCGGCGGGCACGAGGGGGAGGGTAGCGGGGCAGCGGGCGAGTGGGGGCGGGCGGCTTCGGGCCCGGCGCTCACCGGGACGCCCCGCAGGTCTCACGGAGTGCAGGGGCCCGGCCGGGCCCGCTCCGGCCACCGCCACCCGGAGCGACCCCCTCCAGCTGGTCGGCCACCTCCTCGAAGAAGGCGGACAACGAGGCCGGTTCCTCCACGCGCCGCGTGCGGAGGCGGACGCGCTCGCCGTCCGTGCGGTCCAGCAGGGGCCCACCTCCGGGAATGACGTCCTGGTGCCTCCGCTCCACCGGCGGCGACCCGGCGGACGGGTGCCGTTCCGGGGGGCGGGGAATCGCGGCAGGGAAACGTCCGGATCTGCTTCTACGGTGGGGGCTCGGCCGCGCGGGCGCTCGGCCGCACGGAAGGGGATCGGCATGGACGTGGTGCTCATCGGTGGGCTGTGGCTCGACGGGGCGGCGTGGGAGCGGGTGGTGCCCGAGGTGGCGGCGCTCGGGCACCGGGCCGTGCCCGTGGCCTTGCCGGGGCAGGGGGACGGGAACGCCGCCGCCACGCTCGACGACCAGCTCGACGCCGTACTCGCCGCCGTGGACGCGGCGCGGGGGCCCGTCCTCGTCGTGGGGCACTCCGCCGCCTGCGGGCTCGCCTGGCTCGCGGCCGACCGGCGGCCCGAGAAGGTCGCGAAGGTCGCGCTGGTCGGCGGGATTCCGGTCGCCGACGGCAAGCCGTACGCGGACTTCTTCGAGGTACGCGACGGAGCGATGCCCTTCCCCGGCTGGGAGCCCTTCGCCGGGCCCGAGTCCGACGACCTCGGCGAGGAGGGCCGCAGCGCCCTCGCGGCCGCCGCGATCCCCGTCCCCGAGGGTGTCGCGCGCGGCACGGTCCGCCTCACCGACCCCCGCCGCTACGACGTTCCCGTCCTCATGGTCTGCCCCGAGTTCACCCCCGCCCAGGCCCGCGCCTGGACCGCGGCGGGCGACATCCCCGAACTCCCCCTCGCCAAGGACGTCGACTACGCCGACATCGACGCGGGCCACTGGCCGATGTTCACCCAGCCGGCCGCCCTGGGCCGCATCCTCGCGGAGGCGGCCGACGCGTTGGGATGAGGACAGGGCGCGGGGCGGAGACGGATACGGGGGGCGGCGCGGGGACGGCCTCCGCCCCGGTGACGCCTCCGCCCCGGTGACGCCTCCGCCCCTGTGACACCTCGGCCCCTGTGACGCCTCCGCCGGAGTGCCGGGTCTCAGCGGGCGCTCCGGCGGAGGTCCCGGACGTACCGGTCGAAGGGGCCGCCCTCCTCGCCGGGCGCCCGTTCCCCGGTGATGAACCCCGCTCGGCGCGCGACCGCCACGGACGCATGGTTGTCCGGCTCCACCTGGATCACCGCCTCCACCGCGCCCTCCGCCGCCGCGTACCCGCACACGAGCCGCACCGCCCGGGTGGCGAGGCCGCGCCCCCGCCGGGCCGGGTAGAGGCCGTAGGCGACGTTCACCTGCCCGGCTCCCGGCCCGTCCCCCGCGAACCTCAGATCGGCCGTCCCCGCGAGCACCCCGCCCGCCCGGATGCCGAACGCGCGGAGCGGCCCGGCCGTCTCCCACTGCTCCCTGCAGTGGCGGACGTACGCCGCGACGCCCTCCCGGGTCCCCGGGCCGCCGTTGAGCCGCCGTACGAGCGCTTCGTCCTCGCCCGCGAGGTGGGGTTCCACGTCCTCGGGCCGCAGGGGCGACAACGTCACGGTTCCGTCCGTCAGCTCCGTCAGCCTCGTTTCACGCATCCCGCGATGATGCGGCGCCCAGCCCCTCCCCCACCGCCCCGTTCACCCGTTCATAAGCGCTTTCCGGGCATCCGGCCGATACGCTGGCGAAAGTCGTCCAGACTCCGGCGCATGGGAGCCCTGATGAGCATCGACCCGATCGAGCCCCCGGCGGCGCGAAACGCGTGGCCGGTGCCTCCGCGCGGCGGGTGGACCGCCGACGACCTCGACACACTCCCGGACCTGCCTCCGCACACGGAGCTGATCGACGGGAGCCTCGTCTTCATGAGCCCGCAAACCCGCTTTCACGTCTGGGCTGTGGACTTCTTCAACCGGCATCTGGTGGACGCTCTCCCGGAGGGACTGGACGTCCTGCGGGAGTTCACCATCGACATCGACGAGCAGAACCGTCCGGAACCGGACGTGATCGTCTTCCGGACGGACGGCGTGGAGGAGCACACCGACACGAGGCTGCCCGCTTCGTCCGTCCTCCTCGCGGTCGAGGTCGTGTCACGGGAATCGCTGACACGCGACCGCGAGACCAAACCGCTCAAGTACGCGCGCGCGGGCATCCCGCACTACTGGCGCGTGGAGGACACCGGGGATCACGCCGTCGTCTACACCTTCGAGCGCGAGCCCGCGACGGGCGCCTACGTCAGCACGGGCATCTTCCACGAGCGGATGAAAGTGACCGAGCCCTTCGCGCTCGACCCGGATCTCGGCCGGATCATGCGCAACCGGCGCGGGAAGCCCTCGGAGAGCTGAGCCCAGGGGACGGCTCGCTCAAGCCCCCCCACCCCCTCACCCCTCCCGCGCCGCCTTCAACGCCGCGACCACCCCTTCCCCGTACGTCGCCCGCTTCTTCTCGCCCACGCCGCTCACGCCGACCAGGCCCTCCACCGAGTCCGGGCGGGCCGCGACGATCGCGCGCAGGGTCGCGTCGGTGAAGACGATGTAGGCGGGGACCGCCTGTTCACGGGCCTGTTCGGCGCGCCAGGCGCGCAGCGCCTCGAAGAGGGGGACGTCGGCCTCGGGGAGATCCACGGGCGGCTTCTTCGCGCCGCCGCGCCCGCCACCGCCGCCGCCCGAGGCGCGCGGGGCCTTCTTCGGCTCCTTGCGGAGCATCACCTGCCGCTCCCCGCGCAGCACCGCGCCCGCCTCCTCCGTGACGGACAGCGTGTTGTACTCGCCCCCCACCTCCAGGAGCCGCTGCGCGAGCAACTGCCGGACAATGCCCCGCCATTCGGTCTCGCTCAGGTCCTCGCCCACCCCGAAGACCGAGAGCTGATCGTGGTCGAAGCGGATGACCTTCGCCGTGCGCCTGCCGAGCAGGATGTCGATGATCTGGCCCGTGCCGAAGCTCTGGCCGCGCTCGCGGCGCAGCCGGATCACCGTGGACAGGGCCTTCTGCGCGGGCACCGTGCCGTCGAAGGCGTCGGGGCTGCCGTGCAGGCAGTTGTCGCAGTTCCCGCACTTCTCGCCGGTCTGCTCCTGCCCGAAGTAGGCGAGGAGCTGGGCGCGGCGGCAGCCCACCGTCTCGCACAGCGCGAGCATCGCGTCCAGGTGCGCGCCCGCGCGGCGGCGGAACGCCTCGTCGCCCTCGCCGCCCTGGAGCATCTTCCGCTGCTGCACGACGTCCTGGATGCCGTAGGCGAGCCACGCCGTCGACGGCTGCCCGTCACGGCCCGCACGGCCCGTCTCCTGGTAGTAGCCCTCGACCGACTTCGGCAGGTCCAGGTGGGCCACGAAACGGACGTCCGGCTTGTCGATGCCCATGCCGAAGGCGATGGTCGCGACGACGACGAGGCCGTCCTCGCGCAGGAAGCGGGACTGGTGCAGCGCGCGCGTACGGCCGTCGAGACCGGCGTGGTACGGGACGGCCTTGACGCCGTTGTCGTTGAGGAAGGCCGCGACGCGCTCGACGCTGTTGCGCGAGAGGCAGTACACGATGCCCGCGTCCCCGGCGTGCTCCTCCGTGAGGAAGCGGAGGAGCTGGCGGTTCGGGTTGTCCTTCGGGACGATCCGGTACTGGATGTTCGGGCGGTCGAAGCTCGCCTCGAAGTGCTTGGCCCGGTCCATGCCGAGCCGCTCGGTGATCTCCTTGTGCGTCGCCCGCGTCGCCGTCGCGGTCAGCGCGATGCGCGGGACGTCCGGCCAGCGCTCGCCGAGCACCGCCAGGTTCAGGTAGTCGGGGCGGAAGTCGTGGCCCCACTGGGCGACGCAGTGCGCCTCGTCGATCGCGAAGAGCGAGACCGTGCCGCGCGCGAGGAGGTCCAGGGTCGCCGGGACGCGCAGGCGCTCGGGGGCGAGGTAGAGGAGGTCCAGCTCGCCCGCGAGGAACTCCGCCTCGACGGTGCGGCGCTCGTCGAGGTCGAGCGTCGAGTTGATGAAGCCCGCGCGGACGCCGAGCGCGCGCAGCGCGTCCACCTGGTCCTGCATGAGCGCGATGAGCGGCGAGATGACGACGCCCGTGCCGGAGCGGGCGAGCGCGGGGATCTGGTAGCAGAGGGACTTGCCGCCGCCCGTCGGCATGAGGACGACCGCGTCGCCACCCGAGACGACCTGCTCGATGATCGCCTGCTGCTCGCCCCGGAACGAGTCGTACCCGAAGACGCGCTTGAGGATCTCGGCCGGCTCCCCCTGCGGGGCGCGGGCGGCCCCCGAGGAGGCGCCCGCCGCCGGTGGCGCGTCCTCCTCGAAGCTCTCCGGGGCGTTGTCCCAGCCGCCCCAGAGGTCGGGGTCGTCGAAGGCGGTGTCGCTCTCGGTCACGCCGTTCGGCTCGTCCATCGTTCACGTCCCGCTCGTCCGGTCGTTCCTGTCCCAGCAACCATAGGCATAACGGGGGACAGGTCGCGGAGGGTTATCCACAGGTGACACCGTGCGGTATGACAAACGGGCCCCGGGGCTGCGCCCCAGGACCCGCTTCGTGGGGCTCCGCCCCACACCCCGCTCCTCAATCTCCCCCAGCCTTCGGCCGGGGGGACCCCCAGCGGGCTGGATTCTTGGGTGCTGGGTACTACCTGACGAACACCCCCGCCGACCCCGCCAGGTCCAGGAAGTACTGCGGTGCCACACCGAGCACCACCGTCACGGCGACCCCCAGCGCGATCGCCGTCGTCGTCAGCACCGACGGCACGGCGACCGCAGGGCCGTCCGGCTTCGGCTCGCTGAAGAACATCAGCACGATGACGCGGATGTAGAAGAAGGCCGCGATCGCCGAGGAGAGCACGCCGACGATCACCAGCGGGATCGCGCCGCCCTCGGCCGCCGCCTTGAACACCGCGAACTTGCCCGCGAACCCGCTGGTCAGCGGGATGCCGGCGAAGGCCAGGAGGAAGATGCCGAAGACGGCGGCGAGCAGGGGCGACCTGCGGCCCAGGCCCGCCCACTTCGACAGGTGCGTGGCCTCGCCGCCCGCGTCCCGTACCAGCGTGACCACGGCGAAGGCGCCGATCGTCACGAAGGAGTAGCCGCCCAGGTAGAAGAGGACGGACGAGACGCCGTCCGGGTTCGTCGCGATGACACCCGCGAGGATGAACCCGGCGTGCGCGACCGAGGAGTACGCGAGCAGCCGCTTGATGTCGGTCTGCGTGATCGCGATGATCGCGCCGCCCAGCATCGTGACGATGGCCACGCCCCACATCACGGGGCGCCAGTCCCAGCGCAGCCCCGGCAGGACCACGTACAGGAGTCGGAGCAGGGCGCCGAACGCGGCGACCTTCGTAGCCGCCGCCATGAAGCCCGTGACCGGGGTCGGGGCGCCCTGGTAGACGTCCGGGGTCCACATGTGGAAGGGGACGGCGCCGACCTTGAAGAGCAGGCCCATCACGATCAGCGCGCCGCCGATGAGGAGGAGCGCGTCGTTGCCCATCGTGTCGGCGAGCGCCGGGTTGATGGAGGTGAGGTCGCCCTCGACGACGCGCGCGATGACCCCGTACGACATCGAGCCCGCGTACCCGTACAGGAGCGCGATGCCGAAGAGGAGGAACGCGGAGGAGAAGGCGCCGAGGAGGAAGTACTTGACCGCCGCCTCCTGCGAGAGCAGCCGCTTGCGGCGCGCGAGGGCGCACAGCAGGTAGAGCGGCAGCGACAGGACCTCCAGGGCCACGAAGAGGGTCAGCAGGTCGTTCGCGGCCGGGAAGACGAGCATCCCCGCGAGCGCGAAGAGCGAGAGCGGGAACACCTCCGTCGTCGTGAACCCGGCCTTCACCGCGGCCTGTTCGGACTCGGAGCCCGGTACGGCGGCGGGCTGGGCGGCGAAGGAGTCGACGGGCTCGCCGTGCGGGGAGGGGTCGAGTCCCCGTTCCGCGAAGGTGAACACGGCGACGAGTCCCACGAGCAAGATCGTGCCCTGGAGGAAGAGCGCCGGCCCGTCGACGGCGAGCGCGCCCATCGCCGCGATGTGCGCCTTCGTCGTCCCGTACCCCTGGGCGGCGAGGACGACGACGGCGGCGAAGGCCCCCGCCAGCGCCACGACGGACAGGAGGAGCTGGGTCGTGCGCCGGGCGCGGCGCGGGACGAAGGCCTCGACGAGGATGCCGAGGATCGCCGCGCCGAGCACGACGATCACGGGCGAGATCTGCGCGTACTCGATGTGCGGGGTGCTGATCTTGTCGATCGGCCCCGCCGCGCTCGTCAAGGCGCCGGATGTCCACAGGCTGTGGACGGCCGTGGCTGTCATTTCACTGCCTCCACGTGCGGTTGCGGGTCCTTCTCGTGTACGTCGGACATCGTCTGCTTGACCGCCGGGTCGATGACCTCGGTGACCGGCTTCGGGTAGACGCCGAGGACGACGAGCAGCACGATCAGCGGTACGGCGACGACGAGTTCGCGTGCGCGCAGGTCACCCATCGCGGAGACCTCCGGCTTCACGGGGCCCGTCATCGTGCGCTGGTAGAGCACGAGCACGTACAGCGCGGCGAGGACGATGCCGACGGTCGCGACGATGCCGAGCGCCTTGTGGCGTTCGAAGGTGCCGACGAGGACGAGGAACTCGCTGACGAACGGAGCCAGTCCCGGCAGCGAGAGCGTCGCGAGCCCGCCGATGAGGAACGTCCCCGCGAGGACCGGGGCGACCTTCTGCACCCCCCCGTAGTCGGAGATGAGCCGCGAGCCGCGCCGCGAGATGAGGAACCCGGCGACGAGCATCAACGCGGCCGTAGAAATACCGTGGTTGACCATGTAGAGCGTCGCGCCGGACTGGCCCTGCGAGGTCATCGCGAAGATGCCCAGGATGATGAAGCCGAAGTGCGACAGCGAGGCGTACGCGATGAGGCGCTTGATGTCGCGCTGGCCGACCGCGAGCAGCGCCCCGTACAGGATGCTGATGACGGCCAGGACCAGGATCACGGGCGTCGCCCACTTGCTGGCCTCGGGGAAGAGCTGGAGGCAGAAGCGCAGCATCGCGAAGGTGCCGACCTTGTCGACAACTGCCGTGATGAGTACGGCGACCGGCGTGGACGCCTCGCCCATCGCGTTCGGCAGCCAGGTGTGGACGGGCCACAGCGGGGCCTTGACCGCGAAGGCGAAGAAGAAGCCCAGGAACAGCCAGCGTTCGGTGGACGTGGCCATCGAAAGAGAGCCGTCCGCACGGGCGCTGAGGATCTCGGTGAGCGAGAACGTGTGCGTGACGGTGTACAGGCCGATCACCGCGGCGAGCATGACGAGTCCGCCCGCGAGGTTGTACAGGAGGAACTTCACCGCCGCGTACGAGCGCTGGGTCGCCTCCTCCTGCGCGTCCCGGCCGCTCGCGCGGTCCCCGAAGCCCCCGATGAGGAAGTACATCGGGATGAGCATCGCTTCGAAGAAGAGGTAGAAGAGGAAGACGTCGGTGGCCTCGAAGGAGAGCACCACCATCGCCTCGACGAGGAGGATCAGCGCGAAGAAGCCCTGAGTGGGACGCCAGCGGCGGCTGTTGGTCTCCAGGCCGTCCGGCTCGTGCCAGCCGGCGAGCATGACGAACGGGATGAGCAGCGCCGTGAGCGCGATCAGGACCGTACCGATGCCGTCGACGCCGAGTTCGTAGCGGACCCCGAAATCGGCGATCCAGCTGTGGGACTCCGTCAGTTGGTAGCGGCCGCCGTCCGGGTCGAAGCGGACGAGCACGGCGAGCGCGAGAGCGAGCGTGGCGAGCGAGAAGAGCAGCGCCAGCCACTTCGCCGCCGTGCGCCGGGCGGCCGGGACCGCCGCGGTGAGCACGGCGCCCACCGCGGGCACCGCGGCCGTCACGGTCAGCAGGGGGAAGGACATGTCACACCGCCCTCATGAGTAGGGTCGCGGCGATCAGCACCGCCGTACCTCCGAACATCGAGAACGCATACGAGCGGACCTTGCCGTTCTGCACCCGGCGCAGCCTGCCCGAGAGCCCGCCGAAGGCGGCGGCGGTGCCGTTGACGACACCGTCCACGAGGGAGTGGTCGACGTAGACGAGCGAGCGGGTCAGGTGCGCGCCGCCCGAGACGAGGACGACGTGGTTGACGTCGTCCTGGAGCAGGTCGCGGCGGGCCGCGCGGGTGAGCAGCGAGCCGCGCGGGGCCGCCGCGGGGACCGGGCGCCTGCCGTACTGGAGCCAGGCGACGCCGACGCCGACGAGGAGCAGCACGATCGTGGCCCCCGTCACCGCGCCCGCGCTCACGGGCGAGTCGCCGTGGCTGTGGTGCGTCACCGGTTCGAGCCAGTGCAGGAAGCGGTCGCCGATCCCGAAGATCCCGCCCGCGAAGACCGAGCCGAAGGCGAGCACGATCATGGGGATCGTCATGGACTTCGGGGACTCGTGCGGGTGCGGCAGCTCTCCGTTGGCGTCCGGCTTCCAGCGCCGCTCGCCGAAGAAGGTCATGAGCATCACACGCGTCATGTAGTACGCGGTGATCGCGGCGCCGAGCAGGGTCACCGCGCCGAGAATCCAGCCCTCGGTGCCGCCCTTCGCGAACGCCGCCTCGATGATCTTGTCCTTCGAGAAGAAGCCCGACAGGCCGGGGAACCCGATGATCGCGAGGTAGCCGAGGCCGAACGTCACGAAGGTGACCGGCATCTTCCGCCAGAGCCCCCCGTAGTGGCGCATGTTGACCTCGTCGTTCATGCCGTGCATGACCGAACCGGCGCCGAGGAAGAGCCCGGCCTTGAAGAAGCCGTGCGTCACGAGGTGCATGATCGCGAAGACGTAGCCGATCGGGCCGAGCCCGGCGGCGAGGATCATGTACCCGATCTGCGACATCGTCGAGCCCGCGAGGGCCTTCTTGATGTCGTCCTTCGCGCAACCGACGATCGCCCCGAACAGGAGCGTGACGGCGCCGACGACCACGACGACGAGCTGCGCGTCGGGGGCGGCGTCGAAGATGTTCGCGGAGCGCACGATGAGGTACACGCCCGCGGTGACCATCGTCGCCGCGTGGATGAGCGCGGAGACCGGCGTCGGGCCCTCCATCGCGTCGCCCAGCCATGACTGGAGCGGCACTTGGGCGGACTTGCCGCACGCCGCGAGGAGCAGCATGAGCGCGATCCCGTTGAGCGTGCCCTGGCTGACGCCGGCGTCCCCGGCCCGCGGGAGGACGTCCCCGAAGGCGAAGCCGCCGAAGGTCGTGAACATCAGCATGATGGCGACCGAGAGGCCGATGTCCCCGACGCGGTTGACGAGGAAGGCCTTCTTCGCCGCCGTCGCCGCGCTCGGGCGGTCCTGCCAGAAGCCGATGAGCAGGTACGAGGCGAGCCCCACGCCCTCCCACCCCGCGTACAGCAGGAGGTAGTTGTCCGCGAGGACGAGCAGGAGCATCGCCGCGAGGAACAGGTTGAGGTAGCCGAAGAAGCGGCGGCGGCGCGGGTCGTGCGCCATGTAGCCGATCGAGTAGACGTGGATGAGCGTGCCCACGCCGGTGATCAGGAGCACGAAGGTCATCGACAACTGGTCGAGACCGAAGGCCACGTCCGCCTGGAACCTCTCCACCGGCACCCACGTGAACAGGTGCTGGTGCAGGCCACGTTCGTCGGCGCTCTTGCCGAGCATGTCGACGAAGAGGACGGCGCCGATCACGAACGAGGCGAGGGCCAGGGCCGTGCCGAGCAGGTGCCCGGCCCGGTCGAGGAGACGGCCGCCGCACAGCAGCACGACCGCTCCGAGCAAGGGCGCAGCGATGAGCAGCGCGATCAGGTTGTTCACTGTCAACGACCCCTCAGAGCTTCATCAGGTCGGCGTCGTCGACCGAGGCGGAGTGCCGGGCCCTGAAGACCGACACGATGATCGCGAGCCCCACCACGACCTCGGCGGCGGCGACGACCATCGTGAAGAACGCGATGATCTGCCCGTCGAGATTGCCGTGCATACGGGAGAAGACGACGAACGCCAGGTTGCACGCGTTGAGCATGAGTTCCACGCACATGAACACGACGATCGCGTTGCGCCGGACGAGCACACCGGTCGCGCCGATGGTGAAGAGGATCGCCGCGAGATACAGGTAGTAGACCGGGTTCACTTCGCTCCCTCCTCCTCACGTGTGCGGCCGTCCTCACGTGTGCGGCCGAGACGTTCGGTCGAGCGCTGCTCCAGTGCCTTGAGGTCGGCGAGCGCCTCGCTCGACACGTCCCTGATCTGGCCCCGCTGCCGCAGCGTCGGGTTGACCGTCAGCTCGGAGGGGGTGCCGTCGGGGAGCAGCCCGGGGATGTCCACCGCGTTGTGCCTGGCGTAGACGCCCGGCGCGGGCAGCGGCGGCAGGTGCTTGCCCTCACGGACCCGCTTCTCCGCCATCTCACGCTGGTTCAGGGCGCGTTCGGTGCGCTCGCGGTGCGTGAGCACCATCGCGCCGACCGTCGCGGTGATGAGCAGCGCCCCGGTGATCTCGAAGGCGAAGACGTACGTCGTGAAGATCTCGCGCGCGAGGCCCTGCACGTTCCCGCCCGCGTTGGCGCGCCCGGTGCCCTGGAACTGGCTGACCGAGGCGTTGCCGATGCCGCCGACGAGGAGCGCCCCGAAGCCGAGGAAGCACAGCACGGCGAGCCAGCGCTGTCCCTTGATCGTCTCCTTGAGCGAGTCGGCGGCCGTGACACCGACGAGCATCACGACGAAGAGGAAGAGCATCATGACGGCGCCGGTGTAGACGACGATCTGCACGATGCCGAGGAAGTACGCGCCGTTGGCGAGGTAGAAGACCGCGAGGACGATCATCGTGCCCGCGAGGCACAGCGCGCTGTGCACGGCCTTCGGCATGAGCACCGTGCACAGGGCCCCGATGACCGCGACGACGCCGAGAATCCAGAACTGGACGGCCTCGCCCGTGGAGGTGTGGTACGCGGCGAGCGTGTCCCACTGCCCGCTCGCGGCAAGAGCGTTGAGGCCGCTCATTCGGCCGCCCCCCTGTCCATCGGGGTGGCCTCGTGCGGAGCGCCCGAGGAGACGGCGGCCGCCGTGTGCTCGACGGTGACCGGCTCCTCGTCCGTCTTCTCGCCCTTGGACGTGGCGACCTGGCGTACGGTCCCCGGTGCCGCCTCGGTGACGAGCCCGCGGTAGTAGTCGCCCTCGTCCATGCCGGGGAAGATCGCGTGCGGCGAGTCGACCATGCCCTCGGTGAGCCCGGCGAGCAGCTGGTCCTTCGTGTAGATCAGGTTCTCGCGCGTGGAGTCGGCGAGTTCGAACTCGCTCGTCATCGTGAGCGCCCTCGTGGGGCACGCCTCGATGCACAGCCCGCACAGGATGCAGCGCGCGTAGTTGATCTGGTAGACGCGGCCGTAGCGCTCGCCCGGCGAGTACCGCTCCTGCTCGGTGTTGTCGGCGCCCTCGACGTAGATCGCGTCGGCGGGACAGGCCCAGGCGCACAGCTCGCAGCCGACGCACTTCTCCAGGCCGTCCGGGTGCCTGTTGAGCTGGTGCCTGCCGTGGAAACGGGGGGCCGTGACCTTGGGCTGCTCCGGGTACTGCTCGGTGAGCCGCTTCTTGAACATGGCCTTGAAGGTCACGCCGAAGCCGGCCACCGGGTTCTGGAAGCCGGGGGCGACCGGGTGCTCGCCGTCCTCCCGTGCTTCCCTGCGTGCGGGCTCCGCGCCCGCGCGGGCGGCGAGTTCACCGTCCCCGCCGCGCGTGAGCCGCTTCTTGCGCTCAGCCATCGGACCCCTCCTTTCCTTCGGTGTGCTCGCTGTGCGAGGTCTGTGCCGTCTGTGAGGTCTCCGGCGGCGGCCCGCCGCTGCCGACCAGCTCCCGCTCCCCGCGCGGCTTCCTGCGCGGTACGGGGGGCAGGGTCTGCCCCGGCAGCGGGGGTACGGGGTAGCCGCCCGCCATCGGGTCGAAGGCGGCCCCGTCGGGCTCGGCCGGTTCGGGCTCGGGTGGTGGCGCGCCCCGGTCCCTGTACATGTCCACGAGGAACGTCACGAGCAGGATCACGACGACGGCCGCGACGACCCACAGCAGGATCTGCGCGTAGTCGTAGTTCTCGTTGCGCAGGACCCGCACGGTGGCGACGAGCATGAGCCACACGACCGAGACGGGGATGAGCACCTTCCAGCCGAGCTTCATCAGCTGGTCGTACCTGACGCGGGGCAGCGAGCCGCGCAGCCAGATGAAGAAGAACAGCAGGAGCTGCACCTTCACGACGAGCCAGAGGAGCGGCCACCAGCCGTGGTTGGCGCCCTCCCAGAAGGTGCTGATGGGCCAGGGGGCCCGCCAGCCGCCGAGGAAGAGCGTCGCGGCGACCGAGGAGACCGTCACCATGTTCACGTACTCGGCGAGCATGAACATCGCGAACTTGATGGACGAGTACTCGGTGTTGAAGCCGCCGACGAGGTCGCCCTCGGACTCCGGCATGTCGAAGGGCGCGCGGTTCGTCTCGCCGACCATCGTCACGATGTAGAGGAGGAAGGAGACGGGCAGCAGCACGATGTACCAGCGGCCGTTCTGCGCGTCCACGATCGCGGACGTCGACATCGACCCCGAGTAGAGGAACACCGAGGCGAAGGCGGCGCCCATCGCGATCTCGTAGGAGATCATCTGCGCGCAGGACCGCAGCCCGCCGAGCAGCGGGTACGTCGAGCCCGAGGACCAGCCGGCGAGGACGATGCCGTAGATCCCGACCGAGGCCGTCGCGAGGATGTAGAGCATCGCGATCGGGAGGTCGGTGAGCTGCATCGCCGTGCGGTGCCCGAAGACCGAGATCTCGTTGCCGGAGGGCCCGAAGGGGATGACCGCGATCGCCATGAAGGCGGGGATGGCGGCGACGACGGGGGCGAGGATGTAGACCGCCTTGTCGGCCCGCTTGACGAGCAGGTCCTCCTTCAGCATGAGCTTCACGCCGTCCGCGAGGGACTGGAGCATTCCCCAGGGCCCCGTGCGGTTGGGACCGACGCGCAGCTGCATCCAGCCGACCACCTTGCGCTCCCAGACGATCGCGAAGAGCACCGAGATCATCAGGAAGGCGAAGCAGAAGACCGCCTTGACGACCACGAGCCACCACGGGTCGGTCCCGAAGACGCTGAGGTCCTCGGCGGCGAGCGGGGTGAGCGGGCCGAGCGGTACGGAGCCCACCGTCCCGAGTGCGGGACTCATACCGTCACCCCCGCCCCGAAGCCGGGACCCACAGGCACCTGACTCACGCGCGCACCTCCGGTGTGCTGACAGTTCACGAAGCGGCCGGTCACGCGGCCGCCCGACGCCTTGCGGCCGGTCACGACGTGGCCTCCGGTTCCGCATCGGGTACGGGCCGCGGCGGCCCGATCCGTACGAGCGAGCCCACGGCCGCGCCCGTGTCGGCGGCGACGCCCTCGCCCACCGAGTTGAGCGGCAGCCACACGACGCGGTCGGGCATCCCCTCGGTCACGACGAGCGGCAGCGCCGTCGTGCCCGCGGGACCGGCGACCTCCAGGGCCTCGCCCTCGCCGACACCCGCCTCGATCGCGGTCGCGGCCGAGAGCCTGGCGACGGCGGCGTGCCGCGTCGCGGCGAGCGCCTGGTCGCCCTCCTGGAGCCGCCCGTGGTCCAGGAGCAGCCGGTGCCCGGCGAGCACGGCCTCCCCTGCCGCGGGCCGCGGCTGCGGTACGGGCGTACCGGTCGGACGGGCGTCGAAGCGGGCGCGGGCCGGGATCTCGGCGGCGCCGAGCGCGTCGAGTTCGCGGCGCGCGGCAGCCAGGTCGGGCAGCCCGAGGTGGACGTCCATGACGTCCGCGATCATCTGGAGGACACGCGCGTCCGCCGGGGCGAGGCGCCTGGTCATCTGGTCGGGCTTGAGCGCGGCCTCGAACATCCGCGCCCTGCCCTCCCAGTTGAGGAAGGTGCCCGCCTTCTCGGCGACGGCGGCGACGGGGAGGACGACGTCGGCGCGGCGCGTCACGTCGCTCGGGCGCTGCTCCAGGCTGACGACGAAGCCGACCCGGTCGAGCGCTTCGGCGGCGACGGCGGGCTCGGGCAGGTCGCCGAGTTCGACACCGGCGACGAGCAGGGCACCGATCTCGCCCTCGCGGGCCGCGCGGAGGATCTGCGCGGTGTCGCGCCCGTACCGCGAGGGCAGTTCGGCGAGCCCCCACGTACGCGCGACCTCGGCGCGGGCGCGCGGGTCGGTCGCGGGGCGGCCGCCGGGGAGGAGAGAGGGCAGCGCCCCGGCCTCCAGGGCGCCGCGCTCCCCCGACCTGCGCGGAATCCACACGAGGTCGGCGCCCGTCGCCGTCGCGGTCCGTACGGCGGCGGTGAGCGCGCCCGGCACGGTCGCGAGGCGCTCGCCCACGACGATCACGGCGCCTTCGGCGCGGAGCGCGTCGAGCGCCTCGCGGCCGGGTTCTTCGAGGCCCACGCCGCCCGCGAGCGCGTCGAGCCACTCGGTCTCGGTGCCGGGCGCGGCGGGGAGCAGCGTGCCGCCCGCCTTGCTCAGCCCGCGCGTCGCGTGCGTGGCGAGCGAGAAGACGCGCTGGCCGCGCTTGCGCCACGCCTTGCGCAGCCGCAGGAAGACCCCGGGGGCCTCCTCCTCGGCCTCGATCCCGGCGAGGAGCACGGCGGGCGCCTCTTCCAGGAGGCGGTACGTCACACCCGTACCGTCCAGGTCGACGCCGCGGCCCGCGACGTGCGCGGCGAGGAAGTCGGCCTCCTCCGCGCTGTGCGCGCGGGCGCGGAAGTCGATGTCGTTGGTGCCGAGCGCGACACGCGCGAACTTGCTGTACGCGTACGCGTCCTCGACGGTCAGCCGGCCCCCGGTGAGGACCCCGGCGCGCCCCCGCGCGCCCGCGAGCCCCGCTGCCGCCGCCTCCAGGGCCTCCGGCCAGGAGACGACCCGCAGTTCACCGGATTCCGGGTCGCGCACGAGCGGGTTGGTGAGGCGGTCGCTCTGCTGCGCGTACCGGAAGCCGAAGCGGCCCTTGTCGCACAGCCATTCCTCGTTGACCTCGGGGTCGTTCGCCGCGAGCCGCCGCATGACCTTGCCGCGCCTGTGGTCGGTACGGGTCGCGCAGCCGCCCGCGCAGTGCTCGCACACGCTCGGGCTCGACGTGAGGTCGAAGGGCCGGGAGCGGAAGCGGTAGGCGGCCGAGGTGAGCGCGCCGACCGGGCAGATCTGGATCGTGTTGCCCGAGAAGTACGACTCGAAGGGGTCGCCCTCGCCCGTGCCGACCTGCTGGAGCGCGCCGCGCTCGATCAGCTCGATCATCGGGTCTCCCGCGATCTGGTTCGAGAACCGCGTGCACCGCGCGCACAGCACGCACCGTTCGCGGTCCAGGAGCACCTGCGCCGAGATCGGCACGGGCTTCTCGTACGTGCGCTTCCTGCCCTCGAAGCGGGACTCCGCGTTGCCGTGCGAGAGCGCCTGGTTCTGGAGCGGGCACTCGCCGCCCTTGTCGCACACGGGGCAGTCGAGCGGGTGGTTGATGAGGAGCAGTTCCATCACGCCGTGCTGCGCCTTGGTGGCGACGGGCGAGGTGAGCTGCGTCTTCACGACCATGCCCTCGGTGCACGTGATGGTGCACGAGGCCATCGGCTTGCGCTGGCCCTCGACCTCCACGATGCACTGGCGGCAGGCCCCGGCGGGGTCGAGCAGCGGGTGATCGCAGAAGCGCGGGATCTCGATGCCGAGTTCCTCGGCCGCGCGGATCACGAGGGTGCCCTTGGGCACGGAGATCTCGGCGCCGTCGATGGTCAGGGTGACCAGGTCCTCCGGCGGGGGCGCGGCGGGGGCACCCGAAGCGGGCGCGCCTGTCGTCACGGTCATGCGGTCACCTCCAGGTGCGTGTCACGCTTGTCCGCCCAGAGCGTGGACTTGGCGGGGTCGAAGGGGCAGCCCTTGCCGTCGATGTGGGCCTCGTACTCCTCGCGGAAGTACTTGAGCGAGGACGCGATCGGCGAGGCGGCACCGTCGCCGAGTGCGCAGAAGGACTTGCCGTTGATGTTGTCCGCGATGTCGAGGAGCTTGTCGAGATCGTCGGCGCGGCCCTTGCCCGCCTCGATGTCGCGGAGCAACTGCACGAGCCAGTACGTGCCTTCGCGGCACGGGGTGCACTTGCCGCAGGACTCGTGGGCGTAGAACTCGGTCCAGCGCGTCACGGCGCGCACGACGCAGGTCGTCTCGTCGAAGCACTGGAGCGCCTTGGTGCCGAGCATGGACCCGGCGGCGCCGACGCCCTCGTAGTCGAGGGGTACGTCGAGGTGTTCCTCGGTGAACATCGGCGTCGAACTGCCGCCCGGGGTCCAGAACTTGAGCCGGTGGCCGGGGCGCATCCCGCCGCTGAGGTCGAGGAGTTGCCGCAGCGTGATGCCGAGCGGCGCCTCGTACTGACCGGGGCTCGCGACGTGCCCGCTGAGCGAGTACAGCGTGAAGCCGGGGGACTTCTCGCTGCCCATCGAGCGGAACCACTCCTTGCCCCGGTGCAGGATCGCGGGAACCGAGGCGATGGACTCGACGTTGTTCACGACGGTGGGGCAGGCGTACAGGCCCTCGACGGCCGGGAAGGGCGGCCGGAGCCTGGGCTGTCCGCGCCTGCCTTCGAGCGAGTCGAGCAGCGCGGTCTCCTCGCCGCAGATGTACGCGCCCGCGCCCGCGTGCACGGTCAGGTCGAGGTCGATCCCGCTGCCGAGGATGTTCTCGCCGAGGTACCCGGCGGCGTACGCCTCGCGCACGGCCTCGTGCAGGCGCCGCAGCACGGGGACGACCTCACCGCGGAGGTAGATGAAGGCGTGCGAGGAGCGGATGGCGTAGCAGGCGATGACGATGCCCTCGATGAGGGCGTGCGGATTGGCGAACAGGAGCGGGATGTCCTTGCACGTGCCCGGTTCCGACTCGTCCGCGTTGACGACGAGGTAGTGCGGCTTGCCGTCGCCCTGCGGGATGAACTGCCACTTCATCCCGGTCGGGAACCCGGCGCCGCCCCTGCCCCGCAGGCCCGCGTCCTTGACGTAGGCGATGAGGTCGTCGGGGCTCATCGCGAGCGCCTTCTTGAGGCCCTCGTAGCCGTCGTTCCCGCGGTAGGTGTCGAGCGTCCACGACTCGGGCTGGTCCCACGTGGCGGAGAGGACGGGTGCGAGGAAGTCGCCGGGTGCGGCACTCCCCTTGCTCCCCGCCTCGCCCGCGTTGCCCGCGTCTTCGGCTGCCACGGTCATCACTCCCCCTCCTCTGCGGCGGGTCCCGCCGGGTGGGCGGGATCGGACGCCGAGGTCTCCTGCGGCGCGTCGTGCGAACTGGGGTGGGCGCTGGGCGACTGGCCGCCCGTGCCCGGCGCGGGCGCGTCGTCCTCCGGCTGCCCGCTCACCGGGCGCGGGTGGACGACGCGCGGGTGCGGGTTCTCGCCCTTCGCGTACCGCAGCCCGACGAGCGAGGCCGGTCCCGCGCCGCCGCTCGCGGCGACCGCGCCCTCGCGCTGGTCGGGGAAGCCCGCGAGGATGCGCGCGGTCTCCTTGAAGGTGCAGACCGGCGCGCCCCTGGTCGGCTCGACCTCGCGCCCCGCGCGCAGGTCGTCGACGAGCTGGACGGCGGACTCGGGTGTCTGGTTGTCGAAGAACTCCCAGTTCACCATCACGACGGGCGCGAAGTCGCAGGCCGCGTTGCACTCGATGTGCTCCAGCGTGACCTTGCCGTCCTCGGTCGTCTCGTCGTTGCCGACGCCCAGGTGCTCCTGGAGCGTCTCGAAGATCGCGTCGCCGCCCATCACCGCGCACAGCGTGTTGGTGCAGACCCCGACCTGGTAGTCGCCCGAGGGCTTGCGCCGGTACATCGTGTAGAAGGTCGCGACGGCGTTCACCTCGGCGGTGGTGAGGCCCAGCTGCTGTGCGCAGAAGGCCATTCCGGTCCGTGTGACGTGCCCTTCCTCGGACTGCACGAGGTGCAGCAGCGGAAGGAGCGCCGAACGGGCTCCCGGATAGCGCGAGATGATCTCGGCCGCGTCCGCCTCCAGGCGCGCGCGGACCTCGGGCGGGTAGTCGGGCGCGGGGAGCTGCGGCATCCCCAGACTGACGTCGGTCACCGGTCGACTCCTCCCATCACGGGGTCGATGGAGGCGACGGCCACGATGACGTCGGCGACCTGGCCGCCCTCGCACATCGCGGCCATCGCCTGAAGGTTGGTGAAGGACGGGTCGCGGAAGTGGACCCTGAAGGGGCGGGTGCCGCCGTCGGACACGACGTGCGCGCCGAGTTCGCCCTTCGCGGACTCGACGGCCGCGTACGCCTGCCCCGGCGGGACCCTGAAGCCCTCGGTGACGAGCTTGAAGTGGTGGATCAGGGCCTCCATCGAGGTGCCCATGATCTCCCTGATGTGGTCGAGCGAGTTGCCGATCCCGTCGGGGCCCTGGGCGAGCTGGGCGGGCCAGGCGATCTTCTTGTCGGCGACCATGACGGGCCCGGGCTGCCGCAGGCGCTCCGCGCACTGCTCGATGATGCGCAGCGACTCGCGCATCTCGGCCATGCGGATGAGGAAGCGCCCGTAGGAGTCGCAGCCGTCGTCGGTCGGGATGTCGAAGTCGTACGTCTCGTAGCCGCAGTACGGCTGCGCCTTGCGCAGGTCGTGCGGGAGCCCGGCCGAGCGCAGGATGGGCCCGGTCGCGCCGAGCGCCATGCAGCCGGTGAGGTCGAGGTGGCCGACGTCCTTCATGCGGGCACGGAAGATCGGGTTGCCCGTGGCGAGCTTGTCGTACTCGGTGAGGTTGTGCCGCATCGTCTTCACGAACTCGGCGAGTGCGTCGAGCGAGCCTGCGGGGAGGTCCTGGGCGAGCCCGCCGGGCCTGACGAAGGCGTGGTTCATGCGCAGGCCGGTGAACAACTCGAAGAGATCGAGGCAGAGTTCGCGGTCGCGGAAGCCGTAGATCATGATCGTCGTGGAGCCCAGCTCCATGCCGCCCGTCGCGATGGCGACGAGGTGCGAGGAGATGCGGTTCAGCTCCATGAGCAGGACGCGGACGATGTTCGCGCGGTCGGGGACGTCGTCCTCGATGCCGAGGAGGCGTTCGACGCCGAGGCAGTACGCGGTCTCGTTGAAGAACGGCGTGAGGTAGTCCATCCGCGTCACGAACGTCGTGCCCTGGGTCCAGGTGCGGAACTCCAGGTTCTTCTCGATGCCCGTGTGCAGGTAGCCGATGCCGCAGCGGGCCTCGGTGACGGTCTCGCCGTCGATCTCCAGGATGAGCCGCAACACCCCGTGCGTGGAGGGGTGCTGGGGGCCCATGTTGACGATGATGCGTTCGTCGTCGGCCTTCGCCGCCGCCTCGACGACCTCGTCCCAGTCGCCGCCGGTGACGGTGTAGACCGTGCCCTCGGTGGTCCTGCGGGACCCCGGCGTGGTGGTGCTGCTCATGTGTACGACCTCCGCTGGTCGGGAGCCGGGATCTGGGCGCCCTTGTACTCCACGGGGATGCCGCCCAGGGGGTAGTCCTTGCGCTGCGGGAAGCCCTGCCAGTCGTCGGGCATCATGATCCGCGTGAGGGCCGGGTGGCCGTCGAAGATCAGCCCGAAGAAGTCGTAGGTCTCGCGCTCGTGCCAGTCGTTGGTCGGGTAGAGCGCGACGAGCGAGGGCAGGTGCCGGTCGGCGTCGGGCACGCTCACCTCGATCCGGATCAGCCGGTTGTGGGTGATCGAGCGCAGGTGGTAGACGGCGTGCAGCTCCCGGCCCTTGTCGCCCGGGTAGTGCACCCCGCTCACGCCGGTGCACAGCTCGAAGCGCAGCGCCGGGTCGTCGCGGAGCGTCCGCGCGACCTGTACGAGGTGCTCGCGCTCGACGTGGAAGGTCAGCTCGCCGCGGTCGACGACGGTCTTCCACAGCGCCTGCTCGGGCACGAGGCCCTGTTCTTCGAGCGCGCCCTCCAGTTCGTCGGCGACCTCGTCGAACCAGCCGCCGTACGGGCGGCTGGAGGCCCCCGGCAGCCGTACGGTGCGCACGAGCCCGCCGTAGCCGCTCGTGTCCCCGCCGGGCGAGCCGCCGAACATCCCCCTGCGCACCGCGATGACCTCGTCGGCCTGCACGCGGGGCGCGGGCAACTGACCCTCGGCGCCCGGGCTTTCGGGCCCGGCACCGGGGGGCACGTCCCCGGGCGCCGGCGCGCTCGCGGGCGCGGGGTCGGCGGGCGCGGGGGTGGCGCCCGTACGGGGCTCCTCGGGCGTACGGTCACGGGGCGCCGCGTCCTCGGGCGTACGCCCCGCGGGCGCCGGGCTCTGCGGCGTACCGCTCACCGGCTCACCGCCGCCCGCCGGATCGTTCCGCCGCTCCTCGCTCATCGCAGCAGCCCCTTCATCTCGATGAGGGGCAGCGCCTTGAGCGCGGCCTCCTCGGCCTCGCGGGCCGCTTCTTCCGCGTTCACGCCGAGCTTGGTGCCCTGCACCTTCTGGTGCAGCTTGAGGATCGCGTCGATCAGCATCTCGGGGCGGGGCGGGCAGCCGGGCAGGTAGATGTCGACCGGGACGACGTGGTCCACGCCCTGCACGATCGCGTAGTTGTTGAACATGCCGCCCGAGGAGGCGCACACGCCCATCGAGATGACCCACTTGGGATTCGGCATCTGGTCGTAGACCTGCCGCAGGACGGGGGCCATCTTCTGGCTCACCCGGCCCGCGACGATCATCAGGTCGGCCTGCCGGGGGGAGCCCCGGAAGACCTCCATGCCGAAGCGCGCGAGGTCGTAGCGGCCCGCGCCCGTCGTCATCATCTCGATGGCGCAGCACGCCAGCCCGAACGTGGCCGGGAACATGGACGACTTGCGCACCCAGCCCGCGGCCTGTTCGACGGTGGTGAGCAGAAAACCGCTCGGAAGTTTCTCTTCGAGTCCCATTGATGGCCCCTTAGACCGTTTCGTCCCCTGCGGGTCTCAGTCCCATTCCAGGCCGCCGCGCCGCCATACGTACGCATAGGCGACGAAGACGGTGAGCACGAAGAGCAACATCTCCACGAGCCCGAAAACCCCCAGGGCGTCGAAGGTCACGGCCCAGGGGTAGAGAAAGACGATCTCGATGTCGAAGACGATGAAGAGCATCGCCGTCAGGTAGTACTTGATGGGGAATCGCCCGCCGCCGGCCGGCGTGGGGGTCGGTTCGATTCCGCATTCATATGCTTCGAGCTTCGCCCTGTTGTAACGCTTTGGACCGATAAGCGTGGCCATGACCACGGAGAAGATCGCAAAGCCTGCCCCGAGGGCTCCCAGTACGAGGATGGGCGCATAAGCGTTCACCGCTCCTCGCTCCTCTCAGTCGGCACTGACTGCGTACACGGGTCCCCCCGGGCCGCCGCTGTGCCGCCCGGGGCCGCCGGGCCCGTTCCCCACCCGCCCTTCTCCGCGCCCTCATGACGAAGATCGCGAATATGTGAGGCAGTTCACAAGCCTGACTGCCCCGCATCCTATGCCCGCCCCTCTGTGATCTGCGACACGGGGTACACCCCCGCGTTTGTGATCTACGACACCTGACGGCCGATCATGCGCCCGCATATGCCGGGGCTTTCGTACAGCGCGCGGCGGAATGATCACTTCCGGTGAGCCTTGCGCGCGGTTTCCGCAGGTGGGGACGGGGTCGCTCTATCAAGAGGATGTAGGCTCAAGCAAATTGGCGCTGGACTCGATCTCTTGATATAGGAGCTGTCGCCGTCAAGAGCCCGAAAAGTCCCCACAACACCGCTCTTGCGCGGGGGAATTCGCCTTCCCCTCCTCCGTCCCCCTTTCCGCGCGCGTTTCCCTTCCTCCGAACGGCCCCCGCGCGTGCACGTGTTCACGAGGGACGGATCACCCGCAACGGGGAGGGGGAGAGGGCCGTTCAGGGGGCGGTGCCGACGGGGGCGGGCTCAGCCCGCTCCGGACCCCGCACGGAACGTCCGCCGGTACGCCGACGGGGTCACTCCCGCCTCCGCCGCCAGGTGCCGCCGCAAGGACGTCGCCGTCGCGAAGCCCACCTCGTGGGCCACGCGCTCCACCGGCAGATCGCTCGACTCCAGCAAGTGACGCGCGCGGCGCAGGCGTTGCCGCGTCAGCCAGCGGCCCGGGCTCAGGCCGGTCTCCTCCTGGAAGCGCCGCGCGAAGGTGCGGGGGCTCATCGCCGCGTGGGCGGCCAGGGCGTCGAGCGACAGCGGGCGGTCGAGCCTGCCGAGCGCCCAGTCCCGCGTCGGCCCCGTACCGGCCTCGCTCGCCGGGGGCAGCGGGCGCTCCACGTACTGGGCCTGCCCGCCGTCCCGGTACGGCGGTACGACGCAGCAGCGGGCCACGTGGTTCGCCACCTCGGTGCCGTGGTCCCGCCGCACCAGGTGCAGGCACACGTCCACGCCGCTCGCCGCGCCCGCCGACGTCAGCACGTCCCCGTGGTCGACGAAGAGCACCCCCGCGTCGAACTCCACCCGCGGGAAGAGCCGCTGGAAGTGCTCGGCGAGCGCCCAGTGCGTCGTGGCCCTGCGCCCGTCCAGGAGCCCGGCGGCGGCGAGGAGGAAGGCCCCCGTGCAGATGGAGACGAGCCGCGTCCCGGGGCGCACGCGCGCCAGGGCGGCGAGGGCGGCGGGCCCGGGCTCCGTCTGCCCGGCCGCGAGCGCGTGCGGCGGGATGATCACCGTGCCCGCCTCCGCGAGGACCTCGGGACCGTGTCCCGGCGTCACGGTCAGGTCCGCGTCGGTCCGTACGGGACCGCCGTCGACGCTCGCCGAGAGCACCTCGTACCTGCCGCCCGCCGAGCCCAGGACCCGGTGCGGGATGCCGAGTTCGAAGGGGTAGACGCCGTCGAGCGCGAGGACGACGACCTTGTGCGCGCCGGGGCGCGGCGCCGGGCGGAGCCACCCGTCCAGGTCGGAGGACATGGCACGAATGTATCGGAGGCTGACTTTCCCGCCATCGCCCCGCCCGGGTCCGCACCGCCAGGATCGGGGCATGACCACCACGGACACCCCGGACACCCCCGGGAGCACCACGATGCTCGCCCTGCGCCAGACCGCCCTCGGCGGCCCCGAGGTCCTGCGCCCCACCACACTCCCCCGCCCCGCCCCCGGGCCCGGGCACCTCCTCGTCGCCGTGCACGCGGCCGGGCTCAACCCGACGGACTTCAAGCACCGCGCCCAGCGCCTCTTCCTGCCGCCCCCGCCCTTCACCCTCGGCTGGGACGTCTCGGGGACCGTCGTGGCGACGGGTTACGGCGTGACCCTCTTCCAGCCGGGCGACGAGGTGTTCGGGATGCTGCCGTACCCGTACGGGGCCGGCTCCCACGCCGAGTACGTGGCCGGGCCCGCGCGCGCCTTCGCGGCGAAGCCCGCCGGCATCGACCACGTCCAGGCCGCCGCGCTGCCGCTCGCCGCGCTCACCGCCTGGCAGTCCCTCGTCGACACCGCCGGTCTCCGCGCCGGGCAGCGGGTCCTGATCCACGCCGCCGCCGGGGGCGTGGGGCACCTCGCCGTCCAGCTCGCCAAGGAGCGCGGCGCGCACGTCACGGGCACGGCGAGCGCCCCCAAGCACGCCTTCCTGCGCGAACTCGGCGCGGACGCCTGCGTCGACTACCGCACGGAGGACTTCGCCGTCACGGAGGAGCCCTACGACGTCGTGCTCGACCCGATCGGGGGCGAGACGGCGACGCGCTCCGTGGCCGCGCTCCGCCCGGGGGGCGTGCTCGTCTCGCTCGTCCCCGGCGCGCCGGACACGCGGGCCGCCGCCGAGAAGGCGGGCGTCCGCGCCGTCACGCTCCTCGTCGAGCACGACCACGCGGGCATGAACGCCCTCGCCGCCCTCGCGGCGAGCGGCCGCCTGCGCGCCCACGTCTCCGGCACCTTCCCGCTCGCCGACGGCGCCCGCGCGCACGCGCTGGCCGAGACGGGCCGCACGACGGGGAAGCTCGTCCTGACCGTGCGCTGAACAAGCGCGGCGACCCGGCCGCCCCGCCTCGCGGACGCCCCACCAGGCCCCTCGCCCCGCCCCACCGCGCCCCCTCGCGGACGACCCGCCGCGCCCTCTCGCGGACGCACCGCCCGCCTACACCGTTCCGTGACCTGCGCCACTCCCGGCCCGTGACCTGGGACGACGGGCTTGGCCACGGAGCGGGGGCGATGGTAGGCGCGGGGCAATTGGGACGTATCGCGGAAACAGCGGGATCACGGCCATGATCACCACAGACAGGGCCTGCCCCTTTCGCCCCCTATGGGCGATCAGACCGAAAAACAGTCCGCGCCTTTCGTCCGTTTTGCGGTCAACAGTGGCGCATCCCACGTTTGTTGAACCTGTGGGCGGCCTCTTGATAGCGATAGGTCCCATGCCCCACACCGCTCAGATACCCAGCCACCGGAAGCCCCGCCGGAGCGCGTCCCGCATGGCGCTGCGCGCCGGTGTCGCCAGTGGCGTGCTCGGCACGCTCGCGGTGGCCGGCGCTTCGGGTTCGGCCTCGGCCGCCGAACCGGTGACCGAGACCATCGAGATGCCGACCCTCACCGCCAACCTGTCCGCCGCCATGCTCGCCGCAGCCGACTCGACGCAGCAGATGGCCACGAGCTACGAGCTCCAGGCCGAGCAGGACGCCGCGGTCGCCAAGGCCGCCAAGGAGGCGAAGGCCGACCGCGAGAAGGCGGAGAAGAAGGCCGCGGCGAAGGCGGCGGCGAAGGCCGAGGCCAAGCGGAAGGCCGCGGAGAAGGCCGCGGCCGAGCGCGCCGCCGAGCAGGAGGCCGCCTCGCGCTCCACCGCCCGTACGACGCTCGCCCCGCAGTCGACGGGCACGAGCACCGCTTCCGCGGGTACGGCCCAAGTCGCGAGCGCCCCCGCGAGCGGTTCCGCCGCGAGCGTCATCGCCTTCCTCAAGTCGCACCTCGGCGACGCGTACGTCATGGGCGGCACCGGCCCCCACTCGTGGGACTGCTCGGGCCTGACGCAGGCCGCGTTCCGCACCGTCGGCATCGACCTCCCGCGCACCTCGCAGGAGCAGTCCACGGCCGGTACCCAGGTCCCCGTCTCCTCGGCGCAGCCCGGCGACCTCCTCTACTGGGGCGGTGCGGGCTCCGCGTACCACGTCGGCGTCTACATCGGGAACGGCCAGTACCTCGACGCCGCCAACCCCGGCAAGGGCGTCGTCGTCCAGGACCTCTCCGGCTACCCGGCCTCGGGAGCGATCCGCCTCCTCTGACACCCCGGTACGTCCGTACGCCGGGCGGGGCCCCTTCGCGGGGTCCCGCCCGGCGTACGTGTTCAGGACCTGGTCGCCGTGGCGCAGGACGTGCCGTCCTCGCCCGTGCGCGTGTGCCCGTCCACCGACCGCGCGCGGTCGTACGGGTCGATGACGGTCCCGTGGCCGGGCGCCACCGTGGCGCGTTCCGCGCCGAACTCCGGGACGAAGTACCCCTCGCGGTCCCCGCAACCGCCGTTGGTGACGTCCGAGGCGTACGAGAGGAGCGCGAAGGTGCCGCGCGGGGCGCCGGACCTCGCCGGGTCCTCCCAGCGCGCCACCACCTCGCGGCGCACGATCGTGCGCGCCACCTCGTCGTCGCCCGCCACCGCGCGCACGACCGGGTAGACGTAGGTGACGTCCGTCGACACGTCGAGCGCGCCGTCCTCGCCCTCCCGGTACGTCATCGTTCCCCTGGTCCTGACGACGTCCCCGGCGAAGCGCACCCGCGTCTGGTCGAAGCGGCTGAAGAGGCGCAGCGGGTCGCTCCCCGGGCCCGGCTCCCTGAAGGCCCTCGTCACGTAGTCGCGCACCTGGCGCTGCCGGGGGTCGATGAGGCCGAGCGCCTCGTCGGGGCGGGCGCCGCGCAGTACACCGGGGTCCAGGTTCGACGCGACGAGGAAGTCCTTGGTCCTGGCGAGCGCCCGCCCGACCTCGGCCTCGCTCAGGCCGCCCGTCGCGTGCGCCGCGGGCACCTCGATGCCGTCCGCGCCCTCGGCCCAGCCCTCCGCGGGCGAGCCCCGGAACGGCTCGCGGACCGTGGGCCCCTGCGCGGACACCGCCGCGGGGCCCGGTCCCGCGGCGGGCCCGAACCGGAACCAGCCGGTGAGCGGCCCCGGCACGAACGCCACGATCGCCAGGACGACGACGGCCGCCACGACGATCGCGAACCAGGGCGCCCGGCGGCGCGCGGGAGCGGGCGGGTGGTGGGCACGCCGGGCCGGACCGGCGGGCGGCGGCTGCTCGCGGAGCCTGCGGGCCACCATGCGGGCCCGCGCCGAGGGTTCCCTGGGCGCTTCGGCGGCCCCGGTCCCCGCCACGGCGTCCCGCAGGAAGCGGTCCCACTCCTCGTCGGGAACGGGGGCTTCGCTCCTGTTCACGGCGGTGTCTCCGTTCTGGCCCGCCGCACGCGGCGACAGGGCGGGTGGGTACGGGCACGCGCGGCGCGGGACGGGAGGTTCCCCGCCCCGCACCGCGCGGCCCCTGCTCAGCGCGGCGCGCGTACGTGGCGCGCCGCGCACATCCGGCTCAGCGTGCGGCGGAGCCGAACGCCTTGCCCGCGGCGGGCAGGCCGCCGGTGCCGGGCTGGTACGTCGTCACCGCTGCCTTGGTGCCGCCGGGGACGACGTTCCCGATCGGCAGGGCGTGCAGCGCCCCGTACGCGCTCGGCCCGTTGGGCATACCGACGTACAGGTGGGTGCCGGTGAAGTGGATGCTCTCGCCGACCCGCTGGTTCGCCGCGTACGGTCCCGGCAGGCCGGGAGCGTTTCCCGCCTCGACCCACACGTCGTTGTCACCGGCCGCGCCGAGCGCCGAGAAGACCTGCACGGCACCGGCCTTGGCCTCCGTGCCGAGCGCCTCGCCCGGGATGCCGACGGCGACGAGCAGCGTCGCCGTGGTGGCGACCTCGTGCGGCGCCGTGTTGATGATGCTCAGCGTCTCCGCCATCCGGTCGCCGACCTCCGACGTGCCGCTCACGGCGTCGTCGGGCTCGCCCTGGCGCAGTTCGTGGATGTAGGTCCACGTCTTGTCGGGGTTGAGCCGGATCAGGATCGCGCGACCGGCCTGGGCGCGCTGGGTGCCGTTGGCCGCCGTCATCTCGCCCGGCGAGCCGATGGCCAGCATCGAGGTGCCGGTCCCCGAGGTGGCGGAGGTGCGGTACGGGGTCATGGCGAGCGAGGCGCCGAACTCGTCGTCCTTCTCGGCCGCGCCGCTCACCGCGCTGTTGTCCTGGTCCATGCCGCCGACGACGGTGGGACGGCCGTCCGCGTCCAGGGTGTGGCTGAAGAGGGCCACCGTGCCGGAGTTGGTCTTCGTGCCGATCGCCTCGCCGGGCGCGCCGATGGCGAAGTAGTTCTCGTCGCCCGCCACGGCCGCGCCGAACTTGTCACCGGCCTCGGCGGCGCCGGGGACGTTGGTCGGCAGGTCCTGGGAGAGGGAACGGCTGGTGTTGCCGTAGACGTAGACCGCCATGCCCGCCGCCGCGAGCTTGCCGATCGACTCGCCGGGGACGCCGATGAGTATCCAGGGGCGCCCCTCGGCCGTGGTCCCCGCGGCGAGGGCCTGGCCCATGTGGTCGTTCGTCTCGGGCGTCGAGGAGAGCAGGGCGCCCGTGCCCGCGCCCTGCTCCAGGTGCGTGGCCTTGACCGAACCGGTGCCGAGGCCCCCGGGGGCGCCGTAGAGGATGTCGACGAAGCCCGCGCCCGCGACGCTGCCCACGGCTTCGTCGGGGGTGCTCACGACGAGGTCGGTGTAACCGTCCTCGTTGTAGTCGACGGTGGCGAGTGCCCCGCCGAAGCCGTCGTTCGCCTCGGCGCCGCCCGGCACCCAGTCGAGGTCCTGGTCGATCTGCGCGATGCCCTTGTCGGCGCCGTACACGACCCGTACCAGACCGGCTCCGGCGTCACCGCCCACGGCGGCCTTCGGGTCGGCGACGGCGATGTCCTCGACGCCGTCGCCGTTGAAGTCGGTGATCCGGGGGGCGCCGGTCGTCGCGTCGACCCAGGACTTCAGGTCGTCGACGCGCGCGGTGACGCCCACCGTGCTCGTCTGCTCCTCGTCGATGCCGAAGCAACCGCCCTGGAAGGACTGGCTGGTGAGGGCGAGGAGCTGCGCCGACGCGCCGGTGCCGCGCAGCACGGGGCCGCCGGAGTCGCCCGCGCAGGCGGCGGCGCCGTCCTTGCCGGTGACCGCGGCGCTCGTGGCGGCCACGGAGTCGACGGTGTAGGCGGCGGTGTGCAGCCGCAGCGGGGCCCACTCGTCCTGGGTACGGCCGTAACCGGCGAACGTCAGCTCCTCGCCCGCGGCCGGGGCCGTCGTGGCGAGGGGCGCGGGGACGACGTCCTTCACGGGCCTGTCGAGGCGCGCGAGGACGACGTCGCGGTCGGTACGGGGCACCAGCTCGACGATCTTGCGCGCGGCACCGTCCGAGGAGGTGAGGTCGGTGCGGCCGATCGTCGCCGTCACCGGCTCCTGGGGCACACCGGCGGGCACCGAGAGGCCCTGGGCCGGGTCGTCCACGAAGCAACTCGCCGCGGTGAGCAGCCAGTCGGCGTCGACGAGGACGCCGGAGCAACCGCGGTCGTGGGAGCCGACGATGAGCTGCGCGGTGTACGCGTAGGTCGTGTCGGAGGGCTCGGACGCCGGGCCTGTGACGGCGGCCGCGGGCACGGCGCTCAGCGCGAGGGGAAGGGCCAGGAGGGCTGCCGCTCCCTGGGCGAGAAGACGGGTGCGTCTGCCGACGCGTGGGGTTCTGTCTGTCATGGGTGAGTCGATTCCTTCAGCGAGGACCGCGTACGGACGTGCCGGACCGCGGCGAGGTTCACGGGCAGCTGCCGGGGACTACGGGAACGTCCTGGTCCCGGCGAGCGGGACGTCGCGGTTCTCCGGGTCGGCGGACTCGCCCACCGGGTTCCAGGTGTTCTCGGCGAGGGGGAAGGAGTTCCCCTCGCCGCCGGCCGTCATGCCGACCCCAGAATTCGCCGTATGCCCCGTTTTCTTCGCACCCTCACATCTGGCACGCCGTAATTCCGCATTGCACTCCCCGTCTCGGATCGGAATATGCCAGCAGGTCGATCAGGCCTGCGGCCGTCGTGAGCGTGGTCATGGCAGCACGACGAAGAAGCCCCGATCAAGCTCAATGTCCGTACCAAAGAGGGGCATTGACGGACCCTCAGGTGTGACGTTCACCACCCCGGCGAAAGGTTGTACGCAGCACGATGACGATCCGGTAACTCCTCGCACGTCCGCTTCTTCTTCTCCCGATCTTTTCGCCGCATCCACCCTGTGGAGTCGAAAGGGAGAACCGCGTGGCAGCCAAGACGGCCGCGGGGGGCGGGACGCCGTACGGGGTCTGCGGGACGGGGGCGCGGGTGCCCGCAGCGAGACGGAACGCGCGCGAGCGGCAAGGGTGTGGGAACGGAGGAGGCGAATCGCGGCGCCTGCCTGCCGTACGCGGGGCGCGCGGCGCCTGCCTGCCGTACGCGGGGCGGGGGGCGCCTGCCTGCCGTACGCGGGGCGCGTGGCCGCGCGACGGTGGGGGCCCTCGGCCACCGTCGCGCCGCCCCGGGGGGGGGCTCAGGCCCTCGGCGCCACCTTCGTCAGGCCGTTGATGACGCGGTCCATCGCGTCGCCGTGGGTCGGGTCGGTCAGGTTGGCGAGGAGCTTCAGGGTGAACTTCATCAGGACCGGGTGCGTGAGGCCCCGCTCCGTCGCGAGCTTCATGATCTTCGGGTTGCCGATGAGCTTCACGAAGGCGCGGCCCAGGCTGTAGTAGCCGCCGTACGTGTCCTTGAGGACCTTCGGGTAGCGCTGGAGGGTCAGCTCCCGCAGCTGCGGGGTGCGGCGGCCGTGGGCCTGGACGATGACGTCGGCCGCGATCGCGCCGGACTCCATCGCGTACGCGATGCCCTCGCCGTTGAAGGGGTTGACCAGGCCGCCCGCGTCGCCGACGAGCAGCAGCCCCTTCGTGTAGTGCGGCTGGCGGTTGAAGGCCATCGGGAGGGCCGCGCCGCGGATCGGGATCGTCATGTTGTCCGGCGTGTAGCCCCACTCCTCGGGCATCGAGGCGCACCACGCCTTCAGGACCTCGCGCCAGTCCAGCTCCTTGAAGGAGGCGGACGTGTTGAGGACGCCCAGGCCCACGTTCGACGTGCCGTCGCCCATGCCGAAGACCCAGCCGTAGCCGGGCAGCAGCTTGTCCTCGCCGGGCCCGCGCCTGTCCCACAGCTCCAGCCACGACTCCAGATAGTCGTCGTCGTGGCGCGGCGAGGTGAAGTACGTGCGGACGGCGACGCCCATCGGGCGGTCCTCGCGCCGGTGCAGGCCCATCGCGAGCGAGAGCCGCGTCGAGTTGCCGTCGGCGGCGACGACGAGCGGGGCGTGGAAGGTGACGGGGGTCTTCTCCTCGCCGAGCTTCGCGTGCACGCCCGTGATGCGGCCGCTCGCGTCCGTGATCGGCGCGCCCACGTTGCACCGCTCGTACAGGCGCGCGCCCGCCTTCTGCGCGTTGCGCGCGAGCTGCTCGTCGAAGTCGTCGCGCTTGCGGACGAGGCCGTAGTCGGGGAAGGAGGCGAGTTCCGGCCAGTCGAGCTGGAGGCGGTTGCCACCGGCGATGATGCGCAGGCCCTTGTTGCGGAGCCAGCCCGCCTCCTCGGAGATGTCGATCCCCATCGCGATCAGCTGTTTCGTGGCGCGCGGGGTGAGCCCGTCGCCGCACACCTTCTCGCGCGGGAACGCCGTCTTCTCCAGGAGCAGGACGTCGAGTCCGGCCTTCGCCAGGTGGTAAGCGGTCGCCGACCCGGCGGGTCCGGCGCCCACCACGATCACATCCGCGCTGTGTTCGGACAGGGCCTCGGCCACGACACTTCTCCCGACGACTTGAAATCACGTGCCGAGCGGCACCGGACACGGGCAGTCTATTCAGGCGTCGTCTCCCCCCGACCGAAGGGCTGACCGGAATTGACCACCTCGCCCCCCGCCTCCGGCCTCGTACGCCCCGCTCCCGTTCTCGCCCTCCGTGTCCCCACCGACGAGGACGCCTACCACTGGCACCGCGCCTTCGCCGACCCCGAGGTCATGGAGTTCGACGGTGGCCGCCCCGCCGAACTCTCCGTCTACCAGGAGCTGACCGCGCGCCAGCGCCGCCACGACGCCGAACTGGGCTACTGCCTGTGGACACTGACCGACGCCGACGGCGAGGTCGTCGGCTTCACGGGCGCCCAGCCCGGGCCGCACCCGCACTTCGGCACGGGCGGCGCCGTCGAGATCGGCTGGCGCCTCGCCCGTACCGCCTGGGGCCGCGGCTACGCGACGGCGGCGGCCCGTACGACCCTGGACCGCCTGCGCGCGGCCGGGGTGCCCTCGGTCGTGGCGATGGTCAGGGAGCGCGACACGCGCTCCCTCGCGGTCGCCGAGCGGCTCGGGATGCGGCAGGCGGAGACGTTCGTCCTGCCGGACGGCCCGGAGCGGGGGCTGCGGTACGAGCTGGCGCTGTGAGGGGAGGGGCCGGGCCCCGCGAGGCGAGCCCGATCCGGGGTACACGCTCCGCACCACCGCGTACGTACCGCCCGCCCTTCGGGCGGAGCGCTACCGTTCGGGTACGCCTGACCTGGGGAGTTGAGAGCATGTCCTCGCTCGTGCCGGAGCCGACCGACTTCGTCCTCGTGCCGCGTCTGCTCGGCCTCATGGCCATCGACGCGGTGACGGCCGCGCAGGAAGCGGGGCTCGTGACGGAGTCCCCCGACGATCCCGAGGTGCTGGAGGGCGGCCTCGACTACGTCGTACGGCAGTACCCGCAGCCGGGCACGCGCGTCCCGCACGGCGCCGTCGTCACGCTGTGGTTCGACACGTGGCCGGACGAGGGCGACGAGGGCGGCGGCGGTACGGGAGTGCGCGAACCGCTCGACCCGGGGCCCGGCGCGAGCGGCCTGGAGCGCGAGAAGCCGGAGCCGGACGCGGACGGGCCGGAAGGGGTCGCCGTCTCGGGCTGAGGCGGCCCGGGCGCCCGCCGCTCCCGTGGGCCCTCCGGCACGCTCAGCGCTCCTGCGGCTTGAACCCCCGGTGCAGCGCCACGATGCCGCCCGTCAGGTTGCGCCACGCGACCTTCGACCAGCCCGCGTCCTGGAGCAGCGAGGCGAGGGCCGGCTGGTCGGGCCAGTCGCGGATGGACTCGGCGAGGTAGACGTACGCGTCGGGGTTGGACGAGACGGCGCGGGCCACGGGGGGCAGGGCGCGCATGAGGTACTCGGTGTAGACGGTGCGGAAGGGCGTCCAGGTCGGCGAGGAGAACTCGCAGATCACGACGCGCCCGCCCGGCTTCGTCACGCGGTACAGCTCGCGCAGCGCGGCCTTCGTGTCGCTCACGTTGCGCAGCCCGAAGGAGATCGTGACCGCGTCGAAGACGTCGTCGCGGAACGGCAGCCCGGTGGCGTCCCCCGCCGTGAACGGCAGCCAGCCGTGGCGCTGCTTGCCGACCCGGAGCATGCCGAGCGAGAAGTCGCAGGGCACGACGTAGGCGCCGGTGCGGGTGAAGGGCAGCGAGGAGGTCGCGGTACCTGCCGCGAGGTCGAGCACCTTCTGCGCCGGGCGCGCGTCCACGGCCTTCGCCACCTCCGCGCGCCAGGCGCGGTCCTGGCCGAAGGAGAGGATGTCGTTGGTGAGGTCGTAGCGCTTGGCCACACCGTCGAACATCGAAGCGACTTCTTGCGGCTGCTTGTCCAGGGATGCGCGTGTCGTCACCGCCTCATTGTGGCAGGCGCGGATAAAGGCGGCGTACGGGGCCGGGGGCGGGACCGGCCGGTGGGACGCCGTGCGGCGCGGGACCAGCGACCCGGGCCGCACCCGACCAGCGACGCAGGCGCGGACGATCATTCGCCACCTGTTTCGACCGGACCACGCTCCTTCCGGTCGTCCTACGACGGAAAGCGGCCCCATGCCGATCAGTGTCACGTCACCTGTCCGCATCGCCCGTCCCTCGCTCGATCTGCGCGCGGCGGAGGAGTTCTCCGTCACGGGCCTCGGCCTCGGCGCCTGGGCGAACCGGTCCCTGACGCCCTTGTCGCACGGCTCGTGGCGCACGGGGGTACGCGGGTGCCCGCGCACAAGCCGTACGGGGACGAGTGGGGCGTGACGTGCGGGACCCGGCGGTGCGGGGGCAGGGGCGGGCGCCGGGCGGAGTGTGACAGCGGGCTGCCAGAAGTCGGAAGTTGTCTGCCACATACGGTGGAAAACGCCCCATGAGGCGCGGCGGTGTGGGACGTTCGAGGGGTCCCACACACCCGTTCCCCGCCCAGGGAGAGTCCCCCCTCGTGCCCCTGTCGTCCCGCCGTCCCCCGTCGCTCGCCCTCGCGTGCGTGCTGCTGCCGCTGGTGCTGCTCCTCGCGGGCTGCTCCGGCGCGGCGGGCGGTTCCACCGACGGCGCGGCTCCCCCGCGCCGCGTCGGCTTCGCCCCGTACGTGAGCGCCGAGTCCGCGTCAACGCTCGATACGACGGCTCACCCGGACGAGTACCGGCTCGCGTTCGCCGTCGCGGACGGGCGGCGGCGGTGCGTGCCGGTGTGGGGCGGTACGGAGCCGGTCGACGACCCGGCGGTACGGAAGCGGATCGCGCGGCTGGGGACCGTCCGCGTCTCCTTCGGCGGCGAGGCCGGTACAGAACTCGCGCGGGCGTGCGGCTCCGTGGACGCGCTGGCCGCCGCGTACCGCGGCGCGCTCGACGCGGCCGGTACGGACCGTGCCGACTTCGACATCGAGGGCACGGCGCTCGGCGACACGGCGGCGAACGCCCGCCGCGCCGAGGCGATCGCGCGCCTGCGATCCGGCGCCGGGCTCGACGTCTCCGTCACGCTGCCCGTCATGCCGGAGGGCCTGGAGGCGGACGCGCGGGCGATGCTGCGGGGACTGCGCGCGGCGGGCGTCCGCGTGGGCGAGGTCAACCTCATGACGATGAGTTACGGCTCCGCGTACCCGGACGCGAAAGGCCCGATGAGCGCGTACGGGGAACGGGCGGCGCGCGCCGCGCACGGGCAGCTGCGCGAGCTGTTCGGCTGGTCGTCGCGTACCGCCTGGCAGCGGCTCCGTATGACGGTCATGCCAGGCGTCAACGACGTGCCGCACGAGACGTTCACGCGCGCGGACGCGCGGCGCACGCACGCGTTCGCGGTACGCGTGGGGCTCGGCGGGCTGTCGCTGTGGGCGTCCTTCCGGGACCGGCCCTGCGCGGCGGGCGAGTCCTCGCGGGAGCGGTGCACGGGGGTCGCGCAGAAGAAGGGCGATTTCGCGCGGCTGCTCGCGGACGGGGGCGCCGCGGGCTGAGACCCCCGCCTCCGCAGGGAGCCCCGAGCCCAGCACCCACGTCCTCGCCGTCGCCCCCGTCACCGACCACGAGGCGGCCGTCGCCTGGTACACGCGCCTCCTCGGCCACCCCGCCGACGCGCACCCCACGCCGGGCCCCCGCGGGGACTGGTGGAGTCTCGCGGCCTTGGCCTTCGGGCTGAGCATCCCCTTCGTCGGCCTGTACCGGCTGCCGCGACAGGCACGACCGCACCCGGGTACGCCCGCGCCGCCCGACGCGGGGGCGCCACGAAGGTGAGGGACCGGCGGCCGGCCGCGGCTCAGCGCCGCCGGTGGACCAGCCGTCCCGCGCACACCGTGGCCACGCACTCGCCGTCGTCCGTCGTCACGCACAGGTCGGCGCGCGCCTGCGGGGCGAGCGGGGTCGGGGCCGCGCTCGCGACGAGGCGGAGTCCGCCGCGTACCGCCGCTTCGCGCAGCGCGGGGCCGAGCGGGCCCTCCACGAGCAGCGCCGTCGCGCCCGCGGCGAAGAGGGCGTGGACCGTTTCGCGGGGGCTCGGGGCCGGAGGGAGCGGGCCCGTGTGGACGCGGGCGGGCGCGAGGCGGCCCGGCCACTCCCGTACCCGCGCCCCGGGGTACGTGGCGCGCAGGGCCGCGAGCGGGCCGAGCGCCGTGATCCGGTCGCCCGACACGGCGACGGCACCCCCGGCCGTCGCGGGGGTGCCGTCGCCCGCGTCCAGGAGCGGCGCGGTGTGCAGCGTCAGCACGTACGCGTTCCGCTCAGCTCGCCGGGATGAGCTTCAGCTCGGGGTGCGCGGTGCCGCCGTCGATCGCCGTCGAGGAGATGTGCGAGGCCACGCGGTCGTCGACCGGGTCGTTCGCCGGGTCGTCGTGGATGACGAGGTGTTCGTACGTCGTCGCGCGCTGCGCGGGGACGCGGCCCGCCGTGCGGATGAGGTCGATCAGCTCCTGGCGGTTGGAGCGGTGCTTGGCACCGGCGGAGGAGACGACGTTCTCCTCCAGCATCACCGAGCCGAGGTCGTCGGCCCCGTAGTGCAGCGAGAGCTGGCCGATCTCCTTGCCCGTCGTGAGCCAGGAGCCCTGGATGTGGGCGACGTTGTCGAGGTAGATGCGCGCGATCGCGATCATCCGCAGGTACTCGAACATCGTGGCCTGCGTACGGCCCTTGAGATGGTTGTTCTCGGGCTGGTACGTGTACGGGATGAAGGCGCGGAAGCCGCCGGTGCGGTCCTGGACCTCGCGGATCATGCGCAGGTGCTCGATGCGCTCGGCGTTCGTCTCGCCCGTGCCCATGAGCATCGTGACGGTCGACTCGACCCCCAGGTTGTGGGCCGTCTCCATGATCTCCAGCCAGCGCTCGCCGGACTCCTTGAGCGGCGCGATGGCCTTGCGGGGGCGCTCGGGGAGCAGTTCGGCGCCCGCGCCGGCGAAGGAGTCGAGCCCGGCGGCGTGGATGCGGCGGATCGCCTCCTCGGCGGTGACGCCCGAGATGCGCGCCATGTGGTCGACCTCGGAGGCGCCGAGGGAGTGGATGACCAGCTGCGGGAACGCCTTCTTGATCGCCGAGAAGTGCTCCTCGTAGTACTCGACACCGTAGTCCGGGTGGTGCCCGCCCTGGAACATGATCTGCGTGCCGCCCAGCTCGACGGTCTCCGCGCAGCGGCGCAGGATGTCGTCGAGGTCGCGGCTCCAGCCCTTCTTGGTGTCCTTGGGGGCGGCGTAGAAGGCGCAGAACTTGCAGGCCGTGACGCAGACGTTCGTGTAGTTGATGTTGCGCTCGATGATGTACGTCGCGATGTGCTCCGTACCGGCGTAGCGGCGGCGCCTGATCGCGTCGGCGGCCGCGCCGAGCGCGTGCAGCGGCGCGTCGCGGTAGAGCGCGAGCGCTTCCTCCGCGGTGATGCGGCCGCCTGCGGCGGCACGGTCGAGGACGGACTGAAGGTCGGCCTGCTCGGTCACCGGCTGTCACCTTTCGGGGGCGGGTCGCTGCGCAGCGGTCGGGGGTTACGGACCGATTCAGCCTACGCCCCCGGGGTGGGGGCGCCTCGGCGGCGGGGGGCGCGAGGGGTGTGCCCGGGGCGGAACCGCCCTCGTGCCCACCGCACCCGCACCCCGCCCGGCCGTCGCCCTCACCGGGCCGCGCGGTCCCCGCCGGTCACAGATTGACGACGACGGCCTTGGTCTCGGTGTACGAGTCGATGACGTCCGGGCCGTGCTCGCGCCCGATACCGGACTGCTTCATGCCGCCGAAGGGCAGCGGTCCCGTGCTCATGTCGTTGACGGTGTTGACCCAGACCGTGCCCGCCTGGAGGCGCTCGGCCGTGTCGTGGGCGCGGGTGAGGTCCCTGGTGAAGACCGTCGCCGCGAGTCCGTACGGGGTGTCGTTGGCGATGCGGACGGCCTCGTCGGCCTCCGTGAATCCGGTGAGCAGGGAGACGGGGCCGAAGATCTCCTCCTGGGCGATGCGCGAGGAGTTGTCGAGCCCCGTCACGAGGGCGGGCGCGACGAACAAGCCGTCGGCGTCGCGGGGGTCGGGGCCCGAGACGGTGCCGCCGAGTTCCCGCGCGAGGTCGATGTATCCGGTGACCTTCTCGTAGTGGCCGCGCGAGGCGAGCGGGCCCATGACCGTGGCGGGGTCGAAGGGGTCTCCCATCGTCTGTGCGTAGGCCTCCAGCTGGGCGGTGAGCAGGCGGGTGAACTCCTCGCGGACGTTCTCCTGGACCAGGATGCGCGTACTCGCCACGCAGCCCTGGCCGCTGCCGGCGCAGAAGCCGAGGGCGGCGGCAGCGGCCGCCGCGTCCAGGTCGGCGTCATCGAAGACGATGAAGGGCGATTTGCCGCCCAGCTCCAGGGTGACCCGCTTGAGGTTGCCCGTGGACGCCTCCAGGACGTGCTTCCCGACGGCCGTGGAGCCGGTGAAGCTGACCTTGTCGACGTCCGGGTGCGTGATGAGCAGTTCACCGGTCGACGCGCCCGGACCGGTCACGACGTTGAGTACGCCGTCGGGCAGATCCGTGTGGGCGTGCACGAGTTCGGCGAGGCGCAGCAGGCTGAGCGAGGTCTGCTCCGAGGGCTTGGCGACGACCGTGTTGCCGGTGGCCAGCGCCGGGGCGAGCTTGTACCCCATCTGGAGGAGCGGGCCGTTCCAGCCCGCGATCGCGACCACGACGCCGAGCGGCCGGCGGGTCGTGTACTTGAACTGGGCGGGAGTGGAAGGAGCCGTGGTCCCGTAGATACGGGTGGGCCAGCCCGCGTAGTGCCGGAAGACCTCCACGGTGTGCTCGACCATCCAGCGGGTGCCCGAGATCGGGCCGCCCATGTCGAGCGAGTCCAGGGTGGCGAGTTCCTCGGCGTGGGCCTCGATGACCTCGGCGATCTGGTGGAGAACCCGGCTGCGCCGCTCGGGTGCGAGAGCCGCCCACGAGGGGGCTTCGAAGGCGCGGCGGGCCGCCGCGACGGCCCGGTCGACATCGGTACGGCCGCCGACGGCGATGTCCGTCAGCTTCTGCTCGGTCGTCGGGTCGATGGTGGGCAGCGAGGTGCCGTCCGCGGGGGCCTCCTCCCGGCCGTCGATGAAGTGGCCGCGGGGGGAGTCGAGGAAGGCGGGAGCGGGGCGGCCGGTGGTGCGGATGGTGCGGGGTGTGGTCATGGTGCCGTGGTGCTTTCTCTAGGGCGCGGTGAGGCGCTGATCGGGGGGCGTACGGAGGTACGCCGGTTCGTGGGGGCTCGTGGGCGTGTGCCGACGGGGACGCGCTCGCGTACGAGGGAGTACGAGGGGCCGCGCGCCGCCACGCTTCGTGCGGTGGGTGGCGGGCGGCGGGGCGGAACCGCGTGCGGCGGGCGGACGGCCCGAGGAGTTCCGGCCGGTTCACCGCGTTCCGGCCGAAGCGTCCGAGCCTGCTCTGTCACGGTAAGCCAACTTGTCAGTGATTGCCAACCAGACCGTGAGGGACTTTCTGGCAGCAGGTACTGTGGGGGGATGAGTGGAGACAGCAACCGCCCCTCGGTGTGGACGCGCTCGCGCGAGCTGGCGAGCCGGGAGATCCACGAGACCGCGATCCGGCTGTTCCTCACACAGGGTTACGAGCAGACCACTACGGAGCAGATCGCGCGCGAGGTAGGGGTGTCCCAGCGGACCCTCTTCCGCTACTTCGGCACCAAGGAGGACCTGGTGTGCGGAGAACAGGACGCCCTGGGCGTGCTGCTGCGCGAGACGGTCGAGCGGCAGCCCGCGGGGGTCTCGGCCTGGCAGGCGCTGCGTACGGGGTTCATGGCGCTCACGACCGCCCGTCACACGGCGGACGAGGCGCTTGTCATCTCCACCCTGATCTTCCGGACGCCCGCGCTGCGGGCCCGCTACGAGGAGAAGCGCATCGCGTGGCAGTACGCCCTGCTGCCCGTCGTGCGGGCGCGGGTGGAGCGGCCGGGGCAGTCCGCCGACGTCACAGGCCACATCGCGCGGACGGTCATCGCCGTCTCCTTCGCGTGCGCGGACGCGGCCACGGGCACCTGGATCGCCGGGGAGGGACGGGACGACATGAGCGCGCTGTACGACGAAGCGCTGAGGATCGCCGGGCAGGCGGACCTCAGCGCGTGACGCGGCGCGGCGCGGACCGCAGGGCGTGACGCGGTGGGAAGCGGGCCCCAGCGCGTGACGCGGCGGGAAGCGGGCCCCAGCGCGTGACGCGGTGGGAAGCGGGCCCCAGGGCAGGGGGAGCGCGGGCCTCGCGGCGTGTCGGGGCGGGCGGGAGAACGCGTCGGGGGGCGTGCGAGCGGAGCGCGCGGGGAGGTGATGCGGGCGGTACGCGCACGGGGTGCAGCCCCCCGTACCCCGGCCCCGTACCCGCTCCCCTCCCCCGCCGCGCCCCCTTACCCCGCCCCGTTCTCAGACGGTCTCCGGGATCTCGATGTCGCGCTTCTGGATCTTGCCCGTGGGGCCCTTCGGGAGTTCCGGCAGGAACCAGACGCGGCGCGGGTACTTGTAGGCCGCCACGCGCTCCTTCATCCAAGCGCGCAGCGCCTCGGGGGTCTCGTCCGCGCCGGGGCGCAGGACGACGGCGGCGCCGACCTCCTCGCCGAGGCGTTCGTCGGGGACGGGGAGGACCGCCGCCTCCAGGACAGCCGGGTGCTCGTAGAGGACCTCTTCCAGCTCGCGCGGGTAGACGTTGTAGCCGCCCCGGATGATGAGGTCCTTCTTGCGGTCGACGATGGAGTAGAAGCCGTCCTCGTCGCGGCGCGCGAGGTCGCCCGTGCGCAGCCAGCCGTTCGGGAGCAGGACCTCCGCCGTCGCCTCGGGGCGCTGCCAGTAGCCCTTCATGACGTTCGGGCCGCGCACGGCCAGTTCGCCGATCTCGCCGTCGGCGAGTTCCGTGCCCCCGGGGTCGAGGATGCTCAGTTCGACGCCCGCGACGGGGGTGCCGATCGAGCCGGGCTTGCGCGGGCGGTCGAGGTGGTTGAAGGCCGCGACGGGGGACGTCTCCGAGAGGCCGTAGCCCTCCAGTACGTCGCAGCCGAACGCCTTCTCGAAGGCGTGCAGGACCTCGACGGGCATCGCGGCGCCGCCGCTGATGCACAGCCGCAGCGAGGAGGCGTCGGCCCGCGCGGCATCGGGGTGGTGGAGGAGCCCGGCGAACATCGTGGGGACGCCCTCGAAGACGGTGGCGCGCGTCGCGGTGAGCGTCCGGAGCACGGCGGCGGGGTCGAAGCGCGGGACGAGCGCGAGCGCGGCGCCGGAGAGAACGGCCGCGTTGAGCCCGGTGAGCTGGCCGAAGGCGTGGAAGAGGGGCAGGCAGCCGAGGATCGTGTCGGCGCCCGTGAGGCGCGCGAGGGCGACCGTCGTCGCGGTGTTGCTCGCGAGGTTGCGGTGGGTGAGCTGGGCGCCCTTGGGGTGGCCCGTGGTGCCCGAGGTGTAGAGGATGACGGCGTCGTCGTCGGGGGCGCGCTCGGTGAGCGCGTCAGGGGCTTCGAGGTCCTCGCTGCCCGTCGGCGTGAACTGGCCGAGGCTCACCGGGTGGTGCGGTACGTCCGCCTTCGCCGCGCCCTCGGCGGGCTCGCCCGGGACGCCGTCCCAGGCGTACAGGGCACGGGCGCCGCTGTCGGCGAGGTGGAAGGCGACCTCACGTTCCTTGAGCAGCGGGTTGAGCGGGACGACGACACCCCCGGCGCGCAGGACCCCGTAGTAGAGGACGGCGAACTCGGGGACGTTCGGGAGCATGAGCCCGATCCGTTCGCCCGGCGTGAGCCCTTCGGCGCGCAGCCGGGCGGCGACGACGGCGGACGAGCGCTCCAGGGTGCGGTGGTCGAGCGTGTACGGGCCGAGGAGGAGGGCCGGGGCCTCGGGGGTGCGGCGGGCGGTGTCCAGGAGGTGGTGGACAAGGCTCCCCGTGGACTCCCGGGGGGCTTCCGGTTCCGAGGGGGCCGGTCGCCGGGCCACGTCGCTCATGGTGCTGCTCCGCTTCGTCGCGCTCGCCCGGGCCCCCCGGCACATACCCGCCGAGGACCTCCGGGCCGCCCGGCCACGATGCCGGGCGCCACCGGCCATCGTGCGCCCCGCGCCGCGTACGGAGCCATGTCGCCCACCACAATGCGAGGCGTCTCACGTTGTTCCCGTGAACAACGCCACAGCGCCCCGCACCGGGACGACCTGCGGGGTTACCGTGCGTCGCATGCCCGCCGCGCCCTTCGCCCCGCCGCCCCTGACGCCGCCGCCCGGCACGATCCCGCTCGCGCGCACGCTCCTCGCACGCGAGGAGGAGCTGGCCGACAAGCTCGACGAGAGCATCCGGGCCGAGGCGGAGGCGTACCGCGCCGAGGAGCCCGTCCCACGCGCCGCGCTGCACGCCTCGACGCTCGGCAACGCCCGGCAGGTACTCGGCTTCCTCGCGGGCGAGTCCGTGCCGGACGTCTCCGCCGCCGCGGCCACGGGCCGCGAGCGCGCGGCGCAGGGCGTCTCGGTCGCGGACATGACGCGCGCCTTCCGCATCGGCTTCGAGTCGCTGTGGCACCGGCTCGTCCGCGAGGCCGCCCACCGCGACGAGGTCTCCGCCGACGACCTCGTGACACTGTCCGCCACGCTGTGGCAGCTCGCGGGGCTGTACGCGGACGCCGCGGCCGAGGCGCACCGCGCGGCGACGGCCGACCGGCTGCTGGCACGCGAACGTGAACGCTCGGCGCTCGTCGAGGCGTTGTTCACGGGGGTGCTCGCGGAGCGCTCGGGGCTGCGCGAGGGGGCGCGGGCGCTGGGACTCGCGCTCGACGGGCCCTTCGTCGTGGCAGTCGCGCGCGCGGTGGGTGGCGGCACACTGCCAGGGCGCGAGGCACTGCCAGGGATCGAGGCGGCATTGCTGTCAGCCGGGCTGCGCTCGGCGTGGCGGTTGCTGCCCGACGAGCAGATCGGGGTGGTGGGGGTGCCGGGCACGGGGGCCGTGCAGGCGCTCGGGGAGGCGCTGCGGCGGGTCGCGCCCGCGCGGATCGGTGTGAGCCCTCCGTACGACTCGCTGCGCGAGACCCCGCGCGCCCTCTACTTCGCGCGCCTCGCGCTGCGCGGCCTGACCCGCGAGGGAGTCGCACGCTTCGACGACAACCCGCTGACGGTCGTCGCCGCGGCCGCGCCCGAGGAGGCGGGCCGGGTGGCCCGGCTGGTCCTCGGGCCGGTGCTCGCGCTGGGCGTCACCGAGCGGGACCGGCTCATCGACACGCTGGAGACGTGGTTCGCCGCGGGCGGCTCGGCCGCCGAGGCGGGACGGCTCCTGTACTGCCACCCGAACACGGTGCGGTACCGGCTGCGGAAGGTCGAGGCGCTGACGGGCAAGTCTCTGCACGCGCCGCAAGCGGTGGCGGAGCTGGGCCTTGCGGTACGGGCCATCCGGCTGGAGGCGGCGGAGAAATAGGCGAGGCCGGGACGGGGGCGGCCCGGCACGGGGACAGCCCGGCACAGGGGCGGCCCGGCACGGGGGCAGCCTGACGGGTTGGGCCCCGGGACGGGCCGGACGGGGGCCGGAGCCCCCGGGCCGTACCGGAGCCACCGTCCGTACCCGTTCTCCTCGCGTCAGAGCCCCGCCGTCCACTCCCCCACCGTCGCGACGGCGCCCCGCTTCGCCAGCAGGTTCCTCAGCAGCACCTCGTGGAGCTGCGGGTCCGGGTCGGCGCACGCGTCCGACAGGGCGGTGAACGTGTAGTCCAGGTCGATCGCCTGAAGCGCGGTCGACAGCACGATGCCGCTGGTCGCGATGCCCGCGAGCGCGAGGTGTCCGATGCCCTGGGCGCGCAGGATCTGGTCGAGATTGGTCCCGGCGAAGGCACTGACGCGATTCTTGTGGAGGACGATCTCGCCGGGCGCGGGGGCGACGTCCGGGTGGATCTCGGCGTCGGGGTCGCCCGGCACGAAGCGGTCGTGCGGGAGCGCGCCGAACGCCTTGTTGCCCGGGTGCACGTCAACGTGCCCCTCGCGCAGGAGAAGTGCCGCGTGGATGACGACGACTCCCTTCTCCCGCGCGGTCTTCAGAGCCGTGGCGGCCTGGGCGAGGACGTGCGGGTCCACGCGGCCGGCGTGGGCGTTCTGGAAGTCCATGAGGAGCAGGGCGGAACGGGACACGGGGCGGCGCCTTTCACTGTCGTGCGATTCGCTGAGGTAGCAGGGGAGTTGGGGAGGCGGGAGGCGGGAGGGGGGGGAGGGGGGAGGCGGGAGGGGGGAGGCGGGAGGCGGGCGTTACCGGCTCCTCCCGACCCGGCCCAGCGAGCGGTCGAGGAGCGTCATGAGCAGGAACACCGCGCCCGCGCCGAGCATGACCCACGCCAGTGCGTGCATCCCGCCGGTGTCGGCACGCTCCCCGAAGGAGGCGGCGCTCGCCGAGGAGGCGACCATCGAGCCGATGTAGGCGAAGGTGCGCAGGAGTCCCGCGGAGGAGGCGGTGCGCTCCGGATCGGACTGGAAGTAGACGGAGTTCTGGAGGGCGAGGTTGTTGAGGCCCTGGGGGACACCGAAGACGACGGCGACGAGGAGCAGGGTCCACAGCGGGCTGGAACCGGAGAGCGTGAGGAGGATCAGGCAGGCGGCGATCTGCCCGAGCGCGCCGACAAGGAGCTTGCTCCGTACGCCCTTTCGCCGCCCGGACGAGATCGAGACGCCGATGGCGAGCAGGAACATGGGGATCTGTACGAGCCCCGCGTGGAACGGCGAGAGCCCGTACCCCTCCTCGGTCCACTGGCTGAAGCCGTAGAGGAAGGCGTACGCGACGACGTAGGCGACGAGCGCGCGCCCGTACGTGGCGAGGAGCGGCGTGTTGCCGCCGAGCACGCGCAGGTCGATGAAGGGCGTGGTGGCGCGCAACTCCCGTATCGCGAAGCCGCATCCGGCAGCCGCCGTGATGACGACGAGGTACCAGTCCCGCAGGTGCAGGTTCATGAGGAAGAGGAGCAGCGAGGTGAGGGTCGCGGCGAAGAGCGCCATGCCGGGCAGGTCGAGCTGTGCGGCGACCCGCCCGCGCTGCGGACTCCCGCCCGTGCCCGCCGACTTGGGCAACCGCCACCAGCCGAGCAGCACGGCGGCGACGGCGAGCGGGATGTTGAGCGCGAAGGTCGCGCGCCAGCCGCCCAGGCCGATGAGCAGGCCGCCGAGGAGCGGGCCGACGACGGCGATGGTCTGGTTGGCGACGGCGAGCGCGGTGAGCACGCCGCCCGGGCTGTCGCGCCCCGTCCGCTTCGCCTCGCTGCGTACGAGCGCCATCGCCGCCGGGTAACCGCCGCAGGTGCCGAAACCGAGCAGCACGCGGGCCGCGACGAGGACGCCGAGGCCGGGTGCCAGGGTGCCGAGGATTCCGGCGAGCCCGACGATCGTCGTGCTGATGAGGAAGAGCCTGCGGGGCCCGAAGATGTCGATGAGCCGCCCGACGACGGGCTGCCCGAGCGAGGTCGCGAGGTAGAGCGCGGAGACGAGCCACGCGGTCTGCGAGGGCGGTGCGCCGAGCGCGTCGCCGATGGGGACGAGGGCGACCGAGATGATCGTCGAGTTGATCGGGTTGAGGACGGAGCCGAGCATCATCGGCGGCAGCAACCGCCGGTCGAAGCGCGGCGGTTGCTCCTCGGGCGCGCGCTCGCGCGTGCCGGTGCCCGTCTCCTGCTCAGTCATGGGTCAGCCGCTCCAGTACGGACATCGCGGCGATCACCGACCGCAGTTCCTCCTCGCTGCACTCGGCCTGGAGCCGCGCGGCGAGCCATTCGGTACGGGCCTGGCGCCCCTCGCGGACGCGGCGGTGGCCCTCGGGCGTGAGCGTGATGAGCAGCCGGCGGCCGTCCTCGGGGTCCGGCGTGCGCACGACGAGCCCGCGCGCGGCGAGGACGCCGACGGTCGCGGTCATCGACTGGTGCCGGACGCCTTCGGCGGCGGCGAGCACGCTGGTCGTGACCCCGCCCGCGGTAGCGGGCGACTCGGTCTCGCGAGCGAGCCGCGCGAGCACGGTGGACTGCCCGAGCGTGAGGTCCTCCGCCTCGGAGGCCCCCAGAATCCGCCGCCGCAACCGGCTGATGACCGCCCGCACATCCCGGGAAGCCCGCACGGCGGCGTCCGAGGGAGGCACGGCCGCCCCACCACTCCCCCCTGCGACGGAATCAGCACGCCCCACAGAATCGATGGACATGCCACTTACCGTAACTCGTACAGCCTGAGCTGTACAGCCTTGCCTGCATATATCGGTGACCACTCCCGCCCGGCGGGCGCCCCCCGGCCGCGTGGCGGCGGGACATGCCCGGGCCCGGTGCGCACCGGCGCCGCGAGGGGCGGTGCGAGCGCCTTCAGGCCACGGCGCCGGAGGGGGGTCCCACCCCCTCCTCGACACGCCAATCACCGACGCGCCCGATCGGCACAGACGCACCCGATCACCACAGGCGAGGGCACGCGGAGAGGGGGGCGCGGACGTGGCGGAGTGCCGCGGTCCGGCACGAGCACCAGCGCGTACCGGACCGGGCGACGCAGGGCGACAGCGCCGACAGGCGCACGAGCCGCGCGACGAGCGCGAGCCCGGCACCACGGCGAACACCGCCGCCGGTCGCCGACCACGCCGATCCGGGCGCCGAGCGGCAGGCCGAAGCACCCTCGCCGAAGACAGCCCGCATGACGAGCACGAGCACCCGGGCGACGAGCGACAGGGCGGGGCCCGCCCCCAGGGCGGCGACACCCGCTCACCCCTCACCCCGACCGGCGTCGCGCCCGGCGCCGGACGCACGGCCCGGGGATCGCCTTCCGCGGGACGGGGCCGGGATGCGGGCGCACGCTTTTTTATCCCCGACGGAATAGAATCCGAACGACCGAAGTTCTATACCTTGCCGTACAGAAATGGCCGTGGTCAGCGGCCCGGAAGGAACCTCAGGGATGACGAAGCAACTGGCAGGGAAGATCGCGCTCGTGACCGGGGCCGGCCGCGGGATCGGCGCGGCGATCGCGCGGGCGCTGGCGGATGAGGGGGCGGACGTGGCGATCAGCTACTCCAGCTCCTCGGAGGCGGCGGAGAAGGTCGTCGCCGAACTCCGGGCCACGGGGGTCCGCGCGAAGGCGTTCAAGGCCGACCAGTCGAAGACGGAGGAGGCGACCGGCCTCATCGCGGATGTCGTCGCGGAGTTCGGCAGGATCGACGTCCTCGTGAACAACGCGGGCGTGCTCTACTGGGGCGCCGTCGGCGCGGAGGGCGAGGACCTGGAGGCATTCGAGCGGCAGCTGTCGATCAACTACATCAACGTGGTCGCCGCCATTCGGGCCGCACTGCCCCACATGCCCGAGGGCGGCCGGATCATCAGCCTCGGCTCCGGCGTCTCGACACGGGTCGGCGCGAGCACGATGACCGACTACGCGGGCACGAAGGCCGCCGTTGTCGGCTTCAGCAAGGGCCTGGCGCGAGACCTCGCGCCGCGTGGGATCACGGTGAACGTCGTGCAGTGCGGCCACATCGACACTGACATGAACCCCTCGGACGCGCCCTGGGCGGAGGCGAACGCGGCGACCTCCGCGCTCGGCCGCTACGGCAGGCCCGACGAGGTCGCCTACGGCGTCACCGCTCTCGCGAGCCCCCGGGCCTCCTACATCACGGGATCGGTGCTCACGGTCGACGGCGGCTACCTCGCCTGAGCGGCGCACCGGGTGGGGCCGGCGGCCTTGGGCGCCGGCCCCTCTCGCGTCGGGCGGCTCAGGCCGAACCGGCGCCGCGGGGGAAGGCGGACAGCGCGCGATCGGCGACGCGGGAGAGTGCGGCACGAGAGGTTCCCGCGGCCGCCTGGACGGCGAGCCCGCTGGTGACCACATTGAGGTACTTCGCCAGATCGGCAGGGCTCTCGTCCTCCGGCAGGTCGCCCTCGGCGACCGCTCGCCGGAAGCGCTCGGCGAACCGCGCCTCGACCGCGGCACGGCTGGAGCTGAGGAAGTCGACGACATGCTGGTCCGTCCGTGAGCCGGAGACACCACCCTGGATGGACAGGCAACCCGGCGGGCGGGCGGGGTTGGTTATCGCCCGCACGTTGTGCCGCAGGAAGTGGGCCGCGACGCCGAAGGCGGTCGGCTGGGCGAGCGAGTCCTCGACGTAGTGCATGTCGACCTCGGAATAGCGCCGCACGGCTTGTCTGAAGGTCGACTCCCGGTCGCCGAACGCGGCGTAGAGACTGGGACGGCTGATGCCCATCGCCGTGGTCAGGTCATGGAGGGTCGTGCCTTCGTAGCCCTGGCGCCAGAACACGTCGACCGCCGCGTCCAGCGCCTCATCCAGATCGAACTCGCGCGGCCTTCCCCTGCCCGCCATGCCGATCACCCAGCCTTTCTAACCCGTCCGGAACATATTTTACGGGCCCGGGAATCCTGGCAGCTGTGGCGTCGCTCATAGCCTCAAGAGGGCACAAACGGGCGGCTGAGCGGCCGGAACGGCGGGAGTCACGCGCGCGAGCGCGTCGGCCACCCCGAGAACGACCGCCGGGGCGGTGCCGACGACATCGCACGCCGTGTCGCCGGACACCTCCCGGAAGGCGGCGCCCCGGTCACACGCGGTACTCGGCCTCGTCATCCCGCTCGTGTCACCCCGCTCGTCATCCCGCTCCGAAGGCTCCCGCCAGCAGTCCGAGGTACGTCCCCGCGAGGAGGGCCGGGCCGAAGGGGATCGCCGTGCGGCGGGTGGCGCGGCGGAGGGCGATGAGGGTGAGGCCGTACAGGGCGGCGAGGAGGAAACCGGCGAAGACGCCCAGGAAGAGGGCGCCCCAGCCGTACCAGGTGAGGGCGAGGCCGAGGACGAGGGCGAGTTTCACGTCGCCGAAGCCGAGGCCCGAGGGGCTGATCAGGAAGAGGACGAAGAAGGCGCCGGCGAGGACCACCGCGCCGAGCAGGGCGCGCGGCCAGCTTCCCGCGTGCTCGGGGTGGAGGGCGGCGAGGCCGAGGAGGGCGGCGGCGAGCGGGGCCGTCGTGAGCGTGAGGGGGTCGGGGAGGCGCTGGACGCGCAGGTCGGTGCGGAAGAGGAGGACGCCGGGGGGCGCGAGCAGGAGCCACACGAGCAGTTCGGGGCGGGGGCCCGTCGCCGCCGCGAGCAGCGCGCACACGAGCGCGGTGCCGAGCGCGTACGGGTACGGGGAGGGGCCGTGCCCCGCCGCACAGGCGCGGACGCCCACCCACCCGCGTACCGGGTCGCCCTCCGTGCACACCGTGCTCCACGGCTCGCCCGCCGGGACGGCGAAGCGGTGCGCCGCGCGCGGCAGGAACACGCCTGCGAGCGCGCCCCACCCGGCCGCGCACAGCGCCAGGAACGGGGCCGAGGAGGCGAGTTCGGCGGCGGAGGTCATACGGGACCCGCCCCGCACGCACCCGCGCGCGTGCCCCGCGCCCTCACCGCACCCCGCGCCCTCACCGCACCCCGCACGGCACCGCTCCCCGCACCCCGCACGGCACCGCTCCCCACCACATCCCGCAAGGCACCGCTCGACGCGCCCCTCACCGCACCGCTCACGCCGTCCCCGCCCCGCCCGAGGTGCCCGCCCCCGGCAGCAGTTCGTCGAGCAGGGCCGCCGTGCGGGGAGGCAGGCCCCTCGCACCCGAGCGGTTCGCGAACTCGGCGGCCAGGGCGCGCAGCCGGGGTTCGTCGCCCGTCGCGTGGACGGCGCGCAGGAGTTCGTTCCACAGGCGTTCGTCCGTGCCCGCGCTCACGAGGGCGCGTTCCAGGGCTTCGGCCGCCTGCGGGGCGCGGTCGCGTTCGAGGTGGAAGGCGGCGAGGGCGAGTCCTATGTCGGCAACGAGAAGCGGGAGTTGGGCGTCGACGATCTCGTGGGCGAGCCAGCCGTAGCGGCCTGCGGGGCGTTCGGCGAGGAGCGGGCCCCGTACGAGGCCGAGCGCGTCGGTGAGGAGGCGGCCGCGCACCGCGCGGTCGTCGGCGCCCCGGCCGCTCGTCGCCTCGTGGTAGAGGGAGCGCAGCACGTCGAGGTCGGAGACGACGGAGGCGTCGAGCACGAGGCGGCCGGTGGCGTCCTCGCGCAGGCGCGGGGCGCCGTCCTCGCCCGTGCCGAGCCAGTCGCGCAGCCGCGCGACGGTCGCCTCGCGCACGTCGTCGCCGACGCCGCGCGGCCACAGCGCCGAGGCGAGGACGCGCGGGTGGACGCCTTCGCGGTGCAGGAGGAGCAGCGCGAGTGCCTCGCGCAGGAGCGGGCCGCGCTCGTCGTCGGGTGCGTCCAGGCCCATGAGTTCGTACCGGCCCACCAGGCGCGCGTACACCGAGGGGCGACCCTGTTCGCTGATGTCGACGAGGAAGGGCGGGCGGTGCGCGACGGCGGGGCCCGCCGGGTCGTCGTCGCCCCCGCCGCCGAAGGCGTCCGCTGCCGCGAAGAGGCGTGCGACGGCGGCGTGCTGGGGGGCGGGGAGGAGCTGTGCTTCGAGTTCGAGACCGAGGAGGGGTGCGAGGAGACGGCCCTCCGGGGTGACCTCCAGCTCCCAAGCGGCCCCGGGGAGTGCCCGGTTGTCGGTGCCGATGAGGTAGCCGATGCCCAGGCGGGCGGCGTCGGCGGCGAGTTCGGTGAGCCGCGCGGCCTGGCCCGCGTCGGGTTCGGCGGCGAGGAGGACCAGATGGGCGGCCCAGCCGGCGCCGTGGGCGGGTCCCGTACGGCCCGTGAGGACGGAGTCGGCGCCCGCGGCGCCGAGCCCGGCGCGGCGGCTCGCGGTCTCGGCCTCCATGACGTCCAGGAGCGCGGCGATGTCGTCGAGCGGGCGCAGCCGCGAGGGGGCGAGCGGGACGAGGTCGGCGCCGAAGCCGACGAGGGTCACGGTCATCCGGTCCGACCAGCCGTTGGTGGCGAGTTCGGCGGCGACCGAGGAGAGCACGGCCTGCCGGTCGGCGGGCGCGCCCGAGAGCGAGACGAGACCGGGGACGGCCTCCAGGTTGAGGAGCAGGCGCGCACCGTCGTGCGTGCCGAGGCTCACGAGGCCGGGGTACGGGGCGGCCTGGGGCTCCTCGTCGGCGGGACCCGAGGCGGCGGGACCCGAAGGGAGGGGGCCCGAAGCGGCGGGGCCGGTACCGGCCGCCTCCCCCACCGCGTCCGCGAGTGCGCGGCCTTCGAGGCGCCAGAACGTCTCGTCGTCGCCGTGGACCCAGGGGGCGGGCGGCGCGCCCGCGGGTTCGGCGAGCTGGAGGTGGAGTTCCTCGTCGCCGAGCCAGGCCGCGTAGACGAGGGGCAGCGGGCGGCCCTCGGCGGCGAGGGCGCGGGCGAGGGAGCGCAGCGCCCGGTCGAGGAAGCGGACGGCGCCGGGGTCGGCGCCCGCGAGGAGGGCGTCCTGCACGTCGGCCTCGTCGCCGCTCGGCGTGGGCAGCTCCATGCCCCTGCGGCGGCCTGCGACGGCCGTCGCCGCCTGCCAGAGCGCGGCCCGGCGGCGGCGCCCGAGCGCGGCGAGGACACCGGCGGCGAGCAGCGGGGCGCCCAGGAGAGCCTCGGGGAGGCCCGGGGTGTGCGAGGAGGGGGCGAAGGCGGCGGGAGGGGGCGCGGTCCCGCCGCCGGGCGCGGCCTCTTCGGCCGCCGCGTGCTCGTGGTGGGCGGGGACGGTGAAGTGCCCGGTCGTGGTGTCGCCGTCGCGCGCCGCCGGGCTCTGCCGCTCCCGCGCCGCACCCTGCGAGCCCTTCGCGTACGCGTCGAGTTCCTGCTGCTGCCCCTTGCTCAACTCCGGGTTCTGACCGGGGGTTTCGACGAGTTCGCCGCCATGTGCGTCGGCGGGCATCTCCATGATCCAGCCGGGCCTGATGAGACTCGCCTCGGACAGCCGGGAGCCGTCGGGCTGTACGCGGTCCTTGTTGAGCGCGTAGATCTCCTTGTAGCGGCGGCCGTCGTCGAGGTGGCGCTGCGCGATCTCCCAGAGCGAGTCGTGGTGGCGGCCCTCGGGGGGCTGGATGCGGTAGAACTTCGTGCTCTGCTGGTGGGCCTGGCCGGTGTCGGCCTGCTGCGCGAGCTGCTCGGCCTGGCGCGCGACGCCGTCGGCCGCGGCCTGCGGCCGGCCGCCGACGAGGCCACCGGGGGTCTGCTGAGCGGCGGCGACGGTGGGCCGGTGCGTATCGGGGGCCTGCTGACCGAATCCGCCGATGCCGGGCGTGAAGCCGGCCGCCGTGGCACCCAGGAGGAGGACGGCGGCGACGAGCTGGCGGGCGAGCAGCTGGCTCGGGCCCGCGCCGGGTACGCGCGCGGGCAGTCCCACGCCCGAGACCGCGGCCTTCACCTCGACGAGCACGCAGGCGGTGAACTGCGCCCAGGCGATCCACACGACGAGCATGAGGATGCGTATGAGCGTCTCGGCGTCGATGGCGGAGCTGAGCCACTCGCCCGGCGGCCCGTCCGGCACCGGCCGCCCCACCTGGATGAGCCCGAACGGCACCCCGAGGACGAGCACGAGCAGCGCGACGACGGCGAGCAGCGCCTTCATCACGTCCCCGAACGTCCGCCGTGGGCGCGGCGGTACGGGCATCGGGCTCGCGGACCGAGCGGAACTACGTGCCATGAAAGCCTTCCCGGGCGACCGGTGCGGAACTGCGGTACGGGGCGCAGCGCGTGTGCGGTACGGGGCACAGCGCGCGTACGGGGCAGAGCCTAACGGCCGGTAAGTGCCCACCGCAGGGGTCGCCACCCGAAGTGCGGGGCGCTTTGGGCGGGTTGCGCCGGGTGGTGCGGTACGTCCCTCACCGGCGCCCCCGGGCCGCCGCCCGGCCGCTCCCGCTACCCCGCCTGCGTCGCGATCTGGATCAGGTTGCCGCAGGTGTCGTCGAAGATCGCGGTGGTGACCGGCCCCGTCGTCAGGGGCTCGCGGGCGAAGCGCACGCCGAGGGCGGTCAGGCGCGCGTACTCGGCCGCCACGTCGCCGACGGCGAACTGGGCGAGGGGGATGCCGTCCCGTACGAGCGCCTCGCGGTAGGGCCGTACGGCCGGGTGGCCCGCGGGCTCCAGCAGCAGCTCCGTGCCCTCCGGGTCCTCGGGGGCGACGACGGTGAGCCAGCGGTCCTCGCCGCCCAGCGGGACGTCGTGCTTCTTCACGAAGCCGAGCACCTCCGTGTAGAAGCGCTCGGCCTTCGCCTGGTCGTCGACGAAGACGCTCGTGAGGTGGATCTTCACAGGTGCTCTCCTCCGGTCCTGGGGGCGGCGCGCGGGGCCCGCGTGAAGGGCGCGCGCGGGGCCCACGACGCGAAGGGCCCGCCCCCGCACATCATCCCGGGGACGGGCCCACGCATCCGCGGGGAAACGCCCGCTACTTCAGCGCCTTCGCGAACTGCGGCACCACGTGGTCGATCGCGTACTGGATCGACAGGACCGAGCCCGTCGAGAACGCCTTGCTGGAGTTCTCGTCGAGGATCAGCGAGTGGCCCGCCTTGACGGAAGGAACGGCCTTGTACAGCGGGTCGTTCGAGATCTTCGACTCGGGGACGCCGATGCCCGTCATGACGGTGAGGTCGGAGTCGAGGAGGTCCAGGTTCTCCTTCGAGACGGGGATGAAGAAGGAGTCCTTCTTCTTCGCCTCGACCTCCGGGTTGTTCGTGAAGCCGAGGTTCGTGGCGAAGTCCACGCGGCCGTCGCCGTTGATGTAGGCGCCGTAGCCGTCCGAGGAGAGCGCGCCGACCGTGATGGTCTTGCCCTTGAACTCCGGGTGCGCCTTCGCGGCGGCGGCGAACTTGTCGTTCGTGTCGGAGATCAGCTTCTCGCCCTTGTCCGGCACGCCGAGCGCCTGGGCGATCATGAGCGTCTGCTGCTTCCACGACGTGAGGTACGCGTCGCCGCCCTTGGGCACGTCCACCGTCGGCGCGATCTTGCTCAGCGTCTCGTAACGCGTCTTGTCGCCGCTGGACTTGGTGTCGAGGATCAGGTCCGGCTTGAGCGCCGCGATCTTCTCGTACTCGGGCTCCAGGGTGCCGATCAGCTCGGGCTTCTTCTCGTACATGCCCTTCGCCCACGGGCCCACGCCCTCGCCGCCGAACGGCAGCCAGTCGCTCGCCCCGACCGGCTGCGCGCCGAGCGCGAGCGCGGTCTCCGCGTCGCCCCAGCCGAGCGCCACGACGCGCTGCGGCTTCTTGTCGATCGTGACCGTGCCGAACTTCGTCGCGACCTTCGCGGGGAACGCGGCGCCCGACGCCGCCGAGTCCTTCGCCCCCGAACCGGAGCCGCTGCCCGCGTCCTTGCCGGAGCTGTCGTCGTCGGAACCGCAGGCGGTGGCGGTCACGAGGAGCGCCGCGACACCGGCGGAGAGCAGCGCGACCGTACGGGTGCGACGGCGGCGCCGGGAGGGAGCGGAGGAGGCGGAATCGTTCATACCCATGAGGTTAGCCTGCCCTTACCGGACTGCTGTACGGGAGGGGCCGCCCACAGCCGTCGCATACGTCACACCAGCGCGGGACGCGGCGTTCAGGACCGCCCGCCCAGGTGGTGCCGCCCGCCCACGTGGTGCCGTCCGAGCGGCACCACCATCGGCGTCCCCGACGCCGGGTCGTCGATCACCGAGCACCGCATCCCGAAGGTCTCGGTCACCAGTTCCTCCGTCACCACGTCCCCGGGCGCCCCCTCGGCGACGACCCGCCCGTCCGCCATCGCGATGAGGTGATCGGCGTAGCGGCAGGCGAGGTTCAGCTCATGGAGCACGGCGACCATCGTCACGCCCCGTTCCCTGTTCAGGTCGGTGAGCAGGTCGAGCACGTCGAGTTGATGGCTCAGGTCGAGGTACGTCGTCGGCTCGTCCAGGAGCAGCAGTTCGGTGCGCTGCGCGAGCGCCATCGCGATCCACACGCGCTGCCGCTGCCCGCCCGACAGCTCGTCGACGGGGCGGTCGGCGAGGTCGAGCACGTCGGTCGAGAGCAGCGCCTCCGCGACGGCGGTGTCGTCCTCGTCGGTCCAGCGCCGGAAGAAGCCCTGGTGCGGGTAGCGGCCGCGCCCGACGAGGTCGGCGACGGTGATGCCCTCGGGCGCCACCGGCGACTGCGGCAGGATGCCGAGCACCGAGGCGACCTCGCGCGTCGGCATCTCCTGCACCGACTTCCCGTCGAGCAGCACGGCCCCGGAGAGCGGCGGCAGCAGCCGCGCCATCGCCCGCAGCAGCGTCGACTTGCCGCACGCGTTCGGCCCCACGATGACCGTGAAACGTCCGGTCGGTATCGACACGCTGAGCCCCGGCACGATCTCGCGGCCGTCGTAGCCGAGACGCACGTCGCGGGTTTCGAGACGGGACGGCGCGGCCGCGCCCGTCGGCAGGGCCGCTTCGCTCGTCGGCAGGGCTGCTTCGCTCTTCACGGGCGCGGCTCCTTCAAGGACAGGGACGGTCGAGCGATGACGGGGACGGGGGCGGGGACGGGGACAGGGACGGGTACAGGGCCGGACGCGCCCGTACGGTCCCGGCGGCGGTACGTACTCACCCGCCCCTCCCCACCCGGTTCGCGCGCGCCAGCAGCCACAGCAGGTACGGCGCGCCCACCAGGCTCGTCACGATCCCGACGGGGAACTGGGTGCCGGGGAGCGCGTGCTGCGCGGCGAAGTCGGCGAGCAGGACGAGGAGCGCGCCGGTCAGCGCCGCGTGCGGCAGCACGGCACCGCGCCCAGGGAGCAGCATCCGCGCGACGGGCGCGGCCACGAAGGCGACGAAGGCGACGGGCCCGGCGGCCGCCGTCGCCGCGCCGGCGAGGACGGTCCCGCAGGCGAGGAGCGCGAGCCGCTGCCGCCCGACGCGCGAGCCGAGCCCGGCGGCGGTGTCGTCGCCGAGCGAGAGCGCGGGCAGCGAGCGCGCGGCGCCGAGCGTGAGCGGGACGAGCACGACGAGGAGCCACAGGAGCGGCCAGAACTGCGACCAGGAGCGCCCGTTGAGGCTCCCGGTCATCCACAGGAACGCCTCCTGCGCCTCGCTCACGTCGGCGGTCGTCATGAGGTACGAGATGACGCTCAGCAGCCCCGTACCGACCCCGATCCCGATGAGCACGAACCGCGCCCCGACGACGCCGCCGCGCCACGAGAGCGCGTAGATGAGCGTCCCGGCGGCGAGCGCGCCGACGAGCGCGGCGCCGGAGAGCGCGAGGCCGCTGAGCGAGAACACGAGCGAGCCGAGCACGGCGGCGGCCGAGGCGCCGCCGCTGATGCCGATGACGTCGGGACTCGCGAGCGGGTTGCGCAGGACGGTCTGGAAGACGCCGCCCGCCATGCCGAAGGCGGCGCCGACGAGCAGCGCGAGGAGCGCGCGCGGCAGCCGCAGCTCGACGACGACGAAGTGGGCGCCCGCGTCCCCGCCGCCGAAGAGCGCGCCGAGCACGTCGCCGAGCGGCAGCACGTAGTCCCCGACGCACAGCGAGAGGCACAGGAGCGCGAAGACGAGGACGGCGAGCACGCCCCCCGTCCACAGCGCGCGGGCCCGCCCCCTGCGCCGTACGCCCGCGACGGCCTTGCGCGCCGCGGCGAGGCGCGCGGGATCGGGGTCGGTGCGTACGGAGCCGGGGCCGGTGCGTACGGAGCCGGGGCCGGTGCGTACGGAGGCGGGCGGCGTCCTCACAGTTCCACCAGCTTCCTGCGCCGGACCAGGATGATGAACGGCACGCAGCCGATCGCCGCCGTGATGACCCCGACCTGCACCTCGCCGGGGCGGGCGACGAGCCGCCCGACGATGTCCGCGAGGAGCAGGAGCACGGGGGCGAGCACGGCGGAGTACGGGAGAATCCAGCGGTAGTCGGGGCCCGTGACGAGACGGGCGGCGTGCGGCACGGCGAGGCCGACGAAGGCGAGGGGCCCGACGATCGCGGTCGCCGCTCCGCACAGGAGCACGACGACGAGCGCGGACCCGGCGCGGATGCGGCCGACCTTCTGGCCGAGGCCGCGCGCGAGGTCGTCGCCGAGCGAGAGCGCGTTGAGCGCGGGCCCGAGCGCGAGCGCGAGCACCGCGCCGACGGCGATGAACGGCAGCGCCTGCCACAGGTCCGCGCCCTCGCGCCCGGTGAGCGAACCGACCTGCCAGAAGCGGTACTGGTCGTAGCTGCCGCGGTCCCTGAGGAGGATCGCGCTGGTCAGGGCGACGAGGACGGCTTGGGTCGCGGTGCCGGCGAGGGCGAGTTTGACGGGTGTCGCGCCCTCGCGGCCGAGCGAGCCGATCCCGTACACGAGCAGCGCCGCGAGGAGCGCGCCGAGGAAGCCGAACCAGATGTACTGCGAGGGCGAGGCGAAGCCGAGGAGGCTGATCGCCGCGACGACGGCGACACCCGAACCTGCGTTGATGCCGAGGAGTCCCGGATCGGCGATCGGGTTGCGCGCGACGCCCTGCATGACGCAGCCCGCGAGCCCGAGCGCGATCCCGGCGAGTACACCGGCGGCGGTGCGGGGGACGCGGACCTCGCGGACGACGAGCTGCCCCTTGTCTCCGAGGTCGGCGTCGAAGAGCGCGTGGAAGACGTCGCCGCCCGACACGTCGTGGCCGGAGCCGATGAAGAGGCTCGCGAGGACGGCGGCGACGAGGAGGAGGAAGCAGAGGAGGAGGCCGAGCGCGAGCGTCGAGCGGGCGCGCGCGGGGCGCAGGCGGGCCTTCGCCTCGGCGGGGGTCTCGGGCGCGGGCAGGGCGCGGGGGTCGTCGACGAGCGCGGCGGTCGTCGTGCCGCTCGCGGCGCGGGCGGCCTGGATGTCCGCGGCCTTGGCGCGCAGGCGGCGCGCGTAGGCGGACTCGGTGGCCGGCTCCGGGTGATCCTCCCGGGGGCCGCCGCTCACGGCTCGTGCCTCACTGCGCTGATCCCTTGCTGTACGAAGTAAGGCAAGGCTAACAGTCGCTTCCGGCCAGACCCGCCCTCGTCCCGCGCCCGCATGGACGCGGAAGAGGCGACGTACCGACATGAATCGGTCAAGACTGATCGTCATGAACGAGCCCCACCGCGAAGCACCGCAGCCGGCCCCCCGCGTGGCACCGCGGCCGGCCCGCCGCGCACGCCGCGGCCCCCGCCGCGCCCTCTCCCTCGCCACCGCCCTGGCGGGCACGCTCGCGGTCGGGGTCGCGGGGCTGACACTGCCCGGCGCGGACGAGATACCAGGGGCGGGAACGGGCCCGGGACTCCTCGCGGGCCCGAGCGCGGGGACGGGGCCGGACGCGGCGGCGGGTGCGGGCGCGCAGGGGCACGGGGCCGCGGGGCCCGAGGCGCTACGGGGCTGGGCGAGGCCGGCCGCGAGCCCCGCGCCGGGCACGTCACCGGGCGCCTCGCCCGCGAGGGCGGACCGTGCGCCGGACGGCAGCCCGCTCCGCATCCCCGGGCTGGGCCCGAAGACCCTGGCCCGGGTCCCGGCGCACGCGCGGCAGGTCCTCGTCGTGACGGGCGCGGGCCCGGACGCGAACCGCGGCACGGCCCGCCTCTACACCCGTACGAAGGCCGGGGGCTGGCTTCCCGGCCGCGCGCGCCCGGCGCGCAACGCGCTGCGCGGCTGGACGGACGACCACCGTGCGGGCGACCTGCGCTCCCCCGCGGGCGTCTACCGCATCGGTGACGCGGGCGGCCGCCTGCCGAACCCGGGCACGCGCCTCCCGTACGACAGGTCCGACGACTTCGCCGAGGACGGCACGGGCTTCACGGGCGAGTCCCTGACGACCGCGTTCGACCACGTCCTCGCTATCGACTACAACCGTGTCGCCGGTGTGAGCCCCCTCGACCGCACCCGGCCCCTGGGCGAGTCCCGGGGCGGCGGCATCTGGCTCCACGTCGATCACGGAGGCCCCACGCACGGCTGCGTGAGCCTGGCCCGCGCGGACCTGGTGGCGCTCCTCAAGGAGCTGCGGCCCGAGCTGCGCCCGGTGATCGCGATGGGGGACGGGGAACGGCTGGCGAGGTGAGCGAAGCGGTACGGGCCCGCCCCCGCCGACCGGGGAAGGCGGGCCCGTACCGCTGACCGGGGAAGGCGGGCCCGTACCGGGTTCCGCTCGCGCTCGCTCAGGCGCGCGGCAGCGTGAAGCTCCCTTCGCCCGCGGCGAGCGGCACCGTGTACTGCCGCAGGTAGCTGTCGAGGAACGGCGAGCGCGCCCCCGCCGTGGCCACGTCCCGGGCCGGGTCGTCCAGCGCCAGCGCGAGCCGCGCGTCCGAGACGGCGATGGTCTCGCCGCTCGGTGTGTCCCGCCACGAGCCGCTCTGGATCGAACCGATCTCGACCCCGAGCACGTGCCCCGCCCCAAGCGTCCAGTCCGTCGCCTTGAGATCGACGGAGACGCGCCCGCTCTTCACGAGGGACACCTGCTCGTCGAACATGACGGCCTTGCCGTCCGGGCCCACGTCGTAGAGCTTGAGCATCACGTTGCCCGAGCCCTTCGCCTTGAAGGAGACGTTCGGCGTCCCGGTGAGCCGGGTGTCACGGGCGAGCGGCCGCGACCACGTGAAGTAGCTCGACGTGGTGGCGCCCGCCTCCTGGATCTTCGCGAGCCCCTTCGCGAGCCCCTGCGGGGCCGCCGGATCGAGCGCGGGCGCGTGCTCCATGTCGAAGTCGCCGCTCTTCGGGGCGGATTGGGGACTCGGTGCGAGGCCCGCACCGGCGGAAGCGCCGCCGTCGTCGACGTACGCGCCGTCGCCGAGCCGCACGGTGGTGGTACGGGACGTGGTGGGCCAGGTGCGCTCGGCGCGCCAGGCGCCGGTCGAGTCCTCGATCGCGAAGGCGGGGTAACTCACCTTCGGGCGCTTGCCCTTGAGGTACTGGTCATAGAAGGAGAGGGTCTCCGCGTACCAGCCCTCACGCCCCATCGCGAGGCGCCCGTCACCCACGCGGTCGCCACCGCGCACGTGGTCCCACTGCCCGAGCCAGCCGCGCTCGGGGCCGTGGTGGTTGTCCAAGTACTCCTGCATCTCCTCGGGTTTGGTGTTGTTCTCGACGAAACCCTGGGTGACGAAGAGGGGTGTGTCAGTGCCCTTGGCCTTGGCGGCGAGGTCGCGCGCCTTCCAGTGCGCGGACTTCTGGTCAGCGATCTTGTAGCCGTCGGCGTTCCGGGTGAGGCACTCGGGGTGCTGCTCCTCGTACGTGGCGTTGGCGAGGTAGTGCGGGTCGTCGTCGGCCAACTGGGGCAGCGTGGCGATGGAGTTGTAGGCGTTCGCGGTGCCTGTCACGTTGGGCCGGGGGACGCCGTTGGAGTAGATGTACTGGTAGAGGTCCCACACGGGTTCCTGCGCGACGACGGCCTTGAGCGGCTTCTGGTCGAGGTCGTTGCCGATGAGCCCGGTGACGGCGTCGTAGGACTTCCCGTACATGCCGACCTTGCCGGTGGACCAGGACTGCTTGCCCGCCCAGTCCACGGCGGCCTTGACGTCGGCCTGCTCGCCCGGGCCGCCCCAGTCGAGGCAGCCGGTGGAGCCGCCGAAGCCGCGCAGGTCGACCATGACGAAGGCGTAGCCCTGCGCGAAGAGGTCGCTGCCCTCGATGAAGTCGTTGAAGCGGGCGGAGGGCCCGGTGTGCGTGAAGCCCTCGTCGTCGGTCTGTCCCGAGTGCCCGAAGTAGGGCCCGACGGAGAGGATGACGGGGACCTTCTGGCCCTTCTTGATGCCTTCGGGGAGGAGCACGTCGGCGTGGAGCTGGGTGCCGGAGCGGTCGGACGAGGGGAAGTACGACTGGGTCCAGGCGGACCCGGCGGGCACGCGGTCGTTCTCGGCGTGGGTGACGCCGCCGAGCGGGGCGCCGGGGTGCGGGGCTCCGTGGCGGGGTGACGAGGCGACGGCGGGCCCGGCGAGTGCGAGTCCTGCGACTACGGCGGAGGCGGCGGCCAGGGCGACCGCGGGACGTCTGATCACGTGCAACTCCCTCTGTGGCGTGAAGCGCGGGGCGTGCAGGTGGTGCGGTGGTACGGGTGGCGCGGGTGGGGCAGTGGTACGGGTGGCGCGGCGGTACGGGTGGCGCGGGCGTCGCTCCGGTGGGCGCGGGGAGCGCGCCGGGACCGACGATCACGCAGCCTAGAAGCGGGACGCCCGAGCCTCAAGAGGGCCTTGTGACAGCGGGGTCAAGCCCGCGGTGCAGCCTGGCGGCGGCCGCACAGGGGAGCGCGGTCGCCAGGGCCATCGCGAGGCAGACGCCGGGCAGCCCGTACCCGGACAGGGCGTACGCGAGGGCGAGTTGAAGCACCTGCCCGTACGCCGTGAGCCGTACGAGCACGGCGGCGCGCCCGCTGCCCTCGAAGACCCCGCCCAGCGCGATGTAGCAGGCGAGCAGCAGCAAGTACGGCCCCACGCACCGCAGATAGAGCGTCCCTGCGACGGCCACGGCGCCCCCGGCGCCGAGCCCGCCCACGATCCAGGGCCCGGCGGCGAGGAGGAAGGCGGAGGCGAGCACGGCGATCCCGCCGGAGAGCCGCAGCGCCTCGCGTCCCACCGCAGCCCGCTCCTCGCGCCCCGCGCCGATGAGGTGAGCGGTGTGGATGGCGGTGGCCTGGCGCACCGCGTAGAAGGACATGGTCGCCACGTACAGCGCCTTCGTCGCGATCCCGTACGCGGCGACCTCGGCCACGCCGATACGGGCGACGACGCCGACGAGCGCGAGCGTGCCGGCCATGCGGATCACGAAGTCGGCCGACATGGGCAGGCCCGTCGCGGCGACGCCGCGCGCGTCCGCGACGAGCCCGCCACCCGCCAACCAGCCCTTCCCGCGCGGGAGTCGGCGCCGCAACAGGACCAGACCGCACAGCAGAGCGACCGAGCGGCCCAGCACGGTGGACAGGGCCGCGCCGCGCACGCCGAGGTGCAGGGCGAGGACGAGGAGGGGGTCGAGGGCGAGAATGAGGCCGTTCGCGAGCAGCGAGAGCCGCATCGGGGTCCGCGTGTCGCCGAGCCCCTTGAGGACGCCGCCCACGACGTTGCTCGCGAAGAGCACCGCGATGCCCGGCAGCGCGAGCGCGAAGTACGCGCGGGTGAGCGCGAGCGCGCCCGGGTCGGCCCCGCCGCCGAGCACGAGCGCGGCGAGCGGCGCCCTGCCCGCGTAGCCGCCGATCGCCACGAGCGGCGTGACGAGCGCCCACAGCACCCAGCCGCCGCGCACCGCCCCGCGCATCGCCTCCGCGTCACCCGCGCCCCGCGCCCGCGCGAGCAGCACGGTCGTGCCGGAACCGGCCACGAGGACGACGCCGAGCAACACGTTCTCGACGTTCGTGGCGACCGCGACGGCCGCGACGGCGTCCCCGCCGAGCCGCGCGACCCACACGGTGTTGATGATCCCCGCCGCGACCCCGGCGAGCAGCTCGGCGTACACCGGGCCGGCGAGCGCGAGTAACCGCCGTCGATGCTCCCCCATACTTCCCCCTCTTTTCGTGGCACCTCGAATAGAGGTACCGCGAAAAGAGATAGCATGACGGTCCGCGCCCGGCAAGAGACGGGCAAGACACGAGGGGAGCGGGCGTGCTGGAGCTGCCGATCCTGGGATTCCTCTACGAAGAGCCCCTGCACGGCTACGAGTTGAAGGCGCGCATCCACGCGCTGCACGGCCACGTCAGGCCGGTGAGCGACGGCGCGCTCTACCCCGCGATCACCCGCCTTGTCACGGCGGGCCTCATCGCCCAGCACACCGAACCCGGCAACGGCGGGGCCCAGCGCCGCGTGCTCTCCCTGACCGAGGAGGGCCGCGCCGCCCTGCTCAGGCGCCTGAGCGCCCCGAAGGACGCGGACATCACCGACGGCCAGCGCTTCTTCACACTCCTGGCCTTCCTCCGCCACCTCCCCGACCCCGCCACCCAGGCAGCGGTACTCCGCCGCCGCCTGGCCTTCCTGGAGACCCCGTCGAGCTTCTTCTACCGCGACGGCGAACCGGTCACCGCCGAAACGGCGAAGGACCCCTTCCGACGCGGAATGCTGCGGATCGCACGCGCGACGGGGACGGAGGAACGGGCATGGCTGGTCGAGGTGTTGGGGGAACTGGAGGGGTGAGGCGCGGGGCGGGAGCGCCGCCGGGAGCGAGGGGCCGCGGAGTGCGGCGCGCGGGCTACGGCGTGCGGGGGCTACGGCATGCGGGGGTACGGCGTGCGCGGGCTACGGCGTGCGGGGGTACGGCGTGCGCGGCTTGCGGTCCCCTGGGCGCGGTTCACCCGGTCGACTCCCCGCGCATACGGGCCGGTGGCCCGGCCCGGCCCGTACGGCGGGCGCCGCGCCTCATGGCGGCGGGGCCGCCTTCGCCTCCGCGTCGAGCAGGTCCCCGTAGCCCCCCGCCGTCCACACCAGGTGCCGGAACTGCGCGGCGCTCAGCGGCGCTTCGTTCCCGGGGACGTAGACCTTCCCGCACGGCCCGCACCACCGGGCGCCCTCCGCGGCCGCCCGGGCCCGCGAGGCCCCGGCCCGTACCCGCTCCGCTCCCCGCAGTGCGGACCGTACGAGCGCCACGACGCCCGCCAGCACCAGCACGCACCCGGCCGCACCCGCCGCCTTCAGCCACGCCAGGTCCCACTTCCCCGCGCCCCACCAGCCGGCGGCGGCGACGAGGCCCGCGACGACCACGCCTTCCAGGCCGTCCGTCCACGCGTCGAAGCCCGACGTCCCCGGGCCGAGCACCGTCTCCCCTGTGCCCACCGGGGCGGTCCCCGCCCCGCATCCCGGGCAGTCCTCCGCCACCTCAGCCCACCTCGTTCTCGGCGACGGCGGTGCCCGAGACGTGGATCGAGCCCCCGTAGAAGATGCCCGTGAAGACCGGCCGGTACGTGAGCTGGATGCGCACCTCCACGTGCTCCGCGTCCGCCTCCAGGCATCCCGAAGCGGCCGCGTCCGCGCCCGACATGCCGCTCTCCGCCACGAACGCGGCGACTCTCGCGGGGCAGTTGCCCGCGTTGATCGGCGCCTCGCCCTCGTTCCCGTACAGGGCCTCGCGGTCGATGTCCTGGGCCGCGTACCGCGCCGCCTGCTCCGCGAGGTCCGCCGCGCGCTCGCGCTGCGAGATCGAGAGACCGCCGTCCACGACGAAGGCGGCGAGCGAGAGGAAGACGAGCGCGAAGAGGATCACGGCTCCCGCGCCCGAGCCACGATCCTCGGCCACGGCCGCACACCGCTCCCGCACAAGGGCCTTGAGGCGCACGGTCACCCCGCCTTCCGCTTGTACGGATCGAGCGGCGATGTGGCCTTCCCCGTCAGGGTCTTCGGTACGTCCAGCCCGAGCATCGCGAGTCCCCGCACCTGGCAACTCACCTCCACCGAGAAGAAGTCGGCGTTCTCGAAGCCCGTGCTCGTCTTGCGCACCTCGACGGGCCCCGCGCACACGTCGCTCAGGTCCGCCTCCGCCGCGCGCCGCGCCTCCGCCATCGCCGTACCGGCCTCCCACTGGAGCGAGCCCGACCGCGCGGCGTCCCGCGCCGCGCCGTCCACCGCGCCGCGCCCGTCGACGAGCTGGCCCATCGCGACGAGCACAAGGATGAAGAGGATCATCACGGGCGCGAGGATCACGACCTCGACGGTGGAGATCCCCCGGTCGTCCGCGCCGAGGGCGACCCCGCGACGGCGCTCCGCGAGAGCGACCGCACGGACCCGCTCCACGAGAGCGACCCCCCGGCCGCGCTCCACGAGGGACCACACCCCCCGGACCGTGCGCCTCACTCCTCCCCCTCCCGCACGAACCGCTCCACGGGCCCCACCGACTGCGCGTGCACGGTGAGGTCGAGCCCGGGGAAGACGGAGGGCACGCGCGCGGTGATCACGACGCCGACCGTGTGCGCGCGCGGCGCGACGAGCTTCACGTCGGGGCGCAGGACGAGGGTCGGACCGAGCTGCTCGATGTACGTGTTCGCGACCCCGCGCGCCGCGCCCCGCCACTCGCCCGGGTGCTCGTCGGCCGTCGCGCGCGCCTTGCGCGCCCCGGCCTGCGCCGCCGCCTGCGCGACATGGTCGGCGAAGAAGTACAGCGCGAACTGCACCGTCGCGAAGATCATGAAGAACAGGATCGGGGTGAGGACGACGAACTCGATGGCGGTCATGCCGGAGTCGGCACCGCGGCCGCTCGCGCCGGGGCGCGCACCGCCCGGGGACACGCCGGAGCCGGAGGCGTCCCCGCGACACCTCCGCAGCACCCCGCGCCCCCGCCCCACGTCCGCCCCCTCGCCCGTACGCCCGAACACCCCTTCGCTCAGCAGGTCTTGTCGGCGCTCGCCCCTTCGATGCACTTGCCGACCTTGTCCGCACCGCCCTTGAGCGCCGCGTTGAGGATCGCGGCGACGACGCCGACGATCGCGACGACGACGGCCGAGATGATGACCCACTCCACCGCCGAAGCGCCCCGGTCGAGTTCGCCGGACGTGGCGCGGCGGTAGCGGGTCTGGAGGAAGGCCGCGAGGAAGGCGACGGCGGGGTGCGCGGAGCCGACGAGGCGCCGTGCGTAGAAGCTCTCGGTGGGGCTCTGTGCGTCGTGTTCGTTCATGGTGTCCGGGTCCTCTCCGGTCGGTACTGAGGTCGTTCGGTCCGGTGGACTCGCGCGCGGACGGGCCCGGGACGTCCCCGCCCCCTCCGCGCGCGGCGGCGGGCGCTCACATCTGGAACACCCGCATCGCCGCGGGGAAGATCAGGAAGACCAGGAATCCCGCGCAGAGCAGGAGCTGGGCGATGAGCATGGACTGCGACTTCTCGCCCGCGCTGCCCTCGATCTCGGCGAGTTCGCGGTGCCGCATCGTCTCGGCGCGCGAGGCGAGGGAGTCCCTCACCTTCGCGCCGTCGTCGGCGACGAGCGCCAACGAGGAGGAGAGTTCCTTGAGTTCCTCGATGCCGAGTTCGTCACCGAGGCGCCCGAGCGCGTACCACTGCGTGTGCCCCGTGATGCGCGCGTCCTGGAGGGCGTCGCGGATGCGGCGCGAGGCCCAGCCGTCGCTCACCTCGGCGGCCGCGAGCAGCGCCTCGGGCAGCCCGCGCCCGCCCGCGAGGCTCATCGCGACGAGGTCGAGGTAGGCGCCGATGACGCGCCGCAGGTCACGGCGCTTGTCCTGCGCGTCGCGGCGGATCTCCAGATCGGGCAGGAAGAAGAAGAGGATGCCGCACAGGAGCGCGAGCCACACGGGGATGAGCGGGCTGCGCCCGATACCGAGCACGGCGACGATCGCGAAGACCGCGGGCCCGAAGACGAGCCCGGCGACCCCGAGCAGCACCTTCGTCGCGAGGAACCTCTCCCAGCTCCGGTCCAGCACCGCGAGGTCGGCGCGCAGCGAGCGCAGTTCCCAGCCCTGCTGCCGGTAGAAGGCGGCGAGCCTGAGGCCGAGCGAGGCGCGCGCGGAGGCGAACCTGCCGTCGTCCTCCTCGTGCGTGCCGCCCCGGTGCACGGGGGGTTCGTACGCGCCCCTGGCCCGCAGCGCGTCGACGCGGGCCACGGTCTGGAGCGGGCTGCGCGCCCCGGGCAGCAGGGCCCGTACGAGCACGTACAGGCCGAGTCCTACGACGGCGCCCGCGACGAGGGGCCCGATCCACTGGGTGCTCACCGGCGCACCGTCCCCTCGTGCTCGCCGCCGCGGCGCGGCGCCGTCCTGCCCCCGCCCGGGCGCGGTGCGCTCAGGTCGGGGCGTGCGGCCTGGGTCTGGGTGTCCCGTACGAGGAAACGCTCGGGGGTCTCGATGGTGGAGAGCTTGCGCATCCACCAGAAGCCGAGGGCGAAGAGCCCGCAGACCCCGGCGAGCACGACCTGCCCGACGGGCGAGTTGTACGGCGAGACGAAGTCCTTGTTGAAGATGGCGAGTCCGAGGACGAAGAGCACGGAGACCGCCACCACGATCTGCACACTGCGGCGGGTGGAAGCCCGCTGCGACATGACGCGCTGGCGCATGTCGACCTCTTCGCGCGCGGACTTCGCGAGGGCGCCCAGCACGTGGCGGAGGCCGGGGCCGCGCAGGCGGGCGTTGAGGATGAGCGCGGCGACGATGATGTCGGCGGAGGCGTCGTCGATCTCGTCGGCGAGGAACTGGAGCGCGTCCGGGAGCGGGGTGCGGGCGCGGAGCCGGTCGACGAGCGCTTCGAGGTGGGGGCGCAGCGCGGGCGCGGCGGCGCGCGCGGAGGCGGGGATGGCCTGTTCGAGCCCCACGGCGCCCGCGATCGTGTCGCGCAGGGACTCCGTCCACGCGGCGAGGGCTTCGACGCGTCGCATCTGGGTGCGTTCCTCGCGGGCGCCGCCGAAGAGGCGGTCCCAGGCGAGGACGAGGATTCCGGCGCCGAGCCCCGCGATGACCCACCCGGTCGCGACGAGTACGAGGACGCCGACGAGCACGGCGGCCGAGGCGCGGCGGCTGAGCAGCCGCGCGAGTTCGGCACCGCGCTTCTTACCGCCCGCGCTCCCCGCCCCTTCGGGCTTCGCGGGGAGCCCGTACAGCGCGACGACGAGCAGCGCGCAGCCGCCGCCCGCGAGCAGCCCGGCCCCGAGCGCGCCGAGGACGCTCGGCGAGAGCAGCCCGCCGAAGTCGCCGAACGCGTCGAGCCCGGCGGCGAGTTGGTGCCCACCGGACGACTGTCCCCGGCCCATGCCGGCGAGGTCGTCGCTCATTGCCGTGACGCCGTGCTGCACGGCGCTGACGCCGTGGTGCACGGCACTGACGCCGTGGTGCGTGGCCGTGACGTCGTGGTTCATCCCCAAGCCCCCCGATACCCCTGCGCGACGAGGTCTTCGAGGCAGGAGACGGGCGCGTGCGGGACGACGCGGCCGTCGGGGGCCTCGGTGAAGATCTCGCTGGACAGGACGCGGCCGTCGACACCGTTGACCTCGCGGATGGAAGTGACGAGGCGCTGGAGGCCGCCGCCGAGGTGGAAGGTGTTGCGGCGCTCGATGAAGACGACGAAGTTGATGGCGCCCGCGACGAGCATCTGGCTCGCTTCGACGGGCAGGTGCTCGGCGGCCTGGAGCGCGTACGTGGACACGCGGTTGAAGACCTCGGCCGAGCTGTTGGCGTGGATCGTGGAGAGCGAGCCGTCATTGCCCTGCGACATCGCGTTGAGCATCGTGACGATCTCGTCGCCGAGCACCTCACCCACGATGACGCGCGAGGGGTTCATGCGCAGCGAGCGGCGGACGAGTTCCGCCATCGTGATAGCGCCCTGGCCCTCGGAGTTGGGGAGCCTTTCCTCGAACGCGACGACGTTCGGGTGGAGTTCGGGGAAGGCGTCGAGGCCGAGTTCGAGTGCGCGCTCGACCGTGATGAGGCGTTCGGGCGGGGGTATCTCGTTGGCGAGCGCGCGCAGCAGCGTCGTCTTGCCCGCGTTGGTCGCCCCGGCGATCATGATGTTCTTGCGGGCACGCACGGCGCAGGCGAGGAAGTGGCCGATCTCCGGGGTGAGGGTGCCGTTGCCGACGAGGTCGGACATGAAGACCTTGCCCATGCGGGCGCGGCGGATGGAGAGCGCGGGGCGGCGCGTGACGTCCATGACGGCGGAGAGCCTGGAGCCGTCCGGGAGCCGCAGGTCGAGCTGGGGGTTCGCCGAGTCGAAGGGGCGCGAGGAGAGCCCGGAGTAGGCGCCGAGCACCTGGATCAGCTCGATGAGTTCCTCGTCGTTCTCCGCGACGGGCTCGCCCATGACCTCGTGGCCGTCCGCGTAGCCGATGAAGACCTGGTCGTGCCCGTTGATGTCGATGTTCTCGACCTCGGGGTCGTCCAGGAGGGGCTGGAGCCGCCCGACACCGAAGAGTGCCGCGTGCACGGCGGAGGCGTACCCCTCCTCGGTCTCGGCGTCGAAGGGGGTGCGGCCGGCGTTGATCTCGCCGCGGGCGTGGTCCTCCAGTATTTGCGCGATGACGGCGCGCGCGTACTGCCGCTCATCCTCGCCGGACATCGCCGCGACGCCGTCGGCCTGGTCCTGACGCCGCTGCTCGGCGATCCGGTCCCCGGCCTCCTGCCGGAACCGCTTGACGAGCTGGTGATCGACCCCGCTCACCGGGGGGCTCCGGGCGCGGAGCCGCCCCGCGCGGGAGCGGGACCCGGCCGGGTCCCGGGCGCGGGCTGCGGTCCGGGGGCCTGCTGCGGTACGGGGGCGGGGGCGCCGGGCGTGAAGGGGGCGGGGCCCTGGCCGGGGGCGGCTTGGCCGGGAGCGGCTTGGCCGGGGGCGCCGGGGGCGGTCGGGGCGCCGGGGGCGGTCGGGGCGCCGGGGGCGGTCGGGGTGCCGGGGGCGGTCGGGGTGCCGGGGGCGCCCGACGCGGGGCCGGGCGCGGCGGCCCACAGGCTCCCGTACCGCTGCTGGATGTCCGCCGAGACCTTCCGCGCGGACCGCACGAGGAGCGACTTGTCGAGGCGCCCCCTGCGGCGCCCGGCGAGCTGTTCGGCGCCGGACGCGTCCTCGGCGAGGGTGCCGACGACACGCGCCCCCGACTGCGTGGCGTGAAGCATCTCGTCGACCTGGTGGACGAGCTTGCCCGCGCCGCCGCTCTCCGCCACGAGGACGACGCCGATGAGCGGGGTGCCGAGCTGCGCCGCGCCGCGCCGCTCGCCGTGCAGGTGCCGGGCGAGGTGGCTCGCACGGTCGCGGACACGGGCGAGGGACTCGGGTGTGGTGCGGGCGAGGAGGAGGACGAGCGCCGCGTGCGGGAGCAGGTCGAGCACGGGGCTGTCGCCGTTGACGCGGCCGCAGTCGGCGATGACGTCGGCGGGGGCGTGCGGCGAGTCCTGGAGCTGGGCGAAGGCGCGGCCGAGGAGCGGCCACGTACCGCTGAGCCCGGCGGCCTGTTCCGAGCCGCCGAGTCCGACGAGTACGTCGAGTCCCCCGGCGAGCGCCTGGGCGTGGTCCCACAGCTGGTCCGGGGCGAGCCCGCGACGGGCGGTCGCCGCGATCGACAGCAGCCCGAGGTTCGGGTCGAGCTGGCCCCCGTGCGCGGCGGCGCTGCGGTAGACGAGGTCGCCCCCCGCGGGGTCGGTCTCGGCGAGCAGGACACGCCGGGGCCAGATCGCCGCGAGGGCGACGGCCGCGGTGGTGACCCCGGGTGAGCCCTTGTCCGCGGCGAGTGCGATGAGCGCCATGTCTCGTACCTCCTGGTGAACCGGCTCAGTCGCGGGAGCGGCCGGGCACGAGAACGACGGCGACCTCGCCCACGGAGGACGCCTGGGCGAGTGCCTGGGCCTCGCTCGCCGGGACCGAGACGGTGAGGGTGAGGTCCCCGGTGGACAGGGCCTCACCCCCCTTGGAGCTGCCGCCCAAGTCCTTCACGTCGGCGGCGGCGCTCAACAGGGTGCGGTCGCCCGCCGAGGAGCCGGACTCCCCCGAGGGAGCGCCCGCGTCCTTGCCGACGTGGTAGACAGCGACGGTGTCACCGGGCTTGAGGCCGCCCGGGTACTGGCCCTCCTTGAGGGCGAGCCCGACGAGCGCCTTGCCCTCCTCCACCACCGACTTGTCCTTGCCGATCAGCATCTCGCCCACGACGGGCGCACCCTTGGGCAGAGCGGCCTTCAGCTTGTACTTGTCCTTCGCCAGGTCGATCTGGTCCCAGCGCAGGTAGTGGATGGACTCGTCCTTGGCGACGAGGACATCGGTGGTGTTGCTCCGGGAGAGCGCACCACCGGCCGGGATCTCCTGCGTGGTCCGTACGACGGAGACACGGTCCCCGGCGTTCATGACGAGGAGCGTCGCGGCGAGGGCACCGGCGAGGATCAGGAGGACAGCGAGCGCGGCGAGCGCGGGCTTGCGCTCACGGGGCGGGCTGGGCAGCCGTTCACCAGCGGTGGGCTGCTGGGCGGGCGTGGACGCACGGCCCGACACCCTCTCCTGGACCTTCACGCGCGTGCTCCCCGTATCCCCGCCGACGCCCGCGCGCTTCGGCAGGCATCGGTACGTTCCGTGACTCGCTCGCGGCCCCGGACCCCGGCGCGCGCACGTCACGTTGTCGCGTGCGAATCCCCCGCCGGTCCGTCTCTCACGGGCCATGTCAAGCCCCCGCACCGTACCAGTGGCACGGAGACCACTCAAGGCTCCCCGGACCGCACGCACTTGACCGAAAACGACCCGAACACCCCCCTAACAGTCCTAGTCGCTTCGCCTGTTCACCCGATCTCCACGCCCGCCCAACCGGAATCACCCCCTCCGCTTCACTCCCCCCGAAGGAGTGAGCGCCCGCCCCCCGCCACCCCCGTCACCCCCACGGGCCCCCGCCTCACCTCCCCCTACGCTCCCCACCACCGACATCACCGCCGAAGGGAGCCCTCATGGCCAAGGACGCCGAACTCACCTACGCCGAGATGCGCCGCGCCGCGGGCCGCCTCACCGACGCCAGGGCCACGATCGACGAGGACCTCGAAGCCCTGGAGCGCTACATCGAGCAACTGGTCCGCGACGGCTACACGACCCGCCGCAGCAGCGTCGCCTTCGAGGACTCCTTCAAGGAGTTCAAGCGCGGCGTCAAGGAGACGATCCAGGGCCTCGACGGCATGGGCGCCTTCCTCACCCAGGCCGCCCAGTCCTACGAGGACCTGGACACGGAGCTGGCGCGGGGGGTGGGGAGGTGAGGGGAGCGGGGGCCGGGGGGCCGGTTGCCGTGGGCGCCCGGGCCGTGGGCGCGGGAGCCGTGGGCGCGGGCGCGGGAGCCGTGGGCGCGGGGGCGGGAGCCGTGGGCGCGGGGGCGGGAGGGCGCCTCGGGGCCGTGGGTTGCCGGGGGCCGATGGTGCCGAGGGGCGGGGAGGGCGCCGGAGAGGTCGTGGGCACGGGCACCGTGGGCGCCGGGGACGAGGGCGCCCGGGCGGGCACGTACACCCCCCACGTCAAGCGCCCCACCTCCCCTAACGGGTGATCTCCGCTTCTCCTCCTCTTCCGGCCCCGCCCCGTCCCCATTCCCATCCCTCCACACCCCACCCCCGTCCCCTTCCCCCGTCCCCCCTCGCCGAAGGAGAACCCATGCGGGTCGCCCTCACCGTCGTGGACCCCCGCCTCGGCCGTACGGCGGACGTCCTCCTTGTGGCGGACGACGGGGCCGGTGCCGCCGAGGTCGTCGCCGCGCTCGCACGGCACACCGGCTCGCCGCCCGACGCCGCCGCCTTCGTCGAGGGGCGGCCGCTCCGGCTGCCGCTGCGGGACGGCTGCGTGGTCAGTCTCGGCGGGCCCGGCGGGTGCACGGGAGGCGAGCCGACGGGACTCGTGGAGGTACGGGTCGCCGGCGGCCCCGACGCGGGCGGCGTGCACCGCCTGATCGCAGGCCGGTACGTACTCGGCTCCGGGCCGCACGCCCGCCCCCGCATCGCCGACCCCGACCTCCCGCCCCACGCCCTCACCCTGCGCGTCGCGACCGACGGCACGTGCGCCTACGAGACGACGGCCTCCGGCGTCCACATCGACGGCGCCCCGGCGCCGGAAACCGGGACCTGGCCGCACGGCTCCCACCTCGCCCTCGCGAACTCCCTCCTCGTCGTGGACCGTTACCTCCCGCCCGATGCCTCCCTCACCCCCACCGAGGACGGCTCGGCGCTCGCCCTCAACCGACCGCCCCGCCTGCACCCGCCCGCTCCCACGCACCGCTTCCGCCTCCCCTCACCCGTCCCGCCGCACGAGCCCCGCCCGCTCCCCTGGCTCATGGCGGTGGCCCCACTGCTCTGCGCGCTCGTCTCCGTCGCCGTCTTCGGCCGCTGGTACTACCTCGCCCTCGCCGCGCTCAGCCCCCTGCTCCTCCTCGCGACCCACTACCTCGACAAACGCCACGGCCGCACCTCGCACGCCGTCCGCCTCAAGAAGTACGCGGCCCACAAGGCCCGCATCGAGGCCGCCGCACAGGACGCCCTCGCGGCCGAACGCCGGACCCGAATCCGTACCTCCCCCGACCCCGCCACCGTGCTCGGCCTCGCGACCGGACCCCGCGCCCGCCTGTGGGAGCGCCGCCGCACCGATCCCGACCACCTCCTCCTCCGCTTCGGCACCGGCACGCTGCCCTCCACCGTCGTGGTCGACGACCCGGCCACGGACGAGCACGAACGCGCCGCCCCGCAAGCGCTCACCGACGTGCCCGTCACGCTCCCCCTCGCCGCACTCGGCGTCATCGGCGTCGCGGGGCCACGGGCCCGGGCAATCGCCCGCTGGTCCGTCGCCCAACTCGCCGCCCTGCACAGCCCCCTCGACGTCCGTGTCCTCGTCCTGACGGAGCCGGCCGCACGCCCCGACTGGGACTGGCTCCGCCACCTCCCCCACGCGCGCCCCCTCGTTCCCACCGGACCCCACACCCTCATCGGCACCGGCCCCGAGACCGTCACCGCCCGCGTCAAGGAACTCACCCGGCTGCTCGACGCCAGGCTCGAAGCCGTCAAGGAACACCCAAGTCCGGCCCAGCGCCCCGCTCCCGACCTCGTCGTCGTCTGGGACGGCGCCCGGCGACTGCGGGAGTACGCGGGCGCGGTACGGCTCCTGCGCGAGGGCCCGCCCGTCGGCATCCACGCGCTGTGCCTCGACACCGAGGAGACCGGCCTCCCCGCCGAGTGCCAGGGCCTCGTCGCCCCCGACCCCCGCGGCCCCCACCGCCTGCGCGTGAGCCGCTCCGGGTCCGCGCGGGTCGATTCCGTACGCCCTGACCTCGTACGTACCGCCTGGAGCGAACGCCTCTCCCGCTCCCTGGCGCCACTGCGCGACCCGGGCCCCGGCAGCCCCGACTCCGCCCTCCCCACCACGTCACGCCTCCTCCCCCTGCTCGCCCTCGATCCCCCCACCTCCTCGGCCGTACAGGCCCGTTGGCGCACCACCGCGCCCTCCACCGCGGCCGTCATCGGCGAGTCGTACGAGGGTCCCTTCGCCGTCGACCTGTGCGGCGACGGGCCGCACGGGCTCGTCGCAGGCACGACCGGCTCGGGCAAGTCCGAACTGCTCCAGACCCTCGTGGCCTCGCTCGCGGCCGGAAACACCCCCGAACACCTCACCTTCGTCCTCGTCGACTACAAGGGCGGCGCCGCCTTCCGCGACTGCGACGACCTCCCCCACACCGTCGGCACCGTCACCGACCTGGACACCCACCTCACCGAACGCGCCCTCGTCTCCCTGCGCGCCGAACTCCACCGCAGAGAAGGCATCCTGGCCGCCGCGGGCGCGAAGGACATCGAGGAGTACGGAGCCGGGGCGCCCAGCGCCGCCGCCCCCGGCGTCCGCGCCACCGAGCGCCGCCCGCCCCTGCCCCGTCTCCTCCTCGTCATCGACGAGTTCGCCTCGCTCGCCCGCGAACTCCCCGACTTCGTCTCGGGCCTCGTCGACCTCGCCCAGCGCGGGCGCAGCCTCGGCATCCACCTGCTCCTCGCGACCCAGCGACCGGCCGGGGTCGTCTCGCCCGAGATCCGCGCCAACACCACCCTCCGGATCGCGCTCCGCGTCACCGACCCCGGCGAGTCCAGCGACGTCATCGACTCACCCGAGGCCGCCCACCTCCCGAAGACGACACCCGGGCGCGCCCTGGCCCGCCTCGGCCACACCTCCCTCACTCCCTTCCAGACCGCCCGCATCGCGGGCGCCACCCCCCGCGCCATCGCACCCCGCACCCTGTGGACCCACCCCCTGACCTGGGACGACCTCGGTCTTCCCACCCCCGTACCGCCACCGCCGAAGCCCCTGGAACACGAGGGCCCGACCGACCTGAAAGCGCTCGTCACCGCGATCCGCGAGGCGAGCTGCGCCCTCGCCATCCCGCCGCCGCACGCCCCCTGGCTCCCCGCGCTCCCCGACCGCATCCCCCTCGGCGCCCTCACGGCGCCTGATTCCCCGCCCGGACCGGCGCCGTACGGCATCGAGGACCACCCGGCCACCCAGTCCCGCCGCCACCTCACCCTGACACTCGACACCTTCACCCACCTCCTCATCGCGGGCTCGCCCCGCTCCGGTCGTTCCCAGGCCCTGCGCACCCTCGCCGCCTCCCTCGCCCGCAGCCACTCCTGCGCCGACGTCCACCTCTACGGAATCGACTGCGGCGACGGCGCCCTCGCGGCGCTCACCTCGCTGCCCCACTGCGGAGCCGTCGTGACCCGCCACGAGACCGACCGCGCCGCCCGCCTCCTCACCCGACTGACGGAGGAACTGACCCGCCGACAGGCCCTCTTCACCCGCCTCGGCCACGCGGGCATCACCGAGCAACGTGCCACGGCCGCCGCGCCCGACCGTCTCCCCCACCTCCTCGTCCTCCTCGACCGCTGGGAAGGCTGGCTCCCCACACTCGGTGCCCACGACCACGGCGAACTCACCGAGCAGCTTCAGGCGCTGCTCCGCGAGGGCGCGAGCGCCGGCCTGCACTTCGCCCTCACCGGAGACCGCCAACTCCTCCTCGGCCGCCTGGCCTCGCTCACCGAGGAGAAGTACGCGCTGCGGCTCGCCGACCGCTCCGACTACAGCCTCATCGGCATCCCGCCCCGCTCCCTGCCCGCCCATATCCCGCCCGGCAGGGCCTTCCGCGCCGAGTCGGGTACGGAGACGCAGTTCGCCCTCATCGACGCACCCCCCGAGGGCCGCGCGCAGGCGGCCGCACTGACAGCGATCGGCGCCGCGACCACCGTGCGCGACAAGGCTGTTCCCGCCGCACGCCGCCCCTTCCGGCTCGACGCCCTGCCGTCCCGTATCCCCTTCGCCGATGCCTGGGAGCTGCGTCCCCAGGACCTGAGCCCGCTGTGGGCCCTCGCCGGAGTCGGCGGCGACACCCTCACCGCGCTCGGCCCCGATCTCACCACCGCACCACCCGCCTTCGTCGTGGCCGGCCCCGCCCGCTCCGGACGCAGCACGGCCCTGTGTTCCCTCGCCCGCTCCCTCCTCGCCACCGGCACCCGCCTCGTCCTCGTCACACCCCGCCCCTCCCCACTGCGCGACCTCGCCGCGCGGGCCGAGGCGCTCTTCACCGGCCCCGACCTCAAGGCCGCCGACCTCGAAGCGGTCCTCACCCGCGCCGAGGGCCCCACCGCCGTCCTCGTGGACGACGCCGAGGACCTGAGGGACTGCGACGCGTCCCCCGTCCTCACCCGCCTCCTGCGCGAGGGCAGCACCCACGGCCGGGCCCTCCTCCTCGCCGGGGACGAGGAGGAGATCTGCGCGGGCTTCTCCGGCTGGCAGACCGAGGCCCGCACAGCCCGCCGAGGACTGCTCCTCTCCCCCCGCTCCACCACGGCGGGCGACCTCGCCGGCCTCCGCCTCACCCGCGCCGAGACCGGCGGTCCCGTGACCCCCGGGCGCGGCCTGCTGCACCTGGGCGACGGAGAGGCGGTACGGATCACGGTGCCGCACTGAACACCCGCCCCGCCCCGCCCCGCCCCACGGGAGAGCGACGGCTGGCGGGTGGGCCGCGAGCGACCCGGCGCCGACTTGTGCGGAACCGTAGCGGAAACCGCGTGACGGTGCGGCGGACGGAAAAATCGCCTCACTCGGTCGAGTGAGGCGATTTATGAGTTTCCCGAAGTTATCCACAGATGTGGGGTGGTGGGGGTGGGAGGGGGTGCGGGCGCGAAAGAATGGTTGCAGGGGCGCCCCCCGGGTGGGTGGGGGTCTGCCCTGAGTGGGTGGGTCTGCCCTGAGTGGGTGGGGGTCTGCCCTGAGCCGGACGCGCGTTCACGGAACCGTGGGGGCCGGTGAGTGCGGCGTCGGGGACGGGCGAGACCTGGCGCGGATGCCTGCCCGGCCCACGTGAGCGGGCAGACCCATGCAGGCGGGGCAGACCAGGCGAGGGCCCCGGCATGGCGCCACCGCCCCCGGCCGCGACGACGCCGAGCCGCCGCCGTTCAGGGTGAGGCATGTCGCGGCGATTCGGGGAGAGTTGGCGAGTACGGCGGGGGAACGGACACCGCCTCCGCTTCCCCTGGCCGACGGGCGTACGCGGCCGTGGCAGGACATCACCAGGCGGGCGGCGGGGATGCCACGGCGACGTACGGGCGCGCCGGAGCGCCGGAACGCCCGTACGCGTACGTGACCGCCCCAGCCTGCCGCCTGCCGCCTGCCGCCTGCCGCCTGCCGCCTGCCGCCTGCCGCCTGCCGCCTGCCGCCTGCCGCCTGCCGCCTGCGCCACGATGCCCCACCCGCCCCCTCCCCCACGCACAGGCGCACGCGCCGCCACCCCCCACCGCCCCGCCCCGAGCGCGGCCTTCGAATTCCGTCCCGCAATTCCTCGCCGCACCCTTCCCCCGCTCCCCCTTTCCCCAGCCCTCGACCCCATTCGGAAACGTACGCCGTACGAGGTCGCCACCCACCCCATCCCACCGCCCCGAGCGCGGGCAGAAAGGGCCACGAAAGAGAGCGGGCATTCCCCTCGCGCCCGCCGCCGTATCGGACGCGTATCGCACGTATCGGGCCCACACCTATCGCCCAGCACCCCGGGCTAACCCTCCGCTCTATCCCCGCCCTAACGGCCCGCCCTATCCCGCCGCGTATCGACCGAGGGAATGCACCCGGAGGAGTGAACGCATTCATGACGACAAGCCGCAAATAGGGAAAGCGGAGCGAGTACCGCACGACCGTACGTACGGCGCAGACACCCCGGGACCGACCGCCGACGGCCGACAGATCCGGCCGTCGCACCTTCCTCGGCCACCAGGGCCCGCCTCACTCACCGCATCCAAGGCCCCGCAAGGGCACACGACATCACCCCACCCCGCCAGACCCCTCGCGCCCCACCGGGCACGCCAGGGCCTCACGCCCCACCGGCCTGCCAAGCACGTCAGGGCCTCCCGCCCCGCCCGGCCCGCCAGGCCGTTCCCAGCCCTCGCGGTTCGCCGGGCCTCCGTGCCCCGCCCCCCGCCTCAGGGCTCCCGCACGTCCACCCGCACGTCTGCCGGGAAGCCCGTCGTCGGGCCGACGCGGCGGGCGAACTCGCGGACTCCTCCGAGTTGCGGGGCCGCGAAGCGGAAGTCGAGGGTGCGGAAGTAGCGCTCCAGGATCTCCGCGTCGAAGCTCTCCCAGCGCGCCGCCTGCTCGGCGACCTTGGTGACCTCGACGAGCGACAGGTCGCGCGACTCCAGGAAGGCGCGGTGCACCTCGGCGACGACCTCGGGCTCCCGCTCCAGGTAGTCGCGGCGCGCGGCGAAGACCGCGAAGACGAAGGGGAGGCCCGTCCAGTCCTTCCACATCTGACCGAGGTCGTGGACCTGGAGGCCGAGCCGGGGCCCGTCGTGGAGGTTGGCGCGCAGCGCGGCGTCGCCGATGAGGACGGCGGCATCGGCCTCCTGCATCATCAGGCCGAGGTCGGGCGGGCACGTGTAGTACTCGGGCGTGACGCCGTAGCGGTCCGCGAGGAGGAGTTGCGCGAGGCGTACGGAGGTACGGGAGGTGGAGCCGAGCGCGACGCGGGCGCCGTCCAGCTCCTCCAGCGGGCCCTTCGAGACGATGACGCAGGACATGACGGGGCCGTCGCAGCCCACCGCGATGTCCTGGAGCGCGACGAGGTCGTCGCTCGCCTTGAGGAACTCGACGAGCGTGATGGGGCCGATGTCGAGCGAGCCGCCGACGAGCTGCTCGCTCAGCTTCTCCGGCGTGTCCTTGGTCAGCTCCAGGTCGAGGAGGGTGCCGGTGCGGGCGAGGCCCCAGTAGAGAGGGAGGCAGTTGAGGAACTGGATGTGCCCGACGCGGGGGCGGGCGGTGCCGGGGCGCGCGGGGAAGTCAGAATGGTCCACATCGCGAGACTAGACCTCTAAAGGGGGAAGGAATCGGGTGGGGCCGCGACCTCGGGTGAACCTTGTGTTTTCGCGTATGTCAAGATGCCTTCACCCGGTTTCAGACATCCGGGTGAAGTGATCTTGCCCTCTATCGCTTTCGGGCGGCCCCATGCTAGGCTCGCCCGCAAGTTGCAGTTTGGTTTCCCTTGCAGTACAGAGCCTGCGGAGCATGTGACCGCGGGCTCTCGTCGTTTTCAGGGTATGCATTTGTTTATCGCACGTGCAGGTTCTGGAGCAGGGCAACCCTTTGGCCCAAGGAGGGCTTATGGCTACCGGAACCGTGAAGTGGTTCAACGCCGAAAAGGGCTTCGGATTCATCGCCCAGGAGGGCGGCGGCCCCGACGTCTTCGTCCACTACTCCGCGATCAACGCCAACGGCTTCCGCTCCCTTGAGGAGAACCAGGCCGTGACCTTCGACGTCACCCAGGGCCCCAAGGGCCCGCAGGCGGAGAACGTCAGCGCGCTCTGACGCCGGTCTCGCGGAGCCCATTCGCGAGCGGTGGACCGGATTCCCGGTCCCGGACCTAGTACGCAGTATCAAGAGGCCCTGTCTCTGCCCGGCGGCGGAGGCGGGGCCTCTGCTTTTCCGGGCCCGTGCTGCCGCCCCCCCGTACCCCGGCCCCGTGGCCCGCCCCCTTCCGCGTGCTCCGCCGCCTTCCGCGCGCCCCACCCCCACCCCCGTCCCCGACGCCTACCGGCTTCAGCCGCCGTCCCCTGCCCACCGTTCCCCCGCCACCAGCCCCCCGAGCCCCGTCCACGCGAAGTCCATCAGGGTGCGGGCCGAGGCGGTCGGGGTGAGGGCGGGGTCGTCGGCCGCGCGGGTGGCCAGGGACTCGGCGGCGCCGACCAGGGCGTGGGCGAGGCCGGTGATTTCGTGGTCCCCGAGGTCCCTCGTACCGTCGGCCGCCCGGGCCGCGCGCGTCAGGAGGACCGTCACGAAGCCGAGGACGCGGGTGCGCATCGTGTCGGCGAGGTGGGCGAAGGGCTCGCCGTGAGTACGGGACTGGACGTGCAGGACGCGCCAGCCGTCGGCCCGTTCGTCCGCGTACCGGAAGAAGGCGAGCAAGCCGCTCCACAACTGCCGGTCCGACGGGTCCTGTTGGCCGACCGCCTCACTGATCGCCGCGATCAGCGTGCGCGCCTCGCGCTCGATGCACGCGGTGAACAGCGCTTCTTTCGAGTGGAGATAGAGGTACACGAGGGGTTTGGAGACCCCGGCGGCCTCGGCGATCTCGTCCATCGAGGCCGCCTGGTAACCGAGCCGCCCGATCACCCGTACCCCGGCGTCGAGCATCTCCCGCTCGCGCTCGGCGCGCGGCTTCCGCCGTGCCCGCCCCTTGGCCTTCCCGCTCACTTCACGGTCACTTCCCCTGCACCGTCCACCGCCCAAGCCTACGTGGGACGACGCGGCGGCCGACCCCACGAGGGGGCAGGGAAAAGGGGGTACGGGTGCGGGGCCGCGTCCTTGCCGAACGCGGCCCCGCACCCGTACCCCCGTGACGTCCTGACGTCCTGACGTCCTGACGCCGTGACGCCGTCAGACCCCGACGGGCTGCTTGTCCTCGGCGGCCTGCTCCACCGGGGCGGAGACGGGCTCCTCGTCGAGGGGCGAGGCGTGGGCGTGGTCGTAGGCGACGCGGTCGAGGATCTTCTCGCGCGCGGCGACGATGATCGGCACGACGGACTGACCGGCGACGTTGGTCGCGGTGCGCATCATGTCGAGGATCGGGTCGATCGCGAGGAGGAGGCCGACGCCCTCCATCGGGAGGCCGAGGGTGGAGAGGGTCAGCGTCAGCATGACCGTCGCGCCGGTGAGACCGGCGGTCGCGGCGGAGCCGATGACCGAGACGAAGGCGATGAGCAGGTAGTCGCCCACGCCGAGGTGGATGTCGAAGATCTGCGCGACGAAGATCGCGGCGATCGACGGGTAGATGGCGGCGCAACCGTCCATCTTCGTCGTCGCGCCGAAGGGCACGGCGAAGCTCGTGTACTCCTTCGGGACACCGAGCCGCTCGGTGACGCGCTGCGTCACGGGCATCGTGCCGACCGAGGAGCGCGAGACGAAGGCGAGCTGGATCGCCGGCCAGGCGCCCTTGAAGAACTGGAGCGGGTTGACCTTCGCGACGGTCGAGAGGAGCAGCGGGTAGACCCCGAAGAGGACGAGCGCGCAGCCCACGTAGACGTCGGCGGTGAAGGTCGCGTACTTGCTGATGAGGTCCCAGCCGTACGAGTTGATCGCGTTGCCGATGAGGCCGACCGTGCCGAGCGGGGCGAGGCGGATGACCCACCACAGCGCCTTCTGGAGCAGTTCGAGCACCGACTCGCTGAGCGTGAGGATCGGCTGGGCCTTCTCGCCGATCTTGAGGATCGCGATGCCCACCACGACCGCCATGAAGACGATCTGGAGAACCTGGAGCTGCGAGAACGGCGTGATGATGTCGGTCGGGACGATCCCCGTGAGGAAGTCGATCCACGAGCCGGTGTGCTGCGGCTTCTCACCGTCGGCCGGTGTGAGGCCCGTACCCGAACCGGGGTTCGTCACGAGGCCGATGACGAGGCCGATCGCCACCGCGATGAGCGAGGTGATCATGAACCAGAGCAGGGTGCGCACGGCGAGCCTGGCCGCGTTGTTGACCTTGCGCAGGTTGGTGATCGACACCAGGATCGCGAAGAAGACGAGCGGCGCGACGGCGAGCTTCAGGAGCTGGACGAAGATCCCGCCGATCTTCTCCAGCGTGGTGCCGAGCCAGGAGATGTCCTGGCCCCTGGCGAGCCAGCCGAGCAGGGCGCCGAGGACGAGACCACCGAGGATCTGCGCCCAGAACGGGATCTTGGGAAGACGGGGGCGAGCGGACTGCGGGCGGTCGCTCTGCGCGGCGGCGGCAGACCGATCACCCGAAGGTATGTTCGCGGACACGGACACACTCCGGTGAGGCGTGGGTGAAAGGAGGGGACGGGGGCGGTACGGGGGAGGTGCTCAGCCGCGGGCTCGCGCGGCCTCGCTCAGCCGCGCCGACAGGCCGCGCTGACCCGGCGACACAGATCGACATGCAGCCGCGCCACGAGCAGCAGGCTGCTCCTGGGCTGGCGGGGTGTCGTCGCACGAGTCATGTCGAGCACGTTAACACCCGCGCTTTGGGGCAATCAAAGCTCTTCTTTGGGACAAGGCTGGGGAACGGCGCGTTCACGGGGGTACGGGGACGGGCGCGCTTGCGTGCGGGGGGACGGGCGCGCGCGGGCACCGACATGCGAAATCGCCGCACCCCGGGGGGATACGGCGACGTGGCACGGAAGTTGAGGGGGCGTCAGGCGGTGGGTACGCCGATTGGCGTGAACCGGTTCCAGAGGATCAGGTGATTCGCGTCACAGCCGGGAGGGGGCGAGGGGACCGCACCCCTTTCGGGGCTTTCGTTCAGGCCGCGCGGGTCTCGCCTTTCGGGGCCTTCGTTCAGGCCGCGCGGGTCTCGCCGCTCGTCGCGCCGCTCGCCGAGCGGGCCTCGTCGTCGGCCGCGTCCTCCGCCTCCTGGCTCGCGTGCAGGTTCGCCTTGGCGCGGTCGACGCGCTCGACGATCTTGCGCGAGGCCTCGTCCCGTACCCCGCGCAGCAGGACGAAGCTGAGTGGCGCGGAGATGACGAGCGCGAGGAGGATGACCCACAGGTAGTTGGAGTCGCCGAGCCCCTTCGGCAGGACACCGCTGTAGACAAGGGCCCAGACGACCACGAAGCAGCCGGCGAAGACGCCGAAACGCATCAGGGTGTAACGGAGCATGTCACTTCACTCTTCCGTCGCGAATGGGCCCATTGCGGGGGCAGGACGCATCCCCCAGTGAAGCACGCGGGCCTGACCCGGCTGTCAAGGGGGTGGCGGCGCGCCCCATAGCTCAGGTCGGCGGCGGGAGCATGTCGCTCAGGTCAGCGGCAGGAGCATGAAGACGTCGTCGCGGTCGTCGCCCGGAGCGACGCGGATGGCGTCGGGAATCCGCCCGACCTCCTTGTACCCGCAGCGCTCGTAGAACCTTTCGAGCCCTTGCCCGCCCCGGCACGTGAGCCGGATCGCCTCGATTCCTTCGAGCGAGCGCGCCGCGTCGGCGGCGGCCGCCATGAGCGCCCGTCCCTCGCCCCGCCCCTGAAGGTCCGGATCGACCATGACGGTGTACAGCCACAGCCAGTGCCGCATGAGGCGGTGCGTATTGAGCGTGAGGAAGGCGGTGGCCCGTACGACCCCGTCCTCGTCCTTGCCGACGAGCAGGCGGCTGCCGCCCTCGGTCATGGTGACGAGCTGCTTCACGAGCTGCGGCCGGATCTCCTCCGGGGTCACGGGTGGCACGAACCCGACGGACCCACCGGCATTGGTGACCTTGGCCCAGAGATCGAGAACCTCGTCGCGAAGCCTGAAGTCGACAGCGGGATCAAGGGTGAAGGTAAGGGACATACCCCGATGGTAGTCCTTACCCCTTCCCACCCATCCCCCACCACGCCCCGGCCCGCGCCACGCCCTCCCGGCCCGCGCCACGCCCCCGGCCCGCGCCATGCCCTCCGACGTGCACCCCGGCCCCGACCCGCACCCCGGCCCCGGACCAGCGCCACACTCCCCGGCCCCGACCCGCCCCGCACAGGAACTCAGCCCGCACCACGATCCAGCCCCTCCGGCGTTTGAGGAGCGGGGCCCGGGGCGGAGCCCCGAAATCCGGGCGGAGCCCCGCACGGGGCCCGGGGCGCAGCCCCGCACGGGGCCCGGGGCGCAGCCCCGCACGGGGGCGAGGGGCGCAGCCCCGCCCCCTCCCGCCCCCCTCAGACCCGCATGGCCTGCGGCTCGTCCCGCCGCCCCCGCTCAGGACCCTCGTACTCCCGCAGGATCTCGTACCGCGTGTTCCGTTCCACCGGCCGGAACCCCGCGTCGCGGATCAGGTCGAGCAGGTCCTCGCGGGTCAGCTTGTTCGGCGTGCCGAAGTCGTCCGCGTCGTGCGTGATCTTGTACTCGACGACCGAGCCGTCCATGTCGTCGGCGCCGAACTGGAGGGCGAGCTGGGCGGTCTGGAGGCCGTGCATGACCCAGAACACCTTGACGTGCGGCACGTTGTCGAAGAGGAGGCGCGAGACGGCGAAGGTCTTGAGCGCTTCGGCGCCGGAGGCCATCGTGGTGCGGGCCTGGAGCCTGTTGCGCACCTTGCCGTCCTTCATGTCGACGAAGTCGTGCTGGTAGCGCAGCGGGATGAAGACCTGGAAGCCGCCGGTCTCGTCCTGGAGTTCACGCAGCCGCAGCACGTGGTCGACGCGGTGCCGGGGCTCCTCGATGTGCCCGTAGAGCATCGTCGCGGGGGTCTTGAGCCCCTTCTCGTGCGCGAGCCGGTGGATGCGGGACCAGTCCTCCCAGTGGGTGTTGTGGTCCACGATGTGCTGCCTGACCTCCCAGTCGAAGATCTCGGCGCCGCCGCCGGTGAGCGATTCGAGCCCGGCGTCGATCAATTCGTCGAGGATCTCGGAGGCGGGCAGCCCGGAGATGGTCTCGAAGTGGTGGATCTCGGTCGCGGTGAACGCCTTGAGCGCCACGTTCGCGGGGAGCGCCTTCTTCAGCTCGCTCAGCGAACGGGGGTAGTAGCGCCAGGGCAGCGTGGGGTGCAGGCCGTTGACGATGTGCAGCTCGGTGAGGCCGTCGCCCTCCATCGCCTTGGCGAGCCTGACCGCCTCCTCGATGCGCATCGTGTACGCGTCCTTCTCGCCCGGCTTGCGCTGGAAGGAGCAGTACGCGCAGGAGGCGGTGCACACGTTCGTCATGTTGAGGTGACGGTTGACGTTGAAGTGCGTGACGTCGCCGTTCTTGGCGGTGCGCACCTCGTGGGCGAGGCCGCCGAGCCAGGCGAGATCGTCGGAGGCGTAGAGGGCGATGCCGTCCTCGCGGGTCAGCCGCTCACCGGCGCGCACCTTCTGCTCCAGCTCGCGCTTCCGTCCCGCGTCCATGCGGCCGCCTCCCAAATGTCGTGATTCCGTGCCCTGCCACGCTACCCCGCGCCCGCCGCTCCCCCACGGGCACCCGCTCACTCCTCCTCGGGCAGCTCTCCCACGCGGTTCTCCCACTTCGTGGAGAGCACGACGGTGGTACGGGTGCGGGAGACACCCTTCGTACCGGAGAGCCTGCGGATGGTCCGTTCCAGGCCGTCGACGTCGCCCGCGCGGACCTTGAGCATGTAGGAGTCGTCGCCCGCGATGAACCAGCAGTCCTCGATCTCGTGCAGACCGCGCAGCCGCTGGGCGACGTCCTCGTGGTCGGCGGCGTCGCTGAGCGAGATGCCGATGAGCGCGACGACGCCGAGGCCGAGCGCGGCGGAGTCGACGGTGGCGCGGTAGCCGGTGATGACACCGGCCGCCTCCAGGCGGTTGATGCGGTCCGTGACACTCGGCCCGGAGAGCCCGACGAGCCGCCCCAGCTCGGCGTAGGAGGCGCGCCCGTTCTCCCGCAGGGCCTGGATGAGCTTCCTGTCCACGGCGTCCATATCCCCGATACCTTTCATTATTCGCGTCCCGGCGAGCTTATACATAAAGAATCGAAGGCCCTCACGGCAAGTTCCCTGCGAAATGCGCGTGGCGCGCGGGTGCGCGTGAGGCTTTTACGGCGGTACGGGCGGCGGCACGGGGCGGCGAGGGCGACGGTACGGCCCCGGGGGCGCCGGCACGGCGGCGAGGGCGACGGTACGGCCCCGGGGGCGGCCGTACCGGGAGCAGCCCCCCCCTGTGAGCCTCACCCCTCCCGTACGGCCCGCGCCTCGCCCAGCTCGCCGCGCCACCTGCGGTAGAGCCCGTGCCCGACCCCCACCGCGTCGAGCACGCGGCCCGCGACGAAGTCCACGGCGTCCTGGAGGCGCGTGGCTCCCGCGTAGAAGGCGGGGGACGCGGGGAGGACGACGGCGCCTGCCTCGTCGAGGGCGAGGAGGTGTTGCAGCGTGGGGCGGCTGAGGGGGGTCTCGCGCAGGGCGACGACGAGGGGGCGGCGCTCCTTGAGGGTGACGCTCGCGGTGCGCTGGAGCAGGTCCTTGGAGAGCCCGAGCGCGATGCCCGCGGCGCTGGCGGTCGACGCGGGCACGACGAGCATGCCCTTCGCGGGGTACGAGCCCGAGCTGGGCCCGGCGCCGAGATCGCCCGCCGCCCAGTGCCGTACGTCGTCGAGCCGCGGCACGGGGAAGGTCCCCGGCTTCCCGTCGGCGCCACGGGCGAGCCAGGCGGCGAGATCCTCGCGCCAGTGGGCGTCGCGGAAGGAGATCCCGGTCTCGTCGAGCAGTGTGAGCCGCGCGGCCCGGCTCACGACGAGGTCCACGCTCTCCCCCGCGTCGAGCAGCGCGCGCAGCACGGCGGCCGCGTAGGGCGTACCGGAGGCCCCGGAGACACCCACGACCCAGGGGCGGCGCGGCGAAGCGGAGGGGTTGGCAGGACGGTCCGGCTGGGCATGCTCCACGGCGTCGAGCCTAATGGGTGGGGGGTGACGCAGGCCGGGGGACAGCCCCCACCCGCCCTGGGGGGCGACCCCAACACCAGTATTTCGCACCCCCACCCCCACCCCCCGCCCCTCCGCCGCATCTGTGGACAACTCCCGGGAAGTCGCACAACGCCTCACTCTCAAGGGTGAGAGTTTTTCTCGCGGCGGCCCGCCCCTGTGGATGAACAGGCCGACGACACGCCCGGGATGCCGGATTTCGGGGAAAGTGCGGAGGAGCGGAACCGGGGGCGCCGCTCGGGCGTTCGGACAGTCAACAGGGGGAGGACTTCATGACGGCAGGCACCACTCCGGCCCGCACCGGCGCCGCTCGCGGGGGCCGCTTCAAAACGGCGGCGCTGCTCGCGGGCGGCTGGCTCGCGCTCCTGTGGCTCCTTGAGTTCTACGACCAGTCGAACGGGAACGTGCTCGACACGTACGGCATCAGCCCGCGCGACGTCTCCGAGCTGCGCGACCTGATCCCGGCCGCCTTCCTGCACTTCGGGTACGACCACCTGGCGGCGAACAGCGTCCCGCTCTTCGTGCTCGCGTTCCTGACCGCGCTCTCGGGCGCGGGCCGCCTCATAGCCGTCTCCGCGGTCGTGATCATCGTGAGCGGCGCGGGCGTCTGGCTCCTCGCCCCGCCCCACTCCGTCACGGCCGGCGCATCGGGCGTCGTCTTCGGCCTCTTCGGCTATCTGCTGGTACGGGGCTTCGTCGACCGCCGCGTCGTCGACGTCGTCCTCGGCCTCATCGTCGCCGCGGTGTACGGGTCGATCCTGTGGGGCGCGCTGCCCAACCAGTCCGGCGTCTCCTGGCAGGCCCACCTCTTCGGCCTCATAGGCGGGGTCCTGGCAGCCTTCGCCTTCCGCACCCCACGACCAGCGAAATGATCAGGCGCCGGGATCCACTGGAAGGCTGTCCCTCGGCACCCGCACCTCACCAAGAACGGGGCTGTCGACCTTCACGACGGTCCCGTAGGGAAAGCGACGTCGCTGGTCGGACCCCACTCGGAGGAAAGGCCGCGCTCCAAGGAAACCCACACCCCCGGCCATCGTCCGGTTGTGGTGCGGCCGGATCGGACTCATCACGATGCTGCCCTCGACAATTCCCGTGCGGTAGCCGGGGAACGCGTCTTCGAGCCGGCTGAGCTGCGAGGGCAGGCGATCGGCATCAGTCAGAGACATGAATGAGCCTCCCTCCTACCTACCCCTCACGGTAGGCGTGAAGCCACCGCTACGGCTTGCCAGGGGGAATACGAGCAGAGGACGGCCCACACACGCGAAGGGATGAGGCGCCGCCCCCATCTGCTGACGCCCCCTAGACCGTCAGCCCCCGCACCGCCAGGTCCGCCAGCGCGCATACGAACAGCGCGATGCCGATGAACCCGTTGACCGAGAAGAAGGCGCGGTTCAGGCGGCTGAGGTCGTGCGGGCGCACGATCGAGTGCTCGTAGACGAAGGCGACCGCGACGATCAGGAGGCCCAGCCAGAACAGGACACCCGCGTCGGTGAGGAGGCCGAACCACACGAGCAGACCCGTCGTGACGACGGCCGAGGCGCGCGCGCCCCACAGCGCGGCCGGGATACCGAAGCGCGCGGGGACCGACTTCACGCCGTGGGCGCGGTCCGCCGCGACGTCCTGGCAGGCGAAGATCAGGTCGAAGCCACCAATCCACACGCCGACCGCGATCCCCAGCACGACCGCGTGCCACGACCACTCCCCCGTGATCGCGACCCACGCGCCGATCGGCCCGATCGCCTGCGCGAGGCCGAGGATCGCGTGCGGGAAGTTCGTGAACCGCTTCCCGTACGGGTACACGACCATCGGGATCACCGCGAGCGGCGAGAGCGCGAGGCACAGCGGGTTGAGCAGCGCCGCCGCGCCGAAGTAGAAGGCGAGCGCGACGATCGCGCCGGTCCAGGCGGAACGCACGGAGACCGCCCCGGTGACCAGCTCGCGCCCCGCCGTACGGGGGTTGCGGGCGTCGATCTCGCGGTCGATGATCCGGTTCGCCGCCATCGCGAAGGTCCGCATGCCGACCATCGCGACGGTCACGAGGAGCAGATCGCCCCAGTGGACGTTCTCGTCCAGCCGGAACATCGCGGTGAGCGCCGCGATGTAGGCGAAGGGCAGCGCGAACACCGAGTGCTCGATCATGACGAGCCGCAGGAACGCCGAGACGCCCCCGCGCGACTGCGGCGGTCGTGCCGCCGCTCCCCCGCCCACCGTGGCCTCGCTGCTCACAGCCCGTACTCCTTCCACCGCTTCGTGACCCGCTCGACGATCTCCGGATCAGAAGTGATCATCTCCGGCCAGCCGCCGTCTCGCGTGTAGCCCTCCTCGGGCCATTTGCGCGTCGCGTCGATCCCGGCCTTGCCGCCCCAGAACTGCTGGTACGAGGCGTGGTCGAGGTGGTCGACGGGACCTTCGACGACGGTGAGGTCACGCGAGTAGTCCGTGTTCCCGAGGGCACGCCAGGCGACCTCGTGGAGGTCGTGGACGTCGCAGTCGGAGTCCACCACGACGACGAGCTTGGTCAGCGACATCATGTGGGCACCCCACACCGCGTGCATGACCTTCTGTGCGTGCTTCGGGTACTTCTTGTCGATGGAAACGATCGCACAGTTGTGGAATCCGCCCGCCTCCGGCAAGTGGTAGTCCACGATGTCCGGCACGATGACCTTCAGGAGGGGCAGGAAGAAGCGTTCCGTGGCGCGCGCGAGCGGCCCGTCCTCGGTCGGCGGGCGGCCGACCACGACGGACTGGAGCAGCGGACGGCGGCGCATCGTGACCGTGTCGATCGTGAGCGCGGGGAAGGGTTCCTGGGGCGTGTAGAAACCGGTGTGGTCGCCGAAAGGCCCCTCCGGCAGCGTCTTCCCCGGCTCCAGCCACCCTTCGAGCACGACCTCCGCGCGCGCGGGTACCTGGAGCGGGACGCTCACGCAGTCCACCATGTCGACCCGCTTGCCCTGCACGAAACCGGCGAGCAGGTACTCGTCCATGCCCCCGGGCAGCGGCGCGGTCGCCGCGTACGTCACGGCGGGCGGGCAGCCGAACGCGATCGCGACGGGCAGCCGCTCGCCCCTGCGGGCGGCGACCTGGTAGTGGTTGCGGCTGTCCTTGTGGATCTGCCAGTGCATCCCGATCGTGCGGGAGTCGTGGCGCTGGAGCCGGTAGAGGCCGAGGTTGCGCACCCCGGACTCGGGGTCCTTCGTGTGCGTGAGGCCCAGGTTGAAGAAGGAGCCGCCGTCCTCGGGCCACGTGAAGAGCGCGGGCAGCGCGTCCAGATCCACGTCGTCGCCGCGCAGGACGACCTCCTGCACCGGCGCTTCCTTCACCTTGCGCGGTGGTACGTGCGCCATCGCGCCGAGCTTGCCGAAGGCGTCCCGTACCCCCGTGAACCCGTGCGGCAGCTCGGGCTTGAGGAGACCGCCGATCATCCCGGAGATGTCCTCGTACGACGTCAGGCCGAGGGCCTTCAGGAGGCGGCGGTCGGTCCCGTACACGTTCATCGCCAGAGGCATCGACGAGCCCTTGACGTTCTCGAAGAGGAGAGCGGGGCCGCCGGCCTTGTTGACCCGGTCGACGATCTCACCGACCTCCAGGTGGGGGTCGACTTCGGCTTTGATGCGCGTGAGGTCGCCGTCGCGCTCCAGTGCGCGCAGCAGCGAGCGGAGATCGTCGTAAGCCATGCCGACCAGTATCGGGCACCCGTTAACCTGAGCCGGTAACGGGGCCCGGACGGGGCTCACGCCGCGAAGCACGCGACCGCCACGGCGAGCGCTGCCGCCACGACCGCCGCGACCCGCGAAGGAGAGCGACATGCTCCGGGTGCTCCTGATCCTGCTGCCGCTGGCGCTGTGCGTCTTCGCCTTCATCGACTGCGTGACGACCGCCGAGGAGGACGTCCGCTGGCTGCCGAAGCCGCTGTGGGCGATCCTCATCCTGCTCTTCCAGATCGTCGGGCCCGTCTGCTGGCTGATCATCGGCAGGGAGCGCGGGTACGCGGCCGGGGCGGCCTCGCGCGCGGGCGGCGGGCGCGGCGGCTGGGTCGCCCCCGACGACAACCCCGACTTCCTCAACTCGCTGCGCAAGGAAGACGGCCAGGGCCGCCAGGACGACCGGCCGTCCTCGCCCGCCCCCGAAGCGCCCCAGGCTCCCGAGTCCCCCCAGGCCGACATCCCCGCCCCCACCGAGAGCGAGGACGACGCGGCCCGCCTCCGCGCCTGGGAGGAGGACCTCCGCCGCAGGGAGGACGAACTGAAGCGGCGGGACGCGGACGAGGACCAGGGCAACGGCAAGGGGAACGGGAAGGGCTGAGACCCGCCGCGCGACGCCGGGACCGGTAAGGACGCCGGGACCGGGTAAGGACGCGGGAGGCCGGTAAGGACGAAGGGGCCGGTGCGGGACGAAGCCGCCGATACGGACGAACGGGCCGACGGTGGCCTGTACGGCCCCCGGGGTCACCCCCACCCGCGCTCCGCCCACCCCGCGCCGCCCCCGCACCACCCCCCGCCTTCGTGCGATCCTCCCAACCACCCGACGCACATCACACCTTTCCGCCCCACCTTCTTGTACGAAGCACCCACCTCCGTGCGCGAAACTGGACGACGGCCCCCGCCAGGACCACGCGGCCACGCGACCACGCCCCCGGATCGTCCGCTCGTCCGCCCGGCGAAGCCGCTCTCCCCGTCGCCGCGGACCCGCCCCGCCGGTGTGTCCGCACGTCCGCTCACCGAGGCCATGACCAGCACCCCCGCGCCCGCCACCCCCACGCCCGGCAGCCCCACGCCCGGCACCCCCGCCCCGGTGCCCGGCAGCCCCGCGGCGCCGCCCCGCGCCGCGGATCCCGCCGCCACGAAAGCCGCCGGGGTCGTCGAGACCTCGGGGGCCGAGCCGATACCCGATGCCGAACGGCACGGCCACCCTCGTCAGCTCCTGTGGACCTGGGCGGCGCCGCAGGTCGGCTGGGCGACCGCGTACATCGGTGTCCTCGCCGTCGCCGCCTTCGGCCTCGGTTTCCGGGAGGCCGTCGCCGCGCTCGTCCTCGGCGCGGCCTTCGGCGCCCTCGCGCACGGTTTCCTCTCCGCCGACGGCCCGCGCTTCGGCGTCCCGCAGATGGTTCTCGGGCGCCTCTCCTTCGGCCACAAGGGCAACGCGCTCCCCTCCGCCGTCAACGCGCTCGTGTCCGGCATCGGCTGGTTCGCGATGAACACGCTCGGCGGCGCCTTCGCGCTCAACTCGCTCACCGGCCTGCCGCCGCTCGCGTGTCTCCTGATCCTCGTCGTCCTCGAAGTCGTCGTCGGGTACGTGGGCCACGACCTCGTGCACCGCTTCGAGCGGTACGCGCTCCCCGTGCTCGCGGTGATCTTCCTGCTCGCGGGCGTGTGGATCTTCAAGGGCGCGCACCTCGGGCAGGCGGGTTCCGGGGGCGGTTTCGGCGCGTTCCTGCTCGCGTTCAGCGCCTCGTTCGGCTTCACCGCTGGGTGGAACCCCTGCGCGTCGGACTACGCGCGCTACCTGCCCCGTACGACATCCGCCCGCGCCACCGGGTGGTACTCGGGCCTCGGCCTGTTCCTCTCCGTGTCCGTCGTCTCCGTCGTCGGCGCGGCCTCCGGTACGGTCCTGGCGCCCGAGGGCGCGAGCCCCACCGACGCCTTTACGGGCCAACTGCCGGGCTGGCTCGCGAACCTGACGCTCCTCGCGATCATCATCGGCGGCATGGCGGCCTCGACGCTCAACGTGTACTCGGCGTCCGTCTCGCTCGCCTCGCTCGCCGTACGCAGGCTGCCGCGCGGCCTCAACCGCGCGACGCTCACCGCGCTGACGGGCGCGGTCGGCACGCTCGCCGCGTGGGCCTCGCTCGACGACGCGGGGCACGCCTTCGAATCGTTCCTCCTCGTCATCGCGTACTGGACGGCGCCGTGGCTCGGCGTCGTGCTCGTCGAGCAGTGGCGCCGCCGCCGTACCCCCGGCACGCTCATCTCCCGTCGCCTCGCCGACCCCCGCCACACGAACGCGGCCGGGCTGATCGCCCTGCTCGCGGGCGTCGCCGTCTCGGTCCCGCTCTTCTCCAACCAGGAGATGTACGTGGGCCCGCTGCCCTCGCACTGGCCGGGCATCGGCGACCTCACCTGCCCCGTCGGCTTCGCGGTGAGCGCCCTGCTCTACGCGCTGGCGGCCCGTCCCTCGAAGGAGTCCTGATGACCATCCCGCTGACGCCCGAACTCGCGGCGGAGTGGCTGCGCCCCGCGATCGAGGAGGCCCGCCAGGGCCTCTCCGAGGGCGGCGTCCCGATCGGCGCGGCGCTCTACGGCGCCGACGGCGCCCTCCTCGGCCGGGGCCACAACCGCCGCGTCCAGGACGCCGACCCGTCCTCGCACGGCGAGACGGACGCCTTCCGCAAGGCGGGCCGCCAGCGCACGTACCGGGGCACGACGATGGTCACGACGCTCTCGCCGTGCTGGTACTGCTCGGGCCTGATCAAGCAGTTCGGCATCACGCGCGTCGTGATCGGCGAGTCGACGACGTTCAAGGGCGGCGAGGACTGGCTGGAGGAGCAGGGCGTCGAGATCGTCCGCCTGACGGACCCGGAGTGTGTCGACCTGATGACGGAGTTCATCGAGAAGTACCCGGACGTGTGGAACGAGGACATCGGGGAGGAGTGACATCCTCCCGGGGGGGGCGGTGGTCGGTTCGGGCCGAGCGGGGCGGTACGTCGCTCCGGGGGCGGGCGCGGCCGGGGGCGGGCGCGCGCGGGGCGCCGATACGCGTCGGCCACTCCCGGTGCGCCCGTCCCCGCCCCTCAATGTCCCTCCGGGTGCCGCCGCAGCAGGATGTTCGCGTCCGTGATCGTCGTGAAGTCCCCGCCGCGGCGCGCCCATTCCCGTACGCGGGCCAACTCCACACATCCCGGGCAGTCGAGCACCGGCTCGGGCTCCTCCTCCGGCGGCTGCCACGGCAGTTCGAGCGGGGGTGTGCTGTACCTGGTCGGCTCGTCGTTCATGGCAGCGATCCTGGTGGGACCACAAGGACGGGTGAACCTCCCGCGTTTGCCGTACGGGGACGTCCCGCCACCGGTAAAACGTCCCCACGGACGTCTACTCGCCAGGGGGCTCGGATGCGCAACGAGAGGCTGGCTGCGGCTCTCGTCGAGAAGGGGCTGCGGCAGCAGGATCTGGCGGAGGCGGCTCGCGTCGATCCCAAGACCGTCGAGCGTTGGGTGAGTCTGGGCCGCATCCCGCACCGGAAGACCGCCGCCCGCGCCGCGGAGGCCCTCGGCGCCGATCCCTTCGCCCTGTGGCCCGGGCTTGGGCAGCCGCGTTCCGGGCGGGCCGTCAGCGCTGAACTACTCGCCCTGTGGGAATGCCGGGCGGACGTGCCCGTCTCCATGTACGCGGAACTGTTCGCGCAGGCCCGCGAGTGGATCGACATCCTGGTCTACGCGGGGCTGTTCCTGCACGAGAGTTTTCCGCGCCTGAACGAACTGCTGGCGGAGCGGGCGGAGAACGGCTGCACGGTGCGGATGCTGCTGGGCCAGGCCGACCACCCCCGCGTCCGGGACCGCGGAGCGGAGGAGCGCTTCGGGCACGGCATCGAGTCCCGCTGCCGCCTCGCCCTGCTGCACAGCCGTCCCCTGCTCGCCGTGCCGAACATCTCTGTCCGCACGCACGGGACGGTGCTGTACAACAGCCTCTACCGCGGAGACGACCACCTCCTCGTCAACTCCCACCTGTGGGGCGTCAACGCCTACGCCGCCCCCGTCTGGCACCTCCGGCGTCACGCCCCCGGGGGACCGTTCGACGCGTACGCGGGCAGCTTCGGCGAGGTGTGGCGGACGGCCGCACCCGTATCCGAGGAGCAGTCATGAGCCGCACCGAGTACTACGACGACCCCGCCGCCCCGCGCCCCAACTCCCTCGTCGTCGCCGCCTCCGCCTTCGTCTCCGACGGGGAGGGGCGGGTGTTGTTGCAACGGCGGGCCGACAGCGGGTTGTGGGCCTTGCCGGGCGGGGGGATGGAGGCCGGGGAGTCGCTGCCCGAGGCGGCCGTGCGGGAAGTGCGGGAGGAGACGGGGCTCGTGGTGGAGGTGACGGGGATCGTGGGGACGTACAGCGATCCCCGGCATGTCATCGCGTACGACGACGGAGAGGTGCGGCGGCAGTTCAACGTGTGCTTCCGGGCGCGGCTCGTCGGCGGGAAGCTCGCCGTGTCGGCGGAGAGCACGGACGTGCGGTTCGTCGCGCCGGGGGAGATCGGGACGCTGGACATGCACCACACGCAGCGGTTGCGGATCGGGCACGGGCTCGACGCGGAGCGGGCCCCCTACGCGGGGTGAAGGGCGCTCGTACGACTCCTCCCACAGGTCCCCCGCCGTCACGCCCACCTCGCACACCAGCGCCGCGCCCGCCGCGTCGCGCGCGACGTGCAGGACCGTGACGACGGTTGCCGGGAGGGGGAGGGCCAGGACCTCGGCCTCGGAGGCGGTGGCGAGGCGGGCGGTGGTGCGGTCCTTCGCCGCCACGGGGGCGCGGCCGGTCAGGCGGGTGACGTAGGAGGTCGTGCCCTCGATCAGGGGGGGCGGGCTCGGCGAGGCGCGGGCAGCGGGCCGTCACGGCGGGCGGGAACCAGGCGTCGACGAGCGTGTACGGGCTGCCGTCGGGCAGGAGGAGCAAGCGCGTACGGCGCAGGGCGCGTTCATCCGTCGTGAGGTCGAGCGCCGCGGCGACCAGGCCGGGCGGCACCTCCTTCGCCGGGGCGCCGAGGAGGTGATACGCGGCGGCCCCCGTCACCCGCGAGGTGTCGCGCCGCCCCGCCGGGCGGGCCACCGCGTGCTCCACGACCCTGTACCCCTCGCCCTCGCGCGCCCGCACCACCCCGTCCGCGCGCAGCACGTCCATCGCCCGCAGCCCGATCCCCTGCCCGGCCCCCCAACGCTCCGCGAGCGCCTGCATCGAGGGCATCAACTCCCCTGCACGGTAATCGCCTTCGGTCACCGAAGCCCGCACGGCATCGGCGATCTGCTGCGGGGTGAGGAGCGGCACAGCGGCCTCCTGAGGTCATGGCGTCGGGCACGTCGCGTAACCCGCCACGGAACCGACAAGTCACGCGAGAAGTTCACACGTTCCCGCCAATCTCACTCTTTGCTTCCGCTTGATTGCTTTGCGATTGCTTCGTGCAGCGTTCACGTAATTCGCCTGATCCGCTTTCCCCGCGCCCCGGTTCAGTGGCTCCGGCTCGTACGGAGTCGTAAGTGCCCACGTCAGCAAGGGGAGTGGAAACGCATGGCTGGAACGGGAATGTCCCGGCGGAGACTTCTGGGCTCGGCAGGGGCCGTGGCCGGTGGCGCGGCGGCGCTCAGTCTGCTGCCGCCGAGCGTGCAGGAGGCGGTGGCGGCGGGACCGTCGCACGGGGGTTCGCTCGACGATGTCGAGCACGTCGTGCTGCTCATGCAGGAGAACAGGAGCTTCGACCACTACTTCGGCACCATGCGCGGCGTACGCGGTTTCGACGACCCGCGCGCGCAACGGCTTTCGACGGGCAAGTCCGTCTTCTTCCAGCCCGACGCCGAGAACCCCGACGGCTACACGCTCCCCTTCCACCTGGACACGCACTCCACGAGCGCCCAGGCCATCCCCTCCACGAGTCACGCCTGGGCCGTGCAGCACGAGGCGTGGAACAACGGGAAGATGGACGCCTGGCTGCCCGCGCACCGCAAGGCGGACGGCGCGAACGGCCCGTACGTCATGGGCTACTACACGCGCGAGGACATCCCCTTCCAGTTCGCCCTCGCCGAGGCGTTCACCGTCTGCGACAACTACTTCTGTTCCGTGTTCGGGCCCACCTGGCCCAACCGCATGTACTGGATGACGGGGACGCTCGACCCGAACGGTGAGCACGGCGGCCCGATCCTCAACAACACCGCCCCCGCGGGGGGTTACACCTGGACCACCTACGCCGAGCGCCTGGAGGCGGCCGGGGTGAGCTGGAAGGTGTACCAGGAGGACGACGACTACGGCTGCAACATGCTGGAGAACTTCGCGAACTTCCGGAACGCGAAGCCCGGCGACCCGCTGTACGAGAAGGGCGTCCGCCCGCAGCCCCAGGGCACCTTCGAGGCCGACGCGCGCGCGGGCAAGCTCCCCACCGTCTCCTGGATCATCTGCACGAGCGAGCAGTCCGAGCACCCGGACTACCTCCCGGCCGCCGGCGCCGACTACGTCGCCTCGAAGATCGAGGCCATCGCCTCCAACCCGGAGTTGTGGCGCAAGACCGCGTTCATCCTCAACTACGACGAGAACGACGGGCTCTTCGACCACGTCGTGCCGCCCACGCCCCGTCCCGGCACCCCCGACGAGTTCGTGCAGGGGCTGCCGATCGGGGGCGGGTTCCGGGTGCCGTGCGTCATCGTCTCGCCGTGGACCGTCGGCGGGTACGCGGCGGGCGAGGCCTTCGACCACACCTCCGTGCTCCAGTTCCTGGAGCGCGTGACCGGGGTGCGCGAGCCCAACATCAGCCAGTGGCGCCGCCGTACCTTCGGCGACCTCACCTCCGCCTTCGGCTTCCGCTCCCCCGCCCACCGTCCCCCGCACCTGCCCGACGACACCGCCGAGCAGCTGGCGGAGGCGAAGCACGAGGTGGAGACACTGCCGAAGCCGACCCTGCCGGGCACCTCGCGGCAGAAGCTGCCGCGCCAGGAGCCGGGGCGCAGGCCGCGCCGCTGACCCACCCGCACACCACCGTCAGGCCGCACAGACCAGAGCGCCCGCCCCGTACACGTGCTCCACGTACGTACGGCGGCGGGCGCTCCTGTACCGCGGGGCTCACACGCCCGCGTACGAGTGCTTCCCCGTCACGAAGATGTTGACCCCGTAGTAGTTGAAGAGCCAGCACGCGAAGGCGAGCAGCGCCAGGTACGCGGCCTTGCGGCCCTTCCACCCGGCCGTCGCGCGCGCGTGCAGGTACATCGCGTAGGCGACCCACGTGATGAAGGACCACGTCTCCTTCGGGTCCCAGCCCCAGTAGCGGCCCCAGGCGTCGCCCGCCCAGATCGCGCCCGCGATGATCGTGAACGTCCACAGCGGGAAGATCGCCGCGTTGATGCGGTACGAGAACTTGTCGAGCGAGGCGGCGGCGGGCAGCCGCGACAGGACCGACTGCGCGAACTTGCCGGGCGTGCCGCCTGCCGCGATCTTCGCCTCGTAGTGGTCGCGGAACAGGTAGATGATCGTGGCGACGGCGGCGACGTAGAACGCGGCACCGCAGAAGATCGCCGTCGAGACGTGAATCCACAGCCAGTACGAGTGCAGCGCGGGCACGAGCTGGTCGCTCGCCGTGTACAGGACCGTCGTCGCGAGGCCGAGGTCGAGCAGGACCGTGAGCGTCAGCGGCAGCGTCAGCCAGCGCACGTTCTTCTTCGCGACCATGAGCCCGATGAACACCGCGACGGCCACGGCCGAGAAGGTGATCGAGAACTCGTACATGTTGCCCCACGGCGCCCGCCGCACCGACAGGGCGCGGGTGAGGACGCCGCCCACGTGGATGAGGAAGGCGAGCGAGATGAACGAGACCGAGATACGGCCCCAGATGTCGCCCTTCTCGCTGCCGTTCGCCACGCCGGGCCCGTCCGGGACGTCCCTGCTGCCGGACGCCGCGCGCGTGACGACCTCCGGGCGTTCGAGGACCGCCGTGCTGCCGCCCTTGCGGACCGCGACGGCGGGGGCGGCGGCGCGCGCGGCGGCTCCGGCCTGCTGCGCGGTCCTGCCGACCTTGCTGCGGCTGCCGAAGATCCACTCCAGGATGCTCGCGAAGAACGCGAGCAGGTAGACGGCCATAGCCGAGTAGATGAGGACGTTACTGGTGTGCGCCAGGGTCTCGTTGGTTCCGGCGGCGAGATTCACTTCTGCGCCCCTTCGGCGTCGGCGGGAGAATCGGTACCGGTCTCGTCACTGTGCGAGGAGTGCGACGGGGCGGGATCGGCCGGGGTATCGGGGGACGGTACGGAGTCCTGCGGGTGCTTCGGGTCCTGCGGGGCCCGGCTCTGCGGGTCCTGCGGGGTCTCCTGGCTCCGCGGGGTGTCCTGGCTCCGCGGGGTGTCCTGCGGGGTCTTCTGGTCGGGTACGGGAGCGGGCTCCGGGACGCCGGGCGCCTTCGCGTGCACCGTGTCCACGAGCGCCGCCAGCTCCTCGGGCACCTTCGCCGACTCGCTGCGCCCGAGCCCCGCCAGCTCCACGACGGTCACCCCGTCGGGGCCCGTCGTGGCGCGCGCCCACACGCGGCGGCGCTGGATGAAGAGCGAGCCCGCCAGGCCGAGGATCGCGGCGATCGCGCCGCCGAGGGCGAGCCCGCCGCCCGGCTGGTGCGAGATCTGGAAGCTCGCCCACTCCTTGACGTCCTTCTCGAACGTCACCGAGCCCGCGCCGTTCGGGAGCTTCATCGTCTCGCCGGGCAGCAGCAGCTTCGCGAACTTCTTGCCGTCCGCGTCCTTGAACTGCTTCATCTTCGCGGTGTCGAGCTGATACACGTTCTGCGGGACGCCGCCGTCGATGCCGAGGTCCCCGTGCCACGCGTTGAGCGCGAGCACCGGGTAGTCGAGCCCGGGGAAAGAGGACGTCATCGTCGTACGGTCGAGAGTGGGCAGGAAGCGGGCCTCGAAACCGAGCTGCTCCTGCTTGCCCTTCGCGTTCGTGTAGCCGTCGGCGACCTTCACGACGCCGGTCGCCGTTCCCATGCCGTCCTGCGGCAGCATCGGCACCGCGCCCTTGTAGACGACCTTGCCCTTGCCGTCGCGCACGGTGAACTGCGGCGCGTAGCCGTGCCCGTTGAGGAAGACCTTCGTGCCGTCCACGACGAGCGGGTGGTTCGGCTCGATCGCCTTGTGGCCCGTCCCGCCGTCCGCGCCCTCCTGGTACGAGACGTCGGCCCGGTACACGCGGGGCGTGCCGCGCTGGGGGCCCTCCTTCTCGTACGTGCCCGTGAACGAGTCCAGCGTGAAGCTGAAGCGGTCCAGGTCGTCGTCCGTGAAGAGGCTGCCGCTCTTGAAGTCGTCGTACTGCGTCTTCGTGTTCGCGAAGCCGTCGCCCTCGACGATGAGCTTGCCGCCCTCGTACTTCAGGAGCGAGCCGCTCGCGAAGGCGACGAGCATGACGATGAGCGCGACGTGGAAGATCAGGTTCCCGGCCTCGCGCAGGTAGCCCTTCTCGGCCGTGACGACGGTGGTGCCCTCGGCTCCGTACGTGTCCGTACGGAAGCGACGGCGCCGCAGCGCGCCGCGCGCCCACTCCCGCACCTCCTCCGGGCTCGCCTCGGTGCGCCAGGTCGCGTACGCGGGGAGCCGGTCGAGGCGGCGCGGGGCGCGGGGCGGGCGGCCGCGGAGCTGGCCGACGAACTGCCAGGTGCGCGGGACGATGCAGCCGATGAGCGAGACGAACAGCAGGATGTAGATCGCGGAGAACCACACCGAGCTGTAGACGTGGAAGAGACCGAGTTTGTCGTAGACCTGCGCGAGCGTGTCGTGGGTCTGCTTGAACTCGGCGACCTTCAGCTCGTCGGTGCCCTGCTGCGGGATGAGCGAGCCGGGAACGGCGCCGAGCGAGAGCAGGAAGAGCAGGATCAGCGCGACGCGCATCGAGGTGAGCTGCCGCCACATCCACCGCACCCAGCCGGTGACCTCGCGGCCGAGCCACGCCACGTACCCCGCGAAGCCGGGCTTCCGCATCCCGCCGAAGGAGCCGGGGACGGCGTGCTCGACGGGGGCGGTGGAGAGCTGGGCACCGGCGGCTTCGAGATCGCTCTCGGGGGGCGCGGGGGCCTGGGGGTCGGTGTCGGGGGTGGTGCTCATGGGGTTCAGGTCTCCTCAGATCCCTGTCTGGAAGTTCGAGACCCAGCTCTGCATGTGCTGCATCCAGTCGTCCCAGATGCCGGTGACCATGAGGAGCCCGGTCACGATCATCATCGTGCCGCCGATCCGGAGGACCCACTGGTAGTGGCGCTTGACCCAGGAGAAGGCGCCCAGGGCCTTGCGGAAGACGAGCGCGGCGACGACGAAGGGGACGCCGAGGCCGAGGCAGTAGGCCAAGGTGATGAGGGCGCCGCGGCCGGCACTGGCCTCGTTGTACGAGAGCGCGATGGCCGAGGTGAGCGTGGGACCGATGCAGGGGGCCCAGCCCACCCCGAAGGCGGCTCCGAGGAGGGGCGCGCTCACGAGTCCTGCGGTCGGGCGCAGATGGAAGCGGAATTCGCGTTGCGTGACCCCTGGCATGAGCCCCATGAAGAAGAGCCCGAGCAGGATCATCGCCACACCCAGCAGGTGGGAGATGAGCGACTTGTGCTCCTGGAGGTTCTGTCCGAAGTACCCGAACAGGGCTCCCGTCGAGACGAACACCGCGCTGAACCCGAGCACGAACAGAGAGGCGCCCGCGAGCATCCGGCCGCGCTTCTTCTCGGCCATGTCCACGCCGCTGATGCCCGTGACGTACGACAGGTAACCCGGGACGAGCGGCAGCACGCACGGCGAGAAGAACGAGACGAGGCCGCCGAGGACCGCGACGGGGACGGCGAGCAGCAACGCCCCCGTGAGCACGGTCTCGTTGGGCTCCGGCACGGCCCCCGCCAGCGCGTACAGCCCCGCCGTGTCAAGCGCACCCGCGCTCATCACTTCTCCGCAAGCAGGGGGTCGATCATCTTCCGCATCTTCGTGTAGTTGAGCGGGGTCAGCGCGCGGGCCGCGATCCGGCCCTCGCGGTCGATGACGAGTGTGGAGGGGATCGCCTGGGGGTTGAGGCTGCCCTTGGGGAAGCGCAGCATCAGCTTCCCGCTCGGGTCGTAGAAGCTCGGGTACTCCACGCCGAAGCGCTTCTCGAAGGCTTTCGCGGGGCTGCGGTCGGGGTCGCGCGTGTTGATGCCGAGGAACTCGACGCCGTCGGCCTTCGTCTCCTTGGCGACCTTCGCGAGGTACGGGGCCTCTTCGCGGCAGGGGGCGCACCAGGAGCCCCATACGTTCACGACGACGATCTTGCCCTTGTAGTCGGCGAGGTCGAGGGCCTCGCCCTCCAGCGTCTTGCCGGTGAGGGCGGGGGCGTCCTTGCGGTCGGCGGCCTTGACGGTCGCGATGCCGCCCTTGCCCGCGACGAATCCCGTACCGCCCGAGCCGCCCGAGCTGCCGGAGCCGCAGGCCGACAGGAGCAGCGCCGCTGCCGCCGCCCCCGCGGCGCCTGTCGCGAGGGTGCGCGAACGGCGACGGGACGAACGGTGCGGGGCCTGGTCGGCCCGGGCGGAACGAGCACTCATGTGAAAAGTTTCGCATGTCGCCCGCCAGGATCTTCGACGCCCCCCTCGGAGGGGGAAAATCGCACGTCAGGGGCTATGTCCGAAGTGCGGGAACGGTCGCTGTCGGGGTGCTTTGCGGGGGCTGTGGGGCGCCGCGCGCGGGGGCGCCCCACCGCCGTCAAGGGCCGTCAGGCCCCGAAGGCCTTGCCCTGCTGCCCGCTCCCCGTCTTCGCCGGCTTCGCGCCCGCCCGCAGGTGCGCGGGGACGAGGTCGAGCGCGGGTTCCGAGTAGCCGACCGAGACGAGGCGGTCGCCCCGGTAGGTGAGCGTCGTGAGCGAGGCGAGGGTGCACTGCCGCTTGCGCGGGTCGTGCCACAGGCGGCGGCGCTCCAGGTAGCTGCGGAGAATCCAGATCGGCAGCTGGTGGCTGACCACCACGGCCTCGTGCCCGCGCGCCCGGTCGCGCGCCGCCTCGACGGCGCTGACCATGCGTACCGCCTGGTCGACGTAGGGCTCGCCCCAGGACGGCTTGAAGGGGTTGACGAGGTATTTCCAGTTGTCCGGGTTCTTCAGGGCGCCGTCGCCGACGCCGAAGGTCTTGCCCTCGAAGATGTTCGCCGCCTCGATGAGGCGGCTGTCGGTCGCGAGGTCGCGCCCGTGGCTCTTGGCGACCGGGGTCGCCGTCTCCTGGGCGCGCTCCAGTGGGGAAGCGACGACGTACGTGATGTCGCGCGGCGCCAGGTGCTCGGCGACGCGTTCGGCCATCTCGCGGCCGAGCGCCGAGAGGTGGTAGCCGGGCTTGCGCCCGTAGAGCACGCCCTCGGGGTTCTCGACCTCGCCGTGCCGCATGACGTGGACGACGGTGAGTTCCGTACCGTCGCCGCCGTTGTCCGCCGAAGCGTTGTTCACCGAAGCCACGGGGCCCCGCCTTCCGTGTGTGCCTGTTCCGCCGTACGCATGGTTCTCACGCATTCTCCGGGGTGGCCCGCGCGGCGGCGCGAGCGGCCCCGGGGAGGGCGGCGGCGATGTGCTCGATCGCGCGGTCGTCGTGCGCGGTCGAGACGAACCAGCACTCGAAGGCGGAGGGCGGCAGGTAGACGCCCTGCGCGAGCATCGCGTGGAAGAAGGCGGTGTAGCGGTAGGCGTCCTGGGCCTTGGCGTCGTCGAAGTTCCGTACCGGCTTGTCGGTGAAGAAGACGGAGAACATGTTCGACGCGGTCTGCACCCGGTGCGCGACGCCCTCCTTGCTCAGGGCCTCGGTGACGAGGGCCTGGAGGCGCGCGGAGGTGGCGTCGATCCGCTCGTACGCGCCGGGGTCGAGCAGGCGGAGCTGGGCGAGCCCGGCGGCGGTCGCGACGGGGTTCCCGGAGAGGGTTCCGGCCTGGTAGACGGGGCCGACGGGGGCGAGGTGGGCCATGACGTCGGCGCGGCCGCCGAAGGCGGCGGCGGGGAAGCCGCCGCCCATGACCTTGCCGAAGGTCATGAGGTCGGGGACGACGCCCTCGACGCCGTACCAGCCCGCGCGGCTCGTGCGGAAGCCGGTCATGACCTCGTCGGAGACGAAGAGCGCGCCGTTGGCGGCGCACAGTTCCTTGAGGCCCGCGTTGAAACCGGGCGCGGGCGGGACGATGCCCATGTTGCCGGGGGACGCCTCGGTGATGACGCAGGCGATCTCGCCGGGGTGCGCGGCGAAGGCGGCGCGGACGGCCTCGATGTCGTTGTACGGCAGGACGAGCGTGTCGCCCGTCTGGGCGCCGGTGACGCCGGGGGTGTCGGGGAGGCCGAAGGTGACGAGACCGGAACCGGCGGCGGCGAGGAGCGCGTCCACGTGACCGTGGTAGCAGCCGGCGAACTTCACGACCTTGGCGCGGCCCGTGAAGCCGCGGGCGAGCCGGATCGCGGACATCGTCGCCTCGGTGCCGGAGGAGACGAGCCGCACCTGCTCGGCGGGGGCGATACGGGCGGTGATCTCCTCGGCGAGCGCGACCTCGCCCTCGACCGGGGTGCCGAAGGAGGTGCCGCGCGCGACGGCGGCCTGGACGGCGTCGACGACCTCGGGGTGGGCGTGGCCGAGGATCATCGGCCCCCAGGAGCACACGAGGTCGACGTACGTGCGGCCGTCGGCGTCGGTGAGCCAGGCGCCCTGCCCGGAGGCCATGAAGCGGGGCGTGCCGCCCACCGCGCCGAAGGCCCGCACCGGCGAGTTCACGCCGCCCGGGGTGACCTGGAGCGCGCGGTCGAAGAGGCGCTGCGAGACGGGGGCTTCGTAGGGGTAAGGCTGGGTCACGGCGGTCTCTCAGGGGCTCGGCGGCGGGACGGGTGGCGGCTGTCCCCCCGGCCGGGGCCCCCAGCGGGTCTCCCGTCGGTCTCGGCGGGCCCGGCTTCGGGACGGTCCCCGCGCGCGTCTGCGAAACTGGGGCCCGTACGGAACAGCTCACTCCCGTCATGGTGTCAGAGCCGCGTGCGATCTCCCGACCAGGGACCTGTGGCGGCCGTGACACGTCGGGGGCCCGCGGTGTCCCGCGGGTGTTCCGGCCGATCCTGCGGGGCACGTTTCGGCGGGCTGGTGCGGGGGAGGTCAACGACACGATGATCGGGTTGTACGGCGGGACCGTGCGACGCTGAGGGCAGTCGGGTGGACATATGCAACGCGGTGGCGGACTGGGCGAGGGGACCGGTGACCTCGGTCCTCGGCGTGCCAGGCGGGGACGGCACCGGCGCGACGACACGGAGGAGCGCCGCGAATTGCCCACAGGGGGGAGCGGGCGCATGGGGGTGACCTACAAGTACTTCGGCGCGCCCGACGGCGCGACGGCGGCCCGGGTCCCTGTCTCGATGCGGCCCGAGGAGCTGGGCGGCGACGAGCTGGGCATGAACGGGATGTTCACGAAGATCAAGCCGGAGACGATGGCGGCGATGGTCCTCACCGGCATCCAGGGCATACCCCTCTACCGCGTCCCGCCCCTCGAACTCGTCGTCCTCCACCCCGACTACGCGGTCGTCAAGCTCCCCATGACCGCCGTCGACCCGCTCCGCGGCATCGGCGAGGAGTCGGTCGGCGCCGCCGCCTTCATCTGGTCGACGGTCCCCGACCGCGGCGGCCCCCGCGACGCCTTCGACATCTACCGGCTCCTCCACGAGTGGCAGGACTTCAGCCAGCGCCTCCACGAGGCGGGACACCAGCCGTACTGCCTGGTGTGGCCGTGATCCCCGCCGCGTGAGGCGCCGCAGCGCGAAAGGCCCGTCCCGTCCTCCCTCGCGCCGTTCCGGTCACGCCGTTCCGGTCGGTGGTTCCTGGGGGGTGGAAAGAGGGGGCTGGGGGGTGGAGGTGAGGGCTTGGGGCTCCTCGGCCGGGGGGCGGGCGTTGTCGGCGGCCTCGGCCATCGAGACCGTCAGGAGGATGACCGCGTCGTTGACCGCGCGCAGGCCGTGGAAGGTGCGCGGGACAAGGAGGATCTCGCCCATGTCGACGACCGCTTCGGCGAGGGTGTCGGACTGGGGGCGGGTGATCCTGACGCGGCCCTTGAGGACCTGGAGGGTGGCCTCGTCGGGTCCCTCGTGGTCGGAGAGGTCGGTGCCCGCGCACAGTGCGATGACCGTCTGGCGCAGGGCGTGACCCGTACCGCCCTGGAGGGTGCGCGCCGCGCGCTTCGAGGGGGACGCCATCGCTTCGAGGTGCAGTTCGTTCGCGACGGTGTCGAGCGAGATCGGTTCCATCAGCTCCATGCCCCCAGCCTCGCCCAGCTCTCCGCCGCGCGCTACTCGTCGCCCCGCAGCGCCGCCAGCTGCTCGGCGAACGGCACGACCTCGTCGAAGGCGTCCCGCGGCGGCCCCGGGCGGCTGCCCGTGCCGCAGGTGAGGGACGCCAGCTCGCCCGCCGCCCGGGCCATCCGGCTCGCCAGCGGGCCGTCGGCGGCGCCCTCGCTCCCCCAGTCCTCCGACGCCGCGTAGACGCCGGTCGGCACGACGACGGCGCGGAGGTAGGCGAAGAGGGGGCGCAGGGCGTGTTCCAGGGCCAGGGAGTGGCGCGGGGAGCCGCCCGTCGCCGCGATCACGACCGGTTTGCCGGTGAGGGCGTCCTGGTCGAGCACGTCGAAGAAGGACTTGAACAGGCCGCTGTACGAGGCCGAGAAGATCGGCGTGACGACGATCAGGCCGTCGGCGCGCGTCACGTGTTCCAGGGCCTCTTCGAGCTTCGGCGGCGGGAAGCCGGTCACGAAGGTGTTCGCGATGTCCTTGGCGTGGTCGCGCAGTTCGATGCTCTCGGTCTCGACGCGCTCATCGGGGTCCCGCTCGGCGACCGCGAGGCGCGTGGCCTCGGCGAGCCGGTCGGCGAGCAGCCGGGTCGACGAGGGGACGCTGAGTCCGGCCGAGACGACGACGAGTTTCATCGGGCACCTGCCTCTTCCTTGCCGGCTTCCGTACCGGCTTCGTTGTCGGCCCTCTTGTCGGCCTTCTTGCCGGCGTCGAGGGCGGCCGCCGCCACCCGCGACGCGTGGGTCGGCGCGTCCGGCACGTCCGCCGGGCGGCCCTTCGCGAACTCCTCGCGCAGTACGGGGACGACCTCCTCGCCGAGGAGGTCGAGCTGTTCGAGGACCGTCTTGAGCGGGAGCCCCGCGTGGTCCATGAGGAACAGCTGCCGCTGGTAGTCGCCGATCTCGTCGCGGAAGGAGAGCGTGCGCTCGATGACCTGCTGCGGAGAGCCGACGGTGAGCGGGGTCTGCGCGGTGAACTCCTCCAGCGTCGGACCGCCTCCGTAGACGGGCGCGTGGTCGAAGTACGGGCGGAACTCCCGCACCGCGTCCTGCGAGTTCTTCCGCATGAACGCCTGCCCGCCGAGCCCCACGATCGCCTGCGCCTCGGTGCCGTGGCCGTAGTGCGCGTAGCGGTTGCGGTACAGGCGCACCATGCGCTTGGTGTGGGACATCGGCCAGAAGATGTTGTTGTGGAAGAAGCCGTCCCCGTAGTACGCGGCCTCCTCGGCGATCTCGGGCGAGCGGATCGAGCCGTGCCACACGAAGGGCGCGACGCCGTCGAGCGGGCGCGGGGTCGAGGTGAAGGATTCGAGCGGGGTGCGGAACTTGCCCGCCCAGTTGACGACGTCCTCGTGCCACAGCTTGTGCAGCAGCGCGTAGTTCTCGATCGCGAGCGGGATGCCCTGGCGGATGTCCTTGCCGAACCACGGGTAGACCGGGCCCGTGTTGCCGCGCCCGAGCATGAGGTCCATGCGCCCGTCGGCGATGTGCTGGAGCATCGCGAAGTCCTCGGCGATCTTCACCGGGTCGTTCGTGGTGATGAGCGTCGTGGAGGTGGAGAGGACGAGGTGCTCCGTCTTCGCGGCGAGGTAGCCGAGCATCGTCGTGGGCGAGGACGGCACGAAGGGCGGGTTGTGGTGCTCGCCGGTCGCGAAGACGTCGAGCCCGGCCTCCTCCGCCTTCTGGGCGATCGTGAGCATCGCCTTGATCCGCTCCGCCTCGCTCGGCGTACGGCCGTTCGTGGGGTCGGTGGTGACGTCACCGACGCTGAAGATGCCGAACTGCATGCCCATGACTCTCGTCCGCCTCTCGACTGCCCATTTAGTTTACGGTTCAACTATACGGTGCGTCCGCGACAACGGGGAGGGGCCCGGGCTTATTCCACGGCCCGCGCCGGGCGCGCGGACCGGCCGTCGCCGCACGCGAACCGGCCCCTTCCAGGGCAGCACAGGGTGCGGAAGGGTGCAGGGGGAAGGCGCTGAGCTGCGCATTCACGCGCGAGCGGCCGCACACGGACAGGTACGGGACGGACGCGGGGCGTCGGCGGAGCGGGGAGAGGAGCCCACGGGACGGGACGGGACGGGCGGCCGCGGGACGGGTACGGAGGGCCGCGGGACGGGTACGGACGGGCACAGGACGGGCACGGGACGGGCACGGGACGGGCACGGGACGGGCACGGGACGGGCACGGGAGCCGCTCAGCCCGTGCGGACGAAGCCGCTGCTCGCGCCGACGACCCGGTAGCCGCGCCGCGCGTACCAGGCGCGGGGCCAGTCGGCCGCGTCCGCGACGAGGAAGCGCACGCCGCAGCCCGCGGCGGCCGCGAGGTGCAGGGCGGTCGCGACCACCGCGTCGCCGTGGCCGCGCCGCACGTGCGCCTCGGCGGTCACGACGTCCTCGGTCTGCGCGATCCCCGCGGCCCGGTCGACGTAGAGGTCCGCCCACGCGGCGACCTCGCCGCCCCGCACGCCAGGGGCGCCGTCCGCCGCCGGTGCCCCTTCCGTGTACGAGGCGAGGAAGCGCACGTCGTCGGCACCCGCGCGCCTGCGCGGCCTGCGCGCGACGAGCTGCCCGAGCACCTCGGGCCCGGCGTCGGGCATCCACGTACGGAGCTGAAGGGCGTACGGGGCAGCGAGCGCCGCCGCGCCGACCTCGCGCACCGAGGCGGCGGGCGCGGGGGCCGGGCCCTCGTGGACCATGACGACCTCGTCCTCGCGCGCGTACCCGGCGCGGGTGAGGACGGCCGCGTACGCCGCGGTGAGGGTGCCGTCGAGCAGGGCGATCCTGCGGTGCGGAAGGTGGGCGAACAGCTCGTCGGCGAGCGCGGGCAGGTCGTCGGGCGCGGGGCCCGGCTCGGTGAGCAGGAGCTGGTTGTGCTCGTGCGAGAGCGGGAACTCGTCGTCGAACACGGCGAGACCGCCGGGGACATCGGCGACACGGCGCGCCTGGCGCCGGGCGACGGAGGCACGGAAGCGCCCGAGGCGCGCGGCAAGGGTGAGGTCGTCCACGGTCGAGAGGGTACGGGCGGGCACGGCGACCGGGCGCCCGCCCGCCCCGCCGGGGCGCGTGCCACGATGCCCGCGTGACAGTCCTGCGCTCCGTCCTCCTCTTCGTCCTCGCCGCCCTCTTCGAGATCGGCGGCGCCTGGCTCGTCTGGCAGGGGGTGCGCGAGCACAGGGGCTGGGTGTGGATCGGCGCCGGGATCATCGCCCTCGGCCTGTACGGCTTCGCCGCCACGCTCCAGCCCGACGGCGAGTTCGGCCGCATCCTCGCCGCGTACGGCGGTGTCTTCGTCGCCGGTTCGATCGCCTGGGGCGTCGTGGCGGACGGCTACCGCCCCGACCGCTGGGACGTGACGGGCGCGCTCGTCTGCCTGGCGGGTATGGCGGTCATCATGTACGCGCCCCGGGGCCACTGAAACCTCCGCGCCTATGCTGGAAAGCGCCCGTATCCGCACCCCCGCCCCAGGAGCCCGCCCATGAGCGCCGCCCCCCGTACCGCCGTCGTCACCGGAGCCAGCGGCGGCATCGGTGCCGCGAGCGCCGAACGGCTCGCCGAGGCCGGTTTCCGCGTCGTCCTGACCGCGCGCCGCGCCGACCGCGTCGAGGCGCTCGCCGCGCGGCTGCGCGAGGCGGGGCACCTGGCCGACGCGTACGCCCTCGACGTCACCGACCGCGACGCCGTGGACGCCTTCGCCCGCACGCTCGGCGAGGCGCACGTCCTCGTCAACAACGCGGGCGGCGCGCTCGGCGCCGACCCGGTCGCGAGCGGCGACCCGGAGGAGTGGCGGCGGATGTACGAGGTCAACGTCCTCGGCACGCTGCACATGACGCAGGCCCTGCTCCCCGCGCTCACCGCGAGCGGTGACGGAACCGTGGTCGTCCTCACGTCCACGGCCGGGCACGGCACGTACGAGGGCGGCGCCGGGTACGTCGCGGCGAAGCACGCGGAGCACGTGCTCGCCGAGACGCTGCGCCTGGAGATCGTCGGCACACCCGTGCGCGTCATCGAGATCGCGCCCGGGATGGTCCGCACCGAGGGCTTCGCCCTCACCCGCTTCCACGGCGACGAGCAGAAGGCGGCGAACGTCTACAAGGGCGTCGCCGAGCCGCTCACCGCCGAGGACATCGCGGACACCGTGGCCTTCGCGGTGACGCGTCCGAGCCACGTCAACATCGATTTGCTGGTCGTGCGGCCCCGCGCCCAGGCCAGCAACACGAAGGTGCACCGTGAGTCCTGAACAGAACGACACCGAATCGGCCGGCACCCCCGACGACCCGCTCACGCGCCTGGAGCAGGAGTACGACGAGGAGTACGACCGGCGCAGGCTCGCCGAGGAGAAGCGCAACGAGCGGTACCTGTGGTGGTACCTGGCCTACTTCCTCTTCGGCATCCACCTCGTCGCCTTCGTGATGATCTTCGCGATCAAGCACGCGGGCTGAGGCACGCGGGCTCAAGCACGCGGGCTCAAGCACGCGGGCTCAGGCACGCGGGCTCAGGCACGCGGGCCGAGGGCGGACGCGCGGGGCGGGGCGCGGCGTACCCCCGTACCGCCGCGCCCCGCCCCGCCGCCCGCCCCGCTCCCCGCGGTTGCTCACCCCTTCACGCACACCACCTGCTTGAGCTTCGCGACGACCTCCACGAGGTCCCGCTGCCGCTCCATGACCTGCTCGATCGGCTTGTACGCGGCCGGGATCTCGTCGATGATGCCCGCGTCCTTGCGGCACTCGACGCCCCGCGTCTGCTCCTGAAGGTCCTTCAGCGTGAAGCGCCGCTTCGCCGCGTTGCGGCTCATGCGGCGGCCCGCGCCGTGCGAGGCCGAGTTGAACGCCGCCTCGTTGCCGAGGCCCTTCACGATGTACGAGGACGTCCCCATCGAACCCGGGATGATCCCGTACTCGCCGCTGCCCGCGCGGATCGCGCCCTTGCGGGTCACGAGGAGGTCCACGCCCTCGTAGCGCTCCTCCGCCACGTAGTTGTGGTGGCAGCTGATCTCCTGCTCGAAGACCGGCTTCGCCTTCTTGAACTCCTTGCGGACGACGTCCTTGAAGAGGCCCATCATGACGGCGCGGTTGTGCTTCGCGTACTCCTGCGCCCAGTAGAGGTCCTTGCGGTACGCGGCCATCTGCGGCGTGTGCGCGAGGAACACCGCGAGGTCGCGATCGACGAGACCCTTGTTGTGCGGGAGGGCCTGCGCGACGCCGATGTGGTGCTCGGCCAGCTCCTTGCCGATGTTGCGGGACCCGGAGTGGAGCATGAGCCACACCTGGCCCTCGGAGTCGAGGCAGAACTCGATCATGTGGTTGCCCGAGCCGAGCGTCCCCATCTGCTGCCCCGCCCGCTCGCGGCGGAAGCGCACGGCCTCGGCGACCGTGCCGAAACGCGCCCAGAAGTCGTCCCACCCGGCCGTCGGGTAGCCGTGCAGGCGCCCCGGGTCGACGGGGGAGCTGTGCATCCCGCGCCCGACCGGGATCGCCTGCTCGATGCGGGAGCGCAGGTGGGAGAGGTCGCCCGGGAGGTCGTTCGCCGTCAGGGACGTACGGACCGCGGACATGCCGCAGCCGATGTCCACGCCGACGGCCGCCGGGCACACCGCGTCGCGCATCGCGATCACCGAGCCGACCGTCGCGCCCTTGCCGTAGTGCACGTCGGGCATGACGGCGAGGCCCGCGATCCACGGGAGCGTCGCGGTGTTGCGGAGCTGGTCGAGCGCGCCGGGGTCGACCTCGGCGGGGTCGGCCCACATACGGATCGGTACCCGCGCTCCGGGCAGTTCGGTGTACGACATGGTTCCCCCTCGGAACACCCGGGCAGACACCCGTCAGGGCGTACGAACACGCCACGAAGGGAAAAGCCGGGAATCGGCACAAATGATCATGTGACGGGCGGAACTGCGCCCGTACTGCATCTCGTTCACACAAAAATGCGGTCACACATACCGCAGCCAGGGGCACCAAAAGGGACAAGCGACCGGCGTGCTCCTCGGCTCGTGCGGTACACATTGTCTCCATCGGCCGCGTACCCGCGGCAAGTGAATAACCGGCACGAGACCCCGCCCCCAGCCGCGCCGCGCGCGCCGCGGGACGGCGCGGGTCGTGACGAGGGGAGCTGCACACATGCGCGGGAAGGCGTGGGCGCCCGGCGTCGCGGTCCTCCTTACGGTGGCGCTCGCCGGGTGCACGGGCGGCGGGAACGCCGGGGACCCGGACGCCAAGCGCGGCGCGACGGACACCACGACGGCCGCGGCCCCGCGCCCCGGGCGTTTCGACACCCTCCCGCAGCCCTGCAAGGCGGTCGACCGCGCGACGCTCGACTCCCTGCTCCCCGGGCTGCGCGAACAGGCCGCGGACGAGGGCGAGGACGCCTACGCGGGCACACTGGCCCCGACCTTCGACAACGAGCGCAAGGTCGGCTGCGCCTGGAAGGCCGAGAGCACCGAGGCAGCCGACGGGGCGGGCCGCACCGACTCGCTCACCCTCGACCTGGAGCGGGTCGTCTCCTACGACGCCGCGAAGAGCGACGACGACAGGGCGCGCGAGACCTTCGAGAAGCGCCTCACGGCCGCGCACATCCCCGACCCGTCCCCGAGCGGGTCGCCCAGCGGCTCGGCGAGCGGCCAGGCGGGCGGGACGGCATCGCCCGGCAGCTCCGGCTCCCCCGCGGGCAGCCCGTCCCCCGGGAGCGGCGAAAGCGGCAAGAGCGGGCAATCCGCCAGCAGCAGCCCTTCGTCGTCCTCTTCGGCCGATACCGCCACGACTCCGCCCGAACTCCTCCCCCGTATGCTCTCGGGCCTCGGCAACGACGCCTTCCTGAACGACTCCCTGAGCGCCCCGTCGGCAGGCGGCGCGCACCGCACCGTCACTGTGGTGTTCCGCACGTCGAACGTCGTCGTGGGCGTCGTCTACCAGCAGCGGCCGAACGACGCGGACGACGTGCCCGACAGCAAGGAAATGCAGGACAAGGCGCGGAAACTGGCGGACCGGATCGCGGGCTCCTTCGAGGGGTGATCAAGCGCGGCGGCCGCCCCGGTCGCGTGCCGGGTGACGCGCACGGGACGTACGGGGGTCTTTGTCCGGCGTACGGTGACTCACCGGACCTGCCGGCCGGGCCCCCGTGGCCCCGGTCGCACGACCTGAGCGAAGGAACCATGCACCGACCAGTACAGCGCCTCTCCCGCATACTCGCCTGCGCGGCCGTTCCCGTGATCCTCGTGGCGGCGGGCTGCTCCTCCGACGACGGCGACAGCGGCACGGCGAAGGACGACGCCAAGCAGTCGGCGGCGGCCGGGAGCGGCGAGAGCGCGAAGAAGAGCGACAGCGCCTCGCCGGGCGCCACCGGTACGGCGACCGTCAGGGCGAAGTACGCGAAGCTCCCCGAGCCCTGCGCGGCGCTGAGCGCCAAGACCCTCAAGGCACTCGTGCCCGCGGCGAAGGACAAGAAGGGCAGCCAGGGCAGCTCCGACGACCTCGACGCGCGCGGCACCTGCTCGTGGAACAGCCTCGACAGCAACGGCGTGCACGGTTCGCAGTACCGGTGGCTGAGCCTCGCCCTCGTCCGCTTCGACTCGGACGCGACGCTCGGCACGGGTGACGAGCGCGCCGCCTCGTACCTCGCCAAGCAGGTCACCGCGACGCGGGCGACGGCGGACGCGAAGGGCCTCAAGAGCGAGAAGGTCGCCGGGCTCGGCGACGAGGCGACCGCGGTGACGTACTCGCTGAAGAAGAAGGAGGGGGACTTCCAGCAGCAGACGGTGCTCGTGCGCACGGCGAACGCGGTCCTCACCCTCGACTACAACGGCGCGGGCCTCGCGGGCGAGAAGGACCCCGACCAGGCGAAGCTCCTCAAGGACGCCGAGCGCGCAGCGGGCGACGCGGTCGCGGCCATCGCGAAGGCGAACGGCGCGGGGGGCACCGGCGCGGACACGGGCTCGGACGACGACTCCGGGAAGGGAGCGAGCGCGTCCCCGAAGAAGGGCGACGACGGCGCGAAGCCGGACACGGACGCGTCGAAGTCCCCGTCCGCGAGCCCGTCCGGCTCCGCCTCGAAGTCCGCGGGCAAGTCCGGCGACACGTCCGCCGACGACTCCGGCGACGCGTCCGGCGGCAAGGACGCGGGCAAGGACGCGGGCAAGGACGCCGATACGGAGGAGACGGCCGGCTGAGCCCCGTACACCCCGTACACCCCGTACACCCCGTCACCCCCGTACCCCGGCCCTCTCCCAGGACCGGCCGGTACGGGGGTTTCGCTTCCCCCCGCCGTAACGATCGGGATACGCCCCGCCCCCGCTCCCGCTTGGGCGAACCCCTCCCCGGGGCCGTGCGCGGGGCCGCCCGGTGGCCTCACCCGCCGAACGCGTGTGCCAACCTGTGGGGGCGCACGTCGGAAGGCGCCTGGTAAGCGAGAGGGAGGGATCGCGGGTGGCCGCGACGCAGTTGACACGGACTCACCGCATCCTCGTGGGTGTGGTCGTCGCGGGCGCGGTGATCATCGCGGGGATCGGCTTCGCCGGTTCGTACGCGGCCGTGCGCGAACTGGCCCTGGAGAAGGGCTTCGGGAACTTCAGCTACGTCCTGCCGATCGGCATCGACGCGGGCATCTGCGTCCTGCTCGCGCTCGACCTGCTCCTGACCTGGATTCGCATCCCCTTCCCGCTGCTCCGTCAGACGGCCTGGCTGCTCACGGCGGCGACGATCGCCTTCAACGGCGCCGCCGCCTGGCCCGACCCGCTCGGCGTCGGGATGCACGCCGTCATCCCCGTCCTCTTCGTCGTCTCGGTCGAGGCCGCGCGGCACGCGATCGGGCGCATCGCCGACATCACGGCCGACCGGCACATGGAGGGCGTGCGCATCACGCGCTGGCTCCTCTCGCCCGTGCCGACCTTCCTGCTGTGGCGGCGCATGAAGCTGTGGGAGCTGCGCAGCTACGAGGAGGTCATCAAGCTGGAGCAGGAACGGCTCGTCTACCGGGCCCGCCTGCGCTCCCGCTTCGGGCGCGCGTGGCGCCGCAAGGCGCCCGTCGAATCGCTCATGCCGCTGCGCCTCGCGCGCTACGGGGTCCCGCTCGCCGAGACCGCGCCCGACGGGCTCGCGGCCGCCGGGATCGACCCGAGCGGCCCCGCGGCGGCGGCACGCGCGCAGGCGGCGGCCCTGCCGGAGGCGGAGCGGAGGGCCCAGCTCACGGCGCAGGCCGCGCAGCCGCAGGCCGTACCGGCCCGGTCCGTACCGGGGTCCGCACCGGGGTCCGTACCGCCCCGGCACCCGCAGGCGGCTCCCGTCCACGAGCAGCCCGCCGCGCAGGACCCGACGAGCCCGTGGTTCAAGGGCCACCCGCAGGCCGTCGCCTACCAGGGCGGCTACGACCCCGCCTTCGACCCCGAGCCGTACGGGCCCGAGCAGTACGCATCCGAGCAGTACGCGCCGGGGAACGAAGCGGACGGGCCGTACGCGCCGCCCGAGGACCCCGAGTACCCGGAGCCCCCGGCCGACGAGGAGGACCCGCGCTTCGCGCCGCGCTTCCACGCCCCGTACCAGCCCCAGCACTGGTACGAGGGCGAGCAGGGGCAGCAGGGGCAGGAGCCCATCCAGGTCCCCAACGGCCCGCACCGCACCCGTCCCCTCGCCGAGCGGGCCGACACCGGCGAGCCCGGCCCGCACATCCCGGGCCCGCGCCAGGAATCCCCCGCCGACGACGCAGGGGCCGCTGACGCCCGCGGCGACGAGGCCACCGCCGGAGAGGCGGCGCCCGCGGAGAAGGACGACTGGCTCCCCGACGACATCTCGCGCGAGGAGGCGTTCTACGGCGTCTTCCGGCAGTACGTGCGCGAGATGGGCGGCTTCCCGAACCCGCGCCAGTTCGGCAAGTACCTCCTGGAGAACTACAACGTCCGCACCCCCGAGGGCGGCCCGCTCCCGGAGCAGGAGCTCACCGCGTGGCTCGCGGAGTTCGAGCCGCGCCACACCGGCGAGCTGGACGCCGACGCACCCGCCTGAGCCGGCCCGCCCGCGCCCCCGCACCGGCCGCACGCCGAAGGGCCGGACCCCCGCGAGGAGGTCCGGCCCTTCGGCGTGCGCGGGCGGCTCAGTGGCCCAGCAGGAACCGCACCCGCTCCGCGCCCACGGCGAGCAGCAGCGTGGGCAGGCGGGGGCCCGTGTCGCGGCCGACGAGGAGGCGGTACAGGAGCGCGAAGAAGGTGCGCTGCGCGGCCTTCAGCTCCGGCGTCGGCTTCGCCTCCGGGTCGAGCCCGGCCATGATCTTCGGCACGCCGTAGACGAGCGTCGTCAGCCCGTCGAGGGACCAGTGCGAGTCCAGGCCGTCGACGAGGAGCCGCAGCGACTCGCGGTCCGTCTCGCCGAGCGAGGCGAGCAGTTCCGCGTCGGGCTCGGTCCGCACCACCGTGCGCTGGTCGGCGGCGACGTACGTGGAGATCCACGCCTCGGCGCGGTCGAGCCGGGGCCGTACCTCGTCGAGCGAGGTCAGCGGGTGCGCCGGGTCCAGCTCGCTCAGGATGCGCAGCGTCTGGTCCTCGGCGCCCGCCGTGATGTCCGCGACGGAGGCGAGGGTGCGGTACGGGAGCGGGCGCGGCGTCGCGGGCAGCGGCCCGGCCGCCGTACCGACCGCGCGCGTGTACGCGGCGACGTCGGCCGGGAGCGCGGTGCCGTCCGCGACCTTCGCGGCGAGCTTGTCCCACTCGTCGTAGAGCCGCTGGATCTCCTGGTCGAAGGCGATCTTGAACGACTGGTTCGGGCGGCGGCGCGCGTACAGCCAGCGCAGGAGCGGCGCCTCCATGATGCGCAGCGCGTCGGCCGGGGTCGGGACCCCGCCCTTGGAGCTGGACATCTTCGCCGTGCCGCTGTTCCCGACGAACGCGTACATCGGCCCGATGGGCTGCGTACCGCCGAAGATCTCGCGGACGATCTGCCCGCCGACGACGTACGAGGAGCCCGGCGAGGAGTGGTCCACGCCGGACGGCTCGAAGATCACGCCCTCGAAGGCCCAGCGCATCGGCCAGTCGACCTTCCACACGAGCTTGCCGCGGTTGAACTCGGAGAGCTTCACCGTCTCCGTGAAGCCGCAGTCGGCGCACGTGTAGGACAGCTCGGTCGTCTCGTCGTCGTAGGCCGTGACCGTCGTGAGGTCCTTCGCGCAGTTCCCGCAGTACGGCTTGTACGGGTAGTAGCCGCCCGCGCCGCCGCTGCCGTCGTCCTCGCTCGCGGCGCCCGAGCCCTCCGCGGCCTCGACCTCCGCCTCGTCGAGCGGCTTCTGGCTCTGCTTGGCCGGCTTCTTCTTCGTGCGGTACTGGTCGAGGATCGCGTCGATACGGCCCCGCTCACGCATCGCGTGCAGGATCTGCTCGCGGTAGACGCCCGCCGTGTACTGCGCGGTCTGGCTGATGCCGTCGAACGCGATGCCGAGGTCGGCGAGCGAGGCGGCCATCGCGGCCTTGAAGTGCTCCGCCCAGTTCGGGTACGCGGAGCCCTTCGGGGCCGGGACGGAGGTGAGCGGCTTGCCGATGTGCTCGGCCCAGGACGCGTCGACGCCCTCGATGCCGTTCGGGACCTTGCGGTAGCGGTCGTAGTCGTCCCACGAGATGAGGTGCCTGACCTCGTACCCCCGCCTGCGGATCTCGTCGGCGACGAGGTGCGGGGTCATGACCTCGCGCAGGTTGCCGAGGTGGATGGGGCCCGAGGGCGAGAGCCCGGAGGCGACGACGACCGGTTTGCCCGGGGCACGACGCTCGGACTCGGCGATGACCTCGTCGGCGTAACGGGAGACCCAGTCTGCGGTCTCTGTGCTCTGAGCCACGATCGGCACGTCCTTCTTCCGGGGAGAACGGGGATGGTCGTCGCCCATTGTCCCAGGAGCGGGGCCGTGGGGGGAAACGGGAGGGGGAGCACGCCCGGGATAACCGTTCGATGGGCATCCCTGCCTGGTGGGATACTGGCCGGAGTATCTGCACCCCCGAGGAGAACGGCTCCCCTTCTTATGGCTTCGGTCACGTCCCTCACCGCTTCCGTCGAACAGCAGCTCAAGGACGCTCTCGCCACCGCCCTCCAGGGCGCCGGGGACGCCGACCCGCTGCTGCGCCGAAGCGACCGGGCCGACTTCCAGGCCAACGGGGTCCTCGCCCTCGCGAAGAAGGCCAAGGCCAACCCGCGGGAACTGGCGACGCGGGTCGTCGCCGCGCTCCCGGACAGTGCGGTCATCAAGGAGGCCGAGGTCTCGGGCCCCGGCTTCCTCAACATCACCGTCTCGGACGAGGCGATCCTGCGGAACCTCGCGGAGCGGTCCGCCGCCGGTGAGCGGCTCGGCGTCCCGTACGCGGAGCACCCCGGCCGGACCGTGATCGACTACGCGCAGCCGAACGTGGCCAAGGAGATGCACGTCGGGCACCTGCGCTCGGCGGTCATCGGCGACGCCGTGATGCGGATGCTGGAGTTCACGGGCGAGACCGTGATCAGGCGGCACCACATCGGCGACTGGGGCACCCAGTTCGGGATGCTCATCCAGTACCTCATCGAGCACCCGGCCGAGCTGGACCGCTCGGGCGCGGCCTCCGGCGAGGCCACCGAGGCCGCCGGTGAAGCGGCCATGTCCAATCTGAACCGGGTCTACAAGGCGTCCAAGGCGCTCTTCGACGAGGACGAGGGCTTCAAGGACAGGGCCAGGCGCAGGGTCGTCGACCTCCAGGCGGGCGACGAGGAGACCCTGGCCTTCTGGCACCAGTTCGTGGACGAGTCGAAGGTCTACTTCAACGCGATCTTCGGCAAGCTCGACATGGACATCCGCGACGCGGACATCGTCGGCGAGTCCGGTTACAACGACATGCTCGCCGAGACCTGCGACCTCCTGGAGCAGTCCGGGGTCGCGGTGCGCTCCGAGGGCGCGCTGTGCGTCTTCTTCGACGACGTGAAGGGCCCGGACGGCAAGCCGGTCCCGCTCATCGTGCGCAAGTCCAACGGCGGCTTCGGGTACGCGGCGACCGACCTCTCCGCGATCCGCAACCGCGTCTTCGACCTCAAGGCGGACACCCTCTTGTACGTCGTGGACGCGCGGCAGGCCCTGCACTTCAAGATGGTCTTCGAGACCGCGCGGCGTGCGGGCTGGCTGAGCGAGGACGTCCAGGCCGTGCAGCTCGCCTTCGGCACCGTGCTCGGCCCGGACGGCAAGCCGTTCAAGACGCGGGCGGGCGAGTCGACCCGGCTCGTGGACCTCCTCGACGAGGCCGTCACGCGGGCGACCGCGGTCGTGCGCGAGAAGGACGTCAAGGGGCAGCTGAGCGAGGACGAGATCGCGGAGCGGGGCGCGCAGGTCGGCATCGGCGCGGTCAAGTACGCGGACCTGTCGACGTCGGCGAGCCGCGACTACAAGTTCGACCTGGACCAGATGGTCTCGCTCAACGGCGACACGAGCGTGTACATCCAGTACGCGTACGCCCGTATCCAGTCGATCCTGCGGCGCGCCGTCGCCTCCGGCGCCCCCGCCCCCGCCGCGCACCCGGAGCTGGCGCTCGCCCCCGCCGAGCGCGCCCTCGGCCTCCACCTGGACGCCTTCGGGGACCAGGTGCTCGAAGCCGCAGGGGAGTACGCCCCGCACAAGCTGGCCGCGTACCTCTACCAGACGGCCTCGCTGTACACGACGTTCTACGACCAGTGCCATGTCCTGTCGGACGAGAATTCGCCGGAGGTCGTCGCGAACCGGCTCTTCCTGTGCGCGCTGACGGGGGAGACGCTGGCGGCGGGGCTGGGACTGCTGGGGATCAGGGCGCCGAAGAGTCTGTGACGCGGCAGGGGGCGGGGGCCGGTGGCGGAGCACGGTGAGCCTGTGCGCGGGGGCACGGGCGAGCCGCTGGTGGGCGGCACGGCGAACGCCGGGGCGGTCCACCGCGAAGGCGATACCGTGAACCGGCCTGCCCCGCCCGCCGCTTCGTCCCTCCACGCCCAGCTCCACGCCCAGCTCCGCGCCCTCCGCGCGGCCGGATTCGAGGGCGCCCCGCTCCCCCTCGCGCCCGTCGCGGACGGCCGCGAACAGCTGACGTACATCGCGAGCGACGTCCCGCTGCCCCCTTCCCCGCCTGGTCGATGACCGACGAGGCGCTGCGCTCGGTGGGCGTACTGCTGCGGTCCCCGCACGATGCCTCCCTGGGCATCCCGCGCCCCGAAGACGCGAGATGGTCAAGGGAGTTGAGCGACCCGGAGGCCGATGGCCCCGTCCTGTGCCACAACGACGTGTGCCCCGAGAACGTCGTCTTCCGCGCGGGCCGCGCGCACGCCCTCATCGACTTCGACCTCGCGGCGCCGGGCCGCCGCGTGGGGGACCTCGCGGTGACGGCCCGCTCCTGGGCACCGCTGACGGGCGTCCCGTCACGCCACCATCCGCCGGGGCTCAACCCTTGGCCCGGCTGCGGGTCCTGGCCGACGCGTACGGTCTCGACGCCGCCGGACGCGCGGAGTTCGCCACCGTCTCGCTCCACGTGGCGGCGTCCTGCCGCGCGTTCGTCGCCGCGCGGGTCGCACGCGGCGACGAGGCGTACGCACGGGGCCTCACGGAGGGCGGCGGGTGGGCGCGTTTCGACCGGACGGAGGCGTGGCCGCGGGCCTCGGCCCGGACCCTCACCCGTACGCCGGCGGCGAGTTGACCTCATGCGCGCAGTGCGGCGCCGAGCCGCGCCAGCCCCTCCCCGATCGTCGCCTCGTCCTGCGTGACGAAGCACAACCGCAGGGTGCGCGGGTCGGGTTCGGCCGCGTAGAACGGCGCGCCGGGCACGTAGGCCACGTCGTACGTGATCACCTCGCGCAGCAGCTCGGCCGCGTCCGCGCCCTCCGGGAGCCGCACCCACACGAACATGCCGCCCGCGGGCCGCGCGAACTCCGCGCCGTCCGGGAGGGCTTGGGGCAGCGCGGCGAGCATCGCGTCCCTGCGGCGGCCGTAGGCGGCGGCGACGGAGGCGACGTGCGCGTCGAGGTCGCGGTCGGCCAGGTAGCGTGCGGCGGCGAGCTGGTTGAGGGTCGGGGTGTGCAGGTCGGTGGACTGCTTGACGACCGCGCAGGCGCGCCGCAGCACTTCGGGCGCCCGCAGCCAGCCGAGCCGCAGCCCGGGCGCCATGACCTTCGAGAAGCTCCCGAGCAGCACCGTGCGGTCCTCGGCCCCGGGGTACCCGGCGAGCCAGGGCACGCGCTCGCCCTCGTACCTCAACTCCCCGTAGGGGTCGTCCTCCAGGAGCCAGAAGCCGCGGCGCGCGGCGACGGCGGCGACGGCGGCGCGGCGTGCGGCGGTCGTCGTGCGGCCCGTGGGGTTCTGGAAGGTGGGGACCGAGTAGAAGAACGTGGGCCGCTCGCGCGCGGCGAGGGCGTCGAGCGCGTCCGGGTCGACGCCGTCCTCGTCGCACGGCACGGGCACGACGCGCGCCCCGGCGAAGGCGAAGACCTGGAGCGCGGCGAGGTAGCACGGGCTCTCGACGAGCACCGTGTCCCCGGGCTCGACGAGCGCGCTCGTCACGAGGTGCAGGCCCTGTTGCGACCCGGTCGTGACGAGCAGGTCGTCGGCGCCGGTGGGGAGTCCGCGCGCGGTGGTACGGGCGGCGAGCGCGGCCCGCAGCGTCGGCTCGCCCTCGGTCGTCGCGTACTGGAGCGCCTTGCCCCCGCTCTCCCCGAGCACGGCGGCGAAGGCGGCGGCGACCCCCGCCACGTCGAAGAACTCCGGCGCGGGCAGCCCACCCGCGAAGTTGATGACCTCGGGCCGCGCGGTGACGGCGAGAATGTCCCGCACGGGCGAGGACTTGACGGAGGCGGCACGGGCGGCGAGCGGAGCGAGATCCTGCCGGGGGCCCCGGTGAGGCCCCCGGGAGGACCCCTGGCGGGCGGCGGCCTGAGCGGGCAACGGTGCGGGTGTCATGCCTGCGCAGCTTAGAACGAGACCGCGGGAAGGGATACGGCACGCACCACTCCCCCGATCGGGTGATCACCTCACTGGAGTAACGTTCCGCCCCGGGATCGTCACTTACTGTAGCTACATGGTCACCTCGCAGCACGAGGCATCGCACCGCGTCTTCCAGGACCGGCCCGAACTGCTCGGCCCCGTCTTCCGGATACTCGGTGTCCCGCTGCCCCCGAAGCTCGCCGTCGACGTGCTCAACTCCGACGTCACGGAGATGCGCCCCGTCGAACGGCGCATCGACAGCGTCCTGCACATCACGCCATCGGAGGGGAAGCCCTTCCTGCTCGGCATCGAGGCACAGGGCAGGAAGTCAGCGGAGAAGGCCGCCAGCTGGACCTACTACCTGGGCTACCTGACGGCCAAGTACCAGTGCCCGGCCAATCTCCTGGTCGTCTGCAACGACGAACACACGGCCCGCTGGGCCGAGGGCCCCTTCGAGCTGGGCGGGGCGGGCTGGCCCAGCCTGACCCTGCGCCCACTCGTGGCGGGCCCGCACAACATCCCGCTCATCACCGACCCGGCCGAGGCCGCCGACGACCTCGCCCTCGCGGTCTTCTCGATCCTCACCCACGCGAGCCACACACTGACTCCCGAGACACTGCGGGCAGTGGGTGCCGCGCTGCGCAGGGCCGATCCGCAGTCCGGTGAGTACTTTTTCGATATCGTCAGCATCGGGCTGGCAGGCACCAGCCACCGCGCACTCTGGGAGGACATCATGAGGGCCAGCTACTTCCCCGGAAGCGGCACTCTCCTTGAGCGGACTTTCCTGGAAGGGAAGGCCGAGGGCGAGGCCGAGGGCAAGACCAGGGGCAAAGCGGAGGGCAAGGCGGAGGGCGAGGCCGAGGGAAGGATCGCCTCTCTCCTCAAGCTCCTCACCGCCCGCGGCATCCCCTTCGCCGAGGTGTCCGAGGCCCGCATCCGCGCCTGCACCGACACCGACACCCTCGACACCTGGTTCGACCGCGCCCTCACCGCCCGCACCATCGCGGAAGTCCTCGACCCAACCGTCGACTGACCTCCTATCCCTTCACCTCCGGCCCCCACTGGGTCTCCCCCGGCGGCCATTGCCACGTCGGGCGGTCCTTGGCGGGGGCCGTGCGGAAGGGGGTGCCCGCGTCGTCGACGCGCAGCGTGCCGTGGCGGTCGCCGCTGGACCAGTCGATCTCCAGGTACCACGTGACGTCGTGCGCGCTCGTGTTCGCCGTCACGTAGAAGACCTCGGGGTCGCTCGCGCTCACCTTGTACGGGAAGTCCCGCTGCCCCGACAGCGGCTTCAGCGCGGGCCTGGGCGCGTCGAGGTCGGTCGTGAAGCCCTCGGCGGGCACGTTGCCGCCGCAGCCCACGCCCATGATGTACGCGTCCCAGGCGAGCGGCGGCCCGCTCCGTACCGCGCGCACCCGCATCGCGTTGAGGACCACCGTCTCGCTGCTCCGCCCCTGGAGTGTCACCGCGATCCGCTGTTTCCCGGCCGGGACCGCGCCGAACGTCCGCGCCCACCCCGGCGCGTCGCTCTCCGAAGGCGGTGGGGGCATCTCCTCGTGGTCGGTGTGCACGAGGTAGCGGGGGCTGCACGGGTCCTCCCACGCGTGCGCGTTGACGTGAGCCGTGACCGGGGTGCCCGCGGGGACGGCCTTCCCTGCCGGGCTCGGCGGCGCGCTCGTGGGGCTCGTGCGGGTGGCAGGGCCGGACGAGGGCGTGTGCGAAGGGCCGCTCTTCGACGGTGCGGGGCTCGTCGCCTCGCGCGTACTGCTCGGGGTCACCGCCCGGCCCGCCGCCGCGTGTCCCGCCCGCGCCGCCCCGTCGTCCCCCGCTCCCCCGCCGCCGTCCCCACCGGCGAGCCGCCCCGCCAGGATGCCGCCCCCGGCCACGAGGACCACGAGTGCGGCGGCGGAGGCGAGGAGGACGCGGGGACGGCGGGGCCGGGACGGGGGCGTGCCGCTGACGGTGTGGCCGGCGGGGCCGGTCGGTTCCCCGCCCGCGGTGGGCGCGGGCCGGGGCGTCTCCGGCACGGGGGCCTCGGCGACCGCTTCCGGCACGGGCGCCTCGTGCACGGGCGCCTCCGGCGTGGGCGCCTCGCGTGCGGGCTCCGTCTCCGCCGGTTGCGCCGCCTCGCCCCGTAGCGCCTCCTGCTGCTCCTTCGCCGCCGCCCTCGCCGCGTCGGCGAGCAGCCAGCGGCGGTGCAGGTCCATCAGTTCGGCGCGGTCCGCTCCGCAGAGGCGGGCGAGGCGGTCGACGGGCGTGAACTCCGCCGGGAGCGCGTCCCCGTTGCAGTAGCGGTGCAAGGTCGACGTGCTCAGGTGCAGACGCTTGGCGAGCTGCCCGTAGCTCAGCCCGGACCGCTCCTTCAGCTCCTTCAACCGCGCGGCGAACGCCTCGCTCTCGGCTCCCGTGGCCACCCCGTACCGCCTTCCCTCAGTCCTTCTCACCCCCGTCCCCGTCCCGCCCGGCCGTTCCAGGCGCCCCTCGTTCGCGCAGGTCGGAGGGGGTGGAATCGTTCCGGCGTCCCGTCAGGGGCCGCCGCGCTGGCGGCCGGGACGAGGGCGGGGCCAAGCTCAGGACATCAAAGCACGCCGCCGGCTCACGACCGGCCGCACCACCGGGCACACCGCCGGTGGCCGTGCGACACCACGTACTGCCCGAGAGGCTTCGCCATGCGCACCTTCACCCGTACCCGCTCCCTCCGTACCCTCGCCGCCGCGCTCGTCGCGGCGGGCGCCCTGTCGCTCACCGCCTGCTCCGGCGAAGCGAGCGGGGGTGTCGGCGAGGCGAAGGACGCGGGGCCCGCGACCACCGTTTCCCAGGCGAGCGGGCACGGGAAGGCGGCGGAGCGGAACACCGAGAAGGCGGCCGCCGCCCAGGGCGGCGCGGGCAAGGCGTCCGACGCGCCGGACGCGTCCTCCGGCTCGGCCGGTCCGGCCGCCGGTTCGGCCGGTTCCGCGGGTTCCGGTACGGCCGCGGCGGGCGGCACGGCGAAGGGCTCGGCGGGCGCCGCGAGCGGCGGCGGCGCGCAGGCGTCGGGCGGCAAGGCCGCCGCGGGCCGCCCCACCGACACGGCGTGCACCACGGTCAACAGCAAGGTCCAGGTCTCCGCGGTCTCCCGCCCCATCAACCACCTCCTCGTCACCCTCACCAACACCTCGGGCGCCACGTGCAACGCCTACTACGCCCCGTACGTCGGCTTCGACGGCGACCAGGCGGCGACGCAGCGGATCGAGGACTCGAAGCCGCAGGCGGTCGTGACGCTCGCGCCCGGCGAGCACGCCTACGCCTCGATCGCGCTGGGCGGCGACGGCGACCACTCCCGTACCTCGCGCAAGGTCACCGTCTCGATGGCGGGCAAGAACGACGCGGGCACGGTCGGCGGCGTCGCGACGCTGAACGTCCCCGGCGGCAAGGTGTACCTGGACGACAACGCCTCGGTCAGCTACTGGCAGCGCGAGATGAGCGACGCGCTGACCTGGTGAACGCCCTGCCCCGTGAACGCGCCGACCTGGTGAACGCGGCGCACCGGTGACCATCCCCGCCCGGTGCCCGGCCCTCCCTCCCCGCACGCGCGGCGGCCCGTACCCCACCCGAGGGGGTACGGGCCGCAGGGCGTGCGGGCCCGGCGCCGGGGCTCAGCGCCAGCGGCTCACCTGCACGTTCTCCAGGACCCCGAGCGCGTCAGGGACGAGAACGGCCGCCGAGTAGTAGGCGGTGACGAGGTAGGAGATGATCGCCTGCTCGTCGATGCCCATGAAGCGGCAGGACAGGCTCGCCTCCAGCTCGTCGGGGAGGCCCGGCTGGTGCAGGCCGATGACGCCCTGCTCCTCCTCGCCCGTACGCATGCAGATGATCGAGGTCGTGCGGTCCTCGCCGACCGGGATCTTGTTGCACGGGTAGATCGGGACGCCGCGCCAGGTCGGGATGCGGTGGCCGCCGACGTCGATCGACTCGGGGACGAGACCGCGCTTGTTGCACTCGCGGCCGAAGGCGGCGATGGCGCGCGGGTGGGCGAGGAACACCTTCGATCCCCGGCGACGGGACAAAAGTTCGTCCATGTCGTCGGGGCTCGGTACCTCGTCGTGGGGCTGGAGGCGCTGGTCGTAGGCGGCGTTGGCGAGGAGCCCGAAGTCGCGGTTGTTGACCAGTTCGTGCTCCTGTCGCTCGCGCAGGGCCTCGACCGTGAGCCTGAGCTGGTGCTCGGTCTGGTTCATCGGCTGGTTGTAGAGGTCGGCGACGCGCGTGTGGACCTTCAGCACCGTCTGGGCGACGGAGAGTTCGTACTCGCGCGGGCTCGCCTCGTAGTCGACGAACGTGTGCGGGATGACCGGTTCGCCGCTGTGCCCTGCGGCGAGGTCGATCGCGGCCTCGCCGTACTTGTTGGTGCGCTGCTCGGGCACGAGGGCCGCGCGGCGCAGGTGTTCGGCGAGGGCGGGGGCGCGCTCGGCGAGGTTGAGGACGTCGGCGCGGGAGAGGACGAGCACGGTGCACTCGGTCTCCGCGCGGGCCGTGGTCTCCCAGACGGCGTCGCCGGACAGGAGGGCCTGTTCGCCGAAGTAGGAGCCGTCGCCGATGACGCCGAGGCTCGTCTCATCGCCGTACGAGCCCGTGCCGAGGCGCGCGATACGGCCGTGGGCGAGGAGGTGGACGCTGTCGGCCGCTTCCCCTGCCGTCGTGATGACCGTACCGGCGGGGTAGACGCGCTGCTCGCAGCGCCCGGCGAGTTCGCGGAGCGCCTCGGCGTCGTCGAAGTCCCGCAGCGGCGGCAGTTCGCGCAGTTCGTCGGGGATGACACTGACCTGTGAGCCGGTCTGGACGAAGGTGACGCGGCCGTCGCCCACAGAGTAGGACAGGCGGCGGTTGACCCGGTAGGTGCCGCCCTGCACAGAGACCCACGGCAGCGCCTTGAGCAGCCAGCGGGAGGTGATCTCCTGCATCTGCGGCGCGGACTTCGTGGTGGTGGCGAGATTGCGCGCCGCCGCCGCCCCAAGCGCCTGCTGGGGCGTTTCCTGTGCTTCGTTTTCAGCGCGGACGGACAAATGAATACCTCCGTGTCGGGGAAATGCCGAGCCATTTTTACAGCCGATCGCATTTCCCCGCACCCATCTGCGGAGTGAATCGCCGTACGTCCGTACGAGTGAAGTGCGCGGACGGGACCGTGCCCGTGAAATTCCGGGCGCACCCTCGTCGAGCTGCACGAATATCCGCGCTGGTCAAGTCCTTCTGTCAGTGATCACCCGTGCGGGGCACACGTACGAAAAACGGCGTCCGGGGCGTACGAAATGTGCGCATGCCCACGTTTCCCCGGGTGTATTCGGTGCCGCTTTGCGGAAAAGCCGAATGTATTGCGGGACCTCGGGCGATTCGCGGATACTCCATGCGTCCGTATTCCCGACGCGTATTGGCGTTGATCCATGCCCCAGCCCTTCACGCTCCCCGATTTCTACGTCCCGTACCCGGCCCGCCTGAACCCGCACCTCGAAGCCGCCCGTGTCCACGCGCGCGCGTGGGCCGGGTCGATGGGGATGCTGGAGGGTTCGGGGGTGTGGGAGCAACGCGACCTCGACGCGCACGACTACGCGCTGCTGTGCGCCTACACGCACCCGGACTGCGACGAGGAGGCGCTGAACCTCGTCACGGACTGGTACGTGTGGGTCTTCTTCTTCGACGACCACTTCCTGGAGCTGTTCAAGCGCGGCCAGGACCGCGAGGGCGGCAAGGCGTACCTGGACCGGCTGCCCGCCTTCATGCCCGCGGACCTCGCGGACGGCTTCCCCGAGCCGGAGAACCCGGTGGAAGCGGGGCTCGCCGACCTGTGGCGGCGCACGGTCCCCGCGATGTCGGCCGACTGGCGCGAGCGCTTCTCGGCCTCGACGCGCAACCTCCTCAACGAGTCGCTGTGGGAGCTGTCCAACATCAACGCGGGCCGCGTCTCCAACCCGGTCGAGTACATCGAGATGCGGCGCAAGGTCGGCGGCGCGCCGTGGTCGGCGGGGCTCGTCGAGTACGCGGCAGGGGCCGAACTCCCCGCCAGGGTCGCGGGCACCCGCCCCCTGCGGGTCCTCACGGACGCCTTCTCGGACGCCGTACACCTGCGCAACGACCTCTTCTCGTACCAGCGGGAGGTCGAGGACGAGGGCGAACTCAGCAACGGTGTCCTGGTGTTGGAGCACTTCCTCGGCTGCTCGACACCGGAGGCCGCGGAGGCGGTCAACGACCTGCTGACTTCGCGACTCCAGCAGTTCGAGAACACCGCGCTCGTCGAACTCCCCGCGCTGAGCGCGGAATACGGTCTCGACCCGGCCGAGAACGCGGCACTCGCCCTGTACGTCAAGGGACTTCAGGACTGGCAGTCCGGCGGCCACGAGTGGCACCTGCGCTCCAGCCGCTACATGAACGAGGGCGCGGTCTCGGGCGTGGCCTCCGGTCTCACGGGGGTGCTCGGCACGAGCGCGGCGCACCTCGCCGCCGCGCTCGGCAAACCCGCCAGGGCCCGGCTGCGCTCCCACACCCGCCCTCCGCACACCCACGAAGGCCCGTCCCTGCTCCCCGACTTCACGCTGAGCTACCCGCTGAGCCTGAGCCCGCACCACGAGCGGGCGCGCACCGCGTCGGTCGACTGGGCCGAGCGGATGGGGCTGCTCCACGACATCTGGGACCGCGAGAAGCTGGAGGGCTACGACTTCGCGCTCTGCTCGGCGGGGCTCGACCCGGACGCGAGCCCGGAGGAGCTGGAGCTGAGCGCGGAGTGGCTGACGTGGGGCACGTACGGGGACGACTACTACCCGCTCGTCTTCGGCCGCCCGCGCGACCTCCCGGCGGCGCGGGTGCTGCATGAACGGCTGCTCGCCTGCATGCCGTTGGCGGAGCCCGCACTCGCCGCGGGCTTCGCCCAGGCACCGATCGAGCGTGCGCTCGCCGACCTGTGGACCCGTACCGCTTCCCCGATGGACCCGGCGACACGCGCCGCGTTCCGCGACGGCGTGGAGCACATGCTGGAGAGCTGGCTGTGGGAGCTGGGCAACCAGGCGCAGCACCGCGTGCCCGACCCGGTGGACTACCTGGAGATGCGCCGCCACACCTTCGGCTCCGAACTCACCATGAGCCTCAGCCGGATGCGGCACGCGGCCGCGCTGCCGCCCGGGGTGCTCGACAGCGGCACGGTGCGCGCGCTGGAGAACGCGGTGGCGGACTACGGCTGCCTGATCAACGACGTGTTCTCGTACCAGAAGGAGGTGCAGTACGAAGGTGAGCTGCACAACCTGGTCCTGGTCGTGGAGAACTTCTTCGGCTGCGACTACCCGACGGCGTTCCGCATGGTGGAGCACCTGATGGCGGCGAGGCTCGACCAGTTCGAGCACGCGGTCGCGCACGAACTGCCGGTGCTGTACGAGGACTTCGGCCTCACGCGCGAGCAGATCGCCACGATGGAGACGTATCTGGGCGAACTGCGGGACTGGCTGGCGGGAATCCTCAACTGGCACCGGGGCGTGCGACGTTACGACGCCTCGTTCCTGCCGGGGTGCCTGCCGTACGGGGCGGTGCCGGATACGGCGGTACGGGGGGCGGGGACGCCGGGGGCGCCGGGGACGGTGGGTGTGCCGGGTACGCCGGGTGTGCCGGTGCCCGGGCCGGGGGCGGCGCCGGGGTCCGGGGGCGTGCCCGCCGCCGTTCCCGCGTGGCAGTACCCGTCGGGGATCGGGACGAGCGCGGCACGGGTGGTGCCGACGAGGTAACGGGGGGCTCGGGCGGGAGCTTCGGGCGGGAGCTTCGGGCGGGGGCGTCGGGGCGGGGCGGGGAGTCGGGCGGGGGGGGCCGGGGGCCGGGGCCGCCATCGCGCTGGAGAACCTGTTCCCGCCCCTGCCCAGTGAGGTGGTCCTGCCCCTCACGGGCTTCGCGGCGGGGCGCTCGCGCAGGGCCACACCCGCGCGCGCCCCGGCGGCCCCAAGACCCCCGCCCTTTCGGACCCCGTACTCTGCCCCGGAGTCCGCTCCCCGCTGGACCCCCCGCCCGCTACTGTCGGACCGGCCGGTCCGGCGTCCGGAACCCGGGCGGACCGGCGCCAGGCCCCGGCGGCCCCGGAGTCCGGCACGCCCGTTCCGCAGCAAGGCGACAGAAGGCGGCGGCCCCGCATGAGCACCCCCGTCCACGGCACCCCCGCCCGGCCCCGCGGCGAGGTCCCCGTACGGCGGCCGCCCGGCGCCACGCGGCGCGAATCCGCGCACCCGCTGCACGCCCTTCAGGCCCGCGCGGGCAACGCCGCGACGTACGCGGCCGTGCAGCGCGCGCGGGGCAAGGCCGCCGGCGTGCCCGCCACCGACGTACCCGCCACCGTGCCCGCCGTCGCCGTCACGAAGGAGCGGAAGCCGCTGCGCGAGCGGATCGCCGCCGCGCTCGCCCGGGCGAAGAAGTCGTTCGACATCTCCGACACGTTCGTCAGCCGTGGCCAGATCCCCGCCAACGCGGGCGTCAACAACCTCGGCGCCACGAGCGGCGAGAGCGCCATCGGTCACGCGGCCGCGGCCTCCGGCTTCGCCGTCGGCGTGGAGAACTTCCTCGCGGACGGCGTCAACGCCTCGCTCGACGTGATCGAGGCCCGCAAGGCGCGCAAGGACCGGGCGGCGCACCCGACGGGCCCGGCCTCGCACCAGCCGCGCAAGAAGACGGGCGTGAAGCCTGCCGACGCGCTCAGCAACGCGGCGACCACGGGCGGCGACGCGCTCAGCGCCGTCAAGGACATGCTGAAGCACCAGGCGCTGGACCAGGCGCTCGCCGTCGGCGAGGCGAGCGGCGCCGTCTCGGGCGTGCTCGGCGTCGCGAAGGCGGGCCGCCACACGCGTCGCCTCGCTCTCACGCAGCGCAAGTACAGCGCGCTGAAGGGCCTCGACAAGCCCGCGCGTACCGCCGACGACGCCCTCGCGCGGCTCGGCGAGGCCAACAGCGCGGGGCACCTCGCCCTCGGCCGCGCCTACGTCGCGCTCGACCGGCTGTGGGACGAGGACGGCGAGGGCTTCGCCGGTCTCTCCGGCGCCGTGGACACGGCGCTCGAAGCGGTCGGCGAGGTGCGCGAGGCGGCTGCCGGGCTGAGACACGCGGAGGACGCCAACGCGCTGGCCGACGCGCAGGAGTACGCGCTCGGCAAGCAGCGCCACAAGATGGGCAAGCTCGCCGTCAGCGCGGCGGGCGAGAGCCTGAAGGCGGCGGGCGGCGCCGCGACGATCGCCACCGCCGTGACGGCCGGGCTCGCCGCCACACCGGTCGGCTGGGGCCTCGCCGCGGGCGCCGCCGGGCTCCTCCTCGGCGGCGCGCTCTACAAGGCGGGCCGCGCGGGCAGGAAGCGGTACGAAGACGCGAGGGACCCGCAGCGCTACGCCCCTGAGGACGCCCCTCACCGCGAGCCCGCGAGCAAGGAGGACGCGCTCAAGGAGGCACTGCGCTTCTGGCGCGGCGTCGAACACGGCAAGCGGCAGGCCGTCGCGCGCGAGATCTACCGGCGCGCGGCGGGCGAGGCGGTCCCCGGCAGCGAGCACACCGCGCCCGATATGCGCGCCTCGGCCCGCGCCCTCCTCGTCGCCCTCAAGGCGGGCCCGGCGCAGCACGGCCTGAGCGAGCAGGAGTGGGCCGCGACCCTCGACGACCCGGAGCGCACCGCCTCCTGGCACGCGGAGATCGCGGCGCAGCTCTCCTCGGGGTGAGGGACCACGGGCGGGCCCTCAGACGTCCCCCTTCCGCCCACCCGGCAGCAGCAGCGACAGCGGCAGCGCCACCGCCGTCGCGCCCAGCGCCCACCAGAAGGCCGTCGCGTACCCCTGCGCGGTCGTGTCGGCGTGCGCGGTCGTGTGCTGGAGGACGACGGCGAGTACGGCGGTGCCGACCGAGCCGCCGATCTGCTGCGAGACGCGCGAGATGATGCTCGCGTCCGGGATCTCGTGGTGGGCGAGGCCGATGAAGGCGGCCCCGTTGAGCGGGACCATCGCGGCGCCGAGACCGAGTCCGCGCAGGAAGAGCGCGGCCAGGAGCAGGACCGTGGGCGTGTGCGCGCCCGCGAGCGCGAAGGGCAGCGTGCCGAGCGTCACGAGGGCGAACCCGGCGAGCGCGACGGGGCGCGGCCCGAGCCGGTCGGTGAGATGCCCCGCGCGGGTCCGCGCGGCGAGCGCGCCGAGGCCCTGCGGGATGAGGAGCAGCCCCGCGCCGAGCGCGTCCTGGCCCCGTACCTGCTGCCAGTAGAGCGGGAGCAGCAGCATCGCGCCGTACAGGCTCGTCCCGCCGAGGAAGAGCAGGGCGGCCGACGCGGCGGGGGCGCGGTGGCGCAGGAGGCCCAGGTTGATGAGGGCCTGCGCGCGCGGCAGCGAGCGGGCGACGAAGGCGAGGACGAGCACGAGCCCGGCGAGCAGCGGTACGAGCACGACGGGGCTCGTGAAGCCCGCGCTGCCCTCGACCCGCGAGAGCCCGTACAGGAGCGCGGCGACGCCCGGCGAGAGCAGGAGCAGCCCGACGGCGTCGAGGCGGGGGCGCGGGGCGCCGGGCGCCGGGCGGTCGTCGGGCAGGTGGCGGTGCGCGAGGAAGGCGCCGACGAGGCAGAACGGGACGTTGACGAGGAAGAGCCAGCGCCAATTCGCGACGCTGAGGATGAGGCCGCCGAGCACGGGCCCGAGGATGGGCCCGAGCGCGGTGGGCAGCGTCACCGTCGCCATGACACGGCCGATCTCGCGGCCCTGCGCCGCCTGCATGATCAGCGTCGCCATGAGCGGCATCATGATGCCGCCGCCGATGCCCTGCACGACGCGGAAGGCGATGAGCGCGGGCGCGTCCCAGGCGAGCGCGCTGAGCACGGAGCCCAGCAGGAACACGGTGAGCGCGCCGATCCACAGGCGTTTGCCGCCGAAGCGTGCCTGCGCCCATTTGGCGAGCGGGATCGTCACGAAGACGGCGAGCAGGTAGCCGGTGCTGACCCACTGGACCGTGGCGAGCGAGGCGTGCAGGGAGCGGGTGAGGTCGTCGAGGGCGACGGTGACGATCGTCGTGTCGAAGACGACGGCGAGGGCGCCGACGACGACGGTGAAGGCGAGCCGCCAGACGGCGGGGTCGACGGGGGCGGGACCGGAGGGACCGGCTCCTCCGGCGGGACGGGCTCCTCCGGCGGAACCAGGGGGGCTGGAGGGATCGGCGGGCCCGGCGGGGCCGCGAGCGGTGGGCGCGGGGTCCGGCGGGACGGGGAGCGTGGGGTGGGAGGGCTGGGAGGGGTGGGAGGGCATGACGAAGGGCCTCCTTAAGATATAGAGTCCTATCTAGAGCTTCCGACAGCGAGAGTAAGGGCCGATTCTTAGATAGGCAAATCTATCTAAACGGCGGAGAGGTACGTGGATGGCTGAGCGGCGACGACGCGGGGCGGCCCTGGAGCGCGCGCTCCTGGACGCGGCGTGGGAGGAGCTGTCGGCCCACGGGTACGCGGGCTTCACGATGGACGCGGTGGTACGGCGTGCCGGGACGAGCCCGCCGGTCCTCTACCGCCGCTGGCCGGACCGCGACACGCTCGTCCGGGCCGCCCTCACGCACGCGCTGGAGGGCGCCCACCTCGACGTCCCCGACACGGGCAGCCTGCGCGGCGACCTGCTGACCCTGATGCGGACGATCAACGAGACGCGCGTGCGGCTCATCACGGTCATGAACGCGCACCTCGCGGGCTACTACCAGGAGACCGGCACGAACCCGGCCCACCTCCTCACGGAGGCCCGCGAGGCGAACAGCGACGTGATCTGGGAGCGCGCACTGGCACGCGGCGAGACCACGGAGGACCGCCTCACGGAGCGGATCAAGCGCCTCCCGTTCGACCTCCTGCGCCACGAGATCCTGATCTCGTTCGCACCGGTGCCCGACGAGGTGCTCGAAGAGATCCTCGACACGATTCTGCTGCCGCTGCTCGGATAGCCGGGGGACGCGAGCGGTTCGCGGGGGGTACACGGGCCGTACGGGGGCCGCCGGTCCGGCGAGGGGTACACGGGCCGTACGGGGGACGCCGGTCCGGCGAGGGGTACGAAGCGTGCGGGAACCGCCGGTCCGGGGAGGGGTACGGGCCGTACGGGCGTTCCGCGCGGTGGCAGCGAGAATGCTCAGCGGGCCGCGCCGCCTCGCGTCGCCCCCGTACCGCCCCCTTCGCCGTCTTCAGGAAGGCGCCCGCCATGACACACCCCACCCCGGTCCCCCGCCTCCTCGCGGACTTCGCAGCGGTGCTGCGCGAGGCGCCGGCGGAGGCGCGCGGGGCCCTGTGGCGGCTCCCCGACGAAGGGCGTCAGCTCGACGCGAATCTGGTGCGGCTGGGGCCGGGCGAGGAGGTGGCGGCGCACCGCGAGGAGGCGCTGGACGTGCTGCTCGTCGTCGTGGCGGGCACGGGGGTGGCGAGCGGGACGGAGCTGCGCCCGGGCAGCGCGGTGTGGCTGCCGCGCGGGGCGGAGCGGGAACTGCGGGCGGGCGCGCGCGGGCTCGCGTACGTGACGGCCCACCGGCGCAGGGCGGGGCTGACGATCGCGGGCAGGCGGCAGGACGCGGCGGGCGAGGGCGGCGAGGCCGCGTGCCTGCTGCCGCTCGTGTGCCCGGAGTGCGGGCGCGTATCGGCGGACACGCGCCCGGTGTTCTGCTCACAATGCGGGGAGCGCTGGCCCACCGACTGAGCCGGCCCACCGACTGAGAGAGGCGGCCGCCGATGGTCTCCGTACGCCGCGTCGTCCCCGTACTCCGCACCCGGTCCCCCGCCCGCAGCGGCGAGTTCTTCGCCCTGCTCGGCATGGACCAGGTGATGGACCACGGCTGGATCACCACCCACGCCTCGCCCGCGACCCCGAGCGCCCAGCTCAGCACGACGACGGGCGACGCGACGGGCCCCGTCACCCCGGCCCTGAGCATCGAGGTCGACGACGTGGACGCGGCGTACGAGACGCTGCGCGCGAGCGGCGCCGAGGTGCTCTTCGCGCCGCGGGACGAGGAGTGGGGCGTGCGGCGCTTCTTCGTCAGGGAGCCGGGGAGCGGCGCCGTGCTCAATGTGCTGGCGCACGGGGGGCGGGCGCGCGGCTCGGCGTGCTGACGCGCGGGGGCAGGGGCGCGGCTCGGCGTGCTGACACGCGGGGGGGGCAGGCGCGCGGCTCGGCGTGCTGACACGCGGGGGGGGGCAGGCGCGCGGCTCGGCGTGCTGACACGCGGGGGGGGCAGGGGCGCGGTGCAATGTGCTGGCGCACGGGGGACAGCCTGGGGCACCGGAGCCGTCCCCGCCCCGCGAACCGCCCCCTTCACCCGTCCCTCGCGATTCGTCGTGAGAACCGGTGAACCGGATCGGGTCCCGTTCCGTACACCCGGTCGGCCAAGGCGCCGCGGGTGCCGAGCCGGGAGCGAGGAGGAAGGTCTGTGACGGCACCCACGCCGGACGAGCAGTTGATGACGGCACTGCACCGCGATCACTACGCCGTGCTCCTCGCCTTCGCCTCCCGGTACACCGGCTCGCGGGAGCAGGCCGAGGACGCCGTCCAGGAGACGCTGCTGCGCGCCTGGCAGCGGATCGACCGGCTGGAGGGCGCCTCGGTGCGCTCGTACCTCTTCACCGTGGTCCGCAACGTCCTGACCGACACCTGGCGGGCGCAGCAGGCGAGGCCGCGCCTGGTGCACGACGAGGTGGCGCTCAGGTCCGCCACGTCCGGGGACGACATCGAACTCGCCCTGGAGAGCCAGCTCGTGGCGACCGCCCTCGGCCGCCTCACCGAGGACCACAGGGCGGTGGTGCGCTTGCTGTACTACGAGGGGCTGAGCGTCGCGGAGGCGGCGGCCCGGCTCACCGTGCCCGAGGGAACCGTGAAGTCCAGGGCGTACTACGCCGTGCGCGCCCTGCGTGCGGCCTTCGAGGAGATGGGGGTGCTCCAGTGAGCGAGACCGACGTCCACAAACTGCTGGGCGCCTACGTGCTCGGCGGCCTCTCCGGCGAGGACCGCGCGCGTTTCCAGGCCCACCTGTCCACGTGCGGCGAGTGCACCCGGGAGCTGGCCCGCTCGGCCGGACTGCCCGCCCTGCTCCGCCGCGCCGCCGGCACCTTCCCCGCCTTTCCGGGCCCGGCGGACGAGTCCGGACCGCCGTCCACCGGAACCGGACCTGCGACGGACCCGGAGCCCGCGGCCGCCCGCGCCGGGCACTCCCCCGAGGCGGACGCCTCGCTCGACCGCCTCCTCGCCCAGCTCCGTACCCGCCGCGCGGAGGAGCACCACCGCGCCGAGCCGGCGAACGGTACGGGGGAGGTACGCGGCACGCGCGAGTCCCACCCCGCGCCGCCGCCCCGTAGCACCCATGACGTACCCGGGGAGCCGGACTCCTCCGCCGGACCTCCCACCCCGTCCGCCACCGCACCGGCCGCGTCCGCCCCGGCCACCGCGCCGACCGTCCCGCCCGCGCCCGAGTCCGCCCGCCCCTCCCGCCCCGCCCGGGGCTTCCGCAGGCTCCGTCCGTGGAACTGGTTCGTGCTGGCCGCCGCCTTCGTGGTGATCGCGGGGCTCGGCCTCACGCCCCACCTCACCGGCTCGTCCGGCCCGGACAAGGGGCCCGGCTACGAGGCGGGCGCGAAGGCCGCCTTCACGCCGTCGACCGGTTCGGCGGTCGCCGGGGACGCCCACCTCACGACGAAGGCGTGGGGCACCGCGCTGAGCATGGACATGCGGCACCTCCCCACGGACGGCTCCTTCGTCCTGCGCGTCTCCTCGGCCGACGGCCGCGAGGAGCAGGTCGCCGCGTGGAGCGCGACGACGCACACGAGGGCCACCGTCGCGGGCGCGAGTTCCGTACGGGCGGACGAGATCACCGCGCTGACCGTCGTGGACCAGTCGGGCAGGGTCCTCGCCGTCTGCCATCCCTCCTGACCCACCGCCCACGAACCAGCACCGCCCCACCACCACCCCGCGAGCCACCCGCACCCCCACCGCCCCGGCCTCCCCGCCAGGGGCGCGGCCCGGTGCGCCCCGAACAGGCCCGGCGAAATCCCCCGGACCACACCAGAAGACCGCTCTCCACCACTCCGGAAGGACCCACCATGTCCCGTCGCCTGCGCGCCGCTTCCCTCCTCGCCTCGGCCCTCGCCGTCGCCGCGTTCGCCACCGCGTGCTCCTCGGACGACGGGGGCGGCTCCGGCGCCCGGGCCTCCGCGTCCGCGCCGGACTCGGACACGGGCTCCGGGTCCGGCTCCGGCTCCGGCTCCGGCTCCGGCTCCGGTGCGATGGACGACCCGTACGCCGCGCCCTCCACGTCCTCGGCCGGTGCGGACGCGTCGGGCTCCCCGGACAGCGCGGCGGGCGCGGGCATCGGCACCTCCCGCACGGCCGGTCTCGGCACCGTGATCGCCGACGCCAAGGGCCGCACCGTCTACGTCTACGACCCGGACAAGGGCGTCAAGAACGGCTCGGCCTGCTACGGCGAGTGCGCGAGCACCTGGCCGCCGGTCCCCGCCACCACCGAGGCGAAGGGCGTCGATCGCGGCCTCCTGGGCTCGGTCACCCGCAAGGACGGGACGCGGCAGCTCACCGTCAAGGGCAAGCCGGTCTACCTCTTCGCGGGTGACGCGGCCGCGGGCGACACCAAGGGCCAGAACCTCATGAACGTCTGGCACGTCGTCTCGCCCGAGGGCGCCGTGGTCACGACGAAGCCCACGAGCTGACCGCTCCTCGTTCCCGGCCCGGCGGCCGGGGCCCCGCACTCCGGAACGGGGCCCCGGCCGCGCCCCGCGGCACCGCCCGGGAAGCCCCGCCCGCGCAAGCGGGGCTCCGCGCCCCGGCCCGCCCGGTCATCGGCCCGGACCGCTCCGACCGCTCCGCCCGCCCCGACCGCTCCGACCGCTCCGACCGCCCGACAGAACGCGCAGGTGCCCCATGACCGAACCGTCCCGGCCCCCGCTGCCCGCCCAGCCCGGCCCCGCCATCACGCTCGCGCCCGGTCCCTCCGCCCCGGCCCGCTTCGACGCCCTGACCCGCTGGCTCCACTGGATCATGGCGCTCCTGGTCACGGCCGCGCTCTTCACCGGCATCGCCCTGACGCGGTGGCTGAGCGACTACGACGTCCTGTCCCGCGTCCACCAGCCGCTGGGCGCCGCGGTCCTGGTCCTCGCCGTCGTCCGCCTCGTCAACCGCCTCGTCCGCCGCACTCCGCCGTACCCGCCCGCCATGCCCCGCGCCGAACGCCTCGCCGCCACGGCCTCCGAGTGCGCGCTCTACGCGCTGCTCCTCGCCCAGCCGCTGGCCGGCTGGGCCATGCAGTCCGCCGCGGGCATCCCCGTTCCCCTCTACGGCTCGGCGCACCTGCCGGCCCTCATCGGCCAGGACTACGGGCTCTACTCGACCCTGCACACCGTGCACGAGGTCCTCGGCTACACGCTCCTCGGCCTCTTCGTCGCCCACGTGACCGGCACGCTGACCCACACCCTCGTCACCCGCGACAAGCTCCTGCGCCGCGTCTCCCTCCGCCGCTGACACTCCCGCCACCACCCCATCCCCCGGCCCCCGCCCCGGTCCCTGCCCCGCGTCGTAGCCTGACCCCATGCCCACGCAGCCGCAGCCCCACCAGCCCCCCGGCTCCGCGCCCCGGACGCCCGCGGCCCCCGCCACCGGCGCACCCGGCACCTCCCTCGCCTCCCCCGCCTACGACGCCCTCGCCCGCCTCCTCGCCACCGCCCCCGCCCCTCTCACCGTGCTCACCGGCGCCGGTATCTCCACCGAGTCCGGCATCCCCGACTACCGGGGCCCCGCCGGGAGCCTCCGGCACCACACGCCGATGACCTACGAGGAGTTCACCGGCAGCGAGGAGGGCCGCCGCAGGTACTGGGCGCGCAGTCACGCCGGGTGGCGGCGGATCTGGCGGGCCGCGCCGAACGCGGGGCACTACGCCGTCGAGGCGCTGCGCCGCGCGGGCTTCGTCTCCGGCGTCATCACGCAGAACGTCGACGGGCTGCACCGCGCGGCGGGCACCCGCGAGGCGATCGAGCTGCACGGCGGCCTCGACCGCGTGATCTGCCTCGACTGCGGCCGCGTCACCGCGCGCGAGGAGCTGGACGGGCGCCTGCGCGCGCTCAACGGCGACTTCACCGGGACCGAGGGCGCGCGGATCAACCCGGACGGGGACGTCGAACTGCCCGCGGCGCTCGTCCGCGACTTCCGCGTCGCCCCCTGCGCGGCCTGTGGCGGCGTCCTCAAACCGGACGTCGTCTTCTTCGGCGAGACCGTCCCGAAGCCGCGCGTGCGGCGCTGCTTCGACCTCGTCGACGCCGGGCACGGGGTCCTCGTACTCGGCTCCTCGCTCACGGTCATGTCGGGGCTCAGGTTCGTACGGCACGCGGCGCGCGCGGGCAAACCGGTCGCGATCGTCAACCAGGGCCCCACCCGCGGCGACGACCGCGCGACCCTCCGCCTCGACCTCCCTCTCGGCACCGTGCTCACCGACCTGGCCCACCGACTGGGCGCACCGCTGCCACCCCACTGACACCACCGACACCTCTGCCACCTCTGGCACTCCCGGCGCTTTTGGCACTTTTGGCACTTTTGGCACCCCGCTGACAAGCCCCCAGCCATTTCTGCCGCCACCGCTGCCACTGCCGCGAGCTGCCACCACTGCCACTGCCACCACTGCCGCCCCCGCCATCTCTGCCGCCGCCACTGCCACTTCCGCAGCTGCCACCACTGCCGCCACCCGCGCCGTCTCTGCCACCGCCACACCACCGCCGCCACGGCCGCCATCTCTGCCGCCACTGCCACCTCTGCCACTGCCTCGACTGCCACCGCCACCCCTGCCATCTCTGCCACTGCCACAGCCACCGCCACCTCCGCCATCTCTGCCGCCACCGCCACCCCTGCCACTGCCTCGACTGCCACCACCGCCCCTGCCATCTCTGCCACCGCCTCTGCCACCGCCACCTCCGCCATCTCTGCCGCCACCGCCACCCCTGCCACTGCCTCGACTGCCACCACCGCCCCTGCCATCTCTGCCACTGCCACAGCCGCCACCTCTGCCACTGCCATCTCCGCCGTTGCCTCGGCTGCCACCGCCGCCACTTCTGCCGCCACTTCTGCCGCCACCACTGCCACTGCCACTGCGACCACCATCACCACCCAGGAGGCCCCTCCCGCCATGCCCGCCACCGCGCTCGCCGCGCTCGATGACGCCGCGCTCGCCCGCCTCCTGGCCACGAGCACTCCTCTGGCCGCCGGGATCGGCGGCCGCACGGCACGGCTCGATGTCGCGGGGACGCCGGTCTTCATCAAGCGCGTGCCACTGCCCGCACGCGAGGCGGCGGAGCGGTCGACCGCCGACCCGTACGGGCTGCCGCTCGTCTGCCACTACGGGATGGGCGCGAGCCCGGCGGGCGGGGCATGGCGCGAGCTGGAGGCGCACCGGGCCGCCGCGGAGTGGGGGCTCGCGCCGCGGCTGTACCACTGGCGGGTCCTGCGGGAGAGCGAGCCGCCACCCCTTCCCCAGGAACTCGCCGATCAGGACGCCGTGTTGAAGAGCTGGGGCCCTGAAGCGGCCCGCCGCACAGAAGACGTGAGCAAGGCCCGCGCGAGCCTCGCCCTCTTCATGGAGTACGTGCCGCAGACCCTCCACGACTGGCTCGCCCCCCGGGTCCGAGGCGAGTCCGGTGCCCGCGACGTGGCGCGCGTGGCCGCCCAACTCGACGACGCCGCGCGGACGATGAGCGCCAAGGGACTCGTGCACTTCGACGGGCACTGGGGCAACGTCCTCACCGACGGCCACCGTGTCCTCTACACCGACTTCGGCCTCGCTCTCGCGGACACCTTCACACTCACGCCGCAGGAGACCGCGTTCCTCGCCGCGCACCGCGACCACGACCTCGGCTACGCGCGCAGCTTCCTCGTCAACTGGCTCCTCACCCAGGTGCACGGGCTGACGGGCGAGGAACGGCACGCCTTCGTCCGCGCGCCCCGCCCCCTCGCCGAGCCGGGCCCCGGTGCCGCCCTCCTCGCGCGCGACGCCCCGCTCACCGCCGTCCTGACGCCGTTCCTCGTCGCGGTGGCCAAGGGAGCCAGGGACACCCCGTACCCGACGGCCGATGTGGCCCGTACGCTGCGCCCATGAGCGCCAGAGACGCAGCCGCAGACGGGCCGGGACCCGCGACCGCCCCTGTCACCCTCCGCCTCAACCACGCCGTCCCGATACCGGTGGGCCATCGCGTCGAGATCATCGAGTACGCGGACACGCGCCCCGAGAAGAAGCGCCAACGGCACCGCTTCGACGGCGCGGAGCCCTTCCGTCACCCCGTCGTCACGGACCTCGACACGGGCATCCGCTGGATGAACCACGTCCACGTGAGCCCGTTCGGCAACGGCGGCAACTCCTTCACGGCGAACAACTATCCGCTCGTTCCGCGCACCAACGGCCTGGAGATCGAACGGACATGGCGGGGCCGCGTCATCGCCTGCACGCTCGTCCACGTGGAGGGCCTGAGCACGCAGCACACGGCGCTGGTCATCGCGCCGGAGTAGCCCCGGGTGCCGTCAGGCCCGCCAGGACGAAGGCGACCACCGTCTCCGTCTCGGGGAAGACGGTCCGCTCGGCCGGCTGCCGCACGAGCGGCCGCCCGTACGTGTACATCACGAGGGAGAAGGCGAGCGCGCACCGCTCGGCGACCTCCTGCGGTGTCAGCTCCGGGAGCGCGCGACCGATCCGCACCTCGAAGGGCGCGGGCGTGAACGGCGTGGCGACGTTGGGGAGTTGGCCCGAAGGCAGGGCGGTACGGGCCAGGAGGTGGACCAGGACGCGGCCGTCGCGCGTAGCGACCAGCCCGGCGAACGGCTCCACGAGACCGGCGACCAGCTCGGCGACCGAGGCCCCCTCCCCCGGCACCCGTTCCCACCACGCCCGCCACACCGGGCCGAGTTCGCGTTCGAGGAGCGCCGAGACGAGGCCCTCGCGCGAGCCGAAGTGATAGTGGACGGCACCCGGGTTCAGCCCGGCCGCCGCGTTCACCGCGCGCAGCGAGACCTGCTCGGCCCCCTTCTCCAGGAACAGCTCCTTCGCGGCGTCGAGCAGCCGCTGCCGGGTCGAGACCTCCGTGTCACTCACGTCGGCCATTGCACCACATTCGCGACACGGACCGCTCCCACCAGCCCCTTCCCGTCCAATCACTGATTGGACTATGGTCGAATCGGAAGCGGAAATTCCGCACGCCACCCAGGGCGCGGCTCCGGACCCGCACCCCGGGACCCCTACCCCCGCGACCCCTACCCCCGCGACCCGCACCCCCGCGACCCGCACCCTCCAACCCGAACCCCGCACCCCGGACCCCGCACCGCCACCACCACCACCGCCACCGCCGCCCCACCCCACGAAGGAGAACCACCATGAGCACCTACGCCGTCACCGGCTCCGCCTCCGGCATGGGCGCGGCGAGCGCCGCACGACTGCGCGCGGCGGGACACCAGGTCATCGGCGTGGACCTGCGGGACGCTGACGTCGTCGCCGACCTCGGCACCGCCGAGGGCAGGGCGCACGCGGTGCGCGAGATCATCCGGCTCGCGGACGGCAGGCTCGACGGGGTCGCGGCCGTGGCGGGCGTGGGCCCCCAGCTGCGGGACGCGGGGGCGGTCGTCTCGATCAACTACCACGGCCCGGTGGCGCTCCTGGGTGGCCTGCGCCCGGCGCTCGCGGCCTCCGGCGCGGGTCGCGCCGTCGTGATCAGCTCCAACTCGTCGACGACCGTGCCGATGATCGACGAGGAACTGGTACGGCTCCTGCTCGCGGGCGACGAGGAGGCGGCCAGGGCCCGTGCCCGCGCGGCGACGGCGGCACTGCCCGAGGAGATCGCCGCCAACAGCCCGAGCATCAGCGCCTACGCCAGCTCGAAGTTCGCCCTCTCGCGCTGGGTCCGGGCCACCGCCGTCACGCCCGCGTGGGCCCGCGCGTCCGTCACACTCAACGCGATCGCGCCCGGCGCGGTCGTCACCCCGCTCATGACGGGCTCGACGATGAAGGAGGAGGACCTCGACGCGGACCGCTTCCCGACCCCGATGCCGCTCGGGATCTTCGGCCGCCCCGAGGACATCGCCTTCTGGGTCGAGCAGTTCCTGCGCCCCGAGGCCCGCTTCACGACGGGTTCCGTACTCTTCGTGGACGGCGGCACGGACGCGGCCATGCGCCCCCGGGCCCAGCCCACCGCGATGACGCGCTGAGCCGGACCCCTCCCACCACCGAGTCCGGCCCCCCACCCCGCCGCAGCACACACCCCGGCAGCCCTCCCCGCCCCCCGGCCCCGCCGCAGCACGCACCCCCGCAGCCGTCCCCGCTCCGCCCCCGCCCCCGATCCCGCCGCAACGCGCCCCCGCCCCCCCAATCCCGCCGCAGCGCGCCGCCGCCCGCCGCCCTCCCCGCCCCGGCGCCCGCTCACGCCCCGTCCGCCGCCGCCTCCCCGCGCGCGGGTCCCGACCCCCCGCCCCGCACCTGCCTGTGGTCCCCCCGGAAGAAGGCCGCGGCGCGGGCGCGGAAGTCCTCGGCCCGTTCGCGTGCCTCCGCCCGCCGCTCCTCGCGCACCTTCGCGCGGGCGTTGCGCGCCGCCTCGTCGGCGGCCTCCTGCGCGGCCCGTACCTCCTCGTCGACGACCCCGGCCGGCACCCGCAGGACGCGGCCCCGGTAGCGGGCGGCGAGTGCGTCGGCGACGGCGGGGTCCCGCTCGTCGTTGATCGCGACGATGAGGACGTTGGAGCCGTCGGGCAGGCCCTGGCTGAGGACCGTGAGGGCGTCCAGGTCGCCCGCCTCCTGCTCGCCGGTGGCGGCGAGCCCGAAGAGGGTCCCCGCCGTCCAGCCGAAGAGGACACCGACCGGGCCCGCGAGGACGCCGAGGAGCGCGCCGACGGCGCCGCCCGCGCCGGTCGTGAGGAACTCGGACGGCGCGTAGGTCTCGGTGACGGAGAGGGTGCCGTCGTTCGCGCGCTCCAGGACGGCGGCGCGGCTCACCTCCTCGGTCTCCTCGGCGTCGTGGAAGGCGGCGTAGGTGTCGCTGGGGTCGGGGAAGCTGAAGAAGAGGACGTTCGCGTTCCAGGCCATGAGCGGGGGCTCCTTGTCGTCCGCGGGGACAGCCGTACGCAGCACGCGCCGCCGGTACGCACCACCGCACCGACGCTAACCAGCCCGCCCCGCGCCCGCACGCCCGTACGGCGCCCGCACCACCCGCCCTCTTCGCGCGTTTCATCCCGGTACACACCCCAATGACCGTCATAGTGGGCTCCCATGAGCACCCCGCACGAGGAGTCCGCACCCCCCGAAGCCGCCCGGGACAACTCCCCCGACCGGGTGGTCGTCGCGCTCGGCGCCCTCGGCGTCATCGGCGTCGTGCTGTGGGCCTCGCTCGCGAAGGGCTCCTTCGACACCGCGTCGGACGCGGCACTGCCGTGGGTGCTCGACAACTTCGCGTGGCTCTTCGTCATCGCCGCCGACGTCTTCCTGATCCTCAGCCTGTACCTCGCCTTCGGCCGCTACGGCCGCATCCGGCTCGGCGGTGACGAGGCGGAGCCCGAGTTCAGGAATTTCTCGTGGATCGCGATGATGTTCAGCGCGGGGATGGGCATCGGGCTGATCTTCTACGGGGTCGGCGAGCCCGTCGCGCACTACCTCAGCCCGCCCCCGGGCAGCGGCGCGGCACCGCGCACGAACGCGGCGGCGAGCGCGGCGATGCGGTACTCGTTCTTCCACTGGACGCTGACGCCGTGGGCGATCTACGGGATCGCGGGGCTCGCGCTCGCGTACACGACGTTCCGCAAGGGGCGCGGCAACCGCCTCAGCGCCGTCTTCGTGCCGCTCATCGGGGAGCGTGCGGCGAACGGGGTGCTCGGCCGCGTGCTCGACCTGCTCGCGGTCTTCGCGACGGTGTTCGGCACGGCGACGAGCCTCGGCATCGGCGCGCTCCAGATCGCGACCGGGCTCGACCTGACGGCGGGTCTCGACACGAGCAAGACCGTGGAACTGCTGATCATCGTGGTGCTGAGCGCGGCGTTCGTGGTCTCCGCGTTCACGGGGCTGCACGGCGGCGTGAAGTGGCTCAGCTCGGTCAACCTGGTGATCGCGGCCGCGCTGATGGTCTTCGTGTTCGTGGCCGGGCCCACGGTGTTCCTGCTCGACGCGCTGCCGTCGAGCGCGGGCGGCTACCTCGACCGGCTCGTGACGATGGCGTCGAGCACGGGGGCCTTCGGGGACGAGAAGTGGCTCGGCATGTGGACGATCTTCTACTGGGCGTGGTGGCTGTCGTGGGCGCCGTTCGTGGGGACGTTCATCGCGCGGATCTCGCGCGGCCGCACGATCCGCGAGTTCCTCCTCGCCGTGCTCCTCGTGCCGAGCGGGGCGACGGCCCTGTGGTTCGTCGTGCTGGGCGGTACGGGCATCCGCCTCGACCGCACGGGCGCCGTGGACATGGCGGCGAAGGCGAAGGAGGGCACGGAGGCGACGCTCTTCGCGATGCTCGACGCGTTGCCGGTCCCGACGGTGACGGCGTGGGTCGCGATGGTCCTGATCATGATGTATTTCGTGACGAGCGCGGACTCGGCCTCGCTCGTGATGGGCTCGCTCACGAGCCGGGGCGCCCTGCACCCGCGCCGCTGGCTCGTCATCACGTGGGGCGTCCTGATGGCGGCGGTCGCCGCGGCCCTGCTCCTCGCGGGCGGCCTGGACTCGCTCCAGTCCGCGACGATCCTCGTCGCGCTCCCCTTCGTCGTGGTGATGCTCTTCCTCTGCTGGTCGCTCCTGCGCGAACTGCGCACGGACCCGGGCGCGGGGCCCAAGCGCTCGGAGGGCGCGCACGGGCTGCGGGACGCGGTACGGGCGCTGGTCGGCGAGGAGCTGAGGTCCCGCCCCGTACGCACCCACCGGCTGCCGCCGGAGAAGCCGGACGGGCCCCGGTCCTGAGAGAACCGCGCCGCCCCGGAGGGACCGGACGGCTCCCGGGCCCGAGCGCACCGTGCCGCTCCTCTGGACACCCGCCCGCGCGAGTGCTGTCATACCGCCGACCGCTCTTTTTTCCAACGTTGTAAGGGAGGTGAGGGAAAAACCGCACCCTCCGGAACCCTCTGCCGAGCCGACAGGAGCACCACCCCCCATGCACCTGAACCGCAGACAGTTCGCCTCCGCCTCGCTCGCCTCCGCCTCCGCCCTCGTCATCGGCGGCCGCTTCTCCGGCCTCGCGACGGCCGCGGAGCACCGCGCCGCGCCCGCCAGGGGCGGGCACTACACCCCCAGCAGGGCCCCGCTGCGCCCCACCGCCTTCCTCCGCCTGCCGCCCACCGCCGTCACCCCGCGCGGCTGGCTCGCGACCCAGCTCACGCTCCAGCTGCGGGGCCTGTGCGGCCAGTACGCCGAGACCTCGCACTTCCTCGACCGCGCCACGAGCGGCTGGGCCCACCCGGAGCGCGAGGGCTGGGAGGAACTCCCGTACTGGCTGCGGGGATACACCGATCTCGCGATCGTCACGCGCGACACCGAAGCGCTCGCGGCCGTGCGCGACTGGATGGACGCGATCCTCGCGACCCGGCAGCCCGACGGCTTCTTCGGGCCGACGCGGCTGCGCACCTCGCTCGGCGGCGGCCCCGACTTCTGGCCGTACCTGCCGCTGCTCCAGGCGCTGCGCTCGTGGTACGAGTACGACGGCGACGCCCGTGTGCTGCCCACCCTCACCGCCTTCCTCCGCTACATGAACGCGCAGGGCCCGAGCGCTTTCGACCAGAGCTGGGTGTCGGTGCGCTGGGGCGACGGCCTCGACACCGTGTACTGGCTCCACAACCGCACCGGCGACGCCTTCCTCCTCGACCTCGCCGACAAGATCCACGCGAACGGGGCCGACTGGCGCGCCCGTCTGGCGAGCCCGCACAACGTGAACATCGCGCAGGGCTTCCGCGAACCGGCCCAGTACGCGCTGCGCAGCGGCGCGGCCGCGGACACGCGGGCGACGTACGAGACGTACGCACTCGCCATGCGGCACGGCCAGTTCCCCGGCGGTGGCTTCGCGGGCGACGAGAACGTACGGGACGGGCACGACGACCCGCGCCAGGGCTTCGAGACGTGCGGCGTCGTGGAGTTCATGGCGAGCCACGAACTGCTGACCCGGATCACCGGGGACCCGCTGTGGGCCGACCGCTGCGAGGAGCTGGCGTTCAACGCGCTGCCCCCCGCGCTCGCCCCGGACGGCAAGGCCGTCCACTACGTCACGAGCGCGAACAGCGTCGATCTCGACGACACCCCGAAGTCCGACCGGCAGTTCCAGAACGACTTCGCGATGCAGGCGTACCTGCCCGGTGTCGACCAGTACCGCTGCTGCCCGCACAACTACGGCATGGGCTGGCCCTGGTTCACGCAGGAACTGTGGCTCGCGACACCGGACAACGGACTCGCCGCGCTGATGTACGCGCCGAACGAGGTCCGCGCGAAGGTCGGCGCGGACGCGACCGAGGTGGCCGTCACCACCGACACGGCCTACCCCTTCGGCGACACCCTCACCTTCACCGTCCGCACCCCGCGTCCCGTCGCCTTCCCGCTGCGGCTCCGCGTCCCCGCGTGGTGCGCGGCACCCGAACTCACCGTGAACGGGTCGGAGTCGGCTGCCCCCGCGGGCCCCGCCCTCACCACGGTGAGCCGTACGTGGCAGGACGGCGACACGGTACGGCTCCGCCTCCCGCAACGCGTCACCGTGCGCACGTGGGCGGCGCAGCACGACGCGGTGAGCGTGTACCGCGGCCCGCTCGCGTACGCGCTGCGCGTCGGGGAGCGGTACGAACGCCTCGGCGGCAGCGACCGGTTCCCCGAGTACGCCGTCCACGCGACGGGCGCCTGGAACTACGCCCTGCTGCCGAACGGCCCGGCGCCGACGGTCCGTTCCACGGGCGCCGCCCCGGACGCGAACCCGTTCACGCTCGACGGCACCCCGCTCGCGCTCACCGCGCGGGCCCGCCGCCTGCCCGAGTGGAGCGCCGACGCCCAGCACGTCGTGTGGCCGCTGCAACAGAGCCCGGCCCGGAGCACGGAACCCGAGCAGGACGTGACCCTCGTGCCGCTCGGCGCCGCCCGGCTCCGCGTCGCCGTACTGCCCACGGCGGACGCGGACGGCACGCCGTGGCTCGCGCAGCGCTGGTACCGGCTGCGCAACAGGCACTCGGGGAAGGTCCTCGCCGTGGACGGCATGTCGCACGCGGACTCGGCGCGCGTCGTGCAGTTCGCCGACAGCGGCACCGCCGACCACCTGTGGGAACTCGTCCCCGAGGGCGACGGCTGGTACCGGGTGCGCAACCGCGAGTCGGGCAAGGTGCTCGGCGTCGACCTCATGTCGACCGCCGACTCGGCGCCCGTCGTGCAGTTCGCGGACAACGGCACGGACGACCACCTGTGGCAGTTCCTGCCCGCCCCGGGCGGCGGCCACCGCCTCAAGGTGCGGCACTCGGGCAAGGTCCTCGGCGTCGACGGCATGTCCACGGCCGACTCCGCGCAGGTCGTCCAGTTCACCGACAACGGCACGGACGACCACGTGTGGGAGCTGCTGACCTGACCCCTAGAGCCCGACCCCGTAGTACCGCACCCCGTCCTCCTCGCGCTCGAAGACGAAACCGGCCGCGAGGAGGACGCGCTGCGAGGCGATGTTGGCGACGTCGGTGTCGGCGGCGACCCCGCACACGCCCTGCTCGCGGGCGAACACGAGCAGCCCCCGTACCGCCTCGGACGCGAAGCCCTGCCCCCGCACGGCGGGCACCAGGTCGTACCCCAGCTCGACCCACCCGCGCTCGTCGGGCGGCCCGTGGAACCCGATCCCGCCCACGGCGGCCCCGTCCGCCCGCCGCCGTATCTCGTACGCGGGGAACTCCGCCGGGTACCCGTACTTCTCCAGCATCTCCAGGTAGTGCAAGGCGCCGACCCGCGAGGTGTGCCCCGGGTACCCCTCCCCCCACGGCACGGCCCCGGGGCCCACCCCCGGCACCCCCGCCGCGATCTGCTCGGCCTCCGCCACGGTCAGGGGATGCAGCACCAGTCGCCTCGTCGCGAGATCAGCAGCCATGACTATGGGCATACCAGGTGCGGTCGTGCCGCGCAGCCTTTTACCGCAATCGCGGGCGGCGGGCCGTGCCCCGGCAGGAACAGCGTGGTCCCCGCCCGGCGAAAGCCGGACGAGGACCACGACGAGCCCTGCCCCCGCGGACGCTCAGCGCCATTGGGCGGGAATCCGCGCCAACTGCTCTTCCAGGTTCCAGTGGGCGGGCCGGTATTCAGGCTCCTTCCACTCCGCGCCGGACGCCAGCCACTGCGCCCGGCTCGCCTGGACACGCGCGTAGGTCTCGTCCTCCACTCCGGACTCCACGCCGCAGCAGGGGCAGATGAGGTACTGAGGGACCCCGTACTCGTTCCACAACGCGCCCTCCCCGCCGAGACCGCACACGCGGCAGGTCTCCTCGACGGGGACCGTGGGCCAGTCCTCTTCCTCAGCCATCGGATCAGCGTATCTCCGTGCCGCGGCCGGGTTGGCTGAGCCAGTCCTCAAGCGTTCCCTCGTAACCGTTCGGGTTGCCGGGGCTTTTCGGCTGGGGCTTGTACATCGTCTGCGGTATCCCGTCCTTCGTGAAGGCGGCCCAGGCCCCGTTGCTCTCGTCGAAGATCGCGAGCGATCCGCCACCTTGCTTGTAGACGCGGTAGCCGCTCGCCGGCTTTCCCTTGAGGGCGATGTCCCCGTAGGTGCGCGCGAGCTTGACGTACTCCTGCGCGTTGTTCAGCTCGGAGAACTCGGACCGGTGCTTCTTCCAGTGGTTGAAGGCGTTCTGGGCGTTGCTGAGGTTCTTCCTCGGGTTCGCCGACCATATGTGCGGGACCTTCCCCTCCGCACGCATGGCCTTGTTGAACGCCTCGATCGCGTCGACACCGCGCTTGCCCCACTTCCCGCCGGTCGCGCCCCAGCCGACGAACGGGATCATCGCCGCGCAGGAGAGGCCCGCGTTCAGGCTGTCGCCCTCGGCCCCGTACCAGCCGCAGTTGATGCCGTCGGCGATCTCCCCGAAGCCGGGCACCAGCCCCGCCGTGTCCAGGACCGTGTGCCCGAGGGTGGCGAGGTCCCACCAGTCGGTGTCGCCGCTCTCCTGCTGCTTGGCCAGGTCGGCGAAGTACTCCTCCAGCTCCTGGAGGGACGCCTGGTCGGCCCGGTCCTGCTCGTCCTCCAGGGCCTTGCGGATCTCCGCCCACTGCTTCTCGGCGGCGACGTTCAGGGCTTCGTTCATCGCCTCGGCCGCGGCGTCGGCGTCCTTGCCCGCCGCCTCGGCGGAGGCGCGTGCCTCACCGGCGGCGGCCCAGGCCGAGTTGGCGGAGCCGTGCGCGGAGGCGGCGGACGCCTCGGCGCGGGCGACGGAGTGGTCCGCGTCGCGGGCGGCGGCATGGGCGTCGGCCTCGGCTGCCCGGGCCGTCTTCGCCGACTGCGCCGCCTGGTCGGCGGACTTCTGCGCCGCGTCGGCGGAGGCGTCGGCGTCCTTGCTGTAGGACGCGGCCTGCTCGGCGGACGCCTTCGCCTGGTCCGCGTACTTCTTCGCCTCGTCGGCGGCCTTGCGCGCCTTCGCCGCCGTCTCACCGGCGAGCGCCGCGTTCTGCTGGGCGACGGCCGCCACCTTGGCGGCGCTGGCGATCAGGCCCTGGACCCGCGCCGTGTGGGTCGCGGTGAGCAGGTCCTGCCGCTTGGCCTTGAAGCGGCCGGTCTCGGTGAAGGCGTGGAGGACCTGCGGCGGCCCCTCCAGGGCGATGCGCGCGGCGGCCTTCTCCTCCGGCGTTCCGGAACCGACGAGGCGCGTCGCCTGGACACGCTCGTCGTTGGCGCGCTGCACGTAGTAGCCGCTGTCGACGAAGTCCCGTAGTTTCGCCGGGGAACCGTCGTTGAGCGCGGCCTGGCCCGCCTCCCTGACGCCGGGCCCGGCGCCGTTCATCAACTGGGTGATGCGCACGCGGAGGTCGTTGGAGACCGCCTGGAACTGCCCTGTCTCCAGGAACTCCTCGATCGGCGCGTCACCCGCCTCCACGACGGCGGTGGCGGCTGTCCGCACGTCCGCCGACGTCGAGTCGGTGGCGAGCGTCTCGGCACGCGCGCGCCGGTCGAGAGCGGCGGCCTCCTCGCGCCCCTGGGCCACGTACCGCACCACGTCGTCCGCGGAGCCCGCGAGAGCGACCTCGGCCGCGGTGACACTCCACGGACCGCGCGTCTTGACGGTGTTGAGCGCGACCTTGCGTGCCTTGGGCGCGAGGGCGTCGGTGTCCTCGCCCGACGCGGATATCTCCTCGGCCAGCTCCGTGGCCTCGGAGTCGAGAGCGGCGGCCGCCGCGGCCTGCTTCTTGCCCTCGGCGATGCGCTCGTCGTCCTGGTCCCGCAGCGAACGCGCCTGCTCGACGGCCCCCGCCGTGCGGGAGGCCAGCTCCTCGGCCTCGACCTCACGGGCGAGCGTGAACGTGTCCTCGGCCTTCTGCACCGCGGCGCTCGCCGCGTCCGCCGCGGTCTTCGCGGCAGCGGCGTGCTTGGTGGACTCGGCCGCGGCGGTGGCAGCCTCGCCCGCGTGCTCCGCGGCCTCCTTGGCGGCGGCGGCCGCCTTTTCGGCGTGCTCGGCCGCGGCGTTGGCGGCGTCCCTCGCCTCACGGGCCGCCTTGGCCGACTTCGCCGCGAGCGCGTCGGCCCTGTTGGCGGCGGCCGTCGCCTCGGCGGCGTGCCGGTGCGCCTCGGCGGCCGCGGCCCTGGCCCGGGCGGCCTGCGCGTCGGAGACCCCGGCCTGGCCGCTCGCCTCGGACGCGGCCGACGCCGCGGCGTCGGCGTTCTGCCCGGCACTGGCGGCCGCCTGGGCCGCGCCTGCCGCCTCGACGACGGCCGTGGCGGCGAAGTCGGCGGCCTGGGCGGCCTTCTTCGCGCCCTTGGCTGCGTCCAGGGCGTCCTCGGCCGCTGAACGGGCGGCGGACGCCTTCCCCGCGTCGGTGGCCGCCGCGGCGGCGGCGTTCCGCGCCCGGGCGGCGGCGTTGGCCGCGGCGGCCGCCGCGGAGGCGGCCTGGGCCGCGGCGTTGGCCGCGACGCGGGCGGCCCGGTTGGCGGCGCTGGCGGCGTCGATGGCCACCTGCGCGGCGCGTGCGGCTCCGCGCGCCGCGTCGGCGGCGCGACCCGCCGCGTTCGACGCCTTGACGGCGTCGTCCTTCGCCGCCGCGGTCTCCTTGGCGGCCTTCTGCGCCGCCTCCTTGGCGAGCTTCGTCGCCTCGATCGCGCGGTCGGACGCCTCCTTGGCGCGGTCGGTCTCCACCCGCGCCTGCCGCCCGGCCTCGGTGGCCTGCGTGGCGAGATCCGCCACCGTGGCCTGCTCCTGGTCGCGGGCACGGGCAGTGTGCTGCCCGACCTCCAGGAACTCCCGGATGTCGTTGATGTCGCCGTCGAGCGCGACGCGGGCGGCCTCCTTGGTGGCCTCCCCGCCGGTGCTCATGATCTGGACGACCTGCACCCTGGCGTCGTTGTCGGCAGCGGTGTACTGCCCCTCGGAGAGGAACTTCCGTATCTCCTCCATCCCCCCGTTGAGCGCTTTGCGCCCGTCGGCCGCCACCTGCGGTCCGGCCGCGGAGGAGATGATCCGGGTGACCTGGACGCGCTGGTCCTCTTCCAGCGGCGCCTTCCAGCCGTCCTTCAGGAAGTCGGCGAGGCCCTCCTCGGGGCCCGCGAGGGCCTCCTGGGCCGCCTCGCGGACGGCACGTCCGCCGAGCGAGAGGATCTGCACCGTGGCGACGCGGTCGTCCGCCGTCCGCGCGAGCGCTTCCTCCCCGTCCAGGAACGTCCGTACGTCGGCGTCGGAGCCGAGCAACGCGGCCTCGGCGGCCGCCTTGACGCCCGGTCCGCCCTCCTCCCACGCCGTGAGCACCTTCCCCCGGTCGGTCGCCGGGAGGTACGCGACGGGCGTGTAGTCGTCCTCGTCCGGGTCGGGGTCGAGCGCGGAGGCGGGCGCAGGACCGAGCATCCCGGCCGTCAGGGCGAGCAGCAGGGCGACACCCACCGACGCGAGCCTCGTCCTGCCGCGCGCCGCCGCGGTCGGGCCTCGCCCGGGTCTCGCCCTTCCACTCCCTGTACGTTCACGAACGATCCTCACCGCTGCTCCTCTTTCGGGCAAAGCCCTTGTCTTTGCTCACTCTTGACGTCGCATCAGCTTAGGTTTGAAGTTCTCGTGAGAATAGAAGATAAGTTCTTTACGCCTGTGATACTTTCCGATCACTTCAGGCACACCAGGAGCATCGGCACCCCCACTCGCCACGCGGTTGACGGTTCGTCGGCAGCCGGGGCGCGCGCCTGCGTGTGAGAACCACGGGGGCACGGCGGGGGCCGGGCGCTGTGTCCGTGACGACTACGGATGCACAGATGACTCTGAACTCGCGCGCACGCACACTTCTCGCGGTCGCGGCCGCCGCGGTCTCGCTGGCCGGCGTCTCCACGCTGGCCTTCGCCGACGGGAAGGACTCCCCGTCCGTCCAGGCGGCAGCGGCGGAGCAGCCCGGCTACGCGGTCGAGACCTTCGACTATCCCGGCGCCGACCGCATAGCCGCCGAGCAGGGCGTCACGCTGCGCCGCGGTGACGGCCACATCGTCCTCGCGGAGTGCGACGACTCCAGCCCCATGATCAAGGTGTGGACCCGGGAGAGCGCGGCGGGGAGGTTCTGCTTCCTCAGCACCTCGTCCACCGGGTTCCTCACTCTGGAGGTCCCCGACGTCTACGCCATCGAGACCGTCCAGCGGGCCGTGCACGCGGAGTTGGAGGCCGAGGGCACCTCAGTGGAAGTGGACGTGAGGAAGGACGAGTTCAAGGGGGTGGGCGAGGGAGTGGGCGACGCCCCCACGGTGCTCCTCGAACTCCGCGTCACCGGCTGACCCGCCCGCACGCCTCCGAGGACGTCCCTCCGCGCGCCGATCGCGACCTCGTCCTCGCCCGGCTCGACCGGGCCGTCACCGGCATCGCCCCTGTCCGCCTCGCCACCACCCCGGTCGCGCCCGGCACCGCGCTCACCGTGGCGGGCTTCGGGCGCACGAAGGACGAGTGGTCCCCGCTCACGCTCCACACGGCGGACTTCCTCGCCGGAGGCGTCACCGCGGTGGACCTCCCGCTCACCGGCAGGACCGCCGACGACGCGGTCTGCGCGGGCGACACGGGCGGCCCCGTCCTGCGCACCACCTCCGGCACGCCCGCACTGGTCGGCGTCAACAGCCGTTCCTGGCGCGGTGGTCGCTTCGGGAGCGACAGCACGCGCAACGACGCGATCGCCACGCGTACCGGCAACACCGCGCACGGCGCCGCACTCGCCGCCGGTGCCGTGCGGCTCCCCGGCGACACCCTCGCGTCGCACGCGGCCCGCCTCACGATGCGCGAGGACGGCGACCTCGCCCTCGTCACGCACTCAGGCGCCACCGTGTGGTCCGGCGGCACGGCGGGCCACCCCGGTGCCACCGCCCGCTGCACCGAGGCCGGCGACCTGAGCGTCACCGGCCCCGGCGGCACCGTGTGCTCTGGCACGCGGGCACCGCGGCGGCAGGGGGGAACCCACCGCCTCCAGGACCGCGGCAACCTCGTCATCGAGGACAGCGGGAGGGCCACCGGCCGGGCCACGGGTTCCGAGGTCCGGCACGACTACGACGGCGACGGCCGCGACGAGGTCGCCGCCTGGTACGACTACGGGGACGGCCGCGACGACCTCGCGACGCTCTACGGCTACGCGGACGGCCGGGCCGCCACCGTCACCCGGACGGCCAGGGCGGACGGCACCCTCAACGGCCCCGCCCACGGCTGGGAGACCCCGGCGGGCAATGGGACCTTCGACAGGGTCCACGTCATCGGCCGCTGCACGGCCAACGATTCCTGACGGCAAGGCCACGACGACGGCCCCCGCACCCCCGCGCGACGAGCACGGGGGTGCGGGGGCCGTCGCGGTACGGGCGCACCGGCCGGGCGGCGCGTCACCGCAGCGCCCGTGCCACCTCCACCGCCCAGTACGTCAGGACGCTCCGCGCGCCCGCGCGGCGGATGCCGAGCAGGGATTCGCGGATGGCGGCCTCGCGGTCGATCCAGCCGCGCTGCGCGGCGGCCTCGATCATCGCGTACTCGCCGGAGATCTGGTACGCGACGACGGGGACGTCGACCGACTCGGCGACCTTCGCGAGGACGTCGAGGTAGGGCCCCGCGGGCTTGACCATGACCAGGTCCGCGCCCTCCTGGAGGTCGAGGGCGAGTTCGCGGAAGGACTCGCGGAGGTTCGCCGGGTCCTGCTGGTACGTCTTGCGGTCGCCGGTGAGCGAGGAGCCGACGGCCTCACGGAAGGGGCCGTAGAACGCGGAGGCGTACTTCGCCGTGTAGGCGAGGATCGCGACGTCCTCGTGCCCGGTCTGGTCGAGCGCGTCGCGGATGACGCCGACCTGGCCGTCCATCATGCCGCTCGGGCCCACGACGTGCGCGCCCGCGTCGGCCTGGACCTGCGCCATCTCCGCGTACCGCTCCAGCGTCGCGTCGTTGTCGATGCGCCCCCGCGCGTCGAGGACGCCGCAGTGCCCGTGGTCGGTGAACTCGTCGAGGCACAGGTCGGACATGACGAGCAGCTCGTCCCCGACCTCGGCGCGTACGTCGCGCAGCGCCTGCTGGAGGATGCCGTCCGGGTCGGTGCCCGCCGTGCCCACCGCGTCCTTCTTCGCCTCCTCGGGCACACCGAAGAGCATGATCCCGGAGATCCCCGCCTCGGCCGCCTCCGCGGCCGCCTTGCGGAGCGTGTCACGCGTGTGCTGCACGACCCCCGGCATCGTCTCGATCGCGACGGGCTCGCTGATGCCCTCCCGCACGAACACGGGAAGGATGAAGTCCGCCGGGTCGAGCCGCGTCTCCGCGACCATGCGGCGCATCGTCGCGTTCGTACGGAGCCGACGCGGCCTGACGCCAGGGAAACCGTCGCCGTACTCGCTCATGTTCGAACCGCCTTTACGAGAGGTCATGACGTGGTGCTGCGCCGCCTGCGCGAGCCGGGGCGCCGCTCGCTCGGCCGGGTCACCTGCTCGCCCGCGTCGAGCGCGGCGAGCCTGCGCCGGGTGCCGAAGTCGGCGAGCGCGGCGGCGAGCTTGAGCGCGGACGGCTCGGGGGCCATGACGTCCACGCGCAGCCCGTGCTCCTCGGCCGTCTTCGCCGTCGCCGGGCCGATGCACGCGATGACGGTGACGTTGTGCGGCTTGCCCGCGATGCCGACGAGGTTGCGCACGGTGCTCGACGAGGTGAACAGGACCGCGTCGAAACCGCCGCCCTTGATCGCCTCGCGCGTCTCGGCCGGGGGCGGCGAGGCGCGCACGGTGCGGTACGCGGTGACGTCGTCCACCTCCCAGCCCAGCTCGATGAGCCCGGCGACAAGGGTCTCCGTGGCGATGTCGGCGCGCGGCAGGAACACACGGTCGATCGGGTCGAAGACCGGGTCGTACGGCGGCCAGTCCTCCAGGAGACCGGCGGCCGACTGCTCGCCGCTCGGCGTCAGGTCGGGCTTCACGCCGAAGGCGATGAGCGCCTTCGCCGTCTGCTCGCCGACCGCGGCGACCTTGATGCCCGCGAAGGCACGCGCGTCGAGCCCGTACTCCTCGAACTTCTCCCGCACCGCCTTGACGGCGTTGACGGACGTGAACGCGATCCACTCGTAGCGCCCCGTGACGAGACCCTTGACGGCACGTTCCATCTGCTGCGGGGTACGCGGCGGCTCGACGGCGATCGTCGGGACCTCGTGCGGCACGGCGCCGTAGGAGCGGAGCTGGTCGGAGAGCGCGCGGGACTGCTCCTTGGTGCGCGGCACCAGGACCTTCCAGCCGAAGAGCGGCTTCGACTCGAACCAGGCGAGCTGATCGCGCAGCGCAGGGGCGGAACGCTCCCCGACCACCGCTATGACCGGCTGCGCGCCCTCGGGCGAGGGCAGCACCTTCGCCTGCTTGAGCACCTGCCCCACGGAGGCGAGCGTCGCCGTCCAGGTCCGCTGCCGGGTCGTGGTGCCCGCGACGGTCAGCGAGATGGGGGTGTCGGGCTTGCGCCCGGCGCTCACCAGCTCACCGGCCGCGCGCGCGACGCTCTCCAGCGTCGTCGTGACGACGACGGTGCCGTCGCTCTGCCCGACCTCGGTCCAGCAGCGCTCGGAGGCGGACGCGGCGTCGACGAACCGTACGTCGGTGCCCTGCGCGTCCCGCAGCGGCACCCCGGCGTAGGCCGGGACCCCGACGGCGGCGGCGATGCCGGGCACGACCTCGAAGGGAATGCCCTCGGCGGCGCAGGCGAGCATCTCGGCGGCGGTGTCCGTGTCGAGACCCGGGTCACCGGAGACGGCTCGCACGACCCGCCTGCCGCCCCGCGCGGCCTCCATGACAAGATTGACCGCGTCACCGACTCCCGGAGTTCCGGGCTCGGTTGACGCCTCGTCGGTCAGCAGGGGTGCGTCCGCGTCGCCGCGCGCGTGCGCCCGGACGACGTCGAGCACCCGTGGCTCGGCGATCAGGACATCGGCGGCGGCCAGCGCCTCCACGGCCCGCAGGGTGAGCAGGCCGGGATCGCCCGGACCCGCGCCGAGGAAGGTGACATGCCCGTGGACCGCCTCGGTGGCGACGGCGGCAAGGGCGGAGGTGGTGGGGCTCATCGTGCTCGCTCCCCCATCAGACCGGCCGCGCCCTTCGCCAGCATCTCGGCGGCGAGTTCCGCGCCGAGCGCCTCGGCCTCCGCTTGCGTGGAGGGCACGTGACCGGTGGTGGTCAGCTGCACCAGCGCGGCGCCGTCGGTCGAGCCGACGACCCCCCGCAGGCGCATTTCGGTGGTCTGCCGCGCCAAGTCGTTCGGCTGGGCGGCCTGGTCCTGCGTGACGGTGCCTTCGGGGAAGTCGGCGAGCGCGCCCACGGGTGCGCTGCACCCGGCTTCGAGCGCCGCGAGCAGCGCCCGTTCGGCGGTCACAGCGGCCCGCGTGTACGGGTCGTCGAGCCGCCCGAGCGCCTCGGCGATGCCGAGCCCGTCGACGGTGTGCCCGGTGGCGCACTCGACGGCGAGCGCACCCTGCCCCGGAGCGGGCAGGACGGTGCAGGGCGCGAGGTACTCGCTGACCTCACCGCCCCTGCCGAGCCGGTTGAGCCCGGCCGCGGCGAGAACCACGGCGTCCAGCTCACCGTCCCGCACGAAATTGATCCTCGTGTCGACGTTGCCGCGGATCGGCACCGTCTCGATGCCGAGCCCGTGCGCCCGGGCGTGCGCGTTGAGCTGCGCCATGCGGCGCGGCGAACCGGTCCCGATCCGCGCGCCCCGGGGCAGCCGCTCCAGGGTGAGCCCGTCGCGCGCGATGAGCGCGTCACGGGGGTCCTCGCGCCGCGGGATCGCGGCGAGCGCGAGCCCATCGGGCTGTGCGGTCGGCAGGTCCTTCAGGGAGTGCACGGCGAAGTCCACGTCACCGCGCAGCAGCGCGTCGCGCAGCGCGGTGACGAAGACCCCCGTACCTCCGATCCGCGCGAGGTGCTCGCGCGAGGTGTCGCCGTACGTCGTGATCTCCACGAGTTCGACGGGACGGCCCGTCGCCTCGCGCACGGCATCGGCCACGAGCCCGGACTGCGCCAGGGCGAGCTTGCTGCGCCTGGTGCCGAGCCGGAGTGGCTTGTCGGTCATGACCGCCCTCGATTCGGGTCGTCTGTACTGCTCGCGTCGGCCCGGCTGACGGCGGCCACCGTCTGCGGGTCGAGGTCGAAGAGGGTGCGCAGCGCGTCCGCGTACCCGGCACCGCCGGGCTCGCTGGCGAGCTGCTTCACCCGCACCGTCGGCGCGTGCAGGAGCTTGTCCACGACGCGGCGCACGGTCTGGGTGATCTCGGCGAACTCGCGCTCGCCGAGGCCGGGGAGGCGCCCGTGCAGGCGCGCCGTCTCGGCGGCCACCACGTCGGCGGCCATAGTGCGCAGAGCCACCACGGTGGGCGTGATGTGCGCGGCCCGCTGGGCGGCGCCGAAGGCGTCCACCTCCTGGGCGACGATGTGCTGCACGCGCTCCACGTCGGCGGCCATCGGCGCGTCGGCACTGGCGGCGGCGAGCGACTCGATGTCGACGAGGTGGACGTGGTCCAGGCGGTGCGCCGCCGCGTCGATGTCGCGCGGCATGGCGAGGTCGAGGAGGGCGAGCGGGCGTGCCGCGCGCCCGCGGCACGCTTCCTCGACGGCCCGGGCGGGCAGGACGAGCCCGGTCGCGCCCGTGCACGAGACGACGATGTCCGCGCGGGGCAGCTCGTCGGTGGCCTCGGCGATGGGCAGGGCCCGCGCGGCGACGCCCGTACCGCCCGGCTGGGTGAGGATCTCGACGAGCCGGTCCGCGCGCTCACGGGTGCGGTTGGCGACGACGATCTCGGCGACACCGGCGCGCGCGAGCGTGGCGGCGGCGAGCGAGGACATCGAGCCCGCGCCGATGACGAGGGCGCGCTTGCCCTTCGCCCAGTCCTCGACGCTGTCGTCCCCGGCGAGCTGCGCGAGACCGAAGCTCACGAGGGACTGGCCCGCGCGGTCGATCCCGGTCTCGCTGTGGGCGCGCTTGCCGACGCGCAGCGCGGACTGGAAGAGGTCGTTGAGGAGGCGGCCTGCGGTGTGCAGCTCCTGGGAGCGCGCGAGCGCGTCCTTGATCTGCCCGAGGATCTGCCCCTCGCCCACGACCATCGAGTCCAGCCCGCAGGCCACCGAGAAGAGGTGGTGGACGGCGCGGTCCTCGTAGTGGACGTAGAGGTACGGGGTGAGTTCTTCGAGCCCGACGCCCGCGTGCTGCGCGAGGAGCGTGGAGAGTTCGGCGACGCCCGCGTGGAACTTGTCGACGTCCGCGTACAGCTCGATGCGGTTGCACGTCGCGAGGACGGCGGCCTCGGTGGCAGGTTCGGCCGCGAGGGTGTCCTGGAGGAGCTTGGCCTGCGCGTCCGCGGTGAGGGCCGCGCGTTCCAGGACGCTCACGGGGGCGCTGCGGTGGCTGAGCCCGACGACGAGGAGACTCATGCCGGCATCACGGCGGGAAGATCCCCGTCCGGTCCCTTGCCGTCCCCGGCGCGCGCGGCGCGCTCGGCGGGGGTCTCCTTCGCGGCGACCCCGCTCACGGCCGTGGTCGGCGCGTTCCGCACGGCGCTCTCCTCGGCGACGCTCTCCTCACCGGCCTTGCGCTGCTCGTGGAAGGCGAGGATCTGGAGTTCGATGGAGAGATCGACCTTGCGCACGTCGACGCCGTCGGGCACGGCGAGGACCGTGGGGGCGAAGTTGAGGATCGAGGTGACCCCGGCCCCGACGAGCCGGTCGCAGACCTGCTGCGCGGCTCCCGCGGGCGTCGCGATGACCCCGATCGAGACGTGCTGCTCGCGCACCACGGTCTCCAGCGCGTCGATGTGCTGCACGGGGATGCCGGCGACGGGCTTGCCCGTGAGCGCGGGGTCGGCGTCGACGAGCGCGGCGACCCGGAAGCCGCGCGAGGCGAAGCCGCCGTAATTGGCGAGCGCCGCGCCGAGGTTACCGATACCGACCAGGACGATCGGCCAGTCCTGGGTGAGGCCCAGCTCGCGCGAGATCTGGTAGACGAGGTACTCGACGTCGTAGCCCACACCCCGGGTCCCGTAGGAGCCGAGGTACGAGAAGTCCTTGCGCAGCTTCGCCGAGTTGACCCCGGCGGCGGCGGCGAGTTCCTCGGAGGAGACCGTGGGAACCGAGCGCTCGGAGAGTGCGTTGAGTGCGCGGAGGTACAGCGGAAGACGGGCGACGGTGGCCTCGGGAATGCCTCGGCTGCGGGTCGCCGGTCGGTGAGTTCGGCCAGTTGCCACGGTGCTCCTGCGGGTAGAGCGGGGCTCTGGGCGGTCAGTTGTCCCAGGACCGCCCCGTCGCCAGCAGGCTATGTCTTTGTGAACGCGTGCACAAAGATGGTGTCCGTTTTGTCCGGCCAAAGTGACCGGGGTCACGTGGCCGAATCCCCACCTCGGGGAACCAATTCGCGCGGGGCGCGAGCAACCGTGCGGGGACAACCCCGACACCTCTTTCCGAATGCCCAGTGCCCCCGCAGCCTGCGATTCGATGGTAATCGAAGAAATCCAACCCCCCAGCGAGCGAGGAGCGGGGCCCGGGACGGAGCCCCGCGACACCTCACCGCAGCGCTTTGCGCAACCGCTCGGGGTCCACCTTCCAGAAGGTGTGCTGCTCCCCGTCCACCAGGACGACAGGCACCTGCTCCCAGTACTCCCGGTACAGCGCCTCGTCCCGCGTGATGTCCTTCGCCTCCCACGTGACGCCCAACTCCCCGCAGACGGCGTCCACGACGCGCTCGGCGTCCTCGCACAGGTGGCAGTCGGGCTTGGCGATGAGCGTCACGGTCCGCCCGGCGGCGGGCCTGCGACGGCCGAAGAGTCGTCCAGTCATACGGACCATTCTCCGCCCCGCCCCGCACCGCACCGCCGCCCGCCCGGCGCCCCGCACCGCCCGCCGCCCGCCCGGTCACGCCCCGGCGCACCCGCCCGCCGCCCGCCCGGTCACGTCCCGGCGCACCCGCCCGGTCACGGCCCGGCCCGCCCGCAGCCGGGCCGCCGCCCGCCCGCCGCCCGGGCGTCCGCTTCCCGTACGCCACCGTTCGCGCCGACTCGTTATGCTCAACCGCATGGCCGCTCCCGGATGGCTCACCCCCCGCAGGCGCCCCGCCACCGCGCGCAGCGTACTGGCGGGCGAGGCGGCTGCCGAGGCCGCGCGGAAGAGCGAGAGCGAATCCGTACGGGACGTTCCCGAGCCCGAGTTCCCCGTCGCCGGGGACACCCGCGCCGCCGCCTTCTTCGACCTCGACAACACCGTCATGCAGGGCGCCGCGCTCTTCCACTTCGGCAAGGGCCTCTACAAGCGGCACTTCTTCGAGCGCCGCGAACTCGCGCGCTTCGCCTGGCAGCAGGCGTGGTTCAGGATCGCCGGCGTCGAGGACCCGGCCCACATGCAGGACGCGCAGGACAGCGCGCTCTCCATCGTCAAGGGCCGCCGCGTGGCGGAACTCACCTCGATCGGCGAGGAGATCTACGACGAATACCTCGCCGACCGCATCTGGCCGGGCACCCGCGCTCTCGCGCAGGCCCATATCGACGCGGGCCAGAAGGTGTGGCTGGTGACGGCCGCGCCCATCGAGACGGCGACGATCATCGCCCGCCGCCTCGGCCTGACCGGGGCGCTCGGCACGGTCGCCGAGTCGGTCGGCGGCGTCTACACGGGCCGCCTCGTCGGCGAGCCGCTGCACGGCCCGGCGAAGGCGGAGGCGGTACGGGCCCTGGCGGCAGCCGAGGGGCTCGACCTCGCGCGCTGCGCGGCGTACAGCGACTCGTACAACGACGTCCCGATGCTCTCGCTCGTCGGGCATCCGTACGCGATCAATCCTGATGCGAAACTGCGCAAATATGCCCGCGCCCATGAGTGGCGGCTGCGCGATTACCGGACCGGCCGCAAGGCGGCCAGGATCGGCGTCCCCGCGGCCGCGGGACTCGGCGCGGTGGCGGGCGGCACGGCCGCCGCTGTGGCGATCCACCGCCGCCGTCACTGACCGCGCACACGGCGAAGCGCCACGTCAGGCCCCCTCACCTCACTCTGCGTGAAGCTTCACGCGAGGGCCCGAGGTTCAGCCATACCCCACGGAGACACCCGGTAGTCCCGATTCCGGGCAGCCGTGTCCCCGCGACACGCACTCGGAACTCTTCGCGCAAAAACAGTCGTCGACTGGGCTTTTGAGCGATCACCAATGCGCGCGACTCCATACAGGAAGCGACGCAAGCGATGATTTAGGCAACTCGGTGTAGTGCCGCCTGCACGAAGCGTTATTCTCCTCAAACGCATGACGGCCCCCTGCCTCCAGTACGCCGAGTGAACATGAGCCCGAGCGGGACGGGGACGAGGAGCCGGAGTGCACGTGATGGAAGCTCTGCCTCTGGGAGTCCCGTGTACCCACACGTCGGGGTTGACGCCGCGGGCCTGGCCGCTCTCCGCGCCTCGGTAGTCGACCGCCTGCGCGGTTTCGTCCCCACCGCGTACGCCACACCCGTGTTCGCCACGCCCGCGCCCGCTCGACCGTGCTACGCCCTGGCCGAGTCGAGTACGGCCGTCGGCAGACGCGGCAGGTCCGCCGCGGCCACCACCACCCACCGCCGGCCTGCCGCCGACAGCGACAGCGCCCGCATGATGGACCTCGTCGAGCGGGCGCAGAGCGGCGAGGCCGACGCCTTCGGCCGCCTCTACGACCAGTACAGCGACACGGTCTACCGCTACATCTACTACCGCGTCGGCGGGAAGGCGACGGCCGAGGACCTCACGAGCGAGACCTTCCTGCGCGCCCTGCGCCGGATCGGCACCTTCACCTGGCAGGGCCGCGACTTCGGCGCCTGGCTCGTGACGATCGCCCGCAACCTCGTCGCCGACCACTTCAAGTCCAGCCGCTTCCGCCTCGAAGTGACGACGGGCGAGATGCTCGACGCCAACGAGGTCGAGCGCAGCCCGGAGGACTCCGTCCTCGAATCCCTCTCCAACGCGGCCCTCCTCGACGCCGTCCGCCGACTCAACCCCCAGCAGCAGGAGTGCGTCACGCTCCGCTTCCTCCAGGGCCTCTCCGTCGCGGAGACGGCCCGCGTCATGGGCAAGAACGAGGGCGCGATCAAAACCCTCCAGTACCGAGCCGTCCGCACCCTCGCCCGCCTCCTCCCCGAAGACGCCCGCTGACACCCGCCCGGCCCGCCCGCCCCGGGCCGCCCGCCCCGCACCCCCGGTCCCGGCCCGGCCCGGCCGCCCCCCCGGCGACCCTCACGCTCAGCGCCCGCTCAGCCACGTACCGCCATACTCCCCGCATCTTCGTCACCCGTCCGTAACCCCGCCCCCAAGCCCGTCGTTGTCCCGAACGCAGGCTCCCTGCGGTCACGCCGCCCCCGCCCTGGCGGCGGCCCCCACCAGGACCTTCCGGGGAGCCGATCGTCATGACGAGAGGAGGTGCCGCCAGTGATCGCGAACGTCTCGGCGCACCGGCGGGCGAACGCCTTCGCCCAGGCCCTGGACGAGCGGCCCGGGCAGGGCCTCGCGGCACAGCAGGGCACCGCACAGGAGCGACAGGACCGCACCGACGAGCCGAGCCGGATGCTCGCGCTCGCCGCCGGACTCGGCGCCCTGCCACCGCCCGTGCTGGACCCCGAGGTGAAGGTGGTCCAGCGGGCCCAGCTGGTCGCCGCGATGGAGACCATGCTCCGCGAGGGCACCGTGCCGGGCCTGGACAGCCCCCGCCCTTCGGTGCCCGGTCAGCGCTCCCGCAAGGGCGCCCACCGGGCGAACCCGCTCAGCAAGCTCAAACCCCGCACCCGCCTCTCCAAGCGGCTCGCCGCCGGCGGCCTCACGGTGAGTGTCGCCGCGGGGGCCTTCGGCGGGGTCGCGGCGGCGAGCGGCGACGCCCTGCCGGGTGACTCGCTCTACGGGCTCAAGCGCGGGATGGAGGACCTCAGGCTCGGCATGGCAGGGGACGACGCCGACCGCGGGCAACTCCTCCTCGACCAGGCAGGGACCAGGCTCTCCGAGGCCCGCAGACTCATGGACAGGGGCAGCGGCGGCCGCCTCGACCACGAGCACCTCGGCGAGGTCCGCCGCGCGCTCAACGGCGTCAAGTACGACGCGGGCGAGGGCCACCGGCTGCTCAGCAAGGCCTACGAGGCCGACCACTCCCTCGGTCACCTCCAGGCCCTCTCCTCCTTCGCCGGCACCCACCGCGAAGCCTGGGACCAGCTGCGCGACCGGCTCCCCGTCCAGTTCGTCGACGTGAGCGACGAGGTCACCTCGGTGTTCGACGCGATGGAGAGCGAGGTCACCCCGCTGCTGCCGCACACCCCGGCCGCGGCGCCCGGCACCCCCGAGCAGCCGGGCTCCCCGACCACGGGTGACCGCGACAGCGGGTCCCCGCACGCCCGCGAGCGGGACGCGCACGCGGGCGAAGGCAAGGACAAGGACGCGCGCGAGACACCCGCCAGGGGCGAGGAGCACGGCACCCCGCCCGCGCCCTCCGGACAGGCCGAGGACGACGGCGGCCTCCTCGGCGACGCGGGCAGGCTCCTCGACCCCCTCAAGCCCTCCACCGGCGCCCCCTCCTCGGACGGCGCGGGCAGCGGGACCCCGAAGGGCGAGCAGGGCGGCACGGGCGGCGACCAGGACCGCGCACCCGGCCCGGTCCCCGACATCACCCTGCCCCCGCTCCTGCCAGGAGTCCTCCCCGGCCTCGGCCTCGGCGTGGAGGACGACTCGTAGGACGGAGCCGGCGGTACGGAAGCGGGGCCGCGCCTCCCAGGAGGCGCGGCCCCGTCCCCGTACCGTCGCCGCACGACACGGCGTCAGAAGAAGACCGAGCGGCGCCGCACCAGCGCCTCGTAGAGCATGTGCTGAATCCGCTCCCGCACCTGGTCCGTGAGGTTGAAGACGAGCAGGGGGTCCTCGGCCGCGCCGGGCGCGTGGCCGGAGGTGTCGAGCGGCTCACCGAATTCGATGGTCCACTTCGTCGGCAGTGGCAGCGCGCCGAGCGGGCCGAGCCACGGGAAGGTCGGCGTCACGGGGAAGTACGGCAGGTTGAAGAGACGCGCCAGGGTCTTCGCGTTGCCGACCATCGGATAGATCTCCTCGGCGCCGACGATCGCGCACGGCACGATCGGGGCCCCGGCGCGCAACGCGGTCGCGACGAAACCGCCGCGCCCGAAGCGCTGGAGCTTGTACCGCTCGGCGAACGGCTTCCCGAGCCCCTTGAATCCCTCGGGCATCACCCCGACCAGTTCGCCCGCGGTGAGCAGCCGTTCGGCGTCCTCGGCGCAGGCGAGCGTGTGCCCCGCCTTGCGGGCCAGCTCGCCGACGACGGGGAGCCGGAAGACGAGGTCGGCGGCGAGCAGCCGCAGCCGCCGGGCCGCCGGGTGCTCGTCGTGGAGCGCGACCTGGAGCATGAGCCCGTCGAGCGGCAGCGTCCCCGAGTGGTTCGCGACGAGGAGCGCCGCCCCGTCGGCGGGCACGTGCTCCAGGCCCTTCACCTCGACGCGGAAGTACTTCTCGTACAGCGGCCGCAGCGCCTCCAGGAGCACACCCTCGGTCAGCTCCGCGTCGTACCCGAAGTCGTCGACCTCGTACGCGCCGGTGAGCCGCCGCCGCAGGAAGGCGAGCCCTCCGGCGAGCCGCCGCTCCCACTCCGGCGTCTCGTCCGGCACCTCCTCGCGGGCGGCGCCAGGCAGCTCCCGCACCTCGGCGTCGCCGCCGTCCCGACGCCCACCGCGCCGCTCGCGGGCGCGATCGTCGTCGAACGGGATCACTTTCGCGTCGGCCATGTGGAAGGACTCCTTCGGGTGCGGCGGGGCGGTGGTTCAGGGCGTACGGAGCGGGGCGAGGCGGTCGACGAGGGCGCCCACGAGCGCGGGCGGGAGCAGCCCGGGGCCGTGGGCGCGCGCGTAGTCGGCGAACGTCTCGGCCGTCCCGTGGGCGGGCGTGAAGCCGAGGTCCTCGCGGAGCCTGTCGGTGGCCACGACCCTGCCGTGGGTGAGCATCCGCCACTGCTCGGGCGAGAAGTCCCCGAGCCCCGCGCCGCGCAGCGCGGCACCCGCCCAGCGCGCGACGGGCGGCAGCAGCGCCACCGTGGGCCGCCCGAGCCGCCGCGCGCACTGCGAGAGCAGCAGCACACCGGCACCCGCGACGTTGTACGTGCCGTTGCCGCGCGCCGAGGCGCTCTCGGGCAGGCAGGCGAGCAACCGCAGGACGGCGAGCGCGTCGTCCTCGTGAACGAACTGGAGCCGGGGATCATGCCCGAGCACGGTCGGCAGGACGGGCAGTGCGAAGTAGGCGGCGAAGGGGGACTCCGCGCCGGGCCCGAGGATGCCGGCGAAGCGGAGCACGCCCACCGCGACATCGGGGCGGCGGCGGGCGAAGCCCCGTACGTAGTTCTCGACTTCGCCGACGTCCTTCGCGAAGCCGCTGTGCGGCGGGGCGTGGTGCGGGCCCGCCTCGTCGACGACGGCGGGATCGCGCGCGGCCGAACCGTACACGGCGGTCGAGGACTTCACGACGAGGCGGCGCACCCACGGGGACTTCTGGCAGGCGCCGAGGAGCTGGAGACTGCCGATGACGTTGGTCTCCTTGACCCCGGCGCGCGGCACTCCGGGCGCGGTGCCGGTCACGTCGAGGTGCACGACGGTGTCGACGGCGTGCTCGGCGAGCACCCGCGCGATGACGGGCTGCCGCAGATCGGCGCGGACGAACTGCGCCCGCCCCAGCGGCTGCCCGGGCGGCACCGCGTCCACCGCGATCACCCGCTCCACCGCCGGGTCCTCCTGCACGGCCCGCACGAACCGCGCCCCGAGCCTGCGCCCGGCCCCCGTCACCAGCACGACACTGCCCACGCGATCCGCCCGCCCTTCCGTGGCGTACGCCGATGGGGGCCACGGTAGCGGGCCGGGAGACGGGGCGGGGCGCGACGGGGGGACCGGCCCGGCGGAGCGGGAGCGAGAGACCGGCCCGGCCCGGTCCGGCGGAGCGGGAACGAGGGACCGGCCCGGCGGAGCGGGAGCGGGGGCGATCCGGCCGCGCGGGGAGGTGAGGCCCGGCGCGGAGGGTCCATTCGGCGGGGCGGGGGCTCATTCCCGTACGGGGAAGAGCCCCGTACACAGAACCGCGGCCCTTCCCCGGAACGAACCGGGGAAGGGCCGCGGTGGAGCGCCCCGCTCGCGCGGGGAACGGCTCACTTCTTGTTGCGACGCTGGACGCGCGTACGCTTCAGCAGCTTGCGGTGCTTCTTCTTGGCCATCCGCTTGCGCCGCTTCTTGATGACAGAGCCCACAACAACCCTCGCTCACTACTCGGAACACCCCCGCAACTGGCGGGGGTACTTGGTGCGGGGCTGCATGGGCCCACACGACCTACGTCGGCCCAGCCTACCCGCCACCCGCTCCGAGCCCTAAATCGAGGGCATCCCCCCTGCCCGGGACCCCGCCAGGGCCCCGGCCGGGAGCCGGTCCCCTGGCGGGCGAACAGCGGGATCAGGCGGTCTCCACCCCCACGTAGGACTCGCGGAGGTACTCGTGCACCGCCTGCTCGGGGACCCGGAAGGACCTTCCGACCCGGATGGCGGGCAGATGACCGCTGTGCACCAGGCGGTACACGGTCATCTTCGACACTCGCATCACCGAGGCGACCTCGGCGACGGTCAGGAACTGGACCTCGTGGAGAGGACGCTCGTCAGCAGTGGCCATCACTACACCTGTACCTTCCGCTCGGACGCGCACCGGCTTCCCCTCCGGTGACTCCTCGTCGCTGAGCGCTCACTCCCCAGATTAGGGGCGGGTGATGCGAGTGGGGAAGAGGAGCAGGCATCCTCTGTTTACCGTGACAGACACGCCGGATTGAGTACATAACGAGTAATCGGCCGGTAGTACCCAGTCCGCACAGCACCACCAAGCGGAACGCGGAAAACCACCCGCCCCTCCCCCTCCCCGCCACCAGGCCCGGGCCACGCGCGCCCTCCTGACCGACCACCCCACGACCGAGCTGACCTGCACCTCGGCCCCGCCCCTCCCCCCACACCCCACCACGGCCCCCACCCCGCCCGCCCCCCGTCGGCCACCCCACCCCAGGCGACCCCGCCGGGGGGCTCACGCCCGGCTCACACGCGGCGCGAGCGGAGGGCGCCGGAGAGACGGGGAGCGACGCGGGAACGTAGTCGGCGGGGACGGACGTAGGGGGAAGCGGGTCGTTTTGTCGACACATCGGTGCGGGGGTGTGGGGAGGGTGGTGGGGCGGGGCGGCCAGGGGCGGGTCGGGCGTTGGGCGTAGGGGGGGTGCGCTTGGGGGGTGGGGGGAGGGGGAGGGGCGGGGACAGGGGGTTGGCGACGGGGGGGTTGGCGACGGGGGGGGTTGGCGACGGGGGGGGTGGGGGTGAGGCCGGGGGCGGCTCGGGGAGGGGGCTGGCGGGGCGGCTTGGGGGCGAGAGAGGACTTGGTGGGCTGGGGCGGGAAGGTCGGGGGCTTGGGGAGGCGGCTCGGGGGGGCTGCCCGAGAGCCGGGGGGCGGCTCGTGGGCGACTTGGAGGGATGGGAGGGATAGGGATCTGGAGGGCTGGGGCGCGAGGGGGTGCGGGCTTGGGGTGGTAGGAGCGGGAGGTCAACGGCTGGGGGCTTTGGCCTGGCTGCTTGGCGACCGCCGGGTGGGGGCTGGCCGCTGCGGCGGGTGGCTGGGGGTCCGCCGGGGGCTCGGGGTCCGCCGGGGGGCTCGGGGTCCGCCGGGGGCTTGGTGGCGCGGTGTCTCGGGAGGCACGGTTTGGTGACACGGTGTCTCGGGAGGGGGAGGAGGCGTCGTGGGACACGGTGCCCTGGGGGGCTTGATGGCACGGCGTCCGTGGGAGCAGCGCGGTGGTACAGCACGCCGCGCAAGCGTCCGGCGTCCGGCGTCCGGCGTCCGGCGTCCGTGCGAACGGCGTGGTGGCGCGGAAGGCCGCGCAAGTGTCCGGCGTCCGTGGGAGCGGCATGGTGGCACGGAAGGCCGCGCAAGCACTCGGCACCCAGCACCCAGCAGGGCCTACCCCCGGACACACCCCCGCCCTCCCAGGGGGCGGCCCCAACACCATTCTTTCGCGTCTCCCCCGCCCCCCACCCCCCTCCGCCCGAATCTGTGGACAACTCCGAGGAACCCGTACAACTCCTCACCCTTCCAGGTGAGTCCCGTGACGTCTTCCTCGAAGTTATCCACAGATCCGCCGAGATGGCCGCCCCCTGTGCTCCCACCGTGCCAGGCTCTTCACAAGGCGCCGCAACGCCCGCCCGGCGCCCCGCCACCCACCCCCTGTACGTCTACGGAAGGAGACCCCGCAACGGGAAAACGGACTTCCGCGTCGCGATGATCGCCTGGTCGATGCGGTCCGCCGGGTCGTAGCCCTCCTCCCAGGGCTGCCACCGCACGGGCCAGCGGCCGTCCGTCATCCGGTACGGCGCCTGCTGCCGCGTCTCGGCGTACACCTGCCGCCGCCACTCCTCCGGTACGGCCGCGAGCGGCTCGACCGGACGGTGCGCGGCGATCGCCGTGAGATGCGTCCACGAGCGCGGCACGACATCGGCGACCGCGTAACCCCCGCCGCCGAGGGCGAGCCAGCGGCCGTCCGCGTACGTGTGCGCGAAGTCGTGGCACGCGGACTGCACGGCGCGCTGCGCGTCGAGCGAGACGGCGAGGTGCGCGAGCGGGTCCTCGAAGTGTGTGTCAGTACCGTGCTGCGTGACGAGGAACTGCGGCTCGAAGCCCGAGAGCAGCTCGGGCACGACGGCGTGGAAGGCACGCAACCACCCGGCGTCCCCGGTCCCCGCGGGCAGGGGGAGGTTCGCCGCCGAGCCCTCCGCGTCCTCGGCACCCGTCTCCTGCGGCCAGCCGGAGTGGGGGAAGAGAGTGCGGGGGTGCTCGTGGACCGAGATGGTCAGGACACGCGGATCGGACCAGAACGCTGCTTCGACGCCGTCCCCGTGGTGCACGTCCGTATCGACGTACGCGACCCGCTCGGCGCCCAGTTCGAGGAGCCGGGCGATCGCGAGCGCCGCGTCGTTGTAGACGCAGAACCCGGAGGCGGCGGCCGGCATCGCGTGGTGGAGGCCGCCGGTGAAGTTCACCGCGTGCGCGGTGTCCCCGTGCCACAGCGCCTCGGCGGCGGCGACGGACTGCCCGGCGATGAGCGCGGACACCTCGTGCATCCCGGCGAACGCCCAGTCGTCGGTGGTGCCGAGGCCGTACCGCTGATCGGCCTGCTCCGGGTCGGCCGAAGCCGCCTTCACGGCCGCGATGTAGTCCTCGCGATGGACGAGCCGCAGCGTCGACTCCCCGGCGGGCGGAGCCGCGACGACCTTGAGCGCGGCATCGATGCCGAGACCCGCGACGAGCTTGCGGGTCAGGTCCAGCCGTACGGGGTCCATCGGATGACCGTCGCCGAAGTCGTACGCGGTGACGCCGTCATCCCACATCAAGTGCGCGAGGCCGCTCATGCCCGTCACCGTACCGGGCGGGCGCGGGCGCGAAGGAACGCGCGTACCCCAGCGTCACGAGGACGAGGACGAGCGGCACGATCATCGCGCCCCGGTAGTTCCAGGCGTCTCCGAGCGCTCCGACGAGCGGGGAGCCGACGAGGAAACCGACGTAGTTGAAGATGTTGAGCCGCGCGACGGCCGCGTCCGAAGCGTGCGGGAACATCCGCCCTGCGGCCGCGAAGGTCTGCGGTACGAGGACGCACAGCCCGAGTCCGAGAAGCGTGAACCCCAGCATCCCGACCCACGCACCGGGCGCGAGCGCCACGATCCCGAATCCGGCCGCGGCGACCAAGGCCCCTGCCCGTACCACCACGACGGGACCGAAGCGCCGCACCCCGAAGTCACCCGCCGCCCGGCCGATCAGCGTCGTGACCATGTACACGTTGTAGGGCACGGTCGAGAGCTGCTCCGAACTGCCGAGGACGTCCTGGAGGTACTTCGCGCTCCAGTTGGAGACGGTCGAGTCACCGATGTACGCGAACGTCATGACGAGGCAGAGCGGGAGAAGCATCCGGAAGACGATCCCGGACCCCTGCCCCTGCTCAAGCCCCGCCTGACCTGCGGCGGCTTCCTTCTCTTCCCCGGCCCGCGCGTCCGCGTACCAGCGGCTGCCGACGAGCACGGCGGGGACGGTGAGGGCGACCAGCGGGAGGTAGGAGACACCGAGCGAGAGATGCCAGTGCGCGCCGACCCAGGCGAGCGAGGCGCCGAGAATGCCGCCGAGGCTGTAGACGGCGTGGAAGCCGAGCATGATGCTGCGGCCGTACGCGCGCTGGAGGCTGACGCCGAGCATGTTCATCGACGCGTCGAGCGCGCCCACGCCGAGCCCGAAGACGGCGAGCACGAGACCCAGGACCACCATGCCGTCCCCGTACCCGACACCGAGGAGGGCGAGGAGCGCGAGCGGCTGCGACCAGCGCAGCACCCTGCTGGGTCGCACCCGCTTGACCAGTTGTTCGGTGACGACGCTCCCGACACCGGCGAGTACGGGGACCGCGGCGAGGAAAACGGGCAGCAACCCGTCGGATATCCCGTACTTGTCCTGGACGGCAGGTATGCGGGTCACGAGCAGCGCGAAGGCCGCGCCCTGCACGAAGAAACTCAGGGCGAGCGCGACACGGCCGTGCCGGAGGCGTGCGTCGATGGTGGCGGGAGCGGTCATGGCGGGAGCGTAGGCGCCCTCGCTACCAGTCGGTAGGCCAATCAGCCCAGCAAATCCGGGAGTTCGGCCATGCTCCCGAAGCCCGCAGTCACGGGCCCAAGCTTCGCCGCCGGAGTCATGGCGGTAAATCCGTACACGTCCATCCCCGCCGCCCGTGCGGCCTCGACGCCGAGCGGGCTGTCCTCCACGACCGCGCACCGCTCCGGGGCCACGTTCATGGCGGCGGCCGCATGCAGGAAGAGATCGGGCGCCGGCTTTCCGCGGCCGACATCCTCGGCGCTGAAGACGCGGTCCTCGGGGAACCAACGGTCGAGCCCTGTGACGCCGTGCCCGAAGCGGATGCGCTCGTGGCTGCCGGACGAGGCGACGCAGTACGGGGTCGCGCTCTCCTTCAACCAGGCGAGGACGTCACCCACGCCGTCGACGGGTTTCAGCTCACGCGCGAACGCCGCGAAGACACGCGCGTGGAAGTCCGCGTCGAAGGTCTCGGGCAACCGCTGCCCGGTTCGTTCGAGGATGGTGTCGTGCACCCGGTGCAGGGCGCCACCCATGTAGTCCCGGAGGGAGTCCTCGTACGTGGTGGGGTGGCCGAGTTCCGTGAGGTACGTGGCCAGCACCGTGTTGGACAGCGGCTCGCTGTCCACGAGGACGCCGTCGTTGTCGAAGATGACCAGGTCGTAGCGCATGGCTTCGACAATAGCCGGGTCCTGAATAACTTCCCGTGAATGCAGAAAAGCCCCGCACCATTAAGGTGCGGGGCAATCCCACAATAATTGTTCGGCGGCGTCCTACTCTCCCACAAGGTCCCCCTTGCAGTACCATCGGCGCTACGCAGCTTAGCTTCCGGGTTCGGAATGTAACCGGGCGTTTCCCACGCGCTATGACCACCGAAACACTATAAAACCCACAACCACCCCGCCCCTCAAAAGGACGTGATCCGGTTGTTCGTGGTTTCAGAACCAACACAGTGGACGCGAGCAACTGAGGACAAGCCCTCGGCCTATTAGTACCGGTCAACTCCACCCCTCACAGGGCTTCCATATCCGGCCTATCAACCCAGTCGTCTACTGGGAGCCTTACCCTCTCAAAGGAGGTGGGAACACTCATCTCGAAGCAGGCTTCCCGCTTAGATGCTTTCAGCGGTTATCCCTCCCGAACGTAGCCAACCAGCCATGCCCTTGGCAGAACAACTGGCACACCAGAGGTTCGTCCGTCCCGGTCCTCTCGTACTAGGGACAGCCCTTCTCAATATTCCTACGCGCACAGCGGATAGGGACCGAACTGTCTCACGACGTTCTAAACCCAGCTCGCGTACCGCTTTAATGGGCGAACAGCCCAACCCTTGGGACCGACTCCAGCCCCAGGATGCGACGAGCCGACATCGAGGTGCCAAACCATCCCGTCGATATGGACTCTTGGGGAAGATCAGCCTGTTATCCCCGGGGTACCTTTTATCCGTTGAGCGACGGCGCTTCCACAAGCCACCGCCGGATCACTAGTCCCGACTTTCGTCCCTGCTCGACCCGTCGGTCTCACAGTCAAGCTCCCTTGTGCACTTACACTCACCACCTGATTACCAACCAGGCTGAGGGAACCTTTGGGCGCCTCCGTTACTCTTTAGGAGGCAACCGCCCCAGTTAAACTACCCATCAGACACTGTCCCCGATCCGGATCACGGACCCGGGTTAGACATCCAGCACGACCAGAGTGGTATTTCAACAACGACTCCACAACCACTGGCGTGGCCGCTTCACAGTCTCCCACCTATCCTACACAAGCCGAACCGAACACCAATATCAAACTGTAGTAAAGGTCCCGGGGTCTTTCCGTCCTGCTGCGCGAAACGAGCATCTTTACTCGTAATGCAATTTCACCGGGCCTATGGTTGAGACAGTCGAGAAGTCGTTACGCCATTCGTGCAGGTCGGAACTTACCCGACAAGGAATTTCGCTACCTTAGGATGGTTATAGTTACCACCGCCGTTTACTGGCGCTTAAGTTCTCAGCTTCGCCAACCCGAAAGTCAGCTAACCGGTCCCCTTAACGTTCCAGCACCGGGCAGGCGTCAGTCCGTATACATCGCCTTACGGCTTCGCACGGACCTGTGTTTTTAGTAAACAGTCGCTTCTCGCTGGTCTCTGCGGCCACCCCCAGCTCACACTGCAAGAGTGATCACCAGGTGTGGCCCCCCTTCTCCCGAAGTTACGGGGGCATTTTGCCGAGTTCCTTAACCATAGTTCACCCGAACGCCTCGGTATTCTCTACCAGACCACCTGAGTCGGTTTAGGGTACGGGCCGCCATGAAACTCGCTAGAGGCTTTTCTCGACAGCATAGGATCATCCACTTCACCACAATCGGCTCGGCATCAGGTCTCAGGCACAAGCTACGCGGATTTACCTACGCAACGCCCTACACCCTTACCCCGGGACAACCACCGCCCGGGATGGACTACCTTCCTGCGTCACCCCATCACTCACCTACTACCAGCCTGGGTCACCGGCTCCACCACTCCCCTCAACTCCGAAGAGATCAGGGCGGCTTCACGGGCTTAGCATCACTGGATTCAATGTTTGACGCTTCACAGCGGGTACCGGAATATCAACCGGTTATCCATCGACTACGCCTGTCGGCCTCGCCTTAGGTCCCGACTTACCCTGGGCAGATCAGCTTGACCCAGGAACCCTTAGTCAATCGGCGCACACGTTTCTCACGTGTGAATCGCTACTCATGCCTGCATTCTCACTCGTGAACCGTCCACCACTCGCTTACACGGCAGCTTCACCCGGCACACGACGCTCCCCTACCCATCACAGCCTCCGTTGGGAGTATTGCTGCAATGACACGACTTCGGCGGTACGCTTGAGCCCCGCTACATTGTCGGCGCGGAATCACTAGACCAGTGAGCTATTACGCACTCTTTCAAGGGTGGCTGCTTCTAAGCCAACCTCCTGGTTGTCTCTGCGACTCCACATCCTTTCCCACTTAGCGTACGCTTAGGGGCCTTAGTCGATGCTCTGGGCTGTTTCCCTCTCGACCATGGAGCTTATCCCCCACAGTCTCACTGCCGTGCTCTCACTTACCGGCATTCGGAGTTTGGCTAAGGTCAGTAACCCGGTAAGGCCCATCGCCTATCCAGTGCTCTACCTCCGGCAAGAAACACACGACGCTGCACCTAAATGCATTTCGGGGAGAACCAGCTATCACGGAGTTTGATTGGCCTTTCACCCCTAACCACAGGTCATCCCCCAGGTTTTCAACCCTGGTGGGTTCGGTCCTCCACGACCTCTTACAGCCGC